>NZ_CP031015.1:0-2400000 GCF_003850245.1 Microbacterium sp. ABRD28 | reverse complement strand
CACACCCGGCTCGCGCGTGGGCCGGGAAACGCCCTCTTAGGATTGACTCTGTGACCACGACCCCCGCGCCGCAGGCCGCACCCTCCCGATCCCGACGGGCGATCGCCATCACCCTCGCCGTGATCGCGGCGCTTGTGGCGGCCTTCTTCATCTTCGCCAACCTCTACGCCGACTGGCTTTGGTACGACCAACTGGAGTTCACATCGGTGCTGGTGACCCAGTGGGTCGCGCGCGTGGTGATGTTCGCCGTCGGCTTCCTCGCCATGGGGATCCCGGTCTGGCTGGCCATCCAGCTGGCCTATCGACTGCGGCCGGTCTATGCACGCCTGAGCTCGCAACTCGATCGGTACCAGGAGGTCGTCGAGCCGCTGCGCCGGCTGGCCATGTGGGGGATCCCGGTCTTCTTCGGCTTCTTCGCGGGCTTCGCCGCCTCGACGCAGTGGGAGGTGACCTGGCTGTGGTTCAACGGGGTCCAGACCACGGTCACCGACCCGGAGTTCGGTCTGGACACCGGCTTCTACATGTTCGCGATGCCGTTCTACGGCGCTGTCCTGGGTTTCGCGTCGGCCGTGCTGCTGGTGTGCCTCCTGGTGTCGGGGCTCGTGGCCTACCTCTACGGTTCGGTCCGCGTCGGCCAGCGCGAACTGCGCATCTCCAAGGCGGCGCGCATCCAGCTCGCGATCATCGCCGGCCTGTACCTCCTCGTTCAGGCGGGAAGCCTCTGGCTCGACCGGTACCGCACACTCGTCGAGCCCTACGACCGCATCACCGGCCCCGGCTACACCGGCGTCAACGCCGTCATCCCCGGTCAGACGATCCTCGCGATCGTCGCCGCGATCGTCGCGATCCTGTTCTTCATCACGGCCGTGATCGGTCGGTGGCGCTATCCCCTCATCGCCACGGCGCTCCTGGTCATCTCCGCCATCGTGGTCGGTGTCGGCTACCCGTGGGTGCTGAACACCTTCCAGGTGAGGCCGAATCAGCTCACGCTCGAGAGCGAGTACTACCAGCGCAACATCGACATGACCAAGATGGCCTACGGCATCGACGGGCTGGAGAAGACGGACTTCTCCGCCGTCACCGACGTCGAGCCCGGACAGCTGCGCGAGGACGCCGAGACGACGGCATCCATCCGCATCATGGACCCGGCCATCATCAGCCCGACCGTGCGTCAGCAGGAGCAGTACCGCGCGTTCTACCAGTTCCCTGAGACGCTGGATGTGGACCGCTACGAAATCGATGGCCAGTCGCAAGACGCCATCGTCTCGGTGCGCGAGCTGGACGTGGAGCGTCTGGGGCAGGCTTCGACCTGGCAGAACACCACCGTGGTCTACACGCACGGCTACGGCATGGTCGCCGCGCGTGGCAACGCGCGCACCGTCGAGGGCTTCCCCGAGTTCATCGAGCGCGGGATCCCGGTCTCGGGCGTCCTCACCGAGGAGGAGGAGTACCAGCCGCGTGTGTACTTCGGCGAGAATTCCCCGCCCTATTCGATCGTGGGCGCTCCGGCGGGAACGGAGCCGTTCGAGCTCGACTACCCGTCGGGCGCGGATGGCGAGAACGAGACCCGCTACACCTTCACCGGCGACGGGGGACCGAGCGTCGGCAACGTCTTCAACCGCCTGATCTACGCGCTGAAGTTCCAGTCGGAGCAGATCCTCTTCTCGGACTTCGTCAACGAGGAATCGCAGATCCTCTACGACCGCGATCCGCTGACGCGCGTGGAGAAGGTGGCCCCCTACCTGACCCTCGACAGCGACCCGTACCCGAGCGTTGTGGACGGCCGGATCGTGTGGATCGTCGACGGCTACACCCTGAGCGCCAACTACCCGTACTCGACGACGGTCAGTCTGCAGCAGGCGATCGCCGACGCCAACAACGTCCAGCCGCGGTTCGCGATCGACGACATCAACTACGTCCGCAACTCGGTCAAGGCCACGGTCGATGCCTACGACGGGTCGGTGACCCTGTACGCGTGGGACGAGGAGGACCCGATCCTCCAGGCCTGGCAGAAGGTCTACCCGTCGACGGTGCAGCCGATCAGCGAGATGTCGGCAGACCTGATGAGCCACGTGCGCTACCCGACGGATCTGTTCAAGATCCAGCGCGCCATGCTCGGGGTGTACCACGTCGATGACGCCCGGGCCTTCTACCAGCGCGACAACGCCTGGGCGACCCCCGAGGATCCGCAGGACCCGGGCAGCTTCCAGCCGCCGTACTACTCCACGATTCAGATGCCGGGCCAGGAGGCGCCGAGCTACTCGATGTTCACGACCTTCATCCCCTCGTCCGAGGGCGGCGCGAGCCGGAACGTCCTGATGGGGTATCTCGCGGTCGATTCCAATGCCGGCTCCGAGGCGGGGGTCAAGAGCGAGGGCTACGGCAAGCTCCGGATGCTGGAGATCGACGCCGAGACCCCGGTTCCCGGACCTGGACAGGTGCAGAACACGTTCGACGCCGATCCCACCGTCTCCGCGCAGATCAACATCCTGTCGCAGGGACAGTCGGACGTGCTCAACGGCAACCTGCTGACGCTCCCCGTCGGCGGCGGTCTGCTCTACGTCCAGCCGGTGTTCGTGCAGTCCTCGGGCGGCACGCAGCTGCCCACCCTCCAGCGGGTGCTCGTCGCCTTCGGTGATCGGATCGCCTTCGAGAACACTCTGAACGAGGCGCTCGACACCCTCTTCGGCGGGGATTCGGGGGCCACGGCCGGTGACACGGATGTGCCACCGGACGCCAACCCGACGCCGACGCCGACGCCGACGCCGACGCCGACGCCCTCCGAGACCGGTGACGCCGGCGAGACCCCGGCGCCGACGGTGCCCCCGGCCGACGAGTATCAGGCTGCGCTGCAGGAGGCCCAGGACGCGATGATGGACCGCCAGGCGGCCCTTCAGGCGGCCGACTGGGCGGCCTACGGCGAAGCCGACGCGCGACTGACCGCGGCGGTCGAGCGGCTCATCGAGCTCGGAGAGCAGTAGACCTCGACACGAGCGAGAGCAGAGCGGATGCCCCGGCACCGCGTCCCCACCGGGGCGCCGGACCGGGGCATCCTCTCTTTCCTGCTCTGCGGCTGGAAGATCAGGCGTCGGCGGTGAGAAGACCGTAGGAGATCAGCAGCACCGTGACGATGAAGCCCGCGATCTGGTTTATCCAGAGGAAGCGGCGCCAGCCGGTCGTCGCCGTCTCGGCGGTCTCGTCGGTGACGGAACGGTAGGGCCACACGATCGCGATGTAGGGGAGGACCGCGATGACCGCCAGGGGACCGGGCCACGCCGTGGCGAGGATCACCAGGCCGGCGGCGAAGTAGCAGGCGAGGGCGAATCGAACGGTCCATCGCGCACCGCGCGCCGTCGCGATGGAGCTGATGCCCGCCGCTCGATCGGCGAGCACGTCCTGTACGGCCCCGAAGGCGTGGGAGGCGATCCCCCAGAGGGCGAAGGCGACCACGACGGCGACGAGTTGCCAGGTCCACGCGACCCCGGCGAGGACGAGGGCGTACACGGCGGGGGAGAAGAAGTGGATGCTGCTGGTGATCGAGTCCGCGAAGGGCCGCTCTTTCAGCCGAAGCGGCGGGGCGCTGTAGAACACCACGAAGAACAGGCTCGCCGTCAGGACCAGCCACGACGCGGGTGAGCCGACCCACACCAGGTAGGCCACGAAGGGCAGGCACAGCAGGCCCGAGACCCACAGGGTGAGCGCATGCAGCCGTCGATCGAGCACTGCGCCGTGCGCCCCGCCCTTCCGAGGGTTACGCAGGTCGGACTCGTAGTCGAAGACGTCGTTGATGCCGTACATCGCGACGTTGTAGGGGATGAGGAAGAACAGGGCGCCCAGGATGAGCGTCAGGTCGACCTGTCGGGTCGCCAGCAGGTAGGCCGCGGCGAACGGGTAGGCGGTGTTGATCCAGCTGACGGGGCGCGATGAGACGAAGAGCTGACGGACGACGGGGCCCGGGCGCAGGGGAGTCGGGGTTGTCATGAGGTCTGCTCCCGGCGGGGCCGTCGGGCGGTCAGCAGGGTGTGAACGGCCGGGACGAGGAACGCCGCGGCGATCGCGTAGGCGAAATCCTCGATGGGCGCGAGCCCGATGAGGATGCCGCTGCGGTGTTCTTCGTCGTAGGCCACGAGTCCTGTTCCGATGATCACGTTGTCGAAGATGGCGGTGAGGATGACGAGCACCACCGCACCGGCGAGGGATGCTCCCATCCTCTCGCGGAATCGCGGCAATCGCACGGTGGCCAGGGTCGTGGCGGCCGCGAGGAGGAGGAACGGGATGTTGATCAGCACGTAGGTCATGGCCGTCGCTCCTCATCACGGGCCGCGCGGCGGCGGGCCCGGTGCTCTCCCAGACGCATCGCGGCGCTGTAGAACAGCACCGCGAGATAGCAGAGGAAGGTGAGGAAGAAGACTTCCTCGATCGGCAGCTCGGGCGCGATCGATATCCCGATGTAGAGGGGACTGTCCCCCTGGAAGAACACCCCGGTGAGGATGCCGACGACATCCCACGCGAGGAAGAACAGCACGCCGACGGCGATCGAGACGACCGTGGCCAGCGGCGTCCGCCACAGGGCCAGGCGGAAGCGCGCGTCGATCACCGCCATCCCCGCGCCCGAAAAAACGATCGCAAGAAGGTAGAGTCCCGGCACCTCAGACCCTCGCAGGCTCGGGGAGCGGCCCCGGGCTCCGGTCGCCCCGCAGCCGCTTCAGCACGAGCTCGGCCGAGATGAGGCACATCGGCAGACCGATCCCCGGAAGGGTCGAGGACCCGGCATAGACCAGACCCCGCACCTTCTTCGACGCGTTGCGCGGTCGGAAGATCGCGCTCTGGTTCAACGTGTGGGCGAGCCCGAGCGAGTTGCCTCGCCACGCGTGCAGATCGTGCAGGAAATCGCCGGGCGTGATCGTGCGGCGTACGACGATGCGATCGGCGAGGTCGGGGATACCCGCCCACTGCGCGATCTGCGCGATCACGTGGTCGGCGGCCGCCTCGATGCGCGGATCTCCGTCTCCGTCGACCCCGCCTCGTCCGAGCGAGGGGTCGGCGGGAATGGGAACCAGGACGAACAGGTTCTCGTGCCCCGCGGGCGCAACGGTCTCGTCGGTGGCGCTCGGCCGGCAGATGTAGATCGACGCGGGGTCCGGGATGTGTGCATTGGCGCCGAAGATCGCCTCGAAGTTCGCCTTCCACTGGTCGACGAACATCAGCGTGTGGTGGGCGAGTTCGGGCAGTTCGCCTTCGACTCCGAGAAGGAGCAGCAGCGCCCCGGGGCTCGGCTGCTTGCGGGTCCACCACTCTTCAGGATAGGTCTGGAGCTCGCGGGGGAGGAGGGCGGTTTCGGTGTGGTGCAGGTCGGCGGCCGAGACCACGAGGTCGGCGTCGATCACCTCTCCACTGCGCAACCGAACGCCCGTCGCCCGCACCGGTCCGGTGTCGGTGGAGGTGAGGATCGCACCGACCTCGGCGTCTGTGCGGATCGTGACGCCCTGTCGGCGTGCGACGCGTTCGACGGCGCGGATGACCTCGGTGAAACCCCCGCGGGGGTAGAGCACGCGGTCATCGAGATCGAGGTGGCTCATCAGGTGGTAGAGGCTCGGCACACCGTAGGGTGAGCCGCCGAGGAAGACCGCGGGGTACTCGAGGATCTGACGGAGCATGGGCTCGCGGAATCGCTGATCGACGAAACGCGCCAGCGTCGTGGTCAACAGCGGCAGGAGCTGGGGGAGGCGCTTGAGGAGCGCCGGGTCGCGCAGGCCCGCCGTGGTCTCGTACGTGTCGTAGAGGAACCGCGAGACCGCGAGATCGTAGGCGCTCCCTGCTGAGTCGAGATAGGTCGCCAGGGTCTTCCCCGCGCCCGGCTCGATCGACTCGAACAGGGCGGTCGCCTCCTCCCGGCCGGACCGGACGTCGACGGATTCGCCCGCAGTGCCGGAGGTCTGGGGCTCGCGGTAGACCCGGTACGCCGGGTCGAGCTTGACCAGATCGAGCTCGGCGTCGGCCGTGGTGCCGACCAGCCGGAAGAAGTGGTCGAACACCTCGGGCATGAGGTACCAGCTCGGACCGGTGTCGAAGCGGAAGCCATCGCTCTCCCACGAGCCGGCGCGCCCGCCGACGTCGTCGCGTGCCTCCAGGACGGTCACGTCGTGACCCTCGGCGGCAAGCAGTGCCGCTGTGGCGAGCCCGGCGATCCCGCCGCCGATCACCACGGTTCGTTCGGCGGTCATGCGCGGGCTCCTCTCGGGTGCAGGCCCAGCATCGCGCGCGCGGCGAGAGCGGCCTTGACGGTGTCGGGTACGCGGACCCGGGTGCGGCTGTCGTCGCCCTCGCGGCGGAGCCGTCGCGAGAGCTCGGCGAAAAGGTCGTGGGCGACCGTCACGGCTCGTCGGCAGTCCGCGGGAAGCGAGGGGATCGTCGCGGCGGCGGCGGCGAGGTCGGAGTCGATGCGGTCGAGGACCTCGGTACGGCTGCGACGCCCGGTGGTGACACCGAGGTAGTCCCGGCCGAGAGCCCCCTCGTCGTGGAAGAGGTCTCGGAGGAAATTGACGTCCTGGAACGCGGCTCCGAGGCGCCGCGCGCCCTCGACCAGAGCCGGATCGGGGAGGGCGGGACGGGGGTTGTCGGCGTTGACGAACACGTGAAGGCACATCAGCCCCACGACCTCGGCTGACCCGTACACGTAGGAGTCGTGCGACGCGTCGTCGTGGTTCGCAACGGTGAGGTCGGTGCGCATGGATTGGAAGAAGGGGGCGATGAGATCGGCGCCGATGAGGCACTCGCGCGCTGTACGGGCGAAGGCGTGCACGACCAGATTGGAGCTGAAACCGCGCTCGATCGCGGCCATCGTCTCGCTCTCGAGATCGTCCAGGACCGCCCGCTCGGCAGCGGGATCGAGGCCGGCCTCATGCGCGGGGCCATCGACGATCTCGTCGGCCACTCGGACCAGCGCGTAGACGTTGCGCACGTGCGGTCGCGGCCGCGTGCCCAGCAGCCGGGTCGCGAGACCGAACGAGGTCGAGTACGCGGCGATGACGGCAGCGGATGCGTCCTCAGCCGTGCGGTCGTACTGTGCGAGCCCGGTGGGACGATCGCCGGATGCGGTCACGGAATCCTCTCCTGAATGCGGACGCAGAGGTCCTGCAACAGCATTCTCGCAGCGACGGGAAGCTCCGGGGCGGCGGAGTGCTTTCCCGCTCCGGCGAGTGTGTCGTCGATGAGTTCGCGCAGGCGGGTGCGGGCGCCGCTGGCCTCGAGAGCCTCCTGCGCTTCGCGGATGGCGATCGGACCGGTGTGGGCGACCGCGAGTGCATCGTTGACGCGCGACCACGCCGCCGTCTGCCGGGCGAAAGCGATGAGCGGGGTGCGCTTGGCTTCGCGGAGGTCGCCGCCCTCCTCCTTCCCGGCCTGGTCGGCGGTCCCGAAGGCGCCGATGAGGTCGTCGACGAGCTGGAAGGCCAGCCCGATGCGCGCGCCGGCATCGCCCAGCGCCGCGATCGAGGCCTCGTCGGCGTCGGCGAGAACGGCACCGGCTTGCAGAGGTGCGCTGAAGGAGTACACGGCGGTCTTGTCCCGCGCCGCCGCGATGAGTGCGGCGTCTTCCGCGAGATCGGGGACGACGGCGTTCTCGACATCGGCGAGTTCTCCGGCCGCGGAGACGAAGACCGCGTCGTCGAGAAGCCCGAAGAGCGCCTCGCGTGCATGCGAGGTGGCGTCGGAGGTCGCGATGAGCCGGCCGGCCTCGTGCAGCAGGAGGTCGCCCGCCAGGATCCCGGCCGCGTCGCCGAGGGTCGCGGCACCGCCGGGGCTTGCCCCCGCCGTGAGCGCACGCAGGCGGAACTCGCCGCCCACGTTGGGGATGCCGCGACGGATGAGATCGTGGTCGATCACATCGTCGTGAACGACGAACGCGGTGTGGAGCAGCTCGAACGCCGCCGCGACTCGGTAGACGGTCGGCAACTGACCTTCATCGCCGCCGAAGGCGTGGAAGGACGCCACGACGAGGGCGGGTCGAAGACGCTTGCCCCCGGACGCCGCGCGGGCGATGGCCTCGCCGAGCACGCAGAAACCGTCACCCAGGCGCGCGGCGCGGTCGCTGATGCGCTGCACCGCCGAGTCGATGGCGAGGTCGATCTCGGCACTGGTGGCAGCGGGGATCATGAGGCCCGTCGTTGGGGTTCTGAGGCGTCGAAGAGGTGCAGCTGCTGCGCCTGGAGGACGAGCCACGGGCTGAAAGCCCACGGGGTGGTCACCAATGACGCCGCGAGATCGGCGGGGTCGACCCAGCGGGCATCCATCACTTCCGCGGGGTTGAGCACGGGTTCGTGCTCGGCGCGAGCGGTGTAGACCGGGCACACCTCGTACTCCACGACGCCACTGGCATCGGTGGCGCGATAGCGGAAGAGGGGGAGGGCGAGCTGGATGTCGCTGAGAACGAGTCCCAGCTCGGAATCGGCGTGGCGTCGCACGGCCGAGAGCACGGGCTCAGCCGGTCGGGGGTGGCCGCAGAACGAGTTGGTCCACACGCCCGGCCAGGTCTTCTTCGACAGGGCACGGCGAGTCACGAGAACCTCGCCGGCGTCATTGACGACGTGGCACGAGAAGGCCAGGTGAAGCGCAGTGTCACTGCCGTGCACGCTCGATTTGGGCGCGGTGCCGATGGCGCGGCCGGCCTCGTCGAGAAGGACGACGTGGTCGATCTCCGTCATGGCACCTCCTGATCATTTCGCTAGTTTTCCTAGCGATATCGGTTGGTCGATGATACAAGGAGGCTGTAGGGGTGTCTACACGGCGCCCCTGCTGCTCCGCACCCCCGCGCGCGCGGCGATGGCGGGCGCCCCAGGCGCCTGCAGTTCCATGATGCCCTGGAAAATGCGGAAGGCGCCCCTTCCGGGACGCCTTCCTTTTGTTGCGGGGGCAGGATTTGAACCTACGACCTCTGGGTTATGAGCCCAGCGAGCTACCGAACTGCTCCACCCCGCGGCACAAGAGAAAAGCCTAGCACGCGAGACCGCCGTCGTCGAACCGGGACGGGCCGCGGTTGCCGAACGCCCCCGCTGACGGGCAGGGTAGCTGCATGCCCGCTGTGCCCGAGAACGTCGTCGACGACAGGCTCGACGGGCGCGACGAATCGCCGGCGGAGCGTGCCGATCGGAACTGGAACGAGGTGCTGCAGGAACTGCGCGTGCTGCAGACCGGCACCCAGATCCTCACCGGTTTCCTGCTCGCCCTGGCGTTCCAGCCTGCTTTCGCCGACCTGAGTGGCGCGCAGCGGGGGTTCTACCTCGTGCTCGTCGTTCTCTCCGCTTTGAGCGCCATCATCGCCCTCGCTCCGGTGGCGCTGCATCGCGTGCTTTTCGGGCAGGGTCTGAAGGCCACGGTCGTACGATTCGGTCACGGGGCGCTCCTGACCGCCCTCACCATCGTCGCGCTCCTCCTCTCCGGTGTCGTCGCGTTCGTGTTCGACGTCGTCCTCGACACGGCGTGGGCTGCGTTCGTCGCAGCGGGCCTCGTGCTGCTGGTCATCGTGCTGTGGATCGTCGTCCCGGCTGTCGTCCGGCTCCGCCATCGCGCGACCATCCACGCGACATCGGAAGGAAAGGGACGATGACGGCCGTGAGCACCGTCGCCACGGCGGTCGTGCAGTTCGCGCCCGCCGCCGATGTCGAGGCCAATCGCCGCACGGTCGCTGAGCTCGTGCGCACCGCCGCCGACCGGGGCGCCCGCGTCATCGTCCTCCCCGAATACTCGAACTACTTCATCGACCCCTTCGACCAGTCGCTGGCCGCGCACGCCGAGACCCTCGACGGGCCCTTCGTCGCCGCGCTGCAGCAGCTCGCCCGTCAGACGCGGACCCATATCGTCGCGGGGTTCCTGGAGCGCGGCGAGCAAGGTCGCGTCCGCAACACCGTCGTCGCCGTCGCCGATCGCGGCGTGGTCGCGGTCTACCGCAAGATCCACCTCTACGACGCCTTCGGACAGCGCGAGTCGGACTGGATCCAGCCGGGCGAGACCTCTGCGCCGGAGACCTTCAGCGTCGCCGGCATCCGATTCGGATTGATGACCTGCTACGACCTGCGATTCCCCGAGATGGGACGGATGCTCGTCGATGCCGGTGCCACCGCCTTCCTCGTGCCCGCGGAGTGGGTGCGGGGCCCGCTCAAAGAGCATCACTGGCAGACCCTCCTGCAGGCCCGCGCGATCGAGAACATCGTCTACGTGGTCGCCGCTGACCACCCGCCGCCCCTCGGAGTCGGGCTGTCGAGCGTGGTCGACCCCCAGGGGGTCGTCGTCGCGGGTGTCGGGTCGGGGACGGATGTCGCGATCGCGCACCTGGATCCCGCGCTGGTCGACCGCGTTCGTCGACAGAACCCCGCGCTCGGGCTTCGTCGATTCCGCGTGATCGTCGACTCCTAGCCCGGCCCGCCGCCGGCTCGCCCGTCCTGCAGTCTCGACAGACGACGTACGGCCTCATCCAGGACGGACGCCTGTTTGCAGGCGGCGAAACGGATGAGGCTCGACACAGCGGGACGCTCCTCGGGCCGGACGAAGGCGGTGAGAGGTACGCCGACGACCCCGATCCGCTCGGCCATCTCTCGGCAGAACGCGTCGGCGTCATCCACGTCGAGGGCCCGGGCATCCACGACGGTGAAGTAGGAGGCCGCGGGGACCGGCACGTCGAAGCCGGCTGCGCGCAACCCCTCGCCGAGCAGATCCCGCTTGTGCCGGAGCGAATCCGCGACCGCGGCGAACCAGTCGTCGGGGAGCCGCAGCCCCGCGGCGATGGCGGGTTGGAGGGGTGCGCCCCCGGAGTAGGTGAGGTACTGCTTCACGGCGACGAGTGCGTCGATCAGATCAGCAGGTCCGGTGGCCCAACCGATCTTCCAGCCGGTCGTGGAGAAGGTCTTCCCCCCGGACGAGATCGACACGGTCCGCTCCCACGCCCCCGGCATCGCAGCGATCGGCGCGTGCCGGCCGTCGAAGACCAGATGCTCGTAGACCTCGTCCGTGACGATCCAGGCATCGTGCTCGTGCGCGAGCCGCACCACCTCGGCGCGGAGCTCATCCGAGAACACCGTTCCGGTGGGGTTGTGCGGATCATTGACGAGGATGACCCGGGTCCGCTCGCCCACGGCGGCCCGCAGATCGTCCGGATCGGGTTGGAAGTGCGGGAAGCGCAGCGGGACGGTGACCAGGCGCGCGCCCGACAGCGCGACCAGTGCCGCGTACGCGTCGTAGAAGGGCTCGAAGACCACGACCTCGTCGTCGGCACCGTCCACGAGGGCCAGGAGGGCGGCCGCGAGCGCCTCGGTCGCGCCTGCGGTGACGAGGACGTGACGTTCGGGGTCGAGGTGCATCCCGTAGAACCTCTGCTGGTGCAACGCAATCGCTTCCCGCAGCTCGGCGACGCCTCGTCCGGGCGGGTACTGATTGACGCCGTGGGCGATGGCTGCGCGGGCCGTCTCCAGAACGATCGCCGGCCCGTCCTCGTCGGGGAATCCCTGACCGAGGTTGATGGCGCCGGTTCGGGCCGCGAGTGCCGACATGTCGGCGAAGATGGTGGGGCGGGGGCGTCCGTCCGAGGACAGCAGCCCGGCACCCTCGGCCGTGCGCCGCCAGGCTCCGGGAACGATTCGCGGCATCGTGGGCATCCCTCCTGCACGGGTTCCTCAGCATTGCATAGGCGCATCGCGGGCGGATCATAAGAAACCCACAGGATGGATGACCACGCTGGTCAGCAGATCGAACAACACGCGATCGAAGGTTTCGATGGGCCTTCGGCCCGAGGAGGAACGAAGATGAGCGAGAACACCAGCGACCGTCAGCCGGAAGACGTCCCTGCCACGCCCCCCGTCCCTGAGACGCCGGCGGCGGCGGCCGCCCAGCACACTCCGCCCGCCGGCTGGCACGTTCCGCCGCGCCCGGCGCCGCCGACCCCCACGTCGGGTGCGCCATATCCGGTGGGCGCCGGGGCCTCGTTCGGCTCGCCGAGCCAGCCGACTCAGCCGACCCAGCCGACCCTTCCGCTCGGTGAGGGGGGGCGCGGGTACGGCGAGACGCCCGCCGCAGCGCAGGAGACGGCGACGTCGACCAAGCGCAAGTCCGGCGCCGTCCGCGTCGCCGGGCTCCTGGTGGCGGCCGCCGTCGTCGGCGGAGCCGCCGGGCTCGGCGGCGCCTACGCCGGAGTCTCCCTGTTCCAGCCGGCATCGACCGCGACCACGGCGACCGGACCGACCAGCGTGACGGTCAACGACACCGACGACGTCAACCAGACCACCGCGATCGCCGCCAAAGTGGTGCCAAGCGTCGTGACGATCGAGGCTGCGGGTGGTGCGGGAAGCGGCACCGGGTCGGGCGTCATCCTCTCCAGTGATGGATACGTCGTGACCAACACGCACGTGGTGACCCTCGATGGGGCGACCGGAGACGCCGCGATCCGGGTGACCACTTCGGACGGGCGAGTGTTCGACGCCGAGATCGTCGGCACCGATCCGCTGTACGACCTCGCGGTGATCAAGCTCCAGGACGCCGACGGACTCACCCCGATCGAGTTCGCCGACTCGTCGGACCTCAACGTCGGTGACGAGACGACGGCCGTCGGAGCACCCCTGGGGCTGTCGAACACCGTCACGACGGGAATCGTCAGCGCGCTCAACCGGTCGATCGAGATCGCGTCTTCCGCCGCTCCCGACGAGGATGATGCCGATGAGAACCAGGGCGAGGCTCCGCCGTTCTCGTTCGACTTCGGCCAGGGTCAGCAGTCGGGTCAGCCGGCGGAGTCCATCAAGATCGCCGTCATCCAGACCGATGCAGCGATCAACCCGGGGAACTCCGGCGGCGCACTGGTCGACTCGCAGGGCCGCCTCATCGGCGTCAACGTGGCCATCGCCTCCGCGGGGGGAACCTCGTCCACGCAGGGCAACATCGGCGTCGGGTTCGCCATCCCGTCAGACATCGTCCAGCGCGTGACCGATGAGCTGATCGAGAACGGCTCGGCGACCCATGGCCTGCTCGGTGCCAACGTGCAGTCCGCCGCCTACGTCGACGACGCGGACATCACCGGCGCCTACATCGCCGAGGTCACCGCCGGTGGTGCGGCGGAGGCCGCGGGACTTCGCGCGGGCGACATCGTCACCGAGTTTAACGGCGTTCCGATCACCGACTCCGTCGACCTCACCGCGCAGGTCCGCGCACTCGCCGCCGGCAGCGAGGTCTCGCTGACCTACGTCCGCGACGGTCGTGACGCCACCGCGGATGTGACCCTGGGCGAGCTCGAGCAGTAGGGTCCTCCCGGTTCGGACGCCATCCCGCGATAGGCTCGCGGGATGGCGTCCTTCTCGTTCGGCGCGGGAAATGCACGCAAAGTGGCGAGCATTCCGCTGTACGCGCTCGGTCGTGTCGTGACGCTCGTCGTCCCGCGCCGGCCCGACCTGTGGGTGTTCGGCTGCGCGGTGGGCATCGCCGATGGGGCTCTCGCTCTCTGGGAGGAAGCGGAGGCGCACGGACGGCGCGCGGTGTGGCTGACCGCGTCGCAGGGCGAGGAGCGGGATGCCGCGGCCCGCGGCATCCCGACGGTCAGGAAATCCACACTCCGGGGTTTCTGGCTCACCGCCCGGGCACGCGTGCTCGTGGTCACCCATGGGTTCGGCGACGTCAACCGATACGCCACCGGTGGCGCCTTCGTGGTGCAGCTGTGGCACGGTATCCCGCTCAAGCGCATCGGCCTCGATTCCCCGGAGACGCTGCGCAGCAGCATCCTGCCCCGATCGCGCGCGATGCGCGCACTCATCCGCGCCATGTATCGCGGTGCGACCCGACGCATCGGGCTCATCCCCGCCGCCTCGCACCTGGTGCGCGGCCGTCTGGAGTCCGCCTTCTCGCTCACCGACGAACGGGTGCCCGTGACCGGCGAGCCGCGTGTCGACGTGCTGTCGCGTGGCTCGGCCGCGGAGCGTCGCCGTCTGGCTCGCGATCTGCTGTCGACGACGGTGGGGACGATCGAGGCCGCAACGCGGGTCATCCTCTACGCGCCGACGTGGCGAGACGGCGCACCGGATCCGGCCGTACCGTCGCCGGCGGATTGGTCGGCGCTCGGCGACGTCCTCGAGGCGCAGGACGCCATCCTGCTCGTTCGATCGCACCCGCTCGGCGCGGGGGAGTACACACCGCCCGTTCCGACGCCGCGTATCCGGATGCTCGGCAGCGACCTTCTGCGTGATGTCACGCCGGTCCTCCCCGGCGTCGATCTCCTCATCACCGACTACTCGTCGCTGGTGTTCGATGCGGGGCTCAACCGCACGCCCGTTCTCTTCCTCGCGCCCGACATCGAGGAGTACTCGGCCCGCCGCGGCTTCTACGGCTCCTTCGAGGAGATCGCCGCGGGCGACCTCGCGTCGGACTGGACGGAGATCGTGCGGCGACTCCGCTCTGCGATCACCGACGGCCCGGAGCGCGCGCGCATGGCCGATCGCTCCGCGGCGCGCAGCGCCGATGTCCATGCCTTCCGCGACGGAGGCAACACCGCACGGGTCCACCGTGCCATCCTGAACGCCACGGGCGCCGCCACCGCCGACGGCCGCACGAGAGGACGCAGATGACAGACGCCCGGTTCCACGCCGACCCCGCGCCCGCCCTTGTGCTGTCGGGCACCGGCCCCGCGCCCGAGCGTGCGAGCCTCGAGGGGCCGCGGGCCCGTGTGTCCGCGGAGGTCGTCGCCGATGATGACGGCTGGCGGGCGGATCTGCCCCTGCACGTCGCGCGATGGGGCGGACCGGATCTTCCGCTTCCCCGCGGTTCGTACGCTCTGCGCGTGAGCGGGGCGGGGATCGATGACGCCGAGCTGCCGGACGTCCCCCTGCGCGTGCTGGGCACCCTCCGCGCCGAGCTGCGTGACGGTGCGGTCGAGATCGGCCCGCCGATCGATCCGGTGTACGACTCCGGTGAGGGCCAGGCCGCGCTCGAACGTCGATACGCCACCAGGCCGGGGGAGCTCGAGAACGCGGTCTTCTTCGAGAGCTTCTACGGACGCAACGCCAGCTGCAACCCGCTCGCCATCGATCGCGAGATCGCTCGGCGGGCTCCCGGGGTGACCCGCTACTGGAGTGTCGCGGATCTTTCCGTCGTCGTCCCGGAGGGCGCGGTGGCCGTGGTCGAGGGGAGCCCCGAGTGGTGGCGGGCCCGAGGCGTCTCACGGCTCCTCGTCGTCAACGACTGGCTCCGCCGTCGCTTCTCGCGCCGCGGCGGGCAGGTCGTCCTGCAGACGTGGCACGGCACGCCGCTGAAGCGGCTGGCCCTCCACCGGCCGGGCTTCGACCCACGACGGGCGGCGGCGGTCCTCCGCGAGTCGTTCCGGTGGGACATCCTGCTGGCGCAGAACCCGTACGCCGCGTCGGTGCTGCGGAAGGCCTACGCCTTCCTGCGTCGGCCGCTGTGGGTCGAGGGGTACCCGCGCAACGACGTGCTGGTGACCGGTGACGGTGCGAGCACGCGCGCGGCGCTGGGGATCGGTGCCGAGGAGCGGGTCATCCTCTACGCCCCCACCTGGCGAGACGACCGCGACGAGATCGTCGACTTCGTCGATCCGACGAGCCTGGCCGCCGACACCGGGTCGGTCGTGCTCGTGCGCGGTCACTCCCGCACGCTTCAGCCCGGTCACGACCTCGCCGGTCCCCGGGTCATCGACGTCACGGGTTACCCCGACACGTCAGCGCTTCTCCTGGCGGTGGACGCTCTGGTCACGGACTATTCGTCGGTGATGTTCGACTTCAGCGTCACCGGCAAGCCGATGTACTTCCTGGTGCCGGACATGGATCATTACCGGGGTACGCTGCGGGGCTTCTACTTCGACCTCGCCGCTCGCGCCCCGGGGCCCGTGGTGCGCACGCAGCCTGAGCTCGTCGCCGCGCTGACGGCGGAGGAGACCGCGCCGTTCGCCGAGAAATACGACGCGTGGCGGCGGGCGTTCAATGCCCGCGATGACGGTCGGGCGGCCGAACGCGTCGTCCGTCGCATCCTCGACCAGGGGCTCATCGAACGCGAGTGAGACGGCGGCGCCGTCGCGCGGTCACGGCAGCGGTGTGTTGCGATCCCCGATGCGCGAGGTGTCGACGGTGTCGTCGGCTCCGCGGACGAGGCCGATGAGGAACCCCGTGCCCCACGAGAGGTGCATCGTCGGGAGCACCGCGAGCGTCCACGTCTTGTCGCGCCACCCTCTCCCGCCACCGGGGCCCGCGGCTACGGCCAGGAGGAGCACGAGGTATGCGAGCACCGGCAGGTGCACGGCGGAGGCGAGGATCGATGGGATGCCGCTGAGGACGCCGGTGACCTGAAGGACGGCCACGACGACGGATGCCGCGGCGACGATGACGAGGGCGGGCGGTGCGAAGAAGCGCAGCGAGTTGACGAGGCCGTAGCGGCGTACCAGTTCGCCGCGCCACCTTCCCGTGGCGAAGAACTGCCGCGCGAGGCGGGTCCAGCTCTCCCGTGGCCAGTACGTCACCGACAGGGTCGGGTCGAACCATACGCGGTAACCTGCTCGGCGGATGCGCAGGTTCAGTTCCCAGTCCTCGCCGCGGCGTATCGACTCGTCGAACAGGCCCACCTCGTCGAGGACCGTGCGTCGCATGACACCGAGATACGCCGATTCCGCGTCGCCCTCGTCGGCCCCTCCGTGATAGGCGCCCCCACCCAGGCCGATTCGGGAGTTGTAGGCCCGTGCCACCGCGCGCTGGAAGGGCGTGCGTCCGTCGGCTCGCATCACACCGCCGACGTTGGCGGCTCCGACGCGCGAGAGGGTGTCCAGGGCGCGGCGGGTGTACCCGGGCTCGAGTTCGGAGTGCGCATCGACCCGCACGATCGTGGGGTACCTGCTCGCGCGGATCGCGATGTTCAATCCGACCGGGATGTCGGCGGCGGGGTTGTCGACGAGAACGATGCGGGAGTCGGCGGAGGCGAGCGCGGAGGCGAGCTCGGTGGTGCCGTCGCTGGAAGGCGCGAGGGCCAGGATCAGCTCGATCGGGACGTCGAGGTCCTGCATCAGCACGGTTTCGACCGCGCGGGCCAGATAGTCGCGCTCGTTGAGCACGGGCATGACGAACGACACTCCGGCGTCGGCAGGGACGGCGGGCGCATCCCGTCGTTTCCGGTCGTCTGCCTCCACCCGTCGATCATGTCACGCGACCGCTGGCTAGTCTGGACGGGTGAGATGGGTGTCCGACGCGGGGAAGGCCCTCGCCCTGGTGCGGCGGGCTCTGGACAATCGGGCTGCCGTCGCCGATGTCCGTCGACGGCAGGCGGCGGCGCCGCCTCTCCCGAAGGATCACTACCGGATCGCGGTGTACTTCGCCGACGGCGCGGTCAACATGTACCAGATGCGGCAGTGGTACCGCCCCCTGCAGGAGCTGGCGCGCACCTGGCCGGTCGTCGTGCTCAGCCGCGCCGTCACGGGTGCCCGCGCGCTGATGGAAGACGGCGCTCTGCCCGTGGCGTTCGTGCCGACGGTGCGCGACCTCGAGCAGTTCCTCATCGCCGAGGACATCCGCATCGTCTTCTACGTCAACCAGAACACGCGGAACTTCCAGATGTTCCGCTACGGGCGGCGTTGGCATGTGTTCATCAACCACGGCGAGTCCGACAAGATGTACATGACCACCAATCAGTACAAGGCCTACGACGTGGCCTTCATCGCGGGCGAGGCCGCCCGCGAACGGTTGTCGAGAGTCCTGTGGGATTACGATCTCGACCGGCGGACGCGGCAGATCGGTCGACCTCAGGCGGATCACTACGCCGGGTCGGTCCCGTATCCCGCCGACGACCGGACGGTTGTTCTCTACGCACCCACCTGGGAGGGTGATCGTCCCTCAGCGCACTACGGCTCGATCCGCACCCACGGTGAGGCCCTGGTCTCGGCCCTGCTGGCGACCGGGCGGCACCGCGTCATCTACCGTCCTCATCCCCGGTCGGGGGTCGTCGATCACGAGTACGGCGCTGCCAACCGGCGCATCATCGCCGCGATCGCCGACGCCAACGCCGCAGATGCGTCTGCGCACCACGTCTTCGACGACAAACCCGAACTGGGCTGGCAGCTCGCTTCCGCCGACATCGCTATCGCCGACATCTCGGCCATGGTCTACGACCGACTGGCGGCCGGGAAACCCCTCCTCATCACGCGACCTGCTGACCCCGCCGCCGCTGTGGACGCGCACGGATATCTGTCCGCCTGCGAATGGCTCGACGCCGACCGTGCCCCCGAGATCGTCGCCGAGGCGGATCGCGTGCTGCGGGACCCGGGTGCCGTCTCGCGGCTGCAGCAGTGGGTGCGCCACTACTTCGGCGACACGTCGCCGGGGTCTGCCACCGCGCGGTTCCATACCGCCGTCGCCGAGCTGATGGCCTCGTGGGAGGAGTGGCACCTGCGCTCCGGCGACGGCGCCGACGATGACGACGACGTGCAGGACTCCCCGGACCGCGAGGGCGACGAGGAGCTCGATTAGCTGCCGCGCCGGCACGCCTCCCCGCAGCGGGATGTCAGAACGGCGCCGGTTCTCGGGGGTCGTCGGCGGGTTCGTCGGTGATCCGGAACTCTCCGGTGAAGGTGGTCCATTTCACCCACAGGTCGTCGGGGACGTCCTCCTCTGGGGAGAAGTGCACCCCATGGCCGGGTGGATTGTCGGTGTAGACCCGCCCTGCGGGGGAGGTCCACTCGATGACCCCACCGTCGAGTTGTCGGACGTTTCAGGCGGTGAACTGTTTCATGCTGTGGTGTCGTTGGCACAGGCAGGACAGGTTGCAGATCTCGGTTCTCCCGCCCAGGGCGGCGTCGTGGTTGTGGTCGATCTCGCATTTTCGGGCGGGCATCCGGCAGCCCGGCCACCGGCAGTGCTTGTCCCGACCTTTGAGGAACCGGACCATCGCCCCGGTCGGGCGGTACTGATCCACCGCCATCGTCAACCCGGTGACCGGATGGGTCAGCAGCCGCTCCCACACCCCGTCGCTGTTCCCCGCGAGCAGCCGGGCGGTCTTCGCGTCGATGGGGCCGACCCCGGCAAGGTCGCACGGGACATCGCTTTGCCCCATGAGGGCCATGACGGGGATGACCACCTGCACCTTCGCGGTGATCGCCCCGAACCCTCCCGGTAGGTCACCAGAGCCGGTCGGGTTGAGGCTCGGGGCGGAGGTGAGGAGCATGTCGGCGAACACGTCGGCGCGGACCTCGTCCAGGGACCGGGTGTCCGGCGCCACGTCAGGATCCGCCCCGGGTTCTCGGGCGGTGATGACCGCGGTGGCTTCGTCGGTGATGCGTTGGAAGATCCCCTCGATCAGCACCGTGGACTGCACCGCCCGCAGCTCCGACATCCCGTCACCGATCGTGTACCGGACGATCTTCCGCTCCCGGAACGCCCCCGCATGCCGCTCGGTCAGTGTCCGCGGGTGCATCCGCTCGGCGAGGATCTCCAAGTCTGCCCGCGCACGGCCCGGGGTCTCGTCGAGGCAGATCTCCGCGGCGACCTGGTCGAACTCACCCTTCACCTCCGGCGGCAACCGTCGCCCGACATCCTCGACCACCGCCACGTGCGCGCGGGTGATCAGCCCTTTCTCCCAGCAGTGCACCGTCGCCGGGTAGTCGTTCACCACGGCATAGGCGCTGTCGATCTGCCGTTGCACTGACCGGTCGGACAGTCGCACCGCGGCCGCGATCTCCGCCGCCACACCCCGCAGCGCCATGTCCCGGTCCCGCACCACCGCGGATGACCCCTCCGCCAACCGTGCCGCGAACGCCCCCGCCTCGGCCAATGCACGCGTCTGCTCCGCCTCCGCCGCCGCCAACGCCGCCTGCGCGGCCTCCACCCGGGTCAGCACCCCGGTCAGCTCGGACCGGTCCTCGTCGCTGAGGAGGGTGAGCCGCGGGTTCGAACGCATGTATGAATGATGGCACCACCCTCCGACATCGAGACCCGAAACCCTCAACCCCAGGTTGAACCGGATATCTGCATCCTTCCGCCGGGGCGCTGAGCGCCGCCGGTGTCCTCGTCGGTCACCGGATCCCGCGTCACCCCGTCGTCTCGCCACCATCCGAAGCGGTCGCGCCGACGATGCGTTGGGCTGTGCTCCTCCGTCGTCCAGGACCGATCGCGCGCACCACCGTGCCGGTCGCGCCAGCGACCATCGCCCCGGCGCGTCGCAGCCCTCCCGCGGCCGCCGACTCCATTCGCTGTGCTCCAGGCCGAGGCTCCACATCGGCCGGAAGGATCTCCGGCGGAAGCCCGAAGGCGCGCCGCGAACCGACGAGCACGCGTCGACCGAGGATGTGGTTGCCCGCGCCTCCGACGGCCGCCCCGATGCCGAAGGGGAGCGCCTTGCCCAGCCAGCTCGCGCCTCCGCGGGCGGCGAACTGTCGGATGAAGGTCGACTTCAAGCGATCGACCAGAGGCCCGACCGCGGCGCGGGGGAGGGATGTGGTGATGATCTCCCCCCAGTACGAGTCTCGCCCCGGACCTTTGCCGCTTGCTTGCTGAGCGAGCTGACGCAGCAGATCCACGCCTTCGGTGCCGAGCATCAGGGTGAGGACCAGCGCGCGCGCCCGATCAGGGTCGGCGACCGCGATCCCGTGCACTTCGGCGATCGATTGAGCGAAGAGCGTCGTCGCTTCGAGGAATCCGACGGTCTCCACGCCGCTGAGGGCAAGGGTGACCCCGGTGCCGACGCCAGGCACGACGGCAGTCGCGCCGACCGCCGCCCCGCCTGCGGTGACGGCGGTGAGGTAGCGGCGTTCGAGGATACGGATGATCTGAGCCGGTGTCGCGTCCGGGTGTCGAAGCCGGATGCTCCGCAGATGCGCGAGCACCACGGGTCGCTGGATGGCCAGTACCCGATCCAACAGACGGACGACGTGAGGGTGCTCGTCGGACCCGGCCGGCGGGAGGCCGCCGTGCCATGGCGCGTCGTCGGTCATCGAGTGGATGCGGTGCACCTTCTCTGCCATGCCCGCGATCCTACGAGCAGGCGGCGCCCGCACCCTGGGTGTTGACTTCGGTCATCCGGCGGGTGAGGCGCCGGGGGACTCAGACGAAGAGGTTCGCCCGCTCGAGGTCTTCGGCGAAGTCCACTTCGACCGCATACAGGTCGGAGATGTCCATCACGCGCAGCTGCAGGCCGTCCTCGAGGATCGCCAGCTCGAGCGCGCGCTCGAAGTAGTCCTGGTCGGCAACGCGGTTCAGCTGGCGGATGAAGGCGCGCTTGTCGCGGCTGGAGATGTAGTTGATGCCGACAGCCTCGCCGATTCCGCCCACGACGGTCTTGGAGAGCTCCTTGACGAAACCGTCCTCGTCGAGGGTGTACTTGACCTCCTCGTCCGAGACCTTGGCGGTGTTGACCGTGACGAAGGAGCGGTCGTTCTCGATGAGGTCGATCGCCCGGCCGAGCACGCGCGGGTCGAACACGACGTCGCCGTTCATCCAGAGCACGCCGCCCTTGCCGGTCGCGCCCAGGGCGCGCAGCAACGACTTCGACGTGTTCGTCTGGTCGTACCGGTCGTTGTAGACGTAGTCGACCTGGGGGAAAGCGTCGACGATGGCCTCGGCGCGGTAGCCGACGACCGTCGTGATGCGGGCATCGTCGCCGAATGCGGCACGGATGTTGTCGTGCTGCTGCTGCATGATGCTACGGCCGTCGTTCAGCTCCGTGAGCGGCTTGGGCAGGCTGCGGCCGAGTCGCGAGCCCATGCCCGCGGCGAGAATTACGGTCTGAACGGTCAAGATCTGCTCCTGGAGTGTGTGATTCACTGTCGGTTAACCGACCGGACACTCCGTTGTGCCCATCTGATGGTAGCCATGTCCCCTGTGAGGAGGCATAATACCTTCCCGTCGTTGCAGGTTTGTGATATATCGAACGATGACGGTTCCCTCACAACCCGTTCGCCGAATCGGATGCGCTTGATAGCGTGATGAAGTGACTCCCTCACTCCCGATGCCCGACGACGCTGACACGGCTCGCGCCGACAGCGACGACCACGGCGTTGTGGCGCGTGAGGTCGAGATCAAGCTCGTTCCTCCCCTGACGGCATCCGACTCCGAGGATGATGCGAAGCCGGCCGCCCCCGAGGTGACCGCACCTGCGGCATCGGCGGAGGCGAAGACCCAGAGCGCAGCGACGTCGCCCCGCGCGCCGCGGAAGAGCGCGGCGCGGAAGACTCCCGCACGGAAGACCCCCGCACGGAAGCCCCCGGCGCAGAAGGCCACCGCCGCGCCCCGCGCCGCGAGCGTCTCGAGCCCGAGCGATGTCGGCGAGCCGGTGACGGCCCCGAAAGCGGGTTTCCCCGACATCGACGCCGTCATCGTGCCGCCGGTGCCGCCACTGCCCCTGGTGCGTGAGGACGCGATCGTCATCCCTCCTCGCCCGCCCCTGCCCGTTCTGTCCGCGGCGACCCCGGTGCCGGAGTCTCCGAGCGAGGAGCCCCCGGTCCAGGAGGCTGCCGTCGAGGCGCCTCCGGTGGAGGAGCCCCCGGTCGAGGAGCCCCGGGTCGAGGAGACACCGGCCACCGAGTCGCCGATCGAGGAGTCCTCGAGGCCGGAGACGACCCTCGATGAGTCTCCTTCCGGTTCCGCTGAGACATCCGGCGAAACCGAGGAGTCCCGTCTCCACGAGAGCCCCCCGCTTTCACTCGCCGACAGCCTCGACCTTCCCGAGCCCGACATCGACCACGCGGCCCTCACCGTGCGTGGGGTGTCGAAATCCTTCGGTGGAACGCGGGCCGTCGACGGGATCGACCTCACGATCCCCGCCGGCACCTTCTACGGTCTGGTGGGTCCGAACGGTGCGGGCAAGACGACCACCCTGTCGATGATCGCCGGGCTGCTGCGACCCGATCGGGGCACGATCCGGGTCGGCGACATCGATGCCGGCGCCAAGCCCCTGCAGGCCAAGAAGCTCATGGGGGTGCTGCCTGATCGGCTGCGCACCTTCGACCGTCTCACCGGACGTCAGCTCCTCTACTACTACGGCGTGCTCCGAGGGCTCCCCTCATCGGTGGTCGAGGCGCGGAGCGCCGACCTCGCCCGCGCGTTCGACCTCACCGATGCCCTCCATCGCGTGGTGTCGGACTACTCCGCCGGGATGGTGAAGAAGATCATGCTCGCCGGCGCGCTGATCCACTCGCCGCGGCTCCTGGTGCTGGACGAACCGTTCGAGTCGGTCGACCCGGTCTCGAGCGCGGTGATCCTCGACATCCTGTCGGCCTACGTCTCGCACGGCGGCACGGTCATCCTGTCCAGTCACGGGATGGAGTTCGTGGAGCGCGTCTGCTCCCGGGTCGCGGTCATCGTGGCGGGGCAAGTCCTGGCAGAGGGCACCATCGACGAGGTGCGCGGCGAATTGACGCTCGAGCAGCGCTTCATCGAGCTGGCCGGAGGCCTGAGCGATGTGGAAGGCCTGGAGTGGTTGCACACGTTCTCCGACTGAGGATCGCCCTTGTCTTCGGTGCCCTGCGCGGCGATCGACGTCACCTCACCCGGATGATCCTGGGTTCGATTGTGCTCATCGCTGCCGTCGCGGCCGGCTGTTGGGCAGTGCTGACACTGGCCGACACGCGCGCAGGCGTCGTGCTCGCCGTGACGGTACTGGGCGGTTCTGGGGTCACCCTCGGGTTCGCGCTCGCGCCGATCGTGGCCTCGGTCTCGGACCCTCTCGACCCCCGCCGGTTCGCCGTTCTGGGGCTCGCCCCGGCCCCGCTCGCCGCGACGATCGCGGCCGTCGGTCTGGTGAGCGTCCCGATCGCTGCCGTCACGGCGGTCGCCGTCGCGGCCGGCGTCACCTGGGGCGAGCTCGGCACGCCGTGGTGGGCGATCGCGGTCGGGATCATCCTCGCCGTCGTCACCTGCGGCCTGCTCGCGCGCGTCGGGATGGCGGTGACGTCCCTGTTCCTGCGCGAGCGCCGCTCTCGCGAACTCACAGGACTGTTCATCCTCGCCGTCCTCGTCGTCGTCGTGCCCGTCGGCGTGTTCCTCGCCTCGTTGGAGTGGCGCGGAACCGTTCCGTCTCAGCTGTCCGAGGCGGTCGAGATCCTCGCCCTCACACCCCTCGGTGCGGCGTGGGCCTTCCCCGGACTGGTGGTGACCGGGGCCGAGGCCGCCCCGCTCTCCTTCCTCGTGGCGTTCCTCACCGTCGCGGCGCTCACCGGATTGTGGTTCTGGCTGGTCCGGGTGCTCCTCACCACATCCGAGCGTCCGCTCACCGGTCGTGAGCGCGGTGGCCTCGGCTGGTTCGCCGTCGCCCCGGGCACTCCGGGCGGCGCGATCGCCGCGCGAAGCCTGCTCTACTGGCTGACCGACAGGCGGTATCTGGTCAATGTGCTGGCGATCCCGGTCGCCGCCGCGCTCACCGTCGTGCCGCTCCTGGTGGCGGGTGTGCCGCTGGAGATCGCGGTGCTCGTACCCGTTCCGGTCGCCGCGCTCTTCTTCGGATGGTTGCCCCACAACGACCTCGCGTACGACTCCACAGCGGTCTGGATGCACATCGGCAGCGGTGTTCGTGGCGCCTCGGATCGTATCGGGCGACTCGTTCCGATCATCCTCATCGGCGTCGTTCTGCTCGCGGTGGCGGTTCCCATCAGCATCTCGCTCCACGGCCGGTGGTCGGCACTGCCGGCGATGACCGGGCTCTGCGCCGCGCTGTTCCTGTGCGGGCTCGGGCTCTCGAGCATCACGTCGGCGACCTGGCCCTACCCGGTGACCCGTCCCGGGGACAGTCCCTTCCAGCAGCCGCAGCGCACCGGTTCGGGCGGAGCGCTGGCCCAGGCGTTCGTCATGCTCGGTGCGATGGTGCTGAGCGCCCCCGTGGCGTGGTGGGGATGGCTGTCTCTCGGCGGGGACGAGGAGGCGACGACCCTCGCGCTCTGGGGCGGCCTTGCGATCGGGGGGTTCACGGCGATCGCCGGCATCGCGGTCGGTTCCGCCGTCTTCGAGCGGCGGGGGAGCCGCATCATGGAGTTCGCCGAGTCATCCTGAGCCATCGGTCCTGCCGGGCGTCCGACAGCGCGGGTACACTTTTCCCTCATGAGCACGCCCCTCGACAGCCCTGACCAGGGCGGCCTCGCCACCCTCGACCGCGAACTCGAAGAGCTCATCCGGGAAGAGAGCCTCGAGCCGGGAGATCACGAGCGGTTCTCGCATTACGTCAAGAAGGACAAGATCCTCGAGTCGGCGATGACGGGCAAGCCTGTGCGGGCGCTGTGCGGCAAGAAGTGGACGCCGGGCCGCGACCCCGAGAAGTTCCCGGTCTGCCCGACCTGCAAAGAGATCTACGAATCGATGGTCTGAGCGCTCACGCGACGTCGACGAAGACCGTCGGCAGCGCCGGATCCGAGCGACTGAGCGCGAGCGCCTTGACGGGGAGTTCCTCGCGGACACGCGCGTGATGCTCGCGGGCTCGGGCGACCCCGCCCGATCCCAGTGCGGCCGCGTCGGTGTCACCGGCTTCCACCAGCGCCACCTGCAGCGGCCGTGCATCGGGATGGTCGACGGCGGTCGCCATCCGTTCGAATCCGTCGGAGACTGCGATGAGTTCGGATGTCGCGGTGCCCGCCTCCAGAGTGCGGAAGGCGGTCTTCCGGCCGCCACGGGAGGCCTTGTCGGTCGAGGCTTTCGCGACGGGCACCCATCCGCCCGCGGCATCCTGTCGTGCGACCAGCTTGTAGACCATGCCGGCGGTCGGGGATCCCGACCCGGTCACCACCGAGGTTCCGACCCCGTAGGAGTCCACCGGTGAGGCGGCGAGGGCGGCGATCGCGAACTCGTCGAGGTCGCTGGTCACGGTGATCTTCGTTCGCGTGGCACCGAGACGGTCGAGCTGCGCGCGCACCGCCGCCGCGACGGTGGGGAGGTCGCCCGAGTCGATCCGCACCCCGCCGAGCTCGGGCCCGGCGACCCGCACCGCGGTCTCCACCCCCGCGCCGATGTCGTAGGTGTCGACCAGCAATGTGGTCTCCACCCCGAGGGCGTCGATCTGCGAGCGGAAGGCGTCCTCCTCGGTGTCGTGCAGGAGCGTCCAGGCGTGCGCGGCCGTCCCCATCGTCGGAACGCCCCACGTCCTGCCGGCCTCCAGGTTGCTCGTCGCGGAGAAACCGGCGATGTACGCCGCGCGCGCCGCAGCGACGGCCGAGCGCTCCTGCGCTCGCCGCGACCCCATCTCGGCGAGCGGCCGGTCACCGGCGGCGACGCTCATCCGGGCGGCCGCGGTCGCCACCGCCGAGTCGTGGTTCATGACGCTCAGCGCCAGGGTCTCCAGGACGACGGCCTCAGCGAAGGTGCCCTCGACAACGAGGATCGGCGAGCCGGGGAAATAGGCCTCACCCTCGCGGTAGCCGTGGATCGTGCCGGTGAAGCGGTAGTGCTCGAGAAAGCGAAGGGTCGCGGCATCCACCACCCGGTGGTCACGGAGGAACCGCAACTCGTCCTCACCGAAACGGTAGTCGGCCAACAGCTGCAGGAACCGGCCGGTGCCGGCGACGACGCCGAAGCGGCGCGCGCCGGGAAGGCGTCGGCCGAAAAGCTCGAAGACGCAGCGTCGCTCGGCCGTCCCGTCCCGCAGGGCCGCGTCGAGCATGGTCAGCTCGTAGCGATCGGTGAGGAGCGCGCTGGACGGCGCGGCGGATGGGTTCATGGCGGTCACTCTATCGACGGGCGAGAGGCGGGGGCGCCGCGGCGTAGGCTGGATGACCGTGAACGATGCGCCGATCGGAATCTTCGACTCGGGGGTCGGCGGTCTGACCGTCGCCCGCGCCGTCTCGGCGCAGCTGCCGCGCGAGTCGATCCTCTACATCGGCGACACCGCGCGCTCGCCCTACGGGCCCAAGCCCATCGCCGACGTGCGTCGCTACGCTCTGGAGATCCTCGACACCCTCGTCGCGGAGGGCGTGAAGATGCTGGTCATCGCGTGCAACACGGCGTCGGCTGCGATGCTGCGCGACGCCCGCGAGCGCTACGACGTTCCGGTCGTCGAAGTCATCGGACCCGCCGTCCGCACCGCGATGTCGACGACACGCAACGGTCGGATCGGTGTCATCGGCACGGACGGGACAATCGGTTCGGGCGCTTACCAGGACATGCTCGAGGTCAACGCGCGGCTGGAGGTGTTCGCCCAGGCCTGCCCCGCCTTCGTCGACTTCGTCGAAGCGGGGGAGACCGACACTCCGCGGGTCCTCGCGACCGCCGAGGAGTATCTCGCCCCACTCCGCCATGCCGGCGTCGACACCCTCGTCCTCGGATGTACGCACTACCCCTTCCTCGAGGGAGCGATCAGCTACGTCATGGGACAGGGTGTGAGCCTCGTCTCCAGCGACACCGAGACCGCCAAGGATGTCTACCGCCAGCTCGTCAGCCGCGACCTGCTCGCCGGACCCGACGCCGTCGCGCGCCACGTGTACGAGGCCACCGGCGCCTCGGCCGACGATTTCGTGCGCCTCGCCCACCGCCTGATGGGACGCGAGGTGCGCGACGTGCGTCTCGTCCAGACCGGCGCCATCGACCTGCCCGCGCCCCGGGCCTGAAGGAGACACATGTCCGAGATCACCCGTGCAGACGGTCGCAGCCCCGACGATCTTCGACCCATCACGATCGAGCGGGGGTGGAGCACCCAGGCTGAGGGTTCGGCGCTGATCTCGTTCGGCGGAACCCGGGTGCTGTGCACCGCCTCCTTCACCAACGGCGTACCCCGCTGGCTCACCGGCAAGGGAAAGGGCTGGGTCACCGCCGAGTACGCGATGCTCCCGCGCGCCACCAACGATCGCAACGACCGTGAGAGCGTGAAGGGCCGGATCGGAGGCCGCACCCACGAGATCTCCCGCCTCATCGGTCGCGCGCTGCGTGCGGTCGTGGACACCAAGGCACTCGGTGAGAACACCATCGTGATCGACTGCGACGTGCTCCAGGCCGACGGCGGCACGCGCACGGCCGCGATCACCGGCGCCTACGTCGCTCTCGCCGACGCCATCGCCTGGGGCCGGGAGCGCAAGTTCATCGGTCAGCGCGCACAGGTGCTTCTCGACTCCGTCTCGGCGGTCTCGGTCGGCATCGTCGACGGCGAGCCGTTGCTCGACCTCGCCTACGTCGAAGACGTGCGCGCCGAGACCGACATGAACATCGTGGTCACCGGCCGCGGGCTCTTCGTCGAGGTGCAGGGCACGGCCGAGGGTGCGCCCTTCGACAAGCGCGAGCTCGACGCCCTGCTCGAACTCGCCCTGGCCGGCTGTGCGGATCTCCGCGAGATCCAGGCGGCGTCACTGGGCGCAGGCGAGGAGTGAGGATGCCGCAGCGGATCGTCCTCGCCACCCACAACGCCCACAAGGTCGCCGAGTTCCAGGCGATCGTCGCGCGGGTGCGTCCCGACCTCGTGGTCTCGGGGTACGACGGCCCGGAGCCGGTCGAAGACGGAGTGACCTTCGCCGCGAATGCGCTGATCAAAGCGCGGGCTGCCGCCCACCACACCGGCCTTCCCGCTCTCGCTGACGACTCCGGCATCCGGGTCGACGTTCTCGGTGGAGCGCCGGGGGTGTTCTCGGCCTACTGGGCAGGGCATCGCAAAGACGATGCCGCCAACAGGAGCCTGCTGCTGGATCAGCTGTCGGATGTCCGTGACCCCCATCGGGCGGCGCAGTTCGTCTCGGTGATCGCCCTGGTCCTGCCCGGCGGTGAGGAGCACACCGTGGAGGGCGTCTGGCCGGGCCGACTGGCCACCGCTGAGCGGGGGACGGGCGGCTTCGGCTACGACCCGATCTTCATCCCCGACGCCCAGCCGAGCGCGTCGGAGCGGACGGTCGGCGAGTGGGAAGCCCAGGAGAAGAACGCCCAATCCCATCGGGCCCGCGCTTTCGAGCGGCTCGCGCCGCTGCTGTCAGCCCTCTGAGTCTGTGCTCCGGGGTCGGCAGCGGCTGAAAAGGACTCTCATTCCCGACAGGCGCGCCCGGCTCACTCGGAACCTCCCTCAGATCTAGCCTGGAGGGGTGCACAACCATCCCGAGCCCGCCGGCGGCTGGCGAAGCGCCTCCAGCCGCCGGCTCCTGGCGATCTCGCTCGGGATCACCGCCACCGTCATGGTGGTGCAGGTGGTCGGGGCGATCCTCTCCGGATCGCTCGCCCTCATCGCCGACGCGGCGCACATGTTCACCGACGCGGCGGGCCTGGTCATCGCTCTTTTCGCCGCCGTCGTCGCGGCCCGCCCTGCCACCGACCGACGCACCTACGGCTATCAGCGTGCCGAGGTGTTCGGGGCCCTCGCCAACGGCGTGATCCTCATCGTCCTTGCGGCGTGGGTCGGCATCGAGGCCGTCTCACGCCTGATCGCGCCCGCCGAGGTCGAGGTCGCAGGTGGCGTGATGCTCGTCGTCGCGGTGATCGGTCTCGTCGCCAACGGCGCCGCCATGTGGCTGCTGAGCGTCGCGCAGAAGACGAACCTCAACATCCGCGGTGCCTACCTCGAGGTGCTCGGCGACCTCCTGGGCTCGATCGCGGTGATCATCGCCGCGGTCGTGATCCTCGTGACCGGCTGGGCACCGGCCGATGCCCTCGCGTCCCTCGCGATCGCGGCGATGATCGTGCCGCGGGCGGTCACGCTCCTCCGCGAGGTCGCCTCGGTTCTCAGTGAAGCCGCCCCGCGGGGTATGGAGGTCCGCGACATCCGCGCCCACATCCTCGGCACACCAGGCGTCGTCGACGTGCACGACGTCCATGTGTGGCAGCTCACCCGCGGTGCGCCGGTCTTCAGCGCGCACGTGGTCGTGTCGTCGGACGTCATCACGGCGGGCCGGTCCGACGCCGTGCTCCGCGATCTGCAGGGCTGCCTCTCCGAGCACTTCGACGTCGCCCACTCGACTTTCCAGGTCGAAGGCGCCGGGCATATCGAGCACGACGCCCACGCCTGATCAGTCCTCGCGGACGACCTCGTCGGCATGCTTGTCGGGACGAAGTCCTCGCCAGCGCGAGTGACGCAGGATGCCCGTCGGGGTGAACTCGCCGAACTCGACCTCGCCCACCAGCTCGGGACGAACCCACTGCACCCCTCGGGTGTCGGCGGCGGGGACGCCCACGAGAGGGTTCCGATCCGCGGCGAGGGGGGTCAGCCGTTCCTGGAGAGCTCGGAGCTCCCGATCGGTGAAGCCCGTTCCCACACGCCCCGCGTAGCGCAGACCTTCGTCGCCCGGGATGCCGAGGAGGAGTGAACCGAAGGTGTGGGCCCGGCCGCCCTGACCTGGCCGGATCCCCGCGATGACGACCTCCTGGGTGCGGGTCAGCTTGACCTTCAGCCATGACTCCGACCGCGCCCCGCGCCGGTAGGGCGACGCCGGGTCCTTGACCACGACGCCCTCGAGCCGGAGCTGTCGGCTGGTCTGGAGGGCGATGTCGACATCCTCGAACACCGGCGGCGTCACGATGGCCGGAATGGATGACGCGGCCAGTCGCTCCAGCATCGCTCGCCGCTGCCGCAGAGGCAGCGCGGAGACATCCTTCCCCTCGACGACGAGCACGTCGAACAGGTAGTAGTGCACGGGGGTGCGGGCCGCCTCGCGCGCGATGTCCCCCTCGCGCAAAAGGTTCATCCGGGTCTGGAGGAGGGGGAAGCTCGGACGGCCGTGATCGAGAGCGACGAGCTCGCCGTCGACGATCGCCGGACTCTCGCCGAGGGCGGCGTCCACCCCGCTGATCTCGGGGTAGCGCGCTGTCAGCTCGTTGCCGCTGCGGGCCCAGAGTCGTAGGCGGCGACCGTCCCAGACGCCGATCGCGCGGATGCCGTCCCACTTTGCCTCCGCCCACGCCGGAGAGCCCCAGCGCAGGGCGTCGGAGCGTGCGCGGACCGGGGTGGCCGACGTCGAGAGCATGGGGGCGAGGTCGCGTGCGCGGGGCGGCCACGCTGCGTCGGGCGCAGCGGCGAGGAGGGCGTCGAGGTCGGGCTCGCTCGCATCGGGCTCATGCTCCGGCTCGGCGGGGGGCGAGGAGGCCGTGGGGGGCGATGCCGTGACCGGCTTCGCATCGGCTTGGGGCCTCCCCGCGGCATCCGTCTTCATGCGATGGAGGAGCCAGGAGGACTTCTCGCCCTGACCCTCCGTGCGGATCAGGGCGAGCCGCACCCGACCGAGCGGACCGCCGGGGCGGCCCTCGGCGGTGAAGATGATCTCGTCATCGCGCCACTTCTCGAGTTCGTAGTGGCCGGTGTCCCAGATCGTCATGGTGCCGGCCCCGTACTGGCCGGCGGGGATGGTGCCCTCGAAGGTCGCGTACTCCATGGGGTGATCCTCGGTCATGACCGCGAGGGTGTTGCGGGCGGTCGAGTGCGGGATGCCGCGGGGCACCGCCCAGCTCACCAGCACGCCGTCGCGTTCGAGGCGCAGATCCCAGTGCAGGCGCGAGGCGTGATGCTCCTGGACCACGAATGTCGGGAGCCCGTCGGGAGTCGTCCGATGCGCGGCCGGCGCCGAGGGCACGGGCTCAGGAGTGGCGCCGGCGGTGCGCTTGGCGATATAGGCGGTGAGCGGCGCGACCCCGCCGTCGCGGGTGCCCGGCGCGGCGTCGCGATCGAGCGCGGCGAGGGGGTCGCCGATCTCTTCGACCCGGTCGAGGACCTCGTCGAATCGGAGATGACGCAGCTGCGGATCGTCCAGCTCGGCCCACGTGCGCGGCGTCGCCACCGTCGGCCGGGGTCGACCACGCAGGGAATAGGGCGCGATGGTCGTCTTCGAACCGTTGTTCTGACTCCAGTCGATCAGCACCCGCCCGTCGCGGACGGCCTTCTTCATGCTGCTGACCACGAGGTCGGGGTGATCGGCTTCGATCGATCGGGCGAGTTCGCGGGCGAGGCGCGACGCGCCGTCGCTCGTCTGGCCGGGGGGGAGGGCGCAGTAGAGCTGCAGTCCCTTGCTGCCGCTTGTCACCGGATAGGGTTCGAGCCCCATCGGGGAGAGGATGTCGCGGGCCCATCGCGCCACCTCCGCGCACTCGGCGAGGCCGGCACCGGGACCGGGGTCGAGGTCGAGAACCAGACGGTCTGCGTCGCCGCGCTCGCCGTCGACCGTGAAGCGCCACTGCGGCACGTGCAGCTCGAGGCTGGCGACCTGCGCGAGGTAGACCAGGGTGGGGAGGTCCTCGACGAGCGGGTACTCCTTGGTGCCGCTGGAGTGGGGAATGGGCATTCGGGGCACCCACTCGGGGGCCCCGGGCTCGAGGTCTTTCGCGAAGAACGACATCTCGGGGTGCGCGTCGGTTCCCACGCCCTCCGGCCAGCGCTTCCGGGTCACCGGCCTCCCGGCCACGTGGGGGAGCAGGACGGGTGCGATGCGGGTGTAGTACGCGATGACCTCGCCCTTGGTGGTGCCCGTCTCGGGATAGAGCACCTTGTCGAGGTTCGTCAGGCGCAGCCGGCGGCCGCCGATGCGGACCAGTTGCTCATCGCCGGGCATGGGGCAAGGGTAGCCGTGAGCGGTGTGACAGGTGTTCACTGGTGTGATGAGGTCGATCTGGAAGGGCGCGCTGACGTTCGGGCTGGTCAACGTGCCGGTCAAGGTGTATTCGGCCACGGAGGATCACGACGTGTCCCTCCATCAGGTGCACAACAAAGACGGCGGACGCATCCGCTACCAGCGCGTGTGCGAGATCGACGGCGAGGTCGTGCCCTACAGCGACATCGACCGGGCCTACGACGACGGACAGCAGACCGTCATCCTCACCAAGGACGACTTCGACGCGCTGCCCGCCGAGAAGAGCCGAGAGATCGACGTCGTCGAGTTCGTGCCGAGCGACCAGGTCGACCCGCTGCTGTTCGACAAGGCGTACTACCTCGAGCCCGACTCCGCCTCGCCGAAGGCGTACGTGCTGCTGCGTCGAACGCTGGAGCAGACCGATCGCACCGCGATCGTGCGGTTCTCGCTGCGGCAGAAGACCCGGCTCGCCGCGCTGCGCGTGCGCGGAGACGTGCTCGTGCTGCAGACGCTGCTGTGGTCGGACGAGGTGCGCGAGGCGACGTTCCCGTCGCTGGAGGAGGACGTGAAGATCTCGGGCAAAGAGCTCGAGCTGTCGGCCGCCCTTGTGGACAGCTTCGCAAGCGACTTCGACCCGACCGAGTTCACCGACGACTATCAGGAGGAGCTGCGCACCCTCATCAAGGCCAAAATCGAACAGGGCGACGCGATCGACACGGCCGAGACGTTCGGCACCGAGGATGAGGGTGAGGGCGGCGGTGAGGTCATCGACCTGATGGAGGCGCTGCGCGCGAGCGTGGAGCGCTCGCGTGCGGCACGGTCGGGGAAGAAGGATGACGCCGAGTCCGGCACGGCGAGCGGCTCGGCCGCATCGGGCGCGTCGAAGGGGCCCGCGAAGAAGAAGGCCCCTCGGAAGAAGACCGCCAAAGCGTCGTAGCGCCGCGCGCCGTCACGCTTCGCGCGTGCGCATCCCCTCCAGCAGCGCATCTCGCAGCGACGCGGGAAGGGTGGGCGGGATGTCGGGCTCGACGCCGAGGGCGTGCAGCGACCGGCTGTAGAAGTTTCGCGCCGCGGCGGCGAAGGCGATGTCGACGATCTCGCGATCGCTGAACCCGAGCCGCTGCAGCTCAGCGGCATCCTCCGGCGTCATGGACGCAGAATCCCCGCTCAGCCTCTCGGCGAAGTGCGACGGCCTCGGGGTTGAGGGCGGTGACCCTGGTATGGGGCGTCACGGAGCCGAGACTCTCGCGATCGTCCGCGTACAGCGTGGCGGCGGCGCCTTCGACCACGGCCTCGGCGGACGTGCGGATGACGGACATGCGCCGAGGGTACGCCCGGCGCCCCGCTCCCGGAAGAGCGGTCGCCGGGCGGCTCTCAGACCTCGGGAGTCGTGCCTGGGCGGTGCTCGGGCCCGCGCTGGAAGACGTCGGGGTCGAGCACGAGCTGGCGTGCCTCGACGGCGTCGGTGTCGGTGTCCTCGCCCGCCGCCGCGGCCTTCTTCGCCTTGCGGCGCTCGGCGAGGTAGTGCCAGACGATGAAGATCACCGTGCCGCCGACCGCCACGAGCAGGATGACGTCGATGTAGTCGGTCACGAACTGTCCGACACCGGGGATGAATCCGATGCCGTAGCCGATCATCGTCAGACCGAAGCCCCAGATGACCGCTCCGATGAAGTTGTACAGGGTGTAGCGGTGCCACGGCATGTGGCCGACGCCGGCCGCCACGGGTGCGAAGGTGCGGACGATCGGCACGAAGCGGGCCAGGATGATCGTGAGTCCGCCCCACCGCTCGAAGAACGCGTTGGTGCGCTCGACGTTGCGTCGGCTGAAGACGCCGGATTCCTTTCGTTCGAACACCGCGGGACCGCCCTTGTGCCCGATGAGATAACCGACTTCACCGCCGACGAACGCGGCGAGTCCGATCAGGAGCGCCACCCACCAGGCGCTGATGCCGAAGACGCCGTTGGGGGCCACCTCGGAGGGATGCGAGAGCAGGCCCGCCATGATCAGCAGCGTGTCACCCGGGAGAAGGAACCCCACCAGGAGGCCGGTCTCGGCGAACACGATGAAGCAGACCACGGCGAGGGCCCAGGGGCCGGCCGCGGCGATGATCGCGGCGGGATCGAGCCAGGGGATGAGAGCGGTGGGAACGGTGTACACGTGAGTCCCGTCGGGTCGCGGCGGCAGGGGACGCACCTCGCCGGAGAACGAACGGGATGCGCGTGCGGAAGGTGGGACTTGAACCCACACGCCCGGAGGCACAGGAACCTAAATCCTGCGTGTCTGCCAGTTTCACCACTCCCGCGGGTGGGATCAGTCTAGGCGAGCGGTTCCCACGGGAGCATGGGGATAACCCGAGAGCTCCGACCGTCGGATCAGCGTTTGATGCCGAAGAGGAAGTAGGCCGCCGGCCCGATCCAGTTGACGAGGATGACGGGTATCCATACGGGCTTGGGTCCGGTGACCTGCCGGCTGTCTCGATGGGCGAGGTCCCAGAATGCCAGGAACGCGAATGCGGCCTGCACGATGCCGAGGAGCCCGAGGGTCACGCGGACGGTGGGGGCCACGGTGGTGGCCGCCGCAGCGCCTTGGGCTGCACCCTTCAGCACGGTCGAACGGTCGGAAGGTTCACTCGGTGTGATCACAGGAGCACTCTCTCATCTCGGCGTGGCAGGGTCCATACCCGTCCCGCGCTGCCGAGCGGGAGGAAGATGCGGGATGGGGGAGGGCTTGAGCCGGCCGTTGTCGATGGGTGACTTCCACAGCACTCGATGTCCGTCCGACGCAGGATTAGGAGTCGGGTTCGGGAATCTCCTCCCCGTGATGAGCGTGGGAGTGATGCGGAGGAAATCGAACTTCGGCACCGGATTCCACGACACCAGGTCGACAGCCCCGGTCTGTTCGATCTCATCGTCGGCGTCCATCCGTCGCACGCGCCCCTCCATGACGACGCTCCACCAGTGCGCCCGGTCCGAACCGTCCAGCTCGAAGGTGACGAGGGAGGTGTGCAGCAGGTTCTCCAGTTTCGTCCCCGGTGTCGAGCGGACGATGAGGGTGTCTTCGAAGACGAGGTAGTTCATCGGGAACACCAGCGGAGCCCGCTCCCGCTGAGGAAAAGCGAACCGCCCGAGTGACTGACGACGGATGAGCAGCCAGCATTCGTCCGCGGACAGTTCCCGCACGCCGAGCGAAGCCGGCGTCGGCGGGGCAGGCGCCGCGCGACGCAGGTAGGGATTGGGCGCCCCTTCCGCCGCGGTCATGCTCCCGCCCTTCACCCGTCGCCTCAGGCTCGCCGCGACACGGTCATCGCTGCGCACTCTGCTGCACGTTCGCCGCGTCGACGGAGGCGGGCGTGACGCGGGGGTGGACGACGAGGACCGGGCAGTGCGCGTGCTCGGCGCAGGCGGCGCTGACCGAGCCGAGGAGGAGACCGGCGAACCCGCCGAGGCCTCGACTGCCCAGGACGAGCATCGCGGCCGATCGGCTGAGGTCGATGAGTGTGGGGGCGGCTGCGCCGGCGAGGACCCGCCTCCCGAGCTGCGTCGGAGGGTTCTCACCGAAGGCCCGCCGGATGGCGTCGTCGAGGATCGTCGTGGCGTCGTCCTTCGGCGACCACGCGGAGACGAACGCCGGGTCGCTGTAGGGCGGGTAACTCCAGGTGATGACGGCGTCGAGGGGGGCGTGGAGGGCCTCTGCCAGGCGAGACGCGTAGCGCAAGGCTTCGATCGACGACGGTGAGCCGTCGACCGCCGCAATGATCAGGTCGTGTTCGCGGTCTGTCGCCATCTCGCCAGCCTGATGGGCGAGGACGGAAGCGGGCGGGACCAACGTCACACCGGCTGGTCGAAGCGGGCTGTGGATAACATCCGCCGACGATCGCTGCGCTTTTGCAAGGATGCTCCGGTGACTTCCCCCGCCCGTCTCGACGACGCATCGACCACGGTCGTCGTGGCTCGCGTTCGTGATCGGCTGCGCGCGCAGAGCGCGGATCCGACGAAGGACCCGGATGCGGCGGCGCGGATCGCCGCCGACGAGGTTCGGCGTCACAACGACTACGCCCTCGCCCGGGGTCTGGCCACCATCGATGACGAATCCGGCGCCGTCCGCGAGGTCGTCGCGCAGGTCACCGGCTACGGCCCCCTGCAGGCCTACCTCGACGACCCCGGGGTCGAGGAGCTGTGGATCAACGCTCCTGACCGCGTGTATGTCGCACGAGGAGGGGTGCCCGAGCGGGTTCCGCTCCACCTCACGGACACGGCGGTGCGAGACCTGGTGGAGCGGATGCTGCACGCGACCGGCCGCAGGGTCGACCTCAGCCAGCCATTCGTCGACGCGTCGCTCCCCGACGGCAGTCGCCTGCACGTGGTCATCCCCGACATCACGCGGCGGCACTGGGCCGTCAACATCCGGAAGTTCCTCCCGGCCTACCGCGATCTGAACGCGCTGGTCGAGGTCGGTTCCCTCGCGCCTCACGCGGCGGATCTGCTCCGGCGAGCGATGGATGAGGGGCGGAGCGTCCTGGTGTCGGGCGCCACCCACGCCGGCAAGACGACGCTGCTCGGCGCGCTGGTCGCCGCGAGCCCCCGGGCGCACCGCATCGTGACGGTGGAGGAGACATTCGAGCTGGCGGTGTCGGCTCCCGATCTCGTGGCCATGCAGGGTCGACAGCCGAGCCTGGAGGGAACGGGCGAGGTGACGCTGCGCAGACTCGTCAAGGAGGCTCTGCGGATGCGCCCCGACCGCATCGTCGTCGGTGAGGTGCGCGACGCCGAGGCGCTGGACCTGCTCCTCGCACTCAACACCGGCGTGCCGGGCGCGGCGACCATTCACGCGAACTCCGCGCCCGAGGCGTTGGTGAAGCTCTCGACGCTGCCGCTTCTCGCCGGCCGCAACATCGATGCGGCGTTCGTGGTCCCCGCGGTCGCCCAGGGCGTGGACCTCGTCGTCCACTGCGAGCGTGCGGTGGACGGGCGCCGCCGCGTCGGAGAGATCGTGGAACCCACCGGTGTCCGCGACGGTGTCATCGAGTCACGCGTCCTCTACCGCGCGGGGGAGCGATGACGCTCCTCTGGGGCGGCGTGCTGGCCGCCGGCATCCTGCTCGCACTGTCGCCCTGGCTCTGGCCCGCCACCGGTGAGAAGCGACCGGCCGTCTCCACGGCAGTGGGCGGCCGGATGACGCAGCTCCTGCGGGAGGCCGGGCTGGCGCGCGTCACTCCACTCGCCCTCGTCGTCGTCGCGGTCCTGCTCGCCGTCGTCGTCGCCGCGTCGGTCTTCCTCCTCACCGCCGTGCTGCCCCTCGCGCTGGTGGCCTTGGCCGGGGCCGCGGTCGCCCCCTACTGGTGGGTGCGGGCCCGGCGCGACCGGATGAGGAAGAACCGGCGATCGCTCTGGCCGGATGTCTGCGACCTCCTCGTCGCGTCGGTGCGGGCGGGCATGTCGCTTCCCGACGCGGTGGCGAGTCTGGCCGAGTCTGCTCCGCTCGCCCTCCGTCCGAACTTCCGCGGATTCGCCCGCGATCTGGCGGCATCCGGGCACTTCGACTCGGCGATCCTCGCCCTCAAGAACAACCTCGCCGACCCCGTGGCGGATCGGGTCGTCGAAACCCTGCGGATGGCCCGTCAGGTCGGTGGCACCGAGCTGAGCACGGTCCTTCGCGCGCTTTCGGCGTCGGTGCGCTCCGACGCGGCGATTCGCGCGGAGGTGGACGCGCGCCAGTCCTGGATCCGCGGGGCTGCGGTCCTCGGTGCCGCCGCTCCCTGGGTGATCCTGGCCCTCCTGGCGCTGCGTCCTGAGGGGGCTGCCGCCTATGCGACCGCGGAGGGCATGGTGCTGATCGTCGGCGGTGCGGTGGTGTCGGTGGTCGCGTTCCGCATCATGCTGCGCATCGGTCGCCTCCCCGAGGCCCGGAGGTGGGCGCGATGACCACTCTCACCCTGACCGACGCGTCCCTGGCGGTGGTGCTCGGCGTCGCCCTGGGAGCCGGCATCCTGCTCCTTCTCTCTCGCGGTCCGCGCTGGCGATCGGCCCCCCTCAGCCAGCGGATCGCCCCGTACATCCGCGACATCACCGATCCGATCGGCGCCACGCCCCTCACCACGGGCTTCGGTGACGATCTGGCGGCGATCTGGCAACGGACGCAGAACACGATCGCCGCGCGTCTGGCCGGTTCGGCCTCGGTCGAGCGGCGCCTCCGCCAGGCGGCGTGGACGATCGACATCGCCGCCTTTCGCGGACGCCAGCTCGGATTCGCCCTCGCCGGCCTCACCGTCGGCGCCGTGCTCGTCGTCGTGCTCATGCTCACCGGCCGCGGATCGCCCGCGGCGGTCCTTCTTCCTCCGCTCTTCGCGACGGCCGGGGCGCTCGCCTGCGACCTGCAGCTCTCACGCGCCGCTCGGCAGCGACGCGCCCGCATCGAGGAGGAACTCCCCACGGTGCTCGAGTTCCTCGCGCTGTGTCTGTCTGCCGGTGAAGGCATCCTCGACGCGCTGCGTCGCGTGGGCGACCTGTCGGGCGGTGATATGACCGTCGAGCTGCGCGGTGCGGTCGTCGCGGTGGGAACCGGGTCATCGCTCTCGGACGCCCTCACCGATCTGGCGGCGCGGGTGGATTCCCCGGCGGTGTCACGCGCGGTCGATCACCTCGCGGCCGCGATCGACCGCGGTGCGCCGCTGGCCCAGGTGCTCCACGCCCAGGCACTGGATGCCCGCGAGGACGCCAAACGTGCCCTCATCGAACGCGCGGGGCGCAACGAGATCGCCATGCTCGTGCCGCTGGTCTTCCTGATCCTGCCGCTGAGCGTGCTCTTCGCCGTGTTCCCCGGCATCTTCCTGCTGCGGCTGGGGATCGGATGACCCGTACCCGCCTCCGCACCCGGCACGACAGGGCCCGGAGGCCCCGACGAAAGGAGAACGGCATGCGCCAGTTCGTGAGCCGAAACTGGACCCGCGCGCGGACCGCGTTCGGCGACGTGGTCGCCGATGACCGCGGCGACGTGCCCGGCTGGGTGCTCATCACCCTGATGACCGCCGGATTGGTCGTGGTGATCTGGGCCCTCGCCGGTCCGGCCCTGGCGGGACTGTTCGAGCAGGCCATCGAACGCGTCTCGGGCTTCTGAGGTGCTCGCGGCGGCGCGCGCCCTGGGTCGTCTGATCCGGTCGCCGGAAGCGGATGCCGGTGACGAGCGCGGCTCCGCACCGGTGGAGTTCGTCCTGGTCGGCGTGATGCTGACCGCGCTCACGCTGGGCGTCCTGCAACTCGGACTCGGCATCTACGTCCGCAACGTCATCCATGACGCGGCTGTCGAGGGCGCCTATCACGCCGCTCTCGCCGACACGTCGCTCCTCGACGGTGCAGACCGTACGTCGCAGATCGTCCGGCGCACCGTCGGCTCCGCGTACGCCGACGGTGTCGTCGTCACCGAGACGGCCTCCTTCGGCTACCCGGCCGTGGAGGTCACCGTGCGGGCACCTCTTCCCGTGATCGGTCTGGTCGGTCTTCCCGGCATGATGGAGGTGAGAGCCCATGCGCCCGTCGAGTCGTTCGACTGAGGCGAGGGACCCCGCCGGCCTCGCCGACGACCCCGACGACCGCGGCTCGGCCGCCCTGGAGTTCATCGTCGTCGGACTGCTCCTCCTCGTTCCGCTCATCTACGTCGTCGTGTCCCTCGGGCTCATCCAAGGGAAGGCGCTCGGGGTGGAAGCCGGCGCCCGCCACGTGGCGCGCGCTGTGGCGGGTGCGAGCGACGCCGCCGATGCCGACCGGCGCGCCGAGCGCGTCCTCGCCTCGGTCGCGGGGGAGTACGGCATCGACCCCGATCGCCTGGACCTCTCGCTCGAGTGCGCTCCGGCGGGCGGTGCCTGCCCGCGGGCGGGTGCGACCCTGCTCGTGGGCGTGCGCACCACCGTCGCCCTCCCGCTGGTGCCGCCGGTGTTCGGTCTGGACCGCATCGCCGTCATTCCGGTGGAGGCGACAGCCGCGCAGCGCGTCTCCCGATTCTGGGAGGCCGGATGACGCGTCGACGCCGCGGAGGCACCGCCGCGTCGGACGACACCGGCAGCGTGCTGCTCCTCACCCTCGGGTATGCGGTCCTCGCGCTCGTGGTCGTCCTTGTGTGTGTCGACGCCACGAGTCTCTACCTCGCTCAGAAGCGGGTCGATGCGGCGGCTGATGCCGCGGCACTCGCAGGCGCGGACGGTTTCGAATTGGTGGTCGATGCCGGTCAACCGCGTGCCCTCCTGACCGACGACGACGTCGGGGAACTCGCCGTCGCCCTCGTCGAACAGTGGGGCGACGATCTGCGGGTCACCGCCGCGGGCACGCCCGACGGAACATCCGCCCGGGTGACGGTCGCGGGCACGTGGCGCCCGCCGATCGCAACGCTCTTCGTCCCCGACGGCGTGGCGCTGGAGGCCACGGCGACCAGCCGGACCGCGCTGCGATGATCGCCGCAGACCGACGCGGTCAGACGGCGAGCCCGATCGCGAGCGCGACGACCGCGATCAGCGGCGGCACAGCCTGGATGGCGGCGGGTCGAAGCATCCGCCGGTTCGACAGGACCAGCACGAGGCCCGCGGCAACCATCGACCCGGTCGCCACGAACACCAGCGTCGCGCCGACCGCGGTGACGCCGGCTGCGACGAGCACGATGCCGAGGAGAGCCGAAACGGCGAGGAAGAGGTTGTAGAACCCCTGGTTGAAGGCCATCGCCCTCGTCGTCTGCGCCTCCTCGAGGCTGCGGACGCCGAAGGTCTTGCGGGTGCGGCTGCTCGTCCAGGTCAGCGACTCCGACACGAAGATGTAGACGTGGATGAGCGCAGCGATCGCTGCGAAGACGAGCCCGACGACGATCATGCTCCGAGCGTACGCCCGGCCCTTTCTCCGTCAGGGGCGCGGCACGAACCGCGGCACCCACCGGGCGAAGGCTCCCGCGCCGACGAATCCGACGACACCGATCACGGCCGCCGCGACCGACAGCGATGCCGCCGCCGCGATCGCCGACACGGCGAGGGGCGCGAGTGCACCCCCGGCATCGGTCAGCGTGCGCCAGGAGCCGAGGAAAGGCGCGGGATCGTCGGGGGGCGCGGCGTCGGCGCCGAGGGTCAGGAGGATGCCGCTGGAGAGTCCGTTGCCGACCCCCAGCACGGCGCCGAACATCGCGAACCACATATCGGCCGAGGCGAGGTCGTGGGTGAGCGCCAACGCCAGGAAGCCCGCCCCCATGAGGATCATCGCCGGCAGCGCCGCCCACAGCCGGCCGAACCGGTCCATCACCTGGCCGCTGGCGTAGAAGAGCGCGAAATCGATGGCGCCCCACACTCCCACCACGAGGGCGATCGTCTGCGCATCCAGCCCGATGGAGACGCCCCAGAGCGGCAGCACGACCTGCCGGGCCGATCGGACGGCGGAGAGGGATGCGGCGGCCACGCCCAGCCGCGAGAGCACCGCGCGGTAGCGCCACATCGTGCGGAAGACGCCCTCGCGTGGCCGATGTCGACCGAGGACGGGAACCGATCCCGTGGCGACCGGCTCGCCCGTGTCGCTTTCACCATTCCCGGTTCCCCGCTCACCGGACGCCGTACGCGCGGCTTCGCTTCGATCCGGCTCGGCGATCAGGACCTGCTCGGGATCGGGGCCGAAGAGGACGAGCGTGATGACCGCGGCGAGGCAGGCGCCGAAGAACCAGATGCTCGCCGTCTCGTCCCCGAAGAGGGCGAGAAGACCCGCCGACAGGAAAGGGCCCAGGAACATCCCGAGCCGGAAGGTGCCCCCCAGGAGCGACAGCGCCCGCGCACGGAAGGACAGCGGCACGCGTGTGGTCATGAAGGAGTGGCGGGCGAGTCCGAACGCTGCGGCGCAGAAGCCGATGAGGAAGACCGATGCGGCGAACACCCCGAGCCCCGGTGCGAACACCATGCCCACCACGCCGAGTAGAGAGAGCACACCGGCGATCGCCATGGTGAACCGTTCGCCGATGCGCGCGACGGCGTATCCCGCGGGGATGTTGCCGCACAGCTGGCCGACGACGAGGGCCGAGGCAACCAGTGCTGCCGAGGCGATGTCGGCGCCCAGCCGCGCAGCGATCACGGGGATGAGCGGCAGGATCGCCCCCTCCCCGACGGCGAAGAGGAGAGTCGGGCCGTAGATCATCGGCGCGAAGCGGCCGAGCACTGCCGCCGCGCCGGGGGAGCGGGGCGGGAGATCTGACACGGTCATCCACGTTAGTCTGGAGTGTCATGCTCGAATTCGATCCGTCCGACGACATCAAGGCCCTCCGGTCCACGTTCTCCGACATCAAGGCCGTCGTCGACGTCGACGCCCTCGAGTCCGAGATCGCGCGCCTCAGTGAGGAAGCCGGCGCCCCCGACCTCTGGGACGACGTGGACAAGGCGCAGAAGGTCACCAGCGCCCTCAGCCACCGCCAGAGCGAGCTCAAGCGCATCTCCGACATCGAGCAGCGCCTCGACGATCTTGAGGTGCTCGTCGAACTCGCCAACGAGATGGAGGACGAAGACTCCGCTGAGGAGGCCCGTCACGAGATCGCCGAGCTCGAGGACGTCATCGGTCAGCTCGAGGTGCAGACGCTCCTCGACGGCGAGTACGACGACCGTTCCGCGGTGGTGACGATCCGATCCGGCGCGGGCGGCGACGACGCCACCGACTTCGCCGAAATGCTGATGCGCATGTACCTGCGGTGGGCCGAGCGCCACAAGTACCCCGTCAAGGTCATGGACACCTCCTACGCGGAGGGCGCCGGGATCAAATCGGCCACCTTCGAGATCGATGCGCCCTACGCCTACGGCACGTTGTCGGTCGAGGCGGGCACCCACCGCCTCGCGAGGATCAGTCCGTTCGGCGCCGCCGACAAGCGACAGACCTCCTTCGCCGCCGTCGAGGTGATCCCGGTGATGGAGGAGGCCGTCGAGGTCGACATCCCCGAGGGTGACATCCGGGTCGACGTCTTCCGCTCTTCCGGACCGGGCGGTCAGTCGGTGAACACCACCGACTCGGCGGTGCGCATCACCCACCTTCCGACCGGCATCGTCGTGTCGATGCAGAACGAGAAGTCGCAGATCCAGAACCGCGCGGCCGCGATGCGTGTGCTCCAGACGCGCCTGCTGCTGCTCAAGCGCGAGGAGGAGGCGGCGAAGAAGAAGGAGCTCGCGGGAACCATCACCGCCAGCTGGGGCGACCAGATGCGCTCGTACTTCCTGTACGGCCAGCAGCTGGTGAAAGACCTGCGCACCGGCCACGAGGTCGGCAACCCCGCGCCGGTGTTCGACGGTGACATCGACGGCTTCATCGCCGCCGGCATCCGCTGGCGCAAGCGCAAAGATGACGACGACTGACGGATGACGCCGCGCCGGGTGTCGCTCGGCGCCTCCGGCGCACCGCCGCTTAGGCTCGTCACGCCATGATCAGGTTCGAGAACGTCACGAAGCACTATCGCGGCACCTCCCGCCCCGCCCTGAACAAGGTCGACTTCGAGGTGCTCCGCGGCGAGTTCGTCTTCCTCGTCGGCGCGTCGGGCTCGGGCAAGTCCTCGTGCCTCCGGCTGATCCTGCGCGAAGACGTGCCGAGCGACGGGCGGGTGGTCGTGCTGGGCCGCGACGTGCGCACGCTCTCCAACCGCAAGGTCCCCTATTTCCGTCGCCACATCGGAGCGGTGTTCCAGGACTTCCGGCTGCTGCCGTCCAAGACGGTGTTCCAGAACGTGGCGTTCACCCTCCAGGTGATCGGGTCGTCGCGTGCGTTCATCCAGCAGGCGGTTCCCGAGGTGCTGGCGCTCGTGGGCCTCGCCGGCAAGGAGAAGCGGTTCCCGCACGAACTCTCCGGCGGTGAGCAGCAGCGCGTGGCGATCGCACGGGCGCTGGCGAATCGGCCGCAGGTGCTCCTCGCTGACGAGCCCACCGGAAATCTCGACCCCGCCACCTCCGTGGACATCATGCAATTGCTCGCCCGGATCAACGCCAACGGCACCACCGTGGTCATGGCCACCCACGAGGCGGGGTTCGTCGACCAGATGAAGCGACGCGTGATCGAGTTGAAGAACGGCGAGATGGTGCGCGACGAACGCCACGGCGGGTACGGCGACACCTCGGCGATTCCGAGCCTCGCTCCCGAGCCCGAGCGGGGGGCCGCCGCCGTCGCCGCCCTCACGGCCGTGCTCGAACTCCAGCGCGAGGCCGCAGCGATGGCCGGGACGAGTCTCCCGACCGAGTCGGGGGCACCACCGTGGGCAGGCGAGACCCGCGAGTCGGCTCCTGAGCCCGCGACGATTCCGGCCGGCGCGCAGGCTCAGCAGCCGGAACGGGCCCCCGCGCCGGGGTCTGCGACGCACGGCATCACGCGACCGCAGACGCAGCCGGTGCCCGTGCAGGACATCCCCGAAGTCGAAGTCGCCGAGCTCGGCGTCGCCGATCGTCTCGGGCTCGGTCGTCGCGACCGGGACGACGAAGTCGGACCGACCTCATGAGGGTCGGTCTGGTGTTGGCCGAGGCGTTCACGGGTCTTCGCCGGAACGCGTCGATGGTCATCTCGGTGGTGCTCGTCACGTTCGTCTCACTCACCTTCGTCGGCGCGGCGATCCTCATGCAGATGCAGATCGGCAAGATGGAGAACTTCTGGGCCGACCGGGCTCAGGTCGCGATCAGCATGTGCACGTCGGTGTCGACGCAGGAGGACACCTGTGCGGGCGGCGTCGCGACGGCCGAGCAGATCGCTGCGGTGCAGACGCAGCTGGACAGCCCGGCGATCGCCCCGCTCATCGATGAGGTGCGCTTCGAGAACCGCGACGAGGCCTACGCGAACGTCATCGACCTGCTCGGCGAGGACTACGCGAGCGTCATCACCCCCGATCAGCTGAACGAGACCTTCCGGATCAACCTCGTCGACCACCGCCGCTCAGACGTCATCATCGAGGCGTTCCAGGGCATGGAGGGAGTCGAAGTCGTCGAGGATCAGCTGCAGTACCTCGATCCGCTCTTCTCGGCGCTGACCGTCGCGACCTACATCGCGGTGGGGATCGCCGGGCTGATGCTCATCGCCGCGGTGCTCCTCATCGCCACCACGATCCGACTGTCGGCCTTCGCCCGGCGTCGCGAGCTCGGCATCATGCGCATGGTCGGAGCATCCAACCGCTTCATCCAGACCCCGTTCGTCCTCGAGGGTGTCTTCGCCGCCCTCATCGGCTCGATCCTGGCGAGCGTCACGGTCGTGCTGGGATTGCATTTCGGCGTCGAGGAGCTCCGCGGACGCGTGCAGTTCGTCACCACGTGGGTCGACGGCGGCGACGTCGCCGTCGTGATCCCCGTGATCGTCGCCATCGGCGTGGTCCTCGCCGCGCTCTCGGCGAGCTTCGCCATCCGCCGGTGGCTGCGGACCTGACCGCTTGCTAGACTGGCGGGCTGCCGTGCGCGATCCGAAGAACCGGATGCGGCTGTGCGGCCCTGAAGGAGGATGCAGCCATGGCACGCGAACGCGGTGAGAAGGTCATCGCGACGAACCGTCGCGCGCGCCACGACTACCTCATCGACAAGACCTACGAGGCGGGACTGGTCCTCACCGGCACCGAGGTGAAGTCGCTGCGTCAGGGACGAGCGAACCTCACCGACGGCTATGCCTACATCGACGGCGGTCAGGCCTTCCTCGACGCCGTCCACATCCCCGAGTACTCGCAGGGACATTGGACCAATCACGCCGCCAAGCGCACGCGGAAGCTCCTCCTGCACAAGGACGAGATCGTCAAGCTCTCGCACGCCGTCTCGGCAGGCGGGTACACGCTCGTCCCTCTGCGCCTGTACTTCTCCGACGGTCGCGCCAAGGTCGAGATCGCTGTGGCGAAGGGCAAACGGGAATTCGACAAGCGACAGACCCTGCGCGAGCGTCAGGACCGTCGCGAGGCGGAGCGGGCGATGCGCACCCGCAATCGTCTCGGCGACTGAGAAGCCACCAGGCTGACGCCCGCAGTCAACGGGCGACGAAGCGGGCGTCGACGGTGGCGCTGACGACGACATCGGCGGGCTGAAGCCGGATCTCGGCAGCGCCCGCATCACCGGCGAACGCCGCGCGCGCCATCAGGGGACGCATCGACTCGCCGCGCGCGCCACGATCATTGGTCAGCATCCCGGCATCCGCGATCTCGACGGCGGTGACATCCGACAGTCCGAGCGCGCGGGCATAGGCCGTCGCGCGCTCCACGGCGACGGTCACCGCCTCAGCGGCGACCGAGCGCTCCAGAGCCGCCCGCGTCAGAGGGGACAGCCGCCAGTCGACCCCCGTGAACTGCACGCCGTCGCGTTCGACGACCTCGCTCGCCCACGCGGACAGGGCGTCGAAATCGGTGAAGGTCGCCGACAGGTTCACCGTGGCGTGGAAGACGGGTGCCAGCCGCTTCCCCTCGGCGTTCCATGGCCGCTCCGACCACGCCGACACACTGTCGCTCGACCACTGCGCGACACGTCCTTCGGCGTGCGCGGACTCGAGCTCGTCGCGCAGCGGCGCGGTCCAGGCGGAGACCTCAGCGACCACACGTTCCCGGGTTGCGCCCTCGGCGCGCACCACCAGTGTGGCCACGGCCTCCTCAGGGGCCACCCGAGCCTCGTGCTCCCCGTGCACCGTCACCACGACCTCACTCATGAGGCCGACTCTACGACGCGGTGTCGGGAAAATCTCATGCCGGTGCATCCAAACGCCTCGGGTCTCGAGAAGTACTTCATGAAAGGCGGTGACCCTCACTGCCACTCACCCCAGGAGGATCTTCATGCGCAAGACCATGGTTGCCGGCCTTACGGTCGGCGTCGTCGCGGCACTGGGCCTCGCCCTTCCCGCGAACGCGAGCACGAGCGGCGAGGCTCAGCTTTCGGTGCTGCACGGCATCCCCGACACCCCCGTCGACGTCTACGTCAACGGCGAATTGACCCTCGACGACTTCCAGCCCGGTGACCTCGCCGGTCCGCTGGCACTTCCGGCGGACAGCTACGACATCGCGCTCACGGCGACCGACGCCGCAGACGCGAGCGAGCCGATCCTGTCGACGTCCGTGACGCTGGACGCCGGCGTGAACTACACCGCGACCGCCAACCTCAACGAGGCCGGCGAGCCCGCCCTCAACGCGTTCGTCAACGACACCGCGCAGACCGCTGCGGGAGAGGGTCGCCTGACGGTCCGTCACGTCGCCGCGGCACCCGCCGTCGACATCCTCGCCGGTGGCTCGCCGGTCGTCGAGGACCTGACGAACCCGAACGAGGCCACCCTCAACCTCCCGGCCGGCACCGTCTCGGCCGCGGTGGCTCTCGCGGGCACCACCGACCCGGTCATCGGCCCGGCAGACGTCAACGTCGCCGAGGGCACGCTGACCATTGTCTACGCGTGGGGCTCGGCTGAGGCCGGCAACCTCGCTCTCGCGGTGCAGACCATCGACGGTCTGCACGGTGGCCCCTCGGGTGGTGTCCCGTCGGGTGCCGGTGGTCAGCTGGCTGCGCAGGACACGCTCGTGCAGGGTGCGTGGCTTGCCGCCGGCCTTCTGGTCGCCTTCGGTGTCGCCGGCGGCACCGTCGTCGCCGTCCGCGCCCGCAGCGGCCGCTGATCGGCGAGGATAGAAGGATGATGAGGGCGAGGCGGGCAGCACCCCTGGCGGCACTGCTCGTCCTCGCCCTCACCGGCTGCGGCACTCCGGCCCAATCGGCCGGAGTGCAGCAGCCGGCCACCTCGCTTCCCGCGCCGGAGATCTCCGCTCAGGCGCCGACTCCCTCGGTGGAGATCCCCGTGGCACCGGCCACACCGGCGCCGGCCGCCGTCGTACCGGCACCGGTTCGAGTGTCGGTGGCCGACGCGGGGATCGACGTCCCGGTGATCCCGGTCGGCGTCGATGCCAACCAGGCGATGGAACTGCCGGAAGACCCCGCAGTGGCCGGGTGGTATCGCTTCGGCCCTGGTCCTCAGTCCCCGGAGGGTCGCGCTGTCATCTCCGCCCACGTGGACATGCCGGGATACGGGATCGGCCCCTTCAGCCGCATCCGGGATCTGGCGCAGGGAACGCTCATCGAGGTGACCGATGACACAGGGAACCTCACCCGTTACCGACTGGACTCGGTCACCTATTACAAGAAGGCGGACCTTCCTGTCGATGACTTGTTCGCCCGGTCCGGTTCCCCCATGCTGGTGCTCATCACCTGCGGTGGCGCGTTCGATGCGTCGATCGGCCGCTACGAGGACAACGTGGTGGCCCTCGCCACCCCCGTACAGGAGTGAGCGCCACCATGAGCATCGACAATTCGGCGGTATCACCGCCGGGAGCAGCTGACGAAGGGGTCGGTGAGCGGTTCCGAGACGGAGACGAACGGGCACTGGAGGAGATCTACCGGCGCTGGTCGCCGGTCGTGTTCACCCTGGCGCTGCGCTCGCTCGGAGACCGCAGCGACGCCGAAGACGTCACGCAGAAGACGTTCGTCTCCGCGTGGGGGTCCCGCGCGAGCTTCGACCCCGCGAAAGCGCGTGTGTCGACCTGGTTGATCGCCATCGCCCGCCGCCGGATCGCCGACACCCATGAGGCGCGCGCACGAATCGGCGCTCTGCAACGCGAGCTGGAGAGGTACGCCGAGCCCACGGGTCGTGACGCCCCCGAGGTCGACATCGGCGATACCATCCTTCTCGCCGATGAGATCAGCCGCTTGGAACCGGACGCCCAAGAGGTGGTCAAGTTGGCCTTCTACGACGATCTGACGCACCAGCAGATCGCCTCCCGCCTCGACATGCCGCTGGGCACCGTCAAGAGCCATATCCGTCGAAGTCTTACCCGTCTGCGATCCCGATTGGAGGTGAGCCATGCAGCATCTTGAGTCGCATCTCGATCCCGAAGTCCTGACGCTTCTTGCGATCGGGGAACCGGTGGCGACCCCCGCAGAACAGGATCACCTCAGCACCTGCCCTCGCTGCGCGGTGGAGCTGTCCGCTCTGACCCGCACCGTGGTGGCGGGTCGGTCCACCGTCCTGCTCGAAGACCTCGAAGCCCCGCCTGAGCGCGTCTGGTCACGGATCTCGGAGGAACTCGGATTCTCTGCTCCGGCGGCGATCTCCGACGCGGCGGCCACCTCGGAGATAGACCCTCGGGTCGAGACCGATCTCATGGACCCCACGGAGTCGGAAGCGGAGCGCGCATCGGGCGGTGCCCGCGGGGCATCGACGCCGCGTCGGCGGCGCAGCGGGCTCATCCGCGGGCTTTTCGTGCTGGCCGCCAGCGTGGCCGTCCTCGGCGTCGCTGTGGGGGGATGGGCTCTGACACGGCAGGCGACGGTGGTCGAGTTGGCCTCTGCCGAGCTGGCCGCCTTCCCCGACCACCCGGGTGCCGAGGGGTCCGCGGTGGTCGTCGAACGCGGAGACGAGACGGTCATCGAAGTGACCCTGGATGCCGATGTCGATCCCGACAGCAACCGCGAAGTGTGGCTGATCACCGAGGATGCCACCGAGATCGTCAGTCTCGGCATGCTCGAAGGGCAGACCGGCGAGTTCGTGGTGCCGGACACCATCGACCTTCGCGAGTTCGTGCTCGTGGATGTCTCCGACGAGCCGGTCGACGGGGATCCGACGCATTCCGGCGACTCGATCGTTCGCGGAGCGCTGGACTTCGCCTGACGTGGTGGCGGCGCCCCGGGAAGAGGCACCCGGTGCGTCGCCATCCCTTGCGGAATGGCGCGGCGTCGTCATCCGTTGTATCCTGATGTGCTCGGTCGAACATCGTCCGAGATGGCAATTCCACAGTGTGACGGCGGCTCCCTCTCGAGGGGTCATGGGGATGATCGGTTTCGACATCGCCTGTGAATCTGCGGGAAGCGGGCCGAGGATGCAGAGTTATCTCGTTAACGATCTCTGCGAACCAATAAGTGCCGAACCTAAGCGCACTGAGTTCACCCTCGCTGCCTAAGCGAGCCTGAACTCCGTCAGACCGTAGGTGTTCCCGCTACGGATTCTGGCGTCATCTAGGGGACTTGCTGTGTGATGGCGCCTGGACGTCACACGGGACTCTTCCCAGGCTGGGCCTGTCGACTTAGGTGTCTGTGACAAAGGTCGGGGCCGAGCAGAACGTCTGCACAGACTGCGCCCGGAGAAGACGCAGTATCCCAGCGATGGACGGGGGTTCGATTCCCCCCATCTCCACCAGTGCCGCTGTCACACTGAAGGCCCGAGTCCCGCGATCCCTGCGGGGCTCGGGCCTTTCGGAGGCTCGGGTCGGCGGTCGCCCTCTTCAGCAACCCGACCCAGGCGCTCATCTTCGCCATCGCCTATCTCATCTACATCCAGCTCGAGTCGTACGTCATCAGCCCGCGGGTGATGAATCGGGCCATTTCCGTTCCTGCGGCGCTCGTTCTGATCGGTGCGCTCGTCGGGGGGACGCTCATGGGCGTGATCGGCGTGCTCGTCGCCCTTCCGATCATGGCGTCGATCCCGCTCATCATCCGCGAGATCGTGGTGCCTCGCCAGAACACCAAGGTGTGAGGTGGACCAGCAGACCCCGGGATCAGTGGTCCGAATCCTCGAGGACGAACGTCACCTCCAGGACCACCTGGAAAGCCACGATGCCTCCTTCGCGTACCTCGACGGTCTGCTCCTTGACCCATGCGCCGCTGACGTGACGCAACGTCGCAGCAGCCCGCTCGACACCTCCCCGCACAGCATCTTCGAAGCTCAGCTCCGACCGGGAGCTCAGCGTGGTGATCTTCGCGACCTGGGACATGTCCGCCTCCTGGGTTCTGATCGGTTGCGAGCCCAACCTCAGCGCCTGCGTCGTCGCCGGGGGGACGTTCGTCCCATCGGCAGATGGCACGGCGACGGAGGGTGTGGACATGTGCCCTGCTTCCCCGGAGGACGACGCCGCCGGGGCGGGGGGGAGCGACGGAGGCCTTCTCGCTCCGTGTCCGCTGTGTCGCCGGCGCGCGAGCGCGTGGGAGCTCGACCTGCGCGAGGTGGATCCGGCGCTCGAGGGGACGCGCGAGGTGCTGTCGACGCTCGCGAACGGCTACCTCGCCACCCGCGGCGCGGCTGCCGACCGCCGGTTCGAGCCGTGGTGGTATCCGGGCACCTACGTCGCCGGCGTGTTCGACCGGGCCACCACGGTCACCGCCGGGCGCATCCGCGTCGATGAGAGCATCGTCCGGCTTCCGGATTGGCTGTCGCTGACCGTTTCTCCGGATGCCGCGACGGGTGCGCCGACGGTGGAGCACGACCATCGCCTTCTCGACATGCGCCGTGGGGTGCTCATCCGGGAGGCCAGAGTGCGCGGACCCGACGGTTTCGCTGCGTCGATCCGTCAGGAACGTTGGGTTTCGCTGCGCCACCCCCACCGCGCGCGGCTTCTCACCCGTGTCACACCGCACGGATGGAGTGGTGTGCTGCGGATCGATTCGGGGATCCATGCCGCGGTGACCAACGACGGAGTCGCGTCCTTCACCGGTCTGGAGAACCGGCACCTCGATGTGCCTCTCACCGGAACCGAGGGGGGCGATGCCTGGGTCATGGTCCGGACGAGACAGTCCCGCATCGACGTCGCACTGGCCACGAGGACCTCCGTCGATCTCGACGCCGTGAGGTGGGGCAGGAGCGACCGCAACCGGGCAGCCCTGGCGATCGACGTGGTCGGAGACGACGGTCAGGCGATCCGGATCGACAAGTCCGTCGCGGTGTTCACATCACGCGATCACGCGATCTCCGAGCCGCTGACCGCCGCTCGTCGGGAGTTGGACGAGATGTCATCCGCGCAGCGGGACGCCCGTGAGCATCGAGGCGAATGGCGCCACGTCTGGCGTCAGCTGCGCCTGCGTGTGACCCTGAACGCCCCGCACGCGGGGGAGCAGGAGGCCGCACGTCGAGAGATCCGTCTGCACCTGTTCCACGTCGCCCAGAGTCTGTCGAGGCACACGGCCGACGCCGACGTGGGGGTGCCCGCTCGAGGGCTGCATGGCGAGGCCTACCGGGGACATGTCTTCTGGGACGAACTGTTCGTCTTCCCGGTGTTGAACCTGCGCATGCCGGAGCTCACGCGCGCTCTGCTCATGTACCGATACCGACGACTTCCCGAGGCGCGTCGCCGGGCCCGAGAACTGGGTTTCGAGGGAGCGCTCTTCCCCTGGCAGAGCGGGAGCGACGGACGGGAGGAGACGGCGCCGGCCAACTTCAACCCGCACTCGGGCCGGTGGGTGCCCGATCACTCCTGGCGGCAGCACCACGTCAACCTCGCCGTCGGCTACAACGTGTGGCAGTTCTACCAGGTGTCGGGGGACCGGAACTTCCTCGCCTCCTACGGGGCGGAGATGCTGGTGGACATCGCCCGGTTCTGGGTATCACGGGTCGAGGAGGATCCCCGGTCGGGACGGTTTCATCTTCGTCGGATGATGGGACCCGACGAATTCCACGACGGGTATCCCGACCGTCCCGGGGAGGGGATCGACGACAACGCCTACGTGGCGGTCATGACCTCGTGGCTGCTGCGCGCCGTCCTGCGCGCGCACGCCGTGCTCGGCGCGCGCGATGACGACCAGTGGGAGCATCTGGGCGTCACCGAACAGGAACTCCAGCGTTGGGACACGGTCAGTCGCCGCCTGTTCGTGCCGTTCCTCGACGATGGGATGCTCGCGCAATTCGACGGCTACGGTGCGCTTCCCGACCTCGATCTCGACGCCTACCGGCGCAGGTACGGCGATATCAGCCGGCTGGATCTCCTTCTGGAGGCCGAGGGGGACTCGGCCAATCGCTACCGCGTGTCCAAGCAGGCTGATGTCCTCATGCTCTTCTACGTCCTGAGCGCCGAGGAGTTGACCGAGATCCTGGATCGCCTCGGCTACGCCTTCGACCCCCGCTCGATCCCCGCCACGATCGCGCACTACCTCGCCCGCACCACCCACGGGTCTTCGCTCAGCCGTGTCGTGCACGCGTGGGTGCAGGTGCGAGGAGATCGACACGCATCCTGGCATCTCCTGCGCGACGCGCTGGGGGCCGACATCCGTGACATCCACCCCGGCACCACCCGCGAGGGCATCCATCTGGGAGCGATGGCGGCGACGGTGGACATCCTGCAGCGATGCTATTTCGGCGTCCAGGTGCGTGACGACGTCCTCATCCTTCATCCGCAGCTGCCCGATGCGATCTCACGGCTGTCCACTCGCCTGCGCTACCGAGGCCACCGGCTCGAGCTGGCCGCGACCCACGCAGCGCTGGAACTGCGAGCGCACGGCGGCTCGCCGGAGCCGGTGACGATCCTCATCGACGACGCACGTCGCACCCTCGTCCCCGGGGAGAGCATCACGGTGCGGCGCGCGCGGCCGGGCGCGGGCCCCGCCGAGCCTCCCGCCTAGCTCTACACGTCGGCTCTCGTCGTCAGACCGCGTCGAACCAGACCGTGGTCTCTCCGGGGAGCAGACCGTGCGCGACCGGCTCGGAAGAGAGGACGGGACCGATGGCCGTGGGCAGAGGAAAGGGTTCGGTGCCGAAGTTCGTGATCACGGTCCACCCGTTGGGTCGTCGGTAGTGAAGCACATCATCACGCCCCGTTTCGATCCACTCCAGACTCTCGGTCGTCTGCAGGCGTCGCCGCGCGGCGAGGGCGTCGCGGTAGAGGCTGAGCGTCGATGCCGGGTCGTCCGTCTGCTCCGACGCGGCCGATCGCGCGAACCAGGCGGGCTGCGGGAGATGCGGAGAGCTGCCGCCGAACCCGAACGCCGGTTCGGCCGCAGACCAGGGCAGGGGGACGCGGCATCCGTCCCGGCCGATGTCCTCGCCGGGGCTGCGGAAGAAGGTGGGGTCCTGTCTCTGGGCAACGGGGATGTCGGCCACCTCGTGCAGTCCCAGTTCCTCGCCCTGATAGATGTAGGCCGAGCCGGGGAGCCCGAGGACGAAGAGGATCGCCGCCCGTGCCCGGCGCAGTCCCCGGTCCCGGTCGAGCTCGGGCGTGCGGCCGCCGGAGAGCAGCCACTCGTTGCCGTGCTTCCGCACCGGTCGACCGTCCTGTCCGCGTTCGGCGTCGGGGAGGCCATAGCGCGTCGCGTGTCGGACGACATCGTGATTGGAGAGCACCCAGGTGGTCGACGAGCCCGACTCCGCCGCCAGCAGCAGGTTGGAGCCGACGATCCGACGGAATTGCCCCGCGTTGAAATCGGCCTCGAGCAGATCGAAGTTGAACGCCTGACCGAGGCTCTCGGCGCGGGCGTAGAGCGGGATGCGTGCCGGGTCGACCCAGGCCTCGGCGACGGCCGTGCGGGGCGGATCGTACGAGTCGAACACCGCGCGCCACTCGGCGTACACATCGTGCACGTCATCGCGGTCGATCAGGGGGTGCTGGCCGTCCCGGGGGAGTGCCTCCAGTTCCGTCCGGGAGGGCAGCGGCTCGGTGAGGTCCTTCGTGAGCATGTGCGCGACGTCGATGCGGAACCCGTCGACGCCCCGGTCGGCCCAGAAGCGCAGCGTGCGTACGAAGTCGGCACGGACGTCGGGATTGTCCCAGTTGAGGTCGGGCTGTTCCACGGCGAAGTTGTGGAAGTACCACTGGCCGTCGGCGACACGTTCCCAGGCCGGGCCGCCGAAGACCGAGACCCAGTCGGTCGGCGGCTCGGACCCGTCAGGCCCGGTGCCGTCGCGGAAGATGTAGCGATCCCGTGCCGCCGAACCGCGCCCGGCGGCGAGGGCCTCTTGGAACCAGGCATGCTGGTCGGAGGTGTGGTTCGGCACGATGTCGACCACGATGCGGATGCCCGCCGCGTGAAGCGCCTCTACGAGCCGATCGAAATCGTCGAGGGTTCCCAGTCGCGGATCGACATCCCGGTAGTCGGCGACGTCGTATCCGCCGTCGGCGAGCTCGGAGGGGTAGAACGGACTCAGCCAGATCGCGTCGACGCCGAGCTCGCGCAGGTGGTCGACACGCGAGAGGATGCCGCGCAGGTCACCGATGCCGTCGCCGTCGGCGTCGGCGAAGCTGCGGGGATAGACCTGGTACACCACGGCCTGGCGCCACCACTCGGGCAGCTCGATCTCGTGCGGGTCGGCGGTCTGGAGGGCGGAGGTGCCGGCGGATGTCACGGGGACGGGTTTCCTTTCAGGTGATCGGTTCGGGAGGGTGTGCGGGTCAGCCCTTGACGGCGCCCTGCGTGACGCCCGCCATCACCCAGCGCTGCGTGAACAGGTAGGCGATGATCGCCGGCGCCATGGCCATGAGGTACGACGCGAAGGCGACGTTGTAGTTGTTGCTGAACTGGCTCTGGAAGAGGTTCTGGCGCACCGGCAGGGTCTGCAGGTTCGGGTCGGAGATGATCAGCGACGGCATCATGAAGTCGTTCCACGCGTAGAGGAACGCGAAGATGCCGACCGTGGCGCTCATCGGCGCCAGAAGCGGGAAGATGAGCTTCCAGAACGTCTGCCAGGTGCTCGCACCGTCGATGCGGGCGCTCTCCTCGAGCTCGTAGGGAATCGAGCGCAGGAAGGCGGTGAACAGCAGCACGCTGAAGCTCAGCTGGAACATCGTGGCAAGCAGGATCACCCCGACCGGGTTGTCCAGGCCGACGCGTCCGGTCAGCTGGATCTGGGGAAGTGCCACCACCGGGAACGGGATGAACATCGCCGCGAGCAGATAGAAGAACGAGTAGCGGAACAGCCGTCGATCCCAGTTTCGGACGATCGCGTACGAGGCGAAGGCGGCCAGGATGATCGTCAGGATCACTGTGCCGGCGGTGACGAAGAGCGACACCGCCGCGCCGACGGGAAAGCGGGTGAGGGTCCACGCCTCGACGAAGCCGTCGAAGCTGAAGGGCGCCGGCAGCGAGAACGCGTTGCCGTCGACGGCCTGCGCGGACGTCTTCAGCGACATCGAGATGGTGACGTACAGCGGCAGCAGGACGGTCACGGCGCAGAGGATCAGGATCACCGTCGTCGACCAGTTGACGCGTTCCTGGCCGACGCGGCCCCGTGCTTTCGGCCTCGGCCGTTCGTCGGCGGAACGGGACTTCCGGTTCTCGCGGTCGGCGATGAGCTCGCCCTCGGCGGTTTCGGCGGACAGAGCGGGTTGCGTGGTCATCGGAAGACCTTCCTTCCGCGCGTGAGGGAGAGTTGGAGGATGGAGATGAGCACGGCGACGATGAAGAAGATGGTCGCGTTGGCCATCTGGTAGGCGTAGTCGCCGCTGTTGAAACCGAAGATGATGCTCATCGCGATGCTTCTGGTCGCCGTTCCCGGCCCGCCGTTGGTGAGGCCGACGATGACGTCGTAGGCGTTGAGGAAGTTCTTGAATCCGAGGATCACGTTGATGACGACGTATCCCGCGACGAGGGGGATGGTGATGCGCCACAGCTGCTGGCGCTTGTTGGCCCCGTCGATGTCCGCGGCCTCGTAGACGTCTCCGGGAACCGACAGGAGCCCGGCGATGTAGATGAGGAGCGTGCCGGGGATCGCCTGCCAGGCGGTCACGATCACGATCGCCACCCAGGCGAGGTCGGGATTGGCGAGCAGGCTCTCCTGCAGCCATCCGATCCCGGTGGCCTGACCGAGAGAGGGCACGGAGTTGGAGAACAGGAAGTTGAAGACGTACGCGATGATGATCCCCGAGATCACCATCGGGATGACGAAGATCGTCCGGAGCCCGGTGCGGAACCGGATGCGGGATGTGAGCCCCACGGCCAAGAGGAACGCCACGATGTTGACGACGATGACCGTCGCCGTGGCGAACCCGAAGGTGAAGAGGTAGCTCTGCAGAATGGCGGGGTCGCTGAAGAGGGCGATGTAGTTGGTCAGGCCGATGAAGTTCCATGAGCCGATGCCGATGGAGTCGGTGAAGCTGAAGAAGATCCCGACGATCCCCGGCACCGTGATCGCGAGGGTGAACAGCACCAGGCTCGGGAGGAGGAACAGGTAGTAGATGGGTTCCACTCGTCGCCGGGAGCGGCGTGTCGCCGCCGATCCTGCGACGATCGTCTCGGTGGCGGTCATCGCGTGGCCTCCTCGCCCTGCGCGTCGGTCTCGCTCGAGGGAAGCGGCGAGCGGAATGCCAGTCGAGCCCAATCGGTGTCCATCGTCCGCAGGGTCGACTCGGTGTCGGCGCCCAGGGCCAAGGCCTGCGCGTAGCTGAAGACCGGGATGGTCTTGGGCACGAGGACGGAGGGGCCCTGGTAAAACTTTCCTTCGTCGTAGTAGGCCGTCATCCCTTCGACACGCGGATCGCTCGGCGGGGGTGCCCCCTCGGTCGGAGCGAATCCGAGCTGGGATTCGTTGTAGGCCTCGATGTTCTCGGGCTGATAGAGGAACTCCAGGAAGTCGCGAGCGGCATCCTGGTGGCGCGACTCCTCGGGGATCATCGCGGCGAGGTCGGTGTTCACGCGCACCTTCAGATCAGCGGGGTCATCGGTCATCGGCAGCGGGAAGGTTCCCAGCTCCAGGTCGGGATCGGTCTTGGCGATCTCGGCGAGCGCCCAGGGCCCCTGCAGATACATCGCCGCCTCACCGCGCGCGAACGCGAGGTTTCCGTCGTTGTAGGCACGCGAGTCGGCGTCGGCATTGGTGTAGGCCGTGAGTTCGGCCATTCTGTCCAGAGGCTCGGCGAACTGGTCTTGGAAGGACACCGCCGACTCCTCGCCGACATCGGCACCCTCCGCCGCGAGCTGGTCGAAGAAGTCGACCACATCGATGGAACCGCCGATGGCGTAGTCGTACCAACCCTGGGCGACCGTCCAGTCGTCCTTGAAGGTGGCGTAGAACGGTGTCACGCCCGCCGCTTCGAGCGCGTCGCAGACGGCGATGAGCTCGTCCCATGTCTGAGGGACTTCGAGGCCGTTCTCTTCGAAGATCGCGCGGTTGTAGATGACCGACGACGCCATCACCGAGTAGGGAAGGGCGCTGGTCCGGCCTTCGCACGAGCCGTACTGCGCCATGAGCACGTCGAGGTCGTCACGCACCGTCGATGCCGCCTGCGTGTCGGAGAGGTCCGAGAGAGCGCACCGGTCGACGAAGCGGGCCACCTCGTAGTTGTAATTGGCCAGCATGATGTCGGGGGGATTGCCGCGGACGAAGCTGGCGGACACCACGTCGACGCCCGACGTGTCCATCTCCACCCGGACACGGTCCTGGGAGGAGTTGTAGTCCGACACGAGCTGGTTCATGAAGTCCAGGGCTTCCCTCTTACTGAAGGTGAAGCGGATGGTCTCGCGGCCGTCGGCGGAGCACCCCGCGAGGAGGGCGCCGGCGAGGGCGAGGAGGGAGATCGTCGCGGCAGCGCGACGGGCAGGGGTTCCAGGAGGCACGTCATCGTCCTTCGTCAGAGTTGTCACTCACTTGCTCGCCGCATTAAATTTATGCCGCGAATCAAGTTCCTGGCATCCATAATGCAAAGGAACACGAGAAAGGTCAACCCCTTGTCATACGCGGGTGTCGTCCCCCTCTCGCCGCGGCGAGCGAGCCTTCTGGGCGTGATCGGGTATGCCTGGGACGCGGAGGTCTTCACCGCGACAGACGTGATGGAGAGCGTCGCGGTGACGCGGTCGACGGCGATCGATGTCGTCGACGAGCTCGTCGCCCGCGGACTGATCGTCGAACTCCCCAACGCCCGCGCCGTCGGCGATTACCGCAAGGGTCGTCCCGCACGTCGGTTCGCATTCCGTCAGGATGCCGCCTTCGTCGTGGGCCTCGACGCGGGCCGGGGCCATCTCACCGCGACGGTGTCGGATCTCCGGGGGAACACCCGAGCGGTCGAACACCTCGTCGTGGACGCCGATGACGATGCGCCCGAGATCAGGCGACGCGCAGCAGTGCGCGCTGTGGACCGCGCGCTCGAGATCGCCGGAGTCGGCCGATCGGAGGTCGCGGCGATGGGCGTGGGTCTCCCGGCGCCCGTCGACGCGCGCGGCGAATCTCCGACCGACCGGGCGGAATTCTGGACGCGGATGAACCCCGGGTTCGCGCGGATGTTCGGAGAATGGGTGCCCATCGTGAAGGTCGCGAACGACGCGTCTCTGGCCTCGGTCGCCGAGCGCACGCTGGGCGCTGCGCGCGGGTGCGACGATTTCGTGGTCCTCCTCGCCGGAGAGCGTCTGGGTGCCGGTGTCTGGGTGGACGGGCGTCTGCTCACGGGCGCGCACGGCGGCGCCGGCGAGATGGTCGCCTTCGATCATGTCCGGGGCGTCGACAGCGCGTGGGGGTTCGGTCACCGGGCAGTCGAGCTCGCCCGCACGGCGATGGCCACGGGCGCGCTCCCGACCTCGAGCATCCTGCGCCGGATGGCGCCTGCCGACATCGAGGGCAAGGACGTCTTCGCCGCGGCGGCCCAGGGCGACGCCGGCGCCCGCCGGATCACCGACGAGATCGGCGGATCGCTCGCCGTGATCGCCGGTGTCTTCGGGAGTCTGTTCGACACCCGGCTGCTGATCGTCTCGGGCGCCGTCGCCGACGGGGCGGCGCCGCTCATCGAGGCGGCCCGAAGGTCAGTGGCCGACACACTCCACCTCCCCGCCCCGCGGATCGTCGCCTCTGAGCTCGGAGCCGACATCGTCTCGCTCGGGGCCGTGTGCGCGGCGGTGCAGGAGGCGCGACGCGGAATTCTCGATCTTCCCCGGTTCGCCCAGCCGGCGTGATCACGCCGCCGGCCGTCGTCAGAACGCGGTGTTCCAGACGCTCTCCATCGCGACGTGCCTTCCGAGGACACGCTCGGCCGCACGATGGCCGGAGCACATCGCCGCGGTGACAGTGGCGGGATCATCCGTCCACGTCGCCTCGCCTGCGAGGTGGAGCACGCCGCCGACGGGCGCGGCGAGGTCGTCGTGGTCGCTCGTGACAGACCCCACCGTCATGTACGCGTAGGACCCGTGGCTGAAGGGGTCGCCCTGCCAGTCGGTGATCTCCACGTCCACCGGGTCGGGCGCTCCGGGGAAGAGTCTCCGAAGCTGCTCCATGACCGATGCGACGATCTCATCGTGACTCCAGGCGCGGATCTCCCTCGCCGCGGGCCCGGCGGCGAACGTCAGGAGCGTCGGTTCATCGTGCAGCGGCGTGAGGTCGTACCACGAGTGCCAGCGCCGTCCCTCGGGTCCCTGCTGTCTCACGGCGTAGACACCGTCGCCCCAGAACCGTGTCGGAAAACGCAGGAACACCTTCTCGAAGGCGTTCATCCGCAGCCGCGCCAGTGGCTCCGCGACGGCGGGCGGAAGGGGCGGGTCGAAGGTGAACGACGCGGACTGCAGCACCCCCACGGGGACGGTGACCACCGCCGCCGCGGCCGTCACCGTGCCCCGGTCGCTCGTCACGTCGACGCCCGACGCGTGCCAGGCGACTCGGGTCACGACGTGACCGAGGCGCACGTCGAGACCTTCGGCGAGGTGAGCGGGGAGGCGGTCGTATCCGTCGGGGAACACCACCTCATCGCCCTCGACCTGATCGTCGTCCAGGCCGTGGGCGGCGAGGTCTTCGATCCACGCTCCGTACTGCTCCTCCGTGCGATGCTCGACGAATTCCCTCACTCGGAGGGCGCGCTCGGAATCCCACCCCTGATCGGCGATGGCGCGTTCGGTCACGTCGCGGTACGAGTCCCCGGGCCCCGATCGGGCGATGACCTCCAGAAGACGCTGGTCCACGGTGCGGACGTCGGCGGCGAAGGCGGCCGCCGCTTCTTCCGGCATCCGTGTGCCATCCGGAGAGTGATACGCGATCGGGCGGCCATCGGGTTGGAAGCTGCCGACGGTGAACTCCGTCATCCGCATGCCGAACGCGCGGGCGGCGTCGGCAACCGGGGAGTCGGTGATCCCATGGATCCAGGATGCTCCGAGATCGGTCACCCGCCCACCGGCGCGGGCAGTGTGAACCCTGCCGCCGACGCGCTCACGGGCCTCGAGCACGATGACCCGCTGGCCGGCTGCCCGCAGCAGTCTCGCGGCGGTCAGCCCGGCGACCCCAGCCCCCACCACGATCGTGTCCACGTGCTCCATCGCCGCCTCCTGTCCGCGATCGACGCCGCGTGCCTTCGACGCTATCGCGGCAGCGGTGCCCCGTCGAAGGCCCGCGGGATGTCTCGCGGATCGTGTCTGCGGGGCTTTCGGCCGCTGGCGGCCCAGGCGCGAGCGCGGCTGCGGATCTCGGGGGCCTGCAGCGGCTCGGCACTGAAGTAGTGACCGGCGTATCGCAGCGCCACCGCCGTCTTCCAGTCCTCGGTCGCCAGGGCGCCGAGCACGCGGGACTTCGGTGCGGCGGGCCGCTCCAGCCCGTGCAGCATCGCGCCCGGAAAGACACCGTCGCTTCGGACGACGGAATCGAAGACGAAGTCGAGAGTCGGGCGGAAAGCCTCCTGGATGCGTCCCGCGGCCCCCGTGGCATCCGCCGTCTCGAGCAGGATGTCGCGCATCGTCCGCGCCTCGACCGCAGCAACCGACATCCCCTGACCGTAGATGGGGTTCAGGGCGAGCACCGCATCGCCGATGGCCACGAATCCATCGGGGTGCACGGGCATGTCTTCGAACCGGCGCCGACGCGACCCACGGATGCGGAACGGTTTGGGATCGCCCAGAAAGTCCGCTCGGCGCGCAGCCTCGGCGACTACGGGTGATCTCACCGCCTCGAGGTGGGCGATGAGGCGCTCGCGCGTCGCCGGCGGCGGACTGTCGGACTGCGACAGCGCGACGATCTGGTGGAGACCGTTGTCGCATGGCAGCAGGACCGCCCCGTGAGGGCTCTCGGGCAATGGCGGGATGAGGTAGCCCTGGATGTCGTCGCGGAGGGTCCCCGGGGCGAGTCGGACGACGGCGGTGGCGTAGCTCACCGTGTTCACGATCTCCTGCTCGGGCGGCGGGACGAATCCGAGCTCCGCCAGCCAGTCCGACGCGTGCGAGGTACGGCCCGACGCGTCCACGACGAGGTCGGCGTGGAGATGTGGTCTGCCGATTCCCTTGAGGACGATGCCTCTCACGGCGTCCTCGCCTCCTGGGTGCAGTCCCACGACCTGGCCCTCCACGATGCGCACCTGCGGGATCTCGGTGACCTTGCGGCGGAGGGCGTCTTCGAGGACCACGCGGCGGATGCCGTAGATCCACGCTTCACTGGGACCGCGGGCGGCCCACCCCTGCGAGCTCAGGCTCGCGATTCCCCGAGGAGAGTCGTACCAGGCCGCTCCGGCTCGGAGGAATTCGCCAGCCACACCGGGAACGAGGTCTTCGAACGACTCCTGCCCGATCGCGAGGATGGCATGCATCTGCTCATCCTGGGGAACGCCCCGGCGATGGAGGGGCACGTCGGGCAGCCTGTCGCGCTCGATGACGGTGACGCTGCCGAACCGGCGCGACAGCGCCGCAGCGGAGAGAAGACCGCCGATGCCTGCGCCGATGACGATGGCGTGGTCGAAACCCATCCGTTTCATGCCTCCCGAATCGCCGAGCCGGGCGTGTGAGGAAACCGTAGCGCGGCTTCGCACCCCCTCGGCGCGAAGGGGACGAACTCGGTCGGTAGCGTGGGCGTGTGCAGACCGTCGGAGTCGACCTCGCAGCCTCCCCCCAGGGCACCGCGATGGCCGTGATCGACTGGCGTGGCCCGACCGCCGACGTGACCGCGCTCGTCGTCGGGATCGGCGACCGCGACATCGTCTCCGGTGCGCGCGGCGCGGCGTCGGTCGGTATCGATTGCGCCCTGGGATGGCCGGTCGACTTCGTCGAGTTCGTCTCGCAGCACGCGCGGGGGGAGCCGCCGTCCGGCACAGACTCGGGTCTGGAATGGCGACGCCGTCTCGCCTATCGGCATACCGACCGCGTCGTGCGCGAGCGAACGGGGCGGTGGCCGCTCAGCGTCGCCACCGATCGGCTCGGGCTGACCGCGATGCGCTGCGCGGAGCTCACCGCGCTGTTCAGCGCGGCGGGCGTGTCCGTCGATCGGTCGGGAGCGGGCGTCCTGGTCGAGGTCTATCCCGCCGCCGCGCTGCGCCTGTGGGGGATCGCCGTCCCGGCGTACAAGGTCGACCCCGCCGCGCGGCGTGAGGCGGTCTCGACGCTGACCGCCGCCGCGCCGTGGCTGCGCATCCCGACCGCGATCGAAGCCGACATGCTGCGGTCGGCCGACGCCTTCGACGCCGTCGTGGCAGCACTCAACGCCCGTGCGCACGCGATCGGCGCCACGATTCCCGCTCCCCCCGACGCGGCGCACCTCGCGCGCGTCGAAGGGTGGATCGCCCTTCCTGAAAGAGCGCTGGCGGAGCTGGTCGACGCGCCCCGGGCACACGGCGATTGACCCGGGCGGTGCGGCATGCTCGAAGGGTTCCCACCCGAGGAGGATGCCGTGCCCGATCCCCGCCGAGAACCCACTCGTGTCGGCCCGCTGCAGTTCGCTCCGGCGGAAGCGCCGGAGCGCTGGCGGCTGACGATGACGCCCGCCGAGGGTGCGCTGTGCGAGGCGACGTGGGGGGAGTGGGTGCGTTTCGCGCAGCGTGTGCTCAGGCTGGACGCCCTTTCGCGCGATCTCGAGGAGCGAGGTGACGCCTGGGATCGCGGCTTCGCCGCTGGCCGGGCCGACACAGCGGACGGGAAGGCCGTGTCCGGCTCCGCCAATCCCTACCGCTGACGACTCGAAGAGCGAGCGGCGCCTCCCTCGACCGCGACGATCCGATGGTCCTCGTCGTGAGTGAGCTCCGATGCGAGGAAGCCCGGATCCGTGGGCAGAACGAGGTTGAATCGCGCGAAGGCGCCGACCGTGAGGGCGCCCTCGCTGAGCGTGAGGTCCAGAACGTGGCCTCCGGCGTGGCGATCGGCTGCGAGGAAGTGAACGTGCAGCCCTGCGACGGCGATCCCCTGATAGATCGACGGGGCCCAGAAGCCGACCAGCGTCCCCTCGACGTCCGTCAGCACGGTTTCGACCTGCTCGTCAGCGACCTCCGCGAGAGGGCGGAGCGGGAAGTGCTCGCGCCGTGTCGCCCGAACCCGGATCGTCCCGAACTCGCCGTCGACGCGGACGGAGTGGAAGAGATTGCGGCTCACCGTCGAGGCCTCCACGAGCGAGGTGAGGATCGCGAGGTCCGCAGGACCGGTGGGCACGGGGGTCACGGAGGGCTCGGCACACACGTCGGCGAAGGGAAGGACATCCTCGCCGGTCATGCGATGGGGTGGTCCGTCGACCGTGCATGCGTACGCCATCCCGTCGACGATGACCACCTCGCCCCCCAGGCGATCGCAGCATCCGATCCCGAAGTCGCCGTGTCGGAGCGCATCCGCGACCGGCATCCCGGACGCGTACGCGCCGGCCAGAAGCGCGTCGAGCACCGCGAACTGCGTCACGGCGCCGGCAGAGATCCGCCCGGGCGTCTTCATCCCCATTCGATCAGGAGGATGCTCTGCTTGGTGTCGGCGATCTTCACCGTTCCCGCCTGGAAGTAGTAGGTGATGCCGTATCCGTTCTCATCGGTGGCCACCGCCGTTTCGGCCGGCTCGGTGACGTACACCCCCTCCGGATCGTCTTCGACCGTCCATCCCTCCGCCTGAAGGCGCGCCCGCGCCTCGTCGGCCGTCGCCTCATCGATCGGAGCCCAGCCGTAGATGTGGAGCTGGTCGCTGGCCGGACCGTCGAAATTCGCCCAGACGCATTCGATGCCGCCCGGGATCTCCTCACCGGTGATGGTGAACGGCGAGGCCTGGGCGCTCCAGCCCACGCTGTCGTAATCGGCGACCGTGGTCTCGGGGATGATCGTCTCGCACGTCGGGTCGGTGACCGGCGCGGGTTCTTCGGTGGGCGGCGTCGAGGGTTCAGCCGTGGGCGAGGAAGCCACCGGCGACGGCGGCGGCGAGGGCTGGGCGTCCCCGGTCTCCGCCGCACACGCAGTGAGAGCGAACAGCGCGACGGTGAGCGCGCCGCCGGCGAAGAGGCGGCGAAGGGCAGAGGTCATCGATCGATCTCCGGGGTGGGGGAGTGCAGCAGGTCGAGGAAGGTCTGGTGAAGCGAGCCGTTCGTGGCCAGCGACGACCCGGCGGTCAGCGTTTCCGCGCCGGTGAAATCAGTGAACCGCCCGCCGGCTTCGTGGACGATGGGCACGAGCGCGGCGATGTCGTACTCCTGCACGCCGAACTCGGCGACGAATTCCAAGCGGCCCTCCGCCAGCAGCATGTACGGCCAGGCATCGCCGTAGCCGCGATCGCGCCACACTGCCGCGGTCAGTCTCTCGAGGGCCGCCAGCTGACCGGCCTCCCGCCACTGGCCGATGCTCTGGAAGCTCACGCTCGCTTCGGTCAGGGAGTCGACGGATGACGCGGCGAGGCGCCGCGGACTGCCGTCGGCGGCGTTCGTCCAGGCGCCGAGACCGCTGGCCGCCCACCAGCGCCGGGCGATCGCGGGCTGACTGACGACGCCGACGCGCGGCACGCCGTCGACCGTCAGCGCGATGAGCGTCGACCACATCGGCACGCCCCGGAGGTAGTTCGCGGTGCCGTCGATCGGGTCGATGACCCAGCGTCGGACACCGGTGCCCGAGGAGCCGAATTCTTCGCCGAACACGTCGTCGTCCGGCCGTTCCTCCGCGAGGACCCCGCGGATGGCCTGTTCGGTGGCGAGGTCGGCTTCGGTGACGTGACTGGCGTCGGCTTTCGTGCGCACGTCGAGATCGGCGGCGTCGAAGCGAGACATCGACACCGCATCGGCGACGTCGGCCAGGCGCAGGGCGAGGGCGAGATCCTCGGTGAGGTCCCCGTCGTGAGGGGTGTCGAAAACGCTATCCGCAGGCGGCAGGGTCACACTCTCAAGGATAGGTGGCGCGCGCGGTCGGATTTCACCGTGGCGACATCGTGATGGTAATGTTGACCCTCGGTTCGCGGGCCTGTATCGCTGCGACCGGATTCGCGCCTCTAGCTCAATCGGCAGAGCAACTGACTCTTAATCAGTGGGTTCAGGGTTCAAGTCCCTGGGGGCGCACCACCTCACCAAACGCCCTGGTTCGCCGGGGCGTTTCGTGTGTCCCTCCCCGTCGACGTCCTACGCTGAGGTCGGGTGCCGCTCGAGCCGGCGCCGGCGAGCGAAGGAGCCGGGATGACAGACAGCGACCTGCACGGAAAGCGCGCCGTCGTCACAGGCGGCGCAAGCGGCATCGGGCTGGCCTGCGTGAAAGAGTTCCGCCGCCGCGGCGCACATGTCATCGTCGCCGATCACCACGTCTACCAGACCGAGGCGGTGGCTGAGGAGCTGGGAGCCGAGCCATGGGTGGTCGACCTGGCCGACACCGCTGCCCTGGAGGACGTCCGGCTGGATGTCGACATCCTGGTCAACAACGTCGGGATGCAGCGGGTCAACCCGATCGTCGATTTCCTGCCGGAGGACTTCCGGCACATCCAGCGGCTCATGGTCGAGTGTCCCTTCCTGCTCATCCGGGCGGCACTGCCCGGGATGTCCCGGCGGGGATGGGGGCGCATCATCAACATCTCCAGCGTCCACGGCCTGCGTGCGAGCGCATTCAAGTCGGCCTACGTCACGGCCAAGCACGGACTCGAGGGCCTGTCGAAGGTCACGGCGCTCGAGGGCGCCCGCTCCGGCGTGACGAGCAACTGCGTCAGTCCCGCCTACGTTCGAACGCCCCTGGTCGAGCGACAGATCGCCGACCAGGCTCGGCTCCACGGCATCGGCGAAGACGAGGTGATCGAGAAGATCATGCTCACCGAGACGGCGGTCAAGCGCCTCATCGAGCCCGAGGAGGTCGCCTCCCTCGTGGGATGGCTGGTCGGCGACAGCGCAGGCATGGTCACGGGGGCCTCCTACACGATGGACGGCGGCTGGACCGCGCGATGAACGCGCATCGTTTCCACCGCTATCGCACTCGCGATGTCCCCGTTCCCGGGGGTGCCCTCCGTGTCGGGGTGTGGGAACCGACCGGACCTGTGCGCGGAGAGATTCTGGCGGTCCACGGTGTGACGTCGTCCCACCGCGTGTGGGCGCACACCGTCGAGAGGCTGCCCGGGGTCCGGATCATCGCGCCCGACCTGCGCGGCCGCGGCCGCAGCACCGCAGCCCGCCCCGCCGGCATGGCCCGCCACGCCGACGATCTCGCCCTCGTCCTCGCCGAGACCTCGGGACGGGTGCCCGTCGTCGTCGGTCACTCGATGGGCGGCTTTGTCTCGGTGGTGCTGGCCCACCGGCATCCGGATCTCCTCGATCGGCTGCTGCTCGTCGACGGCGGCCTGCCCCTGCAGGCGCCCGTGGGGCTCTCGCCAGAGGAGACCGTCGCCGCGATCCTCGGACCCACGGCCGCGCGACTCCGCATGAGGTTCGACGACGAGGCCGACTACCTGCGCTTCTGGCGCGTGCACCCGGCCTTTCCGCCGCCGTGGACGCCGGAGCTCGAGGACTACTTCCGCTACGACCTCCTCGACGCCGGTGACGGCGCGCTGCGACCCGCGACGAGCGAGGCCGTCACGATCGAGGACACCCTCGATCTCACGACGGGATCGGCTCTGCGCGCCGCCGTGGACGCGCTCGGGCACCCGACCAGGCTGCTCACTGTTCCGCGAGGCCTGCGAGACGAGGAGCCGGGGCTCTACGCGCCCGACCATCTTTCGGCGGTCGTCCGAGAACGACCTGCCATCTCCCACCGGCGCGTCGCGGGCTTCAACCACTACTCGATCCTGCTGACCCCCGAGGGTGGTGCCGTCGTGGCCGACGAGGTCGTCGGCGCGCTGCAAGCCGCGTGACGGGCAGGCGCCGACCAGCGCGGGCGCGATCCGATCGAGGATCGCGGCGAGGTCCGTGACGAGCCGGCCGCTGACGTCCTTCGCGGCGGCCACCGCCGGTGCGGTGCCGAGTCGCTCCGCGATGAGGGAGAGGACCTCTCGCAGTTCGCCGTCGATGACCCCGTCTGTGACAGGCGACGCCGTCCTGCTGGTCGAGGCCTCGGGTGTCTGCGATGCGCAGCCGGCGCAGCGCTCATCGCCCTGTTGCGGCGATGCGCGCGGTGAGTTGGTGGGCGTGGGCGAGGAGAGTCTTGCCGAGGTCGGCGAGCCGGTCGGCCGAGAATCGGAACTGCACGCCGGTCAGGCTCAGCGCCCACTGCGGATGGCCGTCGCGGGCGAAGACGGCGGCGCCGAGTCCCCAGCTCCCTTCCACGATGAGTCCCGGGTTGACCGCGTACCCGCGCGCCTGCGTCTCGCGGATGCGCGCGCGAAGCCGCGCCGGTGCGTGGGACGCCCCCCAGTGATCGGCGAGATCCGGATGGCGCTCGAGATAGGCGTCCACATCGTGGTTGGGAAGGAACGACAGGATGGCCAGGCCCGCCGATGCGACTCCCAACGGGAAGCGCACCCCCTCGGACAGCACGAAGGAACGAATGGGGAAGCTCCCCTCCTCGCGGAGCAGACACACCGTCTCGTCCCCGCGTCGCACGGACAGGAAGGCACTCTCCTCGGTGCGGACAGCCAGGGAACGCACGATGTCCCGTGCGAGATCGGTGATGTCGTAACGAGCAGCGGCAACCGTTCCCATGAGGTAGAGCTCCGGACCGGGAAGCCATCTGCCGAGGCGTTCGTCGAAGTCCACCAGTCCCTCGTGCCGCAGCGCCTGGAGGATGCGATGCGCGGTCGGCCGGGTCAGGCCGGCGCGCGCGGCGAGGTCCCTCATCGAGGCCCCTTCGCCCCCAGCGGCGGTGACGATCCGCAGCAGGCGGGCTGCGCGCCCGATCGCCTGGGTGCCGGGAACGCTTTGACGATCGGCGCTGTCCATGATGTGGACGGTACGCGCCGGATCATCCACATCGCAAGCACCGGGTGGTCCTGCGATCTTCTCGCGGCGAGGATGGAGGGACCCGACCGACGAACCCCGGGGAGTGCGCGTGATCGACAAGACCTTCGCTTCCGCAGCTGCTGCGGTGGCCGACATCCCCGATGGCGCGAGCCTCGCCGTGGGCGGATTCGGCCTCTCGGGCAACCCCATCGCCCTGATCGAAGCGATCCTCGCGCAGGGAACGACGGATCTCAGCGTCGTGAGCAACAACTGCGGTGTCGACGACTGGGGGCTCGGGGTGCTCCTCCAGGCCCGCCGCATCCGCAAGATGACCTCGTCGTACGTGGGGGAGAACAAGGAGTTCGAGCGTCAATTCCTCTCCGGCGAGCTCGAGCTCGAGCTCACCCCGCAGGGAACGCTCGCAGAGAAGCTGCGAGCGGGCGGCTCGGGAATCGCGGCCTTCTTCACCCAGACCGGGGTGGGGACGCAGGTGGCCGAGGGCGGTCTGCCCCGCCGCTATCACCCGGACGGATCGATCGCCGTGGCCTCGGCGCCGAAGGATGTCCGGGTCTTCGACGTGCACGGCTCTCCTCGCGAGTTCGTGCTGGAAGAGGCCATCGTCACCGACTTCGCCCTGGTGCACGCGCGTCGGGGAGACCGCGCGGGCAACCTGGTGTTCAACAAGTCCGCGCGCAACTTCAATCCTCTCGCCGCGATGGCCGGCAGGGTCTGCATCGCGCAGGTCGAAGAGCTCGTCGAGCCGGGGGAGCTCGACCCCGATCAGATCCATCTCCCAGGGATCTTCGTTCATCGCATCATCGAGGTCGGCACCGGGGTCGAGAAACGCATCGAGAAGCGCACGGTCGCGGCATCGGATGCGAAGGAGGGGCGCTGACATGGCACTGACGAGGGTCCAGATGGCGACGCGCGCGGCTCGGGAGCTGCGCGACGGCGCGTACGTCAATCTCGGAATAGGTCTGCCGACCCTTGTTCCCAACCACCTGCCGGCGGGGGTGAAGGTCGTCCTGCAGTCCGAGAACGGGATTCTGGGCGTGGGACCCTATCCGGCCGATGCGGACGTCGATCCCGACCTGATCAACGCCGGCAAAGAGACGGTCACCGTTCTTCCCGGATCGGCGTTCTTCGATTCCGCGACCAGTTTCGGGATGATCCGCGGCGGCAAGATCGACGCCGCGATCCTGGGGGCGATGCAGGTCTCTCGGCACGGGGATCTGGCGAACTGGATGATCCCCGGCAAGATGGTGAAGGGCCCGGGAGGCGCCATGGACCTCGTCCATGGCGCAGCCAAGGTGATCGTCCTCATGGAGCACGTGGCCAAGGACGGATCACCCAAGATCGTGCTCGAATGCACGCTGCCGTTGACCGGGCGCGGAGTTGTGGATCGCATCATCACCGATCTCGCGGTGATCGACGTCACGTCCCAGGGGCTTGTGCTCGCCGAGCTCGCCCCGGGTGTCAGCGTGGACGAGGTGCGGTCCAAGACCGAGCCGCCGCTCATCGTTACGAAGAACCTCGAGGAGCACGCATGAACCACGAAGACGTCGTCATCGTCGCCGCAGCCCGCACCGCGCAGGGCCGGCTGAAGGGCCAACTCGCACCGCTCACCGCGGTGCAGCTCGGCAGCGCGGCGATCGCCGGTGCGCTCGCGCGGGGAGGGATCGCCGCCGATGCCGTCGACGCGGTGCTGGTGGGCCAGGTGCTCGCCGCAGGAGCGGGCCAGAATCCCGCGCGACAGGCGGCCATCGGGGCGGGGATCGCCTGGCAGGTTCACGCGAGCAGCGTCAACAAGGTGTGCCTGTCGGGCCTCACGGCCGTGATCGATGCCGCGCGCATGATCCGCCTGGGTGACGCGCGCGTCGTGGTCGCCGCGGGAATGGAGTCGATGACACGCGCCCCGCATCTGCTGATGAACTCCCGCGACGGCTACAGCTACGGGTCGATCGAGGTGCTCGACCACATGGCGTACGACGGGCTGACCGATGCGTATGACGCGGAGAGCATGGGCGCCTCCACCGAGCGACACAACGGTGCGCTGGGGATCACCCGCGAGGCACAGGACGCCGTCGCGGCCCGGTCTCATCAGCGCGCGTCGGCGGCCCAGCGTGAGGGGATCTTCGACGCGGAGATCGTGCCCGTCGAGGTGCCGCAGCGCCGGGGCGCGCCCATCGTGGTGGCGGCGGACGAAGGGATCAGGTCCGACACCACCGTCGAGACCCTCGCCGGCCTGCGTCCCGCTTTCGCGAAGGACGGCACGATCACCGCGGGCAATTCCTCGCAGATCTCCGACGGCGCCTCCGCGGTCGTCCTCACCTCGCGATCGCACGCCGACGAGAACGGATGGCCCGTGCTGGCGGTGGTCGGCGCGGCAGGACAGGTCGCCGGCCCCGACAACTCGCTGCACTCGCAGCCGTCGCGTGCGATCGCGCAGGCGTGCCGCCGGCAGGGGATCGAGCCCGCCGAGCTCGACCTGGTCGAGATCAACGAGGCGTTCGCTGCCGTCGTGGTGCGGTCGCAGCAGGAGCTTGGCTTGGACGATGAGGTGATCAACCCCCATGGCGGCGGCATCGCCATCGGTCACCCGATCGGCGCCTCGGGCAACCGGCTCGTCGTCCACGCGGTGCACGAGCTGGTCCGCCGGGGGAGCGGCACCGCCGCTGTCGGGCTGTGCGGTGGCGGTGGCCAGGGGGATGCCCTGATCCTCACGCGCTGAGATCCCGGCGACTTTCCGGTGATCAGCGTCCGCGACGCGCGCGCTTCTTCATGAGCTTGTCCTCGCGCCCGCTCACCGGGGAGTCCAGATCGATGTTCTTCCCGCGCGCCGCGCGCCGCGTGTCGACGATCGTTCCGATCGCCAGCGCGAGACTGATACCCCAGCTGAGCCATGCGAGGGCCATGCGCCACGTGAAGGATTCACCGTTGCGGAGCCCGCGGAGGAGTGCCAGGCCGCCGGTGATGGCGCTGATGATGCCGGAACCGAAGAGGTAGGAGCGCATGGCGCCACGCTATCGCGACCGCTAGCCACAGTCCCGGCCTTGACACAACCCCCACCGCTCCCACGGCGCCCGAAGACGCCGACCGATAGCCTGGGGACAAGCCGTCCGCCTCGTGAGGAGTCCGTGTGTCTGAAGCCCCGCTCGTCGTCGTCGCGAACAGACTTCCGGTCGATCGAGACCCCGACGGGGGGTGGCGCCGGTCGCCGGGCGGCCTCGTCACCGCGCTCGAGCCGGTCATGCGCCGCACGCACGGCGCCTGGGTCGGATGGGCCGGCAAACCCGGACTCGACGTCGAGCCGTTCGACTTCGACGGCACGCACCTCCACCCGGTCCGCCTGGACGCCGACGAGGTCGAGAACTACTACGAGGGGTTCTCGAACGACACGATCTGGCCGCTCTACCACGACGTCATCAGTGCTCCGCGCTATCGGCGGGTCTGGTGGGACGCGTACGTCTCGGTCAACGAGCGGTTCGCCGACGCCGCGGCGGAGGTGGCTGCCCAGAACGCGACCGTGTGGGTGCAGGACTACCAGCTCCAGCTCGTTCCGCAGCTTCTCCGTGAGAAGCGCCCCGACCTCACGATCGGCTACTTCCACCACATCCCCTTCCCCGCCTACGGTCTGTTCGCGCAGCTTCCGTGGCGTCGCCAGGTGCTCGAGGGACTGCTCGGCGCCGATGTCATCGGGTTCCAGCGGGTGCAGGACGCCGGCAACTTCGCCCGCGCGGTGCGCCGCCAGCTGCGTTTGGACACCAAGGCGAGCGGCATCACCGTCCCGCTGCCTGATGGGGGAGAGCGCATCGCGCTGGCCCGCGCGTTCCCCATCTCGATCGACGCGGACTCCTACATCGAGATGGCCCGTCGCCCTGACATCCAGGCGAGAGCGGCCGAGATCCGCGAGAGCCTGGGAAACCCCAAGAAGATCCTCCTCGGCGTCGACCGGCTCGACTACACCAAGGGCATCCGTCACCGGCTGAAGGCGTTCGGCGAACTGCTCCAGGACGGACGGGTGAGCGTCGAGGACGTGACCCTCGTCCAGGTCGCCAGCCCCAGCCGCGAGAGGGTGGAAGCCTACGTTCAGCTGCGCGACGAGATCGAGCTCACCGTGGGGCGGATCAACGGGGATCACGACACCATGGACCACACCGCGATCCGGTACCTGCACCAGTCCTATCCCCGGGAAGAGATGGTCGCGCTCTATCTCGCATCCGACGTGATGCTCGTGACCGCCCTTCGTGACGGGATGAACCTCGTGGCCAAGGAGTACGTCGCCAGTCGCGTCGACAACCGCGGCGTGCTCGTGCTCAGCGAGTTCGCCGGCGCGGCCGACGAGCTCGGCAGCGCCATCCGGATCAATCCTCACGACATCGACGGTCTCAAGGACGCCATCGTCCGCGCGATCGAGATGCCCGGCGCCGACCAGGGCCGGCGGATGCGGGCACTGCGCAAGCGCGTGCTGGAGCACGACGTCGAGGATTGGTCTCGCGAGTTCCTCGACGCCCTCGCGGACGTCGCGCACCGGCGGGCCGACCGATGACGGCACCGCACGCCCACCACTCCCGGATCGGCGACGAGCTCGACCGCCTCGCAGCCACGCCGCGGCTCCTCGTCGCACTCGACTTCGACGGCACGCTGGCGCCCCTGCTGGACGAGCCGATGGACGCGCGGATGACGGATGACGCGCGCGCGGCCGTTGACGCGCTCGTCGCCGCCCCTGAGACGGTCGTCGCCTTCGTATCCGGCCGGAGCCTGCACGATCTTCGGGTAATCGGCGAGCACGAGGACGACTCGCCGATCCTGCTCGCGGGGTCCCACGGCGCCGAGTTCTGGAGCCCGGACGGCGGCGCCGCGCCGACCCCCGACGACGCCGACGACAAGGCGCTCCGCGACCGGCTCCGTGCCGAGGCCGAGGCGATCACCGCCGTCTTCGACGGCGTGTGGGTCGAGCCCAAGACGTTCGGCTTCGCCGTCCACAGCAGACTCGCGGCCCCCGACGACGCCGACCGCGCGCGCGAGGCCATCGACGACATGGTCGTGCACGAGGCTCCGCACTGGCGTCGCCGCACCGGGCACAACATCGTCGAGTACGCCTTCCGGCATGAGGGGAAGGACACCGCCGTCGCCGCTCTCCGCGAGCGGATCGGAGCGACCGCCGTGCTCTTCGCGGGTGACGACGTCACCGACGAAGACGCGCTGCGGAGCCTCGGAGACGACGATCTGGGCGTCCACGTCGGTACCGGCGAGACGGCTGCGACGATCAGCGTGCCCGACATCGCCGCACTGGCCCAGGCCCTGCGCGGTCTCGCGGAACGGCGGGTCTCACGACGGGAATAGACTGCGATCATGGTGCGCTCCGACATCCCCGACCCGTCCGCCATCGACATCAAGCCCCGCAGTCGCGTCGTCACCGATGGGATCGAGGCCACCACGTCGCGCGGCATGCTCCGCGGTGTCGGGATGGGCGATGAGGACTGGGACAAGCCCCAGATCGGCATCGCCTCGAGCTGGAACGAGATCACTCCCTGCAACCTCAGCCTCGACCGCCTCGCGCAGGGGGCGAAGGAAGGCGTTCACGCCGGCGGTGGATACCCCTTGCAGTTCGGGACCATCTCCGTCTCCGATGGAATCTCGATGGGTCACGAGGGCATGCACTTCTCGCTGGTCTCGCGTGAGGTGATCGCCGACTCGGTGGAGACCGTCATGATGGCCGAGCGGCTCGACGGCTCGGTGCTGCTCGCCGGGTGCGACAAGTCCATCCCCGGCATGCTGATGGCCTCCGCCCGCCTCGACCTGTCCAGCGTCTTCCTCTACGCCGGTTCGATCGCACCCGGATGGGTCAAACTCTCGGACGGCACCGAGAAGGAGATCACCATCATCGACTCCTTCGAGGGCGTGGGCGCGTGCCTGGCGGGGCGGATGTCGGAGGCCGACCTCAAGCGCATCGAGTGCGCCTTCGCCCCGGGCGAGGGAGCGTGTGGCGGGATGTACACCGCCAACACCATGGCCTCGGTGGCCGAGGCGCTGGGGCTCAGCCTGCCGGGGTCGGCCGCGCCGCCCTCGGCGGATCGTCGCCGCGACTACTTCGCCCGTCGCTCGGGCGAGGCCGTGGTGAACCTCCTGAAGCAGGGAATCACCACGCGCGACATCCTCACCAAGGAGGCCTTCGAGAACGCCATCGCCCTGGCCATGGCGCTCGGCGGATCCACGAACGTCGTGCTGCACCTCCTCGCCATCGCCAACGAGGCCGAGATCGAGTTGAACCTGCACGACTTCAATCGCATCGGCGACAAGGTCCCTCACGTGGCGGACATGAAGCCTTTCGGGAAGTACGTGATGAACGACGTCGACCGCCATGGCGGCATCCCGGTCGTCATGAAGGCGATGCTCGATGAGGGCCTCCTTCACGGCGACGCCCTGACCGTCACCGGGAAGACCCTCGCCGAGAACCTCCGCGACCTCGATCCCGACCCCGTCGACGGCGATGTCATCCACCGCTTCGATGACCCGATCCACGCCACCGGCGGCATCACGATCCTCCATGGTTCGTTCGCCCCGCAGGGTGCCGTGGTCAAGACCGCCGGTTTCGACGCCGCCGTGTTCGAGGGGCCTGCGCGGGTCTTCGAACGCGAGCGCGCCGCGATGGACGCCCTGGAGGCGGGGCAGATCTCCGCCGGCGACGTTGTCGTCATCCGCTACGAGGGGCCGAAGGGTGGCCCCGGAATGCGGGAGATGCTCGCCATCACCGCGGCCATCAAGGGCGCAGGCCTCGGAAAAGATGTACTACTCTTGACGGACGGTCGATTCTCCGGCGGCACAACCGGCCTGTGCATCGGCCACATAGCACCCGAAGCGGTGGACGCAGGTCCCATCGCCTTCGTGCGCGATGGTGATCTGATACGGGTCGATATCGCGGCTCGCACTCTCGACCTACTCGTCGATGACGCAGAGCTGAGCTCCCGCCGCGAGGGCTGGGAGCCCCTTCCCCCGCGCTATACCCGTGGCGTTCTGGCCAAGTACTCGCGACTCGTGCGCTCCGCAGCGGAGGGCGCGGTCACCGGTTAGGCCCGCTTTCCCGCATCCGTTCCACCCATCTGTGAGGACCCTCACCATGCCCGCCGAATCCGCCACGGCCATTCCCCGGCCTCCCGCTCGCACCGCGGCCCCGTCCGCGCCCGTGCTCACGGGCGCGCAGGCGGTCGTCCGCTCCCTCGAACTGCTCGGCGTCACCGACGTCTTCGGTCTGCCCGGGGGCGCGATCCTCCCCGTCTACGACCCGCTGATGGACACCTCCGAGATCCGTCACATCCTCGTGCGTCACGAACAGGGGGCCGGCCATGCGGCCGAAGGCTACGCCTCGGCGTCCGGACGGGTCGGCGTCGCCATCGCGACGTCGGGTCCCGGCGCGACGAACCTCGTCACCGCCATCGCCGACGCCTACATGGACTCGGTGCCCGTGGTCGCCATCACCGGGCAGGTCTTCTCCAATCTGATGGGGACCGACGCGTTCCAGGAGGCCGACATCGTCGGCATCACGATGCCGATCACCAAACATTCCTTCCTGGTCAAGCGCGCCGAGGACATCCCGGGTGCCATCGCGGCGGCGTTCGAGATCGCCGCGACGGGTCGACCGGGCCCGGTGCTGGTCGACATCACCAAGGACGCCCAGCAGGCCGAAGCTCCTTTCCAGTGGCCGCCGAAGATCGACCTCCCGGGCTACCGACCGGTCACCAGGGCGCACGGAAAGCAGATCCAGGCCGCGGCGCAGCTGATCGCGCAGGCCAAGAAGCCCGTGCTCTACGTCGGTGGTGGCGTGATCCGCGCCCGCGCCGCAGACGAGTTGCGGTCGCTGGCCGAGGCCACCGGCGCGCCGGTCGTGACGACGCTCATGGCCCGCGGCGCCTTCCCCGACTCCCACCCCCAGCACCTCGGTATGCCCGGCATGCACGGGACGGTCCCGGCGGTTCTGGCCCTGCAGGACTCCGACCTCCTCATCGCTCTCGGCTCGCGCTTCGATGACCGCGTCACGGGCAAGGCCGCGCTCTTCGCGCCCGATGCCCAGGTGGTGCACGTCGACATCGACCCCGCCGAGATCGGCAAGATCCGGGCCGCCGACGTGCCGATCGTGGGCGACCTGAAGGAGGTGCTGCCCGATCTCGAGGCGGCCTTCCGCGCGGCGAGCGCCGATGCGGCCCCCGACATCGCCCAGTGGTGGTCGTTCCTCGACGGACTGCGCGACGAGTTCCCGCTGGGGTACGCCCCGACGACCGACGGGCTCCTGGCCCCGCAGTACGTCATCCAGCGCATCGGGGAACTGACCGGACCGGAGGGCATCTACGCCGCGGGCGTGGGTCAGCACCAGATGTGGGCCGCGCAGTTCATCAAGTACGAGCGTCCGAACGCCTGGCTGAACTCCGGCGGGGCGGGCACGATGGGCTACTCGGTGCCGGCGGCGATGGGCGCGAAGGTCGCCGAGCCCGACCGCGTGGTCTGGGCGATCGACGGTGACGGATGCTTCCAGATGACCAATCAGGAGCTCGCCACCTGCGCCATCAACAAGATCCCGATCAAGGTCGCGATCATCAACAACTCCTCTCTCGGCATGGTCCGCCAGTGGCAGACGCTGTTCTACGACGGCCGCTACTCGCACACCGACCTGAACACCGGGCACGACACCATCCGCATCCCCGATTTCGTCAAGCTCGCCGAGGCCTACGGGTGCCTCGCGATCCGCGTGGAGCGGGCTGAGGACGTCGACGCCGCCATCCAGACGGCGCTGGAGACCAACGACCGTCCGGTCGTCATCGACTTCGTCGTGAGCGCGGACGCGATGGTGTGGCCGATGGTGCCGCAGGGCGTCAGCAACAGCTACATCCAGTACGCCCGCGACCACTCGCCGGCCTTCGAGCGGGAGATGTGACATGTCGAGCCACGTGTTGAGCCTCCTGGTGGAGGACAAGCCCGGTCTCCTCACCCGCGTCGCGGGGCTGTTCGCCCGTCGCGGGTTCAACATCGAATCCCTCGCCGTGGGTGTGACCGAGGTCCCCGGCCTCTCTCGCATCACCGTCGTGGTCGACGTCGACGAACTTCCGCTCGAGCAGGTGACGAAGCAGCTGAACAAGCTGGTGAACGTCATCAAGATCGTCGAGTTGGATGCCACGGCATCCGTCCAGCGGGAGCACATGCTCGTCAAGGTTCGTGCCGACAACGCCAACCGGTCCAACGTGCTCGAGGTGGTGAACCTCTTCCGCGCCTCGGTGGTCGACTACGCCCCCGATGCGGTGGTGGTCGAGATCACCGGCGACAAGGGCAAGATCGAGGCGTTCCTGCGCGCGGTCGAGCCGTTCGGCATCAAAGAGCTCGCGCAGTCGGGACTGCTCGCCATCGGGCGCGGCGGGAAGAGCATCACCGAGCGCGTCCTCCGCGGCTGAACCCCTTTTTTCGCAAGCCGCTCCCGGTCGTTGAGCGAGCGAAGCGAGACGAAACGCAACGACCGGAATCACATCAAGGAGAAAGACCGTCATGACAGCTGAGATCTTCTACGACGACGACGCCGACCTCTCGCTCATCCAGGGCAAGAAGGTCGCGATCGTCGGCTACGGCTCGCAGGGGCACGCCCACGCGCTGAACCTCCGCGACTCGGGCGTCGAGGTCGTCATCGCGCTGAAGGACGGGTCGAAGTCGACCGAGAAGGCACAGGAGGAGGGCTTCGAGGTCAAGAACGTCGCGGATGCGGCGGAGTGGGCCGACCTCATCATGATCCTCGCGCCCGACCAGCACCAGCGCGGGATCTTCACCGACCACATCAAGGACAAGCTGACCCCCGGCAAGACCCTTGCCTTCGCCCACGGGTTCAACATCCGCTTCGGCTACATCCAGGCGCCCGAGGGCGTCGACGTGATCCTCGTGGCGCCCAAGGCGCCCGGACACACGGTGCGCCGTGAGTTCGTCGCCGGTCGTGGCATCCCCGACATCATCGCCGTGGAGAACGATGCGTCCGGTCAGGCGTGGGACGTGGCGAAGTCGTACGCCAAGGCGATCGGCGGCACCCGTGCCGGCGTGATCAAGACCACCTTCACCGAAGAGACCGAGACCGACCTCTTCGGCGAGCAGGCGGTGCTCTGCGGTGGGGTGTCGCAGCTGATCCAGTACGGGTTCGAGACCCTCAGCGAGGCCGGATACCAGCCCGAGATCGCGTACTTCGAGGTGCTTCACGAGCTGAAGCTGATCGTCGACCTGATGTGGGAGGGCGGCATCGCCAAGCAGCGCTGGTCGGTGTCGGACACCGCCGAGTACGGCGACTACGTCTCCGGCCCCCGCGTGATCGACCCGCACGTGAAGGAGAACATGCAGGGCGTCCTCGCCGACATCCAGTCCGGAGCCTTCGCGAAGCGCTTCATCGACGACCAGGACAACGGCGGCCAGGAATTCCTCGCTCTCCGCGAGAAGGCGGCTCAGCATCCGATCGAGGAGGTCGGCCGGGGGCTGCGCTCGCTGTTCGCGTGGAAGCAGACCGACGCCGACTACACCGAGGGCAGCGCGGCGCGCTGACGCCGGACCGACCACGACACCGGCGGATTGCGCACGTCGCAATCCGCCGGTGTGGCGTCTCGCGCGGCGCGGTCGCATGGCGGAGACCTCCGGCCCGGTAGCCTGAAACCGTGACGTCGCGCGACGAGGACGCCTTCCGCTGGGAAGGCGACGACGACCCTGCCCCGGTCGACCCGCCCCCCGTGGGGAGGGGCTCCCTCCCCACGCTGCCGCCGGGCTACCGCGCGGTGGGGAAGGGCAGTGCAGAGCTCCCGGGAACGGCGGAGGAGGCGCGTGCGACGGCCGCGCCGACGCGGGAACCCGACACCGACAGCGACAGAGATGTCGAGACGACGTCGGCTGACATCGCCACCGAGCGCGACGCGTCGGCGGGGATGGGCAACGCCTCGCTGATCGCGCTGGGGATCCTCGGCGGCATCTACCTGCTGTTCTCCCTCGGGTGGCTGATCGGCGGACTCCGCGTCCACGGGATCGCCTCCTTCCTCGTCTCGGGCGACGGTGTCGCGCCGCCGGTGTGGACCACGGGCAACGCCGCCGCGGTCGGGCTCGCGGTCGCCGCTCCCGCGCTGTGGTTCACCGCGGTCTACACGCTCACGCGCCGCTCCGCGTCGTGGCTGCGCTGGGTGCTCCTGGCAGCCGGTGTCATCCTGCTCATCCCCTGGCCGTTCATCGTCGTGGGAGCCTTCGGATCATGACCACCGCCTCCACCGCCACCCCCGCCCGACGGCGGCCCGTCTGGGTCACCGTCGCCGTCAGCGGTGCCTTCGGGCTGTTCTACGCCTACGTGGTCTGGAACGCCGTGACCCTCCTCGTCGCGCAGGCATCGGGTCCGCTCGGTCTGAACGCGCTCGGCTGGGCCGTGCTCGGGTTCACCATCGTCTTCCCGATCGTGGCCTTCGGGGTGGCATTCGCGGTGGGCTACCGACGACCGCTCGGCGAGTTCGCCCTCGTTCTGCTGGTCGGCCTGGCCGTCGTCGCCGTGCTGTGGGTCAACGTCCTGGCCTACGCCTACACGTACGGGGCCCAGCTTCTGGGGTGACGTCCTCCGACGTCATACGGTCGGAGGCCCCCGAGCCCGCGCGATAGGCTGACAGCTGCCCGCCCCCTGTGCGGCGGGACATCCCTCAGCCGCTCGTCGCCGCTCGCGCCCGCACCGAAGGTCTGCCCCTGTGTCGAAGCCCGTCGTCCTGATCGCCGAACAGCTCTCGCCCGCCACGATCGACGCCCTCGGGCCCGATTTCGACGTCCGCCACGTCGACGGCACCGATCGTCCCGCGCTCCTGGCCGCACTCGCCGACGCGCGCGCCGTGCTCGTCCGATCCGCCACGCGCATCGACGCCGAGGCGCTGGCCGCCGCTCCCGACCTCAAGGTGGTCGCCCGCGCGGGTGTCGGACTCGACAACGTCGACATCAAGGCCGCGACCGCGCGGGGAGTCATGGTCGTGAACGCGCCGACCTCCAATGTGATCTCCGCCGCCGAGTTGACCGTGGGTCACATCCTGAGTCTGGCCCGTCACATCCCCGCCGCACACGCGTCGCTCGCCGACGGACAGTGGAAGCGCAGCGCCTTCACCGGCGTGGAGCTGTTCGAGAAGACCGTCGGCATCTTCGGTCTGGGCCGCATCGGTGCGCTCGTCGCCGAACGCCTCCGCGCTTTCGGTGTGCGCGTCGTCGGTTACGACCCCTACGTCACGCCCGCGCGTGCGCAGCAGCTCGGGGTCGAACTGCTGCCGTTCGACGACGTGCTGCGCCAGAGCGACGCGATCACCGTCCACATGCCCAAGACCCCGGAGACCACGGGGATGATCGGTGCCGACCAGCTGGCGCTGATGAAGCCCTCTGCCTACGTGGTGAACGTCGCCCGCGGCGGCCTCATCGACGAAGACGCCCTGTACACCGCCCTCACGAACGGCGTGATCGCCGGCGCAGGCCTGGATGTCTTCACCACCGAGCCGCCCGCGGCCGACTCGGTCGCCGCGCGCCTGGTGTCCTTGCCCGGCGTCGTCGGCACCCCGCATCTCGGGGCGAGCACCGAGGAGGCGCAGGAGAAGGCGGGCGTCTCGGTGGCGCGCTCGGTCAAGCTCGCTCTCGAGGGCGACCTCGTTCCCGACGCGGTCAACGTGGCCGGGGGAGTCATCGACCCGTTCGTTCGGCCCGGCATCGCGCTCGTCGAGCAGCTCGGCCAGTTCTTCACCGCCCTCGCGCACGGCGCTCTGACCAGCCTCGACATCGAGGTGCGCGGCGAGCTCGCCGCCTACGACGTCAGCGTGTATCGCCTTGCTGCCTTGAAGGGCATCTTCACGAACATCGTCAGCGAGAACGTCTCGTACGTCAACGCGCCGCTCTTCGCCGAACAGCGCGGCATCGAGGCCCGCCTCATCGTCGAGGCCGAGAGCCCTCTTTACCGGAACATCACGGTCCTGCGTGGCACCCTCTCCGACGGCACGGTGCTCACGGTGGCCGGGACGCTGGCGGGCACGCGGATGGTTCCGAAGGTCGTGGGCATCAACGGGTACGACATCGAGGTCGCCATCGCACGGCACCACGTCGTCATGCGCTACGCCGACCGCCCCGGCATCGTGGCGATCTACGGCAAGTACCTCGGCGACGCCGACATCAACATCGAGGCCCTGCAGGTCGCGCAGCCCGACGGCACGGGGCGCGCGCTGAGCGTGCTCACCGTCGACTCGCCGGTGCCCGACGAGATCCTCGACGAGATGAGACGCGCGACCGGAGCCGACCTCTTCCGGCAGATCGACATCACCGAGTCCTGACCGGAGCGGGTCAGGTGCCCGCGGCGCGCTCCACGAGCCCCACGAGGGCATCCATTGCGCTACCGCGCGGCGTCGGCCCGGGGACGTTCCCGCCGCCCAGGGCGTTGTTGAAGTAGAGACCGTCGCTGACGAGCATGACCAGGTCCAGCGCCGCGGCGTCACGGGTGTGCGGGCGCAGCACGTCGGCCCACTTCGCGCGAACGTCGCGCAGCGCCTCGCTGGCCGCGGCGTTCCCGCCCTGAGCGAGGCGCGCCACCGCGAGCAGAGCGCGATCCAGCGCGTCGTCGTTCATCACAGACGTGCGCAGGAAGTAGGCGATCGGCCCCTCCGGCGCTGCGGCGGTCGCCGCCACGTCGGCATCGACGAGTGCGTGGAGCCGCTCGAGCAGCGCCTGCTCGAGGCTCTCCTTCGAGGCGTAGTGATAGAGCAGTCCACCCTTGGAGACCCCTGCGGCCCGGGCGGTCGCGTCGAGGGTCGACCCCCGTTCGCCCTCATCGATGAGCAGCGCCTCGAACGCATCGAGGACCTTCTCGCGGGCGAGGGGCGGTCTGCTCATGGCCTCGATCGTATCGACGTGACGGAGTGGGTTCTGATACTATACCGACCGGACGGTATAGAAATGATGACACTCACACAGGAGATCGAACTCGCCGACGCCGCAGGCCGTCGGGTGGGATGGCGTGGCTGGGCGGCCCTGGTCGTCCTCATGCTCCCGGTGCTGTTGGTCTCGGTCGACAACACGGTGCTGAGCTTCGCGTTGCCCGCGATCTCCGCCGACCTCGCCCCCTCGAGCACGCAGCAGCTGTGGATCATCGACGCGTACCCCCTGGTCCTCGCGGGCCTGTTGGTCACGATGGGGACCCTCGGCGACCGATTCGGTCGGAGACGGATGCTGCTGCTCGGCGCGACCGGCTTCGCGACGGTGTCGGCCCTCGCCGCCTTCGCGCCGAGCGCCGAATGGCTGATCGCCGCCCGTGCCGGGATGGGCGTCTTCGGCGCGATGCTGATGCCGTCGACCCTCTCGCTGCTGCGCAGCATCTTCACCGATCGCGATCAGCGTCGCTTCGCGATCGCGGTATGGGCCTCGATGTTCTCGGCGGGTTCTGCGCTGGGACCGATCGTCGGCGGCATCCTCCTCGAGCACTTCTCCTGGGGATCGGTGTTCCTCATGGCCGTGCCCGTCCTCATCCCGCTCCTGATCCTCGCTCCGCTCCTGGTCCCCGAGAGTCGGGATCCGAACCCGGGACGCATCGATCCCATCAGCATCGCGCTCTCGTTGGCGACGATGGTCCCCGTCGTCTACGGCATCAAGGAACTCGCGGTGTACGGGGTGGCAGGGCCCGCCCCGTTGCTGATCCTGGCGGGGCTGGGATTCGGCGTCCTGTTCGTGCGCCGCCAGTTGCGGGTGCGCAACCCGATGCTGGATATGCGTCTGTTCCGCGTGGGAACCTTCAGCGGCGCGCTCGTGGTGAATCTCCTCAGTGTGGTGGGGCTCGTCGGCTTCCTCTTCTTCGTCGCGCAGCACCTTCAGCTCGTCCTCGGGCTCACACCACTGGAATCGGGCCTGGCGCTCGTTCCGGGGCTTGCCGCGATGATCGCGGCGGGATTGACGGTGGTGCCGATCGCCAAGCGGATCGCCCCCCGCATCGTCGTACCGGTGGCCCTGGCGTTCTCGGTGCTCGGATACCTCCTCATCGCCGCGGCGGGGGACGACACCGGTCCCGGGCTCCTCATCGGCGCGTTCGTCGCGCTCGGGATGGGCATCGGCGCGGCCGAGACCGTCTCCAACGAGCTGATCCTCGCCAGCGCGCCGCCCGCCAAGGCCGGCGCGGCCAGCGCGGTGTCCGAGACGGCGTACGAGCTCGGTGCCGTGTTGGGGACCACGGTGCTCGGGGGTCTTCTGACCGCGCTCTATCGATCGAACCTGGTACTTCCCGAGGACGTCCCGGCCGCCGTGGCCGCGGAGGCTCAGGAGACCCTCGCCGGGGCGGTGGAGGCGGCGGCGGATCTCGGAGGGGTCGCCGGGCAGGCCGTGCAGGCGGCAGCGGCGCAGGCGTTCTCCGCCGGGGTGAGCGTCACCGCGCTCATCGGGGCAGGACTGGTCGTCCTCGCCGCGGCCGTTGCGGCCACTACTCTGAAGGGATCCCGCGCCTCGTGACCGTCGTGTTCGTCGGACGAGGCGTCCGATGAACAGGAGTGCGATGTCGCGTGTGGTGAAGCTGGCCGTCATCCCCGGAGACGGAATCGGCCCGGAGGTCGTGGCCGAGGCCGAGAAGGTGCTCGACGCCGTGACGGCGGGAGGTGGCGTCACCTTCGACAGGACCCGGTTCTCGCTCGGTGCCGGGCGCTACCTCGACACCGGTGACACCCTCACCGATGACGATCTCGCCGCGATCGCGGGGCACGACGCCATCCTGCTCGGCGCCGTCGGCGGAGTGCCGGGCGACCCGCGACTGAAGGACGCCAACATCGAGCGGGGCCTGCTGCTGAAGCTCCGCTTCGAGCTCGACCACTATGTGAACCTCCGGCCGTCCAAGACGTATCCCGGCTCGGTGACACCGCTGGCAGAACCCGGCGACATCGACTTCGTCGTGGTGCGCGAGGGCACCGAAGGCCCCTACGTCGGCAACGGCGGTGCGATTCGTCGGGGTACGCCTCAGGAGGTCGCCAATGAGACATCCGTCAACACCGCCTTCGGCGTGGAGCGCGTCGTCCGGTATGCCTTCGACCTCGCCGAGCGCCGCTCGCGCCGGCTGACCTGGGTGCACAAGACCAACGTGCTCGTCCACGCCGGGGCGATCTGGCAGCGCATCGTGCGCGAGGTTGCGGCGGAGCATCCGGATGTCGCCGTAGACTACCTCCACGTCGACGCGGCCACCATCTTCCTGGTCACGAACCCCGGTCGTTTCGACGTCATCGTCACCGACAACCTCTTCGGCGACATCCTGACCGACCTGGCCGGCGCCGTCACCGGTGGCATCGGCCTCGCCGCCTCCGGGAACATCAACCCCGCGGGGGCGTTCCCGTCGATGTTCGAACCCGTCCATGGGTCGGCTCCCGACATCGCCGGGCAGCAGAAGGCCGATCCGACGGCGGCGATCCTCTCGGTCGCACTGATGCTGGACCACCTGGGTCTCGGCACTCAGGCCGATCGCGTCACCCTCGCGGTCGAGGAGGACATCGCCGCTCGCAGCGGCGCCCCGCGAACGACCTCGCAGATCGGCGACGACATCGTCGCACGCCTCCAGGCGTAACCTGGACACTTCCGCGCCACACACCTCAGGATGCTCGCATGACGCTCATCGACTCAGATCCCGATACCGGCCTCGCTCCTCTGCAGTTCGCCGTCACCAAGAATCTCGCGGCGAAGACGCCGGCCGAGCGCGACGCGATCCTGGCCAGCCCCGGCTTCGGCACCCACTTCACCGATCACATGGTCGACATCTGCTGGTCGGTGGGCGGCGGGTGGCACCGGCCCCGGGTGCAGCCGTACGGTCCGATCGCGATGGACCCCGCCGCCGCCGTCCTCCACTACGGCCAGGAGATCTTCGAGGGGATCAAGGCCTATCGGCACGCCGACGGTTCGATCCACACCTTCCGTCCCGACCAGAACGGCCGGCGCCTGCAGCGCTCGGCGCGGCGGCTCGCCCTCCCCGAGCTCCCGGTGAGCTACTTCATCCAGTCGCTGCGCGAGATCATCGCCGTGGACGGCGCATGGGTGCCCGGCGGTGCCGACCAGAGCCTGTACCTCCGGCCGTTCATGTTCGCCAAGGAGGCGTTCCTGGGCGTGCGGCCCGCCCACAAGGTCAACTACTACGTCATCGCCAGCCCCGCAGGCGCCTATTTCAAAGGCGGCGTGCAGCCGGTGTCGATCTGGCTGAGCGAGGACTACTCGCGAGCGGGCAAGGGCGGCACCGGTGCTGCCAAGACCGGGGGCAACTATGCCGCGAGTCTGCTGCCGCAATCCGAGGCCTACGAGAACGAGTGCGACCAGGTGGTGTTCCTCGACGAGCACCGCAACGTCGAGGAACTCGGCGGGATGAACATCATCTTCGTCTTCAAGGACGGGCGGATCGTCACCCCGCAGTCGGAGTCGATCCTCGAAGGGATCACGCGCGACTCGATCCTGCAGCTCGCCATCGACCGCGGTCACCACGTCGAGGGGCGCGCGGTCTCGATCGACGAATGGCGCGAGGGTGTCGCCTCCGGCGACATCGTCGAGGTCTTCGCGTGCGGCACCGCGGCCGTGGTCACACCGATCGGGGTGCTGAAGGGCAAGGGCTTCCTCGACGAGCAACCCGTGGGCGAACTCGCGCTGTCGCTCCGCGAAGAACTCACCGACATCCAGTACGGGCGGCGCGAAGACCGCCACGGGTGGCTGCTGCGGCTCGACGGCTGACCGTCCGGCGGCGGAGGTGATCGCTAGGCTGAGCGGGTGAGAGTCGCCCGCTTCAGCCACAACGACACGATCAGCTACGGAATCGTCGACGACGGCGAACTCGTCGTCCTCGCCGGCGACCCGATGTTCGCCGGCTTCGACACGACCGGGGAGCGGGTGCCGCTCGGCGCGGTGACGCTGCTCGCGCCGGTCATTCCGCGCTCGAAGATCGTCTGCGTCGGTCGAAATTATCAGGATCACGCAGCCGAGCTCGGCAACGACGTGCCGGCCGAACCGCTGCTGTTCTTCAAGCCCAACACCGCCGTCATCGGCCCCGGTGATGCGATCGTGCTCCCGCCGCAGTCGGCGCGGGTGGACTTCGAAGGCGAGCTCGCGGCGGTGATCGGCCGGGTGACCAAGAACGTCCCCGCCGCGCGCGCCCTCGATCACGTGTTCGGCTACACGATCGGCAACGACGTCACGGCGCGCGACCTGCAGCGCAGCGACGGACAGTGGTCGCGTGCCAAGGGCTTCGACACGTTCTGTCCGCTCGGGCCGGCGATCGAGACCGAGTTCGACCCGACGGCGCCGGCACGTCTGACGACGCGGCGCAACGGCGAAACGGTGCAGAGCGCGCCGTTGACCGACATGATCTTCTCCGTCGCCGACATCATCGCCTACGCCTCGGCGGCGTTCACGCTGCTTCCCGGCGATGTGGTGCTGACGGGAACCCCGGCGGGGGTGGGACCGATCGCCGCCGGCGACACGGTCGACGTCGAGATCGAGGGGCTCGGAACCCTCCGAAACACCGCGCGCGCCGCCGGCGAGGGGTGATGACCGGGAGTCCGGATGCCGCGGGCTCATCGCGCTCACGACCGGTGACCGGGTTCGGCGACGATCTCGCAGCGGCGGCGGTCATCCAGCGCCGGACGGTGCGGGTGCTCTCGGCCGGGCAGGTCCTCGGCGGCATCGCCTTCGGCGCGACGATCTCGCTCGGCGCGATCCTCGCCGGCGAGGTCTCGGGCGAGGAGTCGCTGTCAGGCCTCGCCGCCGCGGCCGTCACACTCGGCACGGCCTTCACCGCCGTGCCTCTCGCCGCGCTCGCGAGACGACGCGGGCGCCGGCTGTCACTGGCCTCGGGAATGGCGATCGCGCTCGTCGGCGTGGCCGGCGTGATCACCGCCGTGGCAGCGACATCGTTCCCCCTCCTGCTCGTCGCCTTCCTGCTGGTCGGTGCGGGACAGGCGGCGAACCTGCAGTCTCGCTTCGCCGCCGCCGACCTCGCCACCGACGCCACGCGCGGCCGCGATCTGTCGATCGTGGTCTGGGCGACGACGATCGGCGCGGTGCTCGGCCCGAATCTCACCGGCCCCGGCGAGGCCGTCGGTGACCTCCTCGGCCTTCCCGCCCTGACCGGGCCCTATGTCTTCACCGTTCTCGGACAGTCGCTCGCGATCGTCCTGTACCTGACGGCGCTCCGGCCCGACCCGCTCCTCACGGCGCAGCAGCTGGTGATCAGCCGAGAGGCATCGGGCGGGTCGGCCATCGCGCCGCGAGCCGACCGACCCTGGCCCGCGCGATACGCCATCTTCGCCATCGCCGCGGCGCACGGGGTGATGGTGTCCGTCATGGCGATGACGCCCGTCCACCTGCTGCACCAGGGTGCGACGTTGACGGTGATCGGCTTCACCATCAGTCTCCACATCGCCGGCATGTACGCCGTCGCGCCCGTGTTCGGTCTGCTCGCCGACCGTATCGGGCGCATCCCGACCATCCTCGTCGGTCAGGCCGTCCTCGCCGCGGCGCTCGTCACGGCCTCCTTCGGACAGGACTCGACTCTCTGGGTGACGGTCGGACTCATCCTCCTCGGCCTCGGATGGAGCGCGTCGACGGTCGCGGGGTCGGCGCTTCTCACCGAGGCGTCGTCGGAGGCGCACCGCACCAGGCGCCAGGGCACGAGCGACTTCCTGATGAGCCTCGTGGGGGCGGCCGGAGCGATCCTCGCGGGTCTGGTGCTCGGGTGGATCGGGTACGGCGGACTGGCGGTGGCGGTGTCGATCGCTGTGATCGCGACCTCGGCGCTCGCCCCCCTCGCGCTTCGCGGAGGGGCGCGGGCGGACGCCTAAACTGGCAAGGATGCCTGCTACGCCCGATCCCCGCACCACGACCGCCACCGGTTCCGACGTCCGCGTCCGGTTCTGCCCCTCGCCGACAGGTCTGCCGCACGTCGGACTCGTGCGCACCGCCCTGTTCAACTGGGCCTACGCACGACACCACGGCGGCACCATGGTGTTCCGCATCGAGGACACCGACGCGGCACGCGACAGCGAGGAGAGCTACCTGCAGCTCCTCGAGGCGCTCCAGTGGCTGCGGATCGACTGGGACGAAGGCGTCGAGGTGGGCGGTCCCCACGCACCGTACCGTCAGTCGCAGCGGCACGAGATCTACCGCGGCGTCCTGGAGAAGCTCATCGCCTCCGGCGCGGTGTACGAGAGCTTCTCCACCGCCGAAGAGATCGACGCTCGCAACGAAGCATCCGGCCGCGCCAAGCAGCTCGGCTACGACAACTTCGACCGCGACCTCACCGAGGAGCAGAAAGCCGCCTATCGCGCCGAGGGGCGCGAGCCAGCATGGCGCCTGCGAGCGCCGGACGAGGACCTCACCTACGTCGATCTCATCCGGGGTGAGGTGACCTTCCCCGCGGGGTCGTTCCCCGACTTCGTCATCGTGCGTGCCGGCGGCGTTCCGCTCTACACCTTCGTCAACCCCGTCGACGATGCGCTCATGGGAATCACCCATGTGCTTCGCGGCGAAGACCTCATGCCGTCCACCGCCCGCCAGCTCGCCCTGTACCGCGCGCTCATTGATGCGGGGGTGACCACCTTCATCCCGCGGTTCGGCCACATGCCGCTCGTGCTGGGCGACGGGACCAAGAAGCTCTCCAAGCGCGATCCCCGCGCCGACCTCTTCCTCCAGCGCGAGAAGGGCTTCATCCCCGAGGGGCTTCTGAACTACCTCGCCCTCCTGGGCTGGTCGATCGCCCCCGACCGTGACGTGTTCAGCCTGGACGAGCTGGTCGCGGCCTTCGACATCGCCGACGTCAATCCCAACCCCGCCCGCTTCGATCAGAAGAAGGCCGAATCGATCAACGGCGATCACATCAGGATGCTCGAACCCGGCGACTTCGCCGCTCGCATCGTCCCCTACCTCGCCGCTGCGGGCGTCATCGCCGACCCGCCGTCGGATGAACAGGCGGCACTGCTGTGGGAGGCCGCTCCTCTGGTGCAGGAGCGGCTGCAGCTGCTCGGCGACGTGCCGGGTATGCTCGGCTTCCTCTTCGTCGACGAGCCGGACTACGACGCCGACGCGCTGGCCGGTCTGCCCACGAATGCCACCGAGGTGCTCGTCGCGAGTGTCGGAGCCCTCGAGCTCGTTCCCGCGGGGGAGTGGACCGCCGCGGCCGTGCAGGACGCCCTCGCGCGCGCCCTCGTCGACGAGCTTGGGCTGAAACCCCGGGTGGCCTACGGTCCGCCCCGCGTCGCGATCACCGGGCGTCGAGTCTCCCCGCCGCTGTTCGAATCGATGGAGCTCCTCGGGAAGGCCGAATCGGTGCGGCGGCTGGGCCGGCTGGTCGCCCACCTCGGGCGATGAACCGCGGCATCCGCTCTCGGTTTGGCGACCAGTCCGAGGTCTACTAGACTCGACCCTCGGCACGGCTTCGGCTGGGGCCATTGGGGTATGGTGTAATTGGCAACACGGCTGATTCTGGTTCAGTTGTTCTTGGTTCGAGTCCAGGTACCCCAGCAAGACGAGAAACCCCCGATCATTCGGGGGTTTTCGTCGTTCAGGGCCATCGGCGCAGCTCCGCGAGGCTCTCTCGGGCGAGCGCCGCGTAGGCGGGCAGATCGTCACTCTGCCCGAGGAGGATCGCCGTGAACGCCGCCGCCCAGGCGCGGGCGCGGATCCAATCGTCGGCGGCGAAGACATCCTCGGTGTTCCGGATGAAGGCGCGGCGCCCGTCAGCATCGAAGCAGAGCCAGGCGGCGGCGAGATCGTAGGCGGGGTCGCCGGGGGCGACGTCGATGAAGTCGATCACCGCGACCAGTCGAGGTCCGCGCGCGATGAGGTTCCCCGGGTGGAGGTCGCCGTGGATGAGTGCGGGCGCACCGCGCCATCCGTCGGCCGCGAGGCCCTCGTCCCACAGTCTCGCCAGCAGGCCGATGTCGCGGGCGCCCACCGTCGACGTCTCGCGGAGGGCGGAGAGATGACGTGCGACGCTCTCGGCTCGCGTGGAAAGCGCGCCCCCGCGGGCGGGATTGGCGGGGAGATCGCCCGGGGCGGTGCGATGAATCGCGCGAAGTGCGTGAGCCAGTGGTGCCGCCCACGCCCGGCGATCCTCCCGGGCGACGTCCAGTCCGGTACTGCCCTCGTGCCAGGTGACCACCGACCACGGATAGGGGAAGGTCTCGTCCGGCCGCCCCGCGAACACCACGTCCGGTGCGCCGACGTCGGCGGCCGCGAGATTCTCGGACAGCGACCGCATGACCGCCTGCTCATGCGCGACGCCGGCCGCGGCGGCGGCACGACGGGGCAGACGCACCGCGAGCTTCTCACCCAGCCGCCAGGTCTCGCAGTCCCAGCCTCTCGCGGCCGGCTGGGCTGAGAGCGTCTCGGACCCGACGTCGGGAACGGAGCGGCGGATCAGCCCCGCCACGAGCGCCGAGGTGATCTGGACGTCGGCAGGCGGCATCCCCGGCATCGGCGGCATTCTCCGAACGACGTCAGACGTCGATCGAGTCCCCGGGCTCGAGTTCGAAGAACTCGCCGCCGTTCTGCTCGGTCGCCCAGCGCAGCCGCCCACGGTGCATGTCGCGCCCGAGGATCGACAGCGTCATGTCATGGGTTCCGAAAGCCTGTCGGGGCTTCACTGCGAGCACGAAGTCGATCGCCTCGCCGATCTTCAGCCAGGGGGCACCCAGGGGCGCGGCCAGCAGCTGCACGTCCACACCCCCGGGAACGGTGTAGGAGTCGCCGGGGTAGTAGAAGACGTCGTTCACGAGGACCCCGACGTTGTCGACGACCGGGAGCGAGGAGTGGATGACCGCGTGCTGGCCGCCGAAGAACCGGAGGCGGAACGGCCCGAGCTCCAGGGTGTCGCCGGGATTCACGACGATCACATCGAAGCCCGCCGCGGCCGCGGCGACGCCCGGCGGACCGTAGACGGGGGTACCCGGCGACATCTTCAGGATGCGGTCGAGATGATCGGCCGTCCAGTGATCGGGGTGCTCGTGCGTCAGCACGATCCCCGCGACCTCGCGGAGGTCGTAGAGGGGGTCGGTGAAGGTGCCGGGATCGATCACCAGCGTCGAGCCGGAGTCTTCGAGGGTGAGCGCCGCGTGTTCGTGCTTGGTGACTCGCATGACCCGAGTCAACCCGTGCGGGGCGGCGTCGGCAAGCGGCGTCCGCCGGCGCCGGCCCGATTTGTTCGCGGCGCCGAGGCCATGGCATAATCGAACGGTTGCCTGACGGCCCCATCGTATAGCGGCCTAGTACGCCGCCCTCTCACGGCGGTAACGCGGGTTCGAATCCCGCTGGGGTCACCAACAGCACGAAAGCCTCCGGTTCGCCGGGGGCTTTCGTGCGTTTCAGGCGATGTGTCAGCCGTCGCCGTCGCCGGGGCCGTCCTCGGCCTCCTCGCGTTCGCGTTCTGCTTCCTTCTCGGCCTCCTTGCGTGCCTTCTCTGCCTCCTTCTCTGCCTCTCGCTGGGCCTTCTCGGCGTCGCGCTGCGTCTGCTCGTCGGCCGGCGGGGCGGGATCGGCGGGCTGTTCGAAGGCCGGGTCCACCCCGGGGTCGGAGGTCGTCGTCGCCGGCACGGGGCTCTCGCTCGGGTCATTCGCCGCCGGTCCGGGCATGGCGGTGCCGGCGCTGACGGCGGCCCACGTGCCCAGTCCCAGGACCAGTGCCGCTCCGGCCGCGACGGCCCCCCAGGCGACCGGGGCACGGCGACGTCGGGTGGGGGCGGCTGCGCCGGTCGGATGAGCAGGAGCGAGGACGGCCGTCGGCTCCTCACCGCGCCCGGGTGCCGCCGGGAGCACGGCGGTCGCCATCTCGACCGGTGTGCTGCCGGTGAGGTCGGCCGTCGCCACGGCGACCTCCAGCGCCGCCGGCCTGCGGGCGGGATCGAGGTCCGTCATGCGCTCCAGGAGCGCCCGCCATCCCGGCCCGACATCAGCAGGGATGCGAGGCGGCGCACCCAATCGGGCGAGTGCCGCCTCGGCGGCGGACGCGGCAGGGAACGCCCGCGTGCCGGTCAGCGCTTCGAGCAGCACCAATCCGAGCGCGTAGATGTCGGCTGGCGGGGCGGGGGCGGCACCGCGCACCTGCTCGGGGGCCAGGTAGGACGCGGTGCCGATCACGGTGCCGGGTGTGGTGATCCGCGCGCTGTCGAGCAGGTAGGCGATGCCGAAGTCCGCGAGCTTGGCGCGGAACAGGCGATGGGGCAGGGGAGACGGTGTGACCAGGATGTTGGCCGGTTTGAGGTCGCGGTGCACGACACCGGCTGCGTGGACCACGTGCAGGGCCTCGGCGAGTTCGGCGGCGAGTGCCGCCACTTCGGTCGGAGGCAGTGGGCTGGCGGACAATGCTCGGGCGAGCGTCTGCCCCTCCACGAACTCCATGACGAGGTACTCGGGCTTTCCCGGTTCCAGGCTCGCGTCCAGAAGCATCACCAGGGCCGGATGGCTCAGGGCGGCCAGAGCCGCGACTTCGGCCCGTGCCCGCTCGGGCGAAGCCGATCCCTCCACGCCTGGGCGCAGGACTTTGACGGCCACCGAGCGCCCGAGGAGCACGTCTTCTGCGCGGTACACCCGCGCCATCCCACCCTCGCCGACGAGGTCTCCCAGACGATAGCGGCCATCGAGGAGCGGATCGGGTGAGGACGGGGTGGGGGACACGGCGGTTCCTTCGTGGGGCGTCTGCCGACGGTGGTCTTCACGACCCTACTCGGGCGTCGTCGTCGGGCTCCGGTGGGCTCGGACGCGCAATGTTGGTTTTGTCTAGATTTATGTTGTTTCGTGTTGGTTCCTGTTGTACTCTGTGGGAAACCTTGAGGAAGAGGATGCATGTACGCGACGGAGCGACAGGACGCGATCGAGCGGGAACTGCTGACGGCTGGTCGTGTTTCCGTCGTCGACCTCGCCCGTGACTTCGGGGTGACCACGGAAACCGTGCGACGCGACCTCGATGCGCTGGAGCGCGCGGGTGCGCTGCGTCGGGTTCATGGCGGCGCGGTCGCCGCGTCACGCGGCGGAACCAGTGAGACCGCCGTCGCCGATCGCGGCGCGGTGCGCGGAGACGAGAAGGCGCGCATCGCCGTTCGGGCAGCCGAAGCACTGGCCGGCCTCGGCGGATCCATCTTCATCGACGCCGGAACGACGACCGCGGCCTTCGCACGGGAATTCGCCGCCCGCACCCCCGTCGACGGTGCCGCACGGCTCGAGCTGGTCACCCACGCCGTTCCCATCGCCTTCGACCTCGGAGCCCATGCCGATCTGACCCTGACCCTCATCGGCGGGAGGGTGCGGGGTCTGACGGCGGCCGCCGTCGGCTCGGCGGCGGTGGAGGCCATCTCTCAGCTCCGCCCCGACGTCGCGGTCATCGGCACGAACGGGATCTCGGCCGCCTTCGGACTCAGCACGCCCGACCCCGAGGAGGCGGCGGTCAAGCGGGCCGTCGTGAGCGCTGCGCGACGAGTCATCGTCCTCGCCGACACCAGCAAGGTGGGGGAGGAGTACCTGGTGCGGTTCGCGGGGCTCGAGGACATCGACGTCCTCGTCACCGAGACCACGCCCCCCGCAGAACTCGGCGATGCGCTCAAGAGCGCCGACGTGGAGGTGTGGACCGCATGATCGTCACGCTCACGGCGAACCCGTCGTTGGATCGCACCGTTGCGCTGGATTCCGTCCTGCGGCCCGGTGAGGTGCAGCAGGCTGTGTCCGTCCGCGAGGATGCCGGGGGCAAGGGGGTCAACGTCTCGCGCGCGATCGTCGCCGCGGGAGTGCCCACCCTCGCGCTCGTGCCTCTGAATCCGCACGACCCCTACGCCGATCTGCTCCGTGAGACGGGAGTGCCCACCCGTTCGACCGCAGTGGCCGGTCGCGTCCGAGCCAACATCGCACTGACCGATCCCGCGGGGACGACGACCAAGATCAATCTGCCGGGGGCTCGTCTGACGATCGCCGACCGCCGCGCGGCCATCGCCGACACCGTCGCGGCCAGCCGAGGTGCCCGCTGGCTGGTCTTGGCAGGTTCCGTGCCGCCGGGTGTCGGCGACGACTTCTACGCGGATGTCATCGACGCCGTCCGCGAGGCTCCCGACGCGCCCCTCATCGCGGTCGACACCTCAGGCGCGGCGCTCGCTGTCGTGGTCGAGCGGAGTCGCCCCGATCTCATCAAGCCCAACGACGCGGAACTCGCGCAGCTGGCCGGTCTCGGCGGCGCACTCGGAGGTTCGGACCCCGACGTCGCCGACCTCGTCGCCGAGGTCGTCCGCGTCGGGGCCGGCCTCGTTCCCGGTTCGGTGGGTTCGGCGCTGGTGACGCTGGGATCCCTGGGCGCCGTGCTGCTGACCGAGGGTGGCGCGTGGTTCGCCGCACCCCCGTCGGTCCGGGCGGTGAGCACCGTCGGTGCGGGGGACAGCTCCCTCGCCGGATACGTGCTCGCGGCGGTCGCCGGCGCGGGCCCCGCCGAACGGCTCGAGCGCGCGGTCCGCTACGGCGCCGCCGCGGCATCGCTTCCCGGCACCCAGATCCCCACTCCCGCCGACCTCCCCACCGGGGAGGTTCGAGCCGTCGCGCTCGTCGCCGAGCGCACCACCCCTGCGGGCATCGCCCCGTGAGCAGACCAGAGGAGGTCTCGAAGATGTCTTCACCGACGTCGCACACCATCACCCCCGGCCTTGTGAGCCTGGACGTCGGACTGGGGTCCGACAAGTCCGCAGTGATCCGCGCCCTCGCCGACCGTGTGGTCGCAGAGGGCCGCGCGACCGACGCGGAGGCGCTGTTCTCGGACGCGTGGGCTCGCGAGCAGAAGGACGAGACGGGCCTGCCCGGCGGCATCGCGATCCCACACGCCAAGAGCGCCGCCGTCACCCGCCCGTCGCTGGCCTTCGCCCGGCTGGTGCCGGGGGTCGACTTCGGTGCCGATGACGGACCCGCCGATCTGGTGTTCCTCATCGCCGCGCCCGCCGACGCCGCCGAGGACCACCTCGCCGTGCTGTCCAAGCTCGCGCGAAGCCTCATGGACGACGACTTCACCGCGGGTCTGCGCGCGGCGAAAAGCGACGACGAGGTCGTGGCGATCGTCCGAGAGGCGATCGGCGAAACGGGCGCGACCTCGATCTCCGCACCCACGGGACCTGCACAGCCCGCCGCTGCCGACGACGCTCGTCCGCGCATCGTCGCCGTCACGGCCTGCGCGACGGGAATCGCCCACACCTTCATGGCCGCGGACGCCCTGACGGCAGCGGGGGACAAGGCCGGGGTCGACCTCGTCGTGGAACCCCAGGGCTCCAGTGGCTATCGGCCGCTTCCAGCCGAGATCATCCGCGATGCCGACGCCGTCATCTTCGCCGTCGACGTCGACGTCCGCGAGCCCCAGCGTTTCGCAGGCAAGCCCGTCGTGCGCACCAGCGTCAAGCGCGGCATCGAGCAGCCGGAGAAGCTCATCGCCGACGCGGTCGCCGCGGCATCCGATCCGCGCGCCGAGAGGGTCGGCGGTGCAGCAACGGCGGCTGCGGCGAACTCCACGGCTGTTCAGGAATCGGTCGGCGCCCGCATCAAGCGCTGGCTCCTCACCGGCGTGAGCTACATGATTCCCTTCGTCGCGGGCGGCGGTCTGCTGATCGCGCTGGGATTCCTCCTCGGTGGGTACCAGGTGACCGACGATGCGGCGAACGTCATCGTGCAGAACTCGCTGTGGGATCTGCCCGCCGGCGGTCTCGGTCAGTACCTCGGCTCGGTCGCCTTCATGATCGGCGCGACCTCGATGGGCTTCCTCGTTCCGGTGCTGGCCGGGTTCATCGCCTTCGCGATCGCCGATCGGCCGGGCATCGCTCCCGGCTTCGTGGCGGGCGCGGTCGCCGTCCTGATGAGCGCGGGGTTCATCGGCGGGCTCATCGGCGGACTGCTGGCCGGATTCATCGCCTGGTGGCTCGGGCGTCTGCCGGCCCCTCGCTGGCTGCGCGGGCTCATGCCGGTGGTCATCATCCCGCTCGTCGGGTCGGTCGTCGCCTCCGGCCTCATGATCCTCTTCCTCGGTCGGCCCATCGCGCAGCTGATGACCTGGCTGACCGACTGGCTCAACAGCCTGAACGGCGCGTCGGCGGTCATCCTGGGGGTCATCCTCGGTCTGATGATGTGCTTCGACCTCGGAGGGCCCGTCAACAAGGTCGCCTACACCTTCGCCACCACCGGACTCGCAGCCGCGACGGCGTCGCAGCCGTTCTCCTCGCCCTACCTCATCATGGCGGCCGTGATGGCGGCCGGCATGGTGCCGCCGCTGGCGATGGCCCTCGCATCGACGGTGCTGGCGCGCAATCTCTTCACCCCCGTCGAACGCGAGAACGGCAAGGCGGCCTGGCTGCTGGGCGCCGCGTTCATCTCCGAGGGGGCGATCCCCTTCGCCGCAGCGGACCTCTTCCGCGTCATCCCGGCGTCGATGCTGGGCGGTGCGGTGACCGGCGGCCTGAGCATGGCGATCGGGGTGTCTTCGCTCGCGCCGCACGGTGGCATCTTCGTCTTCTTCGCGATCCAGCCCATCTGGGGCTTCCTCGTCTCGATCCTCGCGGGCGTCCTGGTGTCGGCTTTCGCCGTCATCGCGCTGAAGCGGTGGGTGCACAAGCGGGAGGCGACGGTCGTCGCTCCCGTGAGCACGGCGGTCCCCGTCGCAGCCTGACAGCTCCGGCCGCGGCCCCTGGCCGGCGCGAAGAAGCCCTGGTGACCCCCATCACCAGGGCTTCTTCGCGGCGCCGAGACGCTACCGGGTGCTGTCACCGTCTGCTTGCGGTGCCGGTGCCGGTACGGGCGCGGCGCCGCGCCGCGCCCGGCGCACGCGGCGGACGCGCAGGATCGCCCAGACGACGAGGGCGACCACACCGAGAACGGCGAGCCAGGGCAGAAGGAACCCGAAAGCGATGACGATGCCGTTCAGCGTGGCGATGAGACCGTTCCATCCGGCGAGAAGACCGTCGGTGAAACCCGCCGGGTCGGCTGCGACCTGCTCCACCCGCGGCGACAGCGACACCGAGACCGTCGAGAGCTCCACCTGCCCTTCGAGCGACTCCAGCTGCTGCTGATAGGACTCCAGGGTCGCCTGGCGTTCGGCGAGCGCGCTTTCCGCGGCGATGAGGTCACCGAGGTCGCCCGCCTGTGCGAGAAGCTCTTCCAGTCGGTCGACCGATGCCTGCGTCGCCTCGACGCGGGCCCGGAGATCGACGGTCTGCTCCGTGACGTCCTGCCGGTCGATCGAGGACTGGGTCACCTCGCCGATCTCGGCGAGCCCCGAGACGAAGGTCGGCAGATCATCGGCGGGAATGCGCACGGTCACCCAGCCGGACCGGCTGTCAAAGGGTGCCGGGTACGACACGTCCGGTCCGCCGATCCCCGGTTCGATGGGGATCGGCACGCCGGTCTGACCGATCGACTGCGACTGCACGTACCCGCCGAGCGCGATGGCTGCAGCACCGACGTCCTCGGCAGCCGCCGGGACATCGTCGACGACGATGCTCGCCGACGCGGTCGTGACGATGTCGCGTGCCGCCGGCGCCTGCGCCGCTGCCGCGCCTCCAGCGGCTCCGAGGTCGTCGGCCGTGCCGCTCTCCTCCTGAGGCACGCCCTGGTCGAGCGGTGCCGTGGCCGCATCGCCGCCGGCGGGTGCGACGGCGGATTCGTTCGACGCCACGGGGGAGACGATCCCTCCGACAGCCGGGGCGATCGCGGCAGCCACGACGATCACCGCGGCCGCCGCGCCGGCGGTGATCCAGCCGGTGCGGCGGCGCCGGTGGCGGATCGATCGCTCGGCGTCGATCCCGGTGAACAGCCCCCGCTCGATGCGGTCGATCCGTTCCTCGCTGAGGTCGGGGAGCGGGGTGCGCTGGACGGTGTTCATGTGCTCTCCTTCAGGGCGGTCCGCACGCGGGTGCGGATGCGGGAGAGACGATTGCGGACGACGCCATGGCCGACGCCGAGCTCGTCGGCGGCCGCCTGATAGCCGTATCCCTCCGCCGCGCACAGCCGGAAGATCTGCCGGTCGAGCTCGCCCAGGGTGTCGACCTCGGCGAGGATGCGCTCCACCAGATCGGCATCGATGATCTGCTGTTCGACGTCGACCGTCGAAGGCAGCGTCTCGTCCAGGTCGCCGTGCACCTCTCGGGTCCGATCACGGCGCTGCCGTCGCATCCGGTTTGCCGCCTGCAGTCGGCAGACGGTCACCAGCCACGGAAGCAGGGAGTCGCCCGCGAGGTGCAGCGACGGCAGCTTCCGCCACGCGACGAGGAAGGTCTCCTGGGTGACGTCCTCTGCGTCCGAAACGTCGTGGAGCAGCCCGTGGGCGACCCAGTACACCGGCCGCACGTATGCGCGGTACAGCGACCGGAAGGCGAGCTCACTCCCGCCCGCGGCCCGTGCGACGAGTGCCGCATCCGTCTGCTCGGTCACCGTTCCCCATTCCGCCGCTGCGCGGCATCCGCATTGTCTCTCACCCGATAAGTGTCGTGCCCGCCCCGATCGTCTCACCGGCGATTTCGCGACCTGCCTCCCGCTCGGAGACCCCCTGCTCGGCGAGTATCGTGGAGGCCCATGACCTATGAGATTCCGACGTGGTTCGCGATCACCGCCCTGATCGTGCTGTCGCTGATTCTCCTCGCGGATCTGCTCATCATCCTCAAGCGCCCTCACATCCCCTCGATGAGGGAAGCGACGCTGTGGGTGGTGTTCTATGTCGCGCTCGCCCTGGTGTTCGCCGTCGTGCTGCTTCTGGTGACCGGCTCGGGGGACGCGATGGGCGAGTTCGTCGCGGGGTGGCTGACGGAGTACAGCCTCTCGGTCGACAACCTCTTCGTCTTCGTGCTGCTGATGAGTCAGTTCTCGGTGCCGCGCCGATATCAGCAGGAGGTGCTGATGGTGGGCATCATCATCGCGCTGATCCTGCGCGCCATCTTCATCATGCTCGGCGCCGTGCTGATCGAGAATCTGAGCTGGATCTTCTACGTCTTCGGCCTCTTCCTCGTCTACACCGCCTGGCGGCAGGCCTTCCCGGGCAAACACGACGACGATGCGCAGGCCGAAACGGGCATCGTGCGCTTCCTGCGTCGCTTCATCGACATCAGCGACGGGTACGACGGCTCGAAGCTGCGCACCGTCGTGAACGGCAAGAAGATCTTCACCCCGATGATCCTCGTCTTCGTCGCGATCGGTTTCACCGACCTGGTGTTCGCGATCGACTCGATCCCGGCGATCTTCGGCATCACCCAGAGCCCGTTCATCGTGTTCACGGCGAACCTGTTCGCACTGATGGGGCTGCGCCAGCTCTACTTCCTGCTCGGCGGTCTCCTGGACCGCTTGAAGTACCTGCATTACGGCATCGCCTTCATCCTCGCCTTCATCGGCGTGAAACTCTTCCTCCACGCCCTGCACGAGAACGAGCTGCCTTTCATCAACGGTGGCGAGCACGTCGAATGGGCGCCGGACATCTCGACGTGGGTGTCGCTGGGCGTGATCATCGCGGCGATGACGGTGGCGACCCTGGCGAGCCTCATCGCCGCCCGTCGCGAAGGCGAGGTGGTCACCACGGCGGATGCCGCGGACCGGCCGGCCGCCGACCTCCCCGACGGCTCGGGACGGACGCCGGCCGAAGCCGCCGCCGCGGCGGTGGCCGACGAAAGGGGAACCCGCACCGAAGTGGACGGCGCAGCCACCGGCGATGACGGACGATAATCGCGTGCGCGGCACCCGGTGGTACTCTGAGCCCGTGCGGATCGCTCGCCTTCTCCTTAGCGGCCGCGGCGAGACCTCGTAACCAGGCCTCTCTCGTCGCGGAGTTCGTCGCGGGCTTGATCCCCTTCCCGAGGAGAACGCAATGAGCACGTCCGATATCGATACGTACACCGCCGGTACCGTCGCGATCCCCGATCGACCCCGCACCCTCGCCGAGAAGGTGTGGGAGGACCACGTCGTGGTCAAGGGACAGAACGGCGAGCCGGATCTGATCTACATCGATCTCCACCTGGTGCACGAGGTCACCAGTCCCCAGGCGTTCGACGGCCTGCGCGCGGAGGGCCGCCCGGTCCGCCGGCTGGACCTGACGATCGCCACCGAGGACCACAACACCCCGACGCTCGACATCGACAAGCCGATCGCCGACCTCACCAGCCGCACGCAGATCGACACCCTGCGTCGCAATGCCGAGGAGTTCGGGGTTCGGCTGCACTCCCTCGGCGATAAGGAGCAGGGGATCGTTCACGTCGTGGGGCCTCAGCTGGGCCTCACCATGCCCGGGATCACGGTCGTGTGCGGGGACTCGCACACCTCGACCCACGGCGCCTTCGGTGCAATGGCCTTCGGGATCGGGACGAGCGAGGTCGAGCACGTCCTGGCGACCCAGACGTTGCCGCTGAAGCCCTTCAAGACCATGGCGATCACGGTGGAGGGGGAGCTGAAGCCCGGGGTGACCGCGAAGGACATCATCCTGGCGGTCATCGCCAAGATCGGTACCAACGGCGGCCAGGGATACGTGCTGGAGTACCGGGGGTCGGCGATCCGGTCGCTGTCGATGGAGGGGCGGATGACGATCTGCAACATGTCCATCGAAGCCGGGGCTCGCGCGGGGATGGTCGCGCCCGACGAAACGACCTTCGCCTACGTCAAGGACAAGCCCCACGCGCCGCAGGGCCGAGATTGGGAGGACGCGGTCGCCTACTGGAGGACGCTCCCCAGCGACGAGGGCGCGGTCTACGACGCCGAGGTGTTCCTCGACGCCGACGCACTCGAGCCGTTCGTGACCTGGGGCACCAATCCCGGACAGGGGGTCTCGCTGTCGGACGTCGTGCCCTCGCCCGACGATTTCGTCGACCCGAATGAGCGCGCCGCGGCCGAGCGCGCGCTGGAGTACATGGCGCTGGAGCCCGGCACGCCGCTCAAGGACGTGCCGGTCGATGCGGTCTTCATGGGATCGTGCACGAACAGTCGCATCGAGGACCTTCGCGCCTTCGCGTCGATCGTGAAGGGTCGGAAGAAGGCCGACGGGGTCCGGGTGATGGTGGTGCCGGGCTCGGCCCGCGTGCGGCTGGAGGCCGAAGCCGAGGGGCTTCACGAGATCTTCACCGAATTCGGCGCGGAATGGCGCTTCGCGGGATGTTCGATGTGCCTGGGGATGAACCCCGACCAGCTCGCTCCCGGCGAACGCTGCGCCTCGACGTCGAACCGCAACTTCGAGGGCCGGCAGGGGAAGGGCGGACGAACCCATCTCGTCTCACCGCTGGTGGCCGCCGCCACCGCGGTGCGCGGAACCCTCTCCAGCCCGAGCGACCTGGACGACGCGGACGCCGGGCTCGGTTCGCCGAGCCTCGACACCCTGACCGGGGCGGAGGCCTGACATGGAGAAGTTCACCACCCACACCGGCATCGTCGCGCCGCTGAAGCGCTCCGCGGTCGACACCGACCAGATCATCCCCGCGGTGTACCTCAAGCGCGTCACCAAGACCGGCTTCGAAGACGCGCTCTTCGCCAGCTGGCGTCAAGACCCCGACTTCGTGCTGAATCAGCCGGCCTTCCGGGGGGCTTCGATTCTGGTGGCCGGACCCGACTTCGGCACCGGTTCGAGCCGCGAGCACGCCGTCTGGGCACTGCGCGACTTCGGGTTCTCGGTGATCCTGAGCCCGAAGTTCGCCGACATCTTCCGCGGGAACGCGGGAAAGCAGGGCCTGCTGACGGCAGCGATCTCCGAGGACGACCTGCACCGCATCTGGGACGCCGTCGACGCGCGGCCGGGGCTGTCGATGACCGTCGACCTCGTCGAGCGTGTCGCGAGTCTCGTCGGCCCTGCAGGCGACGGCGCCGAGCCCCTCCAGGTGCCTTTCGAGATCGACGATTACACTAGGTGGCGGCTTCTCGAGGGGCTCGATGACATCGGGCTCACGCTGCGCAGCGCAGATCAGATCGCGCAGTTCGAGGCCCGCCGGGAGGCGTGGCGCCCACGGACACTTCCCGTCCGGTAAGCCGGGATGACGGCTCACGACGCCGTTCAGCCCTCGCCACACCCTCGAAGACACCTAAGTGAGGACCACCGGATGAAGACCCTTCTCAGCGATGCGGGATCCCCCACGGGGGAGCAGGAGATCGCCGTGACCGAAGCGACCGGAGAGATCCTCAGCATCCGCGGCGGACGCCCGCTGCGCGGACGGGTCGATGTCAAGGGGGCCAAGAACCTCGCCACCAAGGCGATGGTCGCCGCCCTCCTCGGTGACAGCGTGAGCGTCCTTCGCGACGTGCCCGACATCAGCGACGTGAAGGTCGTGCGGTCGCTTCTCGAGGCGCACGGCGTGCGAGTGGATGACGGCGAGGAGCCCGGCACGCTGCATTTCGACCCCCGCGAAGCGGTGTCCGCCCACATGGAGGAGATCGACGCCCACGCCGGTGCGTCCCGCATCCCGATCCTGTTCTGCGGTCCGCTTCTGCACCTGCTCGGACAGGCGTTCATCCCCGACCTCGGCGGCTGCCGCATCGGAGATCGACCGATCAACTTCCACCTCGACGCGCTCCGCAACTTCGGCGCCATCGTGGAGAAGCTGCCCAGCGGAATCCGCCTGTCGGCGCCCGACGGTCTGCACGGGGCGAACATCGAGCTGCCGTATCCGAGTGTCGGCGCGACGGAGCAGGTGCTGCTCACGGCGGTCCGCGCACGCGGCGTCACAGAGTTGCGCAACGCCGCGATCGAGCCGGAGATCATGGATCTCATCGCGGTGCTGCAGAAGATGGGCGCGATCATCTCCTACGAGCCCAATCGCGTCATCCTCATCGAGGGGGTCCCGAACCTCAGCGGCTACGACCACCGCTGCATCTTCGACCGCAACGAGGCTGCGTCGTGGGCGTGCGCCTCCCTGGCCACGGACGGTGACATCTTCGTCTCCGGCGCCCGTCAGCAGGAGATGCTCACGTTCCTCAACGTCTTCCGCAAGGCGGGAGGGTCCTTCGACGTCCGCGAGGACGGTATCCGGTTCCGCCGTGGCGAGGCCCTCCGGCCGGTCATGGTCGAGACGGACGTCCACCCGGGTTTCATGACCGATTGGCAGCAGCCGCTCATCGTCGCCCTCACGCAGGCCGAGGGGCAGTCCGTCGTCCACGAGACGGTGTACGAGAACCGGCTGGGGTTCACCGCGGCGCTGAACAAGATGGGCGCCGACATCCAGGTGCACCCGCAGGGGCTGGACATGCCGGGTCGACGCGTCCCGCGTCGCGCCCTCGAGCAGGCCGCCGTCATCAACGGTCCCACGCCGCTGAACGGCGCCGACGTCGTGGTGCCCGACCTTCGCGGCGGATACAGCTACGTGATCGCGGCCCTGGCGGCGGAAGGCGAATCGACGGTGCGCAACGTCGGGATCATCCGACGCGGCTACGAGAAGTTCTTCGCCAAATTGGACGCGCTCGGCGCCGACTTCCGCGTCATCGGGTGACCCGGTGAGCACTCCGACACCGAAGGCCCCGGGCTCCGGCGCCGACGAGAAGCGACGTCCGAGCGTCTTCTGGCCGCTCGCCGCCCTCATCGTCCCCGCGATGGGGCTGCTCGCCCGCATCGAGGTCGAGGGCGGTGAGAACCTTCCGCGCGAGGGCGCGTACGTGCTCGCCCCCAATCACTGCAGCGAGATCGATCCGCTGGTCGTCGCGGTCGCCGTCTGGCGCATGGGACGGGCCCCTCGGTTCATGGCGAAGGAGAGCCTGTTCCGGGTTCCGGTGTTCGGTGCCGTCCTCCGGGCGACCGGAATGGTCCCCGTCGCCCGCTCCTCATCGGCCGGAGGGGCGCGTCAGACCATCGAGAGCTCCCGCATGCTCGTCGAGCACGGCAGGGGCGTGATCGTGTACCCCGAGGGCTCCCTCACCCGCGACCCCGACATGTGGCCGATGCGGGGCAAGACCGGCGCCGTGCGCCTGGCGCTTGCGGGCGGCATCCCGCTCATCCCGGTGGCCCATTGGGGAGCGCAGGAGATCCTCCCGCGGTACGGCAAGCTCCGCATCTGGCCGCTCCGCCGCCGTGTGCGCGTCGTCTTCGGCCCGCCGGTGGATCTCACGGCCCACTCCGCCACTCAGATGCAGCCGTCGACCCTCGTCGCGGCGACCGACGTTCTGATGGCGCGGATCGCCGACCTGCTCTCGGGCCTGCGGGGCGAGCCCGCACCTGCGGAGAGATGGAACCCGTCCGCGCACGGGCAGAAGGAGACGGGGCGTCTTGAGCCGTAGGCACGACGCCGATCGTCCGCGGGTCGCGGTCGTGGGAGCCGGGAGCTGGGGCACCACGTTCGGGAAGATCCTCGCCGACGGCGGTGCGAACGTCATGATGTGGGCCCGGCGACCGGAGCTCGCCCACGAGATCAATGAGGCCAAGCGCAACAGCCAGTACCTCCCGGGCATCAATCTTCCGCGCGCCATGATGGCGACTCCGCACCTCTCCGAGGCGCTGGAGGGAGCCGAGCAGATCTTCCTGTCGGTGCCGAGCCAGGCACTGCGCGAGAACCTCAAGGCGGTGCGGCCGCTGGTCTCGTCCGGTGACGCGCCCGTGGTCTCGCTCATGAAGGGCGTCGAGCGGCGCACCGGGCTGCGGATGAGTCAGGTGATCCAGCAGGAGCTGCACTGCGACCCGGCCCGCATCGCCGTGGCATCCGGACCCAACCTGGCTCTCGAGATCGCCCGCGAGCAACCGACGGCCGCCGTGATCTCCTCACTCAGTCAGGAGACCGCCGACGCCGTGGCGCGGCGGGCGCGCAACGGCTACTTCCGGTCGTTCGTGAACACCGACGTGATCGGCACCGAGTTCGGCGGGGTGCTGAAGAACCTCATCGCGGTCGCGATCGGGATCGTTGACGGCGTCGGATACGGCGAGAACACCAAGGCGTCGATCATCACACGCGGCCTCGTGGAGATGACCGACTTCGCGGTGGCCCAGGGCGCGCACCCCGAAACGCTCCAGGGGCTGGCGGGCCTGGGCGACCTCATCGCCACCTGCCAGTCGCCGCTCAGCCGGAACAACACCGCCGGGCGGCTGCTGGGTCAGGGATACAGCTTCCAGGACGTGGTGAAGCAGATGGAGCAGACCGCGGAGGGTCTGGCGTCGGTCGCACCCATTCTCCAACTCGCCCGCGAGGCGGATGTCGACATGCCGATCGTGGAACAGGTCAAGCGGGTGCTCGACGGCACGATGGATCCCCGCGAGATCGCCCCGCACCTGACGACCGATGACGATGACGAACCCCAAGGGGAGAGGACCAGGAATGGACAAGCCCGTGGTGGTGGTGCTGTTTGGCGGTCGATCCAGCGAGCACTCGATCAGCTCCGCCACGGCGGGGGGAGTGCTGCGGGCGATCGACCGTGACCGCTATCGGGTGATTCCCGTCGGGATCACCCGGTCCGGGGCGTTCGTGCTCGAGACCGATGATCCCGATCGGTTCGCCTTGGACGCCGAGCGTCTTCCCGAGGTCGTCGACAACGGCACGCGCGTCCTGTGGCCCGAGGCCGGCGGGGACCGACGTCTCCGGGTCCGTCGCTCCGACGACACCGTCGACGACCTCGGCGGCGTCGACGTCGTCCTGCCGATCCTCCACGGCGTCCACGGCGAGGACGGCACGGTGCAGGGCTTCCTCGACACGCTGGACCTCCCCTATGCGGGGGGCGGGGTGCTGGATTCGGCGCTGTGCATGGACAAGCACTTCATGAAGATCGTGCTCCAGGCTGCGGGAATACCGGTGGCGCCGTGGGCGACCGTGACCCCCGCACGGTGGGAACGCGAGGAGCAGGCGGTGCGCGCCGAGGCAGCGGCGCTGGGCTATCCCGTCTTCGTCAAGCCCGCACGGGCGGGTTCGAGCGTCGGGGTGTCGAAGGTCGCGGATGACGCCGAGCTGGCGTCTGCGCTGCAGAAGGCCTTCGCCGAGGACGACAAGGTGCTCATCGAGGCGGCCATCGTGGGGCGGGAGATCGAGGTGGCGATCCTCGAGGGGCGTCGCGGCGGGGCGCCGCGGGCGTCTTTGCCTGGTGAGATCGTCCTGACCACGCGGGAGTTCTACGACTTCGAGGGCAAGTACCTCGGCGGTGACGGAGCCGAGGTCGTGTGCCCCGCCGCGCTGGAGGACGACCAGATCCGTACCGTCCAGGATCTCGGTGTGCGGGCCTTCGAGGCCGTCGGCGGACGCGGGCTCGCGCGCGTGGACTTCTTCCTCGCGGCCGACGGTCTCTACGTCAATGAGCTGAACACCATGCCGGGGTTCACGCCGATCTCGATGTTCCCCAAGTGCTGGATCGCCTCGGGAATGACGTACCCCGAACTCATCGGCGAGCTCGTCGACACTGCGCGGGAACGCCGCTGAGCGGCATCCGAGCCTGTCCGGCGTTCACCCTTGAGGGGCGTCAGTCCAGGAGCGTCTCGGTCGAGGTGCACTCGGATTCGCGGGGGAGCTGCGACACGATCGGTCCGAGGGCGGACAGCACCTCGTTGGGCGAGACGACGCTGTTGTCGGCGTAGACCTCGACCGCGGGTGTGCGTCCATAGCTGCGGATGAGATAGCGGGGCGGATCGCTCTCGTCGACGATCCAGTCCACTCCGCCGATCGTGATGCATCGGGCCTCCGTCGGTCCCGGGGGCTCCACGCCGCAGGTGAGGATGACCGAGGTCGGTGTGCCCCACGCGCCGGTCGCCTGCGCGTCGGTCCACCGGCGCTCCTGTCCGTCGACCTCGGCGGGCAGGCGGACGGTGACCTCTGCGCAGAGCGGGTCGTCGGCGTTGGCGGCGGGGGGAAGGGATACCGTCCCCGCGCACGAGGACAGCGTCAGGGCAGCGCCGATCGCGAGCGCGCCGAACAGCAGACGATGACGGGGGAAGGGCACCCGACCAGGCTAACCCGGTCGTCGGTGGGTACGGTGAGACGGTGAGTGCTCCGGATCCTGTCGTCGGCGACCTGACCGAGGGCGAGGTCCTCACCCGCATCCTGGGCCGTCTCGCTCCCTCGCGGGCGCTCCTCGGCCCGGGCGATGACGCCGCCGTGCTCGCCGCACCGGGCGGCCGCATCGTCGCCAGCGTCGACACCCTCGTCCACGGCCCCGACTTCCGCCTCGCGTGGTCGTCGGCGAAGGATCTCGGGTGGAAGGCCGCCGCGGTGAACCTCGCCGATATCGCGGCGATGGGCGCGCGACCCACGGCGCTGCTGGTGGCCCTGGCGATGCCCGATCACACACCCGTCTCCTTCGTGGAGGGGATCGCCGACGGTCTGCGTGCCGGGTGCGACGAACTGGCGCCCGGCGCCGCGGTCGAGGGAGGAGACCTCACCGTCTCGGACACCCTGACGATCGCGGTCACCGCCCTCGGGGTGCTCGATGGAACCGCACCGGTCACGCGTCGCGGTGCGCGCGCCGGCGACGTGGTGGCGGTCTGCGGGGAACTGGGGAAGGCTGCGCGGGGTCTGGCCATCCTCTTCGACCGGTTCCGTGTGGATGGACGGCCGGTCGCGGTCGCCTCGCTGACAGAGGCCGACGCCGCGCTCGTGGGCGCCCAGCTGCGACCGCGGCCGCCGATCGCGGCAGGAGCGGTGGCGGCCTCGCACGGGGCGACGGCGATGATGGACGTCTCGGACGGACTTGCCCTGGATGCCGGCCGCCTCGCCCGCGCTTCCGATGTGACCCTCGAGCTGCAGACCGATGCGATCGGACCCGAGCCAGGGATCGCGCTGGCCGGCGGGGAAGACCACGCCCTGCTGGCGACCTTCCCCGCCGCGGTCGGACCTGCGCCCGGATTCCGGGTCATCGGCCGTGTCGGCGCCGCGGGGGACCATCCGCTCCTCGTCGACGGAAAGCCGTACGACGGGTACGGCGGCTGGGATCCCTACCGCGACTGGGACGCGGTCTCGGGCTGAGCGCCGCGCACGGCCCACCACAGCGCGGTGTCGCCGTAGCGGCGGTCGCGATCGCGCACGAGCCCCGGGGGCCACGCGGGCGGTGCCGACCTCGCGGCGCGCTCGACGATCACCGTCGAGTCCGGCGACAGGGCGGGGACGAGCAGTTCCAGGGTCGCGCTCAACTCGGCGTCGGAGAGGTCGTACGGGGGGTCGAGGAACACCAGATCGAAGACGCCGGTGGGCGCCGAGCGCAGGTACGCGTCGACCGCGGTGCGGTGAACGGCGATCCGGGCGGCATCTGGCGCTCCGCGCAGCGCGGCATGGATGCGCGCGACGTTCCTGCGGATCACCGTCACTGCGCGCGGGGCCTTCTCGACGAGGTCGACCGTCATCGCCCCTCGACTGGCGGCCTCGAGCCCGAGCGCACCCGAACCCGCGTACAGATCGAGCACCCGCGTGCCGCGGAGGAGGTCGGACGCGCTCAGCGCGTTGAAGAGCGATTCGCGGACCCGATCGCTCGTCGGCCGCGTTCCGGCATCGGGGACGTCGAGGGTGAGCGAGCCGGCCCGTCCGGAGATGATGCGGGTCACGTGCTCCACGATACCGATCGCGACACGACACTCCGCCTGCGGCGGGAGCGGCCCGGCTGTCCCTAGGATGACGCGTGCCGGGCGGGATTCGTCCGCACCCCGTCCCCGCCTGCAGGAGCCGTCGATGTCTCAGCGCCACCGTTCCCTCACCGCGATCGCCGGAGCAGTTCTCGCTCTCGCTCTCCTGGCCGGATGTGCGCCGGAGCCCGCTCCGACGCCGACGTCCACCCCGACAGCGTCCAGCGAGCCGAGCGCGTCGCCCAGCGAGTCGCCGAGCGAGTCGCCGAGCGAGTCGCCGACGGCGACGGCGACGATCCCCACCGACTGCAACGAGCTGGGCAGCGAGGCGTCGCGTCTGGAGATGGTCGGCGACATGACGCTCCAGAGCGATGGACAGGGTTTCGAGCGCCCGGCGCCGGAGGGAGCGACGCTGGTGCTCGGCTGCGACTGGATCGTCGGTGACGCCACGGGTCTGCTGTTGCTGATCAGCACCGCGACCCCCGATGCGGTCGCCGCCGCCGTTGCGACGCTGCCCGATCAGGGATACAGCTGCCAGGTCGCCGATGACTTCGGCGCCCAGTTCTGCGAGCTTCCCGGCTCGGGCCCGGACACGGAGGAGTTCGTCGTCGCGCGGGACGACGTCTGGATCTACTACGCACCGGTGAACCGCAACGGGCGCGCGTTCCTCTCGGACATCGCGTCGCAGATCTTCGGCTGAACCGGATCACCGTAGGAAGGGTCGTTGTCGGCGGCGCTCCCTACACTCGAGGTATGCCGCCCATCGCCCTCGAATCGCGTCTGGACGCGGTCGTGGGCGGCAAGACCGCCAAGCTGTTCGAGCGCGCGTTCGGGATGCGCACGGTCGAGCACCTCCTCTCGCACTATCCGCGTCGATACGCGCTCCGGGGAGAGCTGACGCCGATCGCGTCCCTGCCCCTGGGCGAACCGGTGACGATCGTCGCCGAAGTCCAGAGCGTCACCGATCGTCCGATGCGCAACCGTCGCGGATCCCTGGTCGAGGCCAAGATCAGCGACGGCAACGGCGCCCTGACGCTGACCTTCTTCAATCAGAAATGGCGCCTCGGCGACCTCACGCCCGGCCGCCGCGGCATCTTCGCCGGAAAGGTCAGTGAGTACCGGGGCCACTTCCAGCTCGCGCATCCGGTGTACGAGCTCTTCGACGACGAGGAGACCGCGCGGATGACCGCCGAGGCGACGGCGCACCTCCCGATCCCGATCTACCCCGCCACCGCGACCGTGCCGAGCTTCCTGGTGGCCAAGACGGTCGGTGTCGTTCTGGACGTCCTGGGCTCCTTCGACGACCCCGTGCCCGAGCCGTTGCGACGCGCACACGGGCTTCTGGACGCGCGGACCGCGCTGGAGCGCATCCACCGGCCCGACTTCCTCGAACAGGTCGACGCCGCGCGCGAGACCCTCCGGATGCAGGAGGCGTTCGTGCTCCAGGCGGCGCTGTTCCAGCAGCGGCAGTTCGTGCGCGCGATGTCGGCGACCGCGCGGCCGCCCGGCGACCTGCTCGAGCGTTTCGACGCGGAACTGCCGTTCGCCCTGACCAGTGATCAGGAGGCGGCGGGGGAGCAGATCGCGCGCGACCTCGTCGGCGGATGGCCGATGAATCGCCTCGTCCAGGGTGAAGTCGGTTCGGGGAAGACCCTCGTCGCACTGCGGGCGATGCTGCAGGTGGCGCAGTCGGGTGGCCAGTCGGCCCTGATCGCGCCCACGGAAGTCCTGGCGGCGCAACACGTGCGATCGATCGCGCGCATGCTCGGTCCGGTGCTCGCCCCCGAGCTCATGCCCACCCTGCTGACCGGACAGCTTCCCGCGGCGGATCGACGCAAGGCAGCCCTGCGCGCCGCGTCGGGGCAGGCCCGCATCGTCGTCGGCACCCATGCCCTGCTCAGCGACTCGACCACGTTCGCCGACCTCGGATTGGTCGTGATCGACGAGCAGCATCGGTTCGGGGTCGAGCAGCGGGAGGCGCTGCGCGCCAAGGGCAGCGCGCCTCACGTGCTCGTCCTGACCGCCACACCGATTCCGCGCACCGTGGCGATGACGGTGTTCGGCGATCTGGATGTGTCGACGATCCGCTCGATGCCGTCCGGACGCGCGGGCATCACCACGCACGTCGCACCGCTCGCCGAGCGTCCCGCGTGGTTCGGGCGGGTGTGGGAGCGCGTCGCCGAGGAGGTCGCCCAGGGGAGGCAGGCGTTCATCGTCACGGCGGCGATCGATGCGGACGCCGACGTCATCGACGACGAGGCGCCGACCCCCGATGCAGCGGAGGACGTCGCTCCTGCGGCGGAGAAGGGCGCGGCCCCCGCCGCAGGCACCGGCTCGGGTCGCACCCGCTGGGGTGTCGTCCAGGTCGTCGACCTGCTGGCGCGTCATCCCGCCTTCGCGGACATCCGGGTGGCGATGGTGCACGGCAAGCTCCCGTCGGAGCAGAAGGACGACATCATGCAGTCGTTCGCGCGCGGCGAGATCGACGTCCTGGTGGCCACGACGGTCGTCGAGGTGGGGGTCGATGTCGCGAACGCGTCGACCATGGTGATCCTCGAGGCCGATCGCTTCGGGGTGTCTCAGCTGCACCAGCTGCGGGGACGCGTGGGGCGTGGTGGGGTCCCGGGGCTGTGTCTGCTGGTCACCGAAGCCGAGCATGGCTCGCTCGCGCGTCAACGTGTCGAGGCCGTCGCCGCCACCCTCGACGGCTTCGAACTCGCCGAAGTCGATCTCGACCTCCGCGGAGAAGGCGACGTGCTCGGCGACCTCCAGTCGGGTGCGCGCTCCTCGCTCCGCCTGCTGCGGGTGGCCCGCGACGCCGACCTCATCTCCGCCGCTCGGCGCGCGGCGGAGACGGTGATCTCGGATGATCCGGCGCTGCTTCGCCATCCGGCGGTGTCCGCCGCGATCGAACGGCGGATCGGCAATGTCGAGCGCGCCGCGCTCGCACGGACCTGACCGCCGACGTGGCCGACCTCGCAGACGGAGTACGCCGTGTCGGGGAGGGGCTGCGGCCCATCGATAGGGTGGTCGAATGAACAGCAGGATCGCCGTCGTCCCCGGATCGTTCGACCCGCCGACGCTCGGTCACCTCGATGTGATCCGCCGCGCGGCGCGCCTGTACGACCAGCTGCACGTCCTCGTGGTGCACAACCCCGACAAGGAGGCGATGCTGCCGATCGCGCAGCGCCTGTCGCTCCTGGAGCAGTCCGTCGCCGAGAGCGACATCGACAGCGAGGTGATCATCGCCTCGTGGAGCGTAGGGCTGCTCGTGGACTACGCCGCCGATGTCGACGCCGGTGTGCTGGTGAAGGGGATCCGCTCCCAGATCGACGTGGCCTACGAGACCCCGATGGCGATCGTGAACCGCCACCTCGCCCACGTCGAAACCGTCTTCCTGCTTCCCGATCCCGCGCACGCCATGGTCTCCAGCTCGCTCGTGCGTCAGGTGGCCGCCCTGGGCGGTGACGTGTCGCCCTTCGTTCCGCCCGCCGTCGCGCGGTTCCTCGTCGCGCACGACCTGTCGGCCTGAGCCGCACGCTCTCGGGGCGGGTAACATGGTCGCCCGTGACCAGACGGCTGAACGGACCCTTCGTCATCCCCGTGCGAGACATCGTCCGCCGACCGGGCGAGATGCGGGAGTTCCGCCTCGATCCGACCGTCCCGGAGAAGTGGGGCGAGGGTCTCGTCTCGGTACCGGCGTCGGAGTCGCTGGAGCTGGATGTGCGACTCGAGTCGGTCCACGAGGGCATCCTCGTGTCGGGCGAGGCGCGTACGATCTTCTCCGGGGTGTGCGGACGATGCCTTCGCGACATCGCCGAGGGCGTCGAAGTCGAGTTCCAGGAGCTTTTCGCGTATTCTGGATCGGAGGAAACTGACTTCGAGGTTCAAGACGACCACGTGGATCTTGAAACTCTGGTCAGGGATGCGGTCGTCCTGTCGCTTCCCTTCCAACCGGTGTGTCAGCCGGATTGCCCCGGCCTCGATCCGGTCACGGGTGTCCGGCGGACAGCAGATGCCGAACCGAGCGCTGAGCCAATCGATCCCCGATGGGCGGCGCTCCAGGACTACATCGACCACGACGCGGTCACGGCCCCCGGGCCGCAGGACCGTGACGAGAACCCAGCGCCCCGCGCTGAGAACACAGAGAAGAGCTAGCCATGGCAGGTAACCCCCCGAAGCGGAAGGTCTCCCGCTCGAACACCCGTTCGCGCCGCGCGCAGTGGAAGGCCGAGGCCCCCACGCTGGTCAAGACCATCGAGAACGGCAAGGTCGTCTACAGCCGTCCGCACCAGGCGAAGGTCGTCACCGACTCGCAGGGCACCGAGCTGTTCCTGGAGTACAAGGGCCGCAAGGTCGCCGACGTCTGATCGGCCTGTTGCGCACTCGGTGACACACCGTACCGACGCCACGCCGGCGCACCCGCCGCTGGACGAACTCACACAGAAGCTCGGGGTCGAGATCGACCCCGAGCTTCTGCTGCTGGCTCTCACCCATCGTTCCTGGGCATACGAGCACGGCGGGGTTGCCCACAACGAGCGACTCGAGTTCCTCGGCGATGCCATCCTCGGGCAAGCCGTGACCGTGCGTCTGTTCACGCGGCATCCCGATCTCGAAGAGGGGCAGCTGGCCAAGCGGCGTGCGAGCGTCGTCTCGACCGTCGCCCTCGCCGAGGTCGCGCGCCGCATCGGGCTGGGCGAGCATGTCCTGCTCGGGCGCGGTGAGGAACTCACCGGCGGACGGAAGAAGGACTCGATCCTCGCCGACGCGACCGAGGCCGTCATCGGGGCCGCCTACCTGTCCGCCGGACCCGATGCAGCCACCGGCTTGGTGCTGCGGCTCGTCGAGCCGCTGCTGGCCGACCCCGAGCGTTACGGCGCTGCCGTCGACCCGAAGACGAGCCTGCAGGAGCTCGCCGCTCGTCGCGGATTCGGTCCCCCTGTCTACGAGATCTCCGCCACCGGACCCGACCACGATCGCGTCTTCACCGCGCGGGTGCGGGTCGGGCAGACCGAGACCCGTGGCACGGGCACGAGCAAGAAGCATGCCGAGATGGCGGCCGCCCTTCTGGCGTGGCGCGAGCTGTCTGAGTCGATCGACGCCCGCGGCGTCGATGCCTGAGCTCCCCGAGGTCGAGGTCGTCCGTCGTGGGCTGGACCCCGCCATGCGCGGATCGCTCATCGAAGGCGTCATCGTGCACGATGTGCGCGCCTTGACCCGTCACGACGGGGACGCCACCGACTTCGAAGCGAACCTCGCCGGTCGACGCGTCGAGGCGGCCGTGCGCCGCGGGAAGTTCCTCTGGTTCCCCCTCGAGGGCGGCGACCGGGCGGTCGTCGGACACCTGGGCATGAGCGGGCAGATGCTTCTTCGTTCGCCGGGGTCGCCGATCGAGCGTCACGAACGGGTGCGGTTCGAACTCCGTCATCCCGATCACGGCGAACTCGCCGTCGTCTTCGCTGATCAGCGCACATTCGGCTCGCTGGCGGTCGACCCCCTTCTTCCCACCCCCGACGGCGTTCCCGGGGGCGTCGGATCCGAGCTCGCCTGCGTTCCGCGGCAGGTGGCGCACATCGCGCGCGATCCCCTCGATCCCGCGTTCCGCGACGCGCGGTTCCGCGACATCCTGGGTCGGAAGAAGTCCGCGATCAAGCGCGTGATGCTCGACCAGACGGTCGTCAGCGGCATCGGCAACATCTACGCCGACGAGGCGCTGTGGGCGGCGCGCCTGCATCCCGAGACGCCCGCCGACACGCTGTCCACCCGACGGGTCAACCGGTTGCTCGCGGAGGTGCGCGCCGTGCTGGAGAAGGCGCTGGCCGAGGGGGGCACGAGCTTCGACGCGCAGTACGTCAACGTCAACGGTCAGGCCGGCTACTTCGCGCACTCTCTCAACGCCTACGGCCGCACCGGCGAGCCCTGTCCCCGATGCGGCCGCCCGATCCTGCGCGTGTCGTTCACCAACCGCTCGAGTCATTTCTGTCCGAGGTGTCAGGCGCCCGCCTCCAGCACCTTCTTCCACGCTCCTGCGTAGCTGATCGGAACGAAGCCGATGGCTTCGTTGATGTCGAGCATGTGACGATTCTCCTCGGCGTTGAACGTGGCCACCCGGGGTGACTGCGGAACGAGGGTCCGCCATCGCAGGAGGTTCTCGCATTTGACCACGGTGCCCAGGCGCCTGCCGCGGTGCTCGCGCAGCACCAGCGTCCCGTACTGCTGCGTGGCGGCGGTGCGGTCGTCGCCGATGACGAGCTCGTTGAACGCGACGATCTCACCGCTCGCGATGTGCTCGACGGCGACGAGCGAGACGAAGAGGTGCTGCGCGGCGAGTCGCTCGTCGCGGCGGCGGACCCGGTCGGCATCCCAGGTCTCCTCTTCGACCACCATGCCGCCTGCGGGAGCATCGGTCGGCATCCGGGAGATCGCGTGCGCGAAGCTGTCGAGATAGCGCTCCGGCGTCGGGGTGCTCCACGCCACCACGCGGTAGCCCTCGCCCATGCGCTCGCGCGCGGCGGCGAGGAGCTTCTCGACGCGGTCGAACGATCCGGTGAGATCGAACGAACTCGTGCGCTCGACCTGCTCCAGCGAGAACCCGGCGTCGGCGAGCAAGACGGTCTGACGGTCGTCGGCGGGAATCCGCCCGTGGCCCGTCGCCGGCTCGATGCTCCTTCCGGGGGCGTCGGGCCGGTGGAGCGTCCAGGTCTGGACGACCGTGCGACCACGGCGCCTCGCTTCGACGCAGGCGGCGCCCAGGAGGGCGTCCTCGACGCCTTCGCCCCACCGCGCGGGGTCGACCATGAGGTCGAACTCCGCACTGGTGGCATCCGGTTCACGGGAGAACAGCATGGTCACCGCTCCGATGATCGCGGCGTTCGAGCGGGCGACGAGTCCGACGTGGAGCCAGTCGGCATCGGCCTGCCAGAGCCCCAGCGCCTCGGTCGGGTCCTGATCCAGGTCGCTGTGTCCGGTGTCGTGACGGCTCACCTCGTTGTCGAGGCGGACCATCGCCAGGAACGGCAGGGCGTCTGGGTCATCGAGGGACCGGGGAACCACCAGGGGTTCGATGACCACGTGGGCTTCCGCAACGGGTCGGACGTTCATGTCAGGACCTTCTTCCAGGCGCCGGAATAGGCGATGGGCCGGAAGCCGATCGCCTCGTTGATGTCGAGCATCGGACGGTTCTCCTCGGCGTTGTAGGTGATCACGCGCGGCGACTCCGGCGCGATTCGGCGCCAGGACAGCAGGCCGGCGCACTTGACCAGCATCCCCAGTCGGTGTCCGCGGTGCGCCCGGAGGACGAGCGTGTCCTCCTGGTGAGAGGCCTCGGTGCGGTCCGCGCCGACGACGAGCTCGTTGAAGGCGCACAGCTCTCCGGTGGCGACGTGCTGCGCCGCCGTCACCTGGAGCAGTCGCCCGCTGTCGGTGTAGCGCGCATCGTGGAGGGCGATCCGGTCGGCATCCCAGGTCTCCTCGTCGAATTCGAGATCGGCCGCGGGAGCATCGGTCGACATCCGCGACTTCATCCAGGCGTACCCGTCGACCCACTCTGGCGGTGTCGGGGCGAACCACTGCACGATGCGGTAGTCGGATGCCGCCCGCTGGGCGTCGCGATGGAGGTCCTCGATCCTGTCGAAGGGTGCCTGCAGGTCGAGGGCGCTGGCGCGTTCGACCTGCTGAAGCGTGTACCCATGCCGCACGTAGAACCGGGCCGCGTGGTCTTCGGGGATGTCGCCGAAGCCGGTCGGCGCCGCCAGGCGCGGGCCCGGAGCCTCGGGATGCTCCGCCCACGACTGCAGCACGGTGCGGCCGTGCGCTCGCGCGGTCTCCTCGACGAGGTCGTAGGCGGCGGAGCCGATGCCCCGACCCCACACCTCGCGAAGCAGCTCGATCTGCCAGAAGGCCAGCGTCGACCCCTCCTCGTGGGGCAGGTCGACGCCGCAACGGCCCACGACGCGCCCGCCATCACGGACGGTCCAGATCAATCGGGTCTCGTACTCGTCGGGCTGGTAGTGGGGGAGCAGTTCCGCGGCGCTGATGCGTTCATCGTCATGGCCGGAGATCTCCCGGTAGACCTGGTTCCTCACCCGGGTCATCTCGATGAAGTCCTCGGCGTCGTCCGCGTCGATTCGCGACGGGATGGTGAGTGGTCGAATGTCGAATCCGGCCCCTGCGTGCGTGTTCATGGTGGTCCTTTCGGGAGGTCCGGAGCCGTTCGGAACGGCTCCGGACCGTGGGCGAATCAGACGCGAACGGTGCCGAGCGCGAGCTCGCGCCAGGCGGCATGTTCGCGGCGGGTACGGGCGAGGTCGGCGGCGAAGGTACGCCGGTGCGACCGATCGCGAGCGGCCGACTGACGCCGTGCAGCGCGCAGCAGCAGCCAGAACCCCAGTCGGAGCTCCCAGCGCTGGAAGCGCGAGGGGGCTGCGGAGGCCGGGGCGAGACCGACATCGGCGAGGAGCCGATGGCGTTCGTCATGATCGAGATCGAAGACGGAGGCAACAGGGACGGACATGGTGGGTGATCGCTTTCGTCAGGCATTGGGCACGAGAGTGCGGGATGTCGCGGACGTGGACGTCGCGAAGGGAGGCGTCAGAGGGACGCACGCTGCCGAGTCGCTCGAGGGAGCGTCGATCCGGTCAGCAGAGGCGGACGTGTGCCCGATGGGCAGACCTGTCCCCTGCGCCGATCAGGCGGCGGTGGGGGTGAGGGCGCCGGCGAATCCGGTCACTGACGGGGTGAGCGGCGAGAATCGACGCGCGGTGTGGCGCGGATCAATCATGTGCATCATCAGTGACCTCCTTTCGACATCGGACGCGAGCAGTGACACTAGCGCGATCCTGTCGGAGGCGTCAAGCGAATTGTCAGAAATGCCCGGAATTCGGGCGTGTCGCGCGTGACATCGGTCTCGATCCGCCCGCCTCAGCGGTATCGGCGAGGGAGTTCGGTAGCCTGAGCGGCGCCGCTCCGAGCCGCGGGCGCGCAGGGTCGGAGGTAGACGATGCACCTGAAGAGCGTGACGCTCAAAGGGTTCAAGTCCTTCGCGCAGCCGACGACCTTCGCCTTCGAACCCGGAGTGACGTGCATCGTCGGTCCGAACGGCTCGGGAAAATCCAACGTCGTCGACGCTCTGGCGTGGGTGATGGGGGAGCAGGGCGCGAAGACCCTCCGCGGCGGGAAGATGGAAGACGTCATCTTCGCGGGCACGACGACCCGCGGCCCCCTCGGGCGTGCCGAAGTGCGGCTGACCATCGACAACAGCGATGGCGCCCTTCCCATCGAGTACACCGAGGTGTCGATCAGCCGCACGCTGTTCCGAAACGGAGCCAGCGAGTACGCCATCAACGGCGAGACCTGTCGGTTGCTGGACGTTCAGGAGCTCCTGAGCGATTCCGGTCTCGGTCGTGAGATGCACGTGATCATCGGTCAGGGGCGGCTCGACACCGTTCTGCAGGCCACGCCGGAGGACCGTCGGGGCTTCATCGAAGAGGCGGCGGGCATCCTGAAGCATCGCCGTCGCAAGGAGAAGACCCTCCGCAAGCTCGAGGCGATGGAGGCCAACCTCACGCGACTGAGCGACCTCGCCGGCGAGTTGCGTCGCCAGCTCAAGCCGCTCGGTCGTCAGGCCGAGGTGGCGCGCGAGGCTGCGACGATCGCTGCGGAGGTGCGGGACGCCCGAGCTCGCCTCCTCGCCGACGAGTTGCTCCGCCTTCGTCAGGAGCTGGCGGGGCATGCGCGCACCGAGCAGGAACGTCTGGCCGAGCGGATGGTGCTCCAGGATCAGGCGCAGAGTGTCCGCGCCCGGATCGAACGACTCGAGAGCGACCAGCGCTCTGAAGCGGTCGATGAGGCCCGCCGCGTGGTGCACGGGCTGGAGCGCGTGCAGGAGAGGCTCCGGTCCCTCTACGCCCTCGCCGGGCAGCGCATGTCGCTTCTGGCCGACCCGGCTGAGCACGACGACGACCGGCGTGGAGTGACGGTCACCCCCGAGACGATCGCGCACGCACGCGCGGAGATCGACGCGATCGCGGCGGGCCTGGTCGGCGCGCAGGACGATGCTGCCGCAGCGGCGCGGGAGGTCACCCGCGCCCGTGCCGAGCTCGACGCTCTCGACGTCGACATCGCGGAGCAGAGCGCGCTGGTCTCGCAGCATGACATGCGCCTCACGGCGCTCCGGGGGGCAGCGGAAGCGGCCGCGTCGACTCTGGCGGCAGTCCGCACGGCTGTCGATCGACAAGAGCGGGCATGGCAGGCGGCCCTCAGCCGGCGAGACGAGGCCGAGGAGGCCCTGGCCGCGGTGCAACCGGAGGACGACGGGCCGGTCGCCGATCACGCCGCGGAGTACGAGCGGGCCCAGCGGGATGCGAACGTCGCAGACGAGGAGCTGGCCGGACTGCGCGACCGTCTGCATTCGGCCGAACGCGAGCTCGACGCGCTGACAGCCCAGACCGCCGCGATCGATCGCGCCCTCGACATCCGCTCCACTGCCGCCGACATCGTCGCACGCGGCGGCGTGGGAATCCGGGGTCTGGTGGGCGACGCCGTCCGTGTCGAGGCGGGGTACGAGGCGGCGATCGCCGCGGCCCTCGGTCCGCTCGCTGAAGCGGTGCTCGTCGACGACCTGCCGGCCGGATTCGGGCTGGCCTCGACGGTTCGCGCCGACGACGCCGGAGCCGTGGACATCGTGGTGGCCGATCCGCCCTGGGGAGCGGAGTCGGTGACGGACGGTGGAACGGCACTGACCGCCGCAGCGGTGGTGACGGCCCCCGAGGGCGTGCGCGCGCTGCTGTCGGGGGTGCTCATCGCCGCCGATCTCGACGAAGCGGAGCGGCTTCTCGCCGACCCGGCGCTCGCGCACGCGACGATCGTCACGCGGGCCGGGGAGGTCTGCCGTGTGAACCGCCTGCGGGCGGGATCCGGCTCGTCCCGTTCCCGTCTCGAACTCGTGGCCGAGCGGGATGACGCCGCGGCGCGGCGGGATGAGCTCACCGTGATCGTCGACTCTCTGCGCGAGGCGCGGTCCGATGCCGTCGCCGACCTCGACGACAAGCGGCGCCGGGTGCGATCGACGCTGGAGGCGATGCGCGCCCATGACGCCGCCGTGTCGGCTCGAGCGGAGCGGGTCAATCGCGCGACCGTGCGCTACGAGGCAGCGGTCGCGGAGTGCGAACGCCTGGCGTCGGCGCTGGCCCAGGCCCGAGCCGGCGTCGATGACGCGTCGGCTGCGTCTCGCGTCGCCGAGGAGCAGTTGACGGCGGCACTGGAGTCGCCGCGTCCCATTCTCGACGCGTCAGCGCGCGATGGGCTGCTCGCCGCGCTCGACACCGCGCGCGAGACCGAGATGCGCGCGCGTCTGGACGTGGAGACGCTGAAGGAGCGCATCCGCGCGCAGGAGTCGCGTGTCGTGCAGCTCGAGAAGCAGCGGGAGCGCGAGCAGGCGGCCGCCGTCGAGGCGGCCCGGCGGGCCGTGATCCGGAAGAGTCAGCGCGACGCCGCCGCCGACGTGGCAGGGAGGATCCCGCCCGTCCTCGACGCCGTCGATCGCTCCCTGTCCCAGGCCCGGAGCGAGCTCGTCGTCGCTGAGACCGCGCGAACAGCCGTCACCGCCGAGCTCGGGGAGCTGCGCCGGGAAGACGCCCGAGTGCGGGAACGGCTGTCTGCGGTGACCGAGGACGTGCACGGCCTGGAGCTGCGCATCCACGAACGTCGGCTGCAGGCCGGTTCGCTTCGCGACCGCGCGGTGTCGGAACTGGGGCTCGAGGAGGATATTCTCATCGCGGAATATGGTCCCGATCAGCCGATACCCGATCCCAGCGACCCCGAGGCGGCGGGGACGGCGTTCGATCGCGCCGTCCAGCAGCGAAGGCTCGCCGACGCGGAACGCAAGCTGGCGCAACTGGGGCGCGTGAATCCGCTCGCGCTGGAGGAGTTCTCGGCGCTCGAGCAGCGGCACGCGTTCCTCGCTGAGCAGCTCGACGACCTCAGCCGGACCCGCAAAGACCTCCTCACGATCATCGAGGAGCTCGATGACCGCATGCGGACGATCTTCCTCGACGCGTTCGCCGACACCCAGCGCGCGTTCGACGAGGTGTTCCCCGTCCTGTTCCCCGGCGGCTCGGGGAGCATCGAGCTGACCAAGCCCGACGACGCGCTCACGACCGGCATCGAGGTCACGGTGCGACCGGTCGGCAAGAAGATCGAGCGGCTGTCGCTGCTGTCGGGCGGTGAACGGTCGCTGGCGGCGGTGGCGCTGCTGGTGGCGATCTTCAAGGCGCGCCCGAGTCCGTTCTACATCCTCGACGAGGTCGAGGCGGCCCTCGACGACGCCAACCTCGGGCGGCTCCTCGGGGTGTTCGAGCAGCTCCGCGAGAGCAGTCAGCTCATCGTCATCACGCACCAGAAGAGGACCATGGAGATCGCCGACGCGCTCTACGGCGTCTCGATGCGTCAGGACGGCGTGTCGGCTGTCGTCGGGCAGCGACTGGGCCGGACGGCCGACGACGACGGCCGGCGGGCGGCGAGCTGAGCGGAGGCCGAGACGCCCGCGCCCGTAGGCTGGTCTCATGGCGGAGAGCTCCTGGTCGTTGGGTCGCGCGTTGCGCGGCATGTTCGTCAAGCCCACGATCGATGAGCAGACGTGGGACGACCTCGAGACGGCACTGCTCACGGCGGACTTCGGTCCCGACATCACCGAGCGCATCGTGGACGAGCTCCGGGAGAAGGTCGAGCGGTACCGCACGACCGACCCGCGCGATCTGCAGCGGATGCTCAAAGAGACCCTCGAGGAGCACTTCGCGCGGTTCGACACGACCCTGCGATTGACCGAGCGCCCTGCGGTCGTCCTCGTCGTCGGGGTCAACGGCGTCGGCAAGACCACGACCATCGGCAAGTTCGCGAAGTTCCTGCAGCGCTACGGGCGCTCCGTCGTCGTCGGCGCCGCCGACACGTTCCGCGCGGCTGCGGTCGACCAGCTTGCGACGTGGGCCGAGCGCGGAGGCGCGGCGATCGTCCGACCGCAGCAGGAGGGACAGGACCCCGCCTCGGTGGCCTTCCAGACGATCGACTACGCCAAGCGCACCGGGACGGAGATCGTGCTCGTCGACACCGCGGGTCGGCTGCACACCAAGGGCGGCCTCATGGACGAGCTCGGCAAGATCCGCCGGGTCATCGAGAAGCAGGCGCCCATCAGCGAGGTGCTGCTCGTCCTGGATGCGACGACGGGTCAGAACGGTCTCATGCAGGCGGAAGCGTTCCTCCAGCACGCCGGCGTGACGGGACTCGTACTCACGAAACTCGACGGCTCGGCCAGGGGCGGCTTCGTGCTCGCGGTGCAGGAGCGCACCGGCATCCCGGTCAAGCTTCTCGGCCAGGGCGAGGGAATCGGCGATCTCACCGGCTTCACCCCCCACGTCTTCGCCGCGGCCCTCGTCGACTGAGCTCGTTGCCCACCCGATCGGGCCGACGCGCGGGCCAGGTCTATCGCACCGGCCGGGAGGCTGGTTTCATGGGCGTATGGCGATCGAGCACGACTTCTTCGGACTCCTCGAGTCGGGTCCGGATGGTTCGATCTTCTGGTCGGAGAACGTCGAACTCGGCGACCAGTCCGTCACCGTGGATCTGACGGCGCCGGATCAGGACGACGTCTCCCAGGCAGCCCTCGACATCGCGGCGAGCCTGGTGTCGTCCCTCGAGGCAATCGACCGGACAGCGCGCAACGGCATGGTCTCCGAGCTCGACGATCGCACCAGCGAAGTGACGGAGTACATCCTCCAGCAGCAGGAGACGCTGGGGGAGGGCATCGAGAATCTGCTGGTCGACATCTCCGGCGACATCCGGATCGACGTGATCCGCTCACTGCAGCTGATGAGCATGACGATCCTCGCCGACGAGCACGGCGGTTCCGACCCGTTCGCCGTCCTCGAGTACGCGCTCGACCCCGATGCCACCGATGACGTGCTGCTGGTGAACCTCGACTCCGCCGGAGACGTCCTCTCGGTCACCAGCGCAGACTGACCTCCACGTCGGGGCCGATCACACGGCCTGCGCGAACGACGTGCCCTCGGAGGCGAGATCGCGCGCGAGGTGGGCGAGATCGGCGGGAATCTCGCGGCCCTTCGAGACCATCGACTGCGCCCACAGGCGTCCAGCCCGGTAGGAGGAACGCACGAGGGGCCCCGCAAGCACGCCGAGGAAGCCGATCTCTTCCGCAGCCTCTTTGAAGGCGACGAACTCGGCGGGCTTGACCCATCGGTCCACCGGCAGATGGCGCGGCGAAGGACGCAGATACTGCGTGATCGTGATGATGTCGGTGCCGGCGTCGTGAAGATCCTGCAACGCCTCGATGACTTCGTCGGGGCTCTCGCCCATCCCCAGAATGAGGTTCGACTTCGTGATCAGACCTGCCTCACGAGCCATCGTCAGGACGCCGAGGGAACGCTCGTACCGGAAGGCCGGGCGGATCCGCTTGAAGATGCGGGGGACGGTCTCGACGTTGTGCGCGAAGACTTCCGGGCGGGAGTCGAACACCTCGTGCAGCAGGCTCGGCACGCCGTTGAAGTCCGTGGCGAGGATCTCGACGCCCGTTCCGGGGTTGTCGGCGTGGATGCGTCGCACGGTCTCGGCGTGAAGCCAGGCGCCACCGTCGGGGAGGTCGTCTCGGGCGACCCCGGTGACCGTGGCATAGCGCAGCTGCATCCGCTGCACGCTCTCCGCGACGCGCCGGGGCTCGTCGGTGTCGTAGTCGGCGGGCTTGCCCGTGTCGATCTGGCAGAAGTCGCACCGGCGCGTGCATTGGGAACCCCCGATGAGGAAGGTCGCCTCGCGATCCTCCCAGCACTCGTAGATGTTCGGGCAACCCGCCTCCTGGCACACGGTGTGCAGGCCCTCGTCTTTCACCAGGCCCTGCAGGGCGGTGTATTCCGGACCCATCTTCGCCTTCGTGCGGATCCACTCGGGCTTGCGCTCGATCGGGGTCTGGGCGTTGCGCACCTCCAGTCGCAGGAGGCGACGGCCGTCGGGTGCCGCGGCACTCATGCCGCGACCGCCTGCTCGGCGGCGAGGAAGACCTCGGTGATGGTCGGAAGGATGTCGCGGGGCGAGATCTCTCTGCCCGTGACCTCGCTGATGGTCGTGACCCCGGCGTCGGCGATGCCGCAGGGGATGATCTGACGGAAGGGCGCGAGGGAGTTGTCGCAGTTGACCGCGAACCCGTGCATGGTCACTCCCCGCTCGACACGGACTCCGATGGCGGCGACCTTGTCGGTCGACAGGGGGCGTCGGACCCACACTCCGCTTCGCCCCTCCTCCTGGAGTCCCTCCACGCCGTGGCGAGCGAGGGCCGCGATGAGCAGGCGCTCGAGGCGTCGGACATGCGCCACGACGTCGACGGGTTCCCGGAGGCGGACGATGGGGTAACCGACGAGCTGACCCGGGCCGTGCCACGTGATCTTGCCGCCGCGGTCGACGTCGATGACCGGGGTCCCGTCGGTGGGGCGCTCTTCCGGCTCGGTGCGCTTTCCGGCGGTGAAGACCGGTTCGTGCTCGAGCAGCAGCAGAGTATCGACCCGCTCCCCGCGCACCACCTCCGAATGAACACGTCGCTGCAGGTCCCACGCGTCGGCGTAGGGGACGAAGTCGGGGTCGAGCCCCACCGTCATCGTTTCGAGCACAGAAGCGCCTTCCTTCTTGGACCGCGTCCAACAATACGCTCCCCGTGCGGCCTCTTCGCGCGTCCTAGGGTGAAGTCATGACAGAGCAGCGTGCCGGGCGTCCGAAGCTCTCGTCTCCCGAGACCATCGCCGAGGCCGCGTGCGAACTGTTCCTCGAGCGCGGCTACGACGCGACATCCATCGCCGACATCGCCCTGCGTGCCGGGGTCTCGCGGTCGAGCTTCTTCAACTACTTCTCCTCGAAATCCGACATCCTCTGGTCGAGTTTCGATGCCCGGGTGGCGACACTTCTCACCCATCTGGATGCAGGGGAGACGGGCCCCCGGGATGTGCGGACGGCGCTGCGCGCGTTCGCGGCGGGATTCGCTCCCGATACCCTGGCGCTGGCGATGGCCAACGCGGTGGCGATGGGTCTCGAGGATGAGCTCGATCGCGAATCGGCGGTGCGAACGACGCGTATCGGCCGATCGGTCGCCGCCGCACTGCGGACCGGGGCCGACCCCCTGGTCGCAGACGTGGTGGGAAGCGCTGTGGGAGGAGCGGTGCTTGCCGCGGTGCGCGCGTGGGCGGCAGCGGGCCCCGGGCGGACCTCGCTCTCGCAGACCCTCGATCAGGCGATCGAGGTCGTCGCGCCGCTGCTCGTACCGCAGGGAGGCGTGCGTCAACTGCGGTTGGTCGTCCGCTCGGCCGACTTCGACGGGGCGGTGTCGTTCTACCGCGACACCCTGGGTATGACCGAGGCCCACGCTTTCGAGGGCCCGGACGGCGCGCGCGTGGCGATCCTCGAGGCGGGCCGGGCGACGTTGGAGCTGGCTGATGCCGCACAGGTGCGCTTCATCGACGAGGTCGAGACAGACGGCGGGGAGAGCGACGGCATTCGGGTGGCCCTCGAAGTCGCCGACGTCGAGGCGACGGCGGAGGCGCTGGTGCATGCCGGTGCCCCCCTGGAGGCCCCGCCCACCCCCACCCCGTGGCGCTCGCGGAACGCACGACTGCGGGGCCCCGACGGCGTGCAGCTCACGGTGTTCCAGGAGCTCGACCGCGAGTGACCCCGCCGGCGGGCTCGCCCGCGAGGGTGCCGCCGACCCCACGGCGTAGAATTGCCGGACCATGGCTACCTTCGGCACGCTCTCCGACCGGCTCACTGAGACCTTCCGCAATCTGCGCACGAAGGGCAAGCTCACCCCCGCTGACGTCGACGGGACGGTGCGAGAGATCCGCCGGGCGCTCCTGGACGCCGACGTCGCGCTACCGGTGGTCAAGGACTTCACCGCAAGAATCCGCGAACGCGCCCTCGGCGACGAGGTCAATCGCGCGCTGAACCCCGCCCAGCAGGTGGTGCAGATCGTCAACGAGGAGCTCATCGGGATCCTCGGCGGCCAGCAGCGTCGACTGCAGTTCGCGAAGAACCCGCCGACGGTCATCATGCTCGCGGGTCTGCAGGGGTCGGGGAAGACGACTTTCGCCGGCAAGCTGGCGAAGATGCTCGAGAAGGACGGGCACACGCCGTTGCTCGTCGCCGCCGACCTGCAGCGACCGAACGCCGTGAACCAGCTGCAGGTCGTCGGCCGCCAGGCCGGCGCCGCGGTCTACGCCCCCGAGCCGGGCAACGGCGTCGGTGATCCCGTGCGGGTCGCGACGGACGGGGTCGAGGTCGCGAGGCGTCAGCAGCACGACGTCGTCATCATCGACACCGCCGGCCGCCTCGGCGTGGACGCCGAGCTCATGAAGCAGGCGGCGAACATCCGTCGCGCCACCGACCCCGACGAGGTCCTGTTCGTCATCGACGCGATGATCGGACAGGACGCGGTGAACACCGCCAAGGCCTTCCAGGACGGGGTCGACTTCACCGGCGTCGTCCTGTCCAAACTCGACGGCGACGCCCGCGGCGGCGCGGCCCTTTCGGTGGCGTCTGTCACCGGGCGACCGATCATCTTCGCCTCCACCGGCGAGGGGCTCGACGACGTCGAAGCGTTCCACCCCGATCGGATGGCCTCGCGCATCCTCGACCTCGGCGACATCCTCACCCTCATCGAGCAGGCCCAGCAGGCCTTCGATGAGGAGGAGGCACGGAAGGTCGCGGAGAAGATCGCGACCGAGCAGTTCACCCTCGAGGACTTCCTGCAGCAGATGCAGCAGCTGAAGAAGATGGGCTCGATGAAGAAGATGCTCGGGATGCTCCCGGGCATGGGCGGCATGAAGCAGCAGCTCGACGACTTCGACGAGCGCGAGATCGATCGCACCGAGGCCATCATCCGCTCCATGACACCGGGGGAGCGTCGCAATCCGAAGATCCTCAACGGATCCAGGCGCCTGCGCATCGCCCGGGGGTCGGGTATGACGGTGACAGACGTCAATCAGCTGGTCCAGCGGTTCGACCAGGCCGCGAAGATGATGAAGACCGTCGCCCGCGGCGGCGTGCCGAACATCCCGGGAATGGGTCCGGTGCCGGGTGCGGGACGCCCCGGCGCATCGGCCAAACGCGGCAAGCAGCAGAAGCAGAAGGGGTCACGGTCGGGGAACCCTGCGAAGCGTGCGGCCGAGAACGCGGGGATCGCCGCGTCGGCAGCCGCAGCACCCGCGGGAACCGGCTTCGGTCTCGGCGGCGCCGCCGGTGCCGGAGGCGCACCCGCTGCGCCGAGCGCGGAGGACCTCGCCGAACTCCAGAAGCTCCTCGGGCGGGGCTGAGCGTCGCGCGCCGCCGTCCGCCGTCCGGTCAGGCGCCGCTCAGCGAGGCCAGGTGATCGCGCAGTGTCGGACCCGCGCGGAACTCCCGGATGAGGTGACGCACGACCTCACGCAGATCGCCGTCGGCCGCTTCGGCGACCAGCAACTGGCGCGCGTAGCTGGCGCCGCCGGCGAGGATGCGCTCGAGCCCCGCGAACTCGCGCGCGCACTTCAGCTCCACGGCGATCCCGGCCACCTCGTCCAGCGTGGCCGCCAGGTGATCGCGGACGGGCACCTGGGTGCCGTCGCGATCGACGATGACCCGTGCGTCCAATCCGTAACGCGCGGCGCGCCACTTGTTCTCGCGGACGAACCACGGCTGGATGCCGCTGAGTTCGACGCCGTCGTCGAGCAGACGGGAGAAGTGCTCGACCATGACCTGCACGAACGCCGCGACCGCGGCGAGCTCGGGGAGCGTCGACATCCCGTCGCAGGCGCGGACCTCGATCGTTCCCCACCGCGGCGCGGGGCGGATGTCCCACCGCACCTCCGTGGCATCCTCCATCACCCCCGTGGCGATCATGTCGTCGAGGTAACGCTCGAAAGCAGCCCAGTCGGGAAGTGGCCAGGGTAGCCCCGCTGTCGGCAGCTGCTGGAACACCAGCGCCCGATTCGAGGCGTACCCGGTGCGCTCTCCGGCCCAGAAGGGTGAGGACGCCGACAGCGCCTGCAGGTGGGGAAGATAGACCGTCAGCGCGTTGATGATCGGGAAGACCTTCGTCACGTCCTCCACGCCGACATGCACGTGGATGCCCCAGATCATCATGTTCCGGCCCCACCACTGGGTCCGCTCGATGAGGCTGTGATAGCGCGTCTTGTCGGTGACCTCCTGGTCGTACCACTGTGCGAACGGGTGACTGCCCGCGGACAGCAGCTCGATGCCGCGCGGCTCGGTAGCCGTGCGCACCGCGGCGATCGCGTCGCCGATGTCGTCGACGGCGGCGGCGACGGTGTCGCCGATGCCACTGGTGAGCTCGATCGTGTTCGTCAGAAGCTCTTGGGTGATGGTGTAGCGCTCGAGCGCGGCGTCCTCGCCCAGCGCATCCAGGACCTCGGGCGCCCGGGGCACCAGATCGCCGGTCTCGCCGTCGGCGAGCATCAGCTCCCATTCGATCCCCACGGTGGAGCGTGCCGACCGGGCGAAGGGCTCCGTCATGCGCCCAGTGTGGCATGCGAAGACAGCGGCTCGACGGTTCGCTACTGTTCGTGTCGTCTGGCAGAATAGAGGGTCGGACGCCGGACTCGACCCTCTATCCAGCCCGCCGTCCTCCGTAGAGCTTCCACCGGGTGTTGCACCCCACCTCCCGGTCGACCAGTTCATTCCTTCCACACATTCAGGAGAATCGTGGCTGTCAAGATCCGTCTGAAGCGCCTGGGCAAGATCCGTGCGCCGTACTACCGCATCGTCGTCGCCGACTCGCGCACCAAGCGCGATGGTCGTGTGATCGAAGAGATCGGCAAGTACCACCCCACCGAGGAGCCCTCGTTCATCGAGGTCGACTCCGAGCGTGCGCAGTACTGGCTCGGCGTCGGCGCCCAGCCGACCGAGCAGGTGCGCGCCATCCTCAAGCTGACCGGCGACTGGGGCACCTTCAAGGGTGACAAGGACGCGACCTCCACCGTGAAGACGCGCGAGGACAAGCCGGCTTTCGAGCTGGACTCGTCGAAGTCGTCCGTCGTCAAGCCCAAGGCCGAGAAGAAGGCTGCGGAGCCCGCCGAGGCCCCCGCCGACGAGGCCGAGGCTTCCGCCGACGCCGCCGCCGAGTAAGCGTCCCACGCCGTGCTCGCCGCCGCGCTCGAACACATCGTCAAGGGGATCGTCGATCACCCTGACGACGTCCGCATCCAGTCGTCCACGTCGCCTCGCGGCGACCTGCTCGAGGTGCACGTGCATCCCGAGGACCGCGGACGTGTGATCGGGCGCGGTGGCCGCACGGCCAAAGCCCTTCGCACCCTCGTCGCCGCTCTCGCAGACGGACGCCGTGTGCGCGTCGACGTCGCGGACGACTGACGTGCCCAGCGAAGACTCCTCGGCGCCATCCGCCCCGCGCGCGCGGGCGGGCGAGCGGACCCAGCTCCGCGTCGGCCGTCTGGTCAAGGCCCACGGCTTGAAGGGTGCGCTCAAGATCGAGCTGTACACCGACGACCCGGACGGTCGGTTCGTCCCGGGTGCGACCTTCACGCTGCAGGTGCCCGAGACATCCCCGTGGCACGGAAAGCCCCTCACGGTGCGCGAGTTCCGATGGATGAACTCCCACCCCGTCGCATTCTTCGAGGGGGTGGATGATCGCACCACGGCGGAGGGTCTCGTGCGCGCCATCCTCTGGATCGATGAGGACGCGACCGCTCCCACGAGCGAACCCGATGCCTGGTACGACCACCAGCTCGTCGGCCTCGACGTGGTCCGCGACGGAGACGTCGTCGGGCGGGTGATCCGCGTCGACCATCTTCCCGCGCAGGACCTGCTGATCGTCCGCCCCACCGGTGAGGGCGACCGAGAACTGCTCGTCCCGTTCGTCTCCGCCATCGTCCCCGACGTCGACATCGCCGCGGGGCGCGTCACCGTGACCCCGCCTCCGGGGCTGTTCGAGGACCTGCCCGGCGATCCGGAGGACGCGGACGCGTCGGAAACGGGAGCCGAGGACGGCCGACCGGACGCGCCCTGAGATGCGCGTCGACATCATCACGATCTTCCCGGCGTTCTTCGACGTCCTCGACGTCTCGCTGATCGGGAAGGCACGTGATCGCGGCCTGCTCGACATCCGCGTCCACGACTTGCGCGCGTGGACGCACGATCGACATCGCACCGTCGACGACACCCCCTACGGCGGGGGAGCGGGAATGGTGATGAAACCCGAGCCGTGGGGCGAGGCCCTCGACGAGGTGCTCACGCCCGACGCCCTGCTCGTCGTCCCGTCGCCGGCAGGGGAGCGGTTCAGCCAGCCCCTCGCGCGCGCCCTCGCCGAAGAGGCCCACATCGTCTTCGCCTGCGGCCGTTACGAGGGCATCGATCAGCGCGTGATCGACCACTACGCGACCAGTCACCGGGTGCGGTTGATCAGCCTCGGCGACTACGTGCTCAACGGCGGCGAGGTAGCCGCCATGGCGATCGTCGAGGCCGTGTCCCGTCTCGTGCCCGGCGTCGTCGGCAACCCCGAGAGTCTCATCGAGGAATCCCACGAGGCCGGCCTCCTGGAGTACCCGAGCTACACCAAGCCCGCCTCGTGGCGCTCGCGGGAGGTTCCCCCGGTGCTCCTGAGCGGCAACCACGCCGCGATCGCACAGTGGCGACACGAGCAGAGTCTCGCCCGTACCCGCGCCCAGCGACCCGACCTGCTGGACTGATCCGGATCGGATGCTGCGTCAGACCCCTCCGGGGTCCCTCGGCGTCAAGAGGCACCGGCGTGTCATCCGGCCTCGATATGCTCAGGACCTTCGTAACTGGTCGTGCGGCGTGCGCGCGACCGTGAAAGGACACGGATGACGCTGCAGGCTTGGCCGGGGTCGGCATACCCCCTCGGCGCCACCTTCGACGGGAACGGCACCAATTTCGCCGTCTTCAGTGAGGGAGCGGAACGTGTCGAACTCTGCCTCTTCGATGACGACGGCTCCGAGACCCGGGTGGAGCTGCGCGACGTGGACGCGTTCGTGTGGCACGTCTACCTTCCCAATGTCGGACCGGGCCAGCGCTACGGCTATCGCGTGCACGGGCCCTACGACCCCGCGAACGGTCAGCGGTTCAATCCGAGCAAGCTCCTGCTGGACCCGTACGCCAAAGCCGTCGACGGCGAGATCACGTGGGGACAGTCCGTGTTCTCGTACACCTTCGGCGATCCCGACTCGTTCAACGACGACGACTCCGCCGACGCGATGATGAAGGGAGTGGTGGTCAACCCGTTCTTCGACTGGACCGGAGACCGCCAGCCCAAGACCCCGTACGCCGAGACCCTCATCTACGAGGCCCACGTCAAGGGCCTGACCAAGCTCAACGAGCTGATCCCCGAGGAGCTGCGCGGCACCTACAGCGGCATCGCCCACCCGGCGGTGATCGACCACCTGCTCAAGCTGGGTGTCACCGCGATCGAGCTCATGCCGGTGCATCAGTTCGTCAACGACTCCACCCTCCAGGACAAGGGGCTGGCGAACTACTGGGGCTACAACACCATCGCCTTCCTCGCCCCGCAGAACACCTACGCCTCCACGGGCCAGCGGGGTCAGCAGGTGCAGGAGTTCAAGGGCATGGTGCGCGCCCTCCACACCGCCGGCATCGAGGTCATCCTCGACGTGGTCTACAACCACACCGCCGAGGGCAATCACATGGGACCGACGTTGTCGATGCGCGGCATCGACAACGAGGCGTACTACCGCCTCGAGCAGGACGACAAGCGCTACTACACCGACTACACCGGCACGGGGAATAGCCTGAACGTCGGCAATCCCCACGCGCTGCAGCTGATCATGGACTCCCTGCGTTACTGGGTCCTCGACATGCACGTGGACGGGTTCCGCTTCGACCTGGCCTCCACCCTCGCGAGGGAGTTCTACGACGTCGATCGCCTGGCGACCTTCTTCGAGCTCGTACAGCAGGATCCGGTGGTCTCGCAGGTCAAACTCATCGCCGAGCCGTGGGACGTCGGCCCCGGAGGTTACCAGGTCGGCAACTTCCCCCCGCAGTGGACGGAGTGGAACGGCAAGTATCGCGACACCGTCCGCGACTTCTGGCGCGGCGAGCCGCAGGCGCTCGGAGAGTTCGCCTCACGTCTGACCGGGTCGGCCGACCTCTACGAGCACTCCGGCCGTCGCCCGGTCGCCTCCATCAACTTCGTCACCGCCCACGACGGATTCACGTTGCGCGATCTCGTGTCGTACAACGAGAAGCACAACGACGCCAACGGCGAGGACAACAACGACGGCGAATCGCACAATCGTTCGTACAACCATGGCGTCGAGGGGCCCACCGACGACCCGGAGGTCCTGACGCTGCGTGCGCGCCAGCAGCGGAATTTCATCGCCACGCTGATGCTCAGCCAGGGCGTGCCGATGCTCCTGCACGGTGACGAGCTCGGACGGACCCAGCAGGGGAACAACAACGGGTACGCGCAGGACAACGAGCTGACCTGGGTGCACTGGGATACGGTCGACCAGCCGCTGCTGGAGTTCACCGCGGCGCTCGCGCGTCTGCGGCGCGATCACCCGACGTTCCGACGGAGCCGGTTCTTCAACGGCCGTCCCGTGCGCCGCGAGGAGGGTGCCCGCATCCCCGACATCGTGTGGCTGCGCCCCGACGGATCCGAGATGCAGCCGGAGGATTGGGATTCCGGTTTCGGCCGCGCCATCGGCGTCTTCCTCAACGGCAACGGGATCCGCGAGCGCGATCGTCGAGGAGAGCCGATCTCGGACAAGCACTTCATCATCCTGTTCAACGCAGGCGACGAAGAGGTGGACTTCCATCTGCCCGCGGTCGAGTTCAGCCCGAAGTGGGACACCGTGGTCGACACGGCCGGACAGCGCGCCGATTCCGCGCCTCTCGTCCCGGGCGAGTCGGTGCCCCTGGCGGCGAAATCCCTGATGGTGCTGTGCGAACACGAGGTCCCCGAGCCCGAGGTCGACCACTCGGTGGCGGCGTCGCTGGTCCTGCTGGCCGACTCCGACGTGCCGCAGACTCCGCCGAAGGCCGAGGCCGGGCGGTGAGCCCGGCGGCGGTTCCTCCTGCCGCGCCGGACCGTCGGCATCCCACGTCGACCTATCGCCTTCAGGTCCGGCGTTCCTTCGATCTCGATGATGCCGCGGGGGTGGTCGACTATCTGCGCGACCTCGGGGTGTCGTGGGCCTATCTGTCGCCGCTTCTCGCGGCCACCTCGGGTTCGGACCACGGATACGACGTGGTCGATGTGTCCCGGGTCGACCCGGAGCGCGGCGGCCCCGAAGCCCTGGTGAGGTTCGCGTCCGCCGCTCGGAATGCCGACCTCGGCATCCTGGTCGACATCGTCCCCAATCACATGGGCATCTCCGCGCCCGCCGAGAACGGGTGGTGGTGGGACGTGCTCCTGCGAGGCCGCGACTCGGTCCACGCCGCCGCGTTCGACATCGACTGGGACTTCGGTGAGGGCCGCGTCCTCGTCCCCATCCTCGGCGGCGATGTCGACGACGTCGTCGAGGACGGCGAGATCACCGTGTCGCCCGAGAGCGACGACCCGGCTCTGTTCCCCTTCGGCGCGCTGCGGTACTTCGAGCACGCCTTCCCCCTCGCGCAGGGTTCCGCGCCCGACGCCGAGACCTCCGATCCGACGGTGGTCCGCGAGGTGCTGTCTCGCCAGCACTACCGCTTGGCGTTCTGGCGCACGGAGGCGGAGGATCTGAACTACCGACGGTTCTTCGCCGTGACCACGCTCGCCGGTGTCCGGGTCGAGGTGCCGGAGATCTTCGAGGCGACCCACGCCGAAATCCTCCGGTGGCTGCGCGAGGGACTCGTCGACGGTCTGCGCGTCGACCACCCGGACGGGCTGCTCGACCCCGGGGCGTACCTGGAGCAGCTGTCCGAGGCGGCCCGTGCCGCGCGCGGTGCACCGACGCACGTGCTCGTGGAGAAGATCCTCGAGCACGGTGAGGATCTCCCCACCTGGTGGCGCACCGCCGGCACAACGGGGTACGACGCCATGGGGGAGATCGACCGACTCTTCGTCGACCCCGAGGGCGAAGGTCCCCTCGACGACCTCGATGCGGAGCTTCGAGCCGAGACCGGCGTGCCGCGAAGCGGCTGGGCCGATCTCATCCACACCACCAAGCGGATGATCGGCGACACGATCCAGCGCGCCGAGATCGCTCGGCTGGTGCGGTGCTTGCCCGCGCCGGTCGATCGCGCCGCCGACGCGTTCGCCGAACTCCTCGCCTGCTTCCCCGTCTACCGGTCGTACCTTCCGGCGGGCGAGGAGCATCTCACCCGCGCGGCGGCCGAGGCGACGCGGCGCCGCCCCGACCTCGCACCCAGCCTCGAGGCGCTGCGTGAGATCCTCCGCGATCCGTCGCTCGAGATCTCGCGTCGCTTCCAGCAGACGACTGGCCCGGTGATGGCGAAGGGTGTCGAGGACACCGCCTTCTACCGGTTCACGCGACTCGGCTCGCTCACCGAGGTGGGCGGGGATCCCGCGGTCTTCTCGATGTCGCCGGCGGAATTCCACCGGGCACAGCAGCGACGCCTCGCCGCCTGGCCGCGCGCGATGACGGCGCTGTCGACCCACGACACCAAGCGCGGCGAGGACGTGCGCGCCCGGCTGAACGTGCTCGCCGAGATCCCCACGCGCTGGGCCGAGGTGCTCAAGCGCCTCCGCGCCGGGGCGACCACGGGTCACGGCCCGTTCGATGCGCTCCTCTGGCAGGCGATCATCGGGGCATGGCCCGCCACCCCCGACCGTCTCCACGCATACGCCGAGAAAGCCGCCCGGGAGGCGGCGGAGTCGACGGGGTGGTGGGACCCCGACGAGGACTTCGAACGGAGGATGCATTCGCTCGTCGACGCCGCGTCCGCACAGGCGCGGCCATTGATCGAGGACTTCGTCGCCGAGATCTCGGCGTTCGGGTGGAGCAACTCCCTCGGGGCGAAACTCGTGCAGCTCACGGCACCGGGTTCGCCCGACGTCTACCAGGGGTCCGAGCTGTGGGAGACCTCGCTGGTCGACCCCGACAATCGTCGCCCGGTGGACTTCGGGCTGCGGCAACGGATGCTGAGGGATCTCGACGCGGCGTTCGCCCGTGGCGACCTGCCGCCGGTCGACGCGACTGCCCGCGCCAAGATGCTGGTGACCTCCCGCGCGCTGCGCCTTCGCCGCGACCGACCCGACCTGTTCACCGTCCATCGACCGGTCACCGTCGTCGGCGAGGCGTCCGAACACGCCGTCGCATTCGATCGCGGCGGGGCGACGACGGTCGTCACGCGGCTGCCGGCCGGGCTGGCCCACCGTGGTGGCTGGGGCAGGACGGCCATCCTGCTTCCCTCGCGGGACGTCGTCGACGCGCTGACGGGACGACGATTCGGCGGCGGAGAGATCCCGCTGTCAGCGATTCTGCAGACCTATCCGGTTGCGCTCCTGATCGACGCCGCCCGGATCGAGGAAGGAACACCCCGATGATCGAACTGTGGGCCCCGCGGGCCACCCGTGTCCGGTTGCGGTATGCCGGGGGAGACCTCGAGATGCAGGCGGCGGCAGACGGCTGGTGGCGCGGCGAGGTGACCCTGGCCGACGGTGACCGGTACGGCTTCGTGCTCGATGACGGCGACGCCGTGCGTCCCGATCCCCGCTCGCGCCGACAGCCCGACGGCGTGCACGAGACCTCGTGCTGGTTCGATGCCGACGGCTACGAGTGGAGCGATCACGAGTGGACGGGGCGCCAGCTCGCCGGCGGCATCGTCTACGAGCTGCACGTGGGCACCTTCACTCCCGAGGGGACCCTGGACGCGGCCGCCTCGCGCCTGGACCACCTCGTCGATCTCGGCGTGACGCACGTCGAGCTCCTCCCGGTGAACGGGTTCAACGGCGTCTGGAACTGGGGCTACGACGGGGTGCTGTGGTACACCGTGCACGAGGCGTACGGCGGTCCCGCCGCATACCAGCGCTTCGTCGATGCCTGCCATGGACGCGGTCTCGCCGTCATCCAGGACGTCGTCTACAACCATCTGGGTCCGAGTGGGAACTATCTGCCGGAATACGGCCCGTATCTCCGCGACGCCGAACGCAACACCTGGGGTTCGTCGGTGAACCTCGACGAGCCCGCCGTGCGCTCGTTCATCGTGGAGAACGCGCTGATGTGGATGCGGGACTATCACGTCGACGGCCTGCGTCTGGACGCCGTCCACGCGCTGCTCGACCGCACCGATCGGCACATCCTGCAGGAGATCGCCGAGGAGGCTGATCGGCTCAGCGCCCACGTGGGGCGTCCCCTGACCCTGATCGCCGAATCCGACATGAACGATGCGACTCTCATCTCCGCTCGGGAGGCCGGGGGCTACGGCCTCACCGCGCAGTGGAGCGACGACTACCACCATGCCCTGCACGTCGCCCTCACCGGCGAGACCGTGGGGTACTACGCCGATTTCGCCCCGCTCTCCGCCCTGGTGAAGGCCGCGACCCGGGGGTTCTTCCACGATGGGACGTGGTCGTCGTTCCGCGGCCGGGAACACGGCCGGCCCATCGATCCGCGCATCCCGACGTGGCGTCTGGTGACCTACAGCCAGGACCACGATCAGATCGGCAACCGCGCGGCCGGTGACCGGCTGTCCCAGTCGCTGGATGACGGGGGTCTGCGTATCGGCGCGGTGCTCACACTGCTCGCGCCGTTCACCCCCATGCTCTTCATGGGTGAGGAGTGGGCGGCGAGCACCCCGTGGCAGTTCTTCACCTCGCATCCCGAGCCCGAGCTGGCCAAGGCGACCGCCGATGGCCGACTGGCGGAGTTCGCCGCCATGGGGTGGGACGAATCCGTCGTCCCCGATCCGCAGGATCCGGCCACCTTCGAGCGGTCGCACCTCGACTGGTCCGAGGCGACATCCGACGCCGCCGACCCCCGTCACCGGCGCACCTTGGAGCTCTACCGGCGGCTTGCGCGGCTGCGCCGAGAGCTTCCCGACCTCACCGACCCCGACTTCGCGGCACTGTCCGCCGAGGCCGATGAGGATGCCCGCACGTTCGTGCTGCGTCGCGGTGACGTCGACGTGCTGGTCAATTTCGGCACCGACGCGGCGACGCTGCGGCTGAGAGATGCGTCGCGTGTGCTGCTGACGACGGATGACGCGGTGTCGGCGGACGACGGGCGGATCACCCTGCCGGGGCGAAGCGCGGCGGTGACGACGCTCTGAGGGCGCTCAATCCACTCCGAGGAAGCTCCGGTCGGTGAGGACGACCGGACCGCCCTCGGTGATCGCGACGGTGTGCTCGGAGTGCGCGCCACGTGAGCCGTCGGCGCTGCGGAGGGTCCAGCCGTCGGGATCGGTGATCAGCTGGTCCGTGGAGGCGAGGAACCAGGGTTCCAGGGCGAGGACGAGGCCGGCACGAAGCGGGTAGCCGCGGCCCGCCTTGCCGTCGTTGGGCACGTGCGGGTCGCCGTGCATCGTCCGGCCGACTCCGTGGCCACCGAAGTCGGTGTTGATGAGGTAGCCGTCCGCGCGGGCCACCGCGGCGATCGCGGCGGAGATGTCGCCGATGCGGTGGCCGGTCTGTGCCGCCTCGATGGCGGCGGAGAGGGCGCGCTGGGTCGTGTCGATCAGCGCCAGGTCCTCATCGCGCGGCGTGCCGACGACGAAGGACACCGCGGAGTCGGCCACCCACCCGTCCACGGCGACCGCGAAGTCCAGCGACACCAGGTCGCCGTCGCGAAGCGCGTAATCGAAAGGCAGTCCGTGAAGCACGGCATCGTTGATCGAGGTGCACAGCACCTTGCCGAAGGGCGAGGCGCCGAATGACGGGTGGTAGTCGATATAGCAGGACTCCGCTCCCGCCCGACGGATCATCTCGTGCGCCCGCTGATCGAGCGCGAGGAGGTTCGTTCCCACCCTCGCCTCATCGCGAAGGGTTGCAAGGACCTCCGCGACGAATCGGCCCGCAGGCCTCATCGCCTCGATTTCGGCCGGGGTGCGCAGCTCGATCATTCATTTCCTTCCGTCATCCTCCATTCTCGCGGAGTGCGCGCTGAGAGATGGCCGTCCGGCGCCCGGGACACCCTGCCCGCCGCCCCGGGACGGGCGTAGCATCGGTTCATGGTTCTCCGACGCGCGGTCTACCGGTGGCTGTTCCCGGCGGCCTTCGTCCTGCCGCTCTGGCTGCTCGTCGGCTGGGGCGTGTTCAACGCGGGAGGGTGGGCCTTCCTCTGGGTGCTGCTCCTGGGCATCCCGTCGGTCTTCATCGGGCAGATCATCCTGACTCTGCTGGTCCGGGCCCGCGGCACGGTGCGCGCGGAACGCGCGGTGTCGTGGCTGGATGTCGCGGGCTTCGCGATCCTCCACGCGCTGACGGTGTCGCTCGGATTCTTCGGCACGTGGTGGTGGGGTGGGGCGTTCGGCCTGACCATCGCCGTCGCTCTGGCGTTGTTCTGGGCCCAGCTGTGGCAGCTGTGGCGTGAAGCCCGGCCCGCCGGTCTCGTGGCGTTCCGGACGACGTCCTCCGCATACCTCGGTGAAGCATCGAGGTCGACGCGGCCACGACCGTCCGACGTCGTCGTCATCGAGGAGCGCAGCGACCTGCGCTGATCCGTGCGGCAGCGTTTTTGCCGGGGTCGCGATCCATGGCAGAATGGCTGTTTGTGCCCTGCACGGCTCTGCCTCAGGGGAGTACGCCGTCCGCTCCACATCGCGGACGGTTCGGGCACACCATCCCGTCATCGTGACGCGGTCGACCTGTGGCGGCCGCAGGAAGTGATCCCTCATGCAGATCCTCGATTCCGTCGACGCAGCATCGCTGCGCTCCGACATCCCCGACTTCGGCCCCGGTGACACCGTCAAGGTGCACGTCAACATCACCGAGGGCAACCGCTCGCGCATCCAGATCTTCCAGGGCGTCGTCATCGGCCGCTCCGGAGACGGCATCCGCGAGACCTTCACCGTGCGGAAGATCAGCTTCCAGGTCGGTGTGGAGCGTACGTTCCCGGTTCACAGCCCGGTGATCGACCACATCGAGGTCGTCACCCGCGGCGACGTGCGCCGCGCCAAGCTGTACTACCTCCGGGCCCTCCGCGGCAAGAAGGCCAAGATCAAGGAGAAGCGCGACAGCTGAGCGCGCTGAACCCCGAACGCCCCGGTCATCGCCGGGGCGTTCGGCGTTCGGGGCGAATTCCCCGCGACGGCGGACCGACGACTCCGCGCGAGTATGTCACCCTGGTAGGACGCCGCACCGACCGGGGCGGGAGGCCCCGAGAAGGATCCGATGACCACCGAGCAACACGCGACGGCCGACCGCTTCCCCTCCCGCAGATCGCAGCCCGAGGGTCGCAAGCGAGGGTGGGGCACATTCCTGCGGGACGTCCTGATCATCGTCCTGATCGCGCTCGTGGTGTCCTTCCTCGTCAAGACCTTCGTCGTCCGATCGTTCTACATCCCGTCGGGGTCGATGGAGAACACCCTCAACGTCAACGACCGCATCCTCGTCGACGAGCTGACGCCGCGCTTCGGAGGTTATGAGCGCGGTGACATCGTGGTGTTCCGCGATCCGGGTGGGTGGCTGCCACCCTCGGAGACACCGAGCCGCGGCCCGTTCGTCGACGGCGTGGAGTGGGTTTTGTCGCTCATCGGTCTCGCTGCACCGGACAGCGACGACCACCTCGTCAAGCGCATCATCGGGCTTCCGGGAGATCACGTGGTGTGCTGCAACACGCTCGGGCAGATCACGATCAACGACGTCCCCATCGATGAGATGGACTACCTCAAGCTCCCGGGCGGGGTCAGCAGGGCGTCGGCCGAGGATTTCGACGTCACGGTGCCTGAGGACCGTCTCTGGGTGCTCGGAGACAACCGCAACAGCTCGCGGGACTCCCGTTTCAACCAGGACCAGCCGGGCGAGGGCTTCGTCCCGCTCGAGAACGTCGTCGGCCGCGCATTCCTGACGACGTGGCCGCTGTCGCGATTCGGGTTGCTGGACTTCCACCACGAGGTCTTCGCCGGGGTTCCGGAGCCTGCCGACCAGCCGTGACCGTGATCGAACCGCGCCTCACTCTCGAGCGACGACTGCTCCGCGAGCATCCGGTCGTCATCGCCTGCGATGAGGTCGGACGGGGGGCTCTCGCGGGGCCGGTGGCCGTCGGAGCGGTCGCCGTCGACGCGCCGCGATCGCGCAAGCGCGTGCCGCAGGGGCTGCGTGATTCCAAACTCGTGCCTGAGCACCATCGCCCGGCCGTTGCGGCGCGGGCGGCCTCGTGGGTGGCCGCCAGCGCCGTCGGCTGGGCCTCGGCCGACGAGATCGACGAGATCGGCATCATGCGCGCTCTGGGCCTTGCCACGATCCGCGCGCTGGCGGATCTGGGGGCTCACGGCGTGGACGCCTCGGAGGCGATCGTGCTCCTCGACGGGAACTACGACTACATCACCCCGGCCGGCACCAGCAATCTGCGGGTGCGTCCGGTGATCAAGGCCGATCGCGACTGCGCCAGCGCCGCGGCAGCGTCCGTCATCGCCAAAGTGGCGCGCGACACGCTGATGACGGGGTTGCATGACGAGTCACCCGCGTACCAGTGGTCGCGCAACAAGGGATACGCGAGCCCCGAGCATCGGGCGGCGATCCGCTCCCACGGCCTGAGCAGGCATCACCGGTCGTCGTGGTCGATCGCGGACGCACCGACCCTGTTCTGACGCCGTCGCGGCCGACCGTCGGGCCGTGGATCGGCCGCGGGCGATCTAGAGTGGACTCACCATGGACGACGAGGTATTCGAAGACTACGACCGCGAGCTCGAGCTGGCACTGTACCGCGAGTACCGCGATGTCGTGGGTCAGTTCGCGTACGTGATCGAGACGGAGCGGCGCTTCTACCTCGCCAACGAGGTCAACGTCGTGCGCCGCGACACCGAGCACGACTTCTACTTCGAGATCACGATGAACGACGTCTGGGTGTGGGACATCTACCGCGCCGACCGGTTCGTCAAGGCGGTGCGGGTGCTGACCTTCAAGGACGTCAACGTCGAGGAGCTCTCCCGACGCGATTTCCAGCTCCCAGAGGAGCTTTCGCTCGACAGCTGACGCGCCCGCGTCCTCTCCTGCACAGCCGGCCCTCTCCGGGCTGTGTACACGGATGAGGGGAAGCGGCCGCCACGGGATGCCGCGTCCGATCACGATCGGACCATGGCAGTCAAGGACGAGGTCGGCAGAGCCGGCGAAGAGCGTGCAGCGACGTATCTCCAAGAGCAGGGATGGCGGCTGATCGCCCGCAACTGGCGGTGCGCCGCCGGGGAGATCGACCTCGTCGCCGAGGACGGGAATGACCTCGTCGTCGTCGAGGTCAAGACGCGGCGCGGCGAAGACTTCGGTCATCCCCTCGAAGCGGTGGACACCCGCAAGCGCATGCGATTGTGGCGCCTGGCGATGGCGTGGATCGCGGCCCACCCGCAATCCGCCCAGGGGCGCCGACTGAGGCTCGATGCGGTGTCCGTCCTCGGCCCCGATCCTCGGACCGCGACGATCGAGCATCTGCGGGATCTGCGGTGACCGTCGTTCGTACCCGGGCTGTCGCCCTGACGGGCCTGGATGGAGCCCTCGTCGAGGTCGAAGCCGACCTCTCGCAGCAGACTCCCGATTTCCGGATCATCGGCCTGCCCGACAAGTCGCTCGGAGAAGCCGTCCAGCGGGTCCACAACGCGTGCGCCAACAACGGCCTGACGCTTCCGCGACGCAAGCTCACCGTCAACCTGTCGCCCGCGAGTCTGCCCAAGAACGGATCCGGGTTCGATGTCGCGATCGCGGTCGCCGCCATCGCCACCGAGCTCCCTCTCGCCCGGGAATCGCTCGACGCCACGGTGCACATCGGCGAACTCGGTCTGGACGGACGGCTTCGACCGGTGCCCGGCGTCCTTCCCGCCGTGCTCGCTGCAGCCCGCAAGGGCATCCGGCGCGCGGTGGTGCCCCATGCCAACCGCGAGGAGGCTCAGCTGGTGACCGGCATCGAGGTGCTCGGCGCCGTCAACATCGCCGAGGTGGTCGCGTTCCACGGCGGATCCGTCGAGGTACCCGAGCAGTCTGCGGTTCCGGCGGCGCGGCCCGAGGAGACGGCGGGGGAGGTGCTGGAACTTGCAGACGTGGTGGGGCAGCCCGAAGCGGTGACCGCGCTCATCGTCGCGGCGGCGGGTGGCCACCACATTCTGATGAGCGGCCCTCCCGGGGCGGGCAAGACGATGCTGGCGCGGCGTCTCCCCGGCATCCTGCCCCCGCTCGACGAGGACGCCGCGCTCCTGGCAGCCTCCGTGCGGTCGCTCGGCGGGCAAGCCGTCTCGGCTCTTCGCCGGACTCCGCCCTTCGAGGCTCCGCACCACAGCGCGAGCGTGGCTGCGCTCGTCGGTGGCGGATCGCGGATCATCCGGCCGGGGGCGATCGCCCGCGCGGCGACCGGCATCCTGTTCCTCGATGAGGCGGGGGAGTTTCCTGCGCACGCGTTGGACGCGCTGCGCCAGCCCTTGGAGAGCGGCCGGATCACCATCCACCGGGCCGGGGCGGTCGCGGAGTTCCCGGCGCGATTCCAGCTCGTGGCTGCAACCAATCCCTGCCCCTGCGGACAGTTCGCCGTGCCGGGCGGATCGTGTGTCTGCCCGCCGATCGCCATCCGGCGCTACCTCGGCCGGCTTTCGGGCCCCCTGCTCGACCGGATCGATATCGAGCTGTCGATGCGTCGGGTGGCGGTCGCGCCCGGCCAGGGCGATGCCGGCGGCACCACCACCGCCGACGCGCACGCTCAGGTGCGCGAGGCGCGGGCACGCGCTGCGCATCGCCTCCGCGAAACCCCGTGGCGGGTGAATGCCGACGTGTCGGGAAGCTGGCTCCGGCAGGGGCCGGCCGCACCGTCGCCGATCATCCGCCGGCCACTGGATGCTGCGCTCCACCGCGGAGCGCTGACCCTGCGCGGGTACGACCGGGTTCTCCGGGTCGCCTGGTCGCTCGCCGATCTCGGCGCCCGCCCGCAACTGAGCGTCGAAGACATCGGGCGTGCTCTGTTCCTGAAGAAGGGGGTGACCGCATGAGAATGTGGCCGGAGTCTTCTGATGCCGCGAGGCGCGCGCTGGCGGGCGTCCGCGGTGCGGATTCATCCGACTCCGACGAAGCCGACACGTGGGCACGGGTGGCGTGGAACCTCCTCACCGAACCCGGTGACGGCTCCGCCGGTCACCTCATCGCAGAGTACGGCGCCCTTCGGGCGCTCGAGATGGTGGTGAATGCGGGCCCCGCGCCCACGCACCTCGCCGGGGCTGCGGAGCAGGGCCGAGAGCGCTGGATGCCGCGGTGGCGGCCGGAAGGTGTCGCCGAAGCGTGTGCGGCCGCGGCGCGGGCCGGTGTGCAGCTCATCGTCCCCGGCGATCCGTCATGGCCGACGGCGGTGGATGACCTGGGAGCCCATCGGCCTGTCTGTCTCTGGGTGCGTGGAAGCGCCGCCCTGTTGCGGCCGGCGGGCGCCGCCGTCGCGCTGGTCGGCGCGCGGGCGGCGACATCCTACGGCGAGCACGTCGCCGGAGAGCTCGCCGCCGACCTCGCCGGCTCGGGGGTGACGGTGGTCTCCGGCGCGGCCTACGGCATCGATGGCGCCGCTCACCGCGCCGCGCTCACGGTCGGCGGCGACACCGTGGCTTTCCTCGCCGGCGGCGCAGATCGCGCGTATCCGGGCGGGCACAGTCATCTGATCGATCGCATCGCTACCAACGGCGCGATCGTCAGCGAAGCCCCGTGCGGCGCGGCGCCGACGAAATGGCGGTTCCTCCAGCGCAACCGGCTGATCGCGGCGATCTCCGATGCGACGGTGGTCGTCGAGGCAGGGTGGCGAAGCGGCTCACTCAACACGGCCGGTCATGCCGCCTCCCTGGGACGTCCGCTCGGCGCGGTGCCCGGGCCGATCACCAGCACCGCCTCGGCGGGGTGTCATCGGCTGCTGCGGGAGTACGACGCGCGCTGCATCACCTCCGCGGGCGATGTCCGCGAGCTCCTCGGTTGGGAGGACGGGATGCTGCTTCCGGCGGTGAGCGGGGACCGCACCGATCGGACCACGCGCGTCATCGACGCCCTCAGCGTGCGATCGGAGAAGGACCTGTCCCAGATCGCCCGGTCCTCAGGCCTCGCGCCTGCCGAGGTCGAGGCGGAGCTCGGGATCCTCGCCCTCTCCGGAGGCGTGGAACGCGGCAGGACCGGATGGCGCCGGGTACCTTCGTGGACGAGATGAGCGCGCCGCCGCGCGGCGGCGCATCGATGGGGACGCATCGGGCATCCTGGGGTGATGCGGCTCTCGGCGGTCATCGAGCGCTACCTGGCGCACCTGCGCGACGTCCGGCGGCTGTCACCGGCAACCATCCGTGCGTACCGCGCCGATCTGCGCGACCTCGCCGACATCCTCGACGATCCCGACATCGGCGAGATCACTCGCGAGGATCTGCGCGAGTGGCTCTGGCGCGTCCAGCAGAGCGGGGCCTCCCGGGCGACCCTCGCACGGCGTGCGGCATCGGCGAGGGGACTCTTCGTCTGGGCGGTGGCCGCCGGCGACCTCTCGACCGACCCCGCCGCCCGCCTCGTCACTCCGAAGCGCGGACGGACTCTGCCGACGGTGGCACCCGCCGAGGCGCTCGCCGAGATGCTCGCCGATCTGGGGGCTGCAGCGTCGCAGACGGGCGATCCTCTCGCGCTGCGCGACCACGCGATCCTCGAGCTGCTCTACGGGGCCGGCATCCGCGTCTCGGAACTCTGCGGCCTCGACACCGACGATGTGGATCGCGAGCGGCGCACCGTGCGGGTCTGGGGAAAAGGGGCCAAGGAGCGCGTCGTGCCGTTCGGCATGCCCGCGTCTGAGGCGCTGGAGGCATGGTTCGTGCGGGCGCGCCCCGTGCTCCTCGCGCGGCAGGCTGATCGAGACCGCGGGAGTGCTGCGCTCTTCCTCGGCGCGCGCGGGGCACGGCTCGGTCCGCGGACCGTGTACGACCTCGTGGCACGCACGGTCGGCCCCCTCGTCGGGAGACCCGTCGGTCCGCACGCCCTGCGGCACAGCGCCGCCACCCACCTGCTGGACGGCGGGGCCGACCTCCGCAGCGTCCAGGAGATCCTCGGTCACGAGAGCCTCGGCACCACGCAGATCTACACCCACGTGTCGCACGAACGCCTCACCGCGTCGTACCGTCTGGCTCATCCTCGAGCGTGACCTGCGAACGGCTCAGCAGCAGGGGAGGAGGATCGCGCGCGGCACCCCTCCGAGAAGCAGCATCGGGTTGATGTAGGCGCCGTTTCGGCGCACACCGAAGTGGAGCGTGCCGGGCGCGCTGTGGCCGCCCTCGGACAGGATGGCGACGACGCCCCCGCGATCGACCGCGGTCCCCGGGGGGAGAACGCCCGAGGCGGGTTCCAGCGTGGAGACGAACCCCGCCCCGTGGTCGATCGTGACCACCGGGCGCCCTGCCACCTGTCCGCTGAAGGCGATCACCCCGTCCGCCGGCGCGACGACCTCCACCGACGACGGTGACCCGATCGGGGCGATGTCGATGCCCCGATGGCCTGGCGCATACTGGTGCGCGGGCGCGATGTACGGGCGGACGAGCCGGAACGGCTCCAGAGGCCATCCCCAGGTTCCTGCGAGCGGGATCGAGACATCGTCGGGCGGAGTCGCCGCGCCGACGGGAGGGGGGCCTGCGACCGCGAACGCGAAGCCGAGCACAAGAGCCAGCCGGAATGCCGCCCACCGGTTCGTCTGTGGGGGTCGATCGGACGGTGCGCTCGAGGCCATGAGCGCAAGGCTTGCTCACCCGAGCAGCTGGCGAGTCGTGCTCGTCTGGATCTGTGGACTCCTGACTCGTCTTCGCACGTGGGGAGGAGAGGACGTGGCCGCCATGACGCTGATAGACTTCCCTTCGCACCCCGACATCGGGGTGACTACGCGTGCCCTGAGCGCGCTGCGACGACTTCGGTCCCGCAGCGCGCGGCATCCTTCCCACGGTCTCCCACCCGACATCGTCGCGTGCGAGCGGAAGGCGGTCGGGTACCAGGCAGCACCGGTCGATCGACCGGGAGGAAAACCGAAACGGCGCGAACGCGCCAGAGAAGGAGAACGGCCATGGCCGTCGTTACCATTCGCCAGCTGCTCGACAGCGGCGTGCACTTCGGACACCAGACCCGTCGGTGGAACCCGAAGGTCAAGCGCTTCATCCTCACCGAGCGCAGCGGCATCCACATCATCGACTTGCAGCAGTCGCTGTCGTACATCGACAAGGCGTACGAGTTCGTCAAGGAGACCGTCGCGCACGGCGGGACCGTCCTGTTCGTCGGAACGAAGAAGCAGGCCCAGGAGGTCATCGCCGAGCAGGCGACCCGCGTCGGCCAGCCCTACGTCAACCAGCGCTGGCTCGGCGGACTCCTCACCAACTTCCAGACGGTGTCCAAGCGCCTGGCTCGTATGAAGGAGCTCGAGGAGCTCGACTACGACAACCCGGCAGACAGCGGCTTCACCAAGAAGGAGCTCCTGCTGAAGAAGCGCGAGCTCGACAAGCTGCACAAGTCCCTCGGCGGTATCCGCAACATGGCCAAGACGCCGTCCGCGATCTGGGTCGTGGACGCCAAGCGCGAGCACCTCGCCGTCGATGAGGCCACGAAGCTCGGCATCCCGATCATCGGCATCCTCGACACCAACGCGGACCCCGACGAGTTCCAGTACCCGATCCCCGGCAACGACGACGCCATCCGCTCGGTGTCGCTGTTGACGCGCATCATCGCCGACGCCGCTGCCGAGGGCCTGATCCAGCGTCACCAGCCCGCAGACGCCGACGAGGCCGCCGAGCCGCTCGCCGAGTGGGAGCGTGAACTCCTGGAGCAGGGCAGCACGGTCACGGGTGCCGCCGATGTGTCGGTCGCCGCGACCGAGACCGCTGCCGACGAGGCCGGTGCCGCCGCCGCCGAGGCGGCCGTCGCCGCCGAGACTGCGGAGACCCCCGAGACCGCCGAGGAAGCGGCCGACGCCCCCGAGGTCGCGGCCGACGAGGCCACCGAGAAGTAAGCCGCTGTTCCTCGGGGCGGGGTGGAGACGCCCCGCCCCGAGGAACGCGCATGCACACGACAGCACCCGTCACATAAGGAGCCGCCACCCATGGCAAACTTCACCATCGCTGACATCAAGGCTCTTCGCGAGCAGCTCGGCACCGGAATGGTCGACACCAAGAAGGCCCTCGAGGAGGCCGACGGCGATGTCGAGAAGGCCGTCGAGATCCTGCGCCTGAAGGGCGCGAAGGGCAACGCCAAGCGTGCCGACCGCTCCACGAGCGAGGGCCTCATCGCGGCCCGCGAGCAGGACGGCAAGGTCACCATGATAGAGCTCGCCTGCGAGACCGACTTCGTCGCCAAGAACGACCGCTTCGTCGCTCTGGCCGAGAAGGTCGTCGAGGCCGCTGCGGCCGCCGGTGCCGACTCCGTCGACGCCGCCCTGGCAGCGCCCGCCGGTGCGCAGACGGTCGCCGGTGCGCAGACGGTCGCCGAGCTCATCTCGGACGAGGCCGCGATCATCGGTGAGAAGGTCGAGCTGCGTCGCGTGCGGACGCTCGCCGGTGACAACTTCGAGGTCTACCTGCACAAGACCAACAAGGACCTGCCCCCGCAGGTCGGAGTGGTCCTGGCGTACTCGGGAGATGACGCCGAGACCGCCCGCAGCCTGGCGCAGCACATCTCCTTCGCCAACCCTTCGTACCTCTCCCGCGATGAGGTGCCCGAGGAGGACGTGGAGAAGGAGCGCCAGATCGTCACGGAGATCTCGCGCAACGAGGGCAAGCCCGAGGCGGCTCTGCCCAAGATCGTCGAAGGACGCGTGAACGCCTTCTTCAAGCAGGTGTCGCTTCTGGACCAGGACTACGCCCGCGACAACAAGCTGTCGGTGGCCCAGGTCGCCAAGGACGCAGGTCTGACCCTCACCGGGTTCGCCCGGTTCAAGGTCGGCGCCTGAGATCGCTGCAGGGCCCGCATCGACCCCTCGTCGATGCGGGCCCTTTCTCACGCTTCGATAGTCTGCGTTGGACGAGAGGATGATCCGTGATCGATGAGACGAGCCACCGCCGTCGTGTTCTGCTGAAGCTGTCCGGGGAGGCGTTCGGCGGAGGACAGCTCGGGGTCAATCCCGACATCGTCAGCCAGATCGCCCGCGAGATCGCTGCTGCGGTCGATCGCGTGGAGATCGCCGTCGTCGTCGGCGGCGGCAATTTCTTCCGGGGGGCCGAGCTGAGCCAGCGGGGGATGGACCGGGGCCGGGCCGATTACATGGGCATGCTCGGCACCGTGATGAACGCGCTCGCCCTGCAGGATTTCCTCGAGCAGGCGGGCGCCGCCACGCGCGTCCAGTCGGCGATCTCGATGACTCAGGTCGCCGAGCCGTACATCCCGCGCCGTGCCGAGCGTCACATGGAGAAGGGCCGCGTCGTCATCTTCGGCGCCGGAGCAGGACTGCCGTACTTCTCCACCGACACCGTCGCCGCACAGCGCGCCCTGGAGATCGGAGCGATCGAGGTCCTGGTCGCGAAGAACGGCGTCGACGGCGTCTACACCGCCGACCCGCGGAAGGACGCGACCGCGACCCGCATCGATCGCATCACCTACATCGATGCACTCCAGCGCGGTCTGAAGGTCGTCGACTCGACCGCGTTCAGCCTGTGCATGGACAACGGCATGGACATGCGCGTGTTCGGGATGGAGCCGGAGGGCAACGTCACCCGGGCCCTCCTGGGCGAGTCCATCGGCACCCTGGTGACCGTCTGACGACGGCCCCTCCTCGCCACCACGGTGTGCTGCCCCGGGCTTCCCGGGGTCGCGCACTAGACTTCTGATGAGTTCGGAGAATGGAGTTCCTGTGATCGCCGACGTACTGGCAGATGCCGCTTCCCGCATGGACCGGGCGGTCGAGGCCGCGAAGGAGGACTTCGCGACCGTGCGCACCGGGCGTGCCAACCCGCAGCTGTTCCAGAAGATCATGGTCGACTATTACGGTTCGCCCACGCCGCTTGCCCAGCTCGCCTCGCTGAACAACCCCGAGGCGCGCACGCTCGTGGTCACGCCCTACGACAAGTCGGCGCTGAAGGCCATCGAGCAGGCGATCCGCGACACCCCCAACCTCGGAGCCAACCCCACCAACGACGGCAACCTCGTGCGTGTCACGCTGCCCGAGCTCACTCAGGAGCGGCGCAAAGAGTTCGTCAAGATCGTCCGTGCCAAGGGTGAGGACGCCAAGGTCCACGTCCGCGGCATCCGCCGCAAGGCCAAGGACGACCTCGACGCGCTCAAGAGCGAGGTCGGTGAGGATGAGATCTCCCGCGGTGAGAAGGAGCTCGACGCTCTGACGCGCACGCACGTCGACGCCATCGATGACGCGCTCAAGCGTAAAGAGGCTGAGCTGCTCGAAGTGTGAGCCGGTCATGACAGACACCGCGGGTGGAGAGCGGGGCAGCGACGCCCCTGCGGTTCCCGCGACCCGTCGGGAGGCCGCTGCGGCCCGACGGGCGCCCGTCGCCGGAGAACCCGGATTCCAGACGCATGTGCGCGCTGCCCGAAGCGAACTGGAGACGCAACTCGCGCATGCGCGAGCAGAGTTCGAGGAGGCCAACGCCAGGATCACGCAGCGCACCGGGCGAAACCTCATCCTGGCGATCCTCATCGGCCTGGCGATCGGCGTCGTGGTCCTGGCATCCCTGATCTTCTTCAAGCAGCTGTTCGTGCTGTTCGCGCTGGCTGCCAGCACCCTCGGCACGTTCGAATTCAGCCGCGCCCTGCGCGCGTCAGGTCGCCGAGTCGACATCGTCGCGCAGCTCATCGCGGGAACACTTCTGGTTCTCGCCGGCTTCTTCCTGCAGCCCTGGTTGCACTGGATCGGCGCGTTCGCCGCGGTCTCCCTCGTGGTGGTGTGGCGACTGGTCGCGCAGCTTTTCGCCGACGACGGCCGACCGCATGCACTCGTGCTCGGTGACGTCCTGATCGCCGGCCTCGTCCAGCTCTACGTCCCCTTCTTCGCCAGTCTCTGCGTCGCCCTCCTCGCCCAGGACGGCGGCCAATGGTGGGTTCTCGCCTTCATCATCGTGGCGGTGGTCTCCGACACCGGCGCCTACGTGTCGGGACTCACCCTCGGACGGGGTGGCCGTCACCCGATGGCGCCGCGCATCAGTCCGAAGAAGACGTGGGAGGGATTCGCAGGGGCCGCGGTGGCCGCGGTCATCGCGGGACTCCTGCTGGCGCCGTTGATGCTCGGTCTGCCGGTCTGGACGGGCGTCATCATCGGACTGGTGATCCTCGGCACGGCCACGGCCGGCGATCTCGGCGAATCGATGATCAAGCGCGATCTCGGGATCAAGGACATGAGCTCCTGGCTCCCGGGCCACGGAGGAGTCCTCGACCGTCTGGACTCCATCCTGCCCTCCACGACCGCAGCGCTTGCTCTGTACTACCTGCTCTCGCCCCTCGGAGTCGCATGACCGACCTTCGACCATCAGACACCGGCGCCGCGGGCCGGACGCACGCCCGGGCGGCGTTCCCGATCACCCGTGGCCGCGAGAAGGGCTACGACCGCGGCGCGGTCGACGACTTCCTCCTTCGCGCCCGTGAGTCCTTCGAAGGGCGGACGGCCGATCCCGTCACTTCGTGGGACGTCCGCCACGCCGCGTTCGCTCTGGTGCGGGGCGGTTACGTCATCGACGCCGTCGATTCGGCCCTCGGTCGGATCGAGGATGCCTTCGCCGCGCGAGAGCGCGAAGCCGAGGTGGCTCGACTCGGCGCCGCCGGATGGGTGGGGCGCACCCGCGACCTCGCACAAGAGGTCCTGGACCGGCTGTCGCGCCCGGCGGGCCGGCGCTTCGACCGTGTCGGTGTGCTCGGCTTCGGCTACCGGGTCGATGAAGTGGACCTGGTGGCCGACCGCATCTGCCGTTACCTGGAGTCCGGCCAGACGGTGACGGTCGAGCAGGTCCGCGCGGTCGCCTTCCGCATGCAGCGCGGCGGATACCGTGAGCAGCAGGTCGACGCGGTGCTCGACGCCGTCGTCGAGGTCATGCTCGCAGTGTCGTGACGCCTCGCTCGACGCGCGTGGCGAGACGGGAACCGGGTCGGTAGACTCGGCGGCACTGTGACTCCCGACGGCTCCGTTGCGAACGATCTGCCGGCACCGAACGACGATGCCGGGGCGACGCGCGCCGTCGTTCCGACCCGGAGACGTGACCTCGCCGCTCCCGGTCAGGCGATCACCCGGCGCGCGACGGCACGACGAGCCGCGCCGCGTCCGGCTGCTCGCTGGTCTCGGCGGCGGAGCACCTCGGCGACATTCGCAGCCTTCGCCGCGGTTGCCTTCGCGGCGGCCTGGATCGGTCCCACCGGGGCGGCGTTGTCCAGCGCGAACGCCGAGGAGGTGCCGCCGATCTCGCTGTACGCCAGCACGCTCGGCGACGTGCAGGCGGTGACCGTGGGAACCGAGACCGCCACCGACGCCGAGTCGCCGTCGCTGGATCGCAGCGGCTATACCGTCTACGTCACTCCGACACCCACCCCGACGCCCACACCGACACCCACGACGACGCGGTCGGCCGCGTCGTCGTCCTCCTCGGGGTCGGGAGGCTGGGTGCCGCCCTTCGTCACACCCGATCCCGGAAGCGCCCAAGCGATCGCCTACGACATGGTGATAGCGCGCGGATGGGGCGACGACCAGTTCAGCTGCCTGGTGGCCCTGTGGAACAAGGAATCGGGATGGCGCGTGAACGCGTACAACGCGTCCAGCGGTGCGTACGGCATTCCCCAGTCCCTCCCGGGCAACAAGATGGCCTCGGCCGGCGCCGACTGGGAGACCAACCCCGCCACGCAGATCACCTGGGGCCTGGGCTACATCGCCGGGCGGTACGGCACGCCGTGCGGGGCCTGGGACCACTCGACCCGCACCGGGTGGTACTGACCTGATGCCACGATCGCACCGTCGTCGCCCGGATCACGCGCGCGACGACTCCTTCGAACGGCTGCTCGCCGGCTGGAAGCGCACCGAGGAGCGACGCGGCACGATGTGGACGGTGCAGCCCGTATCCGCAGGACAGGCTGCGAAGTCGTATGTGTGCCCCGGGTGCACGCAGGACATCCCACCGGCGACGGCTCACGTGGTGGTGTGGCGCGCCGACGGCATCCTCGGCGACGCGGCCGCCCTGGCGGACCGCCGCCATTGGCACACGCACTGCTGGAGGATCGGCTGATGGAGATCCGCGGCCCCGTTCTGCTCCCGGCCGGCCGGGAGGACATCGAGCTTCATACCGTCGACGGCCTGACCCTGGTGGGCGAGCTCGCGGTTCCGAAGGACGCGGCGCCGGTGGCCACGCTCGTGACGCTTCATCCGCTCCCGACCGCGGGTGGGTTCATGGATTCCCATATCCTGCGAAAAGCCGCCAGCCGCCTACCCGCGCTGGCCGACCTCGCGGTGCTGAGGTTCAACACCCGGGGGACCACCTCGGCTCGCGGCACGAGCGAGGGGAGCTTCGACGGCGGCCGCAACGAGGCTTTCGACGTCGCCGCGGCGATGGACTTCGTCCGGGAGCGCGGTCTGCCCCGGCCCTGGCTGGTGGGATGGTCGTTCGGCACCGAGCTGGCGCTGAAGTACGGACGCGACCACGACGTCGAGGGCATCATCCTCCTCTCGCCCCCCTTGCACCGTGCGACCGAGGAAGACCTCGCCGGATGGGCTGGGGACCTTCGGCCGGTCATCGCACTCATCCCCGAGTTCGATGACTATCTGCGTCCGGATGCCGCGCAGGAGCGGTTCGCCGCCATTCCGCACGCGACGCTCATCCCCGTCGAGGGGGGAAAGCACCTTTGGGTCGGTGAGAATCAGACGCGCCGCGTCCTGACCGAGATCGTCGCCGTGGTCAACCCCGACGCCCTGCCGCTGCCCGTGGAATGGGACGGTCCTCTGGCAGACCCCGCGTAAGCCGAACGCCGGTCACAGCTCGTTCTGTCGGGGAATGATCACCTGTCGATAGATGATGAGGATGCTGGCCGCGACGGGGATCGCGACGAGAGCACCCAGCAGTCCCAGCAGGGACCCTCCGGCGAGGGCGGCGATGACCACGACGGCCCCCGGGATCGACACCGCACGGTTCATGATGCGGGGGGAGATGATGTACGCCTCGATCTGCATGTAGATGAGGTAGTAGATCGCGGCGACGAGCGCCGTCGTCGGGGAGCCGAGCCCGGGGATCAGACACGTGAGCACGATGATGGCCGATCCGGTCAGGGTGCCCACGAGCGGGATCAGCGAGAAGAAGAAGGCGATGACCGCGAGGACAGCGGGGAAGGGCGCCTGGATGATCGAGAGGAAGATGAAACTCAGGATGCCGTTTGTCACACCCAGGCTCAGCTGACCGATGACGTAGAAGCCCACCGATGCCGTGATCTGCTCGGCGAGGTCGATGAAGCGGGGCCGCTTCGAAGCCGGCACCAGCTGGTAGACGGCCTTCTTGAGGTTCGGAGTGGAGGCGGTGAAGTAGATCGTCAGGATGAGGACGATGAACGCGCCGCCGAACCCGGCGATCACCGCCCCCACGGCTCCGAGGACGCCCTCACCGATCGTGCTGCCGATGGACCCGAGGTCCAGCGAGGTGTACCAGTCCTCGATGTAGCTCCACACCTCGTCCACCCGGATGCCGGGAAAGGTGTCTTGAGCCCAGGTGAGGACACCGCCGATGAACTCCTCCCACGTCATGGTCGAGAAGAGATCCTGGATCGCGGCGATCAACTGCGCGACCTGCGCCACGATGATCGGCACCACCATCAACACGATGCCGGCGAAGATGCCGAGCACGCCGAGGATGGTGATGAGCACGGCCGCCCAGCGGGGGAGCCCTCGTCGCTCCAGCCAGGAGATGATCGGATCGAGCCCCAACGACAGGAACAGTGCCGTACCGACGTAGAGCAGGATCGTGGAGAGAGTCTGAATGCTCGCGATGAGCAGGAGTCCCAGACCCACCCCGAGAGTGGCGACGAGCGCCACGCGGAACGGATTGTGGATCTTCATCGGCGCGCGCCCTCTCTCGGCTGAACCGGCGCATCGACGTCCGGTCTTGTCAGGATACTGATAGCCGGTCGTCACCCCCGGCATCATTCGCTCCCGGGCGACATCCAGGCGCCCTTCGGTAGTCTGGAACGTCGAGTTTTGCGCTCCGCCGCGTCCTGGAGCGGTATCGGAGCGAGGAGAGGTGAGGCATTCGTGCGTTTCGTGTGGGCTGTCGCGGCCTTCGTTCTGGCCGCGCTGATGATCGGCGCGGGCATCGCCCAGCGCACGGTCTTCCAGGGGCCGGACACCGAGACCGCTGCCGTCACCGTCGAGGAGGACACGCCGTACGTCCTGGTCGAGGGCGACGTGCTCAACAGTCGCCCGGGAGCGCAGACTCTCCGCGCCCAGAGTGAGGGAACCATCTTCGCGGCATACGGTCGCACAGCCGACCTTGAGGCCTGGCTCTCTGATACGGCGTACACCCGGGTGACCGTCGGCGAGGAGGGGGCGCTCGAGGCGGAGCAGATCACCCCGAGTCTGGCCGTGTCGGAGGAGCCCGGAGAGGGCTCGACGCCGGCGCCCGAGGAGTCCGCCACCGCGGAGGGGAACGAGGCCGAGACGCCCGCGGCCGCCGCCGCCACCGGCGACGAGGCGGGCGCAGACGATGTCCGCAGCCCGGTGGGCTCGGATCTCTGGCTGGACGAGTTCCAGCAGGAGGATGTGCTCATCGCCCCGCTTCAGCTGCCGGAGGACATGAGCGTGCTCGTCGCCGCGGACGGCGTCGAGCCGGCACCGGCCGACATCACGGTGTCGTGGCCGATCGCCAACGCGACTCCGTGGGCGGGGCCGCTCATCGTCGCCGGCGGTCTCATGATGGCCGTGGGGGTGTTCCTGTACATCCTCGCGATCCGCCACCTGCGACGCTCGCGCGGCCCCCGCCGCAAGGGCCTTCCCGTCCCGGTCACGGAGCCGATCGACCTTGCCGTCGAAGGCAAGCGCAAGGGCGTGATCAGCGCGACCGGTCGACGCGCACTCACCGGGGGGCGCCGCCGCCTCATCGTCGTCCCGGCCGTCGCCGTGTCCGCCCTCCTGTTCGCCGGATGCTCGTCCGAGGCGTGGCCCCAGTTCGCCCCTTCGCCGACGCCCTCACCGTCCGCCTCGGTCATCGTTCCCGAGGGTCAGCAGGCGCCGGCGGTCACGGAAGCCCAGGCGGATCGCATCTGGACGCGGGTGGCCGAGACCGTCGCAGCCGCCGACGAGGCGGCGGACGAGGCTCTGGCCGCCACGCGGCTCGACGGGGCCGTGCTCGCGGCGCGTTCGACCAACTACGCGCTGCGTGCGGCGATCAGCGACTATCCCGCTCCCGCCGCACTGCCGGCCGAGCCGCTGACTCTGGTGTTGCCCCAGGCGTACGACGAGTGGCCGCGTTCGATCGTGGGTGTCGTCGATGACGCCGACTCCAACACCTCGAGCATCATGATGCTCACGCAGCAGGACCAGTGGTCGCCGTACAGGCTGACTTATCTGGCGAGCCTCGAGGCGGCCACCGAGCTTCCGGTCGTGGCGCCGGCGTACATCGGCGCCATTCAGCCGGCGCCGGATTCTCCGTTCCTCCTCCTGCCCCCCGCGCAGCTCGCCGAGGCCTACGCCGACATCTTGAACAGCGGGGAGGAGAGCGAGTACTTCGATCTCTTCGACGTCGCGAGCGACCAGTTCCGCGTGAGCGTGGCCGGAGACCGCCAGAAGCGCCTGGACGAGTTCAACCAGACCGGTGCTTCCACGGGGGAGCTGACCTTCCAGGCCGCACCCGGCGCGTACGAGCCGCTGGCTCTCGCGACGCTGGAAAGCGGTGCGATCGTCGCGGTGAACATCGATGAGATCGACACCGTCAAGCCCACCAACCCCGACGCGGTGATCAAGCTCGAGAACAACCCCACGGTTCGTACGCTCTCGGGTGCCGAACAGTCCTCGACGGGCTTCACCACGACCTACACCGACCAGCTCTTCTTCTACGTGCCCGGCCAGGGGTCGACGGAGAAGATCCGTCTGCTCGGGTACGCATCCGACATCCTCAACGCGAAGGTGATTCCGTGACCGACGTCTCTCCCGGCGCGACGCTGCGTGGCGCCGTCGATCTGTCCTCGCTCCGCAACCGCCCCGCCGCGCCGCCCGCCGGGTCGGCCGGACCGCCTGCCGAGGGTGCTGCACCGGCTCCGTCCGGACGCGTGCCATCCCTCGTCATGGACGTCACGGACGCCACCTTCGGTCAGGTGCTGGAGCTGTCTCGGACGGTTCCGGTCGTCGTGGACCTGTGGGCTGAGTGGTGCGGACCGTGCAAGCAGCTGAGTCCGGCGCTCGAGCGCGTCGTCCGTGAGCTGAACGGTCGGATCGTGCTCGCCAAAGTCGATGTCGACGCCAACCCCCAGCTCGCGCAGGCGTTCCGGGCGCAGTCGATCCCGATGGTCGTGGGCGTCGTCGCGGGTCAGCCTGTGCCGCTGTTCACGGGCGCAGTACCCGAGCAGCAGGTGCGCGAGGTCTTCGCCCAGTTCCTTCAGCTGGCGGCCCAGAACGGGGTCACCGGCACGGTTGCCGCGGATGCCGATGGCGCCGATTCCGACGGCCCCGTCGAGCCGGAGCTTCCGCCGCTTCACGCCGAGGCGGCTGCGGCGATCGAGGCGGGCGACTACGCCACGGCCGTCAGCGCGTACGAGCGCGCTCTGGCCGAGAACCCGCGAGATGCCGACGCGCGCGCCGCACTCGGCCAGGTGCGCCTTCTCCAGCGTGTGCAGGGTCTGGATCTCGTCGCCGCCCGTGGTGCTGCGGCAGCCGCTCCGCGGGATCTCGACGCGCAGTTCGCCGTGGCGGACCTGGATGTCGCGGGCGGCCACGTCGATGACGCCTTCGCGCGCCTGCTGGACCTGTTCTCGGTCCTCTCCGACGACGAGCGCGCACCGGTGCGGGAACGGCTGCTCGAACTGTTCGGCGTGATCGGTGACGCCGACCCCCGCGTCATTCGCGCGCGTGGGCGCCTCGCGTCGCTGCTGTTCTGAGGGACGGGATCTTCCCAACACCCCGGAGGGGGCGGGCTCGCGCCCGCCCCCTCCGGCGTGTCAGCCCCGGGTCGGCGAGGGGATGTGCGCGGGAGTGCGGTGGCGCAGCCAGAGCACGCCGAGTGGGGGGAGGACCATGGTCGCGCGGCCGTTGTCGTCGGCGTGCACGACGCCCATGTTCCCCACGCCCGAGCCGCCGTACTCACCGGCGTCGGAGTTGAGGATCTCCTCCCACACGCCCGCAGCGGGGAGGTCGAGCGTGAACGGCTGAACGGGCACGCCCGAGAAGTTGGCGATCACGGCGACGGTGTTGCCGTGGTGATCGCGACGCGAGAACGCGATGACGTTCGGGTCCCATGACGGCGCCCCCAGGCGATGGAACGCCGAACCGTCGGCATCCCGCGACCACAGGGCGGAGTGGGCACGGTACTGGCGGTTCAGCTGGGCGACGAAGTCCTGCAGCTGCCGGTGCGGGGGCTGCTCCAGCAGCCACCAGTCCAGGCCGCGGGACTCCGACCACTCCGACAGCTGTCCGAACTCCTGGCCCATGAACAGCAGCTGCTTGCCGGGGTGGCCCCACATGTACGCCAGATAGGCACGCATGTTCGCCAGCTTCTGCCAGTGATCGCCCGGCATGCGTTGGAAGAGGCTGCCCTTGCCGTGGACGACCTCGTCGTGGCTGATCGGCAGGATGTAGTTCTCGCTGAACGCGTACACGAACGAGAAGGACATCTCGCCTTCGTGGTGGCTGCGGTACATCGGATCGCGGGCGATGTACTGCAACGAGTCGTTCATCCAGCCCATGTTCCACTTGAAGCCGAAGCCGAGACCGGCGTGGCTGGTGGGCGCGGTCACGCCCGGGAAACTGGTGGACTCCTCGGCGATCATCGAGATACCGGGGTAGCGCCGGTAGGCCGTGGCGTTGACCTCCTGCAGGAACGCGATCGCATCGAGGTTCTCGCGACCGCCGTAGATGTTGGGGAGCCACTCGCCTTCATTGCGCGAGTAGTCGAGGTACAGCATCGAGGCGACGGCGTCGACCCGGAGGCCGTCGACGTGGAACTCCTGCAGCCAGTAGAGCGCGTTGGCGACGAGGAAGTTACGGACCTCACGTCGGCCGTAGTCGAAGATGTAGGTGCCCCAGTCCTTGTGCTCGCCGCGGCGGGGATCGGCGTGCTCGTACAGGGGCTCGCCGTCGAAGCGAGCCAAGGCCCAGTCGTCCTTGGGGAAGTGGCCGGGGACCCAGTCCATGATGACGCCGATGTTCGCCTGGTGCAGGCGGTCGATCAGATACCGCAGATCGTCCGGTGTCCCGAAGCGACCCGTGGGAGCGAAGTACCCGGTGACCTGATAGCCCCAGGAGCCGCCGAAGGGGTGCTCCGCGAGCGGCATGAACTCGACGTGGGTGAACCCCTGGTCGGTGAGGTACTCGATCAGCGGATCCGCGGCGTCCCGGTAGGACAGCCCGGGACGCCACGAGCCGAAGTGGAGCTCGTAGATCGACATCGCGCTCTCCGCGGGCCGGGATGCGGCGCGCTCCTTCATCCACGCGCCATCGCCCCACGAGAAGGATGAGTCCTCGACGATCGACGCCGTGCCGGGAGCGACCTCCGCACGGCGCGCCATCGGATCGGCCTTCATCACCCACGCGCCGTGACGCGAGAGGATCTCGAACTTGTAGCGGACGCCCGCGCCGAGGCCCGGGACGAACAGCTCCCAGACGCCGCTGCCGCCCATCGACCGCATCGAGTGGCCGGTGCCGTCCCAGCTGTTGAAGTCGCCCACCACTCGGACGGCCTGGGCGTTCGGCGCCCACACGGCGAACGATGCCCCGGCGACGCCGTCATGGGTGCGAAGATGCGCGCCCAGAGCGTTCCACAGTTCCTCGTGCCGGCCCTCTCCGACGAGATGAAGGTCGAGGTCGCCGATCGTCGGACCGTGCCGGTAGGGGTCGTCGGCGGTGTACTCCGATCCGTCCGGGTAGGTGGCGGTGATCACGTATCCGGTCGGTCGCGCGGTGAGAACGCCCTCCCAGATGCCGGCATGCCGATGATTCAGCGGCACACGCGTGCCGTCGTCGAACACGGCGACGACGCTGTCGGCCAGCGGCCGACGGGTGCGGACGACCCACCCCCTTCCCTCGGCGCCCAGCGCGTGGATTCCGAGCACCGCGTGCGGATCGTGATGCGCGCCATGGGAGACGGCGTCGAGAAGGCCGGCGTCGAGGGGAGGAGGCGTGGCGGTCATGCGCGGTCCTTTGCGATGTGGAGGATGTGCACGGGTTCGGTGAAGGCGTCGAGGCGCACGAAATTGTGATCCGACCATGTCCAGCGCGCCCCGGTCACGAGGTCCTCGACCTCGAAGGGCTCGCCGGGCGTCACACCCCACACGCGGGTGTCGAGGTGGACCATGGTCTGACGGGTGGAGTGCGGATCGACGTTGACCACCACGAGGATGGTGTCGGATTCGCCGGTGGGCGACAGCGCGGCATCCAGGTGCTTGGAGTAGACCAGGATGGCTTCGTCATCGCTCCAGTGCACGTCGAGGTTGCGCAGCTGTCGGAGCGCCGGGTGCGCGCGCCGGATCTCGTTGAGGCGCCGCAGCCACGGCGCGAGGGACTCGCCGCGGGCCTCGGCGCCGTCCCAGTCGCGGAACTTGTACTCGTACTTCTCGTTGTCGATGTTCTCCTCCGAGCCCGGACGGGCGACGTTCTCGAACAGTTCGTACCCGGCGTAGACACCCCACGTCGGCGACGCCGTGGCGGCGAGCGCGGCGCGGATCCGGTATCCCGGTCGCCCGCCGTACTGCAGGTACTCGGTGAGGATGTCATGGGTGTTGACGAAGAGGTTCGGCCGCATGAAGTCCGACGTCTCATGCGAGATCGAGGTGAAGAACTCCTCCAGCTCCGCCTTGCTGTTGCGCCAGGTGAAGTAGGTGTAGCTCTGCTGGAACCCGGCCATCGCCAAGCCCCGCATCATCGCCGGACGGGTGAAGGCCTCGGAGAGGAAGATGACGTCCGGGTCCGCCTTGTTGACGGTCGCGATCAGCCACTCCCAGAACTGCACCGGCTTGGTGTGCGGATTGTCGACGCGGAAGATCTTGACCCCGAGGCCCACCCAGTGCTGGACCACCCGCAGGATCTCTGCGTAGATCCCGGCCGGATCGTTGTCGAAGTTCGGCGGATAGATGTCCTGGTACTTCTTCGGCGGATTCTCGGCGAAGGCGATCGAGCCGTCGGGGAGGGTGGTGAACCACTCCGGGTGCTCGGTGACCCACGGATGATCCGGAGAAGCGTTCAGCGCGAGGTCGAGAGCGACCTCGAGGCCGTGGCCGCGGGCGGCGTCGACGAAGGCGACGAAGTCCGCCTCCGTACCGAGGTCGGGGTGGATGGCGTCGTGTCCGCCCTCGTGGGACCCGATGGCGTAGGGCGAGCCGGGGTCGCCGGGCTCGGAGGTGAGGCTGTTGTTCCTGCCCTTGCGGTTGGTGGTTCCGATCGGATGGATGGGCGGGAGGTAGATGACGTCGAAGCCCATCCCTGCGACGCCGGGAAGCCGGTCGATCGCGGTTCGCAGCGTTCCGCTGGTGACCGAGCCGTCGTCATTGCGCGTGGCACCCTCGGAGCGCGGGAAGAACTCGTACCAGGATCCGACGCCGGCTCGCTCGCGCTCGACGAGCAGTTCGGCTTCTTCGCCCGCGCTGACGATCGCCGAGGTCGGACGCGCGGCGAACAGCGCCGCGATCTTCTCATCGCGGACGATGTCCAACGCCTGGGCATCGGAGACGTCGGCATCGCGCAACCGCGCGGCGGAGGCGGCCAGCAGCGTGCGTTCGGCCGCGCTCCGGCCCTTCTCGGCGATCGCGGTGTCGAAGAGGCGGGCCCCGGATTCGCGCATCACAAAGGGGTCGAGTCCGGCGGCGAGCTTGATGTCGGCAGCGTGCTGCCACGTGGCGAAATCGTCGCTGAAGGCCTCGAACCGGAAGCGCCACACCCCGGTCTCGAGGGGCGCCACGGTGGTCGTCCAACGGTCGAAGCCGTCGTTGAGAGGGGTGAGCCGGTGGAGGGACTCATCACCTGAGGGGGAGAAGAGCCGCACCTGCACGCCGATCGCGTCGTGTCCTTCGCGGAATGCCGTCACGGTGAAGGGGACGGCATCGCCGACGTAAGCGGACGGCCGATAGCGGCCGCCGGGCACGCTGGGAGAGGGGAGGGTCAGGGGGATGCGCGGCGTCACCGTGGGCGCGGGTGCGGTGGTGGGGCGGACGGCGCGCACCGGGATCGCCGATGCCGAGCGCCAGGGACGGGGGCGGGGGGAACGAGTCGTCGTGGCCACCACTCGAACCTACCGCGCGCCATCGGACGATCGCAGGGCTTGCGCACAGGCCGCAGATCACTCCACGCGGAACAGCCGCATGCTCGTCGGGGGGACATCCAGGTCGTCGCCGGGTGCGAAGACACCCTCGTGCGCGGACGGATTCTCATCGGCGCTGGACCACAGCGAGACGAAGCGGTCGGCCTCCTCGAGTTCGGGAAGGGTGACCGTCGTCGGGCGCTCGACACCGTGGATGACGAGGAGGACCCGGTTGAACGGTTCGTTCTCGGGGGTCGAGGCGGCGACGTACTGGAGCGTCCGGTGGCCGGGGTCGGTCCACCGGTCGGGCGACATGGTCTGACCGTTCTCGTCGTACCACTGCATCACCGAGGCCGAGGGGATCCGCTCGCCCAGACGGGCGAATCGGATGGGACGCAGGGCGGGGTTCTCTCGACGCAGCCGGGTGAGGGCTTGCACGTGGGCGAGAAGATCCTGCTGCCAGGGTGCGTGCTCCCACGACAGCCAGGTCAGCGGCGAGTCGTGGCAGTAGGCGTTGTTGTTGCCCCGCTGGGTGCGACCGAACTCGTCGCCCGCCGTCAGCATCGGGATCCCTGCCGACAGCAGCAGGGTGCCGAGGAGGTTGCGCATCGCGCGGCGGCGGGTGGCGAGGATCCCCTGGTCGTCGGTGCGCCCCTCCGCTCCGTGGTTGAACGAGCGATTCGTGTCGGCACCGTCGCGATTCTGCTCTCCGTTGCCGAGGTTGTGCTTGACGTCGTACGACACCAGGTCGCGGAGGGTGAAGCCGTCGTGCGCGGTGACGAAGTTGACGCTCGCGAGGGGTCCGCGTTCCTCGCTGAACGTGTTGGACGATCCGGCCAGGCGCGTGGCGAAACCGCCGATGCCGACCGGCGACGTCGAGGCCCGTCGGGCGTAGTCGATGTCGCTCAGCCAGAAGTTGCGGACCCGGTCGCGGTAGCGATCGTTCCACTCGTGCCAGCCGGGTGCGAAGTTCCCCGTCTGCCAGCCGCCCATACCGACGTCCCAGGGCTCGACGATCTTCTTCACATCCGCCAGCGCGGGATCGTCGACGATGGCCTGGAGGAGCGGATGATCCGGGGTGAAGGCGTGCCCGGCATCACGTCCGAGGGTCACCGCCAGATCGAAGCGGAAGCCGTCGATCTGCACCTCCCGTGCCCAATACCGGAGGGAATCGAGCACCAGCCGCGCCGCGGCGTCGGTCGCCGTGTTGACGCTGTTTCCACACCCGGTGACGTCGATGTAGGTTCCGTCGTCCTGCTGCCGGTAATACGACCGGTTGTCGATGCCGCGCAGACTCGAGCGGGGGCCGCCGATTCCTTCTTCGGCGGTGTGGTTGTAGACGACGTCGAGAAGCACCTCGATGCCGGCCTCGTGCAGCAGGCGCACCATTCCCTTCACTTCGCGGAGCACCGCTTCGGGGCCCTGCCGCTGAGCCTCCAGAGTGGCGTAGGCGGCATGCGGGCTGAAGAAGTTGACGGTGTTGTAGCCCCAGTAGTTCGAAAGTCCGTGCTGCAGCAGGCGCGGCTCGGGGGCGAAGGCATGGATCGGGAGGAGCTCGACACTGGTCACCCCCAGGCTCAGCAGGTGCTCGATCATCGCGGGGTGGGCGAGTCCCGCATATGTGCCGTGGAGGGCGGCGGGGATCCCCGGGTGACGCTTCGTGAGGCCCTTGACATGTCCCTCGTAGATGACGGTGCGATCCAGCGGGACGCCGGGCTTGGGCACACCGCCCCAGTCGAACCCGCCGTCGATGACGACGCAGCGCCAGTCCTCCAGGCCGCTTCCGACGACTCCGCGCGCATAGGGATCGGTGAGAAGCGTCGCGCTGTTGAAGACGCTGCCGGGGCCGGAGGGACCGTCTACGCGGAGCGCGTACCGGGCGCCCGGGTGCAGCAGCGGGGTGGTCACCGCCCAGACACCACCGCCTTCCGGGACGAGCGAAGCGGTTGCGACGATCCAGTCGATGTCATCGCGGTCGAAGAGGACGAGCTCGATGGCTTCGGCGTGGGCGGACCAGACCCGAAGGGTGCCTCCGGCGGGGCCCTGCCTGACGCCCAGGTCGTCGAGGTGCGGGCTCAGCAGTGAGGCGGAGGGGGAGGTGGGGGCGAGGGGGTCGATGCTGACCATGCGAACTACGATAGTGAGCGCGTGTATCCCGGAGATGACGGCTCGTCCTGACGGGGAGGAAGGTGCTCGGCGATGACGGCGTACCTCGATCACGCGGCGACGAGCCCCCTGCGCCCCGAAGCCCGCGAGGCGTGGATCCGCGCCCACGAGGTCGTCGGCAATCCCTCGTCGATCCACGGCGCCGGTCAGTCCGCGCGTCGCCTCCTCGAGGACGCCCGGGAGCGCCTGGCGGTTCTGCTCGGCGCCGATCCCATCGAGATCGTGTTCACGTCGGGAGGGACCGAGGCGGTCAATCTCGCTCTGAAGGGGTTGTGGTGGGCCCGGTCCGCCGGGGCGGAGGCCATCGTGCTTCCCGACGGCGAGCACCACGCGACCGTGGACGTCGTCGAATGGCTGTCGCGCTTCGCGGGAGCACAGGCGCGGTCCGTGCCGCTCGATGAGATCGGGCGCATCGGGGTGGCGGAGTTCGCCGCCGCCGCGAGAGGGGCGGCTGTGGCGACGGCGCTTGCGGCCAACAACGAGATCGGCACGGTCAACGACATCCCCGCTCTCGCCGCCGCTGCCTCCGCGGCGGGCATCCCGTTCCACGTGGACGCCATCGCCGCCCTCGGGCGCGTGCCGGTCTCCTTCCGCGACTGGCGCGGGTCGGCGACCGGATCCGCCGGCCTGGTGGCCCTCAGCGTCGCCGCGCACAAGGTGGGGGGACCGGTCGGCGTGGGCGCCCTGGTGGTTTCGCGCCACGCGCGCATCGAGCCTCTCCTCCACGGCGGCGGGCAGCAGCGCGGACTCCGGGCCGGTACCCAGGACGTCGCCGGAAGCGTCGCGTTCGCGGCCGCGCTGGACGCCGCCGAGGCCGAGCGCGAGCGGGAGCAGGAGCGTCTGGGCGGACTGTCGGACCGTCTGATCCGCGGCATCCGGGAGACGGTGACCGGCGCCGAGGTCCTCGGCCCGCTCGCGCACGGATCGACGGCGCGTCTCGCGGGCAATGTCCACGTGCTGTTCCCGGGGGCCGCGGGGGAGACGCTGCTGTTCCTCCTGGATCAGGCGGGGATCGCGGTGTCGACCGGGTCGGCCTGCCAGGCGGGGGTCGCCGAGCCGTCCCACGTCGTCCTCGCGCTGGGCCGGACCCCGGCCGAGGCGCGACAGGTGCTGCGATTCTCGCTGGGGCGGACGAGTACGCCGTCGGACGTCGACGCGGTGCTCCGGCATCTGCCGGAGGCCGTCCGACGCGCGCGTGCGGCATCCGGACTCCGTCCAGCGACCCCTTCGTAAACTGGACGGATGCGAGTACTGGCGGCGATGAGCGGCGGCGTGGATTCGGCCGTCGCGGCGGCCCGCATGGTCGATGCGGGTCACGACGTCGTCGGCGTGCACCTGGCGCTCTCGCGGGCGGGGGGCACTCTGCGCACCGGCAGCCGGGGATGCTGCACCATCGAGGATGCGATGGATGCGCGTCGCGCTGCGGATGTTCTCGGGTTCCCGTTCTACGTGTGGGACTTCTCCGAACGCTTCCGGGACGACGTGATCGAGGACTTCGTGACCGAGTACCGGGCCGGTCGCACCCCGAACCCGTGCATGCGGTGCAACGAGCGCATCAAGTTCGCCGCGCTGCTCGAGCGGGCCGTCGAGCTCGGGTTCGACGCGGTGTGCACGGGGCACTACGCGCGCATCGTGGACACCGCCGCGGGGCGCGAGCTGCACCGGGCGTCGGATGCCGCCAAGGATCAGTCCTACGTGCTCGGAGTCCTCACTCCCGACCAGCTCGCGCATTCGCTCTTCCCCCTGGGAGACACCCCGTCCAAGGCCGTGGTGCGGGCCGAGGCGGAGCGCCGCGGTCTGACCGTGGCGAACAAGCCCGACAGCTTCGACATCTGCTTCATCCCCGACGGCGACACCCGCGGCTGGCTCGCCGAGCGCGTCGGTGCGACCCCCGGCGACATCGTCGACCGCGCCGGCGACGTCGTCGGCCGGCACGACGGCGCCCACGCCTACACGGTCGGGCAGCGCCGTGGACTGGCGCTCGGTGTCCCGGCTGCAGACGGCAAGCCCCGCTTCGTCCTCGAGGTCCGGCCCGTCTCCAACACCGTCGTGGTCGGTCCGAAAGAGGCGCTGGCCACCGCGCGCATCGCCGGCGATCGGTTCAGCTGGACCACGCAGCCGCCGGCGGTCGGACTGTTCTCGTGCCACGTCCAGATCCGCGCTCACGCCGAGCCGGTGCCGGCGGAGGGACGGTTCGACGGCAGTGAGATCGAGATTACCCCGGACCAGCCGTTCGATGGCGTCGCCCCCGGACAGACCGCCGTCCTCTACGAGGGCACCCGGGTCATCGGGCAGTTCACCATCGCGCGTACGGTGTCGGCGGCTCCCGTCGAGACGGTCGTCTCCTGAACGGGCTCCGCTTCGGTGTCGGAGGCACTGCCTAGACTGACGGCGTGACAGACGCGGTGAGAAGCTCGGCAGACCCCCTCCGTGTCGCTGAGGATCAGGTGTCGATGACGCCGGCGGCGGCACGGGCGCGGGCCGACGAGCTGACCGATCGCATCCTCCGCGCGCGCGACGCCTACTACGGCGAGGAAGCCCAGATCGTCGACGATGCCACGTACGACGCATGGATGCACGAGTTGGAGCAGATCGAGCGGCTCCACCCCGAGCTCCAGGGTCAGGATTCCCCCACGCAGAGCGTCGGTGCAGCGTCGGCGACCCTCTTCGCGCCTGTCACCCACGCCGAACGCATGCTGAGTCTGGACAATGTGTTCAGCGAAGAGGAGTTCCTCGCCTGGACGACGCGCGTCGAGCGCGACGCCGCACGCGGTGTCCGCTACCTCTGCGAGCTGAAGATCGATGGTCTCGCGCTGTCGCTCCGGTACGAACGGGGCCGACTCACCACCGCAGCGACCCGGGGCGACGGACGTGTCGGCGAGGATGTCACCGAGAACGTGCGCCGCATCGGCACGATTCCGGCCGTGCTCGCCGGCAGCGGGCATCCAGACCTCGTCGAGGTGCGCGGCGAGGTGTTCTTCACCGTCGCCGACTTCACCGCGCTCAACGCGTTCCAGCAGGCGCAGGGCGATCGCCTCTTCGCCAACCCCCGCAATGCGGCATCGGGATCGCTGCGCCAGAAGGCCGAGGGGAAGTCCGAACGACAGCTGCGGGCCATGACGGAGCGACTGAGCCGACTGCGGATGACGGTTCACGGCATCGGTGCGTGGGCCGACCCGCCGGTGGCCGCGCAGAGCGAGGTCTACCGCCTGCTGAAGGGCTGGGGGCTCCCCGTGAGCCGGTACTTCCGGGTGGCCGACGATGCCGGGGAGGCCGCCGAGTTCATCCGGCACTACGGCGAACACCGCCACGACGTGGAACACGAGATCGACGGGGTCGTGGTCAAGGTCGACGACCTCGCGCTCCACGACGAGCTGGGTGCCACCAGCCGCGCACCGCGCTGGGCCATCGCATACAAGTACCCTCCCGAACAGGTGAACACCACGCTGCTCGACATCGTGGTGTCGGTCGGCCGCACCGGTCGTGCGACGCCCTTCGCCGTGATGGCGCCGGCACAGGTCGCCGGCTCGGTCGTTCGCCAGGCGACGCTGCACAACCAGGACGTCGTGAAGGCGAAGGGCGTGCTGATCGGTGACACCGTCGTTCTCCGCAAGGCGGGGGACGTCATCCCCGAGGTGCTCGGGCCGGTCGTGGAGCTGCGCGACGGCAGCGAGCGGGAGTTCGTCATGCCGCACCGGTGCCCCGAATGCGGTTCGCCGCTCGCCCCCGCCAAGGAGGGCGACATCGATCTGCGCTGCCCGAACGCACGATCCTGCCCCGCGCAGGTGAGGGGACGTGTCGAGCACATCGGGTCACGGGGAGCCCTCGATATCGAGGGGCTGGGGGAGGTGTCGGCGGCCGCGCTGACGCAGCCCGTCCGCCCCGAGATCCCCCCGCTGGTCACCGAGGCCGGTCTGTTCGATCTCACCGCCGCCGATCTCTTCCCGATCGACGTCGTGGTGCGCGATGCCGAGACGGGGCTGCCGCGTCTCCTGGAAGACGGCACGGCGGACACCCGCTCACCCTTCCGCCGTCAGCGCAAGAAGTCCGACCCGCCCTTCGACCCCGACGGCGAATTCGACGGCGACGCCGTCCACATCGTCTCGCGAGCAGCCCAGGAGCTCCTGGCCAATCTGGAACGCGCCAAGACCAAGGAGCTGTGGCGGTTTCTCGTCGCCCTCAGCATCCGCCACGTCGGTCCCGTCGCGGCGCGCGCCCTGGCGCAGTGGTTCGGTTCGATACGCGCGATCCGGGACGCGTCGCGCGACGACCTCGCCGCCGTCGACGGCGTCGGCGGGATCATCGCCGATGCGGTGACGGAATGGTTCGCCGTCGACTGGCACCGCGAGATCGTCGAGCGGTGGGAGGCGGCCGGTGCGCAGCTGGCGACCCCGGGTCATCCTGGTCCGGGGGCCGCAGCCATCGCCGGCGGCGTCCTCGACGGTGTCACCGTCGTCGCCACCGGAACCCTCGAGGGCTACACCCGGGAGGGCGCCCAAGAGGCGATCCTGCGCGCCGGGGGGAAGGCGGCGTCGTCGGTGTCGAAGAAGACCGACTTCGTTGCGGCCGGCCCAGGGGCCGGGTCGAAGCTGGCGAAGGCGGAAGAGCTCGGCCTTCGGGTCATCGACGCCGCGCAGTTCCACCTGCTCGTGACCGAAGGACCCTCCGCCCTCGCGGACGCGGACGACTCCTCGTCGTGATCAGTCGGCGTCTGCCCGGCCCGCATCCATCGTCTCGAGAAGCCGCGCCCGCACCTGACGTCGCTGCACCTTGCCGATCAGCGAACGCGGCAGCTCCTCGACGACGAGCACCCGGCGCGGCACTTTGTATGCCGTGAGGATCCCGCGCGCGAAGCCTCTGACCTCCTCCGGATCCAGCGGATCGGTGCCCGACACGACGACCGCGGCGACGACATCCTCGCCCGAGTGAGTCGAGGGGAGACCGACCACTGCTGCGTCGCTCACCCGGGGATGCTGGCGCAGGGCGTTCTCGACTTCGGTGGGCGCCACGTTGAAACCACCCGTGATGATGAGCTCTTTGATCCGGTCGACGATCCTGACGAAGCCCTCGTCGTCGATCGTGACGATGTCACCGGTGCGGAACCAGCCGTCGACGAACACCTGCTCGGTCTCCTCCGGGCGCCCGTGGTAGCCGTCGAACACCTGCGGTCCCCGCACGACGAGCTCCCCGGGCGCGCCCTGCGGCACATCGGTGCGAGGGTCATCGGGATCCACCACCCGGCACTCGGTGCCCGGCAGAGGAAGGCCGACGGTCCCGGGCTTGCGGTGGGTCGCCACGGGGTTGGCCATGAGGACCGGAGAGCACTCGCTGAGTCCGTAGCCTTCGACGAGGTAGCCACCGCTGGCCCGCTCGAAGGGCACGACCAGTTCGTGGGGGAGGGCCATCGCGCCCGAGATGGCGACCTGCGTCCCCTCCAGAGAAACCCCGGCGGCCTCGGCGGATGCGAGCAGCCGTTCGGCGATGGGGGGAACGAGGGGGAGGAAGGTCGCGGGCCGCTTCTTCGTCACCGCCAGCACGAGGTCGGGATCGAAGCGGGGGAACAGAACGAGCCGGGCGGCCATCGACATGGCGAAGGTGAGGCACAGCGTGAGACCGTACGCGTGGAACATCGGGAGGACGGCGTACACGACGCATCCCTCTCCGCGCCTGATCTCCGGCACCCAGGAGCGGGCCTGCGCGGCGTTGGCGAGAAGGTTGCGGTGGGTCAGTCGCACGCCCTTGGGCGAGCCGGTCGTGCCGCTGGTGTACTGCAGGATCGCGAGATCGTCGGTGTCGGGACCTGCGTGCTCGGGGGCGAGCGGGCCGTCGGCGGTCAGGTCCTCCCACCGTTGCACCGACGCCGCGCGCCGAGCGAGCGGGGAGTCCAGTGCCATCCGCGCCTCACGGGCTCGCGCGACCGGAAGCCGCAGGGCGACGCGGGTGCGCCACGGCATGGCGCGACGGATCTCGACCGACACCAGGGTCTGGATCCCGAGATCGTCGGGGAACGCGCGAACGGTGTCGACGACCTTGCTCCAGACGATCGCGTGACGAGCTCCGTGATCCTGGAACTGGGTGCGCAGCTCCCGTGCGGTGTAGAGCGGGTTGTGTTCCACGACCACCGCACCGAGCCGGAGGACGGCGTAGAAGGCGACGATGTGCTGCGGACAGTTCGGCAGCACGATCGCCACCGCATCGCCCGCTTTCACCCCGCGCCGTCGCAATCCTTCGGCGGCGGCGATGATCTGCGCGTGAAGCTGGCGGTAGGTCGTCTCTCGTCCGAAGAACTCCAGCGCCGGCGCATCGGGATTCTCACGCGCCGCGGTGTCGATGATGTCGACGAGCGACCCCGTTACCTCGGGGAGGTCCGAGGGAACCCCCTCGGCGTAGCTGGCGATCCACGGACGGGGCGGGTCGTACGTCGTCACGCCCGACACTCTACGACGCTGCGCAGGCACCTCCCGTCGCCCGGCACGGACCGGAGGCCGACGGAGCGAGCACCTAAACTGTTCGCGTGTCTGAAATCACACCCGACCTCGTTCGCCATCTCGGCGTGCTCGCCCGCATCCAGCTGAGCGAAGGGGAAGTGGCGCGCCTCACCGGCCAGCTCGACGTCATCGTCGACAACATCGCGAAGGTGTCCGAGGTTGCGACCGCCGATGTGGTGGCCACCAGCCACCCCATTCCCCTGCAGAACGTGTTCCGTGAGGATGTCCCCGCCGATGTCCTGACCGTCGAGCAGGTGCTGCAGAACGCCCCCGAAGCCGCCGACAATCGCTTCCGGGTCACCGCCATCCTGGGGGAGGAGCAGTGAGCGCGGCCGGCGAGATCATCCGTCTCACCGCCGCCGACCTCGCGTCGCGGTTGAGGAGCGGCGAGATGTCCAGTGTCGAGGCGACCGGTGCGCACCTCGACCGCATCCGCGAGGTCGACGGGGATGTCCACGCCTTCCTCCACGTCAACGACCGTGCCCTCGAGGTGGCCGAGGACATCGATCGACGACGAGCCGCAGGCGAGGAGCTCGGTCCGCTGGCGGGTGTGCCCCTGGCGATCAAGGACGTCCTGGTCACAACCGACATGCCCTCGACCAGCGGGTCACGGATCCTCGAGGGGTACATGTCGCCCTACGACGCCACCGTGGTCGCCCGTGCCCGTGCCGCCGGGATGGTGCCGCTCGGCAAGACGAACATGGACGAGTTCGCGATGGGCTCCTCCACGGAGCACTCCGCGTACGGACCCACGCGCAACCCTTGGGATCTCGACCGGATTCCCGGTGGTTCCGGTGGTGGCTCGGCCGCCGCGGTCGCCGCGTTCGAGGCGCCTCTGGCGCTCGGATCCGATACCGGCGGCTCCATTCGCCAGCCCGCGCACGTCACGGGGACCGTGGGCATGAAGCCCACCTACGGCGGGGTATCGCGGTACGGCGCCATCGCGCTCGCATCGAGCCTCGACCAGGTCGGCCCGGTGACGCGGACGGTTCTCGACGCCGGACTGCTTCACGACGTCATCGGCGGCCACGACCCGCACGATGCCACGTCGCTCGAGCAGACCTGGCCGTCTTTCGCCGCCGCGGCACGCGACGGCGCATCGGGGGAGGTCCTGCGCGGACTCCGGGTCGGCGTCATCTCCGAGCTTCCCGACAGCGGATTCCAGCCGGGCGTCTCTTCGCGCTTCCGAGAGACCCTCGACGCCATGGCGGCGCAGGGTGCCGAGATCGTCGAGGTCAGTGCCCCGCACTTCGAGTACGGGGTCGCGGCCTACTACCTCATCCTTCCTGCGGAGGCATCGAGCAACCTGGCCAAGTTCGACTCGGTCCGGTTCGGCATGCGTGTGATCCCCCATGCCGGGGCGACCGTCGAAGAGGTCATGGCGGCCACGCGCGAGGCCGGGTTCGGTGACGAGGTGAAGCGACGCGTCATCCTCGGCACGTATGCGCTGTCCGCGGGCTATTACGACGCGTACTACGGCAGCGCGCAGAAGGTCCGCACCCTCATCCAGTCGGACTTCGACGCCGCCTTCGCGCAGGTCGACGTGCTGGCCACTCCCTCGGCTCCCACGACGGCGTTCCGGCTCGGCGAGAAGCTCGACGATCCGCTGCAGATGTACCTCAACGACGTCACCACCATCCCGGCGAACCTTGCGGGTGTCCCCGGGATCTCGATCCCTGCGGGTCTTGCACCCGAGGACGGGCTGCCGGTGGGGATCCAGTTCCTGGCTCCCGCCCGTGAGGACGCGAGGCTGTATCGGGTCGGGGCTGCGGTCGAGGCGCTACTGGTCGATGAATGGGGTGGTCCCCTGCTGGACCGCATGCCGCTGCGGGGAGGGGTCGCCTGATGGGTCGCGACAAGCTGATGGACTTCGACGAAGCCCTAGAGCGTTTCGAGCCTGTGCTCGGGTTCGAGGTGCACGTCGAACTGAACACCCGCACGAAGATGTTCTCAGGCGCACCCAACCCCGCGAACAGCACCAACCACGATGCGGCGCCGAACACGCTGGTCGCCCCGGTCGACATGGGGCTTCCCGGCGCTCTGCCCGTCGTCAACGAGGAGGCCGTACGCGCCTCGATCAGCCTCGGGCTCGCCCTCGGATGCCAGATCGCACCATCGAGCAGATTCGCGCGGAAGAACTACTTCTACCCCGACCTCGGCAAGAACTATCAGATCTCTCAGTATGACGAGCCGATCGCGTTCGAGGGTTCTGTCGAGGTCGAGCTGGAGGACGGGACGGTCGTGACCGTTCCGATCGAGCGCGCCCACATGGAGGAGGATGCCGGCAAGCTCACGCACGTCGGCGGATCGACCGGCCGCATCCAGGGGGCGGAGTACTCCCTCGTCGACTACAACCGTGCCGGCGTGCCCCTGGTGGAGATCGTCACGAAGCCGATCTTCGGAGCGGAGCACCGAGCGCCCGACATCGCCAAGGCCTATGTCCAGACCATCCGCGACATCGTGCTCGCGTTGGGCATCTCGGACGCGCGGATGGAGCGGGGGAACCTCCGCTGCGACGCCAATGTCTCGCTGCGTCCCCGTGGTCAGGAGAAGCTCGGAACGCGCACCGAGACGAAGAACGTCAACTCGATGCGGTCGGTCGAGCGGGCCGTCCGCTACGAGATCCAGCGTCAGGCGGCGATCCTCGCCGCAGGCGGGACGATCACACAGGAGACACGCCACTGGCACGAGGACACCGGCACGACCTCGCCGGGTCGGCCGAAGTCCGACGCGGACGACTACCGGTACTTCCCCGAGCCGGACCTGCTTCCCGTCGCCCCCGCGGAGTCGCTCATCGAGGAGCTGCGCGCGGCCCTGCCGGAGCAGCCCGTCGTGCGCCGCCGGCGTCTGAGGTCGGACTGGGGTTTCGCGGACATCGAGTTCCGGGGGGTGGTCAATGCCGGCCTCTTGAGCGAAGTCGAGGCCACTGTCGCAGCCGGCGCGACGCCTGCCGCCGCCCGCAAGTGGTGGATGAGCGAGATCAGCCGTGTCGCCAATGCCGATGGCCGAGAGCCGGGAGCGCTCGTCACCCCCGCGCAGGTCGCCGAGCTCCAGCGGCTGGTCGACGAGGGGACGCTCACCGACAAGCTGGCGCGCCAGGTGCTCGAGGGTGTGATCGCCGGAGAGGGAGACCCGGCGCACGTCGTGACCTCGCGGGGCCTCGCGGTCGTCTCGGACGACACCGCGTTGATCGCCGCGATCGACGAGGCGCTGGCAGCGCAGCCGGACGTACTGGACAAGATCCGCGACGGCAAGGTCCAGGCCGCCGGAGCGGTGATCGGTGCGGTCATGAAGGCGATGCGAGGACAGGCGGATGCCGCGCGCGTGCGTGAGCTGATCCTCGAGCGCGCGTCTCAGTGACCGGATGTCGGCGGCTTCGCCGACAATGGACGCATGGGTCGCGGTGACGGCAGCGGCCGGCTCGTCTCACCGGAGGGTGCAGATGACACGGGGGCCGGCATCCTCCACGTCGACATGGATGCGTTCTACGCCTCCGTCGAGGTGCTGGATGACCCGACCCTGCGTGGCAAGCCGCTGATCATCGGTGCCCCTGAGAGCCGCTCCGTCGTTTCCAGCGCTTCCTACGAGGCGCGGCGCTTCGGCGTGCGCTCGGCGATGCCGGTCTCGCAGGCGCTCCGACTCTGCCCTGCCGCGTTGGTGATCCCCCCGCGGTTCCCGCGTTACCTCGAGCTTTCGGCCGAGGTCATGGCGCTCTTCCACGAGATCACGCCTCTGGTCGAGCCCCTGTCCATCGACGAAGCCTTCTTGGATGTGCGCGGGGTGCGGCGACTGTGGGGGAGTCCGGGCGATGTCGCCCGACTCCTGCGTGCGCGGGTGCGCGACGAGGTCGGACTTCCCTGCTCCGTGGGCGCCGCAGCGACCAAGCACGTGGCGAAGATGGCGTCCACGCTGAGCAAACCGGACGGTCTCCTCATCGTTCCCGAAGCAGCGACGACCCGCTTTCTCGCCGGTCGCAGCGTGAGTGAGCTGTGGGGCGTCGGACCCAAGGCGACCGACGCGCTGGCGGCGCGGGGCATCCGCACGGTCGCCGACATCATCGACTCTCCTCCGGCGATGATCGATCGCGTGCTCGGCGCTGCCCTCGGTGCTCGTGTCCGCCAGCTGGCCCAGGGTGTCGACCCACGTGAGGTCGAGACGACACGGGTCGAGAAGAGCGTCGGACATGAAGAGACCTTCGCCGACGACATCGACGACCCTGGTGTCCTGCGGGTCGAGCTGCGCCGCCTTGCCGATCGCGTCGGTGCGCGTCTGAGGGAATCCGGCTGGGAAGCCGGGACGGTGTCGATCAAGGTGCGCTTCGCCGACTTCAGCACCGTGACGCGTGCGCAGGCCCTGCCGGAGACGACGGCGGTCGGGCAGCGCATCGGGGCAGCTGCCATCGACCTTTTCGACGCTCTCGATCGACGCGGCCCGATTCGGCTGGTCGGCGTCCGGGCCGAGAAGCTTCGACCCTCCGCGACCGCTGTGCCGACGCTGTGGGACGATGACGACGACTGGCGGCGGGTCGAGGGGGTCCTCGACGGCGCTGCCGCGAAGTTCGGACGTGGAAGCATCACCCGTGCGACGCTTCTTGACGGTCACGTCAAGGATCGGCGCAAGACTGGGCAATGAAGGTGGCGCCGAGTAGCGTGGGGGCATGCCCAACATCGCACTCGACCTCGGCAAGCAGTCCGCGGACTTCGGCGTCACATCCGTCTACGGCGAGCAGCAGGACGTCGACGGTGTCCGCCTGGTCCCGGTCGCCCTGACCTGGACCGCCTTCGGGGGTGGATCCGACGAAGCCGGAAACGGCGGAGGTGGTGGCGGCGGCTACGCGATTCCGCTCGGTGCCTACATCCGTCGCGGTGACGACCTGCGATTCGAGCCGAACGTCGTTTCGCTCCTGGCGGTCGGGATCCCCTTCGTCTGGGTGGCCGGTCGCGCGCTCAGCCGTGTCATCCGCGCGCTCAAGAAGTGAGTCCGACCCGGTCGGGCGGGCACTGACGGCGGCGGTCGAGCACACGCGCGACGCCGTCCTCTCCGTCGCCGCAGCGAACCCGGTGATCCTGATCGACGGCCGCAGCGGCGCGGGGAAGACCTCCCTCGCGCGAGAGCTCATCGCCGCGTGGCCTCTTCGCGGGCGGGTCCAATCCGTTGCGCTCGACGCGCTCTACCCCGGCTGGGACGGACTGGCGGAGGGGGTGCGGACGGCGCAGGAGGCGATACTCCGGCCGCACGCGCGAGGTCTCATCGGTGTCTGGCAACGCTGGGACTGGGAGCGGGGGGAGTACGCCGAGGCCCATGCCGTCGACCCGTCGCTGCCGCTCATCGTCGAGGGATCGGGGCTGTTGACTGCGGGCACCGCGCCGCTCGCCGACATCCGCATCTGGCTCGAATCCCCCGCGCGAGCTCGCAGAGACCGCGCCCTCTCGCGCGACGGTGACACGTACCGGCCCCATTGGGACAGGTGGGCCCGACAAGAGGAGCGGCACCTGGTTGAGGACGGGCCGGCTCAGCTGGCCACCCACGTCTTCGCGATCCCCTGAGCTTTCAGCGCTCGGCGGTCTCCGCGTTCTCGATGGCCCGGATCAGGCCTTCCAGGCGATAGCCCAACCAGTCGTACACGCCGAACCGCGGATCGCCGTCATCGTGCTGATCTTCGTCGGTGATGCCGAGCCGGGACGCGATGACGAGTCTCACGGCAGCGAGGGTTCGCATCCATGCCTGCACGGTGTCGGGGTCCAGAACGAGATCGACCTCTTCCCAGCCCTCGGCCCCCGCCGTGGTGACGGATGCGAGTGTCGCCGCCGGAGACAGACTGATTTTCACGAGCTGTGCATCCCTGTGCCGACGGTGAAGGAGGTCTCGTTCGGTGACGTCGCGGAACTCTCGAGCCGCCTCGGGGTCGTCGGTGTACGCATCGGGGACGAGCCGGAGCACGGCGGGGTCGCCCTCCGAGGGGTCGCTGACGAGCTCGGCGAACTGGTCGACCAGATCACCGAGATGGGTCGCCTCCAGGCGCGTGATCTGCAGAACGAGAGGGACGGTGTTCACGCGGCGGGAGCCCTTCTCACGGTCGCCCACAGGCCGTAGTCGTGCATCGCCTGGGTGTGCAATTCCATCTGCTCCCGCGCCCCCTCGGCCACGACGGCATGACCCACGTGGTGGACGGCGAGCATGAGCCGCTCGGCCTTGGCCGCGGGAAATCCGAAGTACTCGCGAAAGACATGGGTGACATAGCTCATCAGGTTGACAGGATCATTCCAGACCACCGTCTGCCACCCACCAGTCGTCCTCTCCTCGATCAGCTGGTCGAGGCGCTCCTGAGTCTGCGTCGTCGACGCCATCACGCCCACCCGAGCTCGTGCAGCTTGTCGTCGTCGATGCCGTAGAAATGGGCGATCTCATGGACGAGGGTGGTGTGCACCTCATGTCGCAGAGCCTGCTCGTCAGCGCATGCGGCGAGGTGGGGTTCGCGGTACAGCACGATGCGGTCGGGCAGTTCTCCCATGCCGTACCGATCACGCTCGGTCAACGCCCAACCCTCGTACAGGCCGAGCAACTCCTGTGCGGGATCCTCAGGCCGGTCCTCGACCACGAAGACGACGTTGTCGAGACCGTCGACCATGTCGTCGGGGAGGAGATCGAGCTCTTCGATCACGAGACGCTCGAAAGCATCCGCATCCATCTCGAGCATGACTCCACGATACGGGCCCAGAAGGCCTGCGAGATTGGGGTGGCTGACGGGACTTGAACCCGCGGCCCCCTGGACCACAACCAGGTGCTCTACCGACTGAGCTACAGCCACCGCGGTCCCGCATCGGCGGGACAACCCAACGATTCTCTCATACACCGGGGGAGAACGCCGACACCACGGATGCGGCCGCCGCACGGGCTCCGTCGCTGGTCGGTCCAGGTTCGGGCACGAAGACCGCCTGCCGGTAGTAGGCCAACTCGGTGATGGACTCGCGGATGTCAGCGAGCGCGCGATGGCCGCCGTTCTTCGCCGGTGCGTGGATGTAGGCACGGGGATACCAGCGACGCGAGAGCTCCTTGATGCTGGAGACGTCGACGTTGCGATAGTGCAGCCATCGATCGACACGCGGCATGTACTTCGCCAGGAACATCCTGTCCGTTCCGATGGTGTTGCCGGCCAGCGGGGCTTTGCCCTCCTGCGGGGCGAAGCGCTGAATGTACTCCAACGCCTGGAACTCCGCGTCGGCAACCGTGACACCGCCGGGGATCTCCTGCAGAAGGCCCGAGGTCTCGTGCATGGTGCGCACGAAATCGCTCATGTTCTCCATCGCCGAGGCGTCCGGCTTGATGACGACCTGGAATCCCGGATCCAACGGTCGCAGCTCGAAGTCCGTGACCACGATCGCGATCTCGACGAGCTCGTCGACCGCGAGGTCGAGGCCGGTCATCTCGCAGTCGATCCACACGAGCCGGTCATTCTCCGAAGCACCCACCATGGGCCCATCCTAATGACGGGCGCACACGCCGCTCCGATTCGCGGACAGTCGGTCCCCCAGGCACGATTCGAACGTGCGACCGGCGGATTAGAAGGCCGCTGCTCTATCCACTGAGCTACTGGGGGTCGCCAGACAAGGGTAGCGGCCAACAAGGGAGGGCCGGAATCGCTCCCGACCTCTGGCGGCGGGCCGGGCGGAGGCGTAGCGTCGGAGCATCGGAAGGAGTTCGACGATGAGCACAACCGACACGCACTCGACCCTCTGGGTGGCCTACGGGACAGGCGGGGTGGTGGGAAGCATCCGCAAGTCCGGCGATGGCTACACCGTGACGATGGCGGGGGCCGAAGAGACGGCCGGCACCTACCCGACCATGGATGTCGCCAAGAACGCCCTGCACGCCCGGATGCGGCCGGGGAGCGCCTGGCCGACCTTCGAGGAGCACTGAGTCCCGACGAACCGAGTCCCGACGACCGCGGACTGACCTCGCGCTCGTCGACTCGTGTTCACGCGTCGCGTGTGGCGTCGACAGCGGTCAGCGTCGTGTCGCTACCAGCGCCGCCGGTGGGGGACTCCGCGGAACCGCTTTCGCGGGCGGTGTCGAACATCGGCAGCGTGATGTGGACCAGCGGTCCGATCGCCACGGCGAACACCACGGTGCCGACGCCCACCGTCCCCCCGAGCAGCCAGCCGATCAGCAGCACGCTGAGTTCGACGCCGCCCCGACACGCCCAGACGGGCCAGCCGAATCGTGCGTGCATGCCGGTCATGAGACCGTCGCGCGGGCCCGGCCCGAAGCGGGCGCCGATGTACAAGCCGCACCCGACCGCCACGATGAGGATGCCGCCGACGAGCAGGGCGGCCTGCGCCACGATGTGGTTCGGCGCGGCCGGGATGAGACCGAGCACGACCTGCATGCTCGTGCCGACGAGCAGGATGTTGGCGACGGTCCCGACTCCCGGCCGTTGGCGCAGCGGGATCCACAGGAGAAGAACGCCGAGTCCGACGAGATTGGTCACCCACCCGATCCCGAGCCCGGACTGGCGGGAGAGTCCCTCGGCGAACACGGTCCACGGGTCGACACCCAGACCCGCCTCGATCGTGAGTGCGCATCCGGCGCCGTACAGGACGAGGCCGGTGAGGAGTCGGAACACGCGATTGATCACCCTGTCATCTCAGCATCTCATTGGACTGCAGCAAACATGCCAATCGAACTAAAGTGGATGGATGGATTCCCGCATCTCGGCGCGCTCCCTTTCCCACGCTCTCGGGGGATGGCGCACACGAGAACCCACCTACGAGGCGTTGGCCGACGGCATCCGACTCCTGTGCTTGGACAACCGACTGGCGCCGCGCACATCTCTGCCCGCCGAGCGGGAACTGGCCGGGGTTCTGGGCCTGAGCCGCAGCACGGTCGCCGCCGCCTACCGGAGCCTGCGCGACACCGGTCACATCCACAGCGTGCGCGGATCGGGCAGCATCACCCTCCCTCTTCTCAGGAGGGACCCCGGCATCACCTCCGATGTCCACCGCGATGACATCGATCTCCAGCAGGCGAGCCCGGCCGCGTGGCCGGGTCTGGCCGGCCTCATCGCCGAAACGGTGGCCGACGCGCCCACGATCGTCGCCCGCACCGGCTACGACATCGTCGGACGGCACGAGCTCCGACTGCGGGTAGCCGAGCAGTATGCCGCGCGGGGCCTTGCGACCTCCCCGGATCAGATCCTCATCACCACCGGTGCGCAGAGTGCGATTCATCTCCTCGCCCGCGCTCTGATCACGCGCGGCGACCGCGTGCTCGTCGAGACCCCCACCTATCCGCACGCGGCGGAGGCGCTGCGGCAGGCGGGTGGGCGACTGACCGCGGTTCCGGTCACCGTCCGGGAGGGATGGGACATCGAACGAGCGGCGCAGGTCTCACAACGGACGCTCCCGGTGGCGGCGTATCTGATGCCCGACTTCCACAATCCGACGGGTCGGTCGATGAGTGCGGCAGAGCGCGACGCCCTCGCACGCGGGGCCGAGCGCGCGGGGACCACGCTGATCCTCGACGAGACCACGGCCGATCTGGACATCGACCGAGGGCCTCTCGCCCGCGGCTTCGACCGGATCGATCCGAGTCTGGTGATTCGCATCGGTTCACTCGGCAAGACGGTTTGGGGCGGGCTCCGCGTCGGATGGATTCGTGCGGCACCGGAGTTGATCCGCCGTCTCGTCGCGCTGCGCAGTGCGCAGGATCTCGGAACGCCCGAGCTGGAGCAGGTCGTCGCGGCGGCTGTCCTGGACCGTTTCGGCGATGTGGTCACTCAGCGCCGGCATATGTTGCGGGAGGGGAGGGACGTGATCATCGCCGCACTCCGCGAGCGGTTGCCGCGCTTCACTGTTCCCCAACCACAGGGCGGGGTCTCCCTGTGGATCGAAATGGATGCACCCCTCAGTGCGGCGCTCGTCATGGACGCTCGCCATCGTGGCCTGCTGCTCACGTCGGGACCCCGGTTCTCGGTCGACGGCGGACACGACCGATACCTCCGGGTGCCTTTCACCGCAGCTCCGGAAACGCTGATCCGGGCGGCGGACATCCTGGTCGAATCGTGGTCGACCGTCTCCCGGGCCGCGCCCCCGACGCTGCTGCGCGAAGAAGCGATGGTCTGAGGCCGTCACCGGGAGTAGTGGAGGCACGACACCGCGTCGTCCAAGGTCCAGAACCGCCCCAGTTCGAAGAAGCGCCGGATCCGCGTCGAGTAGCGGAGGGCGTGGAACGGTGGCACGTCCGCATCGCGGAAGGTCTGAATGTGACCGACGATGCGTCCGCCACGGTCGACGACCCGCCACATCCGCCCGCCGGCATCGACGAGCCGCAAGCCGGGATGCGACGTCGGTTCTGCGAGGGACCTCGCGCGGTCGGTGAGAGTGGTCATGGCTACCTCCTGGATCGAAGATAACTACGGCCTCCGACATCGCACTCCTCTCCTGCACAACGCCGTCTGAGCGGCGTTTCTCCACCGATCGAAGGGGGGCTCGCCGCGGCCGTCTTCATCGTCGTCACCATGAAGTCGTGCCGGTGTCCGCCGGGCACCCGGGCACCGGCACAGCCGAACATCCACACGACGAAGGAGCATCATGACAGACACCATCACCCTCACCGGCAACATCGCGACGATCCCCGAGCACAAGAAGATCCTCGACGGGGTCGCCGTGACCTCGTTCCGCGTGGCGACCTCGAACCGACGCCTTGACAGAGCGACGGGCCAGTGGGTCGACGGCGAGACCAGTTACTACACCGTCCAGTTGTTCCGGCAGCTGGCCGAAAACGCCGTGCTCTCGCTCAGCCGCGGCGACCGCGTCATCGTGACCGGCCGGCTGAAGGTGCGGGAGTGGGACAACGGAACGCGCAGGGGGACGACCGTCGAGCTGGAGGCCGACGCGATCGGGCACGACTTGAAGTTCGGCACGTCGCGTTTCACGCGTTCCACCGCGTCGCGACCCGCGGCCGACGCGGCCCCGGCGGATGGATGGGCCGCCCCCGGCGTCCCCGCCGAGGTGACCTCTGAGACGCCGACCGACGGGTGGGCGACGAGTGCCCCGGGTTCCCGCGACGGCTCCTCCGAGGGCGACACCGACGGCCCCGGTTCCGGCGCCCCGATTCTGTCGGTGGCCGGGGAGACACCCTTCTGAGGTCGGGCGCGAGGAGCCGGTGAGGCCACGACGTAGACTCGGCGCGTGCCTCTGCGGAAACCGGACCACCACGCCGGCCGTCGTCGTCTGCGCCTTTCACCGCGGCACCAGGGTGTCGTGCTCGGCGCGGCCGTCGCGCTGCTGCTGACGGCGTGCACCCCGACGCCGACTCCCGTTCCCCCTGCGACTCCGACAGGTCCCGTCGCAGAAGCGACGCCGTCGGCCGCACCCACCCCGGTCGGCCCGAGCCTGCTCCCCGATGGGTCGGCGGAGGACAATCTGCCGTACTTCTCCCAGATCATCCAATCGGTGTGGAACAGCGACGGACGCGGCGCCGGCAGGGCGTACGTCGACGCGTTGGCGGCCGGCGGATTCGACAAGGGCGCGATGCAGGTCACCGCGGACACGTCCACCGTGGGCAACCCCGCCGAGAGCATTCAAGTATCGGTTCGATGGGGAGAGCAGTGCCTGATCGGCCAAGTGGGTGAGGCCACCGGCGAGCCGGTCGCGACCGTGCTCGGGGCGCTTCCAGACGGAGCGTGCCTTCTGGGCGAGACGCGCCCGATCGATTGGTGAGTGGCAGACCGCCCCCCAGGGGCGGGTGATCGTGGGGCGGCAGAACCGACCGGCTAGGCTGGGACGCTGACGTCGGGACGCGAAGGGAAGCTGCGAACGGTATGGCTGAATACATCTACTCGATGGTCCGGGCACGCAAGGCGGTCGGCGACAAGCTGATCCTCGACGACGTCACGATGGCCTTCCTCCCGGGGGCGAAGATCGGAATGGTCGGCCCCAACGGGGCGGGGAAGTCCACGATCCTCAAGATCATGGCGGGTCTGGACACGCCCTCGAACGGCGAGGCCAAGCTCAGTCCCGGATTCTCCGTCGGGATCCTCATGCAGGAGCCCGAGCTGGACGAGTCCAAGACGGTGCTGGAGAACATCCAGGACGGAATCGCCATCAAGGCCAAGCTCGACCGGTTCAACGAGATCTCCGCTCTGATGGCCGATCCCGATGCCGACTTCGATGCTCTTCTGGCCGAGATGGGCACGTTGCAGGAGGAGATCGATGCCGCCGATGCCTGGGACCTCGACTCCCAGCTCGAGCAGGCCATGGACGCGCTCCGTACCCCGCCCGGAGAGGCCGCGATCGCGCCGCTGTCGGGGGGTGAGAAGCGTCGCGTCGCATTGACGAAGCTTCTGCTGCAGAAGCCCGATCTCCTGCTGTTGGATGAGCCCACCAACCACCTCGACGCCGAGAGTGTGCTCTGGCTGGAGCAGCACCTCCAGAAGTATCCCGGCGCCGTCATCGCCATCACCCACGATCGCTACTTCCTCGACAACGTGGCCGAGTGGATCGCCGAAGTCGACCGCGGTCGCCTCATCGGGTACGAGGGCAACTACTCGACCTACCTGGAGAAGAAGGGCGAGCGGCTGGAGGTGCAGGGCAAGAAGGACGCGAAACTCGCCAAGCGCCTCAAGGAGGAGCTGGAGTGGGTCCGCTCCAATGCCAAGGGCCGGCAGGCCAAGTCCAAAGCTCGCCTCGCGCGCTACGAGGAGATGGCGGCCGAGGCCGATCGCACCCGGAAGCTCGACTTCGAGGAGATCCAGATTCCGCCGGGACCGCGTCTGGGCGGCATCGTGATCGAGGCGAAGAACCTGCAGAAGCGTTTCGGTGATCGATCGCTCATCGACGGGCTGAGTTTCAGCCTCCCGCCCAACGGCATCGTCGGTGTCATCGGTCCCAACGGCGTCGGCAAGACGACCCTGTTCAAGACGATCGTCGGCTTGGAGCCGCTCGACGGCGGATCGCTGAAGATCGGCGAAACGGTCAAGATCAGCTACGTCGACCAGTCCCGCGCCAACATCGATCCCGAGAAGACGCTGTGGGAAGTCGTCTCCGACGGTCTGGACATCATCACGGTCGGCAAGACGGAGATCCCCTCCCGTGCGTACGTGTCGAAGTTCGGTTTCAAAGGGCCCGACCAGCAGAAGAAGGCCGGCGTGCTCTCCGGAGGCGAGCGGAACCGCCTGAATCTCGCGCTGACGCTGAAAGAGGGCGGCAACCTGCTCCTCCTCGACGAGCCGACCAACGACCTCGATGTCGAGACGCTCCAGTCGCTGGAGAACGCCTTGCTGGAGTTCCCCGGTTGCGCCGTGGTCATCACCCACGACCGGTGGTTCCTCGACCGGATCGCCACCCACATCCTGGCGTACGAGGGCACCGAGGAGCACCCCGACAAGTGGTACTGGTTCGAGGGCAACTTCGATGCCTATGAGCAGAACAAGATCGATCGGCTCGGCCCCGACGCCGCGACCCCGCACCGCTCGGCCTACCGCAAGCTCACCCGTGACTGAACCCGTCGTCGCCACCGAGACGACACCGTTCGGCCTCCGGCTGCACATCCCGATCCCCCTGCGCTGGGGGGATCTCGACGCGTTCAACCACGTCAACAACACAGCGATGCTGAAGCTTCTCGAAGAGGCGCGTGTCCGAGCATTCTGGCTTCCCGATCCCGGCGAGACGGCCCCCGACACGGCGGTGCTGTCCTCCGGCATCTCCGCCGGTGTCCTCACGCTGATCGCTCGTCAGGAGATCGAGTACCTGGCGCCGGTGCCGTACCAGCGCCACCCGCTCGATGTGCAGATGTGGTTCGGCAGGCTGGGCGGCTCGAGCATCGAGGTCTGCTACGAGGTGTGCAGCCCCCGTGAGACCGCCGCGCCCGACGGAGCCCAGGCGATCTATGCGCGCGCGACGACGGTCGTGGTCAAGGTCGACGCCCGTTCCGGCGCCCCGCTCCGGCTGAGCGCCGAGGAGCGGGCGGCGTGGGAGCCGTACGTCGGTCCGCCGCTCGTCTACGCGCACCGCCGCTAGACGACGCCGCGCGGGGAAGTCAGCCGTCCGTGTTCGGCACCCGAACCATGACCTCCTGAGCCACGCTCGCGACGAGCACGCCGTCGCGGGTGAAGATCCTGCCCTGCGCGAGGCCCCGGCCGCCGCGGGCGCTCGGCGATTCCTGCACGTACACGAGCCACTCGTCGACCCGTGCCGGACGATGCCACCACATCGCGTGATCGAGGCTCGCCACCTTCAGTCCCGGTGTCGCCCAGGCGACCCCGTGAGCTCGCAGGATCGATTCCTGAATGGTCAGGTCGCTGAGGTAGGCCAGGACGGCCCGGTGCAGGCCGGGTTCATCCGGCAGCGCGCGGCGGGTGCGCAGCCACACCGCCTGCCGGGGTGCCCACTCGCCTTCCACCCGCATGTAGATCGACGACGGCACGTGGCGAACGTCGACGGGGCGATCGGTGAAAAGCCGCTTGGACATCGGGTGCAGGCCGGTCAGCTGCTCCTCGATGTCGGGCAGATCCTCCGGAGCGGGAAGGTCGTCGGGGAGGCCCGTCTGGTGTTCGAGCCCGGGATCGTCGTCCTGGAAGGACGCGATCGCGGAGAAGATCGGCACTCCCGACTGGAAGGCCTGTGTGCGTCGCGTGGAGAAGGATCTGCCGTCGTGGATGCGGTCCACCGAGAAGGTGATCCCCTGACCTGCGTCGCCGGGACGGAGGAAGTAGCCGTGCATCGAATGGACCGTCCGGCCTTCGGGGATGGTGCGCTCGGCGGCGACGAGCGACTGCGCCAGCACCTGACCGCCGTAGACGCGGCCGAGCGGCATCCGCTGCGACACCCCGGTGAAGATGTCTTCCGTGGTCCGAGCTGAGGAGTCCTCGAGATCGAGAACGGCGAGCATGGACGCGACGGGGTCGACGTCGGATCCGCCGTGTCCCGGATCCGGGTGCGCCGGGTGTTCGGGCTCGGTCACGCGCCTGTTCCTCCTGTCCGGGCGCGGCGCCCGATCGTTGGTAGTTTAGGTCGGATGTCCGAGCGCCTTCTTCTCGCCGATCACGACGCCGTCGCCGATGCCCTCACCTTCGCCGGTCGCGCCGCCCGACTCGGCGACGGCGCGGTGCGCCTGCGGTCCTCCGCGGGAACCCTGACGATGTGGGCGGCCGTGCTGGCGCCGCGAGGGCTCTTCGACAGCACGCCCACCATCCTCGGAATGCGGGCGATCCGCGCCGACCCCGAACTGGAGTGCGACTTCGTCGTGGACGCGACGTCACTCGCTGTGGACGCGGCCGAGGACCGAGCCCTCGCTCTGCCGGCGACGGCCCTCGCCCCGGCATGGGCGGGTATCTCGCCGCCACAGGGTGGGTGGGTGCCCGGTGGAGACATCGCGGCATCCGATCTCGCATCACGCGCGCAGTGGGGGATGGCGGCCGTGGCGAACAAGCTCCCTGCCGACGCGGGCGAGGACGTGGTGCGCGTGATCAGATCGGATGTCTGGGGAGCACCCGCGGAGGAACTCGCCGATCTGCCGCTCGGCGTCGCCTTCGCCGCATTCGGGCTGGGCTTCATCGGTGGCGAGGAGACGGTACGCGTCTTCACCGCACCGTCGTGGACGCGGCTGAGTCTTCGGCGCGGGCACGTGCTGGTCCGTCGCCCGCCCCGCGAGGGACTCACCGCGGTCCGCACGACCGGTCGCACGGACCGCTGAACAGCCAGCGCAGACCGCCGCGGGTCACACTGCTGCGGCGGCACCCCGTCCCGCCGCGCGGCCGCTGAACAGGCATCCGCCGAGGAACGTCCCCTCCAGCGCCCGGTATCCGTGGACGCCGCCGCCACCGAATCCGCTCGCCTCACCCGCGGCGAACAGCCCCGGCACAGCCGAGCCTCCTTCGCCCAGGGCACGGCCGTCGAGATCGGTCTCGATACCGCCGAGGGTCTTCCTGGTGACGACGCCGAGGCGCACCGCGATGAGGGGGCCCGCCTTGGGGTCCAGCAGTCGGTGCGGCGCGGCGGTGCGGATCAGCCGGTCACCTCGGAATGCACGCGCGGAGCGCAGCATCGCGATCTGTGCATCCTTGGTGAAGGGGTTCTCGACCTCGCGGTCGCGGGCTTCCACCTCGCGCCGCACCTGCGCGCCGTCCAGGACGTCGCCGCCCGGGAGGGCCTGCATGCCGGCGATCAGATCGTCGAGGGTGTCGCGCACCACGAAGTCCTCACCGTGGTCGAGGAACGCCTGCACCGGCCCGGCGGCGCCCTTGCCGAGACGGGAACGGATGAGCAGGGGCAGATCTTTGCCGGTCAGGTCGGGATTCTGCTCGCTGCCCGACAGCGTGAACTCCTTCTCCACGATGCGGGAGGAGAGCACGAACCAGGAGTGATCGAATCCGGTCCGGCGCAGGTGGGCGAGAGTGCCGAGGGTGTCGAATCCGGGGTACAGCGGCACGGGGAGGCGGGTTCCTCGGGCATCCAGCCACAGCGAGGAAGGACCAGGCAGGATGCGGATTCCGTGGGCGGGCCAGACCGGGTCGACGTTGTGCAGCCCCTCGACGTAGTGCCACATCCGATCGCTGTTGATCACCCGCGCACCCGAGGCTGCCGCCGTCTGCATCATCGACCCGTCGACGTAGGCGGGGACCCCCGCGAGCATCCGCTCGGGCGGTGTGCCCAGTCGGTCCGGCCACGCCTGACGGACGAGATCGTGGTTGCCGCCGATCCCTCCCGACGCGACGATGGTGGCTCCGGCCGTGATCTGGAAGTCGGCCACCACCTCGCGAGAACTCGGACGCCCGCGAGCGGAGCCGGAGGGTGCGAGGATCTGGCCCTCTGCACCGCCGATCGCTCCGTCGCGGGGGAGGAGCCCCGTGACCCGGTGGCGGGGCAGGATCGTCACGCGTCCCTCCGCCTCCGCGCGTTCGACGTCTCGGAGGAAGGGCGCCACGACGCCGGGGCCCGTGCCCCAGGTGATGTGGAATCGCGGGACGGAGTTGCCGGGGCCGGTCGCGCCGTAGCCTCCGCGTTCGGCCCAGCCGACGACCGGGAAGAACGACATCCCTTTGCCGCGCAACCACGCCCGCTTCTCGCCCGCGGCGAAGTCGAGGTAGGCCTCGGCCCACCGGCGGGGCCAGAGGTCCTCGGGCCTGTCGAAGCCGGCCGTTCCCCACCAGTCCTGCTCGGCGAGGGCCAGGGAATCCCGTACGCCCATTCGCCGCTGCTCGGGGGAGTCCACCAGGAAGAGGCCGCCGAAAGACCACCAGGCCTGACCGCCGAGGTTGCTGCGCGGCTCCTGATCCAGCAGGATCACGCGCTTTCCCGCGCTCACCGCCTCGGCGGTCGCGACGAGACCTGCCAGGCCCCACCCGATCACGAGGACATCGGCCTGCAGGACCTCCGTCGACGCCATCACGACCCCTTCGTCGGCTCGAAGGTGTTCACCATCGCGAAGGCCGCCCGGTGCAGGTAATCCCACAGCGTCTCCTCCTGCAGAGGAGGCAGCCGGAGTTCGTCGACGGCGGTCCGCATGTGGCGCAGCCACCGGTCCCGCGCGTCGGGATTGACGTGGAACGGGGCGTGGCGCATCCTCAACCGCGGGTGGCCCCGCTGGAGACTGTAGGTCGTCGGGCCGCCCCAGTACTGCTCGAGGAACAGCGTCAGGCGATCCTTGGCCGGTCCGAGGTCCTCCTCCGGGTACATCGGGCGCAGGACCTGATCGGCGGCCACCTCCCGATAGAAGACGTCCACGAGTCGGACGAAGGTGTCGTGGCCGCCCACCTCGTCGTAGAACGACCGTGGCGATGTCTCGGCGTCACTCACCGGCTCGGGGCTCCTTCCGAAGGCGGCACCTCCGCGGCGCCAGCCTCCAATCTACGCGTCCGCATCGGGCGGGGTGGTGGTCCCGGGGGGTGCCGTGCCCGGCGGCGGCGGGGTTTCGCGCGAGCGTCGGGGGCGCAGCTTCGGGCGCCAGACCGGTCGCTCCGCGGCGATCGGCACAGGGGTCGGCTTCGTCTTGGGCGGGTTCGCGCCGCGCACTCGGTGGGCGCCGTCATGGCCCTCGAGCCGCACCGAGGTGACGGTGGCGCTCAGCCCCAGGTCATCGGTCGCCCGCTTCACACGGACACGCAGCTCCCGGGCGACATCGTCCTTCGAGTGGGCCCGCGTGCGGATCACCACCCGGAGCACCAGTGTCTCGCCGGTGACCGCCTCCAATCCCCAGACCTCGGGCCGGTCGACGATCCGGGAGCGCCACTTGGGATCCTTCGCAAGTCCCGTCGCGGCATCCTGCAGTGCATGTTCGACCTCGTCGATGTCGGAGTCGGCGGGAACTCCGACGTCGACGATGACCCGAGACCATCCCTGCGACAGGTTGCCGATGCGGGTGATCTCGCCGTTGCGGACGTACCAGAGGGTGCCGTTGACGTCACGGACGTGGGTGACCCGGACGCTGACGTACTCCACGATGCCGGTGGCGAGCCCCAGATCGACGACGTCGCCGATCCCCACCTGGTCCTCGGCGACGATGAAGATGCCGTTGAGAACGTCCTTGACGATGTTCTGGGCGCCGAAGCCGAGGCCGGCGCCGACGGCCGCTGTCAGGAGGGTGAGCGACCCCAGGATGTTCGGGTTGATCACCGAGACGATGAGGAGCAGCGCCACGACGATGATCGTGACCCCGACGATGTTCTGCAGGATCGAGCCGAGCGTGCGGGTCCGCTGGACGACGCGCACCTGTGCGACGGGGGAGCGCTCCAGCGCCTGCGTGTCGTCGACGCGGGCACGGTTCTTCGCACCGGAGACGATGCGATCGACGACCCTGCGGATGACGGCCCGGAGGATGATGGCGATGAGCAGGGCGGCCACGACGATGATCGCGACCTGCAACGCTCGCCACCCGATCTCTTGCAGGACGGGCAGGACGACATCCCAGGGTGCGGGGAGGGCGGGAGGCTCCTCGGCGGGCGCTGCGGACGCGGAGACGGAGATGACAGTCATCGGTCTCAGATCCTAACGACGCGGCCCCCAGGATCTCCTGAGGGCCGCGAGCGGAAGGGATGCTGCTTACTGCGCGTCGCGCTCCTGCACTGCCAACGCGCGCTCGACGCCGGCGAGGTTCTCCTGCACCAGTCGGCGAAGGGCGGCCGGTGCGTCCGCGTGCTCCGCGAGCCACGCGCGGGTGGCGTCGCGGAGCGCCGTGTTCGCCAGCGGGGCGGGATAGAGCCCCGCGATGAGGTACTCCGCGATCTTGTAGGTGCGCGACTCCCAGACCGGCAGCAGCATGTCGAAATACGGCTGCACGTAGTCGGCGAGCAGGTCGCGGCCGGCGGGGTTGACGAATCCGAGGGAAGCGGATCGGACCACGGTGTTGGGAAGGTCGTCACGGTCGACCAGCGACGCCCATGCGGCGCGTTTGGCCTCGGGGAAGGGCAGCGCGGCGCGGGCCTGGGCGGCGAACTCACCACCCTTGGCGGTGTTGTCCGCGGCCAGAGCGGTCTCGATGTCGCCGATCGAGGCGATCCCGCCGGCGGCGAGGGAGACCAGCAGCTGCCACGAGAGGTCGGTGTCGATCTGCAGACCGTCGAGGACCACGTCGCCGTCGCGGAGGCTCTTCACCGCCGCCCACTGCTCCTGAGTGCAGGCCGCCGCCGCGAAGGCGGTGACGAACTGCAGCTGGCTGTCGCTGCCGGCCGGGGCGTTCTGCGCGAGAGCCCACAGGTGTCCGGCGACGCGACGGCGGGTGTCATCCCGCTTCTCGGGGGTGACGTACGAGCTGGAGGCCAGGAGCAGCTGTGCCAGGGTCGTGCGCACCGTTGTCGATTCGGTCTCGGAGGCGATGTTGCGCAGCACCAGATCGACGTAGTCGGTGGCCGAAGCCTCGGCATCGCGCGTCTGATCCCATGCGGCGCCCCACACCAGCGATCGGGCGAGCGGGTCGGCGATCCCCGCGAGGTGGTCGATGGCGGTCTGAAGGGAACGCTCGTCCAGGCGGATCTTGGCGTAGGCGAGGTCTCCGTCGTTGAGCAGCACCAGGTCGGGGCGGACGAGGCCCGCCAGTTCCGGCACCTCGGTGCGGTCGCCGTCGACGTCCAGCTCCACCGCGTGGGTGCGCACCAGAGCGCCGTCCTGGAGGGTGTAGAAGCCGACGCCGAGACGGTGGGGGCGGATCGTGGGGTAGTCCGCCGGAGCTGTCTGGATGATCGCGAATCGACGGATCGTCCCGTCGGGGGATTCGTCGATGACGGGGGAGAGGGTGTTCACCCCGGCCGTCTCGAGCCACTTCTTCGACCAGGTGGTGAGCTCGCGACCGCTCGTGGCCTCGAGCTCGGTCAGCAGGTCCGACAGCTCGGTGTTGGACCACTCGTGCTTCATGAAGTAGGCCGCGACCCCGGCGAAGAACGCCTCGATCCCGACCCACGCAGCGAGCTGCTTGAGAACCGAGCCCCCCTTGGCGTAGGTGATGCCGTCGAAGTTGACCTGGACGTCCTCGAGGTCGTTGATCTCGGCGACGACCGGGTGGGTGGACGGGAGCTGATCCTGGCGGTACGCCCAGGTCTTCTCCATGGCGTTGAAGGTCGTCCACGCCTCTGTCCATTCGGTCGCCTCGGCGGTGGCGATGGTGGAGGCCCACTCGGCGAACGATTCGTTCAGCCAGAGGTCGTTCCACCACTTCATCGTGACGAGGTCGCCGAACCACATGTGGGCGAGCTCATGGAGGATGGTGACCACGCGACGCTCCCGGACGGCGTCGGTCACCTTGCTGCGGAACACGTAGGTCTCGGTGAAGGTCACCGCTCCCGCGTTCTCCATGGCGCCGGCGTTGAACTCCGGAACGAACAGCTGGTCGTACTTGGCGAACGGGTAGGGGTAGTCGAACTTTTCCTCGAAGTAGGCGAAGCCCTGACGCGTCTTGTCGAAGACGTAGTCGGCGTCGAGGTGGTTCCACAGGCTTTTGCGAGCGTAGACGCCGAGGGGGATGACCCGACCCGAGGCGCTGGTCAGCTCGGAGAAGGTCTTCTCGTAGGGCCCGGCGATGAGGGCGGTGATGTACGAGGAGATGCGGGGCGTCGGCTCGAAATCCCAGGTCGCCGTCCCGTCGCCGTGCCGGGCCGGCTCGGGCGTCGGGGAGTTGGAGACGACTTCCCAGGCCTCGGGAGCCGTCACGGTGAAGCGGAAGGTCGCTTTCAGGTCGGGCTGCTCGAAGACGGCGAACATGCGCCGGGAGTCGGGAACCTCGAATTGCGAATAGAGGTAGACCTCGCCGTCGACGGGATCGACGAAGCGGTGAAGCCCCTCACCGGTGTTGGTGTAGACGCAGTCGGCGTCGATGACCAGCTCGTTGTCCTCGGCGAGACCGTCGAGCGCGATGCGGGAATCGGCGAAGGCCGTGGCGGGATCGATCGACCGGCCGTTCAGCGTGATCTCGCGGACATCGCGGGCGATCAGGTCGATGAAGGTCGAACTTCCCGGCTGCCCCCGGAAGCGGACGACCGTTCGCGAACCGAAGATCTCCGCACCCCGAGTGAGATCGAGATCGACCTGGTAGGAGTCGGTGTCGACGACGGCTCGACGCTCCTGGGCCTCGAGGCGGGTGAGGTTCTCTCCTGGCACGGCTGTTCTCCCGGGGTCTGGGGGTAGACGGAGCGGCGCGGCCCTGTGGCACCGGCACCGCTGACAACTGCACCAGCCTACGCCCGGCGCCAGTGCCGTCGCGCGATGCGAGGATGGCAGGGTGACCGAACTCGCCCCCCAGGACACCAGCTCCGACACCCCCACGGTTCTGTTCGCCTCCCCGGCCGCCGCTTCGGGAGCGCCGCACGTCGAGACCCCCGTCGCCTACGACGCCGTGCTCCTCGCCGGCTTCGGCGGCCCCGAGGGACAGGACGATGTCATCCCCTTCCTCCGCAATGTCACCCGCGGACGGGGGATCCCCGACGAGCGCCTCGAGGAGGTCGCCCACCATTACCGTCACTTCGGTGGCGTCAGCCCCATCAATGCGCAGAATCGCGCGTTGAAGGCCGCTCTCGAAACGGAGCTCGCCTCCCGCGGGATCGACCTGCCCGTGTACTGGGGCAACCGGAACTGGGCGCCGTACCTCGACGAGGCCGTGCGTCAGGCCGCTGACGCCGGACACACGACCCTTCTGGGACTCGCCACGAGCGCGTACAGCTCGTTCTCGAGCTGCCGGCAGTACCGCGAGGACTTCGCACGGGCTCTGAACGAGACGGGCCTGGGCGACACCGTGACCATCGACAAGGTGCGCCAGTTCTTCGACCACCCCGGATTCGTCCGGCCGTTCGTCGACGGAGTGCATGGCGCGATCTCGGGCCTGCTCGATGACGGAATCGACCCGTCGCGGATCCACGTGCTGTTCTCCACGCACAGCATCCCCACCGCCGATGCCGAGCGGTCCGGCCCCCGGGACCGCGACTTCGGTCCGGGGGGTGCCTACGAAGCGCAGCACCTCGCGGTCGCCGAGGTCGTGATGGCCGACATCGCCGCGGAGATCCCGGCGGCCGCCGGCGTGCCGTGGCAGCTCGTCTACCAGTCCCGATCGGGCCCGCCGACCCAGCCCTGGCTGGAGCCGGACGTCGTCGACGTCATCGAAGGGCTTCCCGAGGTCGGAGCGCAGGCGGTGGTGATCGTTCCGCTCGGGTTCGTCAGCGACCACATGGAGGTCATGTGGGATCTCGACACCGAGGCGATGGAGGCTGCGGAGGAGGCGGGTCTGCGTGCCGTGCGGACGCAGACGCCGGGGATCGATCCGGCTTATGTGCGTGGGCTGGTCGACCTCATCGAGGAGCGGCTGAAGGGCACCCCCGCAGCGGATCGGCCGCATCGTACCGATCTGGGGCCGTGGTTCGATGTGTGTCGACCGGGTTGCTGCGAGAACGTGCGGGCGGGCTTCAAGCCGGCGGCGTCGGGCATCGCGCCGTAGGTCGCAGGCGCCGCGAGGAGCGGCGCCGTTCCGTCCGATCCGCCCGTTTCCGCCTCCCTAGGATGAAGGCCATGCGCATCCACATCGCCACCGACCACGCCGGTCTCGAGTTCTCCACGCAGCTGCAGCACCATCTCGCCGCGCAGGGGCATCAGGTCATCGATCACGGTCCGATCGAGTACGACGCGCTCGATGACTATCCGGCCTTCTGCATACGGGCGGCGCAGGCCGTCGTGCGAGACCAGGCCGCGGGTCTGGAGTCGCTCGGCGTGGTCTTCGGAGGATCGGGCAACGGCGAGCAGATCGCCGCGAACAAGGTCGCGGGCATCCGCGCCGCGCTGGTGTGGAGCATCGCGACAGCTGAACTCGCGCGCGAGCACAACGACGCCAACGTGATCGCGATCGGTGCCCGCCAGCACACCTTCGACGAGGCATCGGCGTTCATCGACCGCTTCATCGCGACGCCGTTCTCGCGTGAGGAGCGGCATGAGCGTCGCATCGCGCAGATCGCGGCCTTCGAGGCAGACGGGAGCCTCGCCCCCGACCCACGAGCGACCGGAACCGCGACCGGTGCTGCACAGGCCGATGTCCTGGCCGACGAGACCAGCTCTTTCGATCCCGAGGCCGGCTGACACCGGTGCCCGAGGGCCATTCCGTCCACCGCATCGCCCGACAGATCGCGCAGAACTTCGTCGGGCGAACGGTGACGGCATCGAGTCCTCAGGGACGCTTCGCCGAGGGCGCGGCACTCATCGACGGGCGCGAAGCGCGTGAATCCCGGGCGGTCGGGAAGCAGATGTTCGTCGCCTTCGACGGCGACCTGTGGCTGCGCGTGCACCTCGGTCTGTACGGCGCATGGGACTTCGCCGGCGAGATCGTCTCCGATCCGACGATCGCCGCGTCGAACGGTCGGATGGGCCAGACCAATCAGCGCGGGACGCCGCCGGAGGCGATCCTTGATGCGGCCGGGGAGAACTCCCTGACCTCGATCGGCGCCCCTCGCCGCGCGCGCGGCCGCGTGCGGATGTCGGAGCAGACCACGGGTCTCCCGGGGGAAGCCGATTCCGAGGAGTGGCCGCCCCCGGTGCGCGGCCAGGTGCGGTTGCGGTTGCTCACCGACCTCACCTGCGCGGATCTGCGGGGACCGACCGCGTGCGTCATCCAGACGCCCGATGAGGTGGAGCAGTCCCTGGCGAAGCTCGGGCCCGATCCGCTCGTCGACGACGCGCGCGAGGGGGAGGAGCGGTTCGTCGCGCGCGTGCGGCGCACCGTGACGCCCATCGGACTCCTGCTGATGGATCAGAGCGTGGTCAGCGGGATCGGCAACGTCTACCGCGCGGAGCTGTTGTTCCGGGCGAGGCTCAACCCCCACACGCCGGGCCGAGAGGTTCCCGAGGAGACGGTGCGCGAGATCTGGCGCGACTGGTCGCGGCTCCTGGTCATCGGCGTCGAGACGGGCCAGATGATGACGCGCGATGGGCTCACCGCGAAGGAGCGGCGCAGTGCGATGGCCCGCCGCGAGCACCGGCACTGGGTCTACGGGCGAGCGGGACTGCCCTGTCGAGTCTGCGGCACCTCCGTCGTGGTGGAGGAGGCGGCCTCGCGCAAGCTCTACTGGTGCCCGTCCTGTCAGGCGTGACCGGCGTCGTCACCCGACGATCGGGCACGACGGGGCGATCCGCGCGCTCGTCCTAGGCTGGGACCATGCGTCAGAATCCGAGCTTCGCGATGACGGATGTCGCAGAGCTGCGTCGCCTGGTCGACCTCAATCCGTGGGCGACGATCGTGAGCGCCGGCGACGAGGGGCTGGTCGCCTCGCACTACGTCGTGCTGCTCGACGACGACCGTGACGACCTCACCATCGTCGGTCATGTGGGCAAGCCGGATGACCTCATCCACGGTCTGGGCACGCGCGAGCTGCTCGTCGTGATCCAGGGGCCTCACGGGTACGTCTCGCCAGGGTGGTACGGCGACACGCCATCGGTTCCCACGTGGAACTTCTCCTCCGTCCACCTCACGGGTGTCCCCGAGATCCTCGATGCCTGTGAGAACCTCCGGGTCCTCGACCGGCTCGTCGCCCGCTTCGAGGGCGGAATGCCCGCGCCCCGACTCCTGTGGGAGCGGCCGAACGACGCCGCCTTCGTCGAACGGCTCGAGCGCGGCACCGTGGGGTTCCGGCTGACACCCACCCGCATCGTGGCCAAGCGCAAGCTCAGCCAGAACAAGCCGGCCGAGGTCGTCCGCGCCGTGATCGACGGCCTCGTCCACGAGGGCCCGCACCACAATCCCGCCCTCGCCGCAGAGATGGAGCGCGCGCTGCAGGCGCGAGCCGATGCCGGAGGGATCGCGTGAACGTCGGCGAGCAGGTCGCCGTCATCCGAGGCGCCCGGGTCCGCGGTCCTGGCCGCGAGCTTCTGCCGGTCGCCGATGCTGACGACCGCGTCGATGTCTTCCTCTCGGACGGCGCGATCGTCGACATCGCACCGACGGGCGTCATCCGTCCGGCGGGGTCGGTGCTCGAGGCCGACGGACGATTCCTCCTCCCGGGGCTCTGGGATCATCACGTGCACGTCACGCAGTGGGCCCTCGCCTCAGAACGGGTCTCGGTCGTCGATGCGACCACCGCGGTGGAGGCCGCACGCCGCGTGGCGGGGTCGCCGGTCCTCGCCGACGGCCGACGGGTCGGGGTCGGCTTCCGCGACGCGCTGTGGGCGGACTCGCCGAGTGTGGCGCTGCTGGACGAGCACACCGGAGACGTCCCCACCTACCTGATCAACGCCGACGTCCACAGCGTGTGGCTCAACTCCGCCGCGCTGCGCCGGGAGGCGTTGTCGGCCGACGACAGCGGCATCCTGCGGGAGGCCCCCGCGTTCGAGGTGTCGCGCCGGCTGAACGCCGTCCCTGCCGCGCACGCCGACGCCCTCGTCGCGGCGATGGCACGCCGCGCGGCCGGTCGAGGCGTCGTCGGCCTGGTGGATCTCGACATGGCCTGGAACGAGGATGCGTGGGTTCGGCGTGTGGCGGGCGGATTCGACACGCTGCGGGTGTCGTTCGGCATCTACCCCGAACACCTCGATCGCGCGATCGCCGCAGGCCTTCGCACGGGTGATCCCGTCCGCGGAGGATCCGACCTCGTCCACGTCGGGCCTGTCAAAGTCATCACCGACGGCTCGCTCGGGACTCGCACCGCCGCGTGCTCGCACCCGTACGCCGGCTCTTCCGACGATCGCGGGATGCTCACCGTCGCACCGGCCGCGCTGGTCGAGATGATGACCCGGGCGACCGCGGCGGGCCTGTCGTGTGCCATCCATGCGATCGGGGATGTCGCCAACTCCCACGCCCTGGACGCCTTCGCGCTCAGCGGAGCGACCGGCACCATCGAGCATGCGCAGCTCGTGGGCGCATCGGACATCCCGAGGTTCGCGCGGCTCGGCGTCGGTGCGAGTGTGCAGCCCGAGCACGCGGTCGACGACCGGGACCTCACCGACGAGATCTGGGCGGCGCAGACCGCCACTCCCTATCCGCTTCGCGCCCTCGCCGACGCCGGCGCCACCCTGCTGTTCGGATCGGACGCCCCGGTCTCACCCCTGGATCCGTGGGCCGCGCTGGCTGCCGCGGTGCACCGTACCCGAGGAGGTCGCCCGGCCTGGCGGCCCGAGCAGGCCCTGGACCCGCACACGGCGTTGGCGGCGTCCACGAGGGGTGGTTCGACCGATCCGGCGACGATCCGCCCCGGCTCCCCGGGTGATCTGGTGCTGTGCGACAGCGACCCGCTCGCCGCGACGGAGAGCGAGCTGCGCGAGATGACGGTCGCAGCGACGCTTCTCGCGGGTCGGCTGACCCATCTGACCTGAGCGCGCAGGCGGGCGCACCGCCGGTGTCGACGAAGGGCCCCGATTCCTCCGGAGAGGATTCGGGGCCCTTCGTCGTCATGCGAGCGAGGTCACTCGGCGAGGTGTGCGAAGAGGAACCAGCGGTCCTTCTCGAGCGTCTGCATGATGGCCAGTGCCACGTCCTGACTGGTGAGATCGACCTCGTCGAGCCCCTCGATCGCGGTCTTGACATCGACGATCACGGCGTCCATGTCGGCGATCATGTCGCGGACGATCTCCTGCCACGGGGTGAACCCGGCGGGAACCGCGGTGGGCGCGACCTTCTGAGCGATGGTCGACGTGCGGGCGTCGATCGGAAGCCCGAGCGCGACGATCCGCTCCGCAGCGTCGTCAGCTGCCTGCCGGGCGTGGTCGACGATCTGATCGAGGAGTTCGTGAATGGCGATGAAGTTCGCCCCCCGCACGTTCCAGTGCGCCTGCTTGCCGTTCACGGCCAGAGCCTGCAGTCCCAGCACGACCGGGGTGAGGAACTGCGCCGAGCCGGCGGCGACCGTGGGATCGGCGGCGGTGGCGGGGGTGGTCTGAATGTCGGTCATTCTGTCGGCTCCCTTCGAACCGCCACGCGGCGGTCCAGTGAACCCAACGCTAGTGCGCGCCCCCTATTCCGCAAGCAAGAGAAGGCTCCGCTAACCCGTCACACTGGCAGGTCGCTGAGCAAGCCGGCTGCCGTCAGGGGTTACCGTCTTACCGTGCCATCCGCTGATCCCGCCCTCGAGCCGCGCCTGCCCGGCGACGCCGAAGGGCGACGCAGCCGTCGCACACAGGGCTCACCCGAGCACGCCGAACCTGCCCGCTTCCTTCCTCACGTGCAGGGGCTCCGCGCCATCGCCGTGCTGTGCGTGGTGCTCTACCACTTCTGGCCGGGGCGCTTCCCCGGCGGCTATATCGGCGTGGACATCTTCTTCGTCATCTCGGGCTTCCTCATCACCTCGCACCTGATGCGGGAACTCACCGCCACCGGCACCGTACGTCTAGGCCAGTTCTGGGCGAGACGCGCTCGGCGACTTCTTCCCGCATCCCTGCTCGTGCTGCTCTTCTGCGCGCTGGTCGCGATGACCCCGTACCTCACCCCGACCTCGGCATTGCCGAACGAGGTGCGCGAGATCCTCGCATCGACCTTCTACGTCGAGAACTGGTACCTCGCGATCACGTCTGCGGACTATCTCAACAACGGCGGCGACCCCACCACCGTCCAGCACTACTGGTCGCTCTCGCTCGAGGAGCAGTTCTACGTCATCTGGCCGCTGCTGATGCTCCTCGCTGCGTGGGCGGCGGTGAAGTGGGCGCGCGGCACGGTGCGCCGGAGCGTCATCGCGGTGCTGGCGGTCGTCTCGGCGGCATCCTTCGTCTTCTGCGTCGTCTTCACCATCACCGACCCCGCGCCGGCCTACTTCGTGACCTTCGGTCGGATGTGGCAGTTCGGTGTCGGTGCCCTCATCGCGCTCGTCCCGCTGCTGCGGCTGCGCTCCGCGGGGGCGAGCTTCGTGGCGGGCTGGGTGGGGATCGCCGCCCTCCTCTGGGCGACCTTCGCCTACGACGGACAGACCCCCTTCCCCGGGTACGCCGCCCTTGTGCCCACGCTCGGCGCGGGCCTGATCATCGCGGCGTCGAACACCGACCGCTGGTGGTACCCGACCCGTGTGCTCTCGGTGCGTCCCGCGCAGTTCATCGGGGGGATCTCCTACTCGCTGTACCTCTGGCACTGGCCGCTCATCATCATCGCGCCGTCGGTGCCGTTCTGGGGACTGACGATCTACCATCGCGTCGCCCTGCTCGCGCTCTGCTTCGTCCTCGCGTGGCTGACGAAGACCTTCGTCGAGGATCCCTTCCGCAGCTGGAAGGTGCTGACCTCACGCCCGCCGCGGGTCACCCTCTGGGCGTCGCTGGCGGCGATGCTCCTGGTGGCGAGCACCGCGGGCGCCGCCTGGGCCGTGAACGCACCCGCCTACAACGCCGGTGTGCGGGCCCTCGCGGAACTGCGTGAGAACCCGCCGGAGTGCTTCGGTGCGGCATCGATCCTCGATCCGACGTGCGATGACTCCGCGACGCCCGACACGATCCTGCCGGCGCCGGGCTTCGCGGGGGCCGATCGACCATCCGACGATCAATGCTTCGTGCAGCTGAACGATTCCCGCCCGGTGTCCTGCGAGTTCGGCTCCGACGCCGACGACGCCCCGCGCGTGGCCCTCATCGGCGATAGCCACGCCTTCCAGCTCCTGCCCACGTTCGAGCGGATGGCGCAGCGCAACGGCTGGCACCTGACGACCTTCTTCAAGGGGGCGTGCCCCTGGAACACCACACCCCTGTCGACGCCTGGCGCTTTCGGTGCGGCGTGCACCGACTGGCGCGAGGGCGTCACCTCCGCCCTCGCCGACCGGGAGATCGATGTCGTCTTCACCTCCGCCCTCGCGACGACCCCGTACGCCTCGGACGGGTTCGATTCGTCCCGCGACGCCGCGGTCGCGGGCTACCGCGAGGCGTGGAGCGAGGTGATCGATCGCGGCACACCGGTGGTGACGGTGGTGGACAACCCGGTGTGGGAGACCGATCCGAACAAATGCCTGCGCACGCGTGACGCCTCCGAGTGCGACGGGCCGCGCGCCGACGTGCTCGTTGCGGACGACCCGCTGCGCGAGGCGGCGGAGGGGATGGCCGGGGTCACCCTGCTGGACTTCACCGATGTCTTCTGCGACGACGAGGTGTGTCGCCCCGTGGTGGGCGGAGCCAACGTCTACCGCGACCAGGACCACCTGACGGTCACCTTCGCCGACACCCTCGAACCCTGGTACGAAGCGGCCATTCGCGACGCCCTCGCCGCTCGCTGACCCCGGACCCGAGGACGTCTAGGCTCCCTGGCATGAGCATCGACCCCGCGGCATCCGTCCTCTCCCTCGGCGACCGGCGCCCGTCGCTGCCTGATTCGGCGTTCGTCGCCGCGGGCGCGCGGGTGATCGGCGCCGTGACGCTGGGGGAGGGCGCGAGCGTCTGGTACAACGCGGTGGTGCGCGGGGACAGCGCTCCGATCACCATCGGCCCGGGCAGCAATCTGCAGGACAACGTCTCGGTGCACGTCGACGCCGACCACGCGGTGGTGCTGGGGGCGAACGTGTCGGTCGGTCACAACGCGGTCGTGCACGGATGCTCGATCGGCGACGGCTCGCTCATCGGGATGGGGAGCGTGGTGCTCTCGGGCGCGGAGATCGGCGCAGGATGCCTCGTCGCGGCCGGGGCCGTCGTGCTGCAGGGCACGGTGGTGCCGCCCGGGTCGCTCGTGGCGGGCGTGCCCGCCCAGGTGCGCAGGCCCCTCACGGAGGAGGAGCGCGAGGCCATCCGGCGGAACGCGGCGATCTACCTGCAGCACCTGGAGACGCACCGGGCGGCCGAATCGATCGGCGAGAGCGGCCTCTGAGGGCCATGGAGGGGATGACGGGAATCGAACCCGCACCATCAGTTTGGAAGACTGAGGCTCTACCATTGAGCTACATCCCCGCGGCGGAGAGATCCGCGGTTCCTCCAGTCTAGGGGACGCGCGAGGTGGGTCCTGTCGATGAGGCTTCCGGGAGTGTCGGCTAGACTGCAACAGGCCCGATCGGCGCACGCGTGCGTGCGCACCCGCCCGGGGCGTAGCTCAGCTTGGTAGAGCGCCCGCTTTGGGAGCGGGAGGCCGCAGGTTCAAATCCTGTCGCCCCGACCATCGGCCCCCCATCACGAAGACCTACGCCCACGCGTCCGCGTGCGGTGGCAGACGAGGAGAGACACAAGGCATGGTCACCACCACCGTCGAGAAGCTGAGCCCGACTCGCGTGAAGCTCCGTATCGCGGTCAGCCCCGAAGAGCTGAAGCCCAGCATCACGCACGCCTACGAGCACATCGCCCAGGACGTGCAGATCCCCGGCTTCCGCAAGGGGAAGGTGCCCGCACCGATCATCGACCAGCGCGTCGGGCGCACCGCGGTGCTCGAGCACGCCGTCAGCGAAGGGCTCGATGCGTTCTATCGCGAGGCTGTCACCGCCAGCGAGATCCGCGTCATGGGTCGCCCGAGCGCCGACGTCGTGGAGTGGCCCGACGCCAAGGACTTCAGCGGCGACCTGCTGGTCGACGTCGAGGTCGATGTCCGGCCCGAGTTCGACCTTCCTGACTTCGAGGGCACGACCATCGAGGTCGACGCCGTCGAGGTCGACGAGTCGGCTGTGGACGCCGAGCTCGACAAGCTGCGCTCGCGCTTCGGCACCCTGGTGACCGTGGACCGCCCGGCCGCCACCGGCGACTTCGTCGAGCTCGACCTCGTCGCCACGATCGACGGCAACGAGGTCGATCGTGCAGATGGCGTGTCGTACGAGGTCGGCTCGGGCGAGCTGCTCGAAGGCATCGACGAGGCCGTGGACTCGCTGACCGCAGGCGAGGAGACGACCTTCCGCTCCACGCTGATCGGCGGCGACAACGCCGGCCAGGAGGCCGAGGTCGCCGTGACCGTCAAGGCGGTCAAGGAGCGGGAGCTTCCCGAGGCGGACGACGACTTCGCGCAGATGGCGTCGGAGTTCGACACGATCGCCGAACTGCGCGACAGCCTTCGCGAGCGTGCCGGCGAGCAGTCGGTCTTCACCCAGGGGTCTGCGGCCCGCGACAAGCTCATCGAGACGCTCCTGGCCGGCGCCGAGATCCCCGTGCCGCAGCAGCTCATCGAGGACGAGGTGCACAACCACCTCGAGGGCGAGGGTCGTCTCGAGGACGATGTCCACCGTGCCGAGGTCACCGAGGCCAGCGAGAAGCAGTTCCGCACCCAGATGCTGCTGGATGCCATCGTGGAGAAGTACGAGGTGCAGGTCTCGCAGGACGAGCTCACCCAGTACCTGATCCAGTCGTCGGCGCAGTACGGCATGTCGCCGCAGGACTTCATCAACGCACTGCAGCAGGGCAACCAGCTCCCGGCCATGGTCGGCGAGGTCGCCCGCAACAAGGCCCTCGCGGTCGCTCTCGGCAAGGTCACCGTCGTCGACACCAACGGCAAGACGGTCGACCTGACCGGCTTCGTCGCGCTCGAGGACGAGGAGACCGCCGAGGACGAGGTGGTCGAAGAGGCCGAGGACATCGCTGACGCCGCCGCCGAGGCCGATGAGGTCATCGCCGCCGAGGAGGCCGAGGCCCCCAAGAAGCCCGCTCGCAAGAGCCGCGCGAAGAAGGCCGACGCCGCCGAGTAAGCGCACACGCCGACAGGAGTGAGGGACGGATGCCGCGGCATCCGTCCCTCACTCGTCTGTCCGGCGACGCCGGCTCGGCGCAGGCGCGACGCGCTCGATCTGCCGACGGCGAACACGGGCGGGGCGCGATTCACGCGCCGGTAGATTCGAGGACACGACCACGGAAACAGGAGTACACATGGCCGAACCACTTGTCGCGACGAGCGTCTTCGACAGGCTGCTCAAGGACCGCATCATCTGGCTGGGGTCGGAGGTGCGTGACGAGAACGCCAACGAGATCTGCGCCAAGATCCTGCTTCTCGCCGCGGAGGACTCCGAGAAGGACATCTACCTCTACATCAACTCGCCCGGCGGCTCGATCACGGCCGGAATGGCGATCTACGACACCATGCAGTTCGTGCCGAACGACATCGTCACCGTCGGCATCGGGATGGCTGCCTCGATGGGCCAGCTGCTGCTCACGGCGGGCACCAAGGGCAAGCGCTACATCACGCCCAATGCCCGCGTCCTCCTCCACCAGCCCCACGGCGGCTTCGGCGGCACCGCGAGCGACATCCAGACGCAGGCGCAGCTCATCCTCGACATGAAGAAGCGCCTCGCCGAGATCACGGCCAAGCAGACGGGCAAGACGGTCGAGCAGATCAATGCCGACGGTGACCGGGACCGGTGGTTCGGCGCCGAAGAGGCGCTCGAGTACGGCTTCGTCGACCACATCCGCGAGTCCGCGACCGACGTCATCGGTGGCGGCGGAACCGCCACCGACAGCTGAGCTCGACGGCGAAAGAGAGAGAAGTAGGAATGCAGACCCCCACCTTCGGAGGCGCCCCGTCGGCGCCGCAGGGCCTTCAGATGCCCGGCAACCGCTACGTCCTGCCTCAGTTCGAGGAGCGCACGGCGTACGGCTACAAGCGACAGGACCCGTACAACAAGCTCTTCGAGGATCGCGTGATCTTCCTCGGCGTCCAGGTCGACGACGCGTCCGCCGATGACGTCATGGCCCAGCTCCTCGTGCTGGAGAGCCAGGATCCCGACCGAGACATCGTGATGTACATCAACTCGCCCGGCGGCTCGTTCACGGCCATGACCGCGATCTACGACACGATGCAGTACGTCTCGCCGCAGATCCAGACCGTCGTTCTGGGTCAGGCGGCGTCGGCCGCGGCGGTCCTGCTCGCAGCGGGGGCACCGGGCAAGCGTCTGGCGTTGCCCAACGCCCGCATCCTGATCCACCAGCCTGCGATGGGTGAGGCCGGTCACGGCCAGGCCTCGGACATCGAGATCCAGGCCGCGGAGATCATGCGGATGCGCACCTGGCTCGAGCAGACCCTCGCAGCCCACTCGAACAAGTCCGTCGACGAGGTGAACAAGGACATCGACCGCGACAAGATCCTCTCGGCCGAGGACGCGGTGACGTACGGCCTCGTCGATCAGGTCCTCACCACGCGGAAGCGGACGGCCGGGGCCCCGGCGCTGACCCGCTGACAGACCCGAACGGTGACGCCCTCGCGCTCCGGCGACGGGGGCGTCACCGCGTTCACGCCGACTCAATCCCCGCGCATGTCCCCGGCAGAGGTTAGGCTCGACGGTGACGACGGGGGAGGCATCCCCGGGGCGACGAAGAGGAGCCGCAATGGCACGCATCGGTGAAAGCGCCGACCTGTTCAAGTGCTCTTTCTGCGGAAAGAGCCAGAAGCAGGTGCAACAGCTGATCGCCGGCCCCGGTGTGTACATCTGCGACGAGTGCGTCGAGCTGTGCAACGAGATCATCGAAGAGCGGATGGCCGAGTCCTCGACCGGTGTCGTCTCCGAGTTCGACCTCCCCAAGCCTCGGGAGATCTTCTCCTTCCTCGAGGAGTACGTCGTCGGTCAAGACGACGCCAAGCGCGCGCTGTCGGTCGCGGTGTACAACCACTACAAGCGCGTACGCGCCCAGGGCACCCTGCAGCCCGCCGAGCAACGCGCCGACGAGGTCGAGATCGCCAAGAGCAACATCCTGCTGCTCGGTCCGACCGGCTGCGGAAAGACGTATCTCGCGCAGACCCTCGCCAAGCGCCTCAACGTGCCCTTCGCGGTGGCCGACGCCACTGCGCTCACCGAGGCCGGTTATGTCGGCGAAGACGTCGAGAACATCCTGCTCAAGCTCCTGCAGGCGGCCGACTTCGACACCAAGCGCGCAGAGACAGGCATCATCTACATCGACGAGGTCGACAAGATCGCCCGCAAGGCGGAGAACCCCTCGATCACCCGCGACGTCTCCGGCGAGGGAGTGCAGCAGGCGCTGCTGAAGATCCTCGAGGGCACCGTGGCCTCCGTTCCTCCGCAGGGGGGCCGTAAGCACCCCCACCAGGAGTTCATCCAGATCGACACGACGAACGTGCTCTTCATCGTCGCGGGGGCCTTCGCCGGGCTCGAGGACATCATCTCCTCCCGGGTCGGCAAACACGGCGTCGGATTCGGAGCGCCGCTGCACAGCAAAGGCCAGGATCTGAATCTGTTCAGCGAGGTTCGGCCCGAAGACCTTCACAAGTTCGGGCTGATTCCGGAGTTCATCGGTCGCCTCCCGGTCGTGGCATCGGTCAACCCGCTCGATCAGGAGGCGCTGATGGAGATCCTCACCGAGCCGAAGAACGCCCTCGTCAAGCAGTACCAGCGCATGTTCGAGCTTGACGGAGTGTCGTTGGAGTTCGACACCGAGGCCCTCGAGGCGATCGCCGACCTCGCTGTCGAGCGGAAGACCGGCGCCCGCGGGCTCCGCGCCATCCTCGAAGACGTCCTCGGACCGATCATGTTCGAGATCCCGTCGAGCGAAGACGTCGATAAGGTCATCGTCACCCGCGCCGCGGTCGAGGAGCGCGCCGCCCCGACCTTCGTTCTGCGAGAGAAGCGCAAGAGCGCCTGACCTGCCGCGTGCGATGAGTCTTCCCGCCCCGTCGCTGGCCGACTACAGCGGTGTCCTCAGTCTCCGACGTGGAGATGCGGTGCTGGGTGAGTGGGCAGAGGGACTCGCCGACCGCACCTCGGAGACGCCGAACACCGTCGCCACCCGATTCGGGCTGGCAAGCGGCACGAAGATGTTCACCGCGGCCACCGTCCTCGCGTTGGTCGACGACGGTTCGCTGTCCCGGGGGACGCGGGCACGCGACATCCTCGGAGGCGACCTCCCGCTGGTCGCGCCCGACGTCACGATCGATCACCTCTTGACCCACACGTCCGGGATAGGCGACTACCTCGACGAAGAGGTCGACGCCCTGGCGCCGCTTCCGATTCCCGTCCAGCAGCTCGACTCGACGCCGGCCTACCTTCCCCTCCTCGACGGGCACCCCACCAAATTCCCCGCGGGGGAGCGGTTCTCCTACTGCAACAGCGGCTACGTCCTGCTTGCCGTCCTGGCCGAACGCGCCTCCGGTAGCTCGTTCGCCGAGCTCGTCGAGACTCGCGTCTTCCAGGCTGCGGGCATGACGGATTCAGGGTTCCCTCGGTCCGATCACCTGCCGCCGGGCACAGCCACCGGGTACCGTGACGACGGACGGACGAACGTGTTCGCGCTCCCCGTCGTGGGGTCGGGAGACGGTGGCGCCTTTTCGACGGTCGCCGACCTCCACCGCTTCTGGGAGGCGCTGTTCGCCGGGCGCATCCTGAGCCGAACTGGTGTGGATCTTCTCATCACGCCGACGACCGCCGACACCGGCGACGGGCTCGGCTACGGTCGTGGCGTGTGGATCGACGGCGACGATCTCGTCATGGCCGGAGGCGACCACGGCGTCACGGCGGTGAGCAGACGCCACGCCGCATCCGGCACCACGGTCACCGGCCTCGCCAATGTCGCCGTCCGCACCTTCGCGCGCACCCGTGACCTCATGGACCAGGTGCTGGGACGGCCGGCGGCCGCCGCGGCTGAGGCGGTGTCGGCGGACTGACCGCGCGGACACCGCACTCAGCTCACACGTGCGCTGAACTCACGCGGCGAGGCCGCGGCGTCGCAGCAGAGGCGCGATGTCGGCATCCCGGCCGCGGAAATCCCGATAGGCCTCGAGCGGATCCTTCGAACCGCCCACCCCGAGCAGCCGCTGCCGGAAGCGATCGCCGTTAGCGCGGGTGAGCCCGCCGTTCTCTCGGAACCACTCCACCGTGTCGGCGTCGAGCACCTCGCTCCAGATGTAGGAGTAGTACCCGGCGCTGTAGCCGCCGGAGAAGACGTGAGCGAAGTAGGTCGAGGAGTAGCGGGTCGGGACCGCGGGATCGTCCAGGCCGATCTCCGCCAGCGCTCCTGCTTCGAAATCCGCCACGTCGAGGTCCTCGGCCGCGGCATCGGCTCCGAGCCGGTGCCAAGCCTGGTCGATCCAGGACGCCGCCAGGTATTCGCTGGTCGAGAAGCCCTGGTTGAACGCCTCTGATGCGTGCATTCTCTCGACGACGTCTGCGGGCAGCGGCTCGTCGGTGTCGACGTGACGGGCGTACGAGCTGAGGATCTCGGGCCAGTAGATCCACATCTCGTTGACCTGGCTCGGAAACTCGACGAAGTCGCGGAAGACGTTCGTGCCTCCGAAGGACGGGTAGGTCACCGTCGCGAAAAGGCCGTGCAGGGCGTGGCCGAACTCGTGGAAGAGCGTGGTGACCTCGTCAAGCGTGAGAAGCGTCGGCTGCCCGGGGGAGGGTTGGGGAACGTTGAGGTTGTTCACCACCACGGCCGCCGTGCCTCGCAGGCGCGACTGCACCACGATCGAGTTCATCCACGCGCCGCCTCGCTTGGTGTCGCGGGTGTAGAGATCGAGGATGTAGAGCCCGACGGGGGTGCCGTCGGCGTCGTGGACCTCGAACACCCTCGCCTCGGGGTGGTAGGCGGGAAGGTCGGGTCGCTCGGTGAAGCTCACGCCGAAGAGGTCGGTGGCGGCCCGGAACACGCCGTCCTGCAGAACCCGCTCGGCCTCGAACCAGGGTCGAAGCGCCGCCCGGTCGAGGTCGTACTCCGCTTCGCGCACGCGTTCGGTGTAGAAGGCCCAATCGTGCGCGGCCAGCGGAAACGATTCGCCGGACGCGTCGATGATCTTCTGGAGGGCGTCCTGCTCCCGTCGAGCGTTGCGGGCGGCCGGTCCGGCCAACCGGAACAGCAGCTCGCGCACGGCCTCGGGGGACCCGGCGGTCTCGTCCGCTGTGACGTATGCCGCGTGGGAGTCGTACCCGAGGAGCTTGGCGCGCTCGGCGCGCAAGCGCACGATCTCGCGCAGCACTTCCTGATTGTCGTTGGCATTCCCGCGGGAGCCTCGTGCCTGCGACGCGGCCATGATGCGACGCCGACTCTCGCGATCGGTCAGGGTCGAGAGATAGGGGTGGCCCGTGAACAGGGTGAGGGTCACGACGTACTTCCCCTCCATACCCCGGTCTGCGGCGGCCCGGGCGGCCGCGGAGAGTTCCCCCTCCGTGAGGCCATCGAGCTCCGACTCGTCGTCGAACACCACCGCGAGGTCGTTCGTGTCCGCCAGCAGGTTCTTCTCGAAGGTCGTCGTGAGAGTCGACAGTCGCTGATTGAGCTGGGTCAGTCGCTCTTTCGCCTCGTCTTCCAGCGCCGCACCTGCGTGGGTCATCTCGCGATAGCGCCGTTCGACCAGATACAGGTCTTCGGGTGTCAGGTCTTCGTTCTGGCGACGGTCGTACACGTGGCGCACGCGCGCGTAGAGGGCGGGGTCGAGCTGGATGGCGTCCTGATGCGCCGCCATGAGGGGAGCGAGCTCCTGCTCGACCGCCTGGATGTCATCGGTGGCGTCGGCGGAGGAGACGGTGTAGAACGTGCGGGCGATGTCGCCGAGAAGATGACCCGATTCCTCCAGTGCGACGAAGGTGTTCGCGAACGTGGCCTCGGAGGGATCCGCAGCGATGCGCGCGACCTCTTCTCGGTGCGCTGCGAACGCGGCGCGGAACGCGGGGAGGTAATCGGCGGCCGCGATGCGGCGGTAGTCCGGCAATCCGTAGGGCAGGGATGAGGGTGCGAGCAGCGGGTTGGCGTCGGTCATCTCTCCACCCTAGGTGAGCACGCGAGGGGTGCAACCGAGTGTTTGCAAAATACATCTTGCAAACGTTTCTTTGCAGAGCTACTGTTGCCTCATGAACACTCCGGACGAGCACGAATCGGATGCGGCGGCGCGGGTCGAGTCCCGCCACGCGAACGATCGGGTTCTCGACGCGCAGGCGCTCCGCGCCCTGGCGCACCCGCTCCGGGTGAAGATCTACGACATCCTCAGTCAGTACGGTCCGCAGACCGCCAGCTCGCTCGCGGAGCGATTGGGCGAGTCGACGGGTTCGACGAGCTATCATCTGCGCGCGCTGGCGAAGCAGGATCTCATCCGCGAGCGCCCCGGACAGGGGACGGGCCGCGAACGCTGGTGGGAGCGTCCAGTCGGGGGCGTGACCATGAGCGCCGCGGGCACAGCGAAGACGCCGGCTGCGCGAGCGGTCACGCAGCTCGTCACCAGCGAGTTCTTCCGTCTGCGTCAGCAGGCTCTCCTGGACTTCCACGACCACGCCATCGGGCTGGAGGACGACGTGTGGAAGGACGCGAGTCTCATCTCGACAGCGACCGCGCGTCTGACTCCCGCCCAGAGCGCCGAGCTCACCCATCGCATCATGGCGATCATCGACGAGACCGTCGACCGCTACCGCCAGCAGGAAGGCGAGGACGTGCGACCCGTCACGATCCGCGCCGACGTCTTTCCGCTTCCCGACATCGGAGGTGCCTCATGACCACTCTCTTCAGCCCACTACCTGCGACCACCGGCGTCGAGCGCCTGATCCTGGTCGCCGCCGATGCCGCCCGGGGAGTGGTGGCGCGTCGCGTGGAACGTCGTACCGGTCCGGTCGGCCGGCGAAGCGCCGCCGTGCTCGCCGACGCCGTCGAGCGCCGTCATCGGGCGGTCGCGCACGGCGTGATCGGCCTCTTCCCGGGCTGAACCGGTGACCGATACGAGGCCCGAGGTCGTCCCCGAGCTCGGAACGGTCCGCCCACGACGCCCGCCCCTCGGCCGAGACTTCGGTCGACTGTGGACCGCGGCGGCCTTCAGCAACCTTGCCGATGGACTGGGCCGCACTGCGGTGCCGCTCATCGCGACGACGCTGACGACCGACCCGCTCGCGATCGCCGCCGTGGGCGCTCTGGCGTTCCTGCCCTGGCTGGTGTTCGGGCTCCCGGCCGGCATGCTGGTGGACCGCTTCGACCGGCGGGTCATCATGGCAGGCGCGAACACCCTTCGCGGGAGCGCCGCGATCGCTCTGGCCGTCCTCACGGTCACCGGTGAGCTGACCATCTGGGCGCTGTTCGCGGGCGTGCTGGTCTTCGGACTGGGGGAGACCCTGTTCGACAACGCCACGAACGCGGTCGTCCCCGCGCTCGTGGCGCGCGGCGGCCTGGATCGCGCGAACGGCCGAATCCAGGCGGCGCAGATCACGATCGACAGCTTTCTGGCGCAACCGGTCGCGGGCCTGCTCTTCGCCGTGTCCTTGGCTCTGCCTCTCTGGCTCGGCGCCCTCGGCTACCTGGTGCCGATCGTCCTCGCCCTGCTCCTGCCCGCCGCGGCCGCGCGACCTCGCCGAGACCCGGAGGACACCCGACCCGCCTCGCCGATCTCCACGCGCACGGCCCTGGCCTACCTGTGGCGGCATCGCTACCTCCGCGCCCTGGTGATCTTCACCTCCGTGGTGGGTTCGGCCTTCTCCTTCGCACAGGCGGCGACCATCCTGTATTTCCTCGACACTCAGGGCGTCCCCCCGGCTGCGATCGGTTTCGTGACCGCTGGTGTCGGAGTCGGCGCCCTGGCGGGTTCCCTCGTCGCGCCACTGCTGGTGGACAGGTTCGGCCGCGGCGCCGTGATGCTCGGTGCCAACCTGCTCGCCGCGGTGAGCCTGGCGCTCGTCGCGGCGGCCCCGGGGGTCGTTCTCGCGGTGGCGTTCTACGCTCTCATGGCCTTCGCCGTGTCCACCTGGAACGTTCCCTGGGGCGCCCTCCGACAGCTGATCGTGCCCGGCGACATCTTCGGACGCGTCCTCGGCGTCATCCGCAGCCTCACGTGGGGACTCTTCCCGATCGCGACCCTCGCCGGTGGACTTGCCGCACGCGTAGACCTGCGCCTGCCGTACATCATCGCCGCGGGAGTGACACTGGCGGCCACCGCGGTGGCGTCCCGCCTCATCCTCGCAGCCAGCAGGCAGACCGGTCCTCTGCCGGTGAGCGCGTCGACGGACGCGCAGGCGACTCAGCCGAACTCGTCCTCGTCGTCATGACGCACCACCGCGGTACCGTCCGCGTCGAGCTCGACGATCACGCCGCTGTCGAGTTCGGCGATCGGCCGGCCCTCCAGCCACGTCAGCGTCCATCGCGGGCGCGGACCGGCTGAGCCGAAGGCGGCGTCGACGGCACGAACGGCCGCGGCGACCGCGGGCGGTACCGACGCCGGCGGTTCGTCCCCCGACGTCCATCGCGTTCCCAGCTGCATGTCAGGCCTCCTCGGCGAAGCGGATGTCGGTGACGACCGTCTCGGTGCCGTCGGCGTATTGGATCTGGGCGACCCGGCCGACTGCCTTCAGGTCGTCCTCGGCGAGGCGGAGGCGCTCGGAGATCTCAGACGGCGCCTGGATCGTCAGCTCGGCCACCGGCGTCTTCTGCGAGACCTTCGCTTCGGTCTTGGCGCGACGGATGCCGATGAGGGCGCTTCCCACGGCCGTCAGCACACGCGGATCGCCGTCGACCGCCTGCGATCGCGGCCAGTCGGCCAGGTGGACAGAACCGTCGTTGAACCACGACCATGCCTCCTCCGTGGCGAAGGAGAGCACCGGCGCGAAGAGTCGCAGCAGGGCGCTCAGTGCCTGGCGCAGCGCCAGGGCCGCAGACGCACCACCCGCGGTGGACCGGTCGTACGCACGTTCCTTGACCAACTCCAGGTAGTCGTCGCAGAACGTCCAGAAGAACGACTCGGTGATCTCCAGCGCCCGCGCGTGGTCGTACGCCTCCCACGCCGCCGTCGCCTCGTCGACGACGCGGTCGAGGGTCGCCAGCATGCTGGCATCGAGGGGGTGGGTGATCTCGGCGGCCTCGGGCACGGGGAACGACAGCACGAACTTCGCCGCGTTCAGGATCTTGATCGCCAGCCGCCTGCCGATCTTGATCTGTGTGGGGTTCTGCGGGTCGAACGCGGCATCCGTTCCCAGCCGGCTGGACGCCGCCCAGTAGCGGACCGCGTCCGATCCGTGCTGGGCGAGGATGTCGGCCGGAGTGACGACGTTGCCCTTGGACTTGGACATCTTCTTGCGGTCCGGGTCGACGATGAAGCCGGAGATCGCCGCCGTCCGCCAGGGCGACCGACCGTCTTCCAAGGCGCTGCGCAGCATGGTGGAGAACAGCCACGTGCGGATGATGTCCTGACCCTGGGGGCGCAGATCGAACGGCGTGACGAGATCCCACAGCTCGGGATCCCGCTCCCAGCCGCCCGCAAGCTGAGGGGTGAGGGAGGAGGTGGCCCAGGTGTCGAAGATGTCCTGCTCGCCCTCGAAGCCGCCGGGCACGCCGCGCTGATCGGCGGTGAATCCCTCGGGGACGTCGATCGTGGGGTCTACCGGCAGCTGGGCGACTCCGGGAACGATGACCCGGTCGTAGTCACGGTTGCCGTCGGCATCCAGCCCGTACCAGACCGGGATCGGAACGCCGAAGAACCGCTGACGCGAGACGAGCCAGTCTCCCGTGAGCCCGTTGGTCCAGTTCTCGTACCGCACGCGCATGAAGTCGGGGTGCCAGCTCAGCTCCCGTCCGAGCGAGATCAGCCGGTCTCGAAGCGCCGCGTCGCGGGCGCCATTGCGGATGTACCACTGGCGCGTCGAGACGATCTCGAGCGGGCGGTCGCCCTTCTCGTAGAACTTCACCGGATGCGTGAACGGCCGCGGTTCGCCGATGAGCTCACCGGAGTCCCGAAGGAGCTCGACGATGCGCTTCTTGGCGCTGAAGACGGTCTTCCCGGCGAGCTCGGCGTACGCCGAGACACCGGCGTCCGACGTGATCGCATCGGGTGCGTCGGCGATCACCCGGCCGTCCTGACCGAGGATCGTGCGGTTGGGGAGGTCGAGCTCGCGCCACCAGATGATGTCGGTCACATCGCCGAACGTGCAGATCATCGCGATACCCGACCCCTTGTCGGGCTGGGCGAGCGGGTGCGCGAGCACCGGCACCTCGACATCGAACAGGGGTGTCCGCACGGTCGTGCCGAAGACGTCGCGGTAGCGCTCGTCGTCGGGATGTGCCACGAGTGCGACGCAGGCGGGGAGAAGTTCGGGGCGGGTGGTCTCGATGTGGATGTCACCGCTGCCGTCGGTGCGGTGGAAGGCGACCCGGTGGTAGGCGGCCGGCTGCTCCCGATCCTCGAGCTCGGCCTGCGCGATCGCCGAGCGGAAGTCGATGTCCCACAGGGTCGGGGCCAGGGCCTGGTAGGCCTCACCGCGCTCGATGTTGCGGAGGAACGCGAGCTGACTGGTGCGCATCGTCTCGTCGGAGATCGTGCGGTAGGTCTGAGTCCAGTCGACGCTCAGACCGAGGTTCCGCCACAGCGCCTCGAAGTGCTTCTCATCTTCGACGGTGAGCTTCTCGCAGAGCTCGATGAAGTTGCGCCGGCTGATCGGGATCTGATCGGCGGCCCGAGAGGACTTGTTGTCGCCACCCTCGTACGGCGGCGAGAAGTCGGGGTCGTAGGCCAGACTCGGATCGCACCGCACCCCGTAGTAGTTCTGCACCCGTCGCTCGGTGGGCAGGCCGTTGTCGTCCCACCCCATCGGGTAGAAGACGACCTTGCCGCGCATCCGCTCGAAGCGGACCTTCACATCGGTGTGGGTGTAGCTGAAGACGTGGCCGATGTGCAGACTCCCCGAGGCGGTCGGCGGAGGGGTGTCGACGCTGTAGATGCCCTCGCGCCCCACCTCGGCAGCGCGGAGCCGGTCGAAGGCGTAGGTGCCCGCCGCGGTCCACCGTTCGTCCCAGGTCTTCTCCAGCCCCTCGAGTGCGGGCTTGTCGGGGATCGTGGCCATGGTGTCTCCTCGGCGCTATGTGCGGCACTGTGTGAGCGTGCCTGAATGTGGGTCCGCCCGATTCTATCGGGCGGACCCACGGCCTCTCGGCGACGCTAGGACGCGGACGCGACGAGCTCGGGGGTCTTCTCGATCTCGGCGTCGGGTCGACGACGGATCACCGCGTGGGCGGTCACGGCCGAGACAAGGGTCACCGCGGACATCACGGCGAGGATGACACCGGGGTGCCACCAGGCGTTCCCCGTCGCCAAGCCGAACTCGAAGGTGAGCGAAGGGATGAAGCCGCTGATGGTCGCGGCGAGGGCGTACGCGAACGACAGCGCCGAGTAGCGGAACCGATCGGGGAACAGATCGTTCATGAGGCCGCCGAGGGCCGCCCACGACATGGTCGGAAGGATGCCGCCGATGATCATCGTCGCCACGAGGATCGGGAACGTCGAGAACTGCAGGAGGAAGTACATCGGGAAGGTGATGAGCAGCGTGCCGAGCGCTCCGGCGGCGACGACGCGCGCCGATCCGACACGGGCGGCCCACATGCCGAAGAGCGGGATGGTGATCAGCTGCAGCAGACCGCCGACGGTGGTTGCGACGAGGAGGTCCTGGTAGCTGAACCCCAGCTGAGACGTGCCGTAGCTGATCGTGTAGGTGTTCATCAGCGAGTAGGACCCGATGCCGAGGAGCGCGGCGCCGATGGCGACCACGAGAGCTCCTGGGCGCTGCCGCAGCATCGACAGCACCGGCGTGCGGTCGCGGCGGCCTTCGGCGACGAGACCCTCGAAGACCGGGGTCTCGGTGATCGACCAGCGCAGGTACAGCGACACGAGCAGCAGCGGCAGGGCGAGGAGGAAGGGGATGCGCCAGCCCCACGCCGCGAGCTCCTCGGCGGGAAGGACGATGGTGAGCACGATGAACACCGTCGCCGAGAGGATGGAGCCCACGGGTGAGCCCAGCTGCGGGATCGCGGCGTAGAAGGCGCGCTTGACCGGCGAGGAGTGTTCGGTGGCGATGAGGATCGACCCGCCCCACTCGCCGCCGAGCGACAGTCCCTGCGCGATGCGGAGCGTGACCAGAAGCACCGCTCCGAGCCATCCGGCCTGAGCGTATGTGGGCAGGAGCCCGATGAGCCCGGTCGCGACACCCATGATGCCGACCGTCCACAGCAGTGTCGTGCGTCGCCCGAGGCGATCGCCGAGGTAGCCGAAGATCAGCGCGCCGACCGGGCGGACGACGAAGGCCACCGCGATGGTGAGGAACGACAGCGCGGTGCCGCCGACCGGGCCGAGGGGCTCGAAGAAGAGCGGTCCGACGAAGAACGCCGAGAAATAGGCGAAGAGGTAGAAGTCGAACGACTCGAGCGAGGTCCCGACCATTGACGCCCACGCCACGCGGCGGGTGGGGGTGCGGTCGAGGGCGGGGGAGGATCCGGAGGGAACGGAGGACCGAGGTGAGACGGAAGGCACGGGGGACGATTCTGGCACGAGTCCAGAAACCCGGTGCATCGTCCGGGCATTCCCCGCCGCGTGCACCGAGCGGGAACGATATGATCGATCCACACGCACCGATCCGGCCATCACCGGGGAGCACTCGGAAGAACATCCCCCACGGGACCAGTAGAACCGAGCGGGTCAGGCCCGTCACAGCCGCTGTGAGAGAGGCGGGGAGACCCGCAAGCAGGGTGGTACCGCGGCTCGCGACGAGTCGTCCCGGCGTCCGGCACGACCGACGACTGCGAGACGACATGACCTATCCGAAGCCCTCTTCCTCCGGCGCCTCCTTCGGCCCCGCGGCGGTCGTTCCGAGCCCGCGATTCCCCGAGATCGAGAACGAGGTGCTCGCGTTCTGGAGCGAGGACGACACCTTCCGTGCGTCCGTGGCCCACCGCGACGGAGCCGAGGAATGGGTGTTCTACGACGGCCCGCCGTTCGCCAACGGTCTGCCGCACTACGGTCACCTCCTGACCGGGTACGCCAAAGACCTCTTCCCGCGTTTCCAGACCATGCGAGGCAAGAAGGTCGACCGCGTCTTCGGCTGGGACACCCACGGCCTGCCGGCGGAACTCGAGGCGATGAAGCAGCTCGGCATCACCGAGAAGACCGACATCGAGGCGATGGGTATCGACGTCTTCAATGATCGCGCCCGGGAATCCGTCCTCGCCTACACCCGGGAGTGGCAGGACTACGTCACCCGGCAGGCCCGGTGGGTGGACTTCGAACGCGGGTACAAGACCCTCGACACGACCTACATGGAGTCGGTGCTGTGGGCTTTCCACACGCTCCACGACAAGGGACTGGCGTACGAGGGCTACCGGGTGCTCCCGTACTGCTGGCGCGATGAGACGCCGCTGTCGAGCCACGAGCTGCGGATGGACGACGACGTCTACCAGATGCGACAGGACCCCTCCGTCACGGTGACCTTCCCCCTCGTCGGAGCGAAGGCCGAAGCACTCGGACTGACCGCCGTCCGCGCCCTGGCGTGGACGACGACGCCGTGGACGCTGCCGACGAACCTGGCACTGGCCGTGGGCCCGGACATCCGCTATGTCGTTCTGCCGGCGGGGCCGCGGGGCGCCGCGGACGTGCACACCTCTCCCGACGGCACGCCCGACGACGCGATCGAGTCGAGCGCGCACCGCTACCTCCTCGCCGAGGATCTCCTCGCCGGCTACGCCAAGGACCTGGGATACGAGACGGCCGATGAGGCTCGCGCGGCGATCGATGCCCGCGTCACGGGAGCCGAGCTCGAGGGTGTGGCCTACGACCGGCTCTTCGATTACTACGCCGATGCGGAGATCTGGGGGACGCACAACGCCTGGCAGATCCTCGTCGACGACTACGTCACGACCAGCGACGGCACCGGCATCGTGCACCAGGCCCCTGCGTACGGTGAGGATGACCAGCGGGTCGCCGATGTCGTCGGCATCCCGACCATTCTTTCCCTCGACGACGGCGGTCGCTTCCTGCCGCACGTGACGGATGTCGCCGGGCAGCTGTGGATGGAGGCCAACCGTCCGCTCATCCGCCTCCTGCGCGACGCGGGACGACTCCTCCGTGAGGCCAGCTACGAGCACTCGTATCCTCACTGCTGGCGATGCCGGAACCCGCTGATCTACAAGGCCGTGTCGAGCTGGTTCGTGCGCGTGACCGCGATCAAGGAGCAGCTGCTCGACGGCAACGAGCAGATCACGTGGGTTCCCGACAACGTCAAGCACGGTCAGTTCGGCAAATGGCTCGAGGGTGCACGCGACTGGTCGATCAGCCGTAACCGGTTCTGGGGTTCGCCCATCCCGGTGTGGAAGAGCGACGACCCCGACCACCCGCGCGTCGACGTGTACGGGTCGCTCGCCGACCTCGAGCGCGACTTCGGCCGGCTGCCGCGAAATCCCGCGGGAGAGGTCGACCTCCACCGGCCGTACATCGACGAACTGACCCGTCCGAATCCGGATGACCCGACCGGGCGCAGCACCATGCGTCGAATCGAAGACGTGCTGGACGTCTGGTTCGACTCCGGCTCCATGCCGTTCGCACAGGTGCACTATCCGTTCGAGAACCAGGAGTGGTTCGACGCCCACGCGCCGGCCGACTTCATCGTGGAGTACATCGGGCAGACCCGCGGCTGGTTCTACGTCATGCACGTGCTCTCCTCCGCACTGTTCGGCCGACCGGCCTTCAAGGCCGTCTCGGCGCACGGGATCGTCCTCGGCAACGACGGCCAGAAGATGTCGAAGTCGCTGCGCAACTACCCCGACGTCCGCGAGGTCTTCGACCGGGACGGGTCCGACGCGATGCGCTGGTTCCTGATGGCCAGCCCGGTGCTGCGCGGCGGGAACCTCGTCGTCACCGAGGAAGGGATCCGGGCCGGGGTGCGCGAGTTCCTTCTGCCGCTGTGGAACGCCTGGTACTTCTTCGCCACCTACGCCAATGCGTCGGACGGCTACGAGGCGACCTGGCGCACCGATTCGCAGGACGTGCTCGACCGCTACATCCTCGCGCGCACCGGCGACCTCATCCGCGGGGTGACCGCCGACCTCGAGGGCCTGGATTCGACCTCGGCCGCAGCGAAACTGCGCGACTTCGCCGAGGTGCTCACCAACTGGTACATCCGGCGCTCACGCGACCGTTTCTGGGCCGGCGTGTCGGCGGACGACCCGCGCACGACCGAGGCGTTCGACACCCTTTACACCGTGCTCGAGACACTCACCCGGGTCGCGGCGCCGCTCATCCCGCTCGTCTCCGAACGGGTGTGGCAGGGTCTCACCGGGGGACGGAGCGTCCACCTCGAGGACTGGCCGGACGTCGACGCGTTCCCCGCCGCCGACGACATCCGGGATGCCATGGACGCCGTCCGAGAGGTCTCCTCGGTGGCCAACGCCCTCCGCAAGAAGCACGGACTGCGGGTGCGTCTGCCGCTGCCGAGCCTGACGGTCGTCACGCGCGACGCGGTGGGCCTGCATCGGTTCGAGGGCATCGTGCGCGACGAGCTGAATGTGAAGTCGGTGGCCACGGCGGAGCTCGACGACTCCGTGGCCGAGCGCTACGGCATCAGCAAGCGCCTCACCGTGAACGCGCGGGCCGCCGGGCCGCGCCTGGGCAAGCAGGTGCAGCACGTGATCGCCGGAGCCAAGGCCGGGGTCTGGGAGGAGCGAGACGGCGGCGTCGTCGTCGACGGCATCGCTCTCGAGCCCGGCGAATACGACCTGGCCCTAGAGGCGGGGGGAGCGGCAGAGGGCACCGCGATCGCGCTGCTGACCGGCGGCGGCTTCGTGCTGCTGGACACCGCCACGACGCCCGAGCTGGAGGCCGAGGGCCTGGCACGCGACGTCATCCGCGCGGTGCAGGACACACGCAAGGCGGCCGGGTTCGAGGTCAGCGACCGCATCGAGCTCTGGCTGAGCTTCGATGAGGCCGACGACCGCGTCGCCGTCGAATCGGCCTTCGAGACCGCGGGGGTGGCCACGGAGACCCTCGCGATCGCGCACGGTCTGTACGGCCCGCGCGGCTCGAGACCCGCGGATTCCGAGCCTGAACACACGGCACGATTCGACGCGGGAACCTTCGCCAACCGCGGCGCCTTCGAGGTCGCCGTGTCACGCCGGGAGGCATGATGGGTCACCGCGAACGCGCCGACCGGGTGTACGAGGCGCTCCTGACCCGACAGGGGGAGCGATGGGTCCAGCCGCGGGTGGAGCGAACGAGACGCGTGCTCGAACTGCTGGATGATCCGCAGCGCACCTACCGCGTGATCCACGTCACCGGCACCAATGGCAAGACCTCCACCAGCCGCATCATCGAGAATCTGGTGCGCGCGCACGGTCTGCGCACCGGGCTGTTCACCAGTCCGCACCTGACTCGATTCACCGAACGGATCATGATCGACGGTGAACCCGTCGCCGATGCCGCGGTGGCCGACGCCTGGGACGAGATCGCACCGATCGTGGATCTCGTCGACGCCGAGCTCTCGGCGGCCGGTGACGCGGCGCTGACCTTCTTCGAGCTGCTGACGGTGCTCGCCTTCGTCGCCTTCGCCGACGCGCCGATCGACGTCCTGGTGCTCGAGGTCGGGATGGGCGGGTCGTGGGATGCCACGAACACCGCCGACGGCGACGTCGCCGTCTTCGCGCCCATCGACCTCGACCACGCCGATCGCCTGGGCGAGACCATCGCCGAGATCGCGACGGTGAAGTCGGGCATCATCAAGCCGGGCGCCGCCGCGGTGTCCGCGCGACAGCAGCCGTCCGCGGCGGCCGTCCTGCGGGAGGCCGCCGCGGGGCAGGGCGCGACGCTCGCGGTCGAGCAGGAGGACTTCGCTCTGGAAGACGCCCGGCTCGCGGTCGGCGGACAGCTCGTGACCATCCGGGGGCTGCATGCCCGGTACACCGACCTCTACCTGCCGCTCTACGGCGCGCATCAGGCCGAGAACGCCACCCTCGCCGTCGCCGCGGTCGAGTCGCTCCTCGCGCCCGGAGACCGCGGGCTCGATCCCGACGTCGTCGCCGAGGGGCTGGGAGCGGCGACGTCACCGGGAAGGGTTCAGGTGATCGGCGCGGACCCCACCGTCGTCGTCGACGCGGCCCACAACCCCCACGGCGCCCGCGCGCTGGTCGCCGCCCTCGCGGCATCCTTCGACTTCGATGAATGGGGTCTGGTACTCGGCGTTCTCGACGACAAGGATGCCGCGGGGATCCTCGACGCCCTCTCGACGGTGGAGGGACCGGTGTTCGCCACCGTCCCCGACTCCGAACGTGCCCGCGACGCCGACGGGCTGGCCGACCTCGTCGAAGCCTCCGGGCGACGTGTCACCGTGCACCGCGATCTGCAGGACGCCGCCGACGCCGCCAGGGAGTGGGCCGCGGCAGCACCCCGCCGTGCGGTCGTCGTCACCGGCTCCGTCGTGCTCGCCGGCGAGGCGATCCTTCTCGCCGAGGACGAGGATTGGCGTGGCGGGTGGCGGGCATGACCGCGGCCGCCGCCGGCCCCTCGGACCGCCCTCGTCGTCCCCGCCGGCAGCGGGGCGCCGAGGAGGCGCTGGGGTCGATCGTGCTCGGGTTCGAGTCGCTCATCGCCTTCCTGGGCGGGCTGGTCGTGTACGGACTGCGGGCCCTTCCCGAGCCGATCCCGGCATGGTGGGGGATCGTCGCGGGCACGGTCGTCGCGCTCCTCATGATCGTCACCGCGGGACTGCTGCGACATCGGTGGGCGATCATCGTCGGGTGGGCGCTGCAGGTCGTCGTCGCGCTCGGGGCGATCCTCGTGCCGGCGCTGCTGTTCGTCGCGCTCATTTTCGGCGGGATGTGGGGGTATGCCACCATCAAGGGTGCCTCCCTCGATGCGCGCAATGCGCGACGGGCGGCGGAATTCGGGAACGAAACGGAGACTGACTGACATGGCTACGCAAGAGACCCTCGTCCTGGTGAAACCCGATGGCGTCGCGCGGGGTCTGACGGGGGCGATCCTCGCCCGCATCGAGGCGAAGGGCTACGCCCTGGTCGACATCCGTCTGGTGGAACCCGACCGCGAGCGCCTCGAAGCGCACTACGCCGAGCACGAGGGCAAGCCCTTCTACGAGCCGCTTCTGGAGTTCATGATGTCGGGGCCGTCGGTGGCGATCCGTGTCGCCGGAAACCGCGTCATCGAGGGCTTCCGCTCCCTGGCCGGGGCGACCGACCCGACGGCTGCAGCACCGGGAACCATCCGGGGCGACTTCGGACGCGACTGGGGACTGAAGGTTCAGCAGAACCTCGTGCACGGCTCGGACAGCCCCGAGTCCGCCGCGCGCGAACTGTCGATCTGGTTCTGATCAGAAGAGCGAGCCGAGGACGTCCAGTCGCACCTGGGCGAGGATCGCCACGACCGCGTAGCTGAGGACCGCCAGAAGCGGAACCCAGCCCATGAGCCGGTCGGCCGCGCGACGCATCGCCTTGGGAGCGGGAAGGATCCCGGTTCGGATCACGTGCAGGGTGACGGCGTAGAACGACGGGATCGCCACGACCCACGTCACCATGCACCACGGGCACAGAGTGCCGAGCACGAAGATGCTCTGGGTGATCAGCCACACCACGAAAGCGAACGCGAGGGTCATCCCGAGCTCGAACAGAAGCCAGAACCAACGGGCGAAGCGAGCGCCCGAGAGGATCGCCGCCCCCACGACGATCGGCGCGATCCAGCCCGCGAGACCCAGGATCGGATTGGGGAAACCGAACACCGCACCCTGGGCGGATTCGAGATTCTTGCCGCACTGCACCAGGGGACTGAAGTCGCAGGAGGCGCTGGATCCCGGGTTCTCGAGCAGGTGGAACCGCTCCATCGTCAGGGAGAAGGCCGCCCACCACCCGATGACGCCGGCGATGAGGAGCCAGATCGCCAGAGCACGGGGTTGGGAACGCGAAGACGCAGCGGGCATTGGTCGATTCTGACACCGGCAGCCTGAGTGCGTGCCGCAGGTGCCACGAGGCGTCGTCGAATCCCCGAGGCGGGTCACCCCTGCCCGATCTGCGCCGTGTGCGATAATGATCGTTGATGCGTGGCGGCCGCGCCGCCTCACCGCATCGCGAAGACTTCGGGCGATGACCGCCCGCGCAGCCCGAGCCTCGGGCCGGCTGCAGACCGCAGTGAGTTCGCGGCACCGCAGGTGCGGCGCCGCCCGAGATTTCGCCGGACGACGCGCGGTGTCGCCCCGCAAGGAGTAAGCCAGTGATGGCCGATGAGAACGAACAGCATGTCGAACCTTCCGCAGAGGGCCCGTCCTCTCCGACGCCGGATGCGGCCGAGGACGAGACCGCGGCCCTGATCGAGTCGATCGCGGTCTACGAGGACGGCGCACCGGCGCCCGAGGCCGACTCCGCCGAGAGGGCGCCCGAGGGCGACGCACCGGTCGAGCCGTCACCGACGGAGTCCGCGGATCCCGAGTCGGTCGATACGCAGGCCGCGGAGCCCGGCGACGGCGAAGATGCCCCCGCAGCCGAGGAGACCGTCGAGTCGTCGTCCTCCGACCCTCAGGGCGAGGAGACACCCCAGGGGCCGCCCACCGCCGTGAGTCTCGGACTGCTGCCGGAGGTGTTCGTTTCGTCGGTGTCGACCACGCTGCATTTCTACGCCCCGGATCTCCCACCCCTTCCCGCACTTCCCTCCCGCCCTCCTCGCTCCGAGCAGAGCACGCCGGCGCCGACGACGTCGAAGCGCCGTCGCCGCCGTGGTGGATCCGACGGTCGCGACGACGACGGCGACCAGGGTCGAGACCGCGACGAGCAGCCGCGCCAGCGTGCCGTCGAGCTCGTGACCGAGCCCCAGCGCATCAAGGGGTCGACCCGGCTGGAGGCGAAGAAGCAGCGTCGCCGCGACGGCCGCGAGGCCGGGCGACGCCGTGCCGTCGTGACGGAGGCGGAGTTCCTCGCGCGTCGCGAGGCCGTGGATCGGGTCATGATCGTCCGGTCCAAGGCGGGGCGCATCCAGATCGCCGTCCTCGAAGACAACGTCCTCGTCGAGCACTATGTGGCCCGCCACCAGGACGCCTCCCTCATCGGCAACGTGTACCTCGGCCGCGTGCAGAACGTCCTGCCCAGCATGGAGGCGGCCTTCGTCGACATCGGTCGCGGTCGTAACGCCGTGCTCTACTCGGGCGAGGTCGACTGGGATGCGGTCGAGACCGGCAACCAGCCGCGCCGGATCGAGCTGGCGCTGAAGTCCGGCGACAAGGTGCTCGTGCAGGTCACGAAGGATCCGGTCGGGCACAAGGGTGCTCGTCTCACCAGCCAGATCTCCCTCCCCGGCCGCTACCTGGTCTACGTCCCCGGTGGCGCGATGAACGGGATCTCCAGGAAGCTCCCCGACACCGAGCGCGCCCGGCTCAAGCGCATCCTCAAGGAGGTGCTCCCCGAGTCGTCGGGTGTGATCGTCCGCACCGCGGCCGAAGGCGCCACCGAGGACCAGTTGACGCATGACGTCCAGCGCCTCACCACCCAGTGGGAGCACATCAGCCGGCAGGTCGAATCGATGCCGGCTCCGGCGCTGCTGCACGCAGAGCCCGACCTGCTCGTGAAGATCGTCCGCGACGTCTTCAACGAGGACTTCTCGAAGATGCTGATCCAGGGCGACGACGCGTTCCAGACGATCACGTCGTACCTGCAGAGCGTCGCGCCCGATCTGCTCGAACGGGTGACCCGTTTCGAGGGCGATGCCGACCCGTTCGACGAGTTCCGCATCACCGAGCAGATCGAGAAGGCCCTCGACCGCAAGGTCTGGCTGCCCTCCGGCGGATCGCTCGTGATCGACCGCACCGAGGCGATGACCGTCATCGACGTCAACACCGGGAAGTTCGTCGGTTCCGGGGGCAACCTCGAGGAGACCGTGACGAAGAACAACCTCGAAGCGGCCGAGGAGATCGTCCGCCAGCTCCGCCTGCGCGACATCGGCGGCATCATCGTGGTCGACTTCATCGACATGGTGCTGGAATCCAACCGCGACCTCGTCCTCCGACGCATGGTCGAATGCCTCAGCCGCGACCGCACGAAGCATCAGGTGGCGGAGGTGACGTCGCTCGGGCTCGTCCAGATGACGCGGAAGAAGCTCGGCCTCGGCCTGCTGGAGACCTTCAGCGAGGCGTGCGAGGTGTGCGCGGGTCGCGGGATCATCGTCCACCACGATCCGGTCTCCAAGCATCGCGCGGCAGGCACGAGCTCGAGCGGTCGTCGACCGCGCAACGGATCGTCCTCCAACGGCGGTTCGCAGGGCACGCATGTGATCACCGAGGGCGTCAAGTCGGCGCTCGCCCAGATCGCCGCGTCGACGATCCAGCCGCATGCGGAGGACGAGCGCCCGGAGATCCCGCCCGCGGTGGTCGAGGCGGTCGCCGAGGCCATCGTGGAGGACGGCGTCGAGCGCGCGGCCGACCGGGAGCGTCCCAAGAAGCCTCGCAAGAAGCGCCCGGATGCGGGGAAGGGACCGAAGTCCGAAGCGGAGCTGTTGCTCGACTCCGTTCTGGATGCTCTCCCCGAACCGAAGGCCCCCGGCCAGGGTCGCGCGCGCCGACGGGTCACCACCGCCGCACTGACCGGGACGCCGATCAGCCACGCGCCGGTCGACCCGCCTCAGTGAGAGATGCGGTTCCGACGCTCGCGCGCGGTGACGCGCAGCCCTGACGCCAGCAGCGCCCGGACGAGTTCGTGGCCGTCGACCGGGCGGGCGCCGGCGCCGACCAGGCGGTCGTACGACTCCTCAGGGACGTCGTAGTGGTCCAGATCGAATCCCCGGCGAGGGATGCCTGCCGCGGCGGCGAAGGCGTGGAGTTCATCCAGGTCGCAGTCGCTGATCAGGTGCGACCACAGCCGCCCGTGGGCGGGCCAGCGGGGCTCATCGATCAGGATCGCCATCCGCTGATCTTATGGCCCGCTCCGGACACGCGGGCACGGGCTTTTGCCTGTGGTCCCGGCATCCGGTAAAGTATTCCTTTGGTGCGTCGAGAAATCCGCACCACGTCTTGTGTGACATCCCGAGCGCGTGCGCTCCCAGAAGAAAAACAGGTGTGAAGTGGTTTACGCAGTTGTGCGCGCCGGCGGCCGGCAGGAGAAGGTGGAGGTCGGCACCATCGTCGTCCTCGACCGTCAGCAGGCGAAGGTGGGCGACAAGCTCGAGCTCCCCGCGGTTCTGCTCGTCGACGGCGACGCCGTGACGACCGATGCCGACAAGCTCGCGAAGGTCACCGTGACCGCCGAGGTCCTCGGCGAGGAGCGCGGCCCCAAGATCGTGATCCAGAAGTTCAAGAACAAGACCGGTTACAAGAAGCGCCAAGGACACCGTCAGGACCTCACGCGCGTCAAGATCACCGGCATCAAGTAAGCCCAGGGAGACGTAGAGATGGCACACAAAAAGGGCGCAAGCTCCACCCGGAACGGTCGTGACTCCAACGCACAGCGCCTGGGCGTGAAGCGATTCGGCGGCCAGCAGGTCCTGGCCGGCGAGATCATCGTCCGCCAGCGCGGCACCCACTTCCACCCCGGCGCCAATGTCGGCCGCGGTGGCGACGACACGCTCTTCGCGCTGTCGGCTGGTGCTGTCGAGTTCGGCACCAAGGGCGGCCGTAAGGTCGTCAACATCGTCGCGGCCGAGTAACGGCCCCTCGAACAGTTCTCCGGGAGGGGGCGGGCGGATGCTCGCCCCCTTTCCCACTCCACCGGCGATTCGTCGCCTGACCGCAGGGAGCATGATGGTCACCTTCGTCGACCAGGTGACGCTGCACCTGCGGGCCGGGAAGGGCGGCAACGGCTGCGTCTCCGTGCGACGTGAGAAGTTCAAGCCGCTCGCCGGACCGGATGGCGGCAACGGTGGTCACGGTGGCGACATCGTCCTGGTGGCCGACCCCCAGGTCACGACTCTGCTGTCGTACCACCACTCTCCTCACCGCAGTGCCGGCAACGGCGGGTTCGGGATGGGCGATCACCGCTCCGGCGCTGCCGGCGAGTCCCTCGAGCTCACCGTGCCGGTCGGCACGGTGGTCAAGGATCCGTCCGGCGAGACCCTCGTCGACATGATCGAGCCGGGCATGCGATTCGTCGTCGCCCCCGGCGGCCGCGGCGGACTCGGCAACGCCGCCCTCGCATCCCCGAAGCGAAAGGCGCCCGGCTTCGCCCTGCTCGGCACACCCGGGTGGGAGGGCGACGTCGTCCTCGAACTGAAGACCGTCGCCGACGTCGCGCTGGTCGGCTTCCCCTCAGCCGGCAAGTCCAGCCTCATCGCGGCGATCTCGGCCGCCCGTCCGAAGATCGCCGAGTACCCGTTCACCACGTTGCATCCGAACCTGGGCGTGGTCCAGGCCGGTGACGTCCGCTACACCGTCGCCGACGTTCCCGGTCTCATCGAGGGCGCCAGTGAGGGTCGGGGACTGGGCCTGGAATTCCTCCGCCACGTCGAGCGGTGCACGGCTCTCGTGCACGTCCTCGACTGCGCCACCCTGGATCCGGGGCGCGATCCGCTGACCGACCTCGACGTCATCCTCGCCGAGCTCGCGGCCTATCCGGTGCCCGACGACCAGGTTCCGCTCCTGGAACGACCACAGCTCGTCGCCCTGAACAAGATCGATGTGCCCGAGGCGAAGGATCTCGCCGACCTCGTGCGCCCCGAGCTCGAAGCGCGCGGATTCCGCGTCTTCGAGATCTCCACGGTGTCGCGCGAAGGACTCCGCCCGCTGACGTTCGCCCTGGGCGACCTCATCTCCGCGCACCGCGTGGCGCAGGCGTCGCAGCCTCCGGTCGAGCGCGTCGTCATCCGTCCGAAGGGGGCGGAGGCCGACTTCACGGTACGGGTCGAAGGCGGATCGTACGGACCGGTCTACCGCATCCTCGGTGAGAAGCCGGTGCGATGGGTGCAGCAGACGGACTTCCAGAACGAGGAGGCCGTCGGCTTCCTCGCGGATCGCCTCGACCGGCTCGGGGTCGAGGACGAGCTGTACCGCGTCGGCGCGACAGCCGGCGCCACGGTGGTCATCGGTGAGGGAGAGAGCGTGGTGTTCGACTGGCAGCCGTCGCTCAGCTCTGCGGCGGAGCTCATCGCGGCCCCGCGCGGCACCGATCCGCGATTCGACCAGAGCACGCGTCGCACCACGTCGCAGCGCCGCGATCGCTACCACGAGCGGATGGACGCGAAAGCGCAGGCGCGCGCAGACCTCGAGGCCGAACGCCGGGCAGAACGGCAGGCTCCCGAGGAGTCCGAGTGACGCTGATGGACCGCGCCGGCATCCCCGGTGCCCGGCGTGTCGTGGTGAAGGTCGGTTCCTCCTCGATCAGCGGAGACAACGCGGCGAAGATCCAGCCGCTGGTGGAAGCGCTCGCGCGCGCGCATGCCACCGGCATCGAGGTGGTGCTGGTGTCCTCCGGCGCGATCGCCACTGGCATGCCGTTTCTGGCCCTCGATGAGCGACCGAGCGATCTCGCCACGCAGCAGGCCGCTGCCGCCGTCGGACAGAACGTGCTCATCTACCGGTATCAGGAGGCTCTCCGGCCCTTCCGGATCGTGGCCGGCCAGGTGCTCCTCACGGCCGGCGACCTCGAGAACGTCACCCACCGCTCCAATGCCCGACGCGCGATGGAACGACTGCTGGGGCTGCGGATCCTGCCGATCGTGAACGAGAACGACACCGTCGCCACGCACGAGATCCGCTTCGGTGACAACGACCGGCTCGCGGCGATGGTCGCACAGCTTGTGGGCGCGGATGCGCTCATCCTGCTCAGCGACATCGCCGCCCTCTACACCCGGCCGCCCGACCAGCCAGGAGCGCGCCCCATCGTCGATGTCGCGCCGGGTGATGACCTGTCGGGATACGAGTTCGGCTCCGTCGTGGTGAACAGCGTCGGAACCGGGGGAGCGGCGACCAAGGCCTCTGCGGCCAAGCTCGCTGCGGCGTCGGGAATCGCCACGCTCGTCACCAGCGCCGATCTCGTAGAGCCCGCCCTCGCCGGCGCGCAGGTCGGCACCTTCTTCGTGCCCCGTCCCGTCCAGACCCCTGTGCCGACGGGCGCCATCCGCACCACCGCGTGACCGACGCGCACGCGCCGGCTCGATACCCTGGAGGTATGTCGACGCTCTCCGCCTCACCGGCTTCCGACACAGCCGACGACGCCGTCTCCGACGACAGCGCCGCATCCCGGATGCGGAAGGCCAAGGATGCCGCCCGTTCGATCGGTCTGCTCACCGATACCCAGAAGCGGGAGGCCCTCCGGGCGATCGCCGACGAGATCGCCCGCGCTGCCGACGAGATCATCGCGGCGAATGCGGAGGATCTCCAGCGCGGACGCGAGGCCGGTCTTTCCGAGGCGCTGCAGGACCGACTCTCGCTGGATCAGGCGCGTGTGGCGGCCCTTGCCGACGCAGTGCGGGAGATCAGCGTCCTTCCCGACCCCGTCGGGCGCATCCTCGACCGACGGACGCTTGCCAATGGGGTGGCATTGACCAAGGTGTCTGTGCCCTTCGGCGTGGTGGGAGCCATCTACGAGGCCCGGCCGAACGTCACCGTCGACATCACCGCCTTGGCGTTGCGTTCCGGCAACTCCGTGGTCCTCCGCGGAGGGAGTGCGGCGCTGTCGAGCAATGCCGCGATCGTCTCGGCGATGCGGCGTGCTCTCGCAGCCGTCGGCATCGATCCCGAGGCGATCCAGACGGTCGACCCCTTCGGACGCGACGGCGCTCGGGCGCTCATGACGGCGCGGGGGATGATCGACGTCCTCGTGCCGCGGGGGAACGCAGATCTCATCCACACGGTCGTGACCGAGTCCACCGTCCCGGTGATCGAGACCGGCGCCGGGGTCGTCCACATCGTGCTGGACGAGACGGCCCCCCTCGAGTGGGCGCGCGACATCGTCGTCAACGCCAAAGTGCAGCGACCCAGTGTCTGCAACGCCGTCGAGACGGTGCTGATCCACCGCGCGGCCGCGGAACGGCTGGTGCCCGCCGTGGTCGATGCCCTCGTCGCCCGGGGCGTCACCGTCCACGGGGACGAGACCGTCCTGGAGTTGGCGGGCCGGGGTGTTCCTGCGACCGACGAGGACTGGGCGGCGGAATACCTCAGCCTGGATGTCGCGATGCGGGTCGTCGACGATCTGGACGACGCGCTGGATCACATCCGCCGCTACTCCACGCAGCACACCGAATCGATCATCACGATGGATGACGCAAGCGCCGAACGATTCATCGCGGAGGTCGACTCCGCGGTGGTGATGGTCAATGCCTCGACGCGCTTCACCGACGGCGGCGAGTTCGGCTTCGGGGCGGAGGTCGGCATCTCCACGCAGAAGCTCCATGCCCGCGGTCCGATGGGTCTGGCCGAGCTCACCAGCGCGAAGTGGATCGCGCGGGGTGCCGGGCAGGTGCGCGGCTGACCGCCTAGACTGGGAACGCCTGCACCCGGGAAAACGAACGGAGCCCGAATGACGACCTTCGCGACGCTTGTCAGCCTCGCCGCCGAAGAGGCCGAGTCCCACGGGAACGTGGCGCTGGAGACCGTGTGGTACGGCATCGTCGCCATCGTCGTCTTCGCCGCCCTCGCCCTCGTCACCGCCTCGTACCGCAACGTGGCCAACCGGCACGCGCACAAGGCGGAGGCCTACTCGCAGGCCCACGCGAACGACATCGTGAAGGCGGGGCACGGCCACTAGGCCGAGCGCATGAGCCCGGCGCGTCCCCCGAGGATCGGGGTGATGGGTGGGACGTTCGATCCCATCCACCACGGCCACCTCGTCGCGGCCAGCGAAGTGGCGCAGTCGTTCGATCTCGATGAGGTCGTCTTCGTGCCCACGGGGAACCCCTGGCAGAAGACCCGCGTCAGCGACAGCGAGCATCGCTACCTGATGACGGTGATCGCCACCGCCTCCAATCCCCGGTTCACCGTGAGTCGGGTGGATATCAACCGCTCCGGTCCGACCTACACGATCGATACTCTCCGCGATCTCAAGCACCAGCGGCCCGATGCCGAGCTGTTCTTCATCACCGGAGCCGACGCCATAGCGCAAATTCTCAGTTGGAGGGACCATGATGAACTGTGGGATCTCGCCCACTTCGTCGCCGTCTCTCGTCCCGGTCACGTCCTCGACACCGCGGGCTTGCCGACCGAAGATGTGAGTCAGCTGCAGATCCCCGCGCTCGCCATCTCGTCGACCGATTGCCGAGAACGCGTTCGCCGAGGCCACCCGGTGTGGTACCTCGTGCCGGACGGCGTTGTGCAATACATTGCCAAGCATCACCTCTACCGGAGCAAGGAATGACGGATAACCCAGCGAACCCCCCGCTGACCCGCAAGCAACTGCGTGAGATCCGCAACACCGGTGCGACTCCGGTCGTCAGCCGGGAAGCGATCGAGGCGGCACGTCAAGACACCGCGGCGCCCACCGACACTGCGCCTGAGAGGGCCGACGTCGCCGCCGCGCCCCTGGCGCGAGCCGCGGAACCCGCCGTGATCGGCGCCCGGCCCGTCGCCGACTCCGCCGTCGATCTCGGCGTCTCACCTCTCACGCGCCGACAGGCGCGGCAGCAGGAGCGGATCCGTACGGCGTCGGTACCCGTGATCACGCCCGACCTGCTCGAGGCGCCGCCGCGCCCGGCTGCGACGTCCGAGGCGAGTGCGACGGTCGAGGACGACGTGTCCGAGCCGGCGGCGCATGACGACCGTTCCGCCCGGGACTCCGGCGACGGCGACGCCGCCGCCGAGCGCGCCACGGTCAGCCCGAAGCTCGGTGCCGAACTCCTCGAAGCCGAGGCGGTGCAGGTCGATCTCCCGCCGTCGTTCGATCAGCTCCTCACCCGGGCACCGGCGTCGACGTCGAGCACGCCGCACGCCCTGATCGTCTCGCAGACGCCGTCTCCGCAGATCATGGCACCGGTGAACGCCACCGGCGAGGTCATCATCACGGGCATGCTGAATCTGCCCGACGGGCTCGGCTCCACCGGACATGCGCCGGGTGCCGCCGACGGAAAAGACGTCGACGCCGTGCTCGTGGACGGCGAGCTCCCCGCGCATTCGTCCCCGACTCCGATCGCCGCCAGCGCCGCGATCAGCACGGTGAAGCTTCCGGGCGAGATCATCCAGCCGCCGGCACCCGAGAAGGGCAGTCGCCTGATGATCGCCCTGGCCATCACCGCCGGTGCCCTCGCGCTTGCGCTGGCGGCGGTGCTCATCCTCGCCTTCGTCAGCGGGGTTTTCGCATGACGGCTACGGAATCGTCTCGAGAGATGCTGCAGATCGCCGCCGCCGCCGCGGATGCGAAGGGGGCCGAAGATCTCGTCGCCCTCGACGTCTCGGAGCCGTTGCCTCTCGTCGACGTCTTCCTCCTCGCAACGGGACGCAGCGAGCGCAATGTCGCCGCCATCGCCGACGAGGTCGAGCAGAAGCTGCTCGAGGCGGGGCACAAGCGGCTCCGCCGCGAAGGGCGCCAGGAGGCGCGCTGGGTGCTGCTGGACTTCGGAGACCTCGTGGTCCACGTCTTCCACGAAGAGGAGCGGGTCTTCTACGGGCTCGAGCGGCTGTGGAAGGACTGCCCGGTCGTCCCGATCGAGCTCCCCGCACACGCCGGGGAGACGGACGCCGCGAGTGGTTCGAGGCACGCCTGACGATGTAGTAATCTTGTGGGGTTGCCTCGTGAGGCGACATCCGGGCCTGTGGCGCAGCTGGTAGCGCACCTGCATGGCATGCAGGGGGTCAGGGGTTCGAGTCCCCTCAGGTCCACCGAACAAGCCCCCGAGAGATCGGGGGCTTCGTCGTAGGACGGTGTCATCATGACCGCGAGGGGAGATCGGATGCCCCGGGCAGTCGTCGCCGGCGCGAGCGGCTTCCTCGGTGCTGCCGTGTCCGAGGCTCTCGCGGCAGACGGCTACGACGTGGTCCGCATCGGCCGACGCGAAGCGGTCTCCTGGCACGACCCGGCCCGCATCGCCGCCGCGGTGGACGGGGCCGACGTCGTCGTGAACATGGCAGGGAAGAGCGTCAACTGCCGGTACACCGATGCCAATCGCGACGAGATCCTCCGGTCCCGTGTACACACGACCGCGGCGCTGCGGGACGCGATCGCGGCGGCCTCACGCCCGCCGCGGGTCTGGCTCAACTCGTCGACCGCGACGATCTACGCCCACGCGATGGATCGGCCCCACACCGAGGAGGACGGCCGGTTCGGCGAAGGGTTCTCCGTGGACGTCGCCCGGGACTGGGAACGGGAGTTCTTCGCGGGCGATCTCCCCACGACCCGCCGTATCGCGCTTCGGATGGCCATCGTGCTCGGCGACGGACCCGCGACGGGACTGCTGCTCACCCTCGCTCGCGTCGGCCTCGGCGGTCCCCAGCACGACGGGCCCTGGTTCCCGCACAGACGGTATCGCGGGATCGGCGCCGACCCGTCCGGTCCTGACGTCGGGCCGCCGGTGTACCGCACGCGAGGTCGACAGAAGTTCAGCTGGATCCACCTCGACGACGTCATCGGTGCCATCCGATTCCTCATCGATCGCGACGACCTCGAGGGTCCGGTGAATCTGTCCAGTCCGCACCCGAGCGACAACGCCGAACTCATGCGCACCCTCCGTCGCGCCGTCGGCATGCCGCTGGGGCTTGCATCGTGGAGATGGATGCTGGAGCCCGCCATGTGGCTGTTGCGGACCGAGCCGGAGCTGATCCTGAAGAGCCGGTGGGTGTTGCCAGGTGTTCTCACCGGCGCGGGATACGAGTTCTCCCATCCCGACCTCGTCGACGCCGTGGATGCGGTCGTCGCCGCGAGAGCGCTGAACGATCAGGCGCCGCGCACGGCGTCGTGAGCAGCCTCGGTCGCCGTCGATTGCAGTTGCATGACCGCGACCGCCTCGCGGAGCGAGGCCAACGGTGTCTCGATCTCGTCGAAGTGGTGGACGAATCCGTTGGCATCGCGCGCCGTGATCGTCACGAACGCGTACCCATGCCGTGGCACCCGCACCATCGGCTTCGTGCGCTGTCTCCGCTCGCCCATTCGGCCCCCTCTCGCCCCTTCGACGGTACCGTGACCTTCTGCTGCGGTCCGGCCACGACGCGCAGGAGCCGCTTAGACTCCGAGGTGGGTGGAGTTCCCGGGTCGCGACGGACGGAGTGATGATGACGGCAGCGAAGCGATCTCTCTGGCAGCGACTGGTGCGCACGTTCCGGCCGGAGCCGGAGACCTACGAAACCCGTCGTGCACGGCCGGGAGGGGCTGACCCGGGCGTCATCAACGCATCTCCGATCGACCAGCGCCGCGACGGAGGGTCCGGCGGCATCGGCGGCGGCTAGGACGGAGACTGCCGGATGACGTCGATCGACCGGTGCCCTCCGCTGAGGGCGGGGCGCACGTCCCGTCGTTGGTCAGGGGTGTGCGTCGTCGGCGTTCTGACTCTGGTGCTGGGCCTCGCGGGGTGCGCGCAGAGCCCGGCGAATGCCCCCACGAGCGATCCGGGCACCGTGGAACCTGTCGCGCCGCGCACGGATCCCTCTCCGTCACCGCCCGCCTTCACCGGCCACTGGCGGGTCGCGGAGGGGGTCGTCACGGTCGCGAGCGGGCTGACCGCGCCGTGGGCCGTGGCCGCGCTGCCCGACGGTGCGTTGGCGGTGTCCGAGCGCGACAGCGGCGTCATCCGAGTCGTCAGCCCCGACGGCCGCGTGGGTGAGCTCGGACGGATCGAGGGCGTGGTGTCCGGCGGCGAGTCGGGCTTGCACGGCCTGGCCGTGCTCGTCGACGGCGAGCGACACTGGCTGTACGCCTATCACGGCGCCGCGGATGACAACCGGGTCGTCCGGGCACCGCTGACCTTCACCGCGGACGGCTGGCGGCTCGGCTCGGTGGAGACGGTCTTCGCGGGTATTCCGAGAGCGAACACGCACAACGGCGGGCGCATCGCCTTCGGCCCCGACGGGCTGCTGTACGTCACCACCGGTGACGCACAGAACGTCCGCGCCGCCCAGGATCCGGCGCAGCTGGGCGGCAAGATCCTCCGGCTGACGGCCGACGGGGACCCGGCGGGAGGCAACCCGTTCGGCACGGCGGTGTACTCCCTCGGGCACCGGAACGTGCAGGGGATCACCTGGTCGGGCGACGGTGCGATGTGGGCGAGCGAATTCGGCCAGAACACCTGGGACGAGCTCAATCGCATCGAGGCGGGCGGCAACTACGGGTGGCCGGAGGTCGAGGGGCGGGCCGGGGATGAGAGGTTCATCGATCCGGTTGCGGTGTGGGCGACGGCGGAGGCGAGTCCGAGTGGGATCGCGGCGGTCGGCGAGACCGTCTTCATGACCGGACTCCGCGGCGAACGTCTCTGGGCGATCGATGTGTCGGGAGCGGGTGCCGAGGGAGAGCCGATCGTGGTGCTCGACGGATACGGACGCCTGCGCGACGCGGTCGCGACCGGAGACGGGAGCCTGTGGGTGCTGACGAACAACACCGACGGGCGAGGTGATCCCCGGGAAGGGGACGATGTGCTGCTGCGGGTGCCGTTGGGGCCGGCGGGCTGACCGCCGCGCCGCGGCACCGCGCCGTAGGCTGGACCGCGTGACAGGTCGGCGCAGAGTGCGGGGGGAACGTGCGCTGCCCGCACTCGCGCTGGCTGTGGGACTCACCGTCGCTGCGGGCGGGCCGGCCGGCGCCGATGACACCGAGGACGATTCAACCGCCGGGTCCGTGGGCGCCGCCGGCGTGTCGATCGAGCCGGCACCCTCTGACACCCTCGCTCGTCTCGCCACGGATCGGGTCGAGGCGATGACCCTCCCTGAGAAGGCGGCGAGCGTCGTCATGGGTCACGTGCCGGGAACCGACCCGGGTGAACTCGGGACATATATGGAGCAGACCGGCATCGGCGGGTTCATCCTCATGGGGGCGAACATCCCCGCAGACGAGGCGTCGCTCGCGCAGGTGACCGCCGCGTTGACGGCGGACCCCGCTTTTCCGGCGTTGATCGCCGTGGATCAGGAGGGCGGGGATGTGTCGCGGCTGCCGTGGGACAGTCTGCCCGCAGCACTGACGCTGAAGAACGCCCCCGCCGCCGACACCGCGGCGGCCTTCGCCGCCCGCGCTGCCCTTCTGCAGCGGGTGGGGATCGGCGTGAACTTCGGCATCGTCGCTGACGTCTCGCCGGCACCGGGCGAGTTCATCTTCCGCCGGGCGCTCGGGACGGATCCCGGTGGTGCGGCGGAGCGCGTGGGAGCGGCGGTCGCCGGGGAGGCGGGGGCCGCCCTGTCGACCATCAAGCATTTCCCCGGGCACGGAGCAGCGCCCGGCGATTCGCACGCGACGATTCCGCGCACGGATATGTCCAAAACGGAATGGGCCGCCTCTGACGCTCGCCCGTTCGCTGCGGGGATCGACGCCGGCGCGCAGTTCCTCATGTTCGGTCACCTGTCCTATACCGCCGTCGACCCGCTGCCGGCGTCGCTGTCGGCGGAGTGGCACCGGATCGCCCGGGAGGAACTGGGCTTCGACGGCATCGCGATCACGGATGATCTCGGCATGCTGCAGGCGGCGGGGGAGCCCGCCTACCTCGACCCCGTCACGAATGCCGTCACGGCCCTGGCCGCGGGCAACGACATGGTGCTCACGGTGGTCTCCTCCACGGCGGACACCGCTCCCGCCGTCGTGAACGGCATCGTGGCCGCCGTCGCGTCCGGTCAGCTCTCCGAGGCGCGTCTCAGCGAGGCGGCGACACGCGTGGCCGAAGCGCGACTGCTGCTCGCCGCGGAGGGCAGGGGCATGTCTCCATGTCCGTCGTGCGAGCCGGTCTCGTGATCTCCCGCCCGCAGGGCGTCTCGCAGCCGCGACCTCAGCTGTTGCGCTCTGTCGCTGAGGTCGCGCTGCCGGCCGACATACGCCGCCTTGCCTGACGGCGTCTCTACCTCGACCGCCTCGTATCCCCAGTCACGCAGGTCGTAGGGCGAGGCGGCCATGTCGAGGGCTCTGGTGTCGCGGGCGAGCGCGAAGCAGTCCAGGAGCAGCTCGCCCGGCACCAGGGGGCCGGCCTTCATCGCCCATTTGTACAGATCCATGCCGCCATGGAGGCATCCGGGTTGCTCGAACTCGCTCTGACTCGCCCGTTCGAGCCGATCGCGATTTCGAGGGACCGCGTCCGGCGTGAAGAAGCGGAAGGCATCGAAGTGGGTGCAGCGCAGCTCGTGCGACTCGACCACCTCGTCCGTTCCCCGCGATCCCAGACGCAGCGGAAGCGCATGGCGCCGCTCAGACGAGCGGTAGAGCATGGCCCACTCGTGCAGGCCGAAGCAGCCGAACACCGGCGCACGCCCCTGCGTGGCGCGCAGGAGGCCCTCGATCCCGCGAAGCAGCCCGGCCCGCGACCGTCGGAACCCGACGTCGTCCACCCGCAGGGTCGCCGCGTGCGCTCCCGGTTCGTACCAGCGCCAGCCCGCACGCGCCTCGCCGGCGGCATCGACGAGGTCGACACCCGCACCGGGGTGCCACCGCGACAGCAGCGCCGGCTTGTACGAGTAGTAGGTGAACAGGAAGTCTTCGACGGGATGCTTCTCACCACGCCGCGCGCGCGCCCGGTGATCGGCCGTCAGGCTGTCTGCCCTCTCCCGGTGGATGCGCTCGCGCGCTGTCCACTCCGCGCGTTCAAGACGCATCGTCGGTCGGTGCCGCGCCGTCGGCGGGTTCGATGAGATGAGGACCATTGTTCCGGACGTTGCCCACCGCCCGGTCGACGACGTGGTCATCGAGCGTCTCGGCGACCGCGGGAGCCGCATCGATCGCTGCGTCCAACACGTCGCGGACGTTCTCGGTCGTCGGGTCCAGCCACGCGTCGGCGTGGTCGGGATCCATGAAGAGGGGCATTCGGTCGTGGATCGATCCGAGTCTGCCGATCGAATCCCTCGTCAGGATCGTGAAGCTCAGCAACCAGCGCGCCGGGTCATCGTCCTGCTTCGACGGATCCTTCCACCACTCATAGAGCCCGCCGAAGAAGAGCGGCTCGCCGCCGGCGGGATGGATGTAGTGGGGGATCTTGGCGCCGTCCACCTGCTTCCACTCGTAGTAGCCGGTCGCCGGGACGACGGCTCGGCGCTTGGCGAGCGCCTGGCGGAACATCGGCTTGTCCTCGAGCTCCTCGGAACGGGCGTTGAACGCGCGAGCGCCGACCTTGACGTCCTTCGCCCACCCCGGCACGAGACCCCAGCGCGCCGGTTCGAGACGACGGGTGGGGGGCTCGGTCTTCGGGGAGTCGAGGACGATCGCCACGGTCGAGGTCGGCGCGATGTTGTACGACGGCGCAGGCAGATCGTCGCTCTCGACGTCCACACGCAGCACGCCGACGAGCTCGGAGCCGACGTTTGCCACCACGAAGCGTCCGCACATGCGATCAGCCTACGACCGGCCTCCGACCCCCGCGGTGTGCCGCCGTCAGGAGACGACCACGCCGACCGCCTGCAGCCTGTCCAGCAGCTCCGCGCCGTCTCGGCCGGTGACCCAGGGCACAGCCGCCGCGGAGTGGTCGTTCACCGCGGTGCGCCCACCGGCCAGGACCGCCTCGGCAGGGGAGAGGCGTCGGATGGCGACGGCGATCACGTTGTCGGGGTTCTCGCTGGTGAAGGTGGTGTAGATCTCATCGTCGTGCTGACCGTCGTCGCCGATGAGGAGCCACTTGACGTCGGGGAACTCGCGGCCCAGGCGCCGGAGGTTCTCGAGCTTGTGATCCTTGCCGCTTCGGAACCAGCGGTCGTGCGTGGGGCCCCAGTCGGTCAGGAGGATCGCGCCCGTGGGGTAGACATGCCGGCGGAGGAAGCGCATGAGGGTCGGGGCGATGTTCCACGCGCCGGTGGACAGGTACACGAAGGGGGAGCCGGGGTTGTCGCGCACCAGTCGCTCGGCGAGCACCGCCATTCCGGGGACAGGCTGACGGGCGTGCTCATCCACCACGAAGGAGTTCCACGCCGCCAGCAGCGGCCGGGGGAGCGCGGTCACCATGACGGTGTCGTCGACATCGGAGATCACGCCGAAACGCACCTCGGGGGCGACGATGAACAGGCGCGTCTCGATCGGCTCCCCGCCCTCGACAGACATCGTCACCGTCTGCCATCCGGGTTCGAGAGCCGCGGGGAGGACGGTGTCGATCACGCCGCCACGATCGGCGACGACCTCGTGCTCGGTGCCGGAGATCGTCACCCGCACCTGCGCGTAGCCCACGGGAACGGAGGCGAAGCTGCGCCAGCCCCGAACCCCGGCGTACTCGCCGGATTCGGTCGTGCGAGCGGGAGGGACGATCAGCACGCGGCCGAGCACACGCACCCAGTCGACACCCCCGTAGCCGGGGAACGGCGCCACGGTGGGTCGCTGACCACGGCGACGGGCGCGTCGTTCCCGCCACGCGTGGAAGCGGTACTCCAGGCGAGCGAGCCACAACACCTTCGCGCCGGGCGACGGAGTGGTCTCAGACATCACCTCAGTCTTTCACGGTGTCGACCTCACCCGTCGACTCCGCCACCGGATCGGGGTCGAAGTGGCGGCGCTCGAGACGTTCGATGATCTTCTTCGCGGCGAAGACGAGCAGAAGGAAGACGACGATGGCCCCGACGAACAGGTACCCCGCGAAGTGGAGTCGATCGGCCAGCTCGCGATAGGTGCCCGCCGCCGCTGACGCCACGCTGACGTAGAGGGCGGCCCACAGGATGCAGGCTGGCGCCGTCCAGGCGAGGAATCGTCGGTAGGCGAACCCGCTCATCCCCACTGTCAGCGGGACGAGGGAATGCAGGACGGGGAGGAAGCGGGAGAGGAAGATCGCCGGCCCGCCGCGTCGCTGCAGGTAGCGCTCGGATCGCGCCCACTTGTCTTCACCGATCCACCGACCCAGCCGGGAGCGCCGGATCCAGGGACCGAGGAAGCGCCCGAGGTAGAACCCGACCGTCTCGCCGGCGAGGGCGCCGAGGACGACGACGATCGCGAGGATCACCCCCTCCCAGGGGGACGAGACAGCGGTGGCTGCGACGATGACGATCGTGTCGCCCGGAACGACCAGACCCACGAGGACGCTCGTCTCGAGCATGATGGCGATCCCCGCCAGCACCGTCCGCACGACGGGGTCCACACTCTGGACGGCGTCGAGGATCCCGGAGAGGATCTCGTTCACCCCTTGAGCCTACGGGTCCGGCGTGTCCTCTAGCCTGAGAACATGTCGGTGCACCCCGTGGCCGTCGAGCTCGAGGCGTGGATCGACCCGAGCCAGGCATTCGCCCGGTGGGCAGGGCGCCACGATCACTGCTTCTGGCTCGATGGCGAGGCCACCGAGTCCGGCGGTTGGAGCTGGGTGGGGATCGGCACCCCCGCCGCTTCCGAGGTCGTCACCGCAGCGCCGATCGGCGCGGCCACGACGTCTGCGCAGCGGTGGCCGGCCGGCCGGTTCCGGGGCGGCTGGGTCGGGTGGTTCGGCTACGAGGTGGGCGCCGCCGCTGCGGGAGCGCCGGTGCACCCGGATGCCGCCGACGCGCCGTCATCGCTGTGGCTCCGCGCGTCGCAGTGGTACGCCTTCGATCACTCGCGGCAGCGGGTGTTCTTCGTGCACCACGAAGACATCGCCGAACGCCGTGTCGTGCCCGACGCCCTCCTTCCCGCGGGGGAAGCCCGACCGCGAGACGTCGCCACGCCTGCGACGGCCGTGGCACGCCACGGGGCGGATGAGTACGCCGCGCTCATCGAGAGATGCCGCGCGCACATCCGCGAAGGCGACGCCTACCAGCTCTGTCTCACCACTCGATTCACCGTCGCCGGCCCGCCTGTCGATCCGCTCGAGGTCTATCTGCGGCTGCGCGCCGGCTCGCCGGCCCCGTTCGGTGCACTCATCCGCTCGGGGGACGTCGCCCTCCTCAGCGCCAGCCCGGAACGCTTCCTCGACGTCGAGGGGGCACGGGTGCGGACGAGCCCCATCAAGGGCACGCGGCGTCGGTCGCCCGATCCGGCGGAGGACGCCATCCTGGCTGGCGAGCTCATCGGCGACGAGAAGGAGCGCGCAGAGAACCTCATGATCGTCGATCTGATGCGCAACGATCTCTCGCGGGTGTGCGAGCCGGGATCCATCGCCGTCGACGAGTTGTTCGCCGTCCATTCCTATCGACAGGTCCACCAGCTGGTCAGCACCGTGTCGGGGACGCTTCGCCCCGGCATCCGGGTCTCCGACCTCCTCGCGGCGACGTTCCCGGCCGGAAGCATGACGGGAGCGCCGAAGCTGTCGGCGATGACGATCCTGCATCGGCTGGAGGGTGCGCCGCGCGGGGTGTTCTCCGGATGCCTCGGGTGGATCGGCGAGGACGGCGGACTGGACCTGGCGATGATCATCCGATCGATCGTGGCGCACCCCAGCGGTGCGTACGTCGGCGCCGGCGGTGGCATCACGTGGAGGTCGGTGCCATCGGCGGAGGTCGCCGAGGTTGCGCTGAAAGCCCGCGGCCCGCTCTCAGCGCTCGGCGCCGCCCTGCCCGAGGGCTGGTGACGACACCCGTCCCCGCCTGACCCTGCGGCTCGGCTACCCTGGGAATCTCGCGCTCCGCGCGCTCGATGTCCCGTTCGAGCACCACGATTGGCATCTCTCCGTGAGTCAGACTTCCCCCAGCGACACCACCGCGCCCACCGACGGCAGCGGATACGACCCCTACGCCATCCAGCAGAAGTGGCAGCAGCGATGGGAGTCGGCAGATCCGTTCCGCGCCGGCGACGAGGGCGACACCCGGCCCCGCAAGTACGTACTCGGCATGTTCCCCTACCCCTCGGGCGACCTGCACATGGGACACGCCGAGAGCTACGCCTACGTCGACATCGTCGCGCGCTTCTGGAGGCACCGCGGATACAACGTGCTGAACCCGATCGGATGGGACTCCTTCGGCCTTCCGGCTGAGAACGCCGCCATCCAGCGGGGCGCCGACCCCCGGGAGTGGACCTACGCCAACATCGCGCAGCACAAGAAGAGCTTCCGCGAGTACGGCTCGTCCTACGACTGGAGTCGCATCCTGCACACCAGCGATCCCGAGTACTACCACTGGAACCAGTGGCTGTTCCAGCGGCTGTACGAGCGCGACCTGGCCTACCGCAAGGAGAGCCCGGTCAATTGGTGCCCCAACGATCAGACCGTCCTCGCCAACGAGCAGGTCGTCGACGGACACTGCGAGCGCTGCGGCGCAGAGGTCATCAAGAAGAAGCTGACGCAGTGGTACTTCAAGATCACCGCCTACGCCGATCGACTCCTCGATGATCTGAATCAGCTCGAGGGGTTCTGGCCGCAGAAGGTCATCCGCATGCAGCGGAACTGGATCGGCCGGTCCGTCGGCGCCGACATCGACTTCGAGATCGAGGGTCGCACCGAGAAGGTCACCGTCTTCTCGACGCGTCCTGACACGCTGCACGGGGCGACCTTCATGGTCGTGGCACCCGACAGCGACCTCGCCGCCGAGCTCGCCGCGGGCGCATCCGCGGAGGTGCGCATGCGCTTCCAGGACTATGTCGACACCGTCGCTCGCGAGAGCGAGATCGATCGTCAGAACACCGAGCGTCCGAAGACGGGTGTCTTCCTGGAGCGGTATGCGGTCAACCCCATCAACGGCGAGCGACTGCCGATCTGGGCAGCCGATTACGTGCTGGCCGACTACGGACACGGTGCGGTGATGGCCGTTCCCGCCCATGACCAGCGCGACCTCGACTTCGCCCGTGCCTTCGACCTGCCGATCAAGGTCGTCGTCGACACCACCGCCCCCATCACGGGGGCGATCCCCGTCATCGAGCTCGATGACGACGGCGAGCCGATCATGCCGGAGGACACGGGGCCGAGCCTGGCCGACATCGACCCCGCACAGACGGGTATCGCGCTCACCGGTGAGGGGCGGATGATCCATTCCGGGAGCCTGGATGGTCTGTCGAAGCGCACCGCCATCGCACGCATCATCGAGGAACTCGAGGCCGCAGGAACGGGACGAGCGGCGAAGTCCTACCGGCTGCGGGACTGGCTGATCTCGCGCCAGCGTTTCTGGGGGACGCCCATCCCCATGATCCACACCGACGACGGACGCATCGTGCCGGTGCCCGAATCGGAGCTGCCGCTGCGACTTCCCGACGCGCAGGGGCTCGACCTTGCGCCGCGTGGCACGTCTCCGCTGGGCGGTGCCGAGCAGTGGATCCACACCACCGATCCCGAAACCGGCCGTCCTGCGCGCCGCGACCCCGACACGATGGACACCTTCGTGGACAGCTCGTGGTACTTCCTACGGTTCCTGTCGCCGAACGACGCCACGCAGGCCTTCGCACCGCAGCAGGCCGATCGTTGGGCACCCGTGGACGCCTACATCGGCGGTGTGGAGCACGCGATCCTCCATCTCCTGTACGCACGGTTCATCACCAAGGTGCTGTTCGACATGGGTCTGGTCGAGTTCACCGAGCCCTTCACGAGCCTCGTGAACCAGGGCATGGTGCTGCTCGGCGGGTCGAAGATGTCCAAGAGCAAGGGCAACCTCGTGGAGTTCGCCGCGAGCATGCGCGATCCCGGCGCCGACGCCGTGCGGGTCGCCATCGCCTTCAGCGGCCCGGCCGAGGATGACATCAATTGGGAGGACGTCTCCACGACGGGTGCCCAGAAGTTCCTCGCCCGCGCCTGGCGGGTGGCGAAGGACGTCACCAGTGAGCCCGACGTGGTCTGGGCGGAGGGCGACGTTGCGCTGCGTCGCGTCACGCACCGCCTCCTCGCCGACGCTCCGGGCCTGATCGAGCACACCAAGTTCAACGTGGCCGTGGCGCGTCTGATGGAACTCGTCAACGCCACGCGCAAGGTGATCGACTCCGGAGCCGGGCCGGCCGACCCCGCCGTCCGCGAGGCGGCGGAGGCGACGGCCATGATCCTCGATCTGTTCGCTCCCCACACCGCCGAGGAGATGTGGGAGATGCTCGGGTACGCCCCGTTCGTGGGGCTCGTGCCGTGGCGGCATCCCGACCCGACGCTTCTCGTCGACGAGACGGTGACGGCTGTCGTGCAGATCGATGGGAAGGTTCGGGCGACGCTGGAGGTCTCGGCGCGAATCGATTCCGCCGCCCTGGAGGCCCAGGCGCGCGCGAACGAGAAGGTCCAGCGCGCGCTGGCCGGCCGGGAGATCACCCGCGCTGTCGTGCGTCCTCCGAAGGTCGTCAGCTTCAGCACGCACTGAGGCGCCCAGCCACCTCTCCTGCACACCGGCACGCGGCCACGATCCCTCCACGGATCGTGGCCGCCGCCGTTCTCGCCGACCACGCCCGCTTAGCGTGTGACCGTGACGGGAGACGGCGAGGAGGGTCGCGACACCGCCCGCAGACTCGGCCTCGGCGCGGCGGTCGTGGTCGTCCTGGTCGCCGTGGCGATCACCGTCGGCATCGGCGTCTTCCGCAGCGCCCTCGCCCCCGTAGACGAGATCCCCCTGGCATCTGAGACGAGCGGAGAGGCGACGGGGGAGGAGGCGACGCAGACGGCGCCCTCGTCGTCGTCCACGGAGCTCGTCGTGCACGTCGCCGGAGCCGTCGGGAAGCCCGGTGTCTACGTCCTGCCCCCGCAGGCGCGGGTCCTCGATGCTGTGGCCGCCGCGGGTGGGTTCACCGAGACCGCCGAGCCCCGATCCGTGAATCTCGCACGGCTTCTCGCTGACGGCGAGCAGTTGGTCGTCGCCGAGATCGGCGACCACACACTCGAACAGCCGCCGGGTACGGTCCCCGGCGATGCTTCTGCCACCGGCGACGGCAAGGTGAATCTCAACACCGCCGATGAGGCGGCGCTGGACACCCTTCCCCGGATCGGACCCGCCCTGGCCGAGCGCATCATCGCGTGGCGCGAAGCGAACGGACCGTTCACCAGCGTCGACGACCTGCTGGCCGTCTCGGGGTTCGGGGAGAAGATGGTCGAGTCGCTTCGCGATCTGGTCGTCTTGTGAGCACCTCGCCGACGGGGAAGGCGATGAGACGGTGGCGGATGCCGGTGGCCGCCGTCATCGTGTGGATCGCCGCAGCGGTGGCGACTGTTCATCCGCAGGCGGCCGCCGTGATCGCCGCAGCGATGTGGACGACGGCAGTCCTCGCCCTCGCGGCGGCCCTCGCGGCGAGGACGGCCTCGAAAGGTCGCCGTGCCGTCCAAGGGCCGAAAGGCCTGTGGCTGGTCGCCGTGGTGCTCGGATTGGCGGCAGCAGGAGTCGCCTCGACCAGCGTCGCACTGGCCGCCCCGACGGTGCGGGAAACGCAGGAGCGGTTTCCGGCGGGGCGGGGCGTGGAAGCAGAGATCCTCGTCACCGGCAAGGTCGAACGACGCGGCGCCGCGGAGTGGGACTTCGACGCCGTCGCCCTCTCCCTGACCACAGGTGCCCCCGCCCTGGCCGGCCCGGGGACGGTCGTGGTGGGCGTCATCATCGCCGATGCCCATCGTGACGTCCTGCCACAGCTCGACGTCGGCGCCCGAGTCCGGCTCGCCGCCGTCGTCGTTCGGCCCTATCCCGGCGACCGGGCCACGCTCGTCCTCCGGGCGCGTGGTGAGCCGGCGGTCCTGCGGCCCCCGACGGGTCTCCTCGCCGTGGCGTCGGAGCTGCGGAGCGGACTCGTCACCGCCGTCGACGGACTTCCCGATCCCGGACGAACGCTGATCCCCGGCCTCGCCGTCGGCGATACGAGTCTGGTCACGGCAGATCTCGAGACGGCGATGACCGCATCATCGTTGTCGCACCTCACGGCTGTGTCGGGAGCCAACTGCGCTCTCGTCGTCGGCGTGGCGTACGTCCTGGCCGCCGCCCTGGGTCTGCGACGCGGCGCGCGGACGATCGTGTCGCTCATCGCCCTCAGTGGCTTCGTCGTCCTCGTCACTCCGGAACCGAGCGTGGTTCGGGCCGGGGTCATGGCGGCGGTGGCCATGCTGGCCGTGCTCCTCGGTCGCTCCGGGATCGGCCTGGCCGTGCTGAGCCTGGCGGTCGTGGCACTCCTCGCGCTGGACCCCTGGCTCTCCACCTCCCTCGGATTCGCCCTCTCGGTTGTGGCCACCGGCTCGCTCCTCGTCCTCGCTCCGCCGTTGGCGGCCGGGCTCGCACGCGTCCTGCCGGCGTCGCTCGCTCTCATCCTGTCGGTGCCGATCGCCGCGCAGATCGCCTGCGGCCCACTCCTCGTCCTCATCCAGCCCACCGTTCCCCTCTACGGTGTCATCGCGAACGTCCTTGCCGCTCCGGCGGCACCCGTGGCGACGATCGTCGGGCTCCTGGCGTGCCTTTCCCCGATGATCCCGCTCGTGCAGTCGGGCTTGACGGCCCTCGCCTGGGTCCCCGCCGCGTGGATCGCCGCCGTCGCCGAGACGGCGTCTGCGCTCCCCGGGTCGCAGTCCCCGTGGATCGGCGGCGTAGGCGGTCTGCTGACGTTGGCTGCCGCCGGCGGTGCGATGTGGATCCTCGTGGCGATCCGCCCCCGTCGGCGGAGAGCTGTCAGGGCCCTGCGCCTCGTCTCGGGCCTTGCGCTCGCCCTCGTCCTCGGGATCGTCTCGGGAACCACCGCGCTCCGCACCCTCGCGGGGCCCCTCACCCTGCCCGGAGCCTGGAGCGTCATCGCCTGCGACATCGGGCAGGGCGACGCCGTCCTCGTCCGCTCAGACGGGGAGGTCGCCCTCGTCGACACCGGGCCCGACCCCGTGGCGCTGGGGGCGTGTCTCGATCGGGTCGGCGTCGACCGCATCGAGCTGCTCGTGCTCACGCACTTCGACATCGACCACACCGGGGGCGTGGAGGCCGTCGTCGGACGTGTCGGCACCGTCATCCACGGTCCTCTCGACGGGGTGTCGGCTGCTCGGGTGCGATCAGCCCTCGTCGCCGGCGGCGCCGAGGTCCGAGAGGTCCATCAGGGCGTGTCGGGTCGGCTCGGCGCGGCGAGCTGGCGAACTCTCTGGCCGCGCGAGGACTCGCCCGCCTTTCCTCCCGGCAACGACGCCAGCGTGGTGATCGACGTCCGGGGCGCCGGGATTCCGAGCCTTCTGCTTCTGGGCGACCTCTCGGCGGCGCCGCAACGGGCGTTGGTCGCCGACGGCGTGCTGGCCGATTCCTATGATCTGGTGAAGGTCGCCCATCACGGCAGCGCCGATCAGCACCTTCCCCTATACGACGACGTCGATGCTGCGGCGGCGCTGATCACGGTGGGACGGGAGAACCGCCACGGGCACCCTCGGGAGGACATCCTCCATGCGCTGGCGGCGACAGGGACGGCGGTCGCGCGAACGGACGAGGACGGCCTGGTCGCCCTCTGGCCCGACGACGATCGGCTGCGGATCTTCCGCGACGCCGGACGCGCGGCGTCGGAGGGCACTGTCGGCGGTCCTCGCTAGGCTGGATCGCATGCCGGCCCGCTCCTCGTCTCGCTCGGCTGCCCGCTCATCGGCGCCGCGCAGCGCCATCCCGCAGCTGTCCTGGCGCGATCCGCAACCCGCTCCGATCGTCCTCGTCTCGGGCCCGGAAGAGGTCTGCGCCGAACGGGCCATCGCGGGCCTCCGCGACTACCTGCGCGCAGAGGACGCGAGTCTGGAAGTGTCCGACATCCGGGCAGACGACTACGCGGCCGGGTCGCTCCTGGCTCTGACCTCCCCGTCCCTGTTCGGTGAGCCTCGTCTTGTGCGCGTCTTCGGTGTGGAGAAGTGTTCCGACGCCTTCCTCACCGAGGCCCTGGGCTATCTCTCCCACCCGCAGGACGGGGCGACCGTGCTCCTGCGCCACACCGGCGCCAGTGTACGGGGCAAGAAGCTGCTGGATGCCGTCCGGGCGGGACAGGGCGGTGGCGTCGAGATCGCCTGCCCGGCGCTCAAACGGGAGTCGGACCGTTTCGACTTCGCCGCGGCCGAATTCACCCAGGCGCGCAAACGGATCGCACCCGGTGCGCTCCGCGCCCTGGTGTCGGCATTCGCCGACGACCTCACGGAGTTGGCGGCCGCATGTCAGCAGCTCATCTCCGATGTCGCCGACGACATCAACGAGCAGACCGTCGTGCGTTACTACGGCGGTCGCGTCGAAACGTCGGCGTTCACCGTCGCCGACACCGCCATCGCCGGCCGCTACGGCGAGGCGCTCATCGCCCTCCGCCATGCCCTCGCCTCGGGGGCCGATCCGGTGCCCCTCGTCGCGGCGATCGCGTCGAAGCTGCGCACGATGGCGCGGGTCGCAGGACACCGCGAGCCATCGTCGGCGCTCGCGGCGCGACTCGGTCTCAAGGATTGGCAGGTCGACCGCGCACGACGCGACCTGTCGGGGTGGTCGGAGTCGACACTGGGGATGGCGATCCAGGCGGCCGCCCGAGCGGACGCGGAGGTGAAGGGCGCCTCACGTGACCCCGTCTTCGCCCTGGAGCGCCTGGTCACCGTGATCGCCACCCGCGAGCCGTTCGCCGGCGCACCCCGCTGATACCCACGAAGACGACCACGGCCCGTTCGTCATCGCACAGACGAACGGCCCGCCTCCGAGGAGACGGGCCGTTCGATGTCTACGAAGTCAGAGCGATGCGACCTGCTTCGCGATCGCCGACTTGCGGTTCGCGGCCTGGTTCTGGTGGATGACACCCTTGCTGACGGCCTTGTCGAGCTTCTTGGTCGCCTTGGCCAGCGCCTTCTCGGCGGTGGCCTTGTCGCCGGCGGCGACGGCCTCACGCGTGCGGCGGATCTCGGTCCGCAGCTCGCTCTTCACGGCCTTGTTGCGCTCGCGCGCCTTCTCGTTGGTCTTGTTGCGCTTGATCTGCGACTTGATGTTCGCCACGTGTCGACGTTCTTTCGTTCGGAGGTTGGATGAGAAGCCCGGCGACAGGAGAGGGCCGTCGCGAGGCGGTCGTGAGGGCGAACCCACACGCAAGCCAAACAAGGAGTCTACCAGGTCAGGTGGGGGGTCCCTTTCCACCGTCCCGCTCGAGCGTGGCGACGGCAACCCCCAGCAGGGCGTTGAACACGCGCGGACGCATCGCGGTGACGAGGTGACTGGTCCGCGGTACGACGATGAGCTCGGCGTTCGGCGCGATGCGCATGAAGAGCCGCTCGTTCACACGCAGCTGGTCGTACTGACCGTTGACGAACCACAGCGGCACCGCGATGCGGCCGAGGGCCGTGAGGAGATCCAGGACCGAGAGGCTTCGCAGCGCCACGTCCTGGGCGTCGAAGGCGTATCCGCCCGCGCCGAAATCCGGCCGCGTCTCGTGGGGGAGGGTTCGGTCCAAGACGAAGTTGGTCAGCCACATGCCGCGGTCAGGAAGGGCGTCGAAACGTCGGGCGAGGAAGCGGTACGTGGCCAGTCCCACGCCCCGCGGAATCGCGGTGCAGGATGCGGCGACGAAACCTGCGACCGGCGGAGGGTCTTCCTGCCCCACGTAGTCGATGCTGACGAGGCCGCCCATCGAGTGGGCGACGAGAAGCACGGGCCCGCGGGCGGCCGCCTCGCGGACGGCGCGGTCGATGGTCTCGAACGCGCCGTCGAGCGTGAACATCTCGGCGCGGCGGGTGCCGTGCCCGGGGAGGTCGACCGCCGTCACGGCGACATCCCGAGACCGGAGGTATTCGACCTGCGCCCGCCACATGGTGGCCGACGTTCGGATGCCGTGGACGAGCACGACCTGGACCCCCATGCCATCCACGATAGGGTCGGCGCGCCGTCGACGACGACGGCCCCCGCCGGGAAGGCGAGGGCCGTCGTCTCTGAGGGTGCGTCGTCAGATCACTGCTCCGCGGGCAGAGTCCGTCGGCGCAGGGCGAAGAACACCCCGCCGGCGACCAGGAGCAGTGCGCCACCGAGTGCGACGCCGAGCGGCAGCTGCGCACCGGTCACGGCGAGCGGGTCGTCCGCCTGGTTTCCCGCGCCCGGCTGACCCGGCGTGCCCGGCTGACCGGGCTCGCTGGGAGTACCGGGCTCGCCCGGCTCGGTCGGCAGATCGGTCGCCAGGATCGCGCGGCCGAGCGGTGCGGGATCGACCGTCTCGAACGCCTGGAAGTAGGCCAGGGTGGCATCCAGGTCGATCTGGCCGGTGTCGGTCCGGTCGGTCCCCTCGGTGAACGTCGGGAACCCGTCGCCGCCGTTGGCGAGGAAGGAGTTCGTGACGACCGTGAAGGTATCGGTCGGCTCGATCGGCTCGCCCTGGTAGCTCATCGAGACGATGGTCCCCGATCGGGCGACCGTCTGACCTGCCGCCGGCTCGCCCTCGACGTACTCGTAGCTGAAGCCCTCCGACACACCCAGGTGCAGCTTCGGACGATCGCCCGTCGCCTTCCACTGCTGCGTCAGGATCTCCTCCAGCTGCGCACCGGTGAGGGTCACCGTGACCAGTGTGTTCGCGAACGGCTGGACGTCGGCCGCCTCCTTGTATGTGACGACTCCGTCCTCGCCGACCAGCAGATCGGCGCGCAGACCACCCGGGTTCATCAGCGCGATCTGGGCCGGCGTGCCGCCGAAGGCAGGGTTCTCGCTGGTGGCCCAGAGGTAGACGTCGGCGACCCAGTTGCCCATCGACGACTCCACGCCGCGATCGGCGCCCGGAGGCGTGCCGCCACGGAGGATGTCACCGGTGATCGTTCCGATCGGGGCGGACCCGAGCTCGTCGGCGGTCTCGACGTAGCCGGCGACCTGAGCGGCGATCTCCGCGTCGGCGGGGAAGGCGTCCTTCAGCGGGAAGGTCGTCCCCTCGATCGAGATCAGCTCATCGGCCTCGACGTCGTAGCTCAGCGAGAGCTGACCCATCGCCTTGCCGTACTCCGAGGCCTGGATGACCGGACGAGTCCGGTCGGTCCCGTCCACGGGAACCTCGCACGCGTACGTCTGGTGCGTGTGGGCCGAGACGATGGCATCGATGAGGGGCGAGGCGCCGGTTGCCAGGTCGCCGAACCCGTCGGCGTCGGCAGCGAGCTGCGCGCAGTCGCCGGTCGCCGCGCCTGAGTGGGTCAGCAGCACGATGACGTCGGGGTCGACGGTGTCGGCCAGTTCGTCAGCCACGCGGTTGGCGGCCTCCAGCTGGTCGCCGAACTCGATGTCGGAGATGCCGGAGGGGTCGACCATCGTCGCCGTGTCGGGAGTCACGGTGCCGATGAAGGCCACGCTCACTCCGTCGATCTCGCGCAGCGCGTACTCCGGGAGCACCGGGTCGGTGGTGCCGGCGGCGTAGACGTTGGCACCCAGACCGAAGTCCTGGCCGGCCAGGCGCTCAGCCTCGGTCACGTTCTCGGGGTCGAGGTTGCCGCCGTAGCGCGGGAGCACACGGTTCAGCAGGTCATCGAAACCGCGGTCGAACTCGTGGTTGCCGACGACCGAGAGGTCCAGACCCGAAGCCACCAGCGTGTCGATGGTCGGGTTGTCCTGCTGGATGAACGACGTGAAGGTCGACGCTCCGATGTTGTCCCCGGCCGAGACGAACAGGGTGTTCGGGTTGTCGGCCTTCTTCGCCTCGACCGCACCCGCGATCACGGCAGCGCCCGCCTCGGCACCGGAGGGGTTGGCCTCCAGGCGACCGTGGAAGTCGTTGATCGTGAGGATGTCGACCTCGACGGGCGCGGTGGCCCCGGCGCTCAGCCCGACCTTGATCGGGTCATGGTCGCTCGAGCGGTACGGGTCGTCGGCGTGGAACTCGGTGCCGTGGTACCCGAAGCGCGAGTACTCCAGGGCGAGTGCCTCGCCGGCGTTGATGTTCCAGACGTCGGCGCCGGTCTGGCGGGCGGCGGCGGCGTCGTTGACGAGGATGTGGTCCAGCGACCCCGAGAGCCCCTGGAACACGTAGCTGTACTCGTCGCCCTGCTCCGCGTCCGAATAGCCCGCCTCGTAGAGGACCCGCATCGGGTCTTCCCGCCCGTAGGAGTTGAAGTCACCCGCGAGGATGACGGACTCGGTGTCGCCCTGGATCTCGTCGACCCACTCGGCCAGCGCGGTCGCCTGTCGCACGCGCGACTCGTTCGACGTTCCCTGGCCGTCGCCGGCGTCCGCGTCACCCGGCCACGGACCGACCGATCCCTTCGACTTGAAGTGGTTCACGACGAAGAGGAACTCCTCGCCGCCGTCGACCGGCGCGAACACCTGGCCGATGGGCTCGCGCGCGTTCTGGAAGGCGCCGTCCGCTCCCGACTCGTCGCCGAGCGCACGGGCGTCACCGACGGTGACCACCTCGGCGGGCTGGTAGATGATCGCGTTGGTGATCACGTCCAGTCCCGAGGCGTCGGGGAGCTCGTCCGAAGACGCGACGAAGTCCCAGCGGTCGGTGCCGGCGTCGGCATTCAACGCATCGACGAGGCTCGACAGCGCCTCATCGGTCTCCTCGCCGAGGGCGGCGGAGTTCTCGATCTCCATGAGGCCGACGACCGAGGCGTCGAGCGCGTTGATCGCCGAGACGATCTTGGTCTGCTGACGCGCGAGATCGGCGTCATCCCAGGCTCCGCGCTGGTCGCATCCGTCGCGCACGTTGTTCAGCTCCGAGCCATCGGGGCTCTGGAACGCCGTGCACGAGGAGCTGTCGGTGCCGAGGGTGGTGAAATAGTTCAGCACGTTGAAGGACGCGACGCTGACGTCGCCGCCGACCTCGTCGGGGGCGGCGGTGCGGACGTCTTCGAACTCCACGCCGTCACCCGCGCCCGATCCGTCACCGGTGAGGGGTGAGGTCGGGTTGAGCTTGAACGCGTTGTTGCGATAGTCGACGATCACCGGCTCGGTGAAGGTGACCGAGGCCCCCACCACGACCGGCTCGGTGAGCGAGACGTAGGGCGGGGTCAGGGCGGCGTTGGCGGCGGAGAGGAAGTTCGTGCTTGCTCCGTCGTCGAGGACGACGCGACGTGCGGCGTTCTCGGCGGTCACTGCGGCGGCCTCGGGCGAACCGGGGAGCGCCACCTCGGTGGGCTGCACGAGGGGGCCGTCGCCGAAGGCGAGGGGAACCTCGCCGTACTGGTTCGTGCCGTAGGTGTCGGTGACGGTGAACGCACCCTCGGGCTGGATCAGCATCGACTCGAGCGCTTCGCGACCCGTGTCGTCGGCCGGCCATCCGGTGACGAGCGGCGTGACCGGTGCGCCGTCGGCGATGACCTCGACACTGCCGGTGCGGATGTCGACCTGGGTGAGGCCGTTGAACTCGGTGGCGAGCCCCGTCACGCGCACCGTCTGACCCTCGGCGACCTGACCGACCGTGCTGGGCGCGTAGACGAAGACCGCGTCGGACGCGGTGCCCGCCGTGGCGCCGGTGCCGGGCGTCTGGATGACGAAGCCTGCGAGGCCTCCGGTGGGGTAGTGCGCCGTGACGATGCCCTCGGTGACCACGGTCTGGCCGTTCAGCGGCGTCGAGGCGCCGGTGCCCTGGATCTCGGCGATCGTGACCGCCTCGGGGCCGGTCGGTTCCGGCTCTGGGTCGGGAGTCGGCTCCGGGTCGGGAGTGGGCTCAGGGTCGACATCGCCCCCGGCGCCCTCGGGCGTCGGGGTGCCCGCGGTGAAGTCGGCAGCGTTGACCGCGGTGTGCGAGCTCTCGGCATCGCGCGAGATGCTCGTGGCATTCGTCGTGGCAGGCGCCGGCCCCCCGGCGGAGTCGGTCGCGCCGCCCCAGCCGACATAGTCGACGACCTGATCCACGGCCGCGATGCCCGCGCCGCCCGTCAGCGGCTCGGCGGAGTCGACGAGCGCGACCTTGCCCTCGGTCCCCGACATCGGGATGCGGCCCTCGACATCGGCGTCGAACCCGGGAAGGGCGGTGTCTCTTCCGGTCGCCTGACCGACGAGCACCTTCCCGCCCGGCTGGATCGTCGTCCCCGTCAGCGGAGTGACCTGCCAGCTGTCGCCCCCGGCGGACGCGTACTGCACGCTCCACGACCCGAGGTCGACGGCGGTGTCGCCGGTGTTGACCAGCTCGACGAAGTCGCGGTTGAACGCCGCGCCGCTGTTGCCGCCGCCGCCGTAGACCTCGTTGATGAGGACGGTGGCGTCCACGCTCACCGCGGCCTGCGCGGGCAGGGCGAGACCCGCACCGCTCAGGGCGAGGGCTCCCGAGAGGAGACCGACGCCGAGCGTCCGGGCCCTTCGTCTCGGTCGGCGTGGCGTGGGGGATAGGGCACCGGATGTCACGGTCACAGACACTCTCCTGGTTTCGTATGCACAGACGAACAGCGTCCCGAGCACGACGAGACCATCGTCCGGGGGCACGCCGTTCGATCCTTACCGAATTCCCGATCGCGTGGATGACACCTGTGGAAACTCCACGTGACACTTCGTGGGAGGACGACTGCCACCGGCATCCGCTCCTCTTCTCCGGCGGCGCGGGCCGTCGGCTGGTCGCCCGTAGAATCGAGGGAATATGTCCCCGCGCGCCCTCCAGCCCCTCGAGCCCAGTGCGACTCCGCCCGAGCTCATCCGGAACTTCTGCATCATCGCCCACATCGACCACGGCAAATCCACCCTGGCCGACCGCATGCTGCAGATCACCGGCGTCGTCTCCGATCGCGACATGCGCGCGCAGTACCTGGATCGGATGGACATCGAGCGCGAGCGCGGCATCACGATCAAGAGCCAGGCGGTGCGGATGCCGTGGGCCACCGATGCCGGCACCTACGCCCTCAACATGATCGACACCCCCGGTCACGTCGACTTCACCTACGAGGTGAGCAGGTCACTGGCCGCGTGCGAGGGCGCGATCCTGCTCGTCGATGCCGCACAGGGGATCGAGGCCCAGACCCTCGCCAACCTCTACCTGGCACTGGAGAACGACCTCCACATCATCCCCGTGCTCAACAAGATCGACCTTCCCGCCGCCGACCCCGAGAAGTACGCCGCGGAGCTCGCGGGACTCATCGGCGGCGACCCCGATGACGTGCTGCGGGTCAGCGGCAAGACCGGCGCGGGCGTCGAGGAGCTCCTCGACCGAATCGTCGAGCAGATCCCCGCACCGCAGGGGAACGCCGACGCTCCGGCCCGCGCGATGATCTTCGACTCCGTCTACGACGCCTACCGCGGCGTGGTCACCTACGTCCGGATGATCGACGGCAAGCTCCAGCCCCGCGAGCGCATCCAGATGATGTCGACCCGGGCCACGCACGAGCTGCTCGAGATCGGGGTGTCCAGCCCCGAGCCGATTCCGACCCGCGGCCTCGGTGTCGGGGAGGTGGGGTATCTCATCACCGGCGTCAAGGACGTCCGGCAGTCCAAGGTCGGCGACACGATCACCGATCAGCGCAAGCCTGCCACCGAGGCCCTCCCCGGCTACACCGACCCGAAGCCGATGGTGTTCTCCGGCATCTACCCGATCGACGGCAGCGACTACGCCGAGCTTCGCGAGGCCCTGGACAAACTGAAGCTCTCCGACGCCTCGCTGCAGTACGAGCCCGAGACCTCCGTAGCGCTCGGCTTCGGTTTCCGCTGCGGATTCCTGGGCCTGCTGCACCTGGAGATCATCACCGAGCGGCTCTCGCGCGAGTTCGGGCTCGACCTCATCACCACCGCCCCCTCCGTCACGTACGAGGTGCACACCGACACCGGCGAGACCATCTCGGTGACGAACCCCAGCGAGTACCCCGACGGCCGGGTCGCGGAGGTGTCCGAGCCCATCGTGAAGGTCGGCATCCTGCTGCCGAAGGACTACGTGGGAACCGTGATGGAACTCTGCCAGTCCCGCCGCGGAGCACTGCTGGGTATGGACTACCTCAGCGAAGACCGGGTGGAGCTTCGCTACAACATGCCCCTCGGTGAGATCGTCTTCGACTTCTTCGACCACCTCAAGAGCCGCACGCAGGGCTACGCGAGCCTGGACTACGAGCCCGCCGGGTCGCAGACCGCAGACCTCGTGAAGGTCGACATCCTGCTCCAGGGCGAGAAGGTGGATGCCTTCAGCTCGATCGTGCACCGGGAGAAGGCGTACGCCTACGGCACCATGATGACCGAACGACTGCGCAAGCTCATCCCGCGTCAGCAGTTCGAGGTGCCGATCCAGGCCGCGATCGGCGCCCGGATCATCGCGCGCGAGAACATCCGCGCCATCCGCAAGGACGTGCTGGCCAAGTGCTACGGCGGTGACATCACCCGCAAGCGCAAACTGCTCGAGAAGCAGAAGGAAGGCAAGAAGCGCATGAAGATGGTGGGCCGCGTCGAGGTGCCGCAGGAGGCCTTCATCGCCGCGCTCTCGGGGGATGTCGAGGGGAAGCAGAAGTAGGCTGTCAGCCATGCGCCGCGGAACCTTCAGGGATGACACGGTCGACTATGCCGCCGTCGGGGCCACCCAGGCCGCCGATCTCATGCACTTCCCGCCGGAGCGGAGCATCCCGGCGGAGGAATCGTGGCGGATCGGCAGCGGCGAGGAGCGCTTCCGCGCCGCCGGCGAGTCGCTGCTCTCGTGGAGTGCGCAGCGCGGAGCCGGGTTGGAGCTGACCGACGTCCGCCCCGCCGCCGGCCCGATGTACGCCGGCGTGAGCTTCGATGAGAACGGCGCTCTCATCGCTCCGAGCAAGCTCGAGGTCGAGCAGCGCTACGACTCCGACGGCACCCCCTTCGTCACCGCCGGCGCGACCGTGCACCTGGGGGGTCGGGTCGCGGGAATGCGCGCCGACGGCGAACTGCGGGTGATCTTCGCGGTCGAGGAACCCCGCCGCATCGGCTTCGCCCTCGGCACGGTGCAGGGGTCGGTCGTCAGCGGCGAGGAATCGTTCATGCTCGACTGGCACGACAACGACGAGGTCTGGTTCACGGTTCGCGCCTTCGACGCGCCGCAGGCGCTGCTCTATCGACTCTTCCCCGCTCTCACCCGGCGCCGCCGTCGCGAACTGTTCACCCGCTACCTGCGTGCCATCTCCCCGCTGTACGCCACCCCCGCCTGAGCGTGGGAGCCGCGCTTCCCCTCGGTGAACCCGCCCCGGCCGACGGCTCGCTGCCGGCCGGCACGGTCATCGACCCGTCGGTGCCCTTCGGCGCCTATCTACACATCCCCTTCTGCCGGGTGCGCTGCGGGTACTGCGATTTCAACACCTACACCGCCACCGAGCTACGCGGCGCCAGGCAGGACGACTACGCCGACACTCTGTTGCGCGAAGTGGAGCTGGCCCGCCGCGTGCTGTCCGAGACCGGGCGGCTGCGACCGGTCGAGACGGTGTTCTTCGGCGGGGGCACGCCCACCCTTCTTCCCGCCGACGACCTCGTGCGCATGCTCGAGGGCGTGCGTGCGGCGTTTCCGGGGGCCATCGAGCCCGAAGTGACGGTGGAGGCCAACCCCGACACCGTCGACGAGGCGGTCGCACGCCGCCTCGCGGAGGCCGGGGTGACCAGGCTGTCGATCGGCATGCAGTCCGCTGTTCCTCCTGTGCTGGCGACGCTGGATCGCTCGCACCGCACCGACGCGGTGGCCACCGCCGTGGCTGCCGCCCGCGAAGCCGGGCTCGGTGTCAGCATCGATCTGATCTACGGCGCACCGGGAGAATCACTGGCCGACTGGCGCGTCTCGCTCGAGACGGCGATCGCGCTCGACCCCGACCACCTCTCCGCCTACGCCCTCATCGTCGAGGAGGGGACGGCGCTGGCCCGCCGCATCCGACGCGGGGAACTCGCCCTCCCCGACGACGATCTGCAGGCGGAGATGTACGAGCTCGCAGACGATCTGCTCACCGGGGCGGGGCTGTCGTGGTACGAGGTGTCCAACTGGGCTCGGACCCCCGCCGATCGCTGTCGCCACAATGCCGCGTACTGGCGGGGCAGCGACTGGTGGGGGTTCGGCCCCGGCGCGCACGGCCATGTGGCCGGAACCCGCTTCTGGAACGTGCGTCATCCGGCCGCCTACGCCCAACGGCTCGCCGAGGGCCTGTCTCCCGCAGCGGGGCGCGAGGTCCTGTCACCGTCATCCCGGCTCCTCGAGGCGGTTCTCCTCGGCGTCCGCACCCGCGAGGGTCTGGCCACCTCGTCCCTCCCACCGGGCGCGGATGCCGCCCTCCCGGGGCTCGTGGCGGACGGCCTGGTCGAACCTCAGACCATCGACCGGGTGCGGCTGACCCGGCGCGGCCGACTCCTGGCCGACCACGTCGTTCGCACGCTCACGGCCTGACATGCCGTGATCCGGCCGTCCGACGTCGAGGGTGTTCCGATAGAATTGGCACTCGGATCCCACGAGTGCCAGGGGTGTCGGCAGGCCGACGAAGGGGGTGTCATGGTCAGCGAACGCGGATTGCAGGTGCTGCGCGCCATCGTGCAGGACTACGTCGACACGCGCGAACCCGTCGGCAGCAAGGCCATCGTCGAGCGTCACGCCTTCGGCGTGTCCGCCGCCACCATCCGCAACGACATGGCTCTGCTCGAAGACGAAGACCTCATCGTCGCCCCGCACACGTCGTCGGGGCGGGTCCCGACCGACAAGGGCTACCGCGTCTTCGTCGATCACCTCGCCCAGGTCCGGCCTCTGAGCCCCGCCCAGCGGACGGCCATCTCGTCGTTCTTGGAAGGTCCCTCGGATCTCGACGAAGTGCTCGCCCGCACGGTGCGCGCTCTGACGGTCCTCACCGGGCACGTCGCGATCGTGCAGTATCCGTCTTTCGCGCGGGCGACGGTCTCCCACGTGGAGCTCGTACGCCTCGACGCACTGAAGGTGCTGGTCATCGTCGTCACCGACACCGGCCGGGTCTCGCAGCGACTCGCGTTCCCGGGAATGGAGATCGATGAGGACCGGATGCAGCGGATCCGCGGCCGGGTCTCCGACCTCGTCGTCGGAGTGCCGGTGCGGGAGGGCGTCGCCGGGGTCGCGACCGCCGTCGAGGCGGGCGAGACCCCCGGGGATCCCGACGGCCCCGCGCTCCAGGCGATCCTCCGGGTCATCGGGGAGGAACTGGACGGCTTCCGCCAGGACCGACTCGTGCTCGCCGGCAGCGCCAACCTCGCCCGCAGCGAAGCGGATTTCCGCGGCAGCATCTATCCGCTGCTGGAGGCCATCGAAGAGCAGGTGACACTGCTGAGGCTCATGGGAGAGATGGTCGCCGACGATCAGGGCCTCGCGGCGAGCATCGGCCGCGAGAACGAGCCCTTCGGCCTGAGCGAAGCGTCCGTCGTCGCGAGCGACTACGACGCGACGGGCTCTCGTGCTCGCGTCGGCGTGCTCGGACCGACCCGCATGGACTACCCGACCAACCTCGCGGCCGTCCGGGCCGTGGCGAGGTACCTCACTCGTCTCCTGGACGAAGACGAGAACGCCCGCTGACGACAGCATTCCGCAGACTCCCCGCGCCCGGCGCGGCAGGAAGGTGAAAGTGGCTGACCACTACGAAGTACTCGGTGTGGCGCGTGACGCCAGCCCCGACGACATCAAGCGCGCCTACCGACGGCTGGCGCGAGAGCTGCACCCCGACGTCAATCCCGGTGAGGACGCGGCGGAGCGGTTCAAGCTCGTCACGCACGCCTACGACGTGCTGAGCGACCCCGACCAGCGCGCCCGCTACGACGTCGGCGGCGACACCGCCTTCGGCGGAGCCGCCGGCGGGTTCGGCGGGTTCAGCGACATCTTCGAGACCTTCTTCGGCGGGGGAGGAGGCGGCGGGGCGCGCGGTGCCCGGCCGCGCTCACGGCGCGAACGCGGTCAAGACGCGCTGGTTCGGATCAACCTCGAGCTCAAGGACGTCGTGTTCGGCGTGCACCGCGACATCGAGGTCGACACCGCCGTGGTGTGCGAGACGTGCACCGGATCGTGCTGCCAACCCGGCACCTCACCCGTCACGTGCGACATCTGCCACGGCACGGGCCACGTTCAGCGGCAGGTCCGAAGCCTCCTCGGCAATGTCGTCACCTCCCAGCCGTGCTCGGTATGCCAGGGGTACGGCACGACGATCCCGTATCCCTGCGCCACCTGCCAGGGGCAGGGGCGGGTTCGCTCACGCCGCACGGTCTCGATCGACGTACCGGCGGGCGTCGAGAGCGGTCTGCGTCTGCAACTGCCCGGGTCGGGCGAGGTGGGCCCCGCCGGCGGACCCAACGGCGATCTCTACCTCGAGGTGAACATCGCACCCGACCCGGTGTTCTCGCGCGACGGCGATGACCTGCTGGCGACGCTCGAGGTGTCGATGCCCGACGCGATCCTCGGCACCCACACGACGATCGACTCGCTCGACGGACCGGTCGACCTCGAACTGAGGGCCGGCGTGCAGTCCGGCGACGTGCTGACCATCAAGGGGCGCGGCATCACACCGCTGCGCGGCTCGCAGCGCGGCGATCTTCGCGTCGGCGTGCAGGTGGTGACCCCCACACGGCTCGACCACCGGGAGCGCGCCCTCATCGAAGAGCTCGCCAAGCGCACCAAGCCCGCCCCGCCGCGCCTCTCCGAATTCCACCAGGGCCTGTTCGCCAAGCTCCGGGATCGTTTCCGGAACGGCTGAGCGGTGCCCCTGCACTTCTTGGCCTCCGAGGCGACCACGACGCCCGTCGGCGGCGTCGTGACCCTGACCGGTGCCGAGGCGAAGCACGCCGCCACGGTGCGGCGGGTGCGCGTCGGTGAGAGTGTGACCGTCGGCGACGGCGCCGGGGTGTGGCTCGAGGGCGCCTGCGAGTCGGTGTCCCCGTCGTCGGTGGCAGTGCGGGTGTCGGCGAGATCGCAGATCGCCGCCCCTGCCCCTCGCGTGGTCCTGGTCCAAGCCCTGGCCAAGGGCGACCGCGACGAACTGGCCGTTCAGGCCGCGACCGAGCTCGGCGTGGACGAGATCATCCCCTGGCAAGCCGCGCGGAGCATCTCCCGCTGGGACGCGGCCAAGGCGGCCAAGGGACGAGAGCGGTGGCAGACGATCGCCCGGGAGGCGGCGAAGCAGGCCCACCGGCCCTGGGTTCCCCTCGTGTCCGAGCCGGTCACGACGGCCGCGATCGCGGCGCGTGCGGACAGCGACCTCGTCGTCGTCCTCGAGCCGACGGCGTCCGAGCGGCTGAGCGGGCTTGCCTCGTCGAGCCGCGACCTGCTGCTCGTGGTCGGTCCCGAGGGTGGCATCACCCCGCAGGAACTCGCCCTGCTGGAAGACGCCGGAGCGACCCTCCGTCGCCTCGGCGAATCCGTCCTGCGCACCTCGACGGCGGGTCCCGCAGCGATCGCCGTCGTCAGCGGTGCCCTCGGTCGCTGGTGACGGCCCCTCGGTAGACTTCCTCCATGAGCGAACCGTCGGTCTTCAGCCGTATCCTCACCGGCGACATCCCGGGAGAGATCCTCACCGAGACGGAGAACGTCTTCGCCATCCGCGACATCGCCCCCCAGGCCCCCGTGCACCTGCTCGTCATTCCCAAGACCGAGCGCTACCGCGACGTGGGGGAGCTCGCCGCAGGCGACCCGGCACTCCTGAGCGAAATGGTCGCGCTGGCCGGATCGCTCGCGGCGCAGCACGCCGACGGCGATTACCGCCTCGTGTTCAACACCGGCGCCAACGCCGGACAGACGGTCTTCCACGTGCACGCGCACGTCCTCGCCGGGGGCCTGCAAGAGAAGGAGCTTCGTGCCTGACACCCCACCCGCCGTCGAGCGCGTCCTCGCGGACGGCGTCGCCATGGTCCAGCTGCTCGGTCCGCAGGACCGTCTGCTGCGCGTGGTCGAGAAGGAGCATCCCGATGTCGACGTGCACGTGCGCGGCAACGAGATCACCCTCACCGGCGATGCCGACGCCGTGGCCGCCGCCCGCGTGCTGGTCCACGAGTTGCTCGCGATGACCAAGGCGGGACAGAGCCTCGGCCCCGCCGATGTCACCTCCGCCGACCGGATCCTCCGCAGCGACGGCGGACCCCGCCCGTCCGAGGTTCTCGGCGAGCCACTGCTGTCGACGCGGGGCCGCGTCATCCGCCCCAAGACCCTCGGACAGAAGGCGTACGTCGACGCGATCGACGATCACACGATCGTCTTCGGCATCGGACCGGCCGGTACCGGCAAGACCTATCTGGCGATGGCGAAGGCCGTCCAGGCGCTGCAGCGCAAAGAGGTCAACCGGATCATCCTCACCCGTCCGGCGGTGGAGGCGGGGGAGCGTCTGGGCTTCCTCCCGGGAACGCTCACCGACAAGATCGACCCGTACCTGCGTCCGCTCTACGACGCCCTCAACGAGATGATGGATCCCGAGATCGTGCCCAAGCTCATCGCCAGCGGCACGATCGAGGTCGCTCCGCTGGCGTACATGCGCGGGCGCACCCTCAACGACTCGTTCGTCGTCCTCGACGAGGCCCAGAACACCACGCCCGAGCAGATGAAGATGTTCCTGACCAGGCTCGGGTTCGGGACCAAGATGGTCGTGACCGGTGACATCACTCAGATCGACCTCCCGCAGGGCGCCTCGGGGCTGCGCCTGGTCACCCGCGTGCTCGATCGCATCGACGACATCCACTTCTCCTTCCTCACGAGCGATGACGTCGTACGCCACACCCTGGTGGGCCGGATCGTGGACGCGTACAGCGAATTCGACGAGCGGCGCCTGGCTGCGCGTCGCGAACGCGACGAGGCGACCGAGCTGGCTGGTCGCGCGGAGCGTCGCGCCGCGACCCGGGCCCCGGGCCCTCGCGACCGCCTTCCGAAACGGGGACGCCAGTGACGATCGAGATCACCAACGAATCCGGGATGCCGGTCGATGAGACCGTGCTCCTCCGGCTCATGGAGCACAACTTCGGCGAACTGCACGTCAGCTCGGAAGCCGACGTGGCGATCCTCCTGGTCGATGAGGGCGCGATGGAGTCGCTTCACCTGCAGTGGATGGATGAGCCGGGGCCGACCGACGTGCTGAGCTTCCCGATGGACGAGCTGCGGCCCGGCACCGAGGAGTCGCCCACGTCGGCGGGGCTCCTCGGCGACATCGTCCTCTGCCCCCAGGTGGCCGAGACCCAGGCGACGGCCGCTCGGCACTCGACCATGGACGAACTGGTCATGCTCACCACCCATGGCCTGCTGCATCTGCTCGGCTTCGATCATGCCGAGCCCGAGGAGGAGAAGGAGATGTTCGGGATCCAGCGCGATCTCATCGTCTCCTTCCAGATGAGCGAGCGCCGTCGCGCGCGGTCATGACCCCCGTTCTCCTCCTTCTCCTCGCGCTGGTCCTCATCGCCTTCGGCGCCCTCATGGCATCGATCGACGCCGCCCTCGGCGTCACCTCGCGAGGAGACCTCAGCGAGCTCGCCGAGCAGTCGCCGCGGAATGCCACGTCTCTGCGGCGGATCGCCGCCGATCCCGACGCTCACGCCACGGCCGTGGTCTTCATCCGCGTTCTCGCCGAGACGGGGGCCGCGGTGCTGGTGACGGTGTCCTTCGTCATCCTCTTCGACAGCATCCCGTGGGCGATCGTCGCCGCCATCGTGCTGATGACGGGGATCTCCTTCGTCCTTGTGGGCGCCAGCCCCCGCGGCGTCGGCCGGCGTCACGCCCGCGGTCTTCTCCGCGGCGCCGCCCCGGTCATCCGCGGCGCCCGCCTGGTTCTCGGACCCCTCGCACACGGACTCGTCGTCCTGGGCAACCGGGTGACCCCCGGTGCACCTCGGGGTGCCTCGTTCGCCTCCGAGGAGCAGCTGCTCAGCATCGTCGACGAAGCCGCCTCCCACGACCTGATCGAGCAGGACGACCGCGACCTCATCCACTCGGTTTTCGACTTCACCGACACCTTCGTGCGAGCGGTGATGGTGCCCCGCACCGACATGGTCACCGTCGGGGCAACCACCTCCACCCGCGAGGCGATGCAGGTCTTCCTCGACAAGGGCGTCTCCCGCGTTCCGCTCATCGATGAGGACGCCGACGACGTGGTCGGGGTGCTGTACCTCAAAGACCTCGTGCAGTTCGGGTTCCGCGACGAGTCCGGCTGGCGCGACGCACCGGTCACGCGCATCGCCCGCAAGGCCGTGTTCGTCCCCGAATCCATGCGCGCCGAGACTCTGCTGCAGCAGATGAAGCGGGACGCGGTGCACGTCTGCCTCGTCGTCGATGAGTACGGGGGCGTCTCGGGCCTGATCACCCTGGAGGACATCATCGAGGAGCTCGTGGGAGAGATCTCCGACGAGTACGACCCGCGCGCCGACGAGGTCGTCGAGGTCGACTCCGGCCGCTACCGGGTCAGCGCCCGTCTTGGCTTGGACGCGGTGGGCGATCTGTTCGGGATCGAGCTGGAAGACGAGGACGTCGACTCGATCGGAGGCCTTCTCGGCAAAGCCCTCGGCCAGGTGCCGCAACCCGGCGCAACCGCCGAATACCTCGGCCTCCTGATCACAGGAGGCACGTCGCGCGGACGCGGGCGCGGTCTCGCGACCGTCTTCGTCGAGCGGACGGAAGAAGCCGCAGCCGCGCGGGAGCGCGAGCACAGTGAACGGGAAGCAGGAGCACGATGACAGACGATCCCGCCGACACGCCGACCGGATCGCGCTCCGGATTCGTGACCTTCGTCGGCCGACCGAACGTGGGCAAGTCCACCCTCATGAACGCCCTCGTCGGCGAGAAGATCGCCATCACGAGCGAGAAGCCCCAGACCACCCGCCGGGCGATCCGCGGCATCGTCAACCGCCCGGGCGGTCAACTGGTGATCGTCGACACCCCCGGCATCCACAAGCCCCGCACCCTTCTCGGCCAGCGGCTCAACGACCTCGTCGACGACGTTCTGGGTGATGTCGACGTGATCGGGTTCTGCGTCCCTGCCACCGACGCCGTGGGCCCCGGCGACCGACGGATCGCCGCGTCGCTGAGCGGTTATCCGCGGGCGAAGAAGATCGCCATCGTCACCAAGATCGATGCGGCCGCGCGCGAACAGGTGACCGAGAGGCTGATGGAGGTCGACGCCCTCCGTGAGGACTGGGCCGCCGTCATCCCGCTGTCCGCCCTGACCCGGACGCAGCTCGACGTCCTCAGCGACGAGGTGCTCGCCCTCATGCCGGAGGGACCGGCGCTCTACCCCGACGATGTCGTCACCGACGAATCGGTGGACGACCGCGTCGCGGAGATCATCCGGGAAGCCGCCCTGGAAGGAGTGCGGGACGAGCTTCCGCACTCGATCGCAGTGGTCGTCCAGGACATCGCACCCCGCGAGGACAGCGACCTGACCGATGTCTTCGCCGACATCGTCGTCGAGCGCGACAGCCAGAAGGCGATCATCATCGGCCACCGCGGTTCGCGCCTGCGGGATGTCGGATCCCGCGCTCGGTCGCAGATCGAGCCGCTGCTGGGCACGCGCGTGTACCTCTCGCTGCACGTGCGCATCGCCAAGGAGTGGCAGCGCGACCCGAAGCAGCTGCGTCGCCTGGGTTTCTGAGCCTGCTACCATGGCCGCATGCGCGCCGGCCTGCTTCTTCTCCTTAGCCGCCGCGGCGAGGCCTCGATCTAGGGCCACCCTCGTCGCGGAGCTCGGCGTCGGCCCGTCCCTCAGACGTGGAAGAGAAGAAGCGACATGAAGAACACCCAGCGCCCCTCGGGCATGCCGATCCACAAGTATCGGCCGTATCACGAGCAGATCCGCGTCGATCTGCCCGACCGTACGTGGCCGGATGCCCGCATCACGCAGGCACCGCGCTGGTGCGCGGTCGACCTCCGCGACGGCAACCAGGCCCTCATCGACCCGATGAGCCCCGAACGCAAGCGCATCATGTTCGACCTCCTGGTCAGCATGGGCTACAAAGAGATCGAGGTCGGCTTCCCGTCGGCCAGCCAGACCGATTTCGACTTCGTCCGACACCTGATCGAAGAGGACGTCATCCCGGACGACGTCACGATCCAGGTGCTGACCCAGGCGCGTGAGCACCTGATCGAGCGCACCTACGAGTCCATCGCCGGCGCGAAGCAGGCGATCGTTCACCTGTACAACTCCACGAGCGTCCTGCAGCGCGAGGTGGTGTTCCGCACCGACAAGCAGGGCATCGTCGACATCGCCCTCGAGGGCGCGCGGCTGTGTCGCCAGTTCGAGAAGCGCATCCCCGAGACGAAGGTCTACTACCAGTACTCGCCCGAAAGCTACACCGGCACCGAGCTGGAGTTCGCGGTGGATGTCTGCAATCAGGTCATCGAGGTCTTCGAGCCGACGCCCGAGCGCAAGGTCATCATCAATCTGCCGGCCACCGTCGAGATGGCCACGCCGAACGTCTATGCAGACTCGATCGAGTGGATGAGTCGGCACCTGGTGCACCGCGAGAACATCATCCTGTCGCTGCACCCGCACAATGACCGGGGGACGGCGATCGCCGCTGCCGAACTCGGGTACATGGCCGGGGCCGACCGGATCGAGGGATGCCTGTTCGGCAACGGCGAGCGGACCGGCAACGTCGATCTGGTGGCGCTCGGCATCAACCTGCTGACCCAGGGCATCGACCCGATGATCGACTTCAGCGACGTCGATCAGATCAAGCGCACCGCCGAGTACTGCAACCAGCTGCCGGTGCACGAGCGCAGCCCCTGGGCCGGAGACCTGGTGTTCACCGCGTTCAGCGGCTCCCACCAGGACGCGATCAAGAAGGGCTTCGAGGCGATGGACGCCCGGGCGGCCGCCGTGGGCGTCTCGGTCGACGAACTCGAGTGGGCGGTGCCGTACCTGCCGATCGACCCGAAGGATCTCGGCCGGTCGTACGAGGCGGTCATCCGTGTCAACTCCCAGTCCGGCAAGGGCGGGGTGGCGTACCTGCTCAAGAGCGACCACGCCATCGACCTGCCGCGCCGCCTGCAGATCGAGTTCTCCGGTGTCGTGCAGGCGAAGACCGACGCCGAAGGCGGCGAGATCACCAGCGATGAGATCTGGCGCATCTTCACCGACGAGTACCTGCCCGCCTCCGATCCCGACGAGCGCTGGGGCCGTTTCGAGCTGCTGAGCACCCGCACCCAGAGCGACATGTCCGGTGACGTGGTCCTCGATGTGTCGCTGCGCGACGGCGAGGAGCGCGTCGCGGCTTCGGGTCACGGGAACGGGCCGGTCGCGGCCTTCCTCGAGGTCATCCGCGCACAGGGCTTCGACGTGACCCTCTACGACTACGTCGAGCACGCCTTGAGCTCGGGTGGCGATGCACAGGCCGCGGCCTACATCGAGTTGCAGGTCGACGGTCAGCGCCTGTGGGGCGTCGGGATCGACGGCGACATCTCGACCGCTTCGCTGAAGGCGATCGTGTCGGGTGTGAACCGGTCGATCCGCACGCGCGAGCAAGCGGGAGTGCTCGCCGGAGTGTGAGCGGAGCTCACGGCTTGATGATCGGGATCCCGGTGGTCTCCACGGCGACCTTGCGGCGGTAGAGCGCCCGCTGTTCAGGCAGGGAGATGTCGAAGATCACGGCGAGGAGCCGGATGACGGCGGTCACCGCGATCCCGATGATCGCTGCCACGGCGAGCGACGCGCCGAAGGCGTGTACCACGGCGAGCACGGAACACCCGACCGCTGCGGCGACCGCGTAGAGCGATCCGACGTGCATGATCGCGATCGGCACGCCCATCAGCATGTCGCGGAGGATGCCACCGCCCACCGCGGCGCAGACGCCGACGAACACCGCGGGGACGACGGGGAGCCCGAGGGCCAGGGCCTTGCTCGTGCCGAACGCGCCGAAGAGTCCCATCGAGAGTGCGTCCAGACCGACGATCACGGCGTTCAGGCGTGCGAAGACGCCCGACAGCAGCATGCCGACAAGGGCCGCGACGGTCGCGGTGATGAGATACCAGTTGCTCTGGAGGGTCACCGGGGTGGTGTTCAGCAGCAGGTCGCGGATGAGCCCGCCCCCCATCCCCAGCACGACGCCGATGATGGCCACACCGAGGAAGTCCAGGCGTCGCTGACCACGGAAGCCCGAGGCGAACAGCGCCCCCTGGATGCCACCGAGCCCGACCGCGGTCAGGTCTGCCCACAGCGGAATCACGAAGAGCGGCTCGTCCACGCGTCCATTCTGGCCCGACGGACGCGATAATCGAGTGTGCCCACCTATCGCGACGAGGTCGTGGTCCTGCGCACCCACAAGCTGGGGGAGGCGGACCGCATCGTCACCGCCCTCGGCCGCCGCAGCGGCAAGATCCGCGCGGTCGCGAAGGGGGTGCGTCGCACCTCTTCCCGTCTCGGCGCCCGCCTCGAGCCCTTCATGGTCGCCGATGTGCAGTTCTCCCGCGGCCGCTCCCTCGACATCGTGCAGCAGGCCGAGTCTCTCGGCTCCTACGGCGCCGAGATCTCCCAGCACTACGACCGTTACACCGCCGCCCACGCGATGGTGGAAGCCGCCGATCGCCTGAACGACGCCGAAGCCGCCACGCCGCATTACCTGCTGCTGGTCGGGGGTCTGCGCGCGCTCGCGCGCGGGGATCACGCCGCGCGCAGCATCCTGGATTCCTACCTCCTGCGGGCGATGGCCCTCGCCGGCTGGGCACCGGGCCTGGGTGAATGCGCACGCTGCGGCGCGCCTGCGCCCCACGACCAGTTCGTCGCGCAGCTCGGGGGTGTCGTGTGCGCCGCCTGCGCCCCCACCGGTGCCGCGCACATCGATCCCGCCACGATCGGACTGCTCACCGCACTCATGGCGGGGGAGTGGGAGATCGTCGACGCATCCACCCCGCACTCCGCGGGTGCGGCGTCCGGGCTCATCGCCGCCTACGCACAGTGGCACCTCGAACGCGGGATCCGCTCGCTCCAGCATGTGGAGGCGGTCCGATGACCCCGAAGCCCTACACGCATCGCGACGCCGTGCCCTACCGTCCGCTCGATTGGACCGGCGTCCACCCGCCGGCGTTCCCGGGCGCCGTGCCGCGCCACGTCGCGATCGTCATGGACGGGAACGGCCGCTGGGCCAACCGTCAGGGCCTCACCCGGGTGGAAGGGCACAAAGCGGGCGAGGAAGTGCTGCTGGACGTCGTCGCCGGCGCCATCCAGGCCGGCGTGCGGCATTTGAGCGTCTACGCGTTCTCGACCGAGAACTGGGCCCGCTCGCCTGATGAGGTCCGCTTCCTCATGGGGTACAACCGGGATGTGCTGCACCGGCGGCGCGACCAGCTCAACGAGTGGGGTGTGCGGATCCGCTGGGCGGGCCGGAAGCCCCGGCTGTGGACCTCGGTGATCAAGGAGCTGCAGTTCGCCGAGAGACTGACGGCCGGCAATGACGTCCTGACCCTCACCATGTGCATCAATTACGGCGGCCGCATCGAGTTGGTCGACGCCATGCGCGCCATCGCCGGCGAGGTCGCTGCCGGGCGGATGCGCCCGTCGGCGATCAACGAGAAGGTCATCCGCCGCCACCTCTACCAGCCCGACATGCCCGACGTCGACCTGTTCATCCGCTCCAGCGGCGAACAGCGGACCTCGAACTTCCTGCTGTGGGAGTCGGCCTACGCCGAGTTCGTCTTCCTCGACACCCTGTGGCCGGATTTCTCCCGCGCCGATCTCTGGCGCGCGATCGATCTGTATCTCGACCGCGACCGCCGCTTCGGCGGGGCGGTCGATCAGCCGACATCCGACATCGCCGATCACGATCGGCAGGAATAGCGAGGCTGCCGGGGATGGTTGTGATCGATATGACTGAACCCCTCCGGCTCGACGTATGGAGCGACATCGCCTGCCCGTGGTGCTACATCGGCAAGCGCAACCTCGAAGCGGGCCTCGCCCAGACCCGGACCGACGCTGATGCTCCCGAGGTCGAGATCGTCTACCACTCCTACGAGCTCGCCCCCGACACTCCGCCGGACTACGACGGTAGCGAGGTGGACTACCTCGCCGAGCGCAAGGGCGTGAGCCGCGACGAGGCCCAGCAGATGATCGACCGCGTGACCGAGGTCGCCAAGGGATCGGGACTGGCGTACCGCTACGATCTCCTCCACCATGCCAACACCGGCAAGGCCCACCGGCTGCTGCACTTCGCCAAGGAGAACGGCCGGCAGCTGGAGCTGGTCGAACGGCTGATGTCGGCGTACTTCACCGAGGGCCGGCACATCGGTGCGGACGACGAGCTCGTGCGGCTCGCCGCGGACGCCGGTCTCGACGGCGACGCGGCCCGCGAGGTCGTCGCCACGGATCGATTCGAGCTGGACGTGCGCCGCGATCAGGCGCAGGCGCAGGCGTACGGCATCTCCGGGGTGCCGTTCTACGTGATCGACGGCACCTACGGCGTCTCCGGGCCCAGCCCCCTGAGGCCTTCGCGCAGATCCTGCGTCAGGTGTGGTCGGAGCGCCGCTCGACAGCCGAGGCCGAACCCGCCGCGAGCGCCGGCTGAGGGCGGACCGCCGGGGCGGCCTCAGCGGGGGAGGTTCTGCTCGATCACCGAGATGATGGCGGGGTCGTCGGGCTTGACGTTCGGCCGGAAGCGGTGAACCTGGCCCGAGGGGGTGATGAGGAACTTCTCGAAGTTCCAGATGATCGGCCCCTTCTTGCCCTCGAGGTCCTTGGCGCGCTTAAGTGCCTTGTACACCGGCGCCGCACCGTTGCCGTTGACCTTCACCTTCTCCTGGATCGGAAAGGTCACGCCCCAGGTCGTGGCGCAGTACTCGAGGATCTCCTCCATCGATCCCGGCTCCTGCCCCATGAACTGGTTGCAGGGGAAGCCGAGCACGATGAAGCCCCGGTCGCCGTACGTGCGCTGGAGCTCCTCGAGCTGCTCGTACTGCGGTGCCAGGCCGCAGCGGGAGGCGACGTTGACGACCAGCACGACCTGGTCGGCGTAATCGCCGAGCGTCGCCATGCCGCCGTCAGCGGTCGTGAACGGGATGGAACGCAGATCGGTGAGGGTGGCTTCGGAGGTCATATCCCCAGGCTAAATCCGCTTTCGCGACCCCGGCCGCGAGGATGGGAGAATACAGAGGTGTCACTCGCCGTCGCCCCAGCCCCGACCCTTCGGATCGGTCCGCTGACCCTGGACGCACCGGTCGTGCTCGCGCCCATGGCCGGTATCACCAACACCGCCTTCCGCCGTCTCTGCCGTGAGTACGGTGCCGGCCTCTACGTCAGCGAGATGATCACCTCGCGCGCGCTGGTGGAGCGCAACGCGACCACGATGCGTCTGATCACCCACCACGAGTCCGAGGTCCCGCGTTCGATCCAGTTGTACGGCGTCGACCCCACCACGGTCGAAGCCGCCGTGAGGCTCCTCGTCGAAGAGGACCGTGCCGACCACATCGACCTGAACTTCGGCTGCCCGGTGCCGAAGGTCACGCGCAAAGGCGGGGGCGCGGCGCTCCCCTGGAAGCGCGACCTGTTCCGCGACATCGTCACCCGTGCGGCACGCGCCGGGGGAGACATCCCGGTCACGGTCAAAATGCGCAAGGGCATCGACGACGATCACCTGACGTACCTCGACGCAGGCCGGATCGCCGAGGACGCCGGCATCTCGGCCGTCGCCCTCCACGCGCGGACGGCCTCGCAGTTCTATTCCGGCACAGCCGACTGGGCGGCGATCTCGGCGCTGAAGGAGGCCGTCACCAGCATCCCGGTTCTCGGGAACGGCGACATCTGGTCTGCCGAGGACGCGGTGCGCATGATGGCGGAGACCGGATGCGACGGGGTCGTCGTCGGCCGCGGGTGCCTCGGCCGCCCCTGGCTGTTCGGCGATCTCGCCCGCGCCCTGGGCAGGGACGGGAGCGCCGCCGGAGAGCCTGTCGACGCCACCCTCGCGTTCGTCGCACGCGCCTTCCGACGGCACGCCGAACTACTCGTGGAATTCTTCGACGACGAGGGTCGAGGGTGCCGCGACATCCGCAAGCACGTCGCGTGGTATTTCAAGGGTTACCCGGTGGGGGGCGACACCCGGGCTCGGCTGGCGACGGTGTCCACGCTCGCGGAGATCGACGAACTCCTCGCCACCCTCGACCTCGACGCCCCGTACCCGGGCGCACCCGCCGAGGGCCAGCGCGGCCGCGCCGGCACGCCCAAGCGGCCGGCGTTGCCGGACGGATGGCTCGACTCCCGCGACATCGGGGCCGACGCCTCCACCGCCCTCGCCGAGGCCGAACTCGATCACAGCGGTGGCTGACCCGGTGGCGGCATTCCCGGCGAGCGAGGGCGCGGCCGGTCACGGCTCCTCCGCAGCGTGGAACGGCGGAGCAGGACTCGGCGTGGCACCCGGTCGACCGACCGGCTATGACGACGGTGACGCCGAGCGCTTCCACACCGAGACCCATCGGTCCCAGCGCGATGACTTCGCACGGGATCGCGCCCGCGTGCTCCACTCCGCGGCATTGCGTCGGCTGGCAGCGAAGACGCAGGTGCTGAGTCCGGCCAGCCCCGCGGATTTCGCACGCAACCGACTGACGCACTCGCTCGAGGTCGCCCAGGTCGGGCGCGAGCTCGCAACCGCTCTCCGGCTCTCGCCCGATGTGGTCGACACCGCGTGCCTCAGCCATGACCTCGGGCATCCGCCCTTCGGTCACAACGGAGAGCGCGCGCTCAACGACTGGGCCGACGACATCGGCGGCTTCGAAGGCAATGCGCAGACCCTCCGTATCCTCTCGCGACTCGAACCGAAAGTGTTCGACCCCGCCGGCCGGAGCGTCGGACTGAATCTCACCCGCGCGAGCCTCGACGCGACGTGCAAGTATCCGTGGACCGCCGACCATCCGGTGCCCGATCCCGGCGGTCGGCTGAAGTTCGGCGTCTACCCGGATGACGAGCCGGTTTTCCGTTGGATGCGCGAGGGCGCCCCGGGGCGGGTGCGGTGCATCGAGGCCGAGGTCATGGACCTCTCCGACGACATCGCCTACTCGGTCCACGACTTCGAAGACGCCGTCGTCAACGGTTACCTCGACCCCGCCCGCCTTGCCGACCCCGCCGAGCACGAGCATCTCCTCACAGCCGTCCAGACCTGGGTGGGGTTCGACTTCGCCCGCGACGAGCTGGCCGATGCGCTCTATCGGCTGATGCGCCTTCCGGAATGGATCATCGAGTTCCGCGGCACACGCCAGGATCTTGCCCGGCTGAAGAACCTGACCTCGGATCTCATCGGTCGTTTCGCCCGTGCGGCGACGACCGCCACCCGCGATGCCTACGACGCCTCTGTCCTCACCCGGTACCGTGCCCATGTCGTGGTGCCGCGTGTCATCGAGGCGGAGATGGCGGTTCTCAAGGGCATCATCGGTGCGACGGTGGTCTCGATCGACGGGCGGAAGACCCTCTACAAAGAGCAGCGTCGCGCGCTCAAGCGACTCGCGACGGCGCTGTGGGACGAGCCGGCGCACCTCGACGCCATGCACGCAGAGGACTTCGTCTCCGCCGAGACCGAGAGCGCACGTCGACGGGTCATCGTCGATCAGGTCGCGAGCCTCACCGATCAGCTCGCCATCGCCTGGCACACGCGCCTGGTGGGTGAGATCGACGCCGCCGCGCTCGGAATCTGGGCTCCTGGCTCGCGACGTCCGACGGCGGAATCGGTGCCGCGCTGATGGCCGGGCGCATCCGTCAGGCCGATGTGGAGGAAGTGAAGGCCCGCACCAACATCGGTGACATCATCGGCGAGCGCGTGGCTCTGAAATCCGCGGGCGTCGGGTCGTTGAAGGGCCTCTGCCCCTTCCATGACGAGCGCAGCCCGAGCTTCCACGTCCGCCCCCAGGTCGGCTTTTACCACTGCTTCGGGTGCGGCGAGTCGGGGGACGTCTACACCTTCCTCCGGAAGATGGACCACGTGTCATTCACCGAGGCGGTCGAACGTCTCGCCGGACGGATCGGGTACGCGCTCCACTACGAGGACGGCGGTGCTGCGCCCGAGACGACCGGACGCAGCCGGCTCTATGCGGCCAACGCGGCGGCGGGGGAGTACTTCCGCTCCCAGCTCGTCACTCCGGACGCCGCCGCGGCACGCACTTTCCTCGGAGAGCGCGGATTCGACGCCGGCGCGGCCGCGCACTTCGGCGTGGGGTACGCGCCCCGGGGGTGGTCGCACCTGATGGACCACCTGACCGCCCAGGGATTCAGCCGCGAGGAACTCACGACCGCGGGGTTGGTCTCGCAGGGTCAGCGCGGTGTGTACGACCGGTTCCGCGGCCGCCTGGTCTGGCCCATTCGCGACGTCACCGGCCAGGTGATCGGCTTCGGGGCGCGGAAGCTCTACGAGGACGATGGCGGACCGAAGTACCTCAACACCCCGGAGACCCCGATCTACCGCAAGGCGCAGGTGCTCTACGGGCTCGACCTCGCCAAGCGCGACATCTCGCGCGATCACCGCGTGGTGGTGGTCGAGGGCTACACCGATGTGATGGCCTGCCACCTCGCGGGGGTCACCACCGCCGTCGCCACCTGCGGCACCGCGTTCGGAACCGATCACATCACGGTGCTGCGTCGCGTGATGGGTGATGACAGCGCGGCCGGCGAGGTGGTCTTCACCTTCGATCCCGACGCCGCGGGCCAGAAGGCGGCGCTGCGCGCCTTCGGCGACGAGAAGCGGTTCGCCGCGCAGACGTACGTCGCGGTCGCACCCGAGGGCCTGGACCCGTGCGATCTCCGCATGTCGAAGGGGGATGCCGCGGTGCGCGCCCTCATGGACCACAAGGCGCCCATGTTCGAGTTCGTGATCGACCAGCGGTTGGCGGGGTTCGACCTCGCGTCCGTGGAGGGGCGCGCAGGTGCGCTCGGAGCCGCGGCGCCGATCGTGGCGGAGATTCGCGACCCGGCCCTCCGTCCGGGCTACACCCGCGTCCTCGCCCGCCGGCTCGGGCTCGACCTGGGGGAGGTCTCGGCCGCCGTCGAACGTGCGGCGCGCGGCGCCGCGCGCGATCACGCCGGTGAGCCGCGGAACAAGAACGCGCGCGACGGCGATGCGGACCGCGCGGGTGGGCGCGGCGGTCGTCCCGTCGAGGATCTTCCTCCGGCAGGGGAGGACCAGCACGTCCGTCCGAGCGTGGCGACCTTGCCTCGCACAGCCGACGCCGCCCTCGAGCGCGACGCCCTCACGGGCTTCCTGCAGTTCGGACATCGGATCGACGCGGCACTTCGCAGCCGCGCGTTGGCGCAGCCCTTCCGGGTACCCGCACTCGAAGCCGTCCGGCAGACCCTCGCGATCGTCCCGGACATGGATCGGATGGGGTGGGCTGCGGATGCGGTGTCGGAGGTGCGGGAGCCCTACCGGTCGCTCGCCGCCGAGCTTCTGACGCGCGCCTTCCCCGCGCTGACCGACGACGCCGCCGTCGCCTCCACGGCCGATCTCGCCCGTCGCGTCGTCCTGCGCGGTATCGAAGAGGAGAAGCGCGAACTGCTCCGTGCCATTCAGCGGGTGGCACCCGATTCCGAGGAGGGCCGCGCGGTTCGACTGCGTCTGCGTGAACTCGACCACGATCGGCAGGTGGTCACGGCCGAAAGCTGAACGTTCGGTCGCCGGCGCCTCGCTGACCAGGCATGATGGGGCTATGGCCCCGCCACGAGACGATGACGTCGCGATCCACAGCCGTGATCTGTCCCTGGCGTGGAACCCTCGTCCCGGCGCCCTCCGGGTGGTCGAGGGCGTGTCGTTCCAACTGCCGCGAGCCCGCACGCTGGCGGTGATGGGGCCGACGGGCGCGGGAAAGTCCAGCCTGCTGATGACGCTCGCGGGGTTCGCCCCGGCCGATCTCGGTGTGGTCGGCGGAGACGCTCTGGTCGAGGGCATCTCGGTTCGCCGCCCGGGGCGCAAGCATCGGGTTCTGACCTACGTGGCCGGCTTCCTGCCGCAGGGAGCCGGAGCGAAGCTCCCCGCACGGCTGACGGTGTCCGAGACGATCGCCGAGCCGGTGACCAGCCGCGATCGTCGTGTCAATCAGCGGGCGCTGTCGATCCGGGTCGCCGCACTGCTCGACGAGATGATGCTGCCGCTGGGGGCGGCGGCGAAGTACCCCTACGAACTCAGCGCAGGCATGCGCCAGCGCGTGGCGTTCGCGCGAGCCCTCATGCTCCAGCCGAAGGTATTCCTCGCCGACGAACCCTTCGCCAACATGGATGTCGAAGTGCGACGTGCGGCGCATGACGCCATCCGGCGTCGTCGCGATGACGTCGGCATGGCCAGCGTCATCGTGACGAACGAGGAAGACGTGGCACGCGACCTCGACGCACAGGTGCTCGTCCTGCGCGGGGGCCATCCGGTCGCCGCCGGCCGGCACCTCGATGATCTCCTCTGGACGCCTGGAGGCGCAGAGGACCGGCGGCGCGCTGCATCCTGATGTCCCTCTGCCGACCGATGTCACGGGGACCCCTCCACGTTTGCTAGCATGGTCGGGTTGCCCGCGCTGCGGCGAGGGGACATTCCTCCATAGCTCAATTGGCAGAGCAATCGGCTGTTAACCGATAGGTTCTTGGTTCGAGTCCAAGTGGGGGAGCGCAAACGGCCCGGGGCTCCACCCCCGGGCCGTTTCTTCGTGTACGCGGCGGCTCACTTCCTCTCGCTCAGCGCGAGGACATTCCCCTCGGTGTCCGTGAACCAGGCCGCCCGCTCCGTCGCCAGATCGGCCACACCGTCGACCGTGGTCAGGCCGGGGAAGTCATATTCCTCGAACGTCACCCCGCGTTCGCGGAGCGAGGCCATATCCCTGTCCAGGTGTGGTGTCTCGATGGCGAAGACGGTGTTCTTCGCGGTGCCCGCGAAGCCCGTGCGATACAGGAGCACCTGCGTCTGCCCGAGTCGATAGAACACCTCCTCCTCCGACGGATCGGTCACCGGGGTCAGACCGAGCACGCCCTCGTAGAACCCACGCGCGCGAGCCAGGTCCGACGCGGCGATGACTGCCACGCCATGCGCGTCTTCGAACATGGTGCCCTCACCTTCCTTCTCTCTTGCCCTCGTGCGCGACGGTACTCCTGCTTCCCCCGACGCGAAACGCCCCCATGCGCAACGACAGGCCCTCGCTTCTGCGAAGGCCTGTCGGGAGGGGGAGCGGCGCGTCTCAGGCGTCGAGATCGTCGACGCCCGGCATCCATGCCGAGCCGGGACGACCCCAGCCGCGCTTGCGCGCGATCTTCTGCACGGTCTTCCAATCCCCATCGTCGAGCCTGTCGATGTAGAGGACGCCGTCGAGGTGGTCGAACTCGTGCTGCAGGATGCGAGCGCGCCAGCCTTCCACATCCAGCGAGACGGGCCGCCCCTCGAGATCGTGCCCCGTCACACGAACCCGATCCGACCGGCGAAGCGGGAATCGCTCGCCGGGGAACGACAGGCAGCCCTCCGACTCCTCGTCGGGGTCGGGCTCGCCGGGCACCGTCGGCAGCATCCACAGTTCGGGGTTGATGACCACCCCGCGCCAGGGGAGACCCTCGTCGTCCTCGTAGGAATACGTGAAGATACGCAGCGGCACGCCGACCTGGGGGGCCGCGAGACCCACGCCGGGGGCCGCGTCCATCGTCTCGAACATGTCGGTGACCAGTGACCGGATCTCGTCGGTGATCTGCTCCACAGGCGCGGCGGGGGCGTGGAGCACCGGGTCTCCCATGATGCGAATCGGTCGAACGGCCATGTCTCGAGCCTATCGACGCGGCGTGGCGGGTATGGTCGAGGGGTGCTGAGCGCAGACGTACAACTGGAGGATGTCGGCGAGGTCCTCGTCGGTGTGTTCCAGAATCCAGGACTGCTGATCGGCATTCCTCTGGCGTTGCTCGGCGCGGTGTTCATGTCGTTCGGCGCGCAGTACCAGCACCGCGGCGTCGCCAAAGTCGAACAGATGAGCGGCGCCGGAGGGGCGGGCGGTCTCAGCGGCGGTCAGCTGCTGCGCCTGCTGTCGCGGCCGTCGTGGGTGATCGGCACGATGATGCTGGGGCTGGCGATCGCCTGCCAACTCGCCGCCCTCTCGTTCGCACCGCTCATCGTCGTCCAGCCGCTCGGCGCGATTGCTCTGGTGATCACCACCCTGTTGAACGCCCGGATCAGCGGACACAAGCCGACGAGGCGTTCGCTCATCGCCATCGCCGCCTGTGTCGGCGGCATCTTCATCTTCGTCACGATCGCCGCGCTCTTCGCCACCGAATCGCCCATCTCCGACGGGCAGCTCATCACGATCCTCCTCATCCTCGCCGGAGTCACCGTCGCCTTCGCGGGTCTGTGGGTGTGGCTGCGCAAACGGATGGGCGCACTTTTCTACATCATGGCCGCGGGGGTGATCTACGGTTTCGTCGCGACGCTGGCGAAGGTCATCATCGTGCGGATCCAGAATCAGAATTTCGAGTGGCTGACGCTGCTCTGCCTCATCGCGCTGCTGATCGGAACGGGGATCGGCGCGTACTTCGTGCAGACCGCCTACTCGTCCGGTCCGCCCGACCTCGTCATCGCGGGTCTCACGGTGATCGATCCCATCGTGGCGATCCTCATCGGCCTCATCGTGCTCGGTGAAGCCGCGACCGCGCCGCTCTGGGCGAACATCGGCTTTCTGATCGCCGGCGTCCTCGCGGTGTGGGGGGTGTTCCAACTGGCCCGCTACCACCCGCAGATCGTCAGTGACAGCAAGGAGATCCCCATCCAGCGAGGCTCGGACGGCGACGGCACCGTCGCGGGCCCCAGCACCGGATCGATCCGGGTCACCGAGGCCGTCGCGAAGGTCTGGCCGGAACCGCCGGTGCGCGACCGCGACGATCCACGCCGCTGATCCTCGTCGGCGTCATTGGTAGGGCGGGTGGGACTTGAACCCACGATCGTCGGGTTATGAGCCCGCTGCCTTGACCAGCTTGGCCACCGCCCCTCGCATCCGAGCCTAGCGGCCCGGAAACCTGCTCCTCAGCGTCGCACGCCGGTGGACATCACCGCTCCGATGTAGGAGTACTTCACGAAGACCTCTTCCGCGATCCCCGCCTCCGCGAGCACGCCCTGGACGGCGCTGAGCATGTAGCTGGAATCCCACCCGAGATAGAGGTGATGATCGGCATCCAGTGCGTCCCACTGGCCGGTCCACGCCCGCTCGGGGTAGACCGGACCGCCCCGGCGGGCACTGTATGCGACAACCGCGTCACGCGCGTCGGCCCACAGCCGCGCGAAGACGCGGTGGAAGAGGTAGCGGACGTCCTTGACCTCCCAGTGCTCACCGCGGTACTCGACGTAGTCCCACTCGCGTTCCCAGCCTCGCGGCCACCCGCGTCGGCGGACGGCGTCGAGCACGGGGGTCAGGCCGTCATCGTCGATACCACTGAGCGCGTCCCGGGGCCATACGCGCACGAACTGCGCGGTCAATGCGGCAGAGCGGGCTGAGATCTCCTTCGTCCCCCACCGTCCATGAGCGGCCAGTGCCGCCGTCGCGCCCACCGCAGAGCGGGCGTACCCGCTGCGCTTCGCCGCGAACGACGCGTCGAAGACCTGCATCCCCAGTCGCTCTTCGAGAAGCGCCAGATTCCCCAGGGTGCGCGCGAGGGCGCGGTGGCTGTTCTGCTCGTCCTCGGAATACTCGGCCCAGCTGCGCACTCCGTCGCCGCTCCATGCTTCACCCGGTGCGAGCGGCACGATGTGGTCGATGTCCCAGGCGGCGCGCGCATCGACGTCGAACAGCCGGGTCAGGACGTAGTGCGGGTGGGGGAGATCGGAGTACTTCAGCGCGACAGACACACGCTCATCGCTCGGTGTGATGCGGGCCATGGCTCTGCTGAGTGCCTGGGCACCCTCGTGCTCGGCGCGGCACAGACGCGCGACGATCCGGTCGGTGCCGATCCCCACGATCGTGCGCCGAAGCAGAAGCGATTCCACCTGCCGCAGCAGGCTGAGGAGCCCCTCTCGCGAGAGATCACCGCCACGAAAGCGTCGATACGCCCGCATGACGAGCGGGAACGCGATGGGGCCGAAGACACCCACCCCGGCCAGCCTCCGCGAGACGTCCTCGTCGGCTTCGCGCTCGGGTTCCCTCAGGATGCGGTGGATCTCGGCGTACTCCCGCCACTCCGACGCGTGGGAGTCCAGCGCACCGGGTTCGAGACGGGGGAACTCTTGACGGAAGACGTCGTAGACGCCCCGGCCCGCGGCATCCTCGGTCTCACGACCCGTCCGCATGACGAGGTACTGCTCCCAGAATGCGGCGATGCTCTCGCCGGTCGCCTGCTCGATGGGCAGCCAGTACTCGTCCTCGATCCGCACCTGCTCGGCGTGAGAGAGGCCCATCAGCACGTAGTTGTGGATGAGCTCGTGGTCGCGCAGTGGCTCTCCCGTCGAGTTCAAGCTCTCGAAGATCTGCTGTGCGTTAGCGCCCGCTCCGAGGCTGATCGCGACGTGTTCGAGCTTCTGCAGTCCTCGCCAGATGTGCGGTGCTTCATCGGGTGACACCTGGCTGCGGAAGAAGGCGTAATTGTCGGCGAAGCGCGACTCCCGCACGGCCGGATCGGCGTCGTTGCCGAGGATCACCGAGCGGAAGACATCAGCCCACGCCCGGTGAGGGCGCAGCGTCGTCCGAGGCCCGTCGCCCGGCTCACCCTCACGAAGAAGGACGGCCTGAAGCTCCGTCGAGAGTGCGGGGTCGTTGTCGCCGACGGCGTGATGCAGCGCCGCCACCAGAAGCATGAGAGTCGTGATGCGCTGCTGACCGTCGATGAGCACGAGCTCATCGTCCGAGACCGCGGAGAGGACGGAGCCGATGAAGTGCATGTGACGATCGTCGAGGTCGGCGACGGCTCGGATGTCGGCGAGCAGTTGCTCGCAGTTGCCGATGTCCCACCGGTACTGCCGCTGGTAGACCGGGACGACGATCGTGCGGTCGCCGGAGGCGAGCCACCGCAGCGTGTTGACGGCGGTGGCATCGACGTTCGTGGCGGTGACCATCGGGGCGGTTCTCTCCTCGGGATGACAGGGGCGGACCGCGTCGAGTCTAATGAACCGGTCCCGGCTCCCCGGGCTCCCGCGCCTGCCGGAGGTAGGCTTGCCTTAGTTGGCCTGTTAAAACGTGCTGGCCACCTACGAAAGGGCATAACGCTATGGGTTACATCAAGTCAGCTGCTCTCGAAGAGACCGGCTACGTGGTGCTGGACAGCTACGGCAAGGAGATCGATCCCAAGGAGTGGCTCGACCTCGAGTACGTCGACTGGAAGTCCTCCGGCGACACCCGGTTCGCACCGCTGGCGTCGGCGAAGGGCGAGATCGAGTGCAACGGCTTCTGGAACCACAAGCCGCCGCGCACCGACAAGGACGGGGTCTGGATCGATTCCCAGACGGCGATCGCGCCGACCCTCACCGAGCGCGCCCTCGAACCGGGCGCGAATGTGGGTCGCTGCCGCATCATCGAGCTGCAGCCGAACTCCTACGCCGACTGCCTGTACAACCTGCACCAGGACGACAACAACCGTCTCAATCCCGACGGCACCGGATGGGTCGTCCGCGGGTTCTTCAATCTCACCGACGACAAGGACAGCTTCTTCGTCCTGCGGGAGAACCGCACCGACCCCCAGGGTGAGGTGCGGATCGCGTTGCCGGCCGGCGCTCAGCTGATCATCGACACCCAGCGTCTGTGGCACGCCGCCACCCACCTCGGCAGCGAGCCGCGCTACTGCCTGATCACGTCCTGGGAGTCGGGCCCCGAGCTCGACGCCTACATCGAGAAGTACAACGGCGTTCCCCACGCCGACATCGTCGACGTGCCGCAGGACGTCCTCGAGGCCGGCCAGGTCGAGCAGGCGCGCCGCGACGCCGCCCGCGCGGCCTACTACGCCGCCAAGGGCCAGCAGGAGAAGCTGGCGATGAGCGAAGCCTGAGTCGCCAGACTCCTCTCCGAAGGCCCCGGACACACCTGCGCCGGGGCCTTCGGCGTGTCGGAATCACATAGTTGTGATTCCGACGATCGTCGGGTGATAATGGCCGCACAACCGAACACGCCGGAGCAGACGTTTCGCAGGTCGTAGGGGAAGACGTACCTGAAGAAACGGAGTCATCATGGCGACAACCACTGCGCGTGGAGTGATCTACATCCACTCCGCGCCACGCGCGTTGTGCCCCCACCTCGAGTGGGCGGTCGGCCGCGCTCTCGGTCGACCCGTCACCTTCGAATGGGCCGACCAGCCGGTGCTGTCGGGAAGTCGGCGCGCGGAATTCTATTGGGAGGGTCCCGCGGGCACGGGCGCCGCGTTGGCCACGGCGATCCGCGGCTGGGAGCACCTCCGATTCGAGGTGTCCGAGGATCCCACTCCGCGCAGCGACGGGGGGCGATGGATCCACACCCCCGGACTCGGCATCCACTACGCCCAGACGGATGCGGCGGGCAACATCGTCATCGGGGAGGATCGCCTCCGCTACGCGATGGAGATCGCCGCCGGTGATGCGCAGGAGCTGCAGCGTGAATTGAACGTGGCACTGGGCGCCGCGTGGGACGCCGAACTCGAACCCTTCCGTCACGCCGGCGACGAAGCATCCGTCGTGTGGCTGCACAAGGTGGGATGACCCGCCTCATGATCTGACGGACGTATCCCGTGCGCGAGGCGCCACTACCGGTGGATCGGTGATCACTCCCGGGGATCGGGACCGCGAATCGACGCACGGAGACAGGTGAGGCCCCCGACCTCGGTCGGGGGCCTCTGCCGTGCAGAGACGGCGAAGCTCAGACGCTCGCGAAAGCGGCCACGGCGTTGTGTCCGCCGAAACCGAACGAGTTGCTGATGGCGAGCTGATCGCCCTGTCCGAGCGCCACGGGCTCGCCCGAGATGCGGAAGGGCACCTGCGGATCCTGCGTGGTGATGTTGATGGTGGGAGGGGCGACGCGGTCACGAAGAGCCAGAACCGTGAAGATCGCCTCGAGGGCACCGGTGCCGCCGAGGAGATGGCCCGTCGACGCCTTCGTGGCTGACACCGGGATCTCGTCGATCCGGTCGCCGAAGACCGTTTTGAGCGCGGTGTACTCGTTCGGATCGCCGACGGGCGTCGAGGTGGCGTGCGCGTTGACATGCGTGACGTCGTCGGGCGAGGCGTCCGCCATCTCCAGCGCCATCCGCACGGCCCGAGACGCCCCCACTCCCTCGGGGTCGTTCGCCGTGATGTGGTACGAATCCGCCGTGACGCCGCCACCGACGACGGCGGCGTAGATCTTCGCGCCGCGGGCACGGGCGTGTTCCTCGGTCTCGAGGATGAGGACGCCGGCACCCTCGCCCATGACGAATCCGTCACGGTCCACGCTGCAGGGACGAGACGCGGTCGCGGGGTCGTCGTTGCGGCGCGACAGCGCCTGCATCGAGGCGAAGGAGGCGATCGTGATCGGGTGGATCGCCGACTCGGTACCCCCGGCGATCACGACGTCGGCCAGGCCCGCGCGCAGATGTTCCACGGCGTTGACGATCGACTCGGTACTCGACGCGCACGCACTGGCCACCGTGCGGGCGAAGGCCCGCGCGCCGAAGTGCAGTGAGAGGTTCCCCGCCGCGGCGTTGGGCATGAGCATCGGGACGGTCATCGGCATGACGCGCCGCGGACCCTTCTCACGAAGGGTGTCCCAGGCATCCAGCAGCGTCCAGACGCCGCCGATGCCCGTGGCGAAATCAATGCCCAGTCGCTCGGGGGCGACGTCGGGTCGTCCGGCGTCATCCCACGCCTCCATCGCCGCGACCATGGCGAACTGCGACGCCGGGTCGAGCCGCTTGGCGATGGGACGCTCGAGAACGGTGTCGGGACGCACCTTGGCCTGCGCGGCGAAGGTGACGGGCAGCTGGTACTGCTCGACCCACTCGTGCTCGAGGGTCCGGGTTCCGGAGGCCCCGTCGAGCAGTGCCTCCCAGCTCTCGGGCGCGGTCGCGCCGATGGGGGAGGAGGCGCCGATTCCGGTGACGACGATGCGTGACGTGCTCATGCGAAGGTGATTCCTCGGTGTGTCGTGCCGGTGGGGGCCGAGGGCCCCCACCGGAGGGCGCTACGCCTGGTTCGACGTGATGTAGGTGACGGCGTCGCCGACGGTCTTGAGGTTCTTCACCTCGTCGTCGGGGATCGTCACGCCGAACTTCTCCTCGGCGTTGACGACGATCGTCATCATCGAGATCGAGTCGATGTCGAGGTCGTCGGTGAACGACTTCTCCAGGGCTACCTCGTCGGCCGAGATACCGGTCTCGTCGGTGATGAGCTCAGCGAGCCCGGCGAGGACCTCGTCGTTGGTGAATGCCATGGTTTCTCCTGTTTTCTCGGGGGAAGCCCGGTCGGGCCCCGTTCAGTTTAGGGTCGTGCGTCCCGCGCTCACGGGAGCACGATCACCTGCGCGCCGAAGACGAGTCCGGCGCCGAACCCGATCTGCAGAGCCAGTCCTCCGCTGAGCTCGGGATGCTCTTGCAGCAGACGATGCGTGGCGAGCGGGATCGACGCGGCTGACGTGTTGCCGGTCGTCTCGATGTCGCGGCCGATCACGACCGTGTCGGGAAGCTTCAACTGCTTGGCGAATTCGTCGATGATGCGCATGTTCGCCTGGTGCGGGACGAAGGCGGCGAGATCGGATGCCTCGACACCGGCCGCCTCCAGGGCCTCGCGCGCGACCTTGACCATCTCCCACACCGCCCAGCGGAAGACGGTGGGCCCCTCCTGACGGAGGGTCGGCCACGGGGCCTTCCCGTCCCGGAAATCCGTGAGCGTGTGATTCATCCCGACCGCATCGGACTTGGAGCCGTCGGACCCCCAGACGGTCGGGCCGATGCCGGGCGTGTCGCTCGGCCCGACGACGACGGCGCCGGCACCGTCGCCGAGCAGGAAAGAGATGCTGCGATCGGTCGGATCGACGACGTCGCTGAGCTTCTCGGTGCCCACCACGACGGCGTAGTGGGCAGCGCCGGCCCGGATCAGCGCGTCGGCCTGAGCAACCCCGTAGGCGAAGCCGGCGCATGCGGCATTGACGTCGTAGGCGGCGGCGGGATTGGCGCCGACGCGATCGGCGACGATCGCCGATACCGACGGCGTCTGCTTGGGGTTGCTGATCGTCGCGCAGATCACCAGATCCACCGCACTCGGCTCGACACCGGAACGCGCGATCGCCTCTCGGGTGGCCTCCGTGGCCAGGTCGATGGCGTCGGTGTCGGCTCCGGCACGCATCCGGGTGACGATGCCGGTGCGCTGGCGGATCCACTCGTCGCTGGAGTCGATCGGCCCGACCAGATCGTCGTTCGGAACCGCGAGCTCACCGCGCGCGGCGCCGTAGGCGTAGATGCGCGTATGGGCGACGCCCGTGGGTTGACGCAGGGAGACGGTCATGCCGCAGATCCTTCCCAGAGCTCGACGGCGGTCGCGAGGTCGTCGGGAGTCTTCACGGCGACGGTCGGAATACCGCGGAGCGCCCGCTTCGCCAGCCCGGTGAGCGTGCCCGCCGGAGTGAGCTCGATGAGGCCGGTGACACCGGCGGCGGCGAAGCTCGACATGCACAGGTCCCAGCGCACGGGCGAGGCGACCTGCTCGACGAGCAGATCGATGAACGCGCGTCCGGTCGCCACCGCGGAGCCGTCGCGGTTCGTCCAGATGGTGCGGAGTGGATCACCGCCCACGGTCTGGGCTGCCGCGTCGCGGAGAGTCGCCACGGCGGGTGCCATGTAGTCGGTGTGGAACGCGCCCGCCACCTGGAGCGGGATGACGCGGGTGCCGGCGACGGGTTCGGCCGAGAGGCGGTCGAGATCCGCGCGGGCTCCGGCGGCGACGATCTGGCCGGCACCGTTGTGATTGGCCGGTGTCAGTCCGAGCGACGCCAGTCGCTCGAGGACGGCCGCCTCGTCACCGCCGATCACGGCGCTCATTCCGGTGTCGGCCTGCGCTGCGGCATCCGCCATCGCCCGACCGCGCACGCCGACCAGACGCAGCACCTCGGCGTCGGGGAGGATCGCCGCGGCGGCCGCAGCGGTGAACTCTCCGACTGAATGCCCTGCCACTCCCGCCACCTGGCGGGGCCTGCCCAGCTCGCCCCAAGCGAGGAGGCCGGCTGCGACGATGAGCGGCTGGGCCACCTTGGTGTCGCGGATGCGATCGGCGTCCCACTCCGTCCCCGCCGCGACGAGATCGACGCCGGCTGCGTCGGAGTAGACCTCGAGGGTTTCTCGAGCTCCCGGGATCTCCAGCCACGGGGCGAGGAATCCCGGCGTCTGCGAACCCTGTCCGGGGAAGACGGCGATGATCACGGTTCCATCCTTTCAATGATCCTGCGGCACCTTCTGGAGGTCGTGACAAAGAAATCGCCCGAGGCTTTGTGCGTTTCGCACACAGAAGGCATCCTCACCCGACGCGCCGCGGTCCAGGGGAACGTCGGCGCGTGGCATCCGTCCCGATCGATCCGAGGATCAGCGCCGTCTGCAGAATGAGAGCTTCGCGCGGACCGGTGGCGTCCCAGCCGATGACCTCCGACACCCGTTTGAGTCGGTAGCGCACGGTGTTCGGATGCACGAAGAGCTCTCGAGCGGTCGCCTCGAGCGAGCGGCCGTTGTCGAGGTAGCTCCACAGCGTCGTCACGAGATCGGAGCTGTGGCTCTGCAACGGGCGGTAGATCCGCTCCACCAGCGTCTGCTTGGCCAGCGGATCGCCGGCGAGAGCTCGCTCGGGAAGCAGGTCATCGGCCTCGACGGGGCGAGGCGCGTGACGCCAGGCCCGGGCGACCGCGAAGCCGGCGAGGGCGGCACGCGCACTCTGGCTGGCGTCGACGAGAGCAGGCACGGCGGGTCCGAGCACGAGGTAGCCCGTCCCGAAGCCGGGTTCGAGGCGACGGGCGATCTCGTCGAACGGCAGGTCGGTCGGGGTCTCCTCCCCGCGCGGTGCGTCGGCACGACCGACGACCAGGACCAGGCGCGAGCCCTGGACGCCGATCAGCACATCGACGCCGAGCTTGCGCGCCGTCCGCCGCAACTGGTCGACATCGAACTGCGGGGGAGTGGTGCCCACGAGCACGGCCACCTCGCCGTGCCCGTGCCAGCCGAGGGCCGCGATACGGCTCGGCAGCTCCTCGTCGGCCTCGCCGGTGAGGATCGAGTCCACCACCAGCGCCTCCAGGCGCGCGTCCCACAGCCCGCGCGCCTCCGCTGCGCGGGCATACACGTCGGCGGCGGCGAAGGCGACCTCGCGCGAGTAGAGCAGGATCGCTTCGCGGAGGTTCTCGTCTTTGCCCGCCACCCGCTCCTCGGTCACCTCGACGGTGACACGGATGAGCTGCAACGTCTGCGTCAGCGACACGCTCCGCAAGAGCTCACGAGGCGCGGCGGCGAAGATGTCCGCGGCGATCCAGGGGGTCGACCCGGGGTCGTCGTACCACTGGATGAAGGAACTGATACCCGCCTGCGCGACCAGACCCACCGCCGACCGACGTGCCGGCGGCATCTCGGCATACCAGGGCAGCGAATCCTCGAGACGCTGGATCGTGGCCGTCGCGAGGTCGCCTGAGATGCGTCGGAGCCAGGCGAGTGTTTCGGCCTTGTCCATCGTCGGAGGCGTCCCGGATCAGCTCTCGCCGCCCGCGTTCCCGCTCGTTCCCGCGCTGACGTCGTGCAGACGGTACTTCTCGATCGCCTGCGCCGAAAGCGAACGATCCACCGTCCCCTCGGCGGCCAGCGCCTGCAGGGTCTTCACGACGATCGACGGCCCGTCGATCTTGAACCACCGGCGTGCGGCCGGGCGCGTGTCGGAGAAGCCGAACCCGTCGGCGCCGAGGGTGTGGAAGTTGTGCTGCACCCACGGACGGATCTGATCCTGCACGGCATGCTCGAAATCGCTGACCGCGATGACCGGGCCGGGCGTCCCCGCCAGCTTGTCGGTGACATAGGCGGTGCGCTGCTCGCCGTCGGGGTGCAGGAAGTTGTGCTCGTCGGCGGCGAGACCGTCGCGGCGCAACTCGCCCCACGAGGTCACCGACCACACGTCGGCTTCGACGCCCCAGTCGTCGCGCAGCAGCTGCTGGGCCTCGAGGGCCCACGGCACGCCGACGCCCGAGGCGAGGATCTGCGCGCGTGCGCCCTCGCCGGTGGCGGGTGCGATGCGGTGGATGCCGCGGACGATGCCCTCGACGTCGACCCCTTCGGGCTCAGCCGGCTGGATCATCGGCTCGTTGTACACGGTGAGGTAGTACATGACGTTGGGGTCGGGGTGGTTCCCGCCGTACATCCGCTCGATTCCCGCCCGCACGATGTGAGCGATCTCGTAGCCGTAGGCCGGGTCGTAGCTGACCACCGCCGGGTTGGTGGACGCCAAGAGCGGCGAGTGCCCGTCGGCGTGCTGGAGGCCCTCGCCTGTCAGCGTCGTCCGACCCGCGGTCGCGCCGATCAGGAAACCCCGCGTCATCTGGTCGCCGGCCGCCCACAGGGCGTCACCGGTGCGCTGGAATCCGAACATCGAGTAGAAGACGTAGACGGGGATCAGCGGCTCGCCGTGCGTGGAGTAAGACGTGCCGGTGCCGGTGAAGGCGGCGAGCGCGCCCGCCTCGTTGATGCCGACGTGGATGATCTGCCCCTGAGGGCTCTCCTTGTAGGCCAGAAGCAGTTCGCGATCGACCGAGGTGTAGTGCTGGCCGTGCGGGTTGTAGATCTTCGCCGTCGGGAAGTACGCGTCCATACCGAACGTGCGGGCCTCGTCGGGGATGATCGGGACGATGCGGTGACCGAAGTCCTTGACCCGCAACAGGTCTTTCAGCAGACGCACGAAGGCCATCGTCGTCGCGACTTCCTGCGTGCCCGATCCCTTCTTGGGCAGGGCGTACGCCTGATCGCCGGGCAGTTCCAACCCGACGTGATGCGTGCGCCGCTCCGGCAGATAACCCGCGAGCGCTCGGCGCCGCTCCTGCAGGTACTGGATGGTCTCGTCCTGCGGGCCGGGGTTGTAGTACGGCGGCAGGTAGGGGTTCTCCTCGAGCTGCGCGTCGCTCACCGGGATGTGCATCGCGTCACGGAAGAGCTTGAGGTCGTCCAGCGTCATCTTCTTCATCTGGTGCGTGGCGTTGCGACCCTCGAAGTGGGGTCCGAGGCCGTACCCCTTGATGGTCTTCGCGAGGATGACGGTGGGCTGACCCTTGTGCTCGGCGGCGGCCTTGAACGCGGCGTAGACCTTGCGGTAGTCGTGCCCGCCCCGCTTGAGGTTCCAGATCTGCTCGTCGCTGTAGTCCTTGACCAGGGCGGCCGCGCGCTCGTCGCGGCCGAAGAAGTGCTCGCGGACGTAAGCGCCGTTCTCGGCCTTATAGGTCTGATAATCACCGTCGGGGGTGACGTTCATCAGGTTCAGCAGGGCGCCCTCGCTGTCGCGGGCGAGCAGGTCGTCCCACTCCCGGCCCCAGATCACCTTGATGACGTTCCAGCCGGCGCCGCGGAAGAAGCTCTCCAGCTCCTGGATGATCTTCCCGTTGCCGCGCACCGGCCCGTCGAGGCGCTGCAGGTTGCAGTTGACGATGAATGTGAGGTTGTCCAGTCCCTCGTTCGCGGCGACCTGAAGCTGCCCACGGCTCTCCACTTCGTCCATCTCGCCGTCGCCGAGGAACGCCCACACGTGGCTGTCGGAGACGTCCTTGATGCCGCGGTTGGTCAGGTACTTGTTCGTCATCGCCTGATAGATGGCGTTGATCGGACCGAGACCCATCGACACCGTCGGGAACTGCCAGAACTCCGGCATGAGGCGGGGGTGCGGGTAGGACGGGATGCCGTTGGGTGCCGCCGACTTCTCCTGGCGGAATCCGTCGAGCTGTGCTTCGGTGAGGCGACCTTCGAGGAAGGCGCGCGCATAGGTGCCCGGTGAGGCGTGGCCCTGGATGAAGATCTGGTCGCCGCCGGAGGGGTGGTCCTGCCCCCGGAAGAAGTGGTTGAAGCCGACCTCGTAGAGCGCTGCCGACGAGGCGTAGGTCGAGATGTGGCCGCCGACGGCGATTCCGGGTCGCTGAGCGCGGTGCACCGTGATGGCGGCGTTCCAGCGGATCCACGCGCGGTAGCGTCGCTCGATCTCCTCGTCGCCGGGGAAGTCGGGCTCGTTCTCGGCCGCGATGGTGTTGATGTAGTCGGTGGTGGGAACCATCGGAACCCCAAGGTGGAGTTCCTTCGACGCCTTCAGCAGGCTGAGCATGATCTCGCGCCCGCGCTGCGGGCCCTTGGCCTGCACCAGCTGCTGAAGCGACTCCTGCCACTCCGACGTCTCTTCCGGATCGCTGTCCTGCGGGCCCTGAGAGTACGGATCCTGGTCGTGAACAGTCACACGAGACCTTTCTTCAGCTGGCAGATCATGCCAGGTATTCACCACGGACGTGCGGCTCGCTTTGTTCGCTCCGCACAACACACCATCGACAAGCCTATCGAGTCCTCGGTGGGCCCTGCCGGGTTCGAACCGACGACATCCACGGTGTAAACGTGGCGCTCTACCAGCTGAGCTAAAGGCCCCTCCCGCTCAGTCTAGAAGGGCGGCGGAGTCGATCACAGCGCACGGAGCCGCTCGAGAAGAGGACCGGCCGCCTCGGCGAGGAAGCGCTCCTGGTGGTCGCCGCCGATCTGCACGAGGGCGACATCGGTGAATCCCGCGTCGATGTAGGGCCGCACGCTCTCGGCGATCCTGTCGAGGTCGGGGCCGCAGGCGATGCCCTCGGCGACGTCCTCGGGTCGGACGAATTGGGTGGCCGCGGCGAAGCTCGCCGGGGTGGGCAGTTCGGAGTTGACCGGCCAGCCCAACCCGAACCACCGGAACTGCTCGTGGGCGCGGGCGATCGCGGCATCCTCGTCAGGATCCCAGGAGATCGGGATCTGGCCGATCTTCCGCGACCCGCTCTCGTGGGCCTCATCCCACCCGGACACGAGTTCCGCCTCGGGTTCGACGGCGATCATGTGATCCACGAGGGGCGCGAACCGCGCGATGGACTTCGGCCCCGACACCGCCGTGGCGAGCGGCACACCGCCGTCGGGAGCATCCCACACGCGAGCGGAGTCGACCCGGAAGTACTGTCCGTCGTAGGTGACGAGATCGCCGCTGTGCAGGGCCCGGATGATCTCGATCGCCTCGACCAGCATGTCCTGGCGCACGTCCACGCCGGGCCATCCCTCGCCGACGACGTGCTCGTTGAGGCTCTCGCCCGACCCGAGTCCCAGCGTGAAGCGGCCGTCGGCGAGTAGCTGCAGCGTGGCCGCCTTCTGCGCGACGACGGCCGGGTGATAGCGCACGGTCGGGCACGTGACGTATGTCATCAGCTCCACCCGCTCCGTCACGGCGGCCACCGCCCCCAGCACGGTCCACGCGTAGGGCGCGTGTCCCTGCGTGGTCAGCCAGGGGGAGTAGTGATCGCTGGAGACTTCGAAGTCGAAGCCGATTTCCTCGGCCAGGCGGGCGTAGCGCACGAGCTCTTTCGGGCCGCTCTGCTCGGTCATCAGGGTGTAGCCGAAGTTCGTCATCGGTGCTCCTCAGGTCTGGTGGCGCCCAGGCTACGGACCCCGGCACCTCCGGCCGAGGCCTTGCGCTGGCGACCCGGATGGGGCAGGGCCCGGCCGACGGTGCGGCTGATGCGGCGGGTAGGTTGGACACGTGAACGCCACTCCTGCCGATCAGCGCCGTCTCCTCGAGGTCTCCGACCTTGATACCCGCATCCGCCAGGCAGATCACGCGCGGCGGAACCCGCCGCAGGCCTCGCGGGTCAAGGAGCTGCTCGCCCGCCGCACCGAACTGACGCAGGAGCTCACCCGCCGCGCCGGTGCGCGCGACGATCTGCGCGCGGAGCTGGCACGGATCGAGTCCGACGTCGCCGTCGTGGATGCACGCCGCGCACGCGACGAAGAGCGCCTGGCGGCGAGTTCGAACTCCCGCGAGGCACAGGGGTTCGAAAGCGAACTCGCCTCCCTCGCCCGCCGCAAGCGCGACCTGGAGGACGCCGAGCTCGAGGTGATGGAGAAGCTCGACGCCGCAGAGGCCGCCGTCGTCGAGCAGGAGGAGCTCATCCGCGCGACGAACGAGGAAGGGGCGCAGCTGAGCGCCGAGGCCAAGCGCGCGGTTGCCGAGGCCGAAGCCTCCCTGACCGCCGCCCGGCGCGACCGTGAGGCCGTCGCAGGATCGATCGCCGCCGACCTGCTGGCGCTCTACGAACGCCTCGCCGCCCGCGGCGTCGGTGCCGGTCTGCTGCGCCGGCAGACCTGCGAGGGCTGCCACATGGTGCTGTCGGGTACGGACGTGCAGCGGATCAGACAGACCCCGGATGACGCGGTGGTGACCTGTCCGGAATGCGGTGGCATCCTCGTCCGCACCGAAGAGTCGGGCGTCTGAGACCCGGAGCCACCCGACGGGTGGAGCCCCACGGATGAGCGCGCCATCGGCCGACGTCGCGTGGGTCGCCCTGGGCACGAGCGCCGACGGGTGGGAGGCGGTCATCCTGACTGCGGCCGGCTCCGAGGGTGAGCGTCGCGTGCTTGCGACGGGCGACGTGGCGACGTGGGTGCGACGGGTGGAGGCCTCCCACGCACCACGGTGGATCTGGTCGGACACCGACGGCATCTATCGACGCCTGCTCGCCGCCGGCGTCCGCGTGGCTCGCTGTCATGATCTGCGCCTCGCCCACGCGATCCTCCGATCGCCCTCCGACGCGCCCCCCGAGCTCGCCGCCCGCGCCGATCCGGGATGGGACGCCCCGCGGACGGCAGCCGAGAGCGAAGACGGCGACACGCTCTTCTCCCTGGAGCCCGGCGCCGGTGCGACGCGGCTGCCGCAGGCGATCGATGCCGTCCTGCGCGAGTTCATGCGGCAGCGGGAGTCGATCGCCGCGAGCGCGTCGCCGGCCTCCCTCCGGCTTCTGCTCGCCGCCGAATCGGCCGGGGCCCTCGCTGCCGCGGAGATGACAGCGGCAGGTCTTCCCTGGGACACCGCGACGCACGATCGCGTCCTCTCGGACATTCTCGGTCCGCGCCCCCGCGGCGATGAGCTGCCGGAGCGGATGCGCCTGCTCGCTGAGGAGGTCCGCGCGGCTCTGGGCGACCCCGCCGTATCGCTCGACTCGCCGCCCAAGCTCCTCCGCGCGCTGCATCGGGTGGGAATACACGTCGAAACGACGAGCCGCTGGGAGCTCGAGCGTCACACTCACCCCGCGATCGGCCCGCTGGTGCACTACAAGCGGATGTCGCGACTGCTCACCGCGAATGGCTGGTCCTGGCTGGACGAATGGGTGCACGACGGGCGATTCCGGCCGATGTACGTTCCCGGTGGCGTCGTCACGGGCAGGTGGGCGTCCTCGGGAGGCGGTGCCCTGCAGATCCCCCGGGTGCTGCGCGATGCCGTGCGCGCAGACCCCGGCTGGTGCCTCGTCGTCGCCGATGTCGCCCAGCTCGAGCCGCGGGTGCTCGCTGCCATGGCCGGTGACCTCTCCCTGGCGGTCGCGGCCCGGGGACGAGACCTCTACGAGGGTGTGGTGGCGACGGGCGCCGTGGCGACGAGGTCGGACGCCAAGATGGCGCTGCTCGGCGCGATGTACGGCGCGACGACGGGGGAGAGCGGGCGCCTCGTGCCGAGACTTCGGCGGTCGTTCCCCCGTGCGATGGCCCTGGTTGACGAAGCGGCCCGGCTGGGGGAGGACGGCGGGGTCGTCCGGACGTGGTGGGGAAGAACCTCCCCGCCACCGAGCCCGGGATGGCGCACGGCGCAGGATCGCGCCAGTGAATCCGACGCGACGATCGCCGAGCAGGAACGGGCCAGACGCAGCGCCCGCGACCGCGGACGGTTCACCCGCAACTTCGTCGTGCAGGGGACTGCCGCCGAGTGGGCCCTGGCCTGGATCGCCGACCTGCGGGGGCGGCTCCACACCCTCGGCGGCGACATCATCGACCCGCCGGCGGTCGCGTCGGGTCCGGTGTTCGACCGACATCCGCACCTTGCGTTCTTCCTACACGACGAGATCATCGTCCACGCCCCGCTCTCACAGGCCGAGGAGGTGGCCGACGCCGTGCGCGCAGCATCCGTCTCGGCCACCCGTCTGCTCTTCGGGGACTTCCCTCTCGATTTCCCCCTCGATCTGCGGATCACCCAGTCTGCGGCGAAGACGTGAACCCCGGGCGGCCGCCGGCCCCGCGCTACACTCGAAAAGCGAATGGGTCGGCTGGACGGTCGCGTCGCGGGCTCGCCCGCGCCGAGGAACGTCCGGGCTCCACAGGGCAGGGCGGTGGGTAACACCCACCCGGAGTGATCCGCGAGACAGTGCCACAGAGAACAGACCGCCGGGGGAGACCCCGGTAAGGGTGAAACGGCGGTGTAAGAGACCACCGGGGTCGTGGTGACACGACCCGCACGGTAAACCTCGCCCGGAGCAAGGCCAGACAGAGGATGCTGACGCGGCTCGCCGAGTCCTCGGGTAGGCCGCTGGAGCGGCACGGCAACGTGTCGCCGAGAGAGATGACCGTCCACGGGGCTCACGCCCCCGGACAGAACCCGGCGTACAGGCCGGCCCATTCGCCTCCGCCGGATCCCCGCAGCCACCGTGGTTCGGAACCCCCTTTCCCGCCATCTTCAGGGCCATGAACCTCGGTGCGAAGATCACGACCGGCGTCGCCGTGCTCGTCGTCGGCGGTCTCGTGGCCCTTGCGGCCCCCGCCGTCACCGCGGTCCATGCCGAGATGTCGTCGTGGGCGATCGTCGCGGGCGCGGAGGAGCCGACATCCTATCGCGCCGGACCGGCATCGAACCAGGTCGATACGACGGGCGAGGAGATGGCCGGCCAGGTCGACACCGGAGACCTGGACGTCCTTCGCCAGATGTTCGCATGACAGCGACGGCGGGGGCCCGGCCGCGGTCGGTTCCGCAGGCCCGGCCCCCAGTCACACGGATCAGTCGGTCATGCCGCAGCGGATCCAGTGCTGAATGGACCACATGACGTTGTACAGATTCAGCGGCGCGACGTCGTAGGTGTCCCAGCGCTGACCGATGCGGGCGGTCCAGTCAGGGATCCGACCGCAGCACAAACGGTGACCGAACAAGCGGAAGAGGGTGTTGCAGAGCACAGCACGCACAGGGGCGTCCCTTCGTCATGGGCGGCCCCGGGATGGGGCTACCGTTGACGGGCGCTCAGGGTCCTCTCCGTCGGCATCATCCCCGTCGGCATCCTCTCAATCGGCCACGGTGACGTCGGCCAGCTGCGGTGCCGCACCGAGCGACAGGGCGGCCGCGCCGATGATCCCCGCATTGTTGCGGTGGGTCGCCGGCACGATCGGCGTCTTGAGCGACAGCAGGTGGAGGAACTTGTCGGCATGCTTGCTCACGCCGCCCCCGACGATGAAGAGATCGGGGCTGAAGAGGAACTGCACGTAGTCGTAGTACCACTGGAGTCGCTCGGCCCACTGCTCCCACGAGAGTTCTTCGCGCTCCATGGCGGAGTACGCGGCGAACGCCTCGGCGTCCTTTCCGTGCTTGGCACGCTGGAGATGACCCAGTTCGGTGTTGGGGATGAGAACACCGCGGTACATCACCGCAGAGCCGATGCCCGTGCCGAGAGTGGTGAGGATCACCAGCCCGTTCTGGTCGCGTGCGGCGCCGTAGCGCATCTCGGCGACCCCTGCGACGTCGGCATCGTTGGCGAAGTAGATGTCGCGCCCGAGTCCCTCCTCGAAGAACTTCTCCGCCTCGAACCCGATCCACTTGTCGGACACGTTCGCGGCCGAGAGCGTCGTGCCGTTCTTCACGATGGCGGGGAAGGCGACGCCGAGCGGGATGGCGTCCTCGCTGATCTCGAGGCGCGACAGGACCTCTTTGACGGCCTCGAGGACGTCGGGCGGCTCCGCGCCCTTCGGAGTGGACACCTTCACCCGATCGGTGAGGAGGGTCCCGTCCTTCAGATCGACCACCGCACCCTTGATGCCGGTGCCGCCGATGTCGATGCCGACGGCACGCGTCGCGTCAGAAGCCATGGCGCAAGCCTATCGACGCCACCGTCGATCGATAGGATCGACCCAGCGGATGATCCGTGGGCGAGCCGAGGAGTCGATGTGGCGAACGACAGCGAGAAGTACTGGTACAACCTGACCACCGGCGAGGTCGAAAAGGGCTTCGAATCGCCCGCCATCGACCGTGCTGGGCCGTTCGACACGGCTGAGGAGGCCGCGAAGGCTCCCGAGGTGCTGCGCGAGCGCTCCCGCGCCTGGGCCGAGGACGAAGCACGCGAGGACGGCTGGGAGAGCCGTCCGGCCGGCACGGACGGCGCGAACTAGTCTGACCTCGGCGCGGTCGGCTCAGGCCCCGCGTCCGCAACACCCCGGCGGAAAGGAACCCATGGACAAGCAGCGGGACTTCGTACTGCGCACGATCGAGGAACGCGGCGTGAAGTTCGTCCGCCTGTGGTTCACCGACGTCATCGGGACGCTGAAGTCGGTGGCGATCGCCCCGGCCGAAGTCGAGGGGGCGTTCTCAGAGGGGCTGGGCTTCGACGGGTCGGCGATCGAGGGTCTCACGCGGTCGTACGAGTCCGACCTGCTGGCCCATCCCGACCCCAGCACCTTCCAGATCCTGCCCTGGCGCGGTGAGATCGACCCCACCGCGCGCATGTTCTGCGACATCACCACGCCCGACGGCCAGCCCGCCGTCGCCGATCCGCGTCACGTGCTCAAGCGTGCGCTGGCGAAAGCCGCTGATGCGGGGTTCACCTTCTACACCCACCCCGAGATCGAGTTCTACCTGCTGAAGTCCTCGTCGTTCGGCACCGAGGGTCCCGAACCGGTCGACTCGGCCGGTTACTTCGACAACGTGCCCGGCGGGACGGCGCATGACTTCCGTCGCCGCTCGGTGCGGATGCTGGAAGACCTGGGGATCTCGGTCGAGTTCAGCCACCACGAGGGCGGTCCCGGCCAGAACGAGATCGACCTCCGATACGCCGATGCCCTCGCCACCGCCGACAACATCATGACGTTCCGCACGGTGATCAAGGAAGTGGCGATCGAGCAGGGCGTGTACGCGACGTTCATGCCCAAGCCCCTCGGCGGTAAGCCCGGAAGCGGGATGCACACGCACATGTCGTTATTCGAGGGCGACGTCAATGCTTTCTACGAAGAAGGAGCGCAGTACCAGCTCTCCAAGATCGGGAGGCAGTTCATCGCCGGACTCCTCCGTCACGCCAACGAGATCTCCGCGGTGACGAACCAGTTCGTCAACTCCTACAAGCGACTGTGGGGTGGCGACGAGGCACCGAGTTTCATCACCTGGGGCCACAACAATCGCTCGGCCCTCGTGCGGGTGCCGCTGTACAAGCCGAACAAGGGTCAGTCCTCACGCGTCGAGTACCGTGCGCTCGATTCGGCGGCCAACCCCTATCTCGCGTACGCGCTCATGCTGGCCGCGGGCCTCAAGGGCATCGAGGAGGGCTACGAGCTGCCTCCCGAAGCCGAGGACAACGTCTGGTCGCTCACCGACGCCGAGCGCCGCGCGCTCGGATACGCCCCGCTCCCGGCGAGCCTGGACCACGCGCTGGAGTACATGGAGGAGTCGGAGCTTGTCGCCGAGACGCTCGGGGAGCAGGTCTTCACGTATGTCCTCCTCAACAAGCGGCGCGAGTGGCAGGAGTACCGCTCGCAGGTGACCCCCTTCGAGCTGAAGAGCAACCTCGAGATGCTCTGACCGGCCCATGAGCACGGGCGAGCGCACGTCGTCTCTCACCGAGCTCGCTCGGCTCGGGTTCAGCGCGCTCTCGGAGAGCGCCGAGCTGTTGGAAGAGCTGGCCGCGGCCATCACGGTACCCCGCTCCGATCTGCTCCGTGCTGCCGCGTCCGCCGCGGATCCGGACGGCGCGCTCCTGGCACTCACACGCATCGCCCGGCGCGATCCGCAGCCGGTGCGCCGGATCCATGCCGACCCACAGGGATGGCGCGCCCTGTGGGCGCTCCTCGGGGCCTCGACGGGGTTCGCAGAGTTCTTCCTGCGACGCCCCGACGAACTGATCCACCTCGTCGACGCCGGGCTCGCCCTCCCGAGCCCGGCATCCCTGCGCGAGGAGATGCTCGAGGCCATCGGCGCCGAGGACGGCTTCGCCGCAGAGGGCACAGAAGAGTCCTGGGTGAGACTGCGGGTACGCTACCGGCGCCTCCTCGCCCAGATCGCGGCGTTCGATCTGCTGCATCCCGAACCGCTCGAGGTGATCCCCGACGTGGCCGCACGCCTCGCGGATGCCGCCGGTGCGGCGCTGGAAGCCTCGCTCGCCGTCGCGCGGACCCGTGTGTCGCGCGGGGCCGCCGGGGCGGGCCTGTTCCCGGTCGAGCAGGTGGCGCGCACGAACCTCGCCGTCATCGGCATGGGGAAGGCCGGGGCACGCGAGCTCAACTATGTCAGCGACGTCGACGTCATCTTCGTCGCCGGCGCCGACGACGACATCATCGAGGAGATCGGCGAGAGCCGCGTCGTCGACATCGCCACTCGGCTCGCCGTCCAGACCATGCGCGGCATCTCGGGCGCCGAGATCGAGCCCCCGCTGTGGGAGGTGGACGCCAACCTGCGCCCGGAGGGCAAGCAGGGTGCGCTGGTGCGCACACTCGGCTCGCACCTGTCGTACTACGAGCGCTGGGCGAAGAGCTGGGAGTTCCAGGCGCTGCTGAAAGCCCGACCGCTGGCGGGAGACGTCGCGCTCGGCGAGGAGTACGTCGCCGCCCTCGCGCCGAAGGTGTGGACGAGCGCGGCGCGCGAGAACTTCGTCGACAGCGTCCAGCGCATGCGTGAGCGGGTCACCGAGCACATCCCCGCCGACGAGGTCGCGGTCCAGATCAAGCTGGGACCCGGTGGCATCCGGGACGTGGAGTTCACCGTCCAGCTGCTCCAGCTGGTCCATGGCCTGAGCGACGACCGGATCCGGCAGCGCGGAACGCTGCCGGCCCTCGAAGCCCTCGCATCGGAGGGCTACATCGGACGCGCCGAAGCATCCGCGTTCTCTCGCGACTACCGCAGGCTCCGTCTGTTGGAACATCGGATGCAGCTGAGGAACCTCCGCCGCACGCATCTCATGCCGCGGGATGCTGACGAGCTGCGCGTGCTGGCACGCGCCACGGGGCTCGCCGAGACGGGGGAGCGGGTGTGGCAGACATGGGAGGCGACCAAGCGCGAGGTCCGCGATATCCACGTCCGCCTGTTCTATCGTCCCCTGCTCTCCGCGGTCGCAAGCCTTCCCGAGGCCGAACGGTCGCTCTCACCGGCGCAGGCTCACGACCGACTGGCGGCGATCGGCTTCACCGATCCTGCCGGGGCGCTGCGCCACATCGGTGCGCTCACGAGCGGACTCAGCCGGAAGGCGACGATCCAACGGCACCTCATGCCGGTGATGATCCGCTGGTTCGCCGACGGCGTCGACCCCGACTACGGGCTGCTTGCCTTCCGCCGCATCAGCGAGCGGCTGGGCGACACTCCGTGGTTCCTCCGCATGCTCCGCGACTCGTCAGGAGCGGCCGAGAGCCTCACCCGCGTACTGTCGGGCTCGCGGTACGTCGGAGAGCTGATGGAGTGGATCCCCGAGTCGGCGGCGTGGCTGGATGACCCTGATCTGCTCCGACCCCGCAGCGGCCTCGCGCTTCAGGAGGAGGCGCGGGCCATCCAGACCCGCCACGAGACCGTCGACGACGCGATGCGAGCCGTGCGGGCGCTTCGACGCCGCGAGCTTCTGCGCACGGCCATGGCGGCGATCGTCGGCACCCTCACGATCGAGGAACTTGCCGATGCCCTGACCACGATCACCGAAGTCACCATCCAGGCGACGCTGCGGGCCGTCCGACGCGACGTTCTCGATCCCGAGGATGAGCCGCTGGATTTCTCGGTGATCGCCATGGGACGGTTCGGCGGAGCCGAGCTCGGGTTCGGCTCGGACGCCGATGTCATGTACGTCTACCGCCCGAACGGGTTGGATCCCGAGCGGGCGGCGCGCAAGGCTCTGCAGCTCGTGGGAGCGCTGCGGCAGTACTCCGAGGATCATCGTGCACCGCTCGACCTCGATGCGGGGCTGCGCCCCGAGGGGCGCAACGGGCCGCTTGCGAGATCGCTGGACGCGTTCGAGGAGTACTACCGCCGCTGGTCGCTGTCGTGGGAGGCCCAGGCGCTCCTGCGCGCCCGAGGCGTGGCAGGCAGCGTCAAACTCATCACCGCGTTCACCGGGCTCGCCAACGAGGTGCGCTACCCCGCATCGCCCGACCCGGCCGGGCTCCGCGAGATCAAGCGGATCAAGGCCCGGGTCGAGAACGAGCGCCTGCCGCAGGGGGCCGATCCGGCACGGCATCTCAAGCTCGGACCCGGCGGCCTCAGCGACGTGGAGTGGCTCGTCCAGCTGCTGCAGCTGCAGTACGCCCACACCGTGCCGGCGTTGCGCACCACCTCGACCACCATCGCGCTGACGGCGGCGAAGGATGCCGGCATCGTTCCCGAGGCGGATGCCGCGCGCCTGTTCGAGGCGTGGCGGCTCGCCAGCCGTCTACGCTCGGCCAACACCCTCCTGTCCGGACAGACGAGCGACGTGCTGCCGACGGACCGGAAGAAGCTGGACGGCATCGGCCGACTGCTGGAGTACCCACCGCGATCGGCGACACAGGTCGAGGAGGACTGGCTGCGCACGGCACGTCGGGCCCGACGAAGCTTCGAGCGACTCTTCTACGGCTGAGCGAGCAGCACGCACGGAAACCCGATCTTGCGCCTGAGAACGATTCAGGCGCATCCTTCAGTCATGACTCGTGAGATCCCCGACGAGGACGTCGTGTTCGCCGAGATCGCCGATCGCCTGCGCGAGCGCTACCCGCAGGCCTCTCCCGACGACATCCGGACAGCTGTGGACAGCGCACGCCAGCACTTCGGCGGCGCGAAAGTGCGCGATTTCGTACCGGTGCTGGTCGAACGCGAGGCGCGGGCTTTCCTCGATCGCTCGCGATAGTCACCGGGCGGCGTCATCGGACCGAACCGCTTCCGGGATAGGGTTTCGGCGTGACGGCCCCACCCGAGACCCCGGCCCCCGATCCGGCGCGGCCGTCTCGTACATCCTGGCTGGCACGCACCTGGGATCGCATCCCCACCGGCTGGTTCGCCGGCATCCTGACGGCGACGTTCCTCGCGGCCACCGCTGCGTTCGGCGGCCTCGCACAGGCCGCCGTCCCTCCGCATCCCGAGCTCGAGGCGGGAGAGACCCACGTCAACGCCCAGTTCGCGCTCACCGTCGAGCGTGCCGTCCTCATCGACGAGCTCCCCGAGGCGGGGATCACCGTCGAGCCCGGTCAGCGTGTGCTGGCGGTGGTCCTCACCGCCGAGAACGTCTGGGATCGGGCACTGCCGTCCGAGGGACTCAGCGGGCTGAGTGCCGGGGTGCGCATCGCCGAGCTGAGGGATGAACCCGCAGCGGCCATCGCGCGCTTCGACGACACCACGTTCTCTCCGTATCTGCAGCCGCGCGTTCCGGCAGAGTTGGTCCTCACCTGGGCGGTCGACCGCGATGCTCTGGCGGACGGCGACGAGATCGAGGTCGTCCTGCGGGATCTCAGTCTCCGCAGGGGCGAGCTCGTCATCGCCGGCGAGTACTGGGAGACGCCCGTCACGGCCGCAACGATGACGCTGGAAGTGACCGATGTCGGTGCCGGCGCAGACGCCGAAGGCGAAGAAGGATGAGGCGGTGGCTGGCCTGGGCGATCGGTCTGACGCTCATGGTGGGGGCCTGGGGTGTCATCCAGATCACCCCCACCCAGGACGACGCCGAGGCCCCGTTCCCGCTCGCCGCGGAGATCGACCGGACCGTGACGGCGCGGGGCTTCGCCGTAGCCGTCACCGACGTACAGCTCGCCTCGAGCGCGGTCGCGGGCGGCTGGTCCGCCGAAGGCACCTGGCTCATCGTCGACCTCGAGGCAGAGGCGACGCGGGAGGAGACCGGCACGAGGCTCGCCCGCGCAGAGCTCACGGTCGACGGTCTCACCTACCGCGCGAGCGAACGGCCGCCGTCGCTGTTCGGCAGCGTGCTGACGCCGGGGATCCCGCGGCAGGGGAGTCTTGCCTTCGAGATCCCGAGCGACGTCGTACGCCGCGCCGCCACGCTCGAGCTGGGGCTGTACGACGACCCGAGGCTCGACAGCGCCGTGACCCTCGACCTGGATCTGGCCTCGCTGGAGCTCCAGGACGAGGTCGAGCTGCTCGAGACGGGATGGGCGAAGCGATGAGACGCGGATGGTGGCGACGCAACGCCCTCGCACTGGGTGCGGTCGCGATTCTGCTCCCGGCTACGGTTCTCATCCCGATGGGGGTCGAGTGGTGGCGCTGGAGTCAGGCCGACCCCGTGTTCCCCACCACGGCCACCGCAGGCGAGAGCATCGACTGGGCCGGAGCGTCCTGGGGTCCGGCGACGGCGGTCGACGAGACCGGAGCGTTCGCCGCCGACGCACCGGCCGGAACCCGCGTGCTCGTCATCGAGATCCCCGTCGACCCAGCCGCAGAGACCCCCGGGTGCACCACCCCGGTCCTTCGCGAGCTCGGCGGCGCGGGCCGCGAGTGGGGTGCCGCGACGACCGAGGTGGACTGGCGCTACGAGCAGCCGAGCTCCTGCGAGACCGGTTCAGAGGCCCCGTTCACCCTCGAGGTGCCCTACCTCGTCCCCGACGACGCTCGCGGTCCGTTCGGCGTCGAGCTCACCGTCCCGAACGAGCTGCCGGGCTTCCTCCGACTCGAGGTCATCCCCTGACGACACCACCGGCGCCCCGATGAGCGCACCCACCGTCGCGTCGTACGTCGCGGCGATGAGGACGGTGCGCAGCGGCTCGACGATGAGCGGGACGACGAGGAAGAGCGGCGTGGCGGCGATGACCCAGAAATCGAACAGGTCGTGGGGCCCGACCAGTCGGGTGAGGAGCACGCGCAGCCCTTCCCCGACGAAGAGGATGACGGTGTAGAGCAGCACGTACCCGCCGACCAGGATCGGTCCGCCGCGCCACATGAGCAGGATCGCCTGCCAGATCGGGCGGAACCGACCGCCGACCTCCGATCCGAGATCCACGAGGCGGCGGCGGAGTCGCTGGGGAAGGGTCCCGTAGCGCGACCGGGCGCGGTCGACGAGAGCGCCACGCAGCTGCGCACCCTGCGGTGACACGGTGCGTCCGTAGATGACGCCCGCGATCGTCAGCCATGCGAGCGGAACGAAGAGCACGCCGCCTGCCTCACCGATGAGCCACTCCACGGCGTCCCAGGTCCATCCGAGCGGCGCGAAGAGGTCTCCGACGGCCTGCCGGAGGTCGGCCACCCACACCATCGCCTGGCGCGTAGCGATCCAGGCCGTCACCTGCCCGAGGGCCTCACCGATGAAATAGGCGACGAGGAAGATCCAGAGCGCCTCGAGGTACGTCGCGACGAGCGCCGTCCACCGGGGGAGCGAGGATCCCCAGCGCTTCCACGCCCAACGACCGGCGAACGCGAGCATGACGACGACGATCGTCCAGGGCTCCCAACCGAGGCTGTCCACCGCGCCGGAGGTGTCGACCTCGGACTCTTCCACGATGGCCGCCCATTGGCGATCGGTCTGCACCGCCAGTGCCACCCGCAGGTAGGCGGTGACATCCTCGACGAGGAAGCCGAGTACGGCGTAGACAGCGATGAACGGCAGAACCGCCGAGAGCAGCGCGTCGCGGAACGACCGGAGGCGCTCGGCACGGTCGACCGGGGTCGGTGCGATCGCGTTCAGTCGCAGCATCCCGTCCCTCAGGACGAGGAACATCGCCACGAGGCTGACGAGCTTGGCGAGGATCGCCAACGGGAGGAGCAGGATGCCTCCGAGCGCGGTGTACCCGCCCACGAATCCCGCCAGCTGGATCGACAGGTATCGCCCGAACGAGCCTGCGAGATACCACGCCAGAAGGGCAGGCCAATGTGCGACGAGGAGTCGAAGCCCCATACGGACGATCTCCCACACCGTTACACCGTAGCGGTGTGCGGGGCGGTGGCTCAGCAGCTGCCGACGTCGTGGGTGTGCATGCCGGCGAGGTGCCCCTCGCCGTCGAAGTCGGCGTAGACCTCGGTGAGGACGTGACTGTGACAGACCTGACCGAGCAGGTGCCCGCCGATCCCGCCGCCGTCCTCGGCGTAGCCGGTGAAGGGGGTGCCGTCGGCGTTGACCAGCATCACGAAGGGACCCGATGCCTTCTCGCCGGTGTTCTGCGCGTCGTCGTTGATCGCCATGATGTCGCCTTTCCCTGCGTAAGCGTGCACTCGTGCGCACACGAGGGAGAGCCCTGGAGCGGGCCGGGTGATACGCCGGCTTCGGGCGGGTAGTGGGAAGATCAAGGACATGGCTTCGACGAATCGTTCATTGTGGCAACGGGTCGTCGGATGGATCCGGCCTCCCGCTGACACCTACGAGACCCGCTCGGCACGCGCAGGCGGGTCGGAGCCGCCCTCGGTCCCGCACATGCCGCCGACGGACCAACGCCGCCACGGCGGAAGCTCCGCCATCGGAGGCCACTGATTCGTGCTGCCGGCAACGGAGCGGATGAAGCTCGAGCGGGCGAGGAACTCGGGCTGGCTCTTCGTCGTCATCGGGGCAATCAACATCGTCGCTGCCGTGAACTTCGGACTCCAAAGCGACGCGCGGGGGCAATGGGCCGCGGTGGTCGCCATTGCAGTCGGCGTCGTCGCGGTCTGTCTGATCGTGTTCGGCATCACGCGCATTCTCGCCGGCCAGGCTGCGCTCCGACGTTTCGAGGACGAGCACGGAGCTGACGCGGGCAAGCAAGCCCCCATCACCTGAAGTGACCGCGTTTAAGAGCACCGCTGCCGTCTGCTTCACCCTCGTCTTCCCGCAGAACGAGGCGACCATCCTCACCGAACCGGCCGACTGCGGCGACGGGGGGCCGACCGAGCCGCCCGCTCTGCCCGGATTCGACGATGCGACGCGCGCCGTTCCCCTCGATGAGCTCGACGTTCGCCTCAGAGTCACCGAGGAGGACTATCCAGTTCTGCCCTGTCAGTGCGCCAGCGGTGGAGACTGCGACTGCCCAGGCGGGTGAACGCGCCCACCCCTGACTGTCGACGACCCATGGCCGGGGCAACGGCGGGGATACGAAACTCCTCCGGGAGTCCGCGTGATGTCGCGGACTCCCGGAGGAGTGGAGCTCGTGCTTGGTGTCAGACCCCGAAGTACAGCTCGAACTCGAACGGGTGCGGGCGCTGCGCCATCGGCCGGATCTCGTTCTCGATCTTGTACTCGATCCAGGTCTCGATGAGCTCCGGCGTGAACACGCCGCCCTCGAGGAGGAACTGGTGGTCGGCCGCGAGGGCGTCGAGCGAGTCCTGCAGCGAGTTCGGCACCTGGGGGATGCCCTTGGCTTCCTCGGGCGGGAGCTCGTAGAGGTCCTTGTCGACCGGCTCGTGGGGCTCGATGCGGTTCTTGATGCCGTCGATCCCCGCCATGAGCTGGGCCGCGAAGGCCAGGTAGGGATTGCCCGAGGCATCCGGCGCACGGAACTCGATGCGCTTGGCCTTGGGGTTGGAGCCCGTGATCGGGATGCGGATGGCCGCCGAGCGGTTACCCGCCGAGTAGACCAGGTTCACCGGGGCCTCGAAGCCCTTCACCAGACGGTGGTAGCTGTTCAGCGTGGGGTTGGTGAACGCGAGAACCGCCGGGGCGTGCGCGAGGATGCCGCCGATGTACCAGCGGGCGATGTCGGACAGCCCGCCGTAGCCCTTCTCGTCGTAGAAGAGCGGCTTGCCGTCGTTCCACAGCGACTGGTGGGTGTGCATGCCCGAGCCGTTGTCGCCGAAGAGGGGCTTGGGCATGAAGGTCGCGACCTTGCCCCACTGCTCGGCGGTGTTCTTCACGATGTACTTGAACTTCAGGATGTCGTCCGCCGCGTGCACCATCGTGTCGAAGCGGTAGTTGATCTCCTGCTGACCGCCGGTGCCCACCTCGTGGTGCGCACGCTCGAGCTGCAGGCCCGACTCGATGAGCTTCAGGCTGATGTCGTCACGCAGATCGGCGGTCTTGTCGACGGGGGAGACGGGGAAGTAGCCCCCCTTGTAGGGGGTCTTGTTGGCGAGGTTGCCGCCCTCTTCGACCCGGCCGGTGTTCCAGGCGCCCTCTTCGGAGTCGACGGAGTAGAAGCTGGAGTTCTGCTTCACCTCGTAGCGGACGTCGTCGAAGATGTAGAACTCGGCCTCGGGAGCGAAGAACGCGGTGTCGGCGATACCGGTGGAGGCGAGGTACTTCTCGGCCTTCTTGGCGACCTGACGCGGGTCCTTGGCGTAGATCTCGCCGTTGCGCGGGTTGTAGATGTCGAAGACCATCACGAGCGTCTTCGCCTCGCGGAACGGGTCGAGGTAGGCCGTCGACACGTCGGGGATGAGCTGCATGTCGGACTCGTGGATGTTCGCGAACCCACGGATCGAGGAGCCGTCGAACAGCTGCCCGACGGTGAAGAACTCCTCGTCGACGGTGGCGGCCGGAATGTTGAAGTGCTGCTGCACACCAGGGAGGTCCGTGAAACGGATGTCGAGGAACTTGACGTCCTCGTCCTTGATGAACCGCAGCACCTCGGATGAATCACTGAACATGGAGACTCCAGAGGTAGGGCATCGGGAACTGCCGCCCGTCGAGCGGGCCTTGAGGCACCGTATCGGCAGGGGATTGCCCGACCGTGACACCTTTGTTTCCGGCATGTTACGCGCCGAGCGCGGTGCTTGCGTCAAGCTCGAAGCGGGAATCGGGCGAGGTGCGTCGCGTGCATGCCCCAGGTCGATGCACCGTCAGGCGTGATATTGAACAACGGGCTGTTGTACCACCCGTTCGGGACGCCAGTGTGCAGTAGCTTTCCGGCGCGTTGATCACCAAGTGGAAGTTGCCTGATGTCGTTTGTCCAGTGGACCCAGCTGAAGATCCTGCCGCGCGATGATCCGAAAGCGCCATACCCTCCCAAGTCACCTTCGGCGAGCGTGTTTCCCGACGCCAGATCCATTGCGAACCAACGGCCTCGAGGACGTCGAGCCATGAGGAAGAGAACACCCTCGACAACATGGATGGTCTCATAGGACTGCCAGTCGGGCCGCAGTTCCTCACTCCAAATGAGCGAGCGGGTATTCAGGTCGACGGCAGCGACCTGAGCGGCAGCTCGGCGCGGCCCACCGGTGGACTCGCCGTAGGTGTCTCCTGCGATGTACGCGGTCGCACCGGCCACAGCAATCGTCATCACACTCTGATCGGGCAGTAAGTCTTTTCGGACCTCGAATTCCCCAGTCCGAGGATTGATGAAACTGAGGGCGCCCGTGTGATTTCCGCCGGTCGGACCCGACGCCACGAGGAGCTGTCGGCGATCAGCGTCCATGTGCATGGCGCGAGTCCGCATCTGGCCGTTACCGATCGTGCCCACCAGCGTGACCGTGGTGGTAACCGGATCGATGGCAATGATCTCCCCGGTCGGGTACATGCCCGCGTAGACCGTGCCGTCGGGGCCCTCCACCATCGCCTTAGGTTCGCCGTTGACCGCAAACCGCCGCGACGTTCCGGATGGCGGATGATGGACGGTCATGGCGAAGTGCCCTCCCACCCAGATGCGCTGCCGCGCGGTCAGCAGCATGGTCTGCGCAACCTCCGGGTACCCGAATCCCGTCAAGGCCGTGTCCCACACGGAGGTGTCGCCGTCGACGATGCGCCAGACATGGCCGAGACCGCTGACGCCGACGAGTCCTCCGTCAGGCGCCACAGCTAGGAGCTGATTCTCGACATTGTCCAGAGGACGGCCAAGTGGCACGAGTACGTCCGCATCGATCCGGTAAACCGCGGAGGTCAGGCGCGCAACTCCAAACACCCGCCCCTGTTCATCGGCGGTTAGTTGATCGACGTACCTGTCGGCCTCAGGAATCGATCGCGCCACGCGTCCCGATCCGTCAGGGTTCATGGATATCACTTCTCGGCCGCACGCCACGTGGATCATCCCACTGGCCGCGATCATCGCGAGGATACCCACAGGCGAGCTGGTGAGGAAAGAGGAGAGATCGACCCCCGGACCACCCGCTTTGGGCCAGCGCAGGAGTGTTCCCGGTGCAGCCGAGCCGCCGTACACGAACTCATCGTCGACGACGACAGTGGTCGCATAGAGCGAGCTCGACACCCGTCCGTAGGTCTCGATCAACCCGTCGCTCAGACGTACGCGCCTGACCATGCAGTCGGGGTAGGTGGTGAGGTAGAGGTGATCACCGTCGACGAGGAGGGTGTAATACCAGGTTGATGATGCCCCCACGCGGACCCAACGGGAGACCGATCCCGAGGTCGGATCGAAGCGCCAGATCCACGCGCTTCCGGAGGGACCGATGTACAGGTAGCGCCCGTCCGAAGCCAGCCGGTGGCCGCCGCTCCCCTCGACGTCGAGATCGTGCACGGCCAGGACCGCGCCGGAACGCGCGTCGACCCGCGCCAGACGAAGTCGCCCGTCCGTGGTCTTGTAACGTGACGAGATGACGACCTCGTCACCGATAAGCACCGCTCCACGCACAGCCGCCGTGAGCGATGCCGGGCCGAAAAACTCGGGGGTCAGCGGAGTCGCGGCCACAAGCGAGGCGTCGTCGAAGTAGCCGACGCCGACATTCCCCTTTGCGGTGTAGACGAGGACCGTCGCTTCGATCGCTCCGGCCGGCGCGACGCCTCTCACGTCGAGTTGCTGCCAGCTTCCGGATATGGCGGCAGTACGGAACTCGTTCCACACGCGCTGGCCGCTGGCGTCCCAGAATTCGAGATACAGACTGGCCTCGCCCCGCTCCAGATAGACATGGGCCATGGCGTCGTAGACCCCACCCTCGGTGACGGGCACAGGCTCACTGCGCATCCCGACCACCGAGAAGCTGTCGGGGTCCGCCAACCGCAGACTCCATCCCTCGGAGCGAACACGCAACTGTGACGACGAGACATGTGGGAGTGACGCAGGGGCGAAAGCGCGCCATGCGCGCGGGAGGCCCTCGACGACCTCGTCGAATCCGCCGTTGGTCAGCAGGTTCGCCGCCGACCCCGCGGGCGTCGCCGCCGCTCTGTTCGGAGTGATCAGTCCAGCGCCGATGCCCGTCGCGACGAGTCCGCCGAGGAAGACGCGGCGGCTCAACTCGCCTGCCTGGGCCGGCTCAGGAAGCAGATTCTGGTTCATCGATGTTCTCCGATCTGGTTCACGCGAAACGTTGGGGGACGGCACGCGCACTGACGGCGAGGGTGAATGCGTTGGCGTATACGGATCTGACCCGGCTCGGATCCGCGAGGTCACGGCGGGTGCGGGCGAGGCGGAGAATCGCCGCAGATATGCCGTCGAACCCGAGATCAGCGGGGTGGCCCGCGACGGTCAGTTCTGCCACCCCGTGATCAGTGATCGCCCGTACATGGAAGCGCTGGGGGCCCGGCGTGCCGGAAACTGTCACGGAAACCGATGTCTCCGAATCGACGTCGGACCCGATTCCGCCGGCGGCGAGTTCGGACAGGGTGGCCACCCCGCCGTCGGTTCGCCACGCGTGGTCGATGCGGACGCGGACGCCGGGGCGAAGGACGTCGAGGATCTCCCAGGCGTGGATCCCTACGTTCATTAGCGTGCCACCGGCGCCCTCAGGATCGTCTTGCCATCGTCGCGAAGGCTTCAGGTAAGGGCGTATGTCGTGGTGCACGAAGATGTCGATTGAGTGGACTCGGCGAGTTCGCAATTGCCACCCCAGATCGATGATGGCCGGAGCGAACCGGAGGACCGACGAGGTGGTCCGGGGCGCGTCGCCGCTGCAGGACCAGGCATCGAACGATGCCATATTCACGCCGACCGTCTTGTTAAAGAACGACGCGATCCCTCGACGAGCGAGAGTGCGAGCTACCGGCGGTGCGGCGATCGGGGGCACCGTCACGACGGCGACGTCGGGCTCGTCTGCGAGCAGCGCCGACAACTCCTCGAACTCCGGGATGTCGAATCGGCGCGCGAAGGCTGAGCGATCTGCCGCATCGGGATCCCAGACACCGCTGAGACGTGCACCCGCCCGACGCAGACAGGGCGCATCGAACCATGGATGGGTGTGCGCCAGACCGACGAAAGCGACCGTGGGTTCACGCATCAGGCCATCACCGCGAGAGACGTCAGATCCACGGCATGGCGCAGCGGTGCGCCGTTGAGGAATGACGCGATCTCGTCGATGATGATGCGTCCCTGTCGACGTCGGCACTGTACGGTCCCCGCGGCACGGTGCGGAGTGATCAGGACGCCGGGCAGCGTTCGGAATGGGCTCGTCGATGAGAGCGGCTCCTCGTCGAAGACATCAACAGCAGCGAAGAGCCGACCCGAACTCACTTCGGCCACAAGCGCACGCTCATCGATGAGCCATGACCTCGCGGTGTTCACCACGCCCGCGCCGTCTGGCATGAGCGCTAGCTCACGAGCGCCTATCAGGTGGCGTGTCTGAGGAAGGCTCGGCGCATGAAGAGCGACGATCGAGCATTCCGTCAGTGCTGTGTCAAGGCTCACCAGCTCCGCGCCGAGCGCCTTGGCGTCGTCCGTACCGAGGGTAGGGTCGACGACGACGGGCCGCGCGCCTACCGCGTGCAGCAGGTTCAGATAAGCCCGGCCGGTTCGAGAGGCGCCGATGACGGCGATCGGCGCATCGAGGATCTCGTTTTGGGGTCCTGAACTACCCCAGCCGCCGCCCCGGACCTCGTCGTGCATCTGAGGGATGCGATGAAGCAGAGCGAGGGTGAAGGCCAATGAGACTTCGGCCACGGAACGGGCCATCCCGGCACCGGACTGAGTGACCAGAATCCCGCGCTCGAAAAGAGCATCCGAGACGAAAGGTCGGACGCTCGCGCCAGTGTGAGCAACGAGCCGCAGACTCGGGAAGCGATCGAGAATGTCGGATGTGAGGCGCGGCGTTCCCCAGCTGGTGAGCAGGACGACGCAGTTCTGCATGTCGAGATCGCACCAGAGATCATCGACGCGAATCATCGGCCCGCCCCCCAGCTGGCCGGCCATCCGCCCGAGCGAGTCGAGATGGGTCTCGTCGAAGAGCTCGTCCATCAGGTCCGCGGGAACCGCCGCGACGATGGTTGTTGCGCTCATCTCATCCACCTGTCCAGGTTCTCGGCGACGAAGTGGTCGTCGTGCAGGTCGGGGTACCGACGGCGAACCCGTGCGATTTCTTCCGCCTGTCCTGGCGAGAGACCCTCCGCGGGGTCGAGGCACCACGTACCGACGAGAAGACCCTGTTGTCGGAGCACCTCGTGGACGCCGGCGATGACGCCCCGGAAGTGGTGGGATGGGTCGAAGATGGCTTGGTTGACGTCGACAAGATCTGTTGCGATCGCGCCGAGCCTCCGATATGCCGCGCAGTCCCCGGAGGCGGCGCTGTGGGCGGCTTCCAGAAGTCCCACCGCACTCCGCGTCCCGACCGCCCACTGCCCGAGCAGACCACCGACGAAACGGAGCGTCCGAGCCCCCGCGGGTGTCTCGACGTTGAACTCGGCGAGCAGGTCCGCCACGATGGCGTCGTCATTCCCGGTGTAGAGCGCGATGTCGTCGGCTCGGCCCGACTCGGCGACACCCCGGACGAGGTCAAGTGTCCGATAGCGATCGAAGGGCGCGGACTTCACGGCGACAACAGCGGGAATCTGCGCGAAGCGACGCCAGAATTCCCGTCGGAGGACGGGACCTCCGATCGCTGCCTGCAGGTAGAACCCGATCACAGGGAGCACCTCGCCGACGGCCCGCGCGCGATCGAGGAGGCCGTCCTCGTCGGCACCGGGAACCCGTGGGCTCAGGAGCACCGCATCGTATCCGAGCTCGCGAGCGACCGTTGCCTCAGCCACAGCGTGCACGGTGCTCCCCGCGACGCCCGCGATTCGGATCACATCCTCAGCGGCTCCTCTGTCCAGTTCCTCTGCGGCCAGCGCAAGAACGGGCTCGAAAAGAGCATGCTCGGGAGCACGGATCTCGAACTGCGTCGTGTGGACGCCGATGGCGATGCCGCCGGCGCCGGCATCCAGGTAATAGCGGGTGAGAGCTCGCTGCCTGCGTTCGTCGAGCCGCCGCTCCGCGGTCAAGGCGAGAGGGTGTGCGGGGATGACGGCACCGCGCTGAAGGGTCGCCGCCGCTCTGGCACGCAGTGTTGTCGAGGTTGTCATCAGAATCGGCCATCCCTGACAGCCCATTTCGTGGGCTTTCCGCTCAATGGCAGGCCTGCGGCAATCCACTCAGCCTGCCAGGAGATAAGGGTGTCGGCAGGGACGGGCGGGTAGCCGAACAGCGCCATGCACTTCCGAGAGTCGCTGAGCAATGCGGTCGGCTCGGGCTCACCAACGATCTCGATATCGACGTCGAAGAGCTCTCCGAATCGTCGTGCGACCGCTTCGACCCCGAGCGTCTCGGGTCCCGCCAGATTGAGAGTGAACACGTCGGGGGATGCGAGATGCGCGGCGCGGAGGATCACATCGTTGGCATAGCCCTGCCAGACGACGTTCACGTTCCCCGTCGCAACAGACACCGGCTCACGGTCGAATACGGCCCGCCCAAGATCGGCGAGGACGCCGTAGCGCAGATCGACGGCGTAATTCAATCTGATGATCGCGATGGGAGTGCCTCGCTCGTTTGCGGCGAATTGGAAGATTCGCTCTCGACCCAGACAGGACTGCGCATACTCTCCGATGGGATCGGGAGGCGTGATCTCGCGAGCGCCGCCGGATCCCGCCGTCACGAAGGGATAAACGTTGCCGGTGGACAGCGCAACGATCGGGGTCGTCCTGTAACGTCGCGCCACTCGATCCGGTAGGGCCGCGTTGATGGCCCATGCCCAAGAGGCGTTCTGGGAGGCGCCGAACTTCGCGCCGACCATGAAGATCACCTGGGAGGCGTCCGGCAGAGCCGCGAAATCATCTTCCGCCATCAGATCGAAAGGGAGGACATCCACTCCGGCGTCGCGCAGCCGACTGCTCACCGTGGTGTCGGCGAATCGTGAGACCGCGTATACGCGGTCTCGTGATCTGCCCGCCATATCGAGCGCACGGCGGGCCAGGACAGCGAGCGTCGGTCCCATCTTTCCGCCGGCTCCGAGGATTGCGATGTCTCCCGACCCCTGACGAGACGCGGAGATGAGGTCGGCGCTCGGCTGCGTGAGCACATCCTCCAGGTCGTTTTCGGAGGTGAAACCCGATGTCTGCACGATGTGCTCCTTATCGATCATGTCTTTCACCCTTTGATGCCCGTCGCCGTTACACCCTCTTGGACGTATCGCTGAGCCAGGAGGTAGGCAAGGAAGATCGGTATCAGCGCGACCACGGATCCGGCCAACATGACGCTGAGCGGCACTGTCTGCTGCTGAAGAGAAGAAATCCCGACGGTGAGAGTGAACATGTCATTGGACTTGGCCACGATGAGCGGCCATAAGAAGTCATTCCAATGCCATAGGAAAACGAAGATCCCCAGGGTGGCGAGGATCGGCTTGCACAAGGGCAGCACGATGCGCATCATGATCCGAAACTCTCCCGCGCCGTCGATCTTCGCCGCCTCGAACAGCTCGTCGGGCAAACCGGCGATGAACTGCCGCATGAGGAACACCGCCTGGGCGTTGGCGAGCGTCGGAAGGATGAGCCCCCAGTATTCGTCGACGCCACCCAAGCCTGCAATCAGGATGAAGGTCGGAATCAGCGTGACCTGGAAGGGAACCATCACCATTGCAAGGAATGACCAGAACAGCACCTCACGGCCGACGAAGCGCTTCTTGGCGAACGCATAGCCAGCGAACGCCGAGAGCAGGAGTACCGCGACGACGGACACGACCGAGTACACCATCGTGTTGAACAGCCACAGCACGATGTTCTGCCCGGATAGCACCTGCTCGTAGGACGCCATCGACAACTCGCCCCAGGGGAGCAATGACCCTGGGAATTCGACCACGGCGCCCGGCTTCAAGCTCAGCACGACCATGGCGTAGAACGGGAAGAAGCTGAACAACGCCGCGACACTCAGGCCGAACCATCGCAGCGCGATACCCGCACCGCGCGGTTCGAGTGCCCGATAGGACCGATGCCGGATACGAGACGGCGGCGCGAGGGCGATCATTTCTGCCTTCCGATGACGAGACGCTGGACCAGCGCGACGAACAGCGTCATGACGAACAGCGCGACGCCCACCGCGGCTGCGTATCCGTAGTCGAAGTACTTGAAGCCCTGGTCGTAGATGAGATAGACGAGGGAGTAGCTGGCGTTCGCTGGGCCCCCCTGGGTCATGACATAGATGACGTCGAACACCTGGAACGCATAGGTCGTCTCGATCACAGCGAGAAAGAAGAGCGTCGGGCGCAGATGGGGGAGACAGATCCACCGGAAGCGATGCCATGCGTTTGCGCCGTCCATCAACGCGGCCTCTTCGAGCTCTCGGGGGATGTCCTGCATCGCCGCGATGAGGATCATCATCCCGTACCCGAATCTCGACCACACTCCCACGACGACGATGGCCGGAATGACCAGCACCGTGCTTGCGAGCCAGGATCCGCCGAGCCCCAAGGGTGTCATCAAGGTCGACCAGGGTCCGTTGGCGGAGAAGATCCAGACGAAGACAGCTCCCGCGAGCACGAGCGAGGTGATCACCGGTAGGAAGAACAGCGATCGGAAGAACCGGGAGCCACGGAAGGACCTTCTGACGGCCAGTGCGAGAGCGGTCGAAAGCACGATGCCCATGGGAACGGCGACAACGGTGTACAAGGTCGTCGTGATGAGCGCTCGCCAAAAGAGGGGGTCGCTCACCAGTCGCCTGAAGTTCTCCAAACCACGCCACTCGATGGCACCCGTGATCTGGTAGTCGACGAAGCTCAGGGCGATGCCCGCGAGCGTTGGGCCGAAACGAAACGCGATGAAGAGCACCAGGGCCGGGAGAACGAACAACACGGCGACGCGCGCTTCACGGCGAGCGAGCAAGGCGGACGGCGTGCGTCTGGTTGGCGAGGGCGAGGGTGGTGAGGGTTCGGTCACGTGCGGGGCTGGGTCAGCGAGCGGGGGCGCCGTCGTCATAGTCGGTCCTTGCGTCGAGAGGGGGCGCACACCGCCCCCTCTAGTGGAGGCGGTGGTCAGCCCAGGAGCGGTGCAGCGGCTGCCTCAGCGGCGTCGAGAGCCTCCTGCGCGGACTTCTGACCGATCAGGGCCGCCTGTATCTCGGGCGAGAGAACCCCCATCAGCGCACGGGAGCTCGTTGCCAGCTCACCCACGGTCGTTCGGGGAACATACTGCTCGACCTGCCCGAGAAGAGTGTCAGTGGCGTGCAGCTGCTCCTCTGTCTCCAGCGCGGGGAAGAACCCAGCTTCCAGCAAGTAGGGCTCAAGCGCCTCGATGCTCGTGGCGAACTCAGCAAAGCGCGCGGCCGCCTCCTTGTGTGCGGATCCCTTGAGGATCGACAAGGAGCCCACGGTGCCGTAGGCGACCGATTCCTCATTCTCCAGGGGCGGCAGCACCGTGACGTCATCACCCCAGAAAGGCGACAGGTCCACGACGTTGTCAGTCCACGTGCATCCCACCTTGCCTTGCGCGAGCGGCGTCTGCTCCAGGGGGACTTGAGCGGTGAGCACGCTTGGTTCGAGTGCGCCCATCTCGGCGAGATCCGTCAGAAACTGGAGCGCCTCGAGTCCGGCGGCGCTGTTGAACCCCACCTCGCCCTCGTCGGAGTAGACGTCTCCACCGGCTTGCCACAAGAGAGGGTAGAAGGTGAGGTTCAAAGAGTTCTCCGCAGACGCCGGGTAGGAGATCGCATGCATTCCCGCCTCAACGAAAGCCGGCGCCATATCCCGAACGTCATCCCATGTCGCCGGGAACTCATCGACACCAGCCGCTTCGAATGTGGCTGCGTTGCAGATGAGGGCCATAGCGCTCGTAAGCACCGGCGCTCCCATGATGCCTGCATCGAGCGTCACTGATTCCCGGACGTTCGGAAGCATCGACGCGACGCGGTCACCGCTCAGATATTCGTCGAGGGGCTCGAGTGACTCCTCGTACGCAGCGAGCTGATCGGGGACGAGGTAGACCAGGTCGGGACCCTTGTTCGCGGCGATCGCGGTCTGCAGGGCTTCGTCCCGATTTGCCCAGGGGAAGATCTCGTACGACACGGTGATGTCGTCGTTCTCGGCTTCGAAATCGGCGATCGCGGAGTCCCAGTACGCTTTGTGCGCGGCTTCATCAGCGATGACCGGGTATAGCCAGAGTGTCAGATCCTGTGCGGCCGGCTCGCCTGTGCCCGCCGGCCCGCCGCTGCAGCCCGCGATTACTCCTATGGCAGCGAGTCCCGCTGCAACTGTCGTAGCTTTCCTCACACGCATGATGCTCCCTTGCAGTTGTGTCGTGCAGGACCGAACGTCCGCAGCCATTATGACACTGCGATGTTGTAATTAGTCAAGCCATCTTGGCTCGTTTATGCCCTAAAAACAGACCTCTTCGCGTTGCCGGCCGTCCTATGCGGTACCGAAGTGTGCTAATTTTGCGCCACGTCGACAGGAGGCCCGGATGATCGAGATCGCGCCACCGGTTCCCGTGCGTGTCGGAGTGCATCTGCGCGACGACGGCGATCACACGGTGTCGGAGCTAGCCCGCGCGCTCAGCATCTCCCGCACGGCGACCGAGACGAGCCTCCTGACCCTGATGGACGCAGGTCTGGTCGCGGAGGTTCCTAATCGGGCGACCCGCGGTGCGGGTCGCCCGGCACGGCGCTACACCTTCGACACGCCCGGACGTGCAGTAGCGGGTGTCGATATCGGCGCTCACAGTGTCCGGGTCGTGGTGGCGGACCTCGCCGGTTTCGTTGTCGCGCAACGGACCTTCCCAGGCCTCCTCCCCGACGATGACGCAGCGATACAACTGGATCACGTGGAAACCAGCATCCGCCGCGCTCTTTCTGACGCGCGCATCGACCCGAACGGGCTGGAAGCGGTCGGCGTCGCGCTCCCAGCGATAGTCGACTCAGCTGGCCGAGTACTGGCATCCGTCGTCTTGCCTCTATGGTCGGGCATCGATGTCGTCGGCCACCTCCAGGAGGCGCTTGGATGTCCCGTCGCCATCGACAACGGAGTCCGTCTCGCGGCTGTCGCTGAGCACCATCTCGGCGCAGCGAGACTGATCGATGAAGTGCTGTACCTGTCCGTCGGCAACAGGGTTGCCGCCGGACTGATCCTGGGCGGCACTCCTCGGCGGGGCGTACACAACGTCGCCGGCGACGTCGGGCGGCTCGCTTTCCGCGGGTGGGATGCGACCACCGGCCAGATCCAGTGGCGGGCTGCCCCGACAGCTGAAGAGGTCTTCGCGCTCGCGGAGAAAGGGAGTACAGCGGCACAGGCCGAGATCGACCAGTTCATCGACGAACTCGGTCGGGGTATCGCGACGCTTGTCATGGCGGTGGATCCGGCCATCGTCGTCATCGGCGGCGGAATCTCCCTCGCCAAGGAGCGCCTGCTTTACCCCTTGCGTCGGATGGTCTCCGACCGCATCGCGCTTCCTCTTGACATTCCCATCGTCGCCGCGCGTCTCGGAGCCAATGCGGCAGCTCATGGCGCATTGGTGTTCGCTTTCCACCGCGCGGCGGTCGAGATCTATCGTGTTCCCGGGATGCCACCGCCACCGATCACTCCACTCGGGGACGTACGGCCGGAGCGCGAGACCAGAACCGCGTGATCTCCGGGCAAACGGATGCCTGCAGATTCCGGGATCGTGACCCGAGATGATTGGCGGGTAGGGTGGAATCGTGGTCGCCAGCGCACAGGACTATCCCGGAGAGCGACTGGGGCGCCCCCGCGAGGGCGCCGGATCGATCGGCCGTCTCGGCCGTCGCGTGGGGGCCCTGTTCATCGACTACGGCGCGGCCTACCTGATCTCGGGCTTCTTCGGCTGGGACGCCCTGGCCATCCTGCTGATCTTCGGCGCGATCCAGATCGTCTTCCTCCCGACTCTTCAGGGGAGCCCCGGGCACCGTATCTTCGGCATGCGACTGGTGCGCCTCGACGGCGGGTGGGTCGGCCTGTGGCGGCCGGTCCTGCGCACCATCCTTCTCATCCTGGTCATTCCCGCGGTGATCTGGGACGCAGACCAGCGGGGCCTTCACGACAAGGCGGCGGGCACCGTCCTCATCCGCGACTGACGTCGGCGGGTGTCCCGGCTCAGCGGGGACGCGGGGCGCGCACGCGCTGCGGGTCGATGCCCTTCGGGATCGGGAGCGACGCGACGGACTGCGACACCGAGTCCATCCGCTTGACGACGGCCGCCATCGTGGCGCGGTCGATCTTCTTCGGCAGCGACTTGATGGCAGGAGCCAGCTTGCCGATCGGCACCTCGTCGTCGCCGTGGCCGACGTAGAGCACGGTGACGGGAACACCGGATGCCACGCGCTGCGCCTTTCCGCGCTCTTCGTTGACGAGCCGGGTGAGTCGTCCGCGAGCCCCTTCGCCGACGATCACAATGCCGCCACGGCCGATCGCCCGGTAGACGGCTTCCTGGGTCTTGGGGTTGATGCCCACCGGCATCTCCGACGCACGCCAGCGGCGCCCCAGGGCGCTCGACAGCACGTATCCGGTGGCACCGGGCATGCCGTCGATCTTGCGATACATCGCCTTCGTCGACAGCCGCGTCATGGTCATCAGGGCCGCGAGGATGCCGAACATGAAGCCGGTGACACCCCACAGGATGATGCTCCAGATCGCTCCCGGCGGGATCAGCGCACCGAGGGCGACACCCAGAAGCGTGCCGCCGATGAGGATGCCGACGAGGGCCCAGGGGAGCCAGCGATAGGCCTGGACCGTGAAGGTGTAGAGGGTGCGGATCTGCGAGAAGAACCCGGGACGCTTCTCGGGTGCGGTACTGCGTGCGGCCATGGTTCCAGCCTACCTTTCCGGCCCCTGCGACCTCTCCTGCACAAGGAGGGAGAGAGCCTGTTCTCCACAGTTCGACGGCAGGTAAGAGAGTGGGACCGCGGTGCGGGGGAGTCTGGGGCGATGGCGATCGATTCGGCGCATGCCCTGCTGCGGTCCCTCCGACCGGTGCGGCGGGTGGATGACACCTCCGCGCCCTGGCCCGGAGAGGTGGTCCGCGACCCTGACGGTGCCGCCTGGCTTCTGGTGGACGTCGCCGAGCTCGACGAGGGCTGGGCAGGATGGCACGTCGCGGACGCGGAGCACCTTCTCGCACCGCACGACCTCGTCCGCACACCGTCGGGTCACGCCGCGCTGTTCCCGATCTGCGGCGATCGGCTCATCGACGTCGTGCGGCGACGTTCCGACGACGACGACCCGTTGTCAGCAGGCGAAGCCCTCACCCTCGCCGTCAGTGTGCTGCGCGGCCACCTCGAGGCGGGAGCGTCGGCGGGAGCGACAGCCGGTACCTGGTGGCTCACCGACCATGCGCGCCCTGTGCTCGCGCTGCAGCCGACGGGACCCACGGAGTCAGCGGCGATCTTCCGCCTTCTTCTGGCCCTGTTCCCCGCGTGGACGGAGGTGCTTCGCGACGGGCTGTCGGCAGTCGAACAGGCGCATCCGCACGAACGCGACGTCCTGGGTCTCGAGGCGCGACTGTTCGCCCTGGCGTCGCCGCAGCCACTGCGCTTGGGAGCGAGGAGGACCGCCTCGACGACGCCGGGTGCACTGCCGGGTATCTCGGCTCGTCCAGTGGTCACCCGAGCGGCGTCGCGCGCGGCGGCTCGGGCTGCGGCGTCCGCCGGATCCGTTGACGGCGGACTGCTCGCCCGCATCTCCGCGCTGATGGATCGCGATCTCGCTGACGCCGTCTCACGGGCCACCACAGGCCTCTGGCGGGTCGTGAGCACCAAGGGGCCGCGGTCTCGCCGCCGTGGCTTCATGATCGCAGCCGGTGCGGCGGCCGTGGTGCTCGCCGTGGGACTCACATGGCCGAGCGATCCGGAGGCGCCGGCCGCGGCCGAGCCCATGGTCACGACCCCGGAATCGGATGCGAGCCACGCGCCCGCGTCGGAGACAGACCCGGCGGACGGCGCTGCTCCCACCCCGACCGGGTCGACAGAGCCCACCCCCGACGATCTCGTCGCCGTGACCGACCGGCTGTTGACCGCGCGTGCCGGATGCGGTGAGGACAGGGAGTGTCTCGCCGAGATCCTGGTCGATCCGCAGCGTGCACCGGCCGCGGGGGCAGCAGACCTGCCGACCGACGTTCGGACCGTCACGTTCCTCGATGATCTCGGCGGCGCGGCCGTGCTGCGCGTGTCCGCACACGAGACATCGAACGGGTCCGCGGTGTCTCAGCTCATCGTCATCGTCCGGATCGGCGAGGAGTGGGTCATCCGCGACATCCACGACGCGGGGGCCACATCGTGATCACGATGTGGCCCCCGCGTGGTGCTTTTCCGCAGTGGATCAGATGCCGAGGTCGCCCTCGAAGTCCGCCTCCTCCAGACGGGCCTTGACCGCGCCGAGGAACCGCGCGGCGTCAGCCCCGTCGATGACCCGGTGGTCGTAGGACAGCGCGAGGTAGACGTACGACCGGACCGAGATCGCGTCGCGGCCGTCGACCGAGACCACGCCCGGGCGCTTGACGACGATGCCCGTCCCGAGGATCGCCGACTGCGGGAGGAAGACGACCGGTGTGTCGAACAACGCCCCGCGGGATCCGGTATTCGTCAGCGTGAAGGTGCCACCGGCCAGCTCGTCGGGCTTCAGCTTGTTGTCGCGCGTGCGCGCGGCGAGGTCGGCGATCTCGTGGGCGATCTGCGCGAGGTTCTTCGACGCCGCATCCCGCAGGACAGGGGTGAGAAGGCCACGCTCGGTGTCGACGGCGATCGAGAGGTTCTCGGTCGCCGGGTAGACGATGTTCGTTCCGTCGACCGTGCTGTTGATGACGGGGAAGGCCTGGAGAGCCTCCGCCGCCGCGAGGGCGAAGAACGGCAGGAACGACAGCTTGTCGCCGGTCTTGGACTGGAAGTCGCCCTTCACGCGGTCTCGGAAACCGGCGAGCTTGGTGACATCCACCTCGACGACGGTGGTGAGCTGAGCGGTCGCCTGCATAGACGCCACCGCGCGCTCGGCGAGCACCTTGCGCAGCCGCGACATCGGCTGGGTCGTCCCCCGCAGCGGTGAGACCTCCAGCGGAGTGCGGGCCGGGGCGGCGGGGGCCGACGGGGCGGCGGCCGGAGCCGGCGCCTTGGCGTCTTCCGCGGCCTTGAGCACGTCCTCCTTGCGGATGCGACCGCCGACACCGGTGCCCTTGACGGAGGCCAGATCGACGCCCTGCTGCTGAGCGAGCCGGCGCACCAACGGGGTGACGTAAGCCACCTCGTCATCGCCGGAAGACGCTGCCGACGCGGCCGACGAGGGAGCGCTGGAGGGCGACGGCTCCTGCTCGGTGGCGACACCGGTCGCGACCGGCGCGTGCGCGACGACCTTCTCCGGAACGGGCGCGACCTCGGCCGGCTTCTCTTCGGCCGGCTTCTGCTGCGCGGCGGGCGCGGACTCGGCCGGCTTCTCCTGCGCTGCCGGGGACTCCGGGGCGGGTGCGGCGGGGGCGGCACCGTCGCCGATACGGGCGAGAGCCGATCCGACGGCGATCGTCTCGTCCTCCTGGACGAGGATCTCCTGCAGGACGCCCTTGACAGGGGAGGGGATCTCGGTGTCGACCTTGTCGGTCGAGATCTCCAGCAGCGGCTCGTCGACCTCCACGGCGTCACCGACCTGCTTGAGCCAGCGCGTGACCGTTCCTTCGGTGACGCTCTCGCCGAGCTCGGGCAAGACGACTTCGGTTCCGCCGCTGGTGGTGGAATCCGAGGGCGCAGCCTGCGCCGGAGCAGCCGGACCAGCGTCCGTGGGTCCGTCAGCAGGCTCGGCCGCCTCGGCGGCGGGCTCTTCGGCCTGAGTAGGCTCTGCGGCCGCAGGCTCTTCCTGCGCATCGGCTGGGGCCGGTGCCTCTCCGCCGCCGGAGCCGTCGCCGATCTTGGCCAGGACAGCGCCGACCTCGACCGTCTCGTCCTCGTCGACCAGAATCTCCTCGATCACACCGCTGATCGGGGAGGGGATCTCGGTGTCGACCTTGTCCGTGGAGATCTCGAGGAGCCCCTCGTCGGCCTGCACGGTGTCACCGACCTTCTTGAGCCAGCGGGTGACCGTTCCCTCTGTGACGCTCTCGCCGAGCGCGGGGAGGACCACGGATGTGCTCATGGGCTTGTCTCCTTCGGGGTTGCCGATGTCTTGTCTAGCTTAGTGATGCGCCCGCGGGCCCGTGTCAGGTCCGCGTCCGCGCGACGAACGCCGGTCACAGCGCGTGCAGCGGCTTGCCGGCCAGGGCCAGGAAGGCCTCACCGAGCGCTTCGCTCTGCGTGGGGTGGGCGTGTATGAAGGGGGCGATGTCTTCGGGGTGGGCCTCCCACGCGACGGCCAGCTGACCCTCGGTGATGAGCTCTCCGACCCGGTCGCCGATGAGATGGACACCGATGACCGGTCCGTCCTTGAGACGGACGACCTTCACCAGGCCCCCGGTGCCGATGATCTCGCTCTTGGCATTGCCGGCGAGGTTGTACTCGAAGGACTGCACCGCGTCCACACCGTGCACCTCGACCGCCCGCGCCTCGGTCACACCGACCGAAGCCACCTCGGGGTGCGAGTACGCGACCCGTGGGATGAGCTGCTCGGGGACGACCACGGGCTTCTGCCCTGCGATCGTCTCGGCGACGAAGATGCCCTGCTGGAAACTGCGGTGGGCCAGCTGAAGGCCCGGCACGATGTCACCGACGGCGAAGACGTGCGGGGTGGTGGTCTGGAGCCTCTCGTCGGTGACGACGAAACCGCGATCCAGCGCGACCCCGGCCTCTTCCAGGCCCAGATCCGCGGTGACGGGGCCCCGGCCGACGGCGACGAGCAGGTAGTCGGCCGAGAACTGCGTCCCGTCCTCGAGCGAAAGGGTCACCCCGTCGGCAGACTGCGTCGCAGCGGCGAACCGGACACCGAGAGAGAAGCCGACGCCGCGGCGGCGGAACGCGCGCTCGAGCGCCTTGCTCATCGCGACATCCTCGGCCGGCACGAGGTGGTCGAGCCCCTCGACGATGGTCACCTCGACGCCGAAGGAGCGCCAGACGCTGGCGAACTCGACGCCGATGACACCGCCGCCGAGAATGATCACCCGCTCGGGGATCTCCTCCAGCTGCAGCGCCTGGTCGCTGGTGAGGATGCGGCCCCCGATCTCCAAACCCGGCAGCGTGCGGCTGTACGACCCGGTGGCCAGGACGACATCGCTGCCGCGGTAGACGGTGTCGCCGACCCGCACGGCCGGACCGGCCTCGAGACGCCCCTCGCCGTGGACCACGCGGATGCCGCGGGCCTTCAGCAGGCTCTGCAGACCCCGGTACTTCTTGTCGACGATGCCCTCGCGATAGGCGCGCACCCGGGCCGGGTCGATGCCGCGCAGCTCCGCGTCGACCCCGATCTCCGTCGCAGCTCGAACGGCGTCGGCGACTTCGCCGGCGTGGAGAAGGGCCTTCGTCGGAATGCACCCGCGGTGCAGGCAGGTGCCGCCCACCTTGTCCTTCTCGACCACGATCACGGACTTGCCGAGCTCGGCGGCGCGGAGCGCGGCGGCATAGCCGCCGCTCCCGCCGCCGAGAATGACCATGTCCGCCGTGGTCTCCGGCGTCGCCTCGGCGCTCATCGGGTGGCCTCGGTCTGCAGCAGACGGAGAAGACTGCGCACGGTCGCCCCGGTCGGCCCCTTGTCGGTGAATCCGAACCCGCCGCCCTTGTTCATCCCGACTCCGGCGATGTCGAGATGGATCCACGGGATGCGCTGCTCGCTGTCGGGCGCGGTGCGGCCCACGAAATGGCGGAGGAACAGACCGGCGAACAGCGATCCGCCGGCCGGGTCGCCGATCTTGGCGTTCTGCAGGTCGGCGATCGGCGAGTCGAGCTCGTCGACCATGTGCGCGGGGAGGGGGAGCTGCCAGGCGAGCTCTGCGACGTCTCCTGCAGCGGCGAGGTACCGCGCGACGGCATCGTCGTCGCCCATGACGCCGGTGTGGCGCGTGCCCAGGGCGATGGTGATGGCTCCGGTGAGGGTCGCCACGTCGATCAGCAGATCGGGGTTCTCGCGGCTGGCCGCCACCAGGCCGTCCGCGAGGACGAGCCGCCCTTCGGCATCGGTGTTGAGCACCTCCACGGTGGTGCCGTCGGCGATGCGCACGACGTCGCCGGGGCGGGTGGCGCGGCCGGAGGGCATGTTGTCGGCCACCGCGAGCCAGCCGGTCACCCTCACCGGCAGCTGCTGGGCCGCGGCCGCGCGGACCACCGCCAGAACAGTCGCCGCGCCGCACATGTCGTACTTCATCCCCACCATCGATGCCGCGGGCTTGAGCGACAGCCCTCCGGTGTCGAATGTGATGCCCTTGCCGACAAGGGCGACGTGGCGCGTCGCGCCGGCGGGGGAGTAGTCCAGGCGCACGAGTCGGGGCGGGCGGTCCGATCCCTGACCCACACCCAGGATGCCGCCGAAGCCGCCCTCGCGCAGCGCGGTCTCGTCCCACACCGTCACCTCGACCGGGAGGTCCGCGACCTCCTGGCCGGCGCGGTCGGCGAGATCGGCGGGACCCAGCCACTCCGCGGGAATCGAGACGAGATCCTTGACGAGGGCGACGGCCGATGCCGTGGCGGTGACGGCATCGAGCGCGGCCGGGTCGAGGTCATCCGTCCCGTGCATGATCACGCGGCTCGCGCGACGCTTGGGTCCGTCCGCCTTGTACCCGTCGAAACGGTAGCCGCCGAGAGCCGCCCCCTCCGCCGCGGCCAGGAGGTGCTCAATTGCGAAGGGAACGGCGACCGCGACCGTCTCGAATCCGGTCAGGCTGCGCAGGGCCGTACCGACCGCGTCACGTACGGCTGCTGCATCCGGGGCGGCTCCCGTCCCGACGACGGCGAGAGGCCGCGGGGTCACGTCGAGCGCGTAGACACGGTGGAACGAGCCCGGCGAACCACCGAACCCGGTCGCCACGAGCGCTTCTTTCAGGCCCGGGAAGTCCTCCATCGGTGGGGCGGCATCGCCCTCCACCGGCGGTAGGGCGATGACGACGGCGTCGGCGTCGATCTCGGAGAGGGGGGCGGAACGGTATTCGAGGTCGGGGAACGACATGGGTTCCATCCTATGGAGCGGTGTTCGCTGTCAGCGGCAGTGGCCCGGCTCGCGGTGTCGCTGCGACTCGTAGCATGGAGCCATGCCTTACGCCGGTCCTCTCTACGAGCGCTCGGTCTCCGCCCCGACTGTGCCGGCGGGCCTGCCGCTCGTGATCGCCCTCACCGGCTTCACCGACGCCGGGGGAGCGGTGGCTCGCCTGATCGAATACATCCGCGACGATCTGGATCCCATCCCGCTGGCCGTCTTCTCCAACGATGTGTTGCTCGACTACCGCGCGCGCCGGCCGATCGTGACCTTCGAGGCCGACCACCTCACCGACTACCGTCCGCCGCGGCTGGAGCTCTCGCTCGCGCACGACGCCCTGGGCACGCCGTTCCTGGTGCTGGCCGGCTACGAGCCCGATTTCGCCTGGGACGGGGTGTCGGAGGCCGTCCTCGACCTCGCCTCGAGCTTCGGTGTCGCCTCCATCACCTGGGTGCACGCGATCCCCATGCCTGTCCCGCATACCCGTCCGATCGGCACGACCGTAAGCGGAACCCGCACCGAGCTGACCGAGGCGCACTCGGTGTGGCAGCCTCACACCCAGGTGCCCGCGACGGTGGCCCACCTTCTCGAGTACCGCTTCACCGAGGTAGGCGCCGCCGTCGCCGGTTTCGTGCTGCTCGTGCCCCACTATCTCGCCGACACCGAATACCCCGCCGCCGCACTCGCGGGCCTCGACAGCATCACGGTCGCCACCGGGCTCGTCTTCGACGGAGACGGCCTGCGCGAGGAGAACCGCGAATATCTGACGAAGGTCGAGGAGCAGGTCGCCGGCAGTGACGAACTGTCTCGGATGCTGCAGGGGCTCGAAGAGCGTTACGACGCCTACATGGCAGGTGCGACCAACGCCACCCCCATTCTTCACACCGGCGATCTCCCGAGCGCCGAGGAGCTCGCAGCGGAGCTCGAGCGCTTCCTCGCCTCGCGGCCGAACAGCGACGAAGACAAGCGCCCCTGACCGTCGAGAGGAATTCCCTCCGACTCTCCGACGTTGTGTCCTGATGGCGCGTTCGGGAATTCGTGGGGAGCGTGAATGCGAACCGCCCAGACAGATGTGAGACAATGGACCTTCTGACCCATTGTCGTCCCCCGTCCGCTGCCCTGCGTACGGGAACGGGACTTGACAAGGGTCTTACTAGTGTCCGAAAGATACCGCCGCGGCGCTCCGCGTTCGTGACGGTGAAAGGCGAACCGTGACCGCAGGCACGAAGACGACGAACCGCACCACGAAGGACACCGACACCGCCGACACGGTCGAGGAGGTCGAGACCGCCACCGCAGCGCCCGCGAAGAAGCGGCCCGCGGCGAAGAAGGCCCCTGCCAAGAAGCCCGCCGCCAAGACGACGGCCAAGGCCGGCAAGAAGAAGGCTGACACCGACGAGGTCGATGAGGAGATGGACGACGTCGAGCTCGACGCCGACGACGAGATCTCCGGCGACGATGTCGATGACACCGAGGGTGACGCCGACACCGCGGCGCCGAAGGCCGCTGCCGCCGCGACGCCCGAGGGGGAGTCCGAGGAGGACGAAGAGGAGAACACCAAGCCGGTGTTCGCCGAGCCGCTCCCGACCGGCGCCATCGTCATCTCCAACGACGAGGACGACATCCCCGTCTACTCGACCCAGATCACCGGCGCGACCGCCGACCCGGTCAAGGACTACCTGAAGCAGATCGGCAAAGTGCCGCTGCTGAACGCTGCCGAAGAGGTCGAGCTGGCGATGCGGATCGAGGCGGGTCTGTTCGCCGAGGAGAAGCTGTCGCACATGTCGGCGGCCGAGAAGGCGTCGCAGCTGGGCCTCGACCTGCAGTGGGTCGCCCGCGACGGTCAGCGCGCCAAGAGCCACCTGCTCGGCGCCAACCTGCGCCTCGTGGTCTCCCTGGCCAAGCGCTACACCGGCCGCGGGATGCAGTTCCTCGACCTGATCCAGGAGGGCAACCTCGGTCTCATCCGCGCGGTTGAGAAGTTCGACTACACCAAGGGGTTCAAGTTCTCGACCTACGCGACGTGGTGGATCCGTCAGGCCATCACCCGCGCCATGGCTGACCAGGCGCGGACGATCCGCATCCCCGTGCACATGGTCGAGGTCATCAACAAGCTCGCCCGCGTGCAGCGGCAGATGCTCCAGGACCTGGGTCGCGAACCCACGCCCGAGGAGCTCAGCCGCGAGCTGGACATGACCCCCGAGAAGGTCATCGAGGTGCAGAAGTACGGCCGCGAACCGATCTCGCTGCACACTCCGCTCGGTGAGGACGGCGACAGCGAGTTCGGTGACCTGATCGAGGACACCGAGGCGGTCGTGCCGGCCGACGCCGTGGGCTTCACCATGCTGCAGCGCCAGCTCGAGTCGCTGCTGGACTCGCTGAGCGAGCGCGAGGCGGGCGTCATCCGCATGCGCTTCGGTCTCGGCGACGGCCAGCCGAAGACCCTCGACCAGATCGGCGACACCTTCGGGGTGACCCGCGAGCGCATCCGTCAGATCGAGTCGAAGACGATGGCCAAGCTCCGCCACCCGAGCCGTTCGCAGTCGCTGCGGGACTACCTTGAGTGAGCGGTCGAACGCATGACCGGTGAAGCGAACGACGGCAAGGCCCTCACGGTCACCGTCGATGGGGCTTCGTTCGCCCGTATCCCGATCCGCACGCGCGTCGTAATGCCGGGGGATGACCTCGATGCGTTCGTCCGCGAGTACGCGGCGAGCCTGGTCCGACCCGATGATCTGCTGTTCGTGACCGAGAAGATCGTCGCTATCACCCAGGGTCGGTCGTACCCGCTGGACGAGATCCAGCCGCGCGGGCTTGCGCGGTTCCTGTCGCGCTACGTGACCCGGACCCCGCACGGGATCGGTCTGGGCATGCCCGAGACCATGGAGATGGCTCTTCGGGAGTGCGGCACCCCTCGCATCCTGCTCGCCGCCGCCGTCTCGGCGGTGACGAAGGTGTTCGGCCGGAAGGGCGATTTCTACCGGATCGCCGGCGACAAAGCGCGTGCGATCGACGGGCCCACGAGCGGCACCATCCCGCCGTACAACAAGGCCGTGGTGCTCGGGCCGGATCGCCCCCGCGAGGTGGCCAGGCGGTTGAAGGATCTTCTCGGAGGCGTTCCCGAGGTCGCGGTTGTCGACATCAACGACCTGGGCGGGAACATCCTCGGCTCGACCGTCGACAAGGCACGCGAGAAGCAGCTCGTGGCGATCCTGAAGGACAATCCGCTCGGCCAGGGTCACCAGTCGACCCCGCTCGGAATCATTCGCGCGGTCTGACCCGACGGACGGCTACGGTCTTCAGCCGAGGATCGCAGTCGCAGCCAGCAGGACCGGGATGCATCCGATCGTGGTCAGGAATACCGTATCCCGCGCGATCGCCTCACCGACGTCGAAGCGCTGGGCGTAGTTGAACACATTCTGCGCGGTCGGAAGAGCGGCCAGAACGACGATGACCAGTACGTCGGCGCGGGGGAGCGCGAACACCAGGGTCGCGACCGCCCAGGCGATCGCGGGCATGACCAGCAGCTTCAGCGTCGACGCGAGGACCACATCGCGGCGTCGCCCGTGGGCGCCGAGGACGCGCTGCCCGTACAGCGACAGGCCGTAGCTGATGAGCAGCACCGGCACGCAGGCGTTCGCCACGAGCGCGGCCGGAGCCATGACGACCTCCGGCAGCTCGACTCCGCTGATCGAGACCGCCGCGCCGAGCGCGGAGCCGATGACGATCGGATTGGAGACGACGCGACCGACCGTCTTCCCGAGGGACGAACGCCCGGATGTCACAGCATCGAGGATCGCCATCGTGATCGGCGTGAAGACGAGGAGCTGCAGGAGGATGACCGGCGCCGGGAACGCCGCATCGCCGAGGAGGTAGAGCGAGAGGGGGATGCCGATGTTGTTGGAGTTCACCTGGCCTGCGCTCAGGCTCCCGATCGTCGTCTCGGCGACGGACCGGCGCCACACCACGCGCGCGATGACCGCGTAGACCACGATGACCGCCACGGCGGCGATCGCGGACACCGGCAGGAGCGACGAGAAGAGCGTTCGCACGTCGGCCTCGGCCAGGACGACGAAGAGCAGGAACGGCGACAGGACGAAGAAGGTCAGCCGTGCCAGCACCGGGCGCGCGTGCTCGCCGAGCAGGTTGATGCGCCCGAGGATGTAGCCGATGAGGATCGCGACACCCACCACGACGAAGCCGGTGAGAGCCGTGAGCATCCCTCGATGCTAGTGCGGCCGATCTCTCACGCCGGTCGTACCCGGAGCCAGACGACGCCGTGCGCGGGGAGCATGAGCCCGCCCGTCAGGACGACGGGGGAGTGCGAGACGATGTCGGTGGCATCCGGTCGGAACCCCGAGAGGGTGATCGGCTCGATCAGCACGGTGGAGTCGCCGACGTTGCCGAGCACGAGAATCGTGGAGTCCGCGGCGACACGCTGGAAACCCACCACCTGCGGGAACGGCGTGTGGAAGGGGAGGAGGGGATTGCCGGCGGCGAACTCGGGGGAGTTCTGCCGGGCTCGGATCAGAGCGTGGAGCCGGGCGCTGAGGCGCCCGGCGACGGTGGACTCGTCGTGCCGTGCCGCGTACGCCCTCGCGTCGCGGTGGGGCCTGTGCACCCAGCGACTGTCGTCGGCGTGGGCCGGGTCGTCCCGGTAGCCGTAGTCGTTGAGCTGACCGACCTCGTCGCCGAGGTAGATGAGCGGGATCCCGCCGGTAGAGAGGGCCAGAGCGTGGGCGAGGATGACGCGGTCCTCACCACCGGGGTCACCCGCCTCGATGCCCGCCAGCGATGCCGTCGTGCCGGCGACACGGGCATCACCGGTCTTCGGGTTCTCCTGGAAGGGCTCGCCGCGCGAGAAGGTGCCCTCGAACCTCCCGACGTAGAAGTCGTTGAGGAACCGCCGATGCGGGTAGCCGTCGATGCCGAGCTCGGCCGCGTCCTCGTCGGCGAAGGTCCAGCCGATGTCGTCGTGACTGCGGACGTAGTTGACCCACGAGGTCCCGGGCGGCAGCGCGTGGCGCTCGTCGAGCGCCTTCTGCAGCAGCCGGGCGTCGCGGGTGGCGAGGGCCTCCCAGCCCAGCGCCATCTGCAACGGGTTGTACGACAGCTGACACTCGCCGGGGGAGATGTACGTGATCACCTCGTCTGGGTGCACGATCGCCTCGGATTTGAACAGCACCGAGGGAGCCGCGAGTCGGAGGACCAGGTTGAAGGCGCGCAGGAGCAGGTGCGCTTCGGGAAGCGACTCGCACGGAGTGCCGAGGCGCTTCCAGATGAACGCGACGGCGTCCATGCGAAGGACCTCGACGCCCTGATTGGCGAGGAACATCATCTCCTGCGCCATCGCCCGGAACACCCGGGGGTTGGCATAGTTCAAGTCCCACTGGAAGTGGTAGAAGGTCGCCCAGATCCATCGCCCGTCGGGCAGCTGCACGAACGCACCGGGGTGGTCGTCGGGGAAGATCTCGCGCACCGTCTCCTCGTACCGGTCCGGCATCGTCCGGTCGGGGAAGATGAGGTAGAAGTCCTCGTAGTCGAGGTCGCCCGCAACGGCCTTTCGGGCCCACTCGTGCTCGTTGCTGGTGTGGTTGAAGATGAAGTCGAGCACCAACGAGATGCCTGCCGCCCGGAGATCGGCCGACAGAGCGGCGAGATCGGCCATCGTCCCGAGCGGCGGGTCGACCTTGCGATAGCTCGAGACCGCGTAGCCGCCGTCGTTGTTGCCCTCGGGGGAGTCGAAAAGTGGCATGAGGTGCAGGTACGTCAGCCCCAGTTCCTGGAAGTAGGGGATCTGCGCGCGGATCCCGGCGAGGGTGCCTGCGTAGCGGTCGACGTAGCAGACCCCGCCGAGCATCCGCTCCGACAGGAACCAGTCGGGGTCCGCCATGCGCTGGGCGTCGAGCTGCTTCAGATCCGTCGGTCGATCGCGCCACCCCGCGGCGGCCGCCGCGATCACCTCGGCGAGGGCCTCTCGTCCGTCGTCGCGATCGCCGTAAAGCTGCGCGAACAGGCCGTGCAGCTCGGGCAGCGTCGCCGTCAGACGTTCGTCGAAAGCGGGACCGGCATCTCCGAGGACGGCTCGTGCAGCCGCCCGGGCGGCCTCGAGATCGACCGAAGGATCAGGACTGAGGCGTGTCATGGCGCTCCACATCGACGGGATCACGTGGATCGCATCGTATCGCTCACGTGGCGTGGGACTGACACCTCGGACACCACCAGGTGCGGCGGCGGCCGGGATCATCCGGGACCTCGGCGACGACCTCGATCCTCGTGCCGCATCGCAGACACGGGCGACCCGCCCGACCCACGACCCAGTGCATGGACCCCCGTGCGCGATTGCCGGTGGTCACCTGGTACATACCGGGGACGGTGGCTGAGATGCGCAGACAGCGGGCGGCGAGGTCGACGAGCGCGGCGATGTCGGTCCTGCCGATGGGCGCGAAGGGATGGATGCCGCGGAGGAAGGCGAGCTCGTTCACCCACAGGTTGCCCAGCCCGGCGAGGTTCGCCTGATCGAGAAGGGCGGCGACGGTCGGTCTGTCGGGCCGCCGTGACAGGCGTCGCGTCGCCTCCGCGGCATCCCAGTCCGCGCGGAGCGGGTCGGGACCGAGTCGCTCGCGAACAAGGCGTTCCTCGGCGGTGGGCGCATACTCCATGACCGGCACGTCGATGCCCCAGAGCGTCGCTCCGTCATCCAGAGCGAACCGGCAGCGCACACGATGCATCTCGGCGCGCGGGATCGGACGCCGGGTCACCGACCACGAGCCCTGCATCTTCAGATGGGTGTGCAGGGACCAGCCGTCGTCGAAGCGAGTGAAGAGGTGCTTGCCGTGCGTGTCGTGCGACAGGATGCGTCGGTCGTCGAGTTTCGTCCCGGCATGGCTGCCGGATCGCAGTTCACCCGTCACGATCGTCCGACCGGTCGACGCGGAATGCAGGCGACGTGCCAGTCGGTAGACGCTGTCACCCTCGGGCATCCCGCCAGCTTATGGCGGGCCTCCGACACGGCCACCGCGGAGACGCAACGACGAAGCGCCCCGAATTGTTCGGAGCGCTTCGCCAGCGAGGTTGTGTGCTGGAGCGGATCAGTCCAGCTGGCCTCGAACCGCCCCTCCGGGGTACTCCGCGTTGTGCACGTTGACGTAATAGTTCTCCGGGTCAGCGGCAAGAGCGGCGGCGAGATCCGGATTGTAGACACAGCCTGATGAGTAGCCCTTCGTCGGGGCCGCGAGATCCTGCACCACCGGACCGGAGGCACCGGCGCCTCCGACATGGATGTGCGCTGCGGCCGCAGGCTGGATCCGCTGGACGAAGAGGTTGTAGCAGACCTCTCCGTCCTCGGTGTCCCAACGGACGAAGGCGAAGCCGCGCCCGTCCGGGTCACCCGGCCCCGGCACCTCCGCAGCGCCCGTGAGGCGGGTGAAGGAGAACGGTGTGAGGTCGGTCGGCTCGGATGCGGCAGCGGCCGTGGGGAGCGCCAGTGCTCCCGCCAGTCCCAGTGCGGCAACTGATGCCAGAGTTCGTTTGCGCATGTCTGTTCCTTTCGGTTGTTCAGACTTTTCGTTTCTTCGTAGCGTGCGCCGAATCGGATGGGAACTGAGCGATTGCAGGGACGATGCCGGACAGTGCTCGATGCCATGGTGCGCCTTCGCCCGAAACCCCAGCACCGATAATGCACATTATGTCAGTTCGAGCGTGACTGAGTCGATGTGGCGCTCGAAGTACGCTCCCCCGGGAAGATTCAGCGATCCACCCGCGCCGCGTCGTAATCGGTCGTGGGTGTCGGCGGGGTACCGAACCGGGCGTTCGGCAGATAGAGATCCTGCCGGTACGCGGCCACCGTCGTCGGCACGCGGAATGCGTCGCTCGTGATGATGTTCTCGAGCGTGCCCGACCTGCCCTGGACATCGAGGCGGAATTCGGCGACCTGATTCAGCCTGTTCTGCACGACGTAGAGCGTGCGATTGACGACCAGCAGGCCGTCGCCGTTCACCAGCGAGTATCCGCCCAGATCGACCGCAGTGGCGACGCCCGACTCGGGGTCGACGCGAAAGAGGGTACCCGTGGCCGACTGGACGACCAGCAGCGCCTGGCGATTCGGCGTCAGAGCGATGCCGTTGGCGTTGAAGCCCTCCTGCTGCACCCACTCCCCCGTGAGCGGCAGCGTGACGATCTCAGACGGGTCGGGCAGATCGCCCGATCGCGGGATCGGGAGGAAGTACAGCTGCGCCGCCGACGAGTTGGTGAACCACGCGCCATCTCGTGTCAGGACGACGTCGTTGATGAATCCACCGGGCGCCGTGAGCTGGTACCGCGCGAGCTCCGCGCCGGTCGCCGCATCGACGACGCGGGCGACGCCCGTGGGTCCGCCCGAGATGAACAGCCTTCCGCGCAGGTCGACCTTGAGTCCCGCGGCGGGGATGCCCGGACCCTCACTGATGACCGCGCCCTCGCCGGTGCGCACGTCGGCGGCGTAGATGTCTCCGTCGACGAGCGAGCCGAAATAGGCGGTTCCACGATTGTCGATCGCGATGCCCTCGGGCTGGAACCCGTCCGGAAGCGGGATCTGGTCGACCACCCCACCGCGAGAGGCCGGTGGGGCCGCGACGGCACCGGTCACGGGAAGTGCGGTGAGAAGCCCCGCGACAGCGAGGGCGGGAAGGACGAGGGTGAAGCGTCGGCGCGTCATGGGCCAAGGCTAGGGTCGGTTCAGGGCGCTGCGGGCCGAGATGAGAAAGGTCTCAGAGATGCCGCGCCGCCTGGTTGACTGGGCAGAGCCGTCAAACGGGAGACCTGATGCCCTCACCCCACCACACCCTCGGTCGAGTCGTCGTCGCGCCGGAGGTGAGCGACGCCGTCACCCGTGGAATTCCCGTTCTCGCGCTCGAGTCCACGATCTTCACCCACGGGCTCCCCCGACCCCGCAACCTCGAGGTCGCGCGGGAAGCCGAGGACCACCTCCGCCGCCGCGGCGTCGTACCCGCGACCATCGGTGTCGTCGACGGGCGCCCGACCGTCGGCCTCTCCCCCACCGAGATCGAACGCCTCTCGAGCGAGGACGGGGTCGTCAAGGTGAGCCTTCGCGACCTCCCCGTCGCCGCCGCCAAAGGCTTGAGCGGAGGGACCACCGTCGCGGCAACCGCATTCCTCGCGAGCCGCGCAGGCATCCGCGTGTTCTCCACCGGTGGTCTCGGCGGTGTCCACCGTGACGCGCAGCAGACCTTCGACGAATCGGCCGACCTGCCGACTCTCGCGGGCCTCCCCCTCGTCGTGGTGAGCGCCGGGGTCAAATCAATCCTCGACATCCCGTTGACCCTTGAGCGTATGGAGACCCTCAACCTCACCGTCGTGGGGTACCGCACCACCGACTACCCGGGGTTCTACATCGCCGACTCGGGGCTCGACATCGAGTACTCCGCCGACTCCGCCGGCGAGATCGCCGACATCGCCCGAGCCCGCGACGCGCTCGGGATCGTCTCGACCCTCCTCGTCGCACGTCCCGTCGACGCCGACCATCAGCTGCCGCCCGATCTGCACGACGCCGTCCTGGCCCGCGCGCTCGATGCCGCCGCAGCAGCCGGAGTCACGGGCCACAACACCACGCCGTTCCTGCTGGACTACATGCAGCGCGTAACCGGGGGCCGGAGCCTCGACGTCAACGTCGAGGTGTACCGCGGCAATGTCGCGCTCGGCGCGGAGATCGCCGCCGCGTTGGCCGGCGCCGACTGATGCTGACGGTCATCGGAGATCTCCTCGCCGACATCGTCGTGCTCGGCACCTCGGCACTCGAGCGCGGCACCGACAACCCGGTGACGATCACCCACACCCGGGGCGGCAGCGCGGCCAACGTCGCGGCGGCGGCCGCGCCCGCGACATCCGTCCGTTTCATCGGCAGGGTCGGATCGGATGCCGAGGGCGAGGCGCTCGTCCACGATCTCGAACGTTCGGGGGCCGAGGTGCGCGTGCAGCGAGCCGGGCGCACCGGGTCGATCGTCATCCTCGTCGACGAATCCGCCGAGCGGACGATGCTCACCGATCGCGGGGCGGCGGCGGAACTCGGTCCGATCGATCCCGGATGGCTGGAAGGCACCGACTGGCTGCACCTCCCGCTCTACGGCTTCACCGATGCGCCCTCTCGAGCGGCGCTGCTGAGCGCCGCGATGTGGGCGCGAGAGCGGCACGTGCCGCTCAGCCTGGACGTGTCGAGCGTGGCGACGATGCGGGCGCTGGGGGGCGAGGTGCTCAGCGATCTGCTCCTGCGCCTCTCTCCCGCCGTGGTCTTCGCCAATGTCGAGGAAGCGGTTCTTCTCGATGAGTCGGAGGTCGTCGTGCCCGGCGCGACGGTGTTCGTCGTCAAGCGCGGTGCGGAGCCCGTGCAGCTCCGCCAGGACCACGGCATGACGGAGGTTCCGGTCGACCGTGTCGAAGGGGTGCTCGACAGCACCGGCGCCGGAGACGCCTTCGCCGCCGGGTACATCGTCGCCGCGCTGCGCAGCGAGGATCCCGCCGCATGCGCGGCCTCCGGGTGCGCCTTCGCGCGCGAAGCACTGCTGCGCCCGGGAGCGCTGTAACCCTCGCCGGCGGTCGCGCCGGCCTCACCGGGTCAGGGCACGGTCCAGATGGGTGGCATCGACGTACAGATGCGTCCTAAACCCGACGCCCGCAGCAGCACGGACGTTGGCTTTCGAATCGTCGACGAAGAAGCAGTCGGCGGGGTCGGCATCCAGGGTTTCCGCGACGGCGACGAAGGCCTCATCGGCCGGCTTGGCCAGACCGAGCGTGCTGGAGTTGAAGACGACGTCGAACTCGCCGGACAGGCGCAGACGGTCGAGGTCCGCGTCCAGCCGGGTCGTGGCATTGCTGAAGAGAGCGATGGTGCGGCGGCCTCGTTCCCGCCGAAGCAGGTGAAGCACCTCGTCATCCACACGACCGGCCGGCAACGACCACTGCGCAACGGCGCGCCGCCCACCCGGTCCGAACGATGCTTCGAGCTCGCGGGCAATCTGCTCCCGCCACTCCTCATCGGTGATCTCACCGGTGACTGCGCGGTGCAGGCGGGAAACGTCGTCGAACACAGCCTCACGAAGCCGGCCCGCCGGGAGACCGTGCGCCGCTTCGGCATCCGCAATGATCGCCGGGTCCCATACGCGCAGAACGCCGTCGAAGTCGATCACGAGCGGTCCCGACACTCGGGAAGTCTAGTCTGGGAGAGAAGTTCACCCCCCCCCCCCGCGCGCCGAGGAACCACCGGATTCGTGTCGAGCCACTGCGATGTGCGAGGTGGCTCGACGCGAATGGGGTGGCTCGCCGCAGCGATCTAGCCGGTCGCGAACCCGCCGTCGACCTTCAGCAGCTGCCCATTGATCCACGACCCCTCCGGCGAGAGGAGGAAGCGGACGGTGTTGGCGATGTCGTCGGGTGTACCGAGACGCCCCGCCGGGGTCGCGTCGAACGTCCACCGCCGGATGTCGTCATCCATCCAGCCCGTATCGATCGGGCCGGGGTTGATGACATTGGCCCGCACGCCTCGATCGCCCAGCTCGACGGCCGCTGCGATGACGATCCGATCGAGTGCGCCCTTGCTCGCGCCGTAGGGAAGGTTGTGAGCGGTGTGATCACTCGTCAGGGCGATGATCGACGCCGCGACCTCTCCGGGCGAAGCGCTCTGCGGCAACCGTTCGGCGAAGGCCTTGATGAGAAGCCAGGTCGCCCGGGCATTGACGGCGAAGTGGCGGTCGAAGCTCTCGACATTCGTCGTCAAGATCGAGCTGTCGACGGACTCGCAGTGCGACATCACGAGCGCACGAAGCGGTCCCCCGGCAGCGGCCTCGTGGACGAGTCGCTCCGGGATTGCAGGATCGGAGAGATCGCCGCGGACGACGGTGACGGAGACGCCGTACGCGCGGCACGCGTCCGCGATGTCGAGCGGATCGGATACCCCGCGGTCGAGCTCCACGCGCTGGTCGTACTCGTCCCAGTGGTTCAGAACGAGGTTCCAACCATCACGAGCGAGACCGAGAGCGAGCCCTGCGCCGATCGAGCGGCGCCGGCCGACGCCGGTGATGAGGGCGGTACCCGGCGGAGACGTGGGGCTCATCGTTCGAGCCTACGGTCCGCCGGGTGAGCGTCAGAGTCCCGCGGCGTCGTCGGGACGGCTGGTCGACTGCCGGGTGACGCGCTCGTTGGTCGCCGGGTCGACCGTGGTGCGGCTCACCGATTCGGTGTTGCGGCGACGTGCGAGGAGCACGATGCCGATGAGGAACACGAGGGCACCGGCACCCATCAGGATGTAACCGATCATGTCGAGGTTGATCCACTCGACCTGCACGTTGACGGCGAAGGCCAGGATGGCTCCGATGGCGAAGAGTGCGATACCAGCACCGATACTCATGGGTCTCCCCTTTCCGGGTATGCGAGGGCGTTGCCCACCCAACACTGTGGACTGTCTGAGACCGGGGGCGCACCCTCTTGACAGGACGAGACGCATGCGGCATGTCGGAGGCACGACATAGGCTTCGGAGATGACTCCGGTGATCTTCCACACAGCGACGACACTCAATGGATTCCTGGCCGACGACAGCGACTCGCTGGAATGGCTCTTCGCCACACCAGGGGCGGACGAGGCCGAACAGGACTTCTCGGCATTCCTCGAGACCGTCGGCGTGCTCGTCATGGGATCGACGACCTATGAGTGGGTCGTGGAGCACGAGGACCTGCTCGCCCACCCGGAGAAATGGACGGAGATCTACGGCGACCGGGTGACATGGGTCTTCACGTCGCGAGCGCTCCCCCGCGTCGCCGGCGCGGACGTGAGGTTCGCCACCGGCGCGGTCTCCTCCGAGTGGCCCCAGATCAAGGCGGCAGCAGCGGAACGCGCGGTCTGGATCGTCGGCGGCGGCGACCTCGCGGGCCAGTTCGCCGACGCGGGACTGCTGTCCGAGATCCGGGTGTCGATCGCCCCTGCCACCCTTCCGTCCGGGCGCCCCCTCCTCCCGAGACGGATCGGGCCCGACAGGCTCCACCTCGAATCGGTGGCACGCGCGGGCCAGTTCGCCGAGCTGCGCTATACGGTCAGGCCGACCTGAGCGGCGCTCGCGTCACCCCGATGCCGGCGTGAGGGTCACCCAGTCCGCGTACTTCGGCGCTCGACCGTCCCCGGACGATGTACCGGTCAGACGCCGACGCACCCACGGACCGAGATGCTCGCGGTAGTAGTCGCGGCGCCCCAGCTGACCGAACTCCAGCTCGGGTAGCGACCACCACTGTTCCGGTGGCGTCAGACCCAGCGCCGTCAGCACCCGAGCTGCGACGCGATGATGACCCCGGCTGTTCATGTGCAACCGGTCGGGCGACCAGAACGGCGGCGCCGACAAGTCGCGGTCGGGCCAATTCAGTGCGCGGATGACATCGGGACGATCCTGAACTCGCCCGACGACGGCGATCGACAGGAGGTCACCGCGCCTTTGGATGACGCGACTGAGCGGAAGCTGTGGCGAGGGATTCGCTCCGGACAGGAGGATGAGCCGCACGCCCTCCTCGTCGCACCGCCGGAGAACCTGGCTGAAGGCGTCCGCGATGTCACGGATCGACGTCCGCGGTCGGAGCATGTCGTTGCCGCCGCCGTTGAACGACAGGTGTGTGGGTTTCAAGGCCAGCGCGGGTTCGAGCTGCTCCTCGACGATCGGCCAGACGAGCTTCCCGCGGATCGCGAGGTTGGCGTACTGGATCGGCTGCTCGGTCGCATCCGCCCAACCCTGGGCTGCGAGGTCGGCCCACCCCCGGGTGCGTCCGTCGGGAAGCTCGTCGCCGACGCCCTCCGTGAACGAATCCCCGATCGCGACATAGCGCACTGCAGCCATCAGACCACCCTACAAACGCTCAGCGGTCATCCAAGGCACGGCCTCGCCGGTCGGAGAGACCCCACGCACCGGCCGCCGCGATCGCGAAGAACGCTGCGAACACGACGAAGAGCACCGGAGCTCCCCCGAGTGCCAGGAGCGGTGGTACAGCGAGCGGGGCGATGATCGACGCGATCCGGCCGACTCCCGCCGCCCACCCAGCGCCCGTCGCGCGCACCGAGGTGGGATACGTCTCCGGAGTGATCGCGTACAGCGCGCCCCACGCGCCCAGGTTGAAGAAGGACAGGGCCATTCCCGTCGCGATCACCGTCGCCTCGCTCGTCGCCGTGCCGAACAGCACCGCCGCGACGGCGGAGCCGACGAGGAAGACCGACAGCGTCGCACGACGGCCCCAGACCTCGATCAACCAGGCCGCCGCGGCGTACCCCGGCAGCTGGGCGAGGGTGATGATGAGGGTGAACCCGAAAGAGCGGACGAGGTCGTACCCCTGCGCGACCAGGATCGACGGGATCCAGATGAAGGCACCGTAGTAGCTGAAGTTCACGCAGAACCACACCAGCCAAAGGCACACGGTGCGAAGACGGAACTCGGGGCTCCACAGAGCCGCGACGCCGGCGCGCACCCTGCTCCCCTCGACCGTCGGCGCCGGCGCCGGCGGAGTCGCGGCCGTCGGAGTCCCCCCGCGCGGGAAGAGGGCCGGCGACGTCTCGAAAGAGCGGACCACCGCCTCCGCGTCACCGGCTCGACCCCGGCGCTCCAGCCAGCGCGCCGACTCCGGGAGCCCCCACCGAACCACCAGGGCGTACGCCGCGGGGACCGCGCCGAGCGCGAAGGCCCAGCGCCACCCGTCCTCGGATGCCGGGATCACGAAGAATCCGATCAGCGCCGCCGCGGTCCATCCGACCGCCCAGAAGGCCTCGAGGATGACGATGACCCGGCCCCGGATCCGCGCGGGGGCGAGTTCGCTCACATACGTCGAAGCGACGGGGAGTTCGGCTCCGAGGCCCAGACCGACGATGAAACGGAGCACCAGCAGCGCCGCCACGCCTCCGACCAATGCGCTGGCACCGGTGGCGAGACCGTAGACGAGCAGGGTGACGGCGAAGACCGAGCGACGCCCGATGCGATCGGCGAGGAGCCCCCCGAGGCTTGCGCCGACGGCCATGCCGAGGAATCCGGCGGAGGCGATGAGCGAAGCCTCCGTCCCGGTCAGGCTCCACTGCTGGGCGAGAACCGCGATGACGAAGGAGATGAGCCCCACATCCATCGCGTCCAGCGCCCACCCCACCCCGGATCCGGTGAGGACCCGGAGGTGCCTGCGGGTGAAGGGAAGACCGTCGAGACGGTCGCTGACCGACTCGGGTGCGGTGCGGATGCTCACGCAGTCATGTTAGGGCGCTGCCGTCGTCGCCGGTTCCGGCGCGGCATCCAGCGCCTGCGCCTCTGCAACCAGCTCGCGCACGCGCGGGATCACCTGCGTTCCGAACAGCTCGATCGAGCGCATGAGCTTTTCGTGACCGAGCGTGCCGTTGGAGTACTTCAGGTCGAACCGGTCGAGCCCGAGAGTGAGCACCGTCTCGGCGATCTTGCGAGCGACACGCTCGGGTGAGCCGGCGTAGATGGCACCCTCGCCGACATCCTGCTGGAAGCGGAGCCGGTTGTACGGCGGCCATCCGCGCTCGCGCCCGATCGTCGAGAACATGACGTCGAAAGCGGGGTACGCCTCCTCCCACGCCTGCTCGTCGGTGTCGGCGATATGACCGGGCGAGTGCACCCCGATCGGCCGCGACTCGTGTCCGAAGGATGCCAGCGACCGGCGGAACAGCTCGGCGTACGGGGCGAAGCGCGCGGCGGGTCCGCCGATGATGGCGAGCATGAGACCGAAGCCGTACCGCGCGGTGCGCACGACCGACTCGGGAGAGCCGCCCACACCGACCCACGCCGGCATTCCGCCTTCGGTCTTGGGGAACACGTCCACGTTCGACAGACCGCGACGCGTCGTGCCCTCCCAGGTGACCGGCCGCTCGGTGAGCAGCTGGGCGAACAGCTCGAGCTTCTCTTCGAAGAGCACCTCGTAGTCCTTCAGCTCATAGCCGAAGAGCGGGAACGACTCGGTGAAAGAGCCGCGCCCGAGGATGGGCTCGGCGCGACCGTTCGAGAGGGCGTCCAGGGTGGCGAAGCGCTGGTAGACCCGCACCGGCTCGTCGGACGACAGCACCGTCACCGCCGTTCCCAGACGGATGTCGCGTGTCCGCGACGCGATCGCGGCGAGAACCACCTCGGGGCTCGACACGGCGTACTCGCGGCGGTGGTGCTCCCCCACGCCGAAGAACGAGATGCCCACCTCGTCGGCGAGCACCGCCTGGTCGACGAGGTTGCGCAGGGTCTGCGCCTGCGACAGCTCGTGGCCGTCCGCGTCGACGGTGACGTCCCCGAAGGTGTGGAGTCCGAACTCGATCATGATCGCCCTTTCTCTGCGGCCCCGGAGGGACCTATTCAGACGAATAGAACATCGTGGCTCTCAGACTATTCCTTCGGGGACGTCGCCGCACCTGTCAGCGCGCGAGCGCGGTGCGGAGGGTGTCCAGGCCCACGCCGCCGATGTCGAGCGCCTTCTTGTGGAATGCCTTGAGGTCGGCGTCTGCGCCGTTCGCCTCGCGATAGTCGTCGCGCAACTGCTCCCAGATGCGCTGTCCCACCTTGTACGACGGTGCCTGCCCGGGCCAGCCGAGGTAGCGGTTCACCTCGAAGGTGACGAACTCGTCGGGCATGTTGACATTGCGACGCATGAACTCCAACGCGAACGGGGCGTCCCACGTCCCTTCGCCATCGGGGCGCTGCTTCTCGAGGTGCACGCCGATGTCGAGCACGACGCGCGCGGCACGCATCCGCTGACCGTCGAGCATGCCGAGTCGATCGGCCGGGTCATCGAGGTATCCCAACTGCTCCATGAGGCGTTCGGCGTACAGCGCCCATCCTTCGGCGTGGCCCGAAGGGCCGGCCAGCAGCCGACGCCACGAGTTCAGCTGCGCGCGGTTGTACACCGCCTGCGCGATCTGAAGATGGTGGCCTGGCACGCCTTCGTGGTACACCGTCGTGAGCTCGCGCCACGTGTCGAACTCCGTGACACCCTCCGGCACCGACCACCACATGCGTCCGGGACGGGAGAAGTCGTCGGTGGGGCCGGTGTAATAGATGCCGCCCTCGTTCGTAGGCGCGATCATGCATTCCAGGCGACGGATCGGCTCGGCGATGTCGAAATGCGTCTTGCCGAGCTCGGCGACGGCGCGGTCGCTGGTCTCCTGCATCCACTTCTGCAGCGCCTCTGTGCCGTGGAGCTTCCGCGACGGATCCTCCTCCAGGAACGCCACGGCTTCCTCCACCGACGCGCCCGGCTTGATCTCACCGGCGATCTGCTCCTGCTCGGCGACCATGCGCGCGAGTTCCTCGACGCCCCATTCATAGGTCTCGTCGAGGTCGATCGTGGCGCCGAGGAATCGGCGCGACATCAGCGCGTACACTTCCCGACCGACGGCGTCCTTCTCGGTCGCCACCGGGGCGAGTTCACCGGAGAGGAACGATGCCAGTTCGTCGTACGCGACGCGTGCGGCACCGGCGCGGTCGGACAGTTCACGGGCGAGGGATGCCGGAAGCTGACCCTCGGCAGGAGCGGCGTTGCCGACGAAGGTCGTGAAGAACCCCCCATCGGCGGTGTAGCGGGCGATCTGGGTCGCGACCTCGACCACCTGGCGGCGAGCGGGAACCATCCCCTGCGCGATCCCCTCGCGGAGAGTGGAGATGTATCCGCGCACGGCCTCGGGGAGGGCAGACATCCGCTCGCTGACGACCGACCAGTCCTCGGCGCTGTCTGTCGGCATGAGGTCGAACACCGCTCGGATGTCCTGAGCGGGAGAGGCGATCACGTTGAGGTCGCGCAGGTGCCACTTCGCCTCGTCGAGCTCGATCTGCAGGTCGAGCTCGCGGGTGAGATCCTCCTTCGTCACGGCGTCGATCTCGTCGGCGGGGGTCGCGCTCGCTAGAGCTGCGCGCACCTTCTTCGCCTCTTCGATCACGCGGGCCTGACCCTCGGGCGAGTAGTCGCCGTAGCGGTGGTTGTGCTCGGATCGACCGATGTACGTCGCCAGCGACGGATCGAGTTCGGCCAGGGTGTCGACCCACGCCTCGGCGATCGTGTCGATCGGCGTGGGGGTGCGGGATGAGTCTGTCATACCTCCGAGCCTAGGCACCCCGCTCGCCCGAGCGCTAACAATGCGGCGGTGCGCCGCGACCGATGGTGCGCCCGGTCAGTGGCCCGCGGCGTTCCAGTCGGCGCCGCGGCCGATCTGCACGTCAAGCGGAACGGTCAGCTCCGCCGCATCCGCCATCCGCTCCCGGACGATGCGCTCGGCGGCGTCCCACTCCCCCGGCGCCACCTCGACGACGAGTTCGTCGTGGATCTGCAGGAGAACACGCGAGGCGAGCCCTTGTGACGTGAGGTCATCGTGGATGCGGAACAGGGCGACCTTCATGATGTCGGCGGCGCTGCCCTGGATCGGCGCATTCAAAGCCGCCCGCTCGGCGTTCTCACGCAGCACCCGATTGGGGCTGTTGAGGTCGGGGAACGGCCGCCGGCGGCCGAAGATCGTCTCGGTGTAGCCGTCGATGCGGGCCTTCTCGACAGACGTGCGCAGGTAGTCGCGCACGGCGCCGAACCGCGCGAAGTACTCGAGCATGAGCTCCCGCGCTTCGGCCTGCTCGATCCGCAGCTGCTTGGACAGCCCGAACGCCGACAGACCGTACACCAGGCCATAGGACATCGCCTTGACCTTCGTCCGCATTGCGGGGGTGACGTCTTCGGGTGCGACACCGAAGACCCGCGCACCCACGAACCGGTGGGTGTCCTCCCCTGAGTTGAACGCCTCGATCAGGCCGGGATCTTCGGACAGGTGCGCCATGATGCGCATCTCGATCTGCGAGTAGTCGGCGGTCAGCAGCGCCTCGTAGCCGTCACCGACCTCGAACGCCGACCGGATGCGGCGGCTCTCCTCCGTGCGGATCGGGATGTTCTGGAGGTTGGGGTCGGTGCTCGAAAGCCGCCCCGTCTGCGACCCCGTCTGAAGGTAGGTGGTGCGGATGCGCCCATCGGCACCGATCGCGGTGTCGAGCGATTCGATGATCTGGCGGAGTTTGGTCGCCTCGCGATGCTGGAGCAGGAGGTTCAGGAACGGATGCGGGTGGGATTCCTGCAGATCGGCGAGCACCGCGGCATCCGTGGAATATCCGGTCTTGGTCTTGCGGGTCTTCGGCAGCTGGAGCTCTTCGAAGAGCACCTCCTGCAGCTGCTTCGGCGACCCGAGGTTGACCTCGCGTCCGATCGCGGCGTAGGCCTCCTGGGCGATCCGGTCTGCCCGGTCGCCCAGCTCGCCCGTGAACTCCGACAGCTTCGCGTGCGAGACCGCCACTCCGGCGAGCTCCATGTCGGCGAGGGTCTGCAGCGTCGGCAGCTCGATGTCGGTCAGGACCGAGAGGACGGATGCCGCGAGCTGCGAGCGCTGCGCCTCGGCGACGCGCAGCGTGAACCACGACAGCTGCCCCGGGGTCGCGCCCTCGGTCTCGGGGACGAGCTGAGCGGGGTCGGACTCGGGGAGCTTCTCGCCCAGGAAACGATCGGTGAGGTCGGCGAGGGACTTGTCGGGGAAGCTCGGGCGCAGGAGCCAGCCCGCCAGGATCGTGTCGAAGGCGAGTCCGCCGAGGCGGATCCCCTCGCGGCGGAGCGCCTTGACCTGCGGCTTGGCGTCGGTGAGCACCTTCGGAGACTCCGAGAGCAGCCACGGGGTGAGAGCGGCGGCGATCTCTTCGGACCAGGTCGCCTCGACGGCGGCGTCGATCGTGGCGAGCCCGATGCGACGCGGTCGCCCGTTCTCGGCGATGAGCGTCAGTGCCACATCACCCGACGCCTCGTCGACCCAGGCTGCCAGACTCGCCGAGTCGGGCTCGGAGGGGGTCGGCGCCGTGGCGGTGGGGACGGCGGCCTGTGCCGACATGGCCTGATCGACGCCCGCCGCCTCGAAGACCCGGGGCAGGAGCGTACGGAACTCCAGCTGCGCGAAGATCTCGCGGACGGCCTGCGCATCGATCGGCCGCACCGCGAGGTCAGCGGGGCCGACCGGGAGATCGACGTCGGTAAGGAGTGCGTTCAGCTGTCGGTTGCGGCGTACGTCGTCGAGATGCTCACGGAGGTTGTTCCCCACCACCCCGGTCACCTTGTCGGCCTGGGTGAGAAGGTCATCGAGCGATCCGAACTGCTTCAGCCACTTCACCGCCGTCTTCTCACCCACCTTCGGCACGCCGGGAAGGTTGTCGCTGGTCTCGCCGACGAGAGCCGCGACATCGGGGTACATCGCCGGCTCGACGCCGTAGCGCTCGCGGACAGCCTCGGAGTCGTAGCGCTTGAGCTGCGAGACGCCCTGCACATTCGGGTACAGGAGCGTGATGTCGTCGGTGACCAGCTGGATCGTGTCGCGGTCTCCGGAGCAGACGAGGACGTGGAAGCCCTCTGCCGCTCCACGCGTGGCGAGCGTCGCGAGGATGTCGTCGGCTTCGATGTCCTCCTGCTCCAGCACCGGGATGCTCATCGCCGCGAGGCATTCCTTGAGCAGCGGGATCTGTCCCTGGAATTCCTTGGGGGTCTCGGAGCGGTTGGCCTTGTACTCGGCGTACTGCCGCGTACGGAACGACTGACGCGAGGTGTCGAAGGCGACAGCGAGGTGCGTGGGCTTCTCAGCCTTGATGAGGTTGATGAGCATCGCCAGGAACCCGTAGATCCCGTTGGTGTGCTGCCCGTCCTTGGTGGAGAAATTGTCGACGGGGAGGGCGTAGAACGCCCGGTAGGCCAGCGAGTGGCCGTCCACGACGAGGAGGGTAGGCTTTGCGGAGTCCGTCACCCTGACAGCCTAGACGCGGGGTGAGACACCCCCCGAGCCAGGAACCCCCGATGACCGACACCGTCGACACCGATGCCGATGAGCTCTCCTGGGCCGAGGCCCGGGGCATCGGGGCGCTCGCCGAGAAGATGGGCTTCGAGTGGCTGGAGTTCACCGCTGCGCGGTGCGCGGCACGGATGCCGGTGGCGGGCAACACCCAGCCGGTGGGACTCTTCCACGGCGGCGCGTACGTGGTGCTCGGCGAGTCGCTCGGCTCGATGCACGCCAACTTCCACGCCGGGCCCGGGCGCCTCGCGGTCGGCGTGGACATCAACGCGACGCACACCCGATCCGCGACCTCCGGTTTCGTGACCGGAGTCTGCACGCCCCTGCACCTCGGTCGGAGCGTCACCGTGCACGAGATCGTCGTGACCGACGATGAGGGACGCCGCTGCTCGACGGTGCGGATCACCAATCACATCAAGGACGTGGCCGCCCGCAGCTGACACCCTCTCAGGCGGGTTTGCGCGCGATGATCGTGAAGGTCGCCGGAATGCGATCGCGGACGCCCTCGGGCCACATCCATCCGTGGTCCACGGGCACCATTCGCCCGCTGAACCGCCAGGGGAGCACTCGCCCCTCGTCGAGCTTCTCGATCTGCAACCCGGCGGAGATGAGGGAGTTGATCGTCTCGGAGAGGGGATGAGGCCACTCGTAGGTTCGCGAATGGGCGACCTTGCCGTCACCGGCGTAGGTGGAGTCGTCATCCCACATCTGCGCCGTGCCGTCTGCGAAGTAGCGGTGCCGCACCAGATCGTCGTCGGCATCCTCGTCGATCGTGTAGAGCATCGGATGCCCGTCGCGGATGTAGAACAGCCCGCCCGGACGCAGCAGGGCCGCGATCTGCATCGCCCAGCGATCGAGGTCGCGGAGCCAGCCGATCGTTCCCACGCTGGTGTAGACGATGTCGAAATCGCCGCTCACGTGCGTTCGGGCTTCGAGCACGTCGCCGAGGACCCAGGTCACATCGACACCCGCGCGTTCCGCCAGACGCGCCGCGACCTCGAGGGCACGGTCGCTGAAGTCCAGCGCCGTCACCCGCGCACCGGCTCGGGCGAGTGACACGGTGTCCGTACCGATGTGGCACTGGAGGTGACAGAGATCCTTGCCGCGCAGCGTGCCGACGAACGGCAGGAGCGCCGCCAGATCGTCGCTGGCGACCTCTGATAGATGCTCCGGGTCGTCGAAGGCCTCCAGTCCGTAGGCCTCCTCGTGGAGCGCGGCCCGGTCCTGCCAATTGGCGAGATTGAACGCGCGCGCGTCCTCCCAGGCGATCTCGACTCCGTCCGCGTGTGCGACGGCAGCGTCCGTGGGAGGCTCGGTGGTCACTTCTTGGGCGCGAGCTGCTCGATGATCGCCTTGGCGACATCCTGCATCGTCAGGCGACGGTCCATCGACGCCTTCTGGATCCAGCGGAACGCCTCGGGCTCGGTGAGGCCCATCTTCTCGTTCAGGAGACCCTTCGCCCGGTCGACGAGCTTGCGGGTCTCGAAGCGCTCGACCATGTCGGCGACCTCGGCCTCGAGCGTGATGATCTGCTCGTGACGGGCCAGAGCGATCTCGATGGCAGGAAGCAGATCGTTCGGGGTGAAGGGCTTGACGACATAGGCCAGCGCGCCGGCCTCGCTCGCGCGCTCGACGAGCTCCTTCTGGCTGAAGGCGGTGAGCAGCACCACGGGGGCGATGTGGTTCTTGCTGAGCTTCTCGGCGGCGCTGATGCCGTCGAGCTGCGGCATCTTGACATCCATGATCACGAGGTCGGGGCGCAGCTCGGTGGCCAGTTGCACGGCGGTCTCGCCGTCGCCGGCCTCTCCGACGACATCGAAGCCGTTGTCGCGAAGGATCTCGACGATGTCGAGGCGGATGAGCGACTCATCCTCGGCGACGACGACCCGGCGAGGGGCGGATGCGGCGGCCTGCTCTTGCCCGGACTGCTCTTGCCCGGCGCGCTCTGACTCAGTCACCCCGCAATCCTACGGCTTCCCGCATGCGGGCCCGCAATCGGGTCCGCTCGCTGCGATAGGGTCGAGGGCGGACGCGGCCGCTGGCCGCGAGCCGGTGTGGCGGAATGGCAGACGCGACCGACTCAAACTCGGTTGCCCGAAAGGGCGTGTGGGTTCGACTCCCACCACCGGCACCATGCCCGGCGCGACGCCGGCTCACGCGCCGTAGAACTGGTGGCCGAGGGCCTTGCTCTTCAACGCCTCGAACTCGCCCGCGGTGATGACCCCCGAATCGAGCAGCTGCTTGGCCTTGGCGATGTCGTCCGCAGGGCTGGCTGACGGCGCGGGCCGGTAGTCGTCGTTCTCGGCCACTGCTCGAGGTGACGCCGCCTGAGCGCGCTCCGCCATTCCCCGACCCCGGGCGATGATGTAGACCAACGCGGTCAGAAGCGGCACGAAGACCAGAGCGATGATCCACAGTGCCTTGAACCAGCCGTTGAGCTGATGGTCGCGGAACAGGTCGGTGATGATGACGATCACGACGTAGAGGTAGGCGACGAGATAGAACGCCCACAGCATGAGCCAGATCAGATCGGTGATGTAGGGCATGTCGCTCCTCGCCTCGAGGGATGGCCTCAGCGTAGCGACCACGTGGTCCGAGCGGGAGAGGCGTGGGCGGAGTGCTCGATCACCGGTTGTCAATCCCCCGAGGGGTGGCGGACGGCGAGTGGCAGGATGATCCGGCCCCCGGGAAGGACACGATGCAGAGAATGTCGATCGCTCGCGCCGCGCGCGAGCTCTATGGGTGGGAAGACCTTCGGGAAGGGCAGGAGGAAGCCGTCAGCGCACTGCTGGCGGGCCGGGACGTCGTCACCGTCCTTCCCACGGGTGCAGGAAAGTCCGCGGTCTACCAGCTCGCGGGAGCCTTGCGGGACGGCATGACGATCGTCGTCTCCCCTCTCATCGCCCTCCAGGCCGATCAGCTCGCCGGTCTCTCCGAGACTCCGCGCGCGCCCCGCGGCGCCATGCTGAATTCGTCGATTGGAGAGCGCGCCACCGAGGAACTCTGGCAGTCCGTCCGGGCCGAGAAGGTGGAATTCCTCTTCCTGGCCCCGGAACAACTCGCCAAGGACGATGTCCTCGACCGGCTGTCGAACCTGACGATCGGCCTGTTCGTCGTGGACGAAGCTCACTGCGTCGCGAGCTGGGGGCACGACTTCCGTCCCGATTATCTCGGTCTCGGCGGGGTGCGCGAGCGACTGGGGCACCCTCCCACCGTCGCGCTGACCGCGACGGCTGCGGCACCCGTTCGCGAGGAGATCGTCGAGCGCCTCCGGCTGACAGATCCGCTTCTCGTGGTTCGAGGTGTCGATCGACCGAACATCGATCTGGATGTCCGGAGGTTCGCGCTGGAGGCCGAGAAGGACCGGGAGATCATCGAGGTGATCCCGACGCTTCCTCCGCCGGGGCTGGTCTACACCTCGACCCGACGCGCTGCGGAGGAGCTGACGTCCCGTCTGCGCGAACAGGGTGTTCGCGCAGAGACCTATCACGCCGGGCTCCCCTCGCGCGAGCGCCGACGAACGCACGAGCAGTTCCTGCACGGGGAGATCGACGTCGTCGTCGCGACCAACGCGTTCGGAATGGGCATCGACAAACCCGACGTGCGCTTCGTCGCGCATGCCGCCGTTCCCGAGTCGCTGGATGCTTACACGCAGGAGACCGGACGCGCGGGAAGAGACGGGGAACCCGCGCAGGCGGTGCTGTTCTACCGATCCGAGGACCTGGGAATCCGCAAGTACTTCGCCGCGCGATCCGTCGATACCGGGGCCGTCAGCCGGGTCTACCGGACCCTCGTGAAGGCGGATGCGCCGGTCGGGATCCGGGCGCTCGCCGAGACCCTGACTCTCTCGACGCGGCGCGTCACCGGGCTCGTGAACCTCCTCGTGGAAGCGGGAGTGGTCGGTGTCGACCGCAACGGCGCGACGGTCATCGCCGTGCGACGACCGAAGGAGGCAGCAGCACTGGCGCGGGAGGCCGCCGACCGTCGGCAGCGGATCGAGCAGTCACGCCTGGACGTCATGCGCCGGTATGCCGAGACCAGGGGGTGCCGCCGGCGGGTGCTCTTGAGCTACTTCGGGGACGACGGCTCGGAGTCCTGTCGCAGCTGCGACACCTGTCGAAGCGGCACGGCCGATGAGGAGGTGTTCGTCATCGCAGACGCGCCCTTCCCCACCGGGTGCGAGGTCGAACACGCCGAATGGGGACGCGGGAGCGTCGTGGACGTCGAGGACGACCGGCTCACTGTCTTCTTCGGGGAGCAGGGCTACAAGGTCCTTCAGTCGGCCGCCGTCGAAGAGAGAAACCTCCTCACGCGCGTCGCGTGAGGAGGTCTCTTCGTCACGTGGTGCGTCAGTCCCGCGTCTGATAGATCGGGGCCGCACCGTGCACGGCATCGCCGACCTTGTGGATGCGGATGTCGTTGGTCGAACCCACGATCCCGGGAGGCGACCCGGAGATCACGACGACCTTGTCGCCGACCTTGGCCAGGTCGTTCGCGAGGAGGTAGTCGTCGACCTGGATGAACATGCGGTCGGTGTGCGGGACATGCTCGACGAGCGTCGAGCGGATCCCCCACGTGATCGCCATGCGACGACGGATCGCCGGCTCGGGCGTGAATCCGATCATGGGGATCTTCGGACGCAGACGCGACATGCGGCGCGCGGTATCCCCGGACTCGGTGAAGATGCAGAGGAACTTCGCCTCGACGAAGTCGGCCACCTCCATCGCGGCGAGGGTGATGGCACCCCCCTGGGTCCGCGGCTTCGTGGTCAGCGGCGCGATGCGCTCGAGTCCGTGATCCTCGGTCGACTCGACGATGCGCGCCATGGTCTCGACGACCTTCACGGGGTAGTCCCCCACACTGGTCTCGCCCGAGAGCATGACGGCGTCGGCACCGTCGAGAACGGCGTTGGCGACGTCGCTGGTCTCGGCGCGTGTGGGCACCGGGTTGTTGATCATCGATTCCAGCATCTGGGTGGCGACGATGACGGGCTTGGCCATCCGACGGCACAGCTCGACGGCCCGCTTCTGGACGATCGGCACCGCCTCCAGCGGCAGCTCCACGCCGAGGTCGCCACGGGCGACCATGATGCCGTCGAAGGCGTCGATGATCTCCTCGAGATTGTCCACCGCCTGCGGCTTCTCGATCTTGGCGATCACGGGAACGCGGCGTCCCTCCTCGGCCATGATCACGTGCACGCGCTGGATGTCCTTGGCGTTTCGCACGAACGAAAGGGCGATGAAGTCCGCGCCGATCCGCAGACCCCAGCGGAGGTCGGCCTCGTCCTTCTCCGACAGCGCGGGGACGTTCACCGCCACACCCGGCAGGTTGATCCCCTTGTTGTTCGACACCGTGCCGGCGACGATGACACGCGTCGTCACGACCGAGCCCTCGACCTCGACGACCTCGACGCGCACCTTGCCGTCGTCGATCAGGAGGAAGTCGCCGGGCTTGACGTCACCGGGAAGCCCCTTGAAGGTCGTCGAGACGAGCTCCTTCGTTCCCGGGACATCCTCCGTGGTGATCTTGAAGATGTCGCCCTCGGCGAGCTCGTGCGGGCCGTCCGCGAAGCGGCCGAGACGGATCTTCGGCCCCTGCAGGTCGACCAGCACCGCCACCGGGCGACCCGCGTCGTCAGCGGCCTTGCGGACATTGGCGAAGTTGGCCTCGTGTACGGAGTAGTCGCCGTGGCTGAGGTTCAGCCGGGCGATGTCCACTCCGGCATCGATGATCGCGCGGACCATGTCATAAGAGGAAGTGGCAGGACCCAAAGTGGCGACGATCTTGGCGCGTCTCATCCGTGTATGAACTCCGAGTGATGGGGGAAATGGCGAAGGGCCGGGGCAAGCCTACGCGGGCTGCAGCCCGATGGCGACATCGTTCGGGTGAACGGGCGCCGGCAGGTCGGTGCTGCCCATAAGGTACTCGTCGACCGCCGCGGCCGCCGCGCGACCCTCGGCGATGGCCCAGACGATGAGCGATTGACCGCGCCCGGCGTCGCCGGCGACGAACACCCCAGGAGCGGATGTCTGGTAGACCGCGTCGCGCTCGATGCTGCCCCGCGGACCGAACTGCGTGCCGAGCTGATCGGCCAGGTGCGCGTGCTCGGGGCCGGTGAAGCCCATGGCGATCAGCACGAGGTCGGCGGGGATCTCGCGCTCCGTGCCCGACTTCGGCACGCGTCGGCCATCGCGGTACTCGGTCTCGGCGACGCGCAGCGCGCGGACCTCGCCGACGGCGTTCGCGAGGAACTCGACGGTGGACGCGAGGTACTGACGCTCACCGCCCTCCTCGTGCGCGGAGGCGATCTCGAACAGGTTCGGCATCATCGGCCAGGGCTGGTCCTCGGGGCGCTCCTCGGGCGGCTGCTTGCCGATCGCGAGGTTGGTCACGCTCAGGGCGCCCTGCCGGTGGGCGGTGCCGATGCAGTCGGCTCCCGTGTCGCCGCCGCCGATCACGACGACGTGCTTGCCCTCCGCGGTGATCTGGTTGGACACCGCGTCGCCCGCCACCGCCTTGTTCGATTCGACGAGGTACTCCATCGCGAAGTGCACGCCCGCGTGATCGCGACCGGGGATCGCGAGGTCGCGCGGCACCGTCGCCCCCGTGGCGATGACGACGGCGTCGTACCGCGCGCGCAGATCGCTCCACGAGATGTCCATGCCGATCTCGACACCGGCGCGGAACCGGGTGCCCTCGTCGCGCATCTGACGAAGACGCGCCTCGAGATGGCGCTTCTCCATCTTGAAGTCGGGGATGCCGTAGCGGAGCAGCCCACCGATGCGGTCGTCACGCTCGTAGACCGCCACGGTGTGACCGGCCCGGGTGAGCTGCTGCGCGGCGGCGAGGCCGGCCGGACCCGATCCGACGACGGCGACCGTCTTGCCGGTCAGACGCGCGGGGGGCTCGGGCTCGACCCAGCCCTGCGAGAACGCCTCGTCGATGATCGAGACCTCGACCTGCTTGATCGTCACCGGAGGCTGGTTGATGCCCAGAACGCACGAGCTCTCGCACGGCGCGGGGCAGAGCCGGCCCGTGAACTCCGGGAAGTTGTTCGTCGCGTGGAGGCGCTCGATCGCCGCGCGCCCCTCGCCCCGCCACACCAGGTCGTTCCATTCCGGGATGAGGTTTCCCAGCGGACATCCCTTGTGGCAGAACGGCACGCCGCAGTCCATGCATCGACCGGCCTGGCGACGGAGAACGGCCGAGTCCCCCGGCTCGTAGACCTCTTTCCAGTCCATGATCCGCACCGGGATGGGGCGCCGAGGCGGCAGCTCCCGCTCGGTCACCTTCAGAAAGCCTTTGGGGTCAGCCACCCGTCACCTCCAGGATGCGGCTCCATACGACGTCGCCGTCGGGATCGAGTCCTTCGTCGAGCGCCTCCTGCCGGGTCTGCAGGACAGCGGCGTAATCGCGCGGGACGACACGGACGAAGTTCTGCGCCTCGCGCTCGAAGTCGTCGAGCAGGCGCTGCGCCAGTTCGGATCCGGTCTCCTTGACATGCTGTTCGAGCAGGTCGCGGAGCATCTCGACGTCACCGGCGCCGAGCTCGCCGAGAACGAGCTCGCCCGACGCGATCGCCTCCCGGTTGACGAGCTTCCGGTCGAGCCGGTAGATGTACGCGGTTCCCCCCGACATCCCGGCACCGAGGTTGCGTCCGGTCTCGCCCAGGATGACGGCGAGGCCTCCGGTCATGTACTCGAGGGCATGATCGCCCACGCCCTCGACGACCGCGGTCGCGCCGGAGTTGCGGACGAGGAACCGCTCCCCCACGACGCCCCGGAGGAACATCGTGCCCTGGGTGGCCCCGTAGCCGATGACGTTGCCGGCGATGACGTTCTTCGACGCGTCGAACGACGCTCCGCGCGGCGGGCGGATCACGATCTGGCCCCCGGACAGGCCCTTGCCGACGTAGTCGTTGGAGTCGCCCTCGAGACGCAGCGTGATCCCCGCCGGCATGAATGCACCGAGAGATTGACCGGCCGAGCCGGTGAGGTTGACGGTGATCGATCCCGAGGGCAGACCGTTCTCCCCTCGTGCACGGGTGACGTGATGCCCGAGGAGCGTGCCGACGGCGCGCTCGGTGTTGCGGATGGGCAGATCGATCGTCACAGACCCGCCGCGCTCGATCACGTCGCGGGCTCGCTCGATGAGCACCGTGTCGAAGTGCTCCTCGAGCTCGTGCAGCTGGGCGCGACCGTGGCGCCGCGGCTCGTCTTCGGCGAAGTTCGGTCCGTGGAGGACGGGCGTGAGGTCGAGGCCACTGGCCTTCCAGTGCTCGATCGCGCCGTTCAGGTCGAGCATCTCGGTGCGGCCGATGGCCTCGTCGAGAGAGCGGAACCCCAGCTCCGCGAGGTACTCGCGCACCTCCTGGGCGACGAACTCCATGAAGTTCACCACGAACTCCGGCTTGCCGTTGAAGCGTGCCCGCAGCGTCGGGTTCTGCGTCGCGACGCCGACCGGACAGGTGTCGAGGTGGCACACGCGCATCATGATGCAGCCCGAGACCACGAGCGGTGCGGTGGCGAAGCCGAACTCCTCCGCGCCCAGGAGGGCGCCGATGATGACATCGCGCCCGGTCTTGAGCTGACCGTCGACCTGCACGACCACGCGATCGCGCATCCCGTTGAGCATGAGCGTCTGCTGCGTCTCGGCCAGCCCCAGCTCCCACGGGGTGCCCGCGTGCTTGAGCGAGTTGAGCGGGCTCGCGCCCGTACCTCCATCGTGCCCCGAGACGAGGATGACGTCGGCCAGCGCCTTGGCCGTGCCCGCCGCGACCGCGCCGATCCCCGACTGGCTCACCAGCTTGACGTGGATCCGGGCGCCGGGGTTGGAGCGCTTCAGGTCGAAGATGAGCTGCTTGAGGTCTTCGATCGAGTAGATGTCGTGGTGGGGCGGTGGCGAGATGAGCCCGACGCCTGCGGTGGCGTGGCGCGTGCGCGCGACCCACGGGTACACCTTCGCCGGAGGGAGCTGTCCGCCCTCGCCGGGCTTGGCGCCCTGGGCCAGCTTGATCTGGATGTCGTCGGCCTCGGTCAGGTAGAGACTCGTGACCCCGAACCGTCCCGATGCGACCTGCTTGATCGAGCTGCGCCGCACCGGGTCGAGCAGGCGCTCGACGTCTTCGCCGCCCTCACCGGTGTTCGATCGACCGCCGATGCGGTTCATCGCGATCGCGAGGGTCTCGTGCGCCTCCTGGGAGATCGAGCCGTAGCTCATCGCTCCGGTCTGGAAACGCTTCACGATCGCCGATACGGGCTCGACCTCGTCGATGGGCACCGGGGGGCGCACCCCCGACCGCAGCTGGAACAGCCCACGAAGGGTCTTGAGCTCGGCCGCCTGATCGTCGACCAGCTTCGTGTATTCGCGGAAGATGTCGTACCGCCGCGTGCGCGTCGCATGCTGCAGACGGAACACGGTGTCGGGGTTGAAGAGGTGCGGCGATCCGTCACGGCGCCACTGGTACTCGCCCCCGGTCCACAGCCGCTCGTGCGCACGCACCGCGGCGTCTTCGGGATACGCGTAGGCGTGGCGTGCGGCGTTCTCGGCGGCGATGACGTCGAGCCCGACGCCCCCGAGCTTGGTCTCGGTTCCCGTGAAGTAGGTCTCCACGAGCTCCTGCGACAGCCCGACAGCCTCGAAGACCTGGGCACCGGCGTAGGACGACACGGTGGAGATGCCCATCTTCGACATGATCTTCAGCACGCCCTTGCCGAGGGCGTAGATGAGGTTCTTCACCGCCTTCTCGGGGGTGACGCCGGTGATGTAACCCGCGCGGACGAGGTATTCGACCGTCTCCATCGCCAGGTAGGGGTTCACCGCCGACGCACCGTAGCCGATGAGGGTGGCGATGTGGTGCACCTCGCGCACGTCACCGGCTTCGACGACGAGACCGACCTTCATGCGGGTCTCACGTCGGATGAGGTGGTGGTGGACGGCAGCCAGCATGAGCAGCGACGGGATCGGTGCGAGGTCTTTGTTGGAGTCGCGGTCGCTGAGCACGATGAGCTCCGCGCCGTCCTCGATCGCCTGGTCGACCTCGGTGCACATCTGTTCGAGCCGCTTGCGCATGCCCTTGTGCCCGGCCTCGACGCGATAGAGACCTCGGATCGTCACCGACGACCGATCGGGCAGTGCCGTGTCGATGTGCTGGATCTTCGCGAGCTCGTCGTTGTCGATCACGGGGAAGTCGAGCATCACCGTGCGGGCGTGGTCCGGTCCCCACGACAGCAGGTTGCGCTCGGGCCCGAGCCCCAGCGACAGGGAGGTGACGACCTCTTCGCGGATCGAGTCCAGCGGCGGGTTGGTGACCTGCGCGAACTGCTGGACGAAGTAGTCGAACAGCAGGCGCGGCCGGTCGCTGAGGACGGCGACCGGGGTGTCGCTGCCCATCGCGCCGAGCGGCTCGGCGCCGTTCTGCCCCATCGGGGTCAGGAGGATCCGCACCTCCTCCTCGGTGTAGCCGAAGGTGCGCTGACGACGGGTGATCGAGGCGATCGGGTGGACGATGTGCTCGCGCTCGGGCAGATCGGCCAGGCGCACGCGCCCCGCATCCAGCCACTCCTGCCAGGGATGCATGGTCGCGAGGTCGCGCTTGATCTCGTCGTCCTCGACGATGCGTCCGGCCTCGGTGTCGACGAGGAACATCCGGCCCGGGCGCAACCGGCCCCGACGCTTGATGCGCTCGGGGGCGATGTCGAGGACCCCGGTCTCACTGCCGATCACGACGAAGCCGTCGGTCGTCTCCGTCCAGCGTCCCGGACGCAGGCCGTTGCGGTCGAGCGTCGCACCCACGAGCGTGCCGTCGGTGAAGATCAGCGCCGCGGGGCCGTCCCACGGCTCCATCTGATTCGCGTGGTAGTCGTAGAACGCCCGGAGATCGGGGGCGATGTCGGCCTGCTTCTCGTAGGCCTCGGGCACCATCATCATCACCGCGTGCGGAAGGCTCCGGCCGGTCAGCGTCAGCAGCTCGAGAACCTCGTCGAACGACGCGGAGTCACTGGAGCCGACGGTGCAGATCGGCAGCAGTGGACGGATGTCGCCGAGGAGCTCCGACTCCAGCTGCGACTGCCGCGCCCGCATCCAGTTGCGGTTGCCCTTGACGGTGTTGATCTCGCCGTTGTGCGCGAGCATCCGCAGCGGCTGCGCAAGCGGCCAGGAGGGGAAGGTGTTGGTGGAGTACCGTGAGTGCACGACGGCGAGCTCGGAGGCGAAGCGCTCATCCTGGAGGTCGGGATAGAACGGCTCGAGCTGGAGCGTGGTGACCATGCCCTTGTAGCCGATGGTGCGTGCCGACAGCGAGACGAAGTAGGCGTCGAGCTCGTGTCGGGCGCGCTTGCGCATCCGATAGGTGCGCCGGTCCAGATCGATGCCCGACAGCGCCGGCGCATCGCCTTCACCGGGACGGGATACGAAGATCTGCTCGAAGGCGGGGCGCGCCTCGAAGGCCAGCTTCCCCAGGTGCTCCTCGGCGACCGGCACGTCGCGCCAGCCGAGCACGACGAGGTTCTCGCCGGCGGCGATCCGTTCGATGCCGGCTTTCTGCTCGGCTCGTGCCTCCTCGTCGCGCGGCAGGAAGACCATGCCCGCCGCGTACTCCCCCATCGGGGGCAGGTCGAAGTCGACGACCTCGCGGAAGAAGGCGTCGGGCATCTGGGTGAGGATGCCGGCTCCGTCTCCGGTGCCCGCATCCGAACCGATCGCACCGCGGTGCTCGAGGTTGCGCAGCGCCGTCAGGGCCAGGTCGATGATGTCGTGGCCCGGTTCGCCTCGGAGCGTCGCGACCATCGCCAACCCGCAGGCGTCCTTCTCGAATGCCGGGTCGTACATGCCCTGGCGGGCGGGGAAGCCACCGCCCACGACCGACGTGGAGGTGCTGCTGCCGGAACTCGCGGCCATGCGTACCGTCCTCACATTGATGCTCAAGATGGGACGACGTCGGCCCGAATCAGCTGATGAACACCCCTACTTCTTGGCGGCTGTGCTTGTGGCATCGCTCTCGGCGACCTCGTTCGCCGGTGGTTCGCTGAGGTCGACGAAGTCGTTGGTGTCCTGCGATTGTACCGTGCCCCGGCCCTTCCACTCCCGACCGGCCACATAGGGCGACGGCTCGGTGCCGGGGTGGCGCCGACGCTGCACGATGATGATGGCCAGACCCACGATGACGCCGAAGATCGCGGCCCAGACGTTGGTGCGCAGCCCCAGGTAGATGTCGCTCGGATCGATGCGGATCGACTCCCACACGATGCGGCCGGCGCTGTACCAGATCAGGTAGAGGCCGAACAGCCGTCCCCACTGCATCCGCAGACGCTTCCCCGCCCACAGCAGCACGAAGACGCCCGCCGTGTTCCAGATCACCTCGTAGAGGAAGGTCGGGTGGAACAGCGTATCGGCGGGCAGCCCCGGGGGGAACGCGGCGTTGTCGGAGTCGATCTCCAGACCCCACGGCAGGTCGGTGGGAAGGCCGAACAGTTCCTGGTTGAACCAGTTCCCGAAGCGCCCGATGGCCTGCGCGAGCAGGATGCCGGGGGCCAGCGCATCCGCGAAGGACCAGAAGCGGATCCCCGTCCAACGGCAGCCGAGCCACGCGCCGACCGCGCCGCCGATCAGCGCACCGTAGATGGCGATCCCGCCCTCCCAGATGGCCCAGACCGAGCCGGGCTGGAGGGGGTTCCACGGGTTCGAGCCCTCGTAGAAGTAGAAGCCCAGGTGGGTGAGCACATGGAAGATCCGGGCGCCGACGATGGCCAGCGGCACCGCGAGAAGGGCGACGTCGATGACGACCCACGGCTCTGCGCCGCGCTTGGTCAGTCGATGGTTCGTGAGCAGGACCGCCACCACGATGCCGGCGATGATGCACAGCGCGTAGAAGTAGACGCGGAGCGGTCCCAGCTGGATGAAGCTGATCTCGGGGCTCGGGATGCTGGCGAGCACGGAGGTTCCCGCGCTCGAGAGGGCGAACGACATGGATTCGAGTCTAAGCGGGGCGTCCGGCGCCCGCGGACATCGTGCCCTCGTGCAACTCGGCGGCGAGGTCTCGCAGGGCGGGGATGCCGCCGTCGCGCAGGGCGCGGACGAGGGCCGTTCCGACGATGGCGCCGTCCGCGTACTCCAGGACGCCGGAAACGTGGGAGGCGTTGGAGATGCCGATGCCGACGCATGCGCGCTCGGCGCCGTGCGCGCGCAGGCGCGCGACGAGGCCTCGGGCGGCGGCGTCGAGGTCCTCGCGGACGCCGGTGATCCCCATCGTGGAGACCGTGTAGACGAATCCCGTCGAGTTCGACGCGATGAGGTCGAGACGCTCGTCGGTGGACGTGGGAGCGGCGAGGAAGACCCGGTCGAGGTCGGTGCGGCGGGACGCCGCGATCCAGTCCCCGGCAGCGTCAGGAGTGACGTCGGGCGTGATCAGTCCCGCTCCCCCGGCCGAGTGCAGGTCGTCGGCGAACCGGTCGACCCCGTACTGCATCACGGGGTTCCAGTACGTCATCACCAGCACCGGGGTGTCGGTCTGCCGCGTGATCTCGGCGACGGCGGTGAACGTGTCGCGGAGGCGGAACCCGGCGGCCAGTGCCGTCTGCGTCGCCTCCTGGATCACGGTGCCGTCCATGACCGGATCGGAATACGGCGGGCCGAGCTCCAGGACGTCGGCTCCCGCCTCCGCCAGGGCGACAGCGGCATCGATGCTCGTGGCCAGGTCGGGGAAGCCGAGCGGAAGGTATCCGACGAGGGCACCGCGACCATCGGCCTTGGCGGCGTCGATCGCCGCCGAGACGGATGAGGTCACAGCTTCACGCCCTCGCCCTTGGCGGCGTCGACGACGGGTTCGGCCGCCGCTGCCGCGAGATCGATCCCTGCGTCGTAGAGCTCGAAGTAGCGTGCCGCGGTGTCCATGTCCTTGTCCCCGCGGCCGGAGAGGCAGATCGCGATGACGGCATCGGGGCCCAGCTGCTCGCCGATGCGCATCGCGCCGGCCAGAGCGTGCGCCGACTCGATGGCGGGGATGATGCCCTCCGTCTCGGAGAGCAGCCGCAGCGCCGCCATCGCTTCGGCGTCGGTGGCGGGGATGTAGTCTGCCCGACCGATCGAGGCGAGCCATGCGTGCTCGGGTCCGACGCCCGGATAGTCCAGGCCCGCGGAGATCGAATGGGACTCCACGGTCTGCCCGTCCTCGTCCTGCAGGACGAAGGTCTTCGCGCCGTGGAGGACGCCCGGGCGGCCCCGCTCGATGGACGCCGCATGGCGTACGGTGTCCACGCCGTCGCCGGCGGCTTCGACCCCGTAGAGGCGCACATCGGCGTCATCCAGGAAGGCGTCGAACATGCCGATCGCGTTCGATCCCCCGCCCACGCACGCGAAGACCGCGTCGGGCAGTCGACCGACCTCGTCGAGGAGCTGCCGGCGCGCCTCTTCGCCGATGACCTTCTGGAAATCGCGCACCATGGCAGGGAACGGGTGGGGACCCGCGGCCGTGCCGAAGATGTAGTTGGTCGTCTCGACGCTGGACACCCAGTCGCGGTAGGCCTCGTTGATCGCGTCCTTGAGGGTGCGCGAGCCCGTGGTCACCGGAACGACCTCGGCCCCGAGCAGGCGCATCCGTGCGACGTTCAGCGCCTGGCGCTCGGTGTCGACCTCGCCCATGTAGATGGTGCACTCGAGGCCGAACAGCGCCGCCGCCGTCGCCGTGGCCACGCCGTGCTGGCCGGCGCCGGTTTCGGCGATGACGCGCTTCTTGCCGAGGCGGCGGGTGAGCAGGGCTTGCCCGAGGACATTGTTGATCTTGTGCGAACCGGTGTGGTTGAGATCCTCGCGCTTGAGGAACACCCGGCCACCACCGGCGTGCGCGGCGAACCGCGGCACCTCCGTGATGATGGACGGTCGACCCGCGTAGCTGCGCAGCAGTTCGAGGAACTCCTCCTGGAAAACCGGGTCGTTCTTCGCGCGGTCGTACTCCGCGCTCAGCTCGTCGATGGCGGCGATGAGCGATTCGGGCATGAACCGCCCGCCGAACTCGCCGAAGAATGGCCCTGCGGCTTCACGCAGACTCATGTCCGCTCCTTCCGGTTTCGGCCGGCGGGATGGTCTCCCGCCGCGAGGAACCGACCGAGGGTCGCCACCGGGTCGCCCGTCACGAGGGCTTCGCCGATGAGGACCACGTCGGCACCGTGATCGCGGTAGTGCGCGACGTCGTCCGGAGACGACACCGCAGATTCCGCGATGCGGATGGTTCCTTCGGGGATGAGGGGTTCCAGGCGCCCGAACAGGTCACGGTCCAGCTCGAACGTCGACAGGTCGCGGGCATTGACGCCGATCACCGACGCGCCGAGGTCGATCGCCCGGGACACCTCGTCGGCGCTGTGCGTCTCGACGAGAGCGGTCATGCCGAGCTCGCCGATGAGGCGGTGCAGCCGGACGAGGTCATCCTGCGCGAGGGCGGCGACGATGAGGAGCACCAGGTCGGCCCCGGCGGCTCGGGCCTCGACGACCTGGTACTCGGTGGCGATGAAGTCCTTGCGCAGAACGGGCAGATCGACCGCCGCCACGACGGCGTCGAGGTCGGCGAGGCTACCCGAGAAGCGACGTTCCTCGGTGAGGACCGAGATGGCCGAGGCGCCGCCCTGCTGATACCGCCGCGCCTGCGCGGCGGGGTCGGGGATGTCGGCGAGCGGCCCGCGCGAAGGACTCGCGCGCTTGACCTCCGCGATGATCTTCACCCCGGCGCTCGGGGCGAGCGCAGCGCGCGCATCCTTGGCCGCGGGGCGGGCCAGCGCGGTGCGCTCCACCTGAGCCAGCGGGGTGTCCGCGGAGCGACGCTCGGCGTCCGCGACGGCGCCGGCCGTCAGTTCGGCGAGCAGATCGATGCCCGCCGATGTTCGCCCAGCGCCCGCGTTCAATGCTCTTTCGCCGTTGTCTTGGCCCCGCCGACGCCGTAGCCGGCTCTCGACATGCCCCAGCCCACGAGCAGACCCACGACGACCAGACCGGCCGAGGCCCACACCACCACCGGCACGTCGAAGAAGAACGCGACGGTTCCGACGGTGAAGCCGACGAGCATGATGACGACAGCCGTCCATGCCGCCGGCGAATTGCCGTGGCCGGGATCACCGATGTGGTTGCTCATGAATATCCTCCAGGACGCCGGGACACACCACCGCCAGTCTATCGGTCAGACCGTCGGATCCTGTCCGCGCGACAGCTCATCCCACGAGTCGATCGCCTCGGTGCGCCGCGTGGCCGCGCCGTCGGGTACGACCTCCGCGGTCGTGCGGTACTTCCGCCCCGCGCCCGGCCAACGGTGCGCCGTGGCGAGGATCAGCACGCCGGCGCCGAGAAGAACGGCGCATGCCGCGAGCGTGATGAGCGGCCACGGCGTGGTGGCGATGGCCGTGACGAGATCGCCCACGGCCTCGACGCCCGCGATCCCCGTCGCCTCGGTCACCGCCGAGACGACGGAGGCAACGGGTGCCGTGAGGGCGACGACACCCGTGACGACACCGAGGGTCGCGGCGATCACGACGGTGAGGACCCCGAAGATGTAACGCAGCACGGTGCCCGCGATGGCGAGGGCCGCGCCCAGTGCCAGGGCGGTCAGGCTGAGGGGCGCGAGCACGGGAAGCGCTGCCGCGCCGCTGACGGGGAGCAGGTCGCGCGCCCCGTCCTCGATGGTCACCGTCAGCCAGGTCTGGGTCGAAGCGATCACCCCGGTCGCACCGGCCACCAGGATCAGCAGCACCGCCAGCGAACGAGGACGGACGGACGGACCGCCGCGCACCCCTCCGGAGGCACTCACGACGGATCGCCGACGGGCGCGGTGCCGACCGCCGGGTCCAGATCGTCGGCGTCGAAACACGTTCGGGTGCCGGTGTGACAGGCGACGCCGATCTGATCGACCTCGACGAGGATCGCGTCGCCGTCGCAGTCCAGTCGCGCGCCGCGGACGAACTGCGCGTGGCCGGAGGTGTCGCCTTTGCGCCAGTACTCCTGTCGCGATCGCGACCAGAACGTGACCCGACCTTCGGTCAGCGTGCGACGCAGCGCCTCGGCATCCATCCATCCGAGCATGAGCACCTCGCGGGTGTCCCACTGCTGGACGATCGCCGCGACGAGGCCGTCATCGGTGAAGCGGACGCGAGCGATGCGGTCCTCGACGTCTCCGGAAAGCTCGGCCTCGGTCATCGATCCCTCTCCGTTCGCCGGACCGGAATGCCGTGGCGCGCCATCGCCTCTTTGACCTCGCCGACCCGCAGCTGACCGGTGTGGAACACCGAGGCGGCCAGCACCGCGTCGGCTCCGGCCGTGATGGCCGGAGCGAAGTGCTCGAGGGCGCCCGCGCCACCGGAGGCGATGACGGGAACGCGAGCCACCTCGCGCATCGCCGCGATCAGCTCCAGGTCGAAACCCTGTTTGGTTCCGTCGGCGTCGATCGAGTTGACCAGCAGCTCGCCCGCTCCCCGCTCCACAGCCTCTCGGGCCCAGACGAGTGCATCCAGGTCGGTCTCGGTGCGCCCGCCGTGCGTGGTCACCACGAAGCCCGACGCCGAGCCGGCACGCCGATCGGGTGAGACCCGCTTGACATCGAGCGAGAGCACCAGCACCTGCGCGCCGAAGCGGTCGGCGATCTCGTCGAGCAGATCGGGACGCGCGATCGCGGCGGAGTTCACGCCGATCTTGTCGGCTCCCACCGACAGCAGTCGTGCGACGTCGTCGGTCGATCGCACTCCGCCGCCGACCGTCAGGGGGATGAAGACCTGCTCCGCCGTGCGCTGGACGACATCGTAGGTCGTGGCACGCTCGTCGACGGTCGCGGTCACGTCGAGGAAGGTGACTTCGTCGGCGCCCTGGTCGAAGTAGGCCTTGGCGAGCTCGACCGGGTCGCCCATGTCACGCAGATCGACGAAGTTCACGCCCTTCACGACGCGGCCGCCGGCGACGTCGAGACAGGGGATGACGCGGGTGGCCAGGGTCATCTCAGAGCCTCGCCGCGTGGATCTCGGTCACGAGGATCGCCCGCGCACCGATGGCGTACAGGGCGTCCATCACCTGGTTCACACCCTTGCGCGGGCTCATCACGCGCACCGCGACCCACTCCGGATCGCGCAGCGGCGAGATGGTCGGCGACTCGATGCCGGGTGCCACCGCGACGGCTTCGTCGATGAGCCGGGCGGGCAGGTCGTAGTCGATGAGCACGTATCGGCGAGCGACCATGACTCCGCGCAAGCGCCTCAGCAGGGTCTCGGTCCCCTCCGCCTCGACCGGCGCCCCGATGAGCACCGCCTCGGACTGCAGGATCGCCGGTCCGAAGATCTCCAGCCCGGCCTGACGCAGCGTCGTCCCCGTCGAGACCACATCGGCCACCGCGTCGGCCACCCCGAGGCGCACGGCCGACTCGACCGCGCCGTCCAGCGGAACGAGATCGACGGCGACCCCGCGCTCGTCGAGGAAGCCGTCGACGAGCCCGGGGTAGGCGGTCGCCACCCGCACACCCTCGAGGTCGTCGACATCGGTGAAGCGGCCGGGGGGCCCGGCGAAGCGGAAGGTCGAGTCGCCGAAGCCGAGCGCTTCGATCTCGCGGGCGCCCGGCATGCGGGCATCCAGCAGCAGGTCGCGACCGGTGATGCCGACATCCAGCGCGCCGGAACCGACGTAGGTGGCGATGTCCTTCGGACGCAGGTAGAAGAATTCGACCTCGTTCTCAGGGTCGATGACGTGCAGATCCTTCGGATCACGTCGGCCGGTGTACCCGGCCTCCTGGAGCATCGCCGAGGCGGTGTCGGCGAGGGAGCCCTTGTTGGGCACGGCGATTCTGAGCATGTGGGATGGCTTTCGGGAGAGAGGACGGACGGGAGGACCGCTCAGAGATGTCGGTACACGTCCTCGAGCGTGAGTCCCTTCGCGACGAGCATCACCTGCAGGTGGTACAGCAGCTGTGAGATCTCCTCGGCGGTGCGCTCATCGGATTCGTACTCGGCGGCCATCCACACCTCGGCGGCCTCTTCGACGATCTTCTTGCCGATGGCGTGGACGCCGGCATCCAGCTCGGCGACGGTCCCCGATCCGGCGGGACGCTCGACGGCCTTCGCCGTGAGCTCGGCGAACAGCGCGTCGAAAGTCTTCACCATGCCAGGGTAGCGAACGGGCGGACCCGACCGGCGCGGCGGGGTGTCAGTGGACGAGGATGCTGAGGCCGATGACGAGCAGCCCCAGCAGCGTCGTCGCGAGGACGCCGAGCATCCGCCACGGCCACGTCGCACCGTTGCGCCGGGCGTTGAGGTAGCCGATCAGCCCCAGGATGACCACACCGCTGCCGAGCGCGAGGAAGTAGGCCGTCCACTCGTCCAGCACACCCCAGGTCCCGGTGGCGAGGAGGAAGACCGGGATGAGCATCGCCAGTGCCATCCCGCCGGAGTGGCGCACACCGTCGCGGATGCCCTCGCGGAGCGGGGGCACGGGCCTGCGGGCCCGGCTGGCGACGACGGCGGCGTAGATGTGCGCCAGCCAGAAGACCCCGACGGTTCCGGCGACGAACCAGATGACGTCGAGGTCGGTGGGCGCCTCGATCTCGGCGCCGATGAGGGCGGTGACGAGCACCACGCCGTAGATGCCGTGCTCACCGCTGTAGGCCGACAGCAGCCACCTCGCTCCGCGGACCCCTGCCACGCGGAGCGCCTCGGTGCTCGAGGGTGTCGCCGCCTCGGTGCCACCGTCGGCGGGATCCGGCCCGGGAGCTGCGGGCCGGTCCTCGGAGCGGTCGGTCATGGGCGTTCTCCGATCAGCGGCGGGAATGACGGTGGTGATGGCGTGCCTGATCACGCAGCGCGATGATCGCCCGCTCGGGGTTGTCGGAGCCGAAGACCGCCGACCCCGCGACGAAGGTGTCGGCACCGGCCTCGGCGGCCTGCGCGATGGTGGATTCGCCGATGCCGCCGTCGACCTGCAGCCACACCTCCGACCCGCGTCGTCTGGCCTCGGCCGCGAGGGCGCTGAGCTTGGGCATCGTCTCGGGCAGGAAGGACTGCCCGCCGAATCCCGGTTCGACGGTCATCACGAGAATCTGGTCGAACTCGTCGAGCACGTCGTAGAGCGACTCGACCGGGGTCGCGGGCTTGACGGCGACCCCGGCCCGGGCGCCGATCGCGCGCAGACGCCGTGCGACGGCCACAGGTTCGCTCGCCGCCTCGAGGTGGAAGGTCACCGAGGCGGCGCCGATCTCGGCGTACCCCGGCGCCCACCGCTCGGGGTCGTCGATCATGAGGTGGACATCGAGCGGGACGGGGCTGGTGTCCTGGATGCGCTGGACCATCTGCGGACCGAAGGTCAGATTCGGGACGAAGTGATTGTCCATGACGTCCACATGCACGAAATCCGCGGCGGCGATGCGGGCGAGATCGTCGGCCATGTGGACGAAGTCCGCGGCCAGGATGCTGGGATTGATCCTGACCGCTGCGGCGGAGTCGTGGTCGGCGTGCACCGGACCATTATGTCGGCACACCGCGGCGGTGCCCGCTGTGCGATCGTCAGCGCCGCCGAAGCAGCGAGATCGACATCGCGTCGGTGTTGTGCCGGTGCGGCCACAGCTGCGCGCGGCCCGATCCGTCGGCCTGGGGCAGGAGGTCGGGGTCGCTCGCGCTGAACGCGGTGATGACGGCGCGGGCATCGAGCTCCTCGACGTCGTCGCCGCGGGCTCGGACGATGTCCGCAACGACGCCCGCGGTCTCGGCGAGGTGCGGCGAGCAGGTGACATAGGCCACCAGGCCCCCGGGCGTCAGCCCGTCGATGGCCGCATCGAGGAGCCCGCGCTGCAGATCGACGAGGTCGGCGACGTCAGACGGTGATTTGCGCCAGCGGGCCTCCGGCCGCCGGCGCAGCGCACCGAGCCCCGTGCAGGGAGCATCGACGAGGATGCGGTCGTACCCGCCGGCGCGTGCCCGGGTGCGACCGTCCTCCTCGCTGACCGGGACATCCAGCGGCACCCCGGCGACGGATTGCCGCACCAGTCCCGCACGGGCGGGATTGACCTCGTTGGCCTCGAGCTGTGCGCCTGCCGCGAGAGCCTCGGCCGCGAGGATCGCCGTCTTCCCACCCGGACCCGCGCACAGGTCGAGCCACCGCTCCCCCGCCCGCGCGGGACGGGCCCGGGTGAGAGCGAGGGCGGCGATCTGCGATCCCTCGTCCTGCACGCGGATGCGACCGCCCGACGCGGTCACCTGGGCTTCGGGGTCGCCGCCGGGCGAGCGGAACCCGACGGGCGAGAAGTCGGTGCGCCGCGCGCCCTGCGGCACCTCGGCGAGCCCCGGGAGGGCGGCGAAGGTCACCCGCGGTGAGACGTTGTCGGCGTGAAGGAGCTCATCGAGCTCATCGGCGCGTCCTTCGGCTGCCAGCGCCCGGCGGAAGGCGCGCACGACCCAGACGGGGTGGGAGGTGAGCAGGCCCCGTCGCTCGTCGTCGGAGCGCGCCGTCTCGCCGATCCGGGTCATCCAATCGCCCGGTGTGTCGCGTGAGACCCGCCGGAGCACCGCGTTGGCGAAGCCCCCGGCGCTTCGTCCCGCAGCGCGGCGGGCGAGCTCGACCGACTCGTTGACGGCCGCGTGCGACGCGACACGGGTCGAGAGCAACTGGTGGACGCCGAGACGGATGGCATCGAGCACGGGCGGATCGATGAGGTCGACCGCGCGGGCGGCGGCGACGGCGATGACCGCGTCGTAGGTGTTCTCCCGTCGGAGCGTTCCGTAGGTGAGCTCGGTCGCGAGCCCTGCGTCGGCGGCGTCGAGCCCGGCGCGGCGGATCGCGGTGGGAAGGAGCAGATTGGCGTAGGCATCGGAGTCGTGCACGGAGCGGATCGTCTCGAAGGCCACGAGTCGTGCGGGATTCAGGGCGCTCATGATCCCAGCACCGGCTCGCTCTGCCTGAGTCCGCGGAACCAGTCACCGGCGACCATCGGCCCGCGCCCGGCAGGCTGGACGGTCTCGAGCACGACGGGCTCGGTGGCGGTCCCCACGATGACTGCGCGACCGTGTGCCGTCAGACGCCCCGGTGACAGCCGGGGCGCGTCGGGAGCGGCCGCCCGGGCACGCAGCACCTTCACCCGAGCGCCGTCGAGGGTTGTATGGGCGCCCGGCTCGGGCGTCACCCCGCGGAACCGGTGGAGCACCTCGTCGCGCGTGCCGTTCCAGTCGAGGCGACCGTCGGCGTCGCCGAGCTTGGGCGCGAACGTCGGTGCGCCCTGCTGGGGCCGCGCCGTCGCCGAGCCGTCGGCGATCGCATCGACGACCGCACGCAGAACAGTCGCGCCCCGGTCGGCGAGGAGTTCCAGCACCTCCCCTGCCGTGGCACCGTCGGGTGTGGGGAGCACCACCTCGTCGAAGACATCGCCGGCATCGAGCTCGGCCACGAGCCGGAAGACGCTGGCGGCGATCTCGGCGTCGCCGGCGATCAGCCCGTGCTGCACCGGCGCGGCACCCCGCCACCGCGGCAGCTGCGAGAAATGGAGGTTGATCCAGCCGTGACGAGGCGTCGACAGCAGCGGCTCGCGCACGAGGCCGCCGTAGGCCACGATGACCCCGAGGTCGGGGTGGGCGCGTTCGATCGCGGTCGTCGCCGCGTCATCCAATCGACGGGTCTTCAGAAGCGGCAGACCGAGTTCGTCGGCGACGGAGGCGACCGGCGACGGGGTCAGTACGCGCTTGCGCCCCACGGGCGCATCATCGCGCGTCACGACGGTCACGATGTCGTGGGATGACGCGTGAAGGGCGCGCAACGACGGCACGGCCGGTGCGGGGGTTCCGGCGAAGACGAGACGCATAGGGGCTCTCACAGATCGAGGTCGGGCAGGTCCACCCGCACTCTGAGTGTAGGCGGCGCACCGCCGGATGCCGGGGCGCGACCACGGGCGCGACGGGTGCGGAGGGCGGCCGCGACGACGGAGGAGCGGAGGGACTCGGAGACGTCGGCACCGACGCGGTAGTCGAACCGCACCAGGGCCCGCATCCCGCCCTCGCCGCGGGGGGCGGGGCCCAGGACGCTCTCATCGTCCAGTGCGGGGACGGCCTGGCGGAGCGCCGTCACCGCCGCCTCGACGCTCTGCGCATCGCCGTCGACCGCGGCCACCCGAACCGCCGGCGGCATCCGAAGCGGCGCCCGCGCGGCGAGCTCGGAGCGGGCGTAGGCCGCCTGCGACCAGGTCGCCAGGGCTCGGGCGACGGCGCCGGTCACGCCGACCAGATGCACCGGGGCATCCGGAGCGGCGAGGGCGGCGGCGTTCGACCACCACCGGAGCGCCGCCTCGCCGATCCGCAGGTCGTCGGAGAGCAGCATCCGCTCCCCGTCCAGAAGCACCACGGCACGATAGCCGCCCTCCGCGGGGGGTTCGGCGCCCCGGGTGGCGATCACGAGTGCGGGAGCCGCAGCGACCTCCTCCACCACGTGGCGGCCGTCGGAGATGACGACGCGTATCCCGGGGAAGGCGCGGCCGAGCTCCTCAGCGGTGCGCTCACTTCCCGATGAGGCCAGACGCACCTTCTCGGAGCCGCAGTGCACGCAGGTCCAGGCTCGCGCCTGGCGCGCACACCAGGAGCACTCGGGCACGGCACCCACACTCCGCGCGTGAAGCGGCCCCTCGCAGTGCCGACACCGGGCGGGCCGGCGGCACTCGGCGCACACCAGCACGGGGGCGTATCCGGGCCGCGCGACCTGGACGAGGACCGGCCCGTGGGCGAGGGCGTCCGAAGCGGCCCGGAACGCACTCGACGGGATGCGCACCCCGCGGCGCTCTCCCTCCTGCGTGGCGCTCAGCACGATCCGGGGCGAACGGCGACGCGATGCGGGGATGTCGCGGACGAAGCCGAGTTGCACGAGCCGCTCCACGTCGGTGGTGCGGCTGTGGCCGGCGAAGAGGAGGGCGCAGCCGTCGATCTCCTGACGGATGAGGGCGGCATCGCGCGCGTGCACGCCGGGCGACAGCGGTTCTGCCAGGAGCGGGTCTCCGTCATCCCAGACTGCCACGAGGCCGATCCGGTGCACCGGGGCGTAGACGGCGGACCGGTTGCCGACGACGATGCACGGGGCGTCGGAGAGCATCCGAAGGAAGCCGGCGTACCGGGCAGGGCCCGGCTGGCGCGCGTCGTCGCGGACGACGGCCGCAGCGTCCACTCGCGAGGCCAGGGCGCGCTCGATCTGCGCCTGGTCGCGATGGTCGGGGACGACCACGACGGCGCTCCTGCCCGCCGCGAGGGTGTCGACCGCCGCGGCCGCCAGGAGGTCCGCCCACCCGCCCACGTCTCCCGACGGGGTGGGGACCTGGTGCGGCGGGGCGTCGACGGCGAGACGCTCGCCGTCGCGGAGCGCCGCCGCGAGCCCGGGGAATCGGTCGAGCGTCGCTCGAGCCCTGCTCTCGGCGTCCGGCGAGACCTCCGGAGCGACCGCCCTCTCGCTCGCAAGCCACACCTTCTCGGCGCGCACCATGCGCTTGGGGATCACCAGGCGCAGGATGTCGGGGGCCGACCCGGCGGCCCGGTCGGCCGCTCGACGGGCCAGCCGGTAGAGCGCCGCCGGAAGGACCGGTACCGGCGAGACGACGGCGTCGATGTCGGAGAGCGGCCGCTCGGCGACATCCGGTTCGTCATCGACCTCCACGACATAGGCGTCCACGACCCGTCCGGCGCTGCGCAGCGGCACCTTCACACGGACGCCCGGTGCCACCTCCCCCGCGAACGCCTCGGGCACGGCGTAGTCGAACAGCCGGTCCAACTGCGGCAGCGGAGAGTCGATGAGGACCCGCGCCACCCGCGCCCCGCTCATGGGCGCCGAGGCCCTCTCGGACCAGACGGACTCACAGTCCTGCGGCGGCGCGCAGGTCGTCGACCCGGTCGGTGCGCTCCCAGGTGAAATCGGGGAGCTCACGGCCAAAGTGGCCGTACGCCGCCGTCTGCGCGTAGATCGGACGAAGGAGCCCGAGCTGCTGGATGATCGCACGCGGACGCAGGTCGAACACCTCGCGGATGGCGGCGGTGATGACCTCGTCGGGCACGTGTCCCGTGCCGAAGGTCTCGACGTACAGACCGACGGGCTTGGCCTTGCCGATCGCGTAGGCGACCTGGACTTCGAGGCGGTCGGCGAGGCCGGCGGCGACGGCGTTCTTGGCCACCCAGCGCATCGCGTACGCCGCCGACCGGTCGACCTTCGAGGGATCCTTGCCGCTGAAGGCCCCGCCCCCGTGGCGGGCGGCGCCGCCGTAGGTGTCGATGATGATCTTCCGACCCGTGAGTCCCGCGTCGCCCTTGGGTCCGCCGACGACGAAGGGACCCGCCGGGTTGATGTAGAACTTCACGCCCGAGATGTCGAGCCCCGTCGCCTCGAGCACGGGCTCGATGACCTCGTCGCGCACCGCACCGCGGAGCGCTTTCTGCGAGATGTCGGGGTGGTGCTGCGTGGAGAGCACCACCGACTCCACGGTGCGCGGCACCACCCCGTCGTAGCCCAGGGTGACCTGTGTCTTGCCGTCGGGACGGAGGAAGGGGAGGCTGCCGTCGCGTCGCGCCGCGGCCAGGCGCTCGGCCATGCGGTGCGCCGTCCACGCTGCCATGGGCATGAGCTGCGGAGTCTCGGTGGTGGCGTAGCCGAACATGATGCCCTGGTCACCCGCGCCCTGTTCGTCGTTCGGGTCGATCGATCCGCCCTCGCGCCGCTCGAACGCCTTGTCGACACCCGCGGCGATGTCGGACGACTGCGCTCCGATCGAGACGCTCACACCGCACGAGTCGCCGTCGAAGCCGGTGTCGCTGGAGGTGTAGCCGATGCGGTTGACGACGGAACGCACGATCGCGGGGATCTCGACGTACGCGGCCGTGGAGACCTCGCCGGCGACGTGGACGAGACCCGTCGTCACGAGGGTCTCCACGGCGACCCGACCGTGCGGGTCTTCGGCGAGGATCGCGTCGAGGATGCTGTCCGAGATCTGGTCGCAGATCTTGTCGGGATGCCCCTCGGTGACGGATTCGGACGTGAACAGACGCAGTGAGGTCATCGATGCTCCAGATCTCGCGGGGACGGGCACAAGTATGCCCGGGGTGGCCGACAGCCACCCCGGGCAGGGACTCGAGAACGACTTACTCGGCGGCCCGCAGGCGCAGCTTGTCTTCGTTGATCTCGTGAAGGGCGATCGTCAACGGCTTGTCCTCGACCGTGGAGTCCACGAGCGGACCGACGTTGTCGAAGAGGTTCCCCTCGTGCAGGTCGGAGTAGTAGTCGTTGATCTGACGCGCACGACGGGCGGCGTAGATGACGAGCTGGTACTTCGAGTCGACCTTCTCGAGAAGGCTGTCGATGGGGGGCTCGATGATGCCCTGGTTGGTTCCGGCCATGGCTGAACCTCCTGGTTCGAAAGGATGTCGGCGGAGAAGTCCTCGGGCGCGGGGTGGTCGGCCGAGCCGCGCCATCCGACCATTCTACAGGTCCGCGCGTCGGCTGAGCAGTTGCCGCCGTGAGCTGATCACGCCGGTGTCGAATCCCGCGAGGTGAAGTCCTCCGTGGAACCGCGCGTGTTCGATCTTGACGCACCGATCCATGACGACCGACAACCCGGCCTCCTCCGCGAGGGCGGCGGCATCCTCGTGCCACGAGCCGAGCTGCAACCACAGGGTCTTCGCACCGGCAGCGACCGCCTCGGCCGCGACGCCCGGCAGGTCGTCGTGGCGACGGAAGACGTCGACCAGGTCGGGGGTGACCGGCAGATCCGCCAGCGACGCGTAAGCGGGCCGCCCGAGGATGGTGTGGGCGCGGGGGTTGACGAAGTACACGTCGTACGGCGCGCTCCCCAGCAGATAGGTCGCGACGAAGAAGCTGGCGCGCGCGGGGTTGTCGGAGGCGCCGACGATCGCGACCGATCGTGTGCGGCGGAGGATCTCGAAGCGTTCCTGCGGGCCGGGGCCCTGCCACGTGCGACCCGGCACGGCGGCGGAGGGCAGCGCGCACGCCGCGCCGTCCGGCGTGCCGGGCTGTTCGTCGGGCACGGCCGACGAACGGACGGTGGGCAGGGCGCAGGACGGGTCGGTCATCGGGTCGCTCCCGTCGCGGCGGTGAGGGCCTGGTCGAGGTCCCACAGGATGTCTTCGGGGTCTTCCAGCCCCACCGAGATGCGCACGAGGTCGGCGGGGACACCCGCGGCGCTCAGCTGTTCGGCGCTCAGCTGCTGATGGGTCGTGGAGGCGGGATGGATGACGAGGGTGCGCGCATCGCCGATGTTGGCCAGGTGCGAGGCGAGCTGCAGGGAGTCGATGAACCGCTCCCCCGCCGCGCGGGCGGCATCGGGGTCGATCCCGCCGCCGGTGCTCGCGGGGCGGATGCCGAAGGCGAAGACCGAGCCCGGGCCGAGCGGAAGGTACCGTTCCGCACGCTCGTGATGGGGGTGCTCGGGGAGCCCCGCCCAGGTCACGTAGGAGACCCTGGGGTCCTCGTTCAGCCATTCGGCGACGATGCGCGCCCCGGCGAGGTGGGCGTCGATCCGCTGCGGGAGCGTCTCGACTCCCTGCAGGAGCTGGAACGCCGACTGAGGGCTCAGTGCCGGTCCGATATCCCGCAGCTGCTCGCTGCGGAGCTTGGTGAGGAAGCCGTACTCGCCGAAGTTGTCCCACCACCGGATCCCGCCGTACGAGGCCACCGGCTCGGTCATCTGCGGGAACTTGCCGTTGCCCCAGTCGAACGTGCCCTTCTCGATCACCACCCCGCCGAGGGTCGTCCCGTGTCCGCCGAGGAACTTCGTCACCGAGTGGATGACGATGTCGGCGCCGTGCTCGAGGGGGCGCGCGAGGTAGGGCGTGGCGAGGGTCGAGTCGACGACGAGCGGGATGCCGGAGGCGTGGGCGACCTCGGCGAGTCCCTCGATGTCGGCGATCGACCCGGACGGGTTGCCGATCGTCTCGACGTAGAGCACCTTGGTCTCCGGCCGGATGGCGGCGGCGTAGTCGGCCGGTTCGGTGGAGGCGACGAAGGTCGTCTCCACGCCGAAACGCCGGAGCGTGACATCCAGCTGGGTGACCGTGCCGCCGTACAGCTGCGCCGACGCGACCACGTGGTCTCCCGCGCCGACGAGGGCGGCGAAGGTGATGAACTCCGCACTCATGCCCGACGCCGTCGCCACCGCGCCGATGCCCCCCTCGAGTGAGGCGAGGCGCTCCTCGAGGGCCGCGACGGTGGGGTTGCCGATGCGCGAGTAGATGTTGCCGTACTTCTGCAGGGCGAAGAGATTGGCGGCGTCCTTGGCGCCGTCAAAGACGAACGAGGTGCTCTGGTAGATCGGAACGGCCCGGGCGCCGGTGGCGGCGTCGGGTGTGCCGCCGGCATGCAGGGCGCGGGTGCGGAAGCCGAAGCGATGGTCGTCGGTCATGGGTCCTTTTCCGGAGAGGAGTGGGGGGTCAGTGGGCGGCCAGGGCCGCGGCGATCGCCGCGACGGCCTCGGGATTCTGCAGGGAGGTGGTGTCGCCGAGCGGCGCCGGCGCGCGCCCGGCACGCCGATCGAGGTCGGCCTCCCAGAGCTGGGCGAGCAGGCGCCGGAGGATCTTCCCCGACCGGGTCTTGGGGAGCTCCGGCACGCACACCACGCGGTGGGGGCGGGCGACCGGACCGATCGCGCGGGCCACCTCGTCGCGGAGGGTCGCCTCGTCGGGTCGCGCGTGGCCGGCGGCGACGGCGAAGACGACCACGCGCTGGCCGGTCACCGGGTCGCTCACCCCGGTGGCACCCGCCTCGGCGACGTCGTCGCGGGCGACCAGTGCCGACTCGATCTCGATGGTCGACAACCGGTGCCCCGAGACGTTCACGACGTCGTCGAGGCGGCCGAGGATGCGGATGTTGCCGTCCTCGTCGCGGGTCGCGCCGTCGCCGGCGACGTAGTATCCGCCCCACTCGCCGCGACCGGCGAAGGTCGACCAGTAGGCGCTCCGATACCGTGCGGGGTCGCCCCACACGGTGCGGGCCATCCCCGGCCACGGGCGTCTCACCACGAGGGTGCCGGCCCCGCCCGGGTCGATCTCGGCGCCGTCGTCATCGACCACGGCGACGTCGATACCGGGGAGCGGGCGCGTGGGTGAGCCGGGCGCGAGGGTCGTCGCCCCCGGGAGCGGGGCGACCATCGCCGCACCGGTCTCGGACTGCCACCAGGTGTCGATCACGGGGAGCTCCCCCCGCCCGAAGGTCTCGCGGAACCACAGCCACGCGGCAGGGTTGATCGCCTCGCCGACGGTGCCGAGGAGGCGCAGGCTCGACAGGTCGAACCCGGCGGGCAGGCTCTCGCCGAACCACGCCATGAAGGTGCGGATGAGCGTCGGGGCGGTGTAGTAGACCGTCACCCCGTAGCGCTCGATGATCTCCAGATGGCGCGTCCGCTCGGGGGTGTCCGGCGTTCCCTCGTAGATCACCTGGGTGAGCCCGTTGGAGAGCGGCCCGTACAGCTCGTACGTGTGCGCGGTGACCCACGCGAGGTCGGCGGTGCACCAGTGGACGTCGTCGGCCTTGGCGTCGAAGTGGGCCCAGTGCGCCCACGATGCGTGGGTGAGATATCCCCCCGAGGTGTGGACGAGCCCCTTGGGCCGGCCGGTCGTACCCGAGGTGTAGATGATGAAGAGCGGATGCTCCGCATCGACGTCGCTCGCGGCGTGCACGTCGGGTTGCGCCGCCGTGATCTCGTGCCACCAGAGGTCGCGCCCCGTCGTCCAGGGCACCTCGTGCCCGGTGCGCCGCACCACCAGGACGTGCTCGAGGTCGGCGAGGCCCTCAGCCGCGGCATCCGCCGTCGACTTCACCTCCACGGCCGCCCCCCGGCGGAACTGCCCGTCGGAGGTGACGAGCAGCTTGGCCCCGGTGTCCTGCAGTCGGAAGCGGAGGGCCTCGGCCGAGAATCCGCCGAAGACGAGGGAGTGCACGGCGCCGATCCGTGCGCACGCGAGCGCGACGACGACGGTCTCGACGAGCACCGGCAGGTACACCACCACCCGGTCGCCCGCCGTGACACCCAGAGCGGTCAGCGCGTGCGCAGCACGCGCGACCTCCCGCTGCAGGTCGGCGTAGGTGACCCGGCGCCGATCTCCCGGCTCCCCTTCGAAGTAGAGCGCCACCGTGTCGCCGCGGCCGGCTGCCACGTGACGGTCGACGCAGTTGACCGCGACGTTCAGGCGTCCGCCGCCGAACCAGGTCGCCGAGGGGATCACGGCGGGGTCGTCGGGATCGGGGGGCGTCCACGCCAGCGTCCGCTGCCACGGCGTCGTCCAGTCCAGGCGTCGGGCGGCATCGTCCCAGAATCCGAGGGGATCAGCGGCGCCGCGTTCGTAGGCCTCGGCGGTGACGTTGGCATCGGCGGCGAGACCCCTCGGCGGGGCGAAGCGCAGCGCGGAGCGATCGAGGGCCTGAGGGGTGGTCACACCCACCGCCGCAGGAGCCGCTTCTGCACCACGCTGAGAATGGCGTTCGAGAGTGCACCGAGGAGGGCCAGCAGAACGATCGTGAGGAGGATCCGGTCGACCCGTCCGGTCTGCTGCGAGATCGTGAGCAGGAAGCCGAGCCCCATTGCCGCGCCCAGAAGCTCGGAAGCGACCAGGAACAGCCACGCCTGTGCCATGCCGAGGCGCAGACCCGACACGAGCGCCGGCAGGACGGCGGGAAGCTGGATGGTGCGGAAGAGATCCCAGCCGCGCAGGCTGAACGACCGCCCCATCTCGACCAGGTGCGCGTCGACGTGACGGAGGGCGCCGGCGACGGTGGTGAAGACCGGGAAGAAGGCGCCGATGGCGATGAGGGTGACCTTCGACTCCTCGCCGATTCCCATCCACAGCAGCAGGAGCGGGACGAGCGCGAGGGACGGAATGGCCCGAAGCGCCGCGAGCGACGGGCTCAGCAGCACGTCGCCGATGCGGGTGAGGCCCACCAGAGCGGCCGCGGCGATGCCGATGACCGACCCCAGGGCGAATCCGAGCAGCACGCGCTGCACCGAGATCGCGATGTTCAGCCACAGCTCACCGGTCTGCGCCATCTCGATCGCGGCGGTGACCACCGTCGCGGGCGGCGGCAGCCGGTAGGCCGGGATGGCCCCGGTGCTGGAGGCGACCTGCCAAGCGAGGAGAAGCAGAGCCGGGACGACGAGGCCGCCGATGACGCGGATCCCGGGCCGCGCCCAGAACTCCCGGCGCGCGGGAGCCCCCGTCGCCGGAGCGACGGGGGCGGTGACCGGAGGAGCCGTGACGGTCGTCACGCTCCGGTCGGGGTCGTGATCGAGGGTCGAGGCGCGGCCCTGTCGGACGTCGGTGCTCACTGGTCCTCCGTGGCCGTGCGGGCGAAGCTGTCGTCGATGAGGGTGGCGAGCGCGTCGTCGACCGCGGCCTGACCGCCCTGGATCGACCCGGACTCCACGAGCACCGGACCGATCTTCTCCAGCACCGCCAGCTGGTCGTCGCCGGGGATGCCGCCGACATCGAGGTTGGAGCGCTCGGTGATCACCGTCTCGGCCACGGCGAGATCGATGCCGGCGACCTCGGCGAGGAGTGCCGCGGTCTCGTCGGGGTTCTCCAGGGCCCACGCGCGGGCCTCCTCGTAGGCGTCGACGACGACCTGCGCGACGTCGGGGTGGTCGGTCAGGAACTCCTCGGTGGCATTGAGGAAGCCATAGGAGTTGAAGTCCACGTTGCGGTAGAGCAGCTCGGCGCCCGACTCCGCCTCGGCAGCGGCCATGATCGGGTCCAGGCCCGCCCACGCATCGACCGAGCCGGCGTCGAGGGCGGCGCGGCCGTCGGCGTGCTGCAGGTTCTGCAGCTGGATGTCGGCGATCGTCAGCCCTTCCGTCTCCAGAGCCTGGAGGAGGAAGAAGTAGGGATCGGTGCCGGGGGTGGCGGCCACCGACTTCCCGGCCAGATCGGCGACGGAGGTGATGTCGCTCCCCTCGGGGACGACCAGGGCCGACCACTCGGGCTGGGAGTAGATGTCGATCACCTTGATCGGCGAGCCGTTCGCGCGGGCGAGGAGCGCCGCCGAGCCCGCCGTCGAGCCGACGTCGATCGAGCCGGCGCGCAGGAACTCGTTGGCCTTGTTCGATCCCGCCGACTGCACCCACTCGACGGTGACGTCGTCGCCGAGGGCCTCTTCGATGAGCCCCTGGTCGCGAACGATGAGGCTCAGGGGGTTGTAGGTGGCGAAGTCGATCGACAAGGTGTCGGTGGACCACTCGGCACCCTCGGCGCCGGCCGAGCCCGCGGCATCCGCGTTCGACGCGTCTGCGCTCTCGCCGGCGAGGCATCCTGTCGTGGCGAGCATGATCGTTCCGGCGATCGCGAGGGCGGGAACGGTTCGGCGGACGATGGTGCTCATCGGGTCTCCTCGGCGGTGCGGCGGGTGTCGGGCGTGCTGTGGTGGGTGTCGACGCCGAGTCCCTCGAGGAGCTCGGCGCGCAGAGCGGTGAAGTCATGGGCGGCGCGATCGCGCGGACGGATGCCGGGCACGTCGACGATCCGGGCGATCGAGGATGCCGCGGGGTCGCCACCGAGCGAGCGAAGGAGCAGCACGCGGTCGGCCAGGTACAGGGCCTCCTCGACGTCGTGCGTGACGAGGAGGACGGTGGTGGGCCGCGCAGCGTGGATCTGCAGCAGGAGGTCCTGCATGCGCAGGCGGGTGAGCGCATCCAGGGCCCCGAAGGGCTCGTCGAGCAGCAGGACCTCCGGACCTCGAGCCAGCGCCCGGGCGAGGGAGGCGCGCTGGGCCATCCCGCCGGAGACCTCCCGCGGACGGCGATCGGCGGCGTGGCCGAGACCGACGAGGTCGAGGAGCTCGGCGACGCGCTCACGGCGCTCCGCCCCCCGCACCCCGCGGGGAAGACCCAGCGAGACGTTGTCCGCGATGGTGCGCCACGGCAGGAGACGCGGCTCCTGGAACGCCACCGCGGTGCGCTCGTCGGTGTCGCGGACGGGGGCGTCGTCGAGCTCGATCATCCCGGCGGTCGGGGTGTCCAGCCCCGCGAGAAGACGCAGCAGCGTGGACTTGCCGCACCCGGAGGGGCCGACGACGGCCACGATCTCACCGGGCGCGAGCGCGAGGTCCACTCCGCGAAGGACGGGCAGCGGAGCCGGCGTCGGGAAGGTCCGCGACACGCCGGCCACCCGCACCGCGCCACGGCGTCCGCCGGCGGCGGGCACGTCGATGACGCGGGAGTCCGGGGTGGGCATGCACCCAGCCTGCCCACCCCGGCGCCCGATGACACATCGGGCGTAACGTTCTGAAACGTCCGCGTCCGCGAGGTCAGCGCGCGGCGAGCGAGACGACCTCCGCCGCCGCCCGTGCGACGTCGTCGTTGACCACGTGGTAATCGAACTCCGACTGCGCCGCCAGCTCCACCCGCGCCGTCCGCAGCCGGCGCGCCCGCTCCTCCGCACCCTCGGTGCCGCGCCCCACCAGCCGGTTCACCAGCTCGTCCCAGCTGGGCGGGAGGAGGAAGACCAGCGTCGCCGACGGCTCGGCCGCCCTCACCTGCCGGGCGCCCTGCAGATCGATCTCGAGCAGCACCGTGCGCCCCGTCGCAAGCGCCTCCTCGATCGGCCGGCGGGGGGTGCCGTACCGGTGGGAGTTGTGCACCGTCGCCCACTCGAGGAGCTGGCCTTCGGCGATGAGTCTGTCGAACTCGACGTCGTCGACGAAGTAGTAGTGCTCGCCGTCCCGCTCCCCCGGTCGCGGTGCACGCGTCGTCGCGGAGACGGAGAGCAGGATCTCGGGGTGATGTGTCTTGATGTGCGTCGCGACCGTCCCCTTCCCCACCGCCGTCGGTCCGGCCAGCACGATCAGACGACTCCGTCCCGTCCGCGGCTCGGGCTCGGGCCACCGCTCGTCGAGGAAGGCCGTCAGATCGCGGCGCTGGCGCGCGCCGAGCCCGCCGAGCCGCTTGACCGGCGAGATGGCGAGGGACTCGAGGATCCGGTCGCGCTTGCCTTCCCCGATCGCCGGCAGTGCGGTGAGGAACTCGGTGACGCGCAACGTTCCGGCAGGCGAGTCCGGCGCGGCGAAGGCACGACGCGTGAGCTCCTGGGGTGAGATGACGCGGGTGGCCAGGTCGCGCTTGAGAGCGGCGCGGGCGCGTCGCGCAGCGACGGCCCGCTCAGACGCGGCGCGGCGATCGACCTCGGGCGGGCGACGGGACGATGTCACGACTGTTCCTCCCGGTACAGAGCCTGCCGATCGTCGATCCGGGCGGCGAGATCCGTCGGTCCAGCGGAGAGGATGCTGCGGCTCTCGCTGGCGATCACGTTGTGCGAGAGCGCCCCGAACAGGCGCGGCAGGTCGGCGGGCGCGGCGCCCTGGGCTCCGAAACCGGGCGCGAGGATCGGCGCACCGCGGAGCAGGTCGTCGGTGAGCCCGAGTTCCCAGCGGTCCACCGTCGCGCCCACGACGAGTCCGATCGGACCGAGGTCGCCGGTGAAGGCGGCCGAGCCGTTCACCCACGTGACGTCGCGCGCGACCCGGGCGGCGACGGTCTGGCCGTCATCCGTCGCCACATCCACGGGGTGCGCGGTCTGCAACGACGTCGCTTCGGGGTTGCTGGTGCCCGCCAGGACGAAAACGCCCTTGCCCGCGCGGACAGCGCCGGTGAGGGTCTCGCGGAGCGAATCGGGTCCGAGGTAGGGACTGACGGTGAGCGCGTCGGCTTCCAATGGTGAGCCGGGGTGCAGCCACGCGGCCGCGTACGCGGCCATCGTGCTGCCGATGTCGCCCCGCTTGGCGTCGGCGATGACGATGAGCCCCGCCGCACGTGCGGCGGCGAGCGTCTCCTCCAGCGCGGCGAAGCCGGCAGCCCCGAACCTCTCGAAGAAGGCCACTTGGGGCTTCACCACGCCGACGCGTCCAGCCGCCGCGTCGACTGTCCGCAGCCCGAAGTCCCGAACCCCGGCGGCGGTGTCATCGAGGCCCCACTCGGCGAGGAGGTGCGCGTGGGGGTCGATCCCGACGCAGAGGGGCCCGTGGGTGTCGAGGGCTGCGCGCAGCCGTTCGGCGAAACCGGTCACCGGGCCTCCGCCCGATCGGCGGCGTACTCCTGCAGGCTCCGCACCGCGAATCCCTCACGCAGCACCGGGAGGGCGCTCACGGCGGCACCGAGCACGGCCATCGTGGTGAACAGGGCTTTGTCGGCCGCGACCGCCGCCGCGCGGATCTCGTATCCGTCGGCACGGGCAAGCCCGCCGCTCGGGGTGTTCACGACGATGTCGATGTCGCCGGCGTTGATGAGGTCGACGATGTTCGTCTCTCCCGTCGCCTGCGTCGCGGAGTACTTGTTCACCACGCGCACCCGGATGCCGTTGCGCCCGAGGATCTCCGCGGTCCCCTCGGTGGCCACGAGGTCGAACCCGAGCTCCTGGAGACGATGGGCGGGAAGGATCACGGCACGCTTGTCGCCGTCGGCGACCGAGATGAAGACGGTGCCCGTCAGCGGCATCCCGCCGTATGCGGCCTCTTGGCTCTTGGCGAACGCGGTCGGGAAGTCGCGATCGATGCCCATCACCTCACCGGTGGAGCGCATCTCGGGCCCGAGCACCGAGTCGACGATCTGACCGTCGCGGGTGCGGAACCGCTTGAACGGCAGCACCGCCTCCTTCACGGCGACGGGCGCTCCCAGCGGCACGCGCGAGCCGTCGGCCTCGGGGAGCATTCCCTCGGTCACGAGCTCGGCCACCGTCGAACCCGCCATGATGCGGCTCGCGGCCTTGGCGAGCGGAATCCCGAGGGCCTTGGAGACGAACGGCACCGTGCGGCTCGCGCGGGGATTGGCCTCGATGACGTAGAGCACACCGGCGCTGATCGCGAACTGCACGTTCAGGAGCCCCCGCACCCCCACGCGGTGTGCGATCGCGAGCGTCGCCTCGCGCACCCTGTCGATGTCGCTGCGACCGAGCGACATCGGCGGCAGGGCGCAGCTGGAGTCGCCGGAATGGATGCCGGCCTCCTCGAGGTGCTCCATGATTCCGCCGATATAGAGCCGATCGCCGTCGTAGAGGGCGTCGACGTCGATCTCGATCGCGTCGTCGAGGAACCGGTCGACCAGAAGCGGCATCCCCGGACCGATGATCGCCTGATCGGCGATGCGCACGAAGTAGTCGCGCAGGCTCGGGGTGTCGTACACGATCTCCATGCCGCGGCCGCCGAGCACGAAGCTCGGGCGGACGAGCACCGGGTACCCGATCTCCTCGGCGATCGTCACGGCCTGATTGACGTCGGTCGCGGTGCCGTTGCGCGGCGCGATCAGATCGGCGTCGTCGAGGAGGCGCGAGAACAGCTCCCGCTCCTCGGCGAGCTCGATCGCGGCGGGACTCGTGCCGAGGATCCGGTAGCCGGCATCCTCGATCCCCTGCGCGAGACCGAGCGGCGTCTGGCCGCCCAGTTGGCAGATGACGCCGAGGATCTCACCCGACTGCGACTCGGCGTGCAGGACCTCCAGCACGTCCTCCAGCGTCAGCGGCTCGAAGTACAGCCGGTCGGAGGTGTCGTAGTCGGTCGACACGGTCTCGGGGTTGCAGTTGACCATGATGGTCTCGAAGCCGGCGTCGGCGAGGGCGAACGAGGCGTGGACGCACGAGTAGTCGAACTCCACACCCTGGCCGATGCGGTTGGGGCCCGAGCCGATGATGACCACCTTGGTGCGCTCCGATGCGGCGATCTCGGTCTCGCTGTCGTAGCTGGAGTAGTGGTACGGGGTCAGCGCCGGGAACTCCCCCGCGCAGGTGTCGACGGTCTTGTACACCGGGCGGATCCCGAGTCCGTGGCGCACCGCCCGCGCCTCGGCCTCGGAGATGCCGCGCAGCTGCGCGATCTGCACGTCGCTGAAGCCGTGATCCTTCGCCAGACGCAGGGTCGCGTCATCCAGCTGCTCGGCATCGCGAATGGCATCGGCCACCTCGTTGATGAGCACGATCTGATCGAGGAACCACGGATCGATCGCCGTGGCGTCGAAGGCCTGCTCAGGGGTGGCACCCAGGCGCAGCGCCTGCTGGAGGACCACGATGCGTCCGTCGGTCGGGGTCTTCGCGACCTCGAGCAGCTCCTCCACCGAACGGGACTCCTCGCCCCAGTGGAAGCTCGACCCGCGCTTCTCCAGCGACCGCAGCGCCTTCTGCAGGGCGGTGGTGAAGTTGCGGCCGATGGCCATCGCCTCGCCCACCGACTTCATGGTCGTGGTGAGCGTGGTGTCGGCGGCGGGGAACTTCTCGAAGTTGAAGCGGGGGACCTTCACCACGACGTAGTCGAGCGTCGGCTCGAAGCTCGCCGGCGTCACCCGGGTGATGTCGTTGGGAATCTCGTCCAGGCGGTAGCCGATGGCGAGCTTGGCGGCGATCTTCGCGATCGGGAACCCCGTGGCCTTAGAGGCCAACGCCGAGGAGCGCGACACCCGCGGGTTCATCTCAATGACGATGATCCTGCCGTCGTCGGGATTGACGGCGAACTGGATGTTGCAGCCGCCGGTGTCCACCCCCACGGCGCGGATGATGTCGATGCCGATGTCGCGGAGCTTCTGGTACTCGCGGTCGGTGAGCGTGAGCGACGGCGCGACGGTGATCGAATCCCCCGTGTGCACCCCGACCGGGTCGACGTTCTCGATGGTGCAGACCACGACGGTGTTGTCGGCGGTGTCGCGCATGAGCTCGAGCTCATACTCCTTCCACCCGAGGATCGACTCCTCGAGGAGCACCTCGTGGGTGGGCGAGTCGTGGAGGCCCGCACCCGCGATGCGGCGGAGGTCGGCCTCGTCGAAGGCGAAGCCGGACCCGAGGCCGCCCATCGTGAACGACGGACGCACGACGAGGGGGTAGCCGAGCTCGGCGGCCCCGGCGAGCACCTCGTCCATTGTGTGGCAGATGCGGCTGGCCGCGACATCCGCGCCCGCTTCGATGACGAGCTCCTTGAAGACCTGACGGTCCTCGCCCTTGCGGATGGCATCGACCTTGGCGCCGATCAGCTCGACGCCGTACTTGTCGAGGATGCCCTTCTCGTGCAGCGAGATGGCGGCGTTCAACGCGGTCTGGCCGCCGAGGGTCGGCAGGATCGCGTCGGGCTTCTCCTTGGCGATGATCGTCTCGAGCACGTCTGCGGTGATCGGTTCGATGTAGGTCGCATCGGCGAAGTCGGGGTCGGTCATGATCGTCGCCGGATTGGGGTTGACGAGGATGACCCGCACCCCCTCGGCGCGCAGGACCCGGCACGCCTGGGTTCCGGAGTAGTCGAACTCGGCGGCCTGGCCGATGACGATCGGGCCGGACCCGATGACGAGGACGCTGTGGATGTCGTCGCGCTTGGGCATCAGTCGTTGCTCTCCTGGGTGTCACCGGCACCGGAACGGGCGTCACGATGCGCACGCACCATGTCGCGGAACCGGTCGAACAGATAGTTGGCGTCGTGCGGACCAGCCGCCGCCTCGGGGTGGTACTGAACCGAGAAGGCGGGGATGTCGAGGGCTCGAAGCCCCTCGACGACGTTGTCGTTCAAACCGATGTGGCTCACCTCGACCCGCCCGTACCCCTGCGGGCTCTCGAAAGAGCCCTCCAGCGGCGCGTCGACGGCGAAGCCGTGGTTGTGGGCGGTGATCTCGACCCGCCCGGTGACCTTGTCGAGCACCGGCTGATTGATGCCGCGATGGCCGAAGGGCAGCTTGTAGGTGCCGAGACCGAGGGCGCGGCCGAGCAGCTGATTTCCGAAGCAGATGCCGAAGAAGGGCAGGCGGTCATCGAGCACAGCGCGCAGCAGCTCGACATGCGCGGCCGACGCGGCCGGGTCGCCGGGTCCGTTGGAGTAGAACACCGCGACGGGGTCGATCGCGCGGATGTCGGCGATCGTGGCGTCCTGCGGCAGGACGTGCACGTCGAAGCCCCGATCGGCGAGGTTCTCGATCGTGGCCTGCTTGACGCCGAGGTCGAGCACCGCCAGGTTGCCGAGGCGCTCGCCACGCGCGGGTGTGACCTCCGCGGCGGTCACCGAGACCGTCGATGAGAGGTTCTGCCCCGTCATCTCCGGAGCCTCCTTCACCACGCGGAGCTGTTCGTCGGCGTCCCAGCCGGCGGCTTCGCCCGAGAAGATCCCCCCGCGCATGCTGCCGGCGGAGCGGATGTGCCGAGTGACGGCGCGCGTGTCGATCCCGCTGATGCCGACGATCCCGTCAGCGGCCAGGGCGTCGTCGAGCGACTGCTCGGAGCGCCAGTTCGACACCACACGCGCGGGGTCGCGGACGATGTAGCCGGCCACCCAGATGCGGCGCGACTCGACGTCCTCCGAGTTCATGCCGGTGTTGCCGATATGCGGGGCGGTCTGCAGCACGATCTGGCCGGCGTACGACGGGTCGGTCAGGGTCTCCTGGTAGCCGGTCATGCCGGTGGAGAAGACGACCTCGCCGAGGGTCGTGCCCCGCGCCCCGTAGGCGCGCCCGGTGTGACGGGTGCCGTCCTCGAGGACGAGGACGGCGGGGTCGGTGGTGGTCAGGCCTGTGGTGGGGAGCCGGGTCATGTGTCGTCTCCAGTCGGGGGAACGAGCGGTCGGATGGCGGTCGCAAGGGCCTGTGCGGAGGCTTCCTGCGGCCGGAAGTAGGAGTCGACGGGAGTTCCGTCGTCGAGCCGCCAGACGAGGCGGGTGAGGCCGCCCGACTCGACGACACGATCGATGGCGACGGTCGCCTGGTCGACGGCGGCGAGGCGGGCGCCGGCGAGGAAGAGCCCGGGGGCGCCGTCGAGATCGACCGCGACGCCGCCGTCGGTCACGGTGACCTCGCCGCGGGCGCGGAAGCCCAGGTGGCGGATCGCGAGACGCTCCAGCGGTTCGTCGTGGCGGGTGGTGGCGACGTACAGCACGCCGAAACGGGCGAGCTCGGCGGCGCCCTCGGGGGGCATCCCCACGGGCGCCGTCAGGCCCGCGTCGCGACGAGATCGTCGGCGCCACGCCCAGACGAGGAGGAGGAGAACGACGACGACCCCGGCGAGGGTGACGATGAGTGCACCCTCGCGGGTCATGCGTACACCCCCGGGGCGTCGAGCACGTCGCCGTCGGCGACGGTGACCACCCCGCGATGGAAGGTCCAGCGGACCTCCCCCGGAAGGGCACGGCCGAGGTACGGTGAGTTCTCGCTCCGACCGCGCAGGTCGGCCGTGGTGAACGGCCGCGACGCGGCAGGGTCGTACAGGGTCAGCGACGCCGGCTGTCCGGCGGCGAGCGGCGTGCCGGCGCCGGCGAGGCGGCCGATACGGGCGGGCGCCTCGGACATCACACGGGCGACGTCGGGCCACCCCAGCATCCCGGTGTCGACCATCGCCTCATGCACGACCCGCAGCGCGCTCTCGAGTCCGACCATTCCGTTGGCCGCAGCCTGCCACTCGCACGCCTTCGCCTCGGCGGGATGCGGGGCGTGATCGGTGGCCACGATGTCGATCGTGCCGTCCGCGAGGCCCTCCCGCACCGCGCGCACGTCTTCGTCACGGCGAAGCGGCGGGTTGACTTTGAACCGGGCGTCGTAGCCGCGGACGAGCTCGTCGGTGAGCAGCAGGTGGTGCGGGGTGACCTCGGCGGTCACCGCCACTCCGCGGCGCTTGGCCCACCGGATGATGTCGACCGATCCGGCGGTGGAGAGGTGGCAGACGTGCAGGCGAGAGCCGACGTGCTCGGCGAGGAGGACGTCGCGAGCGATGATCGACTCCTCCGCGACCGCGGGCCAGCCGGCGAGGCCGAGCTCCGCCGAGACCGCGCCCTCGTTCATCTGCGCGCCCTCGGTGAGCCGCGGGTCTTGCGCGTGCTGGGCGATGACGCCGTCGAACGCCTTCACGTATTCGAGCGCACGGCGCATGATCAGGGGGTCCCAGACGCAGAACCCGTCGTCGCTGAACACCCGGACACGCGCGCGGGAGTGCGCCATCGCTCCCAGCTCGGCGAGGCTCTCGCCGCGCTGCCCAACCGTGACGGCGCCGATCGGCTGCACCGTGACGTAGCCGGCGGCCTCACCGAGCGCGAGCTCCTGCTCGACGACGCCCGCGGTGTCGGCCACGGGCGAGGTGTTCGGCATCGCGAAGACCGTCGTGTAGCCGCCGGCAGCCGCCGCACGCGAGCCGGTCAGAACCGTCTCGGCGTGCTCGAACCCGGGCTCACGCAGGTGGGCGTGGAGGTCGACCAGGCCCGGGAGGGCGATCAGCCCGTCGGCGTCGATCACCGTGGCACCCGCGCGGCTGAGGCCCGAGCCGATCTCGGAGATCGCACCGTGCTCGATGAGGATGTCCGCATGCGCTCCGGCGAGGGGCGCCGCGCCGCGGATCAGAACGGGGGCCGGGGTGACGGGGTGAGGGGCGCTCATCGTCCGTCCTCTCTCTCGTCGTCGCGCTCGCCGGCCAGCAGGAGGTACAGCACGGCCATCCGCACGGACACACCGTTGGTCACCTGCTCGAGCACCGTCGATCGCTCGGAATCCGCGGCTTCGGCGGCGATCTCCAGCCCTCTGTTCATCGGACCGGGGTGCAAGACCATCGTATCGGGCGGAAGGGCCGCGACCCGTTGCCGTGACAGGCCCCAGACCCGCGCATACTCCCGCTCGGTGGGGAAGTAGGCCGCGCGCATCCGCTCGAGCTGGATCCGCAGCATCATCACCGCGTCCGGACCGTCGGCGATCGCCCGGTCGAGGTCGTACTGGACCGTGACCGGCCAATCCGAGACATCCTGGGGGATGAGCGTCGGCGGGGCGACGAGGGTGATGTCGGCACCGAGCGCGGTGAGCAGCCAGACATTGGAGCGGGCGACCCGAGAGTGGAGGATGTCGCCGACGATCGTCACACGGATGCCGTCGAGGCCGCGGCCGCGACTGCCGTCGCCGAAGCGGCGCTTGCGGATCGTGAACGCGTCGAGCAGGGCCTGAGTGGGGTGTTCGTGGGTGCCGTCACCGGCGTTGACCACTCCGGCGGTGATCCACCCGCTCGTCGCAAGCGTGCGCGGGGCGCCCGAGGCGCCGTGGCGGATGACGACCGCGTCGGCGCCCATCGCCTGCAGCGTCTGCGCGGTGTCCTGGAGCGACTCGCCCTTCGACACGCTCGAGCCCTTGGCCGAGAAGTTGATGACGTCGGCCGACAGGCGCTTGGCCGCCGCTTCGAAGGAGATGCGGGTGCGGGTGGAGTCTTCGAAGAAGAGGTTCACCACCGTCTTGCCGCGCAGCGTCGGGAGCTTCTTGACCTCGCGGCGCTGGGTGTCGGCCATGTCTTCGGCGACGTCGAGGATGCCGATCGCTGTCTGCCGGTCGAGGGTCTTGGTGTCGAGCAGGTGCCTCATGCTCCACTCCCCTCGATCGAGACCGAATCCTCGCCGTCGATCTCGCGGAGACGCACGTTCACCCGCTCTTCACGAGCGCTCGGAAGGTTCTTGCCGACGAAGTCGGGGCGGATCGGCAACTCGCGATGCCCGCGGTCGACGAGGGTCGCCAACCGCACGGCGGCGGGTCGACCGATGTCCTGGAGCGCGTCGAGGGCCGCCCGGATGCTCCGGCCGGAGAAGAGCACGTCATCGACCAGAACGACGACCGCTCCGTCGATGCCGCCCGCAGGAATCTGCGTGGGGCGGGGCGCCCTCGTCGGATGACGGTGGAGGTCGTCGCGGTACATCGTGACATCCAGCGCCCCGACGGGAACGCGAGCGCCTCCGAACTCGGTCACGAACGCGGCGATGCGTTCTGCAAGGGGCACGCCCCGCGTGGGGATCCCGAGAATGACCAGACCCTCGGGTCCCTTGTTGGACTCGAGGATCTCGTGGGAGATCCGAGTCAACGCCCGAGTGATGTCGGCGTCGTGCAGAACAGTGCGCACGGTCATCCGCCGCTCCCTTCTCCGCCTCACGGGACGGATTTAAAGGTTGCCGGTTACCATCCCTCACCCTACCGGACCCGCCCCCGTTCCCCAGCGCGCCCAACCGCCGCTCCCCCACTCCCGCCGCCCGCCCGCCTCCGACCGCCGCTCCCCCGGCCAAGCCTGTTCATCCGTCGGAGATGTACACGCCAGGGCACTTCTGGCGTACATCTGCGACGAATGAAGAGCGGATGCGACGTGCTGCGCCCCGCCGATCGTCAGCGACGCGTGCTCAACGCGACGCGGACGCGGTCGACGTACTGCAGCGGGTATCGGAAGAGCTGATCGCGGGCGACCCGGATGACCCGCCACCCCGCATCCGTGAGCCGTTCGTGCTTCTCGAGGTCACGCTGCCACTGCGCGGCGTCGGTCCGGTGCTGGTCGCCTTCGTACTCGATGGCGATCCGCAGCTCCGGGTACGCCAGGTCGACGCATCCGAGAAACTCCCCCGCCGCGCCGTAGACGTCGTGATCGGTTACCGGCTCGGGAAGTCCCGCGTCGACGAGCAGCAGCCGCGCCCAGGTCTCGGTGCGCGACGCGACTCCTGAACGGATGCGCTCGAGCGCCGCGCGCAGGGCTTGCGCGCCGAGCCGTCGGCCCATCGTGGCGGCATGGCGGAGTTCTGCCATGTCGGCTAAGGCAGGACGGATGACGTATCCGAAAGGCCCGGCCACCCGCGGGGATCGCACGATCGCATCCCCGACGGCGACCAGGCCGTATGCGTCGATCATCGGCGCGAGCATCGCCCAGGTGGTCGCCGGATCGGAGACGGGCACCCCGAAACGCGGATGACGCACGACCGTGACGAGGTCGGGGCGAACCTGGTGCCCGATCGTGCCGGCAGCCCGTGGCGCACGCCCGGGCGTGCTGACGTGAACACGCGGGTCCGTCAGATGCGGCAGGGGCAAATCCCAGAGAAGAGCCGCTGTGGTGTGGCTGAAGCAGCCGCCGTCGTTCAATCGGACACTGAACTGCAACGCTGCCTCGACGATCGCGGCGCGCTGGCGCGCGAACGGATGCGCCGCGTCATCGTGCGCACGGGGTTCGGCCCGGACTCCGTGGAACGGCCTTCCGAGCTCTGCTCGGTCCACCCACCGGCGCGACTTCCCCCGCCGCCGCGCGTCGGCCACGGTGAAGACCCCTCGCTGCGCACCTGCATCCATCCGACCAGGGTGCCCGGCGCGCCATCCGTACCTCGCCCGTTGTCCACAACCCCGGTTCATCCGTCGAAAGTGACCGGAAAAGCCCCTTCGGGTCGTACATCTTCGACGGATGAACGGCGCGGCAGGGGCGGCGGGAGCGGCGGGAGCGACGCACCACGGAGCGGTGGCCAGGCCGTGCTCCCCGAGCGGTTCATTCGTCGCAGATGTACACGTTTTCGCCTCTGCGGCGTACATCTTCGACGAACGAACGGATGGTGAACGGTGCCGGCGCGCGGGCGTAGGGCGCCGAGCCGACGGCGGCGGGGCCGCCGCGCGCGGGGTCAGGCCGCGGGTGCCTCGGCGCGGTCAGCGGACTCGTCCGCTTGGCTGGCGCGGATCGGATGGCCCTGGGAGGTCAGGCACTTGCCCGATGTGAGGTCCCACTTCCAGTCGTGAAGACTGCAGGTGAGCACACCGTCCTCGACCTTGCCCGTCTTCGACAGATCGGCGCGCAGGTGCGGGCACCTCCGCTGCACGACCCAGTCGGCCAGGCGGATGTCTTCGGAGACATCCGACTGCTCGGCGTACCAGTTCTCCACGTACTCGATTCGATCCCGTGACAGGCACTTCAAGAACGTCGTGAGGAATTCGTTGAACTTGCCCGAGCGACCGACCTCGAACTGCATCGACAGGAAGATCGAGTTCGACCAGTCGATCTCGTGGTCGCGGATGTTGGTCGACACGAGATCGGCAGGGATGGTGTACCAGTAGATGCACTCCTCGCCGTCGTACGCCCGCACCTTCGCGCGCGGGAAGTCGACGACCATGTCGAGGTCACCGATGCGGAAGCGTACGTTTCCGCCCACGCCGTTGCGGATCGTGCGCGCGCGGCGCAGGAGCGGCTCCCACCACTCCTTGATGGCGGCGAGCATCTCGTCCGGCGCGAGCACGGGCGCGCGGGTCGCCTCCTCCGCGGCGATCTCGTCCTGCCGCGCGTCGCGCTGCTCGGCGAGGTAGGCCCACTTGTCGTCGAAGATGCGATCGATCTCGGCCTCGGAGTAGAGCGTCTGGGTGACCGTCAACGCACCGTCGTTCATCTCCACGACCGTCCCGGGCACGAACTCGTAGCCCTTCTGGTCGGGGCGCACCTCGGCCATGTGCCGGAGGAACTCCCGCTGATCGGTGAAGATCGCGTCGCCGTCCAGACCCTGGCCGTTGTACTTGAACAGTGCTTCGCGCAGGAACATCGGCGGACCCGCCATGGGGAACACGTGCTCAGCGTCGACCTTTTCGATGTAGTACATCGCGCGCTTGTTCTGGGCGTCGCGCTTCAGCCGGGCGAAATTCTGCTTGGCATCCTGCGGGAGGTCGTAGACCATCGGCCACCAGATCGCACCGGAGACCTGGGTGAAGTAGGCCTCGGGCTTGGAGAACGCCAACAGCTTCTCCAGGTCGAGCGGATGGGAATCGTTCTGATTCAGGATGCTGGCGGTGCCGTCGTCCACGGACAGGGACGAATCTCCGATGGGGCCGTCGCTCGGTGCGCGCAGCGGGGTGACCATGAGCTTCAGCGGCCCGAATTCCAGCGGCACGCCGGCCTGGGTGAAGACGATGTTGTCGTAACCGAGGCGCCGGAGGTCCTGCTCGAGGTCATCGGTGGGGTACTCCGGCAGCAGGACGCGGATGTCCTTCGGTACGTAGCGCTCGAGCAGCGCCGGGTCGAAGTGGTCGCGGTGCCGGTGGGAGATGTAGAGGAAGTCGGCCTTGCCGAAGCGGTCCCAGTCCAGGCCCCTGTTGTCGGGGAAGGGGAACCAGGAACCGAAGAAGGTCGGTCCCATGACGGGGTCGCAGAGGATGCTGCCACCGCGCGTCTCGATGAACATTCCGGCGTGCCCGAGGCCTGTGATCCGCATGCATCTCCTCCGTTCGAACCGGAGCGATTCTACGCGGGCCGCCTCCGCATCCGCCGAGCGCGGGTGACCGCGGCGCGGCGGCGCGGCGCCTGCTCAGGTCAGGCAACGTCGCCGGCGTCCCGGGAGTACGCGCGTTCGCCCATCACCCAGGTTTCGGCGACGGCCCGGTCGTCACCCACCATCATGATCGCGAAGAGAAGGTCGGCGGCGTGCTCGAGGGTGGTCGGCGCGGCATCGCCGACGCTGAGGCCGGTTCGCCAGCGAACGGCCGGCGGGCCGCCCCTCCCGTCGAGGACGACGAAGTCGGCCTCTTTGCCGATGTCGAAGTTGCCCACCTTGTCGTCGAGCCGCAGCGCCTCCGCGCCACCCAGGGTCACGGAGTAGAACGCACGGTACGGAGAGAGTCTGTTGCGTTCGGCTTCGGCCGCATCCTGACGCGAGGGGTCGATGCTGCCGTCGAGCTGGGTGTTGTTGAGCATCCCGACCTTGTACGCCTCCTCGAGGACGTTCAGCATGCTGAAACGGTTTCCGCCACCCACATCACTGCCGAAGGTCAGCAGGACGCGATGTTCGGGGTCGGTCGCCCGTCCCAGGCGGAACAGGCCGCTGCCGAGGTAGAGGTTGGAGCACGGACAGAAGGTGACGGCGGCCCCGGCCGCGGACAGACGGCGGAATTCGCCGTCGGTGAGCCAGACACCGTGTCCTCCGGTGAACTTGGGGCCCACCAGCCCGTACTTCTCGTACACCTCGAGGTAGTCCGTGCAGTCATCGTGCAGCTGGAGGACCCCTCGGATCTCGGAGGGGTTCTCAGAGATGTGCGTGTGCACCCACACGTCGGGGTTCTCCGCCTTCAACCGCCCGCACGCGGCGAGCAGATCCTTCGAGGCGCCATAGGCGAACCGCGGCGTGACGGCGTACGAGCTCCGACCGACGCCGTGGTGCCTGTCGATCAGCTCCGTCGCCGCGGCGTAGAACTCGTCGGCGGTGGTGGTGAACCACTCGGGGGCATTCACATCGATGGCGGTGATGCCGGTGATGATGCGCATGTTCCGGCGAGCGGCCTCTTCGAAGACGACCTCCGCGGTGACGGGCTGCGCCGTGGTGAAGGCCTGACAGGTCGTGGTGCCGGAGGCGAGGAGGGTGTCGAAGAATCGGCGCACGCCTTCTTCTGCATACTCCCGATCGAAATACCGGCGCTCCTCCGGGAACACCCACTTCTCCAGCCAGGGCAGAAGCTGCTCGCCGTAGGAACCCAGAATCCGGGTCTGCGGAATGTGGATATGCCCGTCGATGAAGCCCGGAAGGATGAGGCGATCGGAGATCTCGACGACGTCCATCGAGGGGTGACGGGCCGAAACCTCGTCGTGCGGGCCGAAGTCGACGATGATCCCGCGGTCATCGACGACGAGCAGCCCGTCGGCGAAGAAGCGCGTCGCTGCCTGCTCATCGCCGACATGTCGCCAGGGATCGTCGACGAAGTCGAGGAATGCTCCCCTGATCGCGCGCACGCCGGTACCGATTCCCGGTCGGTCAGGACGCGCGGGAGATACGGCCGAGGACCCCATGGACGAACGCTCCCGAATCATCGGTGGAGAACTCCTTGGCGAGCTCGACAGCCTCGTCGATGGCGACCGCAGCGGGGACGGCGTCGTTGTAGAGGATCTCCCAGGCACCGATGCGCAGCAGGGCCCGATCCACGGCGGGCATGCGCGCGAGCGACCAGTCTTTGGCGAAAGTCGTGATCTGCTCGTCGATGTCGTCGCGCTGATCGATGATGCCGTCGACGATCTCGCGGGCGTACAGCCACGATGCCTCACGCGCGGGCTCACTGGCGGCGCGTTTGGCCTCGACGGCCAGAATCACTCCGAGGTCTTCGCCGCGGACGTCAGCCTGGAAGAGGATGTCGAGCGCGCGCTTGCGTGCTTTCGTGCGGGCACTCATCGGGCGGCGTCCTCGCTCAGTTCACACGACCGAGGTAGTCACCGGTGCGCGTGTCGACCTTCACCTTGGTTCCGGTCTCCAGGAACAGCGGAACCTGGATCTCGTAGCCGGTCTCGACCGTAGCGGACTTGGTGCCGGCCGACGAGCGGTCGCCCTGCAGCCCCGGCTCGGTGTAGGTGATCTCCAAGACGACGGATGCCGGCAGATCGATGTAAAGCGGGTTGCCGTTGTTCAGCGCGATCGTGACCTGCTGGTTCTCGAGCAGGAAGTTCTTCGCGTCGCCGACGGTGGCGGCCGGGACGTTGACCTGGTCGTAGTCGCTCATGTCCATGAAGACGAAGCTGTCGCCGTCGTTGTACAGGTACGTGAAGTCACGGCGGTCGACGTTCTCGATCTCGACCTTGGCGCCGGCGTTGTAGGTGCGATCGACGACCTTCCCGGTGACGACGTTCTTGAGCTTGGTGCGGACGAACGCTCCGCCCTTTCCGGGCTTGACGTGCTGGAACTCCACAACGCTCCAGAGCTGTCCGTCGATGTTGAGGACGACGCCGTTCTTGATGTCTGCGGTCGATGCCATTGCGCTGATCGGATCCTTCGAAGTGCGGGCGATGTGCCCCGGAGGCGTTGCGGCCGAGCGGCCGACCACCGATTCTACGTGACGATCGGCCCTCAGCCCTCGGCCTGACCGGTGAGGAGGTCGATCAGCAGGCGCGTCGCGGTGCGGTAGCCCTCGATCCCCTCCCCCATGATGTGGACGGATGCGACGTCGGCGACATAGGAATGGTGGCGGAACGGCTCGCGGGTGCGGATGTCGGAGATGTGGATCTCGGCGACCGGCAGCGCGACGCCCGAGAGGGCATCGCGCAGCACGACAGAAGTGTGGGTGAGCCCCCCGGGATTGATGACGATGCCGGCGCAGTCCTCTCGCGCCGCGTGGATCGCGTCGATGAGCACACCCTCGTGGTTGCTCTGGACGGCCCGCACCTCGAATCCCCGCTCCGCCGCCGTCCGCACGACGAGGTCTTCGACGTCGGCGAGGGTCTGCGTGCCGTACACCGCGGGCTCCCGGAAACCGAGAAGGTTGAGGTTCGGTCCATTCACCAGCAGGATGCGTCGACTCGTGGTCATGTCGTTCTCCCCAGTGATTTGCGCATCTCGATCTCGGGCCCGATGACGCTCGTGAATTCGACACCCGTCGGGACGAAGCCGATCCGCCGGTAGGCCGCTCGGGCGCGCGCATTGTCGCGATGCACGTCGAGGGTGAGGGCATCTGCGCCGTGCTCGGCGGCCCACACGGCGGCGGCCTCGATCAGTCGTTCCAGAAGGCCCGCACCGCGCGCCGCCGGGGCGATGAAGACCCCGACGACATCGGCCCGTGGCGCTTCGACGCCGCGTCCGAGGTGATCGCGGTCACCCGCTTCGCGCAGCAGCACAGTGACCGATCCGACCCAGGAGCCACCGTCGACGGCGACGAACTGAGCCGCGTCGTCACCGAGGGCTGCGCCGGCGGCGCGATCGCGCCACGCGGCATCGTCACGCTCCCGCTCCTGCTCGACGGTGGTGAGGAAGGCCAGCGACGCATCGGGATCGCTGACGGCGGCCATGCGGAGGTCGCGGATCTCTGCCCACTCGTGCAGACGGACCCGACGCACCTCCGCCGGTGACCTCACCCCGCGACCTCCTGATACGCAGCGAAGAGGAGCGACTCGTCCGGAGCCTGCAGCACCGTGGGACGGGCGATGTCATCCAGGACGATGAAGCGGAGCATCCCCCCGCGGCTCTTCTTGTCGCGCTGCATCGTCGCCAGCAGCTGCTGCCAGGCGCCCGCGCGGTAGGTGACGGGAAGGCCCAGTACACCGAGGATGTCGCGGTGACGCTGCGCCGCGTCATCCGACAGGCGCCCTGCCAGGCGCGACAGCTCCGCGGCGAACACCATGCCCACCGAGATCGCCGCGCCGTGACGCCAGCGATAGCGTTCGGCGTGCTCGATCGCATGACCGAGGGTGTGCCCGTAGTTGAGGACTTCTCGCAGGCCCGCCTCGCGGAGATCCTCCCCCACGACCCGCGCCTTCATCTCGATGGCCAGTTCGATCGAGCGTCGGAATCCGGATGTCGTCGGATCGACCACCCCCTCGGGGTCCGCCTCGACGAGGTCGAGGATCTCGGGGTACCAGATGAACCCGGCCTTGACGACCTCCGCGAAACCCGCGACGGCCTCGTTGCGCGGGAGAGTGGCGAGCAGGTCGAGGTCGCACAGCACCGCGCGCGGCGGCCAGAACGCGCCGACGAGATTCTTGCCCTCCGCGGTGTTCACCCCGGTCTTGCCGCCGACAGCGGCGTCGACCATGCCGAGAACCGTGGTCGGCACCTGCACGATCGGCACGCCGCGGAGCCACGTCGCGGCGACGAAACCGGCCAGATCGGTCACGGCTCCTCCACCGAATCCGATGACCGCGTCGGTGCGGGTGAAGTCGGCCTGACCCATGATCTGCCAGCAGAAGGCGGCGACTTCAATGCGCTTGCCCTGTTCGGCGTCGGGGATCTCGGCCAGGAGCACCTGCCGTCCGCCTCCGATCGACCCGCGCAGCTGCTCCGCCTGGGCAGACAGGGTCGGAGGATGCACGATCAGCACTTTCTGCGCGTCGGCCGGGAGGGCGTCGGTCAGCCCCGGGAGGATCCCGCGTCCGACCGTGACGTCGTAGGGTGCCGCACCTGCGACGGTGATCACCGTGGCGTCGGTCATGCTCTCTCCTTCTGCGGGGTCTCGGCCCAAGCGACGATGGCGTCGACCACCTTCTGCAGCGGGCCGGTCGAGGTGTCGAACGTCGCGTCCGCGAGTCGTCGGTACAGGGGCAGGCGTTCGGCGAGGATCGCATTCCACCGGGTCATGGGGTCTTCGTCCTGCAGCAGCGGCCGTGCGGTGTCTCGCAGGCGATGGGCGACGACGCGCGGCGCGACGGTCAGGAGAACCACCCGGTGCCTCTCGAGATCGCGCTGGGTGTCGGGGTCGAGCACCGCTCCCCCGCCGAGCGAGACGACGCCGCCTGTTCGCAGAGCGCGGGCGACGGTCTCACGCTCGAGCCGGCGGAACTCCGCCTCTCCGTGGTCGGCGAAGATGCGCTCGATGGGGCCGTGCTCGCGGACGACCCCGGCGTCGGTGTCGGTGAAGGGCACGCCGAGGCGACGGGCGACCCGCTTGCCCAGGCTCGTCTTGCCCGCCCCCATCGGGCCGATGAGGACGATCGCCTCAGACGGCGAGGTCATCGTGGGCGGCGATCGTCGGATCGCTCTCGCCGACCGTGCGGAGGGTGTCGGGGATGCCGGCGACGTAGCTCTCGAGATTGCGGAGCGTCTCGGCGACGCTGTCGCCGCCGAACTTCTCCAGCACGACCTCGGCGAGGACGATCGCGACCATGGCCTCGGCGACGACCCCGGCGGCCGGCACCGCGCAGACATCCGAGCGCTGATGGTGCGCCGCGGCGGCCTCCCCCGTGGCCACGTCGATCGTGCGCAGAGCATGGGGCACGGTGGCGATGGGCTTCATTCCGGCCCGCACGCGCAGAACGGTGCCGGTGGACATTCCCCCCTCGGTGCCTCCCGCACGGTCGGTGCTGCGGGTGATCCCGGCCTCGCCGGCGAAGAGTTCGTCGTGCGCGTGGGATCCACGGCGACGGGTGGTCTCGAAGCCGTCGCCGACCTCGACGCCCTTGATCGCCTGGATGCTCATCAGCGCTTGAGCGAGCTTGCCGTCCAGGCGCCGGTCCCAGTGGACGTGCGAGCCGAGCCCCGGCGGCAGTCCGTACGCGAGCACTTCGACGATGCCGCCGAGGGTGTCGCCGTCTTTGCGTGCGGCGTCGACCTCGGCGACCATCCGCTCGGACGTTGCGGGGTGGAAGCACCGCAGCGGATCGGCGTCGAGGATCTCGAGGTCTTCGGGCGTGGGCAGCGGTGCGTCGTCGGGCGTGCGCACGGGTCCGATCGACAGCGTGTGGCTGACGAGCTGGATGCCGAGCTCGGCGAGGAACCCTCGAGCGAGGGCTCCCAGGGCCACCCGCGCCGCGGTCTCACGGGCGCTGGCCCGTTCGAGGATCGGACGCGCCTCGTCGAATCCGTACTTCTGCATACCGACGAGGTCGGCGTGACCCGGTCGCGGACGGGTGAGGGCGGCGCCGCGGCCGCGCGACATCTCGGTGAGTTCCACCGGCTCGGGGCTCATGACCTCGGTCCACTTCGGCCACTCGGTGTTGCCGATGCGCAGCGCGATGGGGCTGCCCAGGCTGTAGCCGTGACGGACTCCGGCGGAGATCTCGAGCGCGTCGGCTTCGAACTTCATCCGCGAACCGCGCCCGTACCCGAGGCGCCGACGGGCGAGGTCGGCCTGGATGGCGGAGCGGGAGACCGGGACGCCGGCGGGAAGACCCTCCATGATGGCGACGAGTTCGGGGCCGTGGGATTCCCCGGCGGTGAGCACGCGAAGCATGGGTCCTAGTCTTCCATGAGGGCTCGGCGCATCGACGCGACGATGACGGACTCTGACGGAAGCGGCTCGTCGACGTCGCCGGTGGTGAAGATCCGCACCTGACGCACCGCCTGATGCAGGAGCATCGGCAACCCGGAGACAGCCTGGCCGCCCGCGCCCTCCCACGCCGCCGCGAGCGGTGTCGGCCACGAGCCGTAGACGACGTCGACCAGCAGGCCCCCGGGTACGACCACCGCGTCGAGGACGGATGCCGGCAGCTCGGCGTCTCCGGGAAGGGTGGCGATGGTCAGCGCGGGGTCGGTTCGGGCATCCGGATGCGTGCGGGGCGCGTCGAGGGGTACTGCCGTGACGTGCAGGTCGAGGCTCGCGCCGAGGGCGACGAGATGGCCGGCCGCATCGGGGCGGCGCGCACGGATCTCGACCTCTCTCGCTCCCAGTGCTTCCAGCGCGAGAAGTGCCGAGGTCGCGGTCGCTCCCGCACCCAGGACCGTCCCGTGCACGGCCCGTTCGATCCCCTGTTCGCGGATCGCCGCGACGAGCCCGGCGACGTCGGTGTTGAATCCGCGGATTCCGGCATCGCCGGGAACCAGGGTGTTCACCGCGCCGCTCAGCTGCGCGGCACGGTCGAGGACGGTCGCGGCCTTCGCGGCGACGTGCTTCAGGGGCATGGTCAACGACAGACCGCGCCACGTCTCCGTCGTATCGGCGAGTGCGGCGCCGAACTGCGTCTCCGAGACCCGTCGACGCTCGTAGGTCCACGGCAGGCCGAGCAGAGCATAGGCGGCGGTGTGCAGCTGCGGGGATCGGCTGTGTGCGATCGGATCGCCCCACACCGCCAGGCGCGTGGCGTCGGCGCTTAGCATCCCGCGTCGGGGTTCTGGCTGCACCACTCCCGCCACTGCTCGACATACCGGAGATGCTCGTTGTAGGTCTCGGTGAAGATCGTCTCGCCCGTGTTGAGGTTGACGGTCACGAAGTACAGCCACGGGCCGTCCGCGGGGTTCATCGCGGCGTTGATCGCGACGTCACCGGGGTTGGCGATCGGGCCGATGGGCAGCCCCACCTGCACGTACGTGTTCCACGGGTTCGGATCGGTCAGGGCTTCCTCGCTCGAACTCACGACGCCCTCGCGGCTCTCGCCGACCCCGTACTGGGCGGTGGAGTCCATCTGCAGCTTGCCGAAGGTCTCCTGGTTGCCGGGATCCAGTCGGTTCTGGATGACCCGCGAAACCTTCTGCATGTCAGCCTCGTAGCGGGCTTCCCTCTGGATGATCGAAGCGATGATGAGGATCCGCTGCCGGTCGTCGACGGGGACCCCCGCGGCATCCAGCGACTGCACGGTGCGGTTCACCATCGTCTGGATGACGTCGGTCGCCGTGACGCCGGGATCGAAGGTGTACATCGCCGGGAAGAGCCACCCCTCCAGGCTGTCGGCCGGGACGCCGTACGCGGCGGGGTCGGCCGCCGCGGCCTGCAGCTCCTCCAGCGGCATGCCAAGACTTTCGGAGACGACCTCCAGGGTCGCCTCCGCCGTCTGACCCTCGGGGATGAGCGCGGAGTTCTCCAGCTTGTTCTCCGGGTTCTCGATCGCTGCGAGCGCCGCCTCGGAGGTCATCTGCAACTGCAGGCGATACACGCCGGGCATGAACGTGGGGCTCCGACCGTTGTCGATCAGGTAGTCGTAGAAGGCGTCGGAGGTCTTGGTGACGCCCGCTTCGAAGAGCGTCTGAGAGATCGATTGGCCGGTGTCACCCGAGACGATCGTGACGAGTGCTTCACCGTTCGCGAGGCCGTCTTCGAAGTCGGCCGGTTCCTCCCAGCCCATCACTTCGCGGATCTGGGACTCGTAGGTGCTCCAGACGTACAGGCCGCCGACGACGATGCCGCCGATGATGGCGAGCACCAGCCCGATGGCGATCGCCGCGCCGATGCGACGGCGGCGCCGATCCGGCTTCGGCGGCGGAGAACCGAGGGCCTCGGTGGTGGCTTCGCCCGTGAACAGGTCCTCGAGGGTCGCGGTACCGGCCGGCCGGGTCGCGGTGCGGGTGGAACCCCTCTCCCTGCTCGACGGGTCGGTGGAGGCGACGCCGACGGACGCCGGCGTCTGCGCGACACGTGCCGCGGGAATCGGAGCCGGATCGCTTCGGGGTGCGGGGACCGGCGCGGACGGCGCATCGGTGGATCGCGTGGCCGCCTCGCGAGCGGCTCGGCGGGACGGCGGTGGGTCCGCCGGTCGGGGTGCGTCCTCGCTCGCCGGCGGTGCAGACGCATGACCTCCGGCGGTCGCATCCGCCGCCCCGGAGGTCTCGGGGGCGCCCTCCGTCCGGCGGGAGTCTCGCGTGCGGGGGTCGGGCAGCTTCCCGAAAAGATCCGCGAACGGATCCTCGGACGACGGGTGATCGGGCATCAGGCGGGCTCCTGGGGGACGGGGGTTCCGGGCGGTCGTCCCTGCCGCTTCTCCACATCGAGGGCGTGCTGAAGCAGAACGACGGCCGCGGCCTGGTCCACAATGCTACGAGAAGAACGCTGCGATCTGCCCGAATCTCGCAGAACCGCATGCGCGGAGACGGTGGTCAGACGCTCGTCCACGAGGCGCACGGGCACCGCCGACACCTTCGCGAGCTCCTCCGCGAACGCCCGCGCATCCTCGGTCGAGGGCGTCGACTCGCCGCGGAGATTCAGGGGGAGACCGACGATGAGCTCCACTGCGGAGTACTCGTCCGCGAGGTCCCGCACGCGGGCGATCGCCCGCTCATCACGGGTGACGGTCTCCACCGGAGTCGCGAGCAGCCCGTCCGGATCGGAGCGCGCGACCCCCACACGTGCCTTCCCGACATCGATCCCGAGGCGGGCGCCTCGCCGGAAACCGGTCATCCCTCGGCGAGCACCCGGGTGACGGCGTCCATCGCCGCGGCCAGCGCCGCAGCATCCGTCCCCCCGCCCTGGGCGAGGTCGTCACGACCACCGCCGCCGCCGCCGAGGACGCCTGCGGCGGTCTTGGCGAGGACGCCCGCACGGGCTCCCGCGCTGCGCGCGGCGTCGTTCGTCGCCACGATCACGACCGGACGCTCCCCCACGACGGCGCTGAGGGCCACGACGGCGGCATCAGCGCCGAGCCGCTCGCGCACCTGGAGAGCCAGAGCCCGCACGTCGTCGGCGCTCGAGGCGGTGCCGAGGTTCTCAGCGACGACCGCATACGCCCCCTGACGGGAAGCGGCGGCCACGAGGTTCGGGAGGCGCTCGCCGAGCGCCCTCGATTCCAGCTGAGCGATCTTCTTCTCGGCGGCCTTCAGGCTCGCGGCAAGATCGGCGATGCGAGCGGGCAGCTGGTCGCGCGGGGTCTTCAAAGTGGAGGTCAACTGCGACACGATGGCGCGTTCCGCCGCCAGCTCGCGGAACGCGTCGGCACCGACGAGGGCCTCGACACGGCGGTTGGAGGCACCCACCGACGACTCCCCGACGAGATTGATGATCCCGACCTCGGCGCTGCGATCGACGTGGGTACCGCCGCAGAGCTCGCGCGACCAGGGGCCACCGATGTCGACCATCCGTACGGTGTCGCCGTACTTCTCGCCGAACAGCGCCAGCGCGCCGAGTTCCTTGGCCTCATCCAGGGAGAGCACGCGCGTGGTGACCTCGAGATTGTCACGCACCGCGTTGTTGGCGATCTCCTCGATCTCGGACTTCGTCTCCGGCGACAGCGCCTGACCCCAGGTGAAGTCGAAACGGAGATACCCGGCACGGTTCAGCGACCCGGCCTGCGTCGCGGATCGTCCCAGGGTGTCGCGGAGAGCCGCATGGACGAGGTGCGTCGCCGAATGCGCTTGCATCGCTGCGCGACGGTTCGCCGCATCGACGACCGAGGTCGCCGGCTGACCCACCCCGACTTCGCCGGTGCGCACCTCGACGGTGTGGCTGATGAGGCCCGGAACCGGACGCTGCACATCGATCACGTCGAGTTCGTAGCCGGGCCCGACGATCACACCCTTGTCTGCGACCTGACCGCCCGATTCGGCGTAGAGCGCCGTCTCGGCGAGGATGACCTCGGCGATCTCGCCCTGGCGTGCACGGTCGACCGACACCCCGTCCACGAGGACGCCCAGAACGGTGGATTCGGTCTCGAGGTCGGTGTAACCGGTGAACGCGGTCTCTCCCCGGGCACGGAACTCCCGATAGACACTGTGGTCGGCGATGGCGCGCTTGCGCGCCTTGGCGTCGGCCTTCGCCCGAGAGCGCTGCTCCTGCATGAGGGTGTCGAAAGCCGCGCGGTCGACGCTCAGCCCCGCCTCCTCGGCGATCTCGAGCGTGAGGTCGATCGGGAACCCGTAGGTGTCGTGGAGCAGGAAGGCGTCAGCGGCCGGGATGCTCGTTCCTCCGGCGTCCTTGGTAGCCGTGACCGCGAGGTCGAGGATCGTCGATCCCGAGGCCAGTGTGCGAAGGAACGTCTCCTCCTCGGCGACGGCGTAGGCGGACAGCCGGGAGTACTCGGCCTCGAGGTTCGGGTAGGCGGCCTTCATCGCGTCGCGGGACGCCGCGAACAGCTCGGGGAAGGTCGGAGCATCCACTCCGAGCAGGCGCATGGCCCGGACCGCCCGGCGCATGAGTCGCCGGAGGATGTATCCACGGCCCTCATTGGACGGGGTCACACCGTCGGCGAGGAGCATGAGCGAGGACCGCACGTGGTCGGCCACGACGCGGAACCGCACGTCGTCGTCATGCACGGCACCGTAGCGACGGCCCGACAGCTCCACCGCACGATCGAGCACCGGCCTCACCTGGTCGGTCTCGTACATGTTCTCCACGCCCTGCTTGAGGAACGCGACGCGCTCGAGACCCATGCCGGTGTCGATGTTCTTCTGCGGGAGCTCGCCGATGATGTCGAAGTCGACCTTGGAGCGGACGTTCGTGATCGCGTACTGCATGAACACGAGGTTCCAGATCTCCACGTACCGGTCGTCGTCGGTCGCGGGACCCCCGTCGATGCCGTATGCCGGACCACGGTCGAAGAAGATCTCCGAGCAGGGGCCGGCGGGGCCGGGCTGCCCGGTGCTCCAGTAGTTGGAGTCGCGACCGAGGCGCTGGATGCGGTCGGGCGAGATGCCGGCCACGGTGCGCCAGAGCGACTCGGCCTCGTCGTCGTCCTCGTAGACGGTGACCCACAGGTCCTTCTCGTCGAACCCGAGACCGCCGTCGGCCTCGGAGGAGAGCAGCAGATCCCACGCGTAGCGGATCGCGCCCTCTTTGAAGTAGTCGCCGAAGGACCAGTTGCCGAGCATCTGGAAGAACGTGCCGTGTCGCGGGGTCTTGCCGACCTCTTCGATGTCGTTGGTTCGGATGCACTTCTGCACATCCGCCGCACGGGAATAGGGCGCAGGCACCACTCCGGTCAGGTAGGGGATGAAGGGCACCATGCCGGCGACGGTGAACAGCAGTGACGGGTCGTCGCTGACGAGCGAAGCCGAGGGGACGATGGTGTGGCCATTGCGCTCGAAGTAGTCGAGGTAGCGCTGGGCGATCTCAGCGGTTCTCATGCGAAGTCCTCAGGAAGACGTGGGTGATCCGCCCGCGGAGCGGGCGGATGGCGGATCGGGCGACGGGTCAGTCGGATGACGCTGCGGCAGCCTTGGCTTTGGCCAGTGCCTCACCGGCTGCGTCTGCAGCCGCCTCGACGGCGTCTTCGGCAGCGTCACCGAGGTCGTCGAGGGTATCGGCGAAGCGTCCCTGCTGGTCGCGGTAGGCGTCGCCCATGCGGTCGGTGAACTCCGAGATGCGGGCGTCGACCTCGGCGAGGAGTTCGGCTCCACGGGGGTTCTTGTTCACCACATGGGCGGCGACGAACCCGCCGATGATCCCGATCAAGAACCACAGGAGACTTCTCATCACACCACTTCCTCCGCCGCGGGCGCGGCACTGTCTCATCGTAGGCGGAAACGACGGAAGGCGCCGGGGTGACCCGACGCCTTCCGAGAGGCACGCAGCCGACGAGCGTCAGCGCGCGGCGTAGTACTCGACGACCAGCTGGACGTCGCAGACGACGGGGACCTCGGCGCGCTTGGGGCGACGCACGAGCTGCGCCTGCAGCTTGTCGAGCTCGACCTGCAGGTAGCCCGGAACGGGGGGCAGCACGTCGGCGTGTCCGCCGGCGGCAGCGACCTGGAAGGGCTCGGTGCCCTCGCTCTTGGCCTTGACGTGGATGGTCTGGCCCGGCTTCACGCGGAACGACGGGCGGTCGACGGTCTGGCCGTCGACGAGGATGTGGCGGTGCACGACCATCTGACGGGCCTGCGCGGTGGTGCGGGCGAAGCCCGAGCGCAGCACCAGGGCGTCGAGGCGCATCTCGAGCAGCTCGACGAGGTTCTCACCCGTCAGGCCCTGCGTACGACGAGCCTCGTTGAACGTGTTGCGCATCTGCTTCTCGCGGATGCCGTACTGCTCGCGCAGACGCTGCTTCTCACGGAGACGGACGGCGTAGTCGCTGTCGGCCTTGCGCTTGGTGCGACCGTGCTCGCCCGGAGCGTAGGGACGCTTCTCGAGATAGCGGGCGGCCTTCGGAGTGAGGGCGACGCCGAGGGCGCGGGACAGGCGGACCTTGCGGCGGTCCTGGGACTTCGTAGCCACGAAGTGTTCCTTTCGATGACGCTGCCGTGTCTTTCACGGCTCGCGGACGTATCGCCCCTCTTCGCCCTTCCGGACTGCACGCCGGGGCATGCCGGAAGGTCGGTGAAGAAGAGAGGGGATGCCCGAAAACGGTGTTTCAAGCCGGTCAAGCCTACCAGATCGACCCTCAGCACCCTCCCGGCGCTTCCCGCGGCGGGGATCCACCTTCTCCGTCGAAACCGACGGCGCCGCGATCGATTTCAACGGCGGAGGTGCGCATGGGCGCCTCGTGAAGTGGAGCGCCCACTACCGCTCGAGGATCTCGCGCTCGGCTGCGCGTCGGTCGAGCGCCTGCGCCCCTTGCCGGGAAGCGAGGTCATCGGCGTAGAACGACACCGCCCGCTGGTACGCGGGCAGGGTGGGCGCCAGTGCTGCCAGGGCGGTGCGCAGGGCCGGCGTGGGCTTGTCGTCATCGTGGAGTGCCAGCGCGAGGAACGCCTGGGCGGCCGGGAAGAGCGGGTCTTCGGCATCAACGGTCTGCAGCAGTGCGATCGCCGCCGACACATCCCCGACATTGCGCAGCGAGCTGCCCAGTTGGATGATCGCGGGCGTCCGGTGCGCAGCGGGGAGCCCGGCGTCCAGAGCCGCGCGGTACAGCGGCACGGCGGCAGCCTCGTCGCCGAGGTAGTCGTGGAGGGACGCGCGCTCGAAGAGAGCGCGTCCCGTCGCCGCCGACTCCTCGGAGAGGATCGTCTCCAGCATCCCGGACAGCTCGGCGCCGGGCCGGTCGCCCGCCGTCTCCCAGAACCGCTCGAGGCGATCCTCGAGCGCCTCACTCGTGTTCACTTTCCCAGCAGCTTTCTGATCTTCTCCAGCCTCGCTTGGACGTCTCGCTCCTGGCCGTGGTTCGTCGGCTGGAAGTACCGCTTCCCGCGGAGCTCGTCAGGGAGGTACTGCTGAGCCACCACCCCCACCTCGCTGTCGTGGGGATAGACGTACCCCTTGCCGTGGCCGAGACGCTTCGCCCCCGGATAGTGCGCGTCACGCAGATGCACGGGCACGCGGCCGAACCCGCCTGCGCGGACGTCGGCGATGGCGGCGTCCACCGCCACGTAGGCCGCGTTCGATTTCGCCGTCGTAGCGAGGTACGCCGTCGCCTCGGCGAGCGGAATACGGCCCTCGGGCATGCCGATGAACTGCACGGCATCGGCGGCGGCGACCGCGATGACAAGGGCCTGCGGATCGGCCAGGCCGATGTCTTCGGATGCCGAGATGATCAGCCGCCGGGCGATGAAGCGCGGATCCTCGCCGGCCTCGATCATGCGGGCGAGGTAATGGATCGCCGCGTCGACGTCGGAGCCGCGGATCGACTTGATGAACGCGCTGATGACGTCGTAGTGCTCGTCCCCCTGACGGTCGTAGCGCAGCAGCGCGCGGTCGACGGCCTGCGAGACGTGGTCGACGGTGATCGTCGGATCCGTGGCATCCGATTCCGCAGCGTCGTCGTCTGCATCGTCGATCCCGGTCGCGTCCCGCTCAGCCAGCGACGCCGCCGCTTCCAGAGCGGTCAGGGCGCGCCGGCCATCGCCGGACGCCAGTCTGACCAGGGCGTCCCGCGCCTCGGTGTCGAGGACGAGCCTGCCGGCCAGCCCCCGCGGATCATCCACGGCGCGGTCGATCAGCATGCCGAGATCGGCGTCGGTGAGGGGACGCAGCGTCAGCAGCAGAGAGCGCGACAGCAGCGGCGAGATGATCGAGAACGAAGGATTCTCGGTGGTCGCGGCGATGAGCACCACCCATCCGTTCTCGACACCGGGGAGAAGCGCGTCCTGCTGCGCCTTGGTGAACCGGTGGATCTCGTCGAGGAAGAGGATCGTCGACTGACCGTAGAGGTCTCGCTGTGTGAGGGAGTCCTGCATCACCTCCCGGACATCCTTGACGCCGGCCGTCACTGCGGAGAGTTCGACGAAGCGCCGGCCCGACGAGCGGGCGATCGCCTGGGCGAGGGTCGTCTTGCCGGTGCCGGGCGGGCCCCAGAGGATCACCGACGTCGCCGTCGTCCCCGTCGCCTCGGGGTCGGCGAGGGTGACCAGGGGCGAGCCCTTGCGCAGCAGGTGCCCCTGCCCCGCGACCTCACTGAGGGAAGTGGGGCGCATCCGCACGGCGAGGGGCGTGTGGCTGCGCACGAGACCCGCCGTATCACTCACTCCCCAAGGCTAACGGCGACCGCCGACACCGCCTCCCCCGCGTTTGGCGGCCCCCCGGCGCTGTGCATAGGATCATTGCGCCCGGGACCGCCGGGACCGAAGGAGGATCGGTGGCCACCGGAAGCAAGGATCGCGCGTCCCGCGCGGAACGCGAGCGAGCCCGGCTCTACCAGGCCCGCCAAAGCTTCCACGAGGGACAGCAACGCCGACGCCGCCGCGACAACCTCATCGCCGGTGTCGCCGGCGGCTTGCTGATCGCGGGGATCGTCGCCGCGCAGACCGCCTACTTCACCGTCGGACCCGGGGCACCCGAACCCGCCCCCTCGCCGACCCAGACCTCGGTGCCCAGCCCGTCCGACGGGTCCACGCCCGAGCCCACCCCGCTCGAGACGACTCCGGTGCCGAGCAGCGAGCCGACGGGCGAGCCGAGCGGTGATCCCTCCGCTCCCGCGGATCAATAGGCGCACCGAGGCACAACCCCTCGTCCCGACGCGACGCCGTACTAGGCTGGGGCGCGTCCATCCCCCACACCCGGCCTCGGCCGCGATGAGGTGCATCCCGTGACTGCCGCAGCAGACCCCACCAGCCCGGAAACCCCCACCGACGACCAGCCCTGGGGCCGCGTCGACGAAGACGGCACCGTATCGGTGCGAGAGTCGGACGGATGGCGCGTCGTCGGCCAGTTCCCCGACGGCTCGCCCGACGAGGCCCTGGCGTACTTCGAGCGCAAATTCAGCGACCTCGCCTCCGAGGTGACGCTGCTCGAGGTCCGCCACCGCCGCGGTGGCGCGTCGGCCAGCGACCTCCGCTCGACCGCGACCTCTCTGCAGGCGAAGATCAGCGGCGCCGCCGCGGTGGGAAACCTCGCCGCCCTCGAGGCGCGGGTCGCCACCCTCACCGCCTCGCTCGCCGAAGCCTCGGCGTCCGAGGCCGCGGCAGCCCGCGAGGCTGTGGACGCGGCCGTGAAGGAGCGTACCGCCCTGGTCGAACGGGCAGAGGAGCTCGCCTCCCGCGATCCGCGATCGGTGCAGTGGAAGCAGGTCTCGACCGAGCTGTCCGCGCTGTTCGACCAGTGGCAGTCGCAGCAGCAGAGCGGTCCGCGACTGCCCCGCTCGACCGCGCAGCAGCTGTGGAAGCGCTTCCGCGACGCCCGTGCCACGATCGACAAGCACCGCCGGTCGTTCTACGCCGAGCTCGACGAGGCCCACAAGTCCGTCCGCGACCGCAAGACGCGGCTGATCGAACGCGCCGAAGCCCTCGCCCCGCGCGGTGAGGACGGCATCGGCGCCTATCGCGACCTGCTGGACGAGTGGAAATCCGCAGGGCGCGCCGGAAAGAAGGCGGATGACGCGCTCTGGGCGCGGTTCAAGGCCGCCGGCGACGCGCTCTATGCCGCACGCGGCGAACGGGAAGCAGCCGACGCCGAAGCATCGAAGGAGAAGATTGAGGCGAAGAAGGCCCTGCTGGCCGAAGCCCGCCCGATCCCGGACGAGAAGGACGTCGCCAAGGCCCGTTCGCTGCTGACCGGCATCCAGCGGAAGTGGGATGAGATCGGTCGCATCTTCCCTCGCGACGCCGAGCGTTCGCTCGACGACGAGCTCCGCAAGATCGAGCAGGCCGTGCGGTCGCGCGAAGAGGTCGAGTGGAAGCGCAACGACCCTGAGACGCAGGCTCGCGCCGACGACATGACCCGTCAGCTCACCGACGCCATCGCCAAGCTCGAAGCCGAGGTGGCGTCGGCCGAGGCATCGGGAGATGCCCGGGCGGTGGCGAAGGCCAAGGAAGCCCTCGAAGCCCGGCAGGCCTGGTTGCGGGCACTCGGCGGCTGACCACCGGCGGGCTCTCCACAGGGCGACCCACCGCGGGCCCATCCGCGGCAGACTCGCGGCCATGCCCACGTCGCGCTTCCTCTATCTCCCGGGCGACCGGTTGTCGGCCACCGAGCTGTCAGCAGCGCGCCTGGACGGCGACGTCATCGAGGTCGGCGACGGATACATGCCGGCCGACGCGGTGGAGACGGCGGCGCTGCGGGCAGGGTCGCTCGGCGGCATCCTCACCGATCTGTTCGCGGCCACCCATCTCAGCGCCGCCTGGATCCACGGCGCGATCGCCGAACCGCCTGCCCGCCACACGGTGCAGCGGGCCGTCGCCCGTCGGGTGACCACCGTGCACGACCGGCGCGTCCTCGTGCGCGACATGGCGCTCGATCGCGGCGACGTCGAGCGCATCGGCGGGGTCTGGGTGACCACACCCGCGCGGACCCTCTCCGACCTCTGCCTGGTCGGCGACGAGCTCCACACCCGCGCCGCCGCCGACCTCCGCGGGCTCAGACCGGGTCTGGCGGAGGCCGCACACCGACACCTCACCAGCCGAGGACGGGTGCCGCACAAGCGGCGTGCCCTCGATCTCCTCGCCGAACTGGCGGCTCGTCCGACCGATCAGGAAGATGTCACGCGGTAGACGTCGTAGACCGCATCGATGCGCCGCACGGCGTTGAGCACGCGATCCAAGTGCACGGTGTCGCCCATCTCGAACACGAATCGGCTGATGGCCAACCGGTCGTTGGAGGTCGACACCGTCGCGGACAGGATGTTGACGTGATGCTCGCTGAGCACGCGCGTGACATCGCTGAGCAGCCCGGAGCGGTCGAGCGCCTCGACCTGGATCTGGACGAGGAACACGCTCTTGGTGGTCGGGGCCCACTCCACCTCGATGAGACGCTCGGGGTCTTCCTTCAGCGATCTCACGTTGGTGCAGTCCGCACGGTGGACCGACACGCCGCTCCCCCGCGTGACGAAACCCACGATCTCATCGCCGGGAACGGGGGTGCAGCACTTGGCGAGCTTGACGAGGATGTCGGGCGCGCCACGGACCAGCACCCCGGACTCGCCGCCGCGGGGCGCCCGCGACCGGCCGACAGCCGGGAGGTCGATCGGACCCGTAGAGGTGTCCTCGGCGGCACTCACGAGCGCCGTGACCTTCTCGATCACCGATTGCGTCGACACGTGTCCCTCGCCGACCGCGGCGTACAGGGCCGAGACGTCCTCGTAGCGCAGCTGCCGAGCGACCTCGGTGAAGGAATCCTGGTTCATCAGGCGCTGGAGCGGGAGGTTCTGTCGTCGCATCGCCCGGGCGATCGCATCCTTCCCCTGCTCGACCGCCTCCTCGCGCCGCTCCTTGGTGAACCAGCCGCGGATCTTGTTGCGGGCGCGGGTGCTCTTGACGAACCCGAGCCAGTCCTGGCTCGGACCCGCATCGGGATTCTTCGAGGTGAACACCTCGACCACGTCGCCGCTGTTGAGTTCGGACTCCAGCGGCACGAGCCGCCCATTGACCTTCGCCCCCATCGTCCGGTGGCCGATCTCGGTGTGGACGGCGTAGGCGAAGTCCACCGGCGTCGCCCCCGAGGGCAGCCCGATGACGCGGCCCTTGGGCGTGAAGACGTACACCTCTTTCGCGCCGATCTCGAAGCGCAGCGAGTCGAGGAACTCGCCCGGGTCGGCCGTCTCGGCCTGCCAGTCGGAGATGTGGGCGAGCCACGCCATGTCGGCGTCGACGGCTTTGGCGTCGGCCTTGCCGCCGTTCATCCGCTCCTTGTACTTCCAGTGCGCCGCCACACCGTACTCGGCCTGCTGGTGCATCTCGTTGGTGCGGATCTGGATCTCGACCGTGCGGCCGGCCGGCCCGATCACGGTGGTGTGCAGCGACTGGTAGAGGTTGAACTTCGGGGTTGCGATGTAGTCCTTGAACCGGCCGGACAGCGGTGTCCAGCGCGCGTGGATCGCGCCGAGCACCGCGTAGCAGTCTCGGACGCTTCCCACCAGGATGCGGATGCCGATGAGGTCGTAGATGTCGTCGAACTCACGGCCGCGGACGATCATCTTCTGGTACACCGAGTACAGCTGCTTGGGCCGACCCATGACCCGACCGCGTACGCGCAGGTCGCGGAGGTCTCCTTCGACCGCTTCGATAACACTCTGGACGTACTGCTCCCGCTGCGGGGTTCGCTGCTTCACGAGACTGTCGATCTCGGCGTAGAGCTTCGGGTGCAGAACGGCGAAGGACAGGTCCTCGAGCTCCGACTTGATCGTCTGGATACCCAGCCGGTGCGCGAGCGGCGCGTAGATCTCCAGGGTCTCGGTGGCCTTCTTCTTGGCCTTCTCGGGCGGGACGAAGCCCCAGGTGCGGGCGTTGTGAAGGCGGTCGGCGAGCTTGATGATGAGGACCCGGATGTCGCGCGACATCGCCACGATCATCTTCCGGACGGTTTCTGCCTGAGCGCTCTCGCCGTACTTGACCTTGTCGAGCTTGGTGACGCCGTCCACCAGCATGGCGACCTCGTCGCCGAACTCGGCAGCAAGGGTGTCGAGGGGGTAGCCGGTGTCCTCGACCGTGTCGTGGAGAAGGGCGGCGGCGATCGCCCTCGGGCCCAGGCCGAGGTCGGCGAGAATCTGCGCCACTGCGAGGGGATGAGTGATGTACGGCTCGCCGCTCTGGCGCGTCTGCCCGGCGTGGGCTCCGTCGGCGACGGTGTACGCCCGCTCGATGATGGTGAGATCACCCTTGGGATGGTGGGTGCGGACCGTGCGCAGCAGGCGTTCGACGTCGTCGCGACGCGCGGAGCGGGAGAAGATCCTCGGCACGAGCCGTCGCAGCGACGACGTCGCCTGGGCGGAGGGGTGTGCCGGGGCGGACGGGACGGTCTCGGTCACTGACCCCTCCCTCCGCTGGACACCTCATCCTACGCCGCGTGTGCCGGCCCTTCGCGCGCGGCCCAGCTGCGACCGCGCCTTCACCTCGAGTCGCTGCTCAGACGGGAGTGCCGGCGAGCTCACGCGCGGCGAGGACGCGCTCGTCGCGTGCACGCACCGCGGGCTCCTTCTCACGGAACAGCGCGTAGAGCGGGGCGGCGACGAAGATCGTCGAATACGCCGCCACGATCGTGCCCACGAAGATCGACAGCGAGATGTCGGTCAGCGTCCGCGCGCCGAGCCACAGCGCGCCGATGAAGAGGATCGCCCCGGTGGGGAGGGCCGCGACGACGGTGGTGTTGATCGAGCGGACCAGCGTCTGGTTCACGGCCAGGTTGACCGACTCACCGAACGTGCGTCCAGAGACTTCGCCGTCCTCGCTGGTGTTCTCTCTGATCTTGTCGAAGACCACCGTGGTGTCGTACAGCGCATAGGACAGGATCGTGAGGAAGCCGATGACGGCCGCCGGCGAGATCTCGAATCCGAACAGCGCATACACCCCGACGGTGATGATCAGCACGTCGACCAGTCCGATGATCGCGGCCGTCGACATCTTCCACGTACGGAAGTAGATCGCGAGGATCAGGAACGTCAAGGCGAGGAAGATCGCCAGACCCCACAACGACTGCCGCGTGACATCCGCACCCCAGCTGGGACCGATGAAGGAGTAGCTGACATCGGCGGCCGGCACCTGGTATCGCTCCGCCAGCGCGGCGGAGATCGCCAGGCTCTCGTCATCGGTCACCTGATCGGTCTGCACGCGAATGGCGTCGGTGCCGACGGTCACCACACGGGTGGCAGCTCCCGGGACGACGGACTGGACGGCGCGGCTGGCGAGATCCTGATCGGTGGTGGCGACGCCGGAGACGGTGAACTGCGAGCCGCCGGTGAACTCGATGGAGAGCTGGATGGGACGGAACAGCGGCACCAGGGCCGAGCCGATCACGAGGACCGCCGCGATGATGAACCACAGACGTCGGCGCCCGACGAACGGGAAGCTGGTCTTGCCGGTGTAGAGATCGTTGCCGAGCTGGCTCATGGACCGCATCAGTGGTCTCCGTCCTTGACCTTCGTTGCGGACTTGCCGGACTCCGTGGCGGCGAGCTCCGCCTGCTTGCGCTCGGCGATCGTCTGCCGTCGCTCCGCTTCGCTTCGCGCCTTGCCCGCTCGCCGTGCCGCCGGCGTCTTGCCGACAGTCACGGGCGCGCGGAACTGCGCGCGACCCCGGTAGACGGCACCCAGGGCCTTCGGGTCGAGGCCGGAGAGAGGATGCCCCGAGCCGAAGAAGCGGGTGCGGGCCAGCAGCTGCAGCACGGGGTGGGTGAAGAGGATGAAGATCAGGACATCGATCACCGTCGTGAGCCCCAGCGTGAAGGCGAAGCCCTTCACGGTGGCGTCGGCGAGGATGTAGAGCACGACGGCGGCGAGGACGTTGATCGACTTGGAGATGTAGATCGTCCGGCGGGCCCGGGCCCAGCCGTCTTCGACCGCACCCGTGATGGACTTGCCGTCGCGGAGCTCGTCTCGTATTCGTTCGAAGTAGACGATGAAGCTGTCGGCCGTGAATCCGATGGAGACGATCACACCCGCCACGCCGGCCAGAGACAGGCGGTACCCGATGCGCCACGCCAGGATGCACAGGGTGATGTAGGTCAGCACGCCCATCACGATCAGCGAGGCGATGATGACGAAGCCCAGTGCGCGATACACGGCGAGGGAGTAGAGGGCGACGAGGATCAGACCGATGAGACCGGCGATGAGGCCGATCTGCAGCTGCTGGGATCCCAGGGTGGCCGAGATGGTGTCGGAGCTGACCACCTCGAAGCTCAGCGGCAGCGCGCCATAGCGCAGCTGGTCGGCCAGGGCCTGCGCGGTCTCCTGCGTGAAGCTGCCGGTGATGCTCGGGCGGCCGTCGAGGATGGGCGCGTTCATCTGCGGCGCCGAGAGCACCGACCCGTCGAGGACGAAAGCGAACTGATCCAGCGGCGGCGCGGCACCGAAGAGGCGCTGGCTGATCTCACCGAAGATCTGCGTGCCCTCGCCGTCGAAGACGAGGTTGACCGCCCAGCGACCGTCGGTCTGCTGAAGACCGAAGGTGGCGTCGTCGATCGCCGACCCGTCGAGCTCGACCGGTCCGAGGAGGTACTTGACCGTCCCGGTGGGGTCGCAGGTGATGAGCGGCTGGTCGGCGGGCGCGTTGGCAGGGTCGTTCGCGGGGTCGGAGCAGTTGTAGGCGTCGTACTGCGCCTGCAGCGCCGGGGTGATCCACGCCGGGTCGCTGCCGTCGGACGGCGAGGGGGACGGCGTCGACGGCAGGGACGGGTCGGGCGTGGGGTAGGGCGTCTGGTTGCCGTCCTGCCCGATGAAGGCGCCGGTGGTCTCGTTGCTCGTGGCGAGCACCGCACGCAGCTGCAGCTGCGCCGACTGCTCGATGCGCTGACGGGTCTCCTCGTCGGCCTCGCCGGGGATCTGCACGACGATCTGGTCGCCTGCCTGGGTGGCGACATCCGCCTCGCCGACGCCGGACGCGTCGACACGCTGCCGGATGATCGTGACCGCCTGCTCCAACTGCTCCGTCGACGGCGGTTCTGCGTTCTCCGTCTGGGCCTGGAGGACGATCTGGGTACCGCCCTGCAGATCGAGCGCGAGCTCAGGAACCCAGGAGCTCTGGCCGAACGCGTAGACGCCGAGCGCGTTGATGCCGAACAGGGCTGCCGTGATCGCCAGCAGGCCGATCAGGGCCCGCCAGGCGCGGCGGACGGGGGTGGATGTGGCCACGAGGGGTCAGCTTTCTTCGAGCCGTCGAAGGACGGGTCAGGCGTCGGGCTTGGTGCGCTTGTCCGTGTCGGAGTCGTCGATGGGCTCGGCGGGTGCAGCGGCGCGTCGGTCGTCGCTGATCGAGGTGATGTCACCCGTGGCCACGCCCTCGAGGTACTCCTCCTTGCTCACCTCGGCCTCGATGAACTCCTCCTCCGACAGCACGTCGGTGGGATTCACCACGCGGAGGATCGCCTGGCTGTGCACCTTGATGCTCACACCGGGAGCGATCTCCACGACCGCGGGCTGGTCGAGGTTGTCGGGGTCGTAGGAGACGATCGTGCCGTAGAGGCCCCCCTGGAGGAGAACCTCGGCGCCGGGGACGGTCTGGCGGGCGCGCTCCTCCTGCTCGGCCTTCTGCTTCTGCAGGCGACGGCGCGAGCTCCAGAACATGAAGACCAACAGAGCGGCCAGCAGAAGGATCAGGCCGTAGTTGGCGAAGAAGGTCGCGAAGTCCATGAGGTGAGAAGCACCTTTCGGTTTCGGCACGCCTGGGCGGCGCTGCCGTGCAGGGAGGGAAGGCGGCGAGAAGCCTTGAGCGATTATAGGTCATCGAATCTGAGGGCCCCATCGCGATGAGGGGCTCCCAGGTGCGCATAGGCGTCGGGGGTCGCGACCCGGCCGCGGGGTGTTCTGCCCATGAATCCGATGCGGACGAGGTAGGGCTCGACGACGGATTCGATGGTGTCGGGTTCCTCGCCGACGGCGACCGCGAGCGTTCCAAGGCCCACCGGACCGCCGTGGAATCGGCGGATGAGCGCATCGAGCACGGCGCGATCGAGACGGTCCAGCCCGATCCGATCGACGTCGTAGAGCTCCAGGGCCGCATTCACCACCTCGGCATCGGCTGGGCCGCCGCCCCGGTGGACGATGAGGTAGTCGCGTACCCGACGCAGCAGCCGGTTCGCGATCCGCGGGGTTCCGCGCGAGCGTCGGGCGATCTCGGATCGCGATGACGCCGGGATCTCCACACCGAGCTTGTCCGCCGAACGCCGGATGACCTGCTCCAGCTCCTCCGGCTCGTAGTACTCCAGGTGCGCGGTGAAGCCGAATCGGTCGCGGAGGGGATTGGGAAGCATCCCCGACCGCGTGGTCGCGCCGACGAGCGTGAAGGGTGCGAGATCGAGCGGGATGCTGGTGGCTCCGGCGCCCTTCCCGACCATGATGTCGATGCGGAAATCCTCCATCGCGAGATAGAGCATCTCCTCGGCGGAGCGGGCCATGCGGTGGATCTCGTCGATGAACAGCACCTCGCCCGGGACGAGGCTCGACAGCAGGGCGGCCAGGTCACCGGCGTGCTGGATCGCGGGGCCACTGGACATCCGCAGCATCCGCTCGCTCTCGTGCGCGACGATCATCGCTAGCGTCGTCTTGCCGAGCCCGGGAGGGCCCGAGAGCAGGATGTGGTCGGCCGGGCGCTGCTGGATGCGCGCGGCCTGCAGAAGCAGCTGAAGCTGACCGCGCACCTTCTGCTGCCCGACGAAATCGGCGAGCGAGGTCGGGCGAAGAGCTCCCTCGATCGCGAGTTCGGACTCGTCGGCGGGTTCGTTGGGGTCCAGAGCCTCACCCACGGAGCGACTCCCGCGCCGGCCCGAGCTCGGCGAGGGTGCGGCGCAGCAGCGCGCCGACCGAGGAGCGGTCGGCGTCGGTCGCGGTCTCCGAGACGGTGTCCACCGCCTCGGCCGCCGTGCGCTCGGACCAGCCGAGCCCCACGAGCGCCTGGACGACCTGCGCGCTGAGATCGGGGGCCGGCGTGGATGCAGCCACTCCGCCGACCGGACGGGCGGGCGCGAGCTTGCCGGCCAGCTGGACGACGATGAGCTTCGCCGTCTTCGGCCCGATCCCAGACACACGCCGGAAGGGGGCGTCGTCGTCGGCGGCCACCGCGTCAGCGATCTGCGGCACCGTGAGGGTGGCCAGCACTCCCAGCGCCGACTTGGGACCCACGCCGGTCACTCCGAGGAGGACCGAGAAGACCGCCAGCTCTTCGCGTGTGGGGAACCCGAACAGCGACAGCGCGTCTTCCCGGACGATGAGGGCGGTGTGAAGCAGGAGGCGCTCCCCCACCGGGGCGCTGCGTGAGACCTGCGGAGTCACCGCGACGGAGAACCCGACGCCCCCCACCTCGATGATGACGCTGTCGGCCTCGACGTGCAGCACCGTGCCGTGGAGGGAGGAGATCATGAGCTCAGCTTAGAGGACGGTTCGGACATATGTTCTAGCGACACACCCGCGGCGTTCAGCGACGCGCGAGTCGCTCGGCGTCGGCCCACCGCTGCTGCGCGGGAGTGAGCGCGCCGGAACCGGATGCGGCCGCGGCAGCGCCGCGCCGCCAGGCGTGGCACAGCGCGATCGCAAGGGCGTCCGCGGCGTCGGCGGGTTCGGGCAGGCTGTCGAGGCGCAGCACGCGCGCCACCATGGTCTGCACCTGGCGCTTGTCGGCCGCACCGTAGCCGGTGATGGCGGCTTTGACCTCGGTCGGGGTGTGAGTGGCCGCCGGCAGGCCCGCCTCTCCCGCCACGAGCAGGGCGATGCCGCTGGCCTGCGCGGTTCCCATCACGGTATGTCGATTGTGCTGGGCGAACACGCGCTCGACGGCGACGACCGCAGGATCGTGCGCTCTTACGATGTCGCGCAATCCGGCCGCGAGCGCGGCAAGACGGTGCTCGATCGGCGCACCCGCCTCGGTGCGGATCACGCCCACGTGGACGAGACGCGCGCTGCGATCGGCCGCGACATCGACCACGCCGATCCCGCAGCGGGTCAGACCCGGGTCGACGCCCAGGACCCGCAGGGAGGGAACGCGTGAAGAGGCCACCCCGCCACGCTAGGCGCGAGGATCGCACTCCGGGGTGAGGCGCGCCCCGGGCTCAGTCGTCCGCTTCGAGCTCGGCCTGGACCTCGGGGGTCAGGTCGAGGTTGCTGAAGACGTTCTGCACGTCGTCGCTGTCTTCGAGCGCATCGATCAGCCGGAAGACCTTCCTCGCCGTGTCGGCGTCGACCTCCACCTTGAGGTTGGGGACGAACTCGACGTCGGCGGAGTCGTAGTCGATCCCCGCGTCCTGGAGGGCCGTGCGCACCGACACCAATTCGTTGGCCTCGGTGATGACGGCGAAGCCCTGGCCGTGCGGCTCGACCTCTTCGGCGCCGGCATCGAGGACGGCCAGCATGACGTCGTCTTCGCTCGTCCCCTCGCCGGGAACGACGATCACTCCCTTGCGGGTGAAGTTGTAGGCGACGCTGCCGGGGTCGGCCAGGTTGCCGCCGTTGCGCGAGAGGGCGGTGCGCACCTCGGCGGCGGCACGGTTGCGGTTGTCGGTCAGACACTCGATCATGAGCGCGACGCCGTTCGGACCGTAGCCCTCGTACATGATCGAGGTGTACTCGACCGCTTCGCCGCCGATCCCCGCGCCGCGCTTGATGGCGCGGTCGATGTTGTCGTTCGGGACGGAGGTCTTCTTGGCCTTCTGCACCGCGTCGTACAGCGTGGGGTTGCCGGAGAGGTCGGCCCCGCCGATCTTGGCGGCGACCTCGATGTTCTTGATGAGCTTGGCGAACGACTTCGCACGGCGGGCGTCGATGACGGCCTTCTTGTGCTTGGTGGTCGCCCACTTGGAGTGGCCGGACATGCCATCGATTCTAGCCGCGCCTCTCCCCGCTCCCCTCGCGACCCCTCCCCGTCCCCGCGAGAGTGGATCTGCGCGCCGAGAGCACGGGGCGCACCCGCATCCTCGGCACCCCGTTGCACTCTCGCGAGAGCGGCGGGACACTGTCGCCATGGATGAGCGCGACGCGGCGCTGGACGCCGCCCACGAGGCGGCGCGGGAGTTCCTGGCGTCTCTGCCCGACCGCCCCGTCTGGCCCCGGGCGAGCGTCGAGGAGATGACCGCAGCCTTCGGCGGCCCCCTCCCCCGCACCGGCCGGCCCGCCCCCGAGATCATCCGGGATCTCGCCGTCCGTGCCGATCCGGGCCTCGTCGCGATCCCGGGCGGCCGCTTCTTCGGGTTCGTCATCGGGGGCACCCTGCCGGCCGCCCTCGCCGCCGACTGGCTGGTCTCGACCTGGGATCAGAACTCCGGCTCGAGCGCCATGACCACGGCCACCGTCGCGCTGGAACGCGTCGCAGGTGACTGGTTGCTGGAGATCCTCGATCTTCCTCGCGGCGCGTCGGTGGGATTCGTCACCGGCGCGCAGGTGTCGAACTTCGTCTGCCTCTCGGTCGCTCGGCACGCGCTCCTGCGGCGCCGCGGCTGGGACTTCACCCGTCAGGGACTCAACGGATCGCCGCCGATACGGCTGGTGGTCGGTCGCGATCGCCACGGTTCGATCGATCGCGCGGCGCGATTCCTCGGGCTCGGCGACGCCGACACGGTCGTCGTCGACTCCGACGACGACGGCAGGATGCGACCGGTCGCCCTCGCCCGCGCGCTCGACGAGGCTCCCGCGGACGCGGCGACGATCGTCTGTCTGCAGGCGGGCGAAGTCCACACCGGGGCGTTCGACCCGTTCGCCGAGCTCATCCCGATCGCGAAGGCGCACGGGGCGTGGGTCCACGTCGACGGCGCGTTCGGCCTGTGGGCCGCGGCGTCACCGCGGCTTCACGCCCTCACCTGGGGAGTGGACGCCGCCGACTCCTGGACGACCGATGCGCACAAGACGCTGAACGTCCCGTACGACTGCGGTATGGCGATCGTCCGGAATCCGGCCGACTCGATCGCGACGTTCCGGGCCGGCGGCGACTACCTGATGTACACCGGCTTCGATCCCTGGGACGTCACGCCGGAGCTGTCACGCCGGGCCCGCGGCGTCCCGGTGTGGGCGGCCCTGGCGTCTCTCGGCCGAGACGGCGTCGAAGCCCTCGTCGATCGACTGCACGCGAACGCGCGCAGGCTGGAACGGGGCCTGCGTGCCATCCCGGGCGTGACGGTCGTCTGCGCGCCGGACTTCACCCAGGTGATGTTCCGACTGGATGACGACGACGCCACCCAGGCGCTCGGGCGCGCCGTCCTCCAGGAGGGAACGGCCGCCCTCACGGGAGCGCACTGGCGCGGGCGGGCGGTACTGCGCTGTTCGATGTCGTCGTGGGTGACCACCGACCAGGACATCGACCTGACCCTCGCCGCGATCGCCCGCCTGACCTCGCCCGCGGTCGTCTGACCGCACCGCCCCGCTCCCACCGCCCGCCTCGCGCCGCGAGAGTGCAACGGCGCGATGGATTCTCGCGGAGGATGGGGAGGGTGGGGAGGCCGGGTGGGCGGGGCTCAGGCGTGCGACGCCACGTGGTCGAGGAAGCGTCGGTGGAACCGGGTCTCCCCCGAGACCTCGGGGTGGAACGCGATCCCCAACAGAGCGCCCTGCTCGACGGCGACCACGCCCCCGCCCGCGAGCGACGCAAGCGCCCGCGCGGCAGGTCCGACGTCGGTGACGAGCGGGGCCCGGATGAAGGCGGCGTGAACGGATGGCCCGGAGAAGCCGTCGACCACCAGCTCCGTCTCGAACGACTCCACCTGGCCGCCGAAGGCGTTCCGCTTGACCGTCACGTCGAGTCCCCCGAAGGTCTGCTGCCCGGCGATCCCGTCCTCCAGACGGTCGGCGAGCAGGATGAGCCCCGCGCACGTGCCGAAGACCGGCATCCCGCCCGCGATCGCGCGGCGGATCGGCTCCTGCATCCCGAACGCCCGCGACAGCTTGTCGATCGTGGTCGACTCGCCGCCGGGCAGCACCAGCCCGTCGACGGCCGCCAGTTCCTCGGGTCGACGGACGAGGTCGACCTCAGCGCCGAGTTCCGACAGCACACGAGCGTGTTCGCGCACGTCCCCCTGGAGGGAGAGGATGCCGACGCGCGGCCTACCAGCCACGCTCGGCGAGGCGGTGAGGAGCAGGCAGGTCGGAGACGTTGATGCCGACCATGGCCTCCCCGAGTCCGCGCGAGACCTCGGCGATGACCTTCGGGTCGTCGAAGAACGTGGTCGCCTTGACGATGGCCGCGGCGCGCTCGGCGGGGTTGCCCGACTTGAAGATGCCCGAGCCGACGAAGACGCCGTCGGCACCGAGCTGCATCATCATCGCGGCGTCGGCCGGTGTCGCGACGCCGCCCGCGACGAAGAGAACGACCGGAAGGCTCCCGGTCTCGGCGATCTCGGCCACCAGCTCGTACGGAGCCTGCAGCTCCTTGGCCTTGACGTAGAGCTCGTCCTTCGGCAGCGAGGTCAGCGCGGCGATCTCGCCGCGGATCCTGCGGATGTGCTTCATCGCCTCCGACACGTCGCCCGTGCCCGCCTCACCCTTGGAGCGGATCATCGCGGCGCCCTCGGTGATGCGCCGCAGCGCCTCACCCAGGTTCGTCGCGCCGCACACGAACGGCACGGTGAACTTCCACTTGTCGATGTGGTTGACGTAGTCGGCGGGCGAGAGCACTTCGGATTCGTCGATGTAGTCGACGCCGAGCTCCTGGAGCACCTGGGCCTCCACGAAGTGCCCGATGCGCGCCTTGGCCATGACCGGGATCGACACAGCCTCGATGATGCCGTCGATCATGTCGGGGTCGCTCATGCGCGACACGCCACCCTGCGCACGGATGTCGGCGGGCACGCGCTCGAGGGCCATGACGGCCACGGCGCCGGCGTCCTCGGCGATGCGCGCCTGCTCGGCGGTGACGACGTCCATGATGACGCCACCCTTCAGCATCTCGGCGAGGCCGCGCTTGACCCGGTCGGATCCGGTCGTCGGTGTGCTCATCATCGGTCCTTTCAAGACGAGGTTCGATTTTTGACCTAGGCCAGAAAATACCATGACCTACGGCGTAGGCTGGTCACGATGACGGCGATCGACATGCAGCAGGCGATCCGTGGCACCACCGCGGCGGAGATCGCCCGCAGCATCCGTTCGTCGATCGAGGAGGGCATCCTCTCCCCCGGCGACACGCTTCCCCCGGTCCGCGATCTCGCTGCGGCCCTCGGGGTGAATCGCAATACCGTCGTGGCCGCCTATCGGCAGCTCTCGCAGGCGGCGCTCGTCGTCTCCCGCGGCCGGGGCGGCACACGCGTGGCCGACCGCGCGCCGGTCCCGCAGGAGGGCTTCGCCCCCGACACGGTCCTCCGCGACGTCGGTACCGGAAACCCCGATCCGACCCTCATCCCCGATCTCGCTCCCGCCCTGGGCCGGATCGCCTCCCGGCCCGTGCTGTACGGCGAACCGGTCGTCGACGCCGAGCTGGCCGCGTGGGCCGCAGCGTGGTTCGAGCCCGATGTGCTCGCCGACGAGATGCGTATCACCGTCACCAACGGCGCGGTGGACGCGCTCGAACGACTCCTCGCCCAGGCCCTGACCCGAGACGACGCGGTCGCCCTGGAAGACCCCTGCTTCCTCTCCGCCCTTCACACGGTGCGGGTCGGCGGATATCGGCCGATCGCCGTCCCCGTCGACGACGAGGGGATGACGGTGGCCGGCCTTTCCGCCGCGCTCGACGCCGGCGCCCGCGCGATCGTCTGCACGCCCCGCGCGCAGAACCCGACCGGGGCGGGGATGACCGCCGAACGCGCCGAGGCTCTGCGAGACGTGCTGGCGCAGCATCCCTACGTCCTCATCGTCGAGGACGACCACTACTCCCTGCTCTCTCGCCGCCCCTACCTGTCGCTGATCCCCTCCGGACACCGCCGGTGGGCACTGGTGCGATCGGTGTCGAAGTTCCTGGGACCCGACATGTGTCTCGCCCTGGCCGCGACCGACCCCGACACCGCGGAGCGCCTTGCCACGCGGCTCAGCCCGGGAACGACCTGGGTGAGCCATCTGCTGCAGCGCCTGGCGCTTGCGCAGCTGACCGACCCGGGTGCCCGCGGGACGATCGATCGTGCGGCCGCCCACTACGCCGCCCGCAACGCGCGTGTCGCCGAGCTCTTGCGCGACGCCGGTCTCGACGCCACCCCACGCGACGGGCTGAACCTCTGGGTCGACACCGGCGCGCCCGCACGGGCGATGTCGGAGCAGCTGATGCGCCGCGGCTGGCTCGCGCGCACCGGAGACGAATTCTCGCTGCGCACCGATGAGCCCAGCACCCATCTCCGTCTCACCGTCCACGACCTCGACGACGTCGACGCCCGGGCACTGGCCCGCGACCTCTCCGCCGCCGCGCGTGCCGCGGCCCTCACCGAAGGATGATGCTCCCGTGAAGATCCTCTCGATCCAGTCCGCCGTCGCGCACGGCCACGTCGGCAACTCCGCGGCGGTCTTCCCGCTGCAGCGGATCGGCGTCGAGGTGCTGCCGGTCTACACCGTGAACTTCTCCAACCACACGGGGTACGGCGCGTGGCGCGGGCCCCTCATCGCTCCGACCGACGTCGCCGAGGTGCTCACCGGCGTCGAGGAACGGGGGGTGTTCGGGCAGATCGACGCCGTCCTCTCGGGCTACCAGGGCAGCGAGGGGATCGGCGACGTCATCGTCGACGCCGTGCGCCGCGTGAAGGCCGCGAATCCCGACGCGCTCTACGCGTGCGACCCGGTCATGGGGAACGCCAGATCCGGATGCTTCGTAGCCCCCGCGATTCCCACGCTGCTGCGCGAACGGGTCGTCCCGGTGGCCGACATCATCACCCCGAACCAGTTCGAGCTCGGCTTCCTCACCGACACCGAGCCGCTGTCGCTGCAGTCGACGCTGGACTCCGTCGACGCCGCGCGCGCAATGGGCCCGCGGACCGTGCTCGTGACGAGCGTGGAGCGCCCCGAGCGCGAGGAGGGCACCCTCGAGATGCTGGCGGTCGACGACGCCGGAGCGTGGATCGTGCAGACTCCCCAGCTGCCGATGAAGGCGAACGGCTCGGGTGACGTCACCGCCGCGCTCTTCACCGCGCACTATCTGCGCACCCGCAGCGCGGCCGAGGCGCTGGCGCGCACCGTCTCGAGCGTCTTCGACCTTCTCGCGCTGACCCTCGAATCCGGCGAACGGGAACTCCAGCTCGTCGGGGCGCAGGAATACTACGCGCACCCGCGGATGCAGTTCCCCGTCGCGCAGGTGCGCTGAGGCCGGAGCGACCGCGCGTTCAGCCGTAGACCTCGGTGAAGGCCGCCTCCCACTGGGGTCCGTCCTCGGGGCAGAGGAAACCAGAGCCGAAGACCATGACGCTCGCGACGTTGCGCTCGGCGGCGAGGCGCTGATCGGCGGTGAAGTCGTCAGGGATCAGCTGCGCGAAGACCGGCGACGAGGCGACGTGGGCCTGCAGCAGCGGTGCGTCGACCTCGTGATCATTGAGGATCGCCGTCTCGCACGCGTCGGCGGCGAGCGCGAGCGAGATGCTCTCGGTCTGGGCGTCCCACGTTCCGCCCTGCGACTCGATGAACGCCCGCTGCTGGGCGATGAACTCCTGCTGCGCCGGCGTGACCGCCACGAGCGGCGTGCCATCGAGGGGAAGCTGCTGGTCGGCGAGGAACTGGTCGCGCTCGGCGAGGGCGTCGGCCATCGGATCGTCGCCGTCCGCATCGTCGCTCGCCGACGGGGTGGGAGCCGACGAGGAGGCCGTGGGGCTCGACGAGCTCTCCACCTCGACGGGAAGCGAGAAGGAGCAGCCGGCCAGACCCAGGGCGACGATCACGAGGGAGGCGGCTGCGACGGTCGAGCGTGAAGGCATGCCCGCCACCGTAACGGGCGCCACGCTGCGACGCCCGGGGTTGTCCACACCCTCGGCACGCGGTATCAGGCGGGCCAGGCGTCGGCGATGGCGACACGCACCTCGCCGAGCAGCTGCGGAAGAGCCTTGGTCTTGGCGATGATCGGAAAGAAGTTCGCGTCGGTCGCCCAGCGCGGCACGATGTGCTGGTGAAGGTGCGCGGCGACACCCGCACCGGCCACCGCTCCCTGGTTCATCCCGATGTTGAAGCCGTCGCACCGCGAGACCCGCCGGAGGACGCGCATCGCCGTCTGCGTCAGAGCGCCGATCTCGGCCACCTCCTCGGCCGTCGCCTCGTCGTACGTGGCGATGTGACGGTAGGGGCAGACGAGAAGATGCCCGGAGTTGTAGGGGAAGAGGTTCAGCAGGACGTACGCCGTCTTCCCGCGGGTGACGATGAGGCCGTCTTCGTCGGACTTCCGCGGCGCCTCGTCGAAGGGGCACTCCTCCCGCAGCGGCTCGGGACCGGCCTGGATGTACGCCATCCGATGCGGCGTCCACAGCCGCTGGAACTCATCGGGCACGCCGGCGAGGTCCGCGGCGGCGACGAGGTCGTCGCCGCCGCGGACGGAGTCAGACACGGAAATCCTCGGCGGTGTTCACGAGCAGGTGGCCGTCGATCGCCGCGCGGATGCGACGGACCGCGTCATCCACGGCGATGCCGTTCTCCTGGCTGCCGTCTCGGAATCGGAACGACACCGTCCCCGCCGACCGGTCCTGCTCGCCGGCGATGAGGATGAGCGGCACCTTCTGCGTGGTGTGGGTGCGGATCTTCTTCTGCATCCGGTCGTCGCTGTGGTCGACCTCGGCGCGAACACCCTCGGACCGCAGGCGCGCCACGATCTGATCGAGATAGTCGGCGTACTCCTCCGCGACCGGCACGCCCACCACCTGCACGGGCGACAGCCAGACCGGGAACGCTCCGGCGTAGTGCTCGAGCAGGATCGCGAAGAACCGCTCGATCGACCCGAACAACGCCCGGTGGATCATGATCGGGCGCTTTTTCTGACCGTCACGGTCGGTGTACTCCAGTTCGAAGCGCTCGGGCAGGTTCGGATCGACCTGGACCGTCGACAGCTGCCAGGTGCGGCCGATCGCGTCGCGGGTCTTCAGGTCGATCTTCGGACCGTAGAACGCCGCTTCACCGGGAACCTCGGTGAGCTTCAGGCCGCTGGCGACGGCGACGTTGCGGAGCGCATCGGTCGAGTACTCCCAGAACTCGTCGGAACCGATCCACTTCTCCTTCTCGTCGTCGCGCATCGACAGCTCGAGCTCGAAATCGTCGAGACCGAAATCGCGCAGCATCGAGATCACGAACTCCAGCACGCGCGTCGCCTCCCCCTCCAGCTGCTCGGGGGTGACGAAGAGGTGGGAATCGTCCTGGGTGAACCCGCGCACCCGGGTCAGGCCGTGGAGCGCCCCGGAGAGCTCGTTGCGGTACACGGTCCCGTTCTCCGCCAGGCGCATCGGCAGGTCGCGGTAGCTGCGCGCACGCTCCTTGAAGATCAGGATGTGCATGGGGCAGTTCATGGGCTTGAGGTAGTAGTCCTGCCCCGCCTTGGTGACGGCCCCCTCGGCGTCGCGCTCCTCGTCCAGGGTGATCGGGGGGAACATCCCCTCCCGGTAGGTCACCAGGTGGTTGGACTGCAGGAACAGGTCCTGCTTGGAGATGTGCGGGGTGTAGACGTAGGTGTAGCCGCCTTCGATGTGTCGCCGGCGGGCGTGCTGCTCCATCTCGCCGCGCACGATGCCGCCGCGAGGATGCCACACCGACAGTCCCGACCCGATCTCCTCGGGGAACGAGAACAGGTCCAGGTCGCGGCCGAGCTTGCGATGATCGCGCTTGGCCGCCTCCTCGAGGCGGTGCTGATAGGCGCGGAGGTCGTCCTTGGATGCCCATGCGGTGCCGTAGATGCGCTGCAGCTGCGGGTTCTTCTCGCTCCCCCGCCAGTACGCCCCGGCGACACGCTGCAGCGCCCAGCCGTTCCCGATCGTCCGGGTGTTCGGCACGTGCGGACCGCGGCAGAGGTCCTTCCACACCGTCTCACCGTCGCGGTCGACGTTGTCGTAGATGGTCAGCTCGCCTGCTCCCACCTCGACCGAGGCCCCTTCGGTCTTGTCTGCCCCGCCTTTGAGCCCGATGAGCTCGAGCTTGAACGGCTCGGAGGCGAGTTCGGCGCGCGCCTCTTCGTCGGTGACGACGCGCCGGACGAACCGCTGACCCTCGCGGATGATGCGCTGCATCTCCTTGTCGATGGCCTTCAGATCCTCCGGGGTGAACGGCTGATCCACGCCGAAGTCGTAGTAGAACCCGTCGGTGATCGGCGGCCCGATCCCGAGGTTCGCCTGCGGCGAGATGCGCTGCACGGCCTGGGCGAGCACATGTGCGGTCGAGTGGCGGAGGATCGACAGACCCTCGGGGCTGTCGATGGTGATGGGTTCGATGTCGTCGCCGTCGCCGACGGTCGTCGCGAGGTCTCGCGGTTCTCCGTTCACACGCATGGCGATGACGGACTTGTCGGGGAAGAGCGCGAAGCCGTCGGCGCGGGCGGATTCGTCCGACGAGGAAGCGTCAGTCACAGGGGTACTCCTGGGTCTCGGTCACGGGTGGTCGGTCACGTTCTCAGCTTCGGGCGCACCGGCGCCCCGCCCGCTCAGGCGTCGAGCGTTCGCGTGCCGACCAGGGCGGCGAGAGCCGCGATGCTGGGCCGGGAATCCATGCCGACAGTCTAGTCAGGTCGGGGCGCGCGGACCGGGGCACCATGATGGTGCAGTGAAGACCTGGATGCTGGGGCTCGGGCTGCTCGCTGCCGGCGCGGTGGCCCTGGCGACCGGTGTCCTCCCGGCATCCGAGCTCCTCGCCGTCGGCGACCGGGTCTGGAGCATCCTGCTGTTCGTCGTGGCGATCACGGTCGTCGCCGAACTCGCTGCATCCGCCGGCGTCTTCGATGTCGCCGCTGCGGCCCTGGCGCGGATCGCCCGCGGCAGGACTCTGCTGCTGTGGGCGCTGGTCGTCGCCCTCGCCGTCGGGGTCACCGTGTTCCTCTCTCTCGACACCACCGCTGTGCTTCTGACTCCGGTCGTGCTCGCCGTCGCGCGTGCCCACCGACTGGACCCGATCCCCTTCGCGCTCGCGACGGTGTGGATCGCCAACACCGCCTCCCTGGTGCTGCCGATCTCGAACCTCACGAACCTGCTCGCCGTGGACCGCATCTCCGGCGGCGATATCGCCGGATTCGTGGCACTGCTGTGGCCAGCCGCCGTGGTGTCGATCGTTCTGTCGGTGCTGTTGCTGTTCGTGGTCTTCCGCCGCCGGCTTCGGGGTCGGCACGATTCCTCGGCACCTCCGGTCGTGTCGGACCGCGTTCAGCTGAGGGTCGCGGCGACCATCGTGATCGTTCTGCTGCCGTTCCTCGTCAGCGGCATCCCGCCCTGGATCCCGGCGAGCCTCGCCGCTCTCGCCCTGACGGCGCTTTTCGCGTGGCGCTCGCCCCGCCGCCTGCGGCTCTCGCTCGTGCCGTGGTCACTGCTGATCTTCGTCTGCGGTCTCTTCGTCGCCGTCGCCGCGCTCGAGGCCCTGGGAGCCCTCGAACCGTTGGAGGCGCTCATCGGTCCGGGTGACTCGGCGGCCTCTCTTGCGAGCATCGCGGGGGCCGGGGCGGTAGCGGCCAACATCGCGAACAACCTCCCCGCCTACCTCCTGCTCGAGTCCGCCGCCGACGACCCGGTGCGCCTCGCGGCGCTGCTCATCGGGGTCAACGCCGGGCCCCTCGTCACCCCGTGGGCGTCGCTGGCGACGCTGCTGTGGCACTCCCGGGTCGTCGCGGCCGGCGTCACCCTGTCCTGGGCGCGCTACGCCGTCCTCGGCCTGGTGGGAGCGCCGCTCATCGTCGCCGGCGCGGTGCTGGCGCTCGCCGTGACGACCGCCTAGCCGCCCCGCCTCCCCAGCGTCAAGAAAGCGTCAACCAGATCCACAGGGCGAGCGTGACGAGCGGGATGAGGAAGTCGAGCACGAGGATGGGGCCGGCGTTGTTGATCGAGAGATTGCGTTCGACCACGATCGCGCGGATGTGACCGATGCCCGCGAGGACGAGGAAGACCAGCGCGGCCAGGATCGGGGCGAGCCAGGCGTCTGCATCGAACGCTGCGGCGGCGACGATCGCGGCCACGCCGATTCCGAGGTTGGCCGCACCGACTTCGAACTGGAAGGGACCCGGCTGCCAGCCGATCGATCGGGCGATGACGGGCCCGAAGAAGAGGTGGGCGATGCCATTGCCGACGCTGGAGGACCCGATGAGGAACAGGACGGCGTTCATCGTCGTCCACCGCAGAGCGTCGGCACCGCCGGTGACGACGAAGCCGACGATCTCGGCGATGACGAAGAGGATCACCCCCGCGAAGGGAAGCAGGCCGACGAGAAGCGGCGTCTTCTGCGGTGTGATGGATCGTGCAGCGTCGGGCGATATACCGGTCATGCGCGTGATCGTACCGCCCGACTCACAGGTGTTTGGTCGCCTCGCGGACCGACAGCGCGCTGAGCTCGTGTGCAGCGACGAAACGTCGCACCCAGTCCGGGTCGGTGCGGGCGTGATCGCGCAGGGCCCACCCGATCGCCTTCCGGATGAAGAAGTCGGGATCCGAGGCGTTGCGCTCGATGACCTCCGCCAGAAGGTCTCGGTCGACGCGGGCGCGTCTGCCCAGCTGGGACAGGATCGCGATGCGCCGGATCCACAGGTGGCCGTCCAGGGCCCACGCGCGCACGAGGGACGCTGAGTCGTCGGGACGGGTGTCGAGGAGGTCGCCGAGTCGGTGGGCGAGCTCGTCGGTGATGTCCCACCACGCGCCCGTGCGCACCATGTGTTCCACGAGCGGTACCAGTCGCAGGTCCCCGCGGAGGGCCCGATGTCGAAGGAGGGCCATCGCGGCGTAGCGCTCCTCCCGGTGAGTCGCGTCGTCCCACAGGCGTCGCGAGGCCTCCAGCGCGGTGTCGGCGTCGTACCCCGCCGCGATCCCGGAGACGATCGCCCGCACCTCGGGCACCCGGACGCCGAGGAACGGCATCGTCGACTTCATGTAGGCCTGCTGACCGGCGGCGCGCTCGGGTTGTGCTGCGTGCCGAAGGGCTCGGCGGAGGTCGTCGACCATCGCGGTGGCCCCCGGGCCGACGCCCGTCATGCGTCGCGGGGGTTCCGCCGCTCCACGATCAGCGGATCGACGGGTGTGAGGGGCAGGCGCGGCAGATCCCGCTCGGAGATATCGAAGGCACCGGCGAGCACCTCGCGCGAGAACGCCGAGGCGGTGGCCCGGTATCCGATGTCTCCGGGGGTGGGCTGGTCGAAGAAGATGAGGAAGTCCAGTCCGTCCTCGCCGAGCGTCTCGATGTGATGCGGGTACGCGCGCGGGATGAAGTAGACCTGCCCGGGCTCGAGCTCGTACCGGTCGAGGGTTCCGTCGGGGCCGAGCACCCGCATCCGTCCTCTGCCCTTCCAGACGTAGCCGAGCTCCGCGGTGACGGGATGCCAGTGCGGCTCGCGCATCCCGTTCCCGGCGATATGGAGGTGGTACATCGAGATGTCCTCGAGCGCGGCCCAGTACTGCTTGCGTGCGAGCTTCGCGAACCCGTAGCCGTACGACAGGGGCGCCTGCTGCCCTTCGACGTCGAACAGCCGGGCGTTCGGAAGCCCGGCGGTGTCGGGAATGCGCACGGGGCCCCGGCGTCGGAAGATCGGGGTCGGGTCCCGTCGAGGCAGGATCTCGAAGGCCGCCGCCGGGAGGTCGTAGGTGTTCCCCAGGACGGCGTCGGTCATCGCATTCACACTGCCGGAGAAGGAGAAGTGCTGCGGGTGGGCCGACCGGAGCGCGGCGATGATCTCCGCCGCACCGTCGCCGACGTTCTCGATGTGCGCGACGGCACCCGACTCGATGTGGAACATCTGTCCCGCTTCGACGACGAAGGTGGCGAAGGCGTCGGCGTTGCCGAGCACCGAGACCAGCACTCTGCCCCGTGTGACGTAGGCGAGCTGGTGGGCGTTGACGTTCCACTGCGGCTCGCGGACACCCCCGGGGGCGAGGACGATCCGCTGGATGGACATCCGCCTGAGCATCGGGAAGTCCGCGCGGGTGAGCCGGCGGATCTCCCCCGCCTCGCCCTCGAAGGCGGTCGGAGCGGCGTGCAGCGATGCGACATGCGGCGAGGCCATGTCGAAAATGTAGACCCTCCGGCCGCCTTCTGGCGGTCGGCGTCGATCGGGAGTCGTGCTCGGGAGCCTGCGAACGCCGTCAGACCGCGACGCGATCCGCGGTCGAGACGACGCGCTGCAACGGGTGCGACGACGGCAGGTCGTGCAACCGATCGACACCGTCGATCGGTTCACCCAGAGGCGGCTGGAGGACCACCCCGACCTCACTCAGTTCCGTGGTGAGAGCCCTCCTCAGGGCTTCCGCCTCCACCACCTTTCCATTGGCACTGACCCGCGCCTGCGTCTTCGGCATCCCCGACATCCGCAGAGCGGCCGCGATCGAGCCTGCCAGTTCCCGGGCGGCCGTCATGACGATGCCGGCGGCGACCGCGTCGTCCTCTGCCGCTGCGGTCACCGAACGCGCGAATGCCGCGACGCGCTCGACGCGGCGGGGGTCGGCCTGCAGAGCGAGAGGAACCAGCGGCAGCGCGCCGAATGCCGCGGTCGCGGAGGCGGTGAGGGAGGTCGCGAGACCGCGGCCGTCGACCGCACGCAGCGCAGCATCCAAACCCGCTCGGCCGATCCAATAGGCACCCCCGGCGTCGCCCAAGAGGTAGCCCCACCCGTCCACGCGGGCGAGGCCGGCCGTCCCGCACCCGAGGATCACCACACCCGTGCCCACCGCAGCGACCACTCCGTGCTCCTCGGCATTGGCCCCGAGGTATCCGGTGACCGAGTCGTGCGCGATGCGGGCGGAGGTCAGCGTCGGCTCGACGGAGAGCAGATCCGCTGCGGCGGCGGGGTCTTCATCGAAACCGGACGCTCCCACCGCCACCGAGATCGTCCGCGTCGTCGGCGGGGCACTCGCGAGCGCATCGCGGATGACACCGACCAGCTGGGGCGTCGCCGGCCGGTCGGCGCGGATGCCCGGGAGCACCGAGATATGCGTTCCGTGCGGGTCGCTTCGACGCACGCGGATCGAGGACTGCCCGGCGTCGACCGACAGCCGGGTCGTCCCATCAGCGCGCGGGCCACCCCTCACTTCAGGTCGCCTCCCGTCGTGGGCCGCCCCGGGAGCGGGGCCGCGGGCACCAGCCGCAGGGTCAGGGTCTGCTGGGGCGCGAGGGGGTATTCGCTCCGCTGCGCACGCGCGACCCGCACCGATGCGCCCGCCAGCGCCGTCTCATCCATGCGAACAGCCGAGACGTCGACATCGACCGCCGCGTGGAGCGTGGCGTGGCGATGCGTGTCAGTCGGATTGCTCAGCCGCAGGATCGCTCCACGGCCGTCCTCCGCCGGCTTGAAGGCGGTGACGAGCGCGCCCGACACCGAAAGCGGTGACGCAAGGACGGACGGCGCCTCGGGTCCCACGCGCACCTGCAGCGCGACGACGCCGACGCGACGCGCGTCGGCCCGCTCGGCGAGGGCGTAGGCGTCGGTGGCCGCCGCACCCAGAACGAATGCGACGCGGGCGGTGATCGGTCGCAGCAGCTGCGCTTCCGGGGTGGCCAGTTCCGGGCCTGCCCCGGTCGTGCGGGTTCGCAGATCGAACCGCGAGAGCCACCCCACGCTCCGCAGCACGGTCACGGCCACCTCTGCCGGAGCACGGTCGCCGCCTGCGATGCCCTGCACTTCAGAGACGTGGTCCAGCAGGATCCCGATGGCCTCGTCGCCTCCCCCGGCCGCAACGTACCCGTGCGCGGGGTGGGTCCCGATCGCGCTCTCGCGATTCCGCTCCTGCGGGGCCGGCCCGATGACCGGCCCGAAAGGGCGCGTCAGCGACGAGAAGTGCTGACCGCTGGTCCACGCCGTCGGCTGACCAGCGACCGGAGCGAGCAACCGGAGGCGATGATCACGTGAGGCGTTCACCCACTCCGCCGTCCACTCCAGCGTGTCCGAACCGTGCCACGCCGTCAGTCGGATGTCCACGGCGGTGGGGATCGTCGCGGTGGACCGGGCCTCGCGTGTCTCATCGAGCGAGTGCGGGATGTCGAGTTCGGCGCGCCAGGAGATCACCGTACGCACCGCCGACCGGATCACCGCGACGCTGCCGGCCCGCGCGTCGACACGACGATCGCCCGCCGGAGGGTCGTACGTGTACGTGTCGCCGCGGTCACCCTCGTCCACCAGCCGACCGAGGCGCCGATGGCGGGTGCCGGTGGCCGGGTCGACGACGTCGAACGCGGCGTCGGCGAGCACGATGACCGATCGACCATCCGGAAGCGACACCGCCTCGCCGACGTGCCCCGGTTCGCTGTCGGCGCGTGCGCGGGGGCGACCGTCATGAGGAGCCAGCTCCGCCGTGAAGATGACGACGGCACCGGGCTCGACGACGGAGGCGATGAACCGAAGCCGCAGTACCCGGGCTTCGACGGAGTCGGGGAGGAAATCGAGATCAGCCTCGAAGGAATGCCGCACACCGATGTCTTCCACTTCGATCGGAACCACTCGTCCGCTCGGATCCGTCAGCTGTGCGATGTCGCTTCCGGGTGCGACGACGACATCGACCTCGACGGGAACACGCCGGTCTCCTGCGGCGAAGGGGACATGGACCGCGATGCGGACGGCGTCGTCGGCGGGCGTCCCGTGCACCCGGGTGTCGACGCGGCGTCGGAGCAGTGCGCGCCGCAGCATCTGATCGCCCAGCTCGAGAACGCGGTCGGTGCGCACCGAGTTCTCCCGGTGCACCTCGTCCACGCTGCACCCGCAGATGGAGTCATGTGGAGCGTTCTCGAGCACGAGCTCCCAGGCGTGACGCAGCTGTGCATCGGTCGGGCCTGCGATCGGCGTGGCATCGACGGCCGAGAGCCCGGGAACAGCCGGAGGATCGAGCACCTCGGCGGCGAGGAGGGGTTCGACGATGCGCTCCAGCATCCGCTCCGCCCGTGAGTTCTCCTGTTTCAGATGGATGCGCGAGGACAGCGTGCCGGGAAGCAGGAACGACCCTGGGCCGCCGAGGAATCGGAGCTCGCCGTCGATGACCACGGGATCCGGACGTGTGGCGCGCAGATCGTCGAAGAAGTCCTCCAGACTCGACTGCACCAGGGACCCACCGGATGTCTCCGACGCAGCCACCGCTGCGAGCACCGGGCCCACCGCGCGGGGGGCGAGGTGGTCGCCCCCGTTCATCAGCAGCCAGGGGCCCTCGGGGCGACGCTCACGCTCCCGGTCGAGGAAGGCCGTGAGGCGCTCGGCGCGTCCCTCGGGGGTCCACAGGATCTCCGCCTCGTGGTACGCCTGGTTGACCGCGTACACCTCGGCGCCATCCGGTGAGCGCCACCGGAACTCCGATGCCTCCGGTGGCGCACCACGCCAGACCAGCGCCGTGTCGATGCCGAACCCGGTGAGGATCCGGGGCAGGTCGGCGGGGTGACCGAACGCGTCCGGAGAGTATCCGATGGCTGTCAGCGCCCCGATCCCAGCGCCCAGACGGCGAGCGGCGAGGAGGTTGCGGATGAGATTCTCGCCTGAGACCAGCTGGTTGTCGGCGAGAACGTGCCACGGTCCCACCGTGAGGACACCCGCCCGCACGTGCCGGCGCACACGCTCGACGAGATCGGGACGCAGGTCTCCGACGTCGCGGAGCGTGATCGTCTGTCCGTCCAGATGGAACCTCTCGATCGAGCCCGCGTCGAGCTGGGTGCACACCTGCTCGACGAGCTCGACCAGCCGCGCGCGATAGGACTCGAACGGGCGGTACCATTCCCGGTCCCAGTGCACATGGGTGACGACGTGACAGGTCGGCTCGGAGCCGTTCCCGCTGCGGTCACGGATGGATGGTGCGACGCGCTGCTCAGACACGGACCGCTCCCTTCGGCGAGCGAGGGCTTCCGGCATCGGCGGGGATTGCGCCGACGAATCCGGCGGTGATCATCGCGGGGCGCGTGATCGCGCCCCCCACGACGACGCTCCACGCGCCGGCAGCGAAGGCGGAGGAGAGCTGTGCGGGCGTGGTGATCCGCCCTTCCGCCACCACCGGGATCGCCAGGGTGTCCACCAGCGCCGCCACGAGGTCCAGATCCGGACCGGGGTGGTGGGCGTGCCCGGCGGTCTCCGGCGTGTAGCCCGAGAGCGTCGTCCCGACCAGCGTCGCACCGGCGGCTGCTGCGGCGACACCTTCGGCCAGGGTGGCGACGTCGGCCATGACGGCGATTCCCCGCAGGCTCAATTCGCGAAGGGTCTCGCTCAGAGTGCGTCCGTCCGGACGCGGTCGTGCGGTCGCGTCCAGGGCCACGATGTCGGCGCCCGCGTCAGCCACGGCGAGGGCGTGTTCCAGCGTCGGGGTGATGTAGACGCCGTCGGCGCCGGCTTTCCAGAGCCCGATCACGGGGAGATCGGTCACCGAGCGGATGGCACGGACATCGTCGGGGCCCTCGCACCGGATTCCCCCGGCGCCTCCGGCGATCGCCGACAGCGCCATGGCACTCATGTGCTCGGGACCGTGCAACGGTTCACCGGGTAGCGCCTGGCATGAGACGACGAGGCGCCCCCGGAGGCGATCGAGGAGGGAAGGGATGTCGGGCATGATCCTCATTCGGTACGACGCGCGCCGGGGACGGCGCGCGGGTGGTCGGTCGCGCTCGATCGGTCGATCGCAGCGAGCGCGGGTTCGGCGAGCGCGCGGGCGAGAGCACCCCAGGTGCATCCGGGCGCAAGGTCGGGGCGAGTCGGGGTGATGTCCAGGAGCGCGGCGATGCGCACGGCGGCCCGCCGTAGCGCCGCCGCCGCCTCCGTCGACACCGGAAGATCGGGTTCGACGGTCAGCCGTCGTCGTCCGACGCGATCCAGCCCGCCGTGGGCGATCAGCAGCGACCCCGCGACGAACGCCGGGTGATGCTGAGGGAGGTCCAATGCCCAGACGATCGGGACTCCGGCGCGCAGAACGGCGACCTGAACCGCGATCAGCTCGCGTGCATCGGCCAGGATCTCCTGGGCGGTGAGGCCCCGACGGACCGAGTGCGCCGCCAGAACGCCGGCGGCCTCCCCCACTGCCCATTCGCCGTGATGGACGCGGTAGGCCGCGGCGGCGATCTGCGTCGCCGCCAGGTTCTTGGCTCCGGCGAGCAGGTTCGCCGGACCCCGTCCGCACTCCGGGACCAGCGACCGGAGCGGCACCTGGAAAGGAGCCGTCGGCGCGTAGACGCTCGGGTGACCGCCGACCCGCGGGTGGAGGTCGGCGTGATACCAGGCGATCCCCGCAGCATCCGTGAACTGCTCGGCCCGTTCCTCATCGGCGCGCGGGGTCAGGTCGAGTTCGGTGACGGGATGCGCGGAGCGCAGTCGCCGCGACTCGCGGACATACGGCGACTCGGCCAGACCATCCGACGTACCCGAGATCTCGGGCGCGAGTCGGAGTTCCGGGTATCCCTTCCCACCGCCGTCGCGAGGCGCTTCCGTGCGCAGCCAGTGCACGAACGCCCTGGTGAGATCCCGGGCGGCGGCCTCCGTCCCCCGGGGGTCGGCGACCAGCCCGGAGCCGTACCAGTCGTTGCCGTGCCAGTTGATGATCGCGGCGTCGATGCCGCCGAGCTGTGCGCTGTCGCGGACTCGTCGATACGACCAGAACGACCCCGGCGGATGTTCGTCGTCGAAGAACGAGAAGGTGTGGGTGTGTCCGACGTCATTGGAGAGGGTGAGGCTGAAAGGCTGCGCGTCGCGCCAGCGCTCATAGTGGAGCGGTGCGTCGGCGACCGGTCCGGGCTGATCGTCGTCGCGGACCAGCGCGGCGACGACGGTGCAGGATTGCTCCGCCCGGTGATCGGCACCGCCGGGGAGCGCGTGGGGTTCACCGAAGGCTGCGCGGCCCTCCGATCCGATCACCCAGTCCGCTCCGGCCAGAGGCAGGACCTCGCCGGTCTCGGTGGCGTCGACGACGACCGCGCCGGTCACGGAGATGAGCTGCCCGCCGCGCTCGAGGACGACACCCGCCAGACGTTCGGCATCGCCGATCACCTCGACCAGGCGTGCGCCGCGCAGGATCGTCAGCATGCCGCGCCGGCGCGGCGCGTCCAGCATCGTCTCGAGGATCCGCTCCCCGACGGCGGGCTCGAAGCACAGCCGACTCACCCACCCGCCGCCGGGATTGCGACGACCGTCGTAGGCCGCGCGGATGCTGTCGCGCACAGCCCGATAGCGGAGGGAGCACGCTGCCTCGCGCTCGATGTGAGGGTGCTCATCCAGCGGCGCGGTCAGCTGTGTCGTGATCTGGCCACCCACTCGGCGCTCGCCACCGGCCATCACGACAGCGCAGCCGGCGCCGGTCGCGGCGAGCGCGGCGGCGACGGCTCCGAGACCGAGCCCGATCACGACGACGTCGGTCTGGATCTGCCCATCGCCGTTCATGCGTTCTCCCCCGCGGTGTCCGACAGCGCGATCTCGAAGGACCGTCGCCACGGGAACGAGATGTCAGAGGCGGTCACCTTCCCGATCCCGGCGGAGGCGAGCGGGGCGAGCGCGTCCGTCAGAGCGGCGGCGACGAAGGCGGCGGCACCACCGACGTCCTCGATCCGATCGTGCCGCTCGACGGGTGACCCGATGCGTGCGCGCAGCTGCCGCCGGACCTCGCTCATGTAGCCGTAGTCCTCGATCACACGCGTCCGCACCAGGCGCGCACTCGCGCCGCCGTCGAACACGCCCGCGCGACGTGCAGCCAGCGCCGTGACCAGGTGCGCTGCGGCCGTTCCGATCGTGTTGCCCGCCGTGTTCCAGGCGGCGAATCCGTCCAGATCCGCCAGCACGCCCCGCCGCGCGAGCGCGCGGACCAGCGCGGGATCGGCGCCGTTGGGCTGGGCGACGTCGGCGACGGCGACCGCGGTGCGGCCGTCCGCCACGAGCGATGCCGCCAGCGCAGCGGTGGCGTCGGCGGCTGCCGTATCCGTTCGCTCCGGCGGTGAGACCGCCCAGTCGCCTCTCGTACCGTCGGGGGTGTGGACGAGGAGGATCCCGTCGGCCTCCGCGGGATCCTCGACGAGCTCGGCCCCGGCACTGTCCAGCTGTGCGCGGGCGGTGTCACCGACGGGTCCCGTCTCGTAGGGAGCCACCCGGTCCAGCCCTCGCGGGTCGGCGGCGAGGACGGCGATCCGCGAAGGCCGGGTCTGCAGCTGTTCCCCCACGGCGCGAGCGGTCAGGACCGCTCCGGTCTCGTCGGCGCCGGGCGCGACGCGGGCCCGACTGGTCACGCCCAGCCGCCCGATCCACTCGCCTATCGCCATCTGGTCTCGCTCCGACAGCGAGCCCGGGACGGCGTCGTCGACTCCGACGAACAGTCGACGGAGCGTGCCGTCGGCGACCATGCCGACGGCGCCGAGGGCGAGCACGTGCTGCCGCAGTCGACGCCGCAGCCAGTCGGCGCGCACGTCGTCGGGGATGTCGGCGGTGCGTCCGCCACCGCCACCGCCACCGCCACCGCCAGGCGAGCCTCCCAGTTCGAGCGACAGCGCGTGAAGGGCGGGCCCCCACTGGGCCCAGTACCGCGGTTCCTCGAAGTCATCTGCCGCATCGGGGGCGCGAGGGACGACGATCGAGGCGTAGACAGGCGCTGCGCTGTCGCGCAGCACATCGAAGCGTGCGAGCACCGCGGCGGCGCTCTCGGCGCCGATCCGGGAGGGGATGAGTCCGCCGAACCCGAGACCGTCGAGCGAGACCACGGCAGCGTGGGCGGCGTCGTCACCGTCGCCGTGGAGCGCGGCGTCCAGCCACGTCGTGAGCGCGCCGATGTCTCCCCCGCGGCGGAGGTCCGGGCGTGCGACCGGGGGCGGTACCTCCATGCGGAAGCCGGCGATCGCCGCGATCCGGCGCGGCAGATCCAGGCAGACCGGCCGCTCGTCCAGCGGTACGAGCACCAGCCTCGGAGTTCGAGACGGCGCGGGCATCAGACGCGGCGCTTCACATTGATCTGGAACTCGTACGCATCGCCCCGGTAGACACCCGTCGAGGATTCGATGCGCCGCCCGTGCGTGTCGAAGACGATGCGCGCGACGAGGAGGGCCGGTGAGCCCGGCGCCGATTCGAGCAGCTCCGCCTGCCGTTCATCCAGAGTGACCGCCCGGATCGTCTGATGCGCGCGCGCAGGCGTGGCGCCGGCGTGTCCGAAGTACTCGTAGAGCGATCCGAGCAGCTCCGGTCCCAGGTTGTCGCCCGTGAGCCACTCGGGCAGCCACAGGCTCTCGATGCACAGCGGCGCGCCGTCAGCAGTTCGGAGGCGCTCGATGTGCACCGCACGGGCACCCGGAGTGATGAGCAGCTCCCGCGCGATCCGTTCGTCGGCGCGGCCGTGCTCGAGCCGGAGCACCCGCGATCCGGGCGTCATCCCGCGCTCGGCGATGTCCTCCGAGAAGGAGGTCAGGTACAGCGACTTCGACACCAGGTCCTTATCGGCCACGAAGGTGCCCGATCCCTGGACCCGGTAGACCCAGCCGTGGTCGGCCAGGCGCGCGAGCGCCTGGCGCACCGTGGCACGGCTGACGCCGAAGAGGTTGACCAGCTCCCGCTCGGGCGGCAGAGGGTCGTGCGGGGCGAGGTGGGCGATGACCTCATCCCGCAGCCGCGAACGGATGGCTTCCACCTTCGATCCGGTGTCGCCGGCCGCGCGCGAGGGCGGCATCATGGGGGCATCCGTGCCGGTCTCGAGTGTCATCCCTTCACCGCCCCTTCTCCTGCACCGCGGAAGAACCACTTCTGAGCGAAGAAGAACGCGATGATCAGCGGGATGACGGCGATCATCGTGCCGGCAGCCACCACCTTCTGGTCATCCGCGAACGCACCCGCCAGAAACTGCAGTCCCACGGTGAGGGTGTAGTTGTCCTGGCTGGTCAGGACGATCTGCGGCCAGAGGAAGTCGTCCCACGCGAACATGAAGCTGAAGATACCGACCACTGCCATCGTCCCCTTCACCGAAGGCAGTGCGACGCGCCAGTAGCGCTGGAACTCCGACGCGCCATCCAGGACCGCGGCCTCATCGATGGCGCGCGGAAGGGACAGGAAGGCCGACCGGAAGAGCAGGATCGAGAATCCCGTGACGGCGGAGGGCAGGATGACCCCCAGCAGCGTGTCGACGAGTCCGAGCTGGCGGGCGGTGAGGAAGACCGAGATGAAGATGACCTCGAACGGGATGACGAGCGTGGCCAGGAAGGTCAGGTATGCCGCGGTGTTACCGCGGAAGCGCAGGCGGGCCAGGGCGAAGCCGGCCAGCGACCCGAAGGCGATGTTGGTCACGGTGGAGGCCGAGGCGACGATCAACGAGTTGCCGATGAAGGTCCAGACCGGGATCACGTCGGCGACCTTGGCGAAGTTCTCCAATGTCGGGTCGCGCGGCAGGAAGTAGGGCGGGTAGGAGAACACACTGTCCCCCTCGCCTTTCAGGGCCGTTCCGAGCGTGTAGAGGAAAGGCCCGACGAGCAGCACCAGCACGAGGACGAGGACGACGTAGTGCGCCACCCGGCGGATGACTCCCCCGACGCCGAGGGGGCGTCGGCGTCGGAGCTCTGCGCGCTCGGCGGCCGTCAGCGGGGCGGCGACGCTGCGGACGGCGTCTGCGGATTCGATGACGGTCATGCTTCCGCGTTCTCCCTACTGAGCTTCTGCAGCGCGACGGTCAGGCCGATGGTGAAGACGAACAGCACCAGGCTCATCGCGGCGGCGTAGCCGACCTGTCCGTCGAAACCGGACCCCACCTCGCGGATGGTGAACACCATCGAACGCACCTGCCCTCCGGGTCCGGCGGTAGGACCGGCGATGACGAAGATCTCGGCGTAGACCTTCATGGCGGCGATCGCCGACAGCACACCGACCAGCAGCATCGTCGGCCGAACCGAGGGGATGGTGACGGAGAAGAATCGCCGGATGCCGCCGGCACCGTCCATCTGCGCTGCTTCATGGAGCTCGCCGGGTACGTTCGCGAGCGCGGTCAGGTAGATGACCATGTAGAAGCCCAGGCCTTTCCACACCGTGACCAGGATGCAGCTGAACAGCAGAAGGGTGGCGTCGGTGAGGAACGGCAGCGGCTGCTGCACGATGCGAAGGGTCTGGAAGAGCCAGTTGACCGGGCCGCGTTCCTTCAGCAGGAACACCCAGATGAGGCCGACGACCACCATGGAGGCGATCACCGGGGTGTAGAACGACGCTCGGAAGAACGCCATGCCGGGGATCTTCGGCTGGACGAGCATCGCCAGCAGCAGGGGAAGAGTCACCAGCAGGGGAACCGCCACGACGACGTAGATCAGCGTGTTTCCCGCCGAGAGCCAGAAGACGTCGGAGGTCGCGAGGGCCCCGAAGTTCTCAAGCCCCACGTACTGTCCCCCCGAGGCCAGCCGGAAGTCGGTGAACGACAACTGGACGGTGCGGAAGAACGGGACGATGTGGAAGATCAGGGCGACGGCGAGCGCCGGTGCCATGAGCAACCAGGGCGTGACGAGCCTTCGGGGCCGCATCGCGTCTACTCCCCGCCGCCGGTGATGGCGTTGGCCTCTTCGACCGCCTGGTCGAGCGCCTCCTGTGCGGTCAGGTCACCGGTGAGGGCGAGCTGGATCTTCGCCAGCACCGCGTTCTTGACCTGGTCGTCGTACTGGACGGGCGTGAGGTTCTCGGCGCGCGCGAGCCCCTCTGCGGAGAGCTTGACGGCCTTGGACAGTTCGGTGCCGTCGGAGTCGTCCTGGAAGAACGGATCATCCAGCGCAGCGGTGACCGACGGCAGCACCGGCGCCACCCGGGAGAAGGCGAGCTGGTTCTCGGCGTTGGTGATGAACTTCGTGAAGGCCAAGGCGGTACCGGGGTTCTCGCTGGTCTTGGGAATCAGGAGCCCCATCACCGACATGTTGACCGGCTCACCCTCGGCGGCGATCTGGGGTGCCACCCGGGTGTTCGCGAACACCTCGGGAGCGTTCTGCTCGATGCCGTTGAGGAAGTTCGGTCCCGAGGGGAACATCGCGACGTTCCCGGCCTGGTAGCCCTCCTTGGCGTCGTTGAGGGTCTGCGTGAGCGAATCGGCCGGGAACACTCCCGACTGGTACATCTCGGCGAGCCCCTCGACGTATTCGACGGCGTCCGGGGTGTTGAAGGTCCAGACGAGGTCTTCATCGATGAGCGGGACACCGATCTTGGCCAGATCGGTCATGAACCGGTTCTCCAGCGCGGGGTGCAGGCCGTAGAACTCGCCCGCACCGGCCTCCGAGATGGCGCGAGCGTCCTCGTAGAGCTCCGCGAACGTCTCGGGTGCGTCGTCGGGGTCCAGCCCCGCGGCTTCGTAGAGCGCGGCGTTGTACATCGTCACCTCGCTGGTCAGGTACCACGGCACACCGAAGGTCCCCTCCATGCCGGGAACCTGGAATCCCTTCCACGCCCCCTCGACATACTCTGCGGCGAGCTCGGGGTCGGCCTGGTCGATGTCGAGGAAGACTCCCTCGCGTTCGAGCGGCTGAGCGAAGTTGGGGTTCATGTTGACCACGTCAGGGAGGTTCCCGGCGGCGGCATCGGCGGCGAACTTCTCCTGCGCCCCGGCGAACGGCACATCGATCCACTCGACCTCGGTGCCCGGGTACTCCTCCTCGAAGGCCGCGATGGTGTCCTCGATGTACGCCGCGAGGTCGGGGTTGGAGCTGAGCTCGAGCGTGGCGAAGCTGATCTCGCCTTCGACGGTCGACAGCTCGTCGGCGGAGGCCTCGGAGCCGGTGTCGACACCTTCGAGGCCGCAGCCGGCGAGCGCAAGGGCCAGACCGGTCGCAGTCGCACCCGCGAGAAGCGTGCGACGGGTTCGGTTCAACGTCATTGGTGGGACCTTTCGGATTGCGGGATCGATGCGATCCACGGACGGACGTTAGCAAATGGTTCGAACCACTGCAACGTGCTTCTGACCATTGTCATGGATTCGAGATCCGACCCTTGCGATCAGTCGCGTCGCAGACTAGCGTTGGCGCGCAATTGGTACGAACCAATTGCTGACCTGTGATGCCACAACGCGGATCACTACGGAATGACAAGGATTCGATGATGAATGCCCTGACACGTGCACGCCGCCGTACCGCGCTCGCCGCGGCCGGCGTCGCCCTCGCACTGAGTGCACTGAGCGCCTCGCCCGCGCTGGGTCTGAGCCCGGTGCCCGTCGTGAAGGCGCAGGCCGCCGCCCTCGTCGCGCCCGTGGCGGGAGACGAAGTGACGACGGCCGGCGGCGAGCGGATCGCGATCGCCGCGGTCAACCCGCCGAGCAGGCTCGCCGGGATGGTCGCCGTCTACACCCCGGCATTCGGGGCGACCACGAAGACCAACGGGTTCGGCGGTGAGGCCGTGCTGCGCCCCGCCGCCGGCGGCGCATGGATGGTGCAGAGCGTGTGCACGATCCTCGCCCCGTGCGGTGATCCCGCCTTGCGCCCGGGTGACAACGCGATCCCTGCCGACGGCATCGTCCTCTCGGTGTCGCCGGGGGGCACGCCCGACGTCCGCGCGTGGCTTCGTGACAACATCCGCCCGGGCGACACCGTGCGGATCGGTCCGGTCATCTCGCGGGAGGAGCGTACGACGCTCGATGCGGTCGATCCGACAGCCCAGTCCAACCCACCCGGTGTCGACGGCACGGGCGTGTGCTTCCCGGGCTGCCGCGGCGCCGAGCAGATGGTCCAGTACACGCCGGCATCGGGCCGGGAGACCACGGGAACGAACGACTTCGGTTACGAGGTCACGGTGCAGGACGGCGTCGTCACAGGCGCCGGTGGCAACGACCGCGAGATCCCTGCCGACGGCTACGTCCTCTCCGGTCACGGCGGACGCGGCACGTGGCTCCAGACCAACGCCGTCGTGGGAGCCGCGATCTCGATCGAGGGCGATGTCCTGATCGCGACGGTCGACGAACGAACCGCGATCTTCGGCGCCGAGCGCGCCCTCGATGACGCCACGGCACGCATCGGGGCGGCCACGGCGTCGTGTCTGGTCTTCGCGTCCGACGCCGCTCGCGCGGCGGCGACGGAGTCCGCGACACTCCTCGACGACGCACGCGCCGCCTCGGGGTCGGGCGACGCAGCTGAGGCGGTGGATCTCGCGGTGGCGGCGCGGGGCGCGGCCGAGCTCGCCGCCCACCGCACTGCGGAGTCACGGGTCGCGGAGGGGCGCGCGACGTGGGTGCGTCCTGAAGAGACCACACCGGAAGCCATCGAGGAATCGCTCGACCGGATCGACGAGGCGGGCTTCAACATGGTCTTCCTCGAGACCATCTATCAGGGATACACGATCTACCCCTCCGAGGCCGCCGCCGCCGCCGGTATCGCCCCCCAGCGCCCCGAGATGGTCGGGTTCGACCCCCTGCAGGTATGGATCGAGGGTGCGCACGAGCGCGGCATCGAGCTGCATCCCTGGATCCACACCTTCTTCGTCGGTGCCGATCAGACAGTGGGTACCGGTCCGATCCTGTCGCAGCACCCGGAGTGGGCGGCGATCCAGCGACAGGATGTCGGGAAGCCCGGCCTCCACCCCTCGATCGCGGAGCCCGGCTACTACTTCCTCGACGCCGCGCACCCCGACGCGCGGGCCTACGTGCAGTCGCTGCTGGCAGAGCTCATGTCGACGTACGACATCGACGGAATCCACCTCGACTACATCCGGTACCCGGTCTCGCAGCCCTGGGAGACGGCAGGGTATTCCTACAGCGACTACTCGCGACAGGCATTCGCCGGCGAACACGGCGTCGACCCCTACTCCCTCACCCCGGACTCGCCGCTCTGGCAGACCTGGACGGACTGGCGGATCGCGAACGTGACCTCGTTCGTCGGAGAGGTTCGGGATCTGCAGCAGAAGTCCGCTCCCGAGATCGCGCTGTCGGCGGCCGTGTTCGCCGACCCGGTCGACGGGCTCGACAAGAAGTTCCAGAACTGGGGCGACTGGGTCGATCGCGGCTTCGTGGACGTTCTGACGGGCATGTCCTTCGGCACCTCCGGGACCTCTGTCGCACGCGACACGGAAGCCATGCGCGAACGGGTCGGCGATGAGGAATACCTGTACACCGCGACGTATGGACCGTTCCGCGGCTCGACGTCCGGCACGGTGCTGGAGCAGATTCGCGCGGTGAACGCGGCAGGGTCCGATGGCACGGGCCTGTTCGCCTACAACCAGTTGAGCGATGCGCAGGCGCGGGCGCTGTCGGAAGGCGCGCACCGGGTCGAGGCCGTCGCTCCGCACGCGGATCCGATCAGCGCGGCCTCGACGGGGATCCGTCACCTGCGTGACGGCCTGCCCGCCACCGTCGAGGGCCGATGCCTGGCTGCGAAAGACGCTGATCGCATCGGACACCGTCTCGACAAAGCCCTCGACGCGCTGTCTGACGGCAAGCTCGACAAGGCCGCCAGGGAGCTCGACAAAGCCTCGAGCCTCCTCCCTGCTGACGACACCGCGTCAGCAGCATGGGTGGAGCGGGCTCAGCGCGATCTGGCGATGTACGGACGCTGGGTCGAGGCCGCCGTCCGTCGGTGACGCTTCGCCGCAACGGCGATGACACCGCGAACGCGGTGGGGGTGGAGTTCTCGCAGTCCGGGGACTCCACCCCTTCGCATGCGGTCGCGAACCAGGTCAGCGTCCCGCGTGCCTCGAGCCCGGACCGGTCGGTCCTGCTGAGCGCCCCGCGCCCCGACGCGTCCTCTCGAGCCGAGAGCACTGGCTTCGGATTTGAAATCGTCACCCGCGGAACTCCCTCTCCTCCCCCGGGGACGGTGGACACGGACCATGTCGTCGGCCGCGGATAGACTCGCCGCTGCTCGGGCGGAGGAGGGACGATCGCCATTGGCACGAACAGGCGCTACGCCGACGCGGTGGACCGCCGGATCAGCGATCGTGTCCTCGAACGCACCGCGGCACAGGGGTCTTTGCAGACGTTGACCCGGGCGGAGCTGCAGTTGGACCTCCTGCCGTGCACGACCGATCCCCACCCGAAGGCTGTGCGCGCGTGGGTTCGCTTCGGCGCGACGCCGGTGCAGGTCGACGCCGAGGCGTGCATGTGGACCCCGCGCGCGGTGGCGATCAGGTTCCACGTGGGCACGCGTGAGTACCGATGCTGGGTGTGGGCGAACGCGGTCGACCCTTCGCCGTGAGCCCTTTCACCGAGACCCACGCCCTGCACCGAGACCTACCGTGACACGGTGCGTCTCGAGCGTGAACGTCGGTTTCGCCGATGGCAGAGCGGAACCCTCTTGCCCGCCTGAGCTGCGGTCAGCGCCCGGCGGCGGCGGCGCCTCCATGACGTCGCTGGCCGGTGGAGCTGGCGCCGGCACCGCGACGTCTTCCGAGCGGGACCATCGGAACAGCGAGCCCGAGGAACGCCACGAGCGGCAGGAAACTGCCCGACACCAGCGCCAAGACCACACCGAGGGCCGCAAGAGAGATGGCGATCCCCCACACGGTTGCCCGCAGCCATCCAGGAACAAAGTCACCCTCGGAAGCCATACGCGTGACTCTAAGGCACGAGAAGACGGCCCCACGAGACGCGCACCGACTTCACAGCGCACGAACACCAACGTCGCCCGCCCCGCACCTCAGAAACAGAAAACCCCCGGCTGACCGGGGGTTTTCATCTGTGCGCGATACTGGGATCGAACCAGTGACCTCTTCCGTGTCAGGGAAGCGCGCTACCGCTGCGCCAATCGCGCCCAAGGGCTGTTTGATTATGTGGAGTGGAGGTGGCGACGGGATTCGAACCCGTGTAAACGGCTTTGCAGGCCGGTGCCTAGCCGCTCGGCCACGCCACCGTGTGTGGTTCGACCCACGCGTCGTGTCCACCCCGGAGGGTGGACCCCGCACTCGAGCGGATGACGAGACTCGAACTCGCGACCCTCACCTTGGCAAGGTGATGCGCTACCAACTGCGCTACATCCGCGTGCTCCCGGCTTCCCGGGCGCTTCACCGACTTTAGCCGATCCGGCGCCCTGTTCCAAACCAGCGCCTCCGCCGCGTGTCGCCGCGACTTCCGGTTCGGACCGGGCTCCGGCATCCGGTAACATCGGTACCCGGCCCCCGGGCCGACGGGCGATTGGCGCAGTTGGTAGCGCGCTTCCTTCACACGGAAGAGGTCATCAGTTCGAGTCTGGTATCGCCCACCACATCCGAGTCTCATCTCGGCGCGGAGAACCGCCAGCCGTATCTCCTTCGAAGCGCCTCGGCCACCGTGGTGAAACGCTGCAGGTCGAGGGCGGCCGCCTCGCGTCGCATCCCGCGATCATGAACGGTGTACAGCTGATCGATGTCCACCCACGAGGCGCGACCACGGCTGTCCCACTCCCCCGTGCCCAGCGGCAGGTAGTCATGGTCGCCGTCGTGCGCCTGGCTGGTCAGTCGCACCGCGTAGACCCGATCGGCTGATGCCCGACCGATGACGAGGACCGGACGATCCTTGCCGCGCCCGTCGTTCTCGGCGTAGGGAACCCACGTCCAGACGATCTCGCCCGCATCGGCAGTGCCGTCGGGGTCTGGCCTGTACTCGATGACGAGGTTCCGGGGCGGGCGGGCGACGGTCTGGGTGCCCACCGCCGGGCTCGTCGCGGAATCCCCCGCGTCCGGGCGCGCTCCTCGGCTCGTGCGACCCGCACCGAGGAGCGCAGAGAGGGAACCGAGGAGACCGCGCATTCGCACCATCACGCCAACATACGCGGAGGGCGCCGCGCTCTCGCGCGACGCCCTCCGGATACGGCGTTCGGTGATTCAGCCGCGAGTGTCGGTGAGGACGTAACCCTCTTCGCCGTGCACCACGGTGTCGATACCGGCGACCTCGTCCTCGTTCTTCACGCGGAAGCCGATCGTCTTCTGGATGGCGAAACCGATGATCCAGGCGAGCACGAAGGAGTACGCCAGCACGGCCACAGCGGCGATCGCCTGCACCAGCAGCTGCGTGCCGTCACCGCCCATGAACAGGCCGGTGCCGTTGGCGAAGAAGCCGATGTAGAGCGTGCCGACCAGGCCACCCACGAGGTGGATGCCCACGACGTCAAGCGAGTCGTCGAAGCCCCAGGCGTACTTCAGCTCGATGGCCAGGGCGCAGACGACACCGGCGATGATGCCGAGGAGGATCGCCCAGATCGGGTCGAGCGAGGCACAGGCCGGCGTGATGGCGACAAGACCCGCCACGGCACCCGATGCGGCGCCGACCGAGGTGGGCTTGCCGTCCTTGATCTTCTCCACGACGAGCCACGCGAGAAGAGCGGCGGCCGGAGCAGCGATGGTGTTGACGAACGCGAGAGCGGCCACACCGTCGGCAGCCAGCTCCGAGCCGGCGTTGAAGCCGAACCAGCCGAACCACAGCAGGCCGGCGCCGAGGAGGACGAACGGCGGGTTGTGGGGAACGTGCACGCCCTTCTGGAAGCCGACCCGCTTGCCGAGCACGAGAGCCAGGGCCAGAGCGGCGGCACCGGCGTTGATGTGAACCGCCGTTCCACCGGCGAAGTCGATGGCGCCCACCCCGAAGGTCTCCTGGAGGCCGTAGGTGATCCAGCCGCCGTAGGCGAAGCTGCCGTCTTCGGCCAGACCGAAGTTGAACACCCAGCTGGCGACCGGGAAGTACACGATCGTCGCCCAGAGGCCGGCGAAGATCAGCCAGGCGCCGAACTTGGCGCGGTCGGCGATCGCACCGGACACGAGGGCGACGGTCAGGATCGCGAACGTGGCCTGGAAGGCGACGAAGGCGAGCGGCGGATAGGCGGCGCCCTCGGGCACCTCGAGGAGGCTCGTCAGACCGAGGGCCGACCAGTCGATGGACCACGGGGCGACCAGTCCCTCAGCTCCCGGGAACGCGATCGCGTAACCGTAGAGCACCCAGAGGACGCCGATGAGTCCGAGCGAGCCGAAGCTGAGCATCATCATGCTGATGACGCTCTTGGCCTTCACCAGTCCGCCGTAGAAGAACGCCAACCCTGGCGTCATCAGCAGGACGAGTGCGGCCGCGATGAGCATGAATGCGGTATTGCCTTGATCCATCTCTCAGGAGAACCTCTCTGCAGGGACGCAGGATGTAGCGTCGGGTGGCCTCCAGTGTGGTGACCCGCGGTTTCAAGAGGCATGCGTCCCGTGTTTCCGGTCGGTTACACCCCCGGCCCCTGGGTAAACATCAGGTTTCCGGATGCCGCGTAGCGGCCACGACCACGCTACGAAACGGCTCAGCGCCCGTGGCGGAGCGGTGCGACCCGGCGCTCAGGCGAGCGTCGAGGCGATGAGACGCGACGTCGCGCGCAGGTACTTCTTGCGATATCCGCCGCTGAGCATCTCGGCAGGGAAGACCTGGTCCAGCGAGAGCCCGGTCGCGCGGATCGGAAGCTGGGCGTCGTAGACGCGGTCGATGAAGGCGACGAAGCGCAGAGCGGCCGACTGGTCGTCGAAGGCCCGGACATCCCGCATCCCGATCATCCCGACGCCGTCGATGAGACGGATGTAGCGCGACGGGTGCACGCGGGCGAGGTGGGCGATGAGGTCGTCGAACGCGTCGTCGGAGACCACCGTCCGGGTCGCGGCGTCGGCGATCGCGCCGGCGTATTCGGCGTCGTCGAGCGTCACGGCGTGGCCGTCGAGCGAACGGTGGCGATAGTCGGTGCCGTCGATGCGGATGGTCTCGAAGTTCGCCGCCATCGCGTGGATCTCACGGAGGAAGTCCTGCGCGGCGAAGCGGCCCTCGCCGAGCGCATTCGGCGGGGTGTTGGAGGTCGCGGCGAGCTTCGTTCCGCCGGCCACCAATTCACCCAGGAGCCGGGTCATCACCATCGTGTCGCCCGGGTCGTCGAGTTCGAACTCGTCGATGCACATGAGGTCGGTTCCCCGGAACAGCTCGACCGTCTTCTGGTAGCCGAGCGCGCCGACCAGCGCGGTGTACTCGATGAACGAGCCGAAGTACTTCCGACGGGCCGGCATCGCGTGGTAGACGGCGGCGAGCAGGTGGGTCTTGCCGACACCGAATCCGCCGTCGAGGTACACCCCCGGCTTGGTCTCGGGCTGCTTCTTCGCCCGCCGGAAGAACCCGCCGCGCTCGGGAGCGGGTCCTCCACCGGCGAAGGTCACCAGGTAGTCCTTGGCCTCCTGCTGCGACGGGTACTGCGGGTCGGCGCGGTAGGAGTCGAAGGTCGCGGAGGCGAACTGCGGCGGCGGAGTCAGAGCGGCCACCATGTCGGCACCGGAGATCTGCGAGTCGCGAGAGGTGAGGTGGATGACACCGGTTCCGGTGCGGGTTGCGGTCATGAACGTCCTGTGTCGCCGTCTTACGGATGTCGAGGCTGAGGGTGCGCCACGGCGCAGCGGATCCTAGGCTCGAGGGGGACGGTTACACCCTACGCCGTCCACCCGTCTCCCCCGACATCCCGAGGAGTGTGCCCCGTGCCCGTGGAGTTCGACACGTCATCGCCCAAGTTCGCCGAGTACGCCGACCCCGGGCGCCTGGTCACCGGCGCCTGGTTGGAGGAGCGATTGGGCACGCCGGGACTGGTGGTGGTCGAGTCCGACGAGGACGTGCTGCTCTACGAGACGGGTCACATCCCGGGCGCGGTGAAGGTCGATTGGCACACCGAGCTGAACGATCCCGTGGTGCGCGACTACGTCGACGGCGAGGGATTCGCCGAGCTCCTCAGCCGCAAGGGCATCTCGCGCGATGACACGGTCGTGATCTATGGCGACAAGAACAACTGGTGGGCCGCCTACGCCCTGTGGGTGTTCTCGCTCTTCGGACACGAGGACGTCCGACTGCTCGATGGTGGACGCGATCTGTGGATCGCCGAGGGACGGCCCCTGACCACCGAGGCCAGCACCCCTGCCCCGACCGTCTACCCGGTCGTCCAGCGAGACGACACCGCCCTCCGCGCCTACAAGGAGGACGTGCTCGCCCACCTCGGGAACCCGCTGATCGACGTCCGCTCCCCCGAGGAGTACAACGGCACCCGCACGACCGCTCCCGCCTACCCTGAAGAGGGAGCGCTCCGCGCCGGTCACATCCCGAGCGCGAAGAACGTGCCGTGGGCGAGGGCCGTCGCCGAAGACGGGGGGTTCAAGCCCCGCGCTGAGCTGGAGCAGATCTACCGCGACGAGGTGGGACTCACCGGCACCGCGCCGATCGTGGCCTACTGCCGGATCGGCGAACGCTCCAGTCACACCTGGTTCGTCCTGCGCCACCTCCTCGGCTTCTCCGACGTGCGCAACTACGACGGGTCGTGGACCGAGTGGGGCTCGGCGGTACGGGTGCCGATCGTGGCCGGCGACGAGCCGGGAGAGATCCCGGGCCGCGCCTGAGCGGCCCGATCGGACTCGCTGAGGGCGTGGGAGGATGGCGGGGATGACATCCCCCGACGTTTCCTCGGACGTGCCCGCCGCACTGGCGGCGATCCGCGACGACTTCCTCGAACTCCCCGAGCAGGAGCGACTGCAGCTTCTGCTGGAGTTCTCGCACGAACTGCCGCCGATCCCGGATGCGCTGGCCGATCACCCGGAGCTGCTCGAGCGTGTGGCCGAATGCCAGTCTCCGGTCTTCATCATCGTCGAGGTCGACCCGGAGGGCGTCGTGGCGATGCACGCGACCGCGCCGGCCGAAGCGCCCACCACGCGGGGGTTCGCCAGCATCCTGGTTCAGGGGCTGACCGGCCTGACGGCCGACGAGGTCCTGGCCGTCCCCGACGACTATCCCCAGAGCATCGGCCTGACCCGTGCGGTGTCGCCCCTGCGCATCGCGGGGATGACGGGCATGCTCGGGCGCGCGAAGCGGCAGGTGCGCGCCAAACGGGTCGGCGCGCCGGGCTGACCATGTCGGGCTCGGTGCACGCCTCTGCGCCTGCAGGGCGCTGGGTGACGGAGGTCATACCGTCCTCGTTCGAGCGCGTCGACACGACGGACGACTCCGCAGCAGAGTGGATGTCGCGGCGCTACCGGCGCGCGGAGAGGGCCTTCGTCAGGCTGAACATGGTCACCACGCTCACCGGGTCATCCACGGGTGCGGACGGATCGAGCACGTCGATCAGTTCGCGGGTGGACCGGATGATCCTCGGTGCGATCCGTCGCGAGGCCGACGTGGTCGTCGTCGGGGCCGAGACCGTCCGAGCCGAAGGGTCCGTGCTGCCCAAGACCGCGCGCCTGGCGATCGTGACCGCCACCGGCGACCTCGGCGACGGCTCGCTCCGGCGCCGTGACGGGCGGGAAGCCCCGCCGGCTCTCCTCCTCTGCCGCCCCGAGCATGCCGACCGCGTCACCGCCGCGGTCGGGGACGCACCGGCCGAGGTCGTCGCGGTGCCGTCGTCGGGTGCTCCGGGCGAAGACGCCACGCGGCTGCATCCCGTCGACGTCGTCCGCGCACTCCAGGCGCGGGGTCTCCGCCGGATCGTGTGCGAAGGCGGCGCGGGTCTTGCGACGCAGTTCGTGGCGTCGGGGATGGTCGACGAGGTCTGCGTCACCGTCTCGCCGTTCCTCGAACCCGTGCACCACCCCTTCCTCTCCCTCGCCGCCTCGGTGCCGTCGGAGGTGGCGGGGATGCTGGTGGACGACGCCGGATTCAGCTACCGGCGTCTGACGATCCGCCGCTGAGCTCGGACGTTCCGCCCTCACCGTCGTCGGGTCGGCTTGCGTCGACGTCGAGGCTCAGCCCGTGACGACCGAGCCACGTCCGGATCGCGGTACTCCACCGTTCCTGGTCGTAGTTCCACAGCTTGGTGTGCCGGGCCACGTCGAAGACGATGAGCTCGACCAGATCGGGGCGGGCGACGACGAGATCGTGGGAGGCGTCGGAGGGCACAAATCCGTCGTCGTCGCTGTGCAGGATGAGGATGGGATGCCGCAGCTCCCCGGCGCGCGCCACCACGTCCAGCTGGTCGAAGGGGATCGGCCCGCCGGTGCGGGTCAGCGGCGTCGTCCACTCGCTGGCGAGTGCACCGAGGGCGAGACCCGTGACCGGCGCCGGAAGCCCCATCATCTTCGCCTGGTAGTTCAAGACGATCCGCCAGTCGATGACGGGCGATTCGAGGATGAGGCCGGAGATCACCTGACGGTGGGGAGAGTTCAGTGAGACCTGCAGCGCGATCGCACCGCCCATCGACCACCCCATGAGGATGATGCGCTGGGCGCCGCGGCGGCGGGCGAATCCGACGGCGGCATCGACATCGCGCCACTCGGTGGCACCGAGGGCGTAGGTGCCGGTCCGACTGCGGGGCGCCTCACCGTCGTTGCGGTAGGAGACGACGAGGGATGTGATCCCCAGGGCGTGGAACACCGGCACCGCGCGGAGGCACTCCGAGCGCGTGGTGCCGCGCCCGTGGATCTGGATCACCCAGGTCTCGGGCGCCTCGTCGGAGGTCTCAGCCGGGAAGAGCCACGCGGGACACGGCCCGACACCGGATCCGATGAGTTCTGAGGAGAAGGGCAGGTGCAGTTCCTCGGGGCGTTCGTAATACCACCCGCTGAAGGCGGCATCGGGCGCCACCCCCGCGCCGGGGGGAACGTGGGTGAGCAGCTTGCGCTTGACGCCGAGGGCGTCTTCGTCCAGCACCGACCCGAGCTTGAGGTAGCCCGTGTCGCCGGCGGTGAACAATCCGTAGCGTCCCGGAAGGACGGTGTCGTCCGTACGGGAGAGCGTGATGGTCTGCGCGACGGGATCGACGGCGAGGATACGGGTGTCGGCGACGCGCACGGCAGGCGTCACCACCCGTCGCGCGACACGGACCGACACCACGCCCAGCACTCCGACGGCGGCGGCGACGGCGGCACTGAGGATCGCGACCGCGGCCCGGACTCCCCCCAGCAAGCCGGGTGGGGGGCCGGAGGGTGCGGCGCGCCTGGAGTCGACCATCGAGCGATCACTCTAGTCTGTCCGCGTGGCTGACCAAGGATCCCCGGCGACGACGGCGTTCGCCCTCGCCGCGGAGGCCGTGCGGGCGACGACGTTCCGAGAGGACTTCGCGGTGCGCGAGATCCCCGCGCCCGCGGGCCTCGCACCCGAGGCGATCGCGCTCGCCGGCGACGTACGACCCGAAGACGACGGCGTGGACTCGCCGTATGGAACGGGCCGCTTCATTCTGCTCCACGACGAGTCCGAACCGGCGGCGTGGGGAGGTCCATGGCGGATCGTCTGCTTCGCCCAGGCGCCTCTCGAGGCCGATATCGGTGTCGACCCGCTGCTGGCGGACGTCGCCTGGTCATGGCTCATCGATGCCCTCGACTCCCGCCATGCCGCCTATCACTCGGCGTCGGGCACCGCGACCAAGACCCTTTCGAAGGGCTTCGGTTCGCTCGCCGAGGAGGGGGACGGCGCGCAGATCGAGCTGCGCGCGTCCTGGTCTCCGGACGGCGACATGACCGGACATGTGGAAGCCTGGAGCGAATTGGTCTGCATGCTCGCCGGGCTCCCGCCGGGGTCGGAGGGCATCGCGGTCTTCGGTCCTCGGAGGACGATGCGTGGCTGACTACACCGTGATCGCGGACGCGGGGTCGTTCGCGCGCGCCGTCTCGTCTCTGCGCGACGCCGAGGGACCGGTCGCCGTCGACGTCGAACGCGCCTCCGGATTCCGGTACTCCCAGCGGGCCTACCTGATCCAGGTCTTCCGCCGTGGCGCAGGAGTGCATCTGTTCGACCCGCCCGTCCTGGAAGACTTCTCCGCCCTCCAGGAGGCGATCGGCGACGCCGAGTGGGTGCTGCATGCCGCCAGCCAGGACCTTCCTTCGCTTCGCGAACTGGGCCTCGAGCCCATCGAGATGTTCGACACCGAACTGGCGGCGCGTCTTCTCGGTCACGAGCGGGTGGGGCTCGGCGCCGTCGTCGAGGACACGCTCGGCATCAGCCTGGCCAAGGCGCACTCCGCTGCGGACTGGTCGACCCGGCCCCTGCCTGATTCGTGGCTGGAGTACGCCGCGCTGGATGTCGCCCACCTGATCGACGTCCGCGACGCGCTCGTCGCGGAGTTGGCCGAGCAGGGCAAGACCGAGTTCGCACGGCAGGAGTTCGCCGCCGTACTGGCCCGGGAGCCCAAGCCGATGCGCGAGGACCCGTGGCGGCGCCTCAGCGGCCTGCACACCGTGCGCGGGCGCCGGGCGCTCGCCGTCGCCCGCGCCCTCTGGACCGCGCGCGAGGAGTACGCACGGGAGCAGGATGTCGCACCCGGGCGCCTCGTTCCGGATCGGGCGCTCGTCGCGGCGATCCGCGCCGATCCCGCGTCCAAGCACGAACTCGCCGGCGTGAAGGAGTTCACGGGCCGCGCCAGCCGCAGCCAGCTCGACCGGTGGTGGAACGCGATTCAGGAGGGCCGCGCCGCGACCGACCTCCCGCCCGACCGTCTTCCCGGCACCGACTCCATTCCGCCGCCGCGCGTATGGCCCGACCGCAACCCTGCCGCCGACGCGCGGCTGAAGGCCGCGCGCCCCCTGGTCGAGGAGCGCGCCGCCGAGCTCTCCATGCCGACGGAGAATCTGCTGACCCCCGAACTCCTGCGCCGTGTCGCGTGGTCGCCGCCCGACGAGATCACCGCGTCTGGGGTCGGAGAATCCTTGCGCGCCCTCGGCGCACGACCCTGGCAGATTGACCAGACTGCACAGATCATCGCCGATGCCTTTGTGGAATCCGTGCAAAGCAGTTCGACGGCCCCGGAGAGCGCTTCGTAGGTTGCGCCCAACCGATTCCGTGCGATTTCGGCGGCCCACCTACGCTCGCAGAGATCCCCGATTTTTGGAGGCTTAAGTGGCCGAGCTTTCCGACGTCTTCTTCGTCGACGGTATGCGTACCCCCTTCGGGCGCGCCGGCGAGAAGGGCATGTACTGGAACACCCGGGCTGATGATCTCGCCGTGAAGGCGACCATCGGGCTCATGGAACGCAACCCTTCGGTGCCGAAGGACCGCATCGACGATGTCGCCATCGCCGCGACATCCCAGACCGGCGACCAGGGGCTCACCCTCGGTCGCAGCGTCGCCCTCCTGGCGGGGCTGCCGCAGACCGTCCCGGGCCTCGCGATCGACCGGATGTGCGCCGGCGCGATGACGAGCGTCACCACGATGGGCGCCTCCATCGGTGTCGGGATGTACGACCTCGCCCTCGCGGGCGGTGTCGAGCACATGGGGCACCACCCCATCGGCGGCAACGCCGACCCGAACCCGCGCTTCGTCGCGGAGAAGATGGTCGACCCGGGCGCCCTGAACATGGGGGTCACGGCGGAGCGGATCTTCGACCGCTTCCCGCACCTCACCAAGGAGCGCTCCGACCGGTACGGCATGCTCAGCCAGCACAAGGTGCAGGCCGCCTACGACGCCGGAAAGATCCAGTCCGACCTGGTCCCGGTGGCCATCAAGGGCGCCGACGGCGCCTGGGGACTCGCCACCGAAGACGAGGGTCGCCGCCCCCAGACCACGATGGACGACCTCGCGGGGTTGAAGACCCCGTTCCGCGCTCACGGGCGCGTGACGGCCGGAACCTCCTCGCCGCTCACCGACGGCGCGACGATGTCGCTCCTGGCCGGCGGCGCCGCGGTCAAGGAACTGGGTCTTCGCCCCAAGATGCGGATGGTCTCCTTCGGCTTCGCCGGCGTCCAGCCCGAGATCATGGGTATCGGCCCGATCCCGTCCACCGAGAAGGCGCTGAAGCGGGCCGGGCTGAAGATCGACGACATCGGCCTGTTCGAGTTGAACGAGGCCTTCGCCATCCAGGTCATCTCCTTCCTCGACCACTTCGGCATCGCCGATGACGACCCTCGCGTGAACCCCTGGGGCGGTGCGATCGCCTTCGGACATCCTCTGGCCGCATCCGGCGTGCGCCTGATGATCCAGCTCGCGGCCCAGTTCGCCGAGCGACCCGACGTCCGCTACGGCCTCACCGCGATGTGCGTCGGACTCGGGCAGGGCGGATCGGTCGTCTGGGAGAACCCCCACTACAACGGCAAGAAGCGCAAGTAAGGGCACGGCAGCGATGACCGACAACACATCTTCCGAACAGTACGCCGCGATCGATTTCTCCCCCCTGTCCGCCCTCACCGACGACGAGGTGGTCACCCACTCCCCCGTCAGCGACGTCCGCCTGCCCTCGGGCAAGGTCCTCGCCCTCATCACCCTCGACAACGGTCGGGACCACACGCGCCCGAACACGCTCGGGCCCGCGACGCTCACCGAGCTCGGTGCGACACTCGACTCGCTGAAGAAGCGAGCGGATGCCGGTGAGATCGACGCAGTCGGCATCACCGGCAAGCAGTACATCCTGGCCGCCGGCGCCGATCTGAGCGACATCACCAAGGTGGACTCGCGCGACACCGCTCGCCTGGTCGCGCAACTCGGTCACCGCGTGCTGGGGCAGCTCTCCGAGCTCGGCGTCCCCTCGTTCGCCTTCGTCAACGGGCTCGCGCTGGGCGGCGGACTCGAGATCGCCCTGAACTCGACCTACCGCACGGTCGATGCCTCCGCTGCGGCGATCGCGCTCCCCGAGGTCTTCCTCGGCATCATCCCGGGGTGGGGCGGTGCGTACCTGCTGCCGAACCTCATCGGGATCGAGAACGCCCTCGAGGTGGTGATCTCGAACCCGCTGAAGCAGAATCGGATGCTCAAGCCCCAGCAGGCTTTCGACTACGGCATCGTCGACGCCATCTTCCCGGCCGCGAACTTCCTCGAGGATTCGCTGCGCTGGGCCGACGGGGTCCTGGGCGGTCGCAAGGTCGAACGCAAGAACGAGCCGGGCAAGATCGAGCGTCTCACGAAGTGGCCGATCGCGATGAAGATGGCCCGCGGCATGCTCGAATCCAAGATCGGGACCGTTCCGCGCTCGCCCTATGTCGCGCTCGATCTGTTGGACAAGGCCAAGTCCGGAACCAAGGCCGAAGGATTCGCCCGAGAGGACGAAGCCCTCGCAGACCTCGTCGTGGGCGACCAGTTCGCGGCGTCGATGTACGCCTTCGACCTCGTGCAGAAGCGCGCGAAGCGCCCGGTCGGGGCTCCCGACAAGGCCTTGGCGAAGAAGGTCACCAAGGTCGGGATCATCGGCGCCGGGCTCATGGCCAGCCAGTTCGCGCTCCTTTTCGTGCGGAAGCTGCAGGTGCCCGTCCTCATCACCGACCTCGATCAGGCGCGCGTCGACAAGGGCGTCGCCCACATCCACGACGAGATCGGCAAGCTGGAGGCCAAGGGGCGTCTGGACGCCGACACCGCCAACCGGCTGCGCGCACTCGTGACGGGGACGACCGACAAGAGTCTTTACGCCGACTGCGACTTCGTCATCGAGGCGGTCTTCGAGGAGGTCGGGGTCAAGCAGGCCGTTTTCGCCGAGATCGAGGCGGTCGTCGCCGAGGACGCCATCCTCGCGACCAACACCTCGTCGCTGTCGGTCGAAGAGATCGGGGCCGAGCTCGCGCACCCTGATCGACTGGTCGGGTTCCACTTCTTCAACCCGGTCGCGGTCATGCCTCTCATCGAGATCGTCACCACCCCGAAGACCTCGGACGCGGCGCTGTCCACCGCCTTCGTCGTCGCGAAGGGTCTCGGCAAGAATGCGGTCCTCACCGCCGACGCACCCGGCTTCGTCGTCAACCGTCTGCTGGCCAAGGTCATGGGCGAGGCCGCACGCGCGGTCTACGAGGGAACCCCCGTCGTCGACGTCGAGAAGGCCTTCGCACCACTGGGGCTTCCCATGGGTCCGTTCCAGCTGATCGATCTCGTGGGGTGGAAGGTCGCCGCGCACGTGCAGGACACCATGGTCCGCGCGTTCCCCGACCGGTTCTACGCCAACGAGAACTTCCACGCGCTGGCGGAGCTGTCCGAGGTCGTCGAGAAGGACAAGTCGGGCCGGGTCACCGGCTTCACCAAGGCGGCGGAGAAGGTCCTGAAGGGGCACGTGGGCGACAGCCCGGCCTCGGCCGAGACCATCCTCACCCGCGTGCAGGACGGACTCGCCCAGGAGATCCGCATCATGCTCGACGAGAACGTCGTGCCGGCGGTCGAGGACATCGACCTCTGCCTCATCCTCGGTGCGGGCTGGCCGTTCATCGACGGTGGCGCATCGCCGTACCTCGATCGCGAGGGAGCGTCGCAGCGCGTGTTCGGCGACACCTTCCACCACCCGCCGATCCGCGGTGTCGCGTCGCGCGGCTGACCGCCCGATGTCACGACGAAGGCCCCCGGCTCACGCTGGGGGCCTTCGTCGTGCGTCCGGACGCCGGGTTCGTCAGATCCCGGCGATCATCACTTCTCCGCGTCGCTGAGCCGGGCAGGCTCGGCAAGCCAGAGCGACCCGTCGTCCCCGCTCGGACGCGCGACCGGGATGCGGGTGCCGAGTACCTGTGAGACGACGTCCTGCGCGATCTTCGCCGCGGTCAGCCCCGCATCCTCCAGAATCTGCTCCCGGCTGGCGTGGTCGATGAACTCATCAGGCAGGCCCAGCTCATCCACCGCCGTGTCGATGCCCGACTCCCGAAGCACCTGGCGAACACGCGTTCCGATTCCGCCGACGCGGATTCCGTCTTCGATGGTGATGACGAGGCGGTGAGACGCGGCGAGGTCCACGATCGAAGGCTGCACGGGAACGACCCAGCGCGGATCGATGACCGTGGCCCCGATGCCCTGTGCGCCGAGGCGATCCGCGACATCCATCGCGAGGTGTGCCATCGGCCCGATGCCGATGATGAGGACGTCCTGCGCCTCCGAGCGCGACAGGACGTCGACGCCGTCCGCCAGTCGTTCGACAGCGGGCAGGTCGGGGCTGACGCTCCCCTTGGGGAAACGGATCACCGTCGGAGCATCCTCCACCGCCACGGCCTCTCGGAACTCCTCCCGGAGCCGCTCGGCGTCGCGTGGCGCGGCGATGCGGATGTGCGGCACGATCTGGAGCATCGCCAGATCCCACATCCCGTGGTGGCTCGGTCCATCGGGACCGGTGACGCCCGCCCGGTCGAGGACGAATGTGACGCCCGCGCGGTGCAGCGCGACATCCATCATCACCTGATCGAACGCGCGGTTCATGAACGTCGCGTAGATGGCCACGACCGGATGCAGACCGCCGAATGCGAGACCCGCGGCGGATGCTGCGGCGTGCTGCTCGGCGATGCCGACGTCGTAGACGCGGTCGGGGAATCGCTGCGCGAACGGCAGCATGCCGGTCGGACGCAGCATGGCCGCGGTCATCCCGATGATCTCGGGACGCTCCTCGCCCACGGCCACGAGCTCCTCGGCGAAGACGTCGGTCCAGGCCGTTCCCGAACCGCCGCCCAGCGGCTCACCGGTCACCGGGTCGATGCGGCCCACGGCGTGGAACTGGTCGGCGACGTCGTTGCGGGCCGGCTCGTAGCCCCGGCCCTTCTCGGTGATGGCGTGGACGATCACCGGTGCGCCGTGCGCCTTCGCCAGCTCGAGCGTTTCGATCATCGCCTCGAGATCGTGCCCGTCGACGGGTCCGAGGTACTTGATGTCGAGATTGGAATACAACGCCTCGTTGTTGATGAAGCGCGCGAGGAAGCCGTGGGTGCCGCCGCGGACGCCGCGGTACAGAGCGCGGGCGGCGGGCCCGAGACGGCGGAACAGGTCGGCCGAGCCGCGCGCAAGCGTCTCGTACCCCTCCGTCGTGCGGACACGGTTGAGGAATCGCGCCATCCCGCCGATCGTCGGAGCGTACGATCGTCCGTTGTCATTGACGATGATGACCAGGTTCCGGTCGTTGTCGTCCGTGATGTTGTTCAGGGCCTCCCACGTCATGCCGCCCGTGAGCGACCCGTCCCCGACGACGGCCACCACGTGACGATCCCGGCGGCCGGTGCGACTGAGCGCCCGCGAGACGCCGTCAGCCCAGCTGAGCGAGCTGGACGCGTGGGAGGACTCCACGACGTCGTGGACGCTCTCGGAACGCTGTGGGTAGCCTGCCAGGCCGCCGCGCGAACGCAGCCCCGAGAAGTCCTGCCGACCGGTGAGGAGCTTGTGCACGTAGGACTGATGCCCGGTGTCGAAGATCACCGGATCCTGCGGGGAGTCGAAGACCCGGTGCAGCGCGATCGTGAGCTCCACCGCCCCGAGATTGGGTCCCAGATGCCCGCCCGTGCGGGAGACATTCTCGACCAGGAAGGCGCGGATCTCCGCGGCCAGTTCGTTGAGCTGCTCGATGCTGAGCCCGTCGAGATCACGAGGGTTCGAGATCGTGTCGAGGATCGCCACAGGTCTCCTTTCGCCGGGCGATCCGTCGTCCCCGGGTCGAGGAGACGGATGCGCGTGGTGCGAGTCTAACGCCGCCCGGGGCGGGGCGACGCGGAAGCGCCCGGCCGGTTTCGACGCCGGCCGGGCGCATGGTCCGCGGTGCTCAGACCAGGGAACGGAGCACGTACTGCAGGATCCCGCCGTTGCGGTAGTAGTCCGCCTCGCCGGGGGTGTCGATGCGCACGACGGCGTCGAACTCCACCGGCGCCTTTCCGGCATCCGAGGCGTCGGTGGGCTCGGCGATGACGCGCACGGTCCTCGGGGTGGACCCGCCGTTGAGCTGCTCGATGCCGGTGATCGTGAAGACCTCGGTGCCGTCGAGGCCCAGCGAGGATGCCGACTCCCCCGCAGGGAACTGGAGCGGGATGACGCCCATGCCGATGAGGTTCGAGCGGTGGATCCGCTCGTAGCTCTCGGCGATGACGGCGCGCACACCCAGCAGTCGCGTGCCCTTGGCCGCCCAGTCGCGCGACGACCCCGAGCCGTACTCCTTGCCGGCCAGGATCACCAGCGGCACTCCGGCCTGCTGGTAGTTCTCCGACGCGTCGTAGATGAAGGACTGCGGCCCCCCGTCCTGGGTGAAGTCGCGGGTGAAGCCGCCCTCGACGCCGTCCAGGAGCTGGTTCTTCAGTCGGATGTTCGCGAACGTGCCGCGGATCATGACTTCGTGGTTCCCGCGGCGCGAGCCGTAGGAGTTGAAGTCCTTCTTGTCGACGCCGTGCGACTGGAGGTACTGGCCCGCCGGGCTGTCGGCCTTGATCGATCCTGCCGGCGAGATGTGGTCGGTGGTGACCGAGTCGCCGAGCTTGGCCAGCACGCGGGCCCCGGCGATGTCGCTGACCGGGTCGGGCTGCAGCGTCATGCCCTCGAAGTACGGGGGCTTGCGCACGTAGGTCGATGCGTCGTCCCACTCGAAGGTCGCACCGGTCGGTGTGGGAAGCGAGCGCCACCGCTCGTCACCCTCGAAGACCGCGCCGTACTGCTTCTCGAACATGTCGGTCGAGATCGACGAGTCGATCGTCTGCTGCACCTCGGCGGGACTCGGCCAGATGTCCTTGAGGAAGACGTCGTTGCCCTGGCTGTCGGTGCCCAGCGGGTCGGTCTCGAAGTCGAAGTTCATCGACCCCGCCAGCGCGTAGGCGATCACCAGCGGCGGGCTCGCGAGGTAGTTCATCTTCACGTCGGGGTTGATGCGGCCCTCGAAGTTGCGGTTGCCTGACAGCACGGCCGTCACGGCGAGGTCGTTGTCGTTGACCGCGGCCGAGACCTCTTCGATGAGAGGCCCGGAGTTGCCGATGCAGGTGGTGCAGCCGTAGCCGACCGTGTAGAAGCCCAAGGCCTCGAGGTCGTCGGTCAGCCCCGCCTTCTCGTAGTAGTCGGTGACGACCTTCGATCCCGGGGCGAGCGTCGTCTTCACCCACGGCTTGGCCTTGAGGCCCTTCCGGGCGGCATTGCGAGCCAGGAGTCCGGCGGCGAGCATCACCGACGGGTTGGAGGTGTTCGTGCACGAGGTGATGGCGGCGATCGTGACCGCACCGTGGTCCAGCGTGTAGGAGATGCCGTCGGAAGTCGTGACCGGCGTCGGCTTGGACACCGCTGCCGGCGCGTGACTGCGGTGAGCGGCGGTCACGACGCGGTCGGAGATGTTCTCGTCGTCGGGGGTGAAGCCCACCGGGTCGGATGCCGGGAAAGTACCCTCGACGGCTTCGTCGACCCGGGTTTCCGGTCCGGCCTCGGCGTAGTCGAGGACATCCTTCTCGAACTGCGTCTTCGCGGCCGTCAGCTCGATCCGGTCTTGCGGGCGCTTGGGTCCGGCGATCGAAGGGACGACCGTGCCGAGATCCAGCTCGAGGTACTCGCTGAAGACGGGTTCGCGCGACGGATCGTGCCAGAGCGTCTGGGCCTTGGAGTACTCCTCCACCAGCGCGAGCTGTTCGTCGGAGCGTCCGGTGAGGCGCAGGTAGTCGACCGTCACCTCGTCGATCGGGAAGATGGCGGCGGTGGAGCCGAACTCGGGGCTCATGTTGCCGATCGTGGCACGGTTCGCCAGCGGCACGGAGGCCACGCCGTCGCCGTAGAACTCCACGAACTTCCCCACCACGCCGTGCTTGCGGAGCATGTCGGTGATGGTCAGGACGACGTCGGTCGCGGTGACCCCGGCGGGAATGCTGCCGGTGAGTTTGAATCCGACCACCTTGGGGATGAGCATCGAGACAGGCTGGCCGAGCATGGCCGCCTCGGCCTCGATGCCACCCACGCCCCAGCCGAGCACGCCGAGGCCGTTGACCATGGTGGTGTGCGAGTCGGTCCCGACGCAGGTGTCGGGGTACGCACGCAGGCTTCCTCCGACGGTGCGGGTGTAAGTGACCTTGGCGAGGTGCTCGATGTTGACCTGATGCACGATGCCGGTCCCGGGCGGCACGACCTTGAAGTCGTCGAACGCCGTCTGGCCCCAGCGGAGGAACTGGTAGCGCTCGCCGTTGCGCTCGTACTCGATCTCGACGTTGCGCTCGAACGCGTCCGGACGGCCGAAGAGGTCGGCGATGACCGAGTGGTCGATCACGAGCTCGGCGGGAGCGAGCGGGTTGATGCGGGTGGGGTCGCCTCCGAGGTCGGCCACGGCTTCGCGCATCGTGGCGAGATCGACGATGCAGGGCACGCCGGTGAAGTCCTGCATGACCACTCGGGCCGGGGTGAACTGGATCTCGGTGTCGGGTTCGGCGGTGGGCTCCCACGAACCGAGGGCCTCGATCTGCTGCTTGGTGACGTTCGCACCGTCTTCGGTGCGCAGCAGGTTCTCCAGCAGGACCTTGAGGCTGAACGGCAGCTTCTCGTATCCCGGGACCGCGTCGATGCGGAAGATCTCGTAGTCGGTGCTGCCGACCGTCAGGGTGCTCTTGGCACCGAAGCTGTCAACTGTGGACACGTCTGTCTCCTTCGTCGGCCGCGAGGACGCGAGCAGTCCCCGCATCCCCATCTTCGCTGGCCGTCGGTGTGGCGGCTAGCAAGGCGAGCCTTAGCCCGCAACGCTCAATTTATCTCGATGTCAAGATAAATGTATCACTTGGGAGCGGGGGGATAGAGGGCGCGCACCACCAGCCAGGTCACCGCGAGCAGCGGAGCGAAGAGGGGAATGCCCATCGCGAGCTTGAGCGTTCCCAGCAGCGCCACCGCGCTGTCGCGCTGGCTCTCGTCCAGGGAGGACAGGTAGATGGGGAACTGCACGGCCAGACGCGCCGCGAACAGGGAGGCCCACGCGATGGTGAGCCAGAAGAACGCCCGCCGCTTGCGACGGTCCATACGCCACCGCGTCCCCTCGCCGACGAGGAAGCCCACGGCGAGCCCGATGATCGGCCATCCGACGAGTGCGGAGATCAGCAGCGCCGAACCGTAGATCGCGTTGGTGATGAAGCCGGGGATGAAGTTGTCGGAGGGGTTCCCGGTGATCAGTGCCAGTCCCGCCGCGACGCCCGCTGCGACCAGTCCGCCGATCGCCGCCGAGGGAGGCGACTTCTGCACCAGACGCACGATCGTGAACACCGCCGCGATCCCCACCGAGACCACGAGCGCCGGAATCAGCTTCTCCCGCGTATCGCCGGGCACGAGGGTGTAGGTGAGGATGAACGTCAGGCTCGGCAGGACAGATTCGAGCACTCCGCGCCAGCCGCCCATCGCCGACCAGACGACACGTCCGGTGCTGGCCTGCTGGGTGGGATCGAGACCCGCGCGCTTGGCCGCTCCCCCGAGGGCGGCGCCCAGGAGGTCGGAGGCACGCTGATCCCCGGCTCCGGGCGCGGGTTCGGGGTCGGGGGCGTGGACGCCCGTCGAGCTGTCGCTCACGCCGTACCCGGTGTGGCAGGCATGCGGAGGGGGATGAGATCGCGCGGCGGCATCGGCGACGTTCCGCGGACCACGACGATGGAGCGGAAGAGGTCCTCGATCTTCGCCGCGGCATCGACGTCGGCCGCAGCCGCCCCGCCGATCACCCCGCGCAGGAACCAACGCGGCCCGTCGACGCCGACGAAGCGGGCGATGCGCTTGCCCGCTCCCCCGTCCGGTCCTGCCACCACGGGCACCTCGGCGAGCAGCTCGGGTCCGAGCGGGCCCTCCCGCTCTTCGACGCGCCCGCCCTGCTGTCGGATCTGCTGACGGATCTGCTCGCGCGTCTCCTCCCACAGCCCCGCCGACCGGGGTGCGGCGAACGGCTGGATCTGCAGCGTCGAGTCGGCGTAGTCCAGACCTACGGCGACGATGCGCTTGGTCTGCTCCTCCACCTCCAGGCGCAGGTTCAGACCCTCCCGCGGGAGGACCTTGATGCCTCCGAGATCGATGTAGGGGCGGACTGGATTGGCCTCCGCCTCGTCGAACGGCCCCTCGGTCGCCCGATCGGCAGGTGCGCTCTTGGGCGAGTTCTGCGGTGTGGCGTCGGTCATGCCGTCGCTCCGTCCTTCTGGTAGCCGGTCGAACCGAACCCCCCGGCGCCGCGGACGCTGTCGGGGAGGTCGTCGACCGGCACGAACGCGGCCCGGGTGACGGGCATCACGATGAGCTGGGCGATCCGGTCGCCGGGTGCGATCTCGAACGCGGTGTCGCGGTCGGTGTTCAGCAGGGCGACCTTGATCTCGCCGCGGTATCCCGCGTCGACGGTGCCCGGCGAGTTGACGATGGTGATGCCGTGCTTCGCGGCCAGTCCGCTGCGAGGCACCACGAAGGCGGCGAAGCCCTCCGGGAGGGCGATCCGCACGCCGGTGCCGACGAGGGCGCGCTGCCCGGGCTCCAGGCGCACGGCCTCCGCGGACACCAGATCCGCACCCGCATCGCCGGGGTGGGAGTAGGCCGGAACGTCGGGGGCGATAATGAGGACGTCCACGGTTTCAGTCACGCAACGAGGGTAATGCACATGTCAGAGCCACGCCGCAGCGGCGAGCAGGCGGTGCTCTACCGCGAAAGACTGGGTCCGAGCCTGTGGCTGCTGGTGGCCGCCGCCCTGTGCGGACCGATGGCGGCCCTGGTGTTCACTCCCGTCGATCCGACACTCGCCCTGATCGTCGGCGCGGCGGTCGCGGCGCTCATCGTCGTCGCGCTGGTCGCCGCCTCGCCGGTGGTGGAGGTCGGCGACGGGATGCTGCGGGCCGGGCGGGCCCGCATCGAGGTGCGTCACCTCGGCGAGGCCGAGGGGTTCACCGGCGAGGAAGCCCGTCGCAAGCGCGGCGTGGAGCTGCACCCCCGGGCGTGGCATCTCATCCGCGGGGGGATCGATCCGGTTGTGGTCATCCCGCTCGAAGACCCCGACGACCCGGTGCCGGTGTGGGTGGTCTCGACCCGCACGCCCGACCGCCTGATCGCTGCGATCGAGCGGGCGCGACGCGGGGACGCCGAGCCGGTTACGCCGCGCACTCCCGGCAGATCGGTCCGTCGCCGCCCTCGTGGTCCAGCTGAGAGCGGTGCTTGACCAGGAAGCAGTTCATGCAGGTGAACTCGTCCTCCTGGGGGGGAAGCACGACCACGTCCAGCTCGAGATCGGACAGGTCGGCGCCGGGCAGTTCGAAGCCCGAGGGGTTGTCGGCGTCCTCGACGTCCACCGAACCGGACATCTTGTCGGGGACACGCTCCTTGAGCGCCTCGATCGACTCGCTGTCGTCTTCGGTCTTGCGGGGGGCGTCGTAGTCGGTTGCCATGCGGGGGGATCTCTACTTCCGGTGATTCTCGGGTGCACCTGGCCTGAACAGGCGGCCATAGTTTGCATGACCGGTGGGCATTTCGCAAATGCCGCATCCGGCGCCGCGGCGCCCGGTTCGGACGCTCTGGGCACGCCTGCGGGTGATCGGATGCCGCCCCAGGCGCGAGGGGGCGACGATCACCCACCGGAACATGCGCCACGCGCACGATATTCCCGGCCCCGGGGCGTCCCTGTGACACCATGGCGGCACTGCTGAGTCGGAGAGGCGTTCGCATGGAACAGCTCAAGGTGATCGGAACCGAGGACGACAGACTCGTCCTCGCGACCGAATCGGGCGACCGGTTCTCGCTGCCCGTCGATGAGGTGCTGCGCAACGAGCTGCGCCGCACGCGACGCGACCGCGACCACGACGGCCAGGCCGCTCGCCCCAGCCCTCGCGAGATCCAGTCGCACATCCGTGCCGGGCTATCGACGACCGAGGTGGCGACGCTGCTGGGCTGCCGCGTGGAAGACGTGGCCCGCTTCGAAGGACCGGTGCTCGCCGAGCGCGAGCACGTCGTCGGTCAGGCTCTCGCTGTGCCGGTGCTGCTGGGCGGTCAGCTCGAGCACGACGCGCACCCCACGTTCGGAGCAGCCGTGCGCGGCAAGCTCCACGAAGCCGGCGCGGTCGGCGAACGGTGGACGAGCTGGAAGGAGCCCTCGGGATGGATCGTCAAGCTCGAGTTCACCGCCAACAGCGTCGACCATGATGCGCGGTGGAGCTTCGATCCCCGCCGCAGCACCCTCTCGCCCTTGAATGCCGACGCGATCCAGCTGTCGCGTCAGGGTTCGCTCCCCGAAGGACTGATCCCACGCCTGCGGGCCCTCGACACCGCCCCCGCCAAGGACGACTCGCGCTTCGACAGCGGCGCCTTCGGGCCCCGTCGCCCGCCGGAGGCCGACCTCGAGCACCCCGAGATCCCCGCACCGGTCGCGCCGGCCGTCCAGCAGGCCGCGATCAAGCGGGCGACCGAACCGGCGGTCACCTCCGCGGAGACCGCCGACCTGCTCGAAGCCCTGCGTCGTCGTCGTGGCCAGCGGGAACCCCTTCCCGGCGCGGAGGAGGCGCGAGAGCGCACGACGTCATCGCAGCCCGTCGCACTCTTCGACGCCCTCGAGCCGGGGTACGGCGATGGGCCCGAGCCCTCCGACGAGAGCGTTCCGTCCGACAGGGGTCCGTCGGCGACGCAGGTCGCCGAGGCCGCGGGACGCCGCAAGGGACGCACGTCGATGCCCTCCTGGGACGAGATCGTCTTCGGCGCACGCGGCGACGACTGATACGCGCGGCACCGCTCAGGCGAACGCGCCGAGGCGGATGAGCGGAACGATCCGCTCGGCGTCGGTGAGCGAGCCGTGCTGGCCCACCATCTGCTGACCGGTGCGTTCGGCGTCCCGGTCGTCGTAGTACGCCGTGGCCCCGCGCGCGGCGACGAGGACGTCGCCGATGCGCGGCCGCACGACGGGATCGACGTCACCGAACAGGCCGCTCGCGACAGCCTCGTCCCTCGTGAGGACCCACGCGTGGGGGGACTCCGCTGCCCGCCACGCGTCGGCGACGTCATCGGCGGTCCCCGGGTCGGCGTACAGATGAAGCATCCGGGGTTCGCCGCCGATCTGTGCCACACCCTCCAGCAGGGGGCTCCCCTCGACCAGAAGGCGATGCCGGTGCCGGGGAACGTCGACCATCCCGTGGTCGGCGGTGACGATCGCCCCCACGTCGCCCGGCAGCGCTCCGCCGAGCCGCGCGAGCGCGGCGTCGACGTCCTCCAGCCCGATCGTCCACTCGTCGGATTCCCATCCGCGACGATGTCCGATCCCGTCGAGCTCCGGTGTGTAGAGATAGATGAGGGCGCCCGGATGCCGGGCCGCAAGGTCGACGGCGAGGTCGACCCGGTCGGAGAAGTCCTCGGCCGGGACCGCCACCGCACCGCGCAGCGTCGCCTCGGTGAACCCCGTGCCGGTGTACTCGGGCTTGGAGACGAAGAACGTCGGCCGGCCGGCTTCGGCTTCCCGGCCGAAGAGAGGCGCAGCGCGCTGCCAGCTCACCGGCAGTCCGTGCGTGTCCCACCCACGGAGCTGATTGAGAACCTCGCCGGTGTCGGGGACGAAGGCGCGGTAGCCGACGATGCCGTGGGTACCCGGCTCGGTCCCCGTCAGCAGACTCGTGAGCGCAGCGGCGGTGGTGGTGGGGAACACGGTCCGCGCGACATCCTTCTTCGACATCGCCGCCGCGAGATACCGCGCGTGACCGCTGCGGGCTCGCAGATTGTGGGCTCCGAGACCGTCGACCACGCAGACGATCGCGCTTCGCGCGGGGGCCCACTGGTCGGATGCGCCCCTGAGCGCCGCGATCAACTCCGGCACGACCCCGGTGAGGCGCCGGGCACCGGGCGGGTCCGACGGTAGGCTGACGGTCACCCGGGCCAGTCTGGCACACCCCGCCGGCGGCTCCCCCGCTCCGTCTTGGAACCCCATCGCCATGCCCGCATCACCCGCTGACACCACGCCCACCGAACGCATCGAGGACGTCGACGTCTCCGTCGAGATGCAGGGGTCGTTCCTCGAGTACGCCTACTCCGTCATCTACTCCCGCGCCCTGCCCGACGCCCGCGACGGATTGAAGCCCGTGCAGCGCCGCATCCTCTTCCAGATGGCCGACATGGGGCTTCGGCCCGATCGCGGGCACGTCAAGAGCGCGCGGGTCGTCGGCGAGGTGATGGGGAAACTCCACCCGCACGGCGACGCTCCGATCTACGACGCCCTCGTGCGCCTGGCCCAGCCCTTCTCGCTGCGGGTGCCTCTGGTCGACGGGCACGGCAACTTCGGCTCGCTCGACGACGGACCCGCGGCTCCGCGGTACACCGAGGCCCGCCTGGCTCCCCCGGCCCTGGCGATGACCGCAGACCTCGATGAAGACGTCGTGGACTTCATCCCCAACTACGACGGCCAGTTCCAGCAGCCGGAGGTGCTTCCGGCTGCGTTTCCCAACCTGCTCGTCAACGGCGCATCGGGCATCGCGGTGGGGATGGCCACCAACATGGCCCCGCACAACCTCATCGAGGTCGTCGCCGCCGCCGTGCACCTGCTCGAGAACCCCGAGGCGACCCTCGAAGAGCTGATGGAGTTCGTCCCCGGCCCCGACCTGCCCTCCGGCGGGATCATCGTCGGGCTCGACGGCATCCGCGACGCTTATGCCGCGGGACGCGGGTCGTTCCGCACCCGGGCGAAGGTGTCGATCGAAAGCCTCGGTCCGCGCCGGACGGGACTCGTCGTCACCGAGCTGCCGTATCTCGTGGGTCCGGAGCGCGTGATCGAGAAGATCAAGGACGCCGTCACGAGCAAGAAGCTCACGGGCATCTCCGACGTCACCGATCTCAGCGACCGTACGAAGGGTCTGCGTCTGGTCATCGGCGTGAAGACCGGGTTCGACCCGAACGCCGTCCTCGAGCAGCTGTACCGTCTGACGCCGCTGGAGGACTCCTTCGGCATCAACAACGTCGCCCTCGTCGACGGCCAGCCGAAGACGCTCGGGCTGCGCGAGATGCTCCGGGTGTACCTGGACCACCGCATCCGCGTGATCACGCGACGGAGCGAGTATCGCCTTGCGCGCCGCCGCGAACGCCTCCACCTCGTCGAAGGTCTCCTCATCGCGATCCTCGACATCGACGAGGTCATCCAGGTGATCCGCACCTCCGACGACGGGGAGCAGGCGCGTGGCCGGCTCATGGACGTCTTCGACCTCACCCAGGTGCAGGCCGAGTACATCCTGGAGCTGCGCCTGCGGCGCTTGACGAAGTTCTCGCGCATCGAGTTGGAAGCCGAACGCGACGCCCTGAAGGCCGAGATCGACGCCCTCGTCGAGCTGTTGGGCGACCCGGCCTTGCTCCGGGCCCAGGTCGCCGCCGAGCTGGACGCCACCGCCGAAGCGCTCGGCACCCCACGGCGGACCCTGCTGCTGAACGGCGGTCCGGTCGCGGCACGGTCGTCGAAGTCGGCGGGTCCGGTCGACCTCCAGATCGCCGACGCGCCTTGCCGGGTCTTCCTCTCCGCGACGGGACGCATGGTGCGCGCCGAGCGGACGCCGGAGGCACCGGGCGGCGGTATCGTCGCACCGGCCCGCCGATCGAAGCACGACGCTGTGCGTTCCGCGGTCGACACCACGACGCGCGGGGACGTGGGAGCGGTCACCACCGCAGGACGCCTCGTCCGCTTCTCGCCGGTCGACCTGCCCTCCGTTCCGGGGAACTCGGTGCAGTTGTCGGCGGGGACCCGCGCCGACCAGTACCTCGGGCTCACCGGCGGCGAGCATGTGGTCGCCCTCGTCCCCCTCGCGTCCGATCCGCCCATCGCACTCGGCACCGCCCAGGGCGTGGTCAAGCGGGTCGCCGCCTCCGAGCTCGCGGGAAAGCACGACGTCGCGATCATCTCCCTCAAGGACGGTGACCGCGTCGTCGGGGCCGCCCTCGCGCCCGACGGAGCGGAGCTGGTGTTCGTCGCCGCGGACGCGCAGCTGCTGCGCTTCGACGCGTCGTCCGTCCGACCCCAGGGCCGTGCCGCCGGTGGGATGGCCGGGATCAGGCTGGCCACAGGAGTGGAGGCGATCGGGTTCTTCGTCGTCGGCGGCTCGGCCTTCGACGCCGTGGTGGTCACCGTCGCGGGCGCCTCCACAGCACTGGCAGGCACCGACTCCGGATCGGCCAAGGTCTCGGCCTTCACGGAGTACCCCGCCAAGGGACGCGGCACCGGCGGGGTGCGGGCGCACCGCTTCCTCCGGGGCGAGGACGCCTTGAGCCTGGCCTGGGTCGGTTCCGACCCCCGGGCGGTCGGTCCCGACGGTGCGGTTCGACAGCTGCCGGCGCCGGGTGCACGACGCGACGCGTCGGGAACGCCGCTCGACGGTGTCGTCGGAGCGGTCGGCACCGTCGTGCGCTGAGGGACGCCGGTCAGGCGTCGATGCGCTCCCGCGACAGCCGGTCGCTGGAGTCGACGATGAACTCGCGACGGGGGGCGACGTCCGTACCCATCAGCAGTTCGAAGACACGAGAGGCCGCCTCGGCGTCCTCCACGCGCACCCTTCGAAGCGTCCGTCCGCCCCGATCCATCGTCGTGGTCGCGAGCTGGTCGGCGTCCATCTCACCGAGACCCTTGTACCGCTGCACCGGCTCCTGCCAACGCCTCCCCGCCTTGGTGAGCTTGGTGAGCAGGGTGTGCAGCTCCTGTTCGCTGAAGGTGTAGATCGTCTCATTGGGCTTGGTCCCGGGATGCATCACGATGACCCGGTGAAGGGGCGGGACGGCGGCGAACACCCGTCCGGCCTCGACGAGCGGACGCATGTAGCGGAAGAACAGGGTCAGCAGGAGGGTGCGGATGTGCGCACCGTCCACGTCGGCATCGCTCATCAGGATGACCTTGCCGTAGCGCGCGGCGTCGAGGTCGAACGACCGGCCCGAACCCGCACCGATCACCTGGATGATCGATGCGCACTCGGCGTTGGACAGCATGTCGCTGATCGATGCCTTCTGAACGTTCAGGATCTTCCCGCGGATCGGCAGCAAGGCCTGGTATTCGCTGTTGCGCGCGAGCTTGGCCGTGCCGAGCGCCGAATCGCCCTCGACGATGAAGAGCTCTGATTCGGCGACGTCGTTCGTGCGGCAGTCGGCCAGCTTGGCCGGCAGAGACGACGACTCCAAGGCATTCTTCCGACGCTGCGTCTCTTTGTGCGTGCGCGCCGAGATGCGCGCCTTCATCTCCGAGACGACCTTGTCCAAGAGCAGCGACGTCTGCGCCTTGTCGTCGCGTTTGGTGGAAGAGAAGCGCGCGGCGAGCTCCTTCGTGACGACCTGAGCCACGATCTGACGGACGGCCGGGGTGCCCAGCACCTCTTTTGTCTGGCCCTCGAACTGGGGCTCGGGCAGCCGGACGGTCATCACCGTGGTGAGGCCGGCGAGGATGTCATCCTTCTCGATCTTGTCGTTGCCCACCTTCAGCCGGCGAGCGTTCTGTTCCACCTGTGCGCGCAGCACCTTCATCAGTCCCTGCTCGAACCCCTGCTGATGGGTGCCGCCCTTCGGAGTGGCGATGATGTTGACGAAGGAGCGGGCGACGGTGTCGTAGCCGATGCCCCACCGCAGCGCGATGTCGACCTCGCAGGTGCGCTCGACCTCGGTGGGGATCATCGCGCCGGTGGGCTGCAGCACGGGGACGGTCTCGGTGAAGACCCCGGTACCGGTCAACCGCCACACGTCGGTGACACCGGCGTCGGGGGCGAGGAACTCCACGAACTCCGAGATGCCGCCCTCGAAGCGGTAGGACGTCTCGACCGGCTCGCCTGCGCGCTCGTCACGCACGACGATCTGCAGACCGGGGACGAGGAACGCCGTCTGCCGGACCCGCTGCTCGAGCTCCTCGAAGGAGAACGCGGCATCGCGGGTGAAGATCTGCCGATCGGCCCAGTAGCGGATGCGCGTTCCCGTCGCCCCGCGCGGCGCCTTGCCGACCACGCGCAGCTCGCTGCTGTCCTCGAAGGGGGTGAACGGCGAGTCCGGACCCGGGCCCGCGAACACCCCCGGCTCGCCGCGGTGGAACGACATCGCATAGGTCTTGCCCCCGCGGTCGACCTCGACGTCGAGGCGCTCGGAGAGGGCGTTGACGACGGAAGCACCCACGCCGTGCAGACCTCCCGACGCGGCGTACGACCCCCCGCCGAACTTGCCGCCGGCGTGCAGCTTGGTGAAGACGACCTCCACGCCTGTGAGCCCGGTGCGGGGCTCGACGTCAACCGGAATGCCGCGGGCGCGGTCGCGGACCTCGACGCTGCCGTCGGCGTGGAGGACGACGTCGATGTGATCTCCGTGACCACCGAGCGCCTCATCGACGGCGTTGTCGATGATCTCCCAGAGGCAGTGCATGAGGCCGCGGGCATCGGTCGAGCCGATGTACATGCCCGGACGTTTGCGGACGGCCTCGAGCCCTTCGAGCACCTGCAGGTGATGGGCGGAATACTCAGCGGCGGTCACAATCTCCAAGGCTAACCGGGGGTTCCGCCCCGGCCTTGCACAGACACGACCGTCGGGCGCCGCCGTACGCGCTCAGCGAACGGCCATCGGATCGCGGCATGACCGTCAGCGTGCCGTGGTTGTATGTGGGGACCACGCCGAGAGTCACAATCCCGAGGAGGCACCGCGATGACACTTTCGACACCCTCTGAGACGGCCGTCCTCGAATACCGCCTGACCGCGGTGGACCGCTGCGATTCCTGCGGAGCTCAGGCCTACATCGCCGCCGAGGTGAACGGCAGCGAGCTGCTGTTCTGCGCTCACCACGGCCGCAAGTACGAAGAGAAGCTCCGTGCCGTGGCCACCTCCTGGCACGACGAGACCGCACGCCTCAGCGGCGACGACTGACGATCACCGCACGCCCCGGTACTGCCGGGGTACCAGCGGCGAGACCCGGACCGCGACCTCTTCGCCGATCGAATCGATCGTCTCGGCGAGCGAGGTCGCGGTCTCCTCGTTGCGGCCGGCGTCGCCGTACACGACCACCCGGTCACCGATGTCGGCCCCCGGCCATGCGGCGACCTCCGACATCGCCCCGGCGACGGTGAGGAGCCGGCGCGGCCCGGCGGGCGTCGCGACATCGGCCCGCGACGCCAGGGTGCTGAACAGCCCGTCGCGCGCACCCACGCCGATGCGCACCACGTCGCCGGCCACCTCGACGACGGGCGCCACCCAGCGGGCGATGGGCTTCACTCCGAGCTCGGCCTCGTCGGGCCCGCCCGCGGGACGGATGCCGTAGCAGAACGCCCCGACCCGGGCGATGTCGTAACGGAACTCCGGTCGGGCGAACGCCGCGGCGCTGGCTGCGAGGTGGCGCCAGCGGGGCCGGAGCCCCGCGGTCTCCGCGGTCCGCAGAGCCTGTTCGAACCGGTCCCGCGCGATGTCGTCGTCCTCGTCGGATGCTTCGGCGATGTGGCTCCAGATCCCCTCGACGATGAGGCTCCCCGCGCGTTCGGCGGCCGCGGCGATCGAGACGAACTCCGACCACTCCTCCGGCCGGACGCCGTTGCGGCGCAGCCCCGTATCGATCTTGAGATGAACCCGTGCGGGGCGCGGGCCCCCGCGCCGAGCGGCGATGTCGTCGAGGAGTCGGCGATCGCCCACCCCGATGTCGAGGTCCAGTTCGATCGCGGCAGCGACCTGCTCGGGCGTATCGGCGATCCACACGAAGATGCGCGCGTCCCCGCCCGCTCCTGTTCGCACCCGCGCGCCCGTCACGAGGTCGAAGGCTCCGAACCAGCGGACACCCTCCCGTCGCGCACGTGCGACCACGGCGTCCACGCCGTGCCCGTACGCATCGTTCTTGACCACGAGCATGAGCTCGGCGGGCGCGATCGCCGCGCGGACCCGAGCGAGGTTCATCGCGAACAGGTCGAGGTCGACTTCGAGGACCGATCCGGTCATGCCGCCTCCCGACGAGCGCGAACACCGACGATCGCGAGGATCTCACCGGCGTCCAGTCCCGTCGCCGTGGTCCACCGCCCCAGCGACGGCTCCCCCCGATCGGGATCGCCGAAGAACACCGCCGGCGCTCCCGGAGGGACGACGGCCCGCGGCCCGAGGTCGACCACGCAGACGTCCATCGCCACCCGACCGACGACGGGCGCATCGCGCCCCTCGACGCGGACGGCCACCCTGTTGCCGAGATGGCGCACCACACCCTGCCCGTAGCCGCCGCTGACGAGGGCGATGGTGGTGTCCGACGGGGCCCGGAAGGTGTACCCGTAGGAGACACCCTCCCCTTCCCGCAGGAGCTTGGTCGCGATCACCCGGCCCGTGAGCGCCATGACGGGCCGACCGGGTGATCCGGGGAGGCCGAACAGCCACGCGCCCGCGAGCGCGGCGTCTCCCCCGCTCTCCGCCCACGCCATGCCCGCCGATGACACCGCGCGCTCGACGATGTCGGCACCGTGACCCCAGGCGTCGGCATCGAGGACGTCGCGATCGACCACGAGGAGCCCGGCGTCGCGGGCGATCCGAAGGTTGTGCGCAAGGGCAGATCCTCGGATGAGGGCCACGGGCCGGGGGTCCAGCTGCGCCGCGACGGGGGCGGCAGCGCCCCGTGAGGACTCGGCAGTCGGACGCAGAGGATCCACCGACATCACCCCTCTAGACTATCCGGGTCCGTCGTCCCCGACTCGAAAGTCCCCATGCCCTCGACCGGTCTCGGCCTCTCCTCCCGCCTTCGCTACCTCGCCTACCGCGCGCGGAGGATCAACGTGGGCTCGGTGTGGGAGCGGGCCAGGGAAACCTCCGCGCTGCACGGCAAGTGGACGCCCGCCATCGTGGTGGACATGCTCTTCTCCGCGGGGTTCCGTCAGGTGGGCTTCCAGGACTACATCGACTACGACTTCGCGATCCTGAACCGTCGTGAGCGGGCGACGTTCATGACGCACCCCTTCTCCAATCAGCTGTCGCAGCGCTTCGACCACCCCGACTTCCGCCACCTGTTCCAGGACAAGATCGAGTTCGACCGCGCTTTCTCCGAGCACCTGCACCGGGAGTGGATGGTGGTCGAACCCGACAACGCCGACGAGGTCCGCGCCTTCACCGAGCGCCACGGGACCATCGTCACCAAGGAACCGATCGGTCAGGCCGGAACCGGCGTCCACAGGTACCACGCCGCCGACATCGACGACTGGACAGCATTCCACCACGGGCTTCACGACCGGGGCGAGCTCCTCATCGAAGAGGTCATCGTGCAGCATCCCGACCTCGCCGCGGTCTGCCCGGGGACGGTGAACACCACGCGTGTGACGGCGTTCTTCGACGGGGAGCGCACCCACATCCTCGCGATCGCGCAGAAGTTCGGTCGCGGCGCGGTCAGCGACCAGATGTCGTTCGGCGGCTTCTACACGATGCTCGACGACGACGGTCGCGCCGTGGGTCCCGGCTACGACTCGCACGGCCACGTGCACATCACCCATCCGGACTCCGGATTCCGGATCGCCGATTTCCAGCTGCCGATGATGGCCGAGGTCGTCGCGTTCGTCGACCGCGTCGCCCGCGTCGTCCCTCAGGTGCAGTACGTCGGATGGGACATCGTGGTGACCCCCACCGGTCCGGTGCTGGTCGAGGGGAACTGGGGAGCCGGCGTGTACGAGAACAAGCCGAGCGTCACCGGCATCCGCACCGGACACAAGGCCCGCTATCTGGCCGCGACCGGGCTGGGCTGACGAAGACGGGAAGCCGCGAACCCGACGGCCTGTCGCCGTTCCCCTGAGCCCGTCCCGGGTCTACAGTGAGAGCGCAGTCTCTCAGCAAATGCTCAGAAAGGGTTCGGTCATGTCCACCGGCACCGGGGAGAAGTCCCTCACCAGCACCGTCCGGGTCGCCCTCGGCATCGTCGGCGCGATCGCGCTGATCTTCGGTCTGCTCATCCTCATCTGGCCACAGAAGGCGTTCGGTGTCGTCACCTTCCTGCTCGCCATCTACGCCATCATCGCCGGACTGGTCTACATCGGCCTCGGTGCGTTCTCGCGGGAGCGAGGCGGCTGGTCGAGAATCGGCTACATCGTCCTCGGCGTGCTGTTCGTCATCGCCGGCGTCGTGGCCTTCCTCAACTTCGGTGCGGCCACCGACTGGCTGCTCCTTCTCGTCGGGCTCATGATCGGCATCACGTGGGTGGTCGAGGGGATCGTCTCGCTCTCCACCCTGTCGGACGCGTCGTCGAAGGGCTGGACGATCTTCTTCGCGATCATCAGCATCGTCGCCGGCGTCGTGGTGATGTTCGCCCCCATCTGGGGCGCCCTCATCGTCTGGCTGTTCTTCGGCGTCTCGCTGGTGATCCTGGGCATCATCCAGATCATCCGCGCCCTGCGCTTCGGTCGCGTCTGACCGGAACGGCGCGTCACCTGCCCGGCGCGTTCAGGCGACGGGCAGGTGACGCGCCCACCACTCCAGCACCGCGTCGAAGCGTTCGACGCGGTGGCGGGGCCGGCCGCTCCGGGTGAGCTCGTGGTTCTCGCCGGGGAAGAGCAGCATCTCGCTCGGAACCCCCGCACGCGTGAGCGCCGAGTAGTAGCGCGTCGCCTGCTCCAGCGGGCACCGATGGTCTTCCTCGGCGTGCATCACGAGGGTGGGCGTGCGCACCTGCCCGACGACCGCCATGGGACTCTGCGCGGCGATGAGCTCGGGGTCGACGCCGACGTATTCGTCGCCGAAGAACGAGCCGATGTCGCTCGTCCCTTGGAACGACGTCGGCTCGAGGAAGCCGCGCTCGACGATCGCTCCGCGGAATCTGTGGTCGTGCGCGATGATCCACGCGGTGAGGTAACCGCCGTACGAGCCGCCCATGATGCCGAGTCGCCCGGCATCGAGAGTCGGATCGGACTCCAGCGCGCCGTCGAGGAAATCGATGACGTCGTGATGGTCGAGCGTCCCCATCGCCTGGCGGATGGCGCGACCGTGCGCGCGGCCGTAGCCGGCAGACCCGCGCGGGTTGCAGTAGACCACGGCGTAGCCCGCGTCGACGAGGACCTGGGTCTCGTCGAAGAGATGGACGCCATAGCTGGCGTAGGGTCCCCCGTGGATCTGGAGGACGACGGGGAAGGGCCCGTCCCCGTCGGGCCGGGCGACCCAGCCGTGCACCGGGTAGCCGTCGCGACCGCGAACGGTCAGCTCGCGCGGCTCGACGATTCCCGCTGCGGCCGCGGAGGCTCCGAACGCGGTCAGCACGCGGGGCTCACCGGGCCCGGCGAGGACCATCTCGCCGAACGAGTCGGGGGTGGCGACGGCGGCGACGATGACGGAGCCGGATGCCGCATGACCGAGCACCTCGCGGTCGCCGTCGATGACCGTGGCGGCCGATCCGTCGCGGGCAACGCGGAGGAGCCGGACGCGCCCGCGGCGCCGATCCTGAACGAGGACGTCGTCGCCGATCGGGGTGAGGTGACTTCCGACCTCGCCCAGGTCGATCGTCTCGGGATCGGTGAGGACTCGGGCCTCCCCCGCGGCGATCACGAACAGCGCGGTGCCGGGCGCGACGAAGTCCGTTCCCGCGGAGCCCACGTCGGAGGCGAGGGCGGCCACCGTGCCGTCGTCCGCGACGGCAAGACCCGTCACCGACAGGTTCGCATCGGTTCCGAGCACCTCGCGGCGCCCGGAGCCGTCGAGGTGATGCGCGATGACGGGGGTGCGCAGGTCTCGACGGTCGACTTCGATCCGATCGGGAACGGCCAGCACCTCCTCGCCCGCCACCGCCAGGGTCGACCAGCTGAGGTCGCCGTCGGTGAGCGCACGCGGGGTCGCGCCGATCACGGTCGGGCGCGCTGCTACATCCTCGTCGCGCACGGCGGGCGCGGGGTCGTAGAACGGCTCGCTGTCGACCTCCGGCGCGGCGATCACGAAGATCTGCGCCGGACGGTCGGCGAGGTAGCCGAGACCGTTCGCGTTCCAGCGCACGCCGGTGATCCGCCGAGGCGCCTCGGCCGCGGCATCCAATCCTTCGACGGTGCCGTACCGTCCGTCCTCGGGCATCCGTGCGGTGTAGACCAGGGAGCGGCCGTCCGTCGTCCAGACGACCTCGCCGACCCCGAGCGGGGCATCGGTGGCCTGCACCGGCTCGCCCCCGGCCGGGGCGACCACGAAGACCTGTGAGCGACCCCGGGCATCCGGCCGGAGGAACGCCAAGCGCGTGTCATCGGGCGAGAGCACTGGGGCCGTGTCGAGAACGCCACGCGTGAGCCGGCGCGGAGCACCGTCGGGCAGGTCGATCCGCCACAGCTGACCGACCGTCCGGTTGGCCGGGAGGTCGGGACGGCTGACGGAGAAGACCGCGAACCCGCCCTGCGACGAGAGTGCGGGCCGCCCGACCCCGAGGAGCTTCTGGATGTCGGTGGGGCCCACGGTTCACTCCCCCGCGAAGGATGCGGTGTCGCCGACGAGCCGCGTGTTGTCGTCGGGGATGGGATCCACCGCGGCCCGGGCCACTTCGCCGGCGAACTCCGAGACGTTGTAGAGCCGTCCCGCCGACTCGCGTCGCGAGGCGATCGCGCCGGGGTTCGCACGCTCGAGGAGCGTGGCGGTGATGGTGCCTTCGATCATGTCGCCCGATACGACCACGAACTCCACGCCACGCTCGGAGAGCATCGGGATGCGCTCCCGCAGCGCGTCTTCGCCCGCACGCTTGGACAGCGCGACCGGCTCGTACTCGGGCATCGTCGGCGTCGTTCGGATGAAGTGCGCCTGGTGACTGGTGACGAAGACGACACGAGCGCCATCTCCGAGGAGGGGCAGCGCGGTCTCGAGGACCGACACCTGGGCGTCGCGGTTGAGACGGAGCGCATAGTCCTCCGCCATGCCGGCCTCCATGCCGCCCGAGGCATTGAGGACCAGGATGTCCAGCCGACCGAACTCGCGTTCGACTTCGGCGAACATCGCCTGCACCGAGTCGGGGTCGGTGAGATCGGCTCCGACCACGAGCGCGCGGACTCCGAGGTCGCGCAGCTGGGTGGCGAGCTTCTCGGCGCGCGGCGCCTTGTTGCGGTAGTTGATCACGACATCGGCGCCCGCCTCGGCGAGGTAGCGGACGGTGTCGGCTCCGATGCCGCGGGAGGATCCGGTCACGAGGGCGGTCTTGCCTGCCAGCGATCCGGGAGCAAGGGTCTGAGACATGTGTGGCGACTCCTGTGATGACGCGCCGCGGATGCCGCGGCAAGGCCGTCCGGCCCCCTGAACCCTATCAACGCCGACGTGCCGGACTGCGGTGTTATGGTGGCCGTCAAGGCCGAGGAGGAGCCGCGATGCTGCCGGATCTCACGCAATATCTCTGGATCGTGTGGCTGGTGCTCGCGGGGGTCTTCATCATCATCGAGCTGCTCACGCTCGAGTTCACCTTCCTCATGATCGGCGCCGGGAGCCTCATCGGCGGCCTGGGGGTCAATCTCCTCGGCGGCCCGTGGTGGCTGCAGATCGCCGCGGCGGCGGCGATTTCGGCACTGCTGCTGTTCACCATCCGACCGCTGCTGCTGAAGATCCTCCATCGCGGGGAACCGGCGAGGACCAACGTCGATGCCCTCTACGGCATGGGCGGTCGCGTCGTCGCCTCATTCGTCGACGGCGAAGGCGGCTCGGTGCGCCTCGACAACGGCGAGACCTGGACGGCGCGTTTGGCCGCCGGCGCCGTCGGCGCCGGCGTCGGCGTGCGCGTCACGGTCGACCGGGTCCTCGGCGCGACCGTCGAGGTGAGCCCCGCCACGCCCGTCGCTCCCGACCCACCGGAAGGAAACACCCCGTGATCGATCCCGGCGCCTTCATCGGCCAGATCTTCGTCATCGTCCTCCTCGTCGTCCTGGCGATCTTCGTCGTGGTGGTGCTCTTCCGGTCGATCCGGATCATCCCGCAGGCCTACGCCGGGATCGTCGAGCGGCTCGGGCGCTACCAGCGGACACTGTCGCCCGGGCTGAACATCCTGGTCCCGTTCGTCGATCGCCTTCGCCCTCTGGTGGACATGCGCGAACAGGTCGTGTCCTTCCCCCCGCAGCCGGTCATCACCGAGGACAACCTGGTGGTCTCGATCGACACGGTCGTCTACTTCCAGGTGAACGACGCCCGCGCGGCGACCTACGAGATCGCCAACTACCTCAGCGCGGTGGAGCAGCTGACCACCACGACGCTTCGCAACGTGGTCGGGGGGCTCAACCTCGAAGAGGCGCTCACGAGCCGTGACAACATCAACGGCCAGCTTCGCGTGGTGCTGGATGAGGCCACGGGCAAGTGGGGCCTGCGGGTCTCGCGCGTCGAGCTGAAGGCCATCGATCCGCCGACCTCGATCCAGGACTCGATGGAGAAGCAGATGCGCGCCGAGCGCGACCGCCGTGCGGCGATCCTGACCGCCGAGGGCACGAAGCAGTCCCAGATCCTCGAGGCCGAGGGTCGACGCCAGGCCGAGATCTTGCGGGCCGAGGGAGACAAGCAGGCGGCGGTGCTGCGCGCACAGGGCGAGGCCGAGGCCATCGAGATGGTCTTCGGAGCCATTCATGCGGGCGAGCCGGATGACAAGCTGCTGGCCTACCAGTACCTGCAGACCCTGCCGAAGATCAGCGAGAGCCCGTCGAACAAGCTGTGGATCATCCCCAGCGAACTGACCGAAGCACTCAAGGGCATCGGCAATGCGCTCGGCGGGCGCGACGAGGGCGGATCGACGGCGACGCCCGGAAGCGCGCGACGCCCCACGACTGCTGCACGCCGTGCCGAGTATTCCGCCGCCTCGGATGCGGCCGTCGCTGCCGCGCGCGAAGCGGCGTCGGACGCTGATGCGATCGCCAACGAGGCCCGTTCCACCACACCGGGGGCGGTCCGTGCCGACGCCCCGACCCCGACTCCGACCGAGGGTGGGAGCGACCCTGCCTGACCCGAAGCATCCGTGGTTCCAGGCCTCGGACGCGCCACGCGTGCTCGCCCACCGCGGCCTGGTCCCCGAGGGATCCACGGATCTCGTGGAGAATTCCTTCGCCGCGGTGGCAGCCGCCCACGCCGCCGGAGCGACCTACGTCGAGTCCGATTGCCATGTGACCGTCGACGGGGAAGTGGTGCTCTTCCATGACGACGATCTGCAGCGCGTCGCCGGCGATCCGCGCGCGGTCGCCGACGTGACCTTCGGCGAGCTGTCCGTACTCATGGCCGGGCTCGGCGGTGTTCTGACGCTCACCCAGGCGCTGGAGTCCTTCCCCACCGTGCGGTTCAATCTCGACGTCAAGGCACCCGCCGCCGCGGAACCGGTCGGGCGCAGCGTCGCCGCGCACAGTGAGCGGGTGCTCCTGACGAGCTTCTCCGACGAACGACGACACGCCGCGCTCCGGGCGGCCGTTGATGCCGGGGCACCCGTTCGACCGGCGACCTCGGCCGGCACCCGCACCATCACCCGTCTCCTCCTCGCATCCGGGATCAGGGCCCGCCGCGCCGTCTCCCGGCTTCTCTCCGACGTCGACGCGCTGCAGGTTCCCGAGCGTCACGGACGTGTGCCCATCGTCACTCCGCGTCTCATCGAGACCGCCCATCGCCACGGAGTCGAGATCCACGTGTGGACCGTGAACGATCCGGCGGATATGGAAAGGCTCCTCGACGCCGGGGTGGACGGACTCGTCACGGACCGCGCCGACATCGCGCTCCCCCTCGCCGCCCGTCGCGCGGCCTGAACGACCGGCGCGAAGGCCTGAGCATCGGCTGTGAAAGCCGCCCCGGGCCCCGCCCTTCGGATGATCCGCCCAGGCGAGGGCGTTATACCTGATCAGCGACGGAAGGACCACACAATGGCAGACCGCAGTCTTCGCGGCATCCGACTCGGCGCCCAGAGCCTACAGAGCGAAGAGGGTGTCGTGTTCCATGAACGCGTACAGCACATCTACTCCTGCACGTCCTGCGGACGTGACACCACCCTGACCTTCGCGGCCGACGCCGAGGTGCCCCAGGCCTGGGAATGCCGCACGTGCGGCTCCGAGGCTCTCCTGCGCATCGGCGAGGGCACCGCGACGGTCGATCACAGCGACGAGAAGGCACCCCGTACCCACTGGGACATGCTCCTGGAACGGCGCACGATCCCTGAGCTCGAAGAGCTGCTCGAGGAGCGTCTCGCTTTCGTCCGTGCCCGCCGCGGCGCGGCCGACGACACCTCGAAGGGCAAGCTCAGCGCCTGATCAGGCCTTGACGTCCCTGTCGACGCCGGTCTCCTCGGAGGCCGGCGTCTTCGTCTGCCTGCGCTCGCGCACCCGCAGCGCGATGCCGACCACGGCGAGGGCCAGGAGACTCCCCCAACCCAGCAGCACCTGCACGGCGGGGCCGATCACGACGGCGGGTGTGAGACCGGTGCGCAGCGGAACGTCGGCGAGCATCTGACCGGCGGTACCCGCCGGCAGGCTGTCGAGGGTCGTCCCGTCCGGGGCGATCACCTGGCTGGTGCCGACCGTGGAGAGGTTCACCACGGAACGGCCGGTCTCGATCGCGCGCATCCGCGCGAAGGCGAGCTGCTGCAGGTTCTCATCGGTATCGCGGAAGTCGGCGTTGTTCGTCTGGAACACGTACAGCTCCGCGCCATCGCGCGCACCCTCCCAGATGACGGCGTCGTAGATGACATCGAAGCAGATCGCCAGCCCGACTCCCACGTCACCGACGTCGATGAGAGGGGGGTTGTCGCCGGGGGTGTACTCGCGCTGGATCAGACCGACGAGATCGGGAACGATCCGTTCGAAGAACCACCGGTCCGGGACGTACTCCCCCATCGGGACCGGGTTGCGCTTGTCGTGGAACGCGACGGGATTCTCCGCCCCGGCCTCCCACAGCATCGACGTGTTGAACGTCAGGTCGCCGCGGTCCGTGGCCGCGTTGACGAGCAGCGGTACGCCGAACTCCTCTGCCAGGGCGTCGAGGGTCGCCGCTGTGGTGCCGTCCTGCAGCGGGTCGTAGTCGATCCCTCCCTCCGGCCACACGAGCAGATCGAGATCCTCTTCGGCCAGCGGTGCGGTCGCCGCGAGCTGGGCGTTCAGGATCGCGTACGGCGTGCGTTCATCGAAGTAGGCCGAGGGCCCATTGCCCTGCACCGCGCCGACGCGGAGATCACCGGACGGGGTGGTCGGGAAAGCCGGGATGGCCACGAGCAGCACCACGGCCGCCATCGCGGGGAGCGCGGTGCGAACGTCGCGAAGACGACCGGCCCGCAGCCACTCGATGATCGCGGCGGTGGCGGTCACCATGAGGAAGGTGAGGCCCGCGACACCCGTCCACGACGCGATGTCCGCCAGCGGGCTCTCGGACTGGCTCATCCCGATCCGCGCCCACGGAAACCCGGTGTAGGGCCAGGAACCCATGAACAGTTCGCGGGCGGTCCACAGCCCGCCGACCAGAAGCGGAAGAACGGTCAGCTGTGCTGCTCGCGCGGGCATCGCCCGCGGCAACCAGCGGTAGGCGAGGGCGACCGGGATCGCCCCCACCCCCATGAGGATGGCCTGCAGACCCGACAGCGCCAGCCACGGGATCGGGCCGAGATAGCGGGTGATCCAGATGATGTGGATGAGATAGAAGGAGGCGCCGAAGACGAAGCCGACGAGGACGGCACCGCCGATGCTTCGGCCGATGAGGGACACCAGGGCGAAGGCCACGCCGACGAAGGCGAACGGCCACCACCCCACGTCGGGGAAGGCCAGATCGAGGGTCGGGCCGGCGACGGCGGCGGTGAGGACCGCCGCCCACAGGGGGAGGATCGGACGCGGCACTGCACGCACCGCCGACGGGACGCTCATACCGACGAATGCGCGACGATACCGCGCCGGACCGCATCCAGCGCCGAGCGCGCGGTCCGTCCCACCTCGGTGTCGGCGACGATCGAGAGCTGGTCCAGCAGGTCGATGGTCTGCTTCGCCCAGCGCACGAAGTCGCCCGCGGCCATGTCGGCCTCTTCCAGCACGCGGTCGAGCATGCCTCCGCGTGCCCAGGTGTGCATGGCCAACGCCAGACCGCCCGAGGGCGGTTCCGACCCCGGCAGGTGATGCTCGCGCTCCAGGTCGTCCAGACGCTGCCAGAGCGTCAGCGTCTCGGCGAAGACCGGACGGAAGGCACCCCGCGGGAGCGCGTTCTCACGACCGTCCTCCCGCCGTGGCTCGAAGACGAGGCAGCAGGCCAGAGCCGCCAGAGATGACGCATCCAGTCGATCCCAGAGGTGCAGCCGGAGCGACTCCGCCACCAGCAGATCGCGCTCGCCGTAGATGCGCCTCATGCGGCGCCCCTCGGCGGTCAGGTGGGTGTCGCCGGCATCGTCGACATCGACGTAGTGGACAGCGGTGAGCACGTCGACGACCCGGTCGAACACCCGCGCGACGGTGCCGGTGCGGCTGTCGATCTGCCGACGCATCCGCTGGACGTCGCGGTCGAGACGGTGATACCGCTCGCCCCACCGGGCATGACTCTCCCGGTCGGGGCACGAGTGACAGGGATGACGCTGCATGCGTTTGCGCAGGGATGCGAGTTGTCGCTGCCGGCTCTCCCGGAGGCCTCGCGGTGCCGTGGCATCCCGTCGATTGATCTTCTCGAGGTCGCTGAGCTCACGTCGGATCCCGGCGTACTCCACGAAGTCCCCCCGGTCGCAGGCCATCGCCGTCGCATAGCCCGCCAGCGACTCCTCGGCCTCCTTGACCTGCCGGGCGATCCCGACCACCGAACGGTCCGCCTGGAACTGGGCGAACGAGGATTCCAGAACCTCACGCGCCCGGGGCCGACCGAACTGGTCGATGAGGTTGACCGCCATGTTGTAGGTCGGACGGAAACTGGAGTTCAGGGGGTAGGTGCGCCGAGACGCCAGCGCGGCGACCTGCTGCGGGTCCATCTGCTCGGTCCACTGGATGACCGCATGCCCCTCGACGTCGATCCCCCGCCGCCCCGCGCGCCCGGTCAGCTGCGTGTACTCGCCTGCGGTGATCGCGACGCGCGCCTCGCCGTTGAACTTCTCGAGCTTCTCGAGCACGACGGTGCGCGCCGGCATGTTGATTCCCAGCGCCAGCGTCTCGGTGGCGAAGACCGCCTTGACGAGCTTTCGCTGGAACAGTTCCTCGACGACCTCCTTGAAGGCGGGGAGGAGACCGGCATGGTGGGCTGCGACACCCCGCTCCAGGTTCTCCCGCCATTCCCAGAACCCGAGCACGGCCAGGTCCTCGTCGCCGAGGGTGCGGGTGCGTTGCTCCACCACCTCGCGGATGAGGTCACGCTCCTCGCGGGTGGTCAGTCGGAGTCCGGCGCGGCGCACCTGCTGCACGGCCGCGTCGCAGCCGGCTCGACTGAAGATGAAGAAGATCGCCGGCAGCAGGTTGCTGCGCTCGAGGAGTCGCACGACGTCGGGGCGATCGATCCGCTCGATGCTGCGGATGTTCGAGGGCCGGACCGGCCGCACCCCGCCCCGCGGCGGCCGACGACGGCTCGGATCGTTTCGGACCTGCTGGGCGCGGCGGTTGTTCTCGAAGCTCGTGCCCTTGAACGACCGCAGTCGCATCAGCTCCTGGTTGACCTGCGCGGTGGCCACCCCGGCCCTGTCGTCGAAGAGCGGCAACAGGTCTCCCCGGACCAGGACGTGCTGCTCCAGCGGCACCGGACGGGTCTCGGAGACGATGACCTCGGTGTCGCCGCGCACGGTGTCGAGCCAGTCGCCGAACTCCTCGGCGTTGGACACCGTGGCTGACAGGGAGACCAGTCGGACACTCCGGGGCAGGTGGATGATGACCTCTTCCCAGACGGCGCCGCGGAAGCGATCGGCGAGGTAGTGGACCTCGTCCATGACGACGTAGCGGAGGCTCCTCAGCGCCGGCGAGTCGGCGTAGAGCATGTTGCGGAGCACCTCGGTGGTCATCACGACCACCCGGGCGTTGCCGTTGATGTTCGTGTCGCCGGTGAGCAGGCCGACCTCATCGGGACCGTACTCGTCGACGAGCTCGCGGTACTTCTGATTCGACAGGGCCTTCATCGGGGTGGTGTAGAACGCCTTGTCATGGGGTTCGCGCATCGCGAGGTGGATCGCGAACTCGCCGACGATCGTCTTCCCGGCGCCGGTCGGGGCGGCCACCAGGACGCTCCGACCCTCCTCCAGCGCCCGGCAGCTCTCGATCTGGAACGGATCGAGTTCGAACGGTCGCGATGCGGCGAAGGCCGTGGCGATCGGATGCCCGCGCTGCTCACGAGAGGCCGCGGCCGCGCGGGCGTACCGCTCGGCCGGCGACGGCTCGCTCATCAGGCCGACCCGGGCGGTGTCATCAGCTCGCCCCGGGCGGCAGGAGTGCGGCGTCGCGGCGGGACCGGCGGCTGTCGAACAGCAGGGACAACCCAGCGGCAGCGAAGAAGAGGACGACCAGGATGCCGGCCAGCATCAGCATGCTCACGACATCGGCAGCGGGGGTGGCGAGAGCAGCGAAGATCGTCGCGACGAGGACCGCCACCCGCCAGCCTTTGAGGATCGCGCGTCCGCTCATGACGCCGGCGATGTTGAGGGCGACGAGGAAGACCGGGAGGACGAAGGAGATCCCGACGACGATCAGCAGCTTGAAGACGAAATCGTAATAGTAGGTCGCGTCGAAGAACGAGGCTGCCCCCTCGGGGACGAAGGTCGCCATCAGCTCGACGATGTGCGGCATGATCAGGAGGCCCACGTAGGCCCCGGCGAAGAACAGCGGGACCGCTGAGGCGACGAAGCCGATGGTGTAGCGGACCTCTTTTCGCGTCAGCCCGGGCATGATGAACGCCCAAATCTGCCACAGCCAGATCGGCGCCGAAAGAAGGAGGCCGATCGCGAAGGACATCCGCAGGCGCAGGTCGAAGGCCGAGGTGACCGTGGTGAACATCAGCTCGACGGCTGCCTGCTCCCCCTTGACCTCCGCGACCTGCTGGATCGGAAGGGTGATGAGACGGATCACCGGGTCCGTGATGAAGAACGCCACCACCATCCCGACGATGAGCGCGAGGACAGCGATCATCAGTCGCTTGCGCAACTCCAGAATGTGCGCGCCCAGCGACATGCGCCGGTCGCGCCGGGGCTCGCTGTCGTCGGTGCGCGCGCGTTCGGCCGTGGCCACGGCCGATCAGGTGGTTTCGGAAGACCTGCCCGGAGACGCGTCGCGTGACGCGGCGGGCGGGGTGGGAGAGGCCGTCGACGACGTGGTGTCGCCGGAAGGAGCATCCTCGTCCTTCATCGCCTTCATCTCGCCCTTGAAAACGCGGGCGGACTGGCCGACGCTCTTCGCGAGCGCCGGAAGCTTGGCCGCCCCGAACAGCAGCAGGATGACCAGGAGCACGACGAGGAAGTGCCAGCCGGTGAGGTTTTGGAACACGATGGGCTCCGTCGCTAGGGGTCAGGAGTTTCAGTCTAACCCGCGACGTCTATGAACCGGCCGGTGACGGATCGGCGCGTTCGGCGTACTGCGCGAGGCCCGCGCGAGCCCATTCGGCTGCCGCGCGACGTGCCCCCTCGGGCGAGACGATCTCGACCACGCCGCCCCGACGTGCCGCGAGGCGGCGCAGCGTCGTCTCATCAGCGACGCGCAGGGTGGCGATCGCTTCGTCGCCGTCCCGCACGACGGTCGCTCGCTCGAGGTAGTCGCCCAGCAGCGGCGCCAGCGACGCACGGAAGCGGATGCGGGCGATGACCTCTCCTGCGCCGTCGGTCGGTTCGAACCAGCCGGGTGCGGCGTCTTCGCTGTGCGTGCTCGGGATGTCGGTGACCCGCAGATCGCTGACTCGGTCGAGATGGAACGTGCGCATCGCCTGACGCAGGTGGCACCATCCCTGCAGGTACCACTGGCCATCGGCGATGTGCACCTTGACAGGATCGACCGTGCGGGCGGTCGGCTCCGACTCGGGCGCCTTGTAGGTGAAGGTGACGGCGACACGCTCGCGCAGGGCGATCGCCACCGCCTCGCGCACGTCGTCGACGGGGCTCGGCGCGACGATGACGTCGGCGGGTTTAGCCGACGCACCCTGCGAGAGCTTGGCGAGGAGACCGCTGTAGACCTCGGTGTCGCCGACCCCCGGGATGGTGCGTGCGAGCTGAAGTCCCGCGACGAGTGCCGCAGCCTCACGAGCGGTCAGTCGCGGAGACCGCTCAAGACCGACGGAGTGGGTGATGGAGATGATGTCCCGGGTGTCGAGAAGATCCCAGTCGATGTCGAACAGATCGTTCGCCATCTGCCAGTAGCCTCGTTCGCCCGGAAGTCCGATGACGGTGAGCTTCTGCACCATGTCGCGCATCTCATCGCCGGTCACATCGAACTCTTCGGCGGCCTCGGCGATCGACACCTCGCCCTTGCTGATGAGGTACGGCACCAGCTGCAGGATGAGCGCGGCCCGATCCGTGGCCACCAGCGGACGTCGCGCGCTCATGAGGAGCCTCCTGGCGCTCCGTCGTGGCGCGCGAGGGCCCCCCGCAAGCGGGAGACGACGAGCGCGCGCAGTCTCTCGGGTGCGACCACCCGCACCTCGGGGCCGTACGAGGCCAGCTCGTCGGCGAGAACATGGACGTCGACGAAGGGCACGTGGATTCCCTGACCGGCCGGGCGTGCCCGACGGGCGAGGCGCAGCGCCGCCTCTGTTCCGGGGTCGACTTCGAGGTGAGCGAGCTGGCGTTCGGCGAGGTCTTGCAGTTCGGCCAGCGCCCTCTCCCCCGCGCCGTCGCGCAGCGCCGGGTCGAAGGTCTCGCGGGTGACGGCGACGTCCCCGACGATGCGACTGAGGAGGAAGGTGCGATCAGCGTCGAGATTCAGGTCGCGTCCGAAGACATGCCATCGGGCCTCGTACTCGACGAGGGCGAGGGGTCTGACCCGCCGCAGCCGCTCATTCTCGTCACCGGGGCGCACATAGGGGAAGGTCACCACGCGACTCTGCTCGATGGCGCGCTGCAGCACCGGGAACGAGGGCTCGCGGGCGCTGATGCGCGGCGAGTATCCGATGATCGGCTCATCGACGTCGATGCCGAGGGCACGGATCTTGCGCAGACCGCTGCGGGCCTCGGCCGACAGCGACCCCTCGCTCCACACCTCCCCGGCGAGGTTCAGCAATGCGAGTTCGGCGGGCGTGAAGTCGATGTCCTCGGGGAGGGAGTACTCGGACTTCGGTACGCGATACCGCGCGTCGCGCAGATCGTCGGGATCGGCGAAGTCGCCGATCGTCTCGATGGGAACGCCGAGGCCGCGGAGATTCTCCTTGTCGCGTTCGAACATCTTCTCCAGTGCGTCCTTGGACGCACCGGATTCGGTGTGCTCGCGATAGCCCGAGACCGAGCGGAGGATCGTGTCCTTGGTCAGTCCCTGCTCCGTCGCCATGAGGGCGACCACGAGGTTGACCAGGCGCTCCTCCGGCGGATTCTTCGTAGGGGTGTTCGCCGGCACCCCCTCATCCTAGGCGGGGCTCGGCGAAGATCCGGAAGGCGCGGAGGTCAGGAGATCTCGTCGAGTCCCAGGATGTCCACGACGAACACCAGGGTCGCGCCACCGGGGACGCTCCCCTGGCCCGCATCGCCGTACCCCTGGTCGGGCGGCACGACGATCATCACCTGCGATCCGACCGTCTGGCCCTCGAGCCCCGCGGCGAAGCCGGGAACGACGTCCTCGAGCGCGAACGACACCGGCGCCTGGCCCCACGACGAATCGAACACCGTCTTGTCGTCCCACAGCACGCCGGTGTAGGCCACGCGCACCGGCACGTCGCCGGTCACCTCGGGCCCGTCACCGCGGATGAGGGTCTCCACGACGAGGTCGCTCGGCGCAGCGGCATCCGGGACGATCACACCGGGCGTGCCGTCGGCGGCGCGGACGACGGAGGGGAGGTTGAAGCCGGCGTTGAACTGCAGTGCGCCCGCCGCCCGGGGCAGATAGGCCTTGCGGACGTCGATGACGGCGACCGCCGACTCGTCCTCGGCGAGACCGATGCTGGCCGCCGCCTCCGGCAGGATGTCGCCGGGCGCGAGGCCGACGACCACGCGCGACCCCTCGGTCGCGCACTCCAGCGCGTCTTCGAGAGCGGGGATCGGGGTGTACCACTGCGACATCGGCGCCACGCGGGCGATGTCGTCGTCATAGGGGGTCTGGATGAGCACCTCGCCGGTCTCGCCGCTGACGATGGTGACATCCAGCAGAGCCGCCTGCTCGGTCGCGGTCAGCGCTGCTCCGTCCCCGGCCTCGAGGTCGGTGTGAGAGGTCGAGCGGACCTGGAAAGGCGTGTACAGCTCGACCTCGGGGGCGCTTCCCGGGTCACCGTCGACAGTGACGAGGGAGTCGAGAGAGGAACCGGATGAGGCGGGCCGGTCGCATCCCGCAGCCGGGACGCTGGTGCATCCGACCAGGGTCAGTGCGGACAGGCCGACGACGGCGAGCAGAGCGGGGAGTTTTCGCACCCGGCTAGTTTAGGCGGACCCCTGGGCGCCCCCTGTGCGGGCGTCTGCGGCGCGCTGCGCCTCGCGGACGCGTTTGCGCAGATTCTTGTCGGTGATCTCCCGGTCGCCGACGGCGCCCGGCGTCCACAGCTCGACGTCTTCGTCGCCGTAGCTCGACTTCGACGCGCGACGCTTGCGCTCGGGGAGCACGGCGCCAGGCGCGAGCCGGCGGGCGGTGAGCAGGAAGCCGGTGTGGGCGACCATCCGGTGATCGGGGCGCACAGCGAGCCCTTCGACGTGCCAGCCGCGCACCATGGTCTCGTTGGCCTCGGGGTCGGTGAACAGGCCGGTGCCGCGGATGTACTCGGCGACCCGGCTCAGCTGTGTGGCGGTGGCGACGTAGCAGATGACGACGCCACCGGGGACGAGCGCATCGGCAACCGCGTCGATGCAGTCCCAGGGCGCGAGCATGTCGAGGACGACGCGGTCGACGGTGCCGTTCTCCATGTTCCGGGGAAGCTCGTCGACGAGGTCGCCGACGACCACGCGCCACGCGGGCGGCTCCTCACCCAGGAACGTCGCGACGTTCGCACGCGCGACCTCGGCGAAGTCCTCCCGCCGTTCGAAGGACACCAGCCGCCCTTCCGGTCCGATCGCTCGCAGGAGCCAGAGCGCCAGCGCGCCGGAACCGACGCCGGCCTCGACCACGGTGGCACCGGGGAAGATGTCGGCGTCGGCGACGATCTGCGCGGCATCCTTGGGGTAGACGATCGCCGCGCCCCGGGGCATCGACATGACGAAATCGCGCAACAGCGGCCGGAGGGCGAGGTATTCGTGCCCCCCGCTGCCGACGACCACGGAACCGTCGGGGATGCCGATGATGTCGCGATGGGCGAGGACGCCGTGATGAGTGTGCAGCTCCCCGTCCTCGCGGAGGGTGACCGTGTGCAGTCGCCCCTTGGGTCCGGTCAGCTGCACCCGCTCGCCGACGCGGAAGGGTCCGCTCCACCGGCCGCTCACGCGTGGGCCCCCGCGCGGGCGATGCGGGCGGTATGGAACGCCTGCAGGTCCGCTGTGGTGCGCCCCTCCAAGCTCTCCCAGATCGTGTGCGCCCCCGCCCCGGCGAGGGAGACCATCAGCGGCACCCCGATCACGGAGGCGCCCGACGCGACGGCCGAGCGCAGTCCGTTGGGCGAATCCTCGATCGCGACCGTGTCCGCCGGGGCGACGCCGAGGAGGTCGCAGGCCTGGAGGTACGGATCGGGGAAGGGCTTGGGGCGGGTCGCGTCGTCACCGGCGATGACCACGTCGAACGCCTCGAAGTCGATGAGGTCCACCACGGTGGTCGCCATCCGGCGCATGGACATGGTCACCAGCGCCGTCTTCACGCCCCTGTCCTTGAGATCTCGCAGCAGCTCCTTGGCGCCGGGGCGGAACGGCACGCCGGTGACGGCGAGCTGTCGCATCACCTCGTCGGTGAGGTGGTCGATGATCTCGTGGATCCCCATCCGCACACCGGCGTTCTGGAAGATGCGCGCCGAATCCTCCAGTCCCAGGCCCACCAGGCTCAGTGCCTGCTCGTGAGACCAGGTCCCGCCGAAGCGTTCGACCAGCGGAGTCTCCGCCGCCATCCAGTAGGGCTCGGTGTCGACCAGTGTGCCGTCCATGTCCCAGAGGACGGCGGCGAGGGAGGGGGAATGCACCGCTCAAGGCTACCGGGCGCCCCCGTCCGGCCCGCGCGACGCCTATCCTGGGTAGCAGCCCGCGCCGGCGGGCCGAGGGAGGTCCTGTGGAGGGTCTGGGACGCAGGGTGATCGTCGCGGCGTTCGACGGATGGAACGACGCGGGAGAGGCCGCGTCGTCGGCCCTGGCGCAGATCCGCGGGACGGACGGCTACGAATCCGTCTTCTCCGTCGACCCGGAGCTGTACTTCGACTACCAGTACACCCGACCCCAGGTCTCCATCGACGGCGAGGGACGGCGGAAGCTCTCCTGGCCCGAGACGAGTCTCCTGCGGCCGGTGCGGCAGACCCGCGGTACCCAGCTCTGGCTCCTCACCGGCGTCGAGCCGGCACGCGCCTGGCAGGCGTTCGCCTCCGAGATCATCGACGCGGCCCTCCGGGAGGACGTCACCGGCTTCGTCGCCCTCGGCTCGATGATGTCCGATGTCCCCCACACCCGCCCGATCTCGGTGTTCGCCGGCAGCGACAACGAGCAGCTGCGCCAGACCCTCGACCTCGAGAAGAGCACCTACGAGGGGCCGGTGGGCATCTTGAGCGTGCTCGCACACGCGGCCGAGGCCGCAGGCATCCCCACCGCGAGCCTGTGGGCGAGCGTGCCCCACTACGTCGCGGGGCACACCCCGTCGCCGAAGGCCACGCTGGCACTCCTGGATCGCCTGGAGGATCTCACCGGCGCGCAGGTTCCTCGTGGCGATCTGTCCACGGAGGCGGCCGCCTGGGAGGCCTCCATCGACGCCGCAGCGGCCGACGACGAGGAGATGACGGAGTACATCCGTCAGCTCGAGCGGACGCGCGACACGTGGGATTCGCCGGAAGCCTCGGGCGACGCCATCGCGCAGGAGTTCGAACGCTACCTGCGTCGCCGCGGCGACGGGCCGACCAAACCGGGCCGGGACGACCCCCGCCGTTCGTGATCGGCCCGCGGGCCCTGATCAGTACGGCTGCAGCACTCCCACTGACAGCAGCACGATGAGCAGCACGCCCAGCGCGACCCGGTAGATCACGAACGGCAGGAAACTGCCGCGCTTGAGGTAGCGCATCAGGAAGGCGATGACGGCGAGGCCCACGCCGAAGGCCACGAGCGTGGCCACCGCCGTGTCGAGCTGACTGTAGGGGCCGCCGGGCTCTTCGAAGCTCTGCAGCAGCTCGTAGAAGCCGCTGCCGAACACCGCGGGCACGGCGAGCAGGAACGCGTACTCGGCGGCGGCGGGGCGGGTGTAGCCGAGGGCGAGCCCGAGGGTGGTGGTCGCACCTGAGCGCGAGACACCGGGCACCAGGGCGAGCGCCTGGGCGAAGCCGAGGGCGAGACCGTGCGGGTAGGTCAGGTCGCTCAGCTCCCTCCGCCGCGCGCCCCAGCGGTCGGCAGCCCCGAGCAGGAGACCGAAGAAGATGAGCACGATCGCCACGAGCCAGAGGTTGCGGAAGGTGTCGCGGATGACGTCCTGCAGCAGGAAGCCGAGGACGCCGATCGGGATGGTGCCGATGATGATCAGCCAGCCCATGCGCGCGTCGGGATCGTTCCTGGGCACCCGCCCGGCCAACGACTGCGCCCATCTCGAGATGATGCGGACGATGGTCTTCCAAAAGTACAGCAGGACGGCCGCTTCGGTGCCGATCTGGGTGATCGCGGTGAAGGTCGCCCCGGGATCCTGCGCGGACGGCAGGAACTCCCCCACGATGCGCAGGTGAGCGCTGGAGGAGACCGGGAGGAATTCGGTGAGGCCCTGGACGATGCCGAGGAAGATCGCCTCGATGAGCTGCATGTGCGCCTTTCGGTGGACGGTGACGTGGAGCGGCGCCGGGTCAGCAGGTGCGCAGCAGGTCGGTGAGCACCCGCTGACCGAACTCGAGCGCTGCGATCGGCACCCGCTCGTCGACGCCGTGGAACATGCCGGTGAAGTCGAGATCGGCAGGGAGGCGCAGCGGTGCGAATCCGTACCCCGCGATCCCGAGCTCGGCCAGGGCCTTGTTGTCGGTTCCGCCGCCCATCAGGTAGGGGATGACGGGGGTGCCCGGATCGTGCACGCCGAGCGCCCGCACCATCGCATCCACGAGGTCACCCGAGAAGGGAACCTCGAGCCCGATGTCACGGTGAACCACCTCCACCTCGACGTCGTCGCCGATGATGCGACGGATGTCGGCCAGGGCGGCGTCTTCGGTGCCGGGGAGGACGCGGACGTCGATGAGCGCCTCCGCGCGATCGGGGATGACGTTGTGCTTGTACCCCGCGGTCAGCCCGGTGGGATTGGTGGTCGTCCGCAGCGTCGCGCGGAGGAATCCCGCCGCAGGGCCGGCTTCGGCGGCCAGCTCGTCGGGGTCGTCGCCGGCGCGGCCGGACAGGGCACCGAGAGCGGCCACGAGCTGCGACGTCGTGTCGGTCAGCGTCACCGGCCACGCCGTACGGCCGAGCGCTGCCACCGCTTCGGCGAGGCGGGTGACGGCGTTGTCGGGGTGGAAGCTGCTGCCGTGGGCGGCGCGTCCCCGCGCGATGAGCCGGATCCAGACGAGCGCCTTCTCCCCCACCTGCAACAGGTACGCGCGACGGTCTGCGACGCTGATCGAGTAGCCGCCCACCTCGCTGATGGCCTCCGTCGCCCCGGCGAACCACTCGGGGCGGTCGCGCACGACGAGCTGGGATCCTTCGATGCCACCGTTCTCCTCGTCGGCGAAGAACACCAGCACGAGATCGCGGTCCGGCCTCTCGCCGGAGCGGAGCATGTCGGCGACGGAGGCGAGGATCATCGCATTCATGTCTTTCATGTCGACCGCTCCGCGACCCCAGAGCATGCCGTCGCGCACCTCGCCGCCGAAGGGATCGACGCTCCAATCCTCGGCCACGGCGGGGACGACGTCGAGGTGCCCGTGCAGGACGAGGGCCGGCCGGTCGGGATTCCGGCCGGGCACGCGGGCCATCACGTTGGTGCGCCGATCGATGGGTTCGTAGTACTCCGGCTGCAGTCCCAGCGACTGCAGGAAGGCACCGACGTACTCGGCGGCCTCACGCTCGCCGCGGGATCGACCGCCGCCGAAGTTGGTGGTGTCGAATCGGATGAGGTCCTGGGCGATGCGGGCGACTTCGGGGAGGTCGGATCCGGGCGTCGGCATGCGGACTAACCTACCCGTCCGCGGTGCCCGCGATCTGCGACCGGATCCGACGCCCTTCGGGATCGCGTCCCCACCCGTGCGCACGAGCGACCTCGCGGACGTGGTAATGTCGATCCTCGGTTGCACGACCGAAACACCCATGCGCGGGTGGCGGAATAGGTAGACGCGCTAGCTTGAGGTGCTAGTGCCCGTATAGGGCGTGGGGGTTCAAGTCCCCCCTCGCGCACAACAAGAAAAACCCCCGGTTCGCCGGGGGTTTTTCTGTTCTCGTCGGTCACCCCACCGCGACGCCGAAGACGAGCCCGAGAACGTAGGTGACCGCCGCGGCCGCGTAGCCGATGGCGAGCTGCCGCAGTGCCCTCCGCAGCGGCGGGCCGCCCGAGAGCAGTCCGACCATCGCCCCGGTGGCCAGGAGCGCGATGCCGACGAGCACCAACGCACAGACCATGGCGGTCGTCCCCGACAGTCCGAACAGCCACGGCAGGAGCGGGATCACCGCACCCGAGGAGAAGAACAGAAAGCTCGATAGCGCCGCACCCCAGTCGCGACCGATGACATCGTGCGCGTCGGAGTCCTCGGCGGCCAGTCGGAAGGGGACGCTCCGGTCCGCGTCGCGGGCCGCGCCGACGACCGCCCGCGCCCGCGCGTCGGCGTCAGCCTCCGACATCCCCCGGGTGCGGTAGACCAGTGCCAGCTCATTGGCGTCCAGGTCGAGGTCGGGAAGGACGTGGTCGGCGTCGTTGTTCGGCTCGGTGGCCGCCAGAAGCTCACGCTGCGAGCGCACGGAGACGAACTCCCCCGCCCCCATCGACAGCGCACCGGCCAGCAGTCCCGCGACGCCGCTGAAGAGCACGAACGAGGGGGCGACACCGGTGGCGCCGATACCCATGACCAGGGCCATGTTCGAGACGAGTCCGTCGTTCGCGCCGAACACGGCGGCGCGGAACGATCCCGACAGCCGTCGACGGCCCCGGGCGGCCAGCCCGCGGACCACTTCCTGATGGATGCGTTCGTCGGCGGCCATCGAGGCCGAGGCGAAGGGCTCGGCCTCGTAGGGCGACCGCGCCTCGGCCCGCTGAGCGAGTGCGAGGACGAAGATCGAGCCGAAGCGCCGTGCCAGCAGTGCGAGCACGCGGGTGCGCAGATCCGGTCGCGGGAGCCGGTCGGGCTCCCCGCCCAGCATCTCGAGCCAGTGCGCCTCATGCCGACCCTCCGCCTCCGCGAGGGCGAGGAGGATGTCGCGCTCCTCCCCTTCCCGTCGGGCGGCGAGCTCACGGTAGACGCGCGCCTCGGCGCGTTCGTCGACGAGGTACTGCGCCCATCGGCGGCGGTCGCGGGCGGTGATGTGAGGAGGGGCGGCGGGGGCGTCGGCGGGCACGCGGAATCGACCTCGTTTCAGGGGTGGGAACATCTCCACGCTAACCACCGCCGCCCCGCGGGCTCTCACCAGGCCGCGGATTGCCAGCATTTCGGACGACCGAAGCGGCGCCCCGTTCAGGACCGGACGCGCGCGCGCAGCACGTCGATCCGCGCCTGCAGCTGCGCCACGGTGGCGTGCGAGACCGCAGGCCCTCCGCAGATGCGCCGCAGCTCGGCGTGGACGGCACCGTGCGGCTCACCGCTCTGCCGGGCGTACAGGCCCACCAGGCTGTTGAGCAGCTGACGCTGCTCCTTGAGGGTGCGGTGCAGGGCCGCGGGAGGTGCAGGCGCCGCCGGTTCGGACCCCGTGGCCGCCGCTGATTCCCGAACCTTGCGATGACGGCTCTGGCGCGCCTGACGCTGCAGCAGCAGCTCGTGGACATGCTCGGGTTCGAGAAGGCCCGGAAGTCCGAGGAACTCTTCTTCCTCCGGCGTTCCGGGCACGGCCAGCTGACCGAACTCCCGGCCGTCGAACATGACGCGGTCGAAATGAGCGGCCGACCCGAGCGCCTGGAAGGTGAACTCCTGCGTCAGTGCGTCGGAGGCCTTCTCCTCGCGCTCCGCGGCGTCCATCAGATCTTCTTCGGCGTTCCACTCGTCGTCGCCGTCGCTGTCTCGGTCGAGGGCGTGATCGCGTTGGCGCTCCAACTCGTGAGCGAGCGCCAACAGCTGCGGCACGTTCGGCAGGAACACACTCGCGGTCTCGCCGCGACGCCGAGCGCGGACGAAACGCCCGATGGCCTGGGCGAAGAACAGCGGGGTGGACGCCGATGTGGCGTAGACCCCCACGGCCAGGCGCGGAACGTCGACACCCTCGGACACCATCCGCACCGCGACCATCCACCGCGACGTCCCCGCCGAGAACGACTCGATCCGCGACGACGCCTCCGCCTCGTCGGAGAGCACGACCGTGGGTCGTTCACCGCTGATGCCCTCCAGGATCGCGGCGTACGCCCGCGCCGCGGTCTGGTCGGTCGCGATCACGAGACCACCGGCATCGGGCACCTGCTCGCGCACCTCGCTGAGTCGACGATCGGCCGAGCGGATAACCGCGGGAATCCAGTCTCCCTCGGGGTCGAGTGCGGTGCGCCACGCCTGGGAGGTGATGTCCTTGGTGTTGTCCTGTCCGAGCTGGGCCTCCATCTCATCGCCCGTCTTGGTCCGCCACCGCATCTGCCCGGCGTAGACGAGGAAGATCACGGGGCGCACGACCCCGTCCTCGAGGGCCCGGCGATAGCCGTAGGCGTAATCGGTCCGGGAGATCCTGATTCCCTTGTCGTTGGGGTGGTACTCCACGAAGGGGATGGGCGCGGTGTCGCTGCGGAAGGGGGTCCCCGACAGCAGCAGCCGCCGGGTCGCCCGGCTGTAGGCCTCCCGAAGCGCATCGCCCCAGCTGAGGGCGTCGCCGCCGTGGTGGACCTCGTCGAGGATGACAAGGGTGCGCGCCGAGTCGGTCAGGTGCTGATGGACCGAGGGCTTCACCGCGACCTGCGCGTAGGTCACCGCGACCCCGTGGTACTGGCGGGAGGGCGCGACGAACCGGTTGCTGAACGCCGGATCCAGGCGCAGCGACACGCGTGCCGCCGCGTCGGCCCACTGCGACTTCAGGTGCTCGGTGGGGGCCACGACGACCACACGGTCGACCACCTGGCGCCGAAGGAGCTCGGTGGCCAGTCGCAGCGCGAAGGTCGTCTTGCCGGCGCCGGGGGTGGCCGCCGCGAGGAAATCGCGCGGTCCCGCGCCCGGACCGTCGGGGCCGTCGAGCGAGAAATAGAGATCCAGCGCCTCGGCCTGCCAGGCGCGCAGCCGCTGCGCGGTGCCCCACGGCGCCCGCTGCGGCCAGGTCGGCGACAGGTGCTCGGCGGCGAAGCTGCCGAGGTGGACGTCGGTCTCGCCGGCGGTGTCGGTCAGCGCGGCCTCGTCCACAGCTCCCCCTTCCCGAACACGACGAGTCACCACGATAGACGACGCCTCGGACGCTACCCTCGACACAAGCCACGAGCCGAGGAAGCCCCATGTCGACCACCCCCGACCACCCGAGCCCCTATGCCGCGAACCACGAACTGCACCCCTGGCGGCGGTTCGTCGCCCTGGGCGACTCGTTCACCGAGGGCATCGGCGACCCCGAGCCCGGTTCACCCGGTGGGCACCGAGGCTGGGCCGACCGCGTGGCAGAAGTGCTCTCCCGTCAGGTGCCCGATTTCTCCTACGCCAACCTCGCGATCCGGGGTCGACTGATCCGTCAGATCGTCGACGAACAGGTCGAACCCGCCCTCGAGCTCAAACCCGATCTGGTCACCTTCTCCGCCGGCGGCAACGACGTGATCCGCCCGGGCTCGGATCCGGACGTGGTGGCCGACATCTTCCACGATGCCGTGGTGCGACTGTCCACCTCCGGTGCGACGCTCGTGGTCTTCACCGGCATCGACACGAATTTCACCCCGGTGTTCCGCGGCATCCGCGGCAAAGTCGCCATCTACAACGAGAACATCCGCGCGATCGCGGAGCAGTACGACTGCATCGTCGCCGACCAGTGGGCCCTCAAAGAGGTGCAGGACATGCGCTTCTTCGACGACGACAGGCTCCATTACAACTCGCTCGGTCATCATGAAGTCGCCCGGATGGTGCTGCGCACCCTCGCCGTACCCAACGACCTCCAGCCGATGACGCCTGATCCCCTGCCGGTGCGCACCTGGCGTCAGGCCCGGTCGAACGACCTGGTGTGGGCACGGGAGTACCTCGTGCCGTGGGTACTGCGACGACTCCGGCAGCAGTCTTCGGGCGACACCGTCGTGCCCAAGCGTCCCGAGCCCCTGCCGATCATCCGGTCCACGGACGACTCCTGAGCGGCGTCACTGCGCCTCGCGCGTGAGTGCCCACAGGGCCACCGCGCTCGCCGCGGCGACGTTGAGCGAATCGACGCCGCCGGTCATCGGGATGGTGACCACCGAATGGGCGTCGGCGAGACTCCGGCGCGACAGACCGTGTCCTTCGCCGCCGAGGAGCAGGGCCGCCCGATCCGGCCGGTCGCGCGCGAAGGCGTCGAGGGTCACCGCCTCGTCGGTGAGGGCGAGCGCGGCGACGTGGAAGCCGATCGATGCCAGCTCGGCGGCGCTCGAACGGGGATCGGCCAATCGCGTCCAGGGCACCTGGAAGACGGTCCCCATCGACACTCGGACGCTCCGGCGGTAGAGCGGGTCGGCGCATCGCGGCGAGACCAGGACGGCGTCGGCGCCGAGCCCGGCGGCATTGCGGAAGACGGCACCGACATTGGTGTGATCGACGATGTCCTCGAGGACCACCACCGTCCGCGCCCCCGCGACGGTGTCGGCGACGCTCCGAAGGGCCGGGCGGTGCATGGCGGCGAGGGCCCCACGGTGCACGGCGTAGCCGGTGAGGGCCTCGGCGACGGCCGCCGGGACGACGAACACATCGACCTCGGGGGTCTCGGCGAGAAGCGGCATGACGTCGTCGACCCACTTGCGCTGCACCAGGACCGAACGCGGACGATGCCCCGCCGCCAGCGCCCGGCCGATCACCTTCGCCGACTCCGCGATGTACAGCCCCTCCTCGGGCTCGCGCACCCGCCGCAGAGCCACGTCGGTGAGGTCGCGGTAGTCCGAAAGGCGATCGTCGCCAGGATCGTCGATCTCGTGCAGCTGCATCCGACCACTCTCGCACCCGGGCGTCTCTCGTAACATCGCCGCAAAGCACCGGGCCTAGACTCGGTCACCTGAACCCGGCGACCTACACTCGGCGAAGGGGGGTGTCTGTGACCGTCACGACCGATCTGAGTTCTCAGACGCCGGCCGTCTCCGAGGCGCTGGACGTGCTGCGAGGCCGTCGGCTGGCGATCCTCACCGGCGCCGGCGTGTCGACAGACTCGGGGATCCCCGACTATCGCGGCGAGGGCGCCCCCGTGCGCACTCCGATGACGGCACAGGAGTTCCTCGGCGATGCCGCCGCCCGTCGCCGCTACTGGGTGGGCTCCCATCTCGGATGGCGAGCGTTCGCCGCCGCGAGCCCGAACGCCGGTCACGGGGCGATCGCCGACCTCGAGCGTCGCGGCATCGCAGCCGGAGTGGTCACTCAGAACGTCGACGGTCTGCACGTGCGCGCGGGGAGCCGCCGTGTCGTGGAGCTGCACGGCACGATGCGTCGCGTGTTCTGCACGCACTGCGGCCAGGTGTTCGACCGCCGTGATCTCGCGGTCCGAGTCGAGCGCGACAACCCGTGGCTGACCGTCCCGGACGCGGTTCCGCTCGGACCCGATGGGGATGTCGTGCCCTCGGCGACCGACGGATTCATCCTCCCCGACTGCACGGTGTGCGGCGGCATGCTCAAGCCCGATGTCGTGTTCTTCGGCGAGTTCGTCCCGGCCGAGAAGTTCCGCGAGGCCGAGCAGATCCTTCGCACGGCCGATGCGCTGGTGATCGCCGGGTCATCGCTGGTGGTCAATTCCGGCATCCGTCTGCTCGAGCGCGCGCGACGGCGGAGACTCCCCGTGGTGATCATCAATCGGGGGCAGACGCGCGGCGATGCGCGTGCCACGGTCAAGATCGACGCCGGCACGTCACCGGTCCTGCGTTTCCTCGCCGACAACCTCCCGGCGCCCGACGCCCGCTGAGGGCGGACCCTCAGCCGCGCCCCGGTACGCTCATGCGGTGAGCTCACTGATCCTGGTCCGCCACGGCGAGACCGACTGGAATCGCGCCGGACGGATCCAGGGGCTCACCGACATCCCCCTCAACGACACCGGCCGCGCGCAGGCCCGTGAGGCCGCGGAGCAGCTGCGCACAGAGCTCACGAGCACGATTCCGGATGCCGCAGAGAGCGCCGTGATCGTCTCCAGCGACCTGCAGCGGGCCTCGGAGACGGCAGACATCATCGCCGCTGCGCTGGGACTCGCCACGCCGCGCCGATACCCGGGTCTTCGCGAGCGTGCGTACGGGGAGGCGGAGGGCCTCGTCACCGCGGAGTTCCAGCGTCGCTGGGGCCACTGGCACATCGCGGACGTCCCCGGCGCCGAGACGCGAGCCGACCTCCGCGCCCGCGCGACCGCGACGCTGGTGCGTGCGCGGCAGGACGCGAGCGTCGACGGGACCGTTCCCCCGCTCATCGCGGTCGCGCACGGAGCGCTCATCCGGGAGGTGATCGGGCACGCCACCGACGACCGCCTGCCCGAGCCCGGCATCCGACTGCCGAACGGCTCGCTGCACCGCTTCGAGATCGAGGGCGGCGCACTCCGGCTCGTGCTGCCGGTCGACGTCACGCCGTGAGGGCGGCGCGGTCCATCACCGAGCGGGCGTGCCGGAGGACCGGCTCGTCGACCATGCGTCCCTCGTGGGTGAACACCCCGGGCCGATCCTCGGCGACGGCGAGGAGGCTCCGGGCCCACGCGATCGTCGCTTCATCGGGCCGGTACGCCCGGCGGATCACGGGCACCTGCGAGGGGTGGATGCAGGCGGTGGCGGTGAACCCCGACGCCGCAGCGTCGGCGGCCTCCCGCGCGAGCCCCTTCACATCTGCGATGTCGAGATGCACCGCGTCGATGGCCGCCTTGGCTTGGGCACCCGCCGCCAGCAGCACGCGCGCCCGCGCGTACCGGGCGATGTCTCGGTAGCGCCCGTTGCCTTTGCGGCTGGACGTGCCGCCAAGGCTTGCCACGAGGTCTTCCGCGCCCCACATGAGGCCCACCACCTGGTCGTGTGCGGCGAGCTTCTCCGCGGCGGCCACGCCGCGGGCCGTCTCGCACAGGGCGACGATCGAGAAGCGCCGGTCGACGGCGCGCAGCGCCTTGGCGCTCTCGGCCTTGGCGATCATCACGGTCCGGAAGTCTGTCTGCGACAGGGTCGCCATGTCGGCGGCGAATGCCTCGGTGCCCACCGGATTCACCCGCACGATGACGCGGAACGGGTCGAGGTCGGCATCGATCACGGCGCCGCGCGCGGCGGTCTTGCGGTCGTGCCCGACGGCATCCTCCAGGTCGAGGATGACGGCATCGGCGCGCTCGAGCGCTTTGCCGAACCGTTCGGGGCGGTCGGCCGGGCAGAAGAGGAGAGCCGGAGTGGGCAGCATCCTTCTCACACCTCCTCTGGGGTCTCGGAGGCGGCGCTCGCCGTCCCGCCGACGGCATCCCGGCACCACATCAGGGCGACCCGGGTGGCGGAAGCGACCACGACGCCGTCCTGATTCCGCCCGGTATGGCGCATCGTGACGATCCCCTGACCCGGGCGGGATGCCGAACGACGCGTGTCGAGGATCTCGGTTTCGGTGTAGAGCGTGTCACCGTGGCGGAGCGGCGCGGGGAAGGTGATGTCGGTCATGGCGAGCTGCGCGACGAGGGTCCCCAGCGTCAGCTGCGACACCGAAGCCCCGACCATCGTGGCCAGGGTCCACATCGAATTGACCAGCCGCTCACCGAAGGGGCTGTCGGCTGCCCACGCTGCATCCAGATGGAGCGGCTGTGAGTTCATCGTCAGTGCCGAGAACAGCACGTTGTCGGTCTCGGTCACCGTCCGCCCGGGTCGGTGCAGGTAGCGGGCTCCGACGTCGAACTCGTCGAAGTAGAGTCCGCGCTGGATGGCGCCGGGGCGCTCGGAGTCGTCGTTCACGGTGCCGCCCACGCTACCCGCCGAGTCCCAGCGCCCGCGAGATGACCAGCAGCTGCACCTCGGTGGTGCCCTCGCCGACCTCGAGGATCTTGGAGTCGCGGTAATGGCGCGCCACGGGGTACTCGTTCATGAACCCGTTGCCGCCGAAGATCTGCGTCGCGTCGCGGGCGTTGTCCATCGCCGCGTCGCTCGCGGTGACCTTCGCAATGGCGGCCGCGGTCTTGAACGGCTTCCCGGCGTCCCGCAGCCGGGCTGCGTGCAACCAGGCCAGACGAGCGTTGTGCACGCGCGCCTGCATCCGGGCGAGCATGAACTGGATTCCCTGCCGGCTCGCCAGCGGTGCGGCGAAGACGGTGCGCGACCGGGCGTATTCCACTGCGGCCTCCAGACACCCCTCGGCCGCGCCGGTCGAAAGCGCGGCGATGGCGATGCGGCCCTCGTCGAGGATGTGGAGGAAATTGGCGAAGCCTCGCCCCTCCTCGCCGAGGAGGTGCGAGGCGGGGACCCGTGCGTCGGTGAACGTGAGCGGGTGGGTGTCCGACGCGCGCCACCCCACCTTGTCGTACCCCGGCTCGACGGTGAATCCCGGGGTGCCGTTGGGGACGATGATCGTGGAGATCTGCTTGCGCCCGCCGGCCTCGCCGGTGACGGCGGTGACCGTGACGAAGCGGGTGATGTCTGTGCCGGAGTTGGTGATGAACTGCTTCGACCCGTTGATCACCCACTCCTCGCCGTCACGGCGGGCGGTCGTGCGGGTGGCTCCGGCATCCGAGCCCGCCTCGGGTTCGGTCAGACCGAACCCGGCGAGTGCGCGACCGGCCAGGAGGTCGGGGAGGTACTCCTCGCGCTGCGCGTCGGTGCCGAAGCGGTGGATCGGCATCGCTCCGAGACTCACCCCGGCCTCCAGCGTGATGGCGATCGACTGATCGACGCGGGCGAGCGCCTCGATCGCCAGGCACAGCGCGACGTAGTCCCCGCCCTGTCCGCCGACCTCTTCGGGGAAGGGGAGTCCGAACAGCCCCATCTCCCCCATCTGCGCCACCACGTCCAGCGGCAGCGTGTGGGTGCGGTCGGCTTCGTACGAGACCGGCGCGACGACCTCGTCGGCGAACTGGCGCACGAGCTGCGCCAGTTCGAGCTCGGTCTCCTCCAGCGCGTACTCACTGAGCGGAATGGTCATCCTGGTCCTCCTCGACCTCCGCGACGATCTGGTCGCGGTTCACCTGGTCGCCGATGGCGACGTGGATCCGGACCGCGCCGTCGTGGGGCGCGATCACGATGTGCTCCATCTTCATTGCTTCGATGCTCACGAGGCGGTCACCCGCGGTCACCCTCGCGCCGTCCGCGACGTGCACGGCGACCACCGTCCCCGGCATCGGCGCCCGCACCTGCGGGGCCGAGGAAGCGGTTCGACGCGAGTGCGCGGCCAGGCGACGCATCATCGCCTCCCGCCGATCGATGGGAATCAGCCGATGCGTGGCCCCGTTCCGCCAGGTCCACACCGCGCCGTCCTCGTCGCGCGCGACGACCACCTCCGCCGACTGTGGCGCGTCCGTCCGCGGCGCCGACATGACACCGATGCCGTCCACGACGAAGGACACGGTCTCGGCCACCGGCGCCCGCCCGCCGCGCCATCCGCGAAGGCTTCGCCACACCGGCCCGGCGCCGGATCGGGAATCCATTGCCGGGCCATCACCTCGTGCCGCCTCCCCTAGCGCGGCTGCGGCCACGAGCTCGACGTCGTCCGGGGCGGAGGGCTCGGGCGCCGGCATCCGGTCGATGATGCCGGTGTCGAGCTCGCCCGACTGCACGTCCTCGCGGGCGAGCAGGGTCCGCAGGAACGCCACATTCGTCTCGACGCCGGCGATCACGGTCGCTGCCAGTGCCTCATCCAGAGCGCGCAGGGCCGCCGCCCGGTCGGCGGCGTGGGCGATCACCTTCGCGATCATCGGATCGTAGTCGGCGGTCACGATCGATCCGGTGCCGATCGCCGCGTCGGTGCGGATCCCCGGAGCGGGCCGCCACGCGAGGATCTTCCCCACCGACGGCACGAACCCCCGCTCCGGACTCTCGGCGTAGACGCGCGCCTCGATGGCGTGACCCCGCATGCGCACATCTTCCTGCGCGACGGACAGAGGAAGCCCGGCGGCGATGCGCACCTGCTCGGCGACGAGGTCGATACCGGTGACCTCTTCGGTGACGGGGTGCTCGACCTGAAGCCGGGTGTTCATCTCGATGAAGAAGAACTCCTCAGGGCGGGCCGCGGCGACGAGGAACTCCACCGTTCCCGCGCCCCGATAGTCGACGCTCGCCGCGGCGGCACAGGCCGCCCGCCCGAGACGCTCCCGCGTCATGGCGTCGATCGCCGGGGAAGGCGCCTCCTCGATGACCTTCTGATGACGACGCTGCAGGGTGCATTCGCGCTCACCCAGATGAATCACGTGGCCGTGATCGTCGGCGAGCACCTGCACCTCGATGTGGCGTGGGCTCTCGAGGAGCCGCTCGAGGAGCAGCGTGTCGTCGCCGAACGCCGCGCGCGCCACGCGCCGGGCGCTCTCCACGGCCGCGGAGAGGTCGCCCGCGTCACGCACGATCTGCATGCCTTTGCCGCCCCCGCCCGCGGACGGCTTCACCAGCAGGGGGAATCCGATCTCGTTCGCCGACCGGGCGATCCCGGCGTCATCCATCCCCGCGGCCGAGAAGCCGGGAACGGTCGGAACACCGAAGCCGGCGACGTGCTCCTTCGCCCGGATCTTGTCGCCCATGACCTCCAGCGCCCTCTCGCCCGGGCCGATGAAGACGATGCCGGCTTCGGCGCACGCCCGCGCGAAGGCGACATTCTCCGAGAGGAAGCCGTAGCCCGGGTGGATCGCCTCCGCGCCCGACCGATGGGCGGCGTCGATGACGGCGGCGATGTCGAGATACGACGCCGAAGCGGCCGCCGGACCGATCCGCACCGCGTCGTCGGCCTCGCGGACGTGCGGGGCGTCGGCGTCGGCGTCGCTGTAGACGGCGACGGCGCGGATTCCGAGCGCGCGGAGGGTGCGGATGACGCGACGGGCGATCTCGCCGCGGTTGGCGACGAGGACGGTCTCGAAGATCGGAGCGGGGTGGTCGGGGGTCACGGGGATCACATCCGGAAGACGCCGAACTGCGGCGTGGGCAGCGGCGTGCGACTGACGACGTCGAGGGCAAGACCCAGGATGTCGCGGGTGTCGGCGGGGTCGATGACGCCGTCGTCCCAGAGTCGGGCCGTGGCGTAGTAGGGGCTTCCTTGCTCGTCGTAGCGGGCGCGGATCGGCGCTTCGAACGCCTCCTGGTCGGCGGGCTTCCAGTCCTGGCCTCGAGATTCGAGCTGATCCCGTTTCACCGTGCCGAGCACCGCGGCGGCCTGGGGCCCGCCCATGACCGAGATCCGGCTCGCCGGCCAGCTCCAGAGGAAGCGGGGCGAGTAGGCGCGACCGCACATGGAGTAGTTCCCCGCCCCGAAGGATCCGCCGATGATGACGGTGAGCTTGGGAACGCGTGTGGTGGCCACGGCGGTGACCATCTTCGCCCCGTCCTTGGCGATTCCGCCGGCCTCGGCATCGCGCCCCACCATGAACCCGGTGATGTTCTGCAGGAACAGCAGCGGGGTCTCGCGCTGATCGCAGAGCTCGATGAAATGCGCGCCCTTCTGAGCCGACTCCGAGAAGAGCACTCCGTTGTTGGCGACGATGCCCACCTGATGCCCGTGGATCCGCGCGAATCCGGTGACGAGGGTGTCGCCGTACTCGCGCTTGAACTCATGGAAATCGCTGTCGTCGACCAGTCGCGCGATCACCTCGCGCACGTCGTAAGGCTGATTGACGTCCACGGGCACGACCCCGTAGAGCTCGGCCGGATCGGCGCGCGGCGGAACCGCGGATTCGACCTGCCAGATCGGATCCGGCTCGGCGGGGAGGGTGGCGACGATGTCGCGGACGATCTCCAGCGCATGCTCGTCGTCATCGGCGAGGTGATCGACGACGCCCGACCGACGGGCGTGCAACTCCCCGCCCCCGAGCTCTTCCGGAGTGACGATCTCACCGATCGCGGCCTTCACCAGCGGCGGTCCGCCGAGGAAGATCGTCCCCTGGCCCCGCACGATGACGGTCTCGTCGCTCATCGCCGGCACGTAGGCCCCGCCCGCCGTGCACGACCCCATCACGGCTGCGATCTGCGGGATCCCTGCGGCCGAGAGCCGGGCCTGGTTGAAGAAGATGCGTCCGAAGTGGTCGCGGTCGGGGAAGACCTCGTCCTGCATCGGCAGGAAGGCACCGCCCGAATCGACCAGGTAGACGCACGGGAGGCGGTTCTCCAGGGCGATCTCCTGGGCGCGAAGGTGCTTCTTCACGGTGAGCGGGAAGTAGGTCCCGCCCTTCACCGTGGCGTCGTTGCAGACGACCATGACGTGCCGTCCGTGCACGAGCCCGATACCGGCGACGACTCCGGCCGCGGGAGCCTCCCCGCCGTACAGGCCGTCGGCGGCCAGCGGGGCGATCTCGAGGAAGGGGCTGCCCGGATCGAGCAGGCGGTCGACGCGGTCTCGGGGCAGGAGCTTTCCCCGGGCGACGTGGCGCTCCCGCGACGCGGCAGGTCCACCGAGCGCGGCTGCGGCCAGCCGGCGGCGAAGGTCGTCGGCGAGGCCGCGCTGGGCCGCGTCGGAACGTCGGAAGTCGTCATCCCGACGCACGGTGGTGAGCCTGGCCATGTCATCTCCGTCGACGTCACGATCCGGTCACGCCCGTTGTCGCGGCGCGCCGAGGACGGTTAGTGTGCGTTAACCGAGCTTTCACGTTAGCGGGGATTAACTGAAATGGCAAGCATCACGGGTCGCGATCGGGCCAAGGCGGACCGGCACTCCGCTCTCCTCGCCGAGGCGGCACGCCTGTTCGCCGAGCGGGGGTTCACCGGCGTCAGCCTCGAGGACCTCGGTGCGGCGGTCGGCGTGAGTGGACCGGCGATCTACCGCCATTTCGCCAACAAGCAGGCGCTGCTCGGAGCGATCCTCATCGGCGTGAGCGAACGACTGCGCGACGGCGGACGAGCTGTGCTCGAGCGGACGGATGACGCCGACGCGCGCCTCACGCAGCTTGTGGCCTTCCACGTCGACTTCGCCCTGACCGATGCTGATGTCATCCGCGTCCAGGACCGCGACCTGGCGAACCTCGGCGACGAGGATCGTCGGACGGTGCGCCGTCTGCAGCGCGAATACGTGGAGATGTGGGTCGGCGTCCTCGCGGCCGTGCACCCGGATCGCAGCGACCAGGACCTCCGGGTGCGGGCCTACGCGTGCTTCGGTCTGATCAACTCCACTCCCCACAGCATCCGCACGGGTCAGGGCGCGCCCGACCAGGCGCACGTCCGCGGAATCCTGACCGACATGGCAGGAGCCGCATTGGGCGTCTGAGCGGTATCCTCGCTCCACGATGCGAGAGAACCCCGAGCAAGAGGCCTCAACGTCCCGCCGTGACTTTCTGAAGGTCGGCGGCCTGGCGGCGGCGGGCTTCGCCGTGGGCGGAGCCACCGGCGCCGCCGGCGGCGCCGTGGTCGGTCACGCCGCCGGCGTGCGAGAGGGGGCGCAGGAGCTCCCGGCCCTGGCGGCGCGCTCCGAGCCCGGCTTCGATCACATCGTGGTGTTCATGGGCGAGAACCGGTCGTTCGACAACATGCTCGGATGGCTGTACACCCCCGAGACCCTCCCCGAGCGCACGAGGTTCGACGGACTCGCCTTCGGCGACTACGCGAACCTCTCGCCGCACGGCGACCGCGTCGGCGCGCACGTGTACTCCGGAGCGACCGACGTCGTGATGGGTCTTCCCAACCCCGACCCGGGCGAGGAGTTCCCGCACGTCAACACCCAGCTGTTCGGCCGCGTCGACCCGGCAGGCAACGCCACGGCGCAGGTGGGGCAGATGAGTCCGCCGTTCAACGCTCCCCCGCCCGGGACCGCACCGACGATGGACGGCTTCCTCCAGGACTATTGGAACAACTTCACCCGGCTGCGCCGAGGCACCGAGCCGACGCTCGCGGAGGCATCGCAGATCATGGGGGGCTTCTCACCCGAGCAGCTCCCGGTCCTGTCGACCCTCGCTCGGGAGTTCGCCGTCTTCGACGCCTGGTTCGCGGGCGTGCCGTCTCAGACCTACTGCAATCGCTCGTTCTTCCACGCCTCGACCTCCCACGGCTTCGTGACGAACAAGCACGGCGGCGGGTACGAGAAGTGGCTGAACGCCCCAGAGACCCCGACCATCTTCAATCGGCTCGAGGACGCGGGGCTGTCGTGGAAGATCTACTTCGATGAGATGCAGCTGGTCTCACTGACCGGCGTGCTTCACGCCCCGGTCCTGGAGAAGTACTGGCGCACCGACCACTTCGCCTTCATGCCGGAGTTCTACCGCGACGTCGAGAACGGCACCCTCCCCGCCTACGCCTTCATCGAACCGCGCCTGGCCTACAACCACAACGACTTCCATCCCCCCTTCGGGGTCTACCGCTCGAGCGAGGTCGATGGCCGCTTGGTCATCGATTCGGCGGTCTCCGACGTCCGCGCCGGCGAGAAGCTGGTGGCGAGCATCTACGACGCCATCCGCGCGAGCTCCAGCGCCACGGGGTCGAACGCCATGAACACCCTCCTCCTCATCACCTTCGATGAGCATGGCGGCACCTACGACCATGTGCCGCCGCCGCGGGCGGTGCCACCGGTGGAGGGCGCCGCGCCGGGAGAGATGGGCTTCGCCTTCGACAGGCTGGGCGGGCGCGTTCCCGCGATCGCGGTCTCGGCATACACCCGCGCCGGAACCGTCATCAACGACGAGATGCACCACGGTTCGGTGATCGCGACCGTCGCCCGCCGTCACGGGCTCCAGCCCCTCAATCGTCGGGATGCCGGGGCGAACACGCTGTTCTCGGTGCTGAACCTCAGCAGGCCCCGCCATCCCGCCACCTGGCCGACGGTCCACCCCATGTACCACCCGCCCAACCCGCAGGCCGACGAGCCGATCGACGTGACGTCGTCGCCGCACCGGGACAAGCCCCTGAGCCCGCCCGGCCGCGGGCTGCTCGGCCTCCTGCAGGCGCGATACGGCGAGGGATCCCGGGGAGAACCGCAGACGTACGCCGAGGCTTACGACTATCTGCGTCGCCGTGGCAAGGGCCTGTTCACGCAGGCGTGACGGTCCCCGCGTTCATCATCCGAGCAGCATTGCGCGCCCGGGTTCCCGCAGCACCGCCCCCACGTCGGCGAGGAACCTCGACCCCTGCTCGCCGTCGACGAGACGATGATCGAAGGACAGTGCGAGGGTGACCACGTCGCGCAGTGCGATCTGGCCGCGATACTCCCAGGGCTGAGATCGCGCCGCCCCGATGGCGAGGATGGCGGCTTCGCCGGGATTGATGATCGGTGTCCCCGCATCCACGCCGAACACACCGACGTTGGTGATGGAGAAGGTCCCCCCGCGCATCGCCTCGGGCGAGGTCTTCCCGGCACGGGCCGTGGTCGCGAGGTCGCGGATCGCGTCGGCGAGAGCGGGGAGGGTCATCCGGTCGGCATCGCGGATGTTCGGCACGACGAGACCGCGCTCGGTCGCGGCCGCGATCCCGAGGTGCACACCGTGATACTGCACGATCTCACCGCTCTCGCCGTCCCACCGCGAGTTCAGCGTCGGATGGTGACGCAGGGCGAGGCAGACGGCTTTGGCCGCTACGGCGAGGACGCCGATGCGGTGGTCGGCGAGCGACCGGTCCGCGCGCAGGGAGGCGACGAGCTCGGTCGTCTCGGTGACATCGACGGTGAGGAACACGGTGACGTGCGGCGCCGTGAAGGCGCTGCGCACCATCGCCTCGGCGGTGTGCTTGCGCACGCCTCGGATCGGGATCCGGGTCTCACCGATCTCCGCGGTGTCGTGCGTCCGCACGGATCCCACCGGCTGATCGGCGCGGGCCGTCGTGTCGGCGTAGCCGCGGACGTCGTCACGGGTGATCAGACCGTCCTGACCCGTCCCCCTCACGAGTGCGATGTCGACGCCCAGGTCTTTGGCGAGCTTGCGGACCGGCGGGGTCGACCTCGGCCGTTCCTGCACCGACTCGATCGCCTCCACGAGGCGGATGTCATCGTGCGGCGCGACAGCGAGGACTGCGGTGTCGCTCGCCGTCGTGCGAGGCGTAGACGCGGTGGTCCGCGCTCGACGCCGCGGGCGGTTCCCGCTCCGCGGCGCGGCGCCGTAGCCGACGAGGTTCGGTCCGGCTGCGTCGTCGGCCGGTGCGTCGACGGCGGTGGCCGGACGGGGAGTGGGCTCGGCGGTCGCCGGCGATGACGCGTCCGGGGTCGCTGGGCGCGCGGAGGCCTCGGCACCGACCTCGAAGGAGATCAGCGGCGAGCCGACCTCCACGACGTCTCCCGCGGCGGCATGCAGGGCCTGCACGACCCCGGCGTGCGGCGACGGCAGTTCCACGACGGCCTTGGCCGTCTCGACCTCGGCGATGGTCTGATTCAGCGCGACGCGGTCACCCTCGGCGACGAGCCACTGTACGAGCTCGGCCTCGGGCAGCCCCTCGCCGAGATCGGGGAGGCGGAACTCCTGGATCACAGTTCCACCCCCGTCAGACTGTTCGGACGGTCGAGGACCCGGTCGACGGCATCGAGGACGCGGTCGAGATCGGGAACGTGGTGCTTCTCGAGCTTCGCGGGCGGGTAGGGGATGTCATGTCCCGTCACCCGGACGGGAGGCGTCTCCAGGTAGTGGAAGCACCGCTCGGTGACACTGGCGACCAGCTCGGCACCCACTCCCGCCTCGCGAGCGGCCTCATGGGTGACCACGACGCGACCGGTCTTGCGCACCGACGCGCCGATCGTCCGGTAGTCCACCGGCGACAGCGAGCGCAGGTCGATGACCTCGAGGGAGATGCCGTCCTCCTCGGCGGCCAGTGCGGCGTCCAAGGCAGTGATCACCTGAGCGCCATAGGTCAGTACGGTGACGTCGGTGCCCTCCCGGGCGACGCGGGCAAGACCCATCGGCGGAGCATCGGCGGGATCGACGTCGAGGTGGACCTCTGCCTTGGTGTGGTACAGCCGCTTGGGCTCGAAGTAGACCACCGGGTCATCCGAGGCGATCGCCTGGCGCAGCATGACGTACGCATCCTGCGGATTGGACACCGCCACGACGCGCAGGCCCGACGTGTGGACGAAGTACGCCTCCGGCGACTCGGAGTGATGCTCGGCCGCCCCGACACCCCCCGCCCACGGGATGCGGATCGTCAGCGGCATCCGGACATTGCCGCGGGTGCGGTAGTGGAGCTTGGCGACCTGGCAGACGATCTGGTCGAAGGCGGGATACACGAAGCCGTCGAACTGGATCTCGACCACCGGCCGGAAGCCCCGGAGGGCGAGGCCCACCGCGGTGCCGACGATGCCCGACTCCGCCAGCGGCGTGTCGATGACGCGCGTGGCGCCGAACTCCTCCTGGAGGCGGTCGGTGACTCGGAAGACACCGCCCAGCTTGCCGATGTCCTCCCCCATCACCAGCACCTTGGGGTCATCCGCCATCGCACGCCGCAGACCCTCGTTGATCGCCTTGGCCATCGTCAACTGGACCATGATCAGCCCTCCTGCGTCGCGGCGAAGCCGTCGAGGTACGCGGCATATGCGGCACGCTGCTCGTCGATGCCGGAGTGCGGCTCGGCGTAGACGTCGTCGAAGATCGACAGCGGCGGTCGGGTCACCGCCCCCATCGCGGCCTGGCGCACCTCGGCGGCGAGCGCGTCGGCGTCAGCGGCGACCTCGGCGACGAAGCCGTCGTCGAATGCGTCCTCGGCACGCAGCAATGCCTCCACCCGGTCGATCGGATCGCGGCGACGCCAGATCTCGACCTCCTCCTTGTCGCGGTAGCGTGTGGGGTCGTCCGAGGTGGTGTGCGGACCCATGCGATAGGTGACGGCCTCGAGGAACGCCGGGCCCCGGCCCTTCCGGGCGTGGTCGATCGCCCACCGCATCGCGGCGAGGCAGGCCAGCACGTCATTGCCGTCCACGCGCATACTGGGGATGCCGAACCCGGGCGCGCGCCCCGCGATCGGGAACCGCGCCTGGACGCTGACCGGCTCGGAGATGGCCCACTGGTTGTTCGTGCAGACGAAGACCACCGGCGCACCGAACGAGGAGGCGAACACCATCGCCTCGTTGACGTCGCCCTGGCTGGTCGCGCCGTCCCCGAAGTAGGCCGCGGCCACCTGGTCGCCGCCGTCGCGCTGGACGCCCATCGCGTAGCCGACCGCATGGAGCGACTGGGCGCCGATGATGATCTGCTGGGTCGCCGTGTGCAGCTCGTAGGGGTTGTAGGTGGAGTGGCCCTCGCCGCGCCAGGCGAGGACGTAGTCGGATGGCTTGCCGCCCCGCGCGTACACGACGCCGGTCTCGCGATAGCTCGGGAAGGCGAAGTCGTCCGCACGCAGCGCGCGGGCGGTGCCGATCTGCGTCGCCTCCTGACCCTGGCACGGCGGCCACAGCCCCACCTGCCCCTGCCGCTGGAGAGCCACGCCCTCCGCGTCGATGCGGCGCAGCAGCACCATGTCGCGGTAGAGCCGCTGGATGGCGGCGATGTCGACATCCTCGATCCACTGCTGCAGATCGGGATCGACGACGCGTTCGCCGGCGGGGGTCAGCAGACGAGCGACGTCGTCCACATCGGTGGCCAGATCGGCCATCGGGTTCAGGGTGTGCACCGTTGTCATCCCTCCTCGAGGCGAAGCTCTCGTGAAGCGCCGCGCGTGAGTCGCCGGCAGCGTCGCCGACAAGCCCGAGGCTACCCGTTCTGTCACCTAGCTCAAGCATCTTCACGATGATTGAGCAACATGCGCAGATCGGGATGATTGAGCCTGCTAATCTTTCGCAGTATGAGCACTCTCGATCATGTCGATCTCGAGCTTCTCGCCGCCCTCTCGGACGATCCGCGCGCCACGGTCGTCGCCCTGGCGGAGCGACTGGGCCTGTCGCGCAACACGGTCCAGGCACGGATGTCGCGGCTCGAGCGGGCCGGCGTGTTCCTGTCGTACGAACGCGCGATCTCGCCGGAGGCCCTGGGGTTCCCGATCGAGGCGTTCCTCAGCGTCACGGTGCGACAGGCCGACCTCCCCCGCATCACCGCCGAGCTCGGACGCGTGCCCGAGATCGTGCAGGTCCACGGTCTGAGCGGCCAGGTCGATCTGCTGGTGCGCGTCGCCTGTCGGGACACTCAGCACCTCTTCGACACCGACGCCCGGATCCTCGCCATCGAAGGCGTCGAGCGCACCGAGACCTCCCTGGTCATGGGGGAGGTCATCGGCTACCGCGTGCGGCCGCTCATGGAGCAGGCACGACGGGACTCGTAGCCCCTGCGCCGCGCGCATCGACCGAGGACGCCGCGTCGAGGCGGACGAGGATCACACCGACGAGGATGAGCGCTCCGCCGACGAACTGGACGGCAGCGGGGATCTCCGAGAGGAAGATCCAGGCGAAGGCCAGCGCGAAGAGCACCTCGGAGAGTCCGACGAAGGACCCTACGCGGGAGCCGATCCGCGGCACGGCCATCACCCCGAGACCGTATCCGACCGTGGTCGCCACCGCGGCCACCCACAGCAGCGGCAGCCACCACGCCACCTCCGCGCCTGCCAGCGTCACCGTCACGGCGACGGCGCGGAACGGCAGGATGCCGGTCGCGCACAGCGCCGCCATCACCAGGCTGCCGAAGAGCAGTCCGGCGGCGGCGAGTGCGAGGGGCGGCAGATCGTCTCCGGCGCGCTCGGCGATGACGAAGTACGCGCAGACGCACACCGCCGCGCCGAGCGCGAACAGCACGCCGATCGGGTCGAATGCCGCGCCGGAGACGTCGACGACGAGCACCAGGCCCAGGACCGCCACCACCGACCCCGCGAGGACGAGGACCGACGGGCGCCGGCGGGTGCGGATCCAGACCGCGACGACGAGGATCACCGGTGCGAGGTACTGGATGAGCAGTGCCACCGCCACCGGCATCCGCTGCATCGCGGAGAAGAAGAGCAGCTGACATCCGAGCACCGGCATGAGCCCGAAGGCGACGATGAGGTGCCAGTGACGTCGGATGAATCCGCGCTGGCGACGAATCGCCACTACGAGCGCCGGAGAGAGCACGAGGGCGGCGACGCCCATCCGCACCAGGAGCGCGGCTCCGAGCGACCATCCGGCCTCCAGCAGCGGCTTCATGAACGGCCCGCTCGAGGAGAACGCCAATGCCGAGGCCAGGGCCATCACCAAGCCCGTGGTGGCTGCGCGCGACGCTGCCGCGGGAACGGCGAGGGAGAGCACGGGAAGCGGCGCGGTCGCGGTCATCGGGTCATCCGTCTGTCAGGAGTCAAGCATGCGTACACTGGTGACACTAGCGTCGGCGAATGTCAGGAGTCAACATGGTGTTCATTCATGACACCGAGAGCAATCTCCGTGCGGCGGCGTATCTGGTCAACACCCTCCCGGGGGTGGGCGGTGAGGACGCCGTGGACACCCTCGCGACCCTCGAGCAGTTCGACGAATACCTGCGGATCAACCCGTACACCGGCGCCATCCGTCGCGATGACGCCGAACTCTCGGCGCTGCGCGGAGTGCGCCGACCGCTGCAGGGGCTGTGGGACGTCGACCGCGACGGAGCGGTGCCCCTGGTCAACGAGATGCTGCGACGCGGACACGCCCTCCCCCGCCTGATGAAGCATGACGGAATGGACTGGCACATCCACGCCACGTCTGACGATGCCCCCCTGGCGACGCGGGTGCTGGTCGAAGCCGCCATGGCCTTCGTGGATGTCATCCGCGCCGACGAGTACGACCGCGTGCGACGGTGCGCCGCCGATGACTGCGACGGCGTCTACGTCGATTTCTCCAAGAACAAGTCCAAGCGCTACTGCGACACCGGCAACTGCGGGAACCGGATGAACGTCAACGCGTATCGGCAGCGGAAGGCGCAAGAAAGCGAGTGATGGCCGCAGCTGCGGGCCCGGGCGTCTCGTAGTGGATCAGATGCCCCACCTCGGGGATCTCCACGAGCTCCGCCCGGGGGAACAGCGTCTGCAGCCGGCGCTGCGCGGCGAGGGGCGTGATGTCGTCGCGCTCGGCGACGATGAGGAGCGTCGGCTGCGCGATCTCGGGCGCGAAACCCCGCACGTCGTTGCCGACCGAGGTTTCGAACGCCTCACGGAGGACGTCGCGGTCGGCGAAGCGCGAGAAGTAGCGATCATGCTGGTCGTGGATGTAACGGCGCAGATCTCGACGGCGCGTCTTGGCCATCGCCACACTCATCCCGCGGACGATCGCTCGCTGCCGAAGCACCCACTCCCCTGCCGGCCGCGGCAAGCGGGCGCCCATCCGGTAGTACAGCACCGCGAGACGGGTGAGGAGGCCCCGGGGACCCTCCAGCGCCGGCGCGCCGATGGGGTTGATGAGGATGAGCCGTGATGTCGGGAGCCCTCCGGCCACCGCCGCCGACGCCACGATCGAGCCGAACGAGTGTCCCAGGATCACCGCCTCCGGGGCGAGGGTCGCGTGGAGCTCGGTGAGCCAGGCACGGTAGGCGTCGATGTCGTGTCGGCGCCCGGGAAGCGGGGTCGAGTCTCCGAAACCGGGGAGGTCGGGGACGATCACGCGCATGTCGGGCAGAAGACCGATGATGGCGGCCAGCCCATGGTGGTCGCCGCGGAACCCGTGCACGGCGAGCACGGTGACCGCGGCGTCGGCAGGCCCGTACGTCCAGTAGGCGGTCCGACCGCCCAGGATCTCGACCCGGTCCCCCTCGGGTACCACGGCGCGCGGGGCGGGGACCTCGGGGTGCGGAATCGACACGCTCGAGTCTAACCGGCAGCCGATGTCGGGACCGGCGCGTACGGTGCGGAGCCATGACGATCCCTCGCTCCGCCCCCGATCCCGCTGCGTCGGCTCCCCTTCCCCTCCGCGGCGATCCGCCGCCCTGGCTCCGCGTCGTGGGTGTGTTCGATCTGGAGACCACGGGTGTGGATGTCCGCACCGACAGGGTCGTCACGGCGCACGTCGGGTTGCTGGATGCTGCGGGGATGGCGGTCTGCGGGCGATCGTGGCGGGCCGATCCGGGTGTGGAGATCCCCCCGGCGGCGACCGCCGTGCACGGGATCACCACCGCCCAGGCCCGCGCCACGGGCCGACCCGCGGCGGAGGTCGTGGCCGAGGTCGTCGGGTGCCTTCGCGGCATCCTCGACGCGGGCATTCCGGTGGTGGCCTACAACGCAGCCTACGACTTCTCGCTGCTGCACCACGAAGCCCTGCGTCACGGGGTCGTACCGCTGGAGCACCCGAATCCGGTCTTCGATCCGCTCGTCATCGACCGCCACTACGACCGCTATCGGCGGGGGAAGCGCACCCTCATGCGGGTGGCGGAGCATTATGCCGTCCCCCTCGACGAGGCGCATGAAGCGGCTGCCGACGCGCGCGCGGCAGGACGCGTGGCGCAGGCGCTCGCCCGGCGCTATCGGGGCCTGCTCCCACCGACTGCTCGGCAGATCCACGTCGAGCAGATCGCGTGGGCGCGCGACCAGGCCGCCAGCCTCACCGAGTACTTCGTGAGGATCGGTCGCATCGATGCCGGCGATCCGATCGACGGCACGTGGCCGGTGCGATGACGCGAAGAAGCCCCCGACCGCGGTCGGGGGCTTCTTCGCGGTGGCTCAGCGGCCGCCGAAGTTCTTGAAGCGCTGGTTGAACTTCTCGACGCGACCGGCCGAGTCGAGGATGCGCTGCTTGCCCGTGTAGAACGGGTGCGAGGCCGACGAGATCTCGACGTCGATGACGGGGTACTCGACACCGTCGAGCTCGATCGTCTTGTCGCTGGTGACGGTGGAACGGGTGAGGAAGGTCTCGCCCGAGCCGAGGTCGCGGAACACGACCGCGCGGTAGTCGGGGTGGATGTCAGTCTTCATGGGAATCCTTGCGGGAGCGACGGAAAGTCTGTTGTGCGAGAGCACCAGCGGATGAGTCTACCAGGCGTCGGCCCGGACCACCGAACCGGGTTCCGCCGAGCACGACGGCGAGGTCGTCACCGTGCAGCGCGGGCGGTGAAGCGCCCGTCCTCCTCGCGGAGCGTGATCGGCGTACCGAAGGTCTCGGTCAGCGACTCCCCCGTCAGCGCCTCGGCGAGCGGCCCCGCTGCCACGACGCGCCCCTCGCGGAGCAGCAGAACATGGGTGAAGCCCACGGGGATCTCCTCCACGTGGTGCGTGACCATCACCATCGCCGGCGTGGTCGGCGCCTGCGCGTACCCGCCCAGCAGCAGAAGCAGCTCCTCTCGCGCACCCAGATCCAGGCTGGCGGTCGGTTCGTCCAGCAGCAGCAGCTCGGGGTCGGTCATGATGGAGCGCGCGATCTGCACGCGCTTCTGCTCGCCATCCGACAGCGTGCCGAACGTGCGATCGGCCAGCTCGTCCAGACGCCACTCCGCAAGGACGCGCAGCGCTCGGCGCTCGTCGATGTCCTCGTAGTCCTCGCGCCAACGTCCGACCACCGAGAACGCCGCGGTCAGGACGACGTTGAGAACGGTCTCGTCCTCGGGGATCCGACGGGCCATGGCGCTGGAGGCGAAGCCGATGCGCGGACGCAGCTCGAAGACATCCGTTCGACCGAGGCGCTCGCCGAGGATCGTGACCGCACCGGAGGTCGGATGGATCAGGGTGTCCGCGAGCTGCAGAACCGTGGTCTTCCCCGCGCCGTTCGGGCCGAGCACCACCCACCGCTGATCGTCGCTGACCTCCCAGTCGAGGTGATCGACGATGTCACGGGCGTTTCTGCGGACGACGACGTCGGAGAACTCCAGCACCTGCGGCATGACCCCAGCCTATCGGCCGGGCACCGACTGTCACGGCGCCGCGGCGACCTCCCGGTACAGAGCCGCCGTCTGGGCGGCGATGCTGTGCCAGCTGAAGTCGGAGATCGCCCGCTGTCGCCCCGCTTCCCCCCACACCCGGGCCCGGGTGGGGTCGCCGACCACCGCGGTGAGGGCGGCGGCGAGGTCGTCGACGAACCTGTCGGGGTCCAGGGGCGTCCCCGTGCCGTCGTCCATCTGCTCGATCGGCACCAGCCGACCGGTGACCCCGTCGACGACGACCTCGGGGATACCGCCCGTGGCGGTGCCGACGACAGCGGCGCCGCACGCCATCGCCTCGAGGTTCACGATCCCGAGGGGCTCGTACACCGAGGGGCACACGAAGGCGGTCGCGGCGGTGAGCACCGTGCACAGTTCGTGGCGCGAGAGCAGCCGGTCCAGCCACACCACTCCGTCGCGCGTTTCCTGAAGGCCTCGGACGAGCTCCTCCACCTCCGCCATGATCTGCGGGGTGTCCGGAGCACCGGCGCACAGCACGAGCTGTACCTCCGGCGGCAGCTGGGCCGCAGCGCGCAGAAGATACGGCAGACCCTTCTGCCGGGTGATCCGACCGACGAAGACGACCGACGGCCGCGCCGGGTCGACTCCCAGCCGGGTCAGGAGCGGGTCGTCGGTCACGGGGTGCCACGAGTCGGTGTCGATCCCGTTGTAGATCACTCGCACCTTGCCCGGGTCGACCGCGGGATAGCTGCGGAGGATATCGGCGCGCATGCCTTCGCTCACCGCCACGATCGCCGCAGCGTGCTCGTAGGCGACCTTCTCCACCCAGCTCGACACCGCATATCCCCCGCCGAGCTGCTCGGCCTTCCACGGCCGAAGCGGCTCGAGGCTGTGAGCGGTGAGCACGTGCGGAACGCCGTGCAGAAGCGAGGAGAGGTGGCCGGCGAAGTTGGCGTACCAGGTGTGACTGTGCACGACGTCGGCGCCGGCGACATCCGTCACGATCTCGAGGTCGGTGCCGAGTGTCTGCACGGCGGCGTTGGCGCCGGCGAGCTCCGCGGGCACGCGGTACGAAGTCGTGTCCGCCTCGTCACGATCGGCCCCGAAAGCCCGCACGCGCACATCCACCGGTGAGCCGGCGCCCCCGTCTCGCAGCGCCCGCACCAGTTCGGTCACGTGCACCCCGGCGCCTCCGTAGATCTCCGGCGGGTATTCCTTGGTGATCATGTCCACGCGCATGGGTCGAAACCTAGTACACGTCGGCATCTGTGGACAGTCGCTGGGTACCAGCGCGAAACCGGGCCTAGGGTGGTGCCATGCCTGCAGCGCCGAAGGTCTTCGGAATCATCCTCGCCGGCGGCGAGGGGAAGCGACTCATGCCCCTGACCGCCGACCGCGCCAAGCCCGCCGTACCGTTCGGGGGCCAGTACCGGCTCATCGACTTCGCGATATCCAACCTGATCAACTCGGGGCTCCGGCAGATCGTCGTCCTCACCCAGTACAAGTCCCACAGCCTCGACCGTCACGTGTCACAGACCTGGCGGATGTCGGCGCTTCTGGACTCCTACGTCGCTTCGGTGCCCGCGCAGCAGCGGCTCGGCAAGCGATGGTTCTCGGGGTCGGCGGATGCGATCCTGCAGAGCCTGAACCTCATCAACGACGAGCAGCCCGACATCGTCATCGTGATCGGCGCCGACCACGTGTACCGCATGGACTTCCGGCAGATGCTCGCCGCGCACATCGAGTCGGGCGCCCGGGCCACGGTGGCCGGCATCCGCCAGCCGATCTCCCTGGCCGACCAGTTCGGCGTCATCGACGTCGATCCCGACGACCCGAGCCGCATCCGCGACTTCCTCGAGAAGCCGCAGCACCCCGAGGGCTTGGCCGATGCGCCCGATCAGGTGCTCGCATCCATGGGCAACTACATCTTCGACGCCGACGCTCTGATCGAGGCGGTCGAGGCCGACGGCGAGATCCCGACCTCCAACCACGACATGGGCGGGGACATCGTCCCGTACTTCGTCGGTCGCGGTGAGGCGGGGGTCTACGACATGGTCCGCAACGACGTGCCGGGGTCGACCGATCGCGACCGGTCGTACTGGCGAGACGTCGGGACGATCGACTCGTTCTTCGAGGCCCACCAGGATCTGATCTCGACGCTGCCCGTCTACAACCTCTACAACATGCAGTGGCCGATCCACTCGCAGGCCGTCAACTCACCGCCCGCGAAGTTCGTCCGCGACTCGGTGGGCCGGATCGGCAACTCCATCGATTCGATCGTCTCGCTCGGTTCCGTCCTCTCCGGGACGCATCTCGAGCGCAGCGTCGTCGGTCCGTGGACGCTCGCCGCGGGGGGCTCGACGATCACCGATGCCGTCCTGTTCGACCACGTGCAGGTGGGTGCCGGCGCGCGGATCCATCGCGCCATCCTCGACAAGAACGTCGTCCTGGCCGACGGCGCCACCGTGGGGGTCGACCGCGAACGCGACATCGCCCGGGGATTCACCGTCACCGACAGCGGGATCACCGTGGTCGGCAAGGGAGTCTTCGTCGATCGGTGACCCTCGGCACGCCGCTACGGTGGACAGGTGAGCGAGCCCGCGCGATTCCTCGTCGTCCTCGACGCCGATTCGACCCTCATCCGCAACGAGGTGATCGAACTCATCGCTGATGAGGCCGGCCGCGGAGCGGAGGTCGCCGCCGCCACGGAGGCGGCGATGCGCGGCGAGGTCGACTTCGCCACGAGCCTGCGCATCCGGGTGGAGACGCTGGCCGGAGTCCCGCTGGGCGCACTCGACCGCGTGCGCGCACGTGTCGAGCCGACCCCGGGGGCCGTGGAGCTCATCGCCGCGGTGCATGACCGCGGCGGAATCGTGGGCGTCGTCTCCGGCGGCTTCCACGAGATCCTCGACCACATCGCGCCGTCGCTCGGTGTGGATCTGTGGCGGGCCAACCGACTCGCCGTCGCGCACGACGCGCTGACCGGGCAGGTCTCCGGTCCGATCGTCGACGCCGAGGGGAAGGCGGCCACCCTCGTGGCGTGGGCCGGTGACCACGGGGTTCCCCGGGCGCGCACCCTGGCGATCGGCGACGGTGCGAACGACCTCGTGATGATGTCGGTCGCCGGACTCGGCCTCGCCTTCAACGCCAAGCCGCTCGTCCGGGAACGGGCCGACCTCGTGATCGGGCCGGTGGATCTGCGCGAGGTGATCCCCCTCCTGCCGTAGGGAGGTGTCGGGCACGGGGAGTACGGTGGCGGCCATGGACGTCCTCCTGGTTCCCGGACTCTGGCTCACCGCGTCGTCGTGGAATGAGGTGGTGCCGGGTCTGCGATCCGCCGGGCTCTCCCCCGTCCCCCTCACCATGCCGGGCGTCCGGCGTGGCGACGCCCCTCCCGACCCGGCAACGGCCGACATCGGCATCGACGAGTGGATCGATGCCGTCGTGGCCGAGATCGACAGGCGGGAGGCCCCCGTCGTCCTGGTCGGTCACAGCGGAGGCGGCAACGTGATCTACGGCGCCGCCGACCTCCGGCCGACGAGGGTGGCGCACCTGGTGTTCCTCGACACCTTCCCGCCGTCAGACGGAGGCATCATCTCGGAGTTCCCGATCGACGGCGACACCGTGCCGTTCCCCGGGTGGGACTTCTTCGACGACGACGACGTCGACGACCTCGATCCGGACGTGCGGGACCGGGCCATGGCGCACGTCGGCGTCGTGCCCCGCAGGGTTCCCACCGACCCCGTCTCGCTCACCGACGACCGGCGCCGCGAAATCCCGGCCACGATCCTCACCAACACCGTCTCGCCCGAGCAGATCGAGGCGATCCGTCAGGATCCGCCCGCCTGGGCCGCTGGCCTCGCTGCGCACGGCCCCCTGCGCGCCGTCTCACTCCGCGCGCCCGATGAGGCGAGCGGCCACTGGCCGCAGTTCTCCAAGCCCGATGCCGTCGCCCGCGCGATCGCGGAGACGCTCGGACGGTGATCCGTCGCGGGGATGACCGACCGGGTCAGTGCCCCATGCCGAGTCCACCGTCGACCGGGATCACCGCGCCGGAGATGTAGGCCGCGTCATCGGAGGCCAGCCACGCGACGACGCCCGCGACCTCGGTCGCGTCGCCGAAGCGTCCGGCGGGGATGTTCTTCTTGTACTCGGCCTGGGTGTCGGCGGGCAGCTCGGCGGTCATGTCGGTCTCGATGAAGCCGGGTGCGACGACATTGGCCGTGATCCCCCGCGCCCCGAGCTCACGGGTGAGCGACCGGGCGAACCCCACGAGCCCGCTCTTGGAGGCCGCGTAGTTCACCTGCCCCGCGGAACCATAGAGGCCGACCACGCTGGAGATGAGGATGATGCGCCCGAACCGTGCGCGGATCATGCCCTTCGACGCTCGCTTGACCACTCGGAACGCCCCGCCGAGGTTCGTGGCGACGACGCTGTCGAAATCGTCTTCGCTCATGCGCATCAGAAGGGTGTCGCGGGTGATCCCGGCGTTCGCCACGACGATCGTCACGGGGCCGAGCGCCTGTTCCACCTCCGTCATCGCCGCGTCGAGCGAGGAGGCGTCGGTGACGTCTGCTCGAACGGTGAGCGCGCCGTCGGGGCCCTCGCCCGAACGGGCGGTGACGGCCACCCGGTAGCCGTCGGCCACGAAGCGCTCGGCGATGGACCGTCCGATGCCGCGGTTTCCGCCGGTGACCAGGACGACACGTTCGTTGCTCATCCTCACAGCCTAGCCAGGCAGGTTTGACACCCGGGACGACAGCCTGAAACGCTGGAGTGACACGAGAAAGGGCGCACCGTGAGCACACCCGAGAACCCGCAGGGCACCGAGCCGACCACCCCCGGGGTTCCGCCCTACCCCGGCTCTCCGCAGGGATCATCGGCGCCCGCTCAGCCGCCCGCCTACGGTCAGCCGCCCGCGCAGGCTCCCTACCCCGGCCCGTCCCCCTACGGCGCGACCGCCCCGTACGGAACCCAGCCGCCGTACGCGGGCGCGCCGTACGGCGCGTATGCGGGCCCGAAGACGAATGTCCTGGCGATCGTCTCCCTCATCTCGTCCATCGCATCGTTCGTCATCCTCCCCTTCATCGGATCGCTCGTCGGCGTGATCACCGGCCACATGGCGCTTTCGCAGATCAAGCGCACCGGCGAGCAGGGCCGCGGTCTCGCACTCGCCGGCACGATCGTCGGGTATGTCGGCCTCGGGTTCATCCTCCTGTTCGTGCTGTTCTTCCTGTCCTTCCTGCCTCTGATCATCGGCAGCGCCTCCACCGGCACGCTCTCCTGAGCCGGCCGGTCGCATCTCGCCGCCTTCGAGATCTCTTGCGATCGAGAAAGTGTTGATCCCGGCCGGAGCCGCCTCCCTCCACGCGGCGTACCCTTGTCCCATCGTGAACCGCTCGTCGAGGCCTCCATCCGCCACGTCGCTGCCCCGCGCACCTCGTGACGATTCCGGCGCGCGGTCGGCGCGCTACCTCGCGATGATGGGCGTGCGCGTCCTGTGCTTCGTGCTGATGGTGCTCATCACGCCGTACGGCTGGTACACCTGGGTGTTCGCGCTCGGAGCGGTCTTCCTCCCCTATGTGGCTGTCGTGTTCGCCAACGTCGGCGCAACGGATCGGGTGGCTCGCTCCGAGAACCCGGAGCGCCAGATCACGGCGCCGGTCGCTTCGGAGCCGCCGCCCGCCCCGGCCGACCGCGTTCTGCGCATTCAGGAGTCCTCTCCGCCCCCGCGGCGCGGAGAGGGCGAGTGAGCGCCGACGGGTCACCGGCGCAGTGCTCACGCGCGGGATGCCGCGCCGCGGCGTCGTGGCTGATCCGCTGGCGCAATCCCCGCATCCACAGCGCTGATCGTTGGAAGTCGTGGGTGGCCTGCGACGAGCATCGCGAGTATCTGCGCGAGTTCCTCGCCGCACGCTCGTTCCCTCTCGACGTGTCTCCTCTCGACCGGGCGGTCAGCGGACCGTGACGGCGACCCGATCTTCCACCTTCGTCCGCTGGACCGGGTACGCACTCGTGGCCGTGGTGTTCGCGATCGCGTGCGCCTTCCTGTCGAACTGGCAGTTCTCGCGCAACGCCGAGCGCGCCACCGAGCTGCGGATCGTGGAGCAGAACTACGACGCCACCGCGGTGCCCCTGGAAGAGCTGGTCCCGGCCGGGTCGGCACTGGACCCCGAGGACGAATGGCGTCCGGTCGAGCTCGTCGGGCAGTACCTCCGTGACGAACAACTGCTTGTGCGCAACCGACCTCACGGTGGCACCGCGGCTTTCGAAGTCCTCGTGCCGTTCCGCCTGGATGACGGCAGGGTCGTTCTGATCAATCGCGGATGGGTGCCCCCGGGCGCCGATCAGGCCGAGCCCGACGCCGTCCCGGCACCACCGGAGGGAACGGTGACGGTCGAGGCTCGCCTTCGGCCGGAGGAGGCGGCGCCGCGGTCGGGTCGGTCGGCGCCGGCGGGCCAGGTGCCGACGATCAACATCGGTCTGGTCGCAGAGCGTCTTCCCGCCGCCACGGCGAACGCCCTTCAGCCGTCACTCTACGCGTTGATGTCGAGCGAGGACCCGGCTGCCACCCCCGCGCCGGCAGCTCTCGAGGTCCCGTCCGAAGACCCCGGTCCGCACCTGTCCTACGCGATCCAATGGATCCTCTTCGCGCTCATGGGCTTCATCTTCATCGGGTACATCATCCGCACCGAGCTCCGGTACCGGCGAGAAGACCAGGAGGATGACGGAACCGAGGCCCCCTCCGCCGGCGACACGCTTCCGCCGGTCATCGCCGGCGGCGGCGTCGCCCCGCGAGTGCGCCGAGGGAGGCGTCGCCCCGATCCCGACGCGAGCGAAGAGGATGCTCTGCTCGACGCTGCCGGCTCCGATCGTCGGAGCTGAGACCCGACGCGGGCGAGGTGAGGATCACGCCAGGGAGATCAGTTCGGCGTAATCGCGTCCCCAGATGTCCTCGACACCGTCGGGCAGGATGAGCACCCGCTCCGGGTTCAGGGCGTGAACGGCCCCCTCGTCGTGCGAGACGAGGACGACGGCGCCCTCGTAGTGCGCGAGGGCATCGAGGATCTCCTCGCGCGAAGCGGGGTCGAGGTTGTTGGTCGGCTCGTCGAGGAGGAGCACGTTGGCGCTCGAGACCACGAGCGTCGCCAGCGACAGCCGGGTCTTCTCTCCGCCCGAGAGCACCCCGGCGGGCTTGAGCACGTCGTCACCGGTGAAGAGGAACGATCCGAGGACTTTCCGCGCCTCGGTGGCGGTGATGTTCGGCGCCGCCGACATCATGTTGTCCAGCACCGATCGCGAGACATCGAGGTTCTCGTGCTCCTGTGCGTAATAGCCGATCTTCAGTCCGTGGCCCGGGTCGACCTGACCGGTGTCGGGAGCGTCCACCCCCGCCAGGATGCGCAGCAGTGTCGTCTTGCCGGCACCGTTGAGGCCGAGGACGACGACCTTCCAGCCGCGGTCGATGGCGAGGTCCACGTCGGTGAAGATCTCCAGCGACCCGTAGGACTTCGACAGGCCGGCGGCGGTCAGCGGCGTCTTCCCGCACGGGGCGGGCTTGGGGAATCGGAGCTTGGCGACCCGATCCTCCTGGCGGACCTCCTCGAGGCCTGCCAGCATCTTCTCCGCCCGCGCGACCATCTGGTGGGCGGCGGCTGCCTTCGAGGCCTTCGCTCCGAACCGGGCCGCCTGCTGCTGCAGCACGGTGGCCTTCTTCTCGACGTTCGCGCGTTCCTTCTTCCGGCGTTCCTCGTCGGCCACCCGCTGGCGGAGGTAGTTCTTCCAGTTCATGTTGTAGACGTCGATGACCTGACGGTTGGCGTCGAGGTAGAACACCCGATTCACCGTCTCACCGACCAGCTCCACGTCGTGGGAGATCACGATGAGTCCGCCCTTGTAGCCCTTGAGAAACTCGCGCAGCCACACCACGCTGTCGGCGTCGAGGTGGTTGGTCGGCTCGTCGAGGATCATCGTGCCGGCGTCCGAGAAGAGGATCCGGGCGAGCTCGATGCGTCGGCGCTGACCGCCGGACAGGGTCTTCAGCGGCTGATCGAGGATGCGGTCGGGAAGCGACAGGTTGTGGGCGATCGATGCGGCCTCGGCCTCTGCCGCGTACCCGCCCAGAGCTTCGAACCGCTCAGTGAGCTGGGCGTAGCGACGCATGGCGCGCGCCGCCACGTCGGGATCGTCGGAGGCCATCGACACGGACGACTCCTGCATGCCGATCGCGATCGTCCCGAGGCCTCGTGCATCGAGGATGCGCGTGCGCGCGAGCATCTCCGGGTCACCGGAACGGGGATCCTGCGGAAGGTAGCCGATCTCTCCTGAACGGTCGACGCGGCCGTTTGACGGGAGCAGGTCACCGGCGAGGACCTTGGTGAGCGTCGTCTTTCCGGCACCGTTGCGGCCCACCAGACCGACCTTGTCGCCACCGGACACCCGGAACGACACCTCGGACATCAGCACGCGGGCGCCCACGCGGATCTCGAGGTCGTGTACGGCGAGCACGGCGAACGTCCGATCGGTCAACAGGGGGCGAGAGGCCGAGTGGCCAGCTCCCCAGTATACGACTGCACCGGCTTCGCCTCAGCCGGTGGTGTCTTCTAGGCTGAGCCCATGTCATCGATCGCCGTCGCTCCCCGCCCTCGTCGCGTCCTCGCAGACGTCGTGGCGCGCCCCTCGTCCCGTACCCGCGCCTTCGCCGTCGACGCCGCCCTGGTGTCCGCCGGCGCGCTGTTCGTCGCCGTTCTGGCGCAGGTGTCGATCCCGCTGTGGCCCGTGCCCATTACCGGACAGACGCTCGGCGTGATCGTGGTCGGCGCCGCCCTCGGAGCCCGCCGCGGCGCCGCCAGCCTCACGGTCTACCTGCTCGCCGGGCTCGCGGGCCTGCCCGTCTTCGCCGACTTCACCGGGACGATCGCGGCGGTGGCCAAGCCGAGCTTCGGATTCATCATCGGCTTCATCGCGGCTGCGGCCGTCGCAGGATGGTTCGCCGAGCGCGCCTGGGACCGGCGGCCCGCCCTGGCGTTCCTCGGCTTCGTCGCGGCGAGCGCGATCCCGTTCCTCTTCGGCATCCCCTACATGGCCCTCATCCTCAACGCCGTCCTCGGAATGGATCTGTCGTTCTGGCAGGTTCTCGAAGCGGGTCTGTTCCCCTTCATCGTCGGAGGCATCATCAAGGCCGCGATCGCGGCCGCTCTCATCCCCGGCGCCTGGGCGCTCGTGCGCAGACTGGATCGTCGCTGACACCTCTCGATCTCTCGACCCCGAGCGAAACCCCGGCCCCGCGGCCGGGGTTTCGTCATTCGGAACGGGCGCACACACCGCCTCAGGTAAAGTAAGGCTGTCCTAATCTCCTGGAGGCTTCCTTGACTCACTTCCGCATGGCTGCAGCGCTGAGCGCCGGCCTCGTCGTCACTCTCGCGCTGGCCGGCTGCGCCGGCTCGGCCGCCACCGGCACGACTGCCGATGCGGCCACCTCGGCGGAGGGCCCCTTCCCGGTGACCATCACCCATGCCTTCGGCGAGACGACGATCAGCGACGAGCCCGAGCGCATCGCGACCGTCGCGTGGGGCAATCATGAGGTGCCGCTCGCACTGGGAATCGTTCCGGTCGGGATGAGCAAGGCCACCTGGGGCGACGACGACGGCGACGGCGTGCTGCCGTGGGTGGAGGACCAGCTCGACGCGCTCGGCGCCGAGACACCGGTGCTGTTCGACGAGACCGACGGCATCGACTTCGAAGCCGTCGCCGACACCCAGCCCGACGTGATCCTCGCCGCCTACTCGGGCCTGACGCAGGAGGACTACGACACGCTGTCGAAGATCGCTCCCGTGGTGGCCTACCCCGAGGTGGCGTGGGGCACCTCCTATGAGGAGATGATCGAGCTGAACTCCGCCGCGCTCGGACGTGCGGAGGACGGCATCGCCCTCATCGACGACCTGCACGCGCAGGTGGACGAGGCTCTCGCCGCTCACCCCGACCTCGCCGAGGCGAAGGTGCTGTTCTCGTATCTCGACCCCGCCGACCTCAGTCAGATCGGGTTCTACACGGCCCTGGACACCCGCCCCGGCTTCCTCGCCTCCCTCGGGATGCCGCTGCCGACCGCGGTCGAGGAGATGTCGGCGGACACCGAGGAGTTCTACCTCAGCGTCAGCGCCGAGGAAGCCGACCGCTTCGACGACGTCGACGTCTTCGTCACCTACGGTGACGCCGACGGCGCCCTCGTCTCGCAGCTGCAGGCCGACCCGCTGCTCTCGCAGATTCCTGCGATCGCGAACGGCGACATCGCGGTCCTCGAGAACAGCACGCCCCTCGCCGCGTCGGCGAACCCCTCGCCGCTGTCGATCGGCTGGGGCATCGAGGAGTACTTCGCGCTTCTCGACGGCGCCCTGAACTGATCGCCCTCGCTCGATCGTGACGACCTCGGCCACCCCTGCGCTCCTGCCGGACGCCGCTGCTCCTCTGCGGCGTCCGGCAGGGGTGCGGTGGGCGTGGCTGGGGGCGTCGATCGTCCTGCTGGTGGTGCTGTGCGCCGCATCGATCGCCTTCGGAGCGCGCGACATCACCGTGTCAGAGCTCTTCGCCGCCCTCTCGGGCCGCACCGACACCGTCGGAGAGGCCGCCGTGGTCGCACGCGTCCCCCGGACGGTGCTCGCCGCGGTCGTGGGGGCCGCTCTCGCCCTGGCCGGGGCGACGATGCAGGCCGTCACCCGCAATCCGCTGGCCGATCCGGGGATCCTCGGCGTCTCCGGCGGGGCGGCACTGGCGGTGGTCATCGGACTCGCGTTCTTCGGCATGAGCGACCCCTGGAGCACCATGGGTCTCGCGATCGCCGGTGCGGGGGGAGCCGCCGTCTTCGTGTACGCGGTCGGGTCGCTCGGACGCGGCGGCGCGACTCCGCTCAAGCTCGCGCTGGCGGGCGCCGCGGTCTCCGCGGCCTTCGCATCGCTGGTCAGCGCCATTCTCCTCCCCCGGGTGGACGTGATGGAGACCTTCCGGTTCTGGCAGATCGGAGGCGTGGGCGGCGCCACCTGGGACCGACTCCTCGCCGTCCTGCCCGTCCTCGCCCTCGGCGCGCTCATCTGCCTGATCACGGCCCGCGGCATGAACTCCCTGGCGCTCGGCGACGACCTCGCCGCCGGGCTGGGCGAGAACGTGGGCCGGACCCGTCTGCTGTCCTCCGCCGGCGCTGTCATCCTCTGCGGCGCGGCGACCGCCGTGGCCGGCCCCATCGGGTTCGTCGGCCTCGTCATCCCGCACTTCTGCCGGCTGCTCATCGGGACCGACCATCGCTGGCTGCTGCCCCTCTCGGCCGTCGTCGGCGCCGATCTCCTCCTCGTCGCCGACGTGATCGGTCGGATCGTCGCGCGACCGGAGGAGATCGAGGTCGGCATCCTCACCGCCCTCATCGGCGCCCCCTTCTTCATCTGGATCGTCCGCCGGCAACGGGTGCGTGAACTGTGACCGCCGTGCGCACCCACGGCGTCCTCGCGGCCTCGACGACCGCGGGGACGATTGCGCGTGGGCGTCGACGGCGGGCGACCCGTCGGGCCGCTGTCATCGGGGCGCTCTCCATGGCGATCGCGACGGTCTTCGCCGTGTCGCTGATGATCGGCAACACCTTCTACGGACCGGGCGACGTGTTCCGGGTCCTTCTCGGCGAACAGGTCACCGGGGCCTCGTTCACCGTGGGCGAGCTGCGACTCCCCCGCGCTCTCCTGGGCCTGTTCGCCGGGTTCGCATTCGGGACGGCCGGGGTCACCTTCCAATCCCTCCTGCGCAATCCGCTGGCATCCCCCGACATCATCGGGATCAGCGCAGGGGCCAGTGCCGCAGCGGTGACCGGCATCGTGGTGCTCTCCCTGTCGGAGACGGCGGTATCGCTCCTGGCCCTCGCCGGCGCGCTCGCGACCGCGCTCGTGATCTGGCTCCTGGCCCACAAGGACGGGTTCGCCGGAACGCGCCTGATCCTCATTGGCATCGGTGTCGCCGCGATGCTCGACAGTGTCATCACCTCCGTCCTCTCCCGGGCAGCGGTCTGGGATCTGCAGGTCGCGATGCGATGGCTCACCGGCAGCCTCAACGGCGCCGACTGGCAGACCCTGACCCCCGTCGTGATCGCCGCGGCGATCCTCGTCCCGGTGATGATCGGCCAGACCCGCAATCTCGATGTGCTTCGGCTCGGGAACGACACCGCGGCGGCCCTCGGCGTCGCCCTGACATGCAGTCGGCTTCTTCTCATCGTCGCCGCCGTCGCGCTCCTCGCCTTCGCGACGGCGGCCACGGGGCCCATCGCGTTCGTGGCGTTCATGGCCGGGCCGATCGCGGCGCGTCTCATCGGGTCCGCCGGGTCGCTCCTCGTGCCCGCGGGACTCGTCGGCGCGCTCCTCGTCCTCAGCGCGGATCTCGTCGGCCAATTCGCCTTCGAGAACCGTCTGCCGGTCGGCGTCATCACGGGCGTCCTCGGCGCCCCCTACCTCATCTACCTCCTCATCAGGACGAACCGCTCCGGAGGCTCGCTATGACCACCGCCCATCGCCTGGCCGCCGAGGGGCTCACCCTCGCCTACGGGAGTCGGCTGATCGTGCCAGAGCTAGATCTCGTCGTCCCGTCCGGTCGGGTCACCGCGATCATCGGTGCGAACGGCTGCGGGAAGTCCACGCTTCTGCGCGCGCTGGCCCGCCTGCTCGCTCCCCAGTCGGGACGCGTGGTCCTGGACGGCGAGGCGCTGCACACGCGGAAGTCCAAGGAGGTCGCCAGGATGCTGGCACTCCTCCCCCAGAGTCCGGTCGCGCCGGAGGGGATCGCCGTGGCCGACCTCGTCGGTCGCGGCCGCCACCCGCACCAGCGTCCGCTCGCGCGGTGGAGCACCCGCGACTACGAGGTCGTCGCGCAGGCGCTCGAGGCCACGGGTGTCGCCGACCTGGCCGATCGAGCCATGGACGAGCTCTCCGGGGGCCAGCGTCAGCGGGTGTGGATCGCGATGGCCCTCGCGCAGGAGACGGACGTCCTGCTGCTGGACGAGCCGACCACGTTCCTCGACGTCGCCCACCAGATCGAGGTGCTGGACCTCCTCACGGATCTGAATCGCGACCGCGGCACGACGATCGTGATGGTGCTTCACGACATGAATCTCGCCGCCCGCTACGCCGATCACCTGTTCGCCCTTCGTGACGGCCGCGTCGTCGCCGAGGGCCCGCCGCGGGACATCCTCACGCGGCGACTGATCGATGAGGTCTTCGACCTGGACGCCGTCGTCATCGACGATCCTGTCTCGGGCGCGCCGATCGTCCTCCCCCGCGGCCGCCACCACGCCACCCGCACCGACGCCCACCCCATCACGGAGGCTTCCCGATGAGCGCCATGCGCTTCTTCCGCGTGCGCGTCTCGCGCATCACCGACCTGACCCCGAGCTTCCGTCGGTTCACGTTCGTCGGAGATGACCTCGACCAGTACGGGGATCCCGGGTACGACCAGCGGGTGAAGGTGGTCTTCCCCACAGCGAGCCTCCCCCTCGATTCGATGCCCACCGGCGAGGACTGGTACACCCGGTGGCGCGCGCAGCCCGACGACGGGCGTCTGCCCTTTCGCACCTACACCACCCGCGCCGTGCGCCACGCCGTCCGGGAGGTCGACATCGACATGGTCGCCCACGAGATCTCCGGTCCGGCGTCGGCGTGGATCGCCGCTGCCGCTGAGGGCGACGAGGTGCTGATCCTCGCCCCGACGACAGCGGATCGGGGCGTGAGCCTCGGAATCGACTTCGTCCCGCCCCGGCACACCGAGAACCTGCTTCTGGCCGGTGACGAGACCGCGGCCCCCGCCATCGCGGTGATCCTGGAGCAGCTGGCCCCCGACGCCCGAGGAGTCGTGGCGGTGGAGGTGCCGCATGAGGGCGATCTCGACTACCTGCCGCGCCATCCCGGCTTCGACTACCTCGTCGCCGCCCGGGGCGACGGGCCGCGGCACACCCACCTCGTCGCGGCGGTCGAGGACGCCGTTCAGCGTCTGGCCCCGTCGGGGCGCGGGGGCGAGATCGAGGAGATCGACATCGACGAGGGAATCCTCTGGGAGGTTCCCCGCACCGCCAAGGGCGGCGCGGCCCTCAAAAGGGCGCCACTGTACTCCTGGCTGGCCGGTGAGGCGAGCGCGATCAAGACCCTTCGGCGGCACCTCGTCACGGAGCAGGGCGTGGACCGGCGTGCCGTGGCCTTCATGGGCTACTGGCGGCTCGGCCGTGCTGAGAACTGAGCTGCGAGGAGATCGACGACGGCGCGGGTCTCAGGCCACGGTCGTCGATCGCGCCTCGTGTGCGTGGCCGAGGCGGAGGCCCGGGACCAGCGCGGCGAGTGCGAGAAGCGTGCCGATCACGAAGACGGCCGGGAACCCGGCATCCGTCCCCGTCAGCAGCGTGAAGACCAGCCCCATCACCGCGATGGATGACGCCGAGCCGACGGCGTCCGAGATCGACAGCGCCGAGGAGTTGAATCCCTGATTCTGCGGTGTCGAATACGCCAGCGTCAGCACTGTCAGTCGCGGGTACATCAATCCCATTCCGGCGCCCGCGAGGCTCCATCCGGCGACGAGGACCGCGGGGGTGAGGCTCAGCAGCGCCGTCGCCACCGCGATGAGGAGCGAGGCGACCAGCAGCGCGGTGCCGATGACGGTGATGCGGGTGTTGCCGAGGCGGTCTCCGATACGGCCCTGCACCTCCGCCGCGCCCGCCCACGCCAACGCGGCCGCCGTGAGCCCCAGACCAGCCCAGGTCGGCGAGAAGCCGTAATCGTCGATGAGCAGGTAGGGGATGTAGATCTCGGCCCCGAACAGCGCTCCCGCGATGAGCCCGCGCATCAGGACCACACTGGGCAGCCCGTGGGCGGCGCGCAGAGCGCCGGGCGGCAGGAGCGGACGCGCTGCGAGCGCGACGACGACGACCGAGGCGATGACCGCAAGCCACGCCCATCTGCCGAGTTCGCCGGCCAGGCTGAGTCCGAGCGCGCCGATGGCGACGACGAACGCGCACGCGAGCCGCGGCCCGACCCGCGCCGTGGCCGGTTCGTCGGTGTGGAGCGGCAGGCCGTGCAGACGCGCCACCACGAGCAGGTAAGCGACGATGGTGAGCACCGCCACCCCCAGGAACACCCAGCGCCAGTGCAGGAACTCCGCGACGGCTCCGGCCAGGAAGGGGCCGATGAGCGAAGGGACGACCCAGGCTGCCGAGAAGGCCGCGAAGACGCGTCCGTGGACGGTCCCGGGGTACACCCGCGCGACGACGACGTACAGGGCGACCGTCTGCCCGCCGGTTCCGAGACCCTGCACGAGTCGTCCGGCGACGAGAGCAGGCATGCTGGGCGCCAGCCCGGCGATCAGAAGACCGATCACGAACAGTCCCACCGCAGTGCTGAGAGGCGCCAGCACACCGCCCCGGTCGCACCAGGCACCCGCCGCCACCATGCCGATGACACTGGTTGCGAGGGTCCCGGCGAAAGCGACGGCATAGAGGCGGTCGCCGTCGAGGTCGGCGCTGACCACCGGCATCACCGTGGTCACCGCGAGCGCCTGCGTCGCCGCGAGGAAGATCAGGGCGACCGCACCGACGGTCACCCAGAGGAACGGCGGACCCCAGACGGACGAGGGTGCGACGTCGACCGGAGCGCGAGAGGAGGTCATGCGCGTGCGAGGGCACCGACCCGCGCCACGGCCTCGCGCAGCACGTCGGGATCGCAGCCGAAGTTGATCCGCACGTGTCCGCGACCCTCCGCACCGAACTGCGGACCGAAGTGGAACGCGACGCGTGCCTCCCGGAGAATGCGCCGCCCCGGGTCATCCCCCCATTCGTACGCGCTCAGATCGACCCACCCGAGGTATCCCGCGGGAGGAATGCGGAAGCGGGCGAGAGGGAGGTGGGCGGCGAGGAGATCGTCGAGGAGCCGGCGATTGACGTCGAGCCGAGCCAGGAGCGCGCCCAGCCACTCGTCGCTGTCGGCGAACGCCGCGATCGCCGCATGCGCACCGAAGATGCCCGTGCGCCATTCGACCTCGACAGGGAGCGATCGGAGGGTTCCGAAGCGCTCGGGGGTCGCGGCGACCATGATCGCGCACTTCAGACCCGCGAGATTGAACGCCTTGCTGGCGCTCACCAGGGCGAAGCCGACCGACGCTGCTGTGTCGGAGACCGCCAGGAACGGCACGAACCCGGCATCGGGTTGCGCCAGAGGAGCGTGGATCTCGTCGCTCAGGACGACGGCATCGTGGGCGGCGGCGAGCTCGGCCAGGCGCTCCAGGGTTCGTCGCTGGTGCACGGTCCCGGTGGGGTTGTGCGGGTGGCACAGCAAGATCGCCCGGGCGCCCGCCGCGAGAGCCGCATCGACACCGGCGAGGTCGATCTCCGGCCCCTCCGGTCCCTCGACGAGAGGGACGCGCGAGACCACGGCGCCGGCCTCGGCCACCGCGTCGAAGAAGGGCGGGTAGACGGGCGGCATGACGATCACCCGGTCGCCCGGGCGGGTGACCTGACGCAGGATCTCGACGACCCCCATCATCACATCGCACGTGGTCCGCATGAGGGCGGGATCCGGATGCCAGCCGAAGCGCCGCCCCGCGAATCCGGCGTACGCTTCGCGGACGCCCGACCCCGGCGCGGTGTAGCCGGTATCCCCGAGCTCGACGGCGCGGCGCAACCGGGCCGAGATCGCCGGAGCCAGCGCGAAGTCGGTCTCGGCGACGAAGAGCGGCAGCACGTCAGCGGGGTACGCCCGCCATTTCGCGCTGGATCGCTCCCGCAGATCGGCCAGCGGAAGGGCCTCGAGGGGCTGCACCCCTGCGTCAGATCGCGAAGCCGAGCGCGCGCATCATGTCGCGCCCGTCGTCGGTGATCCGCTCGGGGCCCCACGGCGGCATCCACACCCAGTTGATGCGGAAGCGCTCGACGACCTCGTCCAACGCCTGAGCGGTCTGCTCCTCGAGGACGTCGGTCAGCGGGCACCCAGCCGACGTGAGGGTCATGTGGATGACGAGGGCATCGTTCTCGTCATCCCATGCGAGGTCGTAGATGAGACCCAGGTCGACGACATTGATCCCCAGTTCGGGGTCCATCACGTCCTTGAGGGCTTCGGTGACCTCGTCGAACTTCTCCGGGCTGAGCGTCGCGGTCATGGCTGCATCCTACGCGGGGTCATCTCAGGCGTCGACCGGCGTCTCATCGCCGATGAAGCGGTCGTAGCCCTCTTCCTCCAGGCGCTCCGCGAGTTCGGGGCCGCCCTCTTCCGCGATGCGGCCGTTGACCATCACGTGGACGAAGTCGGGGCGGATGTAGCGGAGGATGCGGGTGTAGTGCGTGATGAGGAGCACGCCGAGATCGGTGTCCTCCTTGGCGCGGTTGACACCCTCGGATACGATCTTCAGCGCATCGACGTCGAGACCGGAGTCGGTCTCGTCGAGCACGGCGATCTGCGGCTTCAGCAGCTCGAGCTGAAGGATCTCGTGACGCTTCTTCTCACCGCCGGAGAATCCCTCGTTGACGTTGCGCTGGGCGAACTTCGGATCGATGCGGAGGCTCTTCATGGACGCCTTGACGTCCTTCGTCCACGTCCGGATGGCCGGCGCCTCGCCGTCGATCGCGGTCTTGGCGGTGCGCAGGAAGTTGGTCACCGTGACACCGGGGATCTCGACCGGGTACTGCATGGCGAGGAAGAGCCCCGCGCGCGCCCGCTCGTCGACCGACATCTCCAGCACGTCTTCGCCGTCGAGGGTGATCGATCCGCTCGTGACGGTGTACTTCGGGTGCCCGGCGATGGTGTACGCCAGCGTCGACTTGCCGGAGCCGTTGGGCCCCATGATCGCGTGGGTCTCGCCGGTACGGACGGTCAGGGTCACGCCGTTGAGGATCGGGGTGGTCCCGGCGTCGGTCTCGACCGTGACATGGAGGTCGCGGATCTCGAGCACAGTCATCAGATGTCCTTCTTCACATTCGGGTCGATGAGCACGTCGTTGCCGTCGATGGTCACTTCGAAGACCGGGACGGGTTCGTATGCGGGGAGGTTGAGGGGTTTGCCGGTGCGCAGCGAGAACGCCGAGCCATGGGCCCAGCACTCCAGAGTGTCACCGTCGACGAAGCCCTCGGCGAGCGAGATGTCGCCGTGCGTGCAGGTGTCGCCGATGGCGTGGACCTCGCCGGCGGCGTCGAGGACGACGGCGATGGCCACTCCGTCGACCTCCACACGCAGGGCGGAGTCCTGCTCGAGGTCGCTGAGGGCACAGACGCGGGTCGCGCTCACGCGGCCGCTCCTTCCTCGAGTTCGCGCTCGATGGCCGCGATCAGCTCCTCCTCCAGCGTCGGGATGCCGATGCGCTGGACGATCTCGCCGAGGAAGCCCAGGACGACCAGCCGCCGTGCCTCCGCCTCGGGGATGCCCCGGGCCTGCAGGTAGAACAGCTGCTCGTCGTCGAAGCGCCCGGTGGCGCTGGCGTGACCGGCGCCGGCGATGTCTCCGGTCTCGATCTCGAGGTTGGGGATGGAATCGGCGCGGGCACCGTCGGTGAGGACGAGGTTGCGGTTCGCCTCGTACGAGTCCGTTCCCACGGCGTCGCGACCGATGAGCACGTCGCCGATCCAGACGCTCCGGGCGCTCTCACCCTGGAGGGCGCCCTTGTAGAGCACATCTCCCACCGTGTGCGGGCCCTTGTGGTGGAGGTAGACCTGGCTCTCGAGGTGCTGGCCCGCGTCCGAGAACGACACGCCGTAGAGCTGCGCACGAGACCCCGCCCCTGCCAGTTCGACGGACGGGTTCACCCGGACGACCGAGCCGCCGAGGCTCACCACCACATGCGTCAGCGAGCCGTCGCGCTCGACACGGGCCTGGTGCGCCGCCGCGTGGACGGCGTCGTCGTCCCAGCGCTGGACCGACACGACCGTCAGGGCGGCGCCGTCACGGACGATGATCTCGACGTTCTGGGCGAGGAGGGCGGGCCCGGCGTGGCGCAGCAGCACGGTGCCGCGAGCGTGCGGTTCGGCCTCGATGACGAGGTGCGAGAACGTGGCCGCCGCATCGGCGACGACGTCGACGATGACCGGTTCGGTCAGCTCGGCGCCCGACCGCAGCCGGATGCGCGTCGCTTCGGGCGTGCGCACCCACGCCAGCGCCGCCGGGTAGTCCTCGGGCGTGAACACCTCGCCGCGCGGCGCGGAACCCGGGGCGAGGGTGTCGACCGTCACACCGACGTGCTCGCCGACGGTGATGCCCGTCGGCCGTGCCGCCGCGTCATCCGTCTGCCACAGCGGCGCAAGACGCTCGATCGGGGTGTGCTTCCAGTTGACCTCTCGCCCGGTCGGGACGCCGAAGTCAGCCGGATCGTAGGACTGCGGACGCTCGGAGCGGGTCTGGATGGGAGCCAGGCCCCACCCCCCGTCGGTGTGCGCTGTGGATCCCGGCACCGCGACGGGTGCCTGCGTGGTGGAGCTCATTCAGCCGACGCTGCCTTCCATGCCCATCTCGATGAGCTTGTTCAGTTCCATCGCATACTCCATCGGCAGCTCACGGGCGATGGGCTCGATGAACCCGCGGACGATCATGGCCATCGCCTCGTCCTCGGGGAGACCGCGGCTCATGAGGTAGAACAGCTGCTCCTCGCTGACCTTCGACACCGTCGCTTCGTGACCGAGCTGCACGTCGTCGACCCGGATGTCGATCGCCGGGTAGGTGTCGGATCGCGAGATCGTGTCGACCAGCAGCGCATCGCAGCGCACCGTGTTGGCGGAGTGGTGCGCATTGGCGTCCACCCTCACCTCGCCGCGGTAGCCGGCGCGACCGCCGCCCCGGGCGATCGACTTCGACACGATCGACGACTGGGTGTACGGCGCCATGTGGATCATCTTCGCGCCGGCGTCCTGGTGCTGACCGGGACCGGCGAAGGCGACCGAGAGCGTCTCGCCCTTGGCGTGCTCGCCGACCAGGAAGATCGACGGGTACTTCATCGTCACCTTGCTGCCGATGTTCCCGTCGACCCATTCCATCGTGGCGCCCTCGTGGGCGACAGCACGCTTGGTGACGAGGTTGTAGACGTTGTTCGACCAGTTCTGGATCGTCGTGTAGCGCACGCGGGCGTTCTTCTTCACGATGATCTCGACCACGGCCGAGTGCAGGGAGTCGCTCTTGTAGATCGGGGCGGTGCAGCCCTCGATGTAGTGGACGTACGACCCTTCGTCGGCGATGATCAGCGTCCGCTCGAACTGCCCCATGTTCTCGGTGTTGATGCGGAAGTACGCCTGGAGGGGGATGTCGACGTGCACGCCCTTGGGGACGTAGACGAAGGAGCCTCCCGACCACACGGCGGTGTTCAGCGCGGCGAACTTGTTGTCACCGGCGGGGATCACGGTGCCGAAGTACTCCTCGAAGAACTCGGGGTGCTCCTTCAGCGCGGTGTCGGTGTCCATGAAGATGACGCCCTGGCGCTCCAGATCCTCCTGGATCTGGTGGTAGACGACCTCGGACTCGTACTGCGCCGCGACGCCGGCGACCAGACGCGCCCGCTCGGCCTCGGGGATGCCGAGTCGCTCGTAGGTGTTCTTGATGTCTTCGGGGAGGTCCTCCCAGGACTGTGCCTGCTTCTCGGTGGAGCGCACGAAGTACTTGATGTTGTCGAAGTCGATCTCCGACAGGTCGGCACCCCACGTGGGCATGGGCTTGCGCCCGAACAGCTGGAACCCCTTGAGGCGGTTCTTGAGCATCCATTCGGGTTCGTTCTTCATCGCGGAGATGTCGCGCACCACCGCCTCGCTGATGCCGCGGCGGGCGCTCGCTCCGGCGGCGTCTGTGTCGTGCCATCCGAATTCGTACACCCCCAGGCCTTCGAGCTCCGGGCGATCGATCAGTACATCCGACATCGTCACACTCTCCTCTCGGGGCCCCAACGGATTTCTCCGTTCCGACATTCCCCCTGCCTCGGGGAGAAACGGCAGGGATTGTCGCGGGGTCGACCCGCTCCTGGCGTCGCGCTGGACGCCTAAACTGTTCAGAAGGGGTTGCGCCCGAGGGCGCGCGACCGAACCCTTCGATTCTACAGGTTCCGCCTTCCCCCCGGCCCGCGCCGGGTGCCCGGCGGCATCCGACCCAGGAGGTCCCCGCATGTCCGCGCTCGCGCCCGTGTCGACTCGCCCGCGCCGGGCGCCTGAGGGGATGAGTCGTCCGCTCCGCGTCTTCGCGTGGCTGTCATTCGTCGCCGAGGTCCTCATCATCGGCACCGGCGGGGCTGTCCGGCTGACCGGCTCGGGGCTCGGCTGCCCCACCTGGCCGCGGTGTACCGCCGATTCGATCGTCCCCACCCCCGAGATGGGGATCCACGGCGTGATCGAGTTCGGGAACCGCACGCTCACCGGCGTGGTGGGGATCCTCGCGCTCGTCGTCGTCATTCTGATCGTGCTCCGAACCGGCGGTCGCAGGGCTCTCGGCCCGACCCTGTGGTTCGCTGCCGGCGGAATCGCGGGGGCCGGAGCGGCCGTGGCGCTCGGCATCGCGCTCGACATCCCGGCGGGACCCCTCGCCAACGGCGTCCTGCTCGCCGCGGTGATCGCGGCCGCGATCCGCTCCGTCCGCACGACTTCGGCGCGACGCGACCTCGTGCTGTTGGCCTGGGTGGTGCTCATCGGTGTCGTCGCGCAGGCTCTCGTCGGGGGGATCACGGTGCTGACGGGTCTGAACCCCTTCATCGTCGGCTTCCACTACGTCGTCTCCGTCGTCCTCGTGTGCGTCACCGCGGCCTTCCTCGTCCGGATGAACCGACCCGATCTGCCTCGCGAATCCGCCGTCCCCGCGTGGTTGCGTTGGACGACCAGAGCGGCGGTCGCAGCCCTGATCGTCACGATCGTCTTCGGCATCCTGACCACCGGGGCCGGCCCGCATTCGGGCGATGCCGACGCCGGCAGGAGCGGATTCGACGCCGAGCTCCTCGAACACATCCACGCCTGGCCCAGCTACGTGCTGTTCGCTCTGACGATCGCCCTTGTCATCGGCGCATGGCGGCAACGAGACCGAAGCCCGCTCCTCGCTCGATGGAGCATCATCCTGCTCGGGTCGGAACTGGTCCAGATCGCCGTGGGTCTCTTCCAGGCCCGGAACGGTCTGCCGATCCTCGCGGTGGGCATCCACATGGTCCTCGCCGCGCTCACGGCGGCGGCCATGACCGCGGTGGTGCTGCACCTGACCCGACCGGTGACAGGCGGCGTGCCCGTCGTCACGCGTGACGCGTCGGAGGCTCGCGCCGGCGTCGGCGCCTGATCCCCGCTGCGCCGTTCGCCCTTCGCGGTCGCGCTCCCCGTTCATTCGCCCCGCGCTTTCCTCCGTCCCTTCCTCGGCGATTCGCCGAACCTCGGACGCATCGGTCGAGGGCGACTGCGCGAAGGAAGATCTCCGCGTCACCGTCCCGCAGTCCCTCGTCCCGCGCGGTCCTCAACGCGTGTCGGCTCACCCCTTCGTCCAGCAGGAGCGAACGCGCGCGCAGCAGTCGCGGTGATCTCCCGCCGCCCGGTCGGATCCGCCTCGTCGGACCGTGGCACGCTCGATCCCCGCGGTACCGACGCGCGGCGCCGATGAGAAGCAGGGCCGCGCCGCGTCAGAAGGGCAGGAGCGGGTCGACGGCGATCGCGACGAAGAGCAGGGTGAGGTACGAGATCGAGGCGTGGAAGACGCGCATGGGTCGCGGCTCAGTGCCACGCACCGCTCGGTTGTACAGGCGGTGCGACTCGTAGATGAACCAGCCGCCGAACACCACAGCCGACACGGTGTACACGAGTCCCATCCCGGCGACGGGGATCAGCAGCAGCGAGCACGCCACGGTCGCCCAGGCGTAGAGGATCACCTGCAGTCCGACCTGCGAGCCGGTGCGAGTCGCGCCGAGCATGGGCACATCGACCTCCGCGTAGTCGCCGCGGTACTTCATCGACAGCGGCCAGTAGTGCGGCGGCGTCCACAGGAACACCAGCAGGAACAGCACGAACGGCGTCCACGACAGCGACCCCGTCACCGCGGTCCATCCGATCAGCACCGGGAAGCACCCGGCGATGCCGCCCCAGACGATGTTCTGCTCGGTGCGGCGCTTGAGGATCATCGTGTAGACGACGACGTAGAAGAAGATCGCGCCCGCCGACAGGCCGGCGGCGAGCGGATTGGTCGTCAGCAAAAGCCAGAGGGTGGATGCCACAGCGAGCGACCAGGCGAACACCAGCGCCCCTCGTGGGGTGACCTCCCCCGTCACCAGGGGACGGTTCTCGGTGCGCTGCATGTGGGCGTCGATGTCGCGGTCGAGGTACATGTTGAACGCCGCGGCCGATCCGGCGCTCAACGAACCGCCGATCACGGTCGCGAGGACGAGCCAGAGGTTCGGCAGTCCGTTCTGCGCGAGGATCATCACCGGCACCGTGGTGACCAGCAGCAGCTCGAGGACGCGCGGCTTGGTCAGCGCGATGTACGCACGGACGGTACGACCCGGAGACGGGCGGTGGCGCGTGATCGCGCCACCGGCGGCCGTTGAGATGTCCATCGTCCCCCGTTGCGAGCCTCGAGAAAGTCCCCTCCGAGTCTAGGTCATGGCGCGCGGGCTCCGTCCGGCGGGAGGTTTCTATCGCGAAGACCGAGGGATGTCAACGGCTCGTCGCGACCTGTCACAGTCGCTCGCCCGGATGTGCCGCTTCGCTATGCTGAAGCCACACGCGCGCCCCGCGCCCAATCCCCTGTACCTCACCGGTCTTCGCCGTGGATTGCCTGCCGTCGGGACGCACCTTCGAGAAAGGCGGCCCGGGTGTCGGCATTGCGGTGGGAAGAGATCGATCGACGCGCGGTGGACACCGCCCGAGTCCTGGCGGCGGACGCCGTGGAAAAGGTCGGCAACGGTCATCCCGGCACCGCGATGAGCCTCGCCCCGGCGGCGTACCTTCTCTACCAGCGGGTGATGAACCACGATCCGGCCGAGACGCACTGGCCCGGCCGTGACCGTTTCATCCTCTCCGCCGGCCACAGCTCGCTGACGCAGTACGTGCAGCTCTACCTCGGCGGTTTCGGCCTCGAGCTCGACGATCTGAAGGCGCTGCGAACCTGGGGGTCGAAGACCCCGGGTCACCCCGAGTTCGGTCACACCGACGGCGTGGAGATCACCACCGGTCCGCTCGGGCAGGGCCTGGCCTCTTCGGTCGGCTTCGCCTATGCGCAGCGCTTCGAGCGCGGGCTGTTCGACCCCGAGACCCCCGCAGGCGAATCCCCGTTCGACCACCACATCTACGTCATCGCCTCCGACGGTGACCTCCAGGAGGGTGTCACCTCCGAGGCGTCGTCGCTGGCCGGGCACCAGAACCTCGGCAACCTCGTCGTCATCTACGACTCCAATCAGATCTCGATCGAGGACGACACCAACGTCGCTTTCACCGAAGACGTCGCGAAGCGCTACGAGTCATACGGATGGCACGTGCAGACGGTCGACTGGAAGAAGACCGGGCAGTACGTCGAAGACGCCGCCGCGCTGTACGAGGCGATCGAGCAGGCCAAGGGCGAGACCGACCGGCCGTCGATCATCATCCTGAAGACCATCATCGGCTGGCCCTCCCCCGGCAAGCAGAACACCGGCAAGATCCACGGCTCGGCCCTGGGCGCCGACGAACTGCGCGCCACAAAAGAGGTGCTCGGCTGGAACCCGGACGAGACGTTCGAGGTGCCGGACGACGTGCTCGCGCACACCCGCTCCCTTCGAGAGCGGGGCGCGGCGGCGCGCGCCGCGTGGCAGGAGAAGTTCGACGCCTGGGCCGCAGCCCACCCCGAGCGCAAGGCCCTCTGGGACCGCATTCAGGCGCGGGAGCTCCCCGGTGACATCCGCGACGCGCTGCCCGTCTTCGCCGCCGGCAAGGACGTCTCCACCCGCGCGGCCTCCGGTCAGGTCATCAACGCCCTGGCCGCGCAGCTTCCCGAGCTCTGGGGCGGCTCCGCCGATCTCGCCGAGTCGAACCTCACGACGATCAAGGACGCGAAGTCCTTCATCCCCGAGGTCTGGTCCACGCATGAGTGGTCGGGTGACCCGTACGGCCGCGTGCTGCACTTCGGAATCCGCGAGCACGCGATGGGCGCGATCATCAACGGCATCGTGCTCCACGGACCGACCCGCGCCTTCGGCGGAACGTTCCTCATCTTCAGCGACTACATGCGCCCGTCGGTGCGCCTGGCGGCCCTGATGAACATCCCGTCACTGTTCGTGTGGACCCACGACTCCGTCGCGCTCGGCGAGGACGGTCCCACGCACCAGCCGATCGAGCAGCTCGCCGCGCTGCGCGCCATCCCCAATTTCACGCTGGTCCGCCCGGCCGACGCCAACGAGACCGCCGTGGTGTGGCTGGAGCTGCTCCGCCGACACGACGGCCCTGCGGGCCTGGCGCTCACCCGTCAGAACATCCCGGTGTTCGAGCGGGGCGAGGGCGATGCCTCCGGCGAGACCTTCGCCTCGGCCGATGGCGCGGCCCGAGGCGCCTACGTCCTGGCCGAGGCTCCTGACGGACGCCCCGACGTGATCCTGATCGCGACGGGCTCCGAGGTGCAGCTGGCCGTGGCCGCGCGCGAGACGCTGCGGGGCGAGGGCGTGAACGCCCGCGTCGTGTCGGCTCCGTCGCTGGAGTGGTTCGCCGAGCAGGACGAGGCCTACCGCGAATCGGTGCTCCCCTCCGCCGTGAGCGCGCGGGTCTCGGTCGAGGCGGGCATCGCGCTGCCCTGGCGCGGCATCGTCGGCGATCGTGGGCGCTCGGTGTCGATCGAGCACTTCGGCGCGTCGGCCGACTACAAGACGCTGTTCGAGAAGTTCGGCATCACCGCCGAGGCCGTCGTCGAGGCGGCCCGCGAGACCATCGCGGCCACGGCCGCCGCCCACTGATCAACCGAGCCACCGCGCTCTTGAGCCCCCGAGGCACTGAGGAGATCCTGATGACCACCCCCACCGCACGTCTTGTCGAAGAGGGCGTCAGCATCTGGCTGGACGACCTGTCCCGCCAGCGCATCGAATCCGGCAACCTGGCCGGCCTGATCGACAGCCGCAACGTCAGCGGCGTCACCACCAATCCGACGATCTTCGCCGGCGCCCTCGCCAAGGGCGAGGACTACGAGGCGCAGGTCACGGCGCTCTCCGCCGACGGAGCAGACGTCGATCGCACCATCTTCGAGATCACGACGGATGACGTCCGCTCGGCCGCCGACATCCTGCGGCCGGTCTTCGACGCCACCGACGGGGTCGACGGCCGCGTCTCGATCGAGGTCTCGCCCGACCTCGCGCACGACACCGCTGCGACGGTCGCCGAGGCGAAGAAGCTCTGGGCCCGGGTGGACCGCCCGAACGTCCACATCAAGATCCCTGCGACCCTCGCGGGTCTCCCCGCGATCACCGAGGTGCTCGCGGAGGGGATCTCGGTCAACGTCACCCTCATCTTCAGCCTCGAGCGGTACGCCGCCGTCATCGACGCCTACCTCTCGGGCATCGAGAAGGCACGAGAGGCCGGGCACGACATCTCCGCCATCCACTCCGTCGCGTCGTTCTTCGTGTCGCGCGTGGACACCGAGGTCGACAAGCGCCTCGAGTCGATCGGCACCGATGAGGCACGGGCGCTGAAGTCCCGTGCCGGCGTGGCCAACGCCCGCCTGGCGTACGAACTCTACGAGCGGGAGTTCGCCACCGACCGCGCGACGGCGCTCATCGAGGCCGGAGCCCGCGTCCAGCGCCCCCTCTGGGCGTCGACCGGCGTCAAGGATCCGGCCCTTCCCGACACCCTCTACGTGACCGAGCTCGTCGCGCCCGGCACCGTGAACACGATGCCGGAGAAGACGCTCGAGGCGACCTTCGACCATGGTGACGTGACCGGCGACACCGTCACCGGCAACTACGCCGATGCGTATGCGGTCTTCGATCAGCTGAAGGCCGTCGGCGTCGACTTCGACGACGTCACCGATGTGCTGGAGAAGGAGGGTGTGGAGAAGTTCATCGCCTCCTGGCACGAGCTGCAGGGAACGGTCGCCGCGGCTCTCGAGGCGGCGCCCGCCAGCGTCGAGGAGGCGGCTCAGTGAGCTTCGACATCCACGTCTCGGGGCGTGTCAAGTCCGTCGTCGACGAGACGCTCCCGGGGCTGGTCGCGAGCCTTGTCGCGTCGGGGATCACCGCCGGCGATGCGTCGCTGTGGGGTCCGGATGCGGAGTCCGAGGCATCCAAGCGCCTCGGCTGGGTGCAGGCGGTGTCGGTGTCGCGTCCGCTCGTCGCCGAGATCGTGGCTCTCCGCGACGAGTTGCGCTCGCGGGGAGTCACCCGCGTGGTCCTCGCGGGAATGGGAGGATCGTCCCTCGCCCCCGAGGTGATCGCCCAGACCTCGGGGGTACCCCTGGTGATCCTCGACTCCACCGCTCCCGGCCAGGTGCTCGCTGCGATCGACGGCGACAGCGAGGCCGGCGGCCTCTCGCAGACCGTGCTCGTGGTGTCCTCGAAGTCGGGGTCGACCGTCGAGACCGACTCGGCCAAGCGCACCTTCGAGGCGGCCTTCCGCGACCTCGGGATCGACCCGACCGAGCGGATCGTCATCGTCACCGACCCCGGCTCGCCGCTGGATCAGTCGGGGCGCGCCGACGGCTACCGCGTCTTCAACGCCGACCCCGAGGTCGGTGGTCGCTACTCGGCGCTGACCGCCTTCGGCCTCGTGCCCGCGGGACTGGCGGGCGTGGACATCGGCGAGCTGCTCGACGAGGCCGAGGCCACCCTTCTCGAAGTCGCCGTCGACAGTCCCGAGAATCCCGCGCTCATCCTGGCCGCGGCGATCGCCGGGGGAACCCCGAGACGCGACAAGCTGGGCCTGGTCACCGATGGAACCCACATCGTCGGGCTCCCCGACTGGATCGAACAGCTCATCGCCGAATCGACCGGCAAGCAGGGCACCGGCATCCTCCCGGTCGTGCTCCTCCCTGTCTCCCCTGAGCTCGACTCCCGGCCCGACGACCTGCAGATCGTGCGCCTGGTCGACGAGGCGGGGGCCTTCCACCTGCGTGAGCGTCACGAGGGCGAGATCCTCGTCAGCGGTTCGCTCGGCGCCCAGTTCATGGTGTGGGAGTACGCCACGGCCATCGCAGGACGGATGCTGGGGATCAACCCCTTCGATCAGCCCGACGTGGAGTCGGCCAAGACCGCCGCCCGCGGTCTGCTCGATGCCCGCCCGGAGCCCTCGGCACCCGCCTTCACCCTCGACGGCGTGGAGGTGCGGGTCTCCGACCCGGCGCTCGCGGCATCAGGAACCGTCGCCGGCGTGCTCGATGCCCTGTGGGCGCAGCTTCCAGCCGACGGCTACGTCTCGATCCAGGCGTACGTCAACCGACTCGACCTTCCGCAGCTCCAGGGTCTCCGCGAGCTCGTCGCCGCCGACTCCGGTCGCCCGACCACCTTCGGCTGGGGTCCGCGGTTCCTGCACTCGACGGGTCAGTACCACAAGGGCGGGCCCGCGACGGGCGTGTACCTGCAGATCCTCGAGCAGACCGATGTCGACCTCGAGATCCCCGGTCGCCCCTTCACCTTCGGCCAGCTGATCCAGGCACAGGCCGCCGGTGACGCCAGCGTCCTGGCTGACGGTCACGGCCGCCCGGTCGTGACGCTCACGCTGACCGACCCGCAGGCCGAGGTCCTCTCCCTGTTCGAAGCCGCCCAGTAGGACGTTCATGACCGACGAGATCCCCGGATCGAGCAGCGGCGCAGCAGCGTCGGGTGTCGAGATCTCCCGCGGACGCAACCCCCTCCGCGACCCTGAAGACCGGCGCTTGAACCGTATCGCGGGGCCGAGCGCCCTGGTGATCTTCGGCGTGACCGGCGACCTCTCCCGCAAGAAGCTGATGCCCGCGGTGTACGACCTCGCGAACCGCGGGCTCCTTCCTCCGGGGTTCGCACTCGTCGGTTTCGCCCGCCGCGACTGGGAGGACCAGGACTTCGCCCAGGTCGTCTACGACGCGGTGCGCGCGAACGCCCGCACCGAATTCCGTGAGGAGACCTGGGCGCAGCTGCTGGAAGGCATCCGGTTCGTCTCGGGCGAATTCGGCGACGCCGACGCCTTCCGACGCCTGCGCGAGACGGTGGACCAGCTCGACGCCGAGCGGGGAACGATGGGCAACCATGCGTTCTACCTCTCGATCCCGCCGAAGGACTTCCCGATCGTCGCCGAGCAGCTGAAGGCATCGGGACTCGTCGACGACACCGCCGACCGCCCCGAACGGTGGCGGCGCGTGGTGATCGAGAAACCCTTCGGACACGATCTGGCCTCGGCGCAGGCTCTGAACGACGCGTTGCGAAGCGCGTTTCCGACCGATTCGATCTTCCGGATCGACCACTACCTGGGCAAAGAGACCGTCCAGAACATCCTCGCCCTGCGGTTCGCCAACGAGCTGTACGAACCCATCTGGAATCGCAACTACGTCGATCACGTGCAGATCACCATGGCCGAAGACATCGGCGTGGGCGGTCGCGCCGGCTACTACGACGGGATCGGCGCCGCGCGCGACGTCATCCAGAACCACCTCCTGCAGCTCCTCGCACTCACCGCGATGGAGGAGCCGATCTCGTTCGACGCCCAGCATCTGCGCGCGGAGAAGGAGAAGGTGCTCGCCGCGGTGACCCTGCCCGAAGATCTGGCCCGCTCCACCGCGCGCGGTCAGTACGCCGGAGGCTGGCAGGGTGGCGAACGGGTTCTCGGATTCCTGGAGGAGGAGGGGATGAACCCCGAGTCCACCACCGAGACCTACGCCGCCATCACCCTCGAGGTCAACACGCGTCGGTGGGCGGGGGTGCCGTTCTACCTGCGCACCGGAAAACGTCTCGGGCGCCGCGTCACGGAGATCGCGGTGGTGTTCAAACGCGCACCCGAACTGCTGTTCTCGCGCAACCAGACCTCGGGGCTCGGTCAGAACGCCCTGGTGATCCGGGTGCAGCCCGATGAGGGCGTGACCATCCGGTTCGGGTCGAAGGTGCCGGGCGCGGGCCTGCAGGTCCGAGACGTCACGATGGACTTCGGCTACGGCCACGCCTTCACCGAGGCGAGCCCGGAGGCGTACGAACGCCTCATCCTCGACGTCCTGCTGGGTGACCCGCCGCTGTTCCCGCGGCACGAGGAGGTGGAACTGTCGTGGCGGATCCTCGATCCCATCGAACAGTTCTGGGCCGCTCAGGAGGGACCGCTCGAGCAGTATTCCCCGGGCTCCTGGGGCCCGGAATCCGCCGAGGCGATGCTCGCCCGCGACGGCCGCACCTGGAGGCGTCCATGATCGTCGATCTGCCCGACACCACTGTCAGCAAGATCTCGCGCGCCCTCGTCAACGTCCGGGAGGAGGGCGGCGCGGTCGCGCTCGGACGCGTGCTGACGCTCATCATCGTCACCCGGCAGGGCGCGCAGGAAGACGTCATCGACGTCGCCAACGCCGCCTCGCGCGAGCATCCGATGCGCGTCATCGTCGTGATGACGAATGGCGAAGACTCCCCGCCGCGGCTGGACGCGCAGATCCGCGTCGGCGGCGACGCCGGTGCCAGCGAGGTCGTGACCCTCCACGCCCTCGGCGAGGCGGGCTCGACCAATCTCGAGAGCCTTGTCACGGGGCTCCTGCTCCCGGACGCACCGGTCGTGGTGTGGTGGCCGGATGACACCCCCGACATCCCTTCGCAGACATCGATCGGAAAGATCGCTCAGCGACGGATCACGGATGCCGCGACCAAACCCGATCCGTCGGCGTGGGTCGCCTCCCTCGGCGAGAAGTACCGGCCAGGAGACACCGACCTCGCGTGGACCCGCCTCACCCGGTGGCGGGAACAGCTGGCGGCGATCCTCGATCAGCCGCCGTTCGAGAATGTCACGAGCATCACCGTCCGCGGCGCGTCAGACTCGCCCTCCACGGCGCTCCTGGCCGCGTGGCTGCGTCTCGCCCTCGATGTGCCCGTCGACTGGGGCTACCTCCCCACCGCGGAGTGGCCGCACGGCATCAAGTCGGTGACCCTCGTGCGTGAAAGCGGTGACGTCGTCCTCGAGCGACCGAGTCCTGCCGTGGCGCTGCTCACACAGCCCGGTCAGCCCCAGCACGACCTCGCGTTCCCCCGGCGGAGCCTGCGGGAGTGCCTCGCCGAGGAGCTGCGTCGCCTCGACCCCGATGTCCTGTACGGTCGAGTGATCACCGAGGGCTGGGCGCTTCTCGATCCGCCTACGACGCAGGAGACACATGACTGATTCGTCCGGCGAGAAGCGCGTCGTCATCACCTCCGACGCTGCCGCGCTGGCCGACTCCGTCGCCGAGCGTTTCCTCACCCGGGTCGCCAAGAAGTCGGCCTCCCGAGACGTCCATGTCGCTTTGACGGGTGGCGTCAGCGGGGCGGCCGTGCTGCGTGCCGCCGCCGCGCAGGCTCCTCGGTACCCCATCGACTGGACGCGGGTGCACTTCTGGTGGAGCGACGAGCGTTTCGTGCGACGGTTCCACCCCGAGCGCAACGAGCGTCAGAGCAGGGAGGCGCTGCTGAACGCGCTTCCGGATGCGCACATCCACGCCGCTCCGGCCAGTGACGAGGGTCTGGACCTCGACGAAGCCGCGGCCGCGTACGCCGCCGAGCTCGCGCGGTACGGGACGTCGGATCATCCGCAGTGGCCGACGTTCGACATCAGCTTCCTCGGCGTCGGACCCGACGGTCACATCGCATCGCTCTTCCCCGACCGCCCCGAGATCCTCGTCACCGACGCATCGGTGGTCGCCGTGCGCGACTCCCCCAAGCCGCCATCGCAGCGGCTCACCTTCACCCGACCGGTGATCAACTCGTCGCAGCGGGTCTGGCTCGTGCTGTCAGGTGCTGACAAGGCGTCGGCGCTCGGTCTCGCTCTCGCAGGGGCAAGCTACCCCAGCGTGCCCGCCGCGGGTGCGAAGGGCACCCGGCGAACGGTGTTCTTCGTCGACCAGGCAGCCGCAGCCCAGGTGCCACCTGAGCTGATCGACCAGGACTACTGAGAGCCCCGGCACCGCCGACGGCGCAGGTCTACTGGCCGCGACGCTCGCGGAGCTGGTTCAGCGCGTCCTCGAGGAGGGCGTCGGCCTCTTCCTCGGTGCGACGCTCCTTCACGTACGCCAGGTGCGTCTTGTACGGCTCGGTCTTGGCCACGGCCGGCGGGTTCTCTCGGTCACGTCCGGCCGGAAGACCGGAGTGCGGCGAGTCGATCGTGTCGGGAATCTCCTCATCGGGGATTCCCGCGGCGAAGTACCGAACCGTCTCGTTGCCCAGCGCGTCCCAATACGAGACGGCGATGCGTTCTGCGTGATACCCGTGATCCTGCTCGCCCATCGGGCCGGCACCCACTCGGGTGCCGCGGATCGCATTTCCTCCGGTTGCCATGTCTTACAGTCCCTGGAACTTGGTGATGAGGCCGAGGGCCACGATGGAGGCGAACCACGCCAGAGCGAGGACCACCGTGAAGCGGTTCAAGTTGCGCTCGGCAAGGCCCGACGACCCCAGAGCCGACGTCATCCCTCCCCCGAACATGTCGGAGAGTCCCCCACCGCGTCCCTTGTGAAGGAGGATGAGGAGGGTCAGCAGGAGGCTCGTGATGCCGAGGAGCACCTGCAGGACGAACTCGAGGATCTGCACAGTCGTAGTGGCCTTTCAGCGCGGTCCGGGCGAACCGCACAGGGGTCAAGTATAGGTCGGGTTGCCGCCGAGGTCAGACTCCGACGTGCTTCTGGTACCGGATGATGGCGGCGAACTCATCCACGACGAGGCTGGCTCCCCCGACGAGCGCACCGTCGACATCGGGCTCGCGCATGAAGCGGGCGATGTTGCCGGACTTGACCGAGCCGCCGTACAGCACACGCGTGCGCAGGGCCGCCTCCTGTCCGAGCGATGCACCGACCACGGCGCGCAGCTTCGCGCAGACCTCCTGGGCCTGTTCGGGGGTCGCCGCGTGGCCGGATCCGATCGCCCAGACGGGCTCGTAGGCCACGACGACCTCGCTCCCCTGCGCGAGACCCGCGAGCGCCTTCTCCAATTGAGCCACCGGCACGGCGCTGGCACCGTGCGTCTCGAGATCTTCCGCCGTCTCGCCCACGCAGATGACGGGCACGAGCCCGTGACGCGGGGCCGCGGCGACCTTCGAGGCGACGATCTCGTCCGTCTCGCCGTGGTACTGCCGACGCTCGGAGTGACCGATGATGACGTATCGGCACTCGAGCTTCGCCAGGAACGCGCCGGAGATCTCACCCGTGTAAGCACCGGAGTCGTGTGCGGAGAGGTCCTGAGCGCCGAGGGCGAACGGGATCTTGTCGGCATCGACGAGCGTCTGCACCGTGCGGAGATCGGTGAACGGCGGGAACAGGCCCACCTCGACGCTGCCGGTCTCGTGGCCGGCATCCTTGAGGGTCCAGTGCAGCTTCTGCACGAAGGCGACCGCCTGCAGGTGGTCGAGGTTCATCTTCCAGTTGCCGGCGATGAACGGGGTGCGCCTGGCCTGCGACGCAGTCGAATCAGTACTCACGCCTGCCATCCGAGGACCTCCAGTCCGGGGAGTTTCTTTCCCTCGAGGAATTCGAGGCTCGCGCCACCTCCGGTGGAGATGTGGCCGAATCGATCGTCGGCGAAGCCGAGCTGCCGCACCGCGGCCGCCGAGTCGCCGCCCCCGACCACGCTGAGCCCGGAGACCTTGGTCAGCGCCTCGGCGACACGGCGGGTGCCGGCGGCGAAGGCGGGCATCTCGAACACGCCCATCGGGCCGTTCCAGAAGACGGTGCGGCTGTCGGCGACGAGGTCGGCGAAGAGCGCGGCGGTGTCGGGGCCGATGTCCAGGCCCAGGCCGTCGGCACCGAAAGGCGTCTCCTCCAGAGCCGACACGGGGGCGACGACGTGGTCGGCGTCGGCGGCGAACGAGGCGGCGACCACCGCGTCGACCGGAAGCACCAGCTCGACGCCGCGGGTGCGGGCGTCCTCGACGTAGCGGCGGACGGTGTCGAGCTGGTCCTCCTCGAGGAGGCTCTTACCCACGGGGTGACCCTCGGCGGCGAGGAACGTGAACATCATCCCGCCGCCGACCAGGAGCCGGTCCACCCGCGGCAGGAGATGCTCGATGACGCCCAGCTTGTCGCTGACCTTCGAGCCGCCGAGGACGACGGTGTACGGCCGCTCGGGATTCTCGGTGAGGCGGTCGAGGACGTCGAGCTCGTTCTCGATGAGGAGCCCCGCTGCCGAGGGCAGCAGATCCGCGACATCGAACACGCTGGCCTGCTTGCGATGGACGACGCCGAACCCGTCGGAGACGAAGGCGTCGGCGAGACCGGCGAGCTCCGCGGCGAACGCGCGACGCTCCGCGTCATCCTTCGCCGTCTCCCCCGGCTGGAAACGCAGGTTCTCCAGCACCGCCACGTCGCCGTCCTCCAGGGCGGCGACCGCCTCGTGAGCCGACTCCCCCACCGTGTCGCGCGCGAAGGCGACGGGCTTGCCGAGCAGCTCCGACAGGCGCTGGGCCACCGGCGCGAGACTGTACTTCTGGTCGGGAGCGCCGTCGGGACGACCGAGGTGGGAGCAGACCACCACGCGGGCACCCTGATCGATGAGCGCGTTCAGGGTCGGAAGCGAGGCGCGCACGCGGCCGTCGTCGGTGATGCGACCGTCCCGCAGGGGGACGTTCAGATCACAGCGGACGAGGACGCGCTTGCCGGCCAGCGGGCCGAGGGACCCGAGGGTACGCAGTGCCATCCGTCGACTCAGAGACGCTCGGCCACGTACTCGGTGAGGTCAACCAGGCGGTTGGAGTAGCCCCACTCGTTGTCGTACCAGGCGGAGACCTTGACGAGGTTGCCGCTGACGTTGGTCAGCTCCGCGTCGAAGATCGACGAGTGCGGGTTGCCCTGGATGTCGCTGGAGACGATCGGGTCCTCCGTGTACTCCAGGATTCCCTCGAGGCGCCCCTCGGCAGCCGCGGCCTTGTAGGCGGCGTTGATCTGGTCGACCGTGAGCCCCTCGGTGGGGGTGACGATCGTCAGGTCGACGATGGACCCGGTGGGAACGGGAACGCGGTAGGACGAGCCGCTCAGCTTGCCGTTGAGCTCGGGCAGGACCAGCCCGATGGCCTTGGCAGCCCCGGTCGAGGCCGGGACGATGTTGATGGCGGCACCTCGTGCGCGCCGCAGGTCGCCGTGCGGGCCGTCCTGGAGGTTCTGGTCGGCGGTGTAGGCGTGCGCGGTCATCATGAAGCCGCGCTCGATGCCGAACGCGTCGTTGAAGACCTTCGCGAGCGGTGCGAGACAGTTGGTGGTGCACGAGGCGTTGGAGATGATGACGTCCGTCGCCGGATCGTAGGTCTCTTCGTTCACACCCATGACGATGGTGGCGTCGTCACCGGTGGCAGGGGCCGAGATGAGAACCTTCTTGGCACCGCCGGCGATGTGCTTCTTGGCGTCCTCCGCCTTGGTGAAGCGCCCGGTGGACTCGATGACGATGTCGACACCCAGCTCGCCCCAGGGCAGGTTGGCGGGATCGCGCTCCTCGAAGACCTTGATGGTCTTGTCGCCGACGGTGATGGAATCCTCGGTGTACGAGACCTCGGCGTCGAGCACGCCTCCGACGGAGTCGTACTTCAGCAGGTGCGCGAGGGTCTTGTTGTCGGTGAGGTCGTTGACCGCGACGATGTCGATGTCAGCGCCCTGCGCGAGAGCCGCGCGAAGGTAGTTGCGTCCGATGCGGCCGAAGCCGTTGATTCCGATCTTGACAGCCACGAGAGAGGACTCCTGTTGTGTCGTGCGCGCGAGCGCGAGGGGTTGCGAAGGTGAGGAAAGGAATGGAACAACGGCGTCCCAGCGGGCGATCCCGCTGGGACGCCGCGCTTGCTATGACAGTACCAGCAGGCCCGAGGTCTTCTCACGGGCGGCGTCGAGGCGCTGGGCGACGTTCTGCCAGTTGGCGATGTTCCACACCGCCTTGACGTAGTCGGCCTTGACGTTGAGGTAGTCGAGGTAGAAGGCGTGCTCCCACATGTCCAGCTGGAAGATCGGCACCGTCCCCTGGGCGGTGTTGGCCTGCTGGTCGAAGAGCTGCTGGATGATCAGCTGCTCGCCGATCGGGTCCCAGCTGAGAACCGCCCAACCCGAGCCCTGGATGCCGGTCGCGGCGGCGGTGAAGTGGGCCTGGAACTTCTCGAACGAGCCGAAGAACTCCGCGATTGCGGCGGCGAGCTCGCCCTCGGGCTGTCCGCCGCCCTCGGGCGAGAGGTTGGTCCAGAAGATGGAGTGATTGACGTGTCCGCCGAGGTTGAACGCCAGATCCTTCTCGAGCTTGTTCACGTTCGCGAGGTTGCCGCTCTCGCGCGCCTCGGCGAGCTGCTCGAGCGCGGTGTTCGCACCGGTGACGTACGCCTGGTGGTGCTTGTCGTGATGCAGCTGCATGATCTTGCCGCTGATGTGCGGCTCCAGCGCGGCGTAGTCGTAGGGGAGGTCGGGCAAGGTGTACTTCGCCATATTCTCTTCTTCCTATCGGCGCGCGCCGAGGCTCCCCGGCGCAGCGAGGGTGACGGGTTTCATCCTACTGAGACCCAACAATCGGTCTCCGGGCTTGTTCCCCGCGACGAGACGTTGTATCAGTCGTCCACGCCGGCAGGAACCGCCGACTCGGTGCCGGGGATCCCGTCCGTCTCGGCCTTCTTGTCGGCCATGGCGAGCAGACGACGGATGCGGCCGGCGACGGCGTCCTTGGTCAGCGGCGGGTCGGCGTGGTGACCCAGCTCGTCGAGACTGGCGTCGCGGTGCGCGAGACGGAGCTCACCGGCCTGGCGCAGGTGCTCCGGCACCTCGTCGCCGAGGATCTCCAGCGCCCGCTCGACCCGTGCGCACGCGGCGACCGCCGCCTGCGCCGAGCGGCGGAGGTTGGCGTCGTCGAAGTTCACCAGTCTGTTCACGCCGGCGCGCACCTCACGGCGCTGGCGGAGCTGATCCCACTGAGCCGCCGCGCGCGCAGCGCCCATCTCGGCCAGGGCGACGCGGATGCCCTCCCCCTCGCGGACGACCACGCGGGGGATGCCGCGGACTTCGCGCGCCTTCGCCGGGATGCCCAATCGATGCGCGGCACCCACGAGCGCCATCGCGGCCTCCGAGGCGGGGCAACTGATCTCCAGCGCCGCTGATCGTCCCGGCTCGCTGAGCGCACCGGCGCCGAGGAAAGCGCCGCGCCAGATGGCCGCGAGGTCGGGGCGGGCACCGGTGGTGAGCCGATTCGGGAGACCGCGGACGGGTCGGCGTCGCTGGTCGAGGAGTCCGGTCTGGCGGGCGAGGGTCTCACCGCCCTCGATCACCCGGACGGCGTAGTGGCTGCCGTTGCGGGCCCCCGAGCCATGCACGTGGACGAGTTCGGGACGAACACCGTAGAGCTCGACGAGATCACGCGCGACGCGACGCGCCAAGGCTTCGGTGTCGACCTCGGCTTCGACCGCGACCCGATTGGCGATGGAGTGCAGACCGCCCGCGAACCTCAGCAGCGACGTCAGTTCGGCCACTCGTGCCGTCGGCCGCGGGTCGCGGACAGCGGTCAATTCGGCCTTCACCTCAGCGGTCAGCGACACGGGACTCCTCAGCATGGGTCGGAACGACGCTCCAGCCTACTCGGGCGCCCCGCCGCCCACGACCACGGCCCCGGCTACTCGCGCCCCAGGTCGCGATCCTTCACGCGAACGGCGACACCGGGAACCTCGCCCAGTCGTGCGGCGAGTTCGCGGGCCATCACCACCGAACGGTGCTTTCCGCCGGTGCAGCCGATCGCCACGACCGAGTGCCGCTTGTTCTCGCGCTGGTAGCCCTCGAGCACCGGTCGGAGTGCGGCGGCATACGCGTCGATGAACGCCACCGCGCCCTCCTGTTCGAGGACGTAGTCGCGCACACCCTCGTCGACGCCCGTCAGCGGCCGCAGCTGATCGTTCCAGTAGGGGTTGGGGAGGAAGCGCATGTCGGCGACGAGGTCGGCGTCGGGCGGAAGACCGTACTTGAATCCGAAGCTCATGACGGTCACCACGTGCCGTGCCGCACCCTCCTCCGAGAAGAGGTCGACCATGTGGGTCGCCAGCTGGTGGACGTTGAACTGCGAGGTGTCGATGATGAGGTCGGCGTTCTCACGGATGGCGGCCAGTCGCTGCCGTTCGCGCCGGATCCCATCGAGGATCGTGCCCTCGCCCTGCAGCGGATGCGGACGACGTACGGCCTCGAAGCGACGCACGAGCACCTCGTCGGAGGCATCGAGGAAGAGCACGCGCAGCTGGCGTCGGTCGCGCAGATCGTGCAGCGCCTGCGGGAGCTCAGCGAAGAGATTGCGCCCCCGGACGTCGACGACCACGGCCACCTTGGGCAGCGCGTGGGCGGCGAGCTCGGTCAGATCGAGCAGCGGCTTCAGCATCTGCGGGGGCAGGTTGTCCACCACGTACCACTCGAGGTCTTCGAGGGCGTTCGCCGCCGTGGAACGCCCCGCGCCCGACATCCCCGAGACGATGAGCATCTCACCCGGCGTCGTCTGTTCGTCGGCCATGCCCTCCCCCGTCGTCTGGTCCAGGTTACCCATCGGCGAGGTGGTCGACGATCGCGGTGGCGAGCTTCGGCCCCACACCGGGGAGCTCGGCGATCTCGTCGGGTGTCGCCTTCTTCAGCGCGGTCACCGACCCGAAGTGGCGGAGAAGGGCGCGGATGCGGGCCTCTCCGAGGCCGGGCACCTCGGTCAGCACGGATTGGATGTCGCGACGACGGCGGCTGCGCTGATGTCTGATCGCGAATCGATGGGCTTCGTCGCGCAGGCGCTGGAGGAGATAGAGGGCCTCGCTGGTGCGCGGCAGGATGACGGGGAAGTCGTCGCCGGGCAGCCACACCTCCTCGAGCCGCTTGGCGATTCCCGCCAGGGCGATCTCGGAGTGTCCGGCGTCGGCGAGGGCCCGGGCGGCGGCGGCGACCTGCGGCTGACCGCCGTCGACGAGAAGAAGCTGGGGCGGGTAGGCGAAGCGGGGCCGTTTGCGCGCGACGACGCCCTCTTCCGACGTCTCATCCTGCTCGTCGGGTCGATCGAGGTAGGCCAACCGGCGTGTCAGCACCTGATGGAGCGAGTCGGTGTCATCCGAGGTCTGCTCCACCTTGAAGGAACGGTACTGATCCTTGCGCGGCAGTCCGTCTTCGAAGACGACCATCGACGCGACGACGTTGGTCCCCCCGAGGTGGGAGACGTCGTAGCACTCGATCCGCAGGGGCGCTTCCTCCAGACCCAGCGCCTCCTGCAGATCGGTCAGCGCCTGGGTGCGAGCGACGTAGTCACTCGTACGGCGGGTCTTGTGCAGCATGAGTGCCTGCTGGGCGTTCAGCGTCGCCGTCTTCATCAGCTCCGCCTTCTGCCCCCGCTGGGCGACACCGATCGAGACCTTCTTACCGCGCCTCTCGCGGAGCCACTCCTCCAGTTCCTGCGCGTCATCAGGAAGTTCGGGTACGAGCACCTGGCGTGGGATGTCGGCCGCCGCGGCGTCGCCGTATGTGCGCTGCAGCACCTGATCGACGAGGTCGGCCCCGGAGATGTCGATCTCCTTCTCGATGGTGGTCGCACGCACACCGCGCACCCGGCCGCCGCGGACGACGAAGTGCTGCACGGCGGCGGCGAGTTCGTCTTCGGCGATGCCGAAGAGATCGGCATCGGTGTCGGAGGGCAGAACGAGGGCGCTGCGCTTGAGGACCGCGTCGATGGCCTGGAGCTTGTCTCGGTACACCGCCGCGGATTCGTAGTCCATCGCCGCCGAGGCCTCGTTCATCCGGGCGGTCATCTCGCGGGTGAAGCGCTGGTCGCCGCCCGCCATGAAGGCGATGAAGTCGTCGACGACGGCGCGATGCTCCTCGATCGTCACCTTCATCGAACACGGTCCGCCGCAGCGGCCGATCTGCCCCGGGAAGCACGGGCGCCCCGAAGCCATCGCCTTCTTGTACGACGCGTCGCTGCACGTGCGGATCGGGAAGACCTTGATGAGCAGGTCGATCGTGTCGTGGACCGCCCACACCTTGGGATACGGCCCGAAATACTTCGCCCCCGCGATCCGGTGGTTGCGGGTCACCATCACGCGCGGAGCCTCATCGCCCAGGGTGATAGCCATGAACGGGTAGGACTTGTCGTCGCGGTAGCGGACGTTGAAGGGGGGATCGAACTCCTTGATCCACTGATACTCCAGCTGCAGGGAATCGACGTCGGTGGCCACCACCGTCCACTCCACCGAGGTCGCGGTGGTCACCATCCGTCGCGTGCGCTCGTGGAGGGTGTGCAGCGGAGCGAAGTAGTTCGACAGGCGGGCTCGGAGGTTCTTCGCCTTGCCGACGTAGAGCACGCGTCCCTGCCCATCGCGGAACCGGTAGACCCCCGGATTGGTGGGGATCTCACCAGCCTTGGGCCGGTAGGACAGCTGCGGTCGGCCCCGTCGGGGGGCGCGTTCGGTGGTCGTCACGGCCGACTCAGCCGGCCTTGCGGACCGCCGACTCGCCGAGCACCTCGGCCAGGAAGGCGCCGGTGTGGCTTTCCTCGACGCGCGCGACCTGCTCGGGTGTGCCCGTGGCGATCACCTGACCCCCGCCCGATCCGCCCTCGGGCCCGAGGTCGATCACCCAGTCGGCCGACTTGATGACATCGAGGTTGTGCTCGATCACGATGACCGAATTCCCCTTGTCGACCAGCCCGTTCAGCACCTCGAGCAATCGACGCACGTCTTCGAAGTGCAGCCCCGTCGTCGGCTCGTCGAGGACGTAGATGCTGCGTCCGTTCGAGCGCCTCTGCAGCTCCGTCGCGAGCTTGACGCGCTGCGCTTCGCCCCCGGAGAGGGTCGTCGCCGACTGTCCGAGCCTCACGTAGCCCAGGCCGACGTCGACGAGGGTCTTCAGGTAACGGTGGATGGCCTGAATGGGCTCGAAGAACTCCGCCGCCTCGGAGATCGGCATCTCGAGCACTTCGGCGATGTTCTTGCCCTTGTAGTGCACCGAGAGGGTGTCGCGGTTGTACCGCTTGCCGTGGCAGACCTCGCAGTCGACGTAGACGTCGGGGAGGAAGTTCATCTCGATCTTGATCGTGCCGTCACCCGAGCACGCCTCGCAGCGGCCCCCCTTGACGTTGAAGCTGAACCGGCCCGGCTGATAGCCCCGGGCCTTGGCTTCGGGGGTCTCGCTGAAGAGAGTGCGGACGCGGTCGAAGACGCCCGTGTAGGTCGCGGGATTCGAGCGAGGCGTACGGCCGATGGGTGCCTGATCGACGTGGACGACCTTGTCGAGGTTGTCCAGACCCGTCACCCTCGTGTGCTTTCCCGGCACGGTGCGCGCACCGTTCAGCCGCGATGCCAGCACCTGATAGAGGATGTCGTTCACCAGTGACGATTTGCCCGAGCCGCTGACCCCGGTGACGGCCGTGAGCACACCGAGGGGGAAGTCGACGGTGACGTTGCGGAGGTTGTTCGCCCGGGCACCCACGACGCTGATCTTGCGCGAGCGATCGATCCGGCGCCGCTTCTTGGGCGTCGGGATCGCGCGCCGACCGGAGAGATAGTCGCCGGTGATCGAGTGCGGGTCGGCCAGGAGATCATCGAGCGGACCGGAGTGCACCACCTCGCCGCCGTCGACGCCCGCGCGCGGACCGATGTCGACGATCCAGTCCGCGGCGTGGATCGTCTCCTCATCGTGTTCGACGACGATCAGGGTGTTGCCGAGATCGCGGAGCTTGACCAGCGTCTCGATCAGGCGACGGTTGTCACGCTGGTGCAGACCGATGGAGGGCTCGTCGAGAACGTAGAGCACGCCGGTGAGGCCTGAGCCGATCTGGGTCGCGAGACGGATGCGCTGCGCCTCTCCCCCCGACAACGAACCGGCCGAACGACTGAGGTTGAGGTAGTTCAGCCCCACCTGGATGAGGAAGTCCAGCCGGAGGCGGATCTCGCGCAGCACCTGCGCCGCGATCTTGGCTTCCCGCGGGGTCAGCTCGAGGTCGGCGAAGAACGCGTGGGCGTCACCCAGGCTCAGCCGCGAGGCGTCCGCGATGGAATGTCCATGCACCTGCACCGCCAGCACCTCGGGCTTCAGCCGCGCTCCGTCGCAGACGGGGCAGGGGACCTCGCGCAGGAACTCCGCCCAGCGCTGCCGCTGTGTGTCGGACTCGGCCTGAAGATACTGCCGCTCGATGTAGGGGACGACGCCCTCGAAGCCCGAGGAGTACCGCATCTCCCGCCCGTACCGGTTCTTCCACCGGACGGTGACCTTGTAGTTCTCGCCGCGCAGAACCGCGTCCTTGATGTCGGCGGGGAGCTTGCGCCACGGGGTGTCGAGCGAGAAATCCAGGTCGCGGGCAAGACCCTCCAGCAGCCGCTCGTAGTACTGGAAGAGTCCCTTGCCCTGTGTCGTCCACGGGATCAGCACGCCGTCGCGGATCGAGAGGTCCTCGTCGCCGATCATGAGCTCGACATCCACCGACATGCGGGTGCCCAGACCCGAGCAGGCGGGACAGGCGCCGAACGGAGCGTTGAAGGAGAACGTCCGCGGTTCGATCTCGGTCAGCTGCAGCGGATGCCCGTTCGGGCACGCCAACTTCTCGGAGAAGGACTGCCAGGCCTCGTCGCCCTCGCGGTCGACGAAGTTGACCTGCATGACTCCGCCGGCCAGGCCCAGCGCCGTCTCGACCGAGTCGGTGACCCGGGAGAGGATGTCGGGGCTTGCGACCAGGCGGTCGACGACCACCGCGATGTCGTGCTTGTAGCTCTTCTTCAGCGTCGGGGCGTCGGCGAGCTGAACCATGTCGCCGTCGACGATGGCGCGAGAGTAGCCCTTCGCGCTCAGCTCTTTGAAGAGGTCGACGAACTCGCCCTTCTTCTGCGAGACCACCGGCGCGACGATCTGATAACGGGTGCGCTCGGGGAGTTCCATGAGCTGATCGGCGATCTGCTGCACGGTCTGCCGCTGAATGATCTCTCCGCACTCGGGGCAGTGCGGTATGCCGATGCGGGCCCACAGCAGACGCATGTAGTCGTGGATCTCGGTGATCGTGCCCACCGTCGACCGAGGGTTGCGGTTGGTCGACTTCTGATCGATCGAGACGGCGGGGCTCAAGCCCTCGATGAAATCCACGTCGGGCCGGTCGACCTGGCCGAGGAACTGGCGGGCGTAGGCGCTCAGCGACTCGACGTATCGGCGCTGACCTTCGGCGAAGATCGTGTCGAAGGCGAGGCTGGACTTCCCCGACCCCGACAAGCCGGTGAAGACCACGAGCGAGTCACGGGGAATGTCGAGGTCGACGTCCTTCAGATTGTGGACGCGCGCGCCTCGGACGCTGAGTTTTCCGGACGACCCGAAGGAGAGATTTTCGCCGGATGCGGAGCCGGTCGGAAGGCCTGTGGAAGCGGGGGAACCGGGCAGGGCGACGGGAACGATGGGCACCCGTCAAGTGTAGGTGGGGCCTCCGACATGGAGTCCGGCGTTCGCGCCGAGCGAGAACCGAGGCACGATCCTCTCAGCCGATCGACACCCGCCCCGCGGCGTCGAGCCGCCATCCGGGGTTGTGCGCGATCTCCCACGCGTGCCCGTCGGGATCGACGAAGACACCCGAGTATCCGCCCCACGGGGTCGGCCCGGCCGGACGACTGATCCGGGCACCCGCGTCTGCGGCCGCGCCGAGAAGGGCGTCGACCGCGGAGGCGGAGGACACGTTGTGCGCCAGAGTCACCCCGCCCCATCCGCCAGGGTCGTCGATACCGGAATCTTCGGCGAGCTCTGCCCTTCCCCACAGCGCGAGGACGAACCCGTCGAGCTGGAAGAAGGCGACGACGCCGTCGATCGACTCTTCGTGCGGCGCCCATCCCAGGGCGCGGTAGAAGGCCAGTGCGCGTTCGAGGTCGGTCGCACCCAGGGTGATGAGGCTGACCCGCTGCGCCATCGACGTGTCAGGCATGACCGGCTCGCTCCATCGCGCGAAGCTCCTTCTTGAGGTCTTGCACCTCGTCACGCAGGCGCGCCGCGAGCTCGAACTTCAGCTCCCCTGCGGCCGCGAGCATCTGGCCGGACAGGTCGGCGATCGTGGCCTCCAACTGCTCGGCGCCCTCGGCCGCGATGCCCTCCCGTCGCAGCTGCGGCGTAGGCGACTTGCCCTTCCCCGACTTCACTCGCGCGTCCTTGCGGTTCAGCAGGGCCTTCGTGTCGTCCGCCTCGCGAGCGAGCACCTCGGTGATGTCGGCGATGCGCTTGCGCAGGGGCTGCGGATCGATGCCGTGCTCGAGGTTGTAGGCGATCTGCTTGTCGCGTCGACGATTCGTCTCGTCGATCGCGTTCCGCATCGAATCGGTGATGGTGTCGGCATACATGTGCACCTCACCCGAGACGTTTCGCGCCGCACGGCCGATGGTCTGGATGAGGGAGGTGCCGGATCGGAGGAAGCCCTCTTTGTCGGCGTCCAGGATCGACACCAGCGAAACCTCCGGAAGATCGAGACCCTCACGGAGCAGATTGATCCCGACCAGGACGTCGTACACGCCGGCGCGCAGTTCGGTCAGCAGTTCCACGCGTCGCAGGGTGTCGACGTCGGAGTGCAGGTACCGCACGCGCACGCCGTGCTCGCCGAGGAAGTCGGTGAGCTCCTCGGCCATCTTCTTGGTCAAGGTCGTCACGAGCACGCGCTCGTCGCGCTCCACGCGAAGGCGGATCTCTTCGAGCAGGTCATCGATCTGGCCCTTCGACGGCTTGACCACGATCTGCGGGTCGATCAGTCCGGTGGGTCGGATGATCTGCTCGACCACCCCGTCGGCGATGCCCATCTCATAGCGTCCGGGGGTTGCGGAGAGGTAGACCGTCTGTCCGATGCGCTCCTTGAACTCGTCCCATCGCAACGGTCGGTTGTCCAGCGCACTGGGGAGCCGGAACCCGTGCTCCACCAGCGTGCGCTTCCGAGAGGCATCACCCTCGTACATCGCACCGATCTGCGGAACGGTCACGTGCGACTCGTCGATGACCATGAGGAAGTCGTCGGGGAAGAAGTCCAGCAGAGTGTGCGGCGGCTCCCCCGGCATCCGTCCGTCCAGATGACGCGAGTAGTTCTCGATCCCCGAACAGAAACCCAGCTGCTGAAGCATCTCGAGGTCGAACGTCGTCCGCATGCGCAGCCGTTGCGCTTCGAGCAGCTTGTTCTGCGACTCCAGCTCCTTCAGGCGCTCGGCGAGCTCGTGCTCGATCGTTCCGATCGCGCGCTGCACGGTCTCGGTACCCGCGACGTAGTGAGAGGCAGGGAAGATCGGAACCGACTCCATGCGCTGCACGACATCACCCGTGAGGGGGTGGAGCATGTACAGCGCCTCGATCTCATCGCCGAACATCTCGATCCGGATCGCGTACTCCTCGTACACCGGGATGATCTCGATCGTGTCGCCCCGGACGCGGAAGTTCCCTCGCGAGAAGTCCACGTCGTTGCGGTTGTACTGCATCGAGATGAACTTGCGGATCAGAGCGTCGCGGTCGTAGACCTCGCCCACCTGCAGCGCCACCATCGCACGCAGGTACTCCTCGGGCGCGCCGAGGCCGTAGATGCACGACACGGTCGAGACCACCACGACGTCACGTCGGGACAGCAGCGAGTTCGTCGTCGAGTGGCGCAGCCGCTCGACTTCGGCGTTGATCGACGAGTCCTTCTCGATGAAGGTATCGGTCTGGGGCACGTAGGCCTCGGGCTGGTAGTAGTCGTAGTACGACACGAAGTACTCGACCGCGTTGTGCGGCATGAGCTCGCGGAACTCGTTGGCCAGCTGGGCGGCCAGGGTCTTGTTGTGCGCCAGCACCAGGGTGGGCCGCTGCACCGCCTCGATCAGCCACGCGGTGGTGGCGGACTTTCCCGTTCCGGTCGCTCCCAACAGGACGACGTCGGTTTCGCCGGCATTGATGCGGGCGGCGAGGTCGGCGATCGCCGACGGCTGATCGCCGGACGGCTCGTACTCGCTGACGACCTCGAAGGGCCTGACGGATCGTGTGGTCTGCACTGTTCCAGCGTAGGCGCGCCCTCCGACATCCGCTCCGTCAGCCGAAACCGCCGCCGAATCCGCCCGCGTCCATTCCACCGAAGCCGCCGCCGTCGCCGAATGCTACGCCGCCGAACCCCCCGTCGCCGGCGTACCCGCCGGCGTCGACGGATGCCGCCGTGGGGTCGACGGTGTCGACGAGCCATCCCGGCTGCTCCGCGAGCATGAGAGACCCGGCGCCGACGGTGAAGTAGGCCGTGACCGCCTGGGTCAGGAGGAATTGCTGCGCGACGACCGTCATGACCCCGGCACTCATCAGGATCGATCGCGGGTCGGCCGTCTGTCGCGGGTCGCCCGCCTCGGGCGTCATCCGACCGTCCGCCCGCTCGCTGCGGTACTGCTCGGCACGGCGGACGAGTGTGGCCAGCAGACCCGGCTCGGCATCGGCATCCTGCCGCTCGTCGTCACGGAGGAAAGGACGGAGTTCTGCGAGCATCGCTCGCCGGCGCTCCAGCGGGAGGTCGCGGAACGCCGTGGCGTGCGCGCTCTCGATGACCGATGCCGGGAGCGTGTTCAGCAGGTACACGTACCTCGAGATCTGCTCTTCCTCGGTGACCGCGCGGTACGGCGCCCTCCGCCGCCGACGGAATCTCCAGAGCGCTCCCATGTCGGCTCCTCCTGATCGGTAGCGACAGGGTACGCCGAACTCAGCGGCGTCTGGCGTTTTTCTCTGCGATCCGTCGAGGCAGCTCCTGCCAGAGCCGGTCGACCTGGGAGAGCGTGTCCGCCATCGGCACCGCTGTGTCGATCACCACGTCGGCGAGCGCGAGGCGCTCGTCGTCGCTCGCCTGCGCGGCGATCCGGGCGGTCGCGTCCTGCTCCGTGAAGCCTCGCAGGTCGACCAGCCGTCGCCGTCGGATCTCCGCGGGCGCGTGGGCGACCACGATCAGATCCCAGGGGTCCGCGGCGCGGGCCTCCGCCAGAAGGGGGACGTCGTAGACGACCACCGCGTCGGGGTCCGCCGTGAACGCCTCGGCGAAACGCCGGGCCGACTCCTCCCGGACGGCGGGATGCACGATGGCGTTCATGCGCTCGACCGCCGCGGCATCGCCGAAGGTGCGGCCGGCCAGAGCGGCCCGGTCCAGCGATCCGTCCTCGCGGAGGATGTCGTCGCCGAACTCCGCGGCGAGCGCCGTGAGGACCGGGGAGCCCGGCAGCTGGACGTGGCGCACGATCGCGTCGGCGTCGACGACGACGGCGCCGTGGTCGGCGAGGCGCCGGGCGATGGTCGACTTCCCCGAGGCGATCCCGCCGGTGAGCGCGAGCAGAGACATGTTCCGAGCATGCCACGCCGAGGTCGTGGGACGCCGGAGGGCTGCGCCCTCTAGACTGGGCCGATCGGACGCACCCCCCGAACGCGGCCGAAAGCGAGCGAGGCAACGCGGTGACACAGTCAGCCGTCGTGATCGAAGATGAGGCCGACATCCGGTCGCTCATCTCGCTCGTCCTGGAATCGGCGGGCTACGCCGTCCACGCCGCCGACAATGGACTGGACGGCGTGGAGCTGGTACGTCGCGTGTCACCCGAGGTGGTCACCCTCGACATCAGCATGCCCGGGATCGACGGGTACGAGACCGCCCGGCGCATCCGCCGCTTCAGCGCCACCCACATCATCATGATCACGGCCTTCGTGCAGGAGTCGGATGCGCAGGAGGGACTGGACGCCGGCGCCGACGAGTATCTCCGCAAGCCCTTCCGGCCGCGGGAGCTGCGCGCCCGCATCGAGGCGCTGACGACGACGCGTCGACCTGAGTAGGTCTCACGCCTCGGCGGTGCGCGCGACCACCACCGCCGAGTCGGCGCTGGAGAATCCGCTCACGGCGCTCGTGCGCGCCACCCGAAGAAGCGTCTCAGGCTCGTATCCGACGATCTCGGTCAGCGCGACGCCGACGCCGACGACGGGGAGACCGACGCCGGAAAGCTGACCGAGGGCGTCGAAACTGCCGCGGTACAGCGTCATGGCCTCCCGGCGGGCGGTGCTCGGTGAGGACGCGGTCGTGACCAGGGCGATGCCGCCCTCGCCGTCCTCCCCCATCACCGAGAACAGAGGCGCGTGACTGCGGACCGCCTCGCGCCACACCACGATCGCCTCGCGGCGCGCGTCTTCACCGAAGGCGGTGGCGATGTGTGCCAGGTCGTCGAGTCTGACCTCGATCACCGCGAGCGCCACGCCCCGGGCTTCGGCCGTGGCCGTCAGCGAATCCAGGGCGGCGCGAAGACGCTTCTCGGTGAGGATCCCCGTCACGGCATCCTCTGCTCCGGCCAGCGCACGCTGGTGACGCAGTTCCGCCCGTCCTGCGCGGAGCACGGAGGTCACGACCACGGCGACGATCATCAGCAGGACCGTCAGCATCCCCACGACGACGCTGCCGAACCAGGTCTGGAAGAACGGGTCGTCGGGGCCGATCAGGAGGAACGCGAGGAGACGGAAGGAGAAGTAGACGGCTTCGATGGCGAACACGGCGCCGAGCACCCACGCCGTCCGCATGCCGCCGAGCGAACCGCGGAAGCACTCGATCCCCGCCGCACCGGCCACGACGACGAGAGCGGCGAACGTCCACGCCGCTCCCGCCCAGTCATCGAGGCTCGGCTGTTCGAGCACCGTGGCGACGGCGGTGACCGCGCTGAGCACGGCGATCATGCCGATGGCAAGACCGTTTCGTCGACCGTTGTAGAGGCGGCAGCCGATCCACATCGCGCCGGTTCCGGCTACGAACGCGGAGTTGCCCGCGACGACCGCCCAGAAGGCGGTGGGATCGGCGGCCCAGGCGAGGTAGAGCAGGGAGGTCAGGATGGCGCCGAGGAATCCCAGCGCCCACGCCCGCCCGGCAGCCTCATCGCGACGAAGCACGGTCTCGAGGAGGAACACGGTGCCCGCGACGAAGACGACGAGGGCGGTCATCACCGCTGACGTCACCAGATCGAGATCCGCGAGCATCAGGCCTCCCCTCCTCCGCCTGGACGGGTCGCGGGGAGGGTGACGGTGAATGTCGAGCCCACGCCGAGCACGCTGCTCACCGTGATGTCGCCGCCGTGCCCGCGGACGATGTCACGACTGATCGCGAGACCGAGACCCGTTCCCGACACGGGTGAGGAGCGCACCGCGACACCGCGGTAATAGCGCTGGAAGAGTGCCTCGACGTCCTCCTCCGTCATGCCCACGCCGCTGTCCTCGATGACGATCGCGGTCCATCGCCCCGTCGTCGCCGATTGCAAGGACACCCGTCCCCCCTCGCGGTTGTACTTGACGGCGTTGGAGAGCAGGTTGTCGATCACCTGGGCGAGCCGACGCGGGTCGACATAGGCGTGCGCCGGACGCAGCCGGGTCGTGTCGATGGTGACGCCGCGCTCGCCCGCGCGGAGCACGAGCGATTCGACGGCCGCTCGGATGACCTCGGAGACCTCCACGACCTCCGGCTGCATGACGAGCTCGACGCGGTCGTCGGCAGCCGCCGATGCCGTCAGGACGTCGGAGACGAGCTCGAGCAGCTGTTCGGCGTTCCGGTCGGCGATCTGGAGGTTCGATCGGATCCGGGACGGTGTCTCGGGGTCGTCGATGGCGAGCTCGATGTAGCCGAGGATCGACGTCAGTGGGGTCCGCAGCTCGTGCGACACCGACGAGATCACCTCGTCCCGCGCCCGTGCGGCGAGCATCTCGACGGTGACATCGCGGGAGACGACGACCGCGCCGGCATCCCGACCGTCGGAATCGCGCAACCGTCGGGCGGTGAAGCTCAACGCCCGCTGCAGGCCGCCCGGCGTGCCGAACCACACGCGCTCGTCCTGGAAGACCGCGCCGCGGCGCGCGCGCTCGAGCGGGAGCTCTTCGCGCGGCAGGCGGGTCGTGCGATCCGTGCGGTAGGCCTCGAGCTGATCCTCCGCCTCGACGTCAGCGAGCACCTGCTGCAGCCGCGCATGGGCGTCATTGGTCACCGTGATCGCGCCGGTCTCGTCGATGCGGATGACGCCGAAGTCGACGGCGTCGAGCACCTCGGTCACGAGCTGCTCCTGACGCCGGGCCCGCTCGGCCGACTGCCGCAGCAGCGCGGCCTGCTTGTCCAGCAACATCCGCTGTGCCGCCGCCCGCCGCGCGGCGAGGAAGGAGGTCAGCCCGACGGCGATGAGGACGACGGGCAGGAGGATGGTGCTCAGCACCGCCCCGTTCGGCGGCCCGATGGCCACGGTTATCCAGTAGGTCACGCTGGCCGTGACCACCCCCGAGATGAGGCCCGCGATCCCGAAGCCGGTCGCCAGCCACATCACCGGGAAGATGAAGAGCAATCCCGTCCCGAGGGCGGGGGCGGCACTGCGGATGACGCCGACCGCGACGATGTCGGCCAACGGGATCGCCATCAGCCACCACGAGGACATGCGGTCCCACGGCACCACGAGCGCGAGTCCGGTGAGGATGAAGATCCCGATCACCCCGGCGAAGAAGACCGGCATGCTCCCCACGACATCCGTCGCCAGCACGGCGATCGCGACCGCCAGGACGAGCGCCCCGAGGAGGAGCTGGGTGAGAGCGGGCGAATGCCCGCGCGCGCGATCGGCGAGGACGAGATCGATCCAGCGGCGCGTGTCGGGGGCGGCGGAGGGAACGGATGCGGTGGGGGTGACGTCCATGCGACTACGACCGCCCTGCCGACGGATCTGCGTCTTCCCGCGCGTACCCCGCGACGAGCTCCTGCTCGCGGGCGAATCCGGGGAGGAAGACCGCCACGACCACCGCACCGACGACGATCGCGACGGCACCGATCAGATAGGCGGAGAACGCGCCGTCGAGCAGGGACTGCGTCGCCCCCTGGGTGATCTGGGTGGCGTACTGCGGATACTGCTCGGCGACCCGCAGCGCCGAGGCGTACGAGGCCTGCAGCGCCTGCGTCACCTCGGCACTCACCGACTGCGCCTCGGCCGACGCGGCGATCTGACGGGCGAACGAGGCCGCGAAGCCGGCTGCGAGAACCGCCCCGAGGAGGGCCTGCATGATCGAGCCGCCCAGGTCGCGCTGCAGATCCGAGGTCGCTGACGCCATCCCGACACGTCTGACCGGCGTGCTCTCGGTGAGCGCACGCGAAGCCGGCGTCATCGCGAAGGCGGCACCGCTGCCGATGAAGAGGAAGCCGGCGCCGACGAGCACGTACGGCGTGGACTCCCCCCACAGCAGGGTGGTGAGGAAGCCCAGCAGGACGAGCGCGTACCCGGCCAGCATGGTCGCGCGCGACCCACGCGAGGTGAGCAGCCGCGCGGACAGCGGAGCGCACAGCAGCAGACCGACGGCGGCCGGCACCACCGCCAGCCCGGCTTCCAGGGTGCTGTACCCGAGGATGTTCTGGAGGAACTGCTGCCCGACGAACATGGCCCCCATCAGCGAGCCGAAGACGATCGTGCCACCGGTGGCCGGTACCCAGAACATGCGCCGTCGGGCGACCCTCAGTTCGTAGATCGGATGCCGCGCCGCCATCTGGCGCCAGGCGAACAGTGCCAGCAGCACCACCGCTGCGCCCAGCAGGATCAGCCCGAGCAGAGTCCGACCGGGCGCGAAGACCAGACTCACCCCGAGCACGAGCGCGGCGATCGCGAGGGTCGCGAGAACCCCTCCGAGGTGATCGACGGGGTCGTCGTTCTCCTTGACGTGCGAGGGCACGAAGAGCGCAACGAGGACGAAGGCGATCGCGGCGATGGGCGCCGCCAGCAGAAAGGCCGAGCCCCACCACCAGATCGTCAGCAGCAACCCTGCCAGCACGGAGCCGATCACCGCAGCCGTGGCGCTGACGCCCGACCAGAGGGCGATGGCCACGGTACGCCGGGGCCCCTGAGCCCACAGCGCGGTGATCAGCGACAGGGTGGTGGGAAAGGCCATGCCCGCTGCGACACCGGTGAAGATCCGCGCGGCGATGAGCATCTCCACCGTCGGGGAGAAGGCGGAGAGGAAGCTTGCGACGACGGTGAGAGCGAGGCCGAGCAGAAGCAGCTGTTTGCGTCCGTAGCGGTCGGCCAGAGCCCCGAGGTACAGCACCGACATCGCAAGCCCCAGCCCGCACCCGACGGCGACGAGATTCAGCGCGGTCTGGGTGGCGCCGAAGGCGTCGCCGACGTCGGGAAGGGCGACGTTGGCGGCGGCGAGGTTGATGTTGCACACCAGCGCGGCCAGGATCAGGGCCGTCAGGACCACGGGCGCCCGGGGCGGGACCGTGCCGAGGTCTGTGTCGCCCGCGCGCGTCTGAGTCACGCGCTCACTTTATCGAGGCGCGAGACCTGCGGTGCGCAGCACCACAGCAGCGGTGACCGCGGCAGCGGTGCACATCGCCGCGAGCGCAGCGATGAAGGCCGTCCAGCCGGGCCCGGCGTAGACGAAGCCGAGGCACCAGCCGAACAGGCTCGACCCGCCGTAGTAGGCGAGATAGTACAGCGAGGACGCCTGCGCCCGGGTATCGGCCGAAGCGGCCACGGGGGCCCAGCCCGACGCCACGGCGTGGGCCGCGAAGAACCCCGCGGTGAAGACGAGGAGACCGAGGAGGACGACCGCGGTCGTGGGAGCCAGCAGCGCAACCAGCCCCACGAGCATCGCCGAGATGCCGCCGAGGAGGACCGGGAGCCGGCCGTGACGCACGGCGAGCGCACCGGCCCAGGGAGATGAGACCGTCCCGGCGAGGTAGGAGAGGAACAGCAGGGTCGCCAGCCACCCGGGCAGGGAGAACGGTGGCTGCGCGAGGTGGAAACCGAGGTAGTTGAACACTGCGACGAACGCTCCCATGAGGAGGAATCCCTGCGCGTCGATCGCGAGCTGGGCCGGGGTTCGCATGACAGCGGAGAGCCGCTCGCCGAGCCGGCGCTCCGGCCGATGGCGGTGGGCGATGAAGCCCCGCGCGCGCGGGACGAGCCAGAGGAAGACCACGGCCGAGGCCGCGCACAGGATCGCCACCGCCCACATTCCGGCCCGCCATTCGACGAGGTCGGCGACGGGGCCCGACACCAGCCGTCCCGAGAGCCCGCCGACGGTCGTACCGGCGATGTAGCTTCCCGCCGCGGACGCCGTGTGGCGCGCGTCGACCTCCTCGCTCAGATAGGCCAGGGCGATGGCGGGGATCGCTCCCAGCGCCACACCCTCGGCGAGTCGGATGCCGAGGAACACGCCCATGTCGTCGGCCAGTGGCGCCAGCAGCCCGAGGACCGTGGCAGCGCAGATCCCGACGGTCATGGCCGGCACGCGACCGAAGCGGTCGGCGACGATGGACCACGGGATGACGGCGGCGGCCAGACCGAGCGTCGTCACCGACACCGCGAGGGAGGCGGTCGGAGGCGACACGTCGAGGTCGGCGGAGATGAGCGGCAGCACCGCCTGAGGCGAGTACAGCTGCGCGAAGGTGGCGATCCCGGCGAAGAACAGGGCGACGAGGAGACGCCGGTACGCGCGGCTCCCCGGCAGGTGCCCGGTCGCGTCGCTCATCGGTCCGACGCTACGCGGTTCATCCCGTCACGTTCGTCCGCACACGGCACAGGGCCGGAACCCGTGACGGGTTCCGGCCCTGTGCGCGGATGGTGCGAGCTCAGCGACCAGAGAGCTTCTCACGAAGCGCAGCGAGCGCCTCGTCGTCGGCCAGCGTCCCGCCGCCCGACGTGTCGGACGAGAACGAGGACGAACCCGTCGACTCGACCGCGGGCGCGTTCGCCTCGGCCTCGAGGGCCTTGACGACGGCGGCCTTGTGGGCCTCCCAGCGCGCCTGTGCGGCGGCGTAGTCCTGCTCCCAGGCCTCGCGCTGCTCGTCGAAGCCTTCCTTCCACTGGTTGGTCTCCGGGTCGAAGCCCTCGGGGTACTTGTACTCCCCGTTCTCGTCGTACTCGGTGACCATGCCGTAGAGGGCCGGGTCGAACTCGGTGCCGTAGGGGTCGACCGACTCGTTGGCCTGCTTCAGCGACAGCGAGATGCGGCGACGCTCGAGGTCGATGTCGATGATCTTGACGAAGACCTCTTCGCCGACCGACACGACCTGCTCGGCGAGCTCGACGTGCTTGCCCGAGAGCTCGGAGATGTGCACGAGACCCTCGATGCCGTCCGCGACGCGGACGAACGCACCGAACGGCACGAGCTTGGTGACCTTGCCCGGCGCGATCTGACCGATCGCGTGGGTGCGGGCGAAGACCTGCCACGGGTCCTCCTGCGTCGCCTTCAGCGACAGGGAGACGCGCTCGCGGTCGAGGTCGACCTCGAGGATCTCGACGGTGACTTCCTGGCCCACCTCGACGACCTCGGAGGCGTGCTCGATGTGCTTCCACGACAGCTCGGAGACGTGCACGAGGCCGTCCACGCCGCCGAGGTCGACGAAGGCACCGAAGTTGACGATCGACGAGACCGTTCCCTTGCGGACCTGGCCCTTGTGCAGGTTGTTGAGGAACGTGGTGCGCGACTCGGACTGGGTCTGCTCGAGCAGAGCACGACGCGAGAGCACGACGTTGTTGCGGTTCTTGTCGAGCTCGAGGATCTTCGCCTCGATCTCCTGACCCAGGTACGGGGTGAGGTCGCGGACGCGGCGCAGCTCGATGAGCGAAGCGGGGAGGAATCCGCGCAGGCCGATGTCGACGATGAGGCCACCCTTGACGACCTCGATCACCTGGCCGGTGACCACGCCGTCGGTCTCCTTGATCTTCTCCACGTCACCCCAGGCGCGCTCGTACTGTGCGCGCTTCTTGGACAGGATCAGGCGCCCTTCCTTGTCCTCCTTCTGGAGGACGAGCGCCTCGACGTGGTCGCCGACGTTGACGACCTCGTTGGGGTCGACGTCGTGCTTGATCGAAAGCTCGCGCGAGGGGATGACACCCTCGGTCTTGTAGCCGACGTCGAGGAGGACCTCGTCGCGGTCGATCTTCACGACGGTGCCTTCGATGAGGTCTCCGTCGTTGAAGAACTTCAGGGTCTTTTCGACCGCGGCCAGGAAGTCCTCGGCAGATCCGATGTCGTTGATCGCGACCTGCTTGGTGGCCGGGGCGGTCGTTGCGGTAGTCATGTAGTGGGTTGTCCTTGGTGGTGTGGTGTTCGGGCCTCGGCTGCCTGGTCCGCACGCGAAAGCGGTCGGATCCGGCCCCGAGGCGGAGCGGATTGTGGTCGTACGGCGTCACATGTGGCGCACCGGCCCACACGTCATCCCGAGATCGAAACCGGGCATGGTGGAACCGTCACACGCGTGACACTTCAGGTTATCAGAGAGCGTCAGCCCGCGGAGACCTCGACGGTGAACTCCAACGGCTGGATCCCGCCGTCCTGATTCGTCATCGTGACCGTCGTCGTGCCCTCGGCGAGCGCACGCACCCCCGGGTTGAAGGTGGCGCTGCCGTCATCCCTCCCCTGGACGAATTCCGCCACGGCGGGATCGGCGACCTCGCCCTCGTAACTGTCGATCGCGAGGTCACCGGTGTCGATGTCGAGCACCTGACCGACGACGAGCTCGACCGTGGCCCCCTGCAGATCGTTGGCCGACTCGGTGACGGGGGCGATCACCGACGTGCTCCCGGGATTCGCCGCGCCGGGTGCACAGGCGCTGAGCGAAAGGGCGAATGCCGCCGTGGAGAGGACGGCCAGGACGAGCTTCGGGCTGCGCATGAACTCACCATGGCAGGAGAGGGCGCGGAAAGGGAAGGATGCGGCGGCGCAGGGATGCGCGACGACGACACCGCGTGTTCGCTTCAGACCAGGAGACGCCCCAGGAGACGGGTCAGCAGACCCTGCTCCTCGCGCGACAGGCCCGCGAGCTCCTCGGCCTCCCGGCGGACCAGCTCCGTCATCGCGGCGTCGACGCGCTCGGTGCCCTCGGGACTCAGGCGCACGAGCACGCCCCGACCGTCGCGCGGGTTGGGCCGCCGCTCGACGAGGCCGCGCGCGGCGAGCTTCTCCAGACGGTTGGTCATCGCCGCGCTTCCGATCATGGTGGATTCGATCAGCTGGGCAGGGCTCAGTTCGTGAGGATCCTCTGCGCGACGGAGAGCGGCCAGCACATCGAACTCCCACACCGACAGGCCTGCGCTGAAGAAGGCCTCGGCGCGCAGGCGGGCGAGTCGGAGCGCGACGCGCCGCAGTCGCGACATGACATCGAGCGGAGTGAGATCGACGTCGGGGAGCCGACGGGACCACGCGTCGATCAGCAGATCGACGTCGTCATCCCTCTCCCGGGCCTCCCCGCTCATACTTCGACCGTAGCGGACGCCACGAGGGGTGAGCTGCGTCCCGCGGCGCTACCGCGCGTCGGATGCGGCGACGAAGGCCTCGGCGATCGGCTGCTCTCCCCCGCCGAATCGCAGTGTCCGCCGGACCGTCGCGGGCTCGACCAGCGCTGCCGCGACGGCGGCGGCGACGTCTGCGCGCGGCACCGCACCGCGGCCGTCCGGATCGATGGTGATTCGTCCCGTGCCGGGTTCGTCCAGGAGCGCCCCCGGTCCGAGCACTGTCCACTCCAGACCGGTGCCGCGCAGATGATCGTCGGCGGCGAGCTTGGCGTCGGCATAGGGAAAGAAGTCGTCGTCCTCGGGCACGCCGTGATCGGCCTTCGATCCCAGCCACGACACCATCACGTAGCGCTCGACACCGGCCTGGCCCGCGGCGTCCATCGAGCGGATCGCCGCATCGCGGTCCACCGCATACGTACGCGCGGCGTCACCGCCGCCGGCGCCCGCCGACCAGACGATCGCGTCGTGGCCCGCCACCAGCTCGGCGAGCGCCTCGGTGTCGAGCTGCTCGATGTCGGCCACGCGGGGCGTCGCACCCGTGCCCTCGACCTCGTCGACGTGAGCGGGATTCCGGATGACCGCGGTCACCTCGTCGCCACGCGAGACCAGCAGCGGCGCCAGGAGCATCGCAACCTTGCCGTGTCCACCGAAAACCAGCACCCGAGACATCCGCTCTCCTTCTTTCGACGAACCCTCAGCCCATCGGGCGGCGTCGGCGCTGTCAACCCCGCCCGACGTGGCTAGCGTTGAGGTATGCGACTGACCTCGGCGATCCGCGCCCCGCGTCGCGCGCCTCTGCTGCAGGTGGCCAAATCGGCGATCGCGACCGTGGCCGCCTGGCTCGTCGCCGGCTGGCTGATCCAGGGTCCTCCCCCGGTGTTCGCCGCGATCGCCGCGCTTCTCGTGGTGCAGCCGAGCCTCAACCAGTCGTTCGCGAAGGCGATCGAACGCAGCGTCGGCGTCATCGTGGGTGTGGCCATCGCCTCGGGGCTCGGGATGGTGTTCGGCGACGCCACCTGGGTGGTCCTGGTCGCCATCATCGTCGCCCTGATCGTGCCGTGGGCGGCTCGCGTGACCGCGGGGACGGCGAACCAGGTCGCCATCAGCGCGGTGCTCGTGCTCGCCCTGGGCGCCACCACCCCCGATTACGCCGTCGACCGCATCCTCGAGACCATCATCGGCGCGATCATCGGCATGGTGGTGCACATCGTGATGGTGCCGCCGGTCGCCGTGACTCCCGCACACGAGGCCGTCGACCGGGTCGGGGAGGAACTCGCTCGATCCCTCGAACGCCTCGCCGATGCGCTCACCACCCAGCAGACGCGTCCGCAGATCGAAGAGCTCATGCTCACCGTTCGGCTGCTGCGACCGATGGTGGTCGACGCCGATGAGGCCATCGCGACGGCGCGCGACTCGCTCTCCCTCAATCCGCGGGCCCGGCGGTATCGACGCGAGCTCGGCGAGGTCGAGCAGCTCCTCGCCCTCTTCGGTCCCATCGTGACCCAGACGATCGGGATGACGCGTGCGGTCTACGACCACTACGACGCCAGCCTTGCCACCGAGCCCGCTGTCCTCGCGATCGCCGATCAGCTGCGTCGCGCGGCGCACGACATCCGCCTGGATCTGCGCCGCGCGCCCCGGTCGGGTGGCGCGGAGCCGACGGCGACGATCCCGGCGCTCACGGCGCCCCTGCAACTGACCGCACCATCGGCGACGAACTGGATCGTCGTGGGCTCGTTGATGGAGGACCTGCGCCGGATCCACGATCAGCTCAGCGAAGGCAATCCGTGACGAGGGCCGAATGAGGGGTGTCGCCCGTCCTCGGGGCTGGTAGCGTGCGGGGGCACCGCGGTGACGCACCACAGCCACGACGGAGGACGACAGTGACCCAGAACGCCCCCGCCCCTTCGGCTACGGTCCGGCCCCGGGAGCAGTGGACCGGCCAGGTCGGCTTCATCCTCTCGGCCATCGGATCGGCGGTCGGCCTCGGCAACATCTGGCGTTTCCCGGGGGTCGCCTATGAGAACGGCGGTGGGGCGTTCCTCATCCCCTATCTGGTCGCGCTCCTGACCGCGGGCATACCGATCCTGTTCCTCGATTACGCCCTCGGGCACCGGTTCCGGGGTGCTGCGCCCACCGCGTTCCGGCGGATCGGCCGATCGATCGGCCGTTTCACCGAGTCGCTCGGATGGTTCCAGGTGGCGATCGCCTTCGTCATCGGCCTCTACTACACGGCCGTGATCGCCTGGGCGCTGAGCTACTTCGTCTTCTCCTTCGACCTGCGCTGGGGCGACGATCCGGCGACCTTCTTCCAGGCCGACTACCTGCAGGTCGGCGACCCCGGGTTGAGCCTGGAGTTCGTGCCGGGCGTGCTCATCCCCCTTGCACTGGTGTGGATCGCCGCGATCCTCGTGCTCGCCGCGGGAGTGGCCAAGGGCCTGCAGCGGGCGAACGTGATCTTCCTCCCCCTCCTCGTCGCGGCCTTCCTGGTCCTCGTCATCCGCGCCCTCTTCCTCGACGGCGCAGCCGACGGGCTGAACGCCCTGTTCACCCCGAACTGGGCGGCCCTGGGCGATCCGAACGTGTGGATCGCGGCGTACAGCCAGATCTTCTTCTCGCTGTCGATCGCGTTCGGCATCATGATCACCTACGCCTCCTACCGGCGTCGACGGTCGAATCTGACCTCGCCCGGCCTGGTCGTGGCGTTCGCGAACTCGTCGTTCGAGATCCTCGCCGGCATCGGCGTCTTCGCCACGCTGGGGTTCTTCGCCTTCCAGCAGGGCATCCAGGTCGCCGAACTCGAGGGCCTGACCGGGGTGGGGCTGTCGTTCATCACCTTCCCCGCGATCGTGTCGCAGATGCCCGGCGGCCCGCTGTTCGGATGCCTGTTCTTCGGCTCCCTCACCCTCGCCGGCTTCACGTCGCTGATCTCGGTCCTGCAGGTCGTCTCGGCGGCGTTCCAGGAGAAATTCCGCCTGACACCGCGGGTGGCGGCCACCGCCGTGGGTTCGGTCTCGGCGGTGCTGTCGATCCTGCTCTTCTCCACCACCACCGGCCTGTTGGCCCTCGACGTCACGGATCAGTACGCCAACAATGTGGGGATCGTCGCCTCGGCGGTGCTCACCACGATCGTGGTGATCTGGGTGCTGCGCGGCGGCCCCGAACTCCGCTACCACCTCAACGCGGTGTCGACGTTCCAGGTCGGGCGCGTGTGGGTGCTGCTCGTAGGCGTGCTGGCTCCGATCGTGTTGGCCTACATGCTGATCCAGCGCATCGTCGTGCTGATCGTGGAAGGATACGGCGGTCTTCCCGAGTGGTACCTGCTGGTGTTCGGCTGGGGAACGATCGGGTTCATCGTGGTCGCTGCGATCGTCATGTCGGCGCTGAAGTGGCGCGACTCGCCGGATGACTTCCGCGCGTGGCCGTCGTTCCCGCCCGAAGGCCACGCGGCGAATCGGAAGGAGCACGCGAAATGACCGGTCTCGCCATCACGTTCCTTATCCTGTCGATCATCATCGTCTGGGGCGGGCTGGCCGTCAGCATCCTCTTCCTTCGCTCGCGCCCCGAGCCCACCGAGTACCCCCCGGGTGGGACGGATGATCACCGCGAAGACATCGGTCCGGCCGAACGCGACACCTGAAGCCGGTTGCGTACGCGCCGCGCCGTCCGGACGACGCTCCGCGCAGGAACGCCGACGACGAGCGCCCATCGCCCGGCCGGTGAACGATCCATCTCACCGAGCACGGACTTGCGCTCCCAGGCCAGACGCAGGCGCCCCCCTCGTCCCGCCGGCAGCGCGGGGTCGGCCAGCAGTCCCTGTCGCCGGAACCCCACCAACCGCTCGACGGCCGCGATCCAGTCATCCTCTTCCGGGTCGTGCAGGTAGTTCTCCTGCAACCACGACGTCGACGGAAGCCGGAATCGGCCCGCGAGCAGATCGTCCTCGCCCCCGAGCAGGCCGCTGCCCTCGAAGACCACGTTGATGAGCGCGGGCGAGACGCCGAACGTGTCCAGCGCCAGAACCGGGATGCCGCGGGCGATGGCCTCGATCGCCGCGGTCGAGCTGACCGTGACCAGCCCGGCGGCCTGATCGAGGGCCGCCTGCATCGGCGCCGTCGACAGGACGAGGTTCTCCGGTGGCTCACCGAGCGAACGCAGGAGCTCGGGAAACGCGTCGCGCTCGAGGTGGGTCTGGTGCTCCCCCTCTGCGGCGCGGAGCTTGATCACGACGCGCCGTGAGTTGTCTGCCGACGCCAGTCTTCGAAGCATCACGGCCAGCCTCAGGCGGTCGTCCCGGTCGCTCGGCACGATCGCCTGGGCGGCGAAGACGATGTCGGTCGCCCCGCGGGCATGCCCGTGACCACCCGCCCGCGCGGCCGCCGCCGCGAACGGCAGGGTGGCCAGGGCGAAGCGGTGGCGAAGTCCGGTGGTCACCGACAGCGCTGCGAACTCCGTCCGCTCGCGCCGGGAGTGCACGACGAACAGATCGGCGCCCTGCCGGTAGAACAGAGCCTTCCGGGTGACGGGGACCGAGATGCCCGGAAGCCCCGTCACCACGACCGGTCGCCCCGGAAGGGTGGCGAGGAGACGCACGAGAACCCGGGCCAGTGGGCCGCGCGCCCCGATGATGACGACATCCGGCGGGTCGTCGGCAACGCTCTCCCGCAGCTGCGCAAGCGTCAGCCGGACGACGGCGTCGGCGGGCAAGCCGCTCGTCGTCAGGGCGGCGCGCAGCTGGTCGTCCGAGACCGCCAGCGGCGTGTCGAGGATTCGCATCGAGCGGTCCCAGGTGGCCGGAGCATTCCCCACGAGCGCCGCCGCCCACTTCACGTACGAATCGGTGTCGGCGATGCCGACGACCCGGATCCTCCGCGGTCGCGCTGACCCATCGGCGGACCCTCTCATGTGAGAGAACCTGTCACGTCGGGACGCGGCGGAGCTTGGCCAGAGGGCCCCGCTCGCTGTCGTACACGCGCTTGACGCCGTCACCGAGGGCTGCCTCGATGATCCGGATGTCGCGCACGAGGTGCTGCAGGCCGGCGGGTTCGAGGGAGGCGGCATGGTCGGAGCCCCACATCGTGCGATCGAGCGTGATGTGGCGTTCGACGGCGACCGCGCCCAGCGCGACCGCGGCGAGCGAGACCTGCAGGCCGCGTTCGTGACCGGAGTACCCCACGGGCACTCCGGGGAACCGGTCGCGCAATGCGGGGATCATACGCAGGTTGGCCTCGTCGGGCTCCATCGGGTACGTCGAGGTGGCATGAAGCAGCACGAGATCATCGGTGCCCAGGGCGTCGACGGCCGCGCTGATCTGCGCCATGGTCGACATGCCGGTGGACAGGATGACCGGCTTGCCGGTGTCGCGGAGGGCGCCCAGCAGGGCACGGTCGGTGAGGCACGCGGAGGCGACCTTGTGCGCGCCGACGCCCAGGTCTTCCAGGAACGCCACGCTCGGCACATCCCAGGGCGAGGCGAACCACTCCAGTCCTCGCAGGATCGCGTGGTCGGAGATCTCGATGTACTGATCGCGATCGAACTCGACACGGCGCCGGTAGTCGAGGTAGCTCATCGTGCCCCACGGCGTCTCGCGCGGAATGTCGCGCATGTGCTCGGGCGTCGAGATCTCGGGGGTGCGCTTCTGGAACTTCACCGCGTCGACGCCCGCGTCGGCGGCGACGTCGATGAGGCGCTTGGCGATCTCGACATCGCCGTTATGGTTCAGGCCGATCTCGCCGATGATGTAGGCGGGGTGGCCGCCTCCGATGACGCGGGAGCCGATGGTGACGGTCATGGGGTGGTCCTGTTCTCCTGGAGGTAGGGAAGGGATGTCGGGCCGCGGCGGGCGCGGAGCACGCGCTCAGCGAGCTCTCGCACGGCGCCGTCGCCACCGTGGCGGTCGAGGACGACGCGAGCGGCGCTCAGGACGACGGGGTCGGCGTCGCCGACGGCGACGGGCCAGCCCACGATGTCCATCGCGGGCACGTCGTTGACGTCGTTGCCGAGGTAGGCGATGCGAGACAGCGGGATGCGTGCGGCATCGGCCCAGCTGCGGAGCGCCCCAGCCTTGTCGGCGACGCCCTGCACGACCTCGACGCGGAGCTTCCGCGCCCGGGCGCTGACGACCGGGTTCTCCTCGGTCGAGAGGATGAGGAAGGGGATCTGCGCGGCGCGCAGGCGCGCGACGCCCATGCCGTCGGAGCGGCTGACGCGCACCGCCTCGACACCGGACTCGGTGACCGTGACGGTGTCGTCGGTGTGCACGCCGTCGAAGTCGGTGACGACCGCATCGACATCGAGAGGTTCGGGCGCATCGACGAGAGGGGCGAGGGCGCGGGCGAGCTCGAGCTCGGCGAAGGAGTCGATCTCGATCGCGGTGCGCTCGGGCACCGTGGCGATTCCGATGCTGCCGAAGAAGCGGTGCCGGATGGTGCGGAAGCCCCGGGCTCGCATGACGTAGAACGCGCCCGTCTCGAGGTAGTGCGGTTCACGGTCCTGCCGGCGCGGACGGTGATCGGCGCGGTGGTTGATCGCTTCGGCGCAGTCGCCCGTGCCTTTGCGCCAGAGGAAGCCGTACGTCTCGATCGCCGAGAACACGCTGTCGCGGCGGCGCTGCTGCACCAGGCGGATGGCACCGTCGAGGGCTTCGCTGTCGATGAACGGCGAGGTGGCCTGCAGGAACGCCACGACGCCGACGTTGACGTCGCGCGCCTCGAGGTCGTCGAGGGCGTGCAGGATCGCCGACTCGGAGCTCGCGGTGTCGCCCGAGAGGTCGGCGGGGCGCCGGATGACCTCGGCCCCCCACTCTTCCGCCACGGCGGCGATCTCGTCGTCGTCGGTCGAAACGCAGACGCGGTCGATGAGATCGCAGCGCCGGGCTGCCTGAATGGCGCGGCCGATGAGCGGGATGCCTCCGACGCGACGCAGATTCTTGCGGGGAACGCCCTTCGATCCGCCCCGGGCCGGGATGATCGCGACGACGTCGCTCATCGTTCGGCCCCCGCCCGCGTCTGGTCGGTCGGCACCGGTTCACCGTTGATGGTCGAGCCGCTGCCGGCGAGGACGAGGCGGAGAGTGGTCGAGGTCGTCGAGGGAAGGGTGTGCAGCTGCAGCGGTCGGGTCGCGCCGGCGAGGATCAGCTCGACGGGGACGGATGCCTCGGCGACCGCGACACCCGGAACGCGGCGGACGGCGTCGAGCTGTTCGGCGGTCTCGCGCCGGTGCGGGAGGTAGGTCGCAGGTTCGGCGCCGGTCGGCGCGGCCGCGGCGAGTTCGGCGAGCCATCTGAGGTAGGCGTCACGTGTCATCCGTCCGTCGACCGGGCGGGCGCTGCCGAGGATCACGCGGGCGCCGAGATCGACCGGCGCGGAGGCTGTTGCGCGCGTCCAGGCGAACCGGTGCCGCTCGATGGCGAAGCCGCGGTCGGCGAGCGCGGCCGTGCGATCCGGGCCGAGGTCGAAGGCCGTGAACAGGTGCGCGGCACGGGAGCGGGCGCGGCGGGCGATCGCCTCGGCGGCGAACGGCGCGACGAGAGAGGTCAGCCCCTTCTCGGTCACGTGGGGGCGAGCGTAGGGGCGGCGTTGAAGGAGGGTGTCGGCGAAGGGCAGCGCGATAGCGCCGTCGTCGAGGAAGGTGAGGGTGCGAGGACGGAGGATGGCGGCAGCGAGACGGAACTGTCCCGAGAATCCGTCGCCGACGAGCCAGTGCGGATGCTGCGCCAGCAGCTTCCACGGGATGCCGAGGTAGGGATCCATCTCACCGAACCGCGCCCCGCGCGCGAGGAGGAGGTCGGCCGTCTCCGACATCTGCGGCGTCAGACGGCCCGCGACCGGGATGGTGGTGCGATGTGCGGCCGCCCACTCGGCGGCGCCGATCAGTTGCAGGGGTGACTCCACCCACGCCAGCACGGCGTCTCGGTTCATGCCACCTCCCAGAGCGTCCAGCGTCGAGCGCTCAGGTGAACGGTGGGGACTCCCCGGGGGGTCGGTCGGTCGACGAGCAGGTGAACGTCCGGTGCCGGTGTCGGGTGTGGATAACTCCGAGGGTGCGCGCGGACGCCCACTACGGTGGTGTCCGTGAAAAGCCGGGTCGGATCAGAGGCACGAAGCACGGTGAGGGGTGTCGCGGGTGTGACGCTCAGCCTCGTCTCGGTGTTCGTGCTCGTGACGGGGTGCGCACCGCAGCCCGAGCCGGTGGAGTCTCAGGGGCCCTTCGCGACAGAGGAAGAGGCCTTCGCCGCCGCCGAGGAGACGTACCGCAACTACGTCGAGGCACTGAATGCCGTCGACCTGAGCGATCCCGAGACCTTCGAGCCCGTCTACGAATGGACGACCGGCGCCGCAAACGCCACTGAACGCGAGAGTCTCACGCAGCTGGCGGCCAAAGGATGGCGCAAGACGGGAGATTCCCTACTCGTCAGTTTCGCGCCCGTTTCCTCCTCAACTGACCCCCCAGCCGCCGTGGCGGCGTTGGCATGCGTCGATGTCTCAGCAGTCGACGTTGTTGATGCGTCCGGCTCCACTGTCGTCCCCGAAACTCGTCCGGACCGCTATGCGGTTGAGCTCGAATTCGAGAGTTCGGGGACAACTGACACAGGTCTGACCGTATCGAAGAGCACTGCGGTGGAGAGCGCTGAATGCGCTGGCTGACGATTGGCACAGTCTCACTTAGCGCGCTGCTGGGCATCGTCGCTCCTGCGTCAGAAGGGTGCGCTGGCTCGAACATGTGGACGCATTGCGAAGTGGGCAACACCGGCACCGAGGTCAACGTCGGCGCGAGCACGGGCTCGGGCGGCGCCGGTGGGCAGTTCGGCGAGGGTCCCCGCGGAGGTGGATCCGAGAGTGCGGACGTCGCCGATCCCGTCGAACCCGATTGCGTCGTCGAACTGCGGCGCTGCGACATCGACTATCAGGTCGAGGCTCCTCCCGAGGTGACGATCGAGGATCTCGCCTCATTCCGTCCGGCGGTGCCGCTCCTCGGCGGTGAACCATCCGGGTTCGGTGTGGTCGGGATGCCGACGAATGTGTACGCATCCGCGAGCGCGCAGGAGATCCCCGGCGAGATCCTCGGCTGGGATGTGGTCGTCCGGTTCGAGCCGGCGGCGTACGTCTTCTCCTATGGCGACGGCACGACCGTGCGGTCCTCCTCGGGCGGGTCGTCGTGGTCGGCCCTCGGGCAGCCGCAGTTCACTCCGACCGCAACCAGCCATGTCTACGCCGAGCGTGGGGTGTACCCGGTGGCGGTGACGGTTGAGTACACCGCCGCCGTCACCTTCGGATCGACGTGGCGCCCCGTTCCCGGGGTCGTCACCTCTTCGGCCGGAGGCTACGAGGTCGACGTCCGCGAGGTGCGAACGGCACTGGTCGACCGGACGTGCCGTGAGGACCCGGCCGGTCCGGGCTGTTGATCCCGCGCGAGCGGGCTCGGTCGACGTGACAGGATGTGCGCATGCCGGATCGCCTGATGCTGCTCGACTCCGCGTCTCTGTACTTCCGCGTGTTCTACGGCGTGCCCGACACGGTCAAGGCACCCGACGGCGCGCCGGTGAACGCCGTACGTGGTTTCCTCGACATCATCGCCAAGCTGGTCATGACGTACGAGCCGACGCGACTGGTGGCCTGCTGGGATGATGACTGGCGCCCGCAGTGGCGTGTCGATCTGATTCCCTCCTATAAAGCGCATCGCGTCGCCGAGATCGTCGCGGGCGGGCACGATGTCGAAGTGGTGCCCGATCCGCTCGAAGCACAGGTGCCGATGATCCGCCAGACGCTCGAGGCGCTGCGGATTCCCATCGCCGGGGCATCCGACTACGAAGCGGACGACGTCATCGGCACGCTGGCGACGACTGCGACGGTGCCGGTCGACATCGTGACCGGTGACCGCGACCTTTTTCAACTCGTGGACGACGAACGCGACGTTCGCGTCATCTACACGGCCCGCGGAATGAGCAATCTCGAAGTGGTCACCGGCGAGGTGGTGGAGAAGAAGTACGGGGTTCGACCCGACCAGTACGCCGACTTCTCCACGCTGCGCGGCGACACCTCGGACGGCCTTCCCGGCGTGAGCGGCGTGGGAGAGAAGACCGCGGCGAGCCTCCTGTCGCAGCACGGCGACCTCGCGGGGATCATCGCAGCGGCCGAGGCCGGCGAGGGGATGTCTGCGGGTGTGCGGTCCAAGATCCTGGCCGCGCTCCCCTACCTCGAGGTGGCTCCGCGGGTCGTCGGTGTGGCGCGCGATCTCGATCTCACGGTGACCGGTGACGACCTGACTCCCCTCGATTCCACTGCCACGGCGACCGCGCGCGAGCTCGCCGAGCGCTGGGCGCTGGGTGGTTCGATGGATCGCGTCCTTGCGGCGATCGGTGTTGCAGGCGCGTAGCTGCCTTCACATCACCGTCGAGGCGGGCGGCCAGGCAGACCACGGTCCGGAGATGCTCTGGAGGGCGTCCAGCGCCGTCTGAGCGTCTTCTCGCGACATGCCCTGCGCTCGGAATTCCCCGGATGAACGGCCGTCCGGCGACTCGAATGCGAAAGCGAGCCAGGGGTCTCCCTCCCGGAAAGAGATCGCTTCCCTGTAGTGACCGTTCACCACCGCACGCACCAGTCGTTCGAGTTCATTCGCCTCGTGTTCCCACGTCGAGTCGCAGGCATCACAGCCACACACCGGGTAGGCGAAGTCATGAAGGAGACCCGCATGGACATGCACGCCCGGATGGTCGTGGAAGATGAAGGTCAGCGCGGCACACGAAGCATCGACGGGCCGAAGCCGCACCCCCTTCACGACGTCCGGCGGCGAACCGTGCCACCTGTTGCCATAGTCGATGACGCGACCGTCCCGGTCTCGGAAGGTCTGTGTCGCGAAGGACGGGCGCACGTACATCATCTCGGCCACCCGTCCTCGGGTCGCGCCGCGTCGCCCCGCATCCTCTTCACCCCGCGAGCGTCGAGCTCGCTGAGGATCCGCCCGACGAACTCGGCGACCTCCCGCGATGACGACGCCGCCGGCCGCCGCACGTCACGTCGGCGGCGAGCGCCGATCTCGCCTCGGCCCGGTCGATGTGGCCGGGCACCGCGAACGCGAGGACGTCGAAGTTCCTCTCCTCGTACCGCGGGATCGCTGCGCGGATCCGACCGATATCCGGGTCGTCGCTGGTGACGTGCAGATATGCACGCAGCTCGGGATCGAACCCCGTGCCGCCGACGTAGGCCACGGCGTTCGTCGCGACGTCGATCCAGACGTAGATCCAGGAGCCGGACGGTTGCACGCGCCCCGCGCGGACGCGGACCTCGCGTACGCGGTCGGTGCTCATCGGCCCACGCTATCCGACACAACCGAGCGGGAACGCTGTGCAGGAGACACCGCGACGTCACTGCGCCGGTAGACAGCCGCCGTCGAGAATGAGCCCGCCGACCTCGATCTGCACCGTCTGAGCGGAGATCTCCCCGTAGAAGCACCCGCCGGCCACGCCCAGCGCCCCGAACAGGAGATCGTCCGCGTCGCCTCGCGTCTGCACGTCCGTCAACCCCGCGTCCCGCAGCGTCGCGACGACCGATTCCGGGGTGACCGCCCCGTCGCTTCGCAGCGCGTCCAACGCCACGACGACCTCCGGAAGCAGCTCACGGTTCGCCGCGACAGCCTCGTCCGAGAGCGGCATGCGCTCCCGATAGCCGTCGTTGGCGGCCATCGCGTCGTCGGGGTCATAAGGAGCACAGTCGGGCGGAAGCTCGACCCCCGGCACGGCAGGACACGCCGCCGTCGGCGTCGGACTGCCCGCCCCGGATCGACCCGCGACATGCTCTCCCGCGTCGGCACACCCGGCGACGGCGGTCATCACGCACCCCAGGACGACCGCCAGGACGGCGGCATCAGCCAGACGTCGATGCCGCGTCATCCTCGTCCGCCCTTCGTCCCTCCCCGCGGCCCGCTCCGCATGGAGGCGACGCTAGCCCCGATCAGCACCGTGGAATAGACCCCCACGAGAGCCAGCACGAGCACGAGCGCCGGCGTCCAGCTGCCGGTGAGGTCGTGCAGCAGGCCGAAGAGGGGCCCGCCGGCGGCGGCGACGACGTACCCGCCGCCCTGCACGAAAGCCGAGAGGCCCGCCGCTTCGTTGTCGCTGCGCGCCACGGCGACCAGCACCGAGAAGATCACGACGAACCCGCCCGCATGCCCGATGGCGCCGATCGCGAGCCACAGGCCGAGCAGCTCCGGCGCGGCGAGCAGTCCGATGCCCAGCACGACCCACGACACGCAGATGACCACCGGTGGCACCAACCGCGGCGTCCACCGGGCGAGGAACGGGACCACGAACGCTCCCAGGATCCCCGCCCCCTGGTAGATCGACGCGATCACCCCGGCCGTGTCCGGCCCGACCCCGAGTTCATCGGAGGCGATCGCGGGCATCCAGGTCGACAGACCGTAGTACAGAAAGCTCTGCAACCCGAACGACGCCACGAGCAGCCAGGTGACGGGCCGGCGCATCATCGACCTCTCCTCGCGCCGAGAGGCGACGACCGGCAGCGGTCCGGTGATCGTGGCGGGGTCGATGTCGAGAGCGGATGCCCCGCCGGAGCCGTCGCGCCCAGGTGTCACGTCTCCGGAGTAACGCTCCGCGTCTTCGCCCTGTCGCCGCGACCGCGCGAGATGCGCACCCCAGAGCACGATGCCCGCGATCGTGATGAGCGACCACGACAGCAGCGCCCACGGCCAGCCGATGAGCGACGCCAGCGGTGCGGTCAAGGACGACGTCATGAGCGACCCGACGTTCATCGTCGCCGCATATCCGGCGGTGACGACCGCGACCCGCTCGGGCGGCACGTCGCGCCGGATGATCACCGGGATCACGACGTTCCCGATGGTGATCGATGCTCCGATCACCACCATCCCGGCGAGCATGAAGCCGAAATCGGGCACGGCGCGGATGACCGTGCCCAGGAGCACGCCCGACAGCGAGACGAGGAGGGCCATCTCGGCACCCGTGCGGCGGACGAAGATCGCCGCGAGCGGGGTGAGGAGCGCGAACATGAGCACGGGCGCGGTGGTGAGGAGCCCGGCGGTCGCGCCGGTGATGCCGAGGTCGGCCTCGATGTCGCGCAGCACCGGTGTCGGCGAGACGATGGGTCCGCGCAGGCTCAGAGCGGCGGTGAGGACACCGGCGATAACGAACCAGGGGAAGGAGCGATTCACCGCCGGGCGCCTGTCCACTCCCGGAGCTTCTCCAGCGGCCACGTTGTCACGATCCGTTCCGCGGGGACCCCGACCTTCTCGGCACGTTCGGCGCCGTAGTCCAGCAGCGACAGCTGTCCGGGCGCGTGGGCATCGGAATCGATGGAGAACAGGCAGCCGGCATCGAGCGCGATCGCGATGAGGTCGTCGGGCGGATCCTGGCGCTCGGGGCGGGAGTTGATCTCCACCGCCACCCCGTGTGCTGCGCAGGCCTCGAACACGGCGTGCGCGTCGAACTCCGACGGCGGACGCGTCCCTCGCGATCCCTCGACCAGCCGTCCCGTGACGTGCCCGAGCACGTCGACGCGACCGCTCGAGACCGCCGCCACTATCCGCCGCGTCATGGGACCGCGCTCCATGCGCAGGTGAGAATGCACCGACGCGACGACCACGTCGAGCTCGTGGAGCAGGTCGTCCTGCTGATCCAGACCGCCGTCGTCGAGGATGTCGACCTCGATGCCGGTGAGGACGGTGACACCGCCGGGAGAAAGCGACCGGATGACCCCCAGCTGTTCGCGGAGGCGCTCGGCCGACAGGCCGTTCGCCACGCGCAGACGCGGCGAATGATCGGTCAGCGCGAAGTACTCGTGCCCCAGGTCGTTCGCCGCGGCGACCATCAGGTCGATGGAGGTGAGTCCGTCCGACCACTCGCTGTGCGCATGCAGGTCTCCCCGCAGGAGGGGACGCAGCGCAGACATGCGCTCTCCCCCGGCCTTGGCGCGCAGATCGCTCAGATACTGCGGGACCCGGCCCGCCAGCGCCTCCTGGATCACGGCGAAGGTCGAGTCGCCGATGCCCTTCCGCCGCTTCAGCGCGGCGGTGTCGCGCAGCTGTGCGTCGTCGAGGTCGGCGATGGCGTCCGCCGCCGTCCGGAAGGCCTTGGACTTGTACCGAGACGACCGCTCGCGTTCGAGGAGTCGCGCGATCTCGGTCAGCGCGTCGTGCGGGTTCATGCCCCCGCGAGCGCCTGCGACGTGGTGACCCACTCGTCGAGCTTGCGGGCGGCCGCCCCGTCGTCGATGGTCGCGGCAGCGACATCCCGGGCCTCCGCCAGCCGCTCGAGGATCGGGCGACCCGCCTGGCCGGGATCGCGGAAGAGCCCGTAGGCGACGATGCCTGCAGCGGCGTTGAGCAGCACGATGTCGCGCACCGGACCTCTCTCGCCGTCGAACACGCGGCGCACGACGGCGGCGTTCTCCTCGGGCTGACCACCGAGCAGGTCATCGATGTCGGCGAGCGGAATGCCGAGATCGCGCGGATCCAGGTCGTGCTCGTGCACGTCGCCGAGGCTGATCTCCCACAACCGGCTGTGACCGGTGGTGGTGAGCTCGTCCAATCCGTCGTCGCCGCGGAAGACCAGCGCGGTCGCGCCTCGCGTGCGGAAGACACCGGTGATGAGGGGGACACGGTCGAGGTTCGCCACACCCACGGCGTTCGCCTCGGCGCGTGCGGGGTTGCACAGCGGCCCGAGGAAGTTGAACACCGTCGGGACGCCGAGCTCTCGCCGCACCGGACCGGCGTGGCGGAATCCGGGGTGGAACGCGGTGGCGAAGGCGAAGGTGATGCCCGCGCGGGAGAGGCTCTCGGCCACGGCCGCGGGATCGAGGGTGAGATCGATGCCGAGGGCCGAGAGCACGTCGGAGGATCCCGACGACGAGCTGGCGGCCTTGTTGCCGTGCTTGACGACGGGGATTCCGGATGCCGCGGCGACGACGGCAGCCATGGTCGAGACGTTGACCGTGCCGAACCTGTCGCCGCCGGTGCCGACGATGTCGAGGACCTCGGCCGGCACGTCGAGGGGCACCGCGGCCTCGAGGATCGCGTCGCGGAACCCGACGATCTCGTCGACCGTCTCGCCCTTCGCGCGCAGGGCGGTGAGGAAGCCGCCGATCTGCGCGGGGGTCGCGTCGCCCGTCATGATCTGACGCATCGCCCAGGTGGATTCGGACACGCTGAGGTCGCGTCGATCCAACAGGCTCGTCAGCACACTCGGCCATGAAGAGAGCTCCGCCATGGCCATCAGCCTACTGTCGACCGCCGTCGAGCCATTTCCTGGGCTTCTGTGAGGGGAACCTCAGCGATCACGCAGCCCCAGGATTGGTTCGACGGTGAGAGATCCACCCGATCCGTTGGGCGATCGACGGCCCGATCTCAGACATAATGGGGAGCGTGACGACCACCCCTGCCACATACTCCCAGGCCATGCGGTCCGTCAAGCGACCCGATCCGGTCGCCGTCGGAACGATCGTCTGGCTCGGTTCGGAGGTGATGTTCTTCGCGGGACTGTTCGCGATCTACTTCACCCTCCGCAGCACCTCGCCCGAGCTCTGGGCCGACCGCACCGAGCTGCTGAACGTGCCGTATGCGACCGTGAACACGATCATCCTGGTGCTGTCATCGGTGACATGCCAGATGGGTGTCTTCGCCGCTGAGCGCGCACAGCCGTACACGGTGAAGTCGAACCGCTTCTGGAACCGCTGGGGCATGGTCGAGTGGTTCTGGCTCACCTTCGCGCTCGGCGCGATCTTCGTGTCGGGTCAGGTGTGGGAGTACGCCCAGCTCGTCTACGAAGGCATGACGATCGATTCCGACTCGTACGCCTCGGCCTTCTACCTCACCACCGGGTTCCACGCCCTGCACGTCACAGGTGGTCTCATCGCCTTCCTCCTCGTCATCGGCCGTGCCTACGCGGTCCGCAACTTCGGGCGCAAGGAAGAGACCTCGGCGATCGTCGTGTCGTACTACTGGCACTTCGTCGACGTCGTCTGGATCGCCCTCTTCCTCGTCATCTACTTCCTCAAGTGAGAGCGGAGCTGAACCCCGACATGGCACGCAAGAAATCACACCGCGCGACCGGTCGCCGCAGCCCCTGGGCCGCCGCAGCCCTCATCGGCATCGGCCTGCTGATCACCGGCGGCGTCTACGCCGGCGCCTCCGCGGCCGTCGCGGCCACCGACGACGGTGGCTCGACGCAGGAGCTCACGGTCGAAGACGGTGAACTGCTGTTCCAGGCCAACTGCGCCACCTGCCACGGCCTGGACCTCCAGGGCTCCGAGGCCGGCCCGTCGCTCTACGGCGTCGGCGAGCTGTCGGTCCACTTCCAGGTCAGCACCGGACGCATGCCGCTGCAGGCGCAGGGTCCGCAGGCCCCGCAGAAGCCGGTGCAGTTCACCGAGGCGCAGACCCAGGCTCTCGCCGAGTACGTCCAGTCGGTCGCGCCCGGTCCCGAGTTCCCGGCCGAGGAGGTCCTCGACGGTCAGGGCGACGCGTCCCACGGTGGCGAGCTGTTCCGCATCAACTGCGCGATGTGCCACAACGTCGCCGGCGCGGGCGGCGCGCTGACCGAAGGCAAGTACGCTCCGGCGCTGGACGGCACGTCGCCGCTGAACATCTACGCCGCGATGGTGACCGGCCCGCAGAACATGCCGGTGTTCAACAACATGAACCTCTCCCTCGAGGAGAAGCGGGACATCATCACCTACCTGCTCTACATACAGGAAAACCGGTCCCCCGGTGGGTTCGAGCTCGGTTCGCTGGGCCCGGTCTCCGAGGGTCTGTTCATCTGGATCTTCGGCATCGGTTCGCTGATCGCCATCACCGTGTGGGTCACGGCGAAATCCAACTGACCCGACACGACACAGCAACGAGGAGCACCATGGCACACGAGGACGACGCGCTCGCCCACGAGAGGGCTTCTTGGCAGCCCTCGAGCGGTCTTGCCGTGGCCGTCAAGGATCCGGTGAAAGCACCGGCCCCGCCGCCCCACCGCGAGCGGATGACGGACAAGGATCCCGCCGCGATGAAGCGGGCGGTCCGCACGGTCTACACCCTGTTCTACCTGTCGGTCGCCGGCAGCATCGCAGCGATCGTGGCGTACTTCGCGTTCCCGATCGAGAGTGGCCGCCTGACCGACATCCGGTACAACAACCTCTTCATCGGTCTGGGGATCGCCCTGGCGCTCCTTGCCATCGGCATCGCCGCCATCCACTGGTCCAAGGCGATCATGGCCGACAAGGAGCATGTCGAGCCCCGCCACGCCACCCGTGGCAAGGACACGACCCGAGCCGCGGTCGTGGAATCGTTCCGCACGGCGAACGAGGAGTCCGGCTTCGGCCGCCGCGCGCTGATCCGCAACGGCCTGTTCGCGGCGCTGGTCGCCTCGATCCTCCCGGGCATCACGCTGTTCCGCGGTCTCGCTCCGTTCAACTCGACCGAGAACCCGATCGCCGGAAACCCCGTCGCCCTTCTGGAGCACACCATGTGGGGGGAGGGCATGCGTCTCGCCCTCGATCCCACCGGTGAGCCCATCCGGGCCGCCGACGTCACGCTCGGCTCCGCCTTCCACGTCATCCCCGAACCCCTCGCCGAGCTGTCGCACGAAGAGGGCTACCTCGAGGAGAAGGCCAAGGCGATCGTCCTCCTCATGCGCCTGCGCCCCGAGGACCTCCCCGCCGAGACCAACCGTCTGGACTGGACCTACGACGGGATCGTGGCCTACTCCAAGGTCTGCACGCACGTCGGCTGCCCCGTCGCTCTTTACGAGCAGCTGACCCACCACCTGCTGTGCCCGTGCCACCAGTCGCAGTTCGACGTGGCCAACGGCGCACGGGTGATCTTCGGCCCGGCCGCTCGGCCGCTGCCGCAGCTACCGATCACGGTGGACGACGAGGGCTACCTCGTGGCCCAGAGTGACTTCACCGAACCCGTTGGCCCGAGCTTCTGGGAGCGCCGATGAGCACCGGGAACCACCCCACAGAGAACGTGACCCTCGAGCCGGCCATGACGGACGGAACCCAGGGCACGACCGACGGCAAGCCGCTGGGAGGCCGATTCGTCGGCTGGGCGGCCAACTACGTCGATGAGCGCACGAGCGTCTCCGGCCTCGTCAAAGAGCTGGGTCGCAAGATCTTCCCCGACCACTGGTCGTTCATGCTCGGTGAGATCGCGCTGTGGAGCTTCGTCGTCGTCCTCATCTCGGGGACGTTCCTGACGTTCTTCTTCGACGCGTCCATGGTCGAGACCCACTACACCGGGTCGTGGCTGCCGATGCGCGGCATCGAGATGTCGGCTGCCATGGCTTCGACGCTCGAGATCTCGTTCGATATCCGAGGCGGCCTCCTGGTCCGCCAGATCCACCACTGGGCTGCGCTGGTCTTCATCGCCGGCATCGGTGTGCACATGCTCCGCGTGTTCTTCACCGGCGCGTTCCGCAAGCCCCGCGAGCTCAACTGGGTCATCGGCTTCGTGCTGTTCGTCCTCGCGATGGGCGAGGGCTTCACGGGCTACTCGCTCCCCGACGACGTGCTGTCGGGCAACGGCCTCCGCATCATCGACGGAATGATCAAGGGCATCCCCCTGATCGGCACGTGGACCTCGTTCCTGCTCTTCGGCGGCGAGTTCCCGGGCACCGCCATCGTCGGTCGCCTCTACGCGCTGCACATCCTGCTGCTGCCCGCCATCCTGGTCGCGCTGCTCGTCGCGCACCTGATGCTGATGATCATCAACAAGCACACGCAGTTCGCCGGCCCTGGCCGCACGAACGACAACGTCGTGGGCTACCCGATGATGCCGGTCTACATGTCCAAGATGGGCGGCTTCTTCTTCATCACGTTCGGCGTGATCGTGCTGGTCGCGTCACTGTTCACGATCAACCCGATCTGGAACTACGGCCCGTACGACCCGTCGCCGGTGTCGGCGGGAACCCAGCCGGACTGGTACATCGGCTTCGCCGACGGGATGCTGCGTCTGATTCCGCCGCACCTGGAGACGGTCTTCCTCGACCGCACCTGGTCGTGGAACATCATCATCCCGATCACGATCCTCGGCCTCTTCCTCGTCGTGGTAGCCCTCTACCCCTTCATCGAAGCGTGGATCACGGGCGACAAGCGCGAGCACCACATCGCCCAGCGTCCCCGCAACGCGGCGACCCGCACCGCCATCGGCGCGGCCGGTGTCACCTTCTACGCGGTGATGTGGGCGGCAGCGTCCTCCGACCTGATCGCAACCCACTTCTGGCTCACCATGGAGGGTGTCATCCACACCCTGCAGGTCGCGCTCATCCTCGGCCCGATCATCGCCTACTTCGTCACCAAGCGCATCTGCATCGCGCTGCAGAAGAAGGACCGCGAGATCCTCCTTCACGGCTACGAGTCGGGCCGCATCGTGCGCCTCCCGGGCGGCGAGTACATCGAGGTCCACCAGCCGGTCGACGAGTACGAGCGCTGGAAGCTCATCGAGACCGACGTGTACGAGCCCCTCGTGGTGCGTCCGAACGCGAAGGGCCGCATCCCGTGGCACCAGAACGTGCGCGCGTCGATCTCTCGGTGGTTCTTCGAGGACCGCCTCACCCCGCTCACGCAGACGGAACTCGACGCGGCGCTGGAGCACCAGCACCACACGCTCGACCACGTCGCCAGCGAGAAGGACGCCGAGCTGCAGGGCGCCCACGAGCGCGCCGGAGTCCCCGACGCCCCGCATGTGCCCATCGACGACGGCAACCGCTCGGAGACGGCGGTGCGTCCCTCGAACGTCATCGTCGCCGAGGAGACCCGTCCCCCGAACCGCGACAAAGACTGATCCGTTCATGATGAAGGGCCCTGCACTCCCCCGGGAGGGCAGGGCCCTTCATCATGTCGACCCTCGGGTTGCGGGTGCGTCCGCGCGGCCCCTGTTCGCGTCACCCCGGTGGGCGCATCTCGCGAATCGGCAGGAAACCACCGGTCGGTGACCGACACGCGGATCGCGACGTCGATCGTCCGCCCCTACGGTGGGCTCATGATCGACGCTGCCTCGTATTTCGCCGCCAAGCTCGCCTACGAGACCGACGCCTCCGACGTGTACGCCGCGCAGCGCGCGGGCGAGGACGTCGTGCTCCTCGACGTGCGCAGCGACGAAGCGTGGCGGCAGGGGCGCATCACGGGCGCCCGGCACCTCCCCTATCGCGACATCCCCACACGGGCGCCTCGGGAGCTGGCGGGGGGGGGAGAGGTCGTCGTCTACTGCTGGAGCCCCGGCTGCAACGCCGGCACCAAGGCGGCGGCCGCCCTTGCCGGCCTCGGCATCGCGGTGCGGGAGATGATCGGCGGGTACGAGTACTGGGTCAGGGAGGGACAGCCCACCGAGAACGACGAAGGCCCCCTCCCCCGCACGTTCGACCCGACCGTCATGGTCGTGCGGTCGGAGACGACCGCGGCCGGATGACCGGCGCTCTGCGAGACGCGATTGGACTCAGACGGCGACGTCGCGGAACGGATCGTCGAGCGTGAACCGTCGCGCCGCGGCACCGACGAACACCGGCGTCTTCCGGGGCGGGGAGTCGCCCGACGCGATCACGTCGGCGACCACCACGGTGACGTTGTCAGAAGCGCCGGCATCGAGCGCCAGGTCGACGAGCTCGGACGCCGCGTCCTCGCGGTCATCCCGACTCAGGACCTCGCTCACGGCCCCGTCGTCGACGTAGTCGGTGAGCCCGTCGCTGCACAGGAGCCAGCGGTCATCGTGGAGGGGATCGACCCACGTCACCAGCGGAAGGTCGTCAGGGCCGCCGGACATGGAGGCGGTGATCAGGTTCCGGTGCGGGTGGCTCATGGCGTCCTCGGCGCGCACGTGGCCGCCGTCGACCAGCGCCTGGACGAACGAGTCGTCCCGCGTCATCCGGGTCATCGTGCCCGACCGGAGCGAGTAGGCGCGGGAGTCTCCGATGTGGGCGAGGAGGAGCCGGTTCCGATATCCGACGAACAGGCCCGTGAAGGTCGTCGCCATGCCGGCGAGCCGGGGATCACGGTGCGCATGGGCGGCGATGTCCCAGTTGGCCAGCAGCGTCCGCTCGGTCAGCATCTCGGCATCGGGAGACTGGTGCCACCCCGCCACCAGACGGTGCACGAAGGCGGCTGACGCGAGATCTCCGGCCGGACCGCCGCCAACTCCGTCGGCGACTCCCGCACCCCAGGGCGCGGCGAACGCGGAGTCCTGGTTGCTCGGTCTCGGGCCCGATGCGGATACCGCGACCGACTCCAGTCGGAAGCCCACCGTCAGCGGGCGAAGTATCCGCGGTAGTACTCGTACACCCAGCCGACGATCGCGACAGCGAAGACTCCGAGGCCGATCGGCACCATCCACGCCCCCACGGCGAGGCCGATGAACGCGAGACCCGCAGAGAAGGCCAGCACGATGGGCCACCACGACCACGGGCTGAACTCGCCCATCTCGGGGTCGCCGTCATCGATGTCGGCGGTCAGCACGTCCTCGGGCAGCTCGCCACCCTGAGCGACATGCACGCGCTGGATGTAGAACGCGATCAGGGCCGCCATGAAGGCCGTGAACAGCAGCGCGACGGAACCGACCCACTCGATCGCCGAGAACCACGGAACCTCGGCGGTCGTGTAGGAGATGATGTTCCACACCGTGTAGAACGCGAAGACCAGGAGGAAGAAGCCGCTGAGCAGCCACCAGAGTCCGACGTTGGTACGCACTTACTTGACCTCTCCCTGTGCCAGGTCGACCACGGGCGTGTCGGGCGCGTCCTTCGCCGGGCCCACGCCGACGGGGAGGCCCGCCTCGGGGTGGTTCAGGTCGAACGCCGGACGCTCGCTGCGGATGCGCGGGATCGAGGTGAAGTTGTGCCGCGGCGGCGGGCACGACGTCGCCCACTCGAGCGAAGCGCCGTATCCCCACGGGTCGTTGACGGTGACCTTCGGCGCCTTGCGCGCGGTGATCCAGACGTTGAAGAGGAACGGGATCATCGACGCACCGAGGATCATCGCACCGATGGTGGAGACCTGGTTTTGCCAGGTCCACCCGTCGGCGGCGGAGTAGTCGGCGTAGCGACGGACCATGCCGTCCACGCCCAGCCAGTGCTGGATGAGGAAGGTCATGTGGAAGCCGATGAACAGCAGCCAGAAGTGGATGATGCCGAGGCGCTCGTTCAGCATGCGACCCGTCCACTTCGGCCACCAGAAGTAGAAGCCGGCGAACATCGCGAACACGACCGTTCCGAAGACGACGTAGTGGAAGTGCGCCACGACGAAGTACGAGTCGGAGAGGTGGAAGTCCAGCGGCGGGGACGAGAGGATGACGCCGGTCAGACCGCCGAAGACGAACGAGACGAGGAAGCCGAGCGCGAACACCATGGGCGTCTCGAAGGTCACCGACCCTCGCCACATCGTGCCGATCCAGTTGAAGATCTTCACGCCTGTGGGAACGGCGATGAGCATCGTCATCAACGCGAAGAAGGGCAGGAGCACGCCGCCGGTGACGTACATGTGGTGCGCCCACACCGCCACCGAGAGCGCCGCGATGGCGATGGTCGCGTAGACGAGCGTCTTGTAACCGAAGATCGGCTTGCGGCTGAACACCGGGAACACCTCGGAGACGATGCCGAAGAACGGCAGCGCGATGATGTAGACCTCGGGGTGGCCGAAGAACCAGAACAGGTGCTGCCACAGCAGCACGCCGCCGTTCTCGGGGTCGTAGACGTGCGAGCCGAAGATGCGGTCCGAACCGGCGGCGAGGATCGCGGCGGCGAGGACCGGGAAGGCCATCAGGATCAGGATGCTGGTGACGAGGGTGTTCCAGGTGAAGATCGGCATGCGCCACATCGTCATGCCCGGGGCACGCATCGTGATGATGGTGGTGATGAAGTTCACGGCACCCAGGATCGTGCCGAAACCGCTCATGCCGAGGCCGAGCATCCAGAGGTTCCCACCGACACCTGGTGAGAAGGTCGCACTCGCCAATGGCTGATAGGCGAACCAGCCGAACGAGGCCGCACCCGCCGGCGTCAGGAAGCCCGAGACCGCGATCATCGAACCGAACAGGAACAGCCAGAAGGCGAAGGCGTTCAGACGCGGGAAGGCGACGTCGGGAGCGCCGATCTGCAGCGGCAGGATGGCATTGGCGAAGCCCGCGAACAGCGGCGTCGCGAACATCAGGAGCATCACGGTGCCGTGCATCGTGAACAGCTGGTTGTACTGCTCCTTGGTCGGAACGACCTGCATGCCGGGCTCGAACAGCTCGGCGCGGATGATGAGGGCCATCACGCCGGCGAACATGAAGAACACCACCGACGCGATCAGGTACATGTACCCGATCGTCTTGTGGTCAGTGGAGGTGATCCACTTGACGACGATGTTGCCCTTCTGCTCGACGCGGGACGAGCTCAGCAGCGCGGCCTGCCGCGGCGGCAGCGTGGTCGAGCGGCCGGGGGTGGATTCCTGCAGTGGCAGTGTCGTCGCCATGATCAGCCCTGATCCTCTGTGCTCGTTTCCCCGCTCGAGCTGGTCTCCGTTTCGGAGCCCGCCCCGGTGCCGGGAAGGTTCTGCAACCGGTCGTACGCATCGGTGATGTCACCGGTCTGGCCGCGGTCGCGGAGAGAGTCGAGGTACTGCTCGTACTCCGCCTCGCTGACGACCTCGACGTTGAAGAGCATCGCGGAGTGGTACTCGCCGCAGAGCTCGGCGCACTTGCCGGCGTACGTGCCCTCTCGGGTCGGCGTGAAGGACCATTCGTTGTCCTTGCCGATGTACATGTCCTTCTTGTAAAGGAAGTCGATGATCCAGAAGCTGTGGATGACGTCGCGGGCTTCGAGATCGATCTTCACCGTCTGGTTCACGGGAAGGTAGAGGGTCGGCAGCGCTGCCTGGTCGTAGTCGCCGCGGGCGTCGGGCTCGGCCTGCACACCCATGCTCCACACGGCGTCGGAGTTGTCCTCGTCCTCGCCGTTGTACTGGAAGTCCCACGCCCACTGCTTGCCGATCGCGGTGATCGAGACGTCGGGGTCCTCATACTGCGTCTCGATGATCGCCTGGTCGCGGGCGGTGAAGGCGAAGAAGCCGACGACGAGGATCAGCGGCACGATCGTGTAGAAGATCTCGATCGGCATGTTGTACCGCAGCTGCACGGGAAGGCCGGTCTGACCCTTGCGCCGACGGTAGGCGATCGCCGCCCAGCCCATGAGACCCCAGGTCACCACGCCGACGGCGAGGAGGACGATCCAGGAGTTGACCCACAGACCCGAGACGAGTTCGGTCCGGTTGGTCGCCGGCGTCCCCTCCTCGACGAAGCCGGGCAGGTACCCGTTCAACTCGGTCGGAGTGCATCCCGCGAGCGCGAGGGCCGCGGCGATCCCGACCGGGACGAACGCCCAGCGGAGACGGCGTTTCGAGGGCACGTGCGCACCTTTCCGTTCAGTGTGTTTCCGTGGCCAGTCTAGGGCAACCTCTGGGCGCGTTCTGGCCTGACGCACAGGTTGTTCGACCGCGAGGACACGCTCATCGTCGCCCCCGACGACGCGTCGCCGAGGTGAGATGACCGGTCATGAGCGGGTCAGTGGAAGCTGTCGCCGCAGGCGCAGCTGCCGGCCGCGTTCGGGTTGTCGATCGTGAAGCCCTGCTCGGAGATGGTGTCCTTGAAGTCGATCGTCGCACCATCGAGGTAGGGGACGCTCATGTCGTCGACGATGACCTCGACGCCGTCGAAGTCGACGGTCTTGTCGCCCTCGAGCAGACGCTCATCGAAGTAGAGCTGATAGATCAACCCGCTGCATCCGCCCGGCTGGACGGCGACGCGAAGCCGCAGGTCGTCGCGACCTTCCTGATCGAGCAGGTTCTTCACCTTCAGCGCGGCGGCATCGGTGAGAAGCACGCCGTGTGCGCGCGCGGTGTCGGTGGACAGAGCGGTGTCGGTCATTTCAGATCCTCCGGGTGCAGTGCGCGAGACAGGGCTCGGTGAACCGATTCTACGCCCCGGCCCCTCGTTCAGGACGGGATAGCACGCCCATCAAGAGACTCTGCGATCCAGCTCCTCCAGGAGCAGCGCTTCCGAGACGACAGCGTTGCGGAACGTGTCGAGGTGGAGCGACTCATTCGGCGCGTGGGCGCGGGCGTGCGGGTCTTCGACACCGGTGACGAGGATCTGGGCGGTGGGGAACTCGCGGACGAGGTCGGCGATGAACGGAATCGATCCGCCGACACCCAAGTCCACCGGGTCGACGCCGTAGCCTTCGGCGAAAGCGGTCCGGACCGACTCCACGGCCCAGCCGCTGGTGTCGACGAGGAAGCCGTCACCGAGGTCGACATCGCCGAAGGCGAGTCGAGCACCGAACGGCGCGTGCCGCTCGAGATGGGCACGGAGGGCCTCGTACGCCTCCGACGCCGACTGGCCCGGCGCGATGCGCGCGCTGACGACGACAGAGACCTCCGGGCTGAGCGTGTTGGAGGCGTTCTTCACGCTCGGCGCGTCGATGCCGGTGACCGTCACCGAGGGCTGGTTCCAGATGCGGCTGAGGATCGAGCCCGAGCCGATCGGGCTCACGCCGTCGAGCAGGCCCGCCTCGTCGCGCAGGGTCTCCTCGGTGTACTCGGGGGTCGCCGCGTCCCGGCGAGCGAGCCCCTCGACCGCGACCGACCCGTCGGTGTCCCAGAGCGTGGACAGCAGTCGGATGGTGGCGAGCATGGCGTCGGGCACGGCACCCCCGAACATCCCGGAGTGCGAGGCGTGATCGAGGGTTCGCACGATCAGCGTGAAGCGCACGTTGCCTCTCAGCGACACGGTCAGCGCCGGCGTCCGCGCGTCCCAGTTGCCCGAGTCGGCGACGACGATCACGTCGGCACGCAGTGTCTCGGCGTTGTCGGAGAGGAACTGCGCGAACGAACGCGAGCCCGCCTCCTCCTCTCCTTCGATGAACAGGGCGATGCCGAGCCCCAGGTCTTCGCCCGCAGCATCGCGGAGCGCACGGACCGCGGCGATGTGGGCCATCACGCCGGCCTTGTCGTCGGCGGCGCCCCGCCCGTAGAGCCGCCCGTCGCGCACGGTGGGCTCGAAGGGGGGTGAGTCCCACAGCGACTCGTCACCGACGGGCTGGACGTCATGGTGGGCGTAGAGCAGGATGGTCGGCCGCCCGGGCGCCGCGGCGCGCGTGGCCAGCACCGCCGGCATCCCCCGCTCGCCGGTGTCGGGAACGGCGGCGTCCACGATCCGCACGTCGTCGAAGACGCCGGTCTCGCGTGCGAGCGTCGCCACCGCCTCGGCCGATCGGCGCACCTCGGCGTGATCGAAACCGGGGAACGCCACGGAGGGGATGCGCACGAGCGCACCGAGATCGGCCAGGGCGGTGGGGATGCCGGAGAGCGCGGCGTCGCGGACGGCATCGCGCCGGGTGGGGGTGGAGGTCATGCGGGTAATCTTAAGCGGACACCCGTTCTCCGCTTCCAAGGATCTCCCGTGGCCAAGACTCCCGGCGCACCCACCCCCGCAGCTTCCACACCGAAGGACGCGCCCGAGGGCGCCGCATCCGCGACGGGGAAGGGCCGCGCGACGCCGACCCGCGCCGAGCGCGAGGCCGCTCGCAAGCGTCCCCTGGTTCCCGACACCAAGGAGGCCAAGGCACGCGCGCGCGCCGACCTCGCCGCGCAGCGCGAGAAGGCCCGCGCCGGCATGGCGGCCGGAGACGAGCGCTATCTCCCGGTCCGCGACAAGGGCCCGCAGCGCCGCTGGGTGCGCGACTTCGTCGATTCGGGGTTCCACCTGGGTGAAGCGGTCATGCCGGCCATGGTCCTGGTGATCGTGGCGACCTTCGTCCCCGTGCTCGCCGTGCAGTACTGGTCGTTCGTGGTGCTGTGGATCTTCATCCTGTTCGTCATCGGCGACATGATCATCACCTCGATCCGCGTCAAGCGCGGCGCCCGGGAGAAGTTCGGAGCCGACAAGATGGAGAAGGGCCTGGGGTGGTACGCCGCGATGCGCAGCATCCAGATGCGATTCCTGCGCCTTCCCAAGCCCCAGGTGAAGCGTCGCGGATTCCGCGGCGGGCGGATCGCCTGACTCAGACCGACGGGTGCGCGACCGAGCGGGCGAGCGCTCGGTTGATCTGACGCGCCCAGAGCGGACCGCGGTAGAGGAATCCGGTGTACCCCTGGACGAGGGTGGCGCCGGCCTCCAGCCGCTCGCGCACGTCCTCCCCCGTTTCCACCCCGCCGACGGAGATCACTGCGAAGGAGGCGGGAACGCTTCGGCGCAGCAGTCGCAGCACCTCGAGCGAGCGATGGCGCAGCGGCGCTCCGGAGAGGCCGCCTGCGCCGGCAGCGGCGACGGTCTGCGGATCGGTGGTGAGCCCCTCGCGCCCGATGGTGGTGTTCGTGGCGATGATGCCCGCGAGTCCGCCGTCGACAGCGAGTCTGGCAACCTCGACGATGTCTTCGTCTGCGAGATCCGGAGCGATCTTCACCAGCAGGGGTGTGTCGCCGGCGGCATCCTTGACGGCCTTCAGCAGCGGCCCGAGGCTGGCGACCGCCTGGAGGTCGCGCAGGCCCGGCGTGTTGGGCGAGGACACGTTGACCACGAGGTAGTCGGCGAGGGGGGCGAGCAGTCTCGTGCTGCGCACGTAGTCGGCCGTCGCATCGGCCACCTCCACGACGCGGCTCTTGCCGATGTTCACCCCGATGAGGGGCCGGCGCCGACGTCGGCGGAGGGCGACCAATCGCGCGGCGGCGGCCTCGGCACCGGCGTTGTTGAAGCCCATTCGATTGATGACCGCACGGTCGGGGATCAAGCGGAACAAGCGCGGGCGGGGGTTCCCCGGCTGCGGGTGGGCGGTGATCGTGCCCACCTCGATGTGACCGAATCCGAGTGCGGCGAGTCCGCGCGCGGCACGGACGTCCTTGTCGAACCCGGCTGCCACACCGAACGGCGTCGGGAACGTCAGGCCGAGCGCTGAGGTCTCCAGCGTCGGAGCCGGCCGGGTGAGGCGGGATGCGAGCACGGACAGCGGCGGCACGCCGAGCGCCCGGATCACGACGACCGCGGCGTGGTGCGCGGTTTCGGGGTCCATGCGCGCGAGGACCGTGCGAAACAGGAGGGGATACATCCCCTCCAGGCTAGCGAGTCGGCTCGCTCTCACCCGTCCGCACGCGATCGGCGTGGTCGGCACGGAGGCCGGCGATGGCCGATTCGAAATCCTCCAGGGAATCGAAGGCCTGGTAGACGCTGGCGAAACGCAGGAAGGCGACCTCGTCGAGCTCGCGGAGCGGGCCGAGGATCGCCAGGCCGATCTCGTTGGTGTCGATCTGCGAGGCGCCGGTCTGACGTACCGCCTCTTCGACGGTCTGGGCGAGAACCGCGAGGTCACCCTCGGTGACAGGGCGCCCCTGGCAGGCCTTGCGGACACCCGACATGACCTTCTCGCGGCTGAATGGTTCGATCACCCCGGATCGCTTGATCACATTGAGACTCGCCGTCTCGATGGTCGAGAACCGGCCGCCGCACTCCGGGCACTGCCGGCGGCGTTTGATGCTCAGTCCGTCGTCGCTGGTACGCGAGTCGATGACGCGGGAGTCGGAATGACGACAGAAGGGACAATGCATGGCGAGAACAGGTTACGCCGAGAAGCGTGCGGTCACGGCCTCGCCGTGCGCGGGGAGGTCCTCGGCATCGGCCAGCGTCACGATCGCGTCGCGCACGTCGGCCAGCGCCTGCTCGTCGTATGTCACCACCTGCTGCGGCCGGAGGAATGTCGACGCCGACAGCCCGGCCGCATAGCGGGCCTGTCCCCCGGTCGGGAGGACATGGTTGCTCCCTGCGAGGTAGTCGCCGAGACTCACCGGCGTGTGACGACCGACGAAGATCGCGCCGGCGTGGACGAAGTCCTCCGGGCGGGGATCGGCCAGGTGGAGTTCGAGGTGCTCGGGGGCGTAGGCGTTGCTGAACGCCGTGGCGGCGGCCTGATCGTCCACCAGCACGATGGCCGATTGCGCGCCGGCGAGGGCGGTCTGCACGCGTGTCGCATGACGGGTTGCGGCGGCCCTCCGCGCGACCGCCGCCGCAACGGCGTCGGCGAGGGCGGGCGACGTGGTGACGAGGACGGCGGATGCCTGCTCGTCATGCTCTGCCTGACTGATGAGGTCAGCCGCGACGATGTCGGCGTCAGCGGAATCGTCCGCGACGATGAGGATCTCCGTGGCCCCGGCCTCGGAGTCGGTGCCGACCAGACCCGCGACGGCGCGCTTGGCCGCTGCGACGAAGTTGTTGCCGGGTCCGGTCACCACGTCGACAGGCGACAGGCCGATGTCGGTGACGCCGTGGGCGAAGGCGCCGATCGCTCCGGCACCGCCCATCGCGTAGACCTCGGCGACGCCCAGAAGTCGCGCGGCGGCGAGGATGACGGGATGCACCCGCCCACCGTGCTCACGCTGCGGGGGCGAGGCGAGTGCGACCTCGGCGACCCCGGCGATCTGCGCGGGGACGACGTTCATCACGACGCTCGACGGGTAGACGGCCTTGCCCCCGGGGACGTACAGGCCCACGCGACGTACGGGCTGCCACCGCTGCACGATGCGCGCGCCGGGACGGATCATGGTGACGATCTCCGCCGGGACCTGCGCCGCCGAACCGAGGCGCACGCGGTCGATCGCCTCCTCGAGCGCTGCGCGAATGTCGGGGGCGAGGCCCGTCAGCGCCTCATCGAGGTGCGCGGCCGGCACCCGGATGTCGTGTCCGGTGACCCCGTCGAATCGCTCCGCCTGCTCACGCAGCGACGCCTCGCCGCGCGCCGCGACGTCGGCGACGATGTCGGACGCGGCGGTGAACGCCGCCTCGCGGGTGCCCGCCGCACGGGGAACGGCAGCGAGCAGCTCGGCGGGGGCGAGAGCCTGTCCCCGCAGATCGATGGTGCGCATATCGATGGGGATCCTCAGCCGCGGGTGACGCCGGAGACGTCGTGCAGGTACCCGGTGCGGCCGTCTTCGTGACGCACGACGAAGTGGGTCTTGCGGTCTTCGATCACGAGCGCCCACGCGGTCGGACCGATGCGGAACAGGGTGGCGCCGTTCTCGTCGACGATGTCGCGCTCCTCGGGCACGAGGGCCCAGAACGCCTGGTAGCGCGTCTCGGGTTCGATCACCGTGGTGGCCGTCTGGTCGGCATCCCGAGCATCGTCGTCGGGAGTGACGTCGGTGGCCACGGTGTCGGCGACCGCCGTCTTCGGCTCGTCGTCATCGGCGTCGGGGCGCTCGGTGCGCGAAGGCCCGAACATCGCCTCGAGATCGCCTGTCTGGCTCGCACGGTCGGCATCCGCGTCCGATCCGCTCATCGCTTCGGGTCCGACCGGGACACCTGCGGAGGCGTGCGCGCCCGCGGAGGCGGGTGCGTAGGGGTTCACGCCGTATGCGCCGGTGTCGTACGATCCGGTGTCGTCGGCGGCGGTGTCGGGGGCGCTGTCCTGCGCCGGCGCGGCGGCGGGGGCCGGCGTGGGCTTCGGAGCACGAGGGGTGCGCGGACGCGGCGTGACCGGTCGCGCGGGGCGGGCGAAACGGTGGGCGACGACCTCGCGACGGTCGCGGAAGTCCTCGGCGACGGCAGGGACCAGCGGCGCGAACACGGTGAGGACGACACCGGCGAGCATGAGGAAGAACTCGACCCAGATCACCCAGCCGCGCAGCCACGGGCCGCCGGCGACGACGATGGCGACGGTCTCCCAGATCAGGTGCAGCCAGATGACCGCCGAAACGGTGAAGGCCACGGAGGCGAACTGGTCGATCCCGAGCGAGCCGACACGTCGGATCCCCTCCGGCGAGAGCCGTCGCAGTGCCAGCAGGAAGACCGCGGCCGTGGGCACGCCGATGGTGAGGATCCACCACAGACCGGTGGTCCACACCGAGCTGAACTGCACGGTGCTGAAGGAGAAGAACGACACGACGAAGGCCACGAGCCAGACGCCGCCCAGGATCACCTCTCGCAGCGAGAAGGGCCCCACGCCGTACTCCACCCCGGTGTCGGAGGGGCCGCCGTCGACGGTGGGCGCGTCATCGGTCGCGGCGGTCGTGGCGGGGGCGCCCACGGTCGGTTCGTCGTTGCTGATTCCGTCGGTCACAGTCATCCTTCCCGGGGAGCCGCGCGGTCCGCACGGCGACTCCCGATCTTACCTGCGCCGCCCATCCTGATCATGGGCGTCGTCGCGACAGCACGCTGCGGGAGACGAGCCGCCGCGCTCGATCACCCGAGACACTGGGGCCCGAGAAGACCTTTCAACTCGCCGTACAGGTCGGCGGTCACCGTCACCGGCAGCGGGACCTCGAACACCTTGGCCACACCGCCCTTATGCAGACGCAGAGTCACCTCGGTGTCGCCGCGGTGACGAGTCAGCACCTGAGCGAGTTCGGTCACCACCGTTTCGGTCGCCCGATGCTCGGGAACGAGGAGAACGAGCGGACCGGCCGCGTCCACCGCCCCGAGATCGGGTACGAAGGCCGAGACGGCGTGCAGATTCATGCCGTCATCGCGTCGCGATACGCGTCCGCGGACCACGAGGATCGAGTCGGCCTGGAGCATCGACTGGAACTCGGTGTAGGTCTTGCCCATGAACATGACGGTGACCTCACCATCGAAGTCCTCGACGGTGATCATGCCGTACGGATTGCCGCTGGACTTGGCGACCCGGTGTTGCACGCTCGTGACGAGACCGGCGACGGTCACCTGCTCGCCGTCGGCGATGTCCTCCGAGGCCAACAGGTCGTGGATCGACAGCGAGGCGTGCTTGGCCAGCGGGATCTCCAACCCCGCGAGCGGGTGGTCGGAGACGTAGAGCCCGAGCATCTCGCGCTCGAAGGCCAGCTTGTCCTTCTTGGTCCACTCCGGCCGGTCGGGCACCTTCTGCACCTGCTGCGGTTCGTCCCACAGGGAATCGAAGTCGAATCCGACCTCGCCGTTGGCCTCACGCCGCTTGTCGAGGACGGCCTGCTCGGTGGCATCCTCATGGATCTCCATCAGCGCACGGCGTGTCGCCCCGAGCGAGTCGAACGCGCCCGCCTTGATCAGCGACTCGACGGTCCGTTTGTTGGCGACGGGCACGGGAACCTTCGACAGGAAGTCGTGGAAGGACGTGAAGCGCGCCTCCTGGCGGGCCGCGACGATGGCGTCGACCACGTTAGCCCCGACGTTGCGCACCGCGCCCAGTCCGAAGCGGATGTCTTCGCCGACGGCCGCGAAGTAGCGGATCGACTCCCCCACGTCCGGCGGCAGCACCTTGATGCCCATGCGTCGGCACTCGTTGAGGTAGACGGCCATCTTGTCCTTGGAGTCGCCCACGCTCGTCAGGAGCGCCGCCATGTACTCAGCCGGATAATGGGCCTTCAGGTACGCCGTCCAGTAGGACACCAGTCCGTACGCAGCCGAGTGCGCTTTGTTGAACGCGTAGTCCGAGAAGGGCAGCAGGATGTCCCACAGCGCCTTGATCGCCGACTCGCCGTAGCCCCGCTCCTTCATCCCACCCGAGAAGCCCTCGTACTGCTTGTCGAGCTCGGACTTCTTCTTCTTCCCCATCGCGCGGCGGAGAATGTCCGCCTGGCCGAGCGAGAAGCCCGCCACCTTCTGCGCGATCGCCATGACCTGCTCCTGATAGATGATCAGGCCGTAGCTGATGTCGAGGATGTCTTTGAGCGGCTCCTCGAGCTCGGGGTGGATCGGCGTGACCTCCTGCTGACCGTTCTTGCGGAGGGCGTAGTTGATGTGGGAGTTCGCACCCATGGGGCCGGGTCGGTAGAGCGCGATGACGGCCGACACGTCTTCGAAGTTGTCGGGCTTGAGAAGTCGCAGCAGCGAGCGCATCGGACCACCGTCGAGCTGGAACACGCCGAGGGTGTCGCCACGGGTGAGCAGCTCGTACGCCGCTGTGTCGTCGAGCGCCAGGTGCTCGAGGTCGAGCTCCTCGCCCCGGTTCATCCGGATGTTGTCGAGCGCGTCCGAGATGATCGTGAGGTTGCGCAGCCCGAGGAAGTCCATCTTGATCAGACCCAGGGCTTCGCACGACGGATAGTCGAACTGCGTGACGATCTGCCCGTCCTGCTCGCGGCGCATGATCGGGATGATGTCGAGCAGGGGCTCCGACGACATGATGACGCCCGCGGCGTGAACGCCCCACTGACGCTTCAGCCCCTCGAGCCCGAGAGCCCGGTCGAAGACCGTCTTGGCCTCGGGATCGGTGTCGATGAGGGCGCGGAACTCGCTGGCCTCTTTGAAGCGCGGATGCTGGGCGTCGTACATCCCGCTCAGCGGCATGTCCTTTCCCATGACCGCCGGCGGCATGGCCTTGGTCAGCCGCTCCCCCATGCTGAACGGGAAGCCCAGCACCCGGCCCGCGTCCTTCAGAGCCTGCTTGGACTTGATGGTGCCGTACGTCACGATCTGCGCGACCCGCTCGGAGCCGTACTTCTCGGTGACGTAGTCGATCACCTCGCCGCGGCGCCGGTCGTCGAAGTCGACATCGAAGTCGGGCATCGAGACGCGGTCGGGGTTGAGGAAGCGCTCGAAGATCAGGCCGTGCTCGAGCGGGTCGAGGTCGGTGATGCGCATGGCGTAGGCGACCATCGACCCCGCGCCGGAACCGCGGCCGGGACCCACGCGGATGCCGTTGTCCTTGGCCCAGTTGATGAAGTCGGCGACGACCAGGAAGTAGCCGGGGAACCCCATCTGCAGGATGATTCCGGTCTCGTACTCGGCCTGCTTGCGGACGTTGTCCGGGATGCCGTTCGGGTACCGGTAATGGAGGCCTTTCTCGACCTCCTTGACCAGCCAGCTGTCCTCGGTCTCACCGTCGGGCACGGGGAAGCGCGGCATGTAGTTGGCGCTCGTGTTGAACTCGACCTCGCATCGCTCGGCGATGAGGAGCGTGTTGTCGCACGCCTCCGGGTGCTCGCGGAAGATCTGCCGCATCTCCTGCGCCGTCTTGACGTAGTACCCGTCGCCGTCGAACTTGAACCGGTTGGGGTCGTCGAGGGTCGATCCCGACTGCACGCACAGCAGCGCCGCGTGCGCGTCGGCCTCGTGCTGGTGGGTGTAGTGGGAGTCGTTGGTCGCCACCAGCGGGATGCCGAGATCCTTCGAGATGCGGATCAGATCGGTCATCACCCGCCGCTCGATGGAGAGACCGTGATCCATGATCTCGGCGAAGTAGTTCTCCCTGCCGAAGATGTCCTGGAACTCCGCGGCCGCCGCCCGCGCGGCGTCGTACTGGCCGAGACGCAGTCGCGTCTGCACCTCGCCCGACGGGCACCCCGTCGTCGCGATCAGTCCCTTGCCGTAGGTCTCGAGCAGTTCCCGGTCCATACGCGGCTTGAAGTAGTACCCCTCCATGCTCGACAACGAGCTGAGCCGGAAGAGATTGTGCATGCCCTCGGTGCTCTGACTCCACATCGTCATGTGGGTGTACGCGCCGGAGCCGGAGACATCGTCGCTGCGCTGCTCGGGGGTGCCCCACTGCACGCGGGATTTGTCGCTGCGGTGCGTGCCGGGGGTGACGTAGGCCTCGAGACCGATGATCGGCTTGATGCCCGCCGCCTTGGCGGCGTTGTAGAACTCGAACGCGGCGAAGGTGTTGCCGTGGTCGGTGACGGCGATGGCCGGCATGCCGTAATCGGCCGCCGCCTGCGTCATGGCGCCGATCTTGGCCGCCCCGTCGAGCATCGAGTACTCGCTGTGCACGTGCAGGTGAACGAAGGAGTCGGATGCCACGCAACCAGCGTACGCGGGAGGTCGGACACCGGCGGCGTGTCGGATAGCGTGGCAGCCGGACAGAGGGAGCCTGCGATGCCGACACCGGATTTCGTGCTGGAGCTGCGCCGTCACGTGGGGACCCGCCCCCTCCCCCTGGTGGGCGTGACCGCCGTGATCGAACGCGACGGCGCCGTGCTGCTCGGGCGTCGCAGCGACAACGGCCGACTCACCCCCGTCACCGGGATCGTCGACCCCGGCGAGGAGCCCGCGGATGCCGCCCGCCGTGAGGCGGAGGAGGAGGCGGGGGTCGTCGTCCGCGCGGTCCGACTCGCCTTCGTGCACCAGATCCCCCGGATCACCTACGACAACGGCGATCAGAGCGACTATCTCGACCTCACCTTCCGCTGCGAGTGGATCTCGGGCTCGCCCGCACCGGTGGACGGTGAGATGACCGAGGTCGGCTGGTACCCGATCACCGCGGTCGAGCACCTTCTCGACGACGACATGGCCGAGCGCGTCCGTCGTGCGCTCCAGGACGGTCCGACCGTCTTCCTCCAGGGGCGCTGAGCGCCGGAGTCTCAGCTGAGGTCGCGCCGCATGAGCACGCGCGGGAAGCCGTTCAGGACAGACGTCGTGTCAGCCGCGTGGACGAAACCGGCCCGCTCGAACAACGCGCGGGTGCCGACGTAGGCCATCGTCAGGTCGACCCTCGCCCCGCGGTTGTCGACGGGGTATCCCTCGATCGCGGGTGCACCGCTCTCGCGCGCGAATCGGACCGCGCCATCCAGCAGTGCGTGGGAGATCCCGCGTCCGCGGAAGCCGGGCCTGACCCGGATGCACCACACGCTCCACACATCCTTCTCATCCACGTGGGGGATCTTCCGGTTCGTGGCGAACGACGTGTCGGCGCGGGGATGCACGGCTGCCCAGCCCACCACCTCCCCGCTGTCGTAGGCCAGCACGCCCGGTGGCCCGGCGGAGAGCAGCTCTCGCACTCTCTCGCCGCGTGCGACGCCGCGCAACCCGCGATTCTCGGTACCGGGGATGCGGTAGCCGAGGCACCAGCAAACGTTGGACGTCGGCTTCTTCGGACCGACCATGGTGCGGATGTCATCGAACACCGTCGCCGGTCTCACCTGGATGGCCATGGCTCCACTCTGCCGCGGCCCGCCGACATCGTCACCGGTCACTCGCCGCGGAGGATCTCCAGCGCTGCGGCGAGGTCGGCGGGGTAGTCCGACGTGAACGAGACCCACTCCCCCGTGGCGGGGTGGATGAAAGCGAGGTGATGCGCGTGCAGCCACTGCCTGGTCAGACCCAGCCGCGCACTGAGGGTGGGGTCGGCTCCGTACAGCGGGTCCCCGGCGCACGGATGCCGGTGGGCGGCCATGTGCACGCGGATCTGATGGGTCCGGCCCGTCTCGAGGTGGATCTCCAGCAGCGATGCGCCCGGGAAGGCCTCGAGGGTCTCGTAGTGGGTGACGGAATCCTTGCCGGACGGAATGACCGCGAACTTCCAGGAGTGGGTGGGGTGGCGCCCGATCGGCGCCTCGATCGTGCCCGCCAGCGGATCGGGATGCCCCTGCACGACGGCGTGGTAGATCTTCTCGACCTCGCGCTCCTTGAACGCGCGCTTGAGAGCGGTGTAGGCCGCCTCGGTCTTGGCGACCACCATGAGACCGCTCGTTCCGACATCCAAGCGGTGGACCACGCCCTGTCGCTCAGCCGCTCCCGTCGTCGCGACGCGCACACCTGCCGCTGCGAGGGCGCCGAGGACGGTGGGTCCCTCCCAGCCGACCGACGGATGCGCAGCGACTCCTGCCGGCTTGTCCACGACGATCAGGTCGTCGTCCTGGTGCACCACCCCGAGATCGGGGACCTCCATCGGGACGACGCGGGGCTCCTCCTTGGCCGCCCATTCGACCTCGAGCCAGGCGCCGCCGCGAAGGCGATCCGACTTCCCCAGGGCACGCCCGTCCATCCGCGCACCGCCGGCGTCGAGGACGTCCACCGCGAAGGTGCGGGAGAAGCCCAGCATCTTCGCCAGAGCGGCGTCGGCGCGGGTGCCGTCGAGCCCGTCCGGAACGGGGAGGTGACGCGATTCCACGTCAGTCGGCCGCGCGCTCTGAACGTGAGGCGGGATCGGCCGATGCCGGTTCCCCCTTGCGGGGCGAGCGCTCCTGCGGTGTCCCGTCCAGGTGCGGACCGAACAGGACGAGGGCCGCGACCGAGATCATCATGGTGACGATGAAGATGTCGGCGACGTTGTAGATCGCCGGCATCATCCACGGCGTGTTGATGAAGTCCACCACGTGACCGACGGGGAACCCGGGCTCGCGCAGCAGGCGGTCGGTCAGATTGCCCAGCACGCCGCCGAGGAGAAGCCCCAGGACGACCGCCCAGATGCGCGAGCGCAGGCGGGTGAGGGCGAGGAACACGATCACGACCGCCACCACCGCCAGGGCGATCGTGAAGATCCAGGTGACGTCCTCACCGAGGGAGAACGCGGCCCCGGGGTTGCGGGTGAGGTAGAAGATCAGGAAGTCGCCGAGGATCCGGACCGGCTCCTGGTAGGGCAGGTTCTCGATGGCGAGGTACTTCGTGAACTGGTCGGCGGCCAGCACGATCGTCGCGAGGATCACGACGATGATGCTGGCCGCCGCCCGGTGAAGCGGGGTTCGACCGGTCAAGGACTACAGGCCGACGGCCGGCACGGGCGCAGAGCCGGTGGCGGTCGACGACGCGTCCAGGTCGCGCAGGTGCCCCTCGATGTAGCTGCGGAGCTGCGTGCGGTAGTCGCGCTCGAACTGACGCAGCTCGCTGATGCGGCCCTCGAGCGTGGCGCGCTCCTTCTCGAGGCGAGCCATCTCGTCGCGTCCGCGGGCCTCGGCCTCGGAGACGATCGACGTGGCCTGCGCCTGGGCGTCGGAGATGAGCTGGTCGCGCTTGGCGCGGCCTTCGGCGACGTGCTCGTCGTGCAGGCGCTGCGCGAGCTCGATGATGCCGGCGCTGGCGGCGCTCGGCGAGCCGGCGTCCGCGGCGGGCGCGGGCTCGGAGACCGCAGCGGGGACCTCTGCAACCGGGGCGGCGACCGTGGCCGGGCCGGCGGACTCGCCGGACTCGAGAGCGGCGATCTTGGCCTTCAGCTCTTCGTTCTCGGCGATCGTCTTGCGCCATTCGACGACGATCTCGTCGAGGAAGTCATCGACCTCGTCCGGGTCGAAACCCTCCTTGAAGCGGACGTGCTGGAACTGCTTGGTGACGACGTCATCGGGGGTCAATGCCATGGTGATTCCTCTTTCGAGCTGGTCGTTGGCCGACGTCGCGGCCCTCCCACCGTCCTGCGGCGGTCGTATCCAGCCAAGCATAGCCCCGGGCCCGGGACGTGTCGAAGGCGCCGGAGAGGCTCAGACCATCGTGAGCGAACGGGTGACGGCGAGCAGGATGAAGCAGAGCAGCATCGTCAGTGCGAAGCCGAAATCCAGAGCGACGGGCCCCACCCGCAGGGGCGGGATGAAGCGCCGGAACATCTTGATCGGCGGATCCGTGACGGTGTAGACGACCTCGGCGAGCACCAGGCCTACGCCCTTCGGCCGCCACTCGCGGTTGAAGAAGGGGATCCACTCGAGCACCAGACGCCCGAGCAGGACGAAGACGTAGATGAAGAGGATCGCGTTGAGGATGGAAGCGATGAACGCGATGACGGGCACGTACCTAGGCTACGAGAAGGGCACGGCTTCCGGGTCCGCGTGCGCGATGGCACCATCCCCGGACACGGCGACGTTCTCCGGCGAGAGCAGGAAGACCTTGCTGGTGACGCGCTCGATTCGCCCGTACAGACCCAGCGACAGGCCGCTGGCGAAGTCGATGAGGCGGCGCGCATCGGCATCGGACATCTGCGACAGGTTGATGATCACGGGGATCCCGTCGCGGAAGTTCTCGGCGATCACCTGTGCGTCGCGGTACTGCTTGGGGTGCACGGTCAGGATCTCGCTCACCGCGGTCGGCGCGGGCTGACGGACGACGGCCGGGCGGTGGATCGGGGTGATGGGCGCGGCCTTCTCGACCGCCTGCGGCTTCTGCCGAGCAGCGGGCTGCGACGTGGGCTCCTCGTAGACCTCTTCCTCGTCGGCGAGGCCCAGGTACACCATGGTCTTCTTGAGCGGGTTCGACATCGGATCCTCCGTTTGCTCGTGTCGTTTCCGAGGTTAACCGCGCTCGGGCCGCGGGCCGGTGATTGCCGTACCGATGCGTAGGTGTGTCGCGCCGACGGCGATCGCCTCGGCGAAGTCTCCGGTCATTCCCGCGGACAACCAGGTCGCGTCGGGAACGACGGTGCGCACCGCCTCGGCGTACCGCGCGAGGCGCTCGAACGCCGCGGCGGGGGCCTCGTCGAGGGGGGCGACCGCCATGACTCCGCGCACGCGCAAGGTGGCGCAGCGGGCGGTGTGGTCGGCCAGCGCGATCAGTTCGCCCGGGGCGACTCCCCCGCGGCCGGGGTCATCGGTGAGGTTGACCTGCAGGAAAACATCCAGCAGGGGATCGGATTCCTCGGCGGCGCGCTCGAGGGCGTCGGCGATCTTCGGACGATCCACCGAGTGCACGACAGAGGCCGCGGAACGGATCGCTCGGGATTTGTTGGTCTGCGCCTGACCGATGAAGTGCCAGCGGAGGCCGGGCAGCGGACCTACGGCCTCGTGCTTGGCGGAGAGTTCCTGCTGACGGTTCTCTCCCACATCCCGGACGCCGAGCCCGTAGAGCCTCTCGACGAGATGCGCGGGATGGAACTTGGTCACCACGATCCGGGTGATCTTCTCCGGATGACGACCGGAGGAGCGCGCCGCGTCGACGATGCGCGCATCCACGTCGGCGAGCCGCCGGGCGAGGTCGTCCTCGTCCGGCGGCTCGCCGAGGGTCGCAGGTGCGGTCATCGCGAGGCGATGCGGATCACTTCAGGAAGTCGGGGATGTCGAGATCGTCGTCGCCGAACGCCGAGTCGTACCCGGTGTCGGGCAGAGTCGCCCCTACCGCGACCGACTCCCTCTTCGGCTCGACCCGCTCCGGCTCGGCCTCCCGCGCTGCATCGACGGCGGGCATCGCGGGCACGACCGGCACACTGGCCGGGCGGGCCGCAGCGACCGGATCGATCCGCAGCGACGGCTCTCCGCCGTCGAATCCCGCCGCGATGACCGTGACGCGCACCTCGTCGCCGAGGGTGTCGTCGATGACCGTTCCGAAGATGATGTTGGCCTCGGGGTGCGCGGCTTCCTTCACCAGCTGAGCGGCATCGTTGATCTCGAAGATTCCGAGGTTCGACCCGCCCTGGATCGACAGCAGCACACCGTGCGCACCCTCGATCGACGCTTCGAGGAGGGGCGATTCGACGGCGAGCTCTGCGGCTTTGATGGCGCGGTCGGCGCCGCGAGCGGAGCCGATGCCCATGAGGGCCGACCCGGCGCCCTGCATGACCGACTTGACGTCGGCGAAGTCGAGGTTGATCAGACCCGGGGTCGTGATCAGGTCGGTGATGCCCTGCACACCGGCCAGGAGCACCTGGTCGGCGGTGGCGAAAGCCTCCACCATCGAGATGCCGCGGTCGCTGATCTCGAGCAGACGATCGTTCGGCACGACGATGAGGGTGTCGACCTCTTCTTTCAGCCGCGCGACACCGGCCTCGGCCTGGCTCTGTCGACGACGACCTTCGAACGAGAAGGGCTTGGTGACCACACCGATGGTGAGGGCTCCGATGGACTTCGCGATCTTGGCGACGACCGGCGCGCCACCGGTGCCGGTGCCACCGCCCTCGCCCGCGGTGACGAAGACCATGTCGGCACCGCGCAGGGCCTCCTCGATCTCCTCCGCGTGGTCCTCCGCCGCTCGACGACCCACCTCGGGGTCGGCGCCGGCGCCGAGCCCACGCGTGAGCTCGCGTCCGACGTCGAGCTTGACGTCGGCGTCGCTCATGAGCAATGCCTGGGCGTCGGTGTTGATCGCGATGAACTCCACGCCGCGCAACCCGAGCTCGATCATGCGGTTGACGGCGTTCACGCCGCCGCCACCCACACCGACCACCTTGATCACGGCGAGGTAGTTCTGGTTCTGGCTCATGCCGGCCTCCGTCTTCCCGAACCTTCAACCTCTACTAGAGGTATAAAGAATTGCTCGGTATGCAATTCCTGTTCTTGAAGGTAAGGGGCCGACGCGGCTCGGCGCGGAGGGACACGGCGTGTCGCGACATCCTGATTCGCAAGCCCCGCCTCGGCTCCGTCCGGTTGCCCCGCGACGCCCATCACGACCGCGAATTCACGACCATGTGACCCGCGTCAGCGGATCACGACGGCGTCAGGCGAGGAGACGTCGTACTCCGTGACGGTGTCGGCCGGCCGCGCGGCCATGACGGTCTCGAGAACGCGGGCCTTCATCGCCGATTCCTCCGCACTCCCCCACACCACGCGGGAGGACGAGGTCAAGGTCAACGTCACGTCGAAGGCCGACGTCGCACTCACGGCCGTCACCTGGTCGCCGATCGAGGCCGGAAGCGCCCGCATCACCCTGCCGACGGCCGCGAACGCATCGCCGTCGACCCCGCCGCGGACATCGAGGACCGGCTCGCCGGCCGGCGGTTCCGTGCTGGCGGCGAGGACGACCCCCGCGGCATCGACGACGGAGTACCCCGAGGCCGACGCGATCGCGCCGATGGGCGTGCGTTCGACGATCCGGACGACGAGCTCGTGCGGCGGCCGCGCCTCGAGGGTGTAGCTCTGCACGAACGGGAAGTCCGAGAGCGTGTCCTGGATGGCCGCTTCGTCGACGAGCGGAAGCGGCGTGCCCAGCTGCGAAGCCAGCGCCGCCTCGACACCGCCGGCGTCGAGCTGGACCGCTCCGACGACCCGCACACGTTCGACGGCGAAGAGCGGACTGTACGCGACGGCGGCGGTCACCCCCGCCACGACGAGGATCGCGCCGATCGCCGACACCCACAGCGCCCGCCGGCGGCGCTGTCGCACGGTGAAACGCCGGACTTCTGCGCGCAGCGCCTTCCTCCGGGCCCGCGACGCGCGCCACACCGCCAGCAGGCCGACGGGCCGCTCGGGCTGCGCGGGCTGCTCCGGTTGTCCGGCACCCTCCGCGCGAAGGTCGTCGGAGACGGCGTCCGAGCTGCCGCCGGCGTCGCGCAGCGGCAGGATGACGCCCGAGCCGTCTTGCTCGTCCCGAGCGCCGACGCTCGCCTGCTCCACCGCAGCAGCGCTCCGCGGCGGAGCGGCCGGCGGCGGGAGCGGAGACGGCCGTCGCACCACGGGTCAGCCTTCGACGGCGGCGGCGTCGGGACGGATGCGGGTCAGCGCCTCGAGGATCTGCGGGACGATGAGGTTCACGTTCCCGCAGCCGAGGGTGATGACGTAGTCGCCCGGTCGCGCGACCGCCGCGGCGTGGTCCGCAGCACGCTGCCAGTCGGCGACGAAGCGCACCCGATCGGGATCGGAGAAGGCGTGGGCGACGAGATCGCCCGTGACGCCGGGGACGGGATCCTCCCTCGCGCCGTACACGTCGAGGACCACGGTGTGATCGGCATGGCGTTCGAGCACTTCGGCGAACTCCCGGTACATGTGCTGCGTCCGCGAGTAGGTGTGGGGCTGGTGGACGGCGATGATGCGACCGTCGCCGATGACGCTCCGAGCGCCGGCGAGGGCAGCGGCGACCTCGGTCGGGTGGTGGGCGTAGTCGTCGTAGACGCTCACCCCGCGCTCGATGCCGTGCAGTTCGAACCGCCGGTCGGTTCCGGCGAAGCCGGTGACCGCGTCGGCCGCGGAGCCGAGCGGGAAGCCGAGGCCGATGAGCACGGCCACCGCGCCCGCGGCGTTGACGGCATTGTGCACACCCGGGATCTGCAGGCGGACCTCGACCGTCTCGCCCTCATGCGTCAGTCGGAAGCCGACGGGCCCGTGCGCGTCGATGTCGCTCAGGCGCACGTCGGCCTCGGCGTCGAGGCCGAACGTGATCACGCGAGGGTGAGCGAGCAGCGCCGCGACCTCTTTCGCGCCGGGGTCGTCAGCGGAGATCACCACCGCCTCGCGCGCCTCGCCGCCGAACCGGGCGAAGGCCTCGACGAAGGCCTCGGCGGATCCGTAGTGGTCGAGGTGGTCGGGGTCGACGTTGGTGATGAGGGCGACCGAGGTGTCGTAGAGGAGGAACGTGCCGTCGGATTCATCTGCTTCGATGACGAACAGGTCGTCCGCCCCCGTTCCGCTGGAGACGCCGAGCTGCGCGATGACACCGCCGTTGACGAAGGTGGGGTCTGCACCCAGAGCCTGCAGCGAGGTGACGATCATGCCCGTCGAGGTGGTCTTCCCGTGCGCGCCTGCGACGGAGACCAGTCGGCGCGCGCCGATGAGCCAGTGCAGCGCCTGCGAACGGTGGATGACGGCGAGACCGCGCTCTTTCGCCGTGACGTACTCGGGGTTCTCCGGCCAGATGGCTCCCGTGTGCACGACCGTGTCGGCGTCGCCGAGGTGCGCGGCGTCATGGCCGACGTGCACCGTCGCACCGAGCGCCGCAAGAGCCCGAAGGGACGGGCTGTCGGCTCGGTCGGAGCCGGACACCCGGATTCCTCGGGCCAGGAACATCCGGGCCAGTCCCGACATCCCGGATCCTCCGATGCCGATGAAGTGGGCGGCGCGGATGTCATCCGGAATCGGCAGAGACAGGTCAGGTCTGATCATGGCCCGTCAATCCTAGATCGGCCTCCTGCGCACCTCCTCCCGGCGCGCTGAGGTCACCGGGCGCGGGCGAGCGCCTCGTCGATGAGGGCGAGGACCGCCTCGCTTCCCGAGCGCGTGCCGACGGATGCCGCGGCGCGGCGCATCGCCTCCAGGCGCGCCGGTTCCGCGAGGAGCGGGATGACCTCGCGACGCACCCGCTCGGCGGTGAAGTCCGCATCCAGGATCAGTGCCGCCGCCCCGGCGGCGACGGCTGATGCCGCGTTGAGCGCCTGTTCGCCGTTTCCGACCGCATAGGGCACGTAGACCGCGGGGATGCCGAGCGCGCTGATCTCGCTGACGGTCGCTGCTCCGGCGCGGGAGACCACCGCGTCGGCCAGCGCGAACGCGAGATCCATCCGATCGATGTACCGGCGCACAGAGTACCCGGCGACGCCCGGATCGGGGGTGGTGCTTCGCTCCCCCGTGACGTGCAGCAGCTGCCAGCCGGCATCGAGCACGTCCCGCCAGGCTGCGCCCCCGTCCTCCCCGAAGGCCTCGTTCAGGCGCTGCGCGCCGAGCGACCCGCCGAACACCAGCAGCACGGGCCGCGCCGGGTCGAGACCGAACACCGCCGCAGCCTCGCCGCGCCGCGCGCCGGCGTCGAGGTCGACGATCTCCCGGCGCAGCGGCATCCCGACGACCCGGGCCCCGCGCAAGCGCGTCCCCGGGAAGGCGACACCCACCGCCGCCGCGCGTCGTGCCCCGAGCACGTTGGCAAGCCCCGGACGCGCGTTGGCCTCGTGGACGACGGTCGGGATGCGCTCGCGCCGGGCCGCGACGTAACCCGGCGCCGCGGCGTATCCGCCGAAGCCGACGACGACCTCGACCCCCCGATCGCGCAGGTGACGCCGCACCTGCGCGACTGCCCGCCCGAATCGCTGCGGGAACATCGCGGCGGCGCGATCAGGACGCCGGGGGAAGGGCACCTTGTCGACGAACAGCAGCTCGTAGCCGCGTTCGGGGACGAGTCGGGCTTCCAGACCCTCTCGCGTACCGAGGACGAGCACCTCGGCGTCGGGCTCCCGCGCGCGGAGAGCGTCGGCGACCGCCAGCAGCGGATTGACGTGCCCGGCGGTGCCGCCGCCGGCCAGGAGGTAGGTCGTCACCCGACGACACTAACCGCCCGTCTGGGTGGGAGCGAACGCGCGAAGGACAGCAGCACGCCCGACGCCACGAGCACCGAGACGAGCGACGTCCCGCCCTGCGACATGAACGGCAGCGGCACCCCGAGCACAGGGAAGACACGCAGGACCACGCCGATGTTGATCAGTGCCTGACCGACGATCCAGACCGTGATGCCGCCGGCCACGATGCGGACGAACGGGTCGTCGGTACGCCGGATGACGTGGAAGGCGCCCACGGCGTAGAGGGCGATGAGGCCGAGCACCACGGCGCATCCGATGAGGCCGAGCTCCTCGCCCACGATGGCGAAGATGTAGTCGTTGGCCGCGGCGGGGAGCCAGTCGTACTTCTCTTTCGAGTTGCCGAGCCCGAGGCCGAAGACACCGCCCCCGGCCAGGCCCCACATGCCGTGGAGGGGCTGATAGCAGTCGTTGAAGTAGTCCTCGAGGCAGTTGGGATTGAGGAAGCTGAGGAAGCGCCGCATGCGGTCGGGGCTCGTCACGGCGAGCACGGCGACCGCCGCTGCCGCGGCGATGGCGGGAAGGATGAAGATGCGGAGCCGAACTCCGGAGAAGAACAGCGCCCCGAGCACGAGGAGCACGAGGATCATCGCCGTGCCGAGATCGCGGCCGGCGAGCACCGTCGCGATGGCGAGGCCCGCGACCGGGACGAGCGGGATGTAGACGTGCCGCCACATCGCCAGCAGTGTGCGCTTGCGGTAGAGGACGTACCCCACCCACAGGGCCAGCGCGAGCTTGAGGAACTCCGAGGGCTGCGCCTGGAATCCGGCGATGGTGATCCAGTTGCGGTTTCCGTCGGCGCCGTGGCCGAGGGGCGTGAAGACCAAGAGCTGGAACGCGACGGCCCCGATGAGGGCGGGCCATGCGATCCGCTTCCAGAACGTGATCGGCAGGCGACTGGCGATGAACATCAGGGGGACGCCGATGACCGCAAAGACCGCCTGCTTCATCGCGGCATCCCAGGGGGCCTGGCCTGCGGCGGTGGAGGTGGCGGAGGTGGCGGAGAGCACCATCACCAGACCGAAGATCGTCAGCAGCAGCGCCGTGGAGGCGATGAGGAGGAATTCGCTCGGCACCGGGGCGAAGACCCTGCCGAGCGACACGCGGGCCGCGAGTCCACGCCGTTCGTCGACGTCAGGCGTGCGTGCCGTGCGGGGGGTGCGGGTCTGCGTCGTCGTCACCGTCATCCCCCATCTCGATCCACCGCTGCACGGCGGCAGCGAACTTCCTTCCGCGGTCGGCGTAGGACGAGAACTGGTCGAACGACGCCGCGGCGGGGGCGAGGAGGACCACATCCCCGTCACGGGCGACCTGCGCGGCCAGTTCGACCGCCTGCGCCATGACGTCCTCAGTCTCGCCGCGGGTCACCTCGTAGACGGGGACGTCCGGCGCGTGTCGCGAGAACGCCGCGATGACCGTGGCCCGGTCCTCACCGATGACGACGGCGGCGCGCACCTTCCCTGCGACCTGGGCGACGAGCGGGGCGATCTCCACGCCCTTCAGCAGTCCCCCGACGATCCAGATCGCCCCGGGGAAGGCCGAGAGCGACGACGCCGCGGCGTGCGGGTTGGTGGCCTTCGAGTCATCCACCCAGACGATCCCGCGGTGGGACGCGACGACCTCGATGCGGTGAGGGTCGAGCCGGAACCCGCGGAGCGCGTCGCGGATCGCCGCCGGGGCGACATCCAGCGCCCGGGCCAGGGCCGCAGCGGCGAGGATGTTCGCCACCATGTGCGGTGCGGCGAGGCCGCGCTCGGCGAGTTCGGCGACCGTCGTCAGCTCCAGGGCGCTGGTGCGACGATCGTCGAGGAAGGCACGGTCGACGAGGATCCCGTCGACGACGCCGAGGTCGCTCGGGCCCGGAACGCCCAGGTCGAACCCGATGGCGCGTGCGCCCTCGACGACCTCCGCCTCCTCCACCATGAGGCGGGTCGCGACATCCGACTTGTTGTAGACGCACGCGACGCGGGTGTTGTCGTACACGTGCGCCTTCGCATCGCGATACGCCACGAACGAACCGTGCCACTCCAGGTGGTCCTCAGCGAGATTCAGGCACACGCTGCCGTGCGGTGAGACGCGCGACGGACCGGTCTGGCGTCCGAGGTACCAGAGCTGATGGCTGGAGAGCTCGACGACGAGGACGTCGAAGCCGCCGGGGTCGCGGACGGCGTCGAGCACGGGAGTGCCGATGTTGCCGACCGGGGCTGCCCGCAGCCCGCCCGCGACGAGCATCTCGGCGACGAGGCGCGTCGTGGTCGTCTTGCCGTTGGTCCCGGTCACCAGGACCCAGTCGGCGGGTCTGCCGTCCTGGCGGACCACCTTGTCGCGCACACGCCACGCCAGTTCGATGTCGCCCCACAGGGCGATGCCCTCGTCTGCGCACCACGCGATGACGGGGTGGTTCGGAGAGAAGCCCGGCGAGGCGATGACGACCTCGGGCGCGAAGGCGCGCAGCGCCTCGGGAACCGTGCCGAGGGGCCCGATCACGGCGTCGACGCCGACGACGGGCAGGAGCCTCTCGTATTCGGGCTCGGCCGCCTCGGAGAAGACCCGCACCTCCGCGCCGAGTTCGGCGAGGGTGTCGGCGGCGGCGAAGCCCGTCACCGACAGTCCCAGGACTGCGACGCGCAGCCCCGACCAGTCCGCGTGCCAGCTCGTGAGGCCGTCCAGACGCGTCATGTCTGCGAGAGCCATTCGACGTAGAAGAACCCGACACCCGAGACCGCGAGGAGCCCGGCGATGATCCACATCCGCACCACGATGGTGATCTCCGACCACCCGCGCATCTCGAGGTGATGGTGCAGGGGACTCATGAGGAACAGCCGTTTGCCGCGCGTCACCTTGAAGTACACGCGCTGGAGGATGACCGATCCCGAGGCGATCACGTAGACACCGGCGACGAGCACCATGAGCAGTTCGGTGCGGGTCAGGATCGCCATCGCGGCGAGGACGCCCCCGATCGCCATCGATCCGACATCGCCCATGAAGACCTGCGCCTTCGGCGCGTTCCACCAGAGGAAGCCGACCAGCGCCCCGACGAAGGCGGCGGAGACGATCGCGAGGTCGAACGGGTCCCTCGTGGCGTAGCAGGCCGAGAGCCCACCCGGACTCAACTCCCCGCCGCCGAAGCAGGCCTGATTGAACTGCCAGAAGGCGATGAGGCTGTAGGCGCCCACGACGAAGATGCCGGCTCCGGCAGCCAGACCGTCCAGCCCGTCGCTGACGTTGACCGAGTTGGATGCGGCGACACCGATGAACGAGATCCAGGCCAGGTACAGCAACCAGCCGAGGATGGGACCGAGGGCGAAGAACCACAGCACCTGGACGTCGCGGAACACCGAGATGTAGGGCGACGCGGGCGTTTCGTTGTAGATGTTGGGGAAGTTCAGCGCGACGATGCCGAACGGCACCGCGACGATGACCTGACCCACGATCTTCCGCCACCCGCTCAGGCCGAGACTGCGCTGACTGCGGACCTTCATGAAGTCGTCGATGAAGCCGACGGTGCCGAACCCGACCATCATCCACAGCACCAGAAGACCCGACACGGTGGGTGGGTTGTTCCCCGCCACACCGCCGACGAGATAGCCGATGATGGTGCCGGCGATGAAGATCGTCCCGCCCATGGTGGGCGTGCCGCGCTTCTCGCCATGGCTGGGGTTGCGGATGTCGTCGGGTGTGCGGATCACCTGACCCCAGCCCCACTTGCGGAACAGGCGCAGGAACACCGGGGTGAGAAAGAGCGTGAAGGCCAGCGAGATCGCCGCGGCGGTCAGGAGGGATCTCACGAGAAGAATTCTCCCAGTCGGTCGCCGAGGAACCTCAGGCCCGCGGAATTGGATGACTTCACCAGCACCCGGTCGCCGTCGCGCAGTTCACCGGTGAGGTAGTCGTAGGCCTCGTCGGCGGTGGCGAAGAACACCGCCTCGCCGTCCCACGACCCCTCGCCCACGGCGGCGAGGAAGAGGCGGCGGGCCTCCGGGCCGATCACGACGATGCGCTGGATGCCCAGGCGCACGGCCTGGAGTCCGATGCGGTCGTGCTCCTCGCCGGCATACTCCCCCAGCTCGCTCATCGCACCGAGGACGGCAACCGTGCGCTCACCGGGTCCGGTGATCTGGGCGAGCGTCCGCAGGGCCGCGGACATCGAATCGGGGCTGGCGTTGTAGGCGTCGTTGATGATGCGGACACGCGCGGACCCCAGCGGCTGCATGCGCCACCGCTCGGCGAGTTCCACCGTCTCCAGCCGGGCGACGGCATTCGCGAGCGGCACACCGAGGGCGGTCGCCGCGGCGATGGCGGCGAGGGCGTTCATGACGTGGTGCTCGCCGAGCACACGCAGCCGCAGCGACGCGGACACGTCGTCGACGAAGACCGTGCACGAGGTGCCGTCGGCGGTCACCTCGACATCTTCGGCCCGCACCTCGGCGGCGCCCCCTCGGCCGAACCAGCGCACCGCGGCTGGTCTCTCCGCGGCGATCGGGGCCATCTGGACAACGCGCGGATCATCGGCGTTCAGGACGGCCACACCACCGGGCCGCAGTGCCTGGACGAGTTCGGACTTGGCACGGAACGTGCCCTCGATTCCGCCGAAACCGCCGGCGTGGGCCATGCCGACCATGAGGACGACCGAGATGTCAGGGTGGACGAGACCGGCGAGGGCCGCGATCGCCCCCGGACCGCTCGCACCGAATTCGCTCACGAGGTAGCGGGTGTCCTCGGTCACGCGGAGCATCGTCAGCGGAGCCCCGACCTCGTTGTTGTACGAGGCGCGAGGGGCGATGGTCTCGCCCTCATCCTGAAGGATGCGCGCCAGGAGGTTCTTCGTCGTGGTCTTGCCGTTGGAGCCGGTGATCCCGATGACCTTCAGCGCGCCACGGGAGCGCACCCGCGCGACGACCTCCCGCGCGAGATCGGCGAGGGCCTGCACCACGTCGGGAACGACGATCTGGGTGATGGGCTCGTCGACCGGCCGCTCGACGATCGCGAGCACCGCACCGGCCCGATGGGCCGCCGGGACGAACAGATGACCGTCGGTGGTCTCACCGGGTTTGGCGACGAAGATGTCGCCCGGCCCGATGGCGCGGGAGTCGGTGTCGACGGCCCCGGAGACCTCGGTGTCGACGGTGTCGTCACCGACGAGCAGAAGGTCTCCGCCGAGTGTCAGGGCGATGTGGTGCAGGGAGAGGGAGATCATGTGTCAAAAGGGAGATCGTCAGCCGAACTTCGGCAGGACAGGCGGTTCCGTCGTGGACGGCATGACCCGGTAGGTCTTGAGCACCTGCGTCATCGCCTGCTGGAATGCCGCGGCGTTGGCCACAGAAGACTTTACCTTGGTGGGCTCGTCGAGCGTCACGGCGACGACGTACTGCGGGTCGTCCGCGGGTGCGAATCCGATCATCGTGGTGAAGTACGCGCCGCTCTTGTACCCGCGCGTCACGGGGTCGGACTTCTCACCCGTGCCGGTCTTGACGGCGATGCGATAGCCCGGCACCGCGATCTCGTCGGCGTAGTTGGCCTGCAGGGCGACGTTCTCGAGGATCTGCTGCACCTGGGTCGCGGTGTCTTCGCTCACCACGCGGACCGGATCGGGCGTGTCGGGGGTGGTCACGGTTCCGTCGGCTGCGGTGCAGCTCTCCACCAGCGTCAGGGGGACACGCTCTCCGTCGTTGGCGATCGCCCCGTACGCCCCCACGAGTTCGGGGAGGGTCGTGGTGAGGCCCTGGCCGTAGGTGGTGTTGTAGACCGTCTGGTTGTCCCACTCGGACGCCGGTCGCAGCAGACCCGTCTGCTCGCCGGGGAAATCCACCGCGCTCCCCTCGCCGACGCCGAAGCGCTGCAGGTACTCGTAGCGCGTCTGGGAGTCGACGGTCTCGCTGATGCGGGAGATGGCCGCGTTGGAGGAGTCGATGAGGACGCCGGTGAGGGTGTAGTTGTAGGCCGGGTGGACGAAGGAGTCCCGCACGCGCGCACCGTTGGCGAAGGTCTCGGTGCTGGCGGCGACCACCGTCGACTGGGCGTTCTGTCCCCCGGCATCGATCACCGTGGCGGCCGTGAGGGCTTTGAACGTCGACCCGGGTTCGAACCAGTCGGTGAAGATCCGGCTCCTGCGGTCGTCGTCCGGGGAGGCCGCGACGTTGTTGGGGTCGACGGCGGGGAACTCCGCCGCCGCGCGGATCTTGCCGGTGCCGACCTCGGTGACCATGATCGACCCGCTCAGAGCCCCCATGTCCTGCACCTGCTCGGCGATCAGCTGCATGAGGTACCACTGCAAGTCCCGGTCGATGGTCAACTCCAGGGTGCCGCCGTCGACAGCGGGATCCTCGACCTCGGTGCCGGGGATGATCACGCCGTCCTTGCCGCGCTGGAAGTGGAGCTGCCCGTCTGTGGCGGTGAGACAGCCGTCCTGGCTGAGCTCGAGTCCCGCGAGGGGCACCTCGTCGGTGCCCATGAACCCGATGAGGTTTCCCGCGACCGCGCCGTCCGGGTAGGTCCGAGCGGGATGCTGCTCGAAGGTCAGGTAGGGCAGCTTCAGGTCGGCCAACGCCCGGTACTGCTCGGTGGAGATCCCACGCTGGATAAACTCGTACTGGTCGGCGGGATCGGCGGCCAGGGCCGACGCGACGATCCGCTGGATGTCGTCGGCCTCCTGTCCGGTGACGGACCCGATGAGACCTGACGCCTCGGGCCACGTCAGTGTGGATTCGACGTCGTCGTCGTCCGCCCTGGTGATGTCGCCGGTGTTCTTGGGATCGATCACCACGTCGTAGCGCAGGATGCTGCCGGCGAGGGTGTTGCCCGCGGTGTCGACGATCGCCCCTCGCGAGCCGTGGAGATCGCGGGATCCGCTGAACGCCCACTCCATCGAGTCTTCGATGTGCTCGTCGGCGTTGACCACCTGGATGTCGACGAGGCGGACGATGAAGCCGACGAGGACCGCCAGGACGACGGCCAGCGCGACCACCGTGCGGCGGCGTGGACTGCGGCTTGCTCGGGTGGTCATTGCTCTCAGTGTGTGGCGGGGGTCGGCAGAGTGTCGGCTACCGGCGGCGGCGTGTCGGTGAGCCCGTCCCCGGTGCTGGCCACCGGGGCCCCCTGGATGGTGGCGTCCGGCTCGGTCACCAGCGGCCGGTCGGCGATGAGGTTGTTCGCGACCGAGCCGCGTCCGAGCGCGTCGATCGAGACGCCGCCCTCCGCAGCGATCCCCGGGCCGAGCACGGCGCCGTCGCTCAGACGCAGGTAGTTCGGCGACTCCTCGATGACCATGCCGAGCGCCGCCGCGTTGGCCGCGAGGTACTGGGGCGAGCTGAGGCCTGCGACATCGTCGGAGAGCATCTGCCGCTGCCACTGCAGCTCGCTCTGCTGCTGGGTGAGGGAGGAGATCTCGTAGGAGCTCTGGGTGGTGAGGATCGAGAGCATCATCTGCACCCCGGCGATGGCGAGGGCGGCCACCACGGCGACGATTCCGTAGGCCAGCCGTGGCCGGCGCCGCGCGCCGGGCACGGTCTGCTCGACCGGCCGCAGCCGTCGCTCCGTCGTCCGGTCGGGGGCTCCCGGACGCGCCGGCCGCGGCCCGGTGGGAGACGTCAGCGGTGCGGCGATCAGGGGTGCGCTCATGCCGCGGCCTCTCTCACTCGTTCGACGGCACGCAGCCGTACCGGGGTGGCGCGGGGGTTGTGCGCCTTCTCGTCGGCATCCGCCTGCTCTGCTCCGCGGACCAGGAGCCGGAAGCGGGGGGCGTGCTCGGGGAGCTCGACCGGGAGCCCGCGCGGGGAGGTGGATGCCACGGCGTCGGCGAAGACGCGTTTGACCAGCCGGTCCTCCAAGGACTGGTAGGACAGCACCACCATGCGCCCGCCGACGACCAGCCGATCGAGAGCGGCGGGGATCGCCGCTTCGAGGGCGGCCAGTTCGCCGTTGACCTCGATCCGCAGCGCCTGGAACACCCGCTTGGCCGGGTGGCCGCTCCGCTGCGCGGCATACGGGGTGGCGCGGGTGAGGATGTCGACGAGCTGTCCGGAGCGCTCGATGGGTGCATCCGCCCGTGCGGCCACGATGGCCCGGGCGTAGCGGCCGGCGAGCTTCTCCTCGCCGTAGCGTTCGAAGATCCGCCGCAGCTGACCTTCGCTGAAAGTGGCGACCACGTCTGCGGCCGTGACACCGGTCGACTGGTCCATCCTCATGTCGAGCGGGGCGTCGCGCGAATACGCGAAACCGCGGTCGACCTCGTCCAGTTGGAGCGAAGAGACGCCGAGGTCGAACAGGATGCCGTGAACGGCGTCGACCCCGAGACTCTCGAGCGCGGCGTCGATGCCGTCGTAGACCGTGTGGACCAGGTCGACCCGGTCACCGAAGGGTGCGAGGCGTTCCTCGGCGATCCGAAGCGCGTCGCGGTCGCGATCGAGTCCGATGAGGTGGAGGTGGGGGAACCGTTCGAGGAACGCCTCGCTGTGTCCTCCCATGCCGAGCGTGGCGTCGACGAAGACCGCTCCGGGCGCTTCGAGCGCAGGGCCGAGCAGCTCGAGACAGCGCTCGAGCAGGACCGGGGTGTGGATGTCGCGAAGGTTCATGATCGTGGGGCCGGTCCCCCGGCTCTGATCCCCATCCGCTTCGACCTGGCGCCGGGGAAGTGCGACAGGGCGGCAGCGGCTGGGAGTCACAGCCGGGGGCGTCAGAACAGGCCGGGGATCACCTCCTGCTCCATCTCCGAGTAGCTGTCTTCGTTGGCGAGGGCGTAGGCGTTCCAGGCCTCGGCGTCCCAGATCTCGGCGTGGGCGCCGACACCGGTGACCACGAGGTCCTTGCCCAGTCCCGCGTAGGCGCGCAGCGGCGGCGGGATGGTGATGCGGTTCTGGCCGTCGGGCTTCTCGGCGCTCGCCCCCGACAGGAACATCCGGAGGAAGTCGCGCGCCTGCTTATTGCTCAGCGGCGCCTCGCGGATGCGGTCGTGCACGCGCTCGAACTCGCTTTCGCTGAAGACGTAGAGGCAACGCTCCTGGCCACGGGTGATGACGATGCCGGCGCCGAGATCGTCGCGGAATTTGGCGGGCAGGATGACCCGACCCTTGTCGTCGAGCTTGGGAGTGTGCGTACCCAGCAGCATCGGCACACCACCCCCTTCTCCGTCCGGCCTTCGAAGATGCTCGCCACTTTACTCCACTTTCCTCCACTTTGATACCCTGCGCACCTGTTCACCCGCGATTTTCCGCGCATCCGAGCGCGCCGGTGACCACCCTTTTCCTCCACCGGACGCAAAAAAGAGCACCGACCCGAAGGTCGGTGCTCTGGAAGTGGATGCCGGCAGTCAGCCGGTGATCATCGCTCGCCCTGTCGGCGGTCCCAGCGATCGTTCATGCGGTCCATGAAGGAACCGCCGGCGGCGGCGCGCCCGGGGGTCGTCTTCACCGGACGAGGCGCGGTCTTCGGGGCGCCCCGCGCAGGCGTTACGGCGAGGATGACACCGCCCAGCATCACCACGAACGCGATCACCCCGACGACGATGAGCTTCAGCGCCACACCGGCGATCAGGCCGCCCAGGCCCAGCAGCACGAGGATCGTGCCGTACACGATGTTGCGATAGCTGAGGGCGCGCCCTTCACGCGCGCTGACCACGTCGGCGTCGTTGCGCATGAGATGACGTTCCATCTCATCGAGCAGACGCTGCTCCTGTTCGGAGAGTGGCATGGGTCCCCCTCTGGATCCGGTTGGACGATTCTACGCGTCCCGCTGATTACTAGGCTAGGGCCGTGTCATCTTCCGCGGGCGCCGTAGAGGCTGTTTCTCAGCGACTGAACAACTTCCTTGCACGTCAGCGTGCCCAGGCGAAGGAGCTCGGCGACGAGGCGGCGATGATCATCGACGCCGCCGCCGACGCCCTGACCGGCGGCAAGCGCTTGCGGGGACGCTTCCTCATCGCCGGTTGGCGGGCGGTGCACGAGGCGCAGTCGCGCGCCGGCGACCCACCCGCGCCCGTGATCGGCGCCGCCGCGGCGCTGGAGGTCTTCCACGCCGCGGCCCTCGTGCACGACGACGTCATCGACAATTCCGACACCCGCCGCGGCCGACCCTCCGCGCATCGTGCACTCGAGGCGCGCCATCGCGCTTCGGGCTGGCGCGGCGACGCCGCGGCGTTCGGCCGATCCGGCGCCATCCTGCTCGGCGACCTCCTGGTCGCGTGGAGCGACGATCTCTTCGAGGAATCCCTCGCCGAGATGGATCGGGCGCAGGATGCCGCGGCCGCGACCGCGCGGGAGGAATACGCCCGCATGCGTCGTGAGGTCACGGTCGGACAGTTCCTCGACATCGCCGAGGAGTCCGCCTTCCGTGTCGCGCCCGATGAGGAGCACGCCGAGCGCGCCCTGCGGGTGGCGTCGTTCAAGTCGGCGCGATACAGCATCCAGCAGCCGCTCGTCATCGGCGCCGCCCTCGCGGGGGGCTCCGACGCCCAGCGCGCCGCCCTCGCCGCCTTCGGCCACCCCCTCGGCATGGCATTCCAGCTGCGCGACGACGTGCTCGGCGTCTTCGGCGACTCCGCCGAGACCGGCAAGCCCGCCGGTGACGACCTGCGCGAGGGGAAGCGCACGGTGCTCATCGCCTACGCCCGCGAGGGCATCGGCGCCTCGGCACGACAGATCGTCGATGAACTCATCGGAGACCCCGACCTGGACGACGAGCAGATCGCATCGCTTCAGCGCACCATCATCGACAGCGGGGCCCTGAGCCGGGTCGAGACCCTCATCGAGGAGTACTCCTCGCAGGCCGGCCGGGCGCTGTCGGGGGCGGAGCTCGGTCACGCGGCCGTCAACGACCTGCGCGAGCTGGCACGCGCGGCGACCGTACGCGTGGCCTGATCGCGCGCGCTCAGGCGAGGGTCTGAGCGACCCGCCTCACTTCGCTCTTGCGGCCGGCGCGCAGCGCCTCGATCGGCGCGACGCCGATCGACTCCTCCGGGTTCAGCAGCCAGTCGATGGCCTCGTCGTCGCTGAACCCGGCATCGCCGAGCACGATGACCGTCCCGCGGAGGGAACCGAGCGGCTTTCCGTCGACGATGAACACGGCCGGCACCGAGAGGGCCCCGTGTCGCCGAGAACCGATGAGCGCGCGGTCGTCGAGCAGACGACGAACGCGCCCGAGGGGAAGGTCGAGCGCCTCGACCAGTTCGGGAAGGGTGAGCCACTCGGTGGGTACAGGTGCGTCTTTCTCCGCCACGCAGCAACTATCTCATCTCGGACACATGAGGACATCCTCATGTTTCACATCCGTCACTTTCGTTGACAGTGGTTTACACGCGTGACACGGTAGCTGGCGGGGAGAATCCCCGTAGGGAGGACCGCCATGTCTCGCTCACGAACCGTCCGGCTCACCGCGGCCCGCCTCGGCCTTCCCGCAACCGCCCTCGGCGCCCTCGCGGTCGCGATGCTGCCGGCGCCCATCGCCTCTGCGAACGAGGCCGCTCCCCTGGCCCGCGAAGGCGCGGGGCGGATCTCGCTCGGCGGCGCCGTGTCGTCGACGGGTCGCGCACCCGCGATGGTGCCCGCCCACAGCGCCGGACCCGAGAGCGTCGTGGTCCAACCCGGAGACACGATCAGTGCGATCGCGGCCCGCCACGGACTCCGGACCACCGACGTCCTGGCTCTGAACGGACTGGGGTGGAGCAGCGTCATCCATCCGGGGCAGGTGATCCGTCTGACCGGCGCGCCCGCAGCTGCGGCAGCGCCCGCGGCTCCGGCGGCGCCCGCCGCGGCGACGGCGTACACCGTCGTGGCGGGCGATACGATCAGCGCGATCGCACGCCGTCATGGGGTGTCGACCCAGGCGGTGCTCGACGCGAACGCCCTGCAGACGTCGTCCATCATCTACCCCGGCCAGGCGATCGCGATCCCGTCGCCGACCGCGCCGGCGCCGGCCGCCGCCCCCGCGCCTGCGCCTGTCCTGGCGGCCGAGACCGTCACGCTGGACGACGAGCAGATCGGCAATGTGCGGACCATCATCGCCGTGGGGCGCGAACGGGGAGTCTCCGATCGCGGTATCGCCATCGCGCTCGGAACGGCGATGGTCGAGTCGTGGCTGCGCAACCTCGACTGGGGCGACAGGGATTCCCTGGGCCTGTTCCAGCAGCGACCCAGCACGGGGTGGGGAAGCGCCGACGAGGTCCGCGACCCGGTCCGGGCGACCGCGGCGTTCTTCGGGGGCCCCGCCGATCCCAACGGGTCGCGCACCCGTGGCCTGCTCGACATCCCCGGCTGGGAGTCGATGTCCTTCGCCGGCGCGGCGCAGGCCGTGCAGATCTCGGCGTTCCCGGATCGTTATGCGAAGTGGGAGGCGCCCGCCTACGCGTGGCTCGCGACCTACGGGTGATCCGTGTGGCTGCCGGGGTGAGCCGCTGCCCGGGCTCCCACCCCGCCGTCCGTAGACTCTGACCGTGAGCACGAGTCAGCAGGCCGACCCGCTGATCGGACGTCTCGTCGACGGCCGATACCGGGTCCGTGCGCGCATCGCGCGCGGGGGCATGGCGACCGTGTACGTGGCCACCGACCTGAGGCTCGAGCGCCGCATCGCCCTGAAAGTGATGCATGGCCACCTCAGCGACGACTCCGTCTTCCAGAGCCGCTTCATCCAGGAGGCCCGTGCCGCCGCGCGGCTGGCCGATCCGCACGTGGTCAACGTCTTCGACCAGGGCCAGGACGGCGACATGGCCTACCTCGTCATGGAGTACCTGCCGGGGATCACGCTGCGCGAGCTGATGCGCGAGCAGCGCCGCCTGACGATCCCGCAGACCATCACGATCATGGACGCCGTGCTCTCGGGCCTGGCCGCCGCACACCGCGCCGGCATCATCCACCGCGACGTCAAGCCCGAGAACGTCCTCCTCGCCGAGGACGGTCGCATCAAGATCGGCGATTTCGGCCTCGCGCGTGCGGCGACGGCGAACACCGCCAGCGGGGCTCAGCTTCTCGGCACGATCGCCTACCTCGCCCCGGAGCTGGTCACGCGGGGAGTGGCCGACGCGCGCTCCGACATCTACGCCCTCGGCATCATGCTCTACGAGATGCTCGTGGGCGAGCAGCCCTACAAGGGCGAGCAGCCGATGCAGATCGCCTTCCAGCACGCCACCGACTCCGTGCCCCGCCCGAGCGCGAAGAACCCCGGCGTTCCCGAGCAGCTGGACGAACTCGTCCTGTGGTCGACCGAGAAGAACCCCGACGAGCGTCCGGTCGATGCCCGGGAGATGCTCGACAGACTGCGCGAGATCGAACGACAGCTGGGCGTCGCACCGCAGGTCACGAGGACCGCCGGTCGTGGCATCCCCGATGACGACGGCCTTCCCTCGGGTGAGCTCACCCAGGTGCTGCCCGCCTCGGCGACCGGACCCGCTGCCATCGTCAGCGACACCGACAACGCCGCGCGTCTGCGCCAGGTGACCCGCCGCCGAGCCGCGAGGGGGGGATGGCTGATCGCGCTGGTCGTGATCCTCGCAGCCCTCGCCGCTGGGACGGGTTGGTGGTTCGGGTCGGGTCCCGGGTCGCTCGTGGCCGTTCCGGATGTGCGTGGCGCCACCTTCGCCGAAGCCCAGACCAGCCTCGCCGAGCAGTCGCTGCGCGCAGAGGAACGCGGCGAGTACAGCGTCGACGTGGAGACGGGTCTCGTGATCGAGACCGATCCCCCGCCGGGGGCGCGGGTGGACAAGGATGCGCTCGTCACCGTCATCGTCTCCCTCGGGCCCGCCGAGGTCGCCCTCGGCCGGGTGATCGACCTCCCCGCCGAACAGGTGCGCGATCTGCTGGCGCAGAACGTCATCACCACGCGCGAAGACGCGGAGTTCTTCACCGACGCGCCGGCGGGCACGGTGGTCGGCATGCGCATCCACCCCCGCGCGGGCGGCGACGACATCGACTGCGGCGAGGGCTGCACCGCGCGCCAGGCCGACGAGGCGACGCTGTTGATCTCGCGCGGCCCGGTGCCGAACGTTGCGGGCGACTCCGTCGACGCCGCCCGGTCGGAACTCGGGGGCGTGCAACTCACGGTCGCCGATCAGGTCATCGAGCAGAGCAGTGACACCTACGCCTCCGGCGAGGTCATCGGCATCGCCGATCGCGAAGGCGGCGGCTGGTGGCAGCCCGGAGACACCGTCACGCTGATCGTCTCCACCGGTCCTCCCCTGTTCGAGATCCCGAACGTGGTCGGTCAGACCCGCGATGGGGCCATCGCCGCCCTGGAGGATGCGGGATTCCAAGTGGACTACGCGGTCTTCTTCGCAGCCATCCCCGACTCCCTGACCGAGGTGGTCAGCATGGACCCCGGCGCCGGGGAGTTCGTCGTCCGCGGCACGCGGATCTACATCCAGCTCACCGTCACCGGCTGAGACCGCCACCGGTCGACACTCTCACTGGTCGGCACTGTCGCCGGTCGACACTCTCACCGGTCGACACCGCCGCCGACCGACGCCGGTGCCGGTTCAGCGCTTCTCGAGCTCCTCGGCGACCAGGAACGCCAGTTCCAGGCTCTGCATGTGATTCAGGCGCGGGTCGCACAGCGACTCATAGCGCGTCGCAAGGGTGGCCTCGTCGATCATCTCCGATCCGCCGAGGCACTCGGTCACGTCGTCGCCGGTGAGCTCGACGTGGATGCCGCCGGGGAACGTGCCGACCGCCCGGTGCGCCTCGAAGAACCCGCGCACCTCGTCCACGACGTCGTCGAACCGACGCGTCTTGTAGCCCGTGGGGGTCGTGATGCCGTTGCCGTGCATCGGATCGGTGACCCACAGCGGCATCGCGCCGGAGTCCCGGACGGCTTCCAGGAGGGGCGGCAGTGCGTCGCGGATCTTCCCGGCACCCATGCGGGTGATGAACGTCAGTCGGCCGGGCTCGCGCTCCGGATCGAGCTTGTCGATGAGGGCGAGAGCCGTCTCGGGCGTGGTGGTGGGCCCGAGCTTCACGCCGATGGGGTTGCGGATGCGCGAGAAGTAGTCGATGTGCGCGCCGTCGAGGTCGCGCGTGCGCTCCCCGATCCAGACGAAGTGGGCCGAGGTGTTGTACGGCGTGCCGGTGCGCGAATCGATGCGGGTCATCGGGCGCTCGTAGTCCATGAGCAGACCCTCGTGCCCGGTGTAGAACTCCACGCGCTTGAGTTCGTCGAAGTCGGCGCCCGCCGCCTCCATGAACTTGATGGCGCGGTCGATCTCGCCCGCGAGCCGCTCGTACTGCTGGTTGGCGGGGTTCTTGGCGAATCCCTGGTTCCAACTGTGCACCTCGCGCAGATCGGCGAAGCCGCCCTGCGTGAAGGCCCGGATGAGGTTGATCGTCGACGCGGCGGTGTGGTACCCCTTCAGCAGCCGTGCCGGGTCGGCTTTGCGGGACTCCTCGGTGAAGTCGTACCCGTTGACAATGTCGCCACGGTAAGCCGGCAGCGTCACCTCGCCGCGGGTCTCGGTGTCGCTCGAGCGCGGCTTGGCGAACTGCCCCGCCATGCGCCCCATCTTCACGACCGGCATCGATGCGCCGTACGTGAGGACGACAGCCATCTGCAGCACGGTCTTGATGCGGTTGCGGATCTGCTCCGCCGTGGCACCCGCGAAGGTCTCGGCGCAGTCTCCCCCCTGCAGCAGGAAGGCCTGCCCGGCCGCTGCGCGGCCGAGACGCTCGCGCAGCATGTCGACCTCACCGGCGAAGACGAGCGGCGGGAGGGTGGCCAGCTCCGCGGAGGCCGCCGCCGCGGCATCGAGGTCATACCACTGGGGCTGCTGCTTGATGGGCAGGGAACGCCAGTGATCGAGACCGTCGAGGGGAGCGAGCATCCGCTCAGTCTAGCGACGCCGCCCATCCCTCCGGTGCGCTCCTCCGGGGTTGTTACGCCGCTCTGCCCCTGGGCTTCAGGCGGTCCTTGACCGTGGAGGCGTAGACATCCTCGTACTCCTGTGCCCCCAGTCGCTGAAGCGCCACCATGATCTCGTCGGTGATCGAACGCAGGATGTAGCGGTCGCCCTCCATGCCCGCGAAGCGGGAGAAGTCCAGCGGCTCGCCGATGACGACGCCCACCCGCGCGACGCGGGGAACGCGCGTGCCGATGGGCATCATCGTGTCGGTGTCGACCATGACGACGGGGACGACGGGGACGCGGGCCTCGAGCGCCATCCGCGCGATGCCGGTGCGACCGCGGTACAGCTTGCCGTCAGGGCTGCGGGTGCCCTCGGGATAGATACCGAGCAGATCACCTCGGCCGAGGACCTGGAGGCCGGTGTTCAGCGATGCCTCAGAGGCCTTGCCGCCGGATCTGTCGATCGGGAGCTGCCCCGTGGCCTTGAAGAAGACGCGGGTCGCCCAGCCCTTCAGACCCCTGCCCGTGAAGTAGTCGCTCTTGGCCAGGAACGACATCGGCCGGTCGATCATGAGCGGCAGGAAGATCGAGTCGGCGAACGACAGGTGGTTGCTCGCGAGGATCGCCGCGCCCTCCGCGGGGACGTTGCGCCGACCGACGACCCACGGCCGGAAGATGGCCTTGAGGATGGGTCCGATGACCACGTACTTCATCAGCCAGTAGAACATCGACGTTCACGCCTCCCGGCCGGCGAGGTCGGCGACACCGATGAGGCCGGCGTCGTTGCCGAGTCGGGCGATCGCGAAATCGGCCACGGGTCGTTCGCCGTACCCCGGGAGCGACGTCTCGTAGGCCAGACGCACAGGCTCGAGAAGGATGTCGCCGAGCTGAGCCACTCCCCCGCCGATGACGAAGAGTTCGGGATCGAGGACGGCCTGGAACCCACCGCAGGCCTCGCCGAGGGCCGTGGCGACGCGCCGCAGCGCCTCGAGCGCGCCGGGGTCGCCGGCCAGGATCAGGTCGGAGATGGCGTGACCGGTGAGCGTTCCGTGCGTGGCGCGTGCCTCGGCGAGAGCCTCGCCGAGGCCGCCGGAATCGGCGATGGTGTTGGCCTCGCGCTGCAGCGCGCGCCCCGAGGCGTACTGTTCGAGGCATCCGTTCTGGCCGCACCCGCATGGCAGACCGTTGCGGGTGAAGCGGATGTGGCCGAGCTCACCGGCGATCCCGTGGCCGCCGTGGAACATCCGGCCGCCGATGATGACCGCTCCCCCGACGCCGGTTCCCATGGTCAGCATCACCATGTCGTCGACCGCGGCGCCCGCACCGAAGCGGAACTCCGCCCACCCGGCGGCGTTGGCGTCGTTCTCGATGGTGACCGGTCGCCCGATCCCCGCCTCGAGCACGGCCTTGAGGGGTTCGTTGCGCCAGGCGATGTTGGGAGCGTGGATGACGGTGGCCTGCGCCTTGTCGATGAAGCCCGCTGCGGCGACACCGACGGCGACCGCGTCGTAGCGATCGATGTACGACCGGGCCATCCCGACGACGGCGGCAGCGAGCTCGGCCGTGTCGGTGGGGGTGTCCACACGTCCCTTGTCGAGGATGCGGCCCTCCTGATCGACGACGCCGCCGGCGATCTTCGTCCCACCGATGTCGATCCCGACTGTGAGCACGCGCATCCCTTCCGTCCTGGGCCCCGCCCGAGGAGGCGGATCGAGTCTAGTCGCGGCCCCGCGGACTGCGTGGCCGGATATGCCTCGACTAGAATCTGAGGACATCCGACCGAATCGGTACCGAAGGAGTTGCCGTGATCCAATTCGATGTTCCGGCCGTGGTCCCCGCCGACCCCCAAGCCAACATCAGCGACCTCCTCGTGGAGCGCGTCAAGGCGACCCCCGAGCGCCCGCTGTTCGCCGTCCCCGAAGGAGACGGCTGGCGAGACATCACGGGCGCCCAGTTCCAGTCCCAGGTCATCGCCCTGGCCAAAGGCCTGGTCGCCGCTGGCGTGGAGCCCGGCGACAAGGTCGCCTTCATCGCCCGCACGACCTACGACTGGACGCTTGTCGACTTCGCGATCTTCTTCGCCGGTGCCGTCATGGTGCCGATCTACGAAACGAGCTCCGCCGCGCAGATCTCCTGGATCCTCGCCGACTCCGGGGCCGTGGCCGTGATCGCGGAATCGGCCGAGCACGCCGGCCGCGTCGCCGAGGTCAGGGCAGAGCTCCCGCTGGTCCGCTCGGTGTGGCAGATGCAGTCCGGCGATCTCGACACCCTCGTCGCCCAGGGCAAGGACGTCACCGAGGACGAGATCGAGCGTCGTCGCAACCTCGCGGTCGGCGCCGACATCGCCACCCTCATCTACACCTCCGGGTCGACGGGCCGCCCGAAGGGGTGCGTCCTCACCCACAGCAACTTCGTCGAGCTGGCACGGAACTCGGCGGTCGCGCTGAGCGAAGTGGTGCAGACGCCCGGAGCATCCACTCTGCTGTTCATCACCACGGCGCACGTCTTCGCCCGGTTCATCTCGATCCTCAACGTCCACGCGGGCGTGAAGACCGGGCACCAGCCCGACACCAAGCAGCTGCTGCCCGCGCTCGGGTCATTCCAGCCGACGTTCCTGCTGGCGGTGCCGCGGGTGTTCGAGAAGGTCTACAACTCCGCCGAGCAGAAGGCCGAGGCCGGCGGCAAGGGGCGGATCTTCCGCGCGGCCGCCCATGCGGCGATCGAGCACTCCGCCCTGCTGCAGGACGGCAAGAAGATCCCGCTGGGCCTGCGGCTGAAGTTCCGTCTGTTCGACCGCCTGGTCTACAGCAAGCTCCGGGCGGCGATGGGCGGCCGGGTGACCTACGCGGTGTCGGGCTCCGCGCCCCTCGGCGAGCGGCTCGGGCATTTCTTCCACAGCCTGGGCGTCGTGATCCTCGAGGGCTACGGCCTCACCGAGACCACCGCTCCGGCCACGGTAAACCTCGCCACCAAGTCGAAGATCGGCACGGTCGGTCCGGCACTTCCCGGGGTGAGCGTGCGACTCGCCGACGACGGCGAGATCGAGGTGCGCGGTATCAACGTCTTCAAGGAGTATTGGCGCAACCCCGAGGCCACCGCGGCCGCGTTCGACGGCGACTGGTTCAAGACCGGCGACATCGGCTCGTTCGACGCCGAGGGGTTCCTCAAGATCACCGGGCGCAAGAAGGAGATCATCGTCACCGCCGGCGGCAAGAACGTCGCCCCCGCGGCGCTGGAAGATCCGATCCGCGCCAACCCGATCGTCGGCCAGGTCGTGGTCGTGGGCGATCAGAAGCCGTTCATCTCGGCGCTGGTCACGCTCGACCCCGAGATGCTGCCCACGTGGCTTGCCAACAACGGGTTGCCGGGCGACATGTCGCTGGCCGACGCGGCGAAGAACGAGAAGGTCCGTGCCGAGGTCCAGCGCGCCGTCGACAACGCCAACACCACGGTCTCCCGCGCGGAGTCCATCCGCAAGTTCACGATCCTGCCGTCGGAGTGGACCGAGGCCAGCGGCCACCTCACCCCGAAGATGAGCATCAAGCGGCACACGATCGTGAACGACTTCGCCGCGGAGATCGACGAGATCTATTCCGCCCCGGTCAACACCACGAACGTCTCGATCCCCTGACCCGACGGCGGGCACGAGCCGGGTCGACGCCGTTGAGCGGCATCGACCCGGCTCGTGTCAGAACCAGTCGGACTCGCGCACCTCGCGCATCGCGATCTTGCGATCCTCGGGGCGCAGCCGCGACAAGTAGAGCATGCCGTCGAGATGGTCGGTCTCGTGCTGGAGCGCCTGGGCGAGAAGGCCTTCGCCCTCGATGATGAGCTCCGCTCCGTCGAGGTCGATACCGCGCACCCGGGCGTAGGGATGACGCAGCGCGTCGTGCCAGAGGCCGGGGACCGACAGGCATCCCTCCCCCGTGGGCACAGGCTCGCCCGAGACCTCTTCGAGGACGGGATTGAGGATGTACCCGATGTCGCCGTCGATGTTGTAGCTGAACGCCCGCAGCGGCACGCCGATCTGCGGTGCGGCGACGCCCGCGCGACCCGGCAGCTCGACCGTGTCGAGCAGGTCCTGCACCAGGGCGCGGACGCCGTCGTCGATCGTCGTGATCGGCGCGCTCGGGGCGCGCAGCACCGGGTCGCCGAAGAGGCGGATGGGCCGAACCGTCATCGGATCGCGCTCACGCGGCCGGGGCGAGGGTCCGCAGGCCCTCGACGACGGTCGCCGCCAACTCGCGCGCTGCGAGGCGCGTGGCCGGCTGGAGGTCGCGGAAGGTGATGGCGCTCCCCGCGGCGATCTGCGGGTCGAACGGCATCCTGACCACGGCGCGGACGCGGCTTCGGAAGTGAATCTCCAGCTCGTCTGGCCGCACGACGGGCGGACCGGGCCGGGAGTTGTTCAGCACGACCACGGCGTTCTTCACGTGCTCGGCATATCCGTTGGTCTCCAACCACGTCAGGGTCTCCGATGCCAGGCGCGCCTCGTCGACGCTCAGGCCGGCCACGACGACGAGCTGATCGGCGAGCTCGAGCGTGGCGCCCATGACGGAGTGGACGATACCGGTGCCGGTGTCGGTCAGCACGATGGAGTAATAGTGCGCCGCGAGCGTGGCCACGTCGTGGTAGTCGCGGTCGCTGAAGGCTTCCGACACCCGCGGGTCGGCGTCGGAGGCGAGGACGTCAAGTCGGGTCTCGTCGCGCGCGACGATCTGCGAGATGTCGTTGTAGCCGCTGACCTCCGAGCGGGCACGCGCGAGATCGCGGACCGTCTTGCCGTTGGCCCGGGCGATGCGCTCGGCCAGCGTCCCCCGGTCGGGGTTGGCGTCGACGGCGATGACGCGATCGTCGCGTGCATCGGCCAGCGCCATGCCGAGGAGCGTAGTCACGGTGGTCTTGCCGACACCGCCCTTTCGCGACAGGACGGGGACGAAGCGTGCTCCGCCGGTCAGGGGTGCGCCGATGCGACGGTCGAGCTCCTTGCGGGCTCGCGCGCGCTTGCTGTCACCGAGGTTCACCCGCCGGCCGGTCAGTGAGTAGACCAGGTGACGCCACATTCCCTCGGGCTCGGCCCGGACGAGGTGGCGCTGATCGAGCAGCCGGTCGGCGGTGAGGAGATCGGGGGTCTCCCGGCCCCCCTCGAACTCGCCGAGGCGCTTGGAGGACAGGGCGACCTCGTTGCGGGTCGTCACGCGCTCCGCTGAACGGGCGCGCTGCGGGCGCTCGGGCTGATCGGGATGCTGCAGCTCCCATCGCGTCGCGGGGACGGAACCGGTGCGCGTGGTCCGCGCGCTGATGCCCGACGCGGGCCCGGCACTCGTCGGGGTCGATACGACGTCCGATGACGCCGTGGTCGCGGGAACCGGATCGGATGCCACCGTCTCCGCAGCAGCCCCGCCGGCCGCGGCGGCGACCGCGGTGGCGGGCTCCAGCGCGTCCTCGACGATCTCGGCATCCACGTGATCAGGGTGGGCGGCGTGCGCGTCGTCGTCCGCGTGCTCAGGCTGTGCGTCGTCCTCGACGATCTCCGCCTCGGCGGTCTCGGCGGGGGGCTCGATGGCGATCGGCCCGCTCACCGGCGAGTCCGTGTCCGCGGCATCCGGAGCCTCGCGCACGGGGGTCTCCGCGTCGTCGGTCGCCGGCAGGATCTCATCGTCGACGACGTCCTCGTCGTCGAGAGCGTCGTCGTCGGTCGAGGAGGGAAGGATGACACTGACTTGCGCGGTCTGGCCGCTCAGTACTCCGAGAGCGGTCGTATCGATGTTCACGGTGTCGGGGAGGACGCCGTTCTCATCGTCGTCCTCGGGCGTTTCATCGAAGGCGTCGGGCGTCACTGCGGGTCTCCTGGAACAGGCACATCACTGCGCACTCACGGTGAGGCGCCGTTCCAGGCTAGTGCGCGGGGCGGATGACGACCAAAAGGTCGCCCGCCTCGACCTGCGCGGTCGCGGCGATCGCGACGCGCTCGACGACGCCGTCGACGGGCGCGGTGATCGCCGCCTCCATCTTCATCGCCTCGATCGAGGCGATCGGCGCGCCCGCGGTCACCGTGGTGCCGACCTCGGTCTTGACGGTGACGACGCCCGCGAACGGCGCAGCGACCTGCCCGGGTCGAGACGTGTCGGCCCGCTCGGCCTGACGGGTCTCGACGCTGATGCTGCGGTCCCGCACGTAGACGGGGCGGAGCTGCCCGTTCAGCGTGGTCATGACCGTCCGCATGCCCTTGGCATCGGCTTCACCGATGGCCTCGAGGCCGACGTAGAGCTGCACGCCCGGGTCGATCTCGGCGACGTGCTCCTCGCCGGGCTTGAGTCCGTACAGATAGTCGGGGGTGCCGAGGCTCGAGAGGTCGCCGTACGTCTCACGCGCCTTCTCGAACTCGCGTGCGGGACCGGGGAAGAGCAGGCGGTTGAGGGTCCGGCGCCGCGATGGGGCGTCGCCGTCCAGCCCCTCCTTCTCCTCCGGTGTGAGCGGCGGGATCTCGATGGACACGGTGCGACCGGCCAGCACCTTCGTGCGGAACGGCTCGGGCCAGCCTCCGGGAAGGTCTCCCAGCTCGCCGGCCATGAACCCCACGACGGAGTCGGGGATGTCGTAGTTCTGCGGATTCTCGGCGAAGTCGGCCGGGTCGGCCCCCGCCGCGACCAGTGCGAGGGCGAGATCGCCGACCACCTTCGACGAGGGCGTCACCTTCGGGATGCGTCCGAGGATGCGGTCGGCGGCGGCGTACATGTCCTCGATGAGTTCGAAATCGTCGGCGAGGCCCAGCGCGATCGCCTGCTGGCGCAGATTCGAGAGCTGACCGCCGGGGATCTCGTGGTGGTACACCCGGCCGGTGGGCCCGTCCAGTCCCGACTCGAAGGGGCGGTACAGGTGCCGCACGCCCTCCCAGTAGGGTTCGAGGTCGCTCACCGCCTGCAGGTCGATCCCGGTGTCGCGGTCGGTGTGCGCAAGGGCCGCGACCAGCGCCGACAGCGACGGCTGACTGGTCGTTCCGGCCAGGGGCGCCGCAGCCGCATCGACGGCGTCGACTCCGGCGGCGCTCGCAGCGAGGAGAGTCGCCAGCTGGCCACCTGCGGTGTCGTGCGTGTGCAGGTGCACCGGGAGATCGAAGCGGTCGCGCAGGGCCGCAACCAGGCGTGCGGCCGCGGCCGGACGCAGGAGCCCGGCCATGTCTTTGATCGCGAGGATGTGCGCCCCCGACGCGACGATCTGCTCCGCCAGGCGCAGGTAGTAGTCCAGCGTGTACAGCTGCTCGGCGGGGTTGAGGAGGTCGCCGGTGTAGCAGACAGCGACCTCGGCGACGGCGGTGCCGGTCTCGAGAACCGAGCGGATGGCGGGGACCATCTGGTCGACATCGTTCAGGGCGTCGAAGATGCGGAAGATGTCCACGCCCGTCGACGCGGCTTCACGGACGAAGGCGTCGGTGACCTCGACCGGTCTCGGCGTGTAGCCGACGGTGTTGCGGCCGCGCAGCAGCATCTGGACCGGGATGTTGGGAACGGCATCGCGGATCGCCGCGAGGCGCTCCCAGGGGTCCTCGGCGAGGAACCGCAGCGCCACGTCGTAGGTCGCACCGCCCCAGGCCTCGATCGACAGCAGCTCGGGAGTCATCCGCGCCACGTGCGGCGCGCAGCGGACCAGGTCGCGCGTGCGCACACGGGTGGCGAGGAGTGACTGGTGGGCGTCGCGGTACGTGGTCTCGGTCACCGCCAACGGCGTCTGCTCCCGGAGGGCGCGGGCGAAACCTGCGGGACCCAGCTCGCGCAGACGCTGCAGGTTACCCGCCGGGGCCGGGGCGAGCAGATCGATGTCCGGGAGCTTGCTGCCGGGAGAGACCGAGACCGGCTTCTCGCCGTAGGGCCGATTCACCGTGACATCGGCCAGCCAGTTCAGCAGCTTGGTCGCGCGGTCTCGCGACGGGTGGCTGGTGAGCAGGCGCGGGCGCTCCTCGATGAACGCGGTGCTGAGGTCTCCCTCGAGGAAGGAGGGATCGTCGAGGACGGCGCGCAGGAACGGGATGTTGGTGGCGACGCCGCGGATGCGGAACTCCGCCAGCGCGCGCTTGGCCCGCGCGACGGCGGCCGGGTAGTCACGCCCTCGACAGGTGAGCTTGGCGAGCATCGAGTCGAAGTGTGGACTGATCTGCGAGCCCGCAGCCGTCGTTCCGCCGTCGAGGCGGATGCCGGCGCCGCCGGGAGAGCGATAGGTAGTGATACGGCCGGTGTCGGGTCGGAACCCCTGCGAGGGATCCTCCGTGGTGATGCGGCACTGCAACGCGGCGCCGCGGAGCACGATCCGGTCCTGCGACAGTCCGAGGTCGTCCAGGCTCTCGCCCGCGGCGATGCGCATCTGCGACTGGACGAGGTCGACGTCGGTCACTTCCTCCGTGACGGTGTGCTCGACCTGGATGCGGGGGTTCATCTCGATGAAGACGTGCTGGCCCGCACGCTCCCCCGCCGTGTCGACGAGGAACTCGACGGTGCCGGCGTTGACGTAACCGATCGACTCGGCGAAGGCGACCGCATCGCGGTGGATGCGCTGACGCAGCTCGTCGTCGAGGTTCGGGGCGGGCGCGATCTCGATGACCTTCTGATGGCGGCGCTGCACCGAGCAGTCGCGCTCGAAGAGGTGAACGGTGTGGCCCGTCGCATCGGCGAGGATCTGCACCTCGATGTGCCGGGGCCGGACGACCGCCTGCTCGAGGAACACGCGCGGGTCGCCGAATGCCGCGCCGGCCTCGCGCATCGCCTCGGCGATCGCGGGCGGCAGCTCACCCGGGGTCTCCACACGACGCATGCCGCGACCGCCGCCGCCGGCGACGGCCTTGACGAAGATCGGGAAACCGATGTCGGGGGCCGCCGCGACGAGAGCGTCGACGTCATCGGAAGCCTCGGTCGAGCGCAGCACCGGAACACCCGCGGCGATGGCGTGCTCCTTCGCGGTCACCTTGTTCCCCGCCATCGCCAGCGCGCGGGCGGGAGGACCGATGAAGGTGATGCCGTTCTCCGCGGCCCGAGAGGCGAGCTCGGGGTTCTCCGACAGGAATCCGTAGCCCGGGTAGATGGCGTCTGCGCCGGATTCCAGCGCGACCCGGATGATCTCGTCGACATCGAGGTAAGCGCGCACCGGATGACCCGGTTCGCCGATCACATACGACTCGTCGGCCTTCTGCCGGTGCAGCGATCCTCGATCTTCGAAGGGGAAGACCGCGACGGTGCGGGCTCCCAGTTCGTACGCGGCACGGAAGGCGCGGATCGCGATTTCACCGCGATTGGCGACCAGGATCTTCTCGAACATGCACACCTCGCGGTTGGGCCGTGTGGTCTGGGCTGAGTGTGCTCTCAGCCTAGGGGACGGTAACGTAGTGCCTCGTGCACGTACTCTCCGTCAGCTCGCTCAAGGGCGGGGTCGGCAAGACGACCGTGACGCTCGGACTCGCTTCCGCCGCTTTCGCACGCGGCGTCCGGACGTTGGTCGTCGACCTGGACCCGCAGTCCGACGTGTCGACGGGGATGGACATCCAGGTCGCCGGTCGCCTCAACATCGCCGATGTCCTGGCCAATCCCAAGGAGAAGGTCGTCCGCCAGGCGATCACCTCCTCCGGCTGGGCCAAGGTGCACCCCGGGACGATCGACGTGATGATCGGCAGCCCGTCCGCGATCAACTTCGACGGACCGCACCCGAGCGTTCGCGACGTGTGGAAGCTCGAAGAGGCCCTCGCCACGATCGAGGCCGATTACGATCTCGTCCTCATCGACTGCGCGCCCTCGCTCAACGCCCTCACGCGCACCGCGTGGGCCGCGAGCGACCGCGTCATCGTCGTCACCGAGCCCGGTCTGTTCTCCGTGGCCGCCGCCGACCGCGCGCTGCGCGCCATCGAGGAGATCCGTCGAGGCCTCTCCCCCCGGCTCCAGCCGCTGGGCCTCGTGGTGAACCGCGTGCGTCCCCAGTCGATCGAGCACCAGTTCCGGATCAAGGAGCTGCGCGACATGTTCGGTCCGCTCGTCCTGAGCCCGCAGCTTCCCGAGCGGACGTCGCTCCAGCAGGCGCAGGGCGCCGCGAAGCCGCTCCACATCTGGCCGGGAGACTCGGCGCAGGAGCTCGCCGCCGACTTCGACGCGCTGCTGGACCGCGTCATCCGCACGGGGCGCATCCCGACTCCGGGCGAAACCCGCGTCTGACCCCCGCGGCGTCCGCCGCCGCCGATGAGGCAGACCGGCTCGGCTCAGGCCGAGCGCGCGGTGCGGCGTGCAGCGAGCTCGTCGACGGGGTCGGGAGCCTGGGGATCAAACTCCACCAGAGTCGACTCGACCTCGCGCAGGACCTTGCCCACGGCAATGCCGAACACGCCCTGCCCACGGCTGACCAGGTCGATGACCTCGTCGTTCGAGGTGCAGAGGTAGACCGAGGCGCCGTCGCTCATGAGCGTCGTGCCGGCGAGGTCGCGGATGCCTGCGGCACGCAGCTGCTCCACCGCGGTGCGGATCTGCTGCAGCGAGATTCCGGTGTCGAGCAGCCGCTTGACGAGCTTGAGGACCAGGATGTCGCGGAAGCCGTACAGCCGCTGCGATCCTGAGCCGTTCGCTCCCCGCACGGTCGGCTCGACCAGTTGCGTGCGGGCCCAGTAATCCAGCTGCCGGTAGGTGATCCCGGCGGCGCGGGCGGCGACCGCGCCGCGGTAGCCCACCTCATCGTCCATCTGCGGGAGCCCGTCGGTGAACAGGAGGTCGGCGACGAAGCCGGCTTCGTCGGCCGCTTCACGAGCGGTCATGCGATCCTCCTCACGGAACGGGGTGCGCACTCCACGCTAGATGAGCCCCGCCCCCCGGGCAACGACATCCGCGTCAACGCGTCGGCGTGTCGCGGCCGATCGGGGCTGCGGCGCCTCATCCGAGAAGACGATCGAGGGCGGAGCGCAACAGGATCGCACGCACCTCTTCGAGTCTGCGCGCGAGTTCGGGCGCGGCCTCTCCCGCTCGTCCCCGAGAAGCGGCGTCCGTCCGGCGCAGCAGCGGCGCGAGGGACGACTCGATGAGCGAGGCGTCGCGCTCTGCACTCTGCTTGACACTGCGGACGTGACGCGGCTCGATGCCGTGACGATCCAGGGCGACGAGGGCCCTCAGAAGCGTGACCGACTGATCGGTGTAGCTCTCGGCGGCGGTGATGATCCCGGTGCTGATGGCGTCGTTGAGCAGCTGCGGCGCCGCGCCGGCGGCTGCCAGCAGTTCATCCCGACGGTACCGGCGCGGCGCCGGGACGATCGATGGCGGCGGCGCGGAGGTCGGCGGGGCGGGGTCGCGCCCGGCGTCGACGTCGGCGAGGTAGTCGCGGATGACGCTGAGGGGCAGGTAGTGGTCGCGCTGGAGCGTCAGGGCCAATCGCAGGCGGTCGAGGTCGGCCGGCGAGAACTTGCGGTACCCCGACTCGGTCCGAACCGGGGTCACGATCCCCTGCACCTCGAGGAACCGCAGCTTGCTCGAGGTCAGACTCGGGAATTCCGGCGACAGCCTCGCGAGCACCTGACCGATGCTGAGAAGGCCCGCTGACGATGATCGCTGGCGGGCGGAGGAGGCCGGAGCCATCAGCCCGCCTGCGGCAGATCTGCGGGCGAGACGAAGAAGTTGAGGCGGAACTTGCCGATGCGAAGCTCCGAGCCGTTGGTGAGCACAGCGCGGTCGACCCGCTCGCCGTTGACGTAGGTGCCGTTCAGCGAGCGCTGATCCACCAGCTCGAACGCCGTTCCCTGTCGGGTGATCTCCGCGTGCCGGCGCGAGACGGTGACGTCGTCGAAGAAGATGTCTGCTTCGGGGTGACGACCGACCGTGGTGACGTCGGTGTCGAGCAGGTAGCGCGCACCCGCTGTGGGGCCCGAGCGCACCAGCAGCAGTGCTGCGCCTGAGGGCAGCGCGTCGATCGACTCGAGCTCCGCGGTGTTCAGAGCACTGCCGAAGGGGACGAAGGACAGGTCGGCGTCGTGGCCGAACGTCTGCGTCGTGTCCGAACCGCGATCGGCGCCGTCATCGCCCGGCAGGCGTCGGATGTCACCAGAATCTGGTCGCCGATTGTCGTCCACGTCGTGCCCTCCTTCGGTGAGCCAGCCTATCCGACGCGTTCACGCCCTGACGACCGGCTCGACGCGCCTGTCGACGACGACGCCGCAGGGCGATTGTTTCGGCCTGTGTCGGCGAGGATGACCGCGGCGTCGCCGCGACCTAATCTGGCCGACATCCGAACCTACCCACAGGAGTCTGACGTGTCGAGTCCGCACCGCTTCCCCACGCCCGTCGAGGTGAAGGGTCGCGCAGCCTGCATGTGCATGCTCGGACGTTCCTGCACCTCGGTCGCCCCCGGTCACGCGATGCACCTCATCCAGGCGCGCTTGATCGCCGCCACCCCGCTCGAATGGAGCGACGCGATCGTCACGTCGGTCGCGGGCGAGGTCATCGTGCTCCACACCCTCGACGGAACGCGCATCGACGTGTGGTCGGCGTCCCCGATCGAGGGCCTGGAACCCGGCGCGCCCGTCGCCCTGCACGCGCGTCACCACGCCCTGGCCGTGGGGCGCACCCGCGCCAACATCGCCGTCCTCTGACCCGACCGGCGCCGGGAGGTCAGGCCTGCGCGAGCACCGACTCCCGCATCGCCATGCACGCGTCCATGCAGGCCTGACAGGACTGCGCGCACATGCGGCACACCTCGCTCATGTCGGCGTGGCGCATGCACTCGTCCATGCAGAGCTGGCACATCGCGATGCACGCGTCGAGCATCGACACCATCACGGCAGGTGTCATGCCCGACATCCGCAGCATCGCCCGCAGCATCGTGTTGCACATGTCGGCGCAGTTCATGCATGCCGGCGCGCAGTCCATCATCTGCGCGGCGCAGACCGTGCAGGCCTGTTCGCAGGCGGCGCAGGCATCCATGCACGCCTGCATCAGGTCCATGTCCATGCGGGTGTCGCCGCCCATCATCGACGTCGAGCCCATCGCATCCATCATCATGCGGTCCATCCCGTACCTCGCTCTCGTCTCGCGCGACGGGGCAGGTGCACCCGCCTGAGCCCAGGTTAGGCGTCCAGGCTTCGTTGATGAAGACCCCCGTAGCGTGGGAATCGTGAGTCGTTCCGGTCTTCGCTTCTCCCCCGCTCGGGCGTTCCTCGGCGTCGTCGTGGCGCTGACGGCGGTCTTCGCCCTTCCTGTCGCCGCATCCGCGCACGACGAGCTGCTCGCATCGGACCCCGCGCCCGGCAGCACGATCGACCAGACCCCCGCGGCGGTCACCCTCACCTTCAGCGGTCTCATCTCGCAGGAACCCGGGGCCACGGTGATCGAAGTGACGGATGCCGCCGGCACGGCGCTCGTCGACGGATCACCCGCCATCACCGACAACGTCGTGTCGCAGCCGCTCACCGCGGCCCAGCCCGGTGCCGTCACGGTGCTCTGGAAGGTGGTCTCCAGCGACGGCCACCCGATCTCCGGGGAGCTGTCGTTCACCGTCGCGGAAGGGGCCGCACCATCGCCGAGCGCCGACGCCACGGCGGCTCCGACGGCGCCCGACGCGTCCACATCCCCGTCCACCTCGGCATCGGAGACGCCCTCGGCCACCCCGTCGCCGACCGACGCAGGCGAACCCGCGTCGTCGACGGCTGCGATCGTGCCGTGGATCATCGTCGGGGTCGTCGCGGCCGCCGCCGGTGGGGCGATCGTCGCCCTCCTGCTCGCCCGCGCGCGGGGCCGCACCGGCGGCACCGGCGGCGGTGCCGACCGATAGGCTGGAAGCATGCCTCACTACGACGTCGTCATCCTCGGCGCCGGCCCCGGCGGGTACGTCGCGGCCGTCCGGAGCGCCCAGCTCGGTCTTTCCGTCGCCATCATCGAAGAGAAGTACTGGGGGGGCGTCTGCCTGAACGTCGGGTGCATCCCCTCGAAGGCTCTGCTCAAGAACGCCGACCTCGCGCACCAGGTGCTCCACAAGGCCGACCTCTTCGGAATCTCCGGTGACGTGCACTTCGACTTCGGAGTGGCATGGGACCGCAGCCGGAAGGTGGCCGAGACCCACGTCAAGGGCATCCACTTCCTGATGAAGAAGAACAAGGTCACCGAGTACGACGGTCGTGGAACCTTCGTCGACGCGAACACCATCCAGGTGCAGAAATCGGACGGCGGGACCGAGACGGTCACGTTCGACAACGCGATCATCGCGACCGGCGCGAAGGTCCGCCAGCTGCCCGGCGTCGACATCGGCGGGAACATCGTCACCTACGAGGAGCAGATCCTCTCCCGCGATCTCCCCTCCTCCATCGTCATCGTCGGCGCCGGCGCGATCGGCATGGAGTTCGCCTTCGTGATGTCGAACTACGGCGTGAAGGTCACCATCGTGGAGTTCCTCGATCGTGCACTGCCGAACGAGGACGTCGACGTCTCGAAGGAGATCGCGCGCCAGTACAAGAAGTACGGCATCGACATCCTCACCTCCACCAAGGTCGACACCGTCACCGATCACGGCGACAAGGTCACCGTCGCCTACACCGGCAAGGACGGGACCAGCGGCTCCATCGACGCCGACAAGGTGATGGTCTCGATCGGCTGGATTCCGAACGTCGAGGGCTACGGGCTGGACAAGACCGGCGTCGAGCTCACCGAGCGCGGTGCGATCGGCATCGACGACTACATGCGCACCAACGTGCCGCACATCTACGCCATCGGTGACGTCACCGCGAAGCTGCAGCTGGCGCACGTCGCCGAGGCGCAGGGCGTGGTGGCCGCCGAGACGATCGGCAAGGCCGAGACCATGCCGCTCGGTGACTACCGGATGATGCCTCGCGCGACGTTCTGCACCCCGCAGGTCGCATCGTTCGGTCTGACCGAGCAGCAGGCCCGCGACGCCGGCTACGACGTGAAGGTGGCGAAGTTCCCCTTCAGCGCCAACGGCAAGGCGAACGGCCTGGGCGAGCCGGTCGGTTTCGTCAAGCTCATCGCCGACGGCGAGCACCTCGAACTGCTCGGCGGTCACCTCATCGGCCCCGATGTCTCAGAGCTCCTGCCCGAGTTGACCCTCGCCCAGAAGTGGGACCTCACCGCGCTCGAGGCCGCGCGCAACGTGCACACGCACCCGACGCTGTCGGAAGCTCTCCAGGAGGGCTTCCACGGCCTCGTGGGGCACATGATCAACCTGTAGCCGACCTACCGCCCGAGCGCCCGCCCGATCTTCGACTCCGACGATGCAGGGCGGGCGCCGGCGTTTCGGGCGAGGTCGGCGATCTCGCTCAGGAAGCGCTCGGCGTCATCGGGCGCCGCGGGCCCGAGTTCGATCTCCCACTCACGCCAGGAGCGCTCCGTCCCGGTCGCCTCGTCGCGGGTCTGCACGTGGTCGTCGAGGAATTCCGCGACGACGTCGCCCGCGGCATCCTTCATCTGCACAGCCAGCCTGCGATTGCGCACCCGGGCGATCGGGCGCACCGGATCGGCTGTGAGGCGTCGGATCTCGGCCTGCACCGCCGCGGGAAGAGCGTCGCCCTCCTCGAGCGGCCACCCGAGCTCCACCCGGCCGGCACCGTGACGCGGTCCCTTCAGATGCCACCCGGCATCGGGACCGCCGGTGCGCCGGCGCAGCGCATACCCCGCACGCGCAAGGGCGAAATCCGTGGTGTCGAAATACCGGGCGTCGAGTTCGCGGACTTCGGGTCCGGTCAGCTCCGCCACCTCCGGAAGGCCCCGCCAGTCCGGAGCCGCCGTATCCGCGTCCACGTCGAGCTTGATCTCGATCTCCAGGGAACGGGTCGGCTCGTCCGGCTCAGTCGTCGTTCGAGGGTCCGATCTCATCGGTCGCCTCCACGAACCAGAACTCCGCCTCGGTCGGCCCGTCGTGCTCGCCGGTGTGCTGCGCCTCGCCCTTGCGGCGGTAGACGACCTGCCCTTCGCCGTAGGGGACGATGAGCGAATCGAGGTCGGGAGCTTCCAGGGGCAGGACCTGCCCGTCCAGCGGACCACCGTGCAATCGTGCAATAGCCATCCTCCGAGTGTATCGACGGCGATCTGCTCGGTCGCGGGGTTGCGCTTCATCCCGCTCGCCTACACTTCACAGCGTGAAGGCCATCCGCACGTTCGCCGTTCGTCCCGTTCTCTCCGAGCAGCTCGCCCCGCTCGACCGCCTCGCCACCAACTGGCGCTGGGCCTGGTCGGATGAGACGAAGGCACTGTTCGCCTCGATGGATCCCGCGCGGTGGGAGGAGGTCGGCGGCAATCCCGAGCAGCTCCTCGGCGCGCTCGGGCAGGAACGGCTCGATGCCCTGTCGCAGGACACGGATTTCGTCGCCCGCGTCCACGCCGAGGCGGAGCGCCTCGACGCCTACCTCCGCGACGACCGGTGGTACCAGGGACTCGACGGCGACAAGCCCGTCCACATCGCCTACTTCTCCCCCGAATTCGGCGTCGACGGCACGCTTCCGCAGTACTCGGGCGGCCTCGGCATCCTCGCCGGCGACCATCTCAAGAGCGCGTCCGACCTCGGCGTGCCCCTCACCGGCGTCGGGCTGTTCTACCGCGCGGGGTACTTCCGTCAGTCGATCGGCGACGACGGCTGGCAGCGGGAGAGCTATCCGCTGCTCGACCCCTACGGTCTGGGTCTGACCCTGCTCCGCGATGGCGACGGGGCCCCGGTCGAGATCGGACTCGACCTCCCCGCCGGGCGGCACCTGGCCGCCCGCATCTGGGTTGCCCAGATCGGTCGGGTCCCCCTGCTGCTCCTCGACGCCGACACCCCCAGCAACCCCGACGACCTCCGCCAGGTGACCGACCGCCTCTACGGCGGGGGCGGCGAGCACCGCCTCCTGCAGGAGCTTCTCCTCGGCGTGGGCGGCGTACGAGCGGTACGGGCGTGGTGCGCCCAGACCGACACGCCGCGCCCCGAGGTGTACCACACCAATGAGGGCCACGCGGGATTCCAGGGCCTGGAGCGGATGTCGGAGCTCATCGTCGACGAGGGCTTGAGCTTCGACCAGGCGCTCGCGCAGGTGCGGGCCTCGACCGTCTTCACCACCCACACGCCGGTTCCCGCCGGTATCGACCGCTTCCCCCGCGATCTGGTCGCCACGTATCTGCAGAGCCCGCTGTTCACGTCCCTCCCCGCCGATCCCGCCCTCGACCTGGGTCGGGAGTCCTACCCCGGCGGCGACCCTCACGTGTTCAACATGGCCGTTCTCGGACTCCATCTCGGGCAGCACGCCAACGGGGTGTCGCTCCTCCACGGCGCGGTGAGCCGACGGATGTTCGGGGCCCTCTGGCCGGGTGTCGACACCGACGAGGTGCCGATCACCTCGATCACCAACGGCGTCCACGCCCCGACCTGGGTGCACCCCGCCCTCACCGGCCTGAGCGAGCGCGTCTTCGGCGACGCGCACACCGATCGCCACGACTGGCGCTCGCGCGAGGTCGTCAGCGACCAGGAGCTGTGGGGGGTGCGCACCCAGATGAAGCAGGAGCTCGTCGCCGAGGCCCGGCGGCGTCTGACCGCAGCCGCCCGTTCGGCGGGCAACGCTGCGGTTCCCGCATGGATCGACGACATCCTCGACCCGGGCGTGCTGACGATCGGCTTCGCCCGGCGCGTACCGACCTACAAGCGTCTGACGCTGATGCTCCGCGACCCTGAGCGCCTCACGCGCATCCTCACCGATCCCGAGCGACCGGTTCAGCTGGTCATCGGCGGCAAGTCCCATCCGGCAGACGATTCCGGCAAGATCCTGATCCAGCAGCTCGTGCGGTTCAGCCGCGATCCGCGGGTGCGCGGCCGCATCGTGTTCCTCCCCGACTACGACATCACGCTGGCGAAGACCCTGTACCCCGGCTGCGACGTGTGGCTGAACAATCCGCTGCGGCCCCTCGAGGCGTGCGGCACGTCGGGCATGAAGGCCGCCTTGAACGGGGTGCTGAATCTGTCGATCCTCGACGGCTGGTGGGACGAGTGGTACGACGGCCGCAACGGCTGGGCCATCCCGACCGCCGACACGGCGGCGACCGACGAGGAGCGGGACGATGCCGAGGCGGCCGCGCTCTACGACCTCATCGAGCACCAGCTCGTGCCGCGCTTCTACGAGCGCACGGGAGGTGTGCCGGCCGGGTGGCTCGACATGGTGCGCCACACGATGACCGACCTCGGCAAGAAGGTCACCAGTGACCGGATGGTGCGCGACTACGTCACGCGCCTCTACGTGCCCTCCGCGGTGAACGATCGCGCGCTTCGTGCCGATGACTTCGCCCAGGCCCGCTCGCTCGCCGCGTTCGTCAGCCGGGTGCGCAGCGCCTGGGGCACCGTGGCGATCGCCCATGTGGAGGGTTCCGATGCCACCTCCCGGGCGTCGACCGGCGAAACCCTCGAGATCGAGGCATCCGTGCGCTTGGACAGCCTCTCCCCCGACGATGTCGTGGTGGAACTGGTCTACGGACGCACCGACGAGGACGATGTCATCGGCGCCGACCGCACCGCCGTGCCGCTGGAGGCCCAAGGGACGGCCGTGGACGGGATCACCCCCTATCGCGGCTCTCTGCCGCTGCAGCTCACCGGCACCTTCGGCTACACGGTGCGGGTCGTGCCGCGGCATCCGTTCCTGGTGTCCCCGGTGGAGCTGGGCCTTGTGACGTACGCGGGATGACCGGGCCGAAACCCTTCGTCCTCCTCGCCACCCGCGCGGAGGACGTTCCCGCCGACGAGGAGTACGACCTCTTCCTGCGCTTCACCGGGCTCGAGGAGCGCGACCTCCTCCGGGTCCGCATGGAGGCGGGTCCCCTCCCCGATCTGGACCTCGACGCGCTGTCGGGGATCTTCGTCGGCGGTGGTCCGTTCAACGCCTCCGATCCGCCGGAGAAGAAGTCGCCGGTGCAGCGGCGCGTCGAGGCGGAGTTCGCCCGTCTGCTCGATGAGGTGGTCGCACGCGACTTCCCGTTCCTGGGCGCCTGCTACGGGATCGGAACCCTCGGGAGCCACCAGCGCGCCGTCATCGACCGCACGTACTCCGAGCCGATCAGCGTCGTGCCCGTGAGCCTCACCGACGCCGGCGCCGCCGACCCGCTGCTCGCGGGATTCCCGCGCACCTTCGACGCCTACGTCGGCCACAAGGAGGCGGTGTCGGTCCTCCCCGACTCGGCGGTGCTGCTGGCGTCGTCACCGACCTGTCCGGTGCAGATGTTCCGGGTCGGTCGCAACGTCTACGCCACGCAGTTCCACCCCGAACTCGACCTCGACGGCATGCAGACGCGGGTGCACGCCTACGCCGGCTATGGCTACTTCGCCGCCGACGAGCTGGAGCTCACGCTCGCTGCCGTGCGTCGGGCGCCGGTGACCCACCCGCCGCGTCTGTTGCGGGCGTTCGTGGAGCATCACGCCCGTTAGAGCCGGTGGCTCAGGCCCGGACGACCTCCGCGATCTCGATCTCGCCGACCGGTACGGCGCCGGCGAGCGCCAGGCCGATGTCGACGAGGGTGATGCGCCCCGCCAACGCGGGGCCGCGCCCCCGGGCCAGACCCGCCTTCGCGGCGCCTAAGGTGATGGTCTCGTGGGCGGGCAGCACGAGTCCGTCGCCCTCCCCGATGTCCGGGTCCAGACCGCTCGGCAGGTCGACGGCGAGGATCCGCGGACCCGCCGCAGCATCCGGGGCGAGGGCGATCGCCGCCTCGCGTGCACCGCCGCGCAGCGATCCACGGCCGCCGAGCCCGATCATCCCGTCGAGGATGAGCCCGTACTCACGCAGGTCGAGCCGGCTCAGGTCGACCCTGTGGGCCCCCGCCGCGACCGCGGCGGCGAGGCCGGCGTCATGGGCGTCATCACCGACGAGCAGGACATCCACACCCAGCCCGGCCGCGGCAAGCTCGGCACCGGCGAACAGGGCGTCCCCACCGTTGTCGCCCCTGCCGGCGAGGACGAGTGCGCGGCGAACGGATGCCACAGCGAGCCGCGCCGCGGCGATCTCCGCCAGCGCGTGCGCGGCGCGCGCCATGAGCGGCACCCCGGCAGCGAGGAGCGGGGCCTCAGCGGCGCGGATGTCGGCCGCCCGGTAGGTCGGAACCCGCAGATGGGCCACCGAAGGGGTGTCAGCGATCGTCACGTCGCGCCCCGGCATCCGATGGCGTCGTTTCGTCCTTCTTCCGGTTGGCCTTCGCGGCGGCGTCGGCCTTCATCCTCCGCTCCCCCGCCTCGGCGGCACGGGCCGCGTCCAGCTCATCAGCGGCGGCCTGCACCGACAGCTCGGCGCGCTTGACGCGCCGCTGGAGGAAGGTCCTCGCGCCGAAACGGGCGCGCACCCGGTCGACATCCTCCTCGATGCCGGTGACGATGTAGGCCGACGCGATGAGGATCACCTGCGCCGAGAGGTTCAGCCACAGCAGCAACGCGATGAGCGAAGCGAAGGTCGCCAGCAGCGGGTTCGACCCCGCACCGCCGATGAAGAGGCTCGACAGCTGCTGCAGAACGGTGAGCCCCGCGGCGCCGAGGAGAGAGCCGCTGAGGAGCGAGCGTCGCGACGGCTTCGTGCCCGACAGCGAGCGGAACGCCACGGCGATGACGGCGGCATCGAGGAGGAAGACCACGACGATGGTGGTGGCCCGCGTGGCGATCTGCAGCAGCAGGTCGTCCTCGGCGAGCCCGAGCCACCCGCCGAAGAGGGAGATCCCCGCGCTGCCGACGACCGTGGCCACGGCCGATGCGGCCAGCGCCGCGCCGATGCCGATCGCGAGCAGCAGGTTGCGCAGCAACACCCACAGCCAGAACGAGTCGTCGGTCAGTTCGTTCGCGAGCCGCCGGATGGCCGTGCGGAGCGACCCGATCGCGCCGATGGCGGCGCCGACGAGAGCGATCGAGGCGATCACCCCCGTCACGGTGAGACCCGCGGGCGCCTGGATGTCATCGAGGTCGATCAGGCCGCCCTCGCCGACGAGGCCGGGCACCGCGGAATCGACGGCGTCGATCAGAGCCTGCCAGGCGACAGGATTGCCGGCGAGCCACAGCGACGCGATGGAGAAGCCGAGCAGCACCCCGGCGAACAGGCTGAACAACGTGCGGTACGTCACACTGTCGGCGAGCATCGGGCCCTGTCGTTCGGTGTACAGCAGAAGGGCGCGCACGGGCTTCAGCGTGAGCGCGCGTGCGATCACCCGCTCGATCAGATTCGGCATGGGCGGAGTCCCCCGTCGACGGTCGATGACTGATGTCCCACCCACAAACTATGGGGTGACGCCACCCGCGTCGGGGCCGTTGAGAAATGACCGGGCGCAGGGTAGGGGCTTATGCGACCACGGGCCCGGCGACGGTGCCGGCGACGCTCACTCCGATCACGAGCCATGCGCCGATGAGCATCGCGGGCCCGAAGGCGATGCGGGTGCGGCGGTCGGCGCGTCGGGCGAGCATCAGGAGGACGCCCGTCGCGCCGCCGACGACGAAGCCGGCGAGAGCGCCGATCGCGAGGGCGTCCCACCCCAGCCAGCCGAGGTAGAGCCCGAGGACGCCGGCGAGTTTGACGTCCCCACCCCCGAGGCCCCGGCGGGAGAGGATGCGAAGCAGCAGGTAGAAGCCGAACAGGACGATCATCCCGACCAGGGCACGCCCGAGTGCGGGCGCCGGCGCTCCGAAGAGCACCGCACCCAGGAGAAGGGCTCCGCCGACGCCGTAGCTGGGCAGCACGATCCGATTCGGCAGACGATGGTGGCGCACATCGATGACGGCGAGCACGACACTGATCACCCCGAGGTAGGCGAACGCCGTGATCTCCAGAGCCGTTGACACGCGAGCGAAGCTAACAGAACCGCGGAAGCCGTCCCGGCGAAGCATCCGTCGCTGTGGAGAACTCGCCGGATCGCGCGCCGCGGGTCACCACAGCGGGTGGATGGCTGCGCACAGGTGGCGGTCGTAGACCTCGTGCACGGCGGCGTCGAAGCCGCTGAGATCGGCGCCACCGTCGAGCAGCGCACCGGCCGCGGCGTTCGACGTCGCCTGCGCGACATTGCGCGCACCCGGGATGACGGTGGTGACACCGGGCTGCGAGGCGATCCAGGCGAGGGTCGCCGCCGGGAGGCTCACTCCCTCAGGCAGGGCACGCGCCAGTTCGGATGCCGCGGCGAGACCGATCTCGTAGTCGACCCCCGAGAAGGTCTCCCCGCGGTCGAACGCCTCACCGTGACGGTTGTAGCTGCGATGGTCGTTCTCGGCGAACGTCGTGTCGGCGGTGTACTTCCCCGACAGCAGGCCCGACGCCAGGGGCACCCGCGCGAAGACGGCCACCTGTGCAGCGGCCGCCGCAGGGAGCACCTCGTCGAGGGGCTTCAGACGGAACGGGTTGAAGATGATCTGGATGTTGGTGACGTGCGGTCGTGCGATGGCGGCGAGCGCCTGCGCGACGGTCTCGACGGAGACCCCGTAGGCGGCGATCCGGCCGTCGGCGACGAGCGCGTCCAAGGCGTCGTAGACCGCGTCGGATTCGATTACCTCGGTCGGGGGGCAGTGCAGCTGCACGAGGTCGAGGGTCTCGACGCCCAGATTGGCGCGTGAACGGTCGTTCCAGGCCCGGAAGGCCTCGGGCGTGTAGTTCTCCGCCCTCTGCTCCACGCGACGCCCCATCTTCGTCGCCACGGTGATCGCGTGCCCGGGGCGTGCGGCGAGGAATCGTCCGATGAGCGATTCGCTCCGCCCGTCGCCGTAGACGTCTGCGGTGTCGAAGAGGGTCACACCCCGGTCGACCGACGCCTCCAGGACGGCGAGCGCGTCGTCCTCGGAGACATCGCCCCAGTCGGCGCCGAGCTGCCAGGTGCCGAGGCCGATGGCCGAGACGTCGCGGCCGGTGCGGCCGAGGGGACGGTGCTGCATGGGAGACGACCTTTCGGGAGAGCGGAGCAGTGGCCAGCGTAGCGGCCGGCACCCGGGATTCGGGGTCAGGGGAGGATGAGGACGGGCGTTCCCATCGGCAGCTCGGCGAGCTTCTCGATGGCTGCGGGGTCGAGCCGGATGCACCCGTTCGAGATGGCCCCCGAACGCGCGTCGTGGTAGTGGAAGGCGGTGATCGCGACATCGGCTCCGCCGAATCCGTCGAGGGTCGGCGACTGCACCGAGAGGTACACCAGTGGGTAGCCGCGGGTGTATCCGAAGGAAGGCTCGACACGGGTGGTCATGATGAACGAGCGCCCGGTCGGCGTCGGGGTCCCTTCCACGCCCGAGCCGAAGTCGGTGGCGATGCGTTCGCTGCCGCCGGGGCGCACGATGTCGATCGTGCGTGCCGAGAGCGACACCTCGACCCTCGCGTCCACCGCGGCGAAGGTGACGTCTTGCGCCCGCAGCCACCCGGTGAGCTGACTCGGGTTCCCCGTCGAAGGCGTCGCCTGACGTCCGGTCAGAAGCACCCGGACCCAGTGCTCCTGACGCTCGATGACGGGGACGGTGGTACCCCCGTAGACGTAGTCGGCCGGGAGGACGGCGACGGGATCGCCGGCGGGATCGGCGAAGACGGGCGCCCCTGCACCGGCGGCGGTGACGACCTCCCCCGTCGGGGCGCTCGCCGGATCGGCGTCGACGGGCAGTTGCGGGAGGACGGCGAACACATCCACCTGCGGCAGGGTGCCGAGGTCGTACGACGCGGTGTTCGCGGCGAATCCGACCGGGGCAGGCGTCGGTGTCGCCACAGGAGTCGGCGTGGCCGATGGTGTGACCACCGTCGGCGTGGGGACCGGAGCCGCGACCGGCGTGGCCTCGGGGCGCAAGAGCCATGCTCCGGTGAATCCGGCCGCGACGATGACGACACCGATCGCCACCGCGATCCAGGCGCGCGGCGATGGGGGGCCGGTGTCCGGTGATGCGCTCACTCCCCCATGTTCTGTCGGCGGGGGCGGTGGTGCAACTGCGTTCACGCGACCACCCCCGCCGCACGGGCCGGCTCGGCGTACGCGCGGGCGAGCGAATCGACGGTGTCATGGGCGTTGAGCCCGCTCGGGTTGGGCACCACCCACAGCCGGGCCCCCGCGAGCTGCTCGGGCTGCTCGCCGCTGACGGCGCGGGGCCGGCCGAAGCCCTGACGGTAGGCGGTGAGCCCGACGACGGCGACGACCGGGGGGTGCCGCGCGGCGACCAGTGCCGTCAGGGCGCGAGCGCCTGCGCGAAGCTCCTCACGCGAAAGCTCGTCAGCGCGGGCTGTGGCGCGCCGCACCAGGTTCGTGATGCCGATGCCCTGCCGCACGAGCATCTCCCGGTCCTCGCGCGCCATCCCGTCGTCGGTGATGCTGGGGAGGTGCGGCAGGATGCCCGCCGCGACGAGCGCGGGGTAGAACCTGTTGCCGGGGCGGGCGAAGTGGGCTCCCGTCGCAGCCGTCCACAACCCCGGATTGATCCCGACGAACAGCAGCCGCAGCCGTTCGGGAAGGAGGTCGGGCACCGTCTCATCGCGGAATCGCTCGAGTTCGTCGGCGCGGAATCCCATGCCTCCAGTGTGGATGCTGCCGCCGGTGCGCGGGCCGCATCAGCTGGCGCGGACATCCCCGTCGACGTAGAACCACCGGCCGCGTTCGCGGACGAACCGCGACCGCTCGTGAAGGATGCCGACGCCGTCGTCGGTTCGGTACGTGGCGCGGAATTCGACGATGCCCTCGGCGTCGTCGAGGCCGCCCCCGACGGTGTCGACGATCTGCAGGCCCCGCCAGAGGGGGTTGTCATCGAGGTCCAGTGTCTCGGGCCGCGTCGAGGGATGCCAGGTGCGCAGCAGCCAGGTCGCGTCGCCGTCGCGGAACGCCCGGAATCGCGATCGCATGAGCTCCTCGGCGGTCTGCGGCTCGATCGGCACCGAACCACGGGTGTTCGGGTTCTGCGGGATGTCGCCCTTTCCGCCGATCACGCCGGGCTCACCAACTGCACGAGGTTTCCGCAGGTGTCATCCAGCACCGCCGTCCGCACGGGCCCTCCGGTCGTCGGAGCCTGCAGGAACGTCACCCCTGCGGCGACGAGCTCGTCGTAAGCGACATCGACATCGTCGACGGTGAACGACGCCGCGGGGATCCCCTGCTCGGCGAGCGCGCGCGTGTACTCCTGCGCCGCAGGATTCTCGTCGGGCTCCAGAAGCAGCTCGACCCCGTCGGGTGCATCGCTGCCCACGACGGTCAACCAGCGGTACTCCCCGAGCGGGATGTCGTTCTTGACGACGAATCCGAGCCTGTCGGTGTAGAACCGCAGCGCCTTCTCCTGGTCGTCGACGAACACACTCATCACATGCAGCCGTGCCTTCACCATCACTGTCTCCTGTCATTCGAGAGGCCATCGCGCGGCGATCTCGCGCAGCGGCTCGCGGTGCATCCGGTGGATCTTCGTGCGGCCGACGCGTGCCGTGTGCACGAGGTCGCACTCTTCGAGAACGGCCAGGTGCTGCGACACGGCCTGCCGAGACGAGGTCGTGCCCGCGGCGACGAGCCGGGTGCAGATCTCGAAGAGCGTCATCTCCTCGCCTCCCGCGAGCAGGTCGAGGATCTGACGGCGGGTCGGATCGGCGATCGCCCGGTACACGTCGGCCACACCGGCACAATAGGCAAGTGATCACTTGCCTGTCAAGATCTCGGGATCTCGGTTTGACCCTCACACTGTGTCATGGTCGAGTGTGGACTCCGTCATGCACTACTCGATCGGAGAATTCGCCGCCCTGGGACGGGTGAGCGTGCGGATGCTGCGCCACTACGACGCCATCGGTCTGCTCGTGCCTGCGAGCGTGGATGCGCACACCGGCTATCGGCGTTACGCGACGGAGCAATTGCCGCTGTTGATCCGGATTGTCGAGTTACGAGACCTCGGTGTCGGGCTGGACCGCATCACGACCCTGGCCCGATCGAGCGAGCCGGATGCCGACTTGCGAACGCTGCTCGTCGAGCGTCGCGCGCAGCTCGAAGCATCCGTAGCAGACGACCGCGCACGTCTCGACCGGATCGAGCGGCGACTCCGACACCTGAACGGAGAGACCATGTCCTCAGTCGCCTATCGGCGCGTCGAGCCCGTCACCGTCTACGCGGCCCGCACCGTCGCCCCCGGCAGCGGGCCGGAACACGTCGGCCCCGTCGTTGGCCCTCTCGTCGCTCAGCTCGACGACGCTCTGACCGCGGCGGGACGCCCGCTGATCGAACCAGGGATTTTCTGGTACGAACCCGCCGATGACCACCTCACGGTCTCGGTGTCGTACATCGCCGAAGACCATCCGACACCCGGTGCGGGGTACGACATCATTGCTCTCCCCGAGGTCGCGGAGGCGGCGACCATGATTCATCTCGGTGAGCTGGAGGCGATCGGGGAGAGCTGGGCCACGCTCATGGAACAGGTGGTCGCCGATGGGTACCGCATCATCGGCCCCACCCGAGAGGTCTACCTTGTCGCCGACGGCCACGATCCAGGACCGAATTGGGTCACCGAGCTGCAGGCGCCTGTCGCCAGACGTCGAGCCGGCGGCTGAGCGCACCGGGGGGTCAGTTCGCGTCGGACCCGTCGTCGTCGAGTCCGGTCTGTCCCATTCCCGGGCGCACGGGGGCGTCGGGGTCGATGTCGATGCGGCGGACGCCGTCGTGGTCGCTGACACGGATGCGAGGAGCGGCATCCGCCTCCGTCGCCTCGGGTGCTCGCGTGAGCTGGTCATGCCGGTCTTTCGCGCGCTGCGCGTCATCCTCGGTCGGGGTCACCATGACCCCACCGTAGAGGGCCGGAGGACGGATGCCGCGGGCTTGACATCCCGCCAAGCGGACGACATTCGGGAATAGCGAGCGGGCCGACGGGGTTGGGTCGCCCGGAACGGTGTCATCCGGAACACCGTCGACGAAAGGACGATCCCCCCGTGACTCTCTTCTCCCCCACCACCGTCGGATCCTTCACGGTGCAGAACCGCCTCTCGCTGGCGCCGATGACACGTCTGCGGGCCGACGAGAACGGTGTGCCCGGCGACCTGGTCGCCGAGTACTACGCGCAGCGTGCCGGCATCGGCCTGCTGGTCACCGAGGGGGTGTTCCCGAGTGCGGAGTCCAAGGCCTACCCGGGTCAGCCGGGCATCGCCGGCACGACGCAGGCCGAGGGATGGGCACGCGTCGCGTCGGCCGTGCACGCGGCAGGGGGCACCGTCTTCATGCAGCTGATGCACGGTGGACGGGTCTCGCACCCCGGAATCACCGGAACCCCGCGCATCGTCGCGCCGTCGGCGATCGCCATCGAGGGCCAGACGCGGCTGGCCGACGGATCGAAGGTCGACTTCCCGGTGCCGCACGCACTCGACACCGCCGAGCTCGAGGCGGTGCGGGAGGAGTTCGTCGCCGCCGCGCGCCGCGCCGTCGACGCCGGGATCGACGGGGTCGAACTGCACGCCGCCAACGGGTACCTGCTCCACGAGTTCCTCTCGCCGGCGTCCAACCGGCGTGAGGACGGGTACGGCGGGTCTCCGGCCGAACGCGCGCGGTTCGTCATCGAGGTCGCCCAGGCCGTCGCGGCGGAGGTCGGCGGCGAGCGCGTCGGCATCCGCATCTCGCCCGCGCACAACATCCAGGACGTGTGGGAGCACGATGCCGACGAGACCCGGGCCACCTATCTCGCGCTCGTCGAGGGCCTTGCCCCTCTCGACCTCGCGTACCTCAGCATCCTTCACGAGAACCCCGCCGATGATCTCCCGCAGGAGCTTCGACGGGCTTTCGGCGGCACCTTCATCGCCAACACCGGCTTCGGTCGCGTGACGACCCGCGACGAGGCGATCCGCACCGTCGGGGACGGCGTCGCCGACCTCGTGGCCGTCGGTCGCCCGGCGATCGCAAACCCCGACCTCGTAGAGCGGTGGGAACGGGGCGCCGAGGAGAACCCCGTGGACCAGGCGACCGTCTACGGCCCCGACGAGCGCGGCTACACCGACTATCCGACGCTGAAGGCTGATCGCGCGGCCTAGCGGCCATCGACGGAGCGGCGCCGCCCGGGACGGGCGGGAGCCTCCCCCTCGCGCCCCGACCCGTCAGAAAGTGCGGCTCCCTCCTCGAACGGACCGCAGAAATCGACGGGTCGCGCTCCGTGGTGGGGTGCCGCCAGACACCACGCCGAGGAATGCGCCCCACCGCCCACTCCACCCGCCGCTTCGCGACGGTCGGAGCCTCCGGCGGCGAGGACCCCGCCAGACACTACGCCGAGGAATGCGAAAGGGCCGGCCATTCGGCCGACCCTTTCGCATTCCGGTCGGGATGCGCCCCACCGCCCACTCCACCCGCCGCTTCGCGACGGTCGGAGCCTCCGGCGGCGAGGACCCCGCCAGACACCACGCCGAGGAATGCGAAAGGGCCGGCCATTCGGCCGACCCTTTCGCATTCCGGTCGGGATGACAGGATTTGAACCTGCGACCCCTTGACCCCCAGTCAAGTGCGCTACCAAGCTGCGCCACATCCCGATGTCCCCGCCGAAACGCGGACAACTCCCCCATCCTACCGGCTCGTCGGAGCGCTCGCGAACGCGCGTGAGCACGGTGCGGCCGGTACTCTCCCTCCATGGCCTCGACGCGGACTCCCCCGCCCCCGACGACCCTCGGCCACCTCCTCGTCCCGTTCACTCCGTATGCGCTGGTCGCGGCCGTCCACGTCATCTCCTTGACAGCCGGCGCGTCGGCGGTCGCCGCGCCGACCAAGCTTCTCCTCATGCCCCTTCTGGCCGTCGGCGTCGCCTGGGCTCTCCGGGGTGCGCTCGCCCGAACCCCCGTCATCCTGCTCCTCACCGCGCTCGGTCTCTCGTGGCTCGGAGACGGCGCGGGCACGTTCTTCCCGTTCGCGCCGACCGTCCCGATGATGCTCCTCTGCTTCGGCCTGGCGCACGTGGCCTACATCGTGCTGTTCTGGCGCCTTCTCTCGCGGAATCCGGTGCCACCGTGGGCCGTCGTGTACGCCCTCTGGTGGGGAGTCCTCCTCGCGACGCTCTGGCCGCACCTCGGCGCGCTGCTGCTCCCGGTGGCGGTCTACGGTCTCGTGCTCGGCGGCACCGCAATCGCCGCCTCCCGCGCGGGGGCGATGATCGCCGTGGGCGGGGCATTCTTCCTCGCGTCCGACTCGATTCTCGCCTTCGACCTGTTCTGGCCCGGTGCGCCGACGGCCGTCACCGGCCCGCTGGTCATGCTCACGTACACGATCGGGCAGGGTCTCATCGCGCTCGGCGTGGTGCGATCCCTCACCTCCGGCGCCCGCGGAGGCCGACGATGACCGAGGGGTCCACGCGCGTCGATGCCTGGCTGTGGGCGATCCGCGTCTACAAGACGCGTTCCGCTGCGACGACGGCGTGCCGTGCGGGGCATGTCCGCGTCAACGGGGAGCGGGCCAAGGCCGCGGTGCAGGTCAAACCCGGCGACGAGCTGCGTGTGCGCATCCAGGGGTTCGATCGGATCCTCGTGGTGCGCCAGACGATCTCCAAGCGCGTCGGCGCCGCGGTCGCCGCATCCGCCTTCGAAGATCGCACACCGCCTCCGCCGCCGCGGGAGCTCGCCGGCTCCGTGCCCGTGCGCGACCGTGGCGCCGGGCGGCCGACCAAGCGCGAACGACGCGACCTCGATCGGCTGCGCGGGCGCTGACCACTGATGCGGGTGTCCACGGCTGCCGCTACCGTCGCCCCATGAGCGTCGAGATCCTGCCCGCCACCTCCGACCGCCATGACGATACGGTGCACGCCATCGCGCACGGCGATGGGCCGAGCTGCCAGTGTCAGTGGTGGATGGTCCGTCCCTCCGATTTCGCCGCGCTGACCCAGCAGGACAAAGAGCGGATGCTGCGCGCCGACCTGTCGGCCACGGTGGCGCCGGGTCTCATCTCCTATCGCGACGGCGAGGCGGCCGGCTGGGTCAGAGTCGGCCCTCGCCCCGCCCAGACGCGCATCGCACGCACCCGGGCGATCGTCGCCCATTCCCGCGAGCCCCTCGATGACTCCTCCGTCTGGGCGGTCACCTGCTTCGCGATCCGACGCGAACATCGCGGCGAGGGCCTCATGCGGGATCTCCTCGATGCCGCTGTGGCCCACGCGCGCGCACACGGCGCGCGGGTGATCGAGGGCTATCCCCTCGATCCGAAGGTGAAGAGGCGCGGCGCCAACGATCTGTATCACGGCACCGTCTCGGTCTTCGAGGGTGCGGGGTTCGAGGTGATCGCCCGCCCCCGACCCGACGCGGCGATCGTCGCGCTCACCGTTCGCGATACGACCGGCTGACTACGCGCCCACGCCATCCGGCAGACGGTCGAGCAGCCATCGTGCACCGTGGGTCGTCGCACCGAGCGCACCCACGCGCGCAGCGAGCTGGCGATCACTCGTGATGACCGTCACCGCTTCTCCTCGAGCCACCGCCGTCGCCGCCGTCGTGACGATCTCGTCGTCCCCCGCCGCAGGAGCGAGGACGACCTCCAGACCCTCCGGCACCTCGGCGCGCCGCACCTCGCCCTCCACCACGCCGACGATGCGCGGGAACCACAGGTCGCCCCGGAGCCCGAGGGCCTGCGCGTCGACGCCGGTGTCGGCGAGATCGCGCAGGCGGCGGAGCATCCGATCCGCCGCGCCCGCCCGATCGCGCCACCACCCGTCGGCGAGCGCACCCACGACGTTGGCCACATCGACGATCACGGTGGGGTGTATCCGCAGGCTCTCCCGCAACGACGGCCAGGCCGCTCCGAAGCCGGGATGCAGCGGATAGTCCTCGACCTCATCCACCCCGACCCATCCGAGCTCCAGGCTCTCCGGATCGGCGATCACGGGCTCGAAGGGCACCACCACCTCGGCGACGACGGTCGTATAGGTCCAGATCTCCACGTCGAGCACGCTGACGAAACGGGGGCGGACGGCCCCGGCAGGGACACCGGCTTCCTCTCGCGCTTCGCGCAGCGCAGCATCGGTGGCTCCCTCCCCCTGGTGCCTCGCTCCGCCGGGCAGTCCCCACGTGCCGCCGAAATGACTCCATCCGACACGATGTTGCAGGAGCACGCCACGCTTCGGATCGACGGCGAGCAGCCCGGCGGCGCCGAAACGACCCCAGTACCGCTCACCGGACTCCGCCACGACCCACGCGTCACCCGGATCGCGCGGCCCGCTCGGGCGACGCGGCTCACCAGGGGCCGGGGGTTCGATGGTCACGCATTCAGCCTGTCACAGCGCTGGAGCCCCGGGCCTCGGCCGCGTCATCGGATGTCACGGCGCATCAGCGCTGGCGGCGCTCCCGCACACGCATGTTGAGGACGATCGGCGTGCCCTCGAAGCCGTACAGCTCCCGGAGGCGGCGCTGGATGAAGCGGCGATACCCGGGATCGAGGAACCCGGTGGTGAACAGGACGAAGGTCGGCGGACGCGTCGACGCCTGCGTGCCGAACAGGATGCGAGGCTGCTTGCCCCCGCGAAGCGGATGCGGGTGCTCGGCGACGAGCTCGGAGAGGAACGCGTTGAACTTTCCGGTGGAGATGCGCTGGTCCCACGACGCCAGCGCCGTCTCCAGCGCCGGGACGAGCTTGTCCAGATGCCGCCCGGTGCGCGCGGAGATGTTCACGCGCGGCGCCCAGGCGACGTGGGCGAGGTCCTGCTCGATCTCGCGCTCGAGGTAGCGGCGACGATCGGCGTTCTCGAGATCGGCATCGTTCAGCCGATCCCACTTGTTGAACGCGAGCACGAGCGCCCGTCCAGATTCGAGCACGAGGTCGATGATGCGGACGTCCTGCTCGCTGAGCGACTCCGAGACGTCGAGCACGACGACGGCGACCTCGGCCTTCTCCAGCGCCGCCGACGTGCGCAGCGACGCATAGAAGTCTGCGCCCTGCTGAAGGTGCACGCGGCGGCGGATGCCGGCCGTGTCGACGAACCGCCAGAGCTTTCCGCCGAGTTCGACGACCTCGTCGACGGGGTCACGGGTGGTGCCCGCGAGTTCGTTGACGACGACACGCTCCTCGCCGGCGGCCTTGTTCAGCAGCGACGACTTGCCGACGTTCGGTCGACCGAGGATCGCCACGCGACGCGGGCCGCCGATCTCCTGCTTGGCGACCGCCGAGACCTCCGGCAGCACCTTCATCATCTCGTCGAGCAGATCCGCCACGCCGCGGCCGTGGATGGCCGAGACGGGGTGCGGCTCACCCAGACCGAGGTTCCACAGGGCCGCAGCCTCGGGTTCCTGCCGGGCGTCATCGATCTTGTTGGCGACGAGGAAGACGGGCTTCCCGCTCTTGCGCAGCAGCTTCACGACGTGCTCATCCGTCGAGGTCGCCCCCACCATCGCGTCGACGACGAACATCACGACGTCGCAGAGGTCGATGGCGATCTCCGCCTGAGCGGCGACGGACGCATCGATGCCGCGGGCGTCGGGTTCCCATCCACCGGTGTCGACGATCGAGAAGCGTCGGTCCATCCATTCCGCCTTGTAGGTCACCCGGTCGCGGGTCACCCCCGGCGTGTCCTCGACGACGGCCTCGCGGCGTCCGAGGATGCGGTTCACGAGCGCGGACTTGCCGACGTTCGGTCGCCCGACGATGGCCACGACCGGCAGGGCCGGGAGGTATTCCACCCCATCGCCCTCGTCGAGAAGACCGGCCAGAAGCGCCGCATCCTCGTCCTCGAGGTCGTAGTCCGACAGGCTCGCCCGGAGCGTGGCTGCGCGCTGCTCGGCGAGGTCGTCGTCGAGGTCGGCGATGGTCTCGGCGAGGTGATCTTCACCCCCGGCGTACTCCTCGTCGTCGGAAGGGGCGTCGGTGGGACGCGGGTCATCGGACATCGGGAACTCCCGTCTCCACGAGCGAGTGCACGACGCCGAGGACGGCGTCGACGGTCTGTGCGAAATCGAGGTCGGTCGAATCGACCACCGTCACCCCGGGGGCGGCGGTGAGGAAGTCGACGACCGCGCTGTCGGAGGTGTCGCGCCGCTCCAGCGCCGCCGCGACGGCCGCGGTGTCGTCGGTGTGCAACTCGGCTGACCGGCGTGCGGCGCGCACCGCGGGCGCGGCGGTGAGAAGGATGCGGACCCGGGCGTCAGGCGCGACGACCGTGGTGATGTCGCGGCCTTCGACGACCACCCCCGGTCTGCCGGACCCGGCGATGAGGGCGCGGAAGAGCGAATTGACGGACCGTCGCACCGGTGCCACCCGCGCGACGCCACTCACGGCGTCTGTGACGCGCTGCTCACGGATGGCGGCGGTGACATCGACCGCGCCGACACGGACCCAGTAGTCCTCCGGGTCGAGGGAGATGTCGTAGTCGAAGTCGCCGGCGAGCTCGAGCACCGCGGTGGCGTCGGACGTGTCGGCCCCATGCTCGAGCGCATGCCAGGCGAGCGCCCGATAGGCGGCGCCGGTGTCGAGGTAGCCGAAGCCGAGGCGGCGTGCCACCTCCTTCGACACGCTGGATTTCCCGCTTCCCGCGGGGCCGTCGATGGCGACGACGAGGGGATCAGTCATGGGTGGTGCTCGCAATCTTCCAGCCGCGGGACTCCAGCCCCGCGATCGCAGGGCGGACGGAGCTGGGCACGACGCTGATCTCGGCGAGGCCGAACAGCGCGCCCGGCGAATGCTCCAGCCGCAGGTCTTCGACGTTCACGTGCAGTTCCCCGAGGTCGCCGAAAAGTCGGCCGAGCTGTCCCGGTCGGTCATCGACCATGACGACGACGGTCTCGAACCGGCGGTTCTGGCCGTGCTTGCCGGGCAGACGCTCGACTCCCTCGTTGCCACGACGGATCGTGTCGGCGATCGAGCGGCGAGCGCCGGGCGCTTCGGGGGCGCGGAGGGCGCCGGCGACGTCGGCGAGGTCGGCGGCGACAGCGTCGAGGACGGATGCCACGGGCGCGGCGTTCGCGCCGAGGATCTGCACCCACAGCTCCGGGGCGGAGGCTGCGATGCGCGTGGTGTCGCGAACACCCTGACCGGCGAGGCGCAGGAACCCGTCGGGGGCGTCGACGAAGCGCGCGGCCAGGAGGCTCGCCACCAGCTGCGGCACGTGCGACATGAGCGCGACGGCGGCGTCGTGTTCCTCGGGCGTCATCTCCAGCGGTGTGGCACCCAGATCGAGCGCGAGGGCCTCGACGACGGCGAGGTCGCGGGAGGGGGTCTCTTCGTCCCGACAGACCACCCAGGGCCGCCCCACGAAGATGTCGGCGCGAGCGGCGATCGCGCCCCCGCGTTCTCGTCCGGCGAGCGGGTGCGACCCGATGTAGTGGGTCAGATCCACGCCGCGCTCTCGAAGGGTGCGAAGAGGTTGCAGCTTGACGCTCGCGACATCCGTCACGACCGCCTGGGGGTGGCGACGCAGCTCCCGCTCGATGACGTCGGCCGTGACATCGGGGGGCACGGCGACGACGATGAGCGCAGGATCGTCATCCTCGCGGGCCGCACGGCCCGCGCCGTAGTCGATCGCCAGACGCAACTGCGAGGGTGAGGTGTCGTCGAGGGCGACGTCGACGCCGATCGCGCTCAGCGCATGCCCGATGCTCGCCCCCAGCAGGCCCGAACCGACGATGCGGACGGTCCCCTGCACCCGCGGCGCGAGCGGCGGGGCCGGGCGCGCGGCAGAGCTGTTCTCGAGGGTCACGGGTTCTCCTGGCGCGACAGGGTCAGAAGCGCACCGCGTTCCACTGTAGTCAACTCCCGCGCCTGTCCCACGGCGAGGGTTCCCAGGTGCAGGGGCCCGAACTGCCGCCGGACCAGCTCGACGACCGGATGCCCCACCTCGGCCATCATGCGCCGGACGATGCGGTTGCGCCCCGAGTGCAGGGTGAGCTCGACGAGGGATTCGCCTTCTGAGGGAGAGGATGACAGCAGGCGCGCCTTGTCCGCGGCGATGGGGCCATCGTCCAGCTCGACGCGGCGGGTCAGTCGGGCGATCGTCTGCGCGGTGACGCGCCCCTCGACCTTGGCGACGTAGACCTTCGTCACTCCGAACGACGGATGCGCCAGAACGTGGGCGAGCGCGCCGTCGTTCGTCAGCACGAGCAGTCCGCTGGTGTCGGCGTCGAGTCGGCCGACGTTGTACAACCGCTCCGGCCATGCCGCGGTGAAGGTCCGCAGGTCGGGCCTCCCCCGGTCGTCCTTCAGAGAGCTCACCACCCCGCGCGGCTTGTTGAGCATCACATATCGCTTCGACTGATCCAGCTGCACCGCGACACCGTCGACGTCGATGAGATCGGTGTCGGGGTCGACGCGCGAGCCGAGTTCGGTCACCGCCTGCCCATTGACCCGCACCCGCCCGTCGACGATCATCTGCTCGGCGACCCGCCGCGAAGCGACGCCGGCGTTCGCCAGCGCCTTCTGCAGGCGCACGCCCTCGGTTCCCGGTTCGGTGGTCTCGCTCATCGGATGTCCTCGAAACCGTCCGCGCCGTCATCGAGCAGCGGGGAGATCGGCGGCAGGTCGTCGAGGGTGTTGATGCCCAGGTTCACCAGCAGCGCGTCGGTCGTCTCGTAGTGGATCGCCCCGGTGTCGGGGTCGGTGAAGGCCTCGGTGATGAGGCCGCGGGCCAGAAGGGTGCGGACGACCGAGTCGACGTTGACGGCACGGATCGCCGCGACCTGGCCCCGGGTGACGGGCTGCTTGTAGGCGATGACCGCCAGGGTCTCGAGGGCCGCCTGCGACAGTCGTGCCGGCGCCTGGCCGCCGACGAATTCGCTCACCAGGTCATCGTGCTCGGCACGGACGTACAGGCGCCACCCGCCGCCGACCTCGCGGAGCTCGAAGCCGCGGCGGGGACCGCCTGTCTCGCCGTCGTAGTCGGCGACGAGCGCCTCGATGGCCTGGCGGACGGCGGCGACAGGTGCACCGACCGCCGTCGCGAGGCTCACCAGGCTCTGCGGCTCCTCCACCACCAGCAGGATGGCCTCCAATCGCCGTGCCACGGACGCCGGCGTCGGCGTCGTCTCAGCCGGCGGGAGTGGATCGGTCAGGGTCTGCTCATCGGTCATAGTCGGCTCCCAAGCTGGCGAGACTCTCGTCGCTCCAGCGATCAGCGGTCCAGCGCAGGGTCAATTCGCCGAGCGGCTCGAGCTGCTCGAACGACAGGGCGGCGTGGCGGAACAGCTCGAGGACGGAGAGGAACCGCGCGACGACCACGCCGGGCTGATCGACGCCCGCGATCAGCTCGCGGAACGACAGCGATCCTGCTCCGCGAAGGGCCGCCACCACGACGGCAGCCTGCTCGCGGATGCTGACCAGTGGCGCGTGCAGATGATCCAGGCGCACGTGGGGGATCTCCCTCGGAGTCAGCGCGAGGAGGGCGAGCGCGGCGAAGTCGGCGGCGCTGAGAGTCCAGACGAGTTCGGGGGTCGAGGCGCGGTGGCGTTCGTCCAGTCGCACGGCCCGGGCGTGACGGTGATCCTCGGCGTGCAGGCGCTCGGCGAACCAGCTCGACACCTGTTTGAACGCGCGGTACTGCAGCAGTCGGGCGAACAGGAGGTCACGGGCCTCCAGCAGCGCCACCGACTCGGCGTCGACGAGCTCCCCCTGCGGGAGAAGTCCCGCGACCTTCATGTCCAGGAGGGTCGCGGCGACGACGAGGAACTCCGAGGCCTCCTCGAGTTCTTCATCGGGGTCCAGCCGCCGCAGGTAGGCGATGAATTCATCGGTGACCGCGCTGAGCGAGACCTCGGTGATGTCGAGCTCGCGCTGGGAGATGAGGGTCAGCAGGAGATCGAAGGGGCCGTCGAAGACGCTGAGCGAGACGCGGAACCCGTCCCCGTGTCCGTCGGGCGCGTCTGACGCCGCCGGCAGCCCGTCGGGGGTGTCAGGCGACGGCGCCACGCGCGACCAGCTCCCGCGCGAGCCGCAGGTAGGCCTGCGCCGCGGCGTGCTCGGGCGCGAACTCGGTGATGGGCATTCCCGAGACGGAGGCGTCCGGGAACTTCACGGTGCGTCCGATGACCGTCTCCAGCACCTCGTCGCCGAATGCATCGACGACGCGCTCGAGCACCTCGCGGGAGTGGAGGGTGCGGGAGTCGTACATCGTGGCGAGCACACCGTCGAGCGTGATCGTCGGGTTCAGCCGATCACGCACCTTGTCGATGGTTTCGATGAGGAGGGCGACACCGCGAAGGGCGAAGAACTCGCACTCGAGAGGGATGAGCACGCCGTGGCTCGCGGTGAGCGCATTGACCGTCAAAAGTCCGAGGGACGGCTGGCAGTCCACGAGGATGACGTCGTAATCGGCCGACACCTTGCGCAGCACGCGGGCCAGCGTCGTCTCGCGCGCGACCTCGTTGACGAGGTGGACCTCGGCGGCCGAGAGGTCGATGTTGGCCGGGAGGACATCGAGGTTCTCGACCCGGGTGGTCACGATGACCTCGGCGGGATCGCGCTTGGTGTCCAGGAGCAGGTCGTAGATCGTCGGGATCTCGTGGGTCTGGATGCCGAGACCGGCCGACAGCGCACCCTGGGGGTCGAAGTCCACAGCCAGGACGCGACGACCGTACCCGGCCAGCGCCGCGGCGAGGTTGATGGTCGTGGTGGTCTTCCCCACCCCGCCCTTCTGGTTGCACAGCGAGATGATGCGCGCCGGCCCGTGGCCGTCGAGCTTGGGAGGGGTCGGGAATCCGCGATAGGGCCGACCGGTGGGACCGATCGGGACGTCGCTGACAGCGGCCTTCTTCGCGCTCCGCGTGCTACCGGCCACGACTCTCCTGACTTCCGACATGTCTGATCGATTCTAACGACGCGCGCCCCCAGGCCCGGGAGGCTCACCCATCACGGCTCACCGGGCGCGCGGATGACTGGTCGCGTAAACGTCGCGCAGGGCGTCGACGCTCACGTGGGTGTAGATCTGCGTCGTCGTGACCGACGCGTGTCCCAGGAGCTCCTGCACCACACGCACATCGGCGCCCCCCTGCAGCAGGTGCGTGGCGAAGGAATGCCGGAGAGTGTGGGGCGAGACGTGAGCGGTGAGCTTCGCCCGCTCCGCCGCCTGTTGGATCACCAGCCACGCGCTCTGACGCGACAGCGGCGCGCCGCGCGCGCCGAGGAAGAGCCGTGGAGTCGCCCGACCGCGTCGCGAGAGCTCGGGGCGGGCACGGGTGAGGTACGCACCGAGCGCCGCCTGAGCGTACGATCCCACCGGCACGATCCGCTCCTTGGCGCCCTTGCCTCGTAGGCGGAGCACCGCGGGGTGTGCCACGTCGTCGAGATCGAGCTGGACGGCCTCCGAGACCCGCGCTCCGGTGGCGTAGAGCAGTTCGAGCAGCGCGCGGTCTCTGAGGCCCACCTCATCACCCGGCTGCGCGGCGCCGGGCGCCGGCCCCGCGGCATCCAGCAGCTGCTCCACCTGCGCGACGGTGAGTGCCTTGGGCAACCGCTGCGGAGCTTTCGGGGGGCGAAGCGTGCCGGCGGGGTCGGCGTCCTGGACTCCCTCCTGCACGAGGAAGCGGTGCAGACCCCGTACCGAGGACTGCAGACGCGCGAGACTGGATGCCGCCGGCGGTGGGACTTCGCGTGCGCGCTCGGCCACGAACTCCTCGAGCAGCTGGGGAGTGACCTCGCTGAGATCAGGGATGCCACGCCGTCCGAGCCACTCCCGGTAGACGCCGAGATCGCGGCGGTACGCCGAAACGGTGTGGTCGGAAAGCCCCCGCTCGACGGTGATATGGCGAAGGTAGGCGTTCACCGCCCGTTCCGGCGTCATCGGATCGGCCAGCCGGCGGGGCTCATGGTGCCGTTCAGCCTGCCGCGCGCTCGCGCCGGAGGACCTCCGCGGCGGCGAGCGCGCCGGTCGCGAGGATGCCGTTGCGGAACCTCCCGGCGATGACGGCGTCGACGACGTCGGCGAGCGCGATCCACTCCACGCGGATGTCGGCCTCCTCCTCACCACGGGCGTGCACCTCAGCGGCAGCGGAGAGACCGCGGGCGAGGAAGAGGTGCACGACCTCGTCGTTCCCGCCGGGGGTGGTGAAGATGCTCACCAGCGGATCCCACCGCTCGGCGACGAGGTCGACCTCCTCGGCGAGCTCCCGCTTCGCGGTCTCCAGCGGCGGCTCTCCCTCGACGTCGAGGAGTCCCGCCGGAATCTCCCAGTCGCGATGACGGATGGGATGGCGGTACTGCTGGATGACGATGATGCGGTCCTCGACGTCGAGAGCGACCACGGCGGCCGCGCCCGGGTGCGCGACGTACTCGCGGACGAGCTCGTCGCCTGCGTAGCGGACGACGTCGCGCTGGACGTTCCACACCCGGCCGGTGTAGACGCGCTCTGCGGAGGCGACCTGGGGCGTGACGGGTTCGTCGCCGAGGCGCTCCGAGGTCGCGGGCTCAGCCATTGTCGACGTCGAACAGTTCGCTGGCGCGGTGACGGTCGAGGGCGGCGCCGATGAGACCCCGGAAGAGCGGATGCGGCTCTGTGGGCCGGGAGCGCAGCTCGGGATGGGCCTGCGTGGCGATGTAGTACGGGTGGACCTCGCGAGGCAGCTCGACGTATTCGACGAGGTTGCGGTCGGGTGAGAGCCCCGAGAACACCAGACCCGCCTCGGCGAGCTGCGCGCGGTAGGCGTTGTTGACCTCGTAGCGATGACGGTGCCGCTCGAGCACGCGGTCGGACTGGTAGACCTCGGCGGCCACGGAGCCCTCGGCCAGCTGCGCGGGATAGAGCCCCAGGCGCATGGTTCCGCCGAGATCGCCGCGATCGAGGATGTCGACCTGCTCGGCCATCGTCGCGATCACCGGGTAGGGCGTCTCGGGGTCGAACTCGCTCGAGGAGGCATCATCGAGACCGGCGATGTTGCGCGCGTACTCGATCACCATGCACTGCAGACCGAGGCAGAGTCCGAGCGTCGGGATGCCCTGTTCGCGGGCGAACCGCAGCGCGCCGAGCTTTCCCTCGATCCCCCGGATGCCGAATCCGCCGGGAACGATGATCCCGTCGAGATCGCCGAGCGCTCTGGCCGCGCCCTCGGGCGTCTGGCAGTCGTCGGAGGGGATCCATCGGATGGTCACATGCGTCTCGTGCGCGAAGCCGCCGGCCTTCAGCGCCTCGGTGACGCTGAGGTAGGCGTCGGGAAGGTCGATGTACTTTCCGACCAGGCCGATCGTCACCTCGTGCTTGGGGTTGTGCACCGCCTGCAGCACCTTGTCCCACCGGGACCAGTCCACGTCGGCTGCGGTCTCCAGGCCCAGGGCTCGGACGATGTAGGCGTCCAGCCCCTGCTCGTGCAGCATGGTGGGGATGTCGTAGATGCTCGGCACATCGACGGCGTTGACGACCGCGTCCTCGTCGACGTCGCACATCAGAGCGATCTTGCGCTTGTTGCCCTCGGTGACGGGGCGGTCGCTTCGAAGGACGAGCGCGTCGGGCTGGATGCCGATGGAGCGGAGTGCGGCGACCGAGTGCTGCGTGGGTTTGGTCTTCTGCTCGCCCGAGGCGCCCATGAAGGGCACCAGCGACACGTGCACGAAGAAGACGTTGCCTCGCCCCAGCTCGTGTCGGATCTGCCGAGCGGATTCGATGAACGGCTGCGACTCGATGTCGCCGACGGTTCCGCCGATCTCGGTGATGATGACGTCGGGCCGGGGCTCTTCGCTTGCCTGCAGGCGCATCCGGCGCTTGATCTCGTCGGTGATGTGCGGGATCACCTGCACGGTGTCGCCGAGGTACTCCCCCCGGCGCTCACGAGCGATGACCTGGGAGTAGATCTGCCCGGTCGTGACGTTGGCCGCCTGGCTGAGATCGATGTCGAGGAAACGCTCGTAGTGCCCGATATCCAGATCGGTCTCGGCACCGTCATCGGTCACGAACACCTCGCCGTGCTGGAAGGGGTTCATCGTGCCCGGGTCGACGTTCAGATACGGGTCGAGCTTCTGCATCACCACACGCAGACCTCGGGCGGTGAGGAGATTTCCCAGACTGGCGGCGGTCAGCCCCTTGCCCAATGAAGAGACGACACCGCCCGTCACGAAAATGTGTCTGGTGGTGTCGTCGTTCGGTCCCGCCTCAGGAGTCTGCATCACGGGCTTCGATCCTATCAGCCGGTTGTGGTGACGCTGCGGTCGCAGCGCCGAGTTCGAGGAGTTCTCTGGCGTGGGTCAGCGCCGCATCGGAGTCGGGCATGCCCGAGAGCAGGCGCGCCATCTCGGCTTCCCGGTCTGTACCCGACAGCCGCCTCACGCTCGAGGCGGTGACCGAACCGTCGCTGGCCTTCTCCACCGTCAGATGGTTGCCCGCGAAAGCCGCCACCTGGGCGAGATGGGTGACCGCGATCACCTGCGCCGATCGGGCGAGCACCGCAAGGCGACGGCCGACTTCGATGGCGGCGGCGCCGCCGATGCCCGCGTCGACCTCGTCGAAGACGAAGGTGGGCACGGGATCCGTTCCTGCGATGACCACTTCGATCGCGAGCATCACCCGGCTGAGCTCGCCACCCGAGGCGCCGCGCGCCACCGGCCGGGGCTCCGCCCCGGGGTGGGCGGCCAGGAGGAAGGTCACCTCGTCTCGGCCGGACGCGCTCCCCGAGGTCTCGGCGACGTCGACCCGCACGAGCGCGTCGGGCATCGCCAGGGCGCGGACCTCTGCCGTCACCGCCTGCCCCAGCCGCTCTGCGGCATCCCTCCGGGCGGCCGACAGCGCCGCGGCTGCGGCGTCGAGCTCAGCAGCCGCCTCATCGCGGTCCGCAGACAGGCGCGCGACCCGGTCGCCGTCGTCGTCGAGCTCCATGAGCCGCGCGGATCCCGACGCGAGGAACGCGATCGCCGCGTCGAGGGTGCCGTGTCGACGCGCCAGCGCTCCGAGGACCGCGCGGCGCTCCTCCACCTGCTCGAGCTCACGCGGCCCGGACTCGTCGAGATCGGCGAGATAGGCCGAGAGGGCCGTGGCGGCATCGACGATGCGGTACCCGATGTCGGCCAGCTCATCGGCGTGGGCGCGCAGCGCCGGATCATCCACCCGCTCCAGCGCCTGCCGGGCCTCGGCGACCAGCGTCGCCGCATCGGGCACGTCGAGATCGCTCGAGAGGGCGTCATGGGCGGCGGCGGCAGCCAGCCGCAGCTCCTCGGCGTTGGCCAGGCGCTCCGCACGCACCGCGAGTTCGACGTCCTCCCCCTGCTGCGGATCGGCCTGCTCGATCTCGGCGACGGCAGCCCTCAGGTCGTCGGCTTCCCTGGCGCGGGTCTCGCGCGCCTCGAGGAGGACACGGAGCTCGTCATCGAGCTGGCGGTGTCGGTGGAAGACCTCCCGGTAGACCGCGAGGGCGGAGCGCACCGGCTCCCCGCCGAAGCGGTCGAGGGCATCCCGCTGGGCCGCGGTCGAGCGGAGGCGCAGCTGGTCGGACTGACCGTGCACGACGACGAGATGGTCGGCGACGTCGGCGAGCACCCCGGCGGGGGCCGACCGACCGCCGACACTCGCGCGGCTTCGGCCCTCGCTGGTGACGGTCCGGCCGAGGAAGAGCTCGGCCCGATCGTCGTCCAGAGGTTCGACCTCTCCCCCGGCCTCCTCGACGCGGGCGGCGACCGGGCCGCGCGCGGGTACCGTCCAGACCCCGTCGACCGCGGCCTGACCGCTTCCCGCGCGAACCACCGACGAATCGGCGCGCTGACCGAGCAGCAGACCGAGCCCGGTCACCACCATCGTCTTCCCGGCTCCCGTCTCACCGGTGATCGCCGTGAATCCGGGACCCAGAGGCAGGGTGGCCTCAGCGATGACGCCGAGACCGCGCAGACGCATCTCCTCGATCATGACGGTCGCTCGCGGCCCGACGCGGTGCTCGGGCCCCGCCAACCCTCGACCGGCAGACGGAATTTGCGCACCAGCCGGTCGGTGAAGGCCGCTGGATGCAGGCGAGCCAGCCGGACCGGATGCGTGGCGCGACGCACCACGACACGGGCACCCGGGGGCAGGTCGTGGGAGCGGCGTCCGTCGCACCACAGAATGCCGGTGTCGTCGGTGCGATCGAGCACCTCGATCGCCACGGCGTGCTCGGGTCCGACCACAAGAGGTCGCGCGAACAGAGCGTGCGCCGAGAGCGGCACCACCGAGATGGCCTGCACGGTCGGCCAGATGATCGGGCCGCCGGCGGAGAAGTTGTACGCCGTCGACCCGGTCGGAGTCGACACGACGACCCCGTCGCATCCGAAACTCGACAGCGGTCGCCCGTCGACTTCGATCACGACCTCGAGCATCCGCTGGCGGCTCGCCTTTTCCACGGTCGCCTCGTTCAACGCCCATGTGTCGTACACCACGGCACCCGAGGCATCCTTCACCCGAACCGACAGGGTCAAGCGCTCCTCGACCTCGTAGTCGCGCGCGATGACCATGCGCACGGCGTCGTCCATGTCATCCGGCTCGATCTCAGCGAGGAAGCCGACGTGGCCCATGTTGATCCCGAGGACAGGTGCGCGGCCTTCGCGGACGAGTTCGGCCGCGCGGAGGATCGTGCCGTCGCCGCCGAGGACGATCGCCAGCTCGATGTCGTCGATCGCGACGTCGTCGCCGAGCCGGCCGATGCGGGCGCGCGATGCCTCCGGTTCCTCGGCGCGGAACAGGCGCTCGGTCAGCAGGCGCATCTCGGCCGTGTCGTCGGCGGGAAGGACGGGACGGGCTCCGGCGGCGTTCAGCGCCGTGATCACACGGGTCGCCGCGTCGATCGTCGCAGGCCGATGCGCGTGCGCGACGACGAGGATGTTGCGCTCCGGCTCGGTCATCGCTCCCCTGCCACGTCGTTCACGGTCTTGAGCCATTCTGTCGGGTTTTGCCCCGCCCCCGGTCGGAGGTGGATGAGGAACTCCCTGTTGCCACGCGCACCGAGGAGGGGCGAGGCGATGACGCCCTCCGTCCCGAAGCCGCTGTCCCACGCGCTCCACAGCACACCGGCGACCGCGTCGGCACGCGCGGAGGGGTCTGTCACCAGCCCCTCCCTCACCCCGGTCCTGCCGACCTCGAACTGCGGCTTCACCAGCAGCACGACATCGGCCGATGCCGCCGCGACACGGGCGATGGCCGGGAGGATATGGCGCAGCGAGATGAAGGAGAGGTCCCCGACGACGATCGCCGGGCCGGTCGTGTCCGCCGACCACGACCGCCAGTCCTCAGGAGTCATCTCGCGCGCATTGAAGCCCTCCACGACGACGACTGCGGCGTCGGCACGGATGCGCCCATCGAGCTGACCGTGACCCACGTCGACGGCGACCACCGTACGGGCGCCTTGCTCGCGAAGCACCTGCGTGAAGCCGCCCGTGGATGCTCCGAGATCGAGCGCGACGCGTCCCCGGGGATCGACGTCGAAGGCATCGAGGGCCGCGACGAGCTTGACCGCACCGCGGCTGACGTAGTGATCGGTCGCGGCGACGTCGATGACCGCGTCGTCGGCGACGCGGTGGGAAGCCTTCCGGATCTCGATGCCGCCGACCCGCACCGCTCCGGCGGAGATCAGCGAGGCGGCATGCGTGCGAGAACGCGCCAGACCCCGGGCAGCCAGGGCCGCGTCGAGACGATCGGTCATCGGTGCGCCGGGTCGCCGGCGCCGAGGGTCTGGTCCAGGCGCCGGGCGAGATCATCGTGGATCGCGGTGAAGGCGTCGGCACGCTCGGCCAACGGCTGCGATTCGATGATCTCCAGCGCCGACAGCAACTCCGACGGTGCCGGGCCGTCGGCTTCCTGGGAGCCGCCTGTCATTCTCAAAGAATACTTCGAATCCGATCCCGCACCCGCTCCGAACAATTAAAGTCAGAGGACTCTACGGCCGATGGCGTCGATCCGAACAGCGGGAGTGGGCACCCGTGTCGGCGATGTCGGCAGTGGATGACTGGAAGGAACCCGAACCTTGACGGTCTACGATCCGTCATCGCCCATGCCCGGGGCGATGAATTCCACCGAGGCAGACGAGGGCTGGAATCTGGCCCTGAGCAGGGGGGACGCCGCGCTGCGCGCGTGGGTGCTGTCCCATCCCACGGATCTCTGGTCCGAGGACATAGGTCTGCTGCTTGCCATGGCCGCGACCTATCGATGGGAAGGAGCCGCCGGCGCGTGGCGGGCGTTGCCCTACCTCGAGAAAGCCGAGATCCTGATCGAGGCCAGGCCTGAGACGAGCGGCCGGCTGCGCGCGTCAGCTGCGATTCTGCGCTGCCTCGTGCAGCGCTCCCACGGCGACCTGTTCGCGGCTCTCCACTCCGCCGACGCCGCCCTCGAGATCCTCTCCTCGTCGCACAGCGATATTCGCGATCGGCTCGACCTGCGGTCGGCCGCCCTGCTCAAACGGGGCACGATCCGCGTCCTGACGGGAGATCTGTTCCGCGCGCGCGGCGACCTCGAGCGCGGTCTGCGGGACGCGGACGCCACCCTGACTCCGCACAAGCGCATCGAAGCTCTCGGCTTCCTCGCGATCGTCGAGGTCTTCACGGGAAGCGTCACCGAGGCGCACAGGGTCATGCGCACAGCGCGACCCCTCGCCGACCGTATGCCCGGCGGGCTGTGGACAGCGCCGCTGGAGATCGCCGAGATGCTCATCGCCGCCGAGCGCGACGAGCTCAGACACCACGCGCCTGCGCTCCGTCGTCTGATGAGCGAAGTCGACGGATCGGAATTCGAGTTCCTGGCGCGGCACCTGCAGGTACTCCTGGCGGAGGAGTGCGATGACCTCGAGGGCCGTTTCGAGGCGATCCGCCGGATGCGAGTGATCGAACGCGAGAGCACCGGGGCGGCCCTCCTCGGCGTCATCCGCATGGGAGATCGCGCGCAGGCGCTCATGCGCGCCGGCGACCTCGCGCGGGCTGCCGTCGTGCTGCGTGACGAATCCGATCCCGCACACCTGGTGTGCGGCGCAGCCCTGCGGGCTCGCGCAGCGCTCGCGATCGGCGAACCGCACAGGGCGGTGGACGAGATCCGGAACTGCTTCCTCGACGAGGATCACCCGATCCGGTCCCTGACCTACGCCGCGGCGATCGATGCGCAGGCGCGCGTGCTTCTCGGCGATCTCCGCTCCGCGGACGCCGCCTTCCGATTCCTCCTTCGCGAGTGCGCCAGGAGCGGAGCCCTCCGCGCCTTCCGGAAGGTGCCCGGCAGGGTTCTCTCCCTTCTCATCGAACGAGCGACGCGCGACGATCTCGACACGGCGGAGCGAGCACTGCTCGAGCTCTTGGCGTCGACCGTCGATGCTGCGGGCGACATCGCCGATGAAGCCATCGCGCTCAGCCCCCGAGAACGGATGGTCCTCGCGCGGCTCGCTGCCGGAGAATCCCCGCGCACGATCGCACAGTCGCTTCACGTCTCCCTCAACACCGTCAAGACGCAGCTGCGAAGCGTGTATCGAAAGCTGGGAGCCTCCACGCGTGACGGCGCGCTCGAACGCGCGCGGAGTCTCGGTGTCCTGACCACCTGACGCGCACCGACAGAAACGACGAGGACCGACGGGGCTCATCCCGTCGGTCCTCGTCGTGTGTCCGCTCGCGACGGAGGGCCGTCGGGTTCACCCTCGATTCACCCCTCGAGCACACGTCGTTGTCACCCGTTTGACCCGAAAACAACCTCGAATCAGGCCTTTTCCGCCTCATTCTCACTCCATCGTTCGCGTTCCACTGTGACGGACGAGAGGAGTGGTCATGCTTGTTGCGGTCATCCCGGCCCACAACGAGGCGGCGGGGATCGGCGCTGCCATCCAGGGGCTGCGACAGCAGAGCACGCCCCCCGATCACATCGTGGTGGTCCCCGACAACTGCACCGACGACACCGCTGCCGTTGCGGCGGACCTCGGTGTCGACGTATGGCCGACGACGGGCAACACCGCGAAGAAGGCGGGCGCCCTCAACCAGGTGCTCGCCGTGATGCTGAACGAGTTGGACGATGACGACCTCGTCCTGGTTCAAGACGCCGACTCCGCCCTGGACGCAGCGTTCATCACCACGGCGCTGCGCGCACTCGCCTCCCCCCGGATCGGCGCCGTCGGGGGCGTCTTCCGCGGATCGGGGGGAGGCGGGTTCGTCGGTCACCTGCAACGCAACGAATACGCCCGTTACGGGCGCGATGTGCGGCGCCTGGATGGCAGATGTCTCGTCGTCACGGGAACCGCAGCGGTGATGCGAGCCGCCGTCCTCCGCGAGATCAGCCGCGCCCGCGAGAGGGGCGCTCTTCCTTCCGGAGATGGCCACGGCGGCGTGTACGACACGACCGTCCTCACCGAGGACAACGAACTGACCTTCGCCATCAAGCATCTCGGCTACGAGGTGCTCAGTCCCGCCGGCTGCACGCTCGTGACGGAGGTGATGCCCAGTTGGACGGAGCTCTGGCGTCAGCGTTTGCGATGGAAGCGCGGGGCGGTGGAGAACTGCGTGCAGTACGGGCTGACGCGGGTGACGTGGCCCTATTGGGGACGGCAGCTCCTGACGATGGTCGGCTGCGTGGTGACGTACCTGTATCTCGCGACCATCGTGGTCGCCGTGGTCACGGGCCAGTGGGGCCTGCAGCCTTTCTGGCTGTGCGTCACCGCGATCTTCGTGGTCGAACGCATCGTCACGCTGCGCGACCGCGGCTGGCGCTACATGCTGCCTGCGGCACTCATGTACGAACTGCTGCTGGATGTGTTCCTGCAGCTTGTTCACACCAAGGCCTACTTCGACGCGTTGACCCGACGTCAACGCGCGTGGTGAGAGGGAAAGGAGACGTCCATGTACAACGACGCCGTTTCGTCGATGGGAGCCGGCGCGGGAGCGGGAGCGCTCGCTGCCACCGGATTCGATTCGCTGTGGCTCGGCCTCGCCGCTTTCGCTTTGATCGCGGCCGGTATGGCGGTGATGCGGATCGTCCCGCGTCGTCGTCGTGCCCTGGCGCACACGCCGCCGGAATGAGTGAGAGGGGGCGGATGGCAGATCCGCCCCCTCTCGACCCTCACGGCCGGTGAAACGGGTCGGCGTAGAGCCGCTCGGGCACACGGAATCCGAAGATCGCGCGCCCCGTGTTCCAGATCGCCGTCGCGCCGGCACGAAGCAGGTCGATCGGCCGGTCGCCGTCGCTGTCGATGAGCACGTCGCCGCCGTCGATCCGCACACGCGCCCGACCCACCGTGACGGTGTCGCCCGACACGCGGACGGCAGGGTAAGGCTCGTGCAGCTCCCGCAGATCGCCGAGAAGATACGTGGGCCGCGATCCGGGCGGTGCGGCGAGCACCTGCTTGGGTCGGTCTATGCCGGTCAAGACGAGAGCAGAATCGATGCCGGCCCGCCCAGCACCGAGAATATCGGTGTCGAGCCGGTCACCGATGAACAGAGGATGGTGCGCACCGAACCGCGACACCGCCTCCTCGAAGATCGGCGTCTCCGGCTTCCCGGCGACCGTCGCCAGTCGGCCGACCGCCGTGTGCACAGCGGATACGAGCGTGCCGTTGCCGGGCGCGACACCGCGCGCCTGCGGAATCGTCCAGTCGGTGTTCGTGGCGATCCACGGGATCCCGCCGTCCTCCTCGGGAACCTTCAGGGCGTACGCCGCTTCGGCCAGCTGCAGCCACCCGACCTCCGGCGCGAAACCCTGCACGACTGCCGCAGGTTCATCGGCCGCGCTGCGGGTCACAACGAAGCCGGCCTTCTCGACCTCCCGTGTCAATCCCTCGCCGCCCACAACGAGAATCCTCGAACCGGCTTCGACGCGTGCCGTAAGAAGCCGCATGGCTGCCTGCGGGCTCGTCACCACTTCCTCCGCCGCAGTGGGGAGCCCGAGTGACGTGAGGTGCTCCGCGACCGCGGTGTCCGGGCGCGAGGCGTTGTTCGTGATGTAGGCGAGGCGCCGACCGTCACGGGCCCGCGTGAGCGAGGTCACTGCATACGGCAAGGCTCCGGCACCCGCGTAGACGACACCGTCGAGATCCGCGAGGAGCACGTCCACGCCGTCGAGCGGCGTGGGCCCCGCGCCCCGTCTCCCGAACAGTGCCATCAGCCGCGCTCGCCTGCATCGTCGCCGGCGGTGACATCGACCTCGAGGTCGGCGACGGCAGACGGCGAAACGGGGTCGACATCGACCATCTCCTCGATCACCTCGGCGATCTCGACGGTCTCCCACTGGTCGTCACCGTTCGCGCCGGCGATGACATCGGCGGCCACGTCGGCGCGCGCACGCCACGACGCCGCCTCCTCGTGACGGCCGAGCTCTTCGAGCACGGTCGCTCGCGCGGCGAAGAGGTCGGGGCTCCAAGGGAACGCGCGATCCGGGTCGAGTTCGGGAATGTCCAACTCCTGTAGCGCCCGCTCGGTTTCGCCGAGATCCAGCCGTGCACCAGACATCGCGATCGCCAGGTGCACTCGCACATCCGTCGGAAGGACCGTGCGGTCGACCGCCCTGCCGACCTCCAGAGCGCGGTCCGGGCGACCGACCCCCCGCTCGCTGTCCACCATGAGGGCGATCTGATCGTCACGCCCGGAGATTCGTCGATAAGTGCGCAACTCCCGCAGCGCCAGAGCGAAATCCCCGACGGCGTATGCGGTGATCGCCGCGGTCTCGCGCACCACGGCGACACGACCGGCACGACGCGTGGCGGCGAGAGCATGTTCGTGCGCTCGCGTCGGATCCTCGTCGATGAGCAGAGCAGCCATGGCGAGGTGCCGCGCCACCGCCTCGGCATTCTCTTTGCTCAGGGTCTTCAGCTGATTGCGCGCGGCGGCGTCGAGCGACCGGGGCGTGATTTCCTCGGGAAGCTCCGGCTCGGCAATCCGCTCGGACTGCGGCGGGCGGGAACGACGTTCCTCGTGACGGGGGTGCTCGTCTCGGCGAGGTCTGGCGCCTCGATCTCCGTCACGTCGAGGTCCACCGCTGCGCTCGCCCTCACGACGAGGCGCGCTCCGACGATCGCCGTCGCGTCCGGTGTCGCGGTCCCGGCGGTCAGCGCCGCTTCGCGCAGGCTTGCCGCGATCGGACGACGGCGTTCGGTCCGTGGAGGACCGCCGAGGTCGGTCGGGACGGCTCTCCCGGCCCGCAGCGTCCTTTCCCCGACTGTCGCGGGACGGACGATCCCTCCGATCATCCGATCTTCCGCGTCGATCCTCGGTCATGACGCACTCCCCTCCGACCCTGCTTGGGCCGTTAACGCGAAATGGCCACCCAACATTGGGTGGCCATTTCTCGAAAGAAGTCCGGCGGTGTCCTACTCTCCCACAGGGTCCCCCCTGCAGTACCATCGGCGCTGAGAGGCTTAGCTTCCGGGTTCGGAATGGGACCGGGCGTTTCCCTCTCGCTATGGCCGCCGAAACACTATTGATGTTTCAGTCTGCACAACAAAAGTCATTGTCATGCGGTTCTCGACCGTACATCGAGAACCACTCAGTGGACGCGGGCAACACAAACGAAGTGTTATCAAGTCATCGGCTTATTAGTACCAGTCAGCTGCATGCATTACTGCACTTCCACATCTGGCCTATCAACCCAGTAGTCTGGCTGGGAGCCTCTCGCCCGAAGGCATGGAAGTCTCATCTTGAGGCCGGCTTCCCGCTTAGATGCTTTCAGCGGTTATCCATCCCGAACGTAGCTAATCAGCGGTGCTCCTGGCGGAACAACTGACACACCAGAGGTTCGTCCAACCCGGTCCTCTCGTACTAGGGTCAGATCCTCTCAAACTTCCTACGCGCGCAGCGGATAGGGACCGAACTGTCTCACGACGTTCTAAACCCAGCTCGCGTACCGCTTTAATGGGCGAACAGCCCAACCCTTGGGACCTACTCCAGCCCCAGGATGCGACGAGCCGACATCGAGGTGCCAAACCATGCCGTCGATATGGACTCTTGGGCAAGATCAGCCTGTTATCCCCGAGGTACCTTTTATCCGTTGAGCGACAGCGCTTCCACAAGCCACTGCCGGATCACTAGTCCCGACTTTCGTCCCTGCTCGACCTGTCAGTCTCACAGTCAAGCTCCCTTGTGCACTTACACTCGCCACCTGATTGCCAACCAGGTTGAGGGAACCTTTGGGCGCCTCCGTTACTTTTTGGGAGGCAACCGCCCCAGTTAAACTACCCACCAGGCACTGTCCCTGAACCGGATTACGGTTCGAAGTTAGATATCCAGAGTGACCAGAGTGGTATTTCAACAACGACTCCACATGAACTGGCGTCCATGCTTCAAAGTCTCCCACCTATCCTACACAAGCCACACCGAACACCAATACCAAGCTGTAGTAAAGGTCACGGGGTCTTTCCGTCCTGCTGCGCGTAACGAGCATCTTTACTCGTAATGCAATTTCGCCGAGTTCGTGGTTGAGACAGTTGGGAAGTCGTTACGCCATTCGTGCAGGTCGGAACTTACCCGACAAGGAATTTCGCTACCTTAGGATGGTTATAGTTACCACCGCCGTTTACTGGGGCTTAAATTCTGAGCTTCGCCTTGCGGCTAACCCGTCCTCTTAACCTTCCAGCACCGGGCAGGCGTCAGTCCGTATACATCGTCTTGCGACTTGGCACGGACCTGTGTTTTTAGTAAACAGTCGCTACCCACTAGTCTCTGCGGCCCCCAAACGCTTTCGGAGCAAGTCCTAGTACGTCGAAGGCCCCCCTTCTCCCGAAGTTACGGGGGTATTTTGCCGAGTTCCTTAACCACGATTCTCTCGATCCCCTTGGTATTCTCTACCTGACCACCTGAGTCGGTTTGGGGTACGGGCGGCTTGAACCTCGCGTCGATGCTTTTCTTGGCAGCATAGGATCACCCACTTTTTATCCGCATCGTGTCTCAGCCTGTATGAGTGACGGATTTGCCTATCACTCGGCCTACGCACTTGCACCAGGACAACCATCGCCTGGCTTGGGCTACCTTCCTGCGTCACACCTGTTAATACGCTAGCCGCACCAGCATGGGGTCGAGCGTTCACCAAGACGTCTTCACCCCGAAGGGATCCGTACATTCCTGGCTAGGACTCTTAGCACCACTGGATTGACTGGGGCGGTTCTTCGCCGGTACGGGAATATCAACCCGTTGTCCATCGACTACGCCTGTCGGCCTCGCCTTAGGTCCCGACTTACCCAGGGAAGATTAGCTTGACCCTGGAACCCTTGGTCATTCGGGGGACGTGTTTCTCACACGTCTTTCGCTACTCATGCCTGCATTCTCACTCGTGTAGCCTCCACGGCTGGTTCACACCGCCGCTTCGCTGGCCACACGACGCTCTCCTACCCATCAACACGGCTGGACCACGAAGGCCTACCAATAATGTCAATGCCACAACTTCGGTGGCGTGCTTGAGCCCCGTTACATTGTCGGCGCGGAATCACTTGACCAGTGAGCTATTACGCACTCTTTCAAGGGTGGCTGCTTCTAAGCCAACCTCCTGGTTGTCTGAGCAACTCCACATCCTTTCCCACTTAGCACGCGCTTAGGGACCTTAGTTGGTGGTCTGGGTTGTTTCCCTCTCGACTATGAAGCTTATCCCCCACAGTCTCACTGCTGCGCTCTCACTTACCGGCATTCGGAGTTTGGCTGACGTCAGTAACCTTGTAGGGCCCATCGGCCATCCAGTAGCTCTACCTCCGGCAAGAAACACGCAACGCTGCACCTAAATGCATTTCGGAGAGAACCAGCTATCACGAAGTTTGATTGGCCTTTCACCCCTATCCACAGCTCATCCCCTCAGTTTTCAACCTAAGTGGGTTCGGCCCTCCACGACGTCTTACCGTCGCTTCAGCCTGGCCATGGATAGATCACTTCGCTTCGGGTCTAGGACACGCGACTGAATCGCCCTATTCAGACTCGCTTTCGCTACGGCTACCCCACTCGGGTTAACCTCGCCACGTATCGCTAACTCGCAGGCTCATTCTTCAAAAGGCACGCTGTCACAGCTGCTATGGCTGCTCCAACGGTTTGTAAGCAAACGGTTTCAGGTACTATTTCACTCCCCTCCCGGGGTACTTTTCACCTTTCCCTCACGGTACTTGTCCGCTATCGGTCATCTGGGAGTATTTAGGCTTATCAGGTGGTCCTGACAGATTCACACGGGATTTCTCGGGCCCCGTGCTACTTGGGATACTTCTCGCGCCAAGGGAGGCATTTCGACTACGGGGTTGGCACCCTCTATGACCGGCCTTTCAATGCCGTTCGTCTATACCTTCTTGTAACGCTGACTGCTCGGCAGAACAATCTGAAAAGTCCCACAACCCCGAATACGCAACTCCTGCCGGATATCACACGTACTCGGTTTAGCCTGTTCCGGTTTCGCTCGCCACTACTAACGGAATCGCGGTTGCTTTCTCTTCCTGTGGGTACTGAGATGTTTCACTTCCCCACGTTCCCTCTACCCGCCCTATATATTCAGGCGGGAGTCACTGGGTCGGCACGCCGCCCAGCGGGGTTTCCCCATTCGGAGATCCTCGGATCAAAGTGTGCTTATCCACTCCCCGAGGCTTATCGCAGATTGCTACGTCCTTCTTCGGCTCCAGATGCCAAGGCATCCACCGTTTGCTCTTAAAGACTTGAAATCACATGAGCTGATCTATCGATCATTCGTTTGTGAGGCGCGTCGTAAACGACGCGTCTCTAAGATGCTCGCGTCCACTGTGTAGTTCTCAAAGTACGGGCGGTACCCTTCCCGCATGCCGCGTTGCGGCATCGAAGAAGGGTCCTGAGGTTCAGAGTGAGCCTCGAAGCGCATCAGCGCCGCGCGGCCCGCATCCGGTCCCTCAGGACCCAACAGCGTGCATGTGCCTCTCGAAGCCGCACCATTCCGTTCCAGCTGCAAGCAGCGTACTGGGATCGGCACGATCCGTGAGGCACCTCGTCAAATGTTCCACCCATGAGCTGACCCCTCCGAGACATTCGCTCGAAGCGGGCTCTGGGATGCCGAGGCATCCAGATGCTCCTTAGAAAGGAGGTGATCCAGCCGCACCTTCCGGTACGGCTACCTTGTTACGACTTAGTCCTAATTACCGATCCCACCTTCGACGGCTCCCTCCACAAGGGTTGGGCCACCGGCTTCAGGTGTTACCGACTTTCATGACTTGACGGGCGGTGTGTACAAGACCCGGGAACGTATTCACCGCAGCGTTGCTGATCTGCGATTACTAGCGACTCCGACTTCATGAGGTCGAGTTGCAGACCTCAATCCGAACTGGGACCGGCTTTTTGGGATTCGCTCCACCTTGCGGTATTGCAGCCCTTTGTACCGGCCATTGTAGCATGCGTGAAGCCCAAGACATAAGGGGCATGATGATTTGACGTCATCCCCACCTTCCTCCGAGTTGACCCCGGCAGTATCCCATGAGTTCCCACCATTACGTGCTGGCAACATAGAACGAGGGTTGCGCTCGTTGCGGGACTTAACCCAACATCTCACGACACGAGCTGACGACAACCATGCACCACCTGTTTACGAGTGTCCAAAGAGTTGACCATTTCTGGCCCGTTCTCGTATATGTCAAGCCTTGGTAAGGTTCTTCGCGTTGCATCGAATTAATCCGCATGCTCCGCCGCTTGTGCGGGTCCCCGTCAATTCCTTTGAGTTTTAGCCTTGCGGCCGTACTCCCCAGGCGGGGAACTTAATGCGTTAGCTGCGTCACGGAATCCGTGGAATGGACCCCACAACTAGTTCCCAACGTTTACGGGGTGGACTACCAGGGTATCTAAGCCTGTTTGCTCCCCACCCTTTCGCTCCTCAGCGTCAGTTACGGCCCAGAGATCTGCCTTCGCCATCGGTGTTCCTCCTGATATCTGCGCATTCCACCGCTACACCAGGAATTCCAATCTCCCCTACCGCACTCTAGTCTGCCCGTACCCACTGCAGGCCCGAGGTTGAGCCTCGGGTTTTCACAGCAGACGCGACAAACCGCCTACGAGCTCTTTACGCCCAATAATTCCGGATAACGCTTGCGCCCTACGTATTACCGCGGCTGCTGGCACGTAGTTAGCCGGCGCTTTTTCTGCAGGTACCGTCACTTTCGCTTCTTCCCTGCTAAAAGAGGTTTACAACCCGAAGGCCGTCATCCCTCACGCGGCGTTGCTGCATCAGGCTTTCGCCCATTGTGCAATATTCCCCACTGCTGCCTCCCGTAGGAGTCTGGGCCGTGTCTCAGTCCCAGTGTGGCCGGTCACCCTCTCAGGCCGGCTACCCGTCGACGCCTTGGTGAGCCATTACCTCACCAACTAGCTGATAGGCCGCGAGCCCATCCCGGACCGAAATTCTTTCCAGCTGCTGAAGATGCCTTCGCAGCTCGTATCCGGTATTAGCAGCTGTTTCCAGCTGTTATCCCAGAGTCCGGGGCAGGTTGCTCACGTGTTACTCACCCGTTCGCCACTGATCCAGAGAGCAAGCTCTCTTTCACCGTTCGACTTGCATGTGTTAAGCACGCCGCCAGCGTTCATCCTGAGCCAGGATCAAACTCTCCGTAAAGAAATGTTGCTGCGAGCCGGTCGGAATAGACCGACAGCAGCGAGTTTGATCTGACCAAAGGGATGTCATTGCTGACTATCCGTTGCCGACCCGAAGGTCGGTCTTTGATCCAAAGGAATCTCTATCCGGCTTACGCCGGAACGAGGTTATTTGGCATTTGACAAGTGCACGCTGTTGAGTTCTCAAGGATCGGATGCTCCTGCTTTCTGGCCTCTCGACCATCTCCGCAGGGCAACTTCTCTAGCTTAGCCCCCGTGTTCGACTCCGTCAAATCGTGTCATTCGGAACCGAGAAGGTTTCGGATGACGGTCGATCGGCTCGATCGTCGGGGGGCTCCCCATCGTAGACCTTCCGGCCGACGAGTCTCAAGTCCGAGCTTCAGCTCTTTCTTGAGGGGGGATGTTCTCCGCTTGAGGGGGGTGAGGCTCTCGGCCTCTCTCGCTTCCCTTTGGGGCGAACAAGTAATAATTTACGTGCGCCCTGCAGGACTGGCAAATCGTGCTCGCATCCCGGGCGTGTCGCGGCTGCGATCCGCGGAAATCCGCGGGTGAACCCGGTGCCGTCGCGTCGGCGCGTGCGTACGCGGGATCGATGATGGCGGAGCGCAACCCGGCTCGTCCTTCGACGGTGAGCTCATCGGTCCTGCGTGGGCGTCGACACCGGGAGCCTTCGGGAAGGCGCGGTGAACGGACGGAGGTCAGCGGACGAAGACGCCCGCGAGCGTCTTCTTGCCGCGACGGAGCACCGAGACTCCGCCCGGCAGGGATCCGTCGACAGTGGCCGTGTCGTCGCTGACGCGGAGGCCGTCGATGGCGACCCCGCCCTGCGCGATGGCACGCCTTGCCTCAGAGAGGCTCGCGACCAGTCCGGTCTGAACGAGCGCCTGCACCACGGATGCACCGCGATCCATCTCGGCGTGGGGCAGCTCGCGCAGTGCCTGTGCCAGCGTGTCGGCATCCAGCGTGCGAAGGTCGCCCTGCCCGAACAGGGCGTCGGAGGCGGCGATGACCGAGGCCGTGGCCGCCTCCCCGTGCACGAGCGAGGTCACTTCGGCGGCCAGGCGCTTCTGCGCGGCTCGACGGAATGGCTCCGCGTCCACGAGCCGTTCGAGGTGCTCGATCTCCTCACGCGAGAGGAAGGTGAAGATCTTCAGACGCGCGATGACGTCGTCGTCGTCGGTGTTGAGCCAGAACTGGTACATCCGGTACGGGCTGCACATCGCGGGGTCGAGCCAGACGGCGTTGCCCTCGCTCTTGCCGAACTTCGTTCCGTCGCTGTTGGTGATCAGCGGCGTGCCGATCGCGTGCACCGACGTGTGCTCGACGTAGTGGATCAGGTCGACACCGCTGGTGAGATTGCCCCATTGATCGGATCCGCCGGTCTGCAGGACGCAACCGTACGTGCGGAAGAGCTCGAGGTAGTCCAGCCCCTGCAGGATCTGGTAGCTGAACTCGGTGTAGCTGATGCCGGCTTCAGAATTCAGGCGCGCGCTGACGGCGTCCTTGCTCAGCATCTTGCCGACGCGGTAGTGCTTGCCGATCTCGCGAAGGAAATCGATCGCTGACAGCGGCGCCGTCCAGTCGAGGTTGTTCACGATGCGAGCAGCGTTGTCACCGTCGAAACTCAGGAAGCGCTCCACCTGAGCACGGAGGTACCCGACCCACTCCGCCACGGTCTCCTTGGTGTTCAAGGTCCGCTCGCTCGAAGGGCGGGGATCGCCGATGAGTCCGGTGGATCCCCCCACCAGGCCGAGCGGGCGATGTCCGGCGAGCTGGAGACGGCGCATGGTCAGCAGCTGCACCAGGTTGCCCAGGTGAAGGCTCGGCGCCGTCGGGTCGAACCCGCAGTAGAAAGTGATCGGCTCACCGCCGAGGAGCGAGCGAAGCTTCTCGGCATCGGTGGAGACGTGGATCAGTCCGCGCCACACCAGTTCGTCCCAGACGTTGTCGAAGGACGGATCGTTCGCGGGGGCGGTCGCGTTCACGACGACGGCGGATGACACGCCTGCCAGGTTATCAGCGCGCTCTGCGCTCTCCGTGCGTGCCGCGGCTCCGCCGAACCCGGCCGGATCCGCCTTCGCAGGCCTGTCCGAGCTGCGTGGCACACTTGCGGCATGACGGATGCCCTCGACGCCACCGACCCCCTGGCGGTCGCGATCGTCGTGATCTTCCTGTTCCTCTGCCTGTGCGCCGCGCTCGTCCTGGTCACCGTCGCTCAACGCCGCCCCCATGCATCCCTGTTGTCCGTCGCTGCCGGACTCGTCCTGCTCGCCCTCGTCGTCGTCGCGGTGCTCCCCTACAACGTTCCGGTGCTCCTCGGCGCGATCCTTGCGTTCCTGGGGGTGGCCTTGGCCGTGCTCGGCGGCAACCCGTTCACCCGTTGGGTCCTCGTCGCCGCGGACGGTCGCACCACCGAGGGGCCGCGCGGAGGGATCCTCGTCGAACTCGCCGCCGAGCACTCCGAGTCCCGGCAGGAGGAGATCCTGCGAGGCGGGACCACGATCGGTTTTCTCGAGCGGGCGTCGATCGCCCTGGGGATCCTCGCCGGTTTCCCGGCCGTCATCGCCGTGGTCGTCGCGCTGAAGGGCGTCGGCCGCTTCTCGGAGCTGGCGACACCCGCCGCCCGCGAGCGATTCATCGTCGGCACCCTGGCCAGTCTGCTCTGGGCCTCCGCCGTGGCAGCAGCCGTGTGGCTGGCGATCTGGTGAAGCTCACCCTCGGTCGTCGATGAGCGCCCGGAGCCCCTCGACGAGTGCCCCGGCTTCGGCGGACGCGAGGGCCTGCGACACCGCGGACTGGCCGACCCCCTCCGTCGCTGCGAGATCGCTCTGAGTGCGGCCCAGCCATCGCCCGTAGACGAGGCGCCGGGTGCGTGGGCTCAGCTGGGAGATCGCGCGATCGCGCGAGAGCAGTCCGCTGTTGGCCACGCGGACCATCTCACTGATCTCCGCGGACGCCGCTCCCGTCGCCGCCACCCAGGTACGCGCCGACGGCGCGACCCGGCGCGCGAGGTGCTCGACTTCCTCGATCGCAGCCCGCGCCGCCCACCATGCTTCTCCCTCCGACAACGCGCCGCCGACAGACGGGATCTCCTCGATCTCGCCGAGGCCGATCCCGAATCGAAGCTCGACGCCTTCGGGGAGGGCGAGCTGAAGCAGCATCGTCGCTGCCAATGCCGATGAGAGATGCGGGTACACCCCCTGCATCTCGTCACCGACGACGGGGAGGAGGGCTCGTTCGGAGAGCGGGCCGTCGGCGGCGACCCGGGCGAGCGCGGTCTCCAGGTCGTGTTGCGCCGCTCTCCTGTTCACGAGCTCGCGAGACGAGACGATGTCGGCAATCACCACGGTGGGCATGACATCAGCATACGGCTGATAAAGGGGGGAATATCAACGAACGTATGATATTCCTCTCATTATCACTCAATCACTGATAGCGAAGGAACAACGCCGCTGCCGCCTGCGCCCGGGCGATGAGCTCGGCACGCTGCTCGGCGACGCGGTGCGGTGCGGTCCCGCCGGCACCGGAGCGACTGGCCACCGAACCCTCGACCGTCAGTACCGCCCGTACCTCGGGCGCGAGGTGAGGCGAGACCGCGGCGAGCAGCTCGTCGTCGACGTCTTCCAGACCGATCCCCCGATCCTCGCAAGCCCGGACCAGCGCACCGGAGATCTCATGCGCATCTCGGAACGGCACGCCGCGCGTGACCAGCCACTCGGCGACATCTGTTGCCAGGGAGAATCCCGCGGGGGCGAGCTCACGCATGCGATCGACGTCGAACCGGAGAGTGGCGACCATACCCGCGAAGGCGGGAAGGACGACCTCCAGCGTCCGCACACTGTCGAAGACCGGCTCCTTGTCTTCCTGCAGGTCACGGTTGTAGGCCAGCGGGAGGCCCTTGAGCATCGTCAGCAGTCCGGTCAGATTGCCGATGAGCCTGCCCGTCTTCCCACGAGCCAGCTCCGCGATGTCGGGGTTCTTCTTCTGCGGCATGATGCTCGAGCCCGTGGAGAAACCGTCGTCGAGGATCACGAAGGAGAATTCGCGCGTGTTCCACAGGATGATGTCCTCGGCGAAACGGCTGAGGTCGACACCGATCTGCGCCGCGACATAGGCGAACTCCGCCACGACATCGCGGGCGGCGGTGCCGTCCATCGAATTCTCGGTCGGCCGCCCGAGGCCGACCTCGCGGGCGACCAGCGCCGGATCCAGTCCCAGCGTCGATCCGGCGAGCGCGCCGGCTCCATACGGTGACGCGTCGGCTCGAGCACGCCAGTCTCGCAACCGCTCGAGATCGCGCACGAGCGGCCAGGCGTGCGCCTGGAGGTGATGGGCGAGAAGCACGGGCTGCGCATGCTGAAGATGCGTGCGTCCCGGCATGATCGCGTCGGCGTGCGCCTCGGCCTGCGCGACGATCGCGTCGATGAGACGCAGCACATCGCGAGCGACCACCGCGGCGTGGTCGACCAGGTACATCCGCACGAGCGTCGCGATCTGATCGTTCCGGCTTCGACCGGCCCGCAGCTTGCCGCCGAGCTCCGGTCCGACCGCGGCGATAAGCGCCGCCTCCAACGCGCCGTGCACGTCCTCGTCCGACGGCCGGGGACGAAGGGTGCCCTCGCGCACGGCGTCCAGGAGGCGGTCCAGACCGTCATGCATCCGCTGTTCCTCGTCCGCGGTGAGGTAGCCCGCCGCCGCCAAGGCTTTCGCGTGAGCGTGCGAACCGGCGATGTCATAGGGCGCCAACGCCCAGTCGAAATGCGTCGATACGCTCAGCGCCGCGAGCTCAGGCGATGGGCCGGAGGCGAAACGCGCGCCCCAGAGAGCGCCCTCGTTGGTCTGTTCGTCCTTGGTCACGGATTGCTCCTCTTCGTCAACGAGCTCGGCACGATCAGCTTCGACACCCGGTCGAATGTCCACTCGAACGGACCTCGTCCGACCAGCAGCGCCCAGGCCGTGCATCCCGCGACGATGCCGAGCGTCAGGGGCCAGAAGGGTTCGAGTTCGCGGAACGGTGTGAGAAGACTCGTGTTGCCGAACACCGCCAGGGCGATGACCGCCCAGACGATGATCTGCGCGCTGTAGGCAGTGAGCGGCATGGCACCGACGGCACGCAGCGGGAGAACGAGCCAGATGACGGCCGTGCGGCACAGCAGGAGCGAGGCGGCGATGGCGGCGATCGCGAAACCGCCGGATCCGACGACTTCGAGGAGTCCGCTCGAGTGGGGTTCGGCCGTCCAGACCTCGCTCCACAGCGTGGGCGTCACCGGATCGCCACCACCGCGCGCAGCCGCGTCGAGTCCGTACGCGACGGCAGCCAGGACGACGCCGGCCGAGAGCGCGATCAGCTGCACTCGCAGCCGGGTGAGGTCCGCGCGCGCGAGCCCGAGGCCCGCGAGGACGAAGGCCATCCACACGGGGAACGGGTAGTGCCAGCCGACGGCGGCCGACAGTTCATCGCCGAGCGGGGTCGACCACAGCGGCGCCTCATCGAGGAGCACCTGGATCCACGGCATCACCACCGCCAGGCCCGCCGCGATGGTGAGGAGGGGAGACGCCGCGAGCCGTGTGAAGGGCAGGGCGAGGACGAACATGATCGCGTAGGCGGGGAGGATGACGTAGACCGGCACCCCGGTGGCGATGAGCAGCACGCCGAGTCCCCACAGGAGGCCCGCGCGGACGCCGAGGCGCATTCTCGCCACCGCCATCGCCTCGCGCCCGAGCGGGCGAGGGCCGCCGGTCACCAGGCCGATCGAGACTCCGGCGAGGGTTGCGAACAGGATGGAGGATCGACCGTCGACGATTCCCAGCCACGTCGCGGGGGCCGTCCACAGCAGCTCGGGGGTCACCAGCAGGTGTGCGGCGAACATCCCCAGCACGGCCAGCCCCCGAGCCAGATCGATCCCGGCGAGCCGTCCCTTCCCGTTCAGCCGATCCCAATTGCGGGCCAGCGAACCGGTGCGGCGGTCGGTCACTGCTGACGGAGCAGCCACACCAACAGCGCCTTCTGTGCGTGGAGGCGGTTCTCCGCCTCGTCCCACACGACGCTCTGCGGGCCGTCGATGACCTCCGCGTCCACTTCGTACCCGCGATCGGCGGGGAGGCAGTGGATGAAGATGGCGTCGTCGGCGGCCAGCGACATGAGCTCGGTGGTGACCTTGTACGACCCGAGGTCGCGGAGCCGCGCGAGCTTCTCCTCCTCTTTGCCCATCGACACCCAGGTGTCGGTCACGATGACGTCGGCGCCGGCCGCTGCCTCGTTCGGATCGGTGTAGAGGACCACGTTGCCACCGGTCTCCGCGGCTCGACGGTCCGCCGCCGCGACGACGTCATCCCGCGGTGCGTAGTCCTCGGGTGAGGCGACGCGCACGTGCATGCCCGCCGTGACGCCCGCGAGGAGGTAGGAGTGCGCCATGTTCGAGCGCCCGTCACCGAAGAACGAGAGCGTGAGTCCTGCCAGTTCCCCCTTGTGCTCGCGGATGGTGAGCAGGTCGGCCAACAGCTGACACGGGTGGAAGTCGTCGGAGAGGGCGTTGACGACGGGAACCCGGGTTCCCTCGGCCATCTCCTCCAGACCCGCCTGCGCATAGGTGCGCCAGACGATCGCGGCGACCTGACGCTCGAGGACCCTCGCGGTGTCCGACGGCGTCTCCTTGCCGCCCAACTGACTGTTGGCGGTGGAGATGATGAGCGGCGAGCCGCCGAGATCGGCGATGCCCACAGCGAACGACACCCGAGTGCGGGTGGAGGACTTGTCGAAGATCACCGCGACCGTCTGCGGGCCTTCGAGGGGTCGCAGCCTCCATCGGTCGCTCTTGAGCTCGACCGCGAGGTCGAGGATCTCCCGCTGTTCGGCGGCGGTGAGGTCGTCGTCGCGAAGAAGATGACGCGTCATCTCGATCCTTTCCCCTCGCCGGCGGCCGCTTCCGCACCGTCGAGAACGAGCGCGTCCTCCACCGAACGGATCGCGGCGGTGAAGAGCTCGAGGAAGTCGTCGACCTCGACGTCGCCGATCGTCAGCGCCGGCGCGAGCCGAATGGTGGCGTCGTTGGGAGCATTGATGATCAGACCGTGCTGCTGAGCCGCCGCGACGAGGGCTTTGGCGAGCGGATGACGCAACGCGACACCGATCAGCAGACCCTGCCCGCGGCATCCTTCGATCAGGTCCGAGTCGATCGCGGTGATCGCGTCGCGCAGCTGCCGACCCCGGTCCCGAGCGTTGGCAAGGAGGTCTGCCCGCTCGATCTCCGCAAGGACCGCGGCGGCGACGGCGGTGCCGAGGGCGTTGCCGCCGAAGGTGGAACCGTGCGTGCCGGGGTAGAAGAGCTCACTGGCCGCACCGAAGGTGATGAGCGCACCGATCGGGAACCCGCCGCCGATGCCCTTGGCCACCGTGATGGCGTCGGGGGTGATGCCTGCGTGTTGGAAGGCGAACCACTCCCCCGTCCGGCCGGCCCCGGTCTGGATCTCGTCGACGATGAGCAGGGCGCCGTGGCGCTCGGTGAGCTCACGCGCTGCCGCCAGGTATCCGGCGGGCAGTTCCACCACGCCTGCTTCGCCCTTGATCGGCTCGACGAAGAGCGCTGCCACGTCTTCGCTGATGGCGGCCTCGAGCGCCTCGACCGTCGAATCGATGAACTCCACTCCGGGAACCATCGGCAGGAAGGGTTCCTGCATCCAGGACTTCCCGGTCAGGGCCAGCGTTCCCATCGTGCGTCCGTGGAAGGCGTCGCGCAGGGCGAGGATGCGGGGACGATCGGCGCCGCCATGGAGCCTCGCCAGCTTGAAGGCGGCCTCGTTGGCCTCGGCGCCGGAGTTGCCGAAATACACCCGTCCGCGCTCGCCGGTGCCGGCCAGTCGCTTCAGCCGCGCCGCGAGCTCCAGCTGCGGCGGCGTGGCGAAGTAGTTCGACACGTGCGCCAGGGTCGCGGCCTGTCGCGCCACCGCATCGACGAACACGGGGTGGGCGTGCCCGAGGGAGTTCACCGCGATGCCGCCGAGGAAGTCGAGATACCGGGTCCCCGCGTCATCCCAGAGATACGCACCCTCACCTCGGACGAACATCGCCATCCGGTCGCCGAAGCTGCGAACGAGGTCGCGCCCCGCGTCATCCTGCCAGGTCATCCTCGCACCACCTCTGTTCCGATTCCGTTGCTGGTGAAGATCTCCACGAGCACCGAGTGCGGTACCCGACCGTCGATGATCGCCGCCGTCTCAACGCCTCCCTCGACCGCCTCGAGGCACGCCTGCATCTTGGGGATCATGCCCGACTCCAGCGTGGGGAGGATCTCCCGCAGGGCCGATGAGGTCACGTGCGAGACGAGGGAGTCACGGTTCGGCCAATCGGCATACAGGCCCGGCACGTCGGTGAGGACCACGAGCTTCACCGCCTTCAGAGCGACCGCGAGCGCCGACGCCGCCGCGTCGGCGTTGACGTTCAGTGACGCGCCGGGCCGATCGAGGTCGGGCGCGATGCTGGAGACCACCGGGATGCGCCCGGCGGCGAGATGGTCGAGGACCGGCTGCGGGTCGACCTCGACCACATCGCCCACCCGCCCCAGGTCGTGCTCGATGCCGTCGATGGTGACCCCCCGTCGGCGGCCGCCGAAGAGCCCGGCGTCCTCTCCGCTCAGGCCCGTCGCGAGCGGACCGTGGGCGTTGATCTTCCCCACCAGCTGCGGGTTGATCTGACCGGTGAGCACCATCCGCACCACCGAGATCGCCTCGGTGCTGGTGACCCGGTAGCCGCCCTTGAACTCGCTGGGGATCTCGAGCCGGTCGAGCATGGAGGAGATCTGAGGGCCGCCCCCGTGCACGACGACCGGCTTCACGCCCGCGTAGCGGAGGTAGGCCATGTCGGCGGCGAAGGCATCCTGCAGCTCTTCGCTGACCATGGCGTTGCCGCCGTATTTGATCACGATGACCTGGTCGCGAAAGCGCCGGAGCCACGGAAGCGAGTCGATGAGGACCGCGGCTCTCGCGCTCGCCTCACCGGGATCGGTGGTCTGGATGTCGGTCATGAGGAGTACGCGCTGTTCTCGTGGACGTAGTCGTGGGTGAGGTCGTTGGTGCGGATGAGCGCATGAGCGTCGCCCGCCTTCAGGTCGATGCGGACCACCGTGGCGCGCGGCGTCAGGTCGACGTCCTCGCGCGGGCGGTCGGGGCCGCCCTGGGTGCACACCCGCACGCCGTTCATCCACACGTCGACGTCATAGGGGTCGAACTCGGCATCGGTGGTTCCGATCGCTGCGAGCACGCGTCCCCAGTTGGGGTCGTTGCCGAAGATCGCGGCCTTGAAGAGGTTGTTGCGGGCGACCGAGCGCCCGACGACGACCGCGTCGTCTTCGGATGCCGCGTTCTCGACCTGGATGCTGATGTCGTGGCTCGCGCCCTCGGCGTCGGCCTGGAGCTGGCGGGCGAGGTCATCGCACACGGCGGTCAACCGCTGCCGGAACTCCTCCGGATCGGGCGTCACGTTCGACGCGCCGCTGACCATGAGGGTCACCTGGTCGTTCGTCGACATGCACCCGTCCGAGTCGAGGCGGTCGAAGGTGACGCGGGTCGCCGCGCGCAGGTGAGCATCGGCCTCCTCCGCGGTCAGGACGGCGTCGGTCGTGAGGACGACGAGCATCGTGGCAAGGCCGGGCGCCAGCATCCCCGCGCCCTTGGCCATACCGCCGATCGTCCATCCGCGGCCGGCCGCGACGGCTCGCTTCGGCCGCGAGTCTGTCGTCATGATCGCTTCGGATGCGGCATCGCCGCCGTCGGAGTCGAGCGAGGCGACCGCCCGTTCGGTCCCGTCGAGCACCTTCTGCCGGAACACCTCGTCGCCCACGCCGATGATGCCCGTGGAGCAGACGAGGATGTCGCCGGCGCCGACGCCGAGGAGCTCGCCAGCCCTCTCGGCGGTCTGGTGCGTGGTCTGGAAGCCGAACGACCCGGTGAAGCAGTTGGCCCCGCCGGAGTTGAGCACGATCGCCTCGACCACGCCGTCCCGGATCACCTGCTCCGACCACAGGATGGGGTTGGCCTTGGCCCGGTTGCTCGTGAAGACCGCGGCGCCGACCTTCAGCGGACCGCGGTTGACGACGACGGCGACATCGGGCTTGCCGGTGGACTTCAGACCCGCGGCGACCCCGGCCGCCTCGAAGCCCTGGGGCGCGGTGACACCGCGGGAGGCGAATCCGTGCGGCCTGTCGTCGTCGATGTTCACGGGGCGACTCCGTTCGCGGTGAGGGCCCGGCCCTCGGGAAGGCCGAGCGCGATGTTCATGGACTGCACCGCAGCGCCCGCGGTGCCCTTGACGAGGTTGTCGACCGCGGTCACGACGACCACCCGGTTCGCATCGCGGTCGATCGCGAGCCCCATCAGCGCCGTGTTGGCTCCGAGCACGTCGGCGGTGCGGGGGAAGTGCCCCGAGGGAAGGAGCTGCACGAAGGTCTCGTCGCCGTACGCCCGCTCCCACGCCGCCCGGATGTCGTCGTCGGTGGCACCGGGGGCGATGGGAGCGGTCGAGGTGGCGAGGATGCCGCGCGCCATCGGCACGATGACGGGGGTGAAGGAGATCCGGATGGCGGCTTCGACGCCGGGAGCTGCGGCGGCGAGCGCCTGCCTGATCTCGGGGATGTGGCGGTGACTGCCGCCGACCGCATAGGGGTTGGCGGTGCCCAGGATCTCGCTGCCCAGGAGGTGCGGCTTCAGGCTCTTGCCGGCGCCCGAGGGCCCGACCGCGAGCACGGTGACGATGTCGCCCGGGTCGATGACGCCCGCCGCGACGCCCGGCGCGAGGCTGAGGCTCACGGTGGAGGCGTTGCACCCGGGCGCCGCGATGCGCGTCGCCCCGCGCAGCCGGTCCCGCTGCTTGCCCGCACCGACGAGGAGCTCCGGCACCCCGTAGGTCCACGGCTCGTGGAACACGCCGCCGTAGAAGCGATCCCACTCCCCCACCGACTCCAGCCGGTGGTCCGCGCCGGCGTCGATGACGAGCGGCGTGTCGCCCAGCGCCTCGGTGTACTGCCCCGACTGACCATGCGGGAGGGCGAGGAAGACGATGTCGTGACCGGAGAGCACCTCAGGGGTGGTCTCCTGCAGCGTCAGGTGCGCCAGCGAGCGCAGATGGGGCTGGTGCTCGATGAGCTTCTGTCCGGCGTTGGAGTGCGCGGTGACCGTGCGGATCTCGACGTCGGGATGTGCGGCGAGGATCCGGAGGATCTCGCCGCCCGCATAGCCGGATGCGCCGGAGACGGCGACCGAATATGTCATGGATTCCACCTTAGAGTCTGGGGTCGTGGGCTGCCGACGGCGACGCCCGTGACTCCCCTCCAGGGGATGTGCGCGGGGTCGCCTAGAGTCGGCGTCCGTCCAGACGTCGGCGCGCGGGAGCGACGCTCGGAGCGAGCGTGGCGGAGTCGAGCGCGGCCGAAGGCATGCGCCGACCATAGCGGCGCTCGCCCGCACCATGCAAACCGGCAGATGCGCCGGCACTTGACAGTTTCAGTTTGCGATGCAAACTGGTTTGCGTGAGTGATCAAACGAATCCCGGCAGAGATCAGGCGGAGCGGATGCTGCGGGTCATGCAGTCTCAGCAACGGATGACCCAGAGCCGCCTGGTGCGCAGCTACGTCGTGCTGCTGGCGGTGTGGGCTGCGGCCTGGGCGATCGGTTTCGGCGTGCTGTATCTCTCCGCGACACCCGACCCCCTCGTTCCCGCAGCCGCCGCGTGGCCGGTCTTCGCCGCCTGCATCGTGGTCGCCATCGTCTGGTCGATCGCCACCGGAGTGAGAAGCGCCTCATCCGGGATCCGCGGCGCTTCCCGCGTCCAGGGGATGCTGTACGGCTGGTCGTGGACGATGGCGATGGTCGGTGCATCCATCCTTCTCGCTGGCGCCCAGCGCGTCGGCCTCCCGCCCGACACCGCCGCCGTGCTCTACCCCGGAGTGTTCGCCCTCGTCGTCGGGATCCTCTACCTCGGCGGCGCACTCTGGCGTTCCCTTCCGCAGTATGCGCTCGGGGTCGTCTTCATCGCCGTCGCCGGGATCGCGACGTTCCTCGGCACACCCGTGCACTACCTCGTCTACGCGGTCGTGGGTCCGATCGCGATGCTCGTGGTCGCGGTGCTCCTCGGCCGCGGTGTCCTGCCGCTCGAGCCGCGACGGGACACCGCGTGAACGATCTCGATCCGGTCATCCACGCTCCGGCGCGGCTCCGCATCATGACGGCACTCACCGAGGCGCTCGCCGACGGCGATGACATCACCTTCCCCGCCCTCCAGAAGCTCCTCGACATGACCGCGGGGAACCTCACCACCCACCTGGCAAAACTCGAGGCCGCCGGTTACGTCGGCATCGCCAAGGCCTTCTCCGGCCGCAAGCCCACCACCTTCATCACGCTCACCCCCACCGGGCGCACCGCATTCCGCACCTACCGCGCTCACCTGCTCGACCTTCTCGGAGGATCCTCATGACCCGCCCCGTCCAGCTTCTCGGCGTCACCAAGCGCTTCGGCGACGTGACCGCACTCGACGACGTCTCGCTCGAGGTCGATGCCGGGCAGTGCGTGGGTCTTCTCGGGCCGAACGGCGCCGGCAAGACCACGGCACTCTCCCTCCTCACGGGCGTCCGACAGCCGACATCGGGAACCGTTCGCCTCTTCGGCGCCGACCCTCGCGACCCCGCAGCCCGACGGTCCCTGGGGAGCACGCCCCAGGCGACGGCGCTCCCCGACTCTCTGCGGGTCAAGGAAGTGCTCGAGCTCGTCGCGGCGCACTATCCGGCCCCGGCGCCCCGAGACCGGATCGTGTCGGAGTTCGGTCTCGACGACCTCGTCGACGCCCTGTGCGGCGGGCTGTCGGGCGGCCAGCAGCGCCGCGTCGCCGTGGCGATGGCGTTCGTCGGAGACCCCCGCCTCGTCCTCCTGGACGAACCGACCACCGGGCTCGACGTCGAGGGGCGGCGTGCGCTGTGGCAGGCCGTGCGCGCCCGACACGCGGCGGGCTGCACGGTCATCGTCACCAGCCACCATCTGGAGGAGATCGAGCAGCTCGCCGAGCGCGTGGTCGTCATCGACGACGGGCGCATCCGAGCCGATGACACGCTGTCATCGATCATGGCCGGTGTCGGCCGCCGTCGGGTCACGCTGCGCGGCGTCGAGCCGGCGCACCTTCGCGCCCTCGAGCCCGACGCCGCCATCACCGTCGTCGACGGCGCATCCCTCGGCCCTTCCGCCCTGGTCAGCGCGGTCGTCTCCGACGCCGACGCCTTCGTGCGAAAGCTCGTCGCACACGAGCTCCCCTCCTCCGACCTGCAGGTGCGCGGCGCCACGCTCGAAGAAGCCTTCCTCTCGCTCACCTCACCCTCCTCCCGCTGACGATCGGAGACCCATGTCCACGCTCGCCCTGGCCGCGACCCACGCCCGCTACAACCTGGTGGAGACCTCCCGCGTGCCCATCGCCGTGCTCGGGTCGCTGGTCTTCCCGAGTCTCGCCTTCTGCCTGTTCGTGCTTCCGCAGCCCGCGGTGCGGGGGTCAGCGGAGTTCGCCACCGCCGCGCTGTGCTCGATGGTGGTGTTCGCCTTCATGTCGGCGGGCCTGTTCTCCCTCGGCATCGAGCTGGCCGAGCAGCGGGCGAAACCCTGGACCCCCTACCTGCGAACCCTTCCCGGAGCGGCGAGCGCCCGCATCCTGGGTCTGCTGTCGGCGACCCTGGTGATCTCCGTGACGGCGATGGTGCCGCTTCTCGTGATCGGCGGCCTCTTCACCCAGGCTCGCCCCGAACCCCTCGATGCTCTCGGAGCGATAGCCCTGGCGGTCGTGACCGCGGCCCCGTCCGGGCTCATCGGCATCCTCATCGGCACCCTGACCGGCCCGAAGGCCGCGATCGCGGTGACGCAGGTGGCGATGTTCCTCCTCGCCTTCGGCGGCGGACTGTTCCTCCCCCCGCAACTGTTCCCGCGGTGGCTCGACGTCGCCTCGGCTTTCCTCCCCGTCCGTCAGGCGCGCGAGATCGTGGTGAACGTCGCGCTGGGCACCGCGGTTCCCCTCTGGGCGGTCATCGGCATCGTGGCCTGGACGCTGGTGCTCTCCCTCGTCGCCGTCATCGCCTATCGGCGCGACGAGGGTCGCCGATACCGTTGACGGGATACGCCACGCCGGCTCAATCCCTGCCCCGCCGCACCGCGATGAGCTCCTCCTCCTCCGCGCGCCTCAGCCCGCTGCTGCGCTCGCGGGCGAGCCCCCGCGCGCGTTCGTCGGCGAGGGTGCGCCGGAGGGTGTCGCGGACGTCGCGGAGCGAGCCACCGGCGGCGCTGTACGCGGCATGCGAACGCGTCGCGAACCCCGGCATGTCGCTCGGCAACCACAGCGGGAGTGACCGCGGCCCCATCCAGTACTGCACGTCGTGTGCGACCAGCCACTCGTCGTCCGCCTCGACGACATCACCGCCGTGACCCGCCACCTCTCGGGCGGCGTCGATGAGCGCGCGGAGCGGCATCGGGTCACCGACGGCGTTGGACACGATCGCGCGCTTCTCCGCCCCGCACCCGACGAGGAAGGCGGCGAGGTCGTCGACGTCGATCACCTGCGCCATACGGCCCTCGAACGTCGGCGTGAGGACGGGCTCCTCCCCGGCGAGCGCGAAGCGCGCGACCCAATAGCCGAACCGATCGGTGGGGTCGCCCGGGCCGACGATGAGGCCCGGGCGCACGATCGCGGCCCGATCACCGAAAGCGTCGCGGACGGATGCCTCAGCGGCGGCCTTCGCACGCGAGTAGTCGTACTCCTCCCCCGGCCGAAGCGGCGCACTGACCTCGGCGCCCTCGTCGGCGCCGACGACGTCGTTCGCCGCGTACACCGACAGCGACGACACGTACGTCAGATGACGGGCGACCGGCGCGAGCGCGGCGACCGCCGCTGCGACGTGCTCTGGCGTCGAGGAGATCTCGACCACCGCGTCCCACTCGCGCTCGGCCACGGCGTCGTACGCTCCCGGCGCCGCCCGGTCGGCGGCGATGAGCTCCGTTCCGTCCGGTGCAGGTCGCCCGCCGCGCGCAAGACAGGTGACGCGGGCACCTGCGTCCGCCCAGGCGCGGGCGACCCGACCGCTCAGCCAACCGGTCCCGCCCAGGATCAGCACATTCGTCATGCCGACATCCCATCAGAGCATCGGGCGGGACGACACCGCGTTCCGCTCCGGGCAGAGCGCAGCGGCTACTCGCGCAGGCTCGCCCCGAAGCGCTCCGCGGCGACGGCGACGCCGGCGAGCTTCGCCTCCGTCGCCTCGGCAGCGGTGAGCGTGCGGTCGGGCGCACGGAAGCGGAGGGCGAACGTCAGACTCTTCGAGCCCTCCGCAACCCCAGCCCCCCGGTAGTCGTCGACGAGTCGCAGCGACTCCAGCAGGTCGCCCGCGCCGTCGACGAGCGCGGTGCGGACATCGGATGCCGGTACGGCGGCGTCCACCACGAGCGACACGTCCTGCGTGGCCGCCGGGTAACCCGACAGCGACGCAGCAACGACCTTCTCGCCCGCGAGGGAGAGCACGAGGTCGAGATCGAGTTCGGCGACGATGACCCGGCCGGGGAGGTCGGCATCCTCCGCGACGGACGGGAGGAGCTCCCCGACGTAGCCGACGGCGGTCGCGCCGACGGAGAGGACTCCGGTGCGTCCGGGGTGCAGCGCCGCGCGCTCGCCCTGCGCGACCTCGATCGTCACGCCCGCCGCCGCAGCGATCGTACGAACGGCGTCGAGCGCGTCTGCGACACCGGCGTGTTCCGCGGCGAGGCCGGGCTGCTTCGACGTGATCGACCCGGTGAGAAGCACCGCGACATGGCGGTGCTGCGGGGGGATCGACGCGTCGAGGGCCGTCAGCGTCGCAGCGTCCGGCCGGATCGCCAGGGGCGGAACGACCTCGGTGCCGTAGGCGATTCCCGGCTTCGGAAGGAACACGACGCCGGTCTCGAACAGCGCCAGATCGGTGAGACCTCGCGCGACGTTCCGGTGCGCCACACGCAGCAGCCCCGGCACGAGGCTGCGGCGGAGGAACGGCGCCTGCCCGTCGAGGGGATTGGCGAGCTTGACACTCGGCAGGTGCGCCCCCGACGCCGATCCGTGCAGATCGTTCTGCTCTTCGGTCGTGAAGGGGAAGGACGGTGTCTCCACGTAGCCGGCGGCGGCGAGCGCGTTCGCCACGCGACGTCGCCCCTGCTGCGCCGATGTCAGACCGCGGCCGGACGGCGGGGTCGGCAGCACAGAGGGGATGCGGTCGTAGCCCTCGATGCGGGCGACCTCCTCCGCCAGGGTCCACTTGTCCGTGAGGTCGGGGCGCCATGACGGCGGGAACACGACCCAGTTGCGGTCGTTCTCGCGCACGTCGCACCCGATGAGCTCCAGGGCGCGGACGATCTCGGCTTCGGTGTAGTCGACGCCGATCAGCGCGGGCACGAACGGGCGCGGGAGCTCGACGCCCGGCGTTTCGATCGTCGCGTGAAGCGCGCCGCCGGCGCGGGTGTCGGTGCCGCCGGCGTACTGCACCATCAGCTCGGCGACGCGCGCTGCGGCGACGAAGGCGATCGCCGGGTCGACGCCGCGCTCGAAGCGGCGTGACGCCTCGGAGGGCAGCTTGTGACGGCGGGCTGTGCGGGCGATCGAGACGGGGTCGAAGGTCGCGGCCTCGATGAGCACGTTGCGCGTCGACGAGGTCATCTCGGTCGTGCCGCCGCCCATGACGCCGGCGAGGCCGATCGGTCCCGACTCGTCGGTGATGAGCAGATCCTCAGGGCTGAGCTCCCTCACCTTGCCGTCGAGGGTCTCGAGCTTCTCGCCCGCGACCGCGCGACGAACGGTGATGCCCCCGCGCAGTGTGTCGAGGTCGTAGCCGTGGATCGGCTGTCCGAGCTCCACCATGACGTAGTTGGTGATGTCGATGAGGATGCCGAGCGAGCGGATGCCGGCGAGCGAAAGCCGCGCGATCATCCACGCCGGCGTGGGCTTGGTCGGATCCACGTCACGAACGATGCGTGCGACGAACTCCGATGCCCCGACCCGGCCGCGGATGGGGGCCCGATCGTCGACGGCAACGGCGAAGGCCGTGTCGTCGTGGAGGTTGACCTCCCCCCATTCGCGCGATCCCGGGTCGCGGAAGGCCGCACCGGTCGCGTGGGAGTACTCGCGTGCGACGCCGCGCACCGACAGCGCATACCCGCGGTCGGGCGTGACGTTGATGTCGACGGCGACGTCGTCCAGACCGAGCAGCGTGATCGCGTCCGAGCCGACGGGAGCATCGATGCCGAGCTCCACCAGGCGCAGGATGCCGTCGTGCTCATCTCCCAGGCCGAGCTCCTTCGCCGAGGCGATCATGCCGTCGGAGACATGACCGTATGTCTTGCGCGCCGCGATCGGGAAGGGGCCGGGCAGGACGGCGCCGGGAAGGGTGACCGGCACCTTGTCGCCGACGAAGAAGTTGCGCGCACCGCACACGATGCCGTGCACGGCGGGTCCGCCGTCGGCGGCCGGCTCTCCGTCAGGTGCGACCTGCACCTGGCACCAGCGAATGGTCTTGCCGTTGGACTGGGGCTCCTCGACGAACTCGAGCACTTCGCCGACGACGATCGGGCCCTGCAGGTCGAAGCGGTGCACGTCCTCCTCTTCGAACCCGACGCGCACGAGCGCGGCGAGCACGTCCTCGGGGGCGGCGTCCGCCGGCACATCGACATACTCACGCAGCCACGAAAGCGGGACGCGCATCAGACCACCATCCCGAACTGCTCGCTGAAGCGCACATCGCCCTCGGCCATGTCGCGCATGTCCTGCACGTCACTGCGGAACATCAGTGTCCGCTCGATCCCCATTCCGAACGCGAAGCCCGAGTACTCCTCGGGGTCGATCCCTGCCGCGCGCAGCACGTTGGGGTTGACCATGCCGCATCCGCCCCACTCGATCCAGCGCGCCCCGCCTTTGAAGGTCGGGTGCCAGAGGTCGAGCTCGGCCGACGGCTCGGTGAACGGGAAGTAGTTGGCGCGGAAGCGCGTCTTTGCTTCGGGCCCGAACAGCACGCGTGCCGCGTGGTCGAGCGTGCCCTTGAGGTGCGCCATCGTGATGCCCCTGTCGATCACGAGTCCCTCGAACTGGGTGAAGACCGGCAGATGGGTGGCGTCGAATTCATCGGTGCGGTACACCCGGCCGGGGCACAGAACGTAGATCGGCAGGTCGCGCTCGAGCATCGAGCGCACCTGCACGGGGCTGGTGTGCGTGCGCATGACGAGGTGTCGATCGACCGGGTCGACGAAGAAGGTGTCCTGCATCTGGCGCGCCGGGTGGTCGGCGTCGAAGTTCAGAGCGTCGAAGTTGAACCACTCGTGCTCGAGCTCGGGACCTTCGGCGATCTCCCACCCCATGCCGACGAAGATGTCGGCGACCTGCTCCTGGAGGAGGGAGATCGGATGCCGCGCGCCGACCCGGGCGCGGGCCGGGAGCGCCGTCACATCGATCCGCTCGGCCTCGAGGCGCGCGGCGGTCTCGGCTGCCGCCACCTCTGTCTCGCGGGCGGCGAGAGCCTGGGCGACCCGGCCGCGTGCCTGCCCGATGAGCTTGCCGAATTCGGCCTTGCGCTCGGGCGCCACGTCGCGAAGGCGCGCGTTCAGGCGTGACAGCGCAGACCCCTCGCCGGCGTGTGCGGCGCGAGCCGCTCTGAGCGAGGCGGTGTCGGCCGCGGCGCCGACGGCGAGCAGGGCTGCGTCCACGGCAGCAGCAACCGCCTCAGGGGTGATCTCGGGCTTTTCGGGGGCGTCGGACACGAAGACCGAGTCTACCGACGCGGCGGGCGGGGCCCCGACGCGTCAGGGCGTGGCCCGATCGGCCGCATTTCCTGCCCCCCTCTGAGCGACGATGAGCTCTGTGTCCGTGACCTCCTGCGTCGGCTGATCCGCCCCGGCGACACGTCCCGTCTTCGCCGATCGCCGCAGTCGTTTCTCGACGGTGTTCGCGATGAGTGACAGCAAGAGGCACAGTCCGATGTAGATGGCGGCGACGATGATCGTGGCGGGCACGATGGGCGAGTCGAGCGTGGCTTGAGAGCCGATCGTGCGAGCGAAGAAGAGCAGCTCCGGGTAGGTGATGATGAAGCCCAGGGCGGTGTCCTTCAGAGTGACGACAAGCTGTGCGATGATCACCGGCATCATCGCTCGGATCGCCTGCGGGAGAAGGACAAGGCGCATGACGCCGGCCTTGCGGAGGCCGATCGCGTACCCTGCCTCGCGCTGACCACGCGGAAGCGACTCCACCCCCGCGCGGATCACTTCGGCCAGAACGGAGCCGTTGTAGGCGATCAGCGCGATGACGACAGCCCAATACGGCTCCATGCGGATGCCGACGACGGGCAGCCCGTAGTACAGCAGGAACATGAACACCAGGACGGGGATGGCGCGCAGAACTTCGACGACGGCGCCGACCGGGATCCGCAGCCACGCGTGGTCCGACATCCGTCCTATCGCGAGGACGAAACCGAGGACGAGCGCCCCGAGACCGGCCACAGCGAACGCTGCGAGGGTTCGACCCGTCGCCTCCGCGATCTGTATCCATACGTTGGTGTACGTGAAGGCGGACCATTTCTCGGCGGTGAACTGGCCTGTGACGGCCAGCCGCCAGATGAAGAAGCCGGTGATGGCCGCGACGACGATGATCGTGAGGACGCCGAGGACCCGGTTGCGCGCGATCGCGCGGGGACCGGGGACGTCGTAGAGGACGGAGCTCATCGTGCCACCTTCCAGCGGTTCTCCAGCGTTCGCTGACCCCATGACAACAGGAGGACGAGAGCGACGAAGATCACCATCACCCACAGGATCACGAGGAATTGGTTCTCGCCGCGCTCACTGAGGTAGCTGCGTATCGATCCCAGGTTGACGACGGAGAACCCTGCCGCGACGGTGGTGTTCTTCAGCAGGGCGATGAAGACGCTCATCATCGGGGGGATCACCGAGCGGAAAGCCTGCGGAAGGACGACCAGCGACATCACCTGACCGAAGGTCAGCCCGAGGGCGCGCGCAGCCTCGGCCTGGCCGACAGGAACGGTGTTGATGCCCGAGCGGATGGTTTCCGCGACGTACGTCGCGGTATAGATCCCGAGAGCGCAGATGGCCAGAGTCAGTGACACCTGAGCCGTCAGCCGGAGCCCCAGAAGCGGGGGCAGCGCGAAAGCGAACGCGAAGAAGACGAGGGTGAGGGGGGTGTTGCGGATGGTGTTGACGTACAGGGTGCCGACACCGCGCGCGATCGGTATCGGTGACACCCTCATCGCCGCGACGATCGTGCCCAGGATCAGTGCGACGAGACCGCCGCCGAAGAACAGGATGAGGGTGCCCAGGAGGGTCTCCCCCCACAGGTCGAGATTGTCGGTGACGACTCCCATGTCTCCCCTTGCGGTCGCACGTGTGGCCCCGGGGGCGGCAGTCGACCGCCCCCGGGGGTGGAATCACTCGTCGGCGGTCGGCTGCTCGCCCTCGATACCGGCGGGAGCGAGGTGCTCCTCGAACAGGGCGGTCCACACGTCGCCGCCGTCATTGAAGAGCGCGTTGATGTGGTCCTTCAGTGCCGTGTCGCCCTTCTCCAGGCCGACGCCGTAGCGCTCCTCACTGAACGGCTCGCCGGCGATCTTGAGCTCGTCGGGCTCGAGCGCGACGTAGCCGGCGAGGATGGCCTCGTCCGTCGTGATGGCGTCGACCGAGCCGGCCTTCAGCTGCTCCACGCACTGTGAGTAGGTGTCGTACTCGACGGTGTCACCGGGGCTGTACTCGTCGCGGATCCTCTGGAGGGGCGTCGAACCCGTGACGGAGCAGACGATCTTGCCGGCGAGGTCGTCCGGACCGGTGATGTCTTCATTGTCGGCCGCGACGAGGAGTCCCTGACCGGTGATGAAGTACGGTCCGGCGAAGTCGATCTGCTCCTTGCGGGAGTCGGTGATCGAGTAGGTCCCGACGTAGTAGTCGATGTCGCCGTTGACGATGGCCTGCTCGCGGTTGGCGGAGGGGATGGTTTCGTAGGTGATCTGGTCCTCATCGAAGCCGAGCGAAGCGGCGATCCAACGGGCGATGTCGACGTCGAACCCGGTCCGCTCGCCCGTCGTGACGTCTTCGAAGCCGAGGCCGGGCTGGTCGTTCTTGACGCCGATGACGACGCCGTCGCGTTCCACCATCCGCTCATACGTGGGGCTGTCGGCGAGATCGACCTCGGTGGCGACCTCCCAGAGAGCGCCGGTGTCCTCACCCCCGGACTCTCCGCCACCCGAGGTCCCGGTGGGCGATCCGCTGTTGCAGGCGGTGAGGGTGAGGGCGGCGACGGCGGCGAGGCCGATACCTGCGATCAGACGTGACGTACGCATGTGAGTACTCCTTGGTTTCGTGCGGCTTTGCTGGTGTTCTGCGAGGGTTCCGTGTGTGCATATGTCCGACGTCGGGCGCGTGCGGGCAGCGATCTCGTGACGGTTCGCCGATCCTTTCTGGAGGGGTCAGTGCGTGATGAGCTTGGAGAGGAAGTCTTTCGCGCGATCGCTGCGCGGCGCAGTGAAGAACTGCTCGGGCGGGGCTTCTTCGACGATCATCCCGTCCGACATGAACACCACCCGGTCGGCTGCCTTCCGAGCGAAGCCCATTTCATGGGTGACGACGATCATCGTCATGCCGCTCTCGGCGAGGCCGACCATCACGTCGAGGACCTCGTTGATCATCTCGGGGTCCAGTGCGCTGGTCGGTTCATCGAACAGCATCAGCTTCGGCTGCATCGCGAGGGCGCGGGCGATGGCCACCCGCTGTTGCTGCCCACCGGAGAGCTGAGCGGGAAGCTTGTCGACCTGCTGTGAGACCCCCACCCTCTCCAGGAGCTCCCGCGCCTGCTTCTCCGCTTGGGCCTTCTTGACGCCTTTGACCTTGATCGGGCCGAGCGTGACATTGTCGAGGATCGACAGGTGGGCGAAGAGATTGAAGGACTGGAAGACCATGCCGACGTCCGCTCGGAGCGCAGCCAGGGCCTTGCCTTCTTTGGGAAGCTCGTCACCGTCGATGGTGATGGACCCGCTCGTGATCGTCTCGAGTCGATTGATCGTGCGGCAGAGTGTGGATTTGCCCGACCCCGAGGGGCCGATGACAACGACCACTTCGCCGCGATTCACCGACAGATCGATATCTCGGAGCGCCTGGAAGTCACCGTAGTGCTTCTGAACGTCGGACATCACCACAAGGGGCTCGCCGCGACGAACCGCGATGTTGGACGTCCGCGGCGCCGCCGTTGGTGCATCAGATGCCATGCCTGCCACCCTAGGCCGACGGCCCCGTCGACACCGGTCAAGTGAGCAGACCTTAACCGAGTTGTAACAGCAGCTGTTTCACACCGGCTGACGCTGCGCGTGGGAGATCTCAGCCCTGCGCGAGCACCGCGCGCTGCGCGAACGCGGTCTCGTAAAGGCACACGCTCGCGGCTGTGGCGAGGTTCAGCGACTCCGCAGCGCCATAGATCGGCAGACGCAGCGACACGTCTGCGAGGGCGAGGGCTTCGGGTTCGAGCCCCCTCGCCTCATTGCCGAACAGCCACGCCGTAGGCTCCGCCAGCGACGGGCGATGGGCGAGAAAATCCTCTCCCCCGACATCCGCCGCGACCACGCGAACGCCCGCCGCACGCGCGCGCTCGACGGTGGAGACGAGATCGACGCCCACGGCCACGGGGAGGTGGAAGAGCGAACCGGTGCTCGCCCGGACCACCTTCGGGTTGTAGGGGTCGACGGTGCGACCGGTCAGGATGACCGCGTCGGCGCCGACCGCGTCGGCGGCGCGGATGATCGTGCCGAGGTTGCCCGGATCGCGCACCTCCTCGCAGATGGCGAGCAGTCGGGGTTCGGCGGCGAACACGTCGCGCACCGCGGTGGGGGTCTGCCGGGCGACGGCGACGATCCCCTGCGGGGTGACCGTGTCGGCCATCGCGTCGAGGACGGCGTTGCTGGCGAAAGACACCTCGATGCCGGCGTCACGCGCGGCATCCCGGATGTCGGCGTGCTTTTCCAGCGCGGTCGGCGTCGCGTAGAGATCGACGACCGTGTCCGGCCGATACGCCAGCACCTCCCGGGCGGCCTGCGGCCCCTCGAGCAGGAAGAGCCCCGTCTCCTGACGGGCGCTGCGCTTGGTGAGCTTCGCCACGGCGCGCACGCGCGGCGACCGCGGATTCTCCAGCACAGCCCCAGCATACGGGCGCGAAGGGCAAGCGACAGGGCACCCCTCCGTCCGGAGAGGTGCCCTGTCGAGGATGCCGGGAGTCAGGCGCTCTTGGGAGCGTTGACGTTCTCGGGCAGTGCCTGCTTGGCCGTCGCGACGAGCGAGGCGAAGACGGCCGGCTCGTTGACCGCCAGCTCGGCGAGCATGCGGCGGTCGACCTGCACGCCCGCAAGGCCCAGGCCCTGGATGAACCGGTTGTAGGTGATTCCGTTCTGACGGGCAGCGGCGTTGATGCGCTGGATCCACAGGCGGCGGAAGTCGCCCTTGCGCTTACGGCGGTCGCGGTAGGCGTAGACGAGCGAGTGGGTGACCTGCTCCTTCGCCTTGCGGTACAGCCGCGAACGCTGTCCGCGGTAACCGGACGCGCGCTCGAGGATGACGCGACGCTTCTTCTGGGCGTTGACAGCCCGCTTTACTCTGGCCATTTCGTTTCGTTCCTAACCTTCGAGTCCGGGTGCTCAGCGACCGAGCAGCTTCTTGGCGACCTTGGCGTCGCCCGGGGCGAGGACCTGGTCCTGCGAGAGGCGACGGGTGCGCTTGGTGGGCTTCCCCTCGAAGTTGTGGCGCAGGTTCGCCTGCTGCTTCATGAGCTTGCCGGTGCCGGTGATCTTGAAGCGCTTCTTGGCACCCGAATGGGTCTTCTGCTTCGGCATCTTCTCGTTCCTTCTGGTCTCGCCCGGAGGCGGGGTGGGATCCCGCCGGAGCGGGAGTCTGATCCCGCACGGCGTGCGGGAAGTCGGGTTATTCGGCCGGCGCCTCGGCGTCGCTGCGCGGCGCGCGGGCGGCTTCCTTGTTGGCGGCGCGCTGCGCGTTCTGCTCGGCCTTGGCCTCGGACTTGTTCTTGTGCGGTGCGACCACCATGGTCATGTTGCGTCCGTCGATCGTGGGGTTGGACTCGACAGTCCCGAACTCCGCGACATCCTCGGCGAACTTGCGCAGAAGACGCACGCCCTGCTCGGGGCGGGACTGCTCCCGGCCGCGGAACAGGATCATGGCCTTGACCTTGTCGCCGGCCTTCAGGAAGCCTTCGGCGCGCTTGAGCTTGGTCTGGTAGTCGTGAGCCTCGATCTTCAGGCGGAACCGCACCTCTTTGAGGACGGTGTTGGCCTGATTGCGGCGGGCCTCCTTGGCCTTCTGCGCGTTCTCGTACTTGAACTTCCCGTAGTCCATGATCTTGACCACGGGGGGCTTGGAGTTGGGGGCGACCTCGACCAGATCGAGATCGGCCTCCTGAGCCAGACGCTGCGCAACCTCGATGCGGACGACGCCGACCTGTTCGCCGTTGGGGCCGACGAGTCGGACCTCGGGAACGCGGATGCGCTCATTGGTGCGGGGATCGCTGATGCGGAACTCCTCTTCGGTGGCGGTTGGCATCCCGCGACGCGGTGCGACGCGGGGCGATCGAAGAACCACCCACCAGCGACGGCGCGAGAGCGCCGACTTTCCGCACCCGGTCCGTTTCCGGCTACCCCGAGCGCAGTGCGGCCGAGGCGGAGTGCTTGACCCGGTAGCCTGGAGCGGCAAGCGCGGGTGGGATGTGATCCTCTTTCGAACCGGAGCAGATTGCTCCGAGCCCGCTGAAGTCTACCAGAGAGTGCGAGCGGCCAGCATCGACATGGATACCCGAGACGATTCCGCGCCCGCGGGCGATTTCCGGCCCGCCCAGTGGGAGGAGCAGGATGCCGCGGCGTCGGCGGCCACGCGAGACATCGCCGACGTGCCGGCGGTCGAGGTCATCACCACCACGGCGGTGCACCTGATGAGCGCGGCCGCGGTGAAGGTGGGGCTCGCCGACGACCCCGCGACCCAGCTCGACCTCGACGAGGCCCGCAAGCTCATCAACGCGCTGGCGGGACTCATCACCGCCGGAGCTCCCGAGATCAGCGACATGCACGCCCGGTCGCTCCGCGACGGCCTGCGCTCGCTGCAACTGGCCTTCCGCGAGGCATCCGTCATCCCCGACCCCATCGGCAAAGGACCTGGCGAGAAGTGGACGGGCCCGGTGACCTGACCCGGGTCCGGTCGATGGATCAGGCGCCGCGACGGAGTTTGATCGTCAGGGAGTCGACGAGCACGGCGATGCGATCATCGGCTGCCCAGCGCTTGGCAAGGCGGGCCAGCACGGCGTCGAGCTCGCCGCGATCCAGACCCTGGACGAGCTGAAGCTCGACGACGAGCTCCGGGCCGCGCAACCGTGCCGTGGGGTCTCCCGGCGCGAGGGAGAAGTCGATGACGGCGAGCTCGCTTCCCACGCTCTCGCGAAGACCGGCGTAGACCTCCGGTGAGGTGAAGCTGGGCTCCCAGCCCTCACCCTGCGCGATCGCCCACACGGCGGGCCTCCGCAGCACGAACTCCGTCGGCGACCCCGGGTCGATCACGATCAGCTCGGTGTCCTCAGCGGCCACGGCGAGGGCGGTGCGCACCCCGTCCGCCGGCACCGGACGTGCGCCGGCATCCCATCGCGTCATGGTTTCGACGGAGGTGAAGACGGGGAGGACGCGGCGACCGTCAGGGGCGGCCACCGACACGATCGACAGCTCCTGGGTCTTGTCCACGGCGAGACCGTGCGGACCCACCCCCTCGTCGCCCTTCTCCGCGATGAGCGGAATCAGAAGCCGCGCCGTCCGGTAGGCGTCGACGACCGCCCGCTCATCGCCCTCGCCGCGCCGGAACGCCTCAAGGGCCGCCAGCAGCTGCGGGTCGGCACGGCCGTCGTCACCGGCGTGCGGGTTGGGCTGGAAGGCGCGCCCCTCCCAGGGCACCCCCGCCGAGTCGGCGTGGGCGGGGTGATCGTGCGAGGGGTCAGTGTCCGGCGACATCCAGAGCCTCACCCAGGGTGAAGGCCCCGGCGTACAGCGCCTTGCCGACGATCGCACCTTCGACGCCGAGGGGCACCAACTCGCGGAGGGCGGCGATGTCGTCGAGGCTCGAGACCCCTCCCGACGCCACGACCGGCTTCGGGGTGCGCGCCGTCATCTCGCGCAGCAGTTCGAGGTTCGGACCGCGAAGCGTCCCGTCCTTGGTGACGTCGGTGACGACGTAGCGGCTGCAGCCCGCGCTCTCGAGGCGCGTCAGCACCGTCCACAGGTCGCCGCCGTCGCGCGTCCATCCGCGCGCGGCGAGGGTCGTGCCGCGGACGTCGAGGCCGACCGCGACGAGGTCGCCGTAGCGCCCGATCACGTCGGCCGCCCACTCGGGGTTCTCCAGGGCTGCCGTACCGAGGTTGACCCGGGCGGCGCCGGATTCGAGCGCGGCCTCGAGCGAGGCGTCGTCGCGGATACCGCCGGAGACCTCGACCTGCACGCCACGGACCTGCTTGATGACCTTCCGCAGCACCGCGGCATTGCTGCCGCGCCCGAAGGCGGCGTCGAGGTCGACGAGGTGGATCCACTGGGCCCCCTGGCGGGCCCAGTCCAGCGCCGCCTCCACGGGGTCGCCGTAGTTGGTTTCGCTGCCGGCTTCACCCTGGGTCAGTCGCACCGCTTTGCCGCCCGCCACATCGACGGCGGGGAGAAGGGTCAAAGCGGGCGTGGACGCGAAATCGTTCATGGCTCCCTGCGGGGTCGTGGGGCGCGGAGGATCGCCGCGCGAAGGCACGGTTTCAGAGGGTAGCCCTGCGAAGGCCCGTGATCCAATTGGCCAGCAACCGTATGCCGGCCGCCCCCGACTTCTCGGGGTGGAACTGCGTGGCCGAGAGCGGCCCGTTCTCGACGGCGGCCAGGAACGGCTCGCCGTAGGTCGTCCATGTCAGCGCCGGCTGGGGGAAGGGGTCATGGACCTCGAGCTCCCAGGTTCTCGCGGCGAACGAATGCACGAAGTAGAAGCGCTCATCGGCGAGCCCGGCGAACAACCGGCTCTGCGGATCGGGGGTGACGGTGTTCCATCCGATGTGGGGAAGAACCGGCGCGTCGAGCTGCGTCACCTCGCCCGGCCACTCGCCGAGCCCCGCGGTGTCGACGCCGCGTTCGCGTCCCCACTCGAAGAGGACCTGCATGCCCACGCAGATGCCGAGGACGGGAAGGCCGCCGGCGAGCCGACGTTCGATGAGCTCGTCCCCGCGCCGGGCCCGGAGCGCCTCCATCACCGCCCGGTACGCGCCGACGCCCGGCACCACGAGTCCGTCGGCATCGCGCACCAGTCCCGGGTCGGCGGTCAGGCGGGCATCGGCACCGGCTTCGACGAGCGCCTTGACGGCGCTGTGGACGTTGCCCGACCCGTAGTCGAGGACGGCGACGAGCGGACGGTCGCTCACAGAGCCCCTTTGGTGCTGGGAACGCCGTCGACCAGGGCGTCCCACGCCTTGGCCGCCCGGAACGCCCGGGCGAACGCCTTGTATTCCGCCTCGGCGATGTGGTGAGGATCACGGCCGCTCAGCACCTCGACGTGGAGGGTGAGCCCGCCGTGGACGGCGAGGGCTTCGAAGGTGTGCCGGACGAGCGAGCCGGTGAAGTGGCCGCCGATCAGGTGGAACTCGAATCCTGCCGGCTCGCCCCCGTGCACGAGGTAGGGCCGCCCGCTGATGTCGACGACCGCGCGGGCGAGCGCCTCATCCAGTGGCACCATGGCGTCGCCGTAGCGGGAGATTCCGGCCTTGTCGCCGAGAGCCTGGCGGATGGCCTGGCCGAGGACGATCGCGGTGTCCTCCACCGTGTGGTGAGCGTCGATGTCGGTGTCGCCGTGGGCACGGACGGTGAGGTCGGTCAGGGAGTGCTTCGCGAAGGCCGTGAGCATGTGGTCGAAGAACGGAACCGTGGTCTGGATGCTGCTTCGACCGGTCCCGTCCAGATCGAGCTCGAGCTCGACGGTGGACTCACTGGTCGCACGGCGAAGCGACGCGGTACGCGCAGGACGGGTCATGCGCCCGAGTCTATCGACGCCAGGGCGTCCAAGAAGGCGGTGGTCTCTTTGTCGGTGCCGGCCGTCACCCGCAGGTGGTGCGGGATGCCGACGTCACGGATCAGCACGCCCCGGTCATAGAGCGCCTGCCATGTCGCCGCGGGGTCTGACACGCCTCCGAACAGCACGAAGTTCGTCCATGACTCGTACGGTTCGTACCCGAGGGCCGACACCGTCGCCGAGATCCGGTCGCGCTGCGCGACGATCTCATCCACCATCCGCAGCATCGTCGGCGCATGCTGGAGCGCGGCGGTCGCGGCAGCCTGGGTCAGAGCGCTCAGGTGGTACGGCAAGCGCACCAGGCGAAGCGCGTCGATGACGGCCGGATCCGCGGCGAGGTAGCCCACACGCGCTCCGGCGAAGGCGAAGGCCTTGCTCATCGTGCGCGAGACCACCAGTCGCGGCCGGTCGGGCAGGAGCGTCACGGCGGACGGGGCGTCGTGGGGCGCGAACTCGACATAGGCCTCGTCGACGATGACGATGCCGCGCGTCGCACCGTAGACGGCGTCGATGACCTCGAGCGGGAGCGGTGTACCCGTCGGGTTGTTCGGAGCGCACAGGAACACCACATCGGGTTGGGCCGCGGCCACCTGGGCGGCGGCGGACTCGGCGGAGACCGTGAAATCGTGCGCGCGGGTGCCCGCCTGCCAGGTCGCTCCGGTTCCCCGGGTCAACAGGGGGTACATCGAATATGTCGGGGCGAATCCGAAGGCGGTCCGCCCTGGGCCGGCGAACGCCTGCAGGAGATGCTGGAGGACTTCGTTCGATCCGTTGGCCGCCCAGATCTGCTCCCGGACCAGGCCGTGACCGAGGTAGTCGGCCAGGTGCTCGCGCAGACCGGTGAACTCGCGGTCGGGGTAGCGATTCACCTCGCGGAGCGCGATCGCCACAGCGTCGAGGATGTCGTCGGCCACCTCCGCCGGAACCGGGTGGGTGTTCTCGTTGACGTTCAGCGCCACGGGCAGTTGAGCCTGCGGCGCGCCGTAGGGGGTCCGTCCCCTCAGATCGTCGCGGATGGGAAGGTCATCGAGCGTCGCACTCACCCTTCCCATCGTACGGCGCCTCGCCCGTCGGGCCTGCGGGTCAGTCGGCGTACTCCGCGGGGATCGCCAGCTCCTGGCCGGCCGACACGAGTCCCGCGTCGAGGCCGTTGAGACGGCTGAAGGCCGCAACCACATCCCGAGGGTCGGCGGCAGGGGCCACGCGCTCGGCGATCGCCCAGAGAGAGTCACCCGCCTGCACCGTGACGGTGTCGAAGGCCCCGGCCGGCGCACCGTCGGCGCGAGTGGCGAGCGCTGAGCCGCCACTGATCATCGCCGCGCTCAGCGCGACGACGGCGGGCAGCGCGGCGAGTGTCGCGAGGACACGGCGCCCGCGGGCGGTCAGCCGCAGCCGGGTCGCCGCGGCGGCACCCGTCATGGTTCCCGTCGAAATCGTGATCGCGCTCATGATGTGCTCCCGTTCCCGGCTCAGCCGGTGTCGTTTCGGGTCTGGGTTCGCATCCACCCGTCGGCCGGGACGGGTGGATGCGAACCTCTCTTCCGAAGCTATCTTCGATGTGAAATGCTGTCAAGCGGGTCGGAATCCGTCGAACGATCGAACGCGACACGCGAGCGAGGTCCGGTGGACGCCGATCGGAACCGGATACGGTTTCGACGAGGACACCTCACCACCGACCTCCGACATTCGAAGACGCGACGATCACGTCACGGAGGACCGGGGCGGGATTCCGGGGAGACAGGAGCAGACATGAGCGAGCCGAACACCAAGCCGCAGACGCGGCGGCGCAAGAGCCTGAGCGACAAGCAGATGGCCATCCTCGAGGTGATCCAGCGCTCGATCGCCCGCCACGGCTATCCGCCGAGCATGCGCGAGATCGGCGACGCCGTCGGCCTGAAGTCGCTGTCCAGCGTCACCCATCAGCTCAATCAGCTCGAGTTAAGCGGATACCTCCGGCGCGACCCCGGCAAGACCCGGGCCATGGAGGTGCTCATCGACCTCCCCGGCACCGCCGCGGAGAACCCCGCCGACCGCACCCCGGCCGTGGGGGACGCCGCGCTCGTCCCGCTGGTCGGACGGATCGCCGCGGGTGTCCCGATCACGGCGGATCAGCAGGTCGAGGAAGTCTTCCCCCTCCCCCGACAGCTGGTCGGCAAGGGCGAACTGTTCATGCTGAAGGTCGCCGGCGATTCGATGATCGACGCGGCCATCTGCGACGGCGACTGGGTCGTCGTGCGTGCGCAGGGGACGGCCGAGAACGGCGAGATCGTGGCTGCCATGCTGGACGGAGAGGCGACCGTCAAGACGTTCCGTCAGCGTGACGGCCACACGTGGCTGCTCCCCCGCAACACCGCGTTCGAACCCATCCTGGGCGACGAGGCGATCATTCTGGGCAAGGTCGTCGCGATCCTTCGCGCGGTCTGACAGACGTCGGGGCCCCCCGACGACGTGGGGCCCGTAGCGATGCGGCGGGCCGCAACGTGGGGGCCCGTAACGTGGACGCATGGTCGAGCCTCTTCCTCACGACTCCGCGTCCGCCCCCGTCCGCACGCTCCCGTTCGGCACCTGGCCCTCACGCGTCACGGCGGACGCGGTGGCTGCCGCCTCGCCGCGGCTGGACGGCGCTCGATTCGTCGGGGAGGAGATCTGGTGGGCCGAGACGGTCCCCGAAGAGCAGGGGCGAACGACCGTGCGACGCGCACCGCGGGCGCCCGTCCCGGGCTCACAGGTCGACACGCTGCTTCCCGCTCCCTGGAATGTCCGCTCGCGTGTCCATGAGTACGGCGGCGGCGCATGGAGTGCCACCGCCGATGGCGGGCTCGTCTTCGTGGAGAAGTCGGATCAGCGGGTGTGGCTCCTCACTCCGGGGTCGGCTCCCACACCACTCACACCCGCCGTGTCGGGGCAGGCGCTCGGGGGTCTCCGTGTGTCCCGGGGGCGGCTGCTCGCGGTCCGAGAGGTCGTCGGTGAGGCCGTCAGCCACGACATCGTCGAGATCCCTCTCGACGGGTCGGCCGCCGACGACATCGACCGCGTGATCTCGTTGACGGCGGGGAGCGACTTCGTCGCGCAGCCTGCGCTCTCCCCCGACGGATCCGCTCTCGCGTGGCTCGCGTGGGATCACCCCCACATGCCCTGGGACCGGGCCGAGGTCCGAGTACGCCGACTCGACGACGGAGAACCTGCGGGGCGACGCGTCGCCGGAGGCACCTCCGCCGCTCTCCAGCCCGAATGGACGGCCGACGGCGCCCTCCTCTACGCCGACGACGCGAGCGGGTTCTGGAACCTTCACCGTCTCGGTCCCGCGGAAGACCGGCCGGAGATGATCGCCCCGGATGAACGCGACACCGGAGGTCCGCTGTGGGTGCTCGGATCACGGTGGTTCGCGCCGCTCGCCGACGGTGTCGCCGCCGTGCGCACGCGCGGCAGCGACGAGCTCGTCCACATCTCGTCAGGCGGCGTGGTCACCGGCATCCCTGTTCCGGCGGTGGGCAACCTCCTTGTGGAGGACGCAGAAGGCACCGACGTCCTCGTGTCAGGGAGCCCGGAAGACGCTCCCGCGGGGCTGTGGCGCATCGATCTGCGCGAGCCGTCGCGACCGGGCGTCCACCTTCTGACAGGCGGCCGCTGGCAAGACGACGGCTTGTCCGCATGGGTGCCCCGGCCCCGACGATTCACCGTCGACGGGCGCCATGGCGTCGTCCATGCGGTCGAGTTCCCCCCGACCCACCCGGAGGTGAAGGGACCCGAAGACGCCCTTCCCCCGTACGTCGTGCTCGTCCACGGCGGTCCGACCGCTCACGCCCCCGGTGTGGTCAGCCCGAAGACGCTCTTCCTGACCTCGCGTGGGATCGGCGTGGTCGAGGTCAATTACGGAGGCTCGAGCGGTTTCGGTCGCGAATACCGCGAACGTCTGCGCGGCCGCTGGGGCGTCGTCGATGTCGACGACGTCGTCGACATCGCCCGTTTCCTCGCTGCGGACGGAACCGCCGACCCCGCCCGCATCGCGATCGCCGGCGGATCGGCAGGAGGCTGGACGGTGCTCGGGGCGCTGGTCGCCTCCGATGCATTCGGCGCCGGCATCTCGCGGTACGGCGTGGCCGATGCCCGCCTGCTCGCGTCCGAGACGCACGACTTCGAATCGCGCTACCTCGATGGCCTCATCGGCCCGCTTCCCGCCAGCGAGGCGGTCTACCTGGAGCGTTCACCGCTGACCCACGCCCACCGCATCCAGACTCCTGTGCTGCTGCTGCAGGGAGAGGAGGACGCCGTGGTTCCGCCCTCGCAATCCGAAGCCATCCGCGATGCGCTGCGCGCCGGAGGCGTGCCCCACGCCTACGTCCTCTACCCCGGTGAAGGGCACGGATTCCGCCGCAGCGAGACCGTCGTCGACATGGTGCGCACAGAGCTCGCCTTCTTGGGCGCCGCCTTCGGTTTCACCCCGGCGGACGTCTCGCCGCTCGACCTCGAGCCGACCAGCTGAACTGGTCGCAGGGGTTCTGCGAGCCGTCAGATTCGGAACGGTGCGAGTTCGGCAGCGAGCCGCTCACCGACGTGGACGTGGAGGTAGGTTCCCTCCGCCCTGTGCTCCTCGCTGAGGATGAGACCGGAATCGTGCGCGGCCGACACCAAGTCACCGCGATCGTAGGGGACCACAGCCTGCACCTCGACAGCAGGCAGCGGCAAGGCGTCTTCGATGGCCGCGCGCAGCTCCTCGATTCCCTCGCCCGTGCGCGAGGACACGAAGTGCGCGTCGGGCACGAGGCCGCGCAGCACCAGCCGGGTGTCGGCGTCGACGAGGTCGGCCTTGTTGAACACCACGATCTCGCGGGTGTCGCGCGCACCGACATCGCCGATCACGTCTCGCACCGTCTGCAGCTGTGCGCCCGGATCGGGGTGGGCGCCGTCGACGACGTGCACGATCACATCGGCGCCGCCGACCTCCTCCAGGGTGGAGCGGAACGCCTCGACGAGCTGGTGCGGGAGGTTCCGAACGAATCCGACGGTGTCGGAGATCGTGTAGACCCGGCCGTCTGATGTCTCCGAGCGGCGCACGGTGGCATCAAGTGTCGCGAACAGCGCGTTCTCGACGAGCACGCCCGCGCGCGTCAGCCTGTTCAGGAGGCTGGACTTCCCGGCGTTGGTGTACCCCGCGATGGCCACCGACGGGATCGTGTTCCGTTTGCGTTCGGCCCGCTTGGCATCGCGCGCAGGGGCGAACTGACGGATCTGCCGCCGGAGGTGCGCCATGCGCGTGCGGATGCGGCGCCGGTCGAGTTCGATCTTGGTCTCACCAGGACCGCGTGACCCCATTCCTGCTCCGGCGGCACCGACCTGGCCACCGGCCTGTCGGCTCATCGATTCACCCCACCCGCGCAGTCGCGGGAGCAGGTACTCGAGCTGGGCGAGCTCGACCTGGGCCTTGCCCTCGCGGCTCTTGGCGTGCTGGCTGAAGATGTCGAGGATGACGGCGGTCCGATCGATCACCTTCACCTTCACGACATCCTCGAGTGCGCGCCGCTGGCTCGGGGCCAGTTCGGCGTCGGCCACGACGGTGTCAGCACCGGCGGCGGCGACGATGTCGCGCAGTTCTTCGGCCTTGCCGCGTCCGACGTAGGTCGCCGGGTCGGGGTTCGGGCGACGCTGGAGCACGCCGTCGAGCACGACGGCGCCCGCCGTCTCGGCGAGGGCGGCCAGTTCGCGCAGCGAGTTCTCCGCCTCCTCCTGTTCACCCTGGGGATGAACGCCCACCAGCACGACATTCTCCAGACGCAGCTGTCGGTACTCGACCTCGGTGACGTCTTCGAGCTCGGTCGAGAGCCCGGGTACGCGGCGCAGCGCCGCGCGCTCCTCGCGATCCCACTGGTCTCCGTCCGAATCGTCGGAGACGACCGTCGAGGCATCCTGGAGCGCCTGGGCGGGCGCGAGGGCGCGCGATCCGGCGTCGGTGAAGGTCGTGGTCCGCGCGCCGCTGCGCGTCTCCGCGCGAGCGAGCACACGGTCGACCGGGTCGACGGCGTCGTCGGTGGGGATCTGTTCTGTCATGGGGTCCTTCCGGATGATCCGCGTATGTGGTGCAGGCGTCGGGCGGGACATCCGTCTGCGGAAAGGGATTCGTCGACTCTAGCCTCCCGCGCCGGAGACCACCTCCGCTACGCTCGACAGCCATGGGGAGCGACCACTATTTCAGCGCGTCGCCCGCCAGCCCCGAGAATCTGCGTCGGATACGGGTGCTGCTCGCCGGCCGGGAGGTGGAGGTCACCACCGCGGGAGGGGTGTTCAGCCCCGACCGGTTGGACGGTGGGACTGCGGTCCTGCTCGCCAATACGCCGCCCTCACCGCCGGGCGGCAATCTGCTCGATCTCGGGTGCGGGTGGGGACCGATCGCGTTGTCTCTCGCGATGACCTCGCCGCACGCCACCGTGTGGGCGGTCGACGTCAACGAACGGGCCCTGGATCTGGTGCGTCGCAACGCCCAGTCCCTGGGGCTCGACAACGTCAACGCCGCGACGCCCGACGATGTTCCCGATGACATCGGTTTCCGCACCATCCGATCGAACCCCCCGATCCGCGTCGGGAAATCCGAGCTCCACGGTCTGCTGGAGCGATGGATCCCTCGGCTGGACGAGCGGTCCGACGCCTGGCTCGTCGTCCAGCGCAACCTCGGTTCGGATTCACTGCAGCGATGGCTGGCAGCGACGCTCGAGCCCGGGTTCTCCGTGCATCGCGCCGCCACCGGGCGGGGATTCCGGGTCATCCGGGTACGCCGCCACGGCATGCCGCCGACCGGGCCGATCGCGCTGCCCTGACCCGTCGCGATCAGGCGAGGGTGATCTCGCCGGTGAAGACCAGCGCAGCCGGACCCGACAGCAGGACCCGCTCCTCCACGACGCGCACCGCGAGCGTGCCGCCGGGCACCTGCACGCTCCAGCGATCGGGTGCACCTCGGCCCGCCCAGTGCCGGACCGCGAGCGCCGCCGCGGCGACCCCCGTGCCGCAGCTGAGGGTCTCGCCCACTCCTCGTTCGAACACCCGCATCCGGATGACCCCCACCCCATCGCGCACGAGCGGGTCGGCGGGGACGACGAACTCGATGTTCGCGCCGGCCGGCGGGTCGGGGTGGAGCATCGGGCGAACGGCGAGATCCAGTCGCTCGAGCTCACTCTCGGACTGCAGCGCCACCACGACGTGCGGATTGCCGACGTCGATGCCGAGCCCCGGCCGCGGGATGTCCAGTCCGCGCGCGCGAACAAGGGTCTCCTCGGGCTCCACCGACCATGCGCCGAGGTCGACCTCGTAGCCGAGTTCGCTGCGGGTGAGCGTCTTCACTCCCGCTCGCGTGCCGATGAGGACGGAGCCGTCGAAGCGCGCCAGCCCGGCGTCTTCGAGGTAGCGGGCGAACACGCGGATGCCGTTTCCGCACATCTCCGCCGCCGAGCCGTCGGCGTTGCGGTAGTCCATGAACCATTCCGCATCGACGGTCGCTGCACCCTCGGGGAGGGATGTGCTGCGGACGACGCGCAGGATGCCGTCAGCCCCGATGCCGAAACGGCGGTCGCACAGCACGGCGACCTGGTCATCTGAGAGCTCGAGCCGGCCGTCGGGATCTTCGACGATGACGAAGTCGTTTCCCGTGCCGTGGCCCTTCGTGAACGACACCGCGTGAGGCATGAACCCAGCCTAGGCGTCCGCCCTGTGGTCGTCCGCGCGGGGTCAGTCTTCGATGAGGCGCTTGCCCGTCGCCCAGGTGTCGAAGTGCTCGAAGCCGAGGGCCTCGTAGAAGCCCTGTGCAACGCCGTTCTCGGGCCTCACCATCAACTGCACCTTCGGGCACCCCATCTCGAGGAGAAGCTCCTCGGCACGCTCGACCAGGCTCCGGGCGATGCCCTGACCGCGGTGGTGCGGGTCGCTCGCCAGGTAGTACAGCCAGCCGCGATGACCGTCGTAGCCGGCCATGACCGTTCCGACGATGTGACCGTCCTCACCCACGGCGACGAGGAAGAGCTCGGGCTGGACCCGGAGCTTGCGGGCGATGTCCTGGTACGGGTTGTTCCAGGGCCGTGTGAGACCGGTGGTCTGCCAGAGGAGGACGACCGCGTCGGTGTCGCCGGGAGCGAAGGACCGGATCTGCAGGCTCATGCCATCGAGCCTGCCAGACTCTCCGCCGCCGTCGCGCCGTCCATCCACGTGACGCCGTCGTATCGTCGGAACCACGACACCTGCCGCCGGGCGTAGCGGCGCGTGAGCGCCTGCGTCTGCGTGATCGCCTCACCACGGTCGATCTCGCCCCGCACCTGGGCCAGAGCCTGTGCGTAGCCGATGGCCCGCGGCGCGGTGGTGCCCTGCTCGAGACCGACGCGGCGAAGATCCCTCACCTCGTCGAGCAGCCCCTCATCCCACATCCGCTCGACCCGGCGATCGAGGGTTTCGACGAGTTCACGACGGTCGCGCTCGAGACCGAGGAGCCTGGTGCGCGGGTACCACAGGGTCTGCGTCTCGGGAAGGGCGCCGCCGTGCGTGCTGTCGCCCTGGGCGATCACCTCGAGGGCCCGGATGATCCGACGCGTGTTGCGGGGGTCTATCCGGGCGGCGGCTGCCGGGTCCGCGCGCCGCAGTCGCTCGTACAGCGCGGCGGGTCCGACCCGGTCGAGCTCGGCCTCGAGGGCGTCTCTCAGCGCCTCGTCGCGCGGCGGGAACCGGAAGTCGAACACGACCGCCGAGACGTACAGACCCGATCCGCCGACGAGGACCGCGTCCGCGCCCCGCGCGTGTAGGGAATCGATGACGCCGCGTGCGGCGGACTGGTACCACGCCACGGCCGCGTCGTCGGTGACATCGAGCACATCGAGGAGGTGATGGGGGATGCCGCGGCGCTCGCCCTCGGGGATCTTGGCGGTTCCGATGTCCATCCCCCGGTACAGCTGCATCGCGTCCGCTCCGACGATCTCCGCGTCACGACCGGCGGCGCGCAGCGCCTCGACGAGGTCGAGCGCGAACGCCGATTTCCCGGTGCCCGTCGCACCGATGACACTCCAGAGCCGAGGGCCGTCGGCGGCCTCACGGTCTGACGGGGAGGCGTCGGGCGCGGTCTTCACTCGCCGATGCGCAGCGTGGGAAGGCCCAGGGACACCGCTCGAGGTGCTCCTGCTTCGGCACCCGGTGTCGGCACAGCGCACGATTGGGCCTGAGCCCTGTCCCACGCGTCGCCCGCGCGCGTGCGCCGGATGCGGAGCCGATCGCCCGCGGGCGCGTCGGCGAGGAGGTGGAAGGGGGCGGCATGGGTGATGATCGCCGTCACCACATCGCCGGGACGTGGGAGCGGAGAATCGGCCGGAACCTCGAAGTGGACGAGTCGGTTGTCCTCGGCGCGTCCGGTCAGCCGGTGGGTGGCCGCATCCTTCTTGCCCTCGCCGCTGGAGACCAGAACCTCGACCTCGCGACCGAGCTGCCCTCGGTTCTCCTCCAGACTGATCCGCTCCTGAAGGGCGACGAGGCGCTCGTAACGCTCCTGGACGACCGACTTGGGAACCTGATCCGGCATCGTCGCGGCCGGGGTGCCCTCGCGGATGGAGTACTGGAAGGTGAAGGCGCTGGCGAAGCGCGACTGCTCGACGACGCGGAGGGTGTCTTCGAAATCCTCGTCGGTTTCGCCGGGGAAGCCGACGATGATGTCGGTGCTGATGGCCGCGTGCGGGATGCGGGCGCGCACCCGATCCAGGATGTCGAGGAACCGCTCGCTGCGGTAGGACCGTCGCATCGCCTTGAGGATCCGGTCGCTGCCCGACTGCAACGGCATGTGCAGCTGCGGCATGACTGCGGGGGTCTCGGCCATCGCGTCGATGACATCGTCGGTGAAGGCTGCGGGATGCGGGCTGGTGAAGCGGATGCGCTCGAGGCCGTCGATCGCGCCGGCGGCCCGGAGGAGTTTGCCGAAGGCCTGCCGGTCACCGAATTCGACGCCATAGCTGTTGACGTTCTGCCCGAGGAGGGTGACCTCGATCGCGCCGTCGTCGACCAGCATCCGGATCTCACTGAGGATGTCGCCGGGACGCCGATCCTTCTCCTTGCCGCGGAGGTGGGGGACGATGCAGAACGTGCACGTGTTGTTGCACCCGACGGAGATCGAGACCCAGCCGCTGTGGATGTGGTCGCGCTTCGTGGGAAGCGTCGACGGGAACACGTCGAGCGCCTCGAGGATCTCGAGCTCCGCCTCGTCGTTGTGGCGCGCACGCTCGAGAAGACGCGGGAGCGAGCCCATGTTGTGGGTGCCGAAGACGACGTCCACCCAGGGCGCCTTGTCGAGCACGGTCTGCTTGTCCATCTGAGCCAGGCACCCGCCGACCGCGATCTGCATCCCCTCGCGCGCGTCTTTGCGCGACTTCAGATGCCCGAGCGTGCCGTACAGCTTCCCTGCGGCGTTGTCGCGCACGGCACACGTGTTGATCACCACCACGTCGGCTTCCTCGCCGGGCCGCGCGGGCAGATATCCCGCGCTCTCGAGCGAGCCCGAGAGGCGCTCCGAGTCATGCACGTTCATCTGGCAGCCGAAGGTGCGCACCTCGTAGGTGCGGGCGCTGCCGTCTCGAGTCACGGCGGCGGGCGAAGGGGCGACCAGGGTGGGCGCGGCGGAGGGAGTAGACATGGTGCCTGCAATTCTAAGAGCCCGGATTCTCCCAGCCGGAATCTGCTGGGCTGCCATCTTCCGCGCCGACGCTCACCCGAGCTCGCGCGCCTCCTGGAGGGCCGTACGCGCCGCGGTGAGAGCCGAGGAACCCCCGAATCCGCGGCGGGCGAGCTGGCCGGCAAGGCGTCGCAGAGCCACGTCGTGATCGAGCCTGGCCAGACTCCGAGCCTTGCCCCGGGCGAACTCCAGTGCCCGTTCGTCGTCGTCATCGGGCATCTCCGCCAGCGCCGCATCGGCGACATCGCGCTCCACCCCTCGCTGCGCCAGACGGCGGGCGATGGCCCGGCGACCTTCGCTCTTGCGGGCCACGCCGCTCCACACGACCTGTTCGGCGAGGCGGCCATCGTCGAGGTAGCCGCGCTCGCAGAAGACCGCGACGAGCTCGGCCGCCGCCTCGCGACTCAGCCCGCGTGAGACGACGAAGGCTTCCGCCTCACGGACGGAAAGGCCCCGGGCGCCGAGCCGCCGCAGCAACGCCCTTTCCACCCCCGCCGCGTCGACGGGGTGGGTGGCGGTCTCAGTGTCGGTGTCGATGTCGGCACCGTTCTCGACGTTCGCCGCACTGCTCCCGCCACGTCGCCTCGAGGAGGGGCGCTCCACGCGACCGGACGTCATCGTCGTGCCGGCCGACGGACCGCGCGCTGCCCGCCCAGCCGACGGGTGAGCGGGGGGCGCGTCGGGCGTCGAGCCGGTGAAGAGCGGGATGACGGGGGCGAGGCCTCCCTCGCCCCCGCTCTCGACGAAGCGGACCATCAGGCCGGGCGACGCGCCGCGAGCTCGTCGGCGACCGCGCCCCCGCGGGGCTGGCCGATGCCGAGCTTGTCCTTGATCTTCGTCTCGATGTCGGCGGCGATGTCGTCGTTCTTGAGCAGGAAGTTCCGGGCGTTCTCCTTGCCCTGGCCGAGCTGCTCCCCGTCGTACGTGTACCAGGCGCCCGACTTCTTCACGATCCCGTGCTCGACGCCGAAATCGATGAGGCTTCCCTCTCGCGAGATACCGACGCCGTAGAGGATGTCGAACTCGGCCTGCTTGAACGGCGGCGCCATCTTGTTCTTGACCACCTTGACGCGCGTGCGGTTGCCGACAGCCTCGGTACCGTCCTTGAGCGTCTCGATACGACGGATGTCCAGGCGCACCGACGCGTAGAACTTCAGCGCCTTTCCACCGGCGGTGGTCTCGGGAGACCCGAAGAACACGCCGATCTTCTCGCGCAGCTGATTGATGAAGATCATCGTGGTGTTCGTCTGATTGAGCCCACCGGTCAGCTTGCGAAGCGCCTGCGACATGAGCCGTGCTTGGAGACCGACGTGGGAATCGCCCATCTCACCCTCGATCTCGGCCTTCGGCACGAGCGCCGCGACGGAGTCGATGACCACGAGGTCGATCGCTCCCGAGCGGACGAGCATGTCGGCGATCTCGAGCGCCTGCTCACCCGTGTCGGGCTGCGACACCAGCAGCGAGTCGATGTCGACTCCGAGCTTCTTGGCGTAATCGGGGTCGAGCGCGTGCTCGGCGTCGATGAACGCGGCGATGCCGCCGGAGCGCTGCACGTTCGCGATCGCATGCAGAGTGAGCGTGGTCTTACCGGAGGATTCCGGACCGTAGATCTCGATGATCCGGCCGCGGGGAAGCCCGCCGACGCCGAGGGCGACGTCCAACGCGATGGAGCCGGTGGAGATGACCTCGACGGGAGCGCGCTCGTCACCGCCGAGGCGCATCACCGAGCCCTTTCCGAACTGCCGGTCGATCTGAGCGAGAGCCGTTTCGAGGGCTTTCTCGCGGTCGGCGGGTGATGGCATGGCGTGCTCCTTCTGCTCGCGTTCCGTCGCCTGTAGGCTGCCGCGCTCTGCACCGGATGATGCGGACGCTGCGGCAAGGCGGAGGTGTCGTTCGACGCGATTCACGGTACGAGGGGCCTCCGACATCGACCGTCGACCCGGACCATTCCGTGGATAACCACCGTGCGACACCTGCTGTGCAGGAGCCTACGGCGATCTCGAACGCATCTTCGACGACACGCCGCGGGACTCAGCCGCGCCGCGGCTCCAGCCGTCCCACGCCGTACCAGCGCTCGGGAGGCACGTCGGCCGCTGCGCAGAGGGCGCGCCACACGTCGCGGGGCGCCGTCCCGGCTTCGAGAGCCTCGGCGGCGGTGCGGTCGCCGAGATCGGACAGCACGAGGTCGGCTGTCAGCGAAGGGCCTCGAGGTCCGAACTCTGCTTCGACGGCGCGCTGGAACTCGCTGCGGCGCATGGATGATCGCGCGTCAGCGCAGCGAAAGCTCGGCGTCCACGGACGCGACCAGGTCGTCGGGCACGACGTCGGGGAAGGTCTGCAGGCCCTCGAGGACGGCGATGCGATCGCCTACTTCGCGCATGATCGTGGAGATCGGGACGTCCAGCGCTTCGGCGACCGACGCGAGGATCTCGCTCGAGGCCTCCTTCTGGCCGCGCTCGACCTCGCTGAGATATCCGAGGGCGACGCTTGCACGACTGGCGACCTGGCGGAGGGTGCGGCCCTTCTGCTGGCGGAGGTCACGCAGGACTTCGCCGATCTCGTGACGTACCAGGATCATGTGGGTCCCCTCCTTACCGTTGATTCCGCCGCTGTCCGGGTGGACAACGGTACAACACCGATGCAGTCACACTAATCCCGTGCGCTGGGTGATGGGTGGGAATCACCGAATGTAACCGAGCGGAAACACGACATGTTCCCGATCCGTCGATCACGTCCGTGCCCGCACCTCGTCCAGTGCCCGGCGAACCGTCTCCGCGCGGATCTCGGCCCGTGTCCCCTGCAGTTCGAGAGGCACCACCACCGATGTTTCCGGGGTGCGGATGCCGACGAAGACGGTACCCACCGGCTGGCCGTCCTGCGGGTCGGGCCCGGCGACGCCGGTCGTCGAGACTCCGACATCCGCCCCCAGCCGGTCTCGCACCCCGCCGGCCATCTGCAGCGCGACTTCGGGATCCACCGCCCCCCGGGCGTCGAGGAGGGAGTCGTCGACGCCGAGCAGATGATGCTTCAGATCCGTGGCGTACGCGGTCACTCCCCCGCGCACGAGCGAGGACGCCCCCGGTACCGAGACCAGCGCGGCGACGAGCAGTCCCCCGGTCAGGGACTCGGCGACGGCGATGGTCCACCCGCGGCGCGCGAGTGCGTGCAAGAGAGCGGATGCCGCCGCATCCCCCTCCCCTCCGTCGCGACCGTCGGGGAGGTCGACGTCCCGGCCTGTCATGAGCCCCCCCGGGCGCGGCGCGCGCCGCGCACCTCGCTGATGACGTAGTCGATGCCGCTGGCGATGGTGAGGATGACGGCGACCGTCATCGTCACGCCGTTCGCCCACCAGATCCACTCACCGACGAGCGGCGCGAGGGGCAGCAGGGCCAGCGACAATGCCACCGACTGCGCGACGGTCTTGAGCTTGCCCATCCATGCTGCGGCGAGAACGTGGTCGCTGACGACCATGAACCGGTACACCGTGATGCCGATCTCGCGGATCAGCACGACGATGGTGATCCACCACGGCAGCTCGCCGAGGATCGACAGGCCGATGAAGGCGAACCCGGTGAGCACCTTGTCCGCGATGGGATCGAGGAGCTTGCCGAGGTCGGTGACGATGTCGTGGCGCCGCGCGATCCACCCGTCGACGCCGTCGGTGGCGATCGCGACGATGAACAGCGCCGCCGCCCACCACCGCAGCGCCCCGTCTGCACCGTCGTCGATGAGAAGCATCGCGAGGAAGACGGGTGCGACGAGGATCCGCACGACGGTGATGATGTTCGGCAGCTGCCTCGGCACGGCCATCAGTCGCGCCCCGTCAGATCCCACGCATCTTCACCGGCGTCGGCGTCGACCACGGGAAGACCTTCGAACTGGGCGTCGACGGGATCGACGTCATCGTCGGGCACGTCCTCCCCGCGCAGCCTCGCGAGGACCCCGGGCAGCTGTTCGGCGGTGACGAGGACGTCGCGGGCCTTCGACCCCTCGGACGGACCGACGATCTCACGCGACTCGAGCAGGTCCATCAACCGCCCCGCCTTGGCGAAACCGACGCGGAGCTTCCGCTGCAGCATCGAGGTCGAGCCGAACTGCGTCGAGACCACGAGCTCCGCAGCGGCCAGCAGGAGCTCGAGGTCATCGCCGATGTCGGCGTCGATCTCCTTCTTCTCCGCCGCCGCGGCGACATCCGGTCGATACTCCGGACGCGCCTGCTGGGTGACGTGCTTGACGACCTTCTCGATCTCGGCCTCGCTGACCCACGCGCCCTGCACGCGGATGGCCTTCGAAGTGCCCATCGGCAGGAACAGTCCGTCTCCCTGCCCGATGAGCCGGTCGGCACCGGGCTGGTCGAGGATGACGCGGGAATCGGTGACGCTCGTGACGGCGAACGCGAGCCGTGAGGGCACATTGGCCTTGATCAGACCCGTCACGACATCCACCGAGGGGCGCTGGGTCGCCAGCACCAGGTGGATGCCGCTGGCACGCGCCAGCTGGGTGATGCGCACGATCGAATCCTCGACGTCGCGGGGCGCGACCATCATGAGATCTGCGAGCTCATCGACGACGACGAGCAGGTAGGGGTAGGGCTTGAGGACGCGCTCGCTGCCGGCCGGCAGCTGCACCTCCCCGGCTCGGACGGCACGGTTGAAGTCGTCGATGTGGCGGAACCCGAACGACGCGAGGTCGTCGTACCGCATGTCCATCTCCTTCACCACCCACTGCAGCGCCTCGGCGGCCTTCTTGGGGCTGGTGATGATGGGCGTGATCAGGTGCGGGACGCCTGCATAGGAGGTCAGCTCGACGCGCTTCGGATCGATCAGGACCATGCGGACATCGGCCGGTTTGGCGCGCATGAGCAGGCTCGTGATCATCGAGTTGACGAAGCTCGACTTGCCCGACCCGGTGGAACCGGCCACCAGCAGGTGGGGCATCTTCGCGAGGTTCGCCACGACGTAGCCGCCACCGACATCCTTGCCGACACCGATGGTCATGGGGTGGGTCGACTGGGTGGCCGCGCCCGATCGGAGGACGTCGCCGAGGGTGACGATCTCCCGGTCGGTGTTGGGGATCTCCACGCCGATCGCGCTCTTGCCGGGGATCGGCGCGAGGATGCGCACCTCGTTCGAGGCCACGGCGTAGGCGATGTTGTTCGTGAGGGCGGTGATGCGCTCGACCTTGACCCCCGGGCCCAGCGCGATCTCGTACTGGGTGACCGTCGGGCCACGCGAGAAGCCGGTGACGCGCGCGTCGACCTGGAACTGATCGAGGACGCCGGTGATCGCGGCGACGACGGCGTCGTTCGCGGCGGAGCGTTCGCGGTGCGGTGTGCCGGCAGCGAGCGCGGCGACGGACGGGAGCCGGTAGGGGGCATCGGACGAGGTGAGCCCACCCTCCGTCCCGAGGCCTGAGAGCCCGGGAAGATCGTCGCCGGGATCGTCCGGAGCGGTGTCGTCGCGCAGGGCTGTGGGCTCACCACCACGGGGCGCGGCCGGAAGAGGCGGACGGGCGGGGATGATCTCGGTGACGGCATCGGTTGCGGGCGCGACGGGCGTGATCGCCTGCTCGAACCCGCCTTCGGCGGCACCCGGGGTCAGGAGGGCGGTCAGGTCGTCCGAGGACAGGTCGCTCTCGACGTCCTTCTCTCGGCCGGTGCGATTGCGACGCCACCACGGCAGCGAATCGGTGCGCTCGTCGCCGTCACCGTCACCGTCACCGTCGGCCGCCGATGCCCCTGACGCGCGCTCCGGCGCAGGTTCGGCACCGAACATCCAGGCATAGAGCTCTCCCAGCCGGCGGCCGATCCGGTTCGGCGGAGTCTTGGTGAGGATGAGGATGCTGAGGATCGCGAGCAGGCCGAGCGCGATGCATCCGCCGACGTCCGTCAGCAGCAGCGCAAGAGGCTCGCCCACCATCCAGCCGAGCACGCCACCGGCCTCGCTGAGGGCCGGAAGCCCCTGCCGCGGTTCGGGGCGGCCGCCCAGCACGTGACAGAACCCCGCGACGGTCAGAACGAACAGGGCGAAGCCGATACCGATGCGCCCGTTGTCATGCACGGACGGAGGATGGCGGAACAGCCATCCGGCCAGCAGGATCAGGAAGACCGGCAGGAGGAACGCCTCGCGGCCGATCAGCCCGCCGGCGGTGTAGGCGCTGATCGTGCGGGCGACCTCGGACCCGATGAAGAACCACTCCACCACCGCGCCGGCGACCGCCAGCAGCACCAGCAGGAACGGGAAGCCGTCGCGCCGCTGATCCTTCTCGAGCGATTCAAGTCCGAAGGCGCGGAAGAGGCCACCCACCCCATGGGCGAGACCGAGCCACGCACGCACGACCACGGGGGGACGTTCGGCGTCGTCGACGTAGGCCTTCGGAGCGGGCGCGGCTTTGCGAGCGCGCGTCGGGGCGCCCTTCGCGGGCGCTCGACCGCTCTTGGTCGGGCTGGTACTCCTGGCCATGGTTCGAGCGTAGGCGCCGGAACCCGCCTTCGCCCGGAGCGACCCCCCGAAGGGGGACGTTCGGCAGCGGGCCGCAGCTCAGCGCAGGCGCTTGACCATCGTGTCGCGCCCCATCCCCGACTGGGTCACGGCGAATCCCTCGGATCGGTACAGCGTCGTGGCGTAGTTGCCGCGTTCGACGCTCAGACTGAGTCTCGACAGGCCTCTGCTGCGAGCCTGGTCGGCCAGCTGACGAAGCAGCTCCCGCCCGACACCGCGCGCCCGCCACATCGGCTTCACGCCGATGATCAATTCGGGGACACCGGTTCCCACGTAGCCGAAACCCGGATCGCTGCGCGGGAACACCCGGTACCAGGCGGCACCGATGGCTTCGTCGTGCTCGGTGAGCGCGACGAAACCCTCGTCACCCGGTCGCATCCATCCGGCCACATACCTGCTGTACTCGTCACTGGCCAGGATCTGGTGCCGGGGCCGGGTTCCTCCCTGACGCCAGTTCGCCGCCTCAACGACCATGTCGGCCAGGAACCCGCCGTCGGCCTGCACGGCCGGACGAAGGCGGGAGGCGGCGGGCATGCGGCGATTGTAGGACGCGGGTGGGAGGACGCGCTCGCGGTCAGGCCTCGATGACCAGCGGCACGATCATCGGCCGCCGACGCAGCGACTGGTTCACCCACCGTCCGATGGTCCGGCGCACGACCTGGGAGAGCGCGTGGCTGTCGCGCACGCCCGACTGCGCCGCCTCGGTCAGGGCTGCGGCGATCTTCGGCTTGACCCCTTCGAAGACCTTGTCGTCCTCGGCGAATCCGCGCGCGTGGATCTCGGGCCCGCTGATGATCTTCCCGGTCGCGGCGTCGACGACGATGATGACCGAGATGAACCCCTCTTCACCGAGGATCCGACGATCCTTGAGGTCGGCCTCGGTGATCTCTCCGACGGTCGAACCGTCCACGTAGACGAAGCCGAGATCCAGCTGCCCGACGACGTCGGCGACGCCGTCGCGGAGGTCGACGACGGTGCCGTTCTCACCGATGATCGTCCGCTCCGGCGCGATGCCGGTGTCTTGGGCGAGCCGGGCGTTGGCCATCAGGTGGCGGTATTCGCCGTGCACGGGCAGCACATTGCGCGGCTTGAGGATGTTGTAGCAGTACAGCAGTTCCCCGGCGGCGGCGTGACCCGACACGTGCACCTGGGCGTTGCCCTTGTGCACCACGTTCGCACCGAGCTTGGTGAGCCCGTCGATCACGCGGTAGACGGCGTTCTCGTTGCCGGGGATGAGGCTCGAGGCGAGGATCACGGTGTCGCCCTCCCCGGGCTCGATCTCGTGGTCGAGGTTCGCCATTCGGCTGAGGACCGCCATGGGCTCGCCCTGCGACCCGGTCGACATGTAGACGATCTTGTCGTCGGGGAGATCGCGGGCCTTCTTGTAGTCGATCAGCACACCCTCCGGCACGTGCAGATAGCCGAGGTCAGACGCGATCGTCATGTTGCGCAGCATGCTGCGCCCGAGGAGGGCCACCCGTCGGCCGTGCGCCGCCGCGGCATCGAGCACCTGCTGAACGCGGTGGACGTGGCTGGAGAAGCTCGCCACGATCACCCGCCGAGGAGCCCGGGCGATGACCTGGTCGAGCACGGGACCGATCGAGCGCTCCAGTGGCGTGAAGCCCGGGACATCCGCATTGGTGGAGTCGACCAGGAACAGGTCCACGCCCTCCTCCCCCAGTCGCGCGAAGGCGCGGAGGTCGGTGAGGCGACCGTCGAGAGGCAGCTGGTCCATCTTGAAGTCGCCGGTGGCCAGGACCGTTCCGGCGGGAGTGCGGATGGCCACGGCGAGCGCATCGGGGATCGAGTGGTTGACCGCGACGAACTCCAGATCGAAGGGGCCCACCTTCTCTTCACGTCCCTCGGCCACCGTCAGGCTGTAGGGCTTGATGCGGTGTTCCTTGAGCTTCGCCTCGACGAGCGCGAGAGTCAGCGACGACCCGATCAGGGGGATGTCGCTCTTCAGCCGCAGCAGGTAGGGCACGGCGCCGATGTGGTCCTCGTGCCCGTGGGTGAGGACGACGCCGACGATGTCGTCGAGGCGGTGCCGGATCGGCTCGAAGTCGGGAAGGATCAGGTCGACTCCCGGCTGGTGCTCCTCGGGGAAGAGCACGCCGCAGTCCACGACGAGGAGCTTGCCGTCGAATTCGAAGACGGTCATGTTCCTGCCGACCTCACCGAGACCGCCCAGAGGCGTGACGCGGAGGGTGCCTGCGGACAGGGCGGGGGGATCGAAGGGGGTGGTGGGCATCTCTCGCCTTCCTGCCGCGCGGTGCGCGGCGGTCGCGGGCTCGTCGAGAGCCGCGGGGGGGGTTATCGCGTGGTACCCGACACCTTGGGCAGCGCGCCGCCGGCGGCGGCGTTGCGGTCGGGTCGGAAGTTGGAGAAGTCGGCGCCGGGCACCTCGGAGACCAGAGCCAGCTCGTCCTCGATGCGCGCGGCCTCCCACTCTTCGGGGCCGACGAGCGGCAGGCGGACACGGGGGCTGGAGATGCGTCCCAGCCCATGGAGGATGTACTTCGCCGCGACCGTGCCCGGCACGTGCGTCATCACGGCGCGAACGAGGGGCTCGAGCTTCTTGTGCGCCGCCGTCGCCGCGCCCAGGTCACCGCTGTTGACCGCGTCGACGATCACCCGGTACGGCTGAGCGGCGATGTTGGCGGTGACCCCGATGAGCCCCGTGGCGCCGATCGACAGGTGCGGCAGCACATTCGCGTCGTCGCCGGAGAAGTACATCAGGTCGGTCTGGTTCAGCACGCGGCTGACCTCGCTGAAGTCCCCCTTCGCATCCTTGATCGCGAGGATGTTCGGGTGCTTCGCCAGACGCAGAATGGTCTCGTAGCGGATCGGCACCCCGGTGCGACCCGGGATGTCGTAGAGGATGACCGGGAGGTCGGTGGCATCGGCGACGAGCCGGAAGTGCGTCAGGATCCCCGCCTGGGTGGGCTTGTTGTAGTACGGCGTGACGATCATGATCCCGTCGGCGCCGGCGCGCTCGCTGGCCTTGTACAGCTCGATCGCGTGCGCCGTCTCGTTGGAGCCGCCGCCGGTGATGATGCGGGCGCGGCCCGCCGCGACATCCTTCCCCACTTCGACGAGCCGGATCTTCTCGGCATCGGTGAGGGTGCTGGTCTCGCCCGTCGTTCCGGTGACGACGATGCCGTCGGCCCCGGCGGCGATGCACGAGTCGATGTGCTTCTCCACGGCGGGCCAGTCGACCTCGCCGTCGGCGGTCATCGGAGTGACCAGCGCGACGAGCACCTGTCCGAAGGGGTTGCCCGTGTGCGTCATGTCTCCAGGCTATCGTCCGCGGGTGCGCGGAATCAGCGGCCGCGGGCGCGGGAGCTGCGCTTCGCCCGTCGCGATGCGCGGCGGCGACCCGCACATCAGGTCAGCCGAACCGGATGCCGGTGTGTTCGCCCGTCGCGATCGGGGGGGCGGCCTGGGCGAGATGTGACAGGCGGAGGGCGGGAGCGCGAAGCGGCGAGGTCAGCGGCCGCGGGCCGCCGCCGCAGCGACCAGTCCGTCGGGGACCACCCGCGACAGCGCGACGAGCGCTTTGTACCGCAGCGACGGGACCGAGACCGCCCGCCCTCGGGCGACGTCGCGCAGCGATTCCCTGACGACGGCGGGCGCGTGCAGCCACAGCACGCCGGGTACGCCCTCCTCGCCCGGCGGCAGGCCCATCCGCTCGTGGAAGTTGGTGTGGACGAAGCCCGGGCACACCGCCGTGACGGTGACGCCGCGGTCGCGGTAGGCCACGTTCGCCCAGCGGCTGAAGCTGATCAGCCACCCCTTCGCCGCGCCGTAGGTGCCGCGCGGCACGAAGCCCGCCACCGAGGCGATGTTCACGATGCGCCCGCTTCCCCGCTCCAGCATGCCGGGGAGCACCGCGCGCATCAGTCGCATCGCCACCTCGACGTGGAGGGTCAGATGGCGAGCCTCATCGTCGGGGTCGTTCCGCTCGAAGGCGAGCGGCAGACCGAACCCGGCGTTGTTGACGAGGAGGTCGATCGGATGCCGCGGATCGGCCGCCCGCACCTCGACGCGTTTCCGATCGTCGGCGTCGAGGAGGTCTGCAGCGACCACCTCCACGTGCACGCCCGAGGAGCGCGCCTCGACCGCGATCCGCTCCAACGCGGCTGCATCGCGGGCGACCAGCACGAGGTCCATCCCGCGGGAGGCGAGCTGCCGGGCGTACTCGGCGCCGAGCCCGGAGCTCGCGCCCGTGATCAGAGCGGTCCGCGCCATCTCAGGGGGCCACCCGACCACCCGCGGTGAAGGCCGCGTGGGTGAGGGGCATGAGCTCGGCCCAGAAGGCCTCCATCTTCTCGGCGCACATCTCGATCTCGCGCTGCGGGAAGGAGGGGAAGTGGCTCCCCTCGGCCTTGGTGCGCAGAGACAGGAAGTTCATCAGCGACCGCGCATTCATGGTGACGTACATCGAAGAGTAGATGTTCAGCGGCAGCACGATACGGGCCACCTCTCGCGCGACGCCCGCCGCCAGCATCCGCTGGTAGGTCTCGAATGCGTCGGTGGCGACGCGTCGCACCCCCTCGTCGACGACCGCGTGCTGCTCGGGCGTGCCGGGGAGGAACTCGTAGGCTCCGGGCTTTCCGACCTGCACCAGGTTGCGGTCCGCCGCCGGGACGTAGAAGACCGGCCGCAGCTCCCGGTACCTGCCGGACTCCTCGTTGTACGAGGCGATGCGGTGCCGCATGAATTCGCGGAAGACGAAGATCGGCGCCTGAACGTAGAACGTCATCGAGTTGTGCTCGAAGGGCGACCCGTGTCGATCGCGCATGAGGTAGTTGATGAGGCCCTTGTCTCTCGCCGTGGCCTCGGTTCCGGCCGCGGCGGCGTCGAGGGTCTGCTCGCCCTGCGTCGACACGCGCGCGGCGAAGAGCACATCGGCGTCGGAGGCGCTGGATCGGACGAGCTCGACGGTCACATCGCTGCGGAACGCGATCTCGGGGCTGGCTTCGGCATCGGTCACGGGGAAACCCTATCGCCGCGTCATATGTCGGCACTCGAACCCCGGCCGACCACAGGTCGATTAGCCTGGACTGCTGTGGATCTTCTTCCCGCGGTGCTCACCCTCACGGCGCTCCTCGCCCTGACCATCGGCGTCGGCCTCCTCGTGCGCTGGCGAGAGGGTCGTCCTCGGCACCACGTCGCACACGAGATCATCGACCCGCTGCGCCTGGGCGCGGACGGCCTGGGCGAGCAGGCGACACTGCTGCAGTTCAGCACCGAGATGTGCGCGCGGTGCCCGAATGTGCACCGGATGCTGGCCGAGGTCGCCGATCGCCACGACGGCGTCCGGCACCTGGACGTGGACCTGACCCACCGTCCCGACATCGCGCAGCACTTCCACGTGCTGCAGACCCCGACCACCCTGATCCTCGATCGGAACGGCGCGATCCAGTCCCGCATCGGCGGAGTCCCGAGCCGAGACGTGCTCGACCTCGAGCTGGCCCGTTTGGCCGAGGGTGCCGGTGGCCGGTCTCGCACGGAGGAGACCGCCGATGTCTGAGACCTCCGCCCCCGGGGGCATCGACGTCCGCGCTCCGCGGTTCGCCGCAGGCATCACCGCCGGGCTGCTGGCTGTCGCCTTCCTCCTGACCCTCCTGAACGTCGACGCGGTGGGCTCCCCCGCACGGTTCGTCGACCCGGGCTTCCTCCTCACCACGGTCATCGCGCTGCTCTTCCTGTGGGGGGTCCTCTCCCCCGCGACCGCACCGTGGGGCGTCCTGTTCCGCCGACTGGTCGCACCGCGCCTGTCTCCGGTACGGGAGCGTGAGGATCCGCGTCCGCCTCGGTTCGCGCAGGGTGTCGGCCTTCTCGTCACAGGCGTCGGCATTCTCCTGCACCTGGCCGGAGTGCCGTGGGCCCTCCCGGTCGCCGTGGCCATGGCATTCGTTGCCGCGTTCCTCAACGCCGTGTTCGGGCTGTGCCTGGGCTGCCAGCTGTATCTGCTGCTCCAGCGCGGCGGCCTGATCGGGCGCCGACGCACCGCCTGAGCGGCGGCCCGCGCGAGCCGCTCGCACACGTAAGAAACCGCGCGCAACCGGTCGCCCACCCCGCGGCCCGCCGTTAGGCTGACCGCGGGACCAGGGGTCCCGATCGTCGACCGAGGAGGTTCCCATGACCATCACGAGCGAAGCCAGCACCGCCTGGAAGGGCGGACTCGCCGACGGATCGGGGGCGGTGACCCTCGTGTCATCGAACACCGGCACGTTCGACGTCAACTGGCGCGCCCGCAGCGAGGGCTCGACGTCGACCACGACGCCCGAGGAGCTCATCGCCGCCGCGCACTCGTCGTGTTTCAGCATGGCGCTCTCGCACGCCCTGGGCGAGAACGGCACCCCGCCGGAGTCGATCGACACGACCGCATCGGTGACCTTCAAGCCCGGCACGGGCATCACCGGCAGCCACCTCAACGTCAACGCGGTGGTGCCGGGCCTCTCGGCCGAGGACTTCGAGCGCATCGCCCAGGAGGCCAAGGTCGGCTGCCCGGTCTCGCAGGCGCTCGCCGGCATCGAGATCACCCTCGAGGCCACGCTTGCCTGAGACCGGTGACGCCGGCGCGGGCGGCGGTGCGCACGCCGCCGCCCCGCGCCACGTCGTCATCTCCGGCGCATCCGGCCTCATCGGACGCGCGCTCACCGAGCGCCTGCGCGCCGAGGGGGTTCGGGTGACCCATCTCGTCCGGCGCACCCCGACGGGTCCCGACGAGGTGGAGTGGCTCACCTCTCCCGCTGCCCTCGATCCGGGCGTGCTCGAGGGGGCCGACGCGGTGGTGGGTCTGAATGGAGCGAGCATCGCCCGCTTTCCGTGGACCTCGTCGTACCGGAGCACCCTGCTGTGGTCACGGGTCACGCCCACTCGCGCCCTCGCGCGCGCTCTGCGCGAGCTCGGCGACGGCGCCCCGGCCTTCCTCTCCGCGTCGGCGTCGGGCTATTACGGAAGCCGTCCCGGCGAGCGCATCACCGAGGCCACCGGCCGCGGCGAGAGCTTCCTGGCCGACATCTGCGGCGAATGGGAGGGGGCGGCCCGCTCGGCCGGGGAGCACACCCGGCTGGTGCTGCTGCGCACCACCGCGATCGTCGATCGCCGGGCGTTCCTGAAGCCGCTCATTCCCCTGACCAAGCTCGGCCTGAGCGGTCCGATCGGACGAGGCACCCAGGTGTGGCCCTGGATCTCGCTGGAGGACGAGATCGAGGCGATCCGCTTCCTCCTCACCGCCGACGTCGACGGCCCCGTGAACCTCGCCGGGCCCTCACGTGCCACGGCCAACGACATCGGATTCGCCCTCGCTCGGCGCCTTCACCGTCCCTTCGTCCTGCGCGCGCCCGAATGGGGTCTGAAGCTTCTCCTGGGCAAGGACGCCACCGAGGCGCTCCTCACCAACGACCAGCACATCGTCCCCGAGGTCCTTCAGCGGGCGGGCTACGTCTTCCGTCATCCCACCGTCGAGCAGGCGATCGACGCCGCCGTCTCCACCGCGCCATGACCCGTCGGCGATGACGGCGACGGCAGGATGGGCCAGTCAGCCCCCCGTGCGACCCTGACGCTCGCGGCGGATCGCCTCACGGACGGCCTGCCGTGCGCGGCGCCGGTCCCCGGCCGCGTCGTACGCCAGCCCGAGCCTGTACCACGCCTGCCAGTCCGACGGGTTCTGCTCCACGGCGTCCCGGTAAGTCGGGAAGACCGCCTCCCCGTCCTCACGGATCGGTCGCCCGCTGGGTCTGACCGTCACGGACTCGACCGGAAGCCCCCCCTCGGCCTCGAGGCGCCGGCCCAACCTCTCGGCACCGATGCCGAAGGCGAGCTCTCGCCACAGCGCCCATGCGGCGATCACCGGCAGCAGGAGGAGTGCCACCCCGAGCGCGATACCGGCGGGATCCCCGCTCGTCAGCAGGAGCCAGGCGCGCTGGGCGACCAGTGCGATGTAGAGCGCCAGGAGCACCGCCATGACGGCGACGCCGATCCGCGTCGTCATGCGCCGGTGACGCGCGCGACCTGACCGGGCACGCCGCGCTCCTCCACGTCGTGCGCGGCGTGCGGCCGTGGCACCCGGATGCCGATGTCGACGAAGCTGTCCAGGCCGACGAGAACGCCGCGCGCGTCGCGTGCGGCCTGAAGAGCCAGGCGGATGCCGGGGGCGTAGGCCGCAGCCGGGTCGACGGTGTCGTGACTGACCGTCACCGACTCGCCGGGGCCCGAGAGGATGACCTCCTGCCGTGCGATCACACCCGGGCGGCGCAGCGAGTGGATGGGGACACTGGCAACCTGCTGCCCGCGGGCGCGCTGGTCGACGTGCGGGGATTCCACGGGACCCACCTCGGTGCGCGCCGCCGCGATGAGCTCTGCCGTCCGGACGGCTGTGCCGCTGGGCGAGTCCACCTTCGTCTCGCGGTGGGATTCGACGATCTCGATCGATGGGAAGAAGGGCGCCGCCGCGGCGGCGAGGGCTGAGCCCAGAACCGAACCGAGCGAGAAGTTGGGGATGAACACCGCGCCGGTGCCCGCCTGATCGACCAGCGGTCGGATGAGCGCGATGCGCTCCGCCGACCAGCCCGACGTCCCGACGAGCACATTCATGCCGCGCTCGACGGCGGCCCGCACCACGTCGATCGACACGGCAGGCGTCGAGGCGTCGACGACCAGGTCGGCGCCGTCGAGCTCGGCGAGATCGGAGCGTGAGGTCAGTCGGCCGACGATCTCGACGTCAGGTTCATCCTGGACGACCGCTTCGATGATGGAGCCGAGTCTGCCGGTGTGCCCCACGATGGCCACGCGCGTTGTCATGACTCAAGCCTAGGTGCGCCGGTCGTAGGCTCGGAGGATGGTCGATCTCACCGCGACGTCCGTCGACGACCCCGTCGCCCGGTCCCTCCTGACCGACTATTTCCGCACGCGGGCCGACACGTTCCCCGGCAACACCTACACCACCGTGTTCCCGGCGCCGGAGGTGTTCGAGCCGCCGCGCGGTGTGTTCGTGGTCGTCACGGACGACGCCGGCACCGCCGTCGGCTGCGGCGGTGTCCGAGCGATCGACCCCGGGCCCCTCGGCGCGCGCTTCGAGGTCAAGCACCTGTACCTCGCGCCCGCGACCCGCGGGCGGGGGTGGGGAGGGATGCTGCTGGCCGACCTCGAGCACCGTGCGGCCGCCTTAGGCGCGGCCGAGGTCGTTCTCGACACTCATCACACCCTCGAACCGGCGGCGCGGCTGTACGCCGCCGCCGGCTACAGCCCGATCGAGGCCTACAACGACAATCCGAACGCGACGGTCTGGTTGGGAAAGCCGCTCGCCTGAGGATTGCGCTGCGCCCTCACCCTCCGTGCCGGGGGTGCCTGTCTCTCAGACCGGATACACCTCGGGCAGGCCGGTCCGCAGTTCGAAGGGCAGGTGCGCCATGTCGTTGTGCGACAGCACCGTCCACGGCCTCCCCTGCTTCTGGGCCAGCACCGTCAGCCCGCAGTGAGCCTGATTGAGCGTCATCCATCGCCACTCCGGGGTTTGGAGCACCTCGCGCACGAACCAGGCGATGACGGCGTTGTGGGTGATGAGGAGCTCATGCACCTCGCCGCTCTTGCGGGCGAGGAACTCGCTGACGGCGTCGGCCATCTGCGCGCGACCCGCTTCGACCTCCGCCTCGGTCACTCCTCCGAAGAAAGGCTCGTACACCGCCGGAGTGTCCTCGCACAGGCCCGTGGGGACGCAGTCGAACAGCAGCGCCGAAGGCTCGGGAGACAGCGACGGCATCCGCTCCTTCACCGCACGTGCCGTCTGCGCGGCGCGCTCGAGCGGTGAGTGCCACACCGCGTCGAAGGGCACACCCGAGAGTCGGTCGGCCAGGAGAGCGGCCTGGCGGCGCCCGCGCGGCGACAGCGGCCCGTCGACGAGTCCGTGCTCGGCATCCAGATGTTCGCCGTGGCGCACGAGGTAGAGGTAGTGCGTCACGCTCGCTCACTTCGTCGGGGCTGGGCGCCGGACGGCGCTCTCCCAGCCTACGTCAGCGCATCCCGTTGCGGTCGATCGTGGCCGCGCGTCACCGCATCACTCCGCCGCGCGGGCGATCTCGGCCAGTTGGGCGCGACTGAGATGGACGCCGACGCCCTGCACGAGCTCCTCGACGTGCTCGGGCGCGTAGGCGTTGACGACGGGCGCTGTCACCAGCCGCTGCGCCAGCAGCCACGCCACCGCGACCGCAGCATCGGGAAGACCGAGGTCTGCTCCCACCTCGTCGAGCGCTCGGAGGACCCGCGTGCCGCGCCGATTCAGGCTCGCCGCGAGCTGTGCGCCCCGGGCCGAGAGCCCGCCGCGGGAGCGGCTGCGGTACCGACCGGCGAGGAAGCCGTGCTCCAGCGCGTGGGACGCGGTCACCGACATCCCCTGTGCGCTGGCGACCAGGCGGAGATCGGCGTCGAACTCGTGCCGTCTCAGGATGTTGAAGGGGACATCGAGCACCGTGATGCGCGGGTAGCCCGCGGAGGAGAGGATGCGGGCCTCGACCAGTTGCGCCGCCGTGTAGCCCACACCGCCGAGAGCTCGGATCTTGCCGGCCTCGGCGAGCCACTCCGCCGTGGCCAGCGTGTCTTCCAGAGCTGTCACACTGTCGGCCGCCGCGTCGAGCGTGAGCACATCGATCCGATCGGTGCGCAGCCGACTGAGCGAGGCCTCGACGCTGCGGACGAGATCGACCGGTCCGAGACCGGGATTGTCGGGGTGTCCCCCGACCCGCACCATGAGCACGACCTCGTCGCGCAGACCACGGGAATGCACCCACTGGCCGACGATGTGCTCGCTGCGACCGCTGGAGTAGGTGTCGGCGGTGTGGACGGCGTTCCCGCCGAGCTCGGCGTAGGTGTCGAGGATGGCGTGACTGGATTCGAGATCGACGTTCCAGCCGAATTCGGCAGCCCCGAGGATGAGGGGGAAGATCTGCGCGCCGGCGTCGCCGAGCGGAACGCGAACACCGGCGCCCACACCCGGGCCCTGGACGGGGATCGGTGCGGACGGGTGCAGCGCGGACGCCGGCAGCTCTCTCCGGCGCTGTCGTCGCGACGAGACAAGCTCGGTGCCCCGGTTCGACATACGCACCCCCTCACGACGTCCTGTCGCGTGACGCGCCCCCCGACGCGTACTTCGAGGGTAGGGGGTGCCTCCGACCCCGCCCGCCATTGCGGTGCCCTGTCGGTGAACTTCGCATAACGGTTTCATCACGAAAGATCCGGATGACGCGAATGCCCGCCCCTCATGACGAGGGACGGGCATCCGTCAGGGGTGTGTCGCTCAGGCGTCGGCGGTGACCGGTGCGGCCTCGGCCGCCTCGGTCTCCTCGAGCACCGGCTCGAGCGAGAGCTTCCCGCGGTCATCGACCTTGGTGATGCGCACCAGGAGCTTCTGACCGACACCGAGCACGTCTTCGACGTTCTCGACGCGCTTGCCACCGGCGAGCTTGCGGACCTCGCTGACGTGCAGCAGACCATCCTTGCCAGGGAGCAGCGAGATGAACGCGCCGAAGGTCGCGATCTTCACCACGGTGCCCAGGAACTGGTCACCGATCTCGGGGTTGGTCGGGTTCGCGATCGCATTGACCTGCGCGCGGGCGGCCTCGGCGGACGGCCCGTCGACGGCGCCGATGTAGACGGTGCCGTCCTCCTCGATGGAGATGTCGGCGCCGGTCTCGTCCTGGATGGCGTTGATCGTCTTGCCCTTGGGGCCGATCAGCTCGCCGATCTTGTCGACGGGGATCTGCACGCTGATGACGCGGGGCGCGGTGGGCGCCATCTCGTCGGGCGCGTCGATCGCCTGATTCAGCACGTCGAGGATCGTCAGACGCGCGTCGCGCGCCTGCTGCAGCGCAGCCGACAGCACCGACGACGGGATGCCGTCGAGCTTGGTGTCGAGCTGGATCGCGGTGACGAACTCGCGGGTGCCGGCGACCTTGAAGTCCATGTCGCCGAGGGCGTCTTCGGCGCCGAGGATGTCGGTGAGCGCGGCGTAGCGGGTCTGGCCGTCGACCACGTCCGAAACGAGGCCCATCGCGATGCCCGCGACCGGTGCGCGCAGCGGCACACCGGCGTTCAGCAGCGACAGGGTCGATGCGCAGACCGAGCCCATCGAGGTCGATCCGTTGGAGCTCAGCGCCTCGGAGACCTGGCGGATGGCGTAGGGGAACTCCTCGCGGGCCGGCAGCACCGGCACGAGCGCGCGCTCGGCGAGGAAGCCGTGCCCGATCTCGCGACGCTTGGGCGATCCGACGCGACCGGTCTCACCGGTCGAGTAGGGCGGGAAGTTGTAGTGGTGCATGTACCGCTTGTGCGTGACGGGCGACAGCGAGTCGATCTGCTGCTCCATCTTCAGCATGTTCAGCGTCGTGACACCCAGGATCTGGGTCTCGCCGCGCTGGAACACCGCGGAGCCGTGCACGCGCGGGATGACCTGCACCTCGGCATCCAGGGGACGGATGTCGGCGAGGCCGCGCCCGTCGATGCGGACACCGTCGGTGAGGATACGGCTGCGGACGATGAGCTTCGTGACCGACTTGTAGGCGGCGGAGAACTCGATCGTCGCAACGGCCGGGAGCTCCCCCGCCTCGACGGCGGCGATGAGCTCGCCGCGCACCCGCTCCTTCAGCGCGTCGTCGGCGCTCTGGCGCTCCTGCTTGTCGGCGACCTGGTAGATGCCCTTGAGCTCGTCGTACGCACGGGCGGCGACGAAGTCATAGGTCTCCTGCGAGTAGGGCAGGAACACCGGGTAGGGCTGGATCTCTTTGGCGGCGGTGCTGGCCAGCGCCGTCTGTGCGGCGACGAGCTCCTTGATGAAGGGCTTCGCCGCTTCCAGACCCTGCGCGACGATCTCCTCGCTGGGCTTGGTGGCGCCGCCCTGGATCAGGTTCCAGGAGTGCTCGGTGGCCTCGGCCTCGACCATCATGATGGCGACGTCGCCGTCATCGAGCACACGCCCGGCGACCACGAGGTCGAAGACGGCCTGCTCGAGGACGCTGGTGTTGGGGAATGCGACCCACTGGTCGGGGTGCTCGCCCTGGCCGGGGACGAGCGCGAGGCGCACACCGGCGATGGGGCCCGAGAAGGGCAGACCCGAGATCTGCGTCGACGCCGACGCGGCGTTGATGGCGAGGGCGTCGTAGAACTCGCCGGGCGCGATGGAGAGCACGGTGACCACGATCTGGACCTCGTTGCGCAGACCCTCGACGAACGAGGGACGCAGGGGCCGGTCGATCAGACGGCAGACGAGGATCGCCTCGGTGGAGGGACGACCTTCGCGGCGGAAGAACGAACCGGGGATCTTGCCGGCGGCGTAGGAGCGCTCCTCGACGTCGACGGTCAGGGGGAAGAAGTCGAACCCTTCCCGGGGGTGCTTACCGGCGCTGGTGGCCGAGAGGAGCATCGTCTCCTCGTCGAGATACGCGGCGACGGCGCCCTGCGCCTGCTGCGCGAGTCGACCGGTCTCGAACCGGACGGTGCGGGTGCCGAAGCGGCCGTTGTCGAGAACGGCTTCAGCGGCGGTGATTTCAGGACCTTCCAAGAGGTCTCTCCTTCTTTGTTTAGGCTCGCGCGCCGAGCGGCGCACGAGTGCATGCGAAGGAGCAGGAACAGGCAGATCTCAGCGCGCGGCGAGGCCGCGATTCTCGCCAGCGCTGGTCACCAGAAGAAGAGCACCCGGCGGGATGATCTTCATCGCCACGACGGGGATTCCACCTCAGGGGACCAGCTTCCTGCCGGCCTGCTCCGGTGTGCTGTGCAGCACGGTGCTCGTATGGAATTGAGCGGATGCCCGGGGGCAACCCTCCCGATCCTATCAGCGTCGGGAGCCGAGCACCCCTGGCGCGGCTCGACCGGACGTGCCTACGATGCCGGCATGGAGACCCACGGCATCGGCGACCCCCGCGAGACCCGCTCCGACGACGAGCGGCCCGTCCCCCTCGACGACGACGCCGACCTCGAGCTTCCGCCGCCCACGATCGATCCTCTCGAGCGGGTCGAAGACGACACCGACGACCTCATCGCCGAGGAGCGCGAGGCGGCGATCGAGAGCGGTCACCTGGAGCCCTGACGCTGCGACCACGCCACGATGCCCCACCGGAGCGACCGGTGGGGCATCGTGCGTTTCGCGGGGGCTCAGCGACCGACCAGCGCCCGGCGCTCCTGCTCCCGGGCCGCGGCCTGATCGATCACGGCCTCTTCCAGCTCTGCCACTCCGGCGGAGTCGGGGGTGTCGGAGAGTCCGTCGTGGTCGTGACCCGCGAGGGTCGATTCGTCGAAGGGCACCTCGCCGGCGAGGACGCGGCGGGCCCGGGAGGCGTCGAACTCCTTCGTCCACGCACCGATCAGCACCGTGGCGACGGCGTTGCCGGTGAAGTTCGTGACCGCGCGACCCTCCGACATGAATCGGTCGATGCCGACGATGACGCCGACGCCGTTGACGAGGTCGGGGCGGTACGCCTGGAGGCCGGCGGCGAGCGTCGCGAGCCCCGCTCCGGTCACGCCGGCGGCGCCCTTGGAGGCGATGATCATGAAGACCAGGAGGCCGATCTGCTCGGCGATCGACATGGGGGCGCCCATGCCGGTGGCGATGAACAGCGAGGCCATCGTGAGGTAGATCGCGGTGCCGTCGAGGTTGAAGGAGTAGCCGGTCGGGACCGTGATGCCGACCACGGGCTTGGAGACGCCGAGGTGCTCCATCTTGGCGATGAGACGTGGCAGCGCCGATTCCGACGACGAGGTGCCGACGATCAGCAGGTACTCCCGACCGAGGTACTTCATCAGGCTGAAGAGGTTCACCCTCGTCACCGCCCACAGCAGCGTCCCGAGGATCACGATGATGAAGATGGCGCAGGTGATGTAGAAGGCGATCATCAGCGTGCCGAGCGCGATGATGGCGCCTACGCCGGTCGCTCCGACGACCGCCGCGATCGCGCCGAAGGCGCCGAGGGGGGCGAGCCACAGGATCATGCCGAGGATGCGGAAGACGAGTGCCTGGAGATTCTTCACCGCGTTCATGATGGGCGCCGCCTTGTCGCCCATCTGCTGGAGCGCGAAACCGACCAGGAGCGCGATGAACAGCACCTGGAGGACGTTCTCGCCGGTGAACGCGGAGAAGAAGGTCGTCGGGATGATGCCGAGGATGAACTCCTCGGTGGTCTTGGCCTCGGCGGTGGACTCGTAGCTGGCGCCGGCCATGTCCAGTCCCGTCCCGGGGTGGATGAGATTTCCGACGACGAGGCCGATCGCCAGAGCGAAGGTCGACATCACCATGAAGTACAGCAGGGCCAGGCCGCCGATCTTGCCGACCGTCGCCGCCTTCGCGATCGAGCCAACACCGACCACGATCGTGCAGAAGATGATCGGGGCGATCATCATCTTGATGAGTGACACGAACGCCGCACCCAGGGGCTTGAGCGCCATGCCGAATTCGGGCCAGACGAGCCCCACGATCGCGCCGAGGACGACGGCGGCGATGACGGAGACGTAGAGCCACGTGTGCTTGTCCCAGGCCTGCTTGCCGCGTCGGGCGGAGAACCGCGGGAGAAGGAACGTCGTCGTGCGTGGTGAGAGAGCCATCATCGCCTCCAGGGAACGGTCGTTGTCCACATCGACACGGATCGTCCGCGTCCTGAGTCAGCGTCCCCCCGTCGGGTCGCACGGTCGATTTGTGGTCGTATTGGTCGCCGCGCGCGCACCGGACAGGGGTGGATTCACGGGCAGGATGGACCTACACGGCGATCGATGAGGAGTGCCATGGCACGGCGGCCAGCCCCGGCGAGCGCGGCGTCACGCGTGTTCGCGGCGGTCGCGGCATCGGTCGTGGCGATCGCGCTCATCCTCGTCGGAGTCCTGGTCGTGGACGCGCAGGGATCGGAGCGCTCGGAGGCCGAGGAGGTCACCCGCACGGTGGCCGCAACCCTCGCCGCGCTCCCCGAGGTCGAGGCCGCCATCGGCGACGCCGCTGCGAGCTCCGCCCTGCAACCGGTGGCCGAGCGGGTCACCCGTGAGTCCGGTCTCGACTTCGTCGTGATCATGACGCCCGACGGCACTCGGGTCACCCACCCCGATCCGGCCGAGATCGGCCGCGCCTACCTCGGCACCATCCCGTCGGAGCCTGCGACGCTGACCGAGGAGTTCGTCGGCACGCTCGGACCGTCGGTGCGCACGATCGCCCCGATCCTCTCCGACGGACGCCTGGTGGGCTGGGTCGCGGTCGGCCTGACCCTCGGGAGCATCTCCGCAGAGATCCTCTCCCGCCTGCCGTTCGTGGCCGGCATCGGCCTGCTGCTGCTGGCTGCCGGGCTCGTCGGCGCTGTCATCGCCCGCCGTCAGCTGCGGCGGGTCGCGGGCGACCTTCCGGCGGGAACGATCCGCGACGCTGTGGCGTCGTACGAATCAGTACGCACCCTCGGCGAGGCGCTGCGCGCCCAGACGCACGAGCACGGCAACCGCATGCACACCGCGGTGTCACTGCTCGAGCTCGGCCGCACCGAGGAGGCGGTGGAGATCCTCACCGAGACCTCGCGGCAGAGCCAGTCGCTCGTCGACCAGGTCACCGCGCGCCGCGACGGCGACCCCACCGTCGGTGCGCTGCTGCTGGGCAAAGCTGCCCAGGCGCGTGAGCGCAACGTCGCATGGGATGCCCGGATCGCGCCGGACGCCCCGCGCAGCACGCTGACCCCGATCGACGCGGTGTCGGTGGTCGGCAATCTCATCGACAACGCCGTCGACGCCGCCGCCACCGGGCCCTCGCCCCGCTGGGTGCGGGTGGAGTTCGACCCCGCGCCAGGCGGGTCGCTCCGCATCCGGGTCGCCGACAGCGGTGCCGGCATCGATCCGGCCGACCGCGAGCGCATCTTCGCTCACGGCTTCTCCACCAAACCCGCCGGCGCCGAGGGCCGAGGCGTGGGCCTCGCCCTGGTGCGCGCCATCGTGGACGGCGCGGGCGGCAGCATCCGGATCACCGACGACCCGACGATTTTCGACGTCGTCCTCCCGGCGAGGCCTCGATGATCGGTGTACTGCTGGTGGACGACGACCCGCTGACCATCGACGTGCATCGGCGTCACCTGGAGCGCATCGACGGGTTCGAGGTCGTCGGCGAGTGCCATGACGCGAGGTCGGCGGTGTCCGCGATCCTCGACGCGGCTCCCGGCGTCATCGACCTCGTGCTCCTGGATGTCACGATGCCCGACGGCACGGGGGTCGACGTGCTGCGGCACGTGCGCGCCCGCGGCGTCGCGGTCGATGTGATCGCCGTCACCGGCGTCCGCGACGCCGACATCGTGCGGCAGATGGTCGCTCTCGGGGTGGCCCAGTACCTGGTGAAGCCGTTCACCTTCGCCATGCTCTCCGAGCGCCTCCGGCAGTACCTCGACTTCCGGCGGAGGGCATCGGATGCTGCGGGATCGGCCACTCAGGAGGAGATCGACGCGCTCCTGGGGGCCCTCCGCCCCCCGGCGATGACAGCCCTGCCCAAGGGCCTGTCGGCGGAGAGCCTCGAACGGGTCGCGCGGGCCGTGCGCCACGACGGCCCGCTCTCGGCGGTGGAAGCCGCGGAGCAGACGGGTTTGTCGCGGGTGTCGGCTCGTCGGTACCTGGAGCACCTCGCGGAGGTCGGACGGGTCGAGCGGCTCCCCCGCTATCACGGGCGCGGGCGGCCCGAGTCGGAGTACCGCTGGCGCAGCTGATCACAACCGTCCGATCAGGCGCGCGTCGGCGGTCCCCCCACCTCCCACCTGCACATAGTCGGTGTGCTTGGCGCTGAGTCCGTCGCCGGCGGTCTTCCCGCGCAGTCTCCGCCAGATCCACGGCAGCGCATCGCGGCGGAGCCAACTGCCGACGGCGGGCAGGTCGTCGTCGGCGTGGAACGCCTCGTCGAGCCGCCCCAGGGCCTCGGCGTCCGGGACCCCCAGCGCCTCGGCGGCCCGGTAGGCGAGGAAGCGATGTCCGCGGGAACGCAGGTGCACCCTGTCATCGGCCCAGAAACCGACGTCGCCGATCGCGGGATAGGCGTCGAGGTCGAGGAGCATCGCCCCGGTCTCCGACGCCACACGTCGCAGCTGGTCGGCGTAGCGGGCGAAACGGCGGGAGAACAACCGCGCACCCGGGCGCCGCGGGAGGAAGGGGGTCACCAGGAGGACGTCGATGCCCTCCTCACGCAGGCGGCGCACCGCAGCGGCGACATCCTCGGCGAGAGCCGCCGGATCGGCGCGGGAGCCCACCAGGTCGTTCGCGCCGATGAGGATCGACACCAGGTCGGGCTTCATCGCCAGCGCGCGCGGCACCTGCTCCGCGGTGACGTCGCGGACCCGGCGGCTGCGGACGGCCAGGTTGGCATACTGCAGCGGCGTGGACTCCTCCGCTCCCCGGGAGCGGGCCAGAAGCTCGGCGAGGCGGTCAGCCCATCCTCGGAACTCTCCCGAGGGCATGCGCGAGGAGTCGCAGAGACCCTCGGTCAACGAATCTCCCAGGGCGACGAAACGACACCAGCGGGGCGCCGCGATCACCGGCGCCGGAGCGGCGGCGAGACGACCGAACCCCCGGACGAACTGCGCATCATCGATCGGGCGGAGCCTGCGGGCCTCCTCGTAGTGCTCCAGAAGCAGGTCGCACACGGCAGCCCAGCTGCGCGCGCGCACCGCGTCGGCCGCGGCTGCGGCGAAGGCCGACCGCTTGGCCTTATCGCCGAGGAGGTCGGCCACACGCGCGCGGAGGTCGTCGAGGTCACCAGGCCGGTACAGCCAGCCGTCCACGCTCGAGCGCACGAGGTCGACCGGCCCCCCGGTGCCGGTGGCGACGACGGGCACGCCGCTGGCGAGGGCCTCCTGGATCGTCTGGCCGAAGGTCTCGCTCTCGCCGGGATGGACGAACACGTCGAAACTCGCCAGCGCCCTGGCAAGGGCGGCGCCCCGGAGGTGCCCCGTGAAGACGGCGTCGGGCAGCATCCCCTCCAGCGCGGGCCGAGAGGGACCGTCGCCGACGATCACGAGGGTGGTGTCCGGCAGGTCGCGAAGTGCGCGGAGATCGACCACCTGCTTCTCGGGCGCGAGCCGGCCGACGTAGCCGACGATGCGTCGACCCGGCGCGGTCTGGGCACGCCAGTGGTCGTTCCGCTGCGCCGGGTGGAACAGATCGGTGTCGACGCCCCTCCCCCACCGACGCACGCGATCCACCCCGAGGTCGCCGAGCTGGGCCATCGACGCCGTCGAGGGTGCGAGGGTCAACGTCGCGCGACGGTGCAGCCGGGCGACGTGCGAACGCACCAGGGCCGTGGCCCGCGGCATCCCGTACTTCTCGGCGTAGGCGACCACATCGGTCTGATAGACCGCCACGGTCGGAACCCGCAGGGCGTCGGCGGCGACCACACCCTGCCACCCGAGCACGAAAGGCGAGGCGAGGTGCACCACATCGGGGCGGAACGCCCGAAGGATGCCGGCGAGGCGGGCGGCTCGCGCGAAGACGACCCGCACCTCGGGGTAGGACGGCAGCGGCACCGAGCGCAGCAGCCGTGCGTCGGCCCCCTGCAGACCCGCGACCACCCCGTCATCGGGCGAGCCTGCGGCCCGCGGGGCGATGACGAGGATCTCGTGCCCTGCGCCCGACAGGTGGCGGAGGATCTGCAGGACGGAACCCGTGACCCCGTTCATGTGGGGAAGGAAGGACTCGGCGATGACCGCGACTCTCACGCCTCCACCATCGCGTGGACCGGAGTCCGAAGGGATGCCGCGCCGCACCCTGTCGTCGAGAATTCACCGTCCGCACGGCAGTGCGTCACCGGTCGTCCTCCGTTCGGTCGCCGTTCACCGCGCGCTGGTACCCACGAAGATGTGATCGACGATCTGCTGGCCGGCATCTCGGAGAACCCGTGGTCGCTCGTGGCGATGGCGGCGCTCGTCCTCGGCGACGCCTTCCTCGTGGTCATCCCCGGAGAGGTCGCCGTCACCGCACTCGGAGCCTTGGCGGTGGTCCACGGCGATCCGCCGCTTCTCGCGGTCATCGCGGTGGCGGCGGTCGCCGCGCTCGCCGGCGATGCCCTCTGCTACCTCCTCGGGCGCACGATCGGCCTCGAGCGATGGCGGTGGATGCGCAGTCGGCGCGTCCGCGGGGCGCTGCATGCGGTCGGCGAGCGCCTCCGTCGACGCACGGCGGTGGTGCTCTTCACCGCCCGCTTCGTGCCGTTCGCCCGCCTCGCGGTGAATCTGACCGCCGGAGCCTCCCGTGTGCCGGCGCCCCGGTATCTCGTGGTGGCGGGCCTGGCCGCCCTCGGCTGGGCCGTCTACCAGTCCCTCGTCGGCGCCATCGTGGCAGCGGTCGTCCCCGGCGGGCCGGTGGTGGCGGTGGTGGTGTCGGTGGTGGTCGCGCTCCTTCTGGGCCTTGCCATCGACCGGCTCTTCGCGCGTCGGACCCTGCCGACAGATCGATGAAGCGGCGACGTCACGCCAGCGCGAGCGTCTGCCGCGCGGCATCCGCCAGCGCCCTGCCGTAGTGGCGACCATGCCCCGCGGCATGCACTGCCAGCGGATGGAGCTGGTGGAGCGGGAGGCGGTCGCGCCACGCGGGGGCGAGGCGGTGACGCTCTTCGTAGCCGGCGATGATCTCGTCGAGGAACGGGCAGCCGAAGAGATCGAGCATCGCCAGGTCGGTCTCACGGTGTCCGCCGTGGGCTGCCGGGTCGATGAGGACGACACCGTCCGGAGTCCACAGCACGTTGCCCTGCCACAGGTCGCCGTGCAGCCGCGCCGGTGGGTCGTCGTCGTCGAACGTTCCCGCGGCGATCGCCGCGCACGCCGCTCGGACGACGTCGGCCTCGTCCTCGGTGAGCCAGCCCGCGGTCAGCGCCGGCGGCAGGAAGGGGAGAACGCGGTCGCGCGCGTAGAAGGCGCCCCACGATTCCTCGGCGGCCGCGGGCTGCGGCCGTGAGCCGATGAAGAGGGCGGTGATCCCCGGGGGTGGGGACCCGAAGGCGGGCGCCCCGGCGTCGTGGGTGACCGCGAGTGCCGCGCCGAAAGCTCTCGCCGTGGCGCGATCGGGAGCCATGGTCTCGAGACGTTCGAGTTCGATGGCCTGCGCCTCCACCTTCACGACCCGCGCGGTGCGCACGCCGCCCGCCTCGGCGAGCCACGCCAGACCCGCCGCCTCGGCGGCGAAGAAACCGTCCGGAGCACCGTGGCGGTCCTTGCGGAAGATCGACCGGCCGTCCGGCGGGATCACTCTCCCGCGAGCCCGCCGAGCAGGTGCCCGAAGGAGCGCCCCTCCCCGAGGAAGTTCGCGGGATCGAAGGGATCCGAAGCGGATGCCGCGGGGCGGCCGGCCACCGCGGCGGCGAACTCCCGCGCGGCGCGGTCGATGCGCTCCCCGAGCGGCGAGACCTGATCGCCGGCACCGCCCCAGTCGCTCGATGCGGCGAAGACCCCGGTGGGAACGGGTGCGGCGTGGAGGTAGGTGAACAGGGGCCGGATGGCGTAGTCGATCGCGAGCGAGTGCCGCGCGGTGCCGGCATTCGCTCCGAGGAGCACCGGCATCCCGGTCAGCGCGTCGGGGTCGAGGACATCGATGAACGACTTGAACAGACCCGAGTAGCTGGTGGAGAAGATCGGCGTCACCGCGATCAGTCCGTCGGCCGAGGCGACGGCGTTGATCATCGTCTCCAGATTCGGGGGCGCGAAGCCGGTCAGGAGATTGTCGGTGATGGCGTGGGCGTGGTCACGGAGTTCGAAGACGTCGGTGACCGCCTCGTCGCCCCGTCCGCCGAGTTCGCGCACCGCGGCCGTGGCGAGGCGATCGGCCAGGAGGCGTGTAGAGGAGGGACTGGACAGGCCGGCGGAGATCACGGCGATGCGGCGCGAGGTCATCTCATTCCCCCGTCCGGGAGGAGGCGGCTGCGGCGGGACGGCGGTAGGGGCTCGGTCCGCCGGCGAGGTTGTCGCCGCGGTTCGCGTGGGGAACCGCCTGCGGCGCCGGCGCCCCGGCGTAGGCCGCGGCGACGCGTGCGGCATGGGTGGGCGCGTCGGGGACGTTCGCCGGGCGGCCGGCGGCGAGCTCCCGCCGGAGGGCCGGAACCACCTCGCCGCCGAGGATGTCGAGCTGCTCGAGCACCGTCTTCAGCGGGAGCCCGGCGTGGTCGATGAGGAAGAGCTGACGCTGGTAATCGCCGTAGTGCTCGCGCATCCCCGCGTAGCGGTCGATGATCTGCTGCGGTGAGCCGACGGTGAGCGGCGTCATCTCGCTGAAGTCCTCCAGGCTCGGTCCGTGACCGTAGACCGGGGCGTTGTCGAAGTAGGGGCGGAACTCCTTCACGGCATCCTGGGAGTTCTTCGCCATGAACACCTGGCCGCCCAGACCCACGATCGCCTGCTCAGGGGCGCCGTGGCCGTAGTGGGCGAAGCGCTGACGGTACAGCGAGATGAGGCGCTGGTAGTGCTCCTTCGGCCAGAAGATGTTGTTGGCCAAGAAGCCGTCACCGTAGTAGGCGGCTTGCTCGGCGATCTCGGGGGTGCGGATCGAACCATGCCAGACGAACGGAGCCACGCCGTCGAGAGGCCGCGGGGTCGAGGTGAAGCCCTGCAGAGGAGTCCGGAACCGCCCCTCCCAGTCCACGACGTCCTCGCGCCAGAGCTTGTGGAGGAGGGCGTAGTTCTCGATCGCCAGGGGCAGGCCCTGACGGATGTCCTTGCCGAACCACGGGTAGACCGGGCCCGTGTTCCCTCGGCCGAGGGTCAGGTCGACCCGCCCCTGGGCCAGGTGCTGCAGCATCGCGTAGTCCTCGGCGATCTTCACGGGGTCGTTCGTGGTGATCAGCGTGGTCGCCGTGGAGAGGATGAGCCGCTCGGTCTGCGCGGCGATGTAGGCCAGCGTCGTGGTCGGCGACGATGACCAGAACGGCGGATTGTGGTGCTCGCCGAGGGCGAAGACATCCAGCCCGACCTCCTCGGCGTGGCGGGCGATCGTCACGGTGGCCTGGATGCGCTCCGATTCGCTCGGGGTGCGCCCGGTCGTCGGGTCCTCGGTGATGTCGCTCACCGTGAAGATGCCGAACTGCATTCCCGGCCAGGTGGGGGTGTTCACGTCTCTTCTCCGCTCTCTCGCCGCGCGGGTCATCCGCTTCGACCAAGTACATGCAAGTGAATGTATCTGATGCAACGCCGGCCGTCCCAGGCTATTCCCGACACACCCCGGGTCACCGAGCCGCGCGGAGCTGCGCCGGTTCGCGGGCCCGCGGGCTAGTCTGATCTCGTCCCGGGGAGGTGACCATGTCCGGCAACAGCGCGCCACCCACGGCAGCCACCCCGACGACCGGTACGACGCGCACGAAGCGCCGCACACCGTTCTTCGACAATGCGCGATTCGTCTGCATCGTCCTGGTCGTCCTCGGGCACGCGATCCAGCGGCTCACCTATGACTCCGACATCGCCCTGTCGATGTATCTGCTCATCTACGCCTTCCACATGCCGGCGTTCGCGCTGATCTCGGGGTACTTCTCGAAGTCGGATGCGCCGGGGAAACGCCAGATGGCGCGTGTGCTCACCGACATCGTCGTGCCCTACGTGATCTTCGAGGGCCTCTGGGTCCTCACGAAGTGGATCGTGGAGGGTCAGGCCGACCCGAACCTCACCCGTCCGTCGTGGACGCTGTGGTTCCTCCTCGCCCTCGGCATCTTCCGCCTCGTGCTCCCCTACCTCGCACTGCTGAAGTGGCCGTTGGCGTGGACCGTCCTCATCTCGATCGGCGCGGGCTATCTGCCGAACATCGACTCGACCTTCTCCCTGTCCCGCACGCTCGGACTCCTGCCGTTCTTCACCCTCGGATGGTGGCTCCGTGAGCGCCGGGTCATCGAACGACTGCAGCTGCTGGACCGTCGACCCTGGTGGACCTTCCCGGCTGCCATCGCGAGCTTCGCCCTGGCCGGGTGGGCGGCCTGGTTCTTCGTCGACGAGTGGAAGCAGATGAACCTCGCGACCTGGTTCTTCTACGACGACTCCTATGCCGACCTCGGCGGAACCCAATGGTGGGCGGGGGGCGTGCGCATCGCTCTGATGGCGGTCGCCCTGATCCTCTCCACGGCCCTTTTCGTTCTCGTTCCGCGCGGACAGAAGTGGTGGACCCACTTCGGGCAGTACACCATGTACGTCTACCTGCTCCACTCCTTCGTGCTCTACCCGTTCCGCGAGTCGGGGGTGCTGCGTGGCCTCGAGCCGACCTGGCTGTGGCTGCCGCTGGTGTGCCTGCTGTCGGTCGGCATCGCGCTGGGTCTTGCCACCAAGCCGGTGCGGCGGATCTTCCGCCCGCTGATCGAACCGCGACCGCGCTGGCTCTTCGCCGATCCCTCGCTCGCGGCGTCGGAAGGACGACGGTCCGACCCCACGGGGTCGCGCCGACCGCCGGAGCCACCGCGGTCGCGCCCCGTCGCCCCGCCGCACGATGCTCGCGGGCCGCTCTGAACGCCCCGCGGCGGTGGGACTGTAACACTGTGACGACGACGGCGTAACACGGCGCGAGGCACCTGTTCCGCCGACGTAGCCTGTCGCCATGACCGACCTGTCGCTGCCGATCCTCGACCTCTCCCGCCTCGACGCCGGACCCGACGAAGCCGCCGCCTTCCGCGACGAGCTGCGCGAGGCCACCCACCGCGTCGGTTTCTTCTACCTCACCGGCACGGGGGTCGGTCCTGAGCTCGAGAACCGTCTGCACACCGCGGCGCGGGCGTTCTTCGATCTCCCCGAGGCCGACAAGCTGGCGATCGAGAATCTCAACAGCCCGCACTTCCGCGGCTACACCCGCATCGGCGGCGAGCGCACGCAGGGCAAGGTCGACTGGCGTGAGCAGATCGACATCGGGCCCGAGCGGGAGCCCGTCACCGACCCGGATGCGGCGGCCTTCCACCGTCTGACGGGGCCCAATCTCTGGCCGGCGGCGCAGCCGGAGCTGCGCGAGGTCGTCACCGAGTGGCACGACAAGCTCACCGAGATCGCTCGCGTGCTGCTCCAGCAGTGGGCACTGGCTCTCGGTGCCGAGGCCGACCACTTCGAGCGGCACTTCGGTGAGCCGGCGAGCCTGATCAAGATCGTGCGCTACCCCGGCACCACCGAGCCGGAGCCGCAGCAGGGTGTGGGCGCGCACAAGGACTCCGGCGTGCTGACGCTGCTGTGGGTCGAGCCCGGCAAGGGTGGCCTGCAGGTCGAGCGCGAGGGCGTGTGGGTGGACGCCCCGGCCGTGCCGGGCGCATTCGTGGTGAACATCGGCGAGATGATGGAGTACGCCACGCAGGGCTACCTCGTCGCCACCAATCACCGGGTGATCTCGCCGCGCTTCCCCGACGACCGCATCTCGGTACCCTTCTTCTTCAACCCCGCTCTCGACGCCGCGCTGCCGCTCGTCGAGCTGCCGGCAGAACTGGCCGCTCAGGCCAAGGGCGTCACCGAAGACCCGTCGAACCCGATCCACTCGCTGTTCGGCGAGAACGCGCTGAAGTCGCGGCTGCGGGCGCATCCCGATGTCGCCGAGCGGTGGCACGCCGACCTGCTGGCGGCCCGCGCCTCCTCCTGAGCGACTCCGCGCATCGATCTCCGTCGGCGACCCGTCGCCGCGACCCGCCGCCGCGACCCGCCGGCGAGAGTGCATCTGCGCGCCGAGAATACGGGGTCACCCCGCACTCTCGGCGCGCAGTCGCGCTCTCGGGAAAGCGATCAGTGCGTCAGCATGTGCTCCGCCAACCGGCGCCGACGCCGCAGGTAGGTGATCGCGCCGACCGCGATGAGCAGGAGGGCTGCGAGCGAGAGGCCACCGATCCCTGCGAGGCCCGTACTGGCCAGGCCGTCGCCGCCTCCGGCACCGGCGACGGCGCCCGCTGCGGGCGTCTCCGTGGCATCCGGCGTCGGCTCGGCCGTGGGCTCTGCACTCGGCTCCTCCGACGGTTCACCGCTCGGCTCGCCCGTCGGTTCCCCGGTCGGTTCGGGCGTGGGTTCCTCGGTCGGCTCGGGCTCGGCGCCGCCGGGGGTCGGATCGACCGACGCGGCGAGCGCCGAGGAGTCGAACGACGGCGCGCCGAGGGTTGCGAACCATTCACGGGCGACCGAGACGTCCTCGGTGAACGTCCGGCTCAGCAGCAGGAGCAGACGTGCCTTCTGCGGCAGCAGATCGCCCCCGGGGATGATGTTGCCCGTACCGCTGTCGACGGTGCCGCTGCCGGTGCGCGTGGTGCTGACGAACCACACTCCCTGGTTGTTGACCGCCGCGGTGCGAGCCTGCCCCGCAGCCGACGCGATGCCGCCCGCTCCGGTCCCCGCGGTGACGATGCCCTTCACGCCGGCCGCGGCGAAGGCGCTGATCGCCTCGCCGCCTGCCTGCTGGTAGTTGTAGAAGATCTCGACACGGGGAAGATCCTCCGCCGCGACGGTCTCGAGGTCGAACGGCGTGAACCATTCCTCGCTCCCGCAGTCCAGCACCCGGGCGGGGGCGCGGTTGACGATCACCGACGACCCGTCGATCCACCCCAGAACACCCGACATCCGCGTGACGAAGGTGTCGTTGCGGGTGGCGTTGCCCTTGGTGACGTCCCGGGCGGCGTGGATCTCGTCGTTGAGCATCAGGACGGTGCCGAAGCAGAACGTGGCCTGGCTGGCAGCCAGTCGGATCGCCTGCAGGAGGTTGGCGGGACCGTCGGCCCCGAGGACCATGGACTCGCTCGCGGTCGCGCCCGCGGCCCACGGCCGCATCGCGCCGGTGATCACGACGGGCTTCTTGTTCTGCACCGTCAGATCGAGCCAGTACGCGAATTCCTCCATCGTGTCCGTTCCGGTCGTGACGACCACCGCGTCTGCGTCGGCGAGCGCGCTCTGCACTGTCAGGCTCAGCTCGCGGTACTGCGGGATGGTGTACCCGCCGGATCCGGAGTTGCCGAACTGCACGACCTCCACATCGGCGAACGCCGAGACCTCCGGCTGGATGACGCCGACGAGGTCGGCCATCGGATAGGTGCCCGCACGGTAGTCGGTGTACGTGTCGCGACCGTCGGCGCGACCCGCGATCGTCCCCCCGGTCGCCACGACGACGACCTTGGGCTTATCGCCGGCCGTCGCGGCACGGGCGGGGGTGGGTGAAGCGGTCGCGATGACCGCTCCGGAGGCGGCGAGCACACCCGCGACGGCGAGCGCGAGGGCGCGCCACCAGCGGGATGCTGCGGGGGAGGCGAGGGTGGTCAACGAAGCATTCCTTCCAGGGTGCCTGACGGCACCACGACGTCATCGCCACGACGTCGGAAGGCAGGCTCACGCGCAGCCCGGGAAGGCGCATCCGGGACGGCGTGGGGGGACGCAGGAGCAGTGAGGGGTGGAGCCGTGCCGGAGGGGGTGTCCGGTGCTTCACAGCCTATTCAGGCGAATGTCACGGATGTTTCCGGAAACGAACGACCCGATGACGTGTGCCGGGAAGAGCTGCTGCAGACGAGAAAAGAGAGCCGCCCGACACCTCGGGCGGCTCTCACAAGAACGTTTTGCGCGATCGAACGCTGGACGCGATTAGCGGCGCAGCCCCAGGCGCTCGATCAGCGAGCGGTAGCGCGCGATGTCGATGTCCTGGAGGTAGCCGAGCAGACGGCGGCGCTGGCCGACGAGCAGGAACAGCCCACGACGCGAGTGGTGGTCGTGCTTGTGCTCCTTGAGGTGCTCGGTGAGGTCCTTGATGCGCTGCGTCAGCATCGCGACCTGCACCTCGGGGGATCCGGTGTCACCGGGGTGCGTCGCGTACTCTTCGATGATCGCCTTCTTGACGTCTGCTTCGAGTGCCATAGATGGGATCCCCTTTCTCCTCATTGCGCGGTGCCCGACGCCTGATGCGTGAGCTCTCTTTATCCGCGGCCGATCCAACGGCAACTGCACGAGTCTACCAGTCCTCCCCCGCCGTGACGACGCGTAGCCGAACGGTCGGCTACCGGCGGAAAACGGACGATGCGCTCGGCCGCGCTGTCTCGGCGCCGACGCGCGCCGTAGGGTCGCGACATGACCACGGATGAGCTCGCGACCGAATCCGCGAAGATCTCGCGACTGCCGGGGATGATCGTGCTGCAGTTCACGCTCGCCGGGATCGTCTGGGGCTCGAGCTTCCTCTTCATGAAAGTCGCCCTCGAGGGCGTCGGACCCGGCCAGGTCGCGTGGGCACGCCTGGTCCTCGGCGCGCTGGCGCTCGGAGTGCTCGTCGCGGTCCGACGCGAGCGGCTGCCTCGTTCGCTTCGCATCTGGGGACACATGAGCGTCCTGGCGCTGACGTTCTGCGTCATCCCGTTCCTGCTGTTCTCGTGGGCGCAGCAGCACGTCACCTCGGGGCTGGCCAGCATCTACAACGCGACGACACCCATCATGACGGCGATCATGGCGGGACTGCTCCTGCGCGTCGAGCGACTCAACCGCGAGCAGGTCACCGGGATCGCGGCGGGCATCGTGGGCGTGGTCGTCATCATCGGACCGTGGCAGGGCCTCGATCTCTCGCAGAGCGTCGTGGCGCAGCTGGCGATCCTCGGGGCCACCGCGTGCTACGGGTTCAGCCTCGCCTACATGCGGCGATTCGTCGCCCACACCGGGATGTCGGCGCTGACGTTCTCGTTCCTCAACATCGGCATCGCCGCGGCGATCATGATCGTGCTCACACCGGTGATCGCATGGGCTCCGGTGCAGCTGACGCCGGCGATCGTCCTGAGTCTGATCCTCCTCGGCGCCCTCGGGACGGGCCTGGCGTACATCTGGAACCAGAACGTCGTCCGGGCCTGGGGCCCGACGCGCGCGTCGACGGTGACCTACATCACCCCCGTCATCGGCGTCGCCCTCGGCATCCTGATCCTCGGCGAGCGTCTGAGCTGGAACGAACCGGTGGGCGCGCTCGTCGTGTTCGCGGGCATCCTCCTCGCACAGGGCCGCGTGCGCCTGGGCGGCACGCGGAACCGGCTCAGCCGACGGCGATGAGGTCGATCACGAAGATGAGGGTCTTGCCCCCCAGGAAGTGTCCGCCACCCTCGCCGTAGGCCAGGCGCGGGGGGATGACGAGCTCGCGACGTCCGCCGACCCTCATGCCGGGAATGCCGTCCTGCCACCCCTGGATGAGACCGCGAAGCGGGAACTGGATGCTCTCGCCCCGGTTCCACGACGAGTCGAACTCCTCACCGGAGTCGAACTCGACACCGACGTAGTGAACGGTCACCTGGTCGCCAGGGCGGGCCTCCGCGCCCTCCCCCACGATCAGGTCGCGGATCTCCAGCTCACGGGGGGCGGGTCCGGCGGGGGCGTCGATCTCGGGCTTGGTGCGGTCATCCGTCATTGCTCCATCCAAGCCCAGGCGCCGCTCCCGGTCAACGCGACCGGCGTGGCGGACGGGGTCTTGACAGCCGCAGGCGCGGCTCGGCATCCTGATGGCAGGCCGACTCAGCGCCCGGTAGACACGCAGGCATCGCCGCGGCACCGGGCGCTGAGTTCTGTCCGGGGCCGCCGCCCGGCTCCCCCGATCAGGGGGCGAACAGCGCGGCGCGGGCGGCGGTGACCCGCGCGAGGAGGACGTGCTCATCCTCAGCGGCACGCGGGTCGCGGCCGGTGATCGAACGCTGGCGAGCGGCTGCGAGCGCGGTGGCGTCGTGGATGAAGCCCTTCATCGTCGCCGTGCGATCGCCGCGAAGCCCCGCCGCCCACGCCAGTGCGGCGCGACGACCCGAACCGGTGGCGAGCATGTCGACCTCCTGGGAGGTGAACCATCCTGCCGTGGCGTAATCGGACAGCCGTTCCCGGGTGAGGCGGGCCTCCTCCCGGCGGAGCCCCAGGATTCCCACGATGAAGAGGATGAACAGCGGCACCTGGAGGGTCAGGTACAGGCCGAAGAAGTCGCCGAAGACCGCCGAACCGTTCCAGAACGCATGAAGCAGGATGGCGCCGGCGAGCCCGATGAGGAAGGGGCCCATCGCATCGCGCACCCGGCCGCTCCGCCGCGCGGCCAGACCCAGAGCGAACCCGATGACGCTGGTGAACATCACGTGCGCGAACGGGGAGAGGATGCCGCGGAGGAAGAAGATCTGCGAAACGTCGGCGACGCCCCCCTCGATGAACCCGATGCCGAAGTACTGGATGTTCTCGGTGAAGGCGAATCCGGCACCGACGAGCGCGCCGTAGACGATGCCGTCGACAGGGCCGTCGAAGGCCCGGCGGGCGGTGAGGAAGATCAGCAGCACCCCGAGGCCCTTGGCGACCTCCTCGACGACCGGCGCCTGGACCACCGTCGACAGCACGTCGCCGAGCGGCGTCGAGCCGAACCCGAACACCAGGCCCAGCAGCAGGTCGACGCCCAGGGCGATCCCGACCGACGCGATCGCGCCCCATGCGACCGCGAGCACCATGAGGCCGCGGGGCTCGGGCTCCCACCGGTCGATCAGCCGGATGGCGAACAGGACGCCCACGAGCGGGATCAGTGCCGCGACCCCGCCGATGAGGGACGCCGCCGGGCCCAGGGCGTTGAGGAAGTAGCCGACGAGCGCGATGAGGATCAGCACCAGCAGCGCGGCGATCCACAGCGGCGCAGTGCGCCCGGTGCGGGGCAGGGCCGCGCCCGAGGTGGGGATCGGCACCGGTTCGGGTGAGACCCGCGCCTGCGGGATCGAGGCGCCGTAGGCAACCTGCGGCTGAGCGAAGACCGTGGGAAATGCCGGGGGAAGGAGCGAGGGGCGTCCGCCCCCGGGACCGGCAGAGTTCGTCATGGCGAACAGCCTATGCGGGCGCGCACCGCGCCGAGGGGAGCCCGTCCGTTTGCGTATACCGTGGAAGGATGCGCTTCGCCCACGTGACCTCGTCGGACCACGCGCGGCCCCGGCTCGTGCTCGTCCCCCGCGATGACGAGGCCGTCTTCGTCGATGAGCTCTTCACCGGGGCGCCCGCCACCCTGCAGGAACTGGTCGAGGGTGGCGACGATCTGCTGTCGGCGGTCGCGGAGGCCGCAGACGACGCCCCGCGGCATCCTCTCACCGCCTTCGGATTCGCGTCGGCCGTCCTCCGTCCCCCAGCCATCCTCGCCGTGGGCCTGAACTACGCCGCCCACTCGGGTGAGCTGGGGCTGAAGACGGATGCGACGCCGACGGTGTTCGTGCTGTGGCCGAACTCCCTCACCGGTCACGAGGCCACCACATCCTGGCCGCGGAGCCTCAGCGAATCGGTCGACTACGAGGCCGAGCTCGGCGTGATCATCGGTCGGCCCGCGAAGGACGTCCCTGTCGAAGACGCGCTCGATCACGTGTGGGGCTACACGGTCGTCAACGACATCACCGCACGCGACATCCAGTTCTCCGAAGCGCAGTGGTCACGCTGCAAGTCGTTCGACGGCTTCACCCCGACCGGTCCGTTCGTCGTGACCGCCGATGAGGTGCCCGACCCTCAGGACCTCCACATCTGGACCGTGCTGGACGGTCGGATCCTGCAGGACGCGTCGACGGGGCAGATGGTGCGGTCGGTGGCCACGCTCATCACCTCGCTGTCGCAGTCGGCGACCCTGCTGCCGGGCACCCTGATCTCCACCGGCAGCCCGGGTGGTGCGGGGTATTCCCGCGACCCGCAGGTGTTCCTTCGCGACCGCTCGACGGTGACCGTCGGGATCGACGGAATCGGCGAGCTCACCACGCACTGCCGGATCCTCGACTGACGCCGAAGCGCCGGCCCCCGAGGGGACCGGCGCTTCCAGGTCGAGGCTTTCGACCGACGATCAGCTGCAGGTGATGGTGCCGCCGCCTTCGAGGTTGTGGACGCCCGGGCCGAGTTCGGCACAGGCGGCGGCGAGGCCTCCGCCGACGGCGACGGCCACGAGGATGATCACGATGATGCCGATGACCATCAGCACGGCGCTGATGATGATGGCCGCCAGCGCCCAGCCGTTCTTGACCCCGGCCTTGCGGCTCTGCACGAGAGCGACGATGCCGAGGATCAGGGCGATCAGCTGTGCGAAGAACGACAGCACGAACGCGACGATGCCCAGCGTCTTGCCGGGGACGGGCGCGCCCGGAGCGGGCTGGGCATTGTAGGCCGGCGGAGGTGCCGAGCTGTAGGCGGGCGGGGTCTGGGGAGCGCTCGGCGGAACGGCGCTCGGGTTCTGCGGGTCGGTCACGATGGCTCCTTGGTGGAGGGAAAGCGGTTCAGGGTTGCGAACGAACGCTATCGGTCCGCGCCCAGGAGCGCCAGCCTGACGCGCCGCACCGCGAAGGGGTCAGTCCGCCGACTCCGAGACGAAGTTCTCAGCCGGCAGGACGAGCGGGATCGCGGCGGTGGTCGCCTCCAGTCCCGAGAGCCGCGCGGGTGAGAGCTGCTTGGTGACCTCCTCGCGCGACATCAGCCCCGCCTCCACGACGAGGTCGGCGATGTTGTGACCGGTCAACAGGGCGGTCTTGGCCAGCGCGGCGGCGGCTGCATAGCCGATGAAGGGCGTGAGAGCCGTCACGACGCCGACGGAGGTGCCGACCATGGCGCCCAGTCGCTCTCGATTGGCGGTGATGCCGTCGATGCAGTTGACGCGCAGGGTGTGCATTCCGCGACGCATCCAGGTGATCGACTGGAAGATCGAGTGCGCGATGATCGGCTCGAAGGCGTTCAGCTGCAGCTGACCGGCCTCGACCGCCATCGTGACGGTGAGATCGGCGCCCGCCACGGCGAAGGCCACCTGGTTGACCACCTCGGGGATGACGGGGTTCACCTTCCCCGGCATGATGCTGGAGCCCGCCTGGCGCGGGGGGAGGTTGATCTCGCCGAAGCCCGCCTGCGGGCCGGAGGAGAGAAGCCGGAGGTCGTTGCAGATCTTCGACAGCTTGATCGCGTTGCGCTTCAGGGATGCCGAGAACGACATGAAGGCGCCGGTGTCGCTCGTGGACTCGACGAGGTCGGTGGCCAGCTCCAGGTCCAGACCCGTGATCGCCCGCAGGTGGGAGAGCACCGCGGTGCTGTAACCGGGCGACGCGGTGATGCCCGTGCCGATGGCCGTGGCACCCATGTTGATCTCGTAGAGGAGGTAGGCGTTCTCGGTGAGCCGGTTGTAGTCCTCGCCGAGAGTGGTGGCGAACCCGTGGAACTCCTGCCCGAGGGTCATCGGCACGGCATCCTGCAGCTGCGTGCGACCGACTTTGAGGATGTCGTGGAACTCCCGCGCCTTCGCCAGGAAGGAGTGGCGGAGCAGATCGAGCTCGTCCAGGAGCGTCTTCAGGTCGAGGCTGAGGCCCACCTTGACCGCCGTCGGATAGACGTCGTTCGTGGACTGGCTGCGGTTGGTGTCGTCGATCGGCGACAGGAAGGCGTAGTCGCCCTTCTGCCGGCCGGCGAGCTCGAGGGCGACGTTGGTGATGACCTCGTTGGCGTTCATGTTCGTCGAGGTGCCGGCACCACCCTGGACCACCCCGACGACGAACTGGTCGTGGTACTGGCCGTCGATGACGAGCTGGGCCGCGCGATCGATGAGGTCGGCCTTCATCGGGTCGAGGACGCCGATGTCGCGGTTCGCCCGCGCGGAGGCCTGTTTGACCATCGCCAGCGCGCGCACCAGGTCGCGGTAGACCGAGATGGGGCGCTTGCTGACGGGGAAGTTCTCCAGCGCCCGAGCGGTGTGGATGCCCCAGTAGGCGTCGGCGGGGATCTCCAGGGATCCCAGCGAATCGGATTCGGTGCGGGTGCGCGTCGTTGCGTCCGGAGCCATCGATAGTCCTTTTGGGTCGCGGCGGTCGGTGATCCCCCGAGCCTAGTCACCGGTCACGGTCTCCCCGGTGGCCCTGGCGTACAGGTGGAGCGGGCCCACTGTCCGCAGCGTCGCCTCCGATGGATCAGCGCCGCTTGCGCGAGAAGGCCTCGAGTCTCTCCTGCGGGCTCAGACGCGCCATCCGCTCGGCCCACTCCGGCGTGAAGTAGTCCCCCGTCGGTGCGTCCACGACGGGGACGACGTCGTGCGTGATCGTGGTCGGGTAGACGCGGACGACGTGGAACGACTGCCCGGCGTCGAAGCCGTTGACCTCCAGCGCAGGCAGACCGAGGTTCATGCCGTAGCACGTCGACGACGCGACCGAGACGGGGATCCCCGCGAACGTCGCGCTTGTGGAGTAGTGCAGGTGGCCCGCGAGGATCGCGCGAACATCCGTTCCCTCGAGCACGCGGGCGAGGCGGCTCTGATCGCGCAGTTCGAGGATGTCGAAGAGCGGGAGCGGCGATGGGATCGGGGGATGGTGCATGGCGAGGATGGTGCCGAGGGGCGCCGCCTCCACGAGGACGTCGGACAACCAGGCCAGCTGCGCATCGTCCAGGTCGCCGTGGTGCCAGCCGGGCACCGTGGTGTCGATGGCGACGACGCGGAGGCCGTCGAGGTCCCACACCCGGTCGAGGGGCGCCTCGCTGGGCTCCTCGTCGAGCAGGTGGCGGCGCATCGCCGGCCGCTCGTCGTGATTTCCCGCCACCCAGACGACGGGGGCCCCCAGGGCCGCCGCGACCGGTTCGACCAGTTCCCGGAGGCGGCGGTACGCGTCCGGCTCCCCGAGGTCGGTCAGGTCGCCGGTGACGACGAGGGCGTCGGGTCGCGGGCGCATCCGCTCGATCAGCCGGAGCGTCACCGCCAGATGCTCCTCGGTGTCGATCCCCGGACCGTGCAGCGCTCCCCCGGCCAGCAGGTGGGTGTCGCTCAGGTGCAGGAGCGTACGTTCGGGCGGAGGGTACTGTCCGAATCGGAGGGATGCCGCATCCATGCCCTGAGCCTAATCAGCCCCACCCCCGCGGTCCCCCGACCTCGATGCGGGAAACGTGCGCTCGAGAACTCAGTGGTTGACGACGATGAGCAGGATGCCGCCGATCACCGCGGAGGCGCAGACGGCGAAGCATCCGTACGCACCGAGGTAGGCCACCTGCTTCTGGCGCTCCGTCAGGGGGCTCTTGCGGGCGGCCTTGTCTGCGGCCTTCGCCGCGCGGCGCGCCTCTTTCGCGGAGATCACCGTGATCGCGTCGGTGAACTCAGCAGGCGTCACGACGGGGGAACGCCCGCTGCGGACGAGGAGTCGGAGCCCGAGGGCGTAGAACAGCACGACCGTGGCTGCCGCGATCAACGCGGCGAGGAAGACCTGGACGAAGGCGAACCAGTCGATCGAGATCACGACCGCTCTCCCTTCGTCCCGGTACGCTCGCGCTCGGCATCCGCCGACGCACGCTCCTCCTGTTGGCGGCGGAGGGCCCGCTGCCGACGAGTGGGGGGCGGGATGCGCGCAACGGCGATCGCCGCACCCGAGTCGGCGACCTCGCTCATCGCATTCGCCGCAGTGACCGCGTTGCGACGCGAACGCAGATAGATCGCCAGCACCACCACGCCGGCGGCGACCGCATCGATCAGAATCCCCCACGTCCCCAGCAGCACGACCACAGACGCCGCGACGGCGCCCACGGCACCGGCGGCGGGAAGAGTGAGGAGCCAGCCGACCATGATCCGGCCGACGGTGCGCCAGCGCACGATCGAGCCCCGACGGCCCAGACCCGAGCCGATCACCGAACCCGACGCGACCTGCGTCGTGGACAGGGCGAATCCGAGGGCGCTGGACGCGAGGATCGTCGAGGCCGTGGACGACTCGGCGGCGAACCCCTGCGCGGGCTTGACGTCGGTGAGTCCCTTGCCGAGTGTGCGGATGATGCGCCACCCGCCCATGTAGGTCCCCAGCGCGATCGTGACGGCGCACGCGACGATCACCCAGAGCTGCGGGTCGGGATTCGAGCTGGACTGCCATCCCACGGTGATGAGGGCGAGGGTGATGACGCCCATCGTCTTCTGCGCGTCGTTCGTGCCGTGTGCCAGCGCGACCAGAGACGACGTGAAGATCTGTCCCCACCGGAACCCGTCACGTCCATCGGGCCTGCCGTCGTGTCGCCGCGTGACGGCATAGGCGATCTTGGTGGTCGCGAACGCGATCAGCCCTGCGGTGACCGGCGCGATCAGCGCCGGCAGGATGACCTTGGACATCACGACGCCGAGGTCGATCGCCGCGAAGCCGGCACCCACGATCGTGGCCCCGATCAGCCCCCCGAACAGGGCGTGCGAGGAGCTCGAGGGCAATCCGAGGAGCCACGTGAGCATGTTCCACGAGATGGCGCCGATGAGGCCCGCGAAGATGATGGCGGGGAAGATCGCCGCCGACAGCTCGTCTTCCCGGATCATCCCTCCCGAAATCGTCTTGGCCACTTCCGTGGACAGGAAGGCCCCGACGAGGTTCAGGACGGCCGCGAGCAGGACGGCGACCTTGGGCTTGAGCGCGCCGGTCGCGATCGGCGTCGCCATGGCGTTGGCCGTGTCGTGGAACCCGTTCGTGAAGTCGAAGAACAGTGCCAGCACGATGACGAGCACGATGATCAGGGTTGCGGTCTCCACCGTTCGCTTTCCGAGAGTGTGAAAGAAGGGAGGGTGCCGACGGGATCGGCGTGTGCGAACGAAGAGTTCACCGGGAGTTAAGGAACCGGCAACCGGCCAGACAGAATCCTCGCACCGGCCCCACGCTCGGTCAACTCAGCGAGCCGACGCGACCGGATGATGTCCGGCGCACCCGGCGTCCTCCGCATCGGGTGATGCGGAGGACGCGACAAAGGTGTTGGATGTTGCCGCAGAGGCCCGGATCGGCTTCGGGGCGAAGGCAGGTGGCCGGATGAAGAAGTGGTCCGTCGTGCTGATCCTGGGCGCGGCACAGTTCGTGATGGTGCTCGACAGCACCGTCATGAACGTCTCGATCTCCACCGTGGTGGCCGACCTCGACAGCAGCGTGACCGCGATGCAGTCCGCGATCACGTTCTACACGCTGACGATGGCCGCCACGATGCTGCTCGGCGCGAAGCTCGGCGACATCTGGGGCCGGCGCCGCGCGCTCGTCATCGGATCGATCGTGTACGCCGCGGGGTCGCTGCTGACAGCCCTGAGCCCGAACATGCTGACGCTCTTCCTCGGATGGTCCGTCATCGAAGGTCTCGGTGCGGTACTCGTCATCCCCGCCATCGCCGCCCTGATCGCCGACAACTACGACGGAAGCGATCGGGTGACGGCCTTCGCCACCATCGGCGCCGTCTCCGGTGCCGCCGTCGCCGCGGGCCCGCTCATCGGCGGATTCATGACCACCTATCTGAGCTGGCGCTATGTGTTCGCGGGCGAGGTCGTCATCATGGCGGTGGTCGTGCTCTTCGCCGGGCGTATCGGTGAGAAGGCTGCGCGCCAGCGCGTCGGAATCGATGCCCTGAGCGTGCTGCTGTCGGCGTCCGGCCTCGTCGCGGTCGTGTACGGGATGCTGCAGAGCAAGGTCTGGGGATGGATCATCCCGCTGCACTCCCCCGAGATCGGCGGCGTGGCGATCGCACCGCTGGGCATCTCGCTCACGGCGTGGCTGATCGTCGCCGGAGGCGTGCTCCTGACCCTCTTCTTCGCGCGGCAGCGCCGCTTGGTCGCCCGAGGACGCGACCCGTTGCTGCACGCAGAGCTGCTCTCCATCCGCCGGCTGCGCAGCGGCTTGGGCGTGCTCGGCGGTCAGTACGCGATCACGGCGGGACTGTTCTTCATGGTCCCGGTCTACCTCCAGATGACGCTCGGCTTCGACGCCCTCGAGACCGGCATCCGCATCTTCCCCCTCTCGGTCTCGCTGATCCTGTTCTCGATCTTCGGCACCCGCCTGTCCACGCGCTGGTCGCCCAAGCGCATCGTGCGCGTCGGTCAATGGACCCTCGCGGCGAGCTGCCTCGTGCTGCTCTCCGCCGTCGACCCCGAGCTGTCCAGCCCCGCATTCGGGCTGGGGATGTTCTGCGCGGGCGCCGGCCTCGGACTCCTGGCCTCGCAGCTGGGCAATGTGAACATGTCGTCGGTCACCGAGAAGGAGACGAGCGAAGTCGGGGGCCTGCAGGGCGTCTTCCAGAACCTGGGCTCATCCCTCGGCACCGCCCTCATCGGATCGATCCTGATCAGCACCCTCGCCACCTCCTTCGCGAGCGGCGTCGCACAGAGCACGCTGCCGGCCGAAACGCAGACGGTCGTCGCCGAACGCACGGCGGGCGGAGTGCAGATCGTCCCGGCCGACAGCGTGCCGCAGATCGCGACCGACGCAGGCCTCAGCGACCAGGAAGCGACCGAACTGCAGACGGTGTACGTCCAATCCCAGCTCGCGTCGCTGCGCACCGCCCTGTTCGGTCTCATCCTGCTCGCGCTGGCATCGCTGCTCCTCTCGCGCGGCATCCCGGACGACGTCCCTCCGCCCCGGCGCACACGCGTCACGGCACGCGACGCGACCTCCTAGCGAACCCGATCACGGCCGGAGGAGTCGACTAGCGTGGGAAAGTGACCACCGCCGCCGCATCACCCACACCGCCCGTCGCCGCCCGCACGCCGATCGTGCGCAGTCACCATGGCGACGATGTCGAAGACCCCTACGAGTGGCTCCGGGCGAAGGAGGATCCGGCCGTCATCGCACATCTGGAGGCCGAGAACGCCTACACCGCCGCACGCACCGCTCACCTGGCGGGCCTGCGGGAGCGGGTGTTCGAGGAGATCAGGTCCCGCACCCTGGAAACCGACCTCTCCGTCCCCAGCCGTCACGGCGACTGGTGGTACTACGGCCGAACCGTCGCAGGCAAGCAGTACGGCATCCAGTGCCGCGCTCCCCTCGCGTCTTCGGACGACTGGACCCCGCCCGTGCTCTCGCCGGATGCCGAGGTCGCCGGCGAGGAGATCCTGCTCGACAGCAACGTCGAGGCCGAGGGTCGGGAATTCTTCTCCCTGGGCAGCTTCGACGTCTCGACAGACGGCTCGCGCATGCTGTTCGGTGTCGATGTCACCGGCGATGAGCGGTACACGATCCGTGTCCGAGACCTCGCGACCGGCCGTCAGCTCCCCGACGAGATCCCCGATACCTTCGCCGGGGCGAGCTTCTCGCCCGACGGCCGGTTCATCGTCTACACCACGGTCGACGACGCCTGGCGCCCCGACACCGTCTGGCTCCACGAGATCGGCACGCCCGTCTCCGATGACGCCAAGCTCTTCCACGAGCCCGACGAGCGGTACTGGGTGGGCGCTGGATTCACGCGCAGCGAGCGCTACCTCGTCATCAGCCTGGGCTCGTCCATCACCTCCGAGGAATGGCTCGTCGACGCGACCGACCTGACGTCCGAGCCGCGGGTGATCTGGCCGCGCCGCGAGGGCGTGGAGTACGACGTCTCGCACGCCGTCGTCGACGGGGAGGACGTGCTGTACATCCTCCACAACGACGGCGCGCTCGACTTCGAACTCGTCCGCGTGTCGGCGGCCGACCCGCAGGGCGCCCGCCACAGCGTCATCCCCCATCGCCCCGGCATCCGTCTGCTCGGTCTTTCGACCTTCCGCGACTGGGGGGTGATCGGCTACCGCCGCGAAGGCCTGGCACGACTCGGGATGCTCGATTACGCCGCATCGACGGTGTCGGAGATCGAATTCGACGAGCCGTTGTACTCGGTGGGCACCGGCGGGAACCCCGAGTGGGCTCCGCCGATGCTTCGGCTGTCGTACGGCTCTTTCGTCACCCCCGGCACCGTGTTCGACTACGAGATCGCCACCGGCGACCTGCTGCTGCGCAAGCGGCAGCCGGTGCTCGGCGGCTACGATCCCGCTGAGTACGGACAGGCGCGCGTCTGGGCCCGCGCCGACGACGGCACGCAGGTGCCGGTGTCGCTGGTGTGGAAGCGGTCATTCGGCGAGCCCGGTGCAGCGCCACGCCCCGTGCACCTCTACGGCTACGGCTCGTACGAGCACTCCATCGAGCCGGGGTTCTCGGTGCCGCGCCTGTCGGAGCTCGATCGCGGGGTGGTCTTCGCCGTCGCCCACGTGCGCGGGGGCGGAGAGATGGGTCGGCAGTGGTACGAGGACGGCAAGCTCCTGGCCAAGCGCAACACCTTCACCGACTTCGTCGCCGCCGCGCAGCACCTCATCGGCGGCGGATACACCACCCCCGACCGGATGGTCGCTGAGGGCGGAAGCGCCGGCGGACTGCTCATGGGCGCGGTGGCCAATCTCGCACCCGAAAGCTTCGCGGGAATCCTCGCCGACGTGCCCTTCGTCGATGCGCTGACGACGATCCTCGACCCGTCGCTGCCCCTGACCGTCATCGAGTGGGACGAGTGGGGTGACCCGCTCCACGACGCCGACGTCTATGCCTACATGAAGTCGTACACGCCCTACGAGAATGTTCGTGAGGGGGTGCGGTATCCCCGCGTGCTCGCGGTGACCTCGCTCAATGACACCCGCGTGCTCTACGTCGAGCCGGCGAAGTGGGTCGCGCGGCTGAGGGAGGTCGGCGCCGACGCGCTGCTGAAGTGCGAGATGGTCGCCGGTCACGGGGGCGTGTCGGGTCGGTACAACGCGTGGCGGGAGCGGGCTTTCGAGCTGGCGTGGCTGCTGGACGTGCTGGGCGTCGCGGACTGACGCATCGCTGGGACATGCCGGCGCGGCGCGCGCGGCGCGGCTCAGCCGAAGAGCGCGGCGGCTTCGTCGTAGCGGTAGCGCGGCACGGTGTTGAGCTCGCCCAGGGCCTCGGCGAAGGGCACGCGCACGATGTCGGTGCCGCGGAGCGCCACCATCTTGCCCCACTCCGCGTCCATCACCGCGTCGGCGGTGTGAAGCCCCAGCCGGGTGGCGAGCACCCGGTCGAATCCCGAGGGAGATCCGCCCCGCTGGATGTGGCCGAGCACCGTGGCGCGGGTCTCGATCCCGGTGATGCGCTCGATCTCGGGGGCGAGCACCTCGCTGATGCCGCCCAGGCGCGGGCGGTTGAACGCGTCGAGACCCTTGTCGCTGAACGCCTCGTCCATGCCCTTGAGCTTGAAGCCCTCCGAGACGACCACCAGCGGGGCGCGACCACGATCGTGCGCCTTGGTCACCAGCTCGCAGATGTCGTCGATCGTCAGCGGTACCTCGGGGATGAGGATCGCGTGCGCGCCTGCGGCGATGCCGGCGTGCAGCGCGATCCAGCCCACGTGGCGCCCCATGACCTCGGCGACCATGCAGCGCTGATGCGAGTCGCCCGTGGTGCGGAGGCGGTCCATCGCCTCCGAGGCGATGTTGACGGCGGTGTCGAAGCCGAACGAATAATCGGTGGCCCGCAGGTCGTTGTCGATGGTCTTCGGGACGCCGATGACGTTGATGCCGTCCTTCGACAGGCGGTCGGCGGCGGCGAGGGTCCCCTCGCCGCCGATCGCGATGATCCCGTCGATGCGATGACCGTAGAGCGTCTTGGCGATGTTCTCCGCTCCGCCGCGCGACCCCTCGTAGGGATTCGTGCGGCTGGTGCCGAGGATCGTTCCCCCGACCTTGGACAGACCCTTCACCTCGTGGCGGGTGAGGGGGAAGAAGTCCGCGTCCACCACACCGCGCCAGCCGTCGCGGATGCCGACGAACTCGAGGTTGTAGGTGGTCGTGCCCTTCAGCACGACGCCGCGGATGACGGCGTTCAGGCCGGGGCAGTCGCCGCCGCTGGTCAGGATGCCGATCTTCATGTGTGTCCTTGGTGCTCTCGGGGTGGGGCTATCGGCGACGCTGCCTCACCCCGAGAGTACTGCCGGATGCCCGGGGCGCACCAACCCGGTGCGCCCGGTGCTGTTCAGACCTCGCCCAGCGCCCGCCGCGTGAGATGCATGAGCGCCGACAGCTGCACCGAGTCGCTGGACTCGGGGTCGACGGCGATGCCGTCGAGAGCGCGCTGAGCCAGCCCCTGCTTGGAGTCGATCAATTCGGCGATCTTGGTGTCGATCGTGTGCGCGGCGATGATGCGCCACGCCGTGACCGGCTCGGCCTGGCCGATGCGGTGCACACGATCGATGGCCTGCGTCTGCTCCGCGGCCGTCCACGACAGCTCTGCCAGCACGACGTTGGAGGCCGCCTGCATGTTGACACCGACGCCCGCAGCCGTCAGCGAACACACCGCGACGCCGACCTCGGGGTCGTTGTTGAAGGCGTCGATGGCCTCCTGGCGTGCGGCGGAGGTCTGATCTCCGCGAAGCGACACCGACCGCAGACCCGACGCGCGGAAATGCGCCTCGGCGGCATCCATGACGTCGATGTGCTTGGCGAAGAACACCACCTTGCCCACCGAGCGCTGCAGCTGCACCGCGTAATCGGCCGCGAGATGGGCCTTCGCCTGACCGATGCGACGCACCATGGTGAAGACGTTCTCGGACCCTGTCCCCTGCGCCTTGGATTCGTCGAGCTCGTTCTGCGCGACCAGGCGCACGATGTCGTCGTCGAGCTCTCCGGGCAGGTGCAGGGTCGCCTGCCCCTGGCGAGCGGTGCCGCGGGCCTCGATGATCCGGCGGTAGCGCGCGGCGAGACGTTCGCCGAGCTCGCGCTCTGCCTGGCGGATCGATCGACCGAACTCGTCATCGAGCTCGACGGGAAGATCGGCGATGAGCTTGTCAGGCAGGTCGGCCGCGACATCCGTCTTCAGACGCCGGACGATCCCCATCGAGATGACCGCCTCACGGGCAGCGGGGTAGAACGCCTTGTCGGCCGGAGTGAGCCCCGACTCGTCGAGCTTCTCCATCAGCTCCGGCCCCGGCTTCTCGCCGTTGGTCCAGCCGAGGAAGCGCCAGATGGCGTCGAAGTCCTCGACGTCGTTGATCAGCGGCGTTCCGGTGAGGGCGAGCATGAGGGGATCGCGCACCTGCTGACGGATGCGACCCGCCAGGGCGAGGACGTTCTGCGAGCGGAGCGAGGTGAGGTTCTTGATGAAGTGGGCCTCGTCGACGACCATGCCCTTCAGGCCGATGGAGCTCAGCCACGACAGGTGCCGGTCGAGGATCTCGTAGTTGACGATGAACACGTCGGCGAAGGCGTCCATCGCTTCGCCGTCGCCGTGGATGACGGTGGCGCGACGCTGCGGTGTCCAGCGCGCGACCTCGCGCGCCCAGTTCATCTTCACCACATTCGGGACGACAGCCAGCAGCGGATAGGCGTCGGCGACCGAGGCGGCGAGCACCGACTCGGCGGTCTTGCCCAGACCCGGCTCGTCGGCCAGGAGGAAGGATCGGTGACCCTGACGCACCGCCTCGAGGAAACGCGACTGGTGCGGCATGACCTCCAGGCCCTTGGGCGAGAGACGGTCGAACTCGGGGACGGGGGGAAGATCCATGGATGCCGCTCCGCCGCCGGCCCCGGTCTCGAAGGCCTTGTACAGCGGGCCCATGAGCTCCCAGCCGTCGAGGCGACGGCGGATGTTGTCCTTGGGCGCCAGGCGCGATAGGTCCGGGGCGAGGAACGGGTTCGCCATCTGGCGGGCTTCGACGGTGGCGGGCACGACCTGGCGCTCGGCGAGCGCCGCGGGCACGACCTGCGCGGGTGCCGGGGCGCTGTCGGTGATGATCAGCTCGTCCGGCGGCAGCTCGGCCCCGGACTCCAGCAGCCAGTCGCGCCGCATGCGGCGGGCGACCGGCGAGGTGGCCTGGTCGACTTCGAGCAGCTGGATCAGCGAGGTGTCGCGTGCCGCGGTCTTGGCGAGGATCGTCGCGACACCGTCGAGCCGCTTCAGCAGCTCCGAGCGGGTGGCGTCGGTGATCTCGGTGTCGGCTTTGACCCGCGCCCGCTCCTCGCGGACGAGGAACGCGATCACCTGGAACTTGACGCGATTGGTGGGGCCGAGCTTGCCGCGCTGGGCTTTGGCCTCGACCTCGCGAACCTTGCGGGCGAGGATCGGGATGACGGGGGCGTCGTCGTCACGGCGGGACGATGACCTTCTGCGGCCCGACGCCGAACGTGAGCGCGAATCCTGGGCGGGTGCCGTGGTCGGCATGCTCCTCCTGAGCGTGAGTGCCGGTGAGGACCGGCGGGTGTCCGGCGAGGCCGGTGAGAGCGACGGGGTCCGCGGGCGGCGGTCCGTCACGACGCGGGTCGGAGGTCTCGGCCGGGCGGCTGCGGGCACTCGCTTCAGCGAGCTGCGGCGACGCCGATGAGATCTCCGGCATCGATTCTAGCGCGCCGCCGGCCCGCGCGCCCACTCCGGGCGCGCCGTGCCACGCGTCGGGTCACCCCCACAGCGTTCGGACGATGTCCTCGCTGTATCCCTCGGGGGTGAAATTGATGTAGGCGGTGGCCACCCATCCGTTGTCACGGACGACGTGGGTCTCGCCCCGGAGATACGGCACGTCGTCGAGCGAGACACCGCGCTGCTCGATCCGGCAGACGGTCCCGCCCAACGCCTCCTCGCACCCGAATCCCGCCTCGACCAGGGCGGTGCGCAGCGCCGCCGCCTGCGCTGCATCGATCACCGTGACGGTGGTGGCGAGGCCGGATTCGCTCGGAGTGCCCCACGAGCAGCGGATCGACGGGGGCCCGGCGGCGAGGATCTCGAGCCCGACGGCGTTCTCCGTGGAGTACATCGTGACGCCCGGATCGTTCAGCGGCGGGTTCTGCCCGTTCAACGACGCCAGCATGTCGGCGGAGTAGATGTCCTCGCAGCGTTCGGGCAGCTGCAGGGTGTCCGGCAGCATCGTCTCGATGGGCGACGGAGTCGGCACGGGCGTGACCGGCGTGGCGCTCGGCGACGGCGACGTCGTCGACGCCGTGGGAGAGGGGCTTCCGCCCGGCTCGGGCACGCAGCCGGCGGCCACGGCGAGGACCACGACCACGCCCGCCCCGGCAGCGACGGCTCGTCGGATGTTCGTCATGGCTGCTCCTCCCCGGCCGGCGTCCGCGGCATCCGGCTCTCGACCCTACCCGCGGGAGTAGGGTGAGCGCGTGACCGATCGGCCCGCGGTGCGTGAGCGTGTCGTCCTTCTTGTGGCGATTCTGGCATCGTTCGTCGCCTTCCTCGACAGCACCGTCGTCACCGTCGCCCTCCCGGCCATCGCCGAGGAGCTCGGCGGAGGACTCGCCACCCAGCAGTGGGTGGTCGACGCCTACCTCATCACGCTGGGTGCGCTCATCCTGGTCGCGGGTTCTCTCAGCGACGTGTTCGGCCGTGTGGTGGTGCTGGTGTGGGGCCTCATCGGGTTCGGAGCGACCTCCGTCGCGATCGCCGCGGCCCCCACAGCGGAGTTCCTCATCGTCGCCCGCGGGCTCCAGGGGGTCGCCGGCGCCCTGCTCGTGCCGAGCTCGCTCGCCCTCATCACCGCGACCTTCCGCGGTCCCGCGCAGGCGCGGGCCATCGGCACGTGGACCGGCGCGACGACGGCGGCGATGCTCGTCGGCCCCCTCCTCGGCGGTGTCTTCGTCGACCTGCTGTCCTGGCGCCTGGCCTTCCTGATCAACGTCGTCCCCATCGCGGTGACGCTCTTCCTCCTTCCGAAGATGGGCCTGGCCGAGAAGCGCGATCCCACCCGCAGCGTGGATTGGGCGGGCGCGGTGATGTGCGCCGTCGGGCTCGGCGGGGTGGTCTTCGCCCTCATCGAACAGCCCAACCTCGGGTGGTCCTCCCCCCTCATCTGGGCGACGCTGGTCGTCGGCATCCTCTCCTTCGCCGGCTTCCTCCTCCGCCAGCGTTCGGCTCGCAGCCCCATGATGCCGCTCGGACTCTTCCGCGTCCGCAACTTCTGGACCGGCAACATCGCCACCGCCTTCATCTACGGCGCGCTGTCGTTGAACGGGTTCGTGGTCGGTGTGTACCTGCAGCAGGGTGCCGGGCTCCCCGCGACGCTCGCGGGGCTGGCGATGCTCCCCAGCACCGTGCTGCTCATCCTGCTCAGCTCGCGTGTCGGCACGCTGGCCGGCAGGATCGGCCCGCGCCTGTTCATGACGGTCGGACCGCTGCTCATGGCCGCGGGCGCCCTGCTGCTGCTGACCGTGTCGGAGAGTTTCGATTACTGGTGGCAGGTGTTTCCGAGCGTCGTGATCTTCGGTCTGGGGCTTGCGGTGACCGTGTCGCCCCTCACCTCGGCGATCCTCGGCGCGATCGACAGCTCACGCTCGGGAATCGCCTCAGCAGTGAACAACGCCGTCGCCCGTGTGGCGGGTCTGCTGGTGATCGCCGCCCTCGGCACGATCGTCGGCGGTTCCCTGGATCTCGACGGCTTCCACCGGGCCGCGATCGTGACCGCGGTGTTCCTCGCGATCGGCGGACTCGTGTCGTGGCTGGGGATCCGCAATCCCGCGCCGCTGGCTCAGCCCTCCGAGATCAGATGAGGCTCTTGGTGTGCCAGACCGTCTTCACCTCGGTGAACGCGCTGATGCGCTGAAGGCTCGGCGTCGCGGCGTCGGGGCCCTGCTCGGGCGGCAGCACGCGCGTGAGCGTCTCGGCCGCCTTCACCTGCAGGTCGACCCAGTCGATGCCTCCGGCGCCGACGAGGTCGAGCGCGTGCACGTCGGGGTGACCCGCCAGCCACGGCGCGATCTCGGCAGGTGACCCGGTGAGGATGTTGACCACGCCGCGCGGGACGTCGGAGGTGGCGAGCACCTCGGCGAGGCTGATGGCCGAGAGGGGGAAGGCCTCCGAGGCGACGACGACCACGGTGTTGCCCGCGACGAGGGCCGGCGCGACCGCGGAGACCAGCCCGACGAGGGCGGTGTCCTGCGGCGCGATGATCGCCACCACGCCCGTGGGTTCGGGCACCGAGAGGTTGAAGTACGGCCCCGCCACCGGGTTGGCGTTGCCGGTGACCTGCGCGAACTTGTCGCACCAGCCGGCGTACCAGACCCACCGATCGATGGCCTCGTCGACCTCCGCGGCCGCCGTGGACTGCGACAGCCCCGTCTGCGCGATGATCTCGTCGATGAACTGGCCGCGGCGGCCCTCGAGCACCTCGGCGACGCGGTAGAGCACCTGGCCCCGGTTGTACGCGGTCGCGCCGGACCAGGTCTTCACGGCGCCGACGGCCGCGCCGACGGCATCGCGGGCGTCCTTGCGCGACGCCTGCGCGGCATTGGCGAGGAAGGCGCCCTTGGGCGCGCGAACCTCGAAGGTGCGACCCGATTCGCTGCGGGGGAACGCACCGCCGATGAAGAGCTTGTAGGTCTTGGGAACGGTCAAACGCTGTGTCATGTCCTCGGTCCTCAGCTGTTCGCGGTGCTCTTGAGGTACGCCAGCAGTCCGTGACGACCGCCTTCGCGTCCGTAGCCGGATTCCTTGTAGCCGCCGAACGGACTCGACGGGTCGAAGCGGTTGAAGGTGTTGGCCCACACCACTCCGGCCCGCAGGCGATCGGCGACCGCGAGGATGCGCGACCCCTTGTCGCTCCAGATGCCGGCCGAGAGACCGTAAGGGGTGTTGTTCGCCTTCTCGATGGCCTCCGCGGGGGTGCGGAAGGTCAGCACCGACAGCACCGGCCCGAAGATCTCATCGCGCGCGATGCGGTGGCTGGTCTGCACACCGGTGAAGATCGTCGGCGGGAACCAGAAGCCGTTGTCGGGGATGACGCAGTCCGCGCTCCAGCGCTCCGCGCCCTCCTCCTCGCCGATGCGGCTGAGTTCGCGGATGCGGTCCAGCTGCTCCCGGGAGTTGATCGCGCCGATGTCGGTGTTCTTGTCGAGCGGGTCACCCAGACGGAGGGTGGACAGGCGCGCCTTCAGCCGCTCGACGACCTCGTCGTGGATCGACTCCTGCACGAGCAGCCGGCTGCCCGCGCAGCAGACGTGGCCCTGGTTGAAGAAGATCCCGTTGACGATCCCCTCGATGGCCTGGTCGATCGGCGCGTCCTCGAAGACGATGTTCGCCGCCTTGCCGCCGAGTTCGAGGGTGAGCTTCTTGGGGGTGCCGGCGACGGCGCGGGCGATCTCGCGTCCGACGGCGGTCGAACCGGTGAAGGCCACCTTGTCGACATCGGGATGACGCACGAGCGCCGCGCCCGTGGCGCCCGCACCGGTGATGATGTTGACCACGCCCGGCGGAAGGTCGGCCTGCTGCAGGATCTCGGCGAACAGGAGCGCCGAGAGCGGCGTGGTCTCGGCGGGCTTGAGCACCACCGTGTTCCCTGCGGCCAGGGCCGGAGCGACCTTCCACGCGAGCATCAGCAGCGGGAAGTTCCACGGGATCACCTGGGCGGCCACCCCGAGCGGGCGGGGGTTCGCGCCGGCGCCGGCGTAGTCGAGCTTGTCGGCCCATCCCGCGTAGTAGAAGAACCATGCGGCGACCTGGGGGATGTCGACGTCGCGGCTCTCCTTGATGGGCTTGCCGTTGTCGAGACTCTCCGCGACCGCCAGCTCGCGGGCGCGCTCCTGGACGAGGCGGGCGATCCGGAAGAGGTACTTTCCGCGGTCGCGTCCCGACATGGTCGACCAGGTCTTGTCGAACGCCCGACGCGCGGCGGCGACGGCGGCGTCGACGTCGGCGTCGTCGGCGTGGGCGACCGTGGCGATGCGCTTCTCATCGGCCGGCGACACGGTGTCGAACGGGGCCCCTGATCCGGGACGGAACTCACCGTCGACGAAGAGGCCGTACTCGTCCTGCAGAGTGAGGATCGACCGGGACTCGGGTGCCGGGGCGTAGTCGAGGAAGGACATGGATTCTTTCGTGGTGTCGAGCTCGCGGGTCATCCGGGTCTCCTCAGTCGATCGTGACGTAGTCGGCGCCGGTGTAGTGGCCGGTGCGCAGCTTCTGCCGCTGGCGGAGGACGTCGTTCAGCAGGGACGACGCGCCGTAGCGGAACAGGTGCGGCTGGAGCCACTCCTCCCCCACCGTCTCGGCCACGAGCACCAGGTAGGCGATGGCGTCCTTGGCGGTGCGGATGCCGCCGGCGGGCTTGACCCCGACCCGCTGCCCCGTGGCGCGATACCAGTCGCGCACCACCTCGAGCATGAGGAGGGTCGTCGGGCGCGTGGCGGCGGGCTGCACCTTGCCGGTGGAGGTCTTGATGAAGTCGGCTCCGGCGAGGATCGCCAGCCACGAGGCGCGCTTGATGTTGTCGTAGGTGTTCAACTCGCCGGTCTCGAGGATGACCTTCAGCGACGCGAAGGAGCCGTCCGCGCGGCGGCACGCCTGTTTGACCTGGACGATCTGGTCGAACACCAACCCGTAGCGGCCCGACAGGAAGGCCCCGCGATCGATCACCATGTCGATCTCGTCGGCCCCGGCTGCCACCGCCTCTGCGGTGTCGGCGAGCTTGATCGCCAGCGACGAACGGCCGCTGGGGAACGCGGTGGCCACGGCGGCGACGCTGATGAGGCCGTCGTCGGGATCGCCGTGCGCGCCGCCGAGAGCGGCGACGGCATCGGGAACCATGTCGCCGTACACGCAGACGGCCGCCACGCGCGGACAGGTGGGATCGGACGGATCGGGAGTGAGAGCCTTGGCGACGAGGGAGCGGACCTTGCCCGGGGTGTCGGCACCCTCGAGGGTCGTGAGGTCGATGAGCTCGATGATGCGGTCAAGCGCCCAGGCCTTGGAGGTCGTCTTGATCGAACGGGTCCCGAGGGCTGCGGCGCGCTGTTCGAGTCCGACGGCGTCGACGCCGGGAAGTCCGTGGAGGTAGCGCCGGAGGGTCGTGTCATCAGGCTCCCCGCCGAGGAGATCGACGGCGCGCTCGGCGAGCGTCTGCAGTTCGGTGCGGCTCATGGCCCTTCCCTTTCCCGGTTTGCCTGCGGTCGGGCAAACCTCAAGCCTAGACGGTCAGCGCCGCGCGCACACGGTCGACGTCGTCGGCCATCTGCGCGATCAGCTGCGGAATCCCCTCGAAAGCCCCCATGGCCCGGATGCGATGACGGAACTGCACCTCGACGCGATGACCGTAGAGGTCGAGGTCGGTCTCGTCGAGGACGTACGCCTCCACCTGCCGGCCGGTGACATCGTCGAAGGTGGGGTTGGTTCCGATGCTGACGGCGGCCGGATAGCGGATGCTGCTGCGCGGGCCCTCGGTCGGACTCTCCGCCATCGGCCCCTCGTCCACGAGCCAGCCGGCGTAGACGCCGTCGGCGGGGACGTATCCTTCGCGATCCGCGGACAGGTTGGCGGTGGGGTAGCCGAGCTCCCTCCCCCGCTTGAGTCCGTGCACGACCTCTCCCCGCACCGACGGGGCTCGTCCGAGAAGCTTCGCTGCGGTGTCGACGTCGCCGACTTCGAGGAGTTCGCGGATCCACGTCGACGACACGCGGCGCTCGCCCTCGACGGCTCGGACGTCATCGACGACCTGCAGGGAGAAGCCGTACTCGGCGGCGAGCTCCTCGAGGAGCGCCACATCTCCTGCGCCGCCCCGGCCGAACCGGAAGTCGCGACCGACCAGCAGCATCGCCACCCCGAGGGCGTCGACCAGGAGCGTGCGGACGAACTGCCGCGGCTCGAGGTCGGCGAGCGTGCGGTCGAAGGTCAACATGAGCGTGGCGTCCACGCCCGCCTCCGCCAGCAGCCTCAGCTTCTGGTCGGGACCGACGAGGCTCTCCGGGCAGAGATCAGGGCGCAGGAGCGCGAGCGGGTTGCGGTCGAAAGTCACCGCGACGACCGGAGTGCCCATCGTTGCGGCGTTGACTCTGGCCCGCTCGATGAGTGCGCGGTGACCGGCGTGCACGCCGTCGAACTTCCCGATCGCGACGACGGAGGGACCGAAGCCGGTGGGGATGTCCTCCGGGCTGCGGAAGACGATCATCGCGCCACCGCGTCGGCAGGAGCCGGCGCAGCCGGGCGTACCGCGGGGCGATGCAGGATCAGCCACCAGAGCCCGAGGAAGGGAAGCACCAGAGGGATCAGCAGATAGCCCGCTCCGAACCACGACCACACGGTGGGGTGAGCGAAGAGGTCGGGCAGGAGGAAGCTGAGCGTCCCGATGATGAGGACCCCCGCGAGCTCGAAGCAGATCGCGATCCACGCCACGCGGTACCAGGTGCGCGACCCGGAGAAGATCAGCGCGAGCGTGGCGAGGATGTAGACGACCGCCGCGAGCGCCGAGAGCGAGTAGGCGAGCGGGGCCTCGTCGAACTCCCGGACGATCTGGACGAAGGAGCGACCGGTCGCGGCCAGCGCCATGATGCCGTAGACGACGACGAGGACGCGGCCGATGCCGGTCATGCGGGGGCGGGGGGTCGAGATCATTGCGTACCCCATCCTACGTTCGCCGTCTCCCGGACGCTCAGGCGAGCTGAACGGTCCAGATCACCTGCATCCGCCACACCATGACGGCGACGGCGAGAGCTGCGACGCCCATGATCACCGTGCTCCACCGGCTGCGTTCCACCAGAGCCCACGCGACCCCCGCGGGCGGAAGGAGGGCCGCCGAGACGAGGTAGACCCAGAACTCCAGCAGGCTGCCGCTGGGCGGGTTGCCGGCGAAGGGTGCGATGACCGCGACGACGATCTGCACGATCAGCAGCACCTCGACCAGGGCCATCGCCCCGACGGTGAGGTCGCTCGGGCGGCGTCCGGCAAGACCCAGGATGACGCCGAGCAGCCCCGCCGCCACGGCGACGGCGACCTGGATCAGAGTGAACCACAGGATCATCCCGCGACCTCCTCGGGCATGTTGACGACGCTCTTGATGTCGTCTCCTCGGCGCTCGACGATGCCCACGAGGGCGCCGTCGGGGTCGATCGCCGCTGCCCGGGGGCCGGGAAGGGCCGAGGCGATCCCGGCCAGCCGCTTGCCGTGACGCAGGTCTCGGGCTTGCGCGGCGGTGACGCCGAGAGCGCCGAGCACCGCCGCAGCGGCCTCTGCAGGAGGCCACGGTGAGGCCTCCACCAGGTCATCGATGCCGACGGCGTCGGCGATGTGGAAGGGACCGATGCGGGTGCGGCGCAGTGCCGTGAGGTGCCCACCCACGCCCAGGGCCGCACCGAGGTCGCGGGCGAGGGAGCGGATGTAGGTGCCGCTGGAGCAGTCCACCGTCACATCGAGATCGATCACGGTGCCGGTGCGGCGCTCGTCGGTGACCTCGAGACGGGTCACCGTCACCTCCCGCGCCGCCAGCTGCACCTCGTGCCCGGCTCGGGCCAGGTCGTAGGCCCGCCGCCCGTCGACCTTGATGGCGGAGTAGGTGCTCGGGATCTGGGAGATCGTGCCTCGGAGCGTCGCGAGGTGCGACTCGACCGCGTCGGCGGTCACCCCTGAGGCATCCGCCACCTGCGTGATCTGACCGTCGGCGTCGTCGGTCGTGGTCGTCTGCCCGAGCCGGATCGTCGCTTCGTACGTCTTGTCGAGCCCGACCACGAAGGTGAGCAGGCGCGTGGCGGCGTCGACCCCCAGCACGAGCAGTCCCGTCGCCAGGGGATCGAGCGTCCCGGCATGGCCGATCTTGCGCGTTCCCCGCGCGCGTCGCGCACGGGCGACGACGTCGTGGCTGGTGATGCCGCTGGGCTTGTCGACCAGGAGGATGCCCGCCATCAGCAGGAATCCGCCCAGACACGTCGGGGATGCCCGGGATCGGTGTTGTCGACGATCGCCGAGGCCTCGGCGCGCGGATCGGCGTCCTGCAGGTACAGCTCCTGCCCCTCGCGGTAGCGGGCATTCGAAGGCGCCCACGGATCGGGATCGGTGCCGTCCCGCTCGGAGACCCGGGCAGCGGCGACGTCGATCGGCACATCGAGCCACACCGACCAGTGCCAGATGCCTCGAAGCTCGGGGCGCAGGAGGAACACCCCGTCGACGATGAGCACGGCGTCGCGCGGCGCCGTGACCCACTCGGCCTCGAGCGGTGCGTCACGGCGGTGGTCGAACGCCGCCAGCTGGAATCCTGTCGCGCCGCCCGTCTGCGCGCCGTCACGGAACGGCTCGATGAGCACCCGCCGGAAGGTGGCGTAGTCGAAGGAGTCGCGGTAGAAGCCCTCCGGCGACGTGCGTCCGCGGGCGTATCGCTCGCTGCGGGGACGGTGGAAGCCGTCGATCGAGGCCCGGAAGACCGCGGAGCCGTCCTCGGCGAAGACGGTGGCGAGGTGGTCGGCGAACATGGTCTTGCCGGCGCCGTCGATGCCGTCGACGGCGAGGATGATGCGCCCCGCACGATAATGCTGACGCACCTCATCGCGAAGCGACCGCCACAGTGTGGTGGCCGGTGTGACGGGCAACTGCATGCCTCTCAGCCTACGACCGCGCGGCCTGCGCACCGCGCGGGACTGTCTAGGCTGATCGCCATGCCCGACCTCGCCACGCCGCTGATCGCGTGGTACCGCGACAACGCGCGCGACCTGCCGTGGCGACGCCCCGGCTTCCCGGCCTGGGGCACGCTGGTGTCGGAGTTCATGCTCCAGCAGACGCCGGTGAACCGCGTCATCCCGCATCTGGAAGCATGGCTCGCGCGCTGGCCCGCCCCGGTGGACCTCGCTGCCGATCCTCCCGCAGAGGCGGTGCGGCAGTGGGCGAATCTCGGGTACCCGCGGCGGGCGCTCTGGCTGCATCGCGCTGCCACCGAGATCCGCGACCGGCATGGCGGGGTCGTCCCGCACGACGTCGACGCGCTCCTCGCGCTGACCGGGATCGGGGACTACACCGCGCGCGCGGTGGCGGTGTTCGCGTACGGTCGGCGGCACCCGGTGGTGGACACCAACACGCGTCGGGTGTTGGCCCGGGCCGTGGAGGGACGTTCGCAGCCGGGAACGCCTGCGCGCCGTGATCTCTCGGCGATGGAGGCGATCCTCCCGCCCGATGACGACGCGGCCGGGATCGTCAACGCCGCGGCGATGGAGCTCGGCGCGACGGTGTGCACTGCGCGGACTCCCCGGTGCGCGGCCTGCCCGCTGTCGGCGACGTGCGCGTGGCGGGCGGCGGGGTACCCCGACACGGGTGATGCGCGTCGCCGCCAGGCGCGCTACGAGGGCAGCGACCGGCAGGCGCGGGGAGCGGTGCTCAGGGAGCTGAGGGATGCCGCCCACGACCTCCCTCAGGAATCGGTGCTCGCGGGCTGGCCCGACGCGCTGCAGCGCGACCGCGCGATCGACTCGCTCGTGTCGGATGGCCTCGTCGAGGCCTCCGAGGGCGTGCTGCGTCTCCCGGGCTGGGTCAGTCCTCGTCCTCGTCGCGGGGCTTGACGTACGGGTCGGCATCGCCGGCGTAGGTCGCGGAGGACGCGAGCCCCGCGACCGCCTGATCGCGCTCGCGCGCCTGACGGAGGAGATCTTCGATGTGACCGGCGTTCTCGGGGAGGGCGTCGGGGATGAACTCCAACGTCGGGGTGAGACGCACGCCCAGGCCCCGGCCGACTTCGCTGCGCAGCATGCCGGTTGCCCGACGCAGGGCCTCACCCGAAGCCAGACGCGCCTCCTCGTCGCCGAGGACGGTGTAGAAGACCGAGGCGTGCTGGAGATCGCCGGTCACCTTCACATCGGTGATGGTGACGAATCCCAACCGCGGATCGCGCAGACCCTTCTCCAGACGCTCGGCGATCAGCACCTTGATGCGGTCCGCCAGTCGAGCCTGTCGTTCCCCAGCCATTCCGTTCCTCTTTCTCTTCCCACGCCCCCACGATGATCGTGGGAGCGAAGCCGAGGGATGCCTTGTCGACAGTCGGGGCCTCAGGGGTTCCCGGTGCCGACGAGGCATCCCTCGCCGCAGTGTCGCGGATCAGCCGCGCGGCTTCTCCACCATCTCCGTGGTCTCGATCTCGTCGCCGATCTGGATGTCGTTGTACTTGCCCAGTCCGATACCGGCCTCGAAGTCCGTGCGGACCTCGGTGACGTCGTCCTTGAACCGGCGCAGCGACTCGATCGCCAGGCCGTCGGCGATCACGACGCCGTCGCGGATGACCCGCGCCTTGGCGTTGCGCGTGATCGTGCCGGAGCGGACGATCACACCGGCGATGTTGCCGAACTTCGAGGAGCGGAACACCTCGCGGATCTCGGCCACACCCGACTGGACCTCTTCGTACTCCGGCTTGAGCATGCCCTTCAGCGACTGCTCGACGTCGTCGATGGCGTTGTAGATGACCGAGTAGAACCGCACGTCCACACCCTCACGCGCAGCGCGCTCGCGCGCCTTGGTGTCGGGACGGACGTTGAAGCCGATCACGATCGCGTTGTCGATCGTGGCCAGGTTGATGTCCGACTCGGTGATCGCGCCGACACCGCGGTGGATGATGCGCAGCTGGACGCTGTCGTCGACCTCGATCTTCAGCAGCGACTCTTCCAGCGCCTCGACGGCACCGGAGACGTCACCCTTGATGATGAGGTTGAGCGACTCGACCTTGCCCTCTTCCAGAGCACGGGTGAAGTCCTCGAGCGAGATGCGCTTGCGGGCCTTGGCCAGGGCGGCGTTACGCTCCGCAGCTTCACGCTTCTCGGCGATCTGACGGGCGGTCCGGTCTTCCTCGGTGACGATGAAGACGTCGCCGGCCCGGGGCACGGAGTTGAGTCCCTGAACCTGAACGGGTCGCGAGGGGTACGCCTCCTCGACCGGCTCACCGTTCTCGTCGATCATCGCGCGGACACGGCCGTAGGCGGTGCCCGCCACAATCGCGTCGCCGACCCGGAGGGTTCCGGACTGGATCAGCACCGTCGCAACCGAACCGCGGCCCTTGTCGAGCTTGGCTTCGATGGCGACACCGCGGGCGGCCTTGTTGGGGTTGGCCGTGAGGTCCAGCCCCGCATCGGCGGTCAGCAGCACCGCGTCCAGGAGGTCCTGGATGCCGATGTTGTTGCGCGCCGACACGTCGACGAACATCACGTCGCCGCCGTACTCCTCGGCCACCAGACCGTACTCGGTGAGCTGCTGACGGACCTTGGCCGGGTTCGCCTCGGGCTTGTCGATCTTGTTCACCGCGACCACGATCGGCACGTTCGCCGCCTGCGCGTGGTTCAGCGCCTCGACCGTCTGCGGCATGATGCCGTCGTCGGCGGCGACCACGAGGATCGCGAGGTCGGTCACCTGCGCACCACGGGCACGCATGGCGGTGAACGCCTCGTGACCCGGCGTGTCGATGAAGGTGACCGCGCGCTCGATGCCGTCGTGCTCGGTCCACACCTGATAGGCACCGATGTGCTGGGTGATGCCACCGGCCTCACCGGCGACCACGTTGGTCTGACGGATGGCGTCGAGCAGTCGCGTCTTACCGTGGTCGACGTGACCCATGACGGTCACGACCGGGGGACGGATCTCCAGGTCCTCTTCGCTCTCGGCCTCGAGTTCTGCATCGAGGTCGAGACCGAAGCCCTCCAGGAGCTCCTTGTCCTCGTCCTCGGGCGAGACCATCTGGATCTTGTAGCCCAGCTCCTCGCCGAGCACCTCGAAGGTGGCTTCGTCGAGAGACTCGGTGGCCGTGGCCATCTCGCCGAGGTTGAACAGGATCGTCACGAGCGTTCCAGGCTGGACGGTGTAACCGCGCAGGGCCTCGAGCTTGTCCGCGAAGTCGGCGATCGATGCGCCGCGGCGCAGGCGGATGATCTCGCCGTTGCCCTTCTGGACGTTGATGCCGCCGACGACCGGCGCCGACCGCATCTCGAATTCCTGCCGCTTCGCCCGACGCGACTTGCGCTGCTTGGACTTCCCGCCGCCCTTGCCGAAGGCGCCGGCGGTGCCACCACCGGGGCCACGACCGCGACCACCGCCGCCACCGGGCCGACCGGCGAATCCGCCGCCGGCCGGAGCACCGGGACGGAACCCGCCGCCACCGGCACCGCCGGGACGACCGGCGCCGCCGGGACGCTGCTGGAAGGGCGCACCGGGACGGCCGCCGCCACCCGGACGACCGGCACCACCGGGGCGCGGCGCACCGGGGCGCGGCGCACTCGGACGCGGAGCCTGCGGCCGCGGAATGTTACCGGGGGTCGGGCGCTGACCCATCCCCTGCTGCGAGGAGAAGGGGTTGTTGCCCGGACGCGGGCCGGCGGGCCGTTGCCCCATCCCCTGCTGCGAGGAGAAGGGGTTGTTGCCCGGACGCGGCGCACCCGGACGCGGGGCGCTGCCGCCCGGCCGAGGCGCGGGCGGGGTCGGTGCCGCCGGGGAAGGCGCGGGAGCGGAAGGGGCCGGAGCTTCCGGCGCGGCAGCGGCGGGACGCTCGGCCGCGGGGGCCGGGGCGCCGGGGGCCGCAGGGCGCGGCGACGACTGCGGAGCAGCCGGGGCCGCGGGCGCCGGAGCGGCGGGCGCGGGAGCTGACGGCTTGGCCGAGGTCGCGGGACGTGCGGGGCCGGGGCGGCCCGCCGGGCGGGCGGGCGCGGTCTTGGTGTCGCCGGCCGCGGGGGTCGGCGCACCGTCCGCCTGCAGAGCAGCGCGGAGCTTGCGAGCCACGGGGGGCTCGATGGTCGACGAGGGGCTCTTGACGAACTCGCCGAGTTCCTTCAGCTTGGCCAGAGCGACCTTGCTGTCGACGCCGAGTTCGGAAGCGATCTCGTGCACGCGTGGTTTGGCAGCCACAAATTCTCCTGTCTGGGCCCACCCAGACAGGGCAGGCCGTTAGTCGCGGACGGGTCTCATTTCGAGCCGTTCACTTTTTTTCCATAGCCGTTCAGCCGTTTCTCGAGGGCTTTCGTGTCAGGCGCACCTGACACCCGCAATGCGCGAATGAATGCGCGGCGCCGCACCGCGGCATCCACGCACTCCTGTGTGTCGTGAACCCACGCGCCCCGCCCCGGCATCGACGCGCGCTCATCGAAGACGAGAACGGAATCGACCGCCACCACTCTCAAAAGGGTGGCCCGGGGAGCACGCGCGCGGCATCCGACGCACATTCGTACGGGTTCCATGGTACACCTCGCCGGGCCTCGGCCCGGTGCGGGATCAGCCCTCTTCCAGGATCGAGTCCGGCTGGATGTCGATCTTCGCACCCGTCAGCTTCGCCGCGAGACGCGCGTTCTGCCCCTCCTTGCCGATGGCCAGCGACAGCTGGTAGTCGGGAACGAGCGCGCGGACGGCCTTGCTGTTGGAATCGAGGATGAAGCTGGAGGTCACCTTCGCCGGAGAGAGGGCGTTCGCGACGAACTTCGCCAGTTCGCCGTCCCAATCGACGATGTCGATCTTCTCCCCGCCGAGTTCCTCGGTGACGGCCCGGACACGTCGACCGAGTTCGCCGATGCAGGCGCCCTTGGCGTTGACCGTCGGGTCGATGGCCTTGACCGCGATCTTCGTGCGGTGTCCCGCCTCCCGCGCGAGGGAGACGATCTCGACCAGTCCGTCGGCGATCTCGGGCACCTCGAGGGCGAAGAGCTTGCGGACCAGACCCGGGTGCGTCCGCGACACCGTGATGGAGGGGCCCTTCGTGCCCTTCGACACCGAGGTGACGTAGACGCGAAGACGCGCGCCGTGGGCGTAGTCCTCGCCGGGAACCTGCTCTTCGGGAGGGAGGATCGCCTCGACGGTGCCGAGGTCGACGTGGACCATGCGCGGATTCGGCCCCTGCTGCACGATGCCCGCGACGATGTCGCCCTCCTTGCCGCGGAATTCCCCCAGCACCGCATCATCGGCGATGTCGCGCAGGCGCTGGCTGATGACCTGCTTCGCGGCGAAGGCCGCGATGCGGCCGAAGTCGTCGGGAGTGGTCTCCTCCTCGCCGATGACGGCGCCCTCATCGTCGGTGAGCGGAAGGTAGATCGCCACGTGACCGGTCTTGCGGTCGATCTGCGCGCGAGCGCCGGGCGGCAGCTCGCCGGTGGCCGAGGAGTGCTTGGCGTAGGCGGTCAGAATCGCCTGCTCGATGATGCGCAGGAGCTCGTCGAAGGGAATCTCCTTCTCCCGCTCGATGGTGCGCAGCAATCCGAGATCGATGTCCACGATGCCCTCTCCTCTATTCAGCTCTCTCCGGCATCCAGCCGCTCCGGAATCCTTCCTACGGTACCCGATGGGCCGCCCGCGGGTGTCGGCCGGTCATCGCGCGCAGTCGTCGCGATCGAGCTCGCGCAGCTGGAACCGCTCATCGCTCCACCGCACGAGGACCGGCAGGAACCGCGAGCCGGGCAGCAGGATCTGCAGGTGCTCGTAGTCGTCGTACACCAGTGTGCGCATGCGGTTGTCGGCGGCGCAGGAACGGGCGACGAAGTCTTCCTGGAGGGAGGGGGGGATCACCTCGTCGGCGCTCCCCCACGCCAGGAGCACCGGCACCTCCCACGGGCCGGATGCGGCATTGGCCTCGAGGCGCTCGCCGAGCGGACCCTCGGTGAGGTCGCTGGCGTACAGCGGGTTGTCGGCGGAGACCCCGAGAGCGGTGGCGACCGAGACGACCACCCCGGGCTCGCTCGGGCAGCGCTGCGTCATCTCGCGGACGATGGGGGCGGCGCCGGGGGCGAGGTACCGCGACAGTTCGACGTCGTCGTAGGTGTCGGAGTAGGGCACGAGGACCCACGAGATGAGGATCGCCAGAAGGGCGTTCGGCTCGCCGGAGATGAGCTCTTCGGCCAGCTCGGCCGGCTCCGCCGCCGGGGCGAGCGCCGCCACGCCCAGGACGTCGACGTCGGGGGCGTAGTCGTCGGCGATCTGAGCCGCCCAGAGAGCCGCGTGGCCGCCCTGGGAATGCCCCCAGGCCATCGTCCGCTTGGACAGGATCAGCCCGTCGATCTCGCGCGCAGCGAGAACCGCGTCCAGCGACGACCTCGCCTCCCCGGTGCCGATGAGGTACGGGAAGACGCCGGGGGCGCCCTGCCCGGAGTAATCGGTGGAGACCACCACCCAGCCTTTCGCCAGGGCGTCCTCCAGAGCCGGGATCGCCCACCGCGTGGCGGCGTCGTCGCGGAGGCTGGGTGCGCACCCGCGCGCGACGCCGGTCGTGCCGTGATGCCACATCACGACCGGTCGGGCACCCCGCGGCGGGTCCACCGGCGAGATGACGAGGCCGCTCGCGACGGCCGGCTGCCCCGCGGCATCCCTCGTGGTGTACAGGATTCGCGTGACCTCCCCGCCTGCGGGGGCACGACCGGAGTAGTCGTCCGCACGGATCAGCCGCCCGTGTTCGTAGGGGACGACCTCGGGTGGGGTGTAGAACGCGTCGACGACGGGCGCGCCGTCCTGCAGCCACTCATTCACCCACCATCCGCCGGCGCTCACCGCCACCAGAAGCACAGAGAGGGCGTACCGACCGACCGCCTGCCACCCGCGCAGCCGTCGCGACTCCCGCGCCGAGCCGTCGGCGGACGCGCGCGCCCGGGAGGACAGCGCCGCCTGGCGGACGACCCGCACGAGCTGGGTCGCCCCGAAGACGATGGTGCGGACACCGAAGACCACGGCGACGACGAGGACGGTGACGTCGGGCCACGTGACGGAGAGGATGGCGAAGACGATCTGGCTCGCACCCCACGTCGCTGAGAGCACACGCTCGCTCGCGCGGCCGCGCATCACGGCGTCGGCGAGGGACGTCAGGCCCCCCACGAACAGCAGCACGGCGATCGCCGCAGGAAGGATCTGCAGGGCGCCGCGAAGGCCGAGAAGGATGCCGAGCCCGAGCGCCACCCAGACGATCGCCAGCACGCGCGACAGCCACCGCGGTTCCCGCGGGCGGACGACCTCGGCGATGCCGGTGGCGACGGCGCTGAGCGCGATGTAGATCGCCAGGAGCACGAGGGAGGTGAGCGGCCGCGTGACGACGAGGAGGCCCAGCAGCAGGGCACCCGCCCCGACCACCACCGACACCCACGGCGGCGCGTGGGTGGCGAAGTGCGCGAGCGTTCGCCACCGGACGCGGCGCGGGTTCGGGTGTGCGCTCACCCGGGCCAGCCTATTCGCCTCCCGTGGGAGGAGCCGCGCACATCGGCGGCGGAGCGTACGTGGTCGCACGAGCACCACCTCGCCCGCCATACTTTGCGGATGGATGACGTCAACGCCTGGCTCCTCACCTGGGGCGACAACCTGTGGACCTGGGTCGTCCTGCCCGTCGTGGTGCTGCTCGGGCTCTACTTCACGCTCCGGTCGGGGGTGGTGCAGTTCCGCCTCATCCCCGAGATGTTCCGCACTCTCACCGATCGCACGCCTCGCACCGAGAGCGGCGCCCCGCAGTCGGTGTCTGCTTTCCAGGCGTTCACGATCTCGGCCGCGTCGCGCGTGGGAGTGGGCAACATCGCCGGCGTCGGCACGGCGATCGCGGTCGGTGGACCGGGTGCGGTGTTCTGGATGTGGCTCATGGCGTTCGTGGGCGGAGCGTCGAGCTTCATCGAGTCCTCGCTCGCGCAGCTGTTCAAGGTGCGCGACAAGGACGGGTTCCGCGGCGGGCCCGCCTACTACATGGAGCGCGGCCTCAAGGCGCGATGGCTGGGCATCTGGTTCGCGGTCATCCTCATCGTCTGCTTCCCCTTCGCCTTCAGCTCCCTGCAGGCCAACACCATCTCCGCCACCCTCGTCGCCACCCTCGGTGACGGTTCCCCCGGTTGGCTCCCCTGGCTCGTCGGCGGCGTGGTCGCGGTGCTGACCGGACTGGTGGTGTTCGGCGGCGTCCGCCGAATCGCCTCGGTGACCCAGCTTCTCGTGCCCATCATGGCGCTGACCTACCTCCTGCTCGGCCTCATCGTCGTGGCGGTCAACATCGAGCGGGTGCCGGAGGTGTTCGCGCAGATCTTCACCCAGGCCTTCGGATTCAACGAGGTCGTCGGCGCCGCCTTCGGCTACATCGTGCTGACCGGGGTGAAGCGGGGCATGTTCTCCAACGAGGCGGGCCTCGGGTCGGCCCCCAACGCCGGCGCGAGCGCCGCGGTGACGCACCCCGTCAAGCAGGGACTCGTGCAGACCCTGGGCGTGTACTTCGACACCTTCCTGGTGTGCTCGATCACGGCGTTCATCATCCTCGTGTCCGTCCCCGATCTCGCCGGCGCCCAGCGCGGCATCGATCTCACGCAGGGCGCGCTGGTGTCCACCCTGGGCTCCTGGTCGAGCGTGGTGCTGAGCGTGGTCATCTTCCTACTGGCGTTCTCGTCGATCCTCGGCAACTACTACTACGGCGAATCGAACATCGAGTTCATCAACCCGGCGCCGTGGCTGCTCGCCTGCTATCGCACCCTCGTCGTCGTCGCCGTCCTGGTGGGATCGGTCGTCGGGGCGGATCTCGTGTGGAACTTCGCCGACGGTGTCATGGGTCTCATGGCCCTCACCAACCTCATCGCCATCGGCCTCCTGTCAGGCATCGCCTTCAAACTCCTGAAGGACTACACCCGGCAGCGCCGGGAAGGCCGTGACCCCGTCTTCACCCGCGACCGCCTCCCCGAGATCACCGGCATCTCGGTATGGGAGGACGAGCTCTCCGTCACAGGTCCCGTGGACCTGCCCACTCGGGAGCGCCAAAGCAGGAAGCATCGCGACCACCTGCATGCCCGTTCCTGAACGCGGGCGCAGTCGACAGGGGCTGATCGCGAGCTCGAGCGTCAGGCGCGCGTGACCTGCACCACCGACGGACGCGGTGCGTCGGGGACATCTCCCGGCGCGGTCGAACCGTAGTCGGGGAACCGCGAGTTCGGCGCATCGAAGGTGCCGTCCTCGCCGGGGTGCTGAACCGCCACGAACACCATGCCCTCCTCGTCCCGGATCACCGGGCCGCACGTCTCGGCGTCGCGCGGCACGGAGAGGAACTGCTGGACGCGACCGCGCTCGGGGCCTTCCAGGGGGACCTTGAAGAGGCCGTCGTTGCGGCCGATCGTGCTCGGCGCCCCATCCGTGGAGATCCAGAGGTTGCCCTCGGAGTCGAAGGCGAGGTTGTCGGGACAGGAGATCGGCGAGACCTGATCCTTCGGGTAGCCGGCGAAGTAGGCGGGGGCGAAGGTGGTCGGATCGCCGCAGACGATCAGGATGCTCCAGCCGAACGTGGTCCCCGCCTGACCACCCGTCTCGGTCAGCTCGATGACGTGTCCGAAGCGGTTGCCGGTGAGGGGGTTCGCCTCGTCGACGGGCGCGGCCGGGCCGCCGCGCTGGGAGTTGTTCGTCAGTGCGACGTAGACCTTGCCCGTCTTCGGATTCGGCTCGACGTCCTCGGGCCGATCCATCTTCGTCGCCCCGACGCGGTCCGCTGCGAGCCGCGTGTACACGAGGACCTCGTCGATGCTCATTCCCGGGACCGCGCTCTGCCCGTTCCGGGTGAGCGGGATCCACTCCCCTGTGCCGTCGAACGCGCCGTCGGCGGGCGCGGCGCCGGACCCGTCGATCTCGGTGGCCGGCGAATCTCCCCGGAAACGGGCCACGTACAGATCCCCATCCGAGAGCAGCTGACGGTTCTTCCGGCGGGACGCCGTCATCCGATTGCGGGAGACGTACTTGTAGAGGTAGTCGTTCCGCTCGTCGTCGCCCATGTACGCCACGACCCGCTTGTCGGGGGCGAGGATCACGTTCGCGCCCTCGTGCTTGAACCGCCCCATCGCGGTGTGCTTGACGGGCGTGGATCGCGGGTCGTCCGGATCGATCTCGACGATCCAGCCGAACCGGTTCGGTTCGTTGACATAGCCGGGATCGTTGGCATTGAACCGCGGGTCGTAGGTCTCCCAGCCGGTGGAGGTCGACGTGCTGGCGCTCGCCTGGTAACGACGCTGCTCGGCGGTGCTCGCGTTCCACGCGAAGTAGCCGTTGAAGTTCTCCTCGCCCGAGAGCACCGTGCCCCACGGTGTCGTTCCGCCCGCGCAGTTGCCGAGCGTCCCGCGGACCCATCGCCCCTCCGCGTCGCCGGCGGTCTTCAGCAGGGGCGATCCGGCGGCGGGGCCCGTCAGTTCGAACACCGTCTCGACGGTGATGCGACGGTTGCGGCGGCCGTCCACCCGGTATCCCCAGGGCTCGCCGGCACGGCGCCGCTCGAGCTCGACGACCGACATCCCCTGGGCCGCCTTGTAGATGTCACCGCGACGGCGCAGCTCTGCCGGATCGGTCGACGGCGGGAACATGATGGTGGGGTTGACGTACTCGTGGTTGCACACGAGCACGCCCCGACGGCGGTTCGGTTCGGCGATGATGTCGAGGTAGTCGCAGTTGTAGCCGAACTGGCCGGCTTGCGCCTCAGGGGTCTGGGCGTGGATGTCGAAGACAGGTGCCGACGAGAACAGGGGGTCGCCCCACCGGATGACGGGTCGCCAGCCGTAGCCGTCCGGCACCGTGAACGCGTCGACGGAGGCGTCGACGGGCGCGATGGGTGTGAAGGGCAGTCCGCCGCGATCGGCGCGGGCGAAGGACGCGCCGGGGAGCGCCCCAGCGCTCTGTCCTGCGGCGGACGGCGCGGAGACGGGTGCGTCGCGAAGGCTGCTGACGGCGAGCGTGATCGCCGCCGCGGCACCGAGACCCAGGACCGCTCGGCGCGAGAGGGCCGCTGACGCGATGTCGCGGAAGTGGTCGTTGCTCGACGTGTTGCACTCGGGGCCCAGGCACGCGTTGGCGCACTTGAACTGACAGGTGACGGCGGAGCGCTTCCCCCGCGCATGGTCCGCCATGGGCAGCGTGCGGCGGTTCTCGATCAGTGACATCGCATCCTCCTCGGTGAGGGGACGAGCATCGCCCTGGGCGGCGAACCGCCCGCGTCGTGGAGATGAACGGCCGGGGACCAACCCGTGAGACTCTTTTCATGAAGCCCCGGCGCCGGCCGCTACGCTGGGGCGATGGGTGCGGTGACCGAAGCCCGGACCGCAGCACGCGCCGCCGAGGATGCCGGGTGGTTCCGGATTCTCGCACGGTCGGGGTACGTCGCCAATGGGGTGGTCCACCTCATCCTGGGCGTCCTGACGCTGGCGATCGCGGTCGGCTCGGACGGAGCGAGCGACCAGACGATGGTCTTCAAAGCCATCGCCGCCGCCCCGTGGGGATTCGCCGCGCTGTGGGCTCTCACCATCGGTTTCTCCGCACTGGGTTTCTGGCAGCTCGTGCAGAGCGTCCTCATGCGGCGCCGCGGCGAGGAGATGCGTGTGGCCGTCTGGGGCCGCCGCCTCGGCGCGTGCGGACAGGCCGTGATCTTCCTCGCTCTGGGACTCATCGCCGCGGCTGTCGCGCTCGGCGCACGCCCCGACGCCGAGGAGGCCACCGAGGACCTCAGCTCGGTGCTCCTGGACATCTGGGGCGGCGCAGTGGTGCTCGGACTCACGGGCCTCGGAGTCGGGATCGGCGGCCTCGCCTTCATCGTGATGGGCGTGCGACGGAGCTTCGAGAATCGGATGACACTGCCGGACGGCCGCCTCGGCACGATGATCCGGGTGCTCGGGGTCGTCGGGTTCGTCGCCAAGGGGGTCGCGCTCACGACCGTCGGGATCCTGCTGCTCGTCGCGACCGTGACCGCCGACGCGGATGTCGCGGGCGGTCTCGACGGCGCGGTGCAGGCGCTCTTCCGCCTCGCCCTCGGTCCGTCCCTCGTGGCGGCCGTCGGTGTCGGGCTGCTCTGCTACGGCGTGTTCAGCATGCTCCGGGCACGGTACGCGCGACTCACCTGGCGGTGAGCTGCGCGATCGCGGCCTCGACGTCCATGACCTGACGCTCGCCCGTTGCACGATCCCACAGCTCGACATCGCCGGAAGCGGCGTCGCGTCCCGCGATGACGATTCTGGGCACGCCGACGAGCTCAGCATCGGCGAACTTCACCCCGGGAGAGACCTTCGGCCGATCGTCGTAGAGCACGTCGCGACCCGTCGCCTCCAGGCGAGCGGCGATGTCCTCGGCGAGCGCGTACGCCGCGGCATCCTTCCCCGTCGCCACCACGTGCACGTCGAACGGCGAGACCGACGCGGGCCAGATCAGGCCCCTGTCGTCGTTGTTCAGCTCGGCGAGGATGGCCAGGATCCGCGTGACGCCGATGCCGTACGAGCCCATCGTGACGGTGACGAGCTTGCCGTTCTCGTCGAGCACTTTCAGTCCGAGGGTCTCGGCGAAGAACCGGCCGAGCTGGAAGACGTGGCCGATCTCCATGCCCCGTGCCAGCGACACCGGGCCCGACCCGTCGGGGGCCGGGTCACCGGCACGCACCGAGGCGACATCCACCACGCCGTCGCCGACGAAATCGCGACCCGCGACCAGCGAGTGGACGTGCTTCTCGTGGATGTTGGCTCCGGTGATCCAGCTGGTGCCGTCCACGACGCGGGGATCCAGCAGGTATCGGATGCCACTGGCCGACTCCTCGCCCAGGATCGGCCCGGTCTCGGACCAGGGTCCGATGTAGCCCCGGACGAGCTGCGGGTTCCGCTCGAAGTCGGCGTCGGTGGCGGCCTCGACCTCGGCGGGCGCGAAAGCGACCTCGACGCGCTTGTCGTCGACATCGCGATCGCCGGGAATGCCCACCACGACGAGCTCGCGCGTGCCGTCGAGGTGGGTGAGGGCGAGCACCACGTTCTTCAGCGTGTGCGCTGCCGTCCACTGCGTGGCATCGGCGGTCGCAGGCCCCGCGATTCCCGGCGCGGGCGCGCCGAGGTGCGCGTTGGCGTGATCCACCAGGGTCTGGATCGTCGGGGTGTCGGGCGAGTCGAAGATCACCGGCGCGGGGAGCCCATCGATCGGGAGCGGCTCGGGCGCTATCGTCTCGAATGCCTCGACGTTGGCGGCGTAGCCCCCTTCCGAGCGGACGAAGGTGTCTTCGCCTACCGAGGTGGGGTGCAGGAACTCCTCGCTGCGGGCGCCGCCCATCAGGCCGTTGTCGGCCTGCACGATCACGTACTCCAGCCCGAGGCGCTGGAAGATCCGCTCGTAGGCGTCGCGCTGCGCCTGATACGAGACGTCGAGACCGGCGTCGGTGTAGTCGAAGGAGTAGGCGTCCTTCATGGTGAACTCGCGTCCGCGGAGGAGCCCCGCGCGGGGGCGGGCCTCGTCGCGGTACTTGTCCTGGATCTGGTAGATCGACAGCGGGAGATCCTTGTACGAGGAGTAGAGGTCCTTCACCAGCAGGGTGAAGAGTTCCTCGTGCGTGGGCGCCAGCAGGTAGTCGGCGTCCTTCCGGTCCTTCAGTCGGAAGATCCCGTCGCCGTACGCCTCCCAGCGACCGGACTCCCGGTACGGATCGGCGGGGACCAGGGCGGGGAAGTGCACCTCGTACGCCCCGATCGCGGTCATCTCCTCGCGGATGATGTTCTCGATGCGGGCCTTCACGCGCAGCCCCAGGGGCAGCCAGGCGAAGATCCCGGGCGCCTGGCGGCGGATGTACCCGGCGCGGACGAGGAGGCGGTGACTGGTCACCTCGGCGTCGGCGGGGTCTTCGCGAAGGGTGCGGAGGAAGAAGTGCGAGAGACGGGTGACCACGAGCGACAAGTCTAGGGCGGGAGGCGGGCCGTCCGAGTCGGATCGCAGAATGCAATATATTGCAAGCAGCCCCTGCGCACATCCCGACGAAAGGCGCATCGTGAAGCTGCACGAGTTCCCCCGGCATCCGCTCACCTTCGGACCGAGCCCCCTCCAACCGCTGAACCGGCTGACGAAGCATCTCGGCGGCGCGGAGGTCTGGGCCAAGCGCGAAGACGTCTCGAGCGGCTTGGCGTACGGCGGCAACAAGATCCGCAAGCTCGAGTACATCGTCCCCGACGTGCTGTCCTCGGGCGCCGACACCCTCGTCTCGATCGGCGGGTACCAGTCCAATCACACCCGGCAGGTCGCCGCGGTCGCCGCGCACCTCGGACTGAAGGCACGCCTCGTCCAGGAGAAGTGGGTCCCCTGGGATGACCCGGTGAACGACAAGGTCGGCAACATCCTGCTCTCTCGGATGATGGGCGCGGACTCGCGCCTGGACGACGCGGGGTTCGACATCGGCATCCGCGACTCGTGGAAGCAGGCCCTGGCCGAGGTGGAGGCCGGCGGCGGCACCCCTTACCCGATCCCGGCGGGCGCGTCCGAGCATCGACTCGGCGGGCTCGGTTTCGCGAACTGGGCCTTCGAGGTCGCCGAGCAGGAGAGGGCGCTCGGGGTGTTCTTCGACACGATCATCGTCTGCACGGTCACGGGGTCGACCCACGCGGGGATGATCGCCGGGTTCGCGGCTCTGGAAGAGCTGACCGGCGTCCGCCGACGGGTCATCGGCATCGACGCCTCCGCGACGATCGAGAAGACGCGCGACCAGGTGACGCGGATCGCTCGGAACACCGCAGAACTGATCGAACTCGGCCGCGACCTCCGCGACGACGAGATCCAGGTGCTCGAGGGCTGGGCCGGCGACCTGTACGGCATCCCGGTCGACTCGACCATGGAGGCCATGTCTCTCGGGGCCCAGCTCGAAGCGATGATCACCGACCCGGTCTACGAGGGGAAGTCCCTCGCGGGGCTCATCGATCTCGTGAAGGGCGGCGACATCCCCGCGTCATCCACCGTTCTGTACGCCCACCTCGGCGGCCAGCCGGCGATCAACGCCTACCACAAGCTCTGGAGCTGAGCCTGCCGGCCTGCTCCCGCCCGCGGAATTCGGAGGAGACGACGAACTTCGGATCGTCGCCGCCACATCCTCCGAATCTCGCGCGATTCTCCGAGCTCGGGATGCCGGGCGCCCGCGGCACCGCCGCGCACCCCGCCCGCGTCAGCTGGTGACGACCTGCGCGGTCCCGAGCGGGGCGTCGGGCCCCATCTCGTCGGCGATGCGGTTGGCCTCCTCGATGAGGGTGGCGACGATCTCGGACTCGGGCACGGTCTTGATGACCTGACCCTTGACGAAGATCTGACCCTTTCCGTTGCCGGATGCGACGCCGAGGTCGGCCTCGCGCGCCTCGCCGGGACCGTTCACGACGCAGCCCATGACGGCGACGCGCAGCGGAACGGTCATGTCCTTCAGTCCCTCGGTGACGTTGTCGGCGAGGGAATAGACGTCGACCTGGGCGCGTCCGCACGACGGGCAGGAGACGATCTCGAGCTTGCGCTCACGGAGGTTGAGCGACTGCAGGATCTGGTGCCCCACCTTGACCTCTTCAGCCGGGGGCGCCGAGAGCGAGACGCGGATCGTGTCGCCGATCCCCTCCCCCAGCAGGATGCCGAACGCCGTCGCGCTCTTGATCGTGCCCTGGAAGGCGGGGCCGGCCTCGGTCACACCGAGGTGCAGGGGCCAGTCGCCGCGCTCGGCGAGCAGGCGGTAGGCCTTGACCATGACCACGGGGTCGTTGTGCTTGACCGAGATCTTGAAGTCGTGGAAGTCGTGCTCCTCGAACAGCGACGCCTCCCAGACGGCGCTCTCCACGAGCGCCTCAGGCGTCGCCTTGCCGTACTTCTCCAGCAGCCGCGGATCGAGCGAGCCCGCGTTGACGCCGATGCGCAGCGACACCCCGGCGTCTTTCGCCGCCTTGGCGATCGCGCCGACCTGGTCGTCGAACTTCCGGATGTTGCCCGGGTTCACCCGAACGGCGCCGCAGCCCGCGTCGATCGCCTGGAAGACGTACTTCGGCTGGAAGTGGATGTCGGCGATGACAGGGATCTGGCTCTTCTTGGCGATGATGTGCAGCACGTCGGCGTCGTCCTGAGACGGCACCGCCACGCGCACGATCTCGCAGCCGGATGCCGTCAGTTCGGCGATCTGCTGGAGTGTGGCGTTGATATTGGTCGTCGGCGTCGTGGTCATGGACTGGACGCTCACGGGGGCATCCCCGCCGACCAGGACTTTTCCGACGCGGATCTGCCGGGTCTTGCGGCGGGGGGCGAGGACCTCGGGCACACGAGGCATACCGATGTTCACAGCAGGCACGGTTTCAGCCTACGCCGCGCGCGTGCGCCCGGGCGGGAAATGCCGCCCTCCCGCGGTGTCGGGATGCCGGTGTGGTAGGTTCGCCGCATGTTGGCGCACTGGTGGCTCACCGCGTAGGCGGTGGTGTTCGCGCGACATCCGACCGCCTCCGGGCGGTCTTCTTCGTAGGGTGACCGCCCCCTGACGAAAGACCGAGATGACCGGCTTCCCCCACGACCTGTTCGCCGAGCTCGCCCAGGGCGCCCTGCCCTTCGCCCTCATCGCCCGCGACGCCGAGAACGTGGAGCTGCTGACCGGCGACGTCGTCGACGTCGACCTCCTCGCCGACATTCCGCTGACCGACGCTTCAGGTGCCCCTCACGAGGTCCTCGCCCTCGTGCCCTTCCGCCAGGTTCGTGAGCGCGGCTTCGCGTGCCACGACGACGGCGCCCCGCTGCGGTGCCTCATCGTCTCGGACCGCACCGTGATCTCCCGAGCCGAGGCGCTCGCCGAGCTGCCGAGCGCGCCCGTCGCTCTGCGGGACGCCGGCTTCGACATCGACGACGAGGCGTATGCCGACATCGTTCGACGCGTGATCGCCGATGAGATCGGCCGCGGCGAGGGAGCGAACTTCGTCATCCGGCGCGATTTCACCGCCGCCGTCGACGCCGACCCGATCACCGCCGCGCTGACGTGGTTCCGGGCGCTCCTCGAACACGAGCGCGGCGCCTATTGGACCTTCGCCGTGGTGACCCCCGGCCACATCGCCGTCGGTGCGAGCCCCGAGGCCCATGTCAGCGCCCGCGACGGCGTGGTCACGATGAATCCCATCTCCGGGACGTTCCGCCATCCCGACGGCGGTGCGACCGTGGAGACGCTCACCGAGTTCCTGAGATCGACCAAGGAGACCGAGGAGCTCTTCATGGTCGTCGACGAGGAGCTGAAGATGATGAGCGCGGTGTGCTCCGACGGCGGGCGCATCACGGGCCCGCACCTGAAGGAGATGTCGCGCCTTACCCACACCGAGTACGTGCTGCGCGGGCGCAGCCGCCTGGATCCGCGCGAGATCCTTCGCGAGACGATGTTCGCCCCGACGGTGACCGGCTCCCCCATGCAGAACGCCTGCACGGTCATCACCCGCCACGAGACCTCGCCCCGCGGCTACTACTCCGGAGTCGCGGCCCTCTTCACGCCGCGCACAGACGTCATCCTCGAGGGTGAGTCGACGCACGACCTCGACGCGCCGATCCTCATCCGCACGGCGTACCTCTCCGACGGGCGCCTGCGCGTCCCGGTCGGCGCGACGCTGGTGCGTCACTCCGATCCGTACGGCGAGGTGGGCGAGACCCACGGCAAGGCCGCCGGGGTTCTCGGCGCGATCGGGGCGATCCCGCGCGATCGCCCGGCCCCGGCCGTGCTGCCGGTCGCCGCCGCGATCGAGGAGACGATCGATGAGGATGCCCCCGCGGCCGCTGCGCGGCCGCTCGGATCCGACCCGGAGATCGCCTCGCTCCTGTCCTCGCGCAATGCCCGCCTGGCCGCCTTCTGGCTGAACCCGCAGGCTGCTCCCGAGGGCGGGGGGCCTTTCGCGGGCCGATCGGCGATCGTCGTCGACGCCGAGGATCGGTTCACCACGATGCTGGCCCACCAGCTGCGCCACCTCGGTCTCGACGTCGAGATCGTGCCGTGGGACCGGGTCTCGGACGCGCAGGTCGATGCCGCCGAGCTGGTCATCTCAGGCCCGGGTCCGGGCGACCCGCGCGACCCGTCGACGCCGCGGATGCGGCGCATGCGCGAGGTGGTCGCCCGACGACGCACCCAGGGCCGCCCTCTTGTGGCGGTGTGCCTGAGCCACCAGATCCTCGCCGACGGCCTGGGCATCGACCTCGTCCCGCTCGATCAGCCCCATCAGGGGCTGCAGAAGACGGTGGACGTGTTCGGCGAGCCCGCATCCATCGGCTTCTACAACACCTTCACCGCGCGGGTCCCCGCCGGCACGACACGGATCGACGCGGCGGAGGCGCCGGAGGTCGAGGTCGCCGCCGACCCCGTCACCGGCGACGTCTTCGCGCTCCGGGGTCCCGCGTTCGCCTCCATCCAGGGGCACCTGGAATCGATCCTGTCCAGAGACGGGATGCTGACGCTCGAGCGCCTGGTCGCCGCCGCGCTGTCGCCGGTCACCGCCTGAGTCTCACCGATCCACCGCCTGAGTCTCACCGATCCACCGCCTGAGCCTCACCGGTCACCGCCTGAGCCTCACCGATCCACCGCCTGATCGCCCGGCACCCGACCCCGGTCAGCCGAACAGCGAGATCGGGTTCAGGATGTCGGCGAGGATCAGCGTGCCGCCCATGACCAGGAGCGCGATGAACACCACGAAGGTGACCGGGACGAGCTTGGTGGCGTCGACCGGCTTCGGAGGCGGACGGCGGAACAGCTTCGCCCACGCCCGCTTGATGCCATCCCACAGGGCCACCACCACGTGGCCGCCGTCGAGAGGGAGCAGCGGCAGCAGGTTGAAGGCGAACAGCGCGACGTTCAGCGACGCCAGCAGCGACAGGAACCCCGCCACCCGATTGAGGATGGGCGCTTCGGCGGCGGCGACCTCTCCCGCCAGTACGCCGACGCCGACGACGCTGAGGGGCCCATTGGGATCGCGCTCCTCGCCGGTGAAGAGCGTCGTCGCGGTGTCGAAGATGCGCACCGGAAGCTGCCAGATCACCGTGGCGACGGCGCCGACGTTCTCGAATGCGAACTGCGGGCCGGCCCAGATCGGCTGCTGGACGTAGGCCGATGACGGCCCGATGCCGGCGAAGCCCACCTCCTCGGTGACCGGGTTGCCTGCGGCGTCGGTGACCGGCCTTCCGGTGTCGTCGTAGACCTCCCGCTCGGCGGTGGTGGGGACGAGCTGGAGCGTCCGCTCCTCGCCATCCCTGAGCACCACGACCGACAGTGTGTCTCCCGGGGACGAGCGGATGATCTCGGATGCTTCGGCAAAGGTCTCGATGGGCGTTCCATCGATCGAGACGATCTCGTCGCCGGGCTCGAAACCCGCTGCCGCAGCCGGTGCCGCCGGATCGGAGGGTTCGCACGCCGTGCGCTCCGCCGACGCGGGGATCACGCATTCGTTGACGGTCTGGACCGTCGTGGTCGAGGTCTGCACGCCGATGCCCGAGAGCAGAATCGCGAAGAGCACGATCGCGAACAGGAAATTCATGATCGGTCCGCCGAGCATGATGACGATCCGCTTCCAGACCGGCAGCTTGTAGAACACCCGGAGGTCGTCGTCGCCGTCGAGGGTCTCGTCGTTCGCCGCCCGCGCATCTTGGACCATCGTGGCGAAGAAGCCACCACCGGCCCGTCCGCCTCGCTCGGCGCTCTTGGGCGAGGGCGGGTACATGCCCGCCATCGAGATGTAGCCGCCGAGGGGGATGGCCTTGACGCCGTACTCGGTCTCTCCGATGCGACGCGACCACAGCGTCGGTCCGAAGCCGATCATGTACTGGCCGACGCGCACTCCGAACCGCTTGGCCGGCCACAGGTGCCCGAGCTCATGGAGGGCGATCGAGACAGCCAGCCCGACGACCATCAGGGCGATGCCGATGACGAATGCAAGGACCTCCACGCCACTCACGCTATACCCGGGTTCTTTGAGTCCGCCGTGGGTCCACGGCGGAGGCTTTCGTCGCCACGATGCTCACTCAGCACGATGCTCATCCAGCTTCCTGCTCATTCAGAAGGGGGCGACGGCGAGTTCGCCGTCGTCGGTGGGGACGAACGCGACGCGTGAGGGTGGATGGCTGTCGTAGGTCTTCCCGCCGGGGCTGGTGAATTTCAGTACCCCGCCGGGGAGTTGTTCGACGTGCCAGTTCGTGGCGTGTTTCAACGTGTGATGCCGGGCGCATTCGTTGCAGAGGTTGTCGTTGGACGTTGGTCCGCCTAACGCGAAGTCCCTCGAATGATCCTTGTCGCACAGTTTCGCGGGCCTTCGGCATCCGGGTGTTCGGCAGGTGACGTCGCGGGCGTTGAGGAACCGGGTTTGGGATGGATGAGGGGTGTACCTGTCCACCGCGGTCACCACCCCGCTGATCGGGTCGGTCATCACCCGGTCCCACACCCTCGCGGTTCCCGCCATCCGTCTCGCGGTATCGGGGTCGACCGGGGTGACCCCGTTCAACTCCGCCCCTGACCCGGTGACGCCGGTGAGGGTGGTGATCGGGATGGTGACCTGCACTTCGGCCCGGATGGCGCCGAGCCCGCCCTGCGCCCCGTCGGTGGGGTCGATGACGGGGGACGCGGCGACGAGCATGTCCAGGGCGAGGTCGCAGCGGATCTCATCCAGTGAGCGGTCGTCGAACCACGGCTCCGTCGTTTCCTCCTCCGGCGCACCCCCTTCACCCTGCGTCGCGGCGTACTCGCGCCGCTTCGCGCGGTCGACGTCCTTGATCGTGGTGCCCTGCCCGGTGAGCCGGTTGAAGGCGCCGTGGATGTACACGTTCCCGCCCAGGATCGTCAACGTCGACAGGGTGTCGTCCAGGTCGGTGACCCACACCCGGCGTTCCCGGATCGCGGTGTCGTGCCGTTCCTGCAACGGCCTCGGGTCGAGGACCGCGGCACGTTGGAGGGCGTACTTCTTCGTCCTCGGTACGGTCTGCCGTTCGGCTTCGACGAGGACGATGCGTTCGCACGCCGCCCGGTCGGCGGCATCCTCGATCACCCGCCCGGCGTCCTGGATCACCTGCGCGTGCGCCCGCGTGACCCGCCCCTCGACCAGGGCTTCCATCGTCTGCGGGAACAGCTCGATCAGCTCGTGCGCGTCGTGCATCTGGGTCTGCATCGACCGGTCGTTCACCCTGACCGCCATCCCGAGCTCGAGCGCCATCGACCGCAGCGGCATGTCCCGCTCCCTGGACGACACCGAACCCACCCGCGACCGCTGCTCCAGCGTCAACGCATACGCGTCGGCGAGCAACCGGGTCTCCTTCGCTTCGAGCGCTGCCCGACGCCTCCGCAGCTTCGCCAGCTCATCCGCGAACACCCCGGCGCGCCTCTCCTCCGCCCGCCGCCGCTTCTCGTCCGCGTCCACTGGAAACCCCGTCTCGATGACCTACCAGAATCATCGCAGAGGGCTCCGACATCGCCGAACCAACTCTCGACCGGTCATCGAAGCTTTGTACGATCACCAGGCGACCTTTCCTCGAGTCGAGTTCCGGCCGCACCGCCGCGTAGCCTGTTACCGCCGACATGGCGAAGCCCCGAGGAGACCATGAGCCCCCGACACCTGCGCGCCGGCCGAGCCGTCGCAGCCGCCACCGCGGCCACGGTGATCGCCGGGACCTCGCACACCCTCGCCGCCGAAGGCCCTCCCCCGGTCATCCTGCTGCTGGTCGCGGCGGTGCTCGTCACCCCGGTCGCGCTGATCCTCATCGGCCGTCGGCCGAGCCTCGTTCGCACACTCGCCACGGTGACCGCGGCTCAGGCCGTCTATCACGTGGCGTTCGCGCTCGCGGGCACCGGCTCGTCGTCCGACGCCGCCGCCCCTGCGGGGCATCTCCACCACGTCGCGCTTCCCCTGACCTCGGGTGCCGTCGCCACCGTCCCCGACGCCCCGATGCTCTTCGCCCACGGCCTCGCCGCGATCCTGACGGCTCTTCTCCTCCACCACGGCGAACGGATGCTGCGGGCCCTCGGGCGCGGCATCCGCACCCTCCTCACCGGCCCCCGTGCGGTGCTTCCTTCCCCTCGCGTCGCGCTCCCCCGCCTCGGGATCGACCGGCCCGCGTGGAGTCTTCGCACCCGACCGCCATCGGGCTGTTCCTCCCGGGGTCCCCCGGTTCGCGTCGCGGCCGTCTGAGGCCGCGACGCCCCGCACACCGGCGCGGTCCGCGCCGGTGATCTGTGCGCCCGCCGACCCGGCGGTGCGTCATCGACCCTGCGTGAAAAGGAAAGAATTCGCATGACCGCTTCTGCTTCCCCCCGTACGTCCCTCCTCGCGGCCGGCTCCCTCGTCGGCCTCGCCCTCGTGCTCGCGGCGCCCCTCGCCGCATCGGCGCATGTCGGCGTCTCGCCCGAGGTCGCTCCCGCCGGCGCCCGGACGACGCTGCAGTTCTCGTTCTCCCACGGGTGCGAGGACTCACCCACGACGACCCTCGCCGTCGACATCCCCGATGAGGTCGTCACCGCGACCCCGGTGGTCGGCGGAGACTGGACGATCACCCGGGACGTGGGCGCCGACGGCGTGCCGACCCGGGTGACGTTCACTGCCGACGAGCCCATCGAGTCGGGCCTGCGCGCCTCGGTCGCGCTGGATGTCACCTTCGCGGAGGCATCGGCCGGCGCCACCGTTGCGTTCCCGGTCGAGCAGAGCTGCGTCACCGGCTCGACCGCATGGAACGACGTGGCCGAAACCGGAGAGGAGGAGCCGGCGCATCCGGCCCCCGTCGTGCTGGTCTCCGCTCCGGAGGAGGGCGCAGCCTCGGAGCATGGCGGGTCGCACGCGAGCGTCGCGTCGGAGGATCCCGCCGCATCAGCGGCGACCGAGCAGACCGGCACGGATGATCCGGTCGCCCGCGGGTTGGCCGCAGCGAGCCTCGCCGCCGGCGTCGGCGCCCTCGTCGTGGCGCTGTGGCGCCGACGCGCGCGGAGCTGATCCCCGCCGGATCACGGTCTCGGCCGGAGCCGGTGAGAGGATGGATGCGCCATGCCGACGGATGACGCTCCCCACCTGCCCCCCGTGCTTCGGCCGGACCACCCGCCCGTGCACCGCGTGGGCGATCTCGCCGAACGCTTCGCTCGCCGCGTGAGCGGCGACCCCGGCGAGACGACCCTCACGGGGGTGACCCTCGCCACCGCAGATCTGCGACCCGGCGACGTCTTCGTCGCCGTCCGCGGGGTGAATCGTCACGGCGCAGAGTTCGCCGGCGATGCCGCAGAACGCGGCGCGGTGGCGGTCGTGACCGACGAGGCCGGTGAAGCACTCGCCGCGGCATCCGGTCTCCCCGTCCTCGTCGTCGACGACCCGCGCGCCCTGCTCGGCGCCATCTCGGCGTGGGTCTACGGCACCGGGCGTGACGACGACCTGCCCCTGCTGTTCGGCACCACCGGCACGAACGGCAAGACGAGCGTGTCGCACCTGCTGGAGGGCATTCTCGATCAGCTCGGCGTCGTCACGGGGCTGTCCTCGACGGCGGAGCGCCACATCGCGGGGCAGGTGGTGGTTTCCCGCCTGACCACCCCCGAGGCCTACGAGATGCACGCGCTGCTGGCGCTCATGCGGGAACGGGGCGTGCAGGCCGTGGCGGTCGAGGTGAGCGCGCAGGCGCTCAGCCGGCGCCGCGTCGACGGCATCGTCTTCGACGTGGCCGGGTTCACCAACCTCAGCCACGACCACCTCGACGACTACGCCGACATGGCCGAGTACCTCGAGGCGAAGCTGCCGCTCTTCACCGCCGAGCGCGCCCGCCGCGCCGTGATCTCCCTCGATTCATCCGCCGGCGCGGACGCCGTCGCGCGATCGGAGGTGCCGACCCTCACCGTCGGGACGCCGGCGATCGCCGTCGACCCCGAGGCTGCGGCGCAGGCCGACTGGGTCGTCGAGATCGTCGAGGAGCGCCAGCAGGGCACCCGATTCAGGCTGTCGTCGAAAGACGGACGGATGCTGGAGACCGTCGTCCCGGTCATCGGCCAGCACATGGCCGCCAACGCCGGTCTCGCCATCGTGATGCTCCTCGAGGGTGGCTACGCGTGGGACGACCTCGTCTCGGCGTTCACCCGCGACGGTGGAATACGGGCGTATCTGCCCGGACGCACCGAGATCGTCTCGGGTGAGAGCGGCCCGGCGGTCTTCGTCGACTTCGGCCACTCCCCCGACGCCTTCGAGAAGACCCTCGCCGCGGTGCGGCACGTCACCCCCGGCCGGGTGCTGATGCTCGTCGGCGCGGACGGCGACCGCGACGCCACCAAGCGGCTCGACATGGGGCGCACTGCTGCCGAAGGCAGCGACATCCTGATCATCACCGACCACCATCCGCGGCACGAGGATCCCGACTCGATCCGGGCCACCCTCATCGAGGGAGCGCGCCGGGCGAAACCCGACGCCGAGATCCACGAGTACTCCCCGCCGGAGCGGGCCATCCGCGAGGCCGTCGCGCTGGTCGGGGAGGGTGACGCCATCCTGTGGGCCGGCCCCGGCCACCAGGATTACCGCGACATCCGCGGCGTTCGCACTCCCTATTCCGCGCGGGAACTCGCCCGGCGGGCCCTCGCCGCCCGCGGCTGGCCCGTTCCCGAGCCCCGCTGGCCGGTTCCCTACCCGGAGGACAGCACACCGTCATCCGATCCCCTTCGCCCGGCCTGAGACAGGCCGGGGAGAGACCCTCAGCGCGCGGCGATCAGCTCGTCGGCGATGCGCCGTGCCCAGCTCTCGGCGTCGGCGAGCGACGCCCGCGTGAGAGCGGCGGGAGCCTCATGACGGTCGACGACATCGGCGACGAGGTCGACGATGTCGAGGAACCGGAGTCGCCCCTCGTGGAAGGCGTCGACCGCCTGCTCGTTCGCCGCGTTGAACACCGCGGGGTAGGTGGCCCCAGCCTTTCCCACCCGCTTGGCCAGACGCACCGCAGGAAAGGCCTCCTCGTCGAGCGGCTCGAAGGTCCACTGTGTCGCCCGGGTCCAGTCGATCGGCACGCCGACACCGGCCACGCGCTGCGGCCAGTCCAGGCCCAGCGAGATCGGAAGCCGCATGTCGGGGGGTGACGCCTGCGCGATGGTCGACCCGTCGACGAACTCGACCATGGAGTGCACCACCGACTGCGGGTGGACGACGACGTCGATCGCGTCGTAGGGCACATCGAACAGCAGGTGCGCCTCGATGACCTCGAGCCCCTTGTTCACCAGGGTGGCCGAATTCGTCGTGACGACCCGGCCCATGTCCCACGTGGGATGGGCCAGGGCCTGTGCGGGAGTCACGTCGGCGAGCTCCGATCGTGAGCGCCCGCGGAAGGGTCCACCCGAAGCGGTGAGCACCAGTCGGCGCACCTCCTCGTGGGTGCCGGCGCGAAGCGCCTGCGCGATCGCGGAGTGCTCGGAGTCCACGGGGACGATCTGCCCGGGCGCAGCGAGGGCGGTGACGAGCTCACCGCCCACGATCAGCGATTCCTTGTTCGCCAGCGCGAGGGTGCGACCGGTCTCGAGCGCGGCGAGAGTCGGCCCGAGCCCCACCGACCCGGTGATGCCGTTGAGCACGACATCAGCTTCCACGTCGCGGACGAGCTGCTCCGCCTCGACGGCTCCGAGAGCGCACGCGCTCTCGGAGACCCCGAACTGCGCCGCTTGCGCAGTCAGCTGGTCGCGGCGGGTCCCCGCCGCGAGACCGGCCACCTCGAAGCGGTCGGGATTGGCTGCGATGACCTCGAGGGCCTGCGTGCCGATGGAGCCGGTGGAGCCGAGGACGAGGATGCGTCGCATCCGGTCAGCCTATCCGCGGTCCTGCCGCGCAGCGGGGTCAGGGCGCGGTCGTGGGCGCGACGTGCTGGACACCGAGGATGTCGACGACGAAGACCAGGGTCTCCTCCTGGAGCTCATTGCCCTCGACGGCACCGTATCCGAACTCCGGCGGGATCACCACGAGCACCTGCGAACCGACGGTCTGACCTTCCAGCGCCTGGCGGAACCCGTCGACCACGCCGGTGGTCTGGAACGACGTCGGCGTCCCGGCCTCCCAGCTGGAGTCGAACACCTCGTTGTCCGACCACTTGACGCCGGTGTACTGGACGAGCACGGTGTCGCCGGGCTCGACGGTCTCGCCGTCACCCTGCTTCAGGGTCGCGAGCTCGACCTCGGTGGGAGCATCGGCGTCGGGCACCGTGATGGTCGGCTCACCGTCATCGGCCAGCTCGACCTCGGGAAGCCCCTCCGGCGCCGGCTGCTCGGTGCCCCACGCGGCATCGGGGACGGTCTCGAGGAAGTCGAACACGTAGACCTCGCCGCCGTTGGTCTCGGTCGCGGGGAAGGTGGCGACCACCCGTGTGCCGGGCGTGGCGCAGCCGAGGACCTGGCCGATGGGATTGTCGGCGGAGATCTGCTGCGGCAGGAACTGCCCGGGCTCGTAGTTGAGCGACCCGAGCTCTTCGCCGGTCTCGGCGCTGAAGGCGGTGAAGGCGATGTTGACGAGCTCACCGGCCTCGACGGCGTCGCCCTCGCCCTCCGTGACCACGGTGCTCTGCAGCTCGGAGATCTCCAGCGGCGCGGTGAAGACCGCCTGCGATGCGGCGCCGGGCTCACCTTCGACCGTGACCGCTTCGGACGCGTCGCCCGACGGGGCGACCGCGTCGCACAGATCGGCGACCTGAGCCGACGGCGACTGGGTCGCGTCGGGCGCACCACCCGAGCACGACGTCAACAGCAGGACCGATACGGCGGCGACGGACAGAGCGGCGAGCGGACGAATACGCACAAAAACCTCAGGGTCGAGGGACGGAAGGACCTCCCCATCCTGGCCTACGTTTCCTCTGTCTGGGCTGAGAGGTCGCGATGGTCCGGTGTGCAAGGGGGTCGGACGGCGGTGATGCCGACGACGGAATGAGAGCGAGAGTACCCTCGTCTGGTGACGTCCGAGGCAGCCAGCGATCTCCCCCCAGGGGCCCCCGACGCCTCTTCGCACTCCATCGGCATGACCTATGCACTGGGGCGGATGGTGATCGCTCCGCTGGGGAGGCTGATCTACCGCCCGAAGGTCGAGGGCAAAGGCAACGTCCCCCGCCAGGGACCGGTCATCTTCGCCAGCAATCACCTGTCGTTCATCGACTCGATCGCCATCCCGGTCGCCGCTCCCCGCCCGGTGCACTTCCTGGCCAAGGCCAGCTACTTCGAGGGCTCGGGGATGAAGGGCTGGATGTCGCGGGAGTTCTTCCGGGCGATCGGCGCCATCCCCGTCCAGCGCGGGGCGGGCCAGGCGGCGCTCGACGCCCTCGAGCAGCAGCGCATGCTGCTCGCGGAGGGGCGCGCGGTCGCACTGTACCCCGAGGGCACGCGTTCGCTCGACGGACGGCTCTACAAGGGTCGCACCGGTGTCGCCTTCCTGGCGTTGGAGACCGGCGCTCCCGTGGTGCCGGTGGGTCTCATCGGCACCGATCGCGTGATGCCGGTGGGGGCTAAGCGTCCCTCGCTCTCCGAGCGCATCACCGTGCGGTTCGGCGCACCCCTGGACCTGTCGCACCACGGCGCGGCGTCTTCGGGGCGTGCGCGCCGAGGGGCGACCGACGAGATCATGGCGGCGATCCACGCCCTCAGCGAGCAGGAGCTCGCCGGCGTCTACAACGAGGTTCCGGCTCAGAATCCGATCGAGCGCATCAAGCAGGTTCTTCCGCACGAGCGCCTCTAGCTCGCACCGTGGCGTCGGCCACCAGGATGGTCGGCTCGTGGCGCACCGGGAAGTTGACCGAGTTGGCGATGAAGCACAGGGCATGCGCCTTCTCGTGCGCCGCGACCGCGGCATCCCTCATCTCCTCGGACGCGACGGTGACGCGCGGGTGCAGCACCACCTCGCGAAACGCTCCGCTGCCCGCACCGTCTTCGACCATGAGACCGGTCGCCTCGTCGTCGTAGTCGACCACGACGACCCCGGCCATGACGCACGCGTGCAGGTAGGACAGCAGATGGCACTCGCTGAGCGCGGCGAGAAGGAGGTCCTCGGGGTTCCATCGCGCCGGATCTCCGCGGAACGGCTTGTCGGCCGAGGCCAGCAGCGTGGGCTTGCCGTCGACCTCGATGGTGACCGAACGGTCGTAATCCCGGTATCCGCTGGTTCCGCTCCCCCGGTTGCCGGTCCACGTCGCGCGCAGCGCGTATCGATGCTCACCCCACATGGCCCCAGTCTCGCACGAGGGATCCGGGAGCCTCCGGGGTCGAGGGTAGGCTGACGGGCGTGCCGCAGACCATCGCCGCCGCAGAGGCCGTCGAGCTCGCCGTCGTCGAACGCAGTGGGTTCGTGGAGTCCCGTCACAGCGGAGTCGCCGTGGTGCTCGACGCCGACGGCGTGGTCTCGGAGCGTCTCGGCGCCGTCGAGGCGCTGATCCTCCCGCGCTCCAGCCTCAAGCCTCTTCAGGCGCTGGCCCTCCTCACAGCGGGAGCCGACCTCGCCGGCGAGGAGCTGGGTCTTTCCACCGCGAGCCACACCGGCACCGACCGGCACGTGGCGGTCGTCCGCGGCATCCTGGATCGTGCCGGCCTCGACGAACGCACGCTCGGCTGCCCTCCGGCCTGGCCGTCCGACCAGCCCACCCGCGACGCGCTCGTCCGCGCCGGCGGCGAGCCCACCCGCGAGCGGATGAACTGCTCGGGCAAGCACGCCGCGATGCTCCTGACCGCAGCCGTCAACGGGTGGGACACCGCGACCTACCTCGAGCCCGAGCACCCGCTGCAGACCCGCATCCGCGAGGTGATCGAACGCCTCATCGGCGAGCGCGTCGCGGCGACCGCCGTCGACGGCTGCGGGGCGCCCGTCTACGCCGTCACGCTGCTCGGCCTCGCCCGCGCTGTCCACCGCATCGGGGTGTCGTCCGAGCGGTCGCCGTTCGCCCTGCACCGCCAGGCCGGAACACTCGTCCGCACGGTTCGCGAGCACCCCTGGACCATCGAAGGACCCGGTCGCCCCGACACCGTCGCGATCGAGCGCCTGGGCGTCTTCGCCAAGACCGGCGCCGAGGGTGTGCTCGTGATGACCGCCCCGGGCGGCACGACCGTGGCCCTGAAGATGCTCGACGGGTCGTCGCGCGCGGCGACCGCGGTCGCCCTGCGCCTCCTCGAGCGCCACGGTGCGCTGCCGGCGGGCGACGTCGCCGCGACCCTCGCCGAGCTTCCGCTGTCGGTCACCGGCGGCGGTCGAGACGTCGGGGTGATCCGCCCCGTCATGTGACGCTTCCACCAGGAGCGGAGAGGACCGCGAAGATGAGGATCTCAGTTCCCACCGAGGTGAAGAACAACGAATACCGGGTCGCGCTGACCCCGTCCGGAGTGCACGACCTCGTCGTCGCCGGACACGAGGTCGTCGTGCAGCGAGGTGCCGGCGCGGGATCGTCGATGCCCGACGGCGAATACGACGACGCCGGGGCGGTCCTGGTCGACGACGCCGCCGAGGTGTGGGGGCGAGCGGAGCTCCTGCTGAAGGTGAAGGAGCCGATCGCCGAGGAGTACCGGTATTTCCGCGATGACCTCGTCCTCTTCACCTACCTGCACCTCGCCGCAGACCGCACGCTGACCGAGCGCCTCATCGCCGAAGGGGTCACCGCGATCGCCTACGAGACCGTGCAGCTGCCCGGGGGCGGGCTGCCGCTCCTCGCCCCGATGAGCGAGGTCGCGGGGCGCTTGGCCCCCATGGTCGGCGCGCATACGATGCTGCGCTCCGAGGGAGGACGGGGCCTGCTCATGTCGGGTGTGCCCGGCACCCGCCCCGCGCGGGTCACCGTGATCGGGGGCGGGGTCGCCGGAGCGAACGCCGCCGTCATCGCCGTCGGCCTCGGGGCGGATGTCACGGTGTTCGACACCAACATCCAACGTCTGCGCGCCCTCGACGACCATTTCCAGGGACGGGTCAAGACGGCGTCGTCGAATCCTCTCGACCTCGATCGCGCCGTGGTGGACTCCGACCTCGTCATCGGTTCGGTGCTGATCCCGGGGGCGAAGGCGCCCAAGCTCGTCAGCAACGAGATGGTGTCCCGGATGCGACCGGGCAGCGTCCTGGTCGACATCGCCGTGGATCAGGGCGGCTGCTTCGCCGACACGAGTCCGACCACCCACGCCGATCCCACGTTCGCCGTGCACGACACCGTCTTCTACTGCGTGGCGAACATGCCCGGCGCCGTGCCGAACACCTCGACCTCCGCGCTGACGAACGCGACCCTGCCCTACATCCGCCAGATCGCCGGCCGAGGATGGCGGTCGGCGCTCGCGCAGGACGCCGCGCTGGCGGCAGGCCTCAATGTCGTCGGCGGTGCCGTCACGAGCGCGGGCGTCGCCGCCGCGCACGGTCTGACGCACACACCGGTCGCCGATGTCCTCGGCTGAGGACCGGGGTCAGCTGAGCCCGCCGTCCACCGATCGCTGGTAGGCCCCCTCATCGGGCACGAGCACCGGCGTGTCGCGGTTGAGCCGCTCCCCGCGGAAGAAGGGCTTGGAGGTGGGGAAGGCGTACCAGATGAACATCAGCACCACGCCGATCGCCAGCGAACCGACGCCCACGACGAAGGTGCCGCCGATGCCGAGCAGCACGGTGTACCCGTAGTCGACGTCGTACATGTCGATCGCGGACTGGATGAACGCGTAGGTCAGCATCAGGGCTCCGAGCAGGGGCAGGATGCCGCGGTACACCAGGTTCCGCGCCGAGGTGAACAGGTCACGTCGGAAGTACCAGACGCAGGCATACCCCGTGAGGGCGTAGTAGAACGCGATCGCCAGGCCGAGCGACAGGATCGAGTCCTGCAGGATGTTGTCGCTGATCAGTGTCATCCCGATGTAGTACAGGCTCGCGACGATCCCCATGACGATCGTGGAGAACGAGGGGGTCTTGTACACGGGGTGCACCGTGCGGAATCGCTGCGGGAGCGCCTTGTACACCGCCATCGACAGGGTGCCACGCGCCGTCGGGAGGATCGTCGTCTGCGTCGACGACACCGCCGAGATCAGGACCGCGATCAGCAGGAGCGGGGCCAGCGGGCCGAGCAGGTCGTCCTTCAGCGCCAGGAAGATGTCGTCGGCGTTGGCCTCATTGCCCAGGCCCACACCCGTTGATCCGAGACCGGCGTACATCATCGCCGCCACGGTCACGCCGACGTAGGTGAAGACGAGGATGAGCGTGGTCAGGAGGGCGGCCCGGCCCGGGATGCGCTTGGGGTCCTTCGTCTCCTCGTTCAGCGCGAGACAGGTGTCCCACCCCCAGTAGATGAAGATCGCCAGGAGGATCGCCTCGGTGAACGCACTCCAGTCGGTGAACCCGAGCGGGTTGAACCACGACAGATCCAACGGCGTGGGGTTGGGGGCCGTGCCGGTGAAGAACTGCCAGAGCGCGGCGACGATGAAGACCGCCAGGAGGAGGTACTGGATGGCGAGGAGGACGTTCTGGATCCGTTCGCCGATCTCCACGCCCCGCCAGCTCACCCACGTCATCGCCGCGATGAAGAAGACACCGGTGGCGGTGACCAGCGGCACGTTGCCGGCCAGCGAGCCGTCTCCGAAAAGGGACCAGAAGTAGATGCCGGCGATCTGCGCGAGGTTCGCGAGCACGATCGTCCCGGCGACGGCCACACCCCACCCGCCGAGCCAGCCGACCCAGGGTCCGAAGGCCTTCGTGCTCCAGGTGAACGTCGTGCCGCAGTCGGGCACGGCGTTGTTGAGCTCGCGATACGCGAAGGCGATGAACAGCATCGGCACGAAGGCGATGATGAACGCGATCGGCGCCTGCGCACCGACGGCGAGCACCACGAACCCGAGGGTCGCGACCAGCGAGTACACCGGTGCCGTCGACGCCAGACCGATGACGGTCGAGCCCCACAGCCCCAGCGTCCCCGCTGCGAGTCCCTTGCCTTCGGGTCGGCCCAGGGTCACAGGGGAGGTTGCCATGCGCTGACGTTATGGCCAGCGGGCGACAGCGGTCAAGCATGCGCGGGAGTGTCGGGAAGAAGGATGCGACGGGGCTCGCCTGCTGCATGGCGCACCCAGGCCCGACCGCGCCCGGTCAGGCAGTAGGGCGGCAGGTCGCGGTCGGCCGTCAGCATCCGATACTCGGGTCCGCAGGACGCGTCGATGACCAGGTCGTGGTCCGACCGGATGAGCGCGAGTGTCCGCCAGTGCCGTTGCCACTCGTCGGGTTCGCCGACGACCACGACGCGGCCGGTTCGGCTGCCGCGCTCCACTCCGGCGTCGAAGGCCTCGAGATCGATGAGCGCGGCCCCTGCTCCCTCCCAGGCGCGCAGCGCCGCCCGCGCCTGCGGCGAGCGCCGCGTCACGAACCCCGTGAGCGCTCGGGGGTGCCAGGTCTCGGGCGGACCGGCCGGACCCGGAACCGCTGCATCCCAGGCGGTCGCCACCTGAAGGGCGATGCCGTCCATCGTTCCTCGACCCGGCACGGCACGGGCCTCGTACCCCGCCGGATCACCGCCGAGTGCGACGTGATCGGCACGCGAAGCGGTGGCGAGGAGGACGCGCCGAGGGGCCAGATCGACCAGTCGCGCCACGCCACCGGTCAGCCGCTGCGCGGTGAGCGCGACGACGGCGCCCTCGCCGCCGGCGCCACGGAGAAGATCCTCGAGCCGCTGAAGGAACTCCCCGGCATAGTCCATCGGGTAGCGCCCCACCAGCGCATCGACGTCGTCGATCAGGATGAGCCTCGGCGAGGCCGGCGCCGGACGCGGCGCCCGGACGAGATCCGCGACGAGATCCCACGCCGCCTCCGGATCGGCCGGCACCCAGGTCGCCGAATCAGGACGCTGAGCGCTGAGCGTCTGCAACGCGGTCGTCCGGCCGCTGCCGCTTCGCCCCAGGAAGACCACGCCAGGCGCGCCGCGCTCGAGCAGCGCCGGCCGCTGCCGCTGCTCGTCGGGCTCATCGAGAAGCCCCAGGACCAGGGGCGCCGCCGACCCGCCCCCGTCGGCCGGCACCGGTAGGTCGGCGAGGTCGACGCGCGCCGGCAGAGCGGGCAGCCAGGAGCGTCGCGGCGTCGGCCCCTGGGCGGAGTGACGGACGGCGGCGACGTCCTCGGCTCGGGCGAGGGCCACCCGGAACCGTCGTGGCGCGGCATCGATGCTCCTTCGCAACCAGGCGGTGCCGCGCTCGGTTCCCGCTGACACCGGACCTGCCGCGGCATCGGTCCCGAGCACCGCCCGACTGTCGGCGGCGTCGGCGACCCGCAGGCTCAGCCGCAGCGGCAGGTTCGCCCACAGTCCCTCCCGGATGACCCCCGTCGTGCGCTGCGTGCCGAGGATGAGGTGCATGCCGAGCGCCCTTCCTCGCGCTGCGAGGTCGGAGAACAGCGCCTGGAGTTCGGGATGATCAGCCAGGAGGGCCGCGAATTCGTCGACGACCACGACGAGCCGCGGCAGCCCGGCTCCGTCATCACGGATGTCACGGGCCCCCGTGCGCGCGAGCTCTGATTCCCGCCAGCGGATCTCGGCCCGGAGGCTCTCGATCGCCCGGCGCGCTCCTCCGGGATCGAGATCGGTGATGACGCCGGTGACGTGCGGAAGGCCCGCGAGGCGCTGGAACGCCGTGCCGCCCTTGAAGTCGGCGAGGAGGAAGGTGACCTCGCGGGTGGAGTAGCGGGCGCACAGGGCCAGCACCCAGGTGACGAGGAGTTCGCTCTTGCCCGACCCTGTCATCCCGGTGACGACGGCATGAGGACCGTCCTCCACGAGGTCCACCGACACCGGAGCGCGATCGCGTCCGATCGTCACCGCGAGTCCGGCGCCTGCGACGGGCGGTCGGCCGTCATCTGCCCAGAGGTCGGCCAGGAGGACAGGGCGGTCGTCCCCGCCCAGGTCTCCGAGCGATCGCGCGGCGCGGAGGGCGAGATCATCGGCGATCGATGCCGCCTGCGCCCGCCCGACCGCTTCGGGTCGGATCTCGTACGTCTCCCCACCGATGTCGGCCAGCGCACGGTCGGGACCGTCGACCCGCAGCACGACCGCGCAACCGGGCGGCGGTGGTTCTCCGGGACCGACGCGGACGATCCGGATGTCGGCGGCGTCCGTGGCATCCGCTCCCCCCACCTGGAGTGCGAGCGTGCGCCCGGCGGCGACTCGGCGATGCGGCAGCCGGGCGAACCAGACCTCATCGTCGGAGTCCGACGGGAGCAGCGAGAACGCCCCGGGCGGATGCGCCAGGCAGGCCTGTAGGACGAGTGCGCGAGCCACCGCCGCACCGACGACCGGCGGCCCGATGACGGCGATTCCGGCCTCGAGCGGCACCGCGATCGGCGCATCCTCGAGGACTGCGGCGCGACGGCGCAGTTCACCGGCACGCGGGTCGCCACGCCCGCCGGTGACCCGCACGGCGCTGGGGATGCGCCCACGGCCGACGACGACGGTGTCGCCGCGATCGTGATGGGTCCGCCAGACCTCGACGTCGGATTCCACGAGCCGCGCGACGTCGGGGTGCACACCCCACCACCGTTCGCGCTCCGCCCGGTGGCGCGACGCCACCGCACGCATCACATCGGCGCGCGTCCTCGCGCCCACGCGCTCGGCCTCGCGACGGTCCCGTCGTGCGGTGCGGGCGGCGTCGGCGATCGACGCGATGGCGATGAGGGGCCCGAGGGCGGCGAGCCACAGCGCGAGGATCGACCCGGTGACCAGCCACAGCGCACCGGCGCCGAGGATCGGGACCGTCGAGGCGACGATCGGCAGCGGAGGCCGGGGCGGACGCTCCCACCCGTCCTCGAGGCGGAGCAGTTCGTCCGGTGCCGGGTCGTCGGGCACGGGCGATGCGAGCGCAGGATCGGCCTGGGCCACCCCGACGCGGCCGGACGACCGCGCCCGCGGTGGCGACGTCGGGGGAAAGGCCGGGGGAAGCGGAGTGAACGACGACACCCACCCACCCTGGAGGCCGGGCGACCGTGAGGATCTTCGTCACGATCGATCGGTGGAGAACTCGCTCTCAGGCCGAGGCTGTGGAGGAATCGACGCCAGCCGCGGCACCGGCGGTCTTCTCGCGGAGGGACACGTTCACGACGATGATCGTGATGTTGTCGCGACCGCCGTTCTCGAGCGCCGCATCGAGCATCGCACTCACCGCTCCGGCGGGATCATCGTGCTGCGCGAGGAAGTGACGGATGCCGAAATCGGTCAGCTCTTTGGTGAGCCCGTCGGAGCACACCACGAAGCGGTCACCGTCGACGATGTCGAGACGCACGTAGTCGGGTGTCACGCTCTCGCTCGGTCCGACCGCGCGGGTGATGACGTTGCCGTAGGGGTGATTCTCGGCCTCTTCGGGGCTGAGACGCCCCGAGGCGACGAGTTCCTGCACGACCGAGTGATCGGTCGTGACCTGCACGACGTCGTCGTCGCGAAGCACGTAGACCCGCGAATCTCCGATGTTCAGCGTGACCCATGTCGCCGGCTCGGTCGTCGGATCCAGGTAGACGCCCGTCAGGGTCGTACCCGTGCCGTCGTCGGTCGTCTCCGGGTGGGAAGCGATGTCCTTCACCGCGCGGCCGAGCGCCTTCTCGATCGTCTTCGCGCTCACCGGGCCCGTCTCCACGACGGCGCGGAGCCGATCGACGGTGCTGGCGCTGGCGATCTCGCCGCCGATGTGCCCTCCCATGCCGTCGGCAACGGCGAACAGCGGGAACGAGGCGAGCACGGCATCCTGATTCACCTCGCGTCGGCGGCCGGTGTGCGTCGTGGCAGCCCAGCGGAGCGCCAACGTGGCATCCGGGAGCTCGATCACGCGGTCTCCGGAGGAGATGTCAGGCACCTGCTCTCCTCTCCTCACGTCGACTCGCATTCGCCACCGGATCGGTACGACCGCCGGCGGTGGCGTCCTCACATCCTAGTAGACACCCGCGACGACCCCGCGGACTCCCCCGCCGCGTCCGCAGCATCCGGTTCGTCCTCATCGGTCACGGCCGCGCGGAACTGCGCATCCGACAGACGACGATAGGCGCCGCCGGCCGCGAGCAACTCGTCGTGCGTCCCGCGCTCCACGATCCGGCCGTCCTCCATCACCAGGATCAGGTCCGCATCGCGGATCGTCGAAAGCCGGTGGGCGATGACGAACGCGGTGCGATCCTGCCGCAACTGCGACATCGCCCTCTGGATCAGGAGCTCGGTGCGGGTGTCGACCGACGAGGTCGCTTCGTCGAGGATGAGGATCCGCGGGTCGGCGAGGAACGCGCGGGCGATGGTGACGAGCTGGCGCTCGCCCACGCTGAGGTTCCCCGCCTCATCGTCGAGGACGGTGTCGTAGCCGTCCGGCAGGGCGTGGACGAACCGGTCGACGTATGCGGCGCGCGCCGCGGCGAGGATGGCGCCCTCGTCGGCGTCCGGCCGCCCGTAGGCGATGTTCTCGCGGATGCTGCCGGCGAAGAGCCAGGTGTCCTGGAGCACCATGCCCGTGCGGGACCGGAGGTCGTCGCGGGTCATCCGGCGGATGTCGACCCCGTCGAGGGTGATCCGACCCGAGTCGACGTCGTAGAAGCGCATGATCAGGTTCACCAGCGTGGTCTTGCCCGCCCCCGTCGGACCGACGATCGCGATCGTGCTGCCCGGTTCCACGGTGAGGTCCAGATCGTCGATGAGCGGGGTGTCGGCGCTGTACCGGAACGACACGTCTTCAAATGCCAGGCGCTTGGCCGATGCCGGCGCGGTCTCGGCCGGCTGGGGGTCGGGCGTCTGCTCGGCCTCGTCGAGCAGCTCGAACACGCGCTCGGCGCTGGCGACACCGGACTGCAGCAGATTGGCCATCGAGCCGAGTTGCGCGAGGGGCTGGGTGAACTGCCGCGAGTACTGGATGAAGGCCTGCACGCTGCCGATGGACAGAAGACCGGATGCCACCTGGATACCGCCCACGACGGCGATGGCGACGTACACGAGGTTGCCGACGAACATCATCGCGGGCTGGATGATCCCCGAGAGGAACTGCGCGCCGAAGCTCGCGCGATAGACCGCTTCGTTCTCGGCCAGGAAGTCGGCCTCCACTTCGCGCTGGTGGCCGAACACCTTCACGATCGCATGGCCGGAGAAGGTCTCCTCGACCCGTGCGTTGAGAACGCCCGTCGCCTTCCACTGCGCGACGAAGAGCTTCTGCGAGCGGCCTGCGACGACGGCGGTGATGACGAGAGTGAGCGGCACGGTGACGAGGGCGATCACCGCGAGGAGCGGGGAGATGAGGAACATCATCACGATCACCCCGATCACGGTGAGGAGCGAGATGATCACCTGCGACAGCGTCTGCTGCATCGACTGACCGATGTTGTCGACGTCGTTGGTGACCCGGCTGAGCAGCTCGCCCCGCTGCACCCGGTCGAAGTACGACAGCGGCAGGCGGTGGATCTTATCCTCCACCTGCATGCGCAGCCGGTTCATCGCCCGCTGCACGATGCCGTTGAGCAGCCGCGCCTGGAGCCAGCCGAAGATGCTGGAGAACACGTAGACGGCGAGCACGGCGAGGATGACCGCGCCGAGCGCGTCGAACGCGATGCCGGCGCCGGGGGTGAAGTCGACGGCGCGGACGAGGTCGGCCTGCTGCTGCTGCCCGGAGGCGACGAGCTCATCGACGACCTGCTGCTTGGTCGCGCCCGCCGGCGCCTGGAGGGAGAGGAACCCGGCGAACACGATGTTCGTGGCGTCACCGAGCAGTTTCGGTCCCAGCACCGACAGCCCCACGCTCAGGACGCCGAGGACGAGCACGACCACCAGCCGAGGTCTGTCCGAACTCAGGGTGCCCAGCAGACGTCGCGCGCTCGGACCGAAGCTCTTCGCCTTCACCACCGGCGCGGTCTGCATGCGCCCGTGCCCCGGCCCGCTCATGCCGCCTCCACCGAGAGCTGCGACTCGACGATCTCGCGGTACGTCTGGCTGGATTCCACCAGCTCATCGTGGGTGCCGATGCCGACGACGCGGCCGTGGTCGAGGACGACGATCTGATCGGCGCTCTGGACGGTCGAGACCCGTTGGGCCACGACGATCCGCGTCGCGTGCGGAAGATGCGTGTCCAGCGCCTGTCGGAGCGCGGCATCGGTGGCGAGGTCCAGGGCCGAGAAGGCGTCATCGAAGAGATAGATCTCGGGTTTCTTCACCAGCGCCCGCGCGATCGCGAGTCGCTGACGCTGCCCACCCGAGACGTTGGTGCCGCCCTGGGCGATCGGTGCGTCGAGTTGCTCCGGCATGGCGCGGACGAAGTCGGCCGCCTGGGCGAGTTCGAGCGCGCGCCACAGCTCGGCGTCCCCGGCGTCCGGATCGCCGTAGCGCAGGTTCGAGGCCACCGTTCCCGAGAACAGGAACGCGCGCTGCGGGATCAGTCCCACCCGGCGCCACAGCTCATCGGGGTCGACGTCGCGGACATCCGTCCCGTCCACCCGCACCGATCCCGCTGTGGCGTCGAAGAGCCGCGGCACCAGGCCGATCAGGGTGGTCTTGCCCGACCCGGTCGACCCGATGACGGCGGTCGTGGTCCCGGGCGCCACCTCGAACGAGATGTCGCTGAGCACGGGATCGGCGGCGCCGGGGTAGGCGAAGGCCACCCCGTCGAAGCGCACGGCACCTCGGGCCGCCGGCGGGATGGCCGGCACGGCAGGGGGCGCCACCGAGGGGTCGGTGTCAAGCACCTCGCCGATGCGATCGGCGCAGACCGCGGCCCGGGGGATCATCACGAACATGAAGGTCGCCATCATGACGCCCATGAGGATCTGCATGATGTACGTCAGGAAGGCGAAGAGCGTGCCGATCTGCACGTCGTTCTGCTGCACCTGGAACGCGCCGAACCAGATCACGGCGACGCTCGAGACGTTCAGCACCAGCATCACCGCCGGGAACATCAGGGCCATGAGGTTGCCCGCGCGAAGGCCGGTGGCCATCACCTCCGCGCTCGCGACCGAGAATCGCGCGCGTTCTTGGGGCTCGCGGACGAAAGCGCGGATGACGCGGATTCCGCTGAGCTGCTCGCGCAGGATCTGGTTCACCCGGTCGATCCGCTTCTGCATGACGGTGAAGGCGGGCACCATGCGCCACACGATCAACCCGACGATGATGAGAAGGGCCGGGATCGACACCGCCATCAGCCATGACAGACCCACGTCCTGGCTGATGGCGAGGACGACGCCGCCGACGGCGAGGATCGGCGCCGACACCATGAGGGTCGCCGACACCTGAACCAGCATCTGCACCTGCTGGACGTCATTGGTGTTGCGGGTGATGAGCGATGCGGCTCCGAAGTGACCGACCTCGCGCTGCGAGAAGGCGACGACGCGGTGGAAGAGGTCGGCGCGCAGCTGCCGCCCCACTCCCATCGCCAGGCGGGATCCGAAGTACACGGCGATGATCGCGCAGACGATCTGCACCAGGCTGATCCCGAGCATGACGAGGCCCGTGGACCAGATGTAGGGGATGTCGCCGGTGATGACGCCGTTGTCGATGATGTCGGCGTTGAGCGTGGGCAGGAGCAGCGACGCGATCGACTGCGCCAGCTGGAACACCACCACGGCGACGATCAGCGGCCAGCCGGGCCGGAGGTAACGGGCGAGGAGCTTGCCGAGCACGGGTGTCCCTTCCACGACGCGGGCCCAGCGGGGCGCCCGCACCTTCGTGAACGCTACAGCCGTTGCGTCAGGTCAACCACCTTCTCCGGTGCGCTCTCAGCGAACCCGGTGCCGGGCTCAGGCTGCCGGGTCGTCCGGCAGGGGGAAGATCGCGTCGATCTCGGCGACATCGGCGACGGTGGGTGTCCACGCCGTCGCGGCGGCGGCGTTGGCGCGCACCTGTTCGGGGCTCGTCGCACCGGCGATGACGGAGGAGATCGACGACCGTGCCAGCAGCCATCCGAAGGTCGCCTCGAGCATGGTGATCCCCTGATCGCGGCAGAACGAGGCGTAGGCCTCGAGCGCGTCCCACGGTGCGTTCTCCCACAGGTGCGGACGCTGACGCATGATGCGGGTGTCGGAGGGCGCCTCGGTACGGGAGAACTTCCCCGTGAGAAGGCCGTTGTGGAGGGGGAAGTAGGGCAGGAAGCCCAGACCGAAGTGCTCGGCGGCGGGGAGGCGCTCCCGCTCGACACCCCGCGCGAGCAGGCTGTAGTGGTCCTGCGACGACACGAAGGGGACGGTTCCGCGGTGCTCGGCGACGAAGTGCGCCTCGGCGATCTGCCACCCGCTGAGGTTGGAATGCCCGATGTAGCGCACCTTCCCCTCCCTCACCAGGTCGTTCAGCGCGTCGAGGGTCTCTTCCATCGGCGTTCCGGGGTCGGGAGTGTGCAGCTGGTAGAGGTCGATCCAGTCGGTCTGCAGCCGGGTCAGGGAGGCGTCGACCGCACGACGGATGTAGGCGCGAGAGGCCTTGGCGCCCGCCAGCCCGTATCCCATGTCGCGGCCGGAATGACCGAATTTCGTTGCGAGCACGACCTGGTCGCGGCGCCCCGCGAGAGCCTCGCCCATGAGGCTCTCGGACTGACCGGGGTCGCCCCCGTACATGTCGGCGGTGTCGAGGAAGGTCACCCCCGCATCGATCGCGGCGTCGAGGACGGCGCGGGTGCCCTCTATGGTCTCGGTGCGGGTGCCCGGCCGGCCGAAGTTGTTGCAGCCGAGCCCGACGGCGGAGACGAGCAGACCGGATGATCCGATACGACGAAGCGGCACAGCATTCATGGCTCCACGCTACCGGCGCACGAGCGACGACAGCCCCCGGCGGCGAGGCCGGGGGCTGTCGTGGAGGGTTACGGACGCGGAGCGTCCGGTCCCGCGGGCGGCTCGTTCGCCGGCGGCGCCGCGGGCGGCGGGGTCGGGTTCGCCGGGGGCGCGGCCGCCGGCGGCGTGGCAGGAGGTGCCGGGGGCGTTGCGGGCGGCGCGGCAGCCGGCGCGGGCGGAGCCTGGTAGCCCGGCGCGGGTTCGTACCCGGCGGGCGGCGCGGCCGGGCCGCCGGACGCGGCCGTCGGGTAGCCGTAGCCGGGCGCCGCGACGGCACTCTGCTGCTGCGGGATGCCGGGCCACACCGTGGTGTCCTTGAGGAACGAGTTCGCCCACGGCGCCGGCGGGATGTTGGGGTTCCAACGGTCGGAGGAGAAGGCGAGGATGCCCAGCCAGATCAGGGTTCCGACGCCGGGAATGAGCCAGAGGAGCAGGTAGGGCCAGTCCTTTCCGAGCTTCAGCCCGACCCGCCAGCCGACGATGACGCCGACCGCGATGGCCACCAGGGACAGGATCCAGCCGATGACCGGTATCTGGCTGAGGATGGCCGAACCCACGACGGCGCCCAGCATGACCCAGGGAGAGAGGTCACCGAGTTTTGCCAGGACCAGGGTGTTGTACACCGGCACCCACGCTCGCCACTTCCCTTCGACGCCGGCCTTCTCGAAGATCTTCATGAGGAAGAAGGCGCTGATCAGATACCCCGCGAGCGCGAAGATGAGCAGGAGCGGCAGCAGGATCAGCAGGAACGCCAGCATCGCGCCGTATCCGTCGTACGTGGAATCCATGAGACCTCCAGAGTGTCCCCAGCGTGCAAGCACGGCGGGATGGTCTGCCCGCGTGGTCATGGTATCGACGCCGAGCCGCCATTGTGAGGAAATTCCCAGAAACACGGGGTCGGGCGCGTCGCGATCGGTAACGTGGCCGGGAGAGGCCACCGAAGGACGAGGATCCATGAGCACCGACACCCCTCCCCCGCTGCCCCGTCAGCCCGCCGCCGAGGCCGCCCGCGCCACCGAGCCCGCGGCGCCCGGCATCGCCGGCGTCGACGACACCGGCGTCCCGTCCGTCGGCGACAGCGACACGGCCGACATCGGGCGGGGCTTCTTCCGCGCGCTGTTCGATCTGTCGTTCCGCACTTTCATCACACGACGGTTGGCTGCCGTGTTCTACGTCGTGGGTCTGATGGCGATCGGCATCGCCTTCGTCGTCTATCTCGTGACCGGGATCGTCGAGGGCATCGGCGCTCTCTGGTTCAACCCGGGCGCAGGCATCTCGCTGATCGTGGCCACCGTCATCCTGGTCCCGCTCTTCTCGTTCCTGGCGGTGATCGCTCTCCGGTTCGTCATCGAAGCGGTCGTCGCTCTCATCGCGATCGCGGAGAACACCGAGCGCACTGCAGCGCACACGCGGCGGTAGCCGGCGTCAGACGATCAGGTCGAGCTCTGCGGAGTCGGACTCTCCGACCACCCGCAGCCCCGCGTCATCCGCCCATTGCCGGAACCCCGCGACGCTGCGGATGCGCGGTCGCTCCATGGCGAGCAGCCGGACGAGCTCGCCCTTGGCGTGCTTGTTGAAGTGGTTCAGAGCGCGCACCGTGCCGCCCGGGGCGTCGGTGACGATCCGCAGCGAGACAGCGGGGACGGAGCCGGGCACCGGTCCGAGAGCGACGTAGGCGTGGGAGCGGAGGTCGAGGATGAACGGCGGTGCCACGGTCGCGAGGGCGGCGGCGACAGGATCCGCCCAGTGCCGGGCGGGTGCCGCGAGCCCGGGGAGGCGCACACCGGCGCCCAATCGGTAGTTGGGGATGGGATCGAGCGCCCCCACGGGGCCGAACGGGGCGGAGTGGATGAGCACGTGCGTCTTCAGCCAGCGTCGCGCCGGCGCATCGAGGCTCGGAGCATCGAGGGCGTCGAAGAGCACCCCGGTGTAGCGGTCGGCCGCGGGAAGCGTCGGGGCGGTGCGCAGGAGCGCGTTGACCGCGACCTCGTCACGCTGGCGCGGTCCGAGCTTCAGCACCCGGGCGGCCTCGTCCGCATCGTCCGACAGCGTGATCAGCGCCGCGAGAACCGCCTCGCGCTGCGGCCCGAGGGAGGGCAGCGCCAGGCTGTCGAGGTCGAGCGCCCGACGGCGCCCGCCGGTCTGCTTCGTCTCGGAGGGTGGGAGGAGGATCAGCATGCGGCACCACGATGGAGGACGGTGAGGATGACACTGGCCGCCGAGGGCACGGGGTTCACCCGTGCTCTCGGCGGCCAGTTGCACTCTCGCGGGAAAGCGGAGGCGGGATCAGGCGCTCAGGAGATCAGTGCGGCGTTTCCTGCCACGACCGTGACCTCGTCGCGTTCCATCGACAGGAAGCCGTCCTGGGCGTTGGCGACGATCTTCGACCCGTCGGTGCGGGTGATGCGCACCTGGCCTTCGGCGAGGATGGCCAGCACCGGCTCGTGGCCGGCCATGAAGCCGATCTCTCCTTCGACCGTCTTGGCGACCACCAGCGAGGCCTCGCCGGACCAGACCTCCGCATCGGCGGAAACCAGGCTGACTTTGAGAGGCATGATCAGCCGTTCTCCTTCTGGATGCGCGCCCATGCCTCTTCGACGTCGGAGATGCCGCCGACGTTGAAGAACGCCTGCTCGGCGACGTGGTCGAAGTCACCCTTGACGATGGCGTCGAACGACTCGATGGTCTCCTTGATCGGGACCGTGGAGCCCTCGACACCGGTGAACTTCTTCGCCATGTACGTGTTCTGCGAGAGGAACTGCTGGATGCGACGCGCGCGGGCGACGACGACCTTGTCCTCTTCGGAGAGCTCGTCGACACCGAGGATCGCGATGATCTCCTGCAGTTCCTTGTTCTTCTGCAGGATCTGCTTCACGGCGGTCGCGACGCGGTAGTGGTCCTCACCGATGTAACGCGGGTCGAGGATGCGGCTGGTCGAGGTCAGCGGGTCGACCGCGGGGTACAGACCCTTCGACGCGATCTCGCGCGAGAGCTCGGTGGTGGCGTCGAGGTGGGCGAAGGTGGTCGCCGGCGCCGGGTCGGTGTAGTCGTCGGCGGGGACGTAGATCGCCTGGAGGGAGGTGATCGAGTGACCACGCGTCGAGGTGATGCGCTCCTGGAGCACACCCATCTCGTCGGCCAGGTTCGGCTGGTACCCCACCGCGGACGGCATGCGGCCGAGCAGCGTCGAGACCTCGGAGCCGGCCTGCGTGAAGCGGAAGATGTTGTCGATGAACAGCAGCACGTCCTGCTTCTGCACATCGCGGAAGTACTCCGCCATCGTCAGCGCCGACAGGGCCACACGAAGTCGCGTGCCCGGCGGCTCGTCCATCTGGCCGAAGACGAGGGCGGTCTTGTCGAAGACACCCGCCTCCTCCATCTCGCCGATGAGGTCATTGCCCTCGCGGGTGCGCTCACCCACGCCGGCGAACACCGACACACCACCGTGGTCTTGCGCGACACGCTGGATCATCTCCTGGATGAGGACGGTCTTGCCGACGCCCGCACCACCGAAGAGACCGATCTTCCCACCGAGCACGTACGGGGTGAGGAGGTCGATGACCTTGATGCCGGTCTCGAACATCTGGGTCTTGGACTCCAGCTGGTCGAAGTTCGGCGCCTGACGGTGGATCGGCCAGCGCTCGGTGATCTCGATGGTCTCGCCCGGGGCGCCGTTGAGCACCTCGCCGGTGACGTTGAACACGCGGCCCTTGGTGACGTCGCCGACGGGCACGGTGATCTGCTCGCCGGTGTCGCGCACCTCCTGGCCGCGGACGATGCCGTCGGTGGGCTTGAGGGCGATGGCGCGCACGAGGTCGTCACCGAGGTGCTGGGCGACCTCGAGGGTGATCTCGGACGACGAATCGCCGATGACGATGGTCGTCTTCAGCGCGTTGTAGATGTCGGGAATCGCATCGTGGGGGAACTCGATGTCGACGACCGGACCGGTGACGCGGGCGACCCGGCCGACGGCGGGCGCTGCGGCCGTCGTGGCATCCGTCTTCTCAGCGGTGAGGCTCATGGCTTCTTCTCTTTCGTGTGGGTCTATTTGCCCGACGCGAGAGCGTCGGCGCCGCCGACGATCTCGGCGATCTGCTGCGTGATCTCGGCCTGACGCGCGTTGTTGCGCAGCCGGGTGTAGTCGGTGATGAGCTTGTCTGCGTTGTCGCTGGCCGACTTCATGGCCTTCTGGGTCGCGGCGTGCTTGGCCGCCGACGACTGAAGGAGCGCATTGAAGACGCGGCTCTGGATGTAGACGGGCAGGAGCGCGTCGAGGACCGTCTCGGCGTCCGGCTCGAATTCGTAGAGCGGGTAGACCTGGGCCGACGCTTCCTCCTCGGCCTCGACGACCTCCAGGGGAAGGAGACGCACGGTCTCGGGGCTCTGCGTCATCATGCTGACGAAGCGGTTGTACACCAGGTGGATCTCATCCACCCCGCCCTGCTCTCCCCCGCGGTTGTACGCGTCGAGCAGCGTGGCCGAGATCTCCTCGGCGGTGTGGAACTGCGGGGTGTCGGTGTCACCCGTCCACTCCGCGGCGGCCTCCATGCGTCGGAACTGGAAGTACGCGACGGCCTTGCGACCGATCAGGTAGAACACCGGCTCGCGGCCCTCCGACCGCAGCAGTGCCGCCAGCTCCATGCCCTCGCGGAGGATCTGGGAGTTGAACGCACCCGCCAGCCCCCGGTCCGACGCGAAGATGACCACGGCCGAACGGCGGATGGTCGACCGTTCCTGCGTCAGGGGGTGATCGACGTTGGAGTGCGTCGCCACCGCGGACACCGCGCGGGTCACCGCGCGGGCGAAGGGTGAGGACGCGCGCACGCGCGCCATCGCCTTCTGGATCCGCGAAGCAGCGATGAGCTCCATCGCCTTCGTGATCTTCTTCGTGGTCTGAGCAGAATTGATCTTCTGCTTGTAGACCCTCAGTTGTGCGCCCATGATCCTTTACCGGTTCCGCTCAGCGACGGCCCTTGACGATCTTCTCCTGGTTGACGTCCTCAGCCTCGGCGGCCGCGACCTCGTCGCTGCCGGGACGGTTGATCGACTGTCCCTTGCCGGAGCGGAACTCCAGGATGAACTCGTCGACCTTCTTGTCCAGCTCGGCGACGGTGTCGTCGTCGAGGACGTTGGAGTCGCGGAGGCGGTCGAGGATCGTCGTGTTGCGACGCAGGTAGTCCAGCAGCTCGCGCTCGAACGGCAGCACGTCCTCGACGTCGATCGAGTCGAGCTTGCCGTTGGTGCCCGCCCAGATCGACACGACCTGTTCCTCGACCGGGTAGGGCGAGTACTGCGGCTGCTTCAGAAGCTCGGTCAGGCGCGCGCCGCGCGCCAGCTGGCGGCGGGAAGCGGCGTCGAGGTCGGAGGCGAACATCGCGAACGCCTCGAGCGAGCGGTACTGCGCGAGCTCGAGCTTCAGCGTGCCCGAGACCTTCTTGATCGACTTCACCTGGGCGTCACCGCCGACGCGGGACACCGAGATACCCACATCGACCGCCGGACGCTGGTTGGCGTTGAAGAGGTCGGACTGCAGGAAGATCTGACCGTCGGTGATCGAGATCACGTTGGTCGGGATGTACGCCGAGACGTCGTTGGCCTTGGTCTCGATGAGGGGCAGCCCCGTCATCGACCCGGCGCCGAGCTCGTCGGAGAGCTTCGCACAACGCTCCAGCAGACGCGAGTGCAGGTAGAAGACGTCGCCGGGGTAGGCCTCGCGGCCCGGGGGACGACGCAGCAGGAGCGACACGGCACGGTAGGCCTCGGCCTGCTTGGTGAGGTCGTCGAAGACGATCAGCACGTGCTTGCCGTCGTACATCCAGTGCTGACCGATGGCCGAGCCGGTGTAGGGCGCAAGGTACTTGAAGCCGGCCGGGTCGGAGGCGGGAGCGGCGACGATGGTGGTGTACTCCATCGCGCCGGCGTCCTCGAGCGCACCCTTCACCGCGGCGATGGTGGAGCCCTTCTGACCGATCGCGACGTAGATGCAGCGCACCTGCTTGGTCGGGTCGCCCGACTCCCAGTTCGCCTTCTGGTTGATGATCGTGTCGATCGCGATGGCGGTCTTGCCGGTCTGACGGTCGCCGATGATCAGCTGACGCTGACCGCGACCGATCGGGATCATCGCGTCGATGGCCTTGATGCCGGTCTGCATGGGCTCGTGCACGGACTTGCGCTGCATGACGCCGGGCGCCTGGAGCTCGAGGGCGCGGCGGCCGGTGGTGGCGACCTCGCCGAGTCCGTCGATCGGGTTGCCGAGCGGGTCGACCACGCGACCGAGGTACCCGTCGCCGACGGCGACCGAGAGCACCTCGCCGGTGCGGGTCACCTGCATGCCGGCCTCGATGCCGGAGAACTCACCGAGGACGACGACACCGATCTCGTGCTCGTCGAGGTTCAGCGCGAGTCCCTGGGTGCCGTCGGCGAACATCACCAGTTCGTTCGCCATGACGCCGGGCAGGCCCTCGACGTGGGCGATGCCGTCGGCGGCGTCGATGACCGTGCCGACCTCGGTCGCGGCAGCGCCGGTGGGTTCGTAGGCCGCGACGAAGTCCTTCAGCGCGTCACGGATGACGTCGGGGCTGATAGAGAGGTCTGTCATGATCTTCCTTCGTTCGGTGGGGCCTCACCGTCGAGTGTGACCCCGAATGCTCCGGCGCTTCCTGGGAAGCGCACGGGAAGTCTGTTAGCCGGCCAGCCGCTGGCGGAGGTCGGCGAGGCGCGACGACACACTGGCGTCGATCACGTCGTCGGCGATCTGCACGCGCAGCCCGCCGACCACGGTCGGGTCGACGACGGTGTTGATCGATACCTCGGTGCCGTAGCGGGCCGAGAGCGTCCGTGCCAGACGCTCGATCTGCGCGTCGCTGAGAGCGACGGCGGTGACGACCGTGGCGACCTTGCGGCCGCGCTGGTCGGCGACGATGCGCATCGCCCAGGTCAGGAGCTGACGCACGCGGCGCTCGCGGGGCTGCTGCACGAGGGCGTCGGCGATGACGATCGCCGATGCGCTTGCGCGGCCTGCGAGCAGGGAGGACACGAGCCGGCCCTTCGCCGCCGGGTCGCCCAGACGGCTGCCGAGCGCGAGCTCGAGCTCGCCGTTGTCGGCGACGACGCGGGAGAAAGCGAACAGGTCGGCCTCGACGTCGGCCTGCGGTTCCGCCACGGCGGCGGCACGCACCGCCAGCTCCTCGATGCCCTCCACGAGGTCGGCGGCCGACGACCAGCGCTCCGCGACCACGGCGCCCAGCAGGGTGCGCGTGATGGCCGACACCTGACGCCCGAAGACGTCGTCGACGACCTTCTGTCGGGCCGGCGCAGGCGCCGCCGCGTCGGCGAGGGCCGATGCCAGCTGCGGGGTCTGACCCACGGCACGAGCGACCCCGAAGAGCTCACGCGCCACGGCGAGGTCGGTGATCGCCGCGGCATCCAGTGCAGCGATGCCCGACACCCGGGCCTGCGTGGTCGCGCTTCCCATCAGAGGCCCTGCTTCTGACCGGTTGCGGCCTTGGCGGCCTCGTCGGCCTCGAGCTCGGCGAGGAAGCGGTCCACGACCGCCTGCGCCTTGGCGTCGTCGGAGAGGGTCTCACCGATCACACCACCGGCGAGGTCGAGGGCGAGCGTGCCCACCTCGCTCCGCAGCGACACCAGAGCCGACTGCCGCTCCGCCTCGATCTGAGCGTGCGCGGTGGCGGTGATGCGCGCGGCCTCGGAGGCTGCGGCGTCCTTCGCCTCGGCGAGGATCTTCTTGCCGTCCTCGCGGGCGGCATCGCGGATCTCGCCGGCTTCACGCCGGGCGTCGGCGAGCTGTGCGGTGTACTCCTCGAGCGCGGCCTCGGCCTTGCGCTGGGCCTCGTCGGCCTTGGCGATGTTGCCCTCGATCGCGGCAGCGCGCTCGTCGAGCAGCTTCTGCATGCGCGGCAGAACGATGCGCCAGAACACCGCCAGGATGACGATGAAGCACACCGCGGACCAGATGATGTCGTAGTACGCCGGCAGCAGCGGGTTCTGCGACTCACCCTCTTCCGCAGCGAGAGTGACAAGAGCGTTCAGCATCTCGTCTCCTTAAACGTGAGGAAGGGGATCAGGCGCCGAAGATGAAGCCGGTCGCGATGCCGATGAACGCGAGCGCCTCGGTGAACGCGATACCGATCCACATCAGGACCTGGAGGCGACCGGCCAGCTCGGGCTGACGAGCGACGCCCTCGATGGTCTTGCCGACGACGATGCCCACGCCGATGGCGGGGCCGATGGCGGCGAGGCCGTAGCCGACGGTCGCGATCGAACCGGTGACCTGGGCGAGAACCGTAGTTGCATCCACGGGTGTGTTTCCTTTCGGTTGGGTGGGTAGGCCGGAGCCTGCCCGCTCAGTGCTCTTCCGCGACCGCGAGCTGGATGTAGACCGCGGTGAGGATCGTGAAGACGTAGGCCTGCAGGAAGGCGACCAGCATCTCGAAGAGAGTGAAGGCCAGCCCGAAGGCGAGGGTGCCGACGCCGAAGGCCTTCCACAGGCCGTCGGCGGTGAAGAGGAAGAACTGCGTCGCCGAGAAGAACAGCACGAGCATGAGGTGCCCGACGATCATGTTCATCAGCAGTCGCAGCGTGAGCGTCACCGGCCGGATGATGAAGGTGGAGAGGAACTCCAGCGGCGTGACGATGATGTAGAGGAACGGCGGGACGCCCGAGGGGAAGAGCGAGTTCTTGATGAAGTTCTTCGGGCTCTTGCGGAGCCCCGCGTAGATGAAGGTCACGTACGACACGATCGCCAGCAGCAGCGGTACCGCGATGACGCTCGTTCCTGCGATGTTCAGCCCCGGGATGATCCCGGTGATGTTCATGAACAGGATCATGAAGAACATCGTGGTCAGCAGCGGCAGGAAGCGGTCGCCGTCCTTGCGCCCGAGCAGGTCGTGCGCGATGTTGACCCGGACGAAGTCCAGGCCCATCTCGACCACGCTCTGGAAGCGGGTCGGGACGATCCGCATGCGGCGCGTGCCGATGACGAAGACGAGGATGAGCACGATCGTCGCGAGCACCTGCACGAGGTTGATGCGCGTGAACTCGATCGGAAGCCCGAGGCCCTCGAGGATGTTCGGCGGGAAGAAGTCCGAGATCGAGGGCGGGTGGAACTCACCGTCGGACGACGAGGCATTCGCGATCAGGGTCGCAGCTTGAGTAGACAGCGCGGGCTCCAGCTTCGGGGCACCGGTCGAGGACCGTTGCGACGATGGTCGGTGAGAGTCGTTCCGCAGACGCGCGCAGAGCGGCGGGCGGGCGCAGTGACCACCCTATCAAACTCAGGGAGCGTCGTTTTTCCGGGTGTCCGGGTCCTTCTCGTCGTCGAGAGGCCGGTTGCGGTCCTCCTCCGGGTCCGTGGTAGGGAGCGACACGTCGCTGACGTGGGGCATGCGCATCCGGGTGAGCACGACCACGTCGATCGCGAGCGATGCCAGAACGCTCACCACCACGGCGACGAAGAAGACCGGGCCGTTCAGCCACGGCTGCCCGCGCAGGATGATCAGGGCGACGATGAAGACGATGAGCTTGAGGATCCAGCCGCCCATGACGATCCCGAAGAACACCGGCACATAGAGCGGGTCGCCGAACCAGCGGTTGGCGATGAGGATGCTGGCGCCGGTGATGCCGAGGAAGACTGCGGCCAGGATGACGCCGGACAGGGCGCTCCACACCCCGTCCGTGCCCGCCACGAGGCCGCCGATGATGGCCGCGGCGACGGCGAGCACCACGGTGACCACCCCCGACCACAGGAGGGTCGTGCGAAGGATCGGGTTGCTGGACACATCGGAGGTCATGAGGCTTCCTGGGGGACGTCGGCGGCGCTGCGGCCGCGCTGGCGAGCGGGGAGAAGGGTGACCACGAGGCAGGCGACGACGCCGACAGCACCCAGGGCGACGCCCAGGAGATAGTCTCCCGGCCATTCCTCCTGGGTGCCGACGTACATCAGCAGCACCGCGAGACTGACCACGGCGGTCCACGAATAGAAGATGAGCACCGCGTCGCGATCGCTGTGCCCCATGTCGAGCATGCGGTGGTGCAGGTGCTTTCGGTCGGGCGAGAACGGCGATTTTCCGGCACGCATGCGCCGGATGACGGCCAGGCCGAAATCGAGCAGCGGCAGCAGCACGACCACGATGGGCAGGATGATCGGGATGAAGGCACCCAGCAGCTGGGAGCGGCCGAAGCGCTCGGGGTCGAGCAGCTCGGGCGAGAGCTGCCCGGTGATCGAGATCGCCGAGCAGGCCATGAGGAGACCGAGCATCAGGGCTCCGGAATCGCCCATGAACAGCTTCGCCGGGCTCCAGTTCAGCGGCAGGAAGCCGATGCACGCTCCGATCAGCACGGCCGCGATCAGGGTGGCGAGGTTGAAGTAGGTGTTCTGCCCCGTGTCGCGGGCGAGCAGGTAGGAGTACGCGAAGAACACGACATTCGCGATGAGGCAGACTCCGGCGACCAGACCGTCCAGACCGTCGATGAAGTTGACCGCGTTCATGACGATCACGATCGACAGGACGGTGAGGAGGAAGCTCTGCCAGCCGGAGCCGATGATGAGGTCGCCGATCGGCAGTGTGTAGATCTGCAGCCCGCCGAACCACGCGATGATGCCCGCCGCGACGAACTGCGCACCGAGCTTGACCATCCAATCCAGATCGAACAGGTCGTCCGCGACCCCGACGATGACGATGAGAGCGGTCGCGACGAGGATCGCGATGACGGTGCGCGGCTCGAGCCAGACGATGGAGAAGAAGGGGTTCTGCGACGACACCAGGAAGGCGGCGACCACCCCCAGGAACATCGCCACTCCCCCGAGGCGCGGGGTGGGGGTCTTGTGCACATCGCGCTCGCGGATGCCGGGATACAGCTTGAAGCGCAGACTCAGTCGCCAGACCACCCAGGTCAGCACGAAGGTGACCGTGGCGGTGAAGAGGACCGTGAAGACGTACTGCTTCACCCTCTGCCGTCCGCTCTCACTCGGCGTCGCCCGCCGGTGCCGGCTGCGGATCCTCCAGCAGCTCGCCCAGCACCTCGCGGAGCCGATCCCGACCGATCGCGCCGTCGCGGAGGATCCGCACCCGAGGCTCGGCGCCGCGCACCACCAGGGGCGTGGCATCGACGATGGTCGAGGCGACCCCGACGTCGGCGGGTCCGCCGTCGAGGTAGACCGCGATGCTGTCGCCGAGCATGGCCTGGGCCTCGTCGATCCGCACGGCCGCCGGCTGTCCGGTGAGATTGGCGCTGGAGACGGCCAGGGGGCCGGTCTCCTCCAGCAGTTCCAGCGCGATGCGGTGGGCGGGCATGCGCACCGCGACGGTGCCGTGGGTCTCGCCGAGGTCCCACGACAGTGACGGCTGAGAGGGCAGAACGATGGTCAGACCGCCCGGCCAGAACTCCGCGACCAGGCGTTCGACCGGCTCGGGGACTTCCGCCACCAGTGCCCGCAGCGTCGCCTGTCCCGCCACGAGCACCGGCGGCGGTGACTGGCGGCCCCGTCCCTTGGCGTCGAGCAGCCGTTGCACGGCGCGGGCGTTGAACGCATCGGCGGCCACGCCGTAGACGGTGTCGGTGGGCATCACGACGAGGTCGCCGCGGCTGATGGCCTGTCGGGCCTGCCGCATACCGGGAAGGAGCTGCTCGTCGTCACGGCAGTCGAAGAGGGTAGACATGACGCGACGAGTCTACGGCCCCGACCTCCGCGTGCCCCGGGCTCCCCTCCGTCGCGGGCCCGCGGCCCGGTTCAGGGACGCAGCGCGGTGGTCGCGCGATCCCGGAGGGTGAGATCCCGGTGGGTCGCTGCAGCGCGCCATCCGTCCGTCGTCAGCAGTGCGCGGATCTCGGCACCCTGCCATTCCCCGTGCTCGATGATGAGCACCCCGCCCGGATGCAGCAGTCGGCGTCCGACGCCGCTGAGCACGCGGACGACGTCGAGTCCGTCGGGACCGCCGTAGAGCGCGGCGGGTGGATCGAAGAACCGCACCTCCGGGTCGCGGGGCACCGCGTCGTCGGGAACGTAGGGCGGGTTGGAGACCAGCACGGAGACGGTTCCGTCGAGCTCACCGAACGCGGCGGCGAGATCGACGAACGCGACACGCGCATTCGGAGCGCCCACGGCGGCGAAGTTCTCCTTCGCCCAGAGGAACGCCTCGACGTCGTTCTCGGCAGCGTGCACCCGGGCGTGGGGAACCTCCGTCGCCAGCGCGAGGGCGATCGCGCCGCTGCCCGTGCCGAGATCGACGGCGATCGGCTCGGGTGACGCAGCCGCGCGAAGGGCGTCGATCGCCAGCTGAGCGACCATCTCGGTCTCGGGGCGTGGGACGAAGACCCCCGGGCCCACGCGCAGCTCCAGATGACGGAAGGGGGCGCGTCCGGTCAGATGCTGCAGCGGCACACGCGTCGCCCGTTGATCGACGAGGGCGTCGAACCGGGAGCGCTGGGCGGCGTCGAGGCGTGCACCGCGGATGGCGGACGCCTGCACCTCTCCCCGACCGAGTCCCAGAACGTGTCCCGCGAGCAGTTCGGCATCGACGTCGGCGCCGCCGACACCGGCGCGTTCGAGCCGTGCCCGGGCATCGCGAAGCGCGTCGGCGAGGGGGATCGCGGCGGAGGAGCTGTTCATGACCGCCGTCCAGACTGTCACATTCGGGCCGTCTCCCCCTGCCTCCCGTAGGCTTTCAGGGTCACCCCACCGCCCGAAAGGTCCGCCATGCCCGGCATCCACCCCGACATCACGTCCGCCTTCGGCGACACGCCGCTCGTCCGACTGAACCGGGTCACCGAGGGGCTCCCCGGCACGGTCATCGCGAAGCTGGAGTTCTACAACCCCGCGTCCAGCGTCAAGGACCGCCTCGGGATCGCGATCGTGGACGCGGCGGAGGCGTCGGGTGAGCTCACGCCCGGCGGCACGATCGTCGAGGCCACCAGCGGCAACACCGGCATCGCGCTGGCGATGGTCGGGGCCGCCCGCGGCTACCGGGTGATCCTGGCGATGCCGTCGTCGATGTCTATCGAGCGCCGTATTCTGCTGCGCGCATACGGCGCCGAGGTCGTCCTGACCGATCCTGCCGGCGGCATGAAGGGCGCCGTTGCGAAGGCGCAGGAGATCGTGGCCGAGACCCCGGGAGCGGTTCTCGCCCGTCAGTTCGAGAACGAGGCCAACCCGGCCATCCATCGCAAGACCACGGCGGAGGAGATCCTCCGCGACACCGACGGCGCCGTCGACTACCTCGTCGCGGGCATCGGCACCGGCGGCACCATCACCGGCGTCGGGCAGGTGCTGAAGGAGCGCGTGCCGGGAGTGAAGATCGTCGCGGTCGAGCCGGCGGATTCGCCCCTGCTGACCACCGGCACCCCCGGGCCCCACAAGATCCAGGGGATCGGCCCGAACTTCATCCCCGCCATCCTCGACCGGGGCGTCATCGACGAGGTGTTCGACGTCGAGTTCGATGACGCCGTCGCCACGGCGCGTGACGTGGGCGCCCGCGAGGGCATCCTCGTCGGGATCTCGTCGGGCGCCGCGGTGTGGGCTGCGCTGCAGCTCGCGGCCCGCCCCGAGGCGGCGGGAAAGAACATCGTCGTCATCATCCCGTCCTTCGGCGAGCGCTACCTCTCCACGCCGCTGTACGCCGACCTCCGCGAGGACTGAGCCGGGTCCTCCCGGCGGCGAAGAGCGCTCCCGTGTCCGCCATCCATTCCGACATCACCACCGCGTTCGGCGGCACGCCGCTCGTACGGCTGAACGCCCTGACCGAGGGCCTCCACGCCGAGGTCGTCACCAAGCTCGAGTTCTACAACCCCGGCGCGAGCGTCAAATGCCGCCTCGGCATCGCCCTCGTCGACGCCGCAGAGGCCTCGGGCGAACTCCGGCCCGGCGGCACGATCGTGGAGTCCACGAGTGGGAACACCGGCATCGCCCTCGCGCTCGTCGGAGCCGCACGCGGCTACCGCGTCATCCTCACGATGCCGGCATCGATGTCGAAGGAGCGTCGGACGCTGCTGAAGGCCTACGGCGCCGAACTCGTCCTCACCGATCCGTACAAGGGGATGACGGAGGCCGTCCGCACGGCGAAGCAGATCGCCGCCGACACCCCTGGCGCCGTCCTCGCCCGGCAGTTCGAGCACCCGGCCAATCCGGAGATCCACCGTCGGACGACCGCGGAGGAGATCTGGCGCGACACCGACGGTCGCGTGGACTACTTCGTCGCGGGATCGGGCACCGGCGGCACCGTCACCGGCGTCGGTCGCGTGCTGAAGGAGCGGAACCCCGACGTCAGGGTCGTCCTCGTGCAGCCGAAGGACTCCCCCGTTCTCACCGAGGGACGAGCGGGCGGGCACCGCATCCAGGGCATCGGCCCCAACTTCGTCCCCGACGTGCTCGATCGCAGCGTCGTGGACGAGATCGTCGACGCCGACTTCGACGACGCGATCCGGGTCGCCCGTGACCTGGCTGAACGCGAAGGCATCCTCGCCGGGATGTCGGCGGGCGCCGCCGTGAGTGCGGCCCTGCAGATCGCCCGTCGCCCCGAAGCATCCGGGAAGCGCATCGTCGTCATCGTGCCGGACTCGGGCGAACGCTACCTCTCGACCGCGATGTACGCGGACCTCCGCGAAGAACAGGCGGTACCGGCATGATCCTCACGCGAGCCCTCGCGCGGGTGCGCGAAGACCTCGCCGCCGCGAAGCTGCGCGACCCCGCCGCGCGCGGGGCGCTGGAGATCGCTCTGCTCTACCCGGGCCTCCACGCGATCTGGGCGCACCGCGTCTGGCACGCGCTCTGGCAGCGACGCCTGCGGTTCGTCGCACGGCTCGGCTCGCAGGTGACCCGCTGGGTCACGGGAATCGAGATCCACCCGGGCGCCGTCATCGGACGCCGCTTCTTCATCGACCACGGCATGGGGATCGTCATCGGCGAGACCGCCGAGGTCGGCGACGACGTGATGCTGTATCACGGGGTCACCCTCGGCGGGCGACAGCGCGAGGGGGGGAAGCGTCACCCCACGCTGCTCGACGGCGTGGCTGTCGGTGCGGGCGCGAAGATCCTCGGGCCGATCACGATCGGCGCCCGCTGCGTCGTCGGCGCGAATGCCGTGGTGACCAAGGACGCCCCCGCCGACAGCGTGCTGGTGGGGGTGCCCGCCAAGCCCCGGCCGCGGCGCGAGGGGATGGACACCCGCGCCGTTCTGACCGCGCCGGAATACGTGATCTGAGCCGGTTCAGGCCCGCTTCTCGCGCCCGTTGGCGCCGTCACGTCGCTCATCGATTCTGCGCTTGAGGAAGATCATCGGCAGGAACAGCGTCGCGAGCGCCGTGACGAGCCAGACGATCACCGGCGCCAGGATCCACGTGAGCACGAACGGCTGGCCGATCGTGAGGCCGGCTCCGGGGATGAGCACCACGACGATCAGGGCGACCAGCGTGGAGATGATGCCGATGCCACCGAGGAGGGCGGGGGCGTTCCTGCGGGCGACGCTCGCGATCCACGGGGTGAGGATGCTCTGCAGCACCGCGAAGATGACGATGGCCAGGGCGAATCCCCACCAGTTGGCCCAGTCGATGCGGAATCCGGACAGGAGGAGATCTGCCACGATCAGCCCGAGCGCGGCGGAGACGAGGAAGATGAGCGCGCGGATGAGGAAGATGATCACGCGCTCAGGGTACGCCTCGCGACTGGTCGAGGCGGGCCGGTCCGGCTCCGCCACGCCGCAGGGCGCAGGCGGCCGGGCTGGCTAGGGTCGGAGGGTGAGTGATCTCCTCGGGATGTCGGCGGTCGACCTCGCCGCGGCGCTGCGGCGTCGCGAGCTCAGCGCTGTCGAGGTCGTTCAGGCCGCCCTCGCGCGGGCCGCGGCGACGAGCGAGCTGGGGGCCTTCGTCGACGTGACCGCCGAACGGGCCCTCGAGCAGGCGGCGCGCCGAGACGCCGCCGCGCCGGCGGGGCCGCTCTGGGGCGTCCCGATCGCCGACAAGGATCTGGTGGCGCGCGCCGGAGTCCCCACCCGTTATGGATCCCGCACCCGCGTCGACTTCGTCCCGACCGCATCAGACCCGCTCGCCGCGGCCCTGGATCGGGTGGGCGCCGTGAGCATCGGGAAGACCAGCACCTCGGAGTTCGGCCTGACGGGGTACACCGAGCCGCTCGAGGGCGGAGCCTGGGCGCGCGACCCGTGGAACCCCGCCCACGGAGCGGGCGGTTCGAGCGGCGGAGCAGCGGTGGCGGTGGCGGCGGGCGTGCTGGCGATCGCGCCGGGGTCGGACGGCGGCGGATCGATCCGGATCCCGGCGGCCACCGTGGGCGTGGTGGGGCTGAAGCCGTCGCGGGGCCGCCTTCCCCTCGGGTCGGGCCTGGACGCACCCGACGGACTCGCGGTCGCCGGGCCCATCGCGGGGACGGTCGAGGATGCGGCGTTCTTCTTCGACGCGCTGTGCGGACTCGCCCCCTACGACTTCTCGGTGCGTGCCGCCGATTCGCCGCCGTTCCTCCCGGCGACGGCCGCGGACCCGCCTCGCCTCCGCGTGGGTGTCACGACGGTGTCGCCGTGGGATGACGACCTCGAGATCGCGGTGGATCCCGCGGCGATCGGCGCGCTCGATGAGGCCGCGAGAAGCCTCGCGTCCGAAGGACACGTGGTGGAGGATGCCGCGTGGCGACCGCACGGCTACGGACCGCTCTTCCGGGTGCTGTGGCGCGCAAGCGCTGCCCGCATCCCTCTCACCGATGACGACCTGCGGATGGTCGAACCGCTCACCGCCTGGCTCGTGCGCGAGGGACGCGCCCTCGACGCCCGGGGTCTGCTCGGCGCCCTCGCCGAGGCACGCGTCTTCGAGCGGGAGACGATCGCCGCGTTCGCGCCCTACGACGTCGTCCTCACCCCGGCGCTCGCGCAGACGCCGCGTCCCATCGGCTGGTACGACCGCGACGACCCCGAGCGGGGCTTCGCCCAGCAGGTGGAGTACGCGCCCTTCAGCAGCTTCGTCAACGTCGCCGGCCTTCCGGCACTCGTGCTCCCCCTGGTGATGGCCGCCGGGCACCCGGTCAGCGTGCAGCTCATCGGCCGCCCGGGCGGCGAGCGGACGATCCTCGCCGCCGCCGCGCAGCTCGAGCGTCTTCGCGGGGCGCTCCCCCGTCCCCCGGCGCCCTGAGCCGTCGCGCCGGCGGAGAGCCTCTGTCTGGCGGCGTCGCCGTCAGGAGTCGCCGCCGAGGGCGGCGAGCCGCTCCTCCTCGTCGGCGGCGATGCACGACGCGATGAGGGGCTCCAAAGCGCCGTCCATCACCTGGTCGAGGTTGTAGGCCTTGTAACCGGTGCGGTGGTCGGCGATGCGGTTCTCGGGGAAGTTGTACGTGCGGATCCGTTCGGAGCGGTCCATCCCCCGGATCTGCGACTTCCGGGCATCGGATGCCGCGGCATCCCGTTCCTCCTGCTGACGCGCGAGGAGTCTGGCACGCAGCACCCGCATACCGGCCTCACGGTTCTGCAGCTGCGACTTCTCGTTTTGCATCGACACGACGATGCCGGTCGGGAGGTGGGTGATGCGCACCGCCGAGTCGGTGGTGTTCACCGACTGACCGCCCGGCCCCGAGGAGCGGAAGACATCGACCTTGAGGTCGTTCGGGTCGATCTGCACCTCTTCGGGCTCGTCGACCTCGGGGAAGACGAGCACACCGGTAGTCGAGGTGTGGATCCGCCCCTGAGACTCCGTGGCGGGAACGCGCTGTACGCGATGAACGCCGCCCTCGTACTTCAGGTGCGCCCACACGCCCTGCGCGGGGTCGGTCGACGATCCCTTGATCGCCACCTGGACGTCTTTGAAGCCGCCGAGGTCGGACTCCGTGCGCTCGAGCAGCTCGGTCTTCCAGCCCTTCGCGGCGGCGTACTGCACGTACATCCGCAGCAGGTCCGCGGCGAACAACGCGCTTTCGGCGCCGCCCTCGCCGGCCTTGATCTCCATGATCACGTCGCGGGCGTCGTCCGGATCCCGGGGGATCAGCAGGCGCCGCAGCTTCTCCTGCGCCTCGGTGAGCCGAGCCTCGAGCGCCGGGACCTCCTCGGCGAACGACGCGTCCTCCCGTGCGAGATCGCGCGCGGCATCCAGATCCTCGGATGCCGCGAGCACGGCCTCGTGGGCCGCGACGATGCGCGACAGCTCGGCGTACCGCCGGTTGACCCGCTTCGCGCGCGCCGCGTCGGCGTGCACGGCCGGATCGGACAGCTCGTGCTGCACCGCTGCGTGCTCGTCGATCAGCGCGCGGACGGACTCCCACATCGCGGGCTCAGCCACGGGCGATCCGCTCAGCGGATGCTGTTGTCGTGACCGTGGCTGCTGCCGTGGCCGCCGTGACCGCCCTGGGCCGGTGCCGGCATCGACTTCTGCATCTGTACGAGGAACTCGACGTTCGAGCCGGTCTCCTTGAGCTTGCCGAGCACGACCTCCAGCGCCTGCTGGGGGTCCAGACCCGCGAGGGCCCGCCGGAGCTTCCAGGTGATCTTGACCTCGTCGGCCGACATCAGCATCTCTTCGCGACGCGTCGACGACGCATTGACGTCGACGGCGGGGAAGATGCGCTTGTCGGCGAGCTGACGGTTCAGGCGCAGCTCGCTGTTGCCGGTGCCCTTGAACTCCTCGAAGATCACCTCGTCCATCTTCGAGCCGGTCTCGACCAGCGCGGTGGCGAGGATCGTCAGCGAGCCGCCGTTCTCGATGTTGCGCGCTGCGCCGAAGAACCGCTTGGGCGGGTACAGGGCCGAGGCGTCGACCCCGCCGGTGAGCACGCGACCCGAGGTGGGCGCGGAGATGTTGTAGGCACGACCCAGGCGCGTGATCGAGTCCAGCAGCACGACGACGTCGCGACCGAGCTCCACCAGGCGCTTGGCCCGCTCGATGGCGAGCTCGGCGACCGTGGTGTGGTCCTCGGCCGGCCGGTCGAAGGTCGAGGCGATGACCTCGCCGCGGACCGTCCGCTGCATGTCGGTCACTTCTTCGGGGCGCTCGTCGACGAGCACGACCATCAGGTGCACCTCGGGGTTGTTGATCGCGATGGCATTGGCGATCTGCTGCAGCACGATCGTCTTCCCGGCCTTCGGCGGCGCGACGATCAAGCCGCGCTGGCCCTTGCCGATGGGCGCCACGAGGTCGATGATGCGCTGCGTGAGCTTCTCGGGCGCCGTTTCCAGGCGCAGGCGCTCCTGCGGGTACAGCGGCGTGAGCTTGCCGAACTCGACGCGCTCGGCGGCGTCGTCGACCGACAGGCCGTTGACGGCGTCGACCTTCACGAGCGCGTTGTACTTCTGGCGGCTGGACTGCTCGCCCTCGCGCGGCTGCTTGATCGAGCCGACGACGGCGTCGCCCTTGCGCAGGTTGTACTTCTTCACCTGACCGAGCGAGACGTAGACGTCCTGCGGTCCGGGGAGGTAGCCGGTGGTGCGCACGAAGGCGTAGTTGTCGAGCACGTCGAGGATGCCCGCGATCGGGATGAGGACGTCATCCTCATTGATCTCGGTCTCGAACTCGTCGACCGGGCCCTGGCCCCGGCGCTTGTTGCGCTGGCGACCGCGTCCGCCGGTCGAAGAATTGTCTTCATCGGATGCGTCGGGGCCGGCGTTCGCGGCGGCGGCGGCGTTCTGGTTCTGCGCGCCGCGACCGTTGCCACCCTGGTTCTGACCGCCCTGGTTCTGGCCGCCCTGGCCGTTGCCGGCCTCCTGCGCGGCTCCGTTCTGGCCGCCGCGGTTGCGGTTGCGGTTGCGGCTCCGACTCCGGCCACGCGACGGGGCCTCGTCGGCGTCGTCGCGGCTGCCCGCGTCGGCGTCACCCTCGGAAGAGGACGACGCGTCGTCGGACTGCTCGCCGGCAGGCGCTGCCGTATCACCCTCGGACGTGCTGTCGGTGGCGGGCGCCTCCGCCGGGGAGGTCGTGGCGCCGGCGACGCTCTCACTGGACGCGGCGTCGGCGTCGGCCTCGCTCTGGCTGGACGCGGCGTCGGCGGCCGTGTCGTCGACGGCAGCCGCCGTCTCGGGCGCCGGGGCAGGGGCCTCGTCGACGGCGGACTGGTCGGCGGCCGGCTGGTCCGCGGCAGGCGCCTCGTCCGCCGCGGCGGTCTTCTCGGCCTTGGTGGCGCGGGTGCGCTTGGGGCGGGTGGTCGCCGTGGCGCCCTCGGTCTTGGCACGGCGGGGCGCACGCTTGCGCGGCGCGGCCTCGGCGGGGGCCTCCTCGGCAGGAGCGTCGGCGGGCGCCTCCACGACGGCGGCGGCATCGGCGGCCGGTGCCTCGCCAGCGGCATCGGCGGATTCCGCAGCGGGGGCGTCGGCGGGCGTCGCTTGGGCGACGGCATCCGTGCTCTTCTCGGCGTCCGCCGCAGCAGTGGCCTCGGCCTCGGGCTGGTTGTCGGGGGTGGTGTTCGGGTCCGTGGCGACCGCCTCGGGCGCGTCCGCGCGCTCGTCGGTGGTGTCGTCAGGGGTGTGGACCTCGGAGATGGACTCCACGAGTTCTCCTTGTCAGCAGATTGCAGGCAGATGAATGTCAGACGGTGCACGACGACCGCACGCGCGGCAAAGCAGAATCTCGTCCGGATACCGGCGACCTGGCGTGGCTAGAGCGCTTCGTCAGGACGAGAGGTGTGCGGTGGTTTCGCAGAATTGCGACGGAGGCCAGATTCACGTATCACGTGGAACCCTCCGCGTACTCCCTCACTGTACCACCCTTGACGTCGACGGCCAGCATGAGGGCCTCCCACGGGGTGTCGGTGGCGCGTTCGGCGACGGCCACCGCCTCGAGGCGCCGACCCGGCCCGTCGGCGAGAACGAGGACGCTGGGCCCGGCCCCGGAGACGACCGCGGCGAACCCCACCGCGCGCAGCGCCCGCACCAGCCTGTCGGTGTCGGGCATGGCCTGCGCGCGATAGTTCTGGTGCAGCTTGTCCTCGGTGGCCGCCAGGAGCAGCTCGGGGCTCTGGGTCAGTGCCGCGATCAGCAGCGCCGACCGCGAGACGTTGAACACGGCGTCTTCGCGCGGCACCTGAAGCGGCTGCAGGCTCCGCGCGACCGAGGTCGACATCGTGAACTCGGGGACGAACACCAGCGGCGCGACACCGCGGTGCACGAGCAGCTTCTTGTGCTGCGGACGCCCGTCGTCGACCCAGGCGATCGTGAGTCCGCCGAAGAGGGCCGGCGCGACGTTGTCGGGGTGACCCTCCATCTCGGTGGCCAGGCGCAGCAGGGTGTCGTCGTCGAGGTCGACGTCGCCGGCGAGGAGCCCCTTGGCCGCGAGGAGGCCCGACACGACCGCCGCCCCCGAGGAACCGAGTCCACGCCCGTGCGGAATGACGTTCACGGCGCGAAGACGCAGCCCCGGCACCTCACGTCCGACCGCGTCGAACGCGTAGCGGATCGCGGTCACCACGAGGTGCGAGGCGTCGCGCGGAACACCGTCGGCACCCTGTCCCTCGACCTCGATCTCGAGGCGGCCGGGTTCGAGGGCGGTGACCGTCAGCTCGTCGTAGACGCTCAGGGCGAGGCCGAGAGTGTCGAATCCCGGACCGAGATTCGCGCTCGTCGCCGGCACCCGCACGACGACTTCTCGCCCCACGGGCACCCCGCTCACGCCGGTGCCGCGACAGGGGCGAGCTCGAGCACCGAGGCGACCTCGGTGGTCGCGGCGTCGACGACCGTCGGCTGCACCTGCGAGCCGTCGGCGTTGCGCAGCGCCCACTGCGGGTCCTTCAGCCCATGCCCGGTCACGGTGAGCACCACGCGCGACCCCGCGGGGATGACCCCGGCCTCGGCGCGGTCGAGAAGCCCCGCGACGCTGATCGCCGAAGCGGGCTCGACGAAGATGCCGACCTCGCCCGAGAGAAGCTTCTGCGCGGCGAGGATGCGCTCGTCGTCGATGGCGCCGAAGTAGCCGTCGGTGGCCTCGCGCTCCTCGAGGGCGAACTGCCACGACGCGGGGTTTCCGATCCGGATGGCGCTGGCGATCGTCTCGGGGTGACGCACGACCGCGCCGGTCACCAGCGGCGCGCTGCCGGCCGCCTGGAAACCGAACATGCGGGGCACCCGGGTGGCCACGCCGCGTTCGACCTCTTCCCGGTAACCGCGCGAGTAGGCGGTGTAGTTGCCGGCGTTGCCGACCGGGATGAAGTGGAAGTCCGGTGCGTCGCCGAGCACCTCGACGACCTCGTAGGCCGCCGTCTTCTGACCCTCGATGCGGTCGGGGTTGACGGAGTTCACCAGGTGCACCGGGTAGTTGTCGGCGAGCTCGCGCGCGATCTCGAGGCAGTCGTCGAAGTTGCCGCGGATCTGAATGAGACGCCCCTGATGGGCGACGGCCTGGCTGAGCTTGCCCATCGCGATCTTGCCCTCGGGTACGAGGACGGCCGCGGTGATGCCGGCGTGCGCGGCGTAGGCCGCCGCCGAGGCGGAGGTGTTGCCCGTCGAAGCGCAGATGACCGCCTTCGCGCCGTGCTCGACGGCGCGCGAGAGCGCGACCGTCATACCGCGGTCCTTGAACGATCCGGTCGGGTTCATCCCCTCGTACTTCACCCAGACGTCGGCACCCGTGCGCCGCGACAGCGCCGGGGCCGGAAGAAGGGGCGTGCCGCCCTCCCCCAGGGTGACCACGGTGGAGTCGTCGGTCACTCCCAGTCGATCGGCGTATTCGCGGAGGACTCCCCGCCAGACGTGCGCCATGTCACTCTCCTTCCACTCGCAGCACCGAGACGACCCGCTCGACGACGCCGCTGCCGGCCAGTCGTGCCACGGTCTCGCTCAGGTCCTGCTCCTTGGCTTTGTGCGTGCCGATGACCAGGCGCGCGGTGTTCTCAGGGGTCTGGGGCGCGGTGCCGCCACCGGGGACCGGTTCACCGGCGACCGTCTGCTCGACGGTCGCGATCGACACACGCCCCTCCGACAGGATCCCGGCCACCGTGGCGAGCACCCCCGGCTGGTCGTCGACCTCGAGGGTGATCTGGTAGCGCGTGGTGACCCTGCCGATCGGCACGACGGCGAGGTTGGCCCGCGTGGACTCCCCCACGCCGACGCCGCCGGCGATGTGACGCCGAGCAGCCGACACCACGTCGCCGAGCACGGCCGAGGCGGTCTGCACGCCGCCGGCACCCGCGCCGTAGAACATGAGGTTGCCCGCGGCCTCGGCCTGGACGAACACGGCGTTGTTGGCGCCGTGGACGCTGGCGAGGGGGTGGGTGCGGTCGATGAGAGCGGGGTAGACCCGAACCGAGATCGACTCGGCGTCGCCGGCGTCGCGCAGACGCTCGCAGACGGCGAGCAGCTTGATCACGAGGCCGGCGTGCCGTGCGGCATCCATCATCGCCTTGTCGATGCCGGTGATCCCCTCGCGGTGAACCGACTCCAGGGGCACCGAGGTGTGGAAGGCCAGGCTCGCCAGGATCGCGGCCTTCTGGGCGGCGTCGTAGCCCTCCACATCCGCTGTCGGGTCGGCCTCGGCGTACCCGAGACGCTGCGCGTCGGCGAGCACGTCGGCGAACTCGGCCCCCTCGGTGTCCATGCGGTCGAGGATGTAGTTGGTCGTGCCGTTGACGATGCCCATGATGCGCTGCACGCGGTCGCCTGCCAGCGAGTCGCGCAGCGGCCGGATGATCGGGATCGCACCCGCCGCGGCCGCTTCGTAGTACACCTGCGCTCCGACCTGGTCGGCGGCGTCGAAGATCTCGGGGCCGTGGGTGGCCAGGAGCGCCTTGTTGGCCGTGACGACGTCGGCGCCGGAGTTGATCGCCTGCAGCAGATAGGTGCGGGCCGGCTCGATCCCGCCCATGAGCTCGATCACGATGTCGGCGCCGACGATGAGGCTCTCGGCGTCGGTGGTGAACAGCTCCTTGGGCAGGTCGGTCTCGCGCGGGGCGTCGAGATTGCGCACCGCGATGCCGGCGAGCTCGAGGCTGGCACCGGCCCTGTCGGCGAGCTCGGCGCTGTGGAGGCGCAGCAGTGCGGCGACCTGGGAGCCGACGGCGCCGGCTCCCAGGAGCGCCACGCGCAGGCGACGGTAGTCAGGCATGAGGTCCCTTCGATGATGCGTCGGCCGGCCGCGCCGCGGCGCCGACGTCTCGGGCGAGGAGGTCGTCCACGTTCTCGCCGCGGACGATGAGCCGGGCCTCGCCGTCGCGGACGGCGACGACCGGGGGCCGGGGTACGGCGTTGTAGTTGCTGGCGAGCGAGTAGCAGTAGGCGCCGGTCGCGGGGACGGCGAGCAGGTCACCGGGAGCCACATCGCCGGGCAGGTACTCGAGGTCGACCACGATGTCGCCGGCTTCGCAGTGCTTGCCCACGACCCGGCTGAGCGCGGGGTCGGCGGTGCTGGTGCGCGAGGCGATCCGGGCGGAGTACTGCGCACCGTAGAGGGCGGTGCGGGCGTTGTCGCTCATCCCGCCGTCGACGCTGACATAGAGGCGGTCCACGCCCGACTCGAGGTGCACGGGCTTGACCGTGCCGACTTCGTACAGGGTCACCCCCGCCTGGCCCACGATGGAGCGTCCGGGCTCGAACGCGAGGCGGGGAACGGGGATGCCGCGGGCCGCGCACTCCTCGGCGACCGCACCGACGATGGCCGCGGCGAGGTCTGCGATGTCGGTGGGTTCATCGGTCTCGGTGTAGGCGATACCGAACCCTCCGCCGAGGTTCAGGGCGGGGACCTCGCCCCCCTCGAGCAGCGCGGCGTGCAGATCGATCAGACGCGACGCGGCCTCTCGGAACCCCGCGACTCCGAAGATCTGCGAGCCGATGTGAGAGTGCAGCCCGCCGAGCCGGAGACCGGGGATCTCGCGGATGCGCGCCACCGCGGCGGGAGCATCGTGCAGGGCGAAGCCGAACTTCTGGTCCTCGTGAGCGGTGGCGAGGAACGAGTGGGTCTCGGCGTGCACGCCGCTGTTGACACGGACGAAGACGGTCTGAGGGCCGGTGCGCGGCGCGTCGGCGCGCGCTGTCAGAGCAGCCAGACGCTCGATCTCGATGTGGCTGTCGACGACGATGGAGCCGACGCCCACGTCGATCGCTCGCTCGAGCTCGGCGACGCTCTTGTTGTTGCCGTGGAATCCCACAGCCGCGGCATCCGCTCCACCCGCGATCGCGATGGCGAGTTCCCCGCCGCTGGCGACGTCGACGCCCAGGCCCTCCGCGGTCACCCACCGCACGATCTCGGTGGACAGGAACGCCTTCCCCGCGTAGTAGACGCGGGCCGTGGTGCCGTGCGCGGCGGCGGCGCCCTCGAAGGCGTCGCGCACGCGCCGGGCGTGCTCGCGCACCTCGGACTCGTCCATCACGTACAGCGGGGTGCCGAATCGGGCGGCCAGCGCCGTCGCCGCGACTCCCCCGAGCACGAGCTCTCCGCCGTCGTCTCGATGCGCACGCGCGGGCCACACGGCAGCGACGAGGGCGTTGGGATCGGCGGGCACGTCTCGAGCGGGAGACGAGCCGGGCGATGGGGCGGCGGACACGGGTGGGAGACCAATCAGTGGATGCTTCGGCGCGACGTCGACCGGGATCGCCGGTGTGACGGGCTGCCTCGACCGGAGGACTCACGCGTCGGGCAGTCCTTGCAGTCTAGGGCAGAGCCCCACTGCCCACCGGTCGCGTGACGTCCGGCCTCGTCCGACCCGTCATGCACACGTGCCGTTCTCCTGCAGCGAGACATCGCGGACGATGGCGGGGTCGACATCGAACGATCCGGTCAGCCGGTCGCCCTCGACGACGAGGTCGGTCAGGGTGACCCCCGCCGGCAGGTCGCCGGCGATGCAGACGGTCCAGGTCTGGAGCACGCCGTCGGCGAGCCCGCCGAACTGGTCGCGCACGCCATCGGCGGTGAGCTCCGCCCCCGCCACCGACACCGCGGAGGGGGTGAGGGCGAGGTCGCCCTCCACCGCCTGGGGGACGACCGCGATCGTCACCGGCACCTCGACCCCGAACACCGGGAAAGCGGTGGAGAGGCGCACGTCCGGAGCGTCGAGCGCGACCTCGGCACCGTCCGGAAAGCCCTCGAGGCTGCCGAGGAGGGCCTGCAGTTGCGCCGTGTCGAGGGTGACAGATCCCGACCCGGCCTCCAGGTCGGCATCCCCTCTGATCGGAACCCCCTGGACGCGGACATCGATGTCGCCGGTCAGCGGCCCGATCGTGACATCGTCCGATGAGATCGCGAGGTCGTCGAGGCTCCCGCGGATCAGCTGCGGGAGGACGGCACCGGAAACCTCGACGTCGATCTGCTGATCGGCCGGGAGCGCGAGATTGGTGATCACCTGCTCGCGGACGGTGCGGATGACGAGGTCTCGCGCGACGGCCTCACCGACGAACCACGCCACGACCGCCAGGCCCGCCACCATGAAGAAGGCCAGCAGCCACGGCCAGACCCGGCGACGCCGGCGCGGGGGCGGCGCGGTGGCGATCGCCCACTCGGGGAGCGGCTGCGTCGGCTGGGTGTCCCCCGGGTTCACCGTGCTACATCCGCTCAGGTGCCGAGACGCCGAGGAGCGTCAGGCCGTTACGGAGCACCTGGCCGGTGGCATCGTTCAGCCACAGGCGGGTGCGGTGCACCGGTTCGATGGGCTGGTCCCCCAGCGGGATGACGCGGCAGTTGTCGTACCAGCGGTGGTAGAGCCCGGCGAGCTCCTCGAGGTAGCGTGCGACCCGGTGCGGCTCGCGCACCTCGGCGGCGAACGCCACGATCCGGGGGAACTCCTGCAGGGCTCCGAGCAGCGCCGACTCCGTCTCGTGGGTGAGCAGCTCGGGTGCGAACTCCGACCGGTCCACCCCGGAGTCCGCAGCGTTGCGCGAGACGTTGTGGGTGCGGGCGTGGGCGTACTGGACGTAGAAGACGGGGTTGTCGTTCGTGCGCTTCTGAAGGACGTCGAGGTCGACGTCGAGATTGGAGTCGGTCGAGCTGCGCGTGAGGGCGTACCGCGCCGCGTCCGTTCCCACGATCTCGACGAGATCCTCCATGGTCACGACTGTCCCGGCCCGCTTGGACATCCGGACGGGCTGACCGTCCTTCACGAGATTGACCAGCTGGCCGATGAGGATCTGCAGGTTCACGTTCGGCGTGTCACCGAATGCGGCGCACATCGCCATCATGCGTCGCACGTAGCCGTGGTGGTCGGCGCCGAGCATGATGATGCACTGGGTGAAGCCCCGCTCGCGCTTGTCGAGGTAGTAGGCGAGATCGCCGGAGATGTACGCCGGCTGCCCGTCGGACTTGATGACGACCCGGTCTTTGTCGTCCCCGAACCGAGTGGTCTCCAGCCACGTCGCACCGTCGGCCTCGTAGATGTGTCCGAGCTCGCGAAGCCGGGCGACGGCGCGCTCGACGGCGCCCGAGTCGTGGAGGTCGTTCTCGTGGAAGTAGACGTCGAAGTCGACACCGAACTCGTGGAGGCTGGCCTTGATCTCATCGAACATGAATGAGACGCCGAGTTCGCGGAACGCCTCTTGCTTCGCCTCGGCGTCGAGGGCATCGATGTCGCCTTCGTAGGCGACAGCGACGCGACGGGCGATGTCGCCGATGTACGCTCCGCCGTAGCCGTCCTCGGGGGTCGGCCGCCCTTCGTGTGCGGCGACCAGGCTGCGGGCGAATCGGTCGATCTGCGCGCCGTGGTCGTTGAAGTAGTACTCCCGGGTCACCCGAGCGCCCTGCGACGACAGCAGGCGCGCTAGCGCGTCGCCGACCGCCGCCCACCGGGTGCCGCCCAGATGGATCGGGCCGGTCGGGTTGGCTGAGACGAACTCGAGATTGATCACCTCGGCGGCCAGCGCGTCGCCGGTGCCGTAGGCCTCCCCCGCATCGACGATCTGCTTCGCCAGGGCGCCGGCAGCGGCGGCATCCAGTCGGATGTTGATGAAGCCGGGTCCCGCCACCTCGACCTCGGCGACGCCGTCGACGGCGCGGAGGCGCTCGGCGATCTCACCCGCGAACTCGCGCGGGTTCGCCCCGACCGCCTTCGACAGCTTCAGTGCGGCGTTGGAGGCCCAGTCGCCGTGGTCGCGGTTCTTCGGCCGTTCCAGCACCAGGTCGGCCGCCGTCAGCCCCTCGCTCGCCCCCGGACGTCGGGCCTCGGCAAGCGGGGCGATGACGTCGAGCAGGGCGGCGGAGAGCGTGTCGGGATTCATAGCCCGACCAGTCTAGATGTGGCGGGTATACCCGCCGGATGCCGTGGGTCAGCCGATCCGCACGAGGGCGCGGTGGTCGTCGGCGCCGCCCGGGAGATCCGGATCGACGCCCTCCCCCGCCGTCCATTCGGCGTCGACCCGGAGGTGCTGCAGGCCGACCGCACCCCCGTGGTAGCTGAGGAACGCGCAGTCCGCGGCATCGCGCCCGGTGGCGATGCGCACGAGCGAGCGCCGGTCGGCCAGCCGTGTCGCGTCGATGACGTACCAGGCTCCGTCGAGGTAGGCCTCGGCGACGGCGTGGAAGTCCATGGGCGTGAGCCCCGGGGCGTAGCAGGCGGTGTAGCGCGCCGGCACATCCATCGCCCGCAGCAGCGCGATGACCACGTGCGCGTAGTCGCGACAGACGCCCTGCCCGGTCATGAGCGTCGTGACCGCGCTGTCGGTGCCCTGACTGAGGCCGGGGGCGTAGGTCGTGCTGGATGCGACGAAGTCCTCGACCGCCGCCAGCAGCTCGGCACCCTCCAAGCCCCGGAACTGACGGCGGGCCTGGGCGAACACCTCGTCGGACTGGCAGTACCGGCTCGGCCGGAGGTAGGTGATCGTCTCGAGGTCGCGGGGTTCGGTCGCCGCGGCGGGGCCGGTGACGACCGCGCGGTAGCGGACCTCGAGCACCCCCGCCTCGCCCGTGATGCGGTGCAGGCGGCTGCCGTTCTGGTCGACGATCTCGGTCGGCGTGTACTCGCGATCGCCCTGACGGAGCGTCAGAGACTCCTCGGCGAGGGGGGTGTGACGGGTCGCCGCGACCTGGAGGATCAGGTCGACGGGAGACCAGATCTCCAGGTCCATTTCAGCGGTCACGACACGCGGCACCGGAGTATCCTCGCACGCTCCGAGAGCGTCGGATTCGGTGCAGGGCCGAGAGTGATTTACCCTTCCCGTGTGACCCGTGCCCTCGCCCCCCGGCCGTCGTGGCGTGGCCGCCTGATTGCGGCAGTGCTGGCGCTCGCCGTCGCCGTCGGCGCGGTGACCGCCGTGGCGGTCATCCGGGACTGGCTCACGCCTCCCCCGGCCCCGCCGGTGGCTGTCGCGGCGCCGGAGGACGCGGTCATCCAGCCCGCACCGCTCGTGCTCCCCGAGACCCCCCGCATCCTGGTGTTCGGCGACTCGTGGACCTTCGGCTCGGCCGCCAGCGACCCGTCCCTCGGCTATGCGTACCTCTTGGCCGATCGCCTCGGCGCCGAGGTCACGGTGAACGGTGTTCGTGGCAGCGGCTACCTCAAGCCGGGTTTGGACGGCGGTTCGTTCGGTGAGCGCGTGGCGGCGCTGGACCCTTCGCTGGATCCCGACCTGGTGATCCTGCAGGGCTCGATCAACGACCGCCGCCTCTACCCCGCAGGGTACTCCGAGGCCGTGACGGCGGTCTGGGACGCGGTCGCGGCGACCTACCCCGAGGCCTCGGTCGTGATCCTCGGCCCCGCGCCGCAGGTGCTGCCGGTGGAGGCGGCGACCGCGCAGATCGACGATGACCTCGCTGCTCTCGCGGCCGGCCGCGGCTGGTGGTACATCTCCCCGATCGACGAGGAGTGGATCACCGAGACCAACTACGACGCGGTGATCGACACCGGGATCGGCCGCGACCACCCGTCAACCGACGGTCATGCCTACCTCGCCGACCGCGTCGCCGAGGCCGTGCGCACTCTCGGCGAGGGAGCGGATGTCGTCGCCGACGCGCCGCTGAACGAGGACATCGTCGCTCCCTGACCGTCGGGAAGGCCCCCTTCCGGGTGGTAATCTCGACCGGTACGCCTCCGTAGCTCAGGGGATAGAGCGTTGGTTTCCGGTACCAAAGGTCGCAGGTTCGATTCCTGTCGGGGGCACTCCTTCTTCATCGCGTGAATGGCGTCCCGGCGCGCATTCGCGATGTCGGCGCTCGGTGAGCCCACCGCGATCGATGGTCGCGAACGGCGATCTTCCAATGCGCAATCCCGCCACACGCGCCACCTCCGAAGCCGGCGCCGCGGGGCCCACACTGGTCTCGGCCCGCAGACCCCGTTACTCCGCTCCGAGCGTCAGCCCACGCCGCGGCGGGCGCGAAGCGCACGCACCACCACCGTCGAGCCGACGACGATCGCCACGCCCACGCCCAGCGCGACCGCGAGGACGGTGAAGCCGCCTAGGCTCGACGAGATCCCCGCGCCCACGAGCGCGTACGACGCGGCGAGCGCGTAGAACGCACTTCCGCCGCTCAGCACCACGAACACCACAGCGACGCCGGCCGCGGCGGCGATGACGAACAGCTGCCACGTCGTGCCCCACACCCCGTCATTCGGGGCGCCGGCCCCCTGGGCGACCGTGGCGACGTTGACGAAGAACGCCATCGAAGTCCATCCCGCGTAGATCCCTTGCGAGACGTACAGCGTGATGCGGTCCACGGGCTTCCAACCGGCGATCTCGGCGCGCCCCTGGGTGATCCGCCGCCACGCGACGGCGTGGGCCCCGACGATGAGCACGAACACCAGGAGTGTGAGCGGCGACTGCTGACCCAGGGACGCGGCGGCCAGCCACAGCGCGAATCCCGCGTAGACGAAGCTGAGTGGCACGACGAGCCGGTCGCGCACCGCAGAGTCCCGCACCGAGGGGCGCACCTGCAGCACCGACCACAGGATGCTCGCGGTGATGATGACTCCCCAGATCGCGAACATCGGGCCCGGCGGCACGATCGGCGAGAACTCCACGCCCGACTGCAGGTCGTTCGGCGAGAACACCTCGAACACCACGTTCGACACGATCTGCCCGAGCGCGAGCACGAGAACGATCGCGCGCCCGAGGAGAACCCGGTCGACGGATGCCGCGGTGCGGCCGGTTTCGGTGAGAGCGGACATCGTGATCCCTTCCGACGAGTTCCACGCTACGCCCGCGTGAGGGACTCGGGACGAAGAACAGGGCGTAGAGGAGCCCTGGTTTGTGCGCGTGAACGGAAACGCGAACAAGGCTGCGCGTGATCGCTTGCGAGCCAGGTTTTGCCCTTCCCGCACATCTTCGACCGCGACCCGTCTCGTATCTTTTCCGTTCGTTTGCACTGACCAGTTTTGGAGCGCGTCGCGGGCGTCGAAACGCGCTCGTTGAGGATGCTGACAAAGATCTCGCCGCACGGCTCAAATAGGAGTAGCGCAGCGGCCGATTCGGAGTCGACGTCCAGCACACCCGCGTGCGAGCGGAAGGCAGCGCGGCTGAATCGCTCAATGCCTCAACCGGTTCGACGTCCGCCGATCGTTCCTGCGTCTAAGGCCTTGCGCAACGCTTGGAGTCATCGCGTGAGCGGGATTCGCGTGTGAATGTTGAGATCAGGCGTTGACTCTGTATCAAGCCAGTGACACACTCACCGTACTTATAACTTGGTACGGATGGTGGTGTCGGATGTATGCGACGTATGCCGCGTTGATGATCGCGCCGGCGGTGATCGGGTTGGTGCTGGCGATGCTGCTGACCAGGCTCTGGCCCCGGGTGGTGGCTGATCTGCCGGCGCGCGCTCGCGTGTGGGCCGTGGTTGGGCTCGCGATCGCGGTGACGCTTGCGGTTGTGGTTCTGGGCAGCGGTAACTGGCCGTTCCAGGTCGTCACCCTCCCTAGCCCGTTCGGGTGGTTGTCGATGATTCCTGGCGAGTGGCAGTTCACAGCTTCGCTGGTCGGCGGCATCATCGCCACGGGGCTGCAATGCATTCCGGCCACACCGCGACCGAGACGAGCAGTGGCGGATCTTGCTCGCCGGACGCCGGCCACGTTCGCGCCGCGGGGGTGGTTAGCGTTCGCGATCGTCATCGCCGTCAGTGCTGTGGCGCTCGCTGTGGTGGGTGGTGTGGCATCGCAACCAGACGAGGACGGTGCGTACTCGATGTGGATGCAGGATGCCGGAGTCGGTACCGTCGGCCGCCTGATCTACGGATGGGCATTCTCCGGCCCGAGCCTCCTCCTGATAGCCGTGCTTGCAGCAACAGCGGTGCTGGGGCTCGCGGTGATTGCACGGCCACCAGTCGCCGAAGAATCCGCCGACGACCTCGAGATCCGGCGGTTCCGAAGTCGGACGATCCTCATGACAGCGTCTGGCGCCGGCCTCATCCATTTAGGTGCTGTGCTGATCTTCTTCGCCTACACCGCAGCCCTCAACACCGGGATTCCGCTGGACGGCGCGCTCGTGCCAGTCTTCCCACCCTTCGCGTTCCTCGCCCCCGCACTTCTCATACTCGGCGCCTGCGCGATCACAACTGGGTTCGTCTTCTGGTTCCGAGTACTTATCGAGCAGCTGGCGGCCACGCGAACCCGGACGGCGTCTCATGCGCATTGAACTGGCCGGATCTACTCCGCCCTCGGATCAGATCGCCGACCAACTACGCGGACTGATCGCATCCGGCCAACTCGCCGCGGACGATCGGCTGCCCTCTGTCCGCCAACTCGCCCGCGACCTTTCCGTCGCCCCCGGAACCGTCGCGAAGGCATACCGCGCACTCGAGTCCGAGGGCATCCTTCGCGCAAAGGCCGGCGGAAGCACCCGCGTCAGCCCATCAGCCTCGACCACGAACCGTGCCGTCCTCGATGCCGCCAGAGCCCTCGCGCACCAGTGCGCAACAGCCAACGTCGGACTGGACGACGCCATCCGCCTTCTCCGCGCAACCTGGGACCCCCAGACCTAATGGACATCGTGGCGGCACGGACAACTGGTGTACGTCCGCTGTGCGTTTTCGGTCACGGCTCCACCACCTTTCACTGCAGCGTGGCATTCCGCGTGAACTCAGCGTTCGACCGGCACATCCAGATCAGTGATGGAGACGACGATGCGACGCTACAACTTCTGCATGACCACGGCACTGGGGGACCGGCCCGATGAGTGATCGCACTGACGAGGAGCTCAAGCTTCTACGAGAGCGCGCCTACGGACCACACGCGGACATCGGCAACGATCCGTCCGCGCAGCAACGCCTTCGCCAACTTGAAGGTCACGCCGCGACGGTCGAAGAGCTTCAGGGCGACGGAATACATCCCGTGATCGATCTGGGAGCAGATCGCAGTCCGAGAGCTACCGACACCGAACGGTCCACATCATCGATGAACGCCGCCGAGTCACGGAGGGCGATTCGCACACCCGCACCGATCGTTGTTGCTCTCACGCTGGCCGCCGCGGTGGTCTTCGCCGCCATCACATCAGCCACCACCGCTGCACTCGTTCGAGCGGAGTCGCCCTACGCGGACGTGCAACACGTCACCAGCCTGCCGGCCCAAGACAGCAGTACCTGGCCCTCCTCGCTCGGCGAACCGCAGCCCGCAGACAAGCGATACGCCGATTTCCTTGGCTACACAGTCATCTTCCGCGAATCGACCTCCACCGACACAGCCGCCGGGACGGACTGTCTCAGCGTTCTCACGCCAGACAATGCCGAGCGCGACCCAGGCCGCGGCGCCGTTGTTACTAACTGCGGAGCGGCGGCGTTTCCGCCCGCTACAACCGTCATCGTCGACGAAGCGAGCCCGTCATCCGTTCTGAACTTCTACCGCATCGGAACAGTGCTTCAGTTCGTTCAGAACGGGTCGAGCGTGGACGTATACGCAGACACAGTGCTGGGCTAAGCCCATTTGAGCAACGAGCTAAGGCGTGACCCTCTCGGACACGATCGCATCGGGGTCGCGGACCGCGCGCTGCCCAACGATGCGGGAATTCGTTAGCAGGCCGCGCCTCCCCGTCATCGGGTTTCTCGTAGGGCCGTCAGGTGAAGTCGTAGCGCGGAAGCGACATGTGGCCCGATTCGGGGCTAGACCTGTCCCGTATCCCTTCCTTTGCTGCAGCTGGATGTTGCTCCGGGGATCGGCACCGTCTCACCATCCGCGTGCGCTCTAGTTGTCGCCGACTCGGAATTGACCAATCTGAGTGGTTCCGTCTGCTTCGTAGACGGGGATGTAGCGGACGGTGCCGGCGTTCTCTTCCTGCCACCGGAGGGCGTCCTGTGGTGAGGCAAGAGATTGGGAGGCGGTGGTGCCGTCCGGCGCTCGGATCAACTGGCAAGGACGCATCCGTCATGGTGTCTATTTCCCCATTCCGCGTGGCGCCACGCCAAGCCGTCGGCGAGAAGCTGCGCTGGTCTGAATACCTGCGAGGGCACGCACCTCGGCACCGCTGAGTCGTGCTCCTTCGTCGCACGTCGCAATCCTAGGTTGGGGACGCACACCCGCCACTCCATTTCGCGACGCTGTAGACAGCCGTGTTGCCGCCGTACCAAAGCCAGTCCTCGATCGCACATTCCTTTCGACAACTCGAAGATCGCAGGGTCTCGAAGGATCGCAATTCCAGTGTGGATAGGTGAGGTCGTCAGGTGCGGGTGTGGCACGGTTGCAGTGTGACGAACGAACCTCGAATGCTCAAAGGCGAAGTAGTTCGCTGGCGAGGACAGCCGGACGCCCAGGTGCATTTCACCCGGGCGGATGGATTCTTCGTGCCATTCAGCGTCGTGTGGTTGGCCGTAAGCATCCTCTGGACAGTGGCTGTTGCAAGTTCGTCGACCGCTCCTCGCCTGATGTGGCTGTTCGGCCTTCTGTTCGTCGCGTTCGGCGTCTACGGCGTCATCGGACGATTCTTCGTTAAGGCCGCACGCAAGCGCCGGACCCGTTACCTCCTAACCGACCGACGAGCAATCATCGTTGGTCCCTCAGGTGTGCAACAGATAGATCTACCGCTCTCGGAGAGGACTGCCTATATACATCCGAACCGGACTCATATTGACGTCGTCTTCGGAGCGGAAGTCGGACCGACTGCTGGACTGCCGGGGATGGCAAGCCTGCGGACATACGCGAATACCGGGCTCGATTTCTTTGCCGCCATTGGGCCAGGATCACCCATCGCCTTCTACGACGTCGCTGACGTAGAAGGCTTAGAGGATGCCCTTGATTCCTTCGCCGAGGGCGCCGCCGCTGACCGGGAGTGATCGGCAGGGCCAGCGAGGTGCTTGCTGTCCTTGCGGTGACGGCACCGCTAGCCGGTGGACCAGATCGGCTTCGCGCTCGGCGAGCTACGCCCTCGACGGCTCCTGAACCTCAACCATGGCACCTGACCGGCCAGCACGTGGCACCGGTCGCGTCACCGGCCACAACAGCACGATGTGTCTCGTATCCCTTCACGCGCGCTACGCCCGCTGTCGCACTCGGCATCGGTCCGCGTGCTAATGGGAGTGATGTGGGTGAGGCACCTGATGTACATCACTGCGCTATAGATGTACACTTGCGGTATGTCGAGTGTCAGCGTCGCAGACGCCCGCAGCCATCTGTCGGACGTGATCGCTCGTTCCCAGAAGGAAGCGGTCTTCATCGAACGGCGCGGTCAGCGCGCAGCAGTGGTGGTGAGTCCGGAGCAGTATGAGCGCATGCTCGAGGCTCTCGAGGACGCCGAGGACGCGGCTGCCTTCGATGAAGCGATGGCTGAAGAAGGCGAGAACATCCCCTGGAACCAGGTCAAGAAGGACCTGGGCTGGGAGTGAGCTACCGGATCGAAATCCGACCGGCAGCTATTCGAGCGCTCAAGCGCATCGATCACCAGGACTGCGACCGCATCCGCGGCGCCATCGCGCTGCTCGGTCAGGATCCGCGGCCGCCCGGAGCCAAGGCACTACAGGGCCGGGACGGCCTCAGGGTGCGCGTCGGAAACTACCGCATCATCTACACCGTCCAGGACGACATCCTCGTGGTGGTCGTCGTCACCCTAGGACACCGCCGCGACATCTACGACCGCTGACTCGTATCCCTTGCCTTGCGGTGCTGCTCGGCGTCCCTCTGGCGGATCCCATCGGGAGCGCACGCTTCAGCCGTAAACGTCAGCTGGCTCAACTCGGTTCGTCGGTTCCGCCACCTTTGACTGCCACCGTGCGGGGGATCGAAGCGTCTTACGCTGACGACGGCACTCGGTAAGGAGGAAACGTGGTGATCCGTTTCCAGGGCCCGGCCCCGCCGTCTTCCATTGACTGAATCAGCGCGCCGTCTGTGTCATGGAGTCGAACGATGCCATGACGAAGGAAGTTCCCCCGCTTCTCCACGATCACCTGTCCGCCCCGATCGACTATCTGCTGTATGACAGCCCAAGCGTCGGCCGTGGCGGTCGTACCGCCGAACGTCCACCAACCCAATGCCGGCCGGCGGGCATAGACCACGACTTGCTCCGTGCCGAAGATCATGACCTCGAGTGCAACGGCGTCCGCTCTTCGCGGGGAAATCTTCACAACAACGTCGAACTCCGCCTCAGGTGTCGAGATCGTCGACTCACCGTCGGCTCCCACCAAATCCACCACTGCGTCAGCGAATTCACGCGCGGCCCGTTCGGCCCGGTCCTCGTGTGTCGATGTCATCTCTGCCCGTTCTGGTCTTCCCGTTGGTTCAACAACTGCACGAATTGATGCCGGCGTGGTCCCTGGCGGTGCACCATTCCTCGTCAGTCAACTACATCGCTCGGAGCGTTGCTCCGTGTGGAGATTGAAGGACCGGAGCGGAAGGCGCGTCGCGCGTCATCGATCGCCGCGGTGCTACCGCGATTCGGCATCTCCAGAGGACGCGACCGCGGAGGCGCCGCGACGAAGCGCGCCCCTGCTCGCAATCTTCCAAGGCGATATGTCTCGTATCCCTTGCCTTGCGTTACACCCCTGTCGCACTCGGGATCTGCTTGCGGGCGCTGGTAGAAGGCGTCAAGGTTCGGATGATAGCGACTGTGCGGTGGATTGATCCCTGGCCGTGGCTGCGGGGTCGAGGGCGGTGCGGAGGAGTTCGCGTGCGGTGCTGATTCGTGTCCTCACTGTCGACGCAGGTATGCCTAGGAAGTCAGCGATCTCGTGTGATGTGAACCCGTCCCAGTAGGTGAGGCGGATCACGTCTGCGAGTTCAGTCGGCAAGGCTTTGATGGCGTCGCGAACTTCCACCGCGTCGGTTGAAGCCGGCGGCGGCGGTGCAGCGGTGATGCGCTCTCGCAGGCGCTGGGTGGCCGCAGACCGCCGTGCGAGAGAACGTGTGTTGTTCAGCAGCACTTTGCGTGCCACTCCGAATAGCCACAATCGGGCTTCCGCCGGATCGGTCGGCATTCGTCGTCGCGCGCGCCACGCCGTCAGCAACGTCTCGCCGTACGCTTCCGCGGCGTCACCGCCGTCGTGTACGCGCCCTTCGAGGTATCGCATGACATCGGCCCCATTCGCGCTGACCACTGACTCGAAGAAGGAGCCGCCGCTCTGGTCAGTGGTCATTGCGAGCAGTCCGTGGTTTGCGTCTCGACTGAGATTGGGCTGGGGTTGAGGTCATAGCCTCGGGCAGCGAGCTCATCGAAGACGATCTGGGCGACCATCGTTCCGATAGCACTTTGCTTGAGTTCGTCGGGATTGAGCGGGTCCGGGTTGTTCTTCGAGCGGGTGGCCTCCCATGCGAGGTCTTCCTCGGTTTGAGTGGTGTCCAACGCGTCGACGTCGATCCCGCTGAGGATCTCTCGCGCGTCGGCAACGATCGGTGCGTCCTGGTCGGCGCCTGCGAACGAAATGCGCATCCCTTGGAAGCAGATCTCTCCGTTGTTCTGGGGGATGGAGAAGACGTTGTCGGCCATCCACCCCCATGGGGTTTCCACGCCGCTACCCGCGAGTGCGGCCGACCCTCCACCGATGAGTACGGCAGACAGCCCAATTCCTGCGGTCCAGGTTTGGAGACGTCGACGTCGGCCGGCGCGGGCCTCACTCAACATGCGATTGCTGTGCGCCGCTATCTCGTCTCTCGGACGGGTTGCGGGCGCGCTTCCCCGCAGCATCACGTCGAATTGCACATCGTCCATCCCGCGCCGCCTCACATGTCCGTTTACCTAAACATGTCCAGTCGACGCGTGATTGTCCGAGCCCCCGCTTTTGCGTCTGGTCTCGGCTGTCGGGTTACGAATCCGTGGGTGGGGTGAGGGAGGCTGGTTCACCCTCGGACCGGGGTGTGTAGCTTTCGAAGACGCTGTAGCCGACGATGCGTTCGGCGAGGGAGCCGATAGGGCTGCAGCTTGTCATTGTGAGATAGCGGCCGTTCGCGGCGACCTCTGGTTTCTGTGGGACGTCAAGAAGGATGTCGACCTGGGTGGGGACGACGTACTGGTGATTACGGAATCGATACGTGTACCAGCCGTCAGCCGTCTCGATGACGATGGCGTCTCCCACTTTCAGGGATGGAATCCGGTTGAAGAGGGCGCCGAACGTGGTGCGGTGCGCGGCGAGGGCGAAGTTGCCGACCTGCCCGGGCATTTCTGAGTCGTCATAGTGACCCACACGGGCGGTATCGAGAGTGGTTTCGCGGGACGTGCCCCCGGCGACTTCATGGACGTAGTCGGGACCAAACCGAGGGATACGTATCGTGGCGAAAGTTTGCGCGTCCGCGGGCTGCGCGAGGACGGGCGGATCCACCGCCGGCGCCGGCGCGGACGATCCATCAGAGCTTGGAGAGCTTGGAGAGCTTGAGGCGTCTGACGGCATCAGCGTCGAATCGGTGTACTCCTGTGCCCACTGCTCGGAAAGAGCCTGACCTTTCTCGCGAGCCTGGGCGCTGTAGATGACATCCCCGATCCACGTCTGCCAGGCCACATACAACAGCGCAACCACACCCAGCGTGATGAGAATCTCCCCGACCACACCAACAACCGAGACCCGCCCAGGACGTCTCGTCAGGTGGTTGTCAGCAATGCTCACCTTTTCGATACTCACAGAGGTACACACGCAGGGCTAGATTTCGACGGCGATCAAAATGCGATGAATCGGGCCGCGAAGCCCGTAGCTCACGTGGTCCATGGCCGTGGGTAGCTCGTCGCGCCATCCGACTCCAGAGCAGGACCCGTCCGATGATATTCGCACGGCAAGGGTCACGCGCCCGCACCTTGCGGATCGCGGTTTGTCTCGTATCCCTTCCGATCGACTGCGCTGGCCGGTTTCGGAGCGCGTCGGCGGCGTCGAAACGCGCTCGTTTGAGGATGCTGACAAAGATCTCGCCGCACGGCTCGAATAGGAGTAGCGCGGCGGCCGATTCGGAGTCGGCTTCCAGCACACTCGCGTGCGAGCGGAAGGCTGAATCGCCCCGGGTTTAGTGGAGGGCGAGTTCTCCCAGCGCCGGCTGGCTCTGGGGGTTGACCTCACGGTAGTACTGGTTCTCCTTCTCGATCGGTGTGAGGTATCCGATCGATGAGTGCAGCCGATTCTCGTTGAACCAGTGCACCCAGGACAGCGTGGCGAGCTCGAGTTCGTCGGCTGTGCGGAACGGGCCGTCGATCTTCACGCACTCGGTCTTGTAGAGACCCACAACTGTCTCGGCGAGGGCGTTGTCGTAGGAGTCGCCGACCGTTCCGATCGATGCGATCGCGCCGACGTCGGCGAGGCGCTCGGCGTAGCGGATCGCGGTGTATTGCGATCCGGCATCCGAGTGCTGGATGACGCCGGTGACGTCCTGGCCCGCGCGGTCTCTGATCCAGAGAGCCATCTCGAGCGCATCCAACGGGAGGTCGGTGGGCATCCGGTTCATGGTCCGCCAGCCCACGATCCTGCGGGAGAACACGTCGGTGACGAACGCGGTGAACGCCATCCCCGACCACGTCGGAACATAGGTGAAGTCGACCACCCAGAGCTCGTTCGGCCGGTTCGCGCGGAAGCAGCGCTGCACGTGATCCGGCGGCCGGAATGCCGCCCCGTCCGCTTTGGTGGTGATGAACTGCTTGCCGCGGCGGATCCCGCGCAGCCCCTGCTGCCGCATGAGCCGTTCGACCGTGCAACGGGCCACGACGGTGCCCTGCCGTCGCAGCAGGTGCCAGACCTTCCGGGCGCCGCTGATCCCGCGGCCGAGCTTTCGGTCCCAGAACACCTTCTCGATCTGCACGATCATCTCCGCGTCGCTGATCGCCCGCGCCGACGGCGGCCGCTTTTTGAACGCGTAGTAACCGGACGGAGCGATCGGCACGGCATGCTCGCTGAGCACCCGGCAGATCGGCTCGACCCCGAACCGGTCACGATGATCGTCGATGAACTGAACTACCACGGCAGTCGCGGGTCGAGCTCCCGCGCGAAGAACGACGAGGCCGCCAACAGAATCTCGTTCGCCCTCTTCAACTCCCGGTTCTCCGCCTCGAGCTGCTTGATCCGAGCCGCATCACTCGTCGTCGTCCCGGGACGCTCGCCCGCGTCAATCGCGGCCTGCTTGCACCAACCCCGCAGCGTGTCGGAATTGACCCCGACACGCTGCCCGATCCGGACCACTGCCTGATTCAGCGACAGCTCCGGATCCTCCTTCCGGGCCTCAGCCACAAGCCGCATCGCACGCTCACGAAGCTCCGGCGGATACTTCCTCTGCGCTGGCATAGTCATCATCCTCTCGGGGAATCAGACCCTCCACGAGACCCGGGGCGATTCAGGCAGCGCGACGGAATCGCTCAACCCCTCAACCGATTCGACATCCACCGATCGTTCTTGTGTCTCATCGGTCAGGGCCAATCGGGGCACCGCTGTCGCGCAAACGCTGTTCTTGGCGCTTCTTGAGTCGCCCGCCGGCCTTACCGTCAGTGCCCCGCGCACTTGCTGGCGTGCGCAAAGCCCCTTCAAGCGTTGGTCGCATAGGGTCGACCTATTGCCAGCGCACGGATGGGAGAGATGAGTGAAGTGGGAGCTTCGTCTTCCGGCCGCTGAGTCACTCGCCGTTGTGCTGCCGTTGGGCTTTGGGTTTCTCGCGGCGTTGACGGCTGTGCTTCCGGCGCGCGTGGCTCCCGGTGCCGTGCTTGCGCCGGCGGCGCTGCTCTTGTGGGTGATTTGGGTCCTATGGGCGTATCCAAGCATGAGCTATCGCAACGGTGAGTTCGTTATTCGTAACCCGCTTCGCTCGGTGTCCTTTACCGCGTCGTCGCAGATCAGCGTTTCCGGGAGTGGTGTTCCTCGCGTCCGGTATGGGTCTCGCTCAGTGCGGCCGGTGGTCATGCTGATCTCACCGGGCGGCGTGGTGAATACGATGCAAGCCGGACAGGGTGTCGTCCGTGGGGTCAATGTGGTGCGGATGGAGACGCTCGCGCCTGGCTTTGCCGCCGATTCTGATCGTGCTGCGACGCGCTTGAGTAGCATCTGCGCTCGGGCCGGCAATGTTCCCGTCAACTACATCGAGCGATGGAACGCGCCCGGGATCGCGTTCACCCTTACACTCATCGCCTGGGCCGTTTCGTCGACCTTGCTCTGACAAGGCAAGTTCACGCTTACTGAGCGAGCGGGCTGATGAGGAAGGTTGCAGTGATCTCCGACTGTGACAGATCGACATCGACGTGAGCGGACACCAGTGCGCCATTGTGCTCGACCGCAGGAAGCTCAGCCGAGTACTGGTTGCCGTTCCCCTCGTGAGACGCGGCGGTGAGATCGCGCTGCAGCTGTTCAAGGTCGGAGTCTGTCCACCCCCAGAACCTCGCCGTGCGCTGCAAGTTTGGAAATACCGTCAGCCAGGCGCCGTTGGCCTCCCGCACCAGCTGTACGGACTCGACCTCACCCCGAGATGTGGTGATGGTGAAGGATCGAAGCAGGTCAACGTAGAACGAACCATCGGGCGCGACAATGACCGCCTCGATAGGAACGATCGGTTCAAAGCTTTGGGTCTCATTTGCTTGGAGTCCCAGCTCCGAGCTGGGCAGTGACCCCGACCCCACACGCATAAGGAGTCTGCCCTCGCGCGTGAGGTAGTCCACTCCTGCTTCGGTGAACACGGACATGCCGTCCGACGCCTCCTGATCCGCAGTTGCCGGTCGATCCTCGTCGACCCACCACGAGTTCTCCATCGAAACCACCGCCACGACGAAACCGAGACAGATCAGCGCGACGATCGAGATCGGAACCCAAGACAGTAGCCGACGCCTCGCACCCGTCCGTGTCATTGGCTCAGGCACCTGCGGCCACCTTCCTCGGACGACTAAGGGTCCATCTGATGTGACCATCGACCATAGCAATGGGCACACCTGGGCCGTCACTGGAACCTGAGTCCAAAGCGCCCCAACCTCCACCGACAGGAAAGCGCCCCTTGCGCGGGCCGCTGGCGGAGCCACCTGTCTCGTAACGCTTCCGATCGACTGCGCTGGCCGGTTTCGGAGCGCGTCGGCGGCGTCGAAACGCGCTCGTTTGAGGATGCTGACAAAGATCTCGCCGCACGGCTCGAATAGGAGTAGCGCGGCGGCCGATTCGGAGTCGGCTTCCAGCACACTCGCGTGCGAGCGGAAGGCAGCGCGACGGAATCGCTCAACCCCTCAACCGATTCGACATCCACCGATCGTTCTTGTGTCTCATCGGTCAGGGCCAATCGGGGCACCGCTGTCGCGCAAACGCTGTTCTTGGCGCTTCTTGAGTCGCCCGCCGGCCTTACCGTCAGTGCCCCGCGCACTTGCTGGCGTGCGCAAAGCCCCTTCAAGCGTTGGTCGCATAGGGTCGACCTATTGCCAGCGCACGGATGGGAGAGATGAGTGAAGTGGGAGCTTCGTCTTCCGGCCGCTGAGTCACTCGCCGTTGTGCTGCCGTTGGGCTTTGGGTTTCTCGCGGCGTTGACGGCTGTGCTTCCGGCGCGCGTGGCTCCCGGTGCCGTGCTTGCGCCGGCGGCGCTGCTCTTGTGGGTGATTTGGGTCCTATGGGCGTATCCAAGCATGAGCTATCGCAACGGTGAGTTCGTTATTCGTAACCCGCTTCGCTCGGTGTCCTTTACCGCGTCGTCGCAGATCAGCGTTTCCGGGAGTGGTGTTCCTCGCGTCCGGTATGGGTCTCGCTCAGTGCGGCCGGTGGTCATGCTGATCTCACCGGGCGGCGTGGTGAATACGATGCAAGCCGGACAGGGTGTCGTCCGTGGGGTCAATGTGGTGCGGATGGAGACGCTCGCGCCTGGCTTTGCCGCCGATTCTGATCGTGCTGCGACGCGCTTGAGTAGCATCTGCGCTCGGGCCGGCAATGTTCCCGTCAACTACATCGAGCGATGGAACGCGCCCGGGATCGCGTTCACCCTTACACTCATCGCCTGGGCCGTTCGTCGACCTTGCTCTGACAAGGCAAGTTCACGCTTACTGAGCGAGCGGGCTGATGAGGAAGGTTGCAGTGATCTCCGACTGTGACAGATCGACATCGACGTGAGCGGACACCAGTGCGCCATTGTGCTCGACCGCAGGAAGCTCAGCCGAGTACTGGTTGCCGTTCCCCTCGTGAGACGCGGCGGTGAGATCGCGCTGCAGCTGTTCAAGGTCGGAGTCTGTCCACCCCCAGAACCTCGCCGTGCGCTGCAAGTTTGGAAATACCGTCAGCCAGGCGCCGTTGGCCTCCCGCACCAGCTGTACGGACTCGACCTCACCCCGAGATGTGGTGATGGTGAAGGATCGAAGCAGGTCAACGTAGAACGAACCATCGGGCGCGACAATGACCGCCTCGATAGGAACGATCGGTTCAAAGCTTTGGGTCTCATTTGCTTGGAGTCCCAGCTCCGAGCTGGGCAGTGACCCCGACCCCACACGCATAAGGAGTCTGCCCTCGCGCGTGAGGTAGTCCACTCCTGCTTCGGTGAACACGGACATGCCGTCCGACGCCTCCTGATCCGCAGTTGCCGGTCGATCCTCGTCGACCCACCACGAGTTCTCCATCGAAACCACCGCCACGACGAAACCGAGACAGATCAGCGCGACGATCGAGATCGGAACCCAAGACAGTAGCCGACGCCTCGCACCCGTCCGTGTCATTGGCTCAGGCACCTGCGGCCACCTTCCTCGGACGACTAAGGGTCCATCTGATGTGACCATCGACCATAGCAATGGGCACACCTGGACCGTCAGTAACGGGAACCTGAGTCCAAAGCGCCCCAACCTCCACCGACAGGAAAGCGCCCCTTGCGCGGGCCGCTGGCGGAGCCACCTGTCTCGTAACGCTTCCGATCGACTGCGCTGGCCGGTTTCGGAGCGCGTCGGCGGCGTCGAAACGCGCTCGTTTGAGGATGCTGACAAAGATCTCGCCGCACGGCTCGAATAGGAGTAGCGCGGCGGCCGATTCGGAGTCGGCTTCCAGCACACTCGCGTGCGAGCGGAAGGCAGCGCGACGGAATCGCTCAACCCCTCAACCGATTCGACATCCACCGATCGTTCTTGTGTCTCATCGGTCAGGGCCAATCGGGGCACCGCTGTCGCGCAAACGCTGTTCTTGGCGCTTCTTGAGTCGCCCGCCGGCCTTACCGTCAGTGCCCCGCGCACTTGCTGGCGTGCGCAAAGCCCCTTCAAGCGTTGGTCGCATAGGGTCGACCTATTGCCAGCGCACGGATGGGAGAGATGAGTGAAGTGGGAGCTTCGTCTTCCGGCCGCTGAGTCACTCGCCGTTGTGCTGCCGTTGGGCTTTGGGTTTCTCGCGGCGTTGACGGCTGTGCTTCCGGCGCGCGTGGCTCCCGGTGCCGTGCTTGCGCCGGCGGCGCTGCTCTTGTGGGTGATTTGGGTCCTATGGGCGTATCCAAGCATGAGCTATCGCAACGGTGAGTTCGTTATTCGTAACCCGCTTCGCTCGGTGTCCTTTACCGCGTCGTCGCAGATCAGCGTTTCCGGGAGTGGTGTTCCTCGCGTCCGGTATGGGTCTCGCTCAGTGCGGCCGGTGGTCATGCTGATCTCACCGGGCGGCGTGGTGAATACGATGCAAGCCGGACAGGGTGTCGTCCGTGGGGTCAATGTGGTGCGGATGGAGACGCTCGCGCCTGGCTTTGCCGCCGATTCTGATCGTGCTGCGACGCGCTTGAGTAGCATCTGCGCTCGGGCCGGCAATGTTCCCGTCAACTACATCGAGCGATGGAACGCGCCCGGGATCGCGTTCACCCTTACACTCATCGCCTGGGCCGTTCGTCGACCTTGCTCTGACAAGGCAAGTTCACGCTTACTGAGCGAGCGGGCTGATGAGGAAGGTTGCAGTGATCTCCGACTGTGACAGATCGACATCGACGTGAGCGGACACCAGTGCGCCATTGTGCTCGACCGCAGGAAGCTCAGCCGAGTACTGGTTGCCGTTCCCCTCGTGAGACGCGGCGGTGAGATCGCGCTGCAGCTGTTCAAGGTCGGAGTCTGTCCACCCCCAGAACCTCGCCGTGCGCTGCAAGTTTGGAAATACCGTCAGCCAGGCGCCGTTGGCCTCCCGCACCAGCTGTACGGACTCGACCTCACCCCGAGATGTGGTGATGGTGAAGGATCGAAGCAGGTCAACGTAGAACGAACCATCGGGCGCGACAATGACCGCCTCGATAGGAACGATCGGTTCAAAGCTTTGGGTCTCATTTGCTTGGAGTCCCAGCTCCGAGCTGGGCAGTGACCCCGACCCCACACGCATAAGGAGTCTGCCCTCGCGCGTGAGGTAGTCCACTCCTGCTTCGGTGAACACGGACATGCCGTCCGACGCCTCCTGATCCGCAGTTGCCGGTCGATCCTCGTCGACCCACCACGAGTTCTCCATCGAAACCACCGCCACGACGAAACCGAGACAGATCAGCGCGACGATCGAGATCGGAACCCAAGACAGTAGCCGACGCTTCGCACCCGTCCGTGTCATTGGCTCAGGCACCTGCGGCCACCTTCCTCGGACGACTAAGGGTCCATCTGATGTGACCATCGACCATAGCAATGGGCACACCTGGACCGTCAGTAACGGGAACCTGAGTCCAAAGCGCCCCCCAACCTCCACCGACAGGAAAGCGCCCCTTGCGCGGGCCGCTGGCGGAGCCACCTGTCTCGTAACGCTTACCTTGCGCGACGCATCGCCGACACGTCGCGGCGGCTGACGACCCGTCGAGAGTGAGCCTCCGTTGGCGACGATGACAGCCATGCCGAGCCCCGCGGTGCAGTTCGGTGGGAGGAATACAACAGCGCTAGGCGGGCATCGCTGTGGATTCCCGTAACCATGTGCCGCAGGCTTTGGGCGGAATCGACGGACTCGCCGTCCCTTCCGAGACACATCGGAGGACACCATGCAAAAGCTCATCGGATACTCGCGGGTATCGACGAGGCAGCAATCGACTGACCGACAAGAGGCGGACATCCTCGCCGCGGGCGTCCGACGTGACGACCTTTACGTCGATCACGGCGTTTCCGGTGCGCGCGCGTCTCGTCCTCAGTTCGATCGGGCTGTGGAAGCGCTCATCGAAGGCGACACGCTAGTCATTACGACATTGGACAGACTCGGGCGATCCACGCAGAATATGCTCGAATTCGCGGATGAGCTCCGCACCCGCGGGGCGGGTCTCCGGGTCTTGAACCTGGGCGGCGGAGACGTGGATACGTCGACGCCGATGGGGGCGATGGTGTTCACCATTATGGCGGCGCTGGCGCAGATGGAACACGAGATCAAGCGCGAACGCATCCTGGATTCAATCAGCAAGCGTCGTGCCGCTGGCAAGAACCTTGGCGGCCGTCCACAGCGCATCACCGACAGCCAGATCCACAATGCGATCCGGCTCGTCCGAAGCGGAGAGCCCGTGACCGAGGTCGCGCGTGATCTCGGGATGTCCCGATCCAGCTACTACCGACGCGCGAAGGACTGCAAGCGCCGAGAGTCCGAAGTTCATGAAGGCTGAGTCCCCAACCTGGGATGTTCGTGGGCCCCTGAGAGCTGAAGTTCCAGAAGAGCAGAACACGACGCCCGGCGGTATTCTGCGCTCACGCGAGAGGCCAAGAGGCGAGCCGGCATTTCAGCTCAGCAGCTTCGCCTTGGCGGCCGCGAACTCGTCGTCGGTGAGGGCGCCCTGCGCATGCAGCTGCGCGAGCTGGGTGAGCCGTGCGATCACATCGTCTCCTCCTGCGGGCGGCGGGACGGGAGGCGTCCGGGCCGCCTGCGCATCGGCGACGGCCTGCGGGGCCGCCTGATCGATGGCCGCCTGCTGCGCCGCGGCCTCGTCGGCCTGCTGCTGCGACTGCTCAGCGTACTTCTGCTGCTGGTGTTGCTGGACGCGACCCGACACAGCAGTCGCTGTGCCTGCCACGACCGCCGTTCGAGCCGCCATCCCGATGAGGCCTGGGCGGCCTCGTCGACCCAAGGGCATGTCGTTCTCCTCTCTCAGTCCGCGTACTCGGACAGGAACGCATTGACGACGGGTGCGGGGATTCCCTCCCGCGCGATGACAGCGCCGCCTGCGTCGTAGAGCGCGGCGGCGAACGCCTTCGCCCACAACAACTCGACGACGACGATCGCCGCCGAGGTGCCCGGTTCCAGACTGTCCGCGAGGTATTGGATGTCTTCGTGGCCGGCGAGTCCCACGAGGTCGAGGGCGGGCGCACCGTCGTCGACGGTGTCGCTGACATCGAGCGTCTCGATCTCACCCTCCGGCGAACGTCGGACGAAGACGAGATCGAGGAGGTTCACCGTACCCGTGGCGACGAGGTCGTCGATCGCTTGCAGGACGGTGGGACCGGGGCGATCGCCGTCGAAGGCGATGGCGTAGAACTCGATCGGACCGTAGTCGAAGGTGGTCATGGGCGTGTCCTTTCCCGCGCGTCCCCTCCCGTCGGGCTGGAACGAGCCGCCGCGTCTCAGACGTCGGTGCGCAGCTCGCGGCCGTGCACGGTCAGCGCGTAGATGATGACGACATCGATGGCGATGACGATCAACGACCACCAGGGTTGAGCCGGGATCAGCATCAGCTGGCCCACGGCGCTCAGCCCGGCGAGGATGACGGCGATGACCCGCGCCCACGCCTGCCCGGCGAACAGCGCCACAGCGGTCAGCACCAGGAGCGCCCCGACGATGAGGTTCCACCAGCCCCAGCCGGCGACGTCCATCAGCCACAGCGATCCGTTGGTCATCACGTAATACGTGTCGGGACCTACGAGCGCGACGAGGCCCTGTACGCCGCTGAAGACTCCGCTGACGAGAAGGATCACCCCGGCGAAGACGACCCACCCTGCCCATCCGGTGGTCTCGGCGGTGTCCATGCCCGTCGTTCTGACAGTACTCATGTCGTTTCCTCCAGCCTCGGCGACTCGGCCCCTGTGCCGCGGGCGCTACCCCGACGCTAGGGCGGCGCCGCGGACGAGGCAGGGACCAAGGTCCTGAGGAGGACGGCCTCCCCGGTGGGGCTCAGCCGGGGCTCGGAACGAAGAACAGCCCGTCGAGAAGCCCCGGGTTGTGGGCGTGCACGAGCACGGCGAACACCACGGCGTCGAAGAGCAGATGCACCGTGACGACGTAGGCGAGTGACCGCGTGCGCATGAAGATGTAGCCCTGAAGGAGCGCGAAGGGGATGGTCAGCACCGGACCCCACGCGCGGTAGCCGAGTTCCCAGAGGAACGACACGAAGACGATCGCCTGCAGCACATTGGCCTGCACGTCGGGGAAGTGGCGGCGGAGCAGGGCGAAGCACGTGCAGATGAAGAACAGCTCGTCCCAGATGCCCACCGCGCCCACGCCGACGAACAGTCGCGCGATGAGGTCGGGGGTGTCCACGACCGGCCAGTTCTGGTAGACCCCCGACGTGATGAAGTAGAACGGCAGGATCAGCCAGCCGAGCACCAGCACGCCAACGAGCCAGCCCCACTGCAGCGAGGTCCACCGGCCACCGCCTCGCCACGGGAAGCGGATGGCGTAGTCGCGATACACGAATCGCGAGATCAGGTAGGGCACCAGCACCGCCCCGCCGAGGGCCACGGTGAACCGCAGCATGGCGATGTTGTCGAGCTCGGCCTTGAGCGGGATGGCGCTGACGATGAGCAGACCGGCGGCGATGAGAGACAGGTCGCGAAGGATGCCGGGGGGCCGACGTCCCTCGAAGCCCTCCGCCGCCGTGCCCGAGGTCATCGCACGGCGGGCGTCGGATCGCTCGACCAGGAAGGCTGCCAGCAGACCGGCGGCCAGGAGGGTCCACCCGAGCCAGGGCAGCAGGAGGACGAAGAACGCCGGAGCGGCCAGGCACACCAGGATCGCCGGGGCGAGTTTGGCCGACAGCGCCGGGCGGTGGAGGGTCGCGACCTCGGGAAGCGCGGGCATCAGCGCCCACCGGCGGTGCGGTAGGCGAGGTCGCGGATCGCGCGCCCCGCTCGCTCGCCCTTGCGCTCGAACGCGGTGAGCACCCGCCCGGGGTGACGCTCGGCCCACTCCCCGGAGAAATCGCGGGTGAATCCCTGCGCCTCATCGAACACGACGCGCATCTGCCGCGCGTAGTCCTCCCAGTCGGTGGCCAATCGCACCACGCCGCCGGGGCGGAGCGCCTGCCGGACCAACGGGGCGAAATCCGGGTCGATCAGGCGCCGCTTGGTGTGCCGCTTCTTGTGCCACGGATCGGGGAAGAAGATCCACAGCTCATCCACCGAGCCCGCGGGCAGAAGGTGCTCCAGCACCTCGGGCGCATTGGCCTCGGCCAGTCGGAGATTGCGCGCCGCGGCGCGATCGGCATCGAGCATGGTGCGGGCAAGGCCCGCCTTGAACACCTCGACGGCGAGGAAGTCGGTGTCGGGACGAGAGGCCGCGGCGTGGACGATCGCATGCCCCTGGCCCGACCCGATCTCCACCACGAGGGGAGCTCGACGGCCGAACACCCGTGCGGGGTCGATGGCGGCATCCGGTCGCACGCTCGTCGCCGCGTCGCCGCGTTCGAAATCCAGCACGTAGTGCGCCGACAGCTGTTCCCATGCGCGTTCCTGCGCCTCGGACATCCGACCGCTGCGCCGGACGAACGACACCGGCCGCTCGCGGAAGACGCGGACGTCGGTGGATTCGGGCATACCCCCAGGCTACCGACCGCTCAGGCGGCGCCGGGTTCGGTCACGAAATCGATGAGCTCCTCCACACGCCCGAGGAGAGCCGGTTCGAGGTCGCGGTACGAGCTCACGCGTCCGAGGATCCGCTGCCAGGCACGGGCGATGTCGGCCTGATCCCGCGCCGGCCAGCCGAGCGCCCGGCAGACACCGACCTTGAACTCGATGCCCCGTGGCACCTCGGGCCACGCGCTGATCCCCATCGCCCGGGGTGTGACGCACTGCCACACGTCGACGAACGGATGCCCCACGATCCGCACGAAGGGCCCGTGGCGGGTCGCCTCGACTGCGGCCGCCAGTCTCGACTCCTTCGAGCCCGGCACGAGGTGGTCGACGAGCACGCCGTAGCGGCGGTCGGAGCTCGGCGGATCGGCGTCGAGGACATCGGCGAGATGGTCGACCCCTTCCAGATACTCGACCACGACGCCCTCGACGCGCAGGTCGTCGCCCCAGACTCTCTCGACCAGTTCGGCATCGTGTCGCCCCTCGACGAGGATGCGGCTCGCCCGGGCCGTCCGCGCCCGCGCGTCGGCGACGGCGAACGATCCGGATGCCGTGCGTCGCGGCGCCGATGCCGCTGCCGGACGCGGGGGGTCGAGGATCACGTCGGCTCCGTCGATGAGGAATCCGGGGCCGAGCGGGAACACCCGTCGCCGCCCGAGGCGGTCCTCGAGTTCGACCAGTCCCCCGGTGACGCCGGTGACGGCGCCGCAGAACCCGTCGTCGGCGACTTCGACGACCAGGTCGCGCTCCGCGCCGACGCGCGCCACCACCGGACGGCCGCGCTCGCGCCAACCCGCCGACAGCACGTCGCCACCGTATCGATCGTCCATGTGTTCCCTCCGCGGCCGCGAAGACCATACCCGTGAGCGGTCGCCGTGAGGTGCAGCGACCCGCGACTCGGGCGAGCCTGGACGTTTCCCTACCGCGTGGTCAGCCCCCCTGCATAGACTCACGGTGGGAGGCTGATCCATGCGTGCGCGATGGGCGGCGGCGGTCACGGCGGCGCTGACGATGATCCTCGTGGCGGGCGGACCCGCCGCCTCGGCGACCGACCCGGTGGAGCTGGGCGCCGGGTACGTGGTCGACGAGTCCGACGTGCTCGACCAGGCTGAGGAGTCGGCCGTCCAGGACCAGCTCGCCGCGCTGTACGACCAGACCGGCATCGATCTCTACGCGGTCTTCGTCTCGGAGTTCACCAACCCCGACGACAGTCAGCAGTGGGCCGACGAGGTGGCTTCGCGCAACGGCCTCGGCATCGACCAGTACGTGCTCGCGGTCTCGACCGACGGGCGGGAGTACTACATCTCGGCCGACAGTGCGGGCCCGGTGTCGGCCGACGAGCTGACCGCCATCGAAGGAGAGATCCGCCCCTTCCTCCGCGACGGAGACTGGGTGGGTGCCGTGACCACGACGGTCGACGGTTTCGAGTCCGCCACCACCTCCGGTGCCGGAGCGGGGTGGATCTTCGTTCTTGTTCTGGTGGGTGTCGCCGCGGTCGTCGTCATCTGGCTCCTCGTGCGACGCCGCCGCCGCGCCGTCGGTGCCGCCGCCGGCGCGCACCCCGCGTCGGCCGAGGCTCCGCAGATGCCCCTGGCCGACCTCGAACGACAGGCCGCCTCGGCCCTGGTCGACACCGACGACGCCGTCCGCACCAGCGAGCAGGAGCTCGGCTTCGCCCGCGCGCAGTTCGGCGACGACGCCACCGCCGATTTCGTCGCCGCCCTCGACACGGCCAAGGCGCAGCTCGCCGAGGCCTTCACGCTCAAGCAGCGCCTCGACGACGAGATCGCCGACACCGACGCGGATCGCCGCGAGTGGAACGAGCGCATCCTCCAGCTCTGCCAGGCCGCCAACGCCGGGCTCGACGAGAAGGCCGCCGACTTCGATGCGCTGCGCGAGCTCGAGCGCACCGCCCCCGAGGCCCTCACCCGTGTCGCTGCCGAGCGAGAGCATGCGATCGCCCGGCTCGGCGCCGCCGAAGAGCGGATGACGCAGCTGCGCGCGACCTACCGCGACACCGCCCTCAGCGCCGTCGCCGACAACGTCGAACAGGCGCGTCAGCGTCTCGGGTTCGCCGAGCAGCAGTTGACCGAGGCACGGACCGCTCTGGACGGCGGCGACGGCGGCGAGGCCGCTGTCGGCATCCGTGCTGCTGAAGAGGCCGTCGACCAGGCCGAGGTGCTTCAGAACGCGGTGGAGAAGCTGGCCGCCGATCTGCGAAACGCCGAGAAGGCGGCATCCGATCTCATCGCCGAGCTCGAGCGCGAGACGGCCGCGTCGGGGGCACTCCCCGACCCCGACGGCCAGGTCGCCGCGGCCGTCGCGGCCACGCGGCAGGTCACCGGGCTCGCACGCGACGAATTGTCGGCGAGCCCCCGTGACCCGCTCGCGACGCTGCACCGGCTGCAAGCCGCCGATCAGCAGCTGGATGCGCTGGTGGCGGGCATCCGCGACGCCCAGGCCGAGCAGCGCCGGCTGACCGAGGCGCTCGCCCGCACCCTCACCGGCGCCCGCGCCCGGGTCGCCGCGGCAGAGGACTACATCATGACGCGGCGCGGGGCGGTGGGCGCGAACGCCCGTACCCGCCTCGCCGAGGCCGGCGCCGCCGCCGTCCGCGCCGAGCACCTCCAGACCTCCGATCCGCGCGCCGCACTGGCCGAGGCCGAGCGCGCCCAGGCGCTCGCCGACGAGGCCCTGGCCACGGCCCAGCGCGATGTCGGCGCCTTCGACGGCGGCGGATACAACAGCGACGGCATGTTCGGCGGGGGCCGAGCCGGAGGCGCCGGCAGCGACATCCTCGGGGCGATCCTCGGCGGCATCGTCGTCAACTCCCTGCGCGGCGGAGGGGGCGGTTCATCGTGGGGCTCCGGCGGGTCCGCCTCGTTCGGCGGGCGCCGTTCGGGCGGCGGCGGACTCCGCACCGGTAGCTTCGGAGGCGGAGGAACGCGCGGGCGCCGCGGAGGTGGCCGCTTCTGATCCGCCGCCCACGTCCGGACCCACCACCGACACTCGCATCGTTCGACCCAGAGCTCCGGCTCACCCCACGTACCGACAGGAAGGAAACATGATGGCCAAGCAGTCCATCTTCGGTCGCATCTCCACGCTCGTCCGAGCGAACATCAACGCCCTCATCGACCAGGCCGAGGATCCGCAGAAGATGCTCGACCAGCTGGTGCGCGACTACACCAACTCCATCGCCGACGCCGAGTCGGCGATCGCCGAGACGATCGGCAACCTGCGCCTGCTCGAGCGCGACCACCAGGAGGACGTGCAGGCGGCTGCCGAGTGGGGCAACAAGGCGCTCGCGGCCAGCCGCAAGGCCGACGAGCTGCGCGCCCAGGGCAACACCGTCGACGCCGACAAGTTCGACAACCTCGCCAAGATCGCCCTGCAGCGCCAGATCAGCGAAGAGAACGAGGCGCGGGCGATCGCCCCCACCATCGCCACCCAGACCGAGGTCGTCGACAAGCTCAAGGACGGCCTCAACGGCATGAAGCAGAAGCTCGAGCAGCTGAAGTCCAAGCGCTCCGAGCTGCTGTCGCGCGCGAAGGTCGCCGAGGCCCAGACCAAGGTGCACGACGCGGTCCGCTCCATCGACGTGCTCGACCCCACCAGCGAGCTCGGCCGGTTCGAGGACAAGGTCCGCCGCCAGGAGGCCCTGGCCCAGGGCAAGCAGGAACTGGCCGCCTCGAGCCTGGACGCGCAGTTCAACGCGCTGGAGGATGTCGGTGAGCTCACCGAGGTCGAGGCGCGCCTGGCCGCACTGAAGACCGGGGGCCCGACGCCCCAGGCGCTGCCGGCCAGCCCCGACGCGGTCTGATCGCATCGACGGGGGTGGGCGCACGATCGCCCACCCCCGTCGCCGTTCTCACGGAAGGAGCCGACGTGGCACGCTTCATCGTCGTCCCGCAATGGCAGGGGTCATCGTCATCGCGGGCGATGCGTCTCATCGACGGGGCGCTGGCGATCGCCGGCGATCTCCCCCGCACTGCGACCACGATCCTCGAGGTCCCCACCGAAGCCGGCGAGGACCTCGGCTCGGGGGTGCGTCGCTTCAGCTCGCTTACCCGCATCGCCGAACTGGTCACGCGCGCGGTCGCCGACGGTGACGGGCCGGCGGTGGTGGTCGGGGGCGACTGCGGGGTGGCGCTCCCCTCTCTCGCGGCGCTCGACACCTCCGACGTGACCGTCCTCTGGCTCGACGCCCACGCCGATCTGCAGACGCCGGCGACCTCGCCGAGCGGCGCCTTCCACGGAATGGTCGTGCGAGCCCTCCTCGGCGACGCCCCGGCGGGGCTCGCCTTGGATTTCCCGCTTCCCGCCTCACGTGTTCTGCTGGCGGGGACCCGCGAATTCGATGCCGAGGAGGAGGACTTCGCCCCGGCATCCGGGATCACCCTCCTCGGCCCCGACGCCCTCGCCGACCCCGAGGCCGTCGCCGAGGCGGTCGCCGCAACAGGGGCGAGCCGCGTGTACATCCACGTCGACCTCGACGTGCTCGATCCCGGGCTGATCAGCGGCGTGAGTCATCCGGTGCCCTTCGGAGCCACGGTGGAGCAGGTCGTCGGCACGATCCGCGCCGTTCGAGCCCGCCTTCCGCTTGCGGGAGCGACGCTCACCGAGTTCTCCCCGACCGAACCCGAAGTGGCCGTCGACGATCTCGGCACGATCCTGCGCATTGTCGGGGCGCTGGCGTGAGCGACGACCCCGACCGGTTCATCCCGTCCCTGCTTCTCGACTCGCCGTTCAGCTATCTCGGGTACCTCTACGGGTGCGCCCTCGGCCGCGTGTGGGGCGCGCTGTGGAGCACGGGCAGGGTCGAGCGCCGGGGCGGGCTGCTCGTCTTCCGCGGCATGCCGAACTGGACCTTCGCGCGAGGCGGAGTGTGCGTCGGCGACTGCTTCCTCACCGGCACGGGCACCGTCGACGACCGGCTCCTCCGACACGAGGCGGTGCACAAGCGCCAGTGGCGCCGGTACGGGTTCCTCATGCCCGTGCTGTATCTGCTGGCGGGGCGTGATCCGCTGCGCAACCGCTTCGAGGTCCAGGCGGGCCTGGAGGACGGCCGCTATCTCCCCCGCCGGCCCGAGCGCGTCAGCGCGCGGAGCTGAGACCGTAGCGAGCCGGGGTGTGGATGTGCGAGGGGTCGATCTCGCGCACCCCGGTGAGGTGTTCGACGATGTCGACGGTCCCGAGGTAGCCGCCGAGAAGATGGATGCGCGTGGCGTCGCCGTCGTCGCAGAGCATCTCGTCGGCCCACGCGATCACCGCGCGAGACAGGGCCTCGCCCGAGGTGCAGCCACGACCCGTGCCGGGTGCGCCGCTGCGGCGCGAGCGGTCGAGCCAGGTGAGCACCATCCTCGGCGGAACGGCGATGTCGCGGCGCGCGGCGTCGTCGGGGATCTCGATGAACACCCGTCCGGTCGAGCACAGCGGGAGGGTCGCCAGGAGCGTCTCGAGCTCGACGAGCGACGCTTCGTCGGCGGCGATCACGTGCTGCACGCGCGTGTGCCGCGATGAGCGGCAGGCAGCGGTGTTGTGCTCGGTGGGCGACGGGGCGATCTTCGACATGGCCCTTTCACTATACCGCCGAGGAAGGGTTGCCTAACCTGAGTCGTTCGATGCGAGGTCTTTCTCGGAGGCGCCCCTCGCCTCCTCCACGAGAACCTCGCGGAGCCGCCGTACCTCGTCCTCGCCGAGCCCGTGCGCGACGAGGAAGCCGGCCACCGACCCGTATCGCTCGTCGAGGTCGTCGAGGAACGCGCGCATCACCGGCGCCGGCGAGCGGGTGGCCAGTTCCTCCAGGTGAACGGCTTCGGGATGCCGCTGCTTCAGCCGCGCCACGATGTCGCGGTTGCGCCACTCGGGCAGCAGGCCCTCGGTGCGGGCGTAGTCGGCGATGATCGCCTCGCGGTCGACGCCCGCCGCGGCGAGCGCGATGGCGACGGTGACCCCCGTGCGATCCTTCCCCACCGTGCAGTGGACCAGGGCGGGGGGATCACCGAGGATGGCGCGGATCGCGGTCACGATCTGCTCACCCGATTCCTCGGCGAGCGAGCGGTACATGTCGGACAGGCTCATGTCCTGGGTGAAGAACGAGGTCACCGAGCCGAGGAAGAGCGGCACATGGGCCGTGGTGACCCCGAGCGAACCCACGCGGCTCGGGGCGTGGGCGACCTCGTCGTCGGCGCGGAGGTCGACGATGGTCCGGATGCCCAGGCGACCGAGCGCCGCCACACCGTCGTCGTGGAGCTGGGCGAGATTCCCCGACCGGAAGAGGACGCCGGATCGCGTCGTGCCGCGACCGGCCGGGAGCCCCCCGGTGTCGCGGAGGTTGACGCTGCCGGGGACGTGCGGGTCGTCCGAGGTCATCGCGAGGTCGCCGCGCTGGTCTCCCGCGACGCAACCGGGTACCGCCCGGCGATGGCGAGGCGGTTGAAGGCGTTGATGGAGATGAGGATCCAGCTGAGGGCGACGTACTCGGCCTCGCTGAGGACACCCCCGACACGGTCGTAGACGTCGTCGGGGATCCCGTCGTCGTGGATGAAGGTGAAGGCCTCGGCCAGCTCGAGCCCGGCCCGCTCGCGCTCGGAGAAGACGCCCGAGTCACGCCACGTGGCGATCTGCGCGACGACGTCGGCGTCGAGCCCCGCCTTCACCCCCTTCTCCACGTGCACGCGAACGCAGTAGGCGCAGCCGTTGAGCTGGGACACGTGGATCTGCACGATCTCCTTGAGGCGGTCATCGATGCCGGCCTCGGCCGCGATCGCCCCGACCTGCTTCGCCAGGCCCGCGAGCGAGCTGTAGGCGGGGGGAGCCGACTTCGCCAGGTGTACGCGCTGTTCCGCGGTCATGGCGTCAGCCTACCCGCGCGGCCGCGAGCGGGCCTGAGGCAGAATGGCCGCGTGACCGAACCCGCCGATGAGTTCTCATTCCTCCCCGCCCAGGCGGCCGACGCCGGTCTGCCGGGCCCGCTCCCCCACGGTGAGCGCCGTCGGATCGACCTTCCCGACGGTCGGGTCGTCAGCGGACTGCGGTGGTGGTTCGATTCCCCCGGTGACCGACCCGTGGTGACCTTCCTCCACGGTGCGGGGCTGAACGCCCACACCTGGGACACCACCGTCATCGCCCTCGGTCTTCCGGCCCTCGCGATCGACCTGCCCGGACACGGCGATTCGTCGTGGCGCGCCGACGCCGCCTATGTCGGACGGATGCTGGCACCCGACGTCGCCACGGCGATGACCGCCTGGACCGATCGTCCGCAGGTGCTGGTCGGACAGTCCCTCGGGGGTCTCACCGCCGCTGCCGTCGCCGCCGCTCGCCCCGACCTCGTCGAGCGCCTCGTCGTGATCGACATCACCCCGGGCCTCGATCCGAACGCCGGGGCCGCACAGATCCGCCGGTTCTTCGCCGGGCCCACGGATTGGGCCGACCGCGACGAGCTCGTCGAGAAGGCCATGGCATTCGGACTCGGCGGCGGTACGCGCGAGAAGGCGGCGCGGGGGGTGTACTTCAACTCGCGCATCCGCGCCGACGGGCGGGTGGAGTGGAAGCACCACTTCGCCCACATCGCGGCCGCCGCCTCCGACGGGGGCGACCGGCCCGCCACCGACGCCGACGCGGGCGCGGGGAGCGATGCCGTGGCTGCCGTGCTCGGTGAGGCGGGATGGGAAGACCTCGCCGCCGTCCGCGCTCCGCTCCAGCTGATCCGGGGCGAGCGTGGCTACGTCACCGACGCCGACGCCGAGGTCTTCCGCGAGCGTGTGCCCGCGGCATCCGTCCTCACTCTCGCCGGCGGCCACAATCTGCAGGAGGACGCCCCCGTCGCCCTGGCCGCCGAAGTCCGACGGGCCGCCGGGAAGGATTAACGCTTCTGTTGCGTTCCGGGTAGCGGGTTCGGCAGGGTTCCCGGCGGTTCCCTAGGCTGTATCCGCACCACGGCTCGCTCGGGCGAGCCTGCCGGCATCCCCCTCCCCCGGGTGCCGTCCCGAAAGGAATCACATGCTTCGCCGCACGGCCCTCGCCGCCACCGCACTCTTCGCCGCGTCCGCCCTCGTGCTCGCCGGATGCACCTCCACCGCCGACCCGGGTCCGACGGGCGCGACAGGCGAGCCGAACCCCGATGCCTCGGTCGCGATCCGCCTCGTGCTCGAGCCCGGCAACCTCGACATCCGCCAGACCACCGGCGCGGCCCTCGACCAGGTGCTCATCGACAACGTCTACCAGGGCCTGGTGTCGCGGACCACCGACCAGGAGATCGTCCCGGCGCTCGCCAGCGACTGGGAGGTCTCGGACGACGGCCTGACGTACACCTTCACCCTCGAGGAGGGCGTCACCTTCCACGACGGTCAGGAGCTGACCGCGCAGGATGTGGTGTGGTCGCTGCAGACCCGCAAGGACACCCCCGAGTGGGCCGATTCCGCCCGTCTGGCGAACGTGTCGTCGATCACCGCCGACGGGCAGACCGTCACTCTCACGCTCGCGCAGCCCGACTCGAGCCTGCTGTGGAACCTCACCGGCCGCGCCGGGATCATCCTCAAGGAGGGCGACACCGTCGACTACCAGACGGCGGCCAACGGCACCGGGCCGTTCGTCCTCGAGGAGTGGCAGCAGGGGGCGAGCATCACCCTCACCCGCAACGACGCCTACTGGGGCGACGCCGCGGGCGTCGGCGAAGTGGTCTTCCAGTACATCGCCGAGGACCAAGCCGCGGTGAACGCCGCGGCCGCGGGCGAAGTGGACGTGCTCACCGGGTTCGATCCGAACCTCACCGAGCAGATCGAGCAGAACGGCGACTGGACCGTCGTTCTCGGCACCGCCACCGACAAGAGCGTGCTGGCGATGAACAGCACGGCCGCACCCCTCGACGACCAGCGCGTTCGCCAGGCGATCCGTCAGGCGATCGATCACGACGCCATCGTCGAGGCGGTCGGTGCCGGCCAGACCCTGTACGGCCCCATCCCCGAGCCCGACCCCGGCTACGAGGACCTCAGCGACACGGCGCCGTACGATCCCGAGGCAGCGCGCGCGCTGCTGGAGGAAGCAGGGGTCGACGACCTCGAGCTGACCCTCACCATCCCCTCGTTCTACGGCACGACGATCCCGCAGATCTTGGTGTCGAACCTCAACGAGGTCGGCATCACCCTCGAGGTCGACGCGGTCGACTTCGGCGTGTGGGTCAACGACGTGTACACGAACAAGGACTACGAGCTCAGCTACGTCAACCACGCCGAGCCCCGCGACTTCGAGAACTGGGCGAACCCCGACTACTACTTCACCTACGACAACCCCGAAGTGCAAGATCTTTACGAGCAGTCGCTGCGTGCCACGGATGAGGCGGAGGCCGACGCCCTCCTCGCCGAGGCCGCGCGTATCGTCGCCGAGGATGCCGCCGCCGACTGGCTCTACAACTGGGCAGGGGTCAGTGCGGTGGCCACCGGGATCGACGGGATGCCGGCTGACAACGTCAACGCCCGCCTCGATCTCTCAGAGCTGACCAAGAGCGAGTGATCCGGTACGCGCTGACCCGGGGAGCCCTGCTACTGCTGGGGCTGTTCGTGGCCAGCGCGCTCATCTTCCTCACCCTGCGCGTCCTCCCCGGAGACGTCGCACAGCAGATCGCCGGCACGAACGGCACCCCCGAGCAGGTCGCCGCGATCCGGGAGAGCCTCGGGCTGAACGCACCGCTGTGGGCGCAGTACGTCGACTGGATCGGCGGGGTGTTCCGGGGCGATCTCGGCACGTCGCTCTACACGGGCCTGACGGTCACCGCCGAGCTCGCCGAGAAGGCCCGCGTGACGGTGCCCCTCGGCATCCTGTCCCTCCTCTTCGCCCTCGCCGTCAGCGTCCCGCTCGGCGTGCTCTCGGCCCTCCGCCGCGGACGCGCCGACGGCACCGCGCTGAGCGTCGGGGCCCAGGCCCTCGCCGCGGTGCCCGTGGTGTGGGCGGGGATGATGCTCGTCGTGGTCTTCGCGGTGTGGCTCGGCTGGCTCCCCGCCCAGGGCTTCCCCAGGGGTGGCTGGAGCCAGCCCGTCGACGCCCTCCGGGCCCTCATCCTCCCCGCGCTCACGATCGGCATCATCGAGGGGGCGATGCTGCTGCGGTTCGTGCGGAGCGCCACCCTCCAAGCGATCGGGCAGGACTACGTGCGCACCGCCGCAGCCAAGGGCCTCACCCGCAACGCCGCCCTGATCCGGCACGGGCTGCCGAACGTCGGTCTGTCGGTGATCTCGGTGCTGGGTCTCCAGGTGGCCGGCATCGTCGTCGGCGCCGTGATCATCGAGCAGCTGTTCAGCCTGCCCGGGATCGGACGGATGCTGGTGAATGACGTCGACGCCCGTGATCTGCCGATGGTGCAGGGCGAACTGCTGATCCTCACCGGTTTCGTGCTCCTCGTCGGCTTCCTCGTCGACCTCGTCCACCGCCTCCTCGACCCCCGGCAGCGGGAGGCCGCATGAGCGCCTTCCGACGACTCTGGGCGCTGTCGACCGGCCGCTTCGGTCTCATCGTCGTCGCCGTCATCCTCCTCACCGCCGCGGTGTCGCTCGTGTGGACGCCGTTCGACCCGCAACAGGTCGACATCCCGAACCGCTGGGCGCCGCCCGGGTGGCCGCACGTCCTCGGCACCGACGGCACCGGCCGTGACATCCTCAGCCTCCTCATCGCCGGGTCGCGGACGACGGTCGTCGTCGCGGTCGGCGCGGGCCTCGTGGCCACCGTGCTCGGGCTCGCCCTCGCCGCGCTCGGCGCCCTCACCCGCCGCTGGGTGCGGGAGACGGTGGCGGTGGCCGTCGACATCCTCATCGCCTTCCCGGTGCTCCTCATCGCGATGATGATCTCGGCCGTCTGGGGCGGGTCGCTCTGGGTCGTGATCTGGGCCGTGGGCATCGGCTTCGGGGTGAACATCGCCCGCGTCACGCGACCCGAGCTCCGGCGCGTGCTGCAGAGCGACTTCGTGCTCGCGGGCCGCGCCTCGGGCCTCACCCCCGCGCAGAACCTCGTCCGCCACCTGCTGCCGAACGTCGCGCCGGTGTTCATCGTGCAGCTGTCGTGGGGCATGGCCGTGGCCGTCCTCGCCGAGGCGGGTCTGTCGTACCTCGGCTTCGGCGCGCCCCCGACCGAGCCGTCGTGGGGGCTGCTGCTGGCGGAGCTTCAGCAATACCTCACCGTGTATCCCCTTTCGGTGCTGTGGCCGGGCCTCGCGATCACCCTCACGGTCCTCGGGCTGAACCTCCTCGGCGACGGCATCCGCGACGCCACCGACCCGACCCTCTCCCGCCGCGGCGGGTCGGCCCGCCGCGCGCGGACGCATGTGCCCGAGGTGGTCGCATGAGTCTGTCGGTGAGGGACCTCGTCGTCGAGATCAACGGCCGACGGGTCGTGGACGGCATCTCGTTCGAGGTGCCGAGCGGCGCGCGGGTGGGGCTCATCGGCGAGTCGGGGTCGGGGAAGTCGCTCACGGCACTGGCGATCCTCGGGCTCCTCCCCGACGGCGCGACGGCGTCGGGGAGCGTGCGCTGGAACGGCCGCGAGCTCATCGGTCTTCGCGAGCGCGAGCTCGCCGAACTCCGCGGCGACGAGATCGGCATCGTCTTCCAGGAACCGCGGACGGCGCTGAACCCGATCCGCACGGTCGGTCGGCAGATCGCCGAGGCGGTGCGCATCCACGAGAGGGCGACCCGCAAGGATGCCGCGGCACGGGCCGTCGCCGAGGCGGCGCGCGTCGCCCTGCCCGAGCCCGAACGCATCGTGGGGCGCTACCCGCACCAGCTCTCCGGCGGACAGCGCCAGCGGGTCGCGATTGCGATGGCCCTCGCCTGCCGGCCCCGCCTGCTCATCGCCGACGAACCCACCACCGCACTGGACGTCACGATCCAGGCCGAGATCCTCGAGCTTCTCCGCACCCTCGTCTCCGTTGACGGGATGTCGCTGATCTTCATCACCCACGATCTCGCCGTGCTGTCCCAGGTCGCCACCGACGCCGTGGTCCTCGAAGACGGACGGGTCGTGGAGGCGGGCCCGGTGGCCACGATCCTGCGCAACCCCGCGTCGCCCGTCACGCGCGGTCTCCTCCGCGACGCCACCGCCACGCTCTGGCGCCCCGAGGGGAGGACGCCGTGAGCGACACCCTGCTGAGCGCCCGGCGCCTCACTCGCCGTCACGCGCTGCCGAAGAAGACCCTGTTCGAGCGGCGCACGTACACGACCGCGCTCGAGGACGCCGACGTCGATGTCCGCGCGGGGAGTGCGCTGGGCATCATCGGCGAATCGGGGTCGGGCAAGTCCACTCTCGTGCGGATCCTCCTGGGGCTCGATGCCCCCACCTCGGGCACCGTCGAGGTCGATGGGCGCGCGGTCGACGCCACCTCATCCGCACGCTCGCTGCACTGGCTCCGGCGCCTGACCGGCGTGGTGTTCCAGGACCCCTATGCCTCGCTCGATCCGCGGATGAGCGTCGGGCGGATCGTCGGGGAACCCCTCTGGGCCCTCGGGATCGAGGGCGACCGGCGGGCGAGGGTGCGCGAAGTCCTCGAACAGGTCGGACTCGAGGCAGAGATGACCGAGCGCTTCCCGCACGAGTTCTCGGGCGGCCAGCGCCAGCGCATCGCCCTGGCCCGCGCGCTCGTGCATCGGCCGCGTCTGCTCATCGGCGATGAGCCGCTCTCGGCCCTCGACGTCACCGTTCGCGCGCAGATCCTCGCCCTGCTGGCCGACCTCCGCCGTCAGGAGGACCTCACGCTCGTGATGGTGTCGCACGACATCGGCGTCGTCCAGAGCATCTGCGACGAGGTGGTCGTGATGAAGGACGGCCGCATCGTCGAGGAGGGGCCCACCGAGAAGGTGCTGCAGCAACCGCAGGTGGCCTACACCCGGCGCCTCTTGGCGTCGGTGCCCCTGATCGATCCTCCGGCGACCTGACCCGGCGTCGGAGGTGAGCGTTAGCGTGGTCGCCATGCGCGCGATCATCCCTCCCTATCTCCTCGCCCGGATCGCCTCCGTGAACGAGCCGACCTTCGCCCACGCGGCCGCCGCGGCGCGCGCCACCCTGCAGGCCACCCCGCCGTACCGCATCACCCGGAGTCGGCTGCGCCTGTCCATCGGCGATGACGGCACGATCACCGCCGAGACCGCCCCCGCGCCCGACCGCACGATCTCCGATGCCGGCGGTCGCGAGGTGCTCCCCGGTCGCCGCGTGCGCGGCGAGGACGACCCCGCCACCGGTGACGCCGCCGTCGACGAGGCCTTCGACGGGCTCGGCATCACCTTCGACGCGTTCTGGGACGCCTTCGACCGCAACGGCATCGACGGTGACGGCGGCCAGCTGCTGGCGACCGTGCACTACGGCCGCGACTACGACAACGCCTTCTGGAACGGTGAGCGCATGGTCTTCGGCGACGGCGACGGCGAGGTGTTCACCGGCTTCACCGGCTCGCTCACCGTCATCGCCCACGAACTCGCGCACGGCGTCATCGAGGCCGCCGGCGGCCTCGAATACCAGGACCAGTCCGGCGCGCTGAACGAATCGCTCGCCGACGTGTTCGGCGTGCTCGTCGAGCAGCACCACCTCGACCAGACCGCCGAAGAGGCCAGCTGGCTCATCGGCGCGGGGATCTTCACCCCCGCGGTGCAGGGGCGGGCCCTGCGATCGCTCGCGGCGCCGGGAACCGCGTACGACGACGACATCCTCGGCCGCGACCCGCAGCCGGGGCACATGGACGACTACGTCGTGACCGCCGATGACAACGGCGGCGTCCACATCAACTCCGGCATCCCGAACCGGGCATTCCACCTGTGCGCCACCGCGCTCGGCGGTTACGCCTGGGAGCGCGCGGGGCGCGTGTGGTACCTCGCCCTGACGTCGGGCACTCTCTCCCCCACCGCGGACTTCTCCGAGTTCGCCGCCGCGACGGTGGCCACCGCCCAGTCGGAGTACGGTGGATCATCCGAAGAAGCAGCGGCCGTTCGCGCCGCCTGGGCGGGCGTCGGGGTCGATCTCGCCGGGTAGGCGCTTCGGCCCCGAGAGAGCATCGTGGACGGGGATGAGCGATCAGACGGACGGGGGCGGGCCCAGCGGGGAGGCGATCGTGGTGATCCTGGTGGAGCGCACCGGCGGTGTCACCGGCATCCCCCGTCGATGGCGCGCAGAGCTCGAGGGCGACGACGCGTCATCCTGGCTTCCTCTCATCGACGCCTGCCCCTGGGACGCGGCACCGCGCCCGACGCGTGGAGCTGATCGATTCCGCTGGCGGGTGCACGCGACCTCGCACGGCGCCGATCGTGAGGCCGAGTTCGGCGATGCCGATCTGGAAGGACCATGGCAGACCCTCGTGGAGCGCGTGCGCGAGCACGGACGCCCCGGCTGATCACCGACCGAAGAGCGCCCGCCGCTTCTTCACCGGCTTCAGCGACTTCTGCAGGTACACCGTCCCGAGCCACCGGCCGAACTTGAAGCCGACCCGGCCCATGCGGCCGACCTCTTCGAAGCCCATCTTCTCGTGCAGAGCGATGGAGGCCTCGGCCCCCTTGTCGCTGATCACGGCCACCATCTCCCGGATGCCGGCCTGCTCGCAGGCGACGATCAGCGCCTCCAGCAGCGCCCGCCCGAGTCCCTTCCCGGTCGCGGCCTGCCCGAGGTAGATGGAGTTCTCCACCGAATACCGATACGCCGACTTGCTCGACATCGGCTGCACGTACGCGTACCCGAGGATCTGACCCGACGGCGACTCGGCGACGAGGAAGGGCAGCCCCAGCTTCTTCAGGTGAGCCACCTTCTCGCGCCACTGCGCGATCGACCACTTCTTCTCATCGAAGGTGACCACCGAGTTGGTGACGTAGTAGTTGTAGATCTCCCGGATATCGGGGATGTCGCCGTCGGCGACCGGACGGATCTCGAAGGAGAACGGGCGCTCCGGCTCGGGCCGGCGGCGAAGATGACGGGGAAGGCGGCGTCTCGCCGTCTCGTATTCCTCCTCCAGCATGGCGACAGCCTACGCGGCGGAGGGCAGGCGCCAGTCGACCGCCGAAGCGCCCTGCGCGGTGAGGAGTTCGTTCGTGCGCGAGAAGGGCCGCGACCCGAAGAATCCCCGACTGGCCGAGAGGGGCGACGGGTGCGCCGAGGCGACGACCGGGGTGTCACCGAGGAGCGGACGCAGGGTCGCGGCATCCCTCCCCCACAGAATCGCCACGAGGGGTTCGTCGCGCGCGGCGAGCACGCGGATCGCGTGCTCGGTGACGCGTTCCCAGCCCCAGCCGCGATGAGAGCCGGGCTCACCAGGGCGGACGGTCAGCACCCTGTTCAGCAGCATCACCCCCTGGTCGCTCCATGCCGACAGGTCGCCGTGGGCGGCGGGCTCGATACCGAGGTCGTCGTGCAGCTCGCGGTAGATGTTCGCCAGGCTCCGCGGCAGGGGCCGCACGCTCGGATCGACGGCGAACGAAAGGCCGATCGGATGACCCGGCGTGGGGTAGGGATCCTGCCCCACGATGAGCACCTTCACGTCGTCGAGCGGCTGCGAGAAGGCGCGCAGCACGCGCTCGCCGGCGGGGAGGTACCGGCCGCCCCCGGCGGTCTCGGCCCGCAGCCGCTCGCCGAGGGCGGCGATGTCGGAGGCGACGGGCGCGAGTGCTTCCGCCCACCCGGCATCCAGCAGACCCGCACCGGCCAGGTCGTCGAGCGTGCGCGCCATCAGCCGGCAGTGCGCACGTGCAGCGGCCCGCGAGCCAGCAGGTGCTGCGCCGACTGCGCGACCGGTCGCATCGTGACGAGGTCGAGGTTGACGTGCCCCGGCGCCGACAGCGCGTACCCGATGACGTCCGCGACGTCGTCGGCGGTGAGCGGCGCCTGGACGTCCTCGTACACCCGGTCGGCCGCGGCGCGATCACCGCCGAGGCGATTGAGAGTGAACTCCTCGGTCTGCACCATGCCCGGCGCGATCTCGATGACCCGGAGCGGCTCGCCGTTGACCTCGAGGCGCAGCGCATGCGCGATCATCGACTGTCCCGCCTTCGCGGCGTTGTATCCGGCACCGCCGGCGTAGGCGATCTGCGCGGCCGTCGAGGTGACGAAGACCACGTCGGCGTGAGCTGCCCGATCGGCGGCGGCGCGGCGCAGCAGCGGCAGCAGGGCGGCGGTGAGGCGCTGCGTGGCGAGCACGTTGACCTCGAACATCCACTGCCAGTCGTCGGGGTCGCCGTCCTCGACGCGATCGGTGCCGCGCGCGCCCCCGGCGACATTGACGAGCGCGTCGACCGGCCCCGTCTCGGCCAGCCACTCGGCGAGCGCCTCGACATCGGCGGCGGCGGTGAGATCGGCGGCGAAGGCGACCGCACCGATCTCGTTCTCCAGTGCGGCGAGGCGCTCGGCACGTCGGGCCACGGCGACCACGTCCCAGCCGAGCGCCCGGAGCTTCCGCGCCGTCGCCTCGCCGATCCCCGAACTCGCTCCGGTCACCACCGCGCGTCGGGCGGTCGGTCGATGTGCGGCATCCGTCGGCGTGGCATCGGTCATACTCCTCACGCTACAAGGCGCACCCGGCGCGGGGCGCACGGCCCGCACGCGCCCGCGTTACGTCACATTTCCCCCGCGTTGTCGACGAGGGGGGCCTTCCGTACCCTCGAAGAGGTCGCGGAACCCGCCGCGGCACCCATCGACCGGTAGGAGCAGCCCATGTCCGCACCCGAGAACTGGCGTTTCGAGACCAAGCAGATCCACTCGGGCGCACAGCCCGACCCGGTGACGAAGGCCCGCGCCACGCCCATCTACCAGACCACGTCGTACGTGTTCGACAACACCGATCACGCCGCCAACCTCTTCGCGCTGGCCGAGTTCGGAAACATCTACACCCGCATCCAGAACCCCACGCAGGATGTCGTCGAGCAGCGCATCGCGGCGCTCGAGGGCGGCACCGGCGCCTTGCTGGTCTCCAGCGGCCAGGCGGCCGAGACCTTCGCGATCCTCAACCTCGCCGAGGCGGGCGACCACTTCGTCTCCTCCAGCTCGATCTACGGCGGCACCTACAACCTGTTCAAGTACACCCTGGCCAAGCTCGGCATCGAGGTCACCTTCGTCGAGAACCAGGATGACGCCGAGGAGTGGCGCCGCGCGGTGCGGCCGAACACCAAGGCGTTCTTCGCCGAGACGATCGGCAACCCCAAGATCAACGTCCTCGACATCCGCACCGTCGCCGACGTCGCGCACGAGGCGGGAGTCCCGCTCATCGTCGACAACACCATCGCGACGCCCTACCTCATCCGCCCGTTCGAGCACGGCGCCGACATCGTGCTGCACTCGGCGACGAAGTTCCTCGGCGGCCACGGTACCGTGATCGGCGGCGTGATCGTCGACGGCGGATCGTTCGAGTGGTCCAAGCACGTCGACCGCTTCCCCGGGTTCACCGAGCCCGACCCGTCGTACCACGGAGCGAGCTACACCGCAGCCGTCGGCGACGGCCTGGCCTACATCATCAAGGCCCGCGTGCAGCTGCTGCGGGACCTCGGATCGTCCATCTCGCCGAACAGCGCCTGGCTGCTCCTGCAGGGCATCGAGACGCTGTCGCTGCGCATCGAGCGTCACGTGCAGAACGCGCAGGAGATCGCCGAGTGGCTCGAGAACCAGTCCGACGTGGCGTCGGTGAACTACTCGGGCCTGCCCACCTCGCCCTGGTACGCCGCGGCGAACCGCTACGCCCCGAAGGGTGTGGGCGCGGTGCTGTCCTTCGAGTTGAAGGGCGGTGTGGATGCAGGCCGCGAGTTCGTGAACTCGCTCACGCTGTTCAGCCACCTCGCCAACATCGGCGACGTGCGCTCGCTCGTCATCCACCCCGCCTCGACCACCCACTCGCAGCTCACGCCCGAGCAGCAGCTGACCGCCGGGGTGACCCCGGGGCTCGTGCGCCTGTCGGTGGGGATCGAGAACGTCGATGACCTCAAGGCCGACCTCGAGCAGGCCCTCGCCGCTGCGCGCCGGGTCTCGGAGGCCGCGCGCGCCTGACCCGGCGCGCCTCGAGGCGCCCTGCGAACTCGACCAGGGTTCGCGGGGCGCTTCGCGTTTCGGTCGCGGATCGCGCGCGCCGCGGGTCAGACCTTCATGCGCGGGCGCACCCGCGCGAGGCCTCCGTCGACGGCCAGCACCTGCCCGGTGATCCAGTCGTTCGCCGGGTCGAGGAGGAAGGCCACCGCTCGGGCGACGTCGTCGGGCTTGCCCAGCCGCCCGAGGGCGTGCATGGCCTCCGACACCTTCCGCGCCCCCTCGGTCTCGGTCAGCGACGCCGTCAGCGACGTCTCGGTGAGTCCCGGGGCGACCGCGTTCACCCGCAGGTTGCGCGACGCGTAGGTCGCGGCGGACGAGAGAGCAAGACCGACCACCCCTGATTTCGCGGCGGCGATGGCCTCGTGATTGGCCGTTCCGTGCAGAGCCGCCGCGGATGACACGAGCACCACCGATCCTCCGCGTTTGAGGTGCTTTCCCGCACCCCGCACCGTCGCGAAGGCGGTCGTGAGCGATGCGGCGATCACCTCGTCGTACTCCTCGGCCGTCGTCAGATGCGCGGGCTTGAGCAGCAGCGATCCGGCGAAGCAGGCGACGCCGTCGAGGTCACCCGCTGCGGCGAACACCTCGTCGACAGCAGCGAAGTCGGTGGCGTCGACGACGTGGTCGGGGGTGATGGTGTCATCCCCGCGCGCGGTCGTGACGACCTCGTGTCCGCTCTCACGGAGGATCTCCGCCGTGGCCTGACCGATGCCGCTCGAAGCGGCGATGAGAAGGAAGCGCGCCATGCTCCCATCATCGTGCGCTCAGACGGCGGCGGGCTCGAATCTGTCAGATCCGGGCAGAACCACCCACACGCGTGCGCCACCGAGCGGGGAATCGCTGATGCCGATCTGTCCGCCGTGCGCTTCGGCGATGCGGCGGCAAGTGGCCAGTCCGATCCCCAGTCCCGGAGCGAGGGCGTTGCGGCCTCGTTCCATCAGCCCGAAGACCCGCTCCCTGTCGTCTTCCGGGATGCCGGGTCCGTCGTCGTCGACGATGAGCCGGATGCCGGATGCCGATCGCTCCACGTGGACGTCGACGTGGGGCCTTCCGCCCGCGGCGTTGGCGAACTTCACGGCGTTGGCGACGAGATTCTCCACCAGCACGCGGAGCATGGTGCGGTCTCCTTCGATGTCGGCCGACGCCGTGACATCGATGCGGGCACCGCTCTCGCTGAGCGCCGAGTGCAGATCGTCCTGGATCTCCTCCAGGAGCTCGCCGACATCGACCCTCGCCGTCGCGGGCGGGACGCCACCCACGCGCGCGAAGGCGAGGAGGTCATCCAGCATTTCGGACATCCGCTGAGCCGCAGCCTCCGCCCTCTCGATCGCGCGGGCCGCAACCGGCGCCTCGGCGAGCTCGGGACTGTCGACGGCGAGTTCGAGAAAACCGCTGATCGCGGTGAGGGGGTTGCGCAGATCATGACTGACCTGGCGGGCGAAGCCCTCCAGCGCCTCGTTGGATCGCTTGAGCTCGCGCGCAAGTCTGCGCAGCTCCAGCACGTCGACCACCTGATGGGCGAGGACATCGAGCGCGTGGCCCTGTTCCTCGGTGAGCACGCCGGGATCGTCGTCGAAGACGCACAGCGTTCCGATCGCGACTCCCCCCGGCGTCACCAGCGGACTCGAGGCGTAGAACCTGATGCGCGCGACGTCGCCGGTGACGAAGGGATTCTCGGCGAACCGCTCATCGCGACGGGCGTCACTGACGACCACCCGCTGGGCGCCCTCGAAGACGACCGCGCACATCGAGTCTTCTCGTGCGCAGACGGCGGGAGAGATCCCCACGGTGGCGATCTGATGCTGGTGCCGATCATCGATGATGTTGATCACCGCGGTCGACACTCCCGAGATGGTCGCGGCCAGCTGCACCAGACCCTCGAGGTCGGGCTCGGGGGGCTCCCCGACGATGCCGTACTGCGCGATGATCTCTCGGCGCGTCGCGTCCTGAGCTGTGTTCACGTCCGTCCCCCCGCCCCACACTAGCCGGGTCGTAACACAGCGCTGGCCACCTTTCCCAGCGGCGAGAATGGCAGGCATGGACTGGCAGACCTCCGAAGACACGGTGCCGAGCGCACCGGTGACGGAGGCCGACGCGCGTCTGCTTCTCGGCCGCCCGCCCGTCACGGGCGCCTGGCGCGACGGCGACCCCGCCGGAGCACGCCAGTTCGCCGCCTTCGGCGCGTTCCGCACGGAGGGCGGAACAGAGCTCCCCGGCATCCGCATCGCCTTCGAGACCTGGGGCGAGCTCACACCGGCGCGCGACAACGCCGTGCTGGTCCTCCACGCCCTCACCGGCGACAGTCACGTCACCGGTGAGGCGGGCCCGGGGCACCCCACCGACGGCTGGTGGGACGACATCGTCGGGCCGGGCAAGCCCGTCGACACCGACCGCTGGTTCGTGGTCGCGCCGAACATGCTGGGCGGCTGTCAGGGCTCGACGGGACCGGCGAGCATCGCGCCCGACGGCTACGAGTGGGCATCCCGTTTCCCCTACCTCACCGTGCGCGATCAGGTCGCCGCCCAGGTGCGGCTCGCCGACGCGCTCGGGATCGACACCTGGGCAGCGGTCATCGGCGGCTCCATGGGCGGCATGCACGCGCTGGAATGGGCAGTCTCGCATCCGGAGCGCGTGGAACGGATGGCGGTGCTGTCGGCTCCCCCGGTCACGACCGCCGACCAGGTGGCCCTGAACTCGGTGCAGCTCGAGGCGATCCGGATCGATCCGCGCTTCCAGGGCGGGGAGTACTACGACGCCGGCGACGGCGACGGGCCCCACCGAGGGCTCGCGCTGGCACGACGGATGGCGCTGTTGAACTACCGCTCGCCGACCGAGTTGAATCAGCGCTTCCAGCGGTCATGGCAGTCGGGGGTCAGCCCCCTCGGCCACGGCGGGCGCTTCGCTGTGGAGAGCTATCTCGACTTCCACGGCAACAAGTTCACGCGTCGCTTCGACGCCAACAGCTACCTGACCCTCGTCGAGGCGATGAACTCGCACGACATCGGCCGCGACCGCGGCGGGGTCGAAAGCGCCCTGGAACGGGTGACGGCGCGCGCGCTCGTGCTCGGGATCGACAGCGACCGCCTCTTCCCCGTCGACGGGCAGCACCGCATCGCACGCGGACTCCGCCACAACATCGACGGCGACCGCGCGGTGGAGCTCGTCAGCGACTTCGGCCATGACGGGTTCCTCATCGAGACCTCACCGGTCGGGCTCCACCTGGAGCGCCTGCTCGCCACCTAGCGACGCAGGTACCGCCACGGAAGACTGCCGATCTCCAGCCGATGACGGGCGACGCCCGCACCGGGCGCGTCGTATTCCGCATCCCCCTCCCAGAGCAGGATCGGACCCTCGGGTCCCCGCCGGGCCACGGTGTCGAAACGACGCACCCCCGTCATCCGCGTTCTCTGCATCGCTTCCTCCGCGCTCGCCGCATCGGCGAGATCGTGGAGGGTCACCCAGGTGGGCGGGTACAGGACGAGCTCCCCTCGTCCGTGCGCGGCGAGGGCCTCGTCGGGACGCAGCCACTCGGCGCGCACAACCTCCCCGTCGGCGAGGACGAGGCCGTCGACCTCGCCGGCCGCCTCGCCCCGAAGATCGGCGACGAAGAACCACGTGCGGATTCGCAGCGGCAGGCCCGGAGGCGGGTCCCATCGCGACACGGTGGACAGCGACTCGCCTGGCAGTTCGAGGCCCACCTCCTCGCGGGTCTCTCGCGCAGCAGCGCGTCGAGCCGTGGCTTCCTCGTCGTCCGCTCCCGCATCGCCGGCGTCGCCGGGCTCGACCTTGCCGCCGGGGAACACCCACGCCCCGGCGAAGGATCCCTGACCGGGGCGCTCGAGCATGAGCACCTCCACGCCGCGGGCCGTGTCGCGCAGCAGGACCGCGGTTCCGGCGACAGGGACATCGGGGTCGCCGGCGTCGCGCTCCGCGCGCGGGCGCGACTGCCCCGCCGCGTCGGCGAGCACCCGGGCCAGCCGATCGGCCGCGGCGGAGGCCCCCGGCTCGTGGGTCGCCGACCCGGTCACGCCTCTGCGTGCGGGTCGGATTCCTCGCCGAGCGCGCGCTCCAGGCGGTCGATCTTGGCCTCGATCTCGCCCGTGCGCCCCGGACGGATGTCGGCCTTGAGAACGAGCGACACCCGCGAGCCGAAGGGCAGGACCGCCTCGGTGGCTCGCTTGACGACATCCATCACCTCGTCCCACTCCCCCTCGACCTCGGTGAACATCGACGTGGTGCGGTGCGCAAGCCCCGAGCTGCGCACCACCCGGACGGCGGCGGCGACGGCGTCGTGGACGGAGCCGTCGGAGCGGCCGGTGCCGCTCGGAGCGACGGAGAAGGCGACGAGCATGGGGTCCTTTCGGTTGACGGATCAGGCCAGGGCGTCGACGACGGCAGGGGCCGGCACGCGCCGGGGCGTTCGCGCGAGCAGCGTCACGCTCCACGTCAGGAGCGCCACGAGCAGGACATTGCGCAGCGTCAGCGCGCCGACGGCGATCGGGTCGCCACCGAGCACGCGGTCGTACCAGAGCGGATAGATCAGCTGGGTGAGGGCGGCGCTCACAAGGGCCAGGCAGGCGGGCGACCACCAGCGGTCACGGTCGAGGACGAGCCCGACGACGAGGGGCGCGATGATCCACGTGAGGTACTGCGGCGAACCGACCTTGTTTGTCACGATGAAGACCAGCACGAGGCTGAGCGCGAGAGCCGGGAAGACCCGCAGGAACGGGATGCCACGGCGAACGCGCAGCGCTCCGATCGCCGCCACCAGAGCGACAGCCGCCACCATCACGGCGGTCATCGCATCGCTCACCGCGGCTGCCCCGGGGCCCGTCACCTGCCAGGTCAGGATCTCGTCGTCGTAGAACACCCGGGAGTCGGCGAAGCCCGCCACGGCCCGCCACAGCCAGAAGGCGCTGACCGGCGCCTCGACCTGCAGGCCCCGCTCGGTCTGGTCGAAGACGAAGCCGAAGAGGTGCGCGGCTCCGCCGACGGCGACGACGACCCCGATCACCAGCGCCGACAGCGCTGCGGCACCGCCGACGAGCGCGAGGCGACGGCGTACCGCGATGACGGCGGCCACGAGCAGCGCCGCCGGCCAGACCTTGATCCAGGTCGCCGCGGCCAGGAGCACCGCCGCCAGCCGGGGTCTGGTCAGAAGCCAGAGGCAGCCCGCGACGGCCAGGGGCACGGTGATCGCGTCCAGTCGGTACATCCCCACCGGACCGAGCCCCAGGATGAACACCAGCCAGAACCAGGCCGCCACCGTGCGGCCCTGCGACCGGCCCCGCCCGACGAGGAGCGCGAAGGCGGCGGCATCGAGGGCGGTGACGACGACGGGCCAGGCGACGAGGTATGAGCCGAACACCGGCGCGAGCACGTGGGTGACGAAGATCGGCGCCAGCGCCAGGGCGGGGTAGACCCAGGTCTCGGTGATCCCGACGACCCCGTCGGCCGCCGCCGCACGGCTCGCCCACGGCTCGTAGACCATGTACACGTCGCCCATGGGCTGATTGGGCTGGAGGAAGCCGAGCACCGCCACCGCGACGTGCACCAGCACGAACGCGACCCAGAGCACCGCCCGCTTCGACACGCGCCCATCCTAAGACGCGGTGCCCGCCATCCCCTGTCTGGCCGAAGGATGTGCGCCGGGCTCAGCCGGCGAGCGCTTCAGCGACCACGGCGGGCAGGGCGCCGGCCACATCGAGCGCCGTGACGGGGCCGCCACGCCGCCCCGCACCGCCGCCAGCCCGCTCGGCTGCCCGCGCACCCGCGCGCTGGTGCAGCCACACCGCGGCGGCGGCGCGCCGCGCCCACGGCACCAGGCCCGGCTCAGCCGCGCCCGCGCCGTCGCCGGCGTTTCCCGCCCGCTCCTCGCGAGCCGCCGCGCCGGCCACGACCGCCCCGAGAATCCCGGCGAGCACGTCGCCGGTTCCGGCGGTCGCGAGCCAGGAGGTGCCCTCCTGTGCGACCACGACGTGCCACCCCCCGGGTTCGGCGACGATCGTGCGCGCGCCCTTGAGCACCATGACCGCACCGGTGCGGTGCGCGGTCTCCACGGCTGCATCGACGCGCCGGTCTCCGGCGTCGGGGCCGAGGGGGGCGAGCCCGAAAGCCTCCCGCACCCTGTCGTGCTCCCGGTCATGCGGGGTCAGCACCCGCACCCCGCCCTCGCGTGCGCCGTCGGCGACGAGGTCGAGGGCGCCGGCGTCGATGACGACCGGCTCGGGACGGGAGAGGATGTCGCGCAGCGCCGACATCTCGCCGCGGGGCCTCGCCGCGGCATCCGTTCCCGACCCGATCAGCCAGGCTTGCACGCGCCCGCCCGAGGTGACCGTCTCGGGCCTGCGGTGCAGGACGAGCGTGGTGGGCCGGTCGGGGCCGAGGTAGCGGACCATGCCGACACCCGTCCGCCACGCCGCTTCGACGCCCAGCACCGCAGCGCCGGGGTACTGGTCCGAGCCGGTGCGGATGCCGAGGACGCCCCGCCGGTACTTGTCGTCGCTATCGGCGGGGGCGTGCAGCTCGGCCGCGGTGGCGGGCAGATCCCAGGTGCTCATCCCGTCACCCTACTCAGGCGCCCGGTCACCCGCCTCAGGCTCTCAGCGACGGCGCCTCGTCGCGTCCTGCACCTCGCCGACGAGCTCCTCGATGACGTCCTCGAGGAAGAGGACCGCGGTGATGGTTCCGCCCTGATCCCGCACCTGGGCGAGGTGGCGGCCGTCGCGACGCATGAGCGCGAGGGCGTCCTCGAGGTCGGTGGTCTCCTGCACCGGCACCATGTGATGGATGCGCTTGGCCGGGATCGGGGTGTCCACCGCGGCATCCGGCCCCTCGGCCACCCGGAGGATGTCTTTGAGGTGCACGTAGCCCACGGGGGCGCCGTCGGCGCCGACGATGACGTACCGGGAGAAGCCGTGCCGGGCGACGGCCCGCTCGATGTCGCCGGGCGTCGTGGTCTCGGGAAGGGTCACCAGGTCGGCCAGCGGCACGGCGATGTCTTTCGCCTTCTTGTCGGTGAACTCCATCACCGCCGCGACCGTCCCCGCCGAGTCGTCCAGCACGCCCTCGATGCGCGACTGGTTGACGATCGTGGCGACCTCCTCGAGCGTGAACGTCGACGCGGCCTCGTCCTTCGGCTCCACCCGGAACAGCCGCACGATGTGGTTGGCGATCCAGTTGAGCGTGAAGATCACCGGGTGGAAGACCTTCGACACCCACACCAGCGGAGCCGCGAGCATCAGCACCGCGCGGTCGGGCACCGAGAAGGCGAGGTTCTTCGGCACCATCTCTCCGAAGACGACGTGCAGGTACGACACCAGCACCAGCGCGATGGCGAAGGCGATCGCGTCGACGAGCCCCTCGGGCAGACCCGTGAGCGCCAGCGGCTCTTCGAGCAAGTGGTGGATGGCGGGTTCGGAGACGTTCAGGATCAACAGCGAACAGATGGTGATGCCCAGCTGCGAGGTCGCGAGCATCAGGGTCGCGTGCTCCATGGCGTACAGGGCGGTGCGAGCAGCGCGCACGCCCTTCTCGGCCAGCGGCTCGATCTGCGAGCGCCGCGCCGAGATCACGGCGAACTCGGCGCCTACGAAGAACGCGTTGCCCAGGAGCAGCACGACCAGCCAGGCGATTCCGGCCCAATCGCTCATCGGCCCTCACCCCCCGCCTCGGTGTGGGCGGCGACGACCGCCGGGGTGAAGCGCACCCGGTCGACGCGGCGGCCGTCCATCCGCTGCACCTCCAGGTCGCCGTCCTCGATGCTCACGGTGTCGCCGACGGCGGGGATGCGCTCGAGGACGCTCATGATGAATCCGCCCACGGTGTCGTACACGTCTCCCTCGGGGATGCGGATGCCGGTGCGGTCGCGCACCTCGTCGGGGCGCAGTTCGCCGGGGAAGCTCACGTAGCCGCTCCCCCGCACGATGCCGGCGCGGCGGCGGTCGTGCTCGTCGAGCACCTCGCCGACGATCTCCTCCACGAGGTCTTCGAGGGTGACCACGCCCGCGGTGCCGCCGTACTCGTCGACGACGACCGCCATCTGATAGCCCCGCGCCCGCAGCTCCGAGACGAGGGCGTCGAGGTGCACCGCTTCAGGCACGCGCAGGACCTCGCTCGCCAGCGCCGCCGCCGGCACGTCGGCTCGCCGCTCCCGCGGCACGCCGATGGCAGCCTTCAAGTGCACGATGCCGGTGATGTCGTCCATCGACTCCCCCGTCACGGGAAATCGCGAGTGACCCGTCCGACGCGCGAGCTGGATGACATCGTCCGCATTCTCGGAGGACGACAGGGCATGGATGCTGGGGCGCGGCGTCATCACGTCGGCCGCGGTGAGCCGGGCGAAGTTCAGGCTCCGGTCGAGCAGACTGGCGGTGTCTTTCTCCAAGACCCCGGCGCTGGCCGAACGACGGACGAGACTCGACAGCTCTTCGGCCGTGCGCGCGCCCGACAGCTCTTCCTTGGGCTCGATGCCCAGGCCTCGGAGAACAGCGTTGGCGCTGCCGTTGAGGAGCCGGATGGCGGGGCGGAAAACGGTGGTGAAGGCCACCTGGAAAGGCATCACGAGTTTGGCGGTCTGGCGCGGGACGGCCAACGCGAAGTTCTTCGGGACGAGCTCGCCGATGATCATCGAGAACACCGTGGCGATCGAGACGCCGATGATCGAGGACAACGCCACGACCACGCCCTCGGGCCATCCCCAGCCGACCAGAACCGGACGCAGCAGGTTGGAGATGGCGGGCTCCATCGTGTAGCCGGTCAGCAGCGTCGTCAGGGTGATGCCCAGCTGGGCGCTGGAGAGGTGCGTGGAGGTGATGCGCAGCGCGCTGATGGTCAGCGACAACCGCGACTCCCCCGCCTCCCGGCGGGCCTCGAGGTCGGCACGGTCGAGGTTGACCAGCGCGAACTCGCTCGCGACGAACAGCCCGGTGCCGACGGTCAGCAGGAGCCCCACGCCCAACATGACGTAATCCATCACGCGTCACCCCCGATCAGCGTGGGGGCAGGGCGGTGGGGCCAGGGTCTACAACTGGGAGGGTCGTCCATTTCGCCGAGAAGTCTACGGCAGGACGCGTGCGGCCGCGCTGGCGGACCGGGGTACCGGTGAGTGGGAACCCGCCGGCCGCGCGAGCCGTGACCGCCGTATCCTTCCCCCCGACGCATTCATGCGAATCCATCTGTGGACCCCGTCCACCGACCGACGAAGGAACAACGATGTCGACCGTCACCGATTCCGCCACCACCACCCTGATCGACCCTGATGTCTTCGCAGGGCTCATCCACATCGACGGCGCGTGGGTGCCGGGCGAGGGAGGACAGATCGCCTCGGTCGAGCCCGCGACCGGCGACACGCTCGCGATGGTCGGGATGGCGGGCCCCGCCGATGTCGCGAAGGCGGCCGAGGGTGCCGCACGCGCGCAGCGCGAGTGGGCGGCGACCCCGCACCCGGTGCGAGCCGGCGTCCTTCGCAAGGCAGGACAGCTGTGGGAGCATCACGCCGAGGAGATCATGGGCTGGAACGTCCGCGAGGTCGGCGCCATCCCGCCTCTCGCCGGCTTCGCCCTGCACGTGACGGCAGCGGAGTGCTACGAGGCGGCCTCCCTCCCCTCGGCGCCCCTCGGCTCGATCCTCGCCAGCGAGGAGCCTCGGCTGTCCCTGGCGCAGCAGGTTCCGGTGGGCGTGGTCGGGGTCATCTCACCCTTCAATGTGCCGCTGATCCTCGGCATCCGCGCCGTCGCCCCCGCGCTCGCCCTCGGCAACGCCGTGCTGCTCAAACCCGACCCCCGCACCGTCATCACCGGCGGGGTCAGCATGGTGCGCATCTTCGAAGAGGCGGGCCTTCCGAAGGGACTGCTCCAGCTGGTGCCCGGCGGTGCAGAGGTGGGCGAGGCGATGGTCGCCGACCCGCGCGTGCGGGTCGTGGCATTCACCGGCTCCACGCGCGCCGGGCGCGCGGTGGGCGAACTCGCCGGACGCCACCTCACCCGCGCGCACCTCGAGCTCGGCGGCAATTCCGCCTTCGTGATCCGCGAGGACGCCGATGTCGACCAAGCGGTCAACCTCGCCACCTGGGGAGCCTTCCTCCACCAGGGTCAGATCTGCATGACCGTGGGCCGGCACATCGTGCACGAGTCGCTCTTCGACGCGTACGTGGAGAAGCTCGCGGCCAAGGCCGAGTCGATGGTCGTCGGCGATCCCGCGGCGGGGCAGGTGCACTTGGGCCCCCTCATCGACGAGGTCCAGCGCGACCGCGTGCACACGCTCGTCCAGGACGCCGTCGCGCAGGGAGCGACCCTGGCCGCGGGTGGCACCTACGACGACCTCTTCTACCGCCCGACGGTGCTCGCGAATCCGCCGAAGGACGCCGCCGCCTACTGCGACGAGGTCTTCGGCCCGGTCGCGTCAGTGGTGTCGTTCGCGACCGACGAAGAGGCTGTCGCCCTCGCCGCCGACACCGAGTACGGACTGTCGCTCGGCATCGTCACCGCCGACGCGATGGCCGGGTGGGAGATGGCGCAGCGCATCCCCTCGGGGATCGTGCACGTGAACGATCAGACCGTGAACGACGAGGCCAACGCCCCGTTCGGCGGCGTCGGCGCCTCGGGAACCGGGTCGCGTCACGGCGGCGCGCAGGCGAACATCGACGCGTTCACCGAGACCCGCTGGATCACGATCCGACGGGAGCCGGGTCAGTACCCGCTCTGAAGAGCCTCGCTGCCGACCGCATCACCAGCTGACAGGAAGCGCCTTGCCCTCCTCATAGCCGGCGGCGGACTGCAGCCCCACGCGGGCGCGCTCGTGGAACTGAGCCACGGTATGCGCGCCCGCGTAGGTGAAGGACGACCGCACGCCGGAGGTGATCATGTCGAGAAGGTCCTCGAGGCCGGGGCGGAGGGGGTCGAGGTAGATCTTCGATGACGAGATGCCCTCGGCGAAGAGTTCCTTGCGTGCTCGCTGATAGGGATCGAGCCGCCCGAAGCGCTCCTGCACCGCCTTGGTCGATGCCATGCCCCACGACTCCTTGTACGCCCGGCCCGCATCATCCCGCAGCAACTCCCCCGGGGCTTCGATGGTGCCCGCGAACCAGGAGCCGATCATGACCGAGGCTGCCCCGGCCGCGAGCGCCAGAGCGACATCGCGGGGGTAGCGCACCCCGCCGTCGGCCCAGACGTGCGCGCCGCGAGCCCGCGCGGCCTCGGCGGTCTCGAGGACGGCCGAGAATTGCGGGCGACCGACCGCCGTCATCATCCGGGTGGTGCACATCGCACCGGGACCGACGCCGACCTTGAGAATCGTCGCGCCCGCGTCGATGAGGTCTGCGACACCGTCAGCGGTGACGATGTTGCCGGCGACGATGGGCACACCGAGGTCCTCGGCCGACACCGCGCGGAGGGCCCGGAGCATGCCGTCCTGATGTCCGTGCGCGGTGTCGACGACGAGGACGTCCACACCGGCCGCCACGAGCGCACGGGCCTTTGCGGCCACATCGCCGTTGATACCCACCGCCGCGGCGACCGCGAGGCGCCCCGACGCGTCGACCGCGGGCCGGTAGAGCGTGGTGCGCAGCGCACTGCGGCGCGACAGTGTGCCGACGACGAAACCGTGATGCAGCACGCACACCGTCTCGGCGTCCGCGTCGACGATGAGATCGAAGGCGTGCCGTGCGTCGTCGACGTCGTCGGCGTCGATCGACGCCGCATGTCCGCGGGCGAGGTCGCCCAGGCGCGCATCGGGCAGGGCCGACCCCAGCCTGCGGGCGGGCACCACACCCAGGACGTCGTCGATGTGCACGCGACCGGCGGGCGCGTCGCTGACGACGATCCCGTGTCCCTCGGTGGCCGGCAGGAGCCGGGCGGCGTCGGCGACGGTCGCCGACGAGGGCAGCACCAGCGGCGTGTCCCACGGCACCGGCTGCCCCTTGACCCAGCGGATCGCCGCGTCGAGCTCCTGCAGCGGCAGATCCTGCGGCAGGACGCCCAGTCCACCCCGTCGCGCGAGCGTGGCCGCCAGCCGCGCCCCGGTCACGGAGTTCATGTTCGCGGACACGAGCGGCAGGGTCGCGGGTGTGCCGTCGGCAGGGGCGAGGTCGACGTCGAGGCGGCTCGTGATCGCCGAGTGGCGCGGAACGAGGAACACGTCCGAATAGGTGAGGTCGACCTGCGGTTTCTCGCCGTAGAACTCCATTGCACCGATCCTAGAGACCTTTGCGATGGCGTAAAGAGCGGCGATTCTTGGCCCACTGAGCGGGGCTGGACCCGGAAACGGCCTTGGCAGACTGGGTTAGTCTTAACAATCGTGCGTGCGGGCCGTACCGAGACCTGTACGACGGACGAATTTCGGCGATGAAAGCAGGCGATCGAGCGTGTCGAGCCAGGTGACCGGCGTCGGGGTGTCGAGCGAGGGAGAGTTCGGGGCCAACGAATGGCTGGTCGACGAACTCTACGAGCAGTACAAGGTCGACAAGAACTCCGTGGACAAGGAGTGGTGGCCGATCCTCGAGGCCTACCACCCCGTCGAAGTGGACGGTGAGACCTCGGATGACGCCGGCGCCGCCGCGACGGACGCGCCGCCCGCGGGGAACGCCGCACCCGCGGCATCCCCCGCGTCCGCCCCCGCGAACGACGCCCACCCGATCACCGCACCGGTGCCCGTGATCGGCGTCCAGCCGGTCGCCCGGACCACCGCGAAGCCCGCGGCCCCGCAGCCGATCCCGGCGCAGGCCCCCAAGGCCACCCCGTCGGCCGCACCGGAGCAGGCCGACGAGGACAAGGTCACCGTCCTCAAGGGCATGACCAAGACCCTCGCAGCGAACATGGACCAGTCGCTGACCGTGCCCACCGCGACGAGCGTGCGCACCGTTCCGGCGAAGCTGATGATCGACAACCGCATCGTCATCAACAACCACATGTCGCGCACTCGTGGCGGCAAGGTGAGCTTCACCCACCTCATCGGCTGGGCCATGATCCAGGCGCTGAAGGCGTTCCCCAGCCAGAACGTCTTCTACGCCGAGGTGGACGGCAAGCCCTCCGTGGTAGCTCCCGCCCACATCAACCTCGGCATCGCGATCGACCTCCCCAAGCCCGACGGCACACGGTCGCTCCTGGTTCCGAGCATCAAGCGGGCCGAGAGCCTCACCTTCGGCGAGTACCTCGCCTCGTACGAGGACCTGGTCACCCGCGCCCGGGGCAACAAGCTCACCGCGGCCGATTTCCAGGGCACCACGATCTCGTTGACCAACCCCGGCGGTATCGGCACCGTCCATTCGGTACCGCGCCTGATGAAGGGGCAGGGCTGCATCGTCGGCGCGGGCGCGCTGGACTACCCGGCCGAGTTCCAGGGTGCCAGCGAGAAGACGCTCAACGAGATGGCGATCGGCAAGACGATCACCCTCACCAGCACCTACGACCACCGCGTCATCCAGGGCGCCGGCTCGGGCGAGTTCCTGAAGATCATCCACGAGCTCCTCATCGGCAAGCGCGGGTTCTACGACGACATCTTCGCCGCACTGCGCATCCCCTACGCCCCCATCCACTGGGCCAGCGACATCAACGTCGACATCGCCGAGCGCGTCGACAAGACCGCTCGCGTGCAGGAGCTCATCAACTCCTTCCGCGTACGCGGGCACCTCATGGCCGACATCGACCCGCTCGAGTACGTCCAGCGCACCCACCCCGATCTCGAGATCGAGCAGCACGGCCTCACGTTCTGGGACCTCGATCGCGAGTTCGTCACCGGCGGCTTCGGCGGCAAGCGCCTCATGAAGCTCCGTGAGATCCTCGGTGTGCTGCGCGACTCGTACTGCCGCACCATCGGCCTGGAGTACATGCACATCCAGGACCCGGCGCAGCGACTGTGGTTCCAGCAGAACGTCGAGGTCAAGTACACCAAGCCCGGCCACGACGAGCAGCTGCGCATCCTGTCGAAGCTGAACCAGGCCGAGGCCTTCGAGACCTTCCTGCAGACGAAGTACGTCGGCCAGAAGCGCTTCAGCCTCGAGGGCGGCGAGTCCCTCATCCCGCTGCTGGACGAGGTGCTGCAGGGCGCCGCGCAGGCGGGCTTGGACGGCGCGGCGATCGGCATGGCCCACCGCGGCCGCCTGAACGTCCTCACCAACATCGGCGGCAAGACCTACGGACAGGTGTTCCGCGAGTTCGAGGGCTCGGTCGCCGTGGGGTCCAAGCGCGGCTCGGGCGACGTGAAGTACCACCTCGGCACCGAGGGCACCTTCGTCGCCGACGACGGCAGTGAGCTGCCGGTCTACCTCGCGGCCAACCCCTCCCACCTCGAGACCGTCGACGGCGTGCTCGAGGGCATCGTGCGGGCCCGGCAGGACCGCAAGCCCGTCGGCACCTTCTCCTGGCTGCCGGTGCTCATCCACGGCGACGCGGCCTTCGCCGGCCAGGGTGTGGTGGTCGAGACCCTTCAGATGTCGCAGTTGCGCGGTTACCGCACGGGCGGCACCGTGCACATCGTGGTCAACAACCAGGTCGGCTTCACCACGATGCCCACCGACGCCCGCACCTCGGTGTACGCCACCGACGTCGCCAAGACGATCCAGGCACCGATCTTCCACGTCAACGGCGACGACCCCGAGGCTGTCGTCCGCGTGGCGCAGCTGGCCTTCGCCTACCGCGAGAAGTTCCACCGCGACGTCGTGATCGATCTCGTCTGCTACCGCCGCCGAGGCCACAACGAGGGCGACGACCCCTCGATGACGCAGCCGCTGATGACGAACCTCATCGAGGCCAAGCGCTCGGTGCGACGCCTCTACACCGAGGCGCTCGTCGGTCGCGGCGACATCACCGAGGAAGAGTACGAGCAGGCCAAGCGCGACTTCCAGAACCGTCTCGAGATCGCCTTCGCCGAGACGCACGCGGCAGAGACCGGGTCCTCACCCACCGTCGGTCCGGACGCTGAGGACGCGGGGGCCACGCCCGCGGGCGAGCTCGACACCACGGGTGTCTCGCGCGACATGGTGCACCTCATCGGCGACGCCTTCGTCAACAAGCCCGAGGGCTTCACGGTGCACGGCAAGCTCCAGCAGCTGCTGGACAAGCGCCTGGACATGAGCCGCAACGGCAACATCGACTGGGGCTTCGCCGAGCTGCTCGCCTTCGGCTCGCTGCTGGTCGAGGGCACCTCGGTGCGTCTGGCAGGACAGGACTCGCGCCGCGGCACGTTCGTCCAGCGCCACTCGGTGCTGCACGACCGTCAGAACGGCCAGGAGTGGATTCCGCTGGCGAACCTCGCCGACAACCAGGGACGGTTCTGGGTCTACGACTCCCTGCTCAGCGAATACGCGGCGATGGCCTTCGAGTACGGCTACTCGGTCGAGCGTCCCGACGCTCTGGTGCTCTGGGAGGCGCAGTTCGGAGACTTCGCCAACGGCGCCCAGTCGGTGATCGACGAGTTCATCTCCTCGGCCGAGCAGAAGTGGGGACAGCAGTCCAGCGTCACGCTGCTCCTCCCCCACGGGTACGAGGGTCAGGGGCCCGACCACTCGTCGGCGCGCATCGAGCGGTACCTGCAGATGTGTGCGCAGGACAACATGATCGTCGCGCGCCCGTCGACCCCGGCATCGTACTTCCACCTGCTACGTCGCCAGGCCTACGCGCGTCCGCGCCGGCCGCTGATCGTCTTCACACCGAAGGCGATGCTGCGTCTGCGCGGAGCGACCAGCAAGGTCGAGGACTTCCTCACCGGCCGGTTCGAGCCGGTGCTCGACGACGATCGCGGCATCGACGCCTCGAAGGTGGAGCGGGTGCTGCTGCACTCGGGCAAGCTCCACTGGGACCTGCGGGCCGAGCTCGACAAGAAGCCCGACCCGCGGATCGCCCTGGTGCGCCTGGAGCAGTTCTACCCGTCCCCGGTCGAGGCGCTGCACCGCGTGCTGGCGAACTACCCCGGCGCCGACCTCGTGTGGGTCCAGGACGAGCCCGAGAACCAGGGCGCGTGGCCGTTCATCGCCCTCGAGCTGAGCAAGCACCTCGACGGTCGCGACATCGAACTGATCTCGCGCCCCGCGATGGCCTCGACGGCGACCGGATCGCCGAAGGTGCACGCCGCCGAACAGGCGGAGATCATGCGGGCTGCTCTGAGCTTCTGACGCCGTGCGACCCGGCCGCCGTCACCGACGGGGAGCCGGGTCGGAGCGGGGTCAGTGCGTGGCCTGAACGGCGCGCAGCCGCGCCAGGATCTGGTCGCGCAGCTCCTCGGGAGCCGTCTCCTTGCACGCCCGGGCCACGACCTCGGTGAGCGTCCGGGCGACCAACGCCTCGTCGCGGCATCCGGGGCAGTTGTCCAGGTGCTCGGTGATGTCGTTGTGCTCGGTCTTGCACACCTCGTTGCGGAGGTACTCCTCGAGGTCGCGCCGTGCCTTCTCGCAGCCGCAGTCCGTCATTTCTTTGCTCCCGTCGCGGCGGTGTCGATGCCGCGCTCCTTCGCGTAATCGGCCAGCAGGTCACGCAGCATCCGCCTGCCTCGGTGCAGGCGGCTCATGACCGTGCCGATGGGGGTTTTCATGATGTCGGCGATCTCCTGATAGGCGAAGCCCTCGACATCGGCGAGGTAGACCGCCAACCGGAAGTCCTCGGGAATCGCCTGCAGGGCGTCCTTCACCACCGACGCCGGCATGTGATCGATCGCCTCGGCCTCGGCCGAGCGCGTGCTGATCGCCGTCGTGGATTCGGCTCCGCCGAGCTGCCAGTCCTCCAGCTCGTCGATCGCCCCCTGGAAGGGCTCGCGCTGCTTCTTCCGGTAGGTGTTGATGTAGGTGTTGGTGAGGATCCGGTACAGCCACGCCTTCAGGTTCGTGCCCTGGGTGAAGCTCTTCCACGACGCGAACGCCTTGACGAACGTCTCCTGGACGAGGTCGGCTGCGTCGGCCGGGTTGCGCGTCATCCGCATCGCCGCGGCGTACAGCTGGTCCATGAACGGCAGCGCCTGCTGCTCGAACTGCGTACGCGTGTCCTCGACGGAGGCTGGCTGGTCAGACATCACGCGCCAGTCTACGGCGGCGACCTCCTCGACAGCCTGTGCATCAGGCCGTTCGAGCGTGGCGATCATCCCGGCTCCTCTCGGTGGTTCGTTAGGGTAGAACCCGATGACACCGCCCGGGTATTCCCCCGACTCCGACGTCCGCGCGTGGGCTGCCCCGACGACGGAGGCGCCGTTGCGTGCCGTCGTCACGGTGCCGGGGTCGAAATCGCTGACCAACCGCGAACTCGTCCTCGCCGCCCTCGCCGACGGCCCCAGCCGGCTGACCGCCCCGCTGCACAGCGACGACTCGGCGCGGATGATCGATGCCCTGCGGGCGCTCGGGGTCTCCGTCGAGAAGGAACCCGGCGACGGCGACTTCGGAGATGACCTGGTCATCACCCCCACCTGGCCGCTGCACGGGGGCGGCGCCGTGGACTGCGGCCAGGCCGGCACCGTGATGCGGTTCATCAGCCCCGTCGCGGGCTTCGCCGACAACGATGTCGAGGTCACCGCCCACGAGACGGCGCTCCACCGCCCCATGGGGGCGATGATCCGGGCCCTCCGCGACGTCGGTGTGGACATCGATGACGGGGGCCACTGGTCGCTCCCCTTCCTCGTGCGGGGTCGCGGGCACGTGCGCGGCGGCGAGGTGACGATGGACGCCAGCGCGTCCAGCCAGTTCGTCTCGGGACTGCTCCTGGCCGCTCCGCGCTTCGACGTGGGCCTGCACCTCATCCACTCCGGGGGTCGGCTCCCGAGCATCCCGCACATCGACATGACGGTCGAGGCCCTCGCCCGCAGAGGCGTCCACGTCGAGCGACCCGCGCCCGGCGAGTGGGTCGTGCCCGCGGGGCCCATCCGGGCGAAGGATGTCGCCATCGAACCCGACCTCTCCAATGCCGCCCCGTTCCTGGCCGCGGCCATGATCGCGGGCGGATCGGTGTCGGTGACCGGCTGGCCGCTGCACTCCACCCAGCCCGGGGCCATGCTCAGCGACATCCTGTCCCTCATGGGTGCGCGCGTGGTGCGCCGAGGCGGCGCACTGACCGTCACCGCCGGCGACGCCATCGCGGGCGTCGACCTCGACCTCTCCGCCGCGGGCGAGCTGACCCCGACCCTGTTCGCCCTCGCGGCCTTCGCGGATGCGCCGACGACCCTGTACGGCATCGGACACATCCGCGGGCACGAGACCGATCGCATCGCGGCGCTCGTGGACAACCTCCGTGCTCTGGGCGGCGAGGCGCACGAACTCGACGACGGCATCCGCATCGTTCCCCGGCCGCTGCAGGGCGGCCTCTGGCGCGCCCACCACGATCATCGCCTCGCCACCACCGGTGCCCTCATCGGCCTGCGTGTGAAGGGGGTGGCGGTGGACGACATCGGCACGACCGCGAAGACCATGCCCCAGTTCCCGCAGCTGTGGCGGGGGATGCTGTCCGGCGCCCCGGGCGCAGCCGCGGAGGGATGACCCCGCCGTGAGCTGGCTGGACGACACCGACGATGACGACGACCTCGACTTCGACGAGGCCGATGTGCGCGTCCGGCCGAATCCGAAAGCCAACCGTCCGCGGACCAAGCGCCGCCCGGCGCACGCCGACGCTCAGATCGGTCGCGTTCTCGGTGTCGACCGGGGTCGGTACGCCGTCCTCGTCGATGAGGACGGCGACGACGAGCACGAGATCATCGCGATGCGGGCACGTGAGCTGCGGAAGGTCGCCATCGTCACGGGCGACCGCGCGCGGCTCGTGGGCGACACCTCCGGCGACGAGGGCACCCTCGCGCGGATCGTCGGCATCGAAGAGCGCTCCTCGCTCCTTCGCCGCAGTGCCGACGACACCGATCAGGTCGAGCGGGTCATCGTGGCCAACGCCGACCAGATGCTCGTCGTCGTCGCGGCGGCGGATCCCGAGCCGCGGGAACGGCTGGTCGACCGGTACCTGGTCGCGGCGTTGGACGCCGGGATCCGCCCGCTCCTCGTCGTGACCAAGACCGACCTCGCCGACCCCGCCGACTTCCTCAGCCACTTCGAGGGACTCGAGCTCGACGTGTTCACCAGCGCGCGGGGTGAGATGCCGGTCGAGCGCATCGGCGCGTCACTCGCGGGGCACGCCACGGTGTTCGTGGGGCACTCCGGCGTCGGCAAGTCGACCCTGGTGAACGCCCTCGTCCCCGACGCGCGCCGGGCCACCGGACATGTCAACGAGGTCACCGGCCGTGGGCGTCACACCTCCAGCTCGACGGTGTCGCTGCGCTACCGCGGGGCGTCGGGATCGGGGTGGGTGATCGACACCCCCGGCGTCCGCTCCTTCGGTCTCGGTCACGTCGATCCCGCGAACATCCTGCGCGCCTTCACCGAGCTCGCCGAGGTCGCCGAGGACTGCCCGCGGGGATGCACGCACCTGCCCGACGCCCCGGACTGCGCCCTCGTCGAGGCAGCCGCGGAGGGGCGGTTGGGTCCGACCGGACCTGCGCGGCTCGACTCGCTGCAGCGGCTTCTCTCGACCTTCGCCGACCGTGGCGATCGTGCCGCGACGCGGCATCCCGCTCGCCCTAGGCTGGAGTTATGACGCGTCTGGAACCCGGAGACCCCGCCCCCGATTTCACCCTCGACGACCAGGACTCCACGCGGGTCTCGCTCGCCGACTTCCGCGGCACCGGTGTGGTGCTCTTCTTCTACCCCGCCGCGATGACACCCGGCTGCACCACCGAGGCATGCGACTTCCGCGACTCGCTCGCCCCGCTCCAGGCCGCCGGCTACGCCGTGCTCGGCATCTCCCGCGATGACCCGGCGACGCTCCAGAAGTTCCGCGAGCGCGACGGTCTGACCTACCCGCTCCTCAGCGATCCCGATCACGCGGTGCACGACGCCTATGGCGCGTGGGGCGAGAAGACCAACTACGGCAAGACGGTCCAGGGCGTCATCCGCTCGACCTTCGTGATCGACGCCGACGGACGCATCGCGCACGCCCTCTACAACGTCAAGGCCACCGGCCACGTCGCCCGGGTGCGGAGCATCCTGGGCCTCGCCGCCTGAGGTCGCGCCGGGTCAGGCCTCGGTGCCCGCGTCCTCGTCGGAGGCTTCTCGAGGCGCCGAGGTGCGCGTCGCCCAGATGAGGGTGGCGAGGACCACCAGGGCCGGCGCCGCGAGCAGCAGCGCCGAGAACGGCTGCGCGTAGGCGCCCGTCGCCGCCCCCAGCGCGACGGCGAGGATGAGCAGCTGAGTGACGATCCCTCCCGATCGCCCCCACGACACCCGTCGCCAGGTGGCCGCGGCGAAGGCGAGGACGATCGCTGCACCGGCGACGGTGAGCACGAGGAGAGCGAGCGCGGTCGTCAGGATGCCGGTGTCGCCGCCCACCAGCGCGACCACCTGCCACCCGACGAGGATCAGCAGCCCGATGCCCTCGAGAGCCAACAGGAATCCGGCGATCCGGTGGGCGATGATGTCGCGCATGAACCTCTCTCGTTCCGGGGGGCGGAAGGAAACCTGGCCGAAACCGAGACGTCGACTCTTGATTCCCTTCATGTGCTATGCGAGCATTGAACAAGCCGTGTGCTCCCACAGCGACGTGGGGCGAGCAACCGCTCGCACTCCCACAGGGTATCGGCCCCGGTTTCGGGACATACCATTTCCCCCCACCATTCTGCATCAAGGAGCACCACCATGGATTGGCGCGACAAGGCCGCCTGCCTCACCGTCGACCCCGAGCTGTTCTTCCCCGTCGGGAACACCGGGCCTGCCGTCGACCAGATCGAGAAGGCGAAGTCGGTCTGCGCCCGGTGCACCGTCACCGAGACGTGCCTGCAGTACGCCCTCGAGAGCGGCCAGGACTCCGGCGTCTGGGGCGGACTGTCCGAAGATGAGCGTCGCGCCCTGAAGCGCCGCGCCGCGCGCGCCCGTCGCGCGAGCTGACGCGCGCCCCTCCGCGGCCGGGTTCGGCCGGGGCCTCACGTCCGAGAATTGCGTTCCCCGCGACCCGTCCGAGGAGTCCATTCCCCGCGACTCGTCAAGAAAGGCGCCTGCACGCGCCGGGAAAGGACGTTCCGTGACGGGTCACGGAACGCCCGCGACGACTCAGCCCTGCATCCGCTCGATGTAGCGCAGGGGGATCTCGATCGTGACCTCGGTGCCGCTGCCGACCAGCGTGTGCCAGTCGATCGTGCCCCCGAGTTCGCCCTGGATGAGCGTGCGCACGATCTGCGTCCCGAGCCCGCGCCCGACCAGACCCTCGGGCAGCCCCACGCCGTTGTCGCGGACCCGCACTTCGAGCCGCTCATCGGTGCGGTCGGCGAGGATCTCCACGTCGCCCTCCCGTCCCGCCAGTCCGTGCTCGACCGCGTTGGTGACGAGCTCGGTCAGCGCGAGGGCGAGCGGGGTCGCGTACGCGCTCGGCAGAGTGCCGAACCGACCGGTCGAGCGCGTGCGCGCGCGGGTGTTGGGCGCGGCGGCGGCGACCTCGGCGACGAGCTTCAGCACGCGTGCGAACACGTCGTCGAAGTCCACGCTCTGGGTGAGTCCCTCCGACAGGGTGTCGTGGACGACCGCGATCGCCGACACCCGGCGCATGGCCTGCGTGAGCGCCTCGCGCGCCTCATCGGAATGCGAGCGCCGCGCCTGGATCCGCAGCAGCGAAGCCACCGTCTGCAGGTTGTTCTTCACCCGGTGGTGGATCTCGCGGATCGTGGCGTCCTTGGTGATGAGCTCCTGCTCCTGATGGCGGAGCTCGGTGACGTCGCGGCACAGCACGATCGCGCCGATGCGCGTGCCGCGATCGCGGAGCGGGATGGTCCGCAGCGACACCGTGACCCCCTGCGCCTCGATGTCGGCGCGCCACGGTGCCCGCCCGGTCACCACCAGGGGCAGCGACTCGTCGAACTCGCGTCGCGTCGTGAGGATGCGGGTGGTGACCTCCACCAGCGACTCGCCCTCGAGCTCGTCGTCGAAGCCCATCCGGTTGAAGGCCGACAGCGCGTTGGGGCTGGCGAAGGTGACGACGCCCGCGGGGTCGATGCGGATGAGCCCGTCCGACGCGCGGGGCGCGCCGCGCCGCGGCGCGGTGGGCGTCGACAGGTCGGGGAACTCGCCCGAGGCGATCATGCCGAACAGATCGTCGGCGCAGTCGTTGAAGGTGATCTGCTGCCTGGACGGTGTGCGTGTCTCGCCGAGGTTGGTGTGGCGGGTGAGCACGCCGACCGTCTCGACCGTCTCTCCGCTTCGACGCACGATCGGTACGGCCCGCACGCGGGTGGGCGTCTCTTCGAACCAGTCCGGTGAGGCGGAGTCGACGATGCGGCCCGAGACGAAGGCATCGCGCACCTGGGTCGCCCACTGGGGGCGGACCCGGTCGCTGACGATGTCGCGGTAGAACAGCGTCGCCGCGCCGCTGGGCCTCGTGTGCGCCACCGCGACGAACGAATCGTCGGCGGTGGGCACCCAGATCACGATGTCGGCGAAGGCCAGGTCGGCCAAGAGCTGCCCGTCGCCCGCGAGGCGGTGGAGCCACTCGACCTCCTCCGACCGGGAGCGGCCCTGCGCGTACACGAGATCACTGAGCGTCGACACGGCTCCCAGCCTATGCGCGGTGGCGGTGCCATCCGGTGCGGGGACGGATGCGCGAGCTCAGCGCGCTTTCGGGACGGCGACCGCTCCGCGGCGCTGCGCCCGGTGGTCATGCGGCCGCTCGGAAGCCCGGTCGTCTCCGCGCACGGCGCGTTCACGTCTGCCGCGAGCCGGGCGGATGCTCCTCTCGCGCTGCTCGCGCCGCGAAACGCCGGGTGCCGGCGGCGCGAGGGTCTCGCCCACGAACCGTCGCATCGCCGCCGCGAACGGCGAGCGCGGCGCGACCTCGGCGATGGGTCGCCCGGCGAGGAGGGCCGCATCGGCGGAGCGGGCGTCGTAGGGGACGAACCACACGTCGCGGATGCCGGCGAACCGGTCGAGGGTGCGGCGCACCTGGCCCCGCGCGTCGATGCCGAGGGCTCCCGGCCGAAGGCGGTTCGCGAGCACGGCGACGGGAGTCGACCCGACGGTCGCGCGCAGTTCGGTGTAGCCGCGGAGGAAACGGGCGATACCGACGGGGTCTGCCGCCGCGACCGCGACGACCTGGTCGGCGACGTCGAGCGCCGCAAGCGTCGCGGCATTGCGGCGCGGCCCGTCGAGGTCGCTGACGATCTCTTCGTCGCGCTCGAGCGACGACGAGACGTCGACGACGGTGAACTCCACCCAGCTGCGGCAGGCCTCCAGCGCAGCCGCCACGCGGGCGTGCGAGAGCTCGGGCCACCGCGACGGGCGGTTGATCCCGGTGAGAACGCGCACGCCGGTCTGACCCAGCGGGGTGCTGATGCGTTCGAGTTCGGCGGTGGTCAGCTCGCCGCGCCCCGCGTGACGACAGGCCGCGGCGAAGCCGGGTCCTTCGTCGGCGAGACCCAGGGCGAGAGCGAGAGCGGGGGCGTGCGCGTCGGCATCCACGAGGGCGACGCGTCGTCCGCCGCGGGCCAGTTCGAGCGCGAGCTCGACGGCGACCGTGGATCGACCCGGCGACCCGGCGGGACCCCACACGGCGATGACTCGGGGCGACGGACGCCCGGGCTCCGCGCCCGGTTCGTCGGCGGCGGCCGAGGCAGAGGCGCTGCCGCGTGTCAGGCCGGCCATGGTGAGCGCCTCGGCGATCCGCCAGCCGGGGTCGGTCAGCGTCAGGATCGACGACACTCCGTACGCGTCGACGAGGGGCCGGTCGGCGTCCCGCGCGCACAACGCCACGATGCGGACGCCCTGACGATCGCAGAGCGCCACCGCGGCAGCGGTCATGGTCCGCCGATCGGCCTGCAGGATGACCGCCTCCACCTCGCGGAGCGCCACCGCGGTGATGCGGGCATCGCTGCCGTAGGCGGCATCCTCCCCGGCGAGGGCCAACGCATCGGCGGCGACGACCGCCACGACCTCGATGTCCTCCGCCGCGAGCTGGTCGGCGAGATCCGCCCCGCGCGGTTCATCGACGGCGACGAGCACCTTCATCGTGCGCCTCCGACGGCCGGCACGACCGAGAGGGCGGACTCGTCGGACATGGCCGCGAGCACGACGGCGACGTCTGCCCGGGGGATGACGATCTCCAGGGCCGCGGCGCCCCCGCCGATCATCGAATCGTCGCGCGCGACGGAGGCCACCGTGGCATCTGCCACGAGGATCCGCGGCACATCGTAGGTGCCCGGTTCCACGAGCGGAGCGGCCCACACCTCCACCACCGATCCCGCCTCGACCGCCGCCGGGACGTCGACGGAGCTGCGGAGGACGACGGTGGTGGTGCGCACCGCGTCGGCGGACTCGACGGCGCTGCGCGGCACCAGTTCGTCGGAGGCGATGGTGCGGGAGGCCACCATCCCCTCCTCCAGCGAGCCTTCCCAGGACGTGGGATCAAGGTACGACCCCTCGATCGCGCCGAGAGCCACCTCTTCGACCCGCACATCATCGGTCGAGACGACCTCGCCCGACACGATCGTGCGGGCGGCGACGACGACGGGTACCGTCTGCCGCGCCGCCGAAACGACGAACCAGACGCCGGCCACCGAGGCCACGATGAGCAGGATGCCGAGGAGGAAGCGTGCGTCGGCCCAGAAGGCGCGGTGGCGGCGGCCGGTATCCACAGCGGTCATGAGGCCATGTTCGCTCAGGCCGAGGAACGGGCCGGCGCGTTATCCACAGCCGGGCGTTATCCACAGCGCCGCGCGGGCTCCTCGGCCCGCGCAGGCCCGCGACGATAATGGGGGTCATGCCCGAATCCCCGTCCGCCGACGTGCGCATGCTGGCGCCCGCCCAGGTCGCCGAAGTGCTGGGCGTCTCGGTGGACGAGGTGATCGCGCTCGTCCATGAGCGCCGACTCCGCGGAGCGCGGGTCGGATCCCCCGCCCGCTGGCGCGTGGAGGAGAAGAGCGTGACCGACTACCTCGACGATCAGGCCGAGGAGGCCCGGCGGATCGCCCTCTGGCATCAGTCCCAGGAAGCCAGCTTCCCGGAGCTGTGGGGTACCGGTTTCGTCCGCAACCCCGACTGACGGCGTCCGAAGGCGTCAGAGGACGCTGACCCCCTCCTCGGCTCGGAGCCATGCCAGCGCAGAGAAGGGCACCATCCGGTACCCCGTCACCTCCCCCGTCCGCCGCGGCGAACCGGGCTCGTGGAGGGCGATGTCGAGGTGGTCGGCTCCGGCCCGGTCGATCGTCCCCGTCAAGCCTCGGCCGGATGACAGCTGGAGCGCCACCGCTGCGCGGCGTCGCACGAGATCACGCACGACGAAGCCGAACGTCATCCGACCGGCGAGGCTCGAGGAGGCGACGGAGTCGGCGCGAGCGGTGCGGAGGAGGTCGGGCTGGCTCATCCGGATCCCCACGATCGCGAAGAGGGGAACGAGGATGACGCCGGCCCGCCGACCTGTCTCGCTCAACGCCACCCAGTCGGCACCGACGCCGGCGAGGTCCGCACGCAAGGTCGAACCGTCGCTCAGCTCCCACGAAGCCGCGACGTCGGACGTCGACGCCTGCAGCGCAGTCAGACGCTGACGCATCTCGAGGCGGGACAGCCGCAGGCGCTCGGCCTCGGTGTCGAGGGCGGCCCGCTCAGCCTCCCATTCGGAGGCGAGCTGGTCTTCGAGGTCGTCGAAGAAGCGGTCCCATCGCACCCCGAGAGAGTAGAGCAGAACGTGAGGAGTCGATGAGAACTTATCCCCAGGGGCTTTCCGGGCTCTTTCTGAGAGTTGCCCGTGTGTTCTACTTTTCGGCAACCGATGTCCTGACGAGATTGGCGAGAGATGGCACCGACGCCGCCGGCACCGGCCCGCGCACCCAAACCACCCACGGGTGCGCGAGAGCTTTCGGAGTACTTCGCACCGCAGCGCACCTCGACCGAAGCGCTTCCGGATCCGCAGGTCTTCATCGAGAACCTCACCCGCGGCGTCCTCGAGGTCTTCGCCGGGGTGCGGGAGGTGGAGCAGCTCGCGCGCTGGCTGACGGAGGATGCGTATCGCAAGCTCCTCACGCGGGCCAACCTCGCCGCCCGCGCCCGGAGCGCCCGCGGGGTGCCGGCCAAGCGGCCGGTGCACCAGATCCTCAGCATCCGGCACTCCTCCCCCGCCGACGGCATCATCGAGGGCGTCGTGGTGGTCGCGGGCCCGGCCCGCACCCGGGCCGTGGCAGTGCGACTGGAGGGCATGGACGGTCGCTGGCGCACGACCTCGCTCGCCCTGCTCTGACCCGCAGGTCGCTGAGCAAGTCGTGGGTCTACTGGCGGTACGACGCCAGGAAGTTGCCGAGCCGCTCGATCGCCTCGCTGAGCACCCGTGCCTCGGGCAGCGTGACGATGCGCACGTGATCGGGCGTCGGCCAGTTGAAGCCCGTCCCCTGCACGAGGAGCACGTGCTCGGCGACGAGGAAGTCGTAGACGAGCTTCGCGTCGTCGCGGATCTCGTACACCTCGGGATCGAACCGCGGGAAGGCGTACAGCGCACCCGCCGGCCGAACGCAGGTCACCCCGGGAATGGCCTCCAGCCCCTCCCAGGCCGCATCCCGCTGTTCGTGCAGCCGGCCGGTCGGCGCGATGAGCGCGTCGATCGACTGGATGCCCGAGAGCGCAGCCTGCACGGCGTGCTGTGCGGGGACGTTGGGGCAGAGCCTCGTCGAGGCGAGCAGGGTGATGCCCTCGAGGAAGCCCGCGGCGTGATCCTTCGGCCCGGTGATCACGAGCCATCCTGACCGGTAGCCCGCGACCCGGTAGGTCTTGCTCAGCCCGTTGAAGGTGAGGCACAGCAGATCGGGGGCGACGGCGGCCATCGGGATGTGCTCGGCGCCGTCGAAGACGATGCGGTCGTAGATCTCGTCGGCCAGGAGCAGCAGCGAATGCTCTCGGGCGATGTCGGCGATGCCCTCGAGCACCTCGCGGGTGTACACCGCTCCGGTGGGGTTGTTGGGGTTGATCACCACGATCGCCTTCGTACGCTCGGTGATCTTGGAGCGGATGTCTTCGAGGTCGGGTTGCCACCCCGCTGACTCGTCGCAGCGATAGTGCACCGGCGTGCCGCCGCCGAGGCTCGTCATCGCGGTCCACAGCGGGTAGTCGGGCGCGGGGATGAGCACCTCGTCGCCCTCGTCGAGGAGCGACTGCATGGTCATCGTGATGAGCTCGGACACACCGTTGCCGAGGTAGACGTCGTCGGGGTCGACCTGCGGGAACCCGGGCGTCTGCTCGTACCGGTACACCACCGCGAGCCGCGCGGACATGATGCCGCGGCTGTCGCTGTACCCGTGGGCATGGGGCACCGCATCGATCATGTCGCGGACGATCTGATAGGGCGCCTCGAACCCGAACGCCGCGGGGTTGCCGGTGTTCAGCTTCAGGATGTTGTGACCCTCGGCCTCCAGCCGCTGAGCCTCCACCAGTGCCTGACCGCGGATCTCGTAGAGAACGTCGCGGAGCTTGCGCGATTGGTCGAGCGGGCGAAGGAGCGTCATCGGTTCAGGATAGCGGCGGCGGATCGGCCGTCACCGACGGCCGCAGCCGTCCAATCGCCGGCCCGTGGACCGCCGCGGACCTCAGCGCTTCTTACCCGCCGCGCGACGCTCCGCACGATTCTGCGGGGCGGCACTCTGTCCGCCGCCGGCGTCGGCTCCGGTCCGCTGCCCGAAGGCGCCGCGGGGCGCTTCGGCCTGGGGCGGCTCGGCGACGGCGGTGGCCGCGGCCGCGGCCGCGGCCTGACGGATGCGGTTGGTCGCGGCCTGCTGCACCTGACCGCGGTCGTTGCGCACCTCGACCTCACCGGCGTCGTTGGCCGCGGAGTACTGCAGCCGCTCGCCCTCGACGGGCACCGCGCCCAGGCCCTTGGCCTCGACCTCGGCGGGCTGGTCGCCCTCGCCGGCACGCCGCACCTCGACGTCCAGGTTGTAGAGGTAGCCGACAGACTCCTCCTTGATCTGGCCCATCATCGCCTGGAACATCTGGTAGCCCTCGCGCTGATACTCGATCAGCGGGTCGCGCTGGGCCATCGCCCGCAGGCCGATGCCGTCCTTGAGGTAGTCCATCTCGTAGAGGTGGTCGCGCCAACGGCGGTCGAGCACCTGCAGCACGACGCGGCGCTCGAGTTCACGCATCGCCGGGGATCCGAGCGACTCCTCGCGGTTGTCGTAGGCGATCTTGGCGTCGGAGAGCAGCTCGCGCTTGAGCACCTCGGGAGTGATGCGGCCCTTGTTGCCGGCCTCGGCGACGACCTCGTCGATCGTGACGCTCACGGGGTAGAGGGTCTTCAGCTCGGTCCACAGGGCGTCGAAGTCCCAGCTCTCGGTGTGACCCGACGAGGTGTGGTCGTCGATGACGGCGTTGATCGCGTCCTCGATGAAGTGCTGCACCCGGTCGGCGATGTCATCGCCCTGCAGGATGTGGCGGCGGTCGGCGTAGATCGCCTCGCGCTGCCGGTTCAGCACGTCGTCGTACTTGAGCACGTTCTTTCGGATCTCGGCGTTTCGCGCCTCGACCTGCGACTGGGCGCTCTTGATGGCGCGAGAGACCATGCCCGACTCGATCGCGACGTCGTCGGGGAAGTTGGTCCGTGCCATGATCGCCTCGGCCGCCCCCGACTGGAACAGTCGCATGAGGTCGTCGGTGAGCGAGAGGTAGAAGCGGCTCTCGCCGGGGTCGCCCTGGCGGCCCGACCGACCTCGCAGCTGGTTGTCGATGCGGCGGGACTCGTGCCGCTCGGTGCCGAGCACGTACAGGCCACCGGTCTCCACGACCTTCGCCGCCTCCTCCGAGACGCGCTCGCGCACGGCCTCGTAGACGCCGTCCCACTCCGCCTCGTACTCATCGGGGGTCTCGAGCGAGTCCAGGCCCTTGGCCTTCATCTCCTGCACGGCGAGGAACTCCGCGTTCCCGCCGAGCATGATGTCGGTGCCGCGGCCGGCCATGTTCGTCGCGACGGTGACGGCGCCCAGGCGCCCGGCGCGGGCGACGATCTCGGCCTCACGGGCGTGGTTCTTTGCGTTGAGCACCTCGTGCTTGACGCCCTTCTTGGCCAGAAGCCGGGAGAGGTACTCGCTCTTCTCGACGCTGACGGTTCCGACCAGCACCGGCTGACCCTTGGCGTGACGCTCGACGATGTCCTCGACGACCTGCGCGAACTTCGCCTCCTCGTTCTTGTAGACGAGGTCGGACTGGTCTTTTCGGACCATCGGCTTGTTCGTGGGGATGGGGACGACGCCGAGCTTGTAGGTCGACATGAACTCGGCGGCCTCGGTCTCGGCGGTGCCGGTCATACCCGAGAGCTTGTCGTAGAGGCGGAAGTAGTTCTGCAGCGTCACCGTGGCGAGGGTCTGGTTCTCCGCCTTGACCGGCACGCCCTCCTTGGCCTCGATCGCCTGGTGGATGCCCTCGTTATAGCGACGACCGACGAGGATGCGGCCGGTGTGCTCGTCGACGATCATGACCTCGTCGTTCATGACGACGTAATCGGTGTCGCGCTTGAAGAGGGCCAGCGCCTTGATGGAGTTGTTCAGGAACGAGATCAGCGGAGTGTTGGCCGACTCGTAGAGGTTGTCGATGCCGAGGTAGTCCTCGACCTTCTCGATGCCGGGCTCGAGCACGCCGACGGTGCGCTTCTTCTCGTCGATCTCGTAGTCGACGCCGGGTTCGAGCGTCCGTGCGATCTTGGCGAACTCGGTGAACCAGCGGTTGGCCTCGCCGGAGGACGGACCCGAGATGATGAGCGGAGTGCGCGCCTCGTCGATGAGGATCGAGTCGACCTCGTCGACGATGGCGAAGAAGTGCCCGCGCTGGACGAGGTCTTCCTTGCGCCACGCCATGTTGTCGCGCAGGTAGTCGAAGCCGAACTCGTTGTTCGTGCCGTACGTGATGTCGGCGTTGTACTGCTCGCGGCGCACCTGCGGGTTCTGCCCCGAGACGATCGTGCCGGTCGTCATGCCGAGAGCCCGGAAGATGCGGCCCATGAGCTCGGACTGGTAGCTGGCGAGGAAGTCGTTGACGGTGATGACGTGGACGCCCTTGCCGGCGATCGCGTTGAGGTACGCGGGCAGTGTCGCCACGAGCGTCTTGCCCTCACCGGTCTTCATCTCGGCGATGTTGCCGAGGTGCAGGGCGGCGCCGCCCATGATCTGCACGTCGTAGTGCCGCTGACCGAGCGTGCGCTTGGCCGCTTCGCGCACGGCGGCGAAGGCCTCGGGCAGCAGCTGGTCCAGCGTCTCGCCGGCCTCGTGACGGGCGCGCAGTTCGGCGGTCTCGCCGCGCAGCTCCTCGTCGGTCAGCTGCGCGTAATCCTCTTCGAGCGCGTTCACCGCCTTCACGATCCGCTGCAGCTGCCGCAGGATCCGGCCCTCGCCGGCGCGGAGCAGTTTCTCGAGAGGATTGGCCACGAAATCTCCATACTGTCGGGCGAACCTCCCCATGTTATCCACCCGTGACCTTGGCGTGGGCTGGGCGAGGGCCCGCAGCGGCAAAGATGTTGCCGGGTATGCATATACTCGAGCCGCACCTGCAGCGAAAGCGAGAGACGGATGTCGGCACCGCAGAGTCTGCTCGCGATCCTCGATCAGGGCCCCTGTTACGGCTACCAGCTGCGCGCAGAGCACGAGCGGCGCACCGGCGCGGATCAGCCGATGAATGTCGGACAGATCTACCGGACCCTCGAGCGGCTCGAGCGCGACGGACTCGTGATGCGAGGAGAACCCGACGCCCAGGGCCACATCTACTGGAGCATCACCCCCGCGGGATCCGATGCCGTCGCGGAGTGGTTCGGCGCCGCCGCCGCGCGCAGGGGCGCCGGGAGAGAGGATGTCGCGGCGAAAGTCGCCCTGGCCGCGAGCCTCCCGGGCGTCGACGTCGACGGTGTGCTGACGACGCAGCACCTGTCTTCCGCCGCGGAGCTGACGCGGGTGCGCGAGGAGCTGAGCGCCGCCGAGCGCGCCGGTGCCCTCGGCCGCACGCTCGTCCTCACGGCCCGACGTGACGCGCTCGAGGCCGAGGTGCGCTGGCTCGATCACGCGGCGGCGGTGCTGGCGCAGCATCCGGATCCCGCGTTCGGCGTGACCCTGGCGACCGACAGGCCTCGCCGAGGGCGCCCTCCGCGGCCGTGACCGCGGGATCGGTTACGCCGTGGGCGAAGCCTCCCCGTCACCGCGCTGTTCTCCAGCCGTTCTCCAGCGGCCTGCCCGAACGGGAACCGTAGGATCGGTTCATGGCCGGATTCTGGGGCAGTCGCAAGAAAGAACGCGAAGAACTCGCGGCGCAGGACGCCGATCTCGCCCGTCGGGCGCAGTCCTCCCTCGTCGCCACCGACGAGCGCATCCGTTCCACCACCGACGAGCTCGCCTTCGCCGAGGCCGAGCTCGGAACCGGTCCGACCGCCGATCTGCGCGAAGCGCTGGAGTCGGTGCGCACCCACATGAGCGAGGCGTTCCACCTCCACCAGCTCAACCACGACGAGATCCCCGACACCCCCGAGGAGCTGCGCACCCGCAACGCCCGGATCGTGCAGCTGTGCGAGTGGGCCGAGGAACTGCTGGATGACCGCACCGAGGCCCTCGCGGAGCCGATCGCCCGCGCCCGCCGGGCGCCCGAGATCATCGCCGGCGTCCGGCGCGACGCCGATCGGCTGCGCGGACGCCTGCCCCAGGCCCGAGAGACCGTGACCCGACTCGGGGCCCGCTACTCCGACGAAGCCCTTCGCCAGATCGAGGCCAATCCGGCGGAGGCCGAGCAGCTCCTCGGGTTCGCCGAGCACAGCGCAGGCATCGCCGAGCGTCGTCGCGAGGCCGGCCAGCGGGAGCAGGCCAACCTGGCCCTCGAAGCCTGCACCGAGGCGGTGCGCCGCGCAGAGACCCTCATCGACGCCGTCGAGACCTTCGAAGTCGAGGCGCTCCGCGCGGAATCGACCCTCGCCGCCGTCGTGGAGGACTCGCGCGGCGACCTCATCGCGGCCCGCACCGCACCGCAGACCGCGGGTGTGGCCCAGGCGATGGGGGAGCTGCAGGCGGCACTGGCCGCCCTTCCCGCCGCCGGCGTCAACACCGACCCGTTCGCCCAGCTGACGCGCCTGCGCGCGGCGAACATCGCCCTCGACGATGCCGTCGCCAAGGCGCGCGAACGTGCGGCTCGGCCGATCCCCGACATCGCGCACGTGCGGCACTCCATCGACGACGCCGACCGGCAGCTCGCCGTGGCGCGGGACGTCATCGCCGGCCACCGCGGATGGATCGGCGCGGACGCCCGCACCCGGATCGCCGAGGCCGAGCGGATCCGCGTCGACCTCGACCGCTACCTCGGAACCTCCGCGTCGGCGGCGATCGACATCGACGAGGACCACCGCGAGCAGGCCATGACGATGTCGCGACGCGTCGCGCACCTGGCCAGCGAAGCCCTGCAGCTCGCGCAGCGCGACATCGACTCGTCCCGCCCGCAGAACGGCCCCGACCAGTGGGGCGGAGGCTGGGGAGGCGGCCGCGGCAACAGCGGTGGGAGCGGCCTGATGGGCGGCATTCTCGGCGGCCTCGTGATCGGCAGCCTGCTCGACGGTTTCATCGACTGATGCCGTCCTGAAGGACGCCGAACGAGCGGATGCCCCGGGCTGACCTTCGCCCGGGGCATCCGCTCGTTTCGTCAGGGGGTCAGGAGACCAGCTCCGCCGGCTGCGCCTGCGTGGACAGCGAGATCACGCCGTAGTCCCAGCCCTTGCGGCGGTAGACCACGCTCGGGCGGTCGGTGCGGACGTCGATGAAGAGGAAGAAGTCGTGTCCGACGAGTTCCATCCGGTCCACGGCGTCTTCGACCGTCATCCACTCCGCCCCGAATTCCTTCGTGCGGATGACGACGGGGGTGTAGTCCTCCTCGTCCGACTCGCCGTTGACGATCGGCACCTCGCCGGTGGCGACGGCGCGGAGCACGTCGACGGATGCGGGTTCGACGTCGATCCCCTCGAGTGATCCGGTGCCCTTTTCGAACTTCGGGCCACGCGGGTGATTGCGTGCATCGACCCGCTTGTCCTTCGCGCGGCGCAACTGCTCGCAGAGCTTGTCGACCGCGAGGTCGAGGGCGGTGAACTTGTCGGCGTCGGTCGCCTCCGCCCGCACGATCGGGCCCTTTCCCGTGACGGTGAGTTCCACCGTGTGGTCCTCGACGTGACCGTTGCGGTAGGTGCGGTGCGTGACCTTGACGTCCAGACGCTGGGCTCGCGGCGCGAGGTGTTCGATCCGGGGCGCCTTCTCCTCGACGACCGAGCGGAACCGATCGGTGATACCGACCCCTACGCCGACGATGCTGCTCTCCATGTCAGACCTCCTTGATCCGGTCCGCCCGGACAAGGGCGGACCACCAGTCGCCTCTGTTTACACGGCAGTGTGCGTGTGTCCCCCAACGTAGTGCCGGGGCACACACCTGTCACGCACGACGACCACCCGATCACCTGTGAGTTGCGGATGAGCGCCGGGGCGTCGCGGCGACCGTGGCCGCGGCGACCACGACGAGGCCCGCCGATCGAAGTGTCCGGGCGGCCTCGAGGAGGGTCGCTCCGGTGGTGAGGACGTCGTCGACGATCACGATCGGGCGATCGCGCACGAGCTCTGCGCGCCGCGCGCGCACGCGCAGGCTCCCCGCCACGTTGCGCGCCCGGGCGTCGCGGTCGAGCCCCCGCTGATCGGCGGTCACGCGCGCCGGCGCGAGCAGGGCGACGGCCCGGAAGCCGGCGCGTCGGATCAGCAGCGGCGCCACCGCGAAGCCGCGCCGACGCAGTGCCGCGCGCGACGACGGCACCGGAACGAGGATGGCGTCCTCGGCCACCCCCGTGGCGAGGACCGCGGCGCGCAGCGCCCGTCCGAGCGGCCGGGTGAGCGCGGTGCGGCCGTCTTCCTTGAGGCCGCGGATGACGCGGGCGGGAACCCCCTCGAAGGCGAGGGCGCTGTAGGCGGAGATCTCGTCGCCGAGCAGACGCTTCGTCGGCCGCGGGGCGAGCGCCCGGCGGCACCCCCCGCAAAGCGCTTGATCCTCGGCGTCGCATCCGGCGCACTCGACCGGGAGAACGAGGGCGAGCGCGTCTGCGAGCGACTCGGACACGGTGGTCAGGAGCGGCATGCCGCCAGCTTGACCCCTCCACGCGCGGACCCTGGCCGCGGCCGCGTGATCTGTGGACAAGGTCGCTTCGCGCGCACCTGGGGAGGAGTCAGCGCGGCGACCCCTGCTGGGTCGCGAGCACCGCGATGCCCTCCGCCGTCTGCGTCCAGTTCGCGCCGCGGCGGATGAACAGTCCGCCCTGATCGGTGTGGACCCGGAGCGTCGACGCGGAGTTGCCACCCGCGAGGGTGTCGGCCCCGACGGGCGCCGCGGATTCCGTCCCCTCGCCCCCCACGACCTGCTCCCGCAGGCGCGGCTCGGTGCCGGCATCGACGAGGGCGGCCACCGAGGAGTCGTCGAGCCAGGCCACCGACGACACCGGGCCTTCGAGATCGCCGAGCACGACCGGGTCGCCGAGGCCGCTCGGCACCCCGTCGCCGTCCCTGATGACGCCGGCGACGCTGAGGGTCGTGCGTCCTCCGACGGTCACGGCCGCGGCCAGGCGCGTCCCATCTCGCGACAGGGCCATCGCCGAGATCGACGCTGCGCCCGGCCACGCGTTCGCGATCTCGATCGGTCCGCTCGGCACCCACGCCCGCACCGCCGACGGCGTCGCTTCGGGCACGGTCCAGACGTAGCCGAACGGATCGATCGTCGGGGCGGTCAGGCCGGGACGCTGATCGAACACCTGCACGTCGCCGTCGGCGTCGACGCGGCCCGTCGACCCGTCCTCGGCGAAGCGTGCGGCCGCGAAGACCCGGTCGGGCGACAGCTGCAGCGCGTCCACCTGAGCGGCCTGCTCCAGGGCATCGGAGAGGCCCGGCACCGGGTCGAGCTCATCGCCCGTGAGGAATCCGAATCCGTCAGCGGTGACCACGAGCGGCTGAGCCGCGACGCGGGTGGAGCGGACCGCGACCGTTCCCGCATCGACGTCGGAGGACCCCACTCGCATCTGCACCCGGGTCACCCCGGCCGATGCCAGGCTCTCATCGAGCTGGGTCTGCATCCGGTCGAGGGTGAGCTGCTCGAGGGTCAGCGCCGCCTCATTGAGACTCACCTGCGCCTCACCCAGCGAGACCGGGACCGCTGTCGGGCTGAGCGCCACACTGTCGGGGAAGGCCGAGACCACTGATCCTGCCAGCCACTCCACCGGCGAACCGTCGACGAGGGCCGCGGCGATGCGTGTCGGGGCATTCGTCGTCGGGAACCACCGCTCGTCGGGAACGAGGTACTCCCAGGTCGGGTCGAAGAACGCGAGCGTGTACCGGTCGAACGCGGTGACGAACGAATCGCGGTCGAGCACGATGCCGTCGGGAGCCTGGCTGATCCGCCACTCGCCATCCGCCTGTTGGAGCAGTTCGAACCGTAGCGGCAGGGTGCCGCCGGTCGCCGGTTCGTAGACCCCGGTCGCGTCCACGGTCGCCGTCGGGGCGACCGCCACCTCGACGGCGTTCTCGCCGACGGCCACGGGGGTGCGGGTCGTGCCGGTGGGCTCGATGATGACCCCGGCCGTCGGATCCCACGTGTCGCGAAGAGCGGGAGCGAGGAACTCGCGCGCCCGGGCCCAGTCGCTGACCGGACCCGCCCCCGCGCGGAGGAATCCGTCGACGATCTCCTCCGGTGTCGCACCCGGCTGCGGCCGGTCGGGAAGACGCAGGAAGTCGGGCCCCGGAAGCTGCTCCCCTGTCGAGCGCCCGCCCTGCACCGTGCCCGTGAGAGGAAGCCCCGCGCACGCGGTGAGCGCCAGAACGGCGACGACGGCGACAGCCAGGGCGCGTATCGCGCGAACGGCCCTCTCCCTGCGCTTCACGATGCCCCCGGCGACCGGCCGCCATCGCCGGAGGATGCCGCGCCCGCGGCACTCTCGGACAGCACCTGGATCGGTTGGGTGAGCCCGAGGGCGTCCAGCGGCGCGGTGTTGTCCTCCCCCGGGACGACGGCGATGGGCGAGGCTCCCTGAAGACCCTGCGCCAGGCGCGGCAGTGTGAGGACGAAGTGCGATCCCCGGCCGAGCTCCGACCAGACCGCGAGTTCCCCGCCGTGCAGGCGTGCATCTCCGAGCGAGATCGACAGGCCGAGACCGGTGCCGCCGATCGTGCGCTTGCGGGACGGGTCGGCACGCCAGAACCGGTCGAACACGTGCTCGACCTCCTCGGGTCGCATCCCGAGCCCGAAGTCGCGCACCCCGAGCGCCACCGCCTGCTGGTCGCTGTCGACGGTGACGACGATCGGACGCCCCTCGCCGTGCTCGATGGCGTTGCCCAGGAGGTTGCGGACGATCCGCCGCACCCGGCGGGGATCCATGTCGACCGGGGAATATCCCCCGGGAGCCACCAGGCGGACATCCGATCCGTGCTGCTCGGCGAGCTGACTCATCGACTCGATGACGTCGCCCGCGAGGTGCGCGAGACTCGTGGGCTCGAGCTCCAACTGGATCGACCCGGCGTCGTAGCGGCTGATCTCCAGCAGATCGGTGAGGAGGGTCTCGAAGCGCTGCACCTGAGCGTTCAGCAGCTCGGCGGCGCGCGCCGTGGCGGGGTCGAACGAGTCGCGCTGATCGTTGATCATGTCGGCGGCGAGCCGGATGGTCGTCAGCGGCGTCCGCAGCTCGTGCGAGACGTCGGAGACGAAGCGCTGCTGGACGAGGGAGAGCTCGGCGAGCTCCTTGATCTGCGACTCGATGCTGTCGGCCATCGCGTTGAAGGACTGGCCGAGGGTCGCCAGCTCGTCCTGTCCCCGCACCGGGAGCCGCACGTTCAGTTCGCCGCGGGCGAGCTTCGCGCTGGTCTCGGCGGCCTCCCCGATCGGCGTGGTGACCGAGCGGAGGACGAACCACGCGATGAGCCCGATGAGGATGACCAGGCCGACCCCGACCACCCAGAGGGTGCCCTGGATGAAGGCGAGGATCTGCGACTCGCCGGCGAGGTCGTAGGCGATGTAGACCTCGTACGCGCCGACGACCGGGAACGACAGCTGCTGGCCCACGACGATGCCGGGCACGGTGCCGCCGTTCTCGGATTCGAGCGCCACCGACTGCCACCACTGCTGCACGTCGCCGTCGGCCCGCACCTTCTGGCGAAGACCCTCGCTCAGCACGTCCTCCGGCAGGCCCGGGGTCACCAGGTCCTGCGGCGCGATACGAGACGCCCGGTCGATCCGGAAGATCGCGATCCGGTCGCTGCCCGACTGCTCGGCGAGATCGGTGCTGAGGGTCGTCATCAGCAGCTGCAGCTGCACGGGGTCGTTCCCCGGCTCGGCCGAGTCGAGGCGCTCCTGCGCAGACTGCGTGGCCCGCAGCGCCCCGCCGGTGGCCTGGTCGCGGCCGGCGGTGAAGAGGTCGTGCTGGATCGCGAGAGCCATCCACACGCAGGCGATGAGGATCGTCAGCGCCGTGAGGGCGAGGGTGATGAGGACGGTGCGGAACCGCAGAGAGCGCCGCCAGAGGTTCGTGAGGCGATCGGGCCACGAGCGCCAGTCTCGCCACGTCGCCATGCGACGGCCGATCGCGGTGGTCCCGGTGCCCGTCCCGATCGTCGGCGCCGCGCTCGTCACGGTGCGCGGACCCGAGCCGGTCGTCATGGGGCCCTCATGTCAGACCGTCACGCAACGGCGCCCGCGCGATAGCCGACGCCGCGGACGGTGGTCACGATGCGCGGGTTGTCGGGGTCGCGCTCGACCTTGGCACGCAGGCGCTGCACGTGGACGTTCACCAGACGCGTATCGGCCTTGTAGTGGTAGCCCCATACCTGCTCGAGCAGCATCTCGCGCGAGAACACCTGCTGGGGCTTGGAGGCGAGGGCCACGAGCAGTTCGAACTCCAGCGGGGTGAGGGCGATCGGTTCGTCGCCGCGCCGGACCTCGTGCGCCGAGACATCGACGGTGAGGTCGCCGATGCGCAGCACATCGGGGGTCGTCTGCGAGGCCGGGCGCAGGCGGGTGCGGATGCGCGCGACGAGCTCTTTGGGATTGAAGGGCTTGACGATGTAGTCGTCGGCACCGGATTCGAGCCCCCGCACGACGTCGGCGGTGTCGGTGCGGGCGGTGAGCATGATGATCGGGATGCCGGACTCCGCCCGGATGCGGGTGCACACCTCGATGCCGTCCATGCCGGGGAGCATCAGATCCAGCAGGACGAGGTCGGGCCGCTCCTCGCGCCACGCGTCGACCGCGCGAGCACCGTCTGCGCAGAACGCGGTCTCGAAGCCCTCGGTGCGCAGCACGATCCCGATCATCTCTGCCAGAGCGGTGTCGTCGTCGACAACCAGGATCCGTGATGTCATCGGGTCTTTCGTCCTTCGGGTCCGGTCGGGCTCGGTGAGACGCCACGGGTGTCGAACGCTCTGAGCAACACTAGTCGACGGCGCCTGGGGGCGCACCGAGCATCAGCAGGGAGTCCGGAGGCCGCTGCGCGACGGTATGACACGATGGAATCGGTGCGGCGCGACCGCGACCGCATGGCCGCACACGCGAGGAGGACCGCCCCGTGACGTCGTACCCGGCGTGGACGCCGGCATCCCGGCCCGGCATCATCCCACTGCACCCGCTGACCTTCGGCACGATCCTCGGCAGGTCGTTCACGGCACTGAGGCACAACCCGAAGGTGCTGCTCGGGTTCGCCCTCGGCATCCAGGCCGTCACCTACATCGTGGTGATCGTCGCCATCGGCGCCATCGCCATCGGCGCGTTCTCACGCCTGGACACCCTGCGGCCGGGGTCTGAGGAGTTCGACACGGTGCTCGCCGGATCGATCGCCCTCGTGGTCGTCGCCGGCATCGTGCTGGGCCTGCTCGCCGGCGCCGTCGGCGTCATCGTCCAGGGTGTCGTGGTGACCGAGGTCGCTCGGGGTGCCGTCGCCGAGAAGCCGACCCTGGGCGCGATCTGGGCCCAGCTGAAGCCCGTGGTCTGGCGACTGATCGGCTACGCGTTCCTGCTCGCGGCGGCCGGCATCGTCGCGGTGACCCTGGTGGTGCTCCTTCTCGTCGCCATCGGCTTCGCGGCGCTCCCCGTCGCCATCGTCCTGAGCGTGCTGGCAGTGCTCGCCGCGATCCCGCTGGTGCTCTGGCTGTCGACGAAGCTGATGCTCGCGCCCGCGGCGATCATCCTCGAGCACGCCACCATCCGCGGCGCCATCGTGCGGTCGTGGGTTCTCATCCGGGGCCGGTTCTGGGTGGGCCTCGGTGTGCTGGTGCTCGTCTCGCTGACCTTCTCGGTGCTCGCGCAGCTGGTGAGCGTGCCGTTCAGCCTCCTCACGAGCGGCGTCACGACGATCATCTCCCCCACCGGCGACCCCGAGCCGGGCGCCATCGTCGCCCTCATCTTCGGGCTGGTCCTGACCCAGGTCGTGACCCTGCTCATCCAGGCCGTGGCCGTCGTGGTGCAGTCCACCGCATCGGCGCTGGTCTACATCGACTGCCGCATGCGTCGAGAGGGCCTCGACCTCGATCTGCAGAGCTACGTCGAGCAGCGCGACGCCGGGCGGACCGACCTCGCCGACCCCTACCGCCTGCACGTGGGCCGTTCGATCGCGCCGCGACCGTCCGTACCGGCCTCCCCCGCGTACCCGGCTCCGCAGGGCTACGGACCACCGCCGGGATATCCCGCGCCGCAGGGCTACGGACCGCCGCCTGCGCCTCCGGGCCCACCCGCGCCCCAGGGCTACGGCCCGCCGCCCGGGTACGCCCCGCCGCCGGCTGGGCAGGTCGAAGCCCCCTCGCCGCCCGCAGGCGCGACGCCGACGAGCTGGACGGCACCCGGCGGCGCTCCCGGCGGCGACACCGCCGACCGCGACGCACCGTGATCTCCGGCGTCGCACGGATGCTCGGCGCGACACCCGTCACCCCGGACGGCGACGAGGCGCGGGAATGGGCGGAGCGGGAGCTGTCGGATCCGATCTACGCGGAAGCAGAGCCGACGGCCTTCGACCGCATCGCCCGCGCCATCGGGGAGTTCCTCGGCGGACTCTTCTCCACCGACGTCTCCGGCGGTCTGGGATCGACCTTCGCCCTCATCGCGGCCATCGGCGTGGCCGCCCTGATCATCGTCGCCCTCCTGGTGTGGGGTCTTCCCCGCGCACGACGTCGTGCCGCCGCGCCGGTCGCCGCCCTCTTCGGCGACTCCGACGAACGCGGCGCCGACGATCTTCGCCGCGCCGCGGCATCCGCGGCCGACGCCGGGAAGTGGGACGAGGCCCTCATCCTCCGATTCCGCGCGCTCGCGCGCGGCCTCGCCGAACGCGGCGTCGTCAGCACGCCGCCCGGCGCCACGGTGCACGCGTTCGCCCGGTCCGCCGGGCGCGTCTTCCCCAGTGCCGCAGCGGATCTCGAGGCGGGCGCCTCCGCATTCGACGACGTCCGCTACCTGCGTCGACCGGGTTCCCGCGACGACTACGACCGGCTGAGCCGCCTGGACGAGCAGCTCGCCGCGGCGAGGCCGGCAGCGCTCGCCCGGAGGGGTGCGATCGGATGACCGCGGCCTCTCCCGGCACCGATTCCGGCCCCTCCGTCGCGCCGTCACCCCCCTCGCGGCGACGGCGGATCGGGGGCTGGATCGCACTCGCGGTCGCCCTCCTCGCCGTCGGCAGCCTCGGCGCCCTGCTGTCGGGTCTCGGCGAGTGGGCCCAGCGCGACGCCTTCGACCCCGAGTCGGCCGGCCCGACCGGAACGCGGGCGCTGGTCGAGGTGCTGCGCGATCAGGGCGTCGAGGTCGAGGTCGCGCGCACGCGGGACGCCGTCACGCGCGCGCTCGACGGAGGCGACGCGGGGTCCACGCTGGTGCTTCCCGACACCCCCGCCCTCTCCGACGACGGGCTCGCCGCTCTCGCCGCCCCCGCCGACGACGTCGTCCTCATCGATCCGCGCTCTCGCACGCTCCGTCTCTTCCTCCCGGGCACGACCGTCGGCGGCCGCGCCGACGCACTGCTCGACCCGCAGTGCGACCTCGCCGACGCCGAGCGGTCGGGCCCGGTCGCCCCCGGCGCGGTGTTCGACGCCGGCGACGACGCCCGGGGCTGCTACCTCACCGACGACGGTGCGGCAGGCCTCGTCGTCTCCGACACCGAGGGGCGCCGCGTCGCAGCGATCGACGGCCGCGCGATCCTCGTCAACGAGGTGCTGGCCGAGGACGGAAACGCCGCTCTCGGCGTGAACCTGCTCGCGCGGCATCCGCTCGTGGTCTGGTACGACCCGATGCTCGGCGACACCGACCTGGAGAACACCGACCCCTCGCTCGGCGAGTCGACTCCGCCCTGGGTGAGTCCCGCCATCGCCCTCCTGCTCCTCGCCGCCGCGGCCGCCGCGATCTGGCGCGGCCGCCGGTTCGGTCCGCTCGTGCGCGAGCGCCTCCCGGTCACGGTCCGCGCCGCGGAGACCGCCGAGGGCCGCGCGCGCCTGTACGCCCAGACCCGCGATGCCGCGCACGCCGCCGATGATCTCCGCATCGCGGCCCTGCGCCGAATGGCCCGGCTCGTCGGCCTCGCCCCGAACGCCGCGGCCGATGAGATCTCCGATGCCACGGCCGACCGGCTTTCCGCCGATCGGCGGGTCGTCCGCGGCATCCTCCTCGACGATGTGCCGACCGACGACGCCCAGCTCACCGTCATCGCCTCGCGCCTGCGCGAACTCGAAGCCGCCCTCCGCGACGCCGTCCGTCCCGAAAGGAACCGCCCATGACCGATCAGCCGCCCGCCTCCGCCCCCGGCGGCACTGCCGCCGGCGCGCCCGCACCCACGCTCGACGACCCGGCGCTCCGCGACGCGATGCACCGGGTGCGCACCGAGGTCGGGAAGGCGGTGATCGGCCAGGACGGCACGGTCACCGGCCTCCTCATCGCCCTCCTCGCCCGCGGTCACGTGCTGCTCGAGGGCGTGCCCGGGGTCGCCAAGACCCTCCTGGTGCGCGCGTTCAGCACCGCCCTGGGCCTGGACACCAAGCGCATCCAGTTCACCCCCGACCTGATGCCCGGCGACGTGTCGGGGTCGCTCGTCTACGACGCGCGCACCGGAGAGTTCGAGTTCCGCCCCGGCCCGGTGTTCAGCAACATCGTGCTCGCCGACGAGATCAACCGCACCCCGCCCAAGACCCAGGCGGCGCTGCTGGAGGCGATGGAGGAACGCCAGGTCTCCTCCGACGGCGTGACCCGCGCGCTCCCTTCGCCGTTCCTCGTCGCTGCGACGCAGAACCCGATCGAGCAGGAGGGCACCTACACCCTTCCCGAGGCCCAGCTCGACCGCTTCCTGCTGAAGCTCATCGTCGACCTCCCGCCGCGCGAGGCGGAGCTTGCGGTGCTCCGCCGCCATGCGGAGGGGTTCGACCCGCGCGACCTCGGCGCCGCGGGCCTCCGGCGGGTCATCGACCCCGGAGAGATCGTCGCAGCTCAGCACGCCGCCGCGCGGGTGACGGTCACCGACGATGTACTCGGGTACGTCGTCGACCTCGCCCAGGCGACCCGCCAGAGCCCATCGGTACAGCTGGGGGTGAGCCCCCGGGCGACCACCGCGCTCCTCGCGGCGGCGAAGGCCTGGGCCTGGCTCGGCGGCTACCCCGCGATCACCCCCGACCACGTTCAGACACTGCTCGTGCCCACCTGGCGGCACCGGATCCGGCTGCGGCCCGACGCCGAGCTCGAAGGCGTGTCGGTCGACGCTGTGCTCACCGCGGTGGTGCAGCAGACGCGCGTGCCGGTCTGAGCGTGTACGTCACCGGGCGCCTCCCCCTCTTCGTCGGTCTCGGCGTGGTGCCGGTCGTGCTGCTCTCGATCGCCGGTGTCGACGCGTGGCTGGCGATGCTGGGCTGGGCCGTGCTCTCGATCGCTCTGGCGCTGGCGGATGCAGCGGCGGCGCCCGATCCGCGCCAGCTCGACGTCGTCCGCGACACTCCTCGGCGAAGCCTTCTCGGTCAGCAGGTCGAGACCGGCGTGACGCTCCGCAACACCGGCGCGCGGCCGCTGCGGGGGCGGGTTCGCGATGCCTGGCAGCCCACGGCCGGGGCGCCGCCCGAGCGCGCCGCGGTCGACATCCCGCCTGGCGAGTCCCGCCGGGTGCGGGTGCCGCTGCTCCCCCGCCGGCGTGGTGAGCTGCGCACCGACTTCCTCGTGGTGCGCAGCGCCGGTCCGCTGGGGCTCGCCGGCCGGCAGCGGCGCCTCGACGCCCCGGGGTCGCTGCGGGTCCTTCCGCCCTTCACCTCCCGGCGCCACCTCCCCTCGCGCCTGGCACGACTGCGCGAACTCGACGGGAACACGAGCGTCCAGGTGCGGGGGCAGGGCACCGAGTTCGACAGCCTGCGCGAGTACGTCCGCGGCGACGACGTGCGCTCCATCGACTGGCGGGCGACCGCCCGCGCCGGAACGACCATGCTCCGCACCTGGCGGCCCGAGCGCGACCGGCACGTGGTCGTCATCATCGACACCGGCCGCACCGCGGCCGCGCGGGTCGGCGACGGGGTGCGGATGGATGCGGCGATGGAAGCGGCACTTCTGCTGTCGGCCCTCGCATCGCGGGCGGGCGACCACGTGCACCTGGTGATGTTCGATCGCCTCGTGCGTGCCCGGGTGACCGGGGTCGACGGCCCCGGGCTCCTCCCCGCCCTCGTCGACGCGATGGCTCCGGTGGACCCGCAGCTGATCGACACCGACTGGGACGCGGCGATCGCACAGGTGCGACGCCTCACCTCCCGCCCCTCGCTCGTGGTACTACTGACCGCCCAGGACGCCCCCGAGGCCGCTCGCGGGTTCCTCGGGTCGCTCCCGGCGCTCACCGCCCGCACCCGCGTCGTCGTGGCCTCGGTCACCGACGATCCCGTGCCCGCCGACCCGCGACCCGACGCCGACGAGCTCTACCGGCAGGCCGCCTACGCGCGGGCGGCGCGGGACGCCGAACGGGTCGCCGCCGCGGTCCGTCGTGCCGGCGCGGAGCCGATCGCCGCCTCGCCCGACGATCTTCCGCCCGCCGTCGCCGACCGCTACCTCGCCCTGAAGGCGGCCGGACGGCTGTGACCGGCCGCGTGTGCGGCAGACCTCGGGCGGGAAGGCGAGCCCGCGCGTGAGCCGCGTGTGCGGACACAGGCCGCCCCCGTGCGACGCTACGCTCGGCGCGACGAAAGGAATCCGACATGTCGGACGCACCACCCACGGCCGGACACGACCCCGCTGCGCGCGATGCCGTGCCCTCGACGAGCACGAAGCTGGTGGCCGAAGCGCTCGGAACCTTCCTCCTCGTCTTCGGCGCGATCTCGGCAGCCCTCTTCGCCGCCGACGTCGGCGCGAGTGAGAACGGCACCTCGCTCGGCATCGGATTCGTCGGCGTGTCCCTGGCGTTCGGTCTGACCCTCATCGCCGGCATCTACGCCTTCGGCCCGATCTCGGGGGGTCACTTCAACCCCGCCGTCACGCTCGGACTCGCCGCCGCCGGCCGCTTCGCCTGGCGCGACGTGCCCGCCTACCTCATCGCACAGATCGTCGGCGGACTCGTCGGCACGACGCTGATCGTGCTCATCGGCCTCTTCGGCCCCGGCGACTGGCTCGCGCAGGCCCAGGACGGCGGTTTCGCCAGCAACGGCTTCGGAGAGCTCTCCCCCGGCGGTTTCGGCCTCGGCGCCGCGATCATCACCGAGGTGCTCTTCACCGCGATCTTCGTCATCGTGATCCTCGGGGTCACCCACCCGCAGCGCGGCACCGCGGGCTTCGCCGGGCTCGCCATCGGCCTGACCCTCACCCTCATCCACCTCGCGACCATCCCGATCGACAACACCTCCGTCAACCCCGCGCGTTCGATCGCGACCGCCGTCTACGGCGGAGCCGAGCCATTCCTGCAGCTGTGGGTCTTCATCGTGTTCCCGATCGTCGGGGGTCTCCTCGCGGGATTCCTGCACCGGGCGCTGTTCGAGAAGACGCCTGCGCCGCCGGCGCAGAAGGAGGCCCGGACGCGCTGACGCCGGGCCGCGTCATCCGCTCTTCACGCCCTCCCTTCGACGAGGACGGGCCCGCCCTCCGTGAGGAGAACGGGCCCGATCCCTGCGAGGAATGCTCGGCGGCGACCGTTAGACGAGGTCGAAGCGGTCGAGCTCGGTGACCTTGGTCCAGGCGGCGACGAAGTCGCGCACGAACTTCTCGGTCGCGTCGTCGCTCGCGTACACCTCGGCGAGCGCGCGCAGCTCGGAGTTCGAGCCGAACACCAGGTCGACGCGGGTGCCGATGCCGACCGACTCGCCGCTGCCGTCACGGCGTCCCTGGAAGGCGTGCGAGCCGGGGTCGAGCGGCTTCCAGGTCACCCCGAGGTCGAGCAGGTTCACGAAGAAATCGTTCGTGAGCGCGCCGGGCCGATCGGTGAAGACGCCGTGGTCCGAGCCGTCCCAGTTCGCGCCGAGCACCCGCAGGCCCCCGACGAGCACCGTCATCTCGGGTGCGGTGAGAGTGAGGAGGTTGGCGCGGTCGAGCAGGTGGTACTCGGCCGGGAGCGTCGCGTCGGGCCCGTAGTAGTTGCGGAAGCCGTCGGCGACGGGCTCGAGCCACGCGAACGAGTCGGCGTCGGTCATCTCCTGGGTGGCATCGGTGCGCCCGGGCCGGAAGGGCACCTCGACGGTGACACCGGCCTCGGCCGCAGCCTTCTCGACACCCGCGTTGCCGGCGAGGACGAGCAGGTCGGCGAGCGAGACGCGCGTGCCGTCGGTCTGCGCCTCGTTGAAGCGCTGCTGGATGCCCTCGAGGATGGGCAGCACCTCCGCCAACTGCGCGGGGTTGTTCACCGCCCAGTCCTTCTGCGGGGCCAGGCGGATGCGTGCGCCGTTGACGCCGCCGCGCTTGTCGCTGCCGCGGAAGGTCGACGCCGCGGCCCAGGTCGTGCCGACGAGCTGCGAGGCGGTCAGACCCGAGGCGAGGATCTCGGTCTTCAGAGCCGCCGCGTCGGCAGCGTCGATGAGCTCGTGGTCGACCGCCGGCACGGGGTCCTGCCACAGCAGCACCTCTTCGGGCACCTCGGCACCCAGGTACCGGTCACGCGGACCCATGTCGCGGTGGGTGAGCTTGAACCAGGCGCGGGCGAAGGCGTCGGCGAAGGCTTCGGGGCTCTCCAGGAACCGGCGCGAGATCTTCTCGTATTCCGGATCCATGCGCAGCGCGAGGTCGGTGGTGAGCATGCGCGGTTCGCGCCGCTTCGAGCCGTCGTGGGCCAGCGGCACCATGTCGGCGCCGGCACCGTTCTTCGGACGCCACTGGTGGGCGCCCGCCGGGCTCTTCATCAGCTCCCACTCGTAGGCGAAGAGGATGTGGAAGAACTCGTTGTCCCAGCGGGTGGGGTGGTAGGTCCAGGTGACCTCCAGGCCCGAGGTGATGGTGTCATCGCCCTTGCCGCTGGCGTGGGAGCTGCGCCACCCGAGCCCCTGCTCCTCCAGCGGAGAGGCTTCGGGGTTGTCGGCGAGCGCCGAGTCCGGCGCGGCACCGTGGGTCTTGCCGAAGGTGTGGCCCCCGGCGATGAGAGCGACGGTCTCCTCGTCGTTCATCGCCATGCGGGCGAAGGTCTGACGGATGTCGTGCGCAGCGGCGACCGGGTCGGGGTTTCCCTCAGGCCCCTCGGGGTTGACGTAGATGAGCCCCATGTGGGTGGCACCCAGCGGCTTGTCGAGCTCTCGCCCTTCTCCCGAGAAACGCTTGTCGCTGCCCATCCACTCGGTCTCGGCGCCCCAGTACACATCGTCGTCGGGCTCCCACACGTCGGCGCGGCCGCCGGCGAATCCGAAGGTCGGGAAGCCCATGTCCTCGAGCGCGACGTTGCCGGCGAGGATCATGAGGTCGGCCCACGAGATGCTCTGGCCGTACTTCTTCTTCACGGGCCAGAGAAGGCGGCGTGCCTTGTCGAGGTTGACGTTGTCGGGCCAGCTGTTCAGGGGCGCGAAGCGCTGCTGTCCGGCGCCGCCGCCCCCGCGCCCGTCGGTAACCCGGTAGGTGCCGGCGCTGTGCCACGCCATGCGGATCATCAGCGGGCCGTAGTGGCCGAAGTCGGCGGGCCACCAGTCCTGCGAGGTGGTGAGCAGTTCGGCGATGTCACGCTTGACGGCGGCCAGGTCGAGGGCTTCGAACGCGGCGCGGTAGTCGAAGTCGGCACCCAGCGGGTCGCGCTCGGCCGGGTTCTTCGCCAGGATGCGCACGTTCAGCTGGTTCGGCCACCACACCCGGTTCGCCGAGCCGGCGGTGGGGTGCGGCATCGCGGTGTGCACCACCGGGCACGAGCCTGCCTGCTGATCGGGCTCGTCGGTGACCGTGACGGCCTGGTCGACCTCGGTCTCGCCGCCGATGCCCGTGGCGGTGTCGGTGCTGTCGGTGGCGGTGGTGACGTCGTCGTGATGCGTCATGTGTTTCCTTCCTCAGGGGTGGGGATGATGGACGTGGCGGCGCGAGGGACAGGGCGCGGATGCCGGGCCGAAGCCCGTCGCGTCACCGCCGCGTCGTCGGGGGGACGGGCGCCGGGACGCCGGTGTCCGATGTGGCGCCGAGGGGCCGGCAGTCCGCGCACAGGCCCCAGAACGTCACCTCGGCGGTGCGCACGGCGAAACCGTGCGCCGACGACGGATGCAGACAGGGTGCCTCGCCGACGACGCAGTCGACGTCGGCCACCGCGCCGCAGGACGTGCAGACGAGGTGATGGTGGTTGTCGGCGACGCGGCGCTCGTACAACCCCGGGTGACCGGCCGGCTCGATGCGCCGCGCGACCCCTGCAGCGACGAAGTCGGCCAGGGCGTTGTACACCGACTGCAGATTCGTCTGCGGGTTGATCCGCGCGACGCGCCGATACAGCTCGTCGGCGCTGGAGTGCGGCGCATCGGTGAGCGCATCGAGCACCGCGCGCCGCGAGTCGGTGACCCGCAGGCCCGCCGCGCGGAGCGCGGCGGCGGAGGTCGGTGCGGCGGGCGAAGTCACGCCACCACCCTAGTCCGTTCTTTTTAGTCGATCAAAAGAACACGCGGTGTCGGGCGCGTTGCGCGAAGGTGTCGAGAGCAGCCGCGAGTTCCGTCCCGCCAACTGCGCGACCTTCGCGCCCGCGCGGCGCCCTCAGCCGGCGACGAGGGTGGGTGTGCCGGTTTCGAACTCGGTCATGTCGCCGGTCTCGCCGAGTCGGTCGGCGCGGCGGCCGACGATGAGCATGTAGGCGAGGAACGCGCCGAGCGCCAGCGCGCCGATGCCGATCTTGACCGGCCACGGCCACGGCTGCGCCGTGACGAAGCCCTCGATGACACCGGCGACCGCCAGGGCGAGCACGAGGCCGATCGCCACCGTTGCCAGCGAGCGCCCCGCGGCGGCGAGAGCCTCGGCCCGCGGCCTGCGACCCGGCGCCACCCACGCCCAGAAGATGTGGAGTCCCGCTGCCCCGGCGACGAAGATGCACGTCAGCTCGAGCAGACCGTGGGGAAGGATGAACAGGATGAAGACGTCGCCGCGGTCGAACGCGAGCATGATCGCCGCGGCCGTTCCGACGGCGACGGCGTTCTGAACGAGCACCATCACGGGCCAGATCCCGGTGATGCCGAACATGACGCACTGGGCGGCGATCCACGCGTTGTTGGTCCACACCGTGCCGGCGAACGCGGCTGCGGGGTTCTCGCTGTAGTACGAGGTGAACTGCTCCTCGGCGTAGTACTCCAACTGGGCCTGCGGCCCGAGGGTCGCGACGAGCGCCGGATCGGAGGAGATCCAGAACGCCACGACCGCGCCGACGGCGATGAAGGACAGCGCGATCACCAGCGTCGTCCACCGCAGCCGGTACAGGGCCGCGGGCAGTTGCAGCAGGAAGAATCGGGGGATCTGTCGCAGCGGGTTCTCCCGCCCACCGGTCAGCCGCAGCCGCGCGCGGGCGAGGATCGTCGAGACGTGGTCGCCCTCGGGTGTCCGCCCCGCCGTGGTCTTGATCTCGGCGAGATCCGCCGACGCCGCGCGATACCGGTCAACGAGCTCGTCGACCTCGGCTCCGGTCAGGCGGCGGCGCCTGCTGAGCTCGTCCAGTCGCGCCCACTCCTCCCGCCGCGCAGCGGTGAGGGCGTCGAGGTCCATGTGTTTCACTGTAGTCATGCCCTCCGACGGCTCGGCGACCACCTCTTCCCCGCGCGCCGGCACGGACCCGCGAAACGCCGGGCCAGCCCGTCCGCAGATCGTGGAGATCGACCAGGACGAGATCCTCACCGGCGAGGCCGTCGCCCTCGACGTGCAGCCGATCGGCTTCTTCCTGCGCGCCCTCGGCACTCTCATCGACGTTCTCATCGGGGCCGCGATCCTCATCCTGTTCGCGATCGCCGCCGGGTGGCTGACCGCCTCCGGCGCCCTCGACCCGGTCGTGACCCCGATCCTCACCATCGCGGTCATCGTGATCGTGCTCGTCGTTCTCCCCACCGTGGTGGAGACCGCCACCCGCGGCCGCAGCGTCGGCAAGCTCGCCGTCGGCGGGCGCATCGTCCGCAGCGACGGCGGCGCCTCCGGCTTCCGGCAGGCGTTCATCCGCGCCCTGGTCGGCGTCCTCGAGATCTGGTTCACGGTGGGGGCCCTCGCCGCCATCGTGGGCGCCTTCACTCCGCGCTCGCAGCGGCTGGGTGACCTGCTGGCCGGCACCTACGCCGAGCGCACCCGCACCCCGCGCCTCCCCGCCCCGGCGCCCGGCATGCCGCCGGCGCTCGAAGGCTGGGCGACGATCGCGGATGTCGCGCGGCTGCCCGACCCGCTCGCCCGGCGCATCGCGCAGTTCGTCCGCAATGCGGTGAACCTCGAGCCGGCCGCTCGCGCCCGGGTGGCGATGTCGCTCGCGAACGAGGTGGCGGCGCACGTCTCGCCGCTGCCCCCCTCCGACCCCGAGACCCTCCTGCGGGCGGTGGCGAGCATCCGCCGCGACCGCGAATATCGCGCGCTCACCCTGGAGGCGCGGCGCGTGGCCGCCCTCACCTCGGGTGAGACCGCAGCACCGCGCGGTTTCCCGGAGCGCTGACTCCGGGTCATCCGCCCTGTCGGCTCAGTACCGGTAGTGATCCAGCTTGTACGGACCCTCCACCGGCACACCGATGTAAGCCGCCTGCGCGGGTGAGAGCTCGGTGAGCTCGACGCCCAGCGCAGCGAGGTGCAGACGCGCGACCTTCTCATCCAGCGCCTTGGGGAGCACGTAGACACCCGTCGGGTACTCCTCGCGGCGCGTGTAGAGCTCCAGCTGGGCGAGCACCTGGTTGGTGAACGACGCGCTCATGACGAAGGACGGATGCCCCGTGGCGTTCCCCAGGTTCATCAGGCGCCCCTCGCTGAGAACGAGCACGCTCCGACCGTTCGGCAGGCGCCACTCGTGAACCTGCGGCTTGATCTCGACACGCTCCGCACCGGCGAGCGACTCCAGGCCCGCCATGTCGATCTCGTCGTCGAAGTGGCCGACGTTCGCCACGATCGCGAGGTGCTTGAGCCCGAGGAGGTGCTCGACGGTGACCACGCCGGTGTTCCCGGTTCCCGTCACCACGATGTCGACCTGGCCGAGCACCGACTCCAGTCGCGCCACCTGGAAGCCGTCCATCGCGGCCTGCAGCGCGCAGATCGGGTCGATCTCGCCGACGATCACGCGGGCTCCCTGGCCGCGCAGCGCCTCGGCGGCGCCCTTGCCGACATCCCCGTACCCTGCGACGAAGGCGACCTTGCCGCCGATGAGCACGTCGGTGGCGCGGTTCAGCCCGTCGGGCAGCGAGTGGCGGATGCCGTAGACGTTGTCGAACTTCGACTTCGTCACCGAGTCGTTGACGTTGATGGCGGGGAAGAGCAGCGTCCCGGCGGCGGCGAGCTCGTAGAGGCGGTGCACGCCCGTGGTCGTCTCCTCAGTGACGCCGATGAGGTCGGAGGCCATGCGGGTGAAGCGCTGCGGATCGCGGGCGAGGCTCCGGCGAAGCGTCTCGAGCACGATCCGGTACTCCGCCGAAGCCCCCTCGTCGGCATCGGGCACGGCGCCGGCCTTCTCGAACTCGACGCCCTTGTGCACCAGGAGCGTGGCGTCGCCGCCGTCGTCGAGGATGAGGTTCGGCCCCGTTGCGCCCTCGGCCGACCAGTCGAAGATGCGGTCGGTGCACGCCCAGTACTCCTCGAGCGTCTCGCCCTTCCACGCGAACACCGGCACCCCGGCGGGGTGCTCGACCGTGCCGGTCGGGCCGACGACGACCGCGGCGGCGGCCTCATCCTGGGTGGAGAAGATGTTGCAGCTGGCCCAGCGCACCTGGGCGCCGAGAGCCACGAGGGTCTCGATCAGCACCGCGGTCTGCACGGTCATGTGCAGCGATCCGGCGATGCGGGCCCCGCGCAGCGGCTGCGACGGCCCGAATTCCTCTCGAAGCGCCATGAGTCCGGGCATCTCGTTCTCAGCGAGGCGGATCTGGTGGCGTCCGGCCGGTGCGAGCGACAGGTCGGCGACGGAGTAGTCGATCGAGCGGGCTTCGTCGACGGTGGTGGCGGAGGAATCGGATGCCGCGGGCGCGACGGCGACAGAGGGAGTGGCCATTGGCCCATTCTCCCACGCCGTCGCTTCTCCCGGCCGGCCGGCAGCTCAAGGCTGCGCGCGGGGGGGGCGTCAGACGCGCAGCGTCTCGTGCCGGACGACGACCCAGCCCTTCGGGACCGACATCCGCTCGGTGTGGATCGCGCAGAGGTCGTGCGCATGGGGATCGCCGGTCCGCCCGAGCGGCCCCAGGGCCGCCATCTGGTCGCCGTAATCGAAGGTCAGTGTCGACGTCGCCTCACGGGCGCAGCCGACCTTGGAGCAGAGTCTGTCGCGCATCGTCCTTCACGCTAGTCACGACCTCGGACAGCGACCGGATGCCGCGCCGTAGGATGAACGCATGGCCTGGCGTCGAGCACGAAGCGCGCAGGCGTACTCCCGCCCCGACCGTCACGGACGACATGGTCGCGAAGGTCGCAGCCCTGTCGTGCGCCCGCCGCTCCCGCCGCTGGACACCCGGGTGGAGAGGTTCGACCTGGCGGTGGGCTCCGTGGCCGAATTCCTCCGCTCCGCGTGGCCCGAGCTGCGCGAGGTGAGCTTCGAGATGGCCGACATGCCTCCCGCGACCGACGCCGACGGCATCCCCCGCTGGGTCGTCTCCCGCGAGCGCAAGCGCATCATCCTCTACCGGATCCCCATCGAACGCCTCGGCCATCTGCACCGCAACGACGATCTGCACCGCCGCATGATGATCGAGAGCTGCGTGTTCCGCGCCGCTGCCGAGTACCTCGACCGCGATCCGTGGGACCTCGGTCCGGAGCGCTTCCGCTTCCTCTGAGCTGCGCCCGGATGTCGGCTCAGGGGTAGACGACGGTCGGCGGCGCCGCCGCATCCGATGGCCACACCGGGTAGCCGGCGAGAGCGTTGTCACCGGACAGCGACATCCCGGCGTGGATGACGCCGCCCGATGTCTCGATGACCGAGACGGTGCGGGGTTCGGCCGGCACGACCGCCGACCCGTCCGCGGGCACCTCGACGGTCTGGATCACGGCCCCCTCGAGCGTCGAGACGGTGACGGTCGCCGGCTCCTCGCCGCTGTTGGCGAGCGTGAGCACCGGCGCAGGGCCCGCGGGAGCGGCGACGAGGGCCGTCTGGCCGAGGGCCGGGGCCGGGGTGAACCAGGCGAAGTCGCTTCCCTGCACGAACCCGCTGGTGTGCCACGCGGCGGCCACCACCGGCGCGTCGGCCTCGACGCGAATCACGTACTCACCCTCGGTGAGACCGGCCACCTCCGCTTCGAGCGGCACACCCGGTTCGAGCGGCACGACGACAGGCGATCCGATGCTCGCCCCGGTCGCGGCGTCTGTGGCGGTGACCGTCGCCGAGACCGGACCAGCGGCGCCGGCGGCGGGCGCCATGACGCGCACGATCGTCTCGGCTCCCTCCCCGGCACCTTCGCCCTGCGTCGCGGCGGGCACCGCCACCCCGGCGATCACCTGCTCGGTCGAGGGCGCGACGATCGGGCCGATCTGGTCGATGCCCGCCGCCTGCAGGGTGCGGGTGACGCTGGTCTGCAGTGACGCTTGAATCGGGGCCCCGGTGGCGGTGACCCGGATGACCGGGCTCTGCTCGCCGAGGAGCAGACCCGCCAGCGGGACGATGCGCTGAGCCCCCGCGCGCACCACGATGTCGGCGCCACCGGCGGGCTGCTGCTCCCCCGACGCACCGAACAGGGTGAGCTGGACGGTCGCGGGGACCGAGCCGGGGTTGGTGAGGATCACAAGGTCGGCGGCCCCGGTCGTTCCCGACCCGCCGACCAGCCACGACTCCGTGAGCGGCGGACGACACGCCGACGCAGCGAACCCGGAGAGATCGGGGTCCGACACGGTCGCCGCGCCGGCGGCGGCGAGCGCCGCGGCTTCTCGACCGGCCGGCTCGGCCGTGTACGCCTCGGGCCCGACGGCCTCGGGCACCTCGGTCTCGAGGATGCGAGGCTTCGCGGCGGCGTCATCGGGTCGTCCTCCGCTCGTCCCTCCGCTTGTCACGGCGGCGACGGCCGCCTGGCTCAGCCCGAGCGCGTCCTCGGCGGTGCGGCCCAGGGCGATCAGGCCGCCGGGGCACGCGAGCGTGACGGTGTCGGGCTGGGGGGTGACCGAGAGGGCGAGCGGTGCGCGTTCGACCGTCGGCCAGGGCACGGCCGACAGAGTCACGATGCCCACGACGAATCCGGCCGCGGCAAGGGTGCCCGCCAGCATCCGGGCACTCGTGGCGGCCCAACGGAATCTGCGGCGATCGCTCATCGCTCCTCCAAAGCGCCTGGCCCGCTCGTGCCGAAGCCGACGATGCGGGGTGTCCGCCGCGCCGCGCGGCGCGACGCCCGCGTGGGCACGGCGAGCAGGAGCGCGATCGCGAGCACGGCGAGGTTCGCCCAGAGGATCAGGCGTGAGAGGTCGGCGGCGGACGCCGGCAGATCCGGTCGCTCGGCGACCTCGCCGGTCACGCGCCACAGCTCGCCCTTCGGGGTGGCGCCGGCATTGTCCAGCCCGTCCCGCTGGTCGAGGGCGAGAACGGCGTCCAGCCGGAACGCGCGAGCGGCGTCGGACTCGGGGATCGCGGCCGGCGCGAGCACGACGAAGCCGATCCCGCGATCGGCGAGCTCGGCGACCGAGCCCTCCCCGGTCGTGGAGATGAGGTCCACTGCCAGGGTCGCGACGGTCGAATCGGCGGCCGTGGGGGTGGCGCGCGTGGCCTCCAGGGTGCTCTGCCCGCTGAGCGTCTCGCTCTCACCCCAGATCACCGCCGCGGCCACTCCGCCGCCGTTCTGCGGGGTGAGCACGAGAGTCCCGACGTCGGGGTCGTCGCCACCCTCGGCGGCGATGAAGGCGGGGAGGGTGCTGTCGGGTCCGTTGGTGAGTTCCGACGCGCCCCGGGCGAGCGCGGTGAGCTGCGGCACGGCGAGGACGGCGACGGCAAGACCCGCGGTGAAGGCTGCGGCGACCCGTGCACCGCGCATCCGCGGGGCGAAACCGGCGTCCAGAGCGACGAGAGAACCGCCCACCAGGCCGATCCATGCGAGACTCAGGCCGGGGCCCGGCCACAGCGGCACGCTCGCCCCTTCCCTCATGGAGACCGAGATGCCCACCGCGACGAAAGCGGTGACGATGCCGAGCGCGGTGATGACGAGCAGGCTGATCCCGGTCGCCCACCGCGGCGTGAGGGGGGCCAGGAGCGCGAGGACCGCGAGCGGAGCGACCAGGAGCGGCACCCACCACACCCAGATCCCGTCGAGCATCGTCGCCCATCCCCCGGCGTCGGGGGAAGGAAGACCGGCGATCAGCAGGCTCCGGCCGACGACGTCGGCACCGACCTGCGAACCCGACCACGGCAGACCCGGATCGGCCACGAGCGCCCACCACTGCCCCGCCATCCCCTGCCACCACACCAGCGGTGCGGCCATGACCACGGTCGGCACGAGCGTCCAGACCAGCTGCGCGGTCCCGCGTCCCGAACGCGCGACGATGCTCAGCAGCAGCGCCAGCACCCACAGGGCGACGAACGCCGGGGCGAGCGACGGCGCGCAGGCGATCACCGCCGCAAGGAGCAGGGAGGCGACCCCGGCTGCGGCCCACGAGCGGTGGGCCACGGCGCCGGTGTAGAACAGCCACGGCAGAAGAAGATGGAGGATGACCGCCGCAGGTCGCCCCTCGGTGAGGGCGGCCAGGAACGCCGGGGCGAGCGCCCACAGCGCGCCGCCCAGCAGGCGCAGGCCCGAGCGCTCGGTGACGCGCGTGGCGGCGAACCAGCCGCCTGCGGCCGCCAGCGGCAGGGCCAGGACCCACAGCAGCACGAGTGCCCGTGACGGGTCACCCGGCCACAGGCTTCCGATGATCGCCAGGAGGGTGGCGAACGGGTCGGCCGGGCCGACGACGTCGAGGCCGAGCTGGCGCCTGCCGAAGGCCGCGTCGGCCCAGAGCTCGGCCAGCGTCGTGCGCAGCGGCAGCAGACCGCCGCCGCCCATCACGGGCCAGGCGAGGAGAGCGGTGAAGGCCGCGACCGACACCACCAGCGCACCGAGCACCAGCCACGCCCCGCCGCCGGTGAAGAAGTGCAGGTCGCGCCGAACGTAGACGCCCGAGTCGGTGGCCGCTTCGGCGTCGGCCTCGTCGTCGAGACGCTCCCGCAGCTCGCTCTGCGAGATGCGGAGGGCGGCCAGCTGCGGCCACGACGCCTGGCGGGTGCGACGGATGCGACGGCGCGCGCGCACCACAGGGGGGATGCGCACGAGGGTCACCACGGCGGCCCACCATTCGGGGAGGACGCGTTCGGGCTGTTTGGTGACGAGGTGGGCCGCGGTGCGCCACACCGCGATGGGCAGGATCGTCAGCCAGAGGGCGAAGACCGCGGCGGGGTGGGCGTAGACGAGGCGGCGATGTAGCTCTGCGGCGCGCGTCGCGAACGCCCGCCGGCGGCGCCGCCGGGCCGTCGTCGGCGCCGGAAGGCCGGCGACGCCATCGCCCTCGCTGGCGACGAGCGCCGATGGGACGAGCGAGACCCGAGACCCGGCGAGGCGGGCGCGGATGCCGAGGTCGAGCCCCTCGTCGGCACCGCTGAGTGCGGGGTCCAGGCCCTCGAGCGCTCGCCACGCGTCGGCGCGGACGAGAAGACCGCGCACGTCGGCGCCCAGCACGTCCTGCCGGGCGTCGTGCTGCCCCTGATCGAGCTCGCCGTCGGCGAGTCCGACCGAGCGACCGAGCCGGGTCAGTGTGACACCCAGCGAGACGATCTCGCTGCGGTCATCCCACCGCACGAGTTTCGGGGCGACGAACGCGACCGACGGCGCGAGCTCCAGGGCGCCGACGAGCTGCCGGAGCGCGTCGGGCTCGGGCGCGGTGTCCTGGGCGAGCAGCCACACCGCGTCGCCGTCGAGCCGGTGGGAGGCCAGCGCCGTCGCCGCGGCGAACCCCGTCGAGGCCGAGGCGGTGATGACCGACTCGGCACCGGACGCGGCCGCGATCTCAGACAGCCCGGCGCTTTCGCCGCAGAGCACGATCGTCAGCGCGTCGACGGGACGGGACTGCTGCCGCAGCGCCGCCAGCGTGCGACGCAGGTGGGGGGCCACCGTCGTCCGCCCGTCGGGGCGCACGACGAGAAAGGCATGGACTCTCGCGGGCATGACCTGGTCAGCCTAGGCGCGAAGCCGGCGGGGCCGGGGCGCACGCGCCGCGAAGACGACGAAGGGGACGCCGCAGCATCCCCTCGTTGTCGTCGTCAGCCGGCCCGCCGCTTGAGCTTGCGGCGCTCCCGCTCGCTCAATCCGCCCCAAATACCGAACCGCTCGTCGTTCTGCAGCGCGTACTCCAGGCATTCGGTGCGAACATCGCACGAGGAGCAGATGCGCTTGGCATCACGGGTCGAGCCGCCCTTCTCGGGGAAGAACGCCTCCGGATCGGTCTGCGAGCACAGCGCGTCGGTCTGCCAGCCGAGCTGGGTCTCTTCGTCTTCGACGACGGGGCGACGAACGCCCGGGACCCCCAGCTGAACCGGATCGACGAACCAATTGTCGGGAACGCCGGAACGGTATTGCGCCGCCATCTCGTTCTCCCACCTGTCATCCACGCCCTGCTGCGTGTACGAGTAATTACACCCGTGTAGTTCGCCGTGGTCAAGTCGCAGATCGTAAACCCTCAACCGGCGGGTGAATCTTCACGACGCGCCGTCGGCGTGTCGCGGTTCGATCACGCCGCGGATGATTCCGGCGAAGATGAGAGAAGTCTCACCGGCCGGGTTCGGCGAGGAAGACGCGACCGGTGCCGTGGAGCACGACGGCGCGCTCGTCGGGGGCGACGAGAACCGCACGACCGGGCCGGAGAGGCACCGCATCGCCGCTGCCGCCGGCGACCGTCACGTCGCCCTCGGTGGCCACGACGAGCGCGGTGCCCGACAGCGGCACCTCGACGGCGTTCCCCCGCACCTCAGCCGTGGTCAGCGCGAAGTCGGCGACCGGCACGTCGTAGCGGCCGATGCCCTCGCCGTCGGGGCGCGGCCGCACCACGCGGGCAGGCCCGGGTGCGGTGTCGACGATCGAGAGCAGTTCGTCGACGTCGATGTGCTTGGGCGTCAACCCGCCCCTCAGCACGTTGTCACTCGCGGCCATGATCTCGACGCCGAGACCCCGCACATAGGCGTGGAGCACGCCCGCATCGACGAACAGCCCCTCTCCCCGACGGAGGGTGACGAGATTCATCAGCAGCGCTACCACGATGCCCGGGTCGCCGGGGTGATCGGCGATCAGCTGCCGGGCGTTGTCCAGTTCTGCGGCGAACTCCTCCGAGCGCGCCGCCCGCACCGCCCCGAGCAGGGCATCGAGATCATCGGAGGTCGCCCCGGAGAGCGCCCACGTCAGAGCCGCGCGCAGACCCGTCGACGGGTCGGCTGCCGCGAGCGCCGCCTCCAGCGGAGCAGCGGCGTCGCCCAGCGCCATCAGCAGCCGCCGGGTGGCGGCGACGTCGCGAAGCCCCGCCATCGCGACGAACTCGTCGGAGACGGCGACGATGAGCTCGGGTTTGTGGTTGAGGTCGCGATAGGTGCGGTGCGCGGCATCCACCGGGATGCCCGCCTCGTCTTCACGCGCGAACCCCTCCTGTGCCTGCGCGATCGTCGGATGCGCCTGGATCGACAGGGCGGATGCCGCAGCGAGGAGCTTCAGCAGGTACGGAAGCCTGGCCGGGGCTCCGGCCGCACGGCCCTCCTCGGCCAGCCACTCGTCCAACGACCGCCCCCCGACGACCCGCGCCGGCGACCCCGGGTGGTCGCCGAACCACACCTCCGCCTCGGGGCGGCCCGAGGGCTCGCGTCCTTCGAGCTCGGCCAGAAGGGTGGTCGACCCCCAGGCGTAGTCACGGGGATCGTTCGCGATCGGCACCAGCATGGGTCCAGCCTAGGAGGCCCGCCGCCGGTAGCCTGAATGCACCATGGCCGTCCACACGAAGCATCCGGTCGCGGCACGCCCCGGCCCGCCCGTGCGCGAGAAGACAGGGCACCTGCTCCTGCGCGCATGGTGCATCTTCGTCCTCGCCTCGATGCTGGCCGGTGTCGCCTGGGTCCACGTGCTCGGCGACGCCGGCGCCGGAGTGCTCATGATCTCAGCCGGCGTGCTGTCGCTGACGGCCTGGGTCGCCATCCGCCCGCCGTTCCAGTGGCGGCGGCTGCCCTGGTTCGCCGTGGCGTACGTCGCCTGGGCGGCACTGTCGGTGGCGTGGTCGGCGTGGATCGGCACGACCGTCCTCACCTGGCTCCTGCTTGCGCTCACCACCCTGCAGGGCCTGTTCGTGGGGGCGATGCTGACCTGGCGCGAGATCGTCCGCGCCGTGGCCTCGGCGCTGAAGTGGGTGCTCGGGCTGTCGCTGCTGTTCGAACTCGCGGTGTCGCTCTTCGTGCAGGGGCCTCTTCTTCCCGGCTTCGTCCTCCCCGACCCGAATGTCGACTACGACCCCATCGTCTACTGGTCGCGCGACAACCTCTTCGACGGCGGACGCCTCCAGGGCCTCATGGGCAACGCCAACCTCCTCGGCCCCGTGGCCCTCCTCGGCATCATCGTCTTCGCGATCCGCTTCGCCGCTCGCGCCCCTCGCCGGGTGCTGCTCATCGGCTGGATCGCCCTGGCCGCGTTCCTGTACGTGCGGGCCGCGTCGGCCACGGCGTTCCTCGCCGGCGCGCTGGCCCTCATCGTGCTCGTCACGGTGCTGCTCATGCGCCGCACCCGCCGCCCCGGCGAACGCACGCGCTGGTACATCGCCTACGCCGTCATCGCGATCGGCGGCGCCGTGTCACTGTGGGTCTTCCGCGATGTGCTGTTCCGCGCCGTCGGACGCGAGAGCGACCTCACCGGCCGCCAGGGCATCTGGCAGGCGGTGCTCGAGCGGGCGAACGAGCGCCCCCTCGTCGGGTGGGGTTTCGCCACCCCCTGGCTGCCGTCGGAGCCGCTGTTCGACCGGTGGATCGTCGATCACGGCGAGACCGTGATGCAGGCGCACAACATGTGGCTCGACGTGTATCTCCAGCTCGGCATCATCGGCGTCGTCATCTTCGCCGCGGCTCTGCTGGCCTTCATCTGGCGGGCGTGGTTCTTCGCCGTCGACCGCCCCCGGTGGGACCTGCGCGCAGACCGGCCCTACTCCCCGCTCACGCTCCTCCCCACCCTCGTCGGGGCGATCCTCCTCGTGCAGGGGGTCGCCGAGTCCACGCCGCTGCTCATGTGGGGCTGGATGTTCCTGGTGATGCTCGGCGGCAAGATCAAGCAGGCCCCGCACGTCGGGGTGGGCCCGACAGAGCGCTCGCTCGCCATCGAACGCGGCGAGCTGATGCTCGACACCGTCCGCTCCGACAACCCCCGCCCCCGCGGGCCGGTCTCGGCGCCTGTCGGTGCGGTGCCCACCGATGCGGTGAGCGACTCCGCGGCCAGCACGCCCGCACCCGGCACCGCCGCACCGGACATCGACGCGAAACCGGCACCGTGACGGCAGCGGAGGCGGGCGCGCCCCACCGCGGGTGGGTGTCGCATCTCCTCGACTCGGCCGCGTTTGCCCGGGCCTATTCCCTCTGCGTCCTCGGCGCGGTGTTCTCCGGTTTCCTGATCGAGCGGATGACCGGGCGCGTGACGTACGTCACGATCCTCACCGTCCTCTGCCTCCTCGGCGGCGCGATGCTCTTCGTCCGCCGCGGGGAGATCTCCCTCCTCAGGCTCGTTCCGACCACCCTCATACTCCTCGCGGGCTGGGCCTTCGTCAGCATCTTCTGGAGCTCCGACCCGGCGGGATCGTTCTGGGGGTGGCTGTCCTTCGTCGCCGTCGCGTTCCTCGCCGTCACGCTCGGCCATGTGCGCGACACCCTGCAGACCGCCCGGGCTCTCGGCGACGTCCTCCGTGTGCTGCTGACGGTGTCACTCGGTGTGGAGATCCTCAGCGGCATCCTTCTGGACACCCCGTTCCGCTTCCTCGGCATCCAGGGCAACATCGCCCAGCTCGGGCCCATCCAGGGCATCTTCGGCACCCGCAACGTGCTGGGGTTCGTCGCTGTGCTCGCCCTCATCACCTTCCTCATCGAGTACCGCACCCAGTCGGTCAGGCCCGGAACGGCGCTCTACTCCGTCATCCTCGCGGGGTCCCTGGCCGCGCTCAGCGACTCCCCCACCGTGCTCGTCCTGGCCGTCGGGGTGGGGCTTGCCACCGCCGCACTGGCACTCGTGCGCCACACCGCCCCGGCCCGCCGCGGTGCGGTGCAGGGGGCGCTCGGCGCCCTCGTCGTCATCGGCATCGGCGTCGGGTACGTCGCCCGGCAGCCGATCGTCACGTTTCTCGGCGCCGGCACGGATTTCTCCATCCGGGTCGAACTGTGGAACCGCATGGTCGACCTGATGCGCTTCCGTCCCGTGCAGGGGCAGGGATGGTACGGACCCTGGGATGTCGACGAGTGGCCCTTCAACGCGCTCAATGCCCTGACGCGCACGAACCACGCCACGGGGCTCAACGCCTACCTCGACGTGCTGCTGCAGGTCGGGTGGGTGGGACTTCTGCTGTTCCTCGCGTTCTGCACCACCGCCCTCGTGCGCGCGTGGCTCGACGCCAGCGAGCGCCGGTCGGTGATTTACGCCTGGACACCCCTGATCCTCGTGGCGTTGCTGATCGACTCGCTGTTTGAGAGCTTCACCCTCTTCGGCATCGGATGGCTCATGCTCGTCCTCTGCGCCGTGCGCGCCGGGCATTCCCGCTCCTGGCGCGAGCGCCTGGGCACCCCCGACGATGTCGGCCCGGCGCTGCCGGTCTTCGACGTGCCGCGGTAGCGGAGCGTTCACCCGGTGTTCGGATGCGCCGCTGTTAGAATCCTCGCGCCATGACACTCGCCGACGCACGCCCGGAACAGACCGTGACTGAACAGTTCTCCCCGGCGACGGCGACCATCGCCATCGTGACCTTCAACCGTTCGGGGCTCCTCTCCCGGCTCCTCGAGAGCATCGAGCGGATGGACCCGAAGCCCGGCCACGTCGTGATCGTCGACAACGCTTCGACCGATGACACCGGCGACGTCGTCGAATCCTTCCGCGAGCGCCTCGGCACCCAGCTCGTGTACCGCCGAATGGACACCAACACCGGCGGATCCGGCGGCTTCAGCGAGGGGATGCGGGTCGCCTACGACCTCGGCTCGACCTGGATCTGGCTGATGGACGACGACGTCGAGGTCATCCCCGACGGCCTGGCGAAGATGGGCAAATGGGCTCCGCGATTCAAGAGCATCCAGGGCCGCCGCTACGACTACGACGGCAGCGAGTTCTATTGGCAGTACCGGATCGCCGAGCCGCTCGGCATCCCGATCCCCTTCGCTCCCGCGAGCTTCGACGCTTCCGGATTCAAGGAGATGAACTCGGGATGCTTCGAGGGGATGTTCATCCACCGCGACATCGTCACCGAGATCGGCCTTCCCGACCCCCGCTTCTTCATCTACTGGGACGACCAGGTCTACGGGTGGCTGGCATCGCGGAAGACCACCTCGGTGATCGTCGACGAGTTCGTCCTGCGGCGGACGCGCGAGATCAAGCAGTGGGACATGGGCATCCGCCACATGAACGCCTCGAGCAACGCCTACCGGTACTACATCATGCGCAACCGGGCCCACATCAAGCGCTACTACCGCTCCCTCGGCGTGTACAACCCGGCGCTCTTCGGGCTCGGCACGGCGCTCACCTTCGGCAAGGAGCTGATCCGGCTGCTCTTCGTGGAGCGGACGGTGCGCGGCACCTCGCACCTCTTCCGCGGGCTCCGCGACGGCCGCAAGATCGCGAACGACCGCTCGTGGTCGCCGATGCCGCCGCTGTCCACCGCTCCGCGCTGACGGCCAAGTCGCGATAGAGTCGCCGCGCCGCCTCTGCGCAGCCCACGTTCGACGTCGATCTGGAGCTTTTGTGCCCCCTGCCCCCGCCTCCCCCCGTGTTTCGATCCTTGTTCGCACAAAAGATCGGCCTGTCCTCCTCGCCCGAGCACTGGACGACATGCTCGCTCAGACTCGGTCCGATTGGGAGGCGATCATCGTGAACGACGGCGGGGACGCCGCCGAGGTGCAGGCAGTCGTTGCGGCCCGTGCCGACCCGTTCGCTGAGAGGGTGTCGGTGATCCATCATCAGGACTCGAAGGGCATGGAGGCCGCCGCCAACGTCGCCCTCGCAGAGGCGGCGGGCGAGTTCGTGGTGATCCACGACGATGACGACACCTGGTCTCCGACCTTCCTCGCGGAGACCGTCGGGCATCTGCAGGCTCACCATGACGCCATTGCGGTCGCCGTACGCACCGAGATCGTCGACGAGGAGATTCGTGGCTCGGAGATCGTCGAGACCGGGCGGCGGCCCTTCGGGCCTCCCCACGACGTCGTCACACTGCTCGACCTCCTCCTGATCAATCGCGTGGTGCCGATCGGTCTCCTGGTTCGCTCCGAGGCGGTGCGACGAATCGGTGGATACGACGAGTCCCTTCCTGTCGTCGGCGATTGGGAGTTCAACCTCCGTCTGGCTCGCGCCGGGCGGATCGATTTCCTGCCCGCCACGCCGCTGGCCTTCTGGCATCAGCGAGCGCAGGCGGATGGAGCGCTCGCGAACAGCATGGGCGGCGGGTACGGCGCCCATGCCCGCTATGACCGGCTGGTGCGTGATCGGCAGCTGCGCACGGACCTCGAAGCCGGTGGCACCGGCCATCTCCTCTATCTCGCGATGCTCGTCGACGAAGTGGTGCAGGGAGCCGAGAAGCGCATCGTCGAAGCTCAGCTACAGGCGATGGCCGAGTCCGAGCAGCGCATCGTCACTGAGCTCAGGAATGCCATCCAGCTCTACTCCCCGGCCGCTACGGCGCGGCGAGCGGTCCGCCGGATTCTTCGGCGGTCCTGATCTCGACGGGTTCCAGTCGAATCAGCCGCCGTGGTCCTGGTTGTACTGGCGGAGGACCTCGTCGATCGGGGCGTCGAGGGCGAGCCGGTGCCGGTCGAGGTACAGGCCTCGGCGACAGAATCGGCGGAGATCCCGCTCGTTGTGGGAGACGAAGAAAAGCGTCCGCCCCTCGGCCAGGAGCTCGTCGATGCGCGTGTAGCACTTCTCCCGAAACGCCCGGTCGCCGACGGCGAGGACTTCATCAACCAGCAGGACGGGCTCTTCGAGCTGCGAGACCACGGAGAATGCCAGACGGACCTTCATCCCGTTGCTGAGGTGCTTGTAGGGGGTGTCGACGAAGTCGTCGAGCTCCGCGAAGTCGATGATCCCGTCGAAGCGACGCGAGACCTCGGCCCGTCGCATCCCATGCAGTCCCGCCGTCAGGCGCACGTTTTCGCGAACTGTGAGGTCGCCGACGAAACCCCCGGTGATCTCAATGAGTGGTGCCACTCCACCGTTGACCCGAACCGATCCTTCGTCGGGGAGCAGAACCCCGGCAACCAGCTTCAGCAGCGTCGACTTCCCCTGACCGTTTCGCCCGACAACCCCGATGGACTCGCCGGGGGAGACGGCGAAGGACACGTTCCGCAGAGGCCAGAACTCATCCGGCGCCGTTCGGCGGTTGGACCCGGCGAAGAGGTCCTTGATGTTTCGGCGGCCTCTGCGGTTCCGACGGAACCGCACCCCTAGGTCGTCGGCCTCGATCGCGTTCACAATCAGAGCTCCTTCAGCACGGGCCGCTCGAGGCGCCGGAACACCAGCACACCCACCCCGAGGAAGACGAAGCTCATCAGTGCACCGACGACGACAGAGAGGGTGTCCCACTGCTCGGGGAAGAAGCCCACCCGGTAGAGAGTGAAGATCCCCGCCAGCGGATTGAAGGCAGCGATCTCGTGGAAGGGCGCCGGCAGGTCGGAGACGCCGTAGATGATCGGCGACGCGTAGAAGAGCGCTCGCAGGATCAGGCGAGTGGTACGTTCCAGGTCGCCCCAAAGGGTGCACAGGGGAGCGACAATCAAGCCGAGGCCGAGCAGCAGGACGGTCTGAAGGATAACCGCCACCGGGAACCAGAGAATGCCCCAGTCCAGCGTCGCTCCACCGACGATCGCGAAAAGTGCGAGCACCGGCAGGGAGAAGAGGAACTCAATCCCCTTGCTAAGGATGATGCGCGTAACCCAGATCGAGCGGGGGATCGATGTCGAGCGGACGAGCCGCGCATCCTTGTTGAACGCCTTGGTGAAGTCGGTCACCGCTGCGTTGAACCACACCCATGGCAGCAGTGCTGTGATGAGAAAGACGATGTACGGCTCTTCGCCCACGCCGCGGCCGAACACCTGAGTGAAGACGAACCAGTAGATCCCCGCCATCACGAGGGGATCGAGCACAGACCAGAGGTACCCCAGGGCGCTCGTGGCGTAGCGAACGCGCAGGTCGCGCGCTGAGAGCAGCCACAGCGAGTGCAGGTAGCGACGCGTAGACCCGGGGGCGCCGACTGTCGCTGAACTCACGGAGAGAGTCTAGGCCGCTGTACCGTGCGCGAACGGCGACTCACCATCCTGGAAGCTCCTCCACCGCGGCCTCCACCGCCGGAGCCAGAGTTCGGGCATATGCCCAGCTCAGGTGGTTGTCGTCCATGTAGACCGCGACGTTGCCGATCACCGGCTCGCAGATGCCGTTGGGGCAGAGGTACTCCGTCAGATCAAGGATGTGAACACGGTCTGACTCGAGCCGTTCAGCAGGGTTCCACTTCGCAAGTACGTCGGAGCGTTCTCGTTTGCACAGCCCGCTCTCCGGCCCGTGTTCTTCGATGCACCCGAACATATCGACCTCGAAGCGCGGATTGTCTCGGACAAGCAACACCTGTGTCCGTTCCGCGGAGACGCGATCGATCACGTCGTCGAGGCCCCGGGGCACCCGCTCCCCCGATCCCTCGGGTTCGGCTTTCGTACCCATCATGACCACGAGGTCCGGCTCAAGCCGCTCGGCGTAGCGGATAGCCGCCTCCTGCCACGTCAGACACGAGGTGCTGGAGGGCCGCGTCTCACGCACCGACAGAGAACATCCGCCTTTGAGGATGGCCACCATGTTCCAATCCCGTTCCTCCGCAACGGGAAGAATGGCACCCATCCACTGTTCCGCATGCGAATCCCCCAGGACGAGGACCGTCGGCGCGTCGGCGGAGTCGGCGAGGGTCTGGGTACAAGTTTCCCGAGCGGCGGCCTGAGTTGGGCGGAACTCGCCGGAACAAGGTTCATCAAGATGGACCCATTCCTCGTCGAGAGCTGAGCCATATGGGATGAGATCCGCGTCAGCGGAGGTCTTGATGGTGAGCCACGGCATCAGGACCGCTGCACCGGGATTCTCGACCGGCTCGATGTTGGCCGCTCGCCACCGCTCGTATCCCTGCCAACCGGCGAGTGGGACGGTCACGATCGCCAACGTTGCCACCACGACCCCAGACGACCAGCGGAGCCGATCTGTCCGCGACAGTAGGGGCCGCTCGACGATGACATGCACGAGCAGCGCGGCTAGAAGGGATAGCCCGATGACGGCCGCGCCCTCCAGGAAGCCCAGGTGCGAAGTGTCGAGCACGATGAGAGCGGCGACCAGAATCGGCCAATGCACCAGGTACAGCCCGTAGGACAGCGGCGCCAGGAGCTGGAGCGGGCGCGAGGAGAGGAAAGCCGTCGGAGCGGCCGTCGTGGCACTCCCGCCCGCCAGGAGCAGGGCGACCGCGCACAGCGTCGGCCACAATGCGGCGTAGCCCGGGAACTCTGTGCCGACGTTCAGCACCACACCGCACACGAGCAGACCGACCAGGCCGAGCCAAGCGATCGCATGCACCACCGCTCGGGGCGGGCGCAGGGCTGGCGCGGCGGCCGCGGCGAGACTGCCCAACGCGAACTCCCACAGCCGCGCGCCGGTGTCGAAGTACGCGAACTGCTGATTCTCCGTGGTCAGCACGACCGAGTATGCAAGCGACGCGATGAACACGACCCCGAACACCACACCCACGCTTCGACGGGCGGATGCGCCCAAGCGGCGCCCGACCGCGATCGCGCTGACCAGAAGAAGGGGCCAGAGGACGAAGACCTGTCCTTGGATAGAGAGCGACCAGAAGTGCTGAAGAGGGCTGAGCGTGTCGACGTCGCGGGAGTAGTAGTCCGCCGACGAGAACGCGAGCTCCCAGTTCTGCACGTAGAACAGCGAGGCCCACGCTTGCGACCACATGGGTGGCCAGGTGGACGGTGCCCACGCAAGTGCCATCCACCCCAGTACGGCCAAGATGACGGTCGACGCCGCCGGAAGCAGGCGCGCGAACCGCCGGACGATGGTCGACAAGATCGCGGCGGGGGCGCCCCTTTCCGCACGGCGCAGGAACGCATCCGTCAGGAGGAAGGCGGAGACCAGAAGGAAGACGTCGACGCCGCCGGAGACGCGGCCGATCCACACGTGGTAGACAACGACGAGAGAGATCGCGAGGACGCGGAGTCCATCGATGTCGGCGCGCCGCACGGACGGGGCGAGGCCAGCCGGGGTCAGACGCTGAGGCTCCGTGGTCGTTAGAGGAGAATCGGTGATCAGGTGTGCTGCCATGCGACTCAGCTCGAGTTACCCACCTGAAGGATCTTCGCCCACGCTTCCGCAGAGGTGAGGTCCGGCACCGCCGCACGATACGAATCCTGCAGCGTCTTCCACTGACGACGCAGACGCAGGTTCAGCCTCAGGCTTCGAACCAGGAAGCGACGCATCGTGGCGCGGTCACGCTGGTACCAGGCGACGCCGACACCGTCGGGAGAGGTCACGAGCGCCGAGTCGATGTCTGCGAAGCGCCACCATGTGATGTCCGGCGCGGGAATGATCCGCTCCGGGTTCTCCCTGCTTCCCACCGCTTCTTTCAGCAGAAGTTGGCGAATTGCGACACGGACGGCGAGTGCAAGGGCGGCCAGGGGGTTGGTGGGTCGACGCACTGCGCCGAAGAAGACACGCGATGACCGCCGGACGGGGGGAAGAGTGGAAAGGTCCTCAACGACTCGGGCGTCCGAGTAGGACTCCCGCAATGAACGCGCCTCGGCTTGCTTGGAAGCGAGTGACTGAGGCAGTGCACTCGGACCGGCGAACACATCCTGAAGAGCCTGGTGCCGCAACCGAACCGTCGAGTACTGAAGCATGAAGAGGAGCTTCACATCACCCAGGAAGGAGTGCAGAGGAAGGTAGCCGCCGTCTGCGACATGCGAGCGTAGGAGGCCCGTCAGGATTCTGTTCCGATGGATGAAGTACTCCTCCCAGGTGCGCGTGGGGTCTTTGTCGTGCCATGCCATGTGCCAGACCGCCACTCCAGGCATGCAGACGGTGGGATAGCCGCGTTCGAGCGCACGTAAGGAGAACTCGATGTCGTCGAACTTCAGGAACACCGGTAGCGACAGCCCGATTTCACGGAGCACCTCCGTAGGGATGAGACACATCCACCAACCGTTGAAGTCGGCGTGGAGGCGACGGTGCAGTTCGGACGTCGACCGAAGAGGATCCTCGGCGAAATCGTGGTCGTACTCGCTCCCCCCGGAGGGCAACATCCAAGATTTCCGCGAGTCCCACACCTCACCCTGGGTGTAGAGCACTGAACGGTCATCCAGGTGGAGCATCCCTCCCCCAACAATCGTTGGTGCGGACGCGAAGTCGGCGAACCGAACGGCGCGGGCGATCGCCTCCGGCTCGGAGATGGCATCGTCGTCGAGAAGGAGAACATAGCGCGAGGCGCCATCGAGAGATTCCAACATCGCTCGAGAGAAGCCCCCCGAACCACCGAGGTTTGGCTGACGGAGAAGATCCAGTCGATCCCCGAGCCGGGCCGCCGCGGCGCCGAAACCCGGCTGAGCCTCCACCAGGTCCGTGCCCTGGTCGACGACGACCAGCCGGTCGATGACGTCGTGCACATCCGGGTTCTCACCAACGGCGATGATCTGATTCAAGCAGTACGTCGGGCGGTTGAAGGTCGTGATGCCGACTGTTGCGCGACCCGGCGTCCAGTCATCCGTTGCGGCGACCTGCCACTCTGCGGAGACGAGAGTCGCGTCAGCCTGACCGCAAGCGATGTCGAACCAGTAGTAGCCCCCGTCGACGAACGACCGCAGCGGAAGGTCAAATTCCACCGTGTCATTCTCGAATTGCTTCGAGGCAACCGCCGTCGCTCGTCCCCGGGCCGTTGACTTGTAGACGGACAAGAGGCCCTTGCCTTTGAGCTCCACCACGAGCGTGATCTGGCGCACGCCGGTCCAGCGCTGCCAATAGCTCGCCGGGAAAGCGTTGAAATACGTGCTCAAGGACACACGCTTGTGTGCGTAGATTCGAATGGAGCGGCGATCTAGGATCTCGTACGCTTCTCCGGGCTGCGACCCGTCTGAGGTGCCTGTGTCGACATAGAGAGCGGAGACCTCCGCGACTCCCTCCACAGGGAACACCGTGCGGTTCACGACCACCCGTTCCATCACTGCCTTCATCGAGAAGGGCCTGCCTTTCACGCTAGGTGGTTGTTCCACATCGACAGCGCTGATCCAATCGCCATGTGCATGTCCAGGTACTGATACGTGCCCAAGCGACCGCCGAAGTGCACGTCGGGCTCCCCCTCCGTCAGACGGCGGTAAGCAAGCAAACCAGCGCGGTCATCGGGCGTGTTCACGGGGTAATACGGCTCATCACCTTCCGCGGCGAAGCGTGAGTACTCCCGCATGATGACTGTTCGGTCAGCGGGATAACGCTGTGATCGCTCAGGGTGGAAGTGCTTGAACTCGTGTATGCGGGTGTAGGGCACATCAGCATCGGCATAATTCATGACGCTCGTGCCTTGGAAGTCTCCGACTTCGAGCACCTCTTCCTCGAAATCAAGTGTCCGCCAGGACAGCGACCCTTCCTGGTAGTCGAAGTAGCGGTCGACGGGACCGGTGTACACGATCGGGAGCTGACCCACCGTGGCCCGCTTGTTCAGCGGCTGGGCTTCGTCGAAGAAGTCCACGTTCAACTTCACGTCAATTTTCGGGTGGTCGGCCATGCGCTCGAGCCACGCGGTGTAGCCATCGACCGGGAGTCCTTCCCAGGTGTCGTTGAAGTACCGGTTGTCGTATCCGTATCGGACGGGCAGCCTGCTGATCACCTCGGCAGGGAGGCTCCGAGGATCCGTCTGCCACTGCTTCGCCGTGTAGTCCCTGATGAACGCCTCGTAAAGGGGCCGACCGATTAAAGCGATCGCTCTCTCTTCGAGATTGGCCGCGTCCTTGGCATCGAACTCTTCTGCCTGGCGACCGATGAGCTCTCGTGCTTCTGCGGGTCCATAGGCTGCTCGGAAGAACTGGTTGATGGTTCCGAGATTGATCGGAAGAGGGAAGACCTCACCCTTGTGATTCGTGTACACACGATGGACGTAGTTGGTGAAGGCCGTGAAGCGATTCACGTACTCCCACACCGCCGGATTGGACGTATGGAAGAGGTGGGCTCCATATCGATGCACCTCGATTCCCGTCGAACCCTCGAACTCGCTGTAGGCATTGCCGCCGATATGGTCGCGCCGGTCGATAACGGTGACTCTGCGGCCAGCGGCTGCGGCGCGCTCGGCGATTGTCAAGCCGAAGAAGCCTGAGCCGACGATGAGGAGATCCATGGAGAGTGAGGCCTTTCCGGCGCGTCCGCGCCCGTAACAGTGTACTTGGGCCGCTCATCGCGCCCGGCGGGGCTCAGGATGCTCCCCACTCTGCTGGATAAGGTGATATTGCCTCGTGGGGGCTGCTAGCGCCTGCCATCGGCGAAACATAGAGGAGGTCGTCGGTGATGTCGTGGTGGGTACTGGCGGCTGTGTGCGCGGCAAGTGTGGCGGTCGTCGCTGTGCCTGGGTCCCTGCTCGGTCTTATCCTCGGGCTGCGTGGGCTTCAGCTCTGGGCTCTCGCATGGCCATTCGGCGGGACGGTGATCGCAGTCGCCGGCGTCATCTCAGGGGTCCAGGGTCCGCTGCAGTGGTGGGCAGCGCCGTTTGCCGTGTCCTTCATCATCCTGGCCATTGCGTGCTCGGTCATCCGGGCCTTTGTTCGCCCCCGCCCTATTCCGGCGTCGGCCGCATCGGAGGTTCGGCCCCGGGGCGGTCCCCGCGACCGCTCTGTCTTGTTGTCTTTGGGGATCGCCGCTTCGATCATCTCCGTGCAGCTGGCAGTCATATTCGGCGACCCGCAGGCGATCTCGCAGACGTTCGACAACGTCTTCCACCTGAACGCTGTTCAATACATCGGAGATACGGCGAACGCATCCCCCCTCCACGTCGGGGGCATGACGAGTGCGTCTGGCGCGGCTGCGTTCTATCCCGCCCTTTGGCATGCGTCCGTGAGCCTCATCGCGGAAACTACAGGCGCGCCGATCGCCTTAGCGGCGAACGCCTTCGCCCTCACGATCTCGGCCTTCGCCTGGCCAGCCGGTGTTCTGCTTCTCACGCGTACCGTCTTCCGGCCAAGCGGCGTCCTGACCGTTGCCGCCGGCGTGCTCAGCGCGGCGTCGCCCGCGTACCCGGTATTGATGATCGACTACGGGGTTCTTTATCCGTATCATCTGGCTCTCGCGTTCCTCCCCGCCGCTGTAGCTTCAGCGCTCCCTGTCATCGGAGTCGGGTCGACGGAGCAACCACGTTGGCTTTGCGCCCTCGCCACACTCGGCTCGCTGCCTGCCCTCGTCCTCGCCCATCCGAGCGCCTTCGTAGCGTGGCTCGTGTTTGTCGGCGTGGGGGCAATCACGAGCTACGTTGCGTTGCTCGTTACACGGCCCCCTCGGCTACGCGTGATCCGCGCGACCGTATGGCTTGTCCTGTTCGCGGTCGTCGCCGCCGCAAGCTGGAAATTGCTCAAGCCGCCGCCAGGATCCCGTTTGTGGCCGCCCACGGAAACGCTTGCTCAAGCGCTCGGTGAAGCCGCCACGGCCTCTTACTACGGGGCGGCTATCCCTGCTCTGCTCTCGCTGACCCTGGTCATTGGTGTCGTGACCGCCGCGAGGAGGCACACCGCCGGCGATATCTGGATACTGGCGGCCGCGGCCGCGGGAACGCTTCTCTACCTCGCGGTGAGCTCGTTCGACTGGTGGACACTCAGGGACCTTCTCGTGGCCAGTTGGTACAACAATGCCCCGCGCCTTGCCGCTATCATGCCCACTTTGATCGTGCCGGTAGCTGCAAGCGGTGCGGCTACGCTATGGCACTTGCTGAACAAGAGGTCCCTTCGGGACGCCGCGTTCCCACGAAAAGCGGCAGCGGCGATCGTACTGGGTGCTCTCCTCGTTGCGCAGGTTTACGCGTCTGGCTCGTCCACCGTCAACGCTGGCCGCTCCTATGCCGCGGGGCCTGGTGCGCCGCTGTTGACGGATGACGAGCAGGAGCTACTCCAAGAGGTCGACCGCTACGTTCCGCCAGACGGAGTCATAGCAGGCAACCCGTGGACGGGCACCGCTCTGGCCTATGCGCTTGCGGACCGACGCGTCTTGCTCGCCCACACGATCGCCGAGTCGAACCCTGACATCGAGCTAATCAACAATGAATTGCGCACAGCGGTTCCTGGGTCACCCGTGTGCGATGCGTTGTCCAGAGAAGGGGTAACTCATGTGCTGGACTTCGGCGACCAGGAGGTGCATGGCGGAGCTCACCCGTATCCGGGGCTGGAGCGCCTCCGTTCGTCCGCCGCTGTCAAGCTGGAAACCGCCGTCGGATCAGTCTCTCTCTACGAAGTGACCGGCTGCGATGGGTAACGGTGACGGCTAGCTCTCCGTGGGAAGGTCAGTCGGGCGAAGGCCAGCGACATTCAGAAGGGCGCGTGCATTATTTTCCACGGTGACGCTCAACAGGCGGTCCCGCGCGCGGTCGACTCTCCGTTGTGCGGCGTCCAGGTCGCTCATCACTCGTAGCACCTGATGCGCAAGACCATCGACATCTCCCGGTGGCGCGTACAGCGCATCATCGGCCATCGATGCACGGACTCCACCTATGTCTGTCGATACGACCGCGGCTCCGCTCAATGTTGCCTCGGCAGGCGGTAAGTGCCACCCCTCGGCATCGCTGCCGCACAGGTATACCTGCGCTGTCTGGTAAAGGGACCGCAGCTCGGACGGCGACGGGTCAGGCACGTATCGAACCACGTCACTCGCGACAGGGGATTCGGTTGCCTGTCCGAATGCCACTACCTCGGTTCCCGGCCTGAGTTGCGCTAATGCCTCTAAGGCGGCGACGACGACGTCCGGCCGCTTGTAGTCGTGAGGGGAGAGCAGCGACAGAACCAGGTGGCGTCGGTCTTTCAGCGGCGGACCCGGAGGAAACGCTGTGGGGTCCAGCGCATTCGGCAGGAGGTGGCTGGAAACACCCGCCATCCGGCACTTCTCCTCTAGCCACGGGGCGATAACGATGCGCTCGTCGACCGATCGCCACGCCGAGAAGATGAACTCCTCGGTCGCGGCCCAGGTCTCGAAATGCTGGATGAGGGCGAGCGATTTTGCTTTACGGTCTTCTGCGTACCTGGCGACGAACGGGGTTGTCTCGACCGCCGTTGCGATCACGGCGTCCCCAGGCCGAACGCGCATTGCCGGGAGCAAAGGGGATGCGTGGGTCGCGACTTGGGGAGAAACCTCGAACCAGGGGACCTGATCGCGGCGCCAGCGACGTCGACCTCCCAAAAGCCACCAACCAACGATCGCTCCCACCCGCCGACGCAGGCGCCTCAGCCCCCGTGAAGACTGCGACGCGAAGGCCCCAGAATGCCAAACGGACACTGGCACCCCGAGCTTGACGAGAGCATTGGCATACTCGTACACGATCTTGTACCCGCCGATGGCGGTTCTGGAGGGCTCCAGCAGACAGAAGTGAACAGCAGCTCCGGTGCCGTGTGCGCTCGGGGCGAGATTCATCGTGATAATTCCCCTGTCGATCTCGGGGTGCGGAAACATCTCACGGATGAACCATCCGAGGAGTCAGCGCGCGCGAGCGTACGGCGACGAAGGCGCAGAGTATCAGAGTCAGACTCTCGCCCACGGCCAATCCGGCGGCCACGCCAGCCACACCGAACAGGGTGCCACAGAGGATCATCGCTCCTAGGCCCGCGATGGCGCTCACGACGGTGATGAGAAGGACGGCGCGCTCCTGTCGTGCCGGCATGAGAACGTTCCTGATGATCGGGGTCGACGATGCCACGGCGAAATAGGCTGCCGCCAACCACCAGAGTGTCGCAGACTCCGCGATCAGCTCGCTTCCGAAAAGCAGTGCCGTCAACGGCTGTCCGAGCACACCGAGAACAACCACCCCCACCGCGCCGACCCCTCCCATCAGAAGGAATGCGGCGAGATGCCTCCTTGCTCGGAGAGAAGGAGCCACCTCCAATACCCAGCCCTGTAACGCGTTGCCTGCAGCGACGATCGCCATGAGCCCGTATCGGTACAGCCGGTCCGCGGAGGAGAAGGTGGCGACGTCTCTCGCTCCTGCAGTGGCAGCCGATACGGGAACGGGCGCATTGGCGTAAAGATTGCCTACGACCTCCACGCCCCATGCGGACCGAAAGGCGAAAATGTCTTCACGGACAGTTTGGGCGCCAACCCATTGAGGGAAGAGCCTTCCGAAGCTAGACATGTGGAAGGCGAGTGGACTAGCACACGCAGCAACGAGCAGCGCTGCGCCGTACCACAGAATCTCTCCTGTCCACAGGACGAGAGCGATCGCAACAGCGGTGGCGATGGCGCGAGGAATCAAGTCGTAGAGCACGATCGTCGAGATCGAGGAGATCCCGACCCCGTACCAGCTGATGCCCAAACCGCCGAGGGCTCCCGCAGTGGCGAACAAGACAGCGACAGCACGGGTGCCGTCGGGTGCGAGGAGGGCGCTCACAAGCGCTGTGGGCACCGTGAGGACCGACACTACGAAGGCCCGGGAGTAAAACGACCTCGCGTAGAGATGTCGGCGCTCGTCGGCATCCCGCTCTACAGCGACCATCGCCGTCCCCAGGACATTCCACCCCACAAAGCCGACCGCCGCGGCATAGGCGCCTACGGCCTGGCCGACGTTCAGCGCGCTCCAGCCGTCAACGCCCCCGATTCGAGCGACGATCGGCAGAGCGACCAACGGGAGGACCGCACCGAGGAACGGCAGCGTCGAGAACCCGAGCAGACGACGCAGCAGGTTCGGCACACAGGTGAGCGTAGTCGACCCTTCCGGCCGTCACTGAGTTGCGGCCGGAAGGGGCGCCCCCTTGATGTAGGCGGATTCAAACTCGCGCGGCAAGTCCTCGATAGCAGGCGAAGTGGTACCGGCGATGCTGAACAAGGTGGCTGAGTCAGGCACGTAACGGAGCTCCCCTCTTTCGACTACGTAGATGTCGGGTCCGCCGAATCGAACGAGAGCCCGATCGGAAAGGAGGGGTGCCCCCACACCAACGCTCTGCAAAGTCGACGTGGACAATTCGAGCACCTGAAGGGGTCGAGAGCCGTTGAGCTCCTGCAGCCGCTGCTGGTCGCGTACATGTCGGAAGCGACCCTGGTCCAAAACATAGATCGGAGGGGAGGCCGGGGTTTTCACGAAAATTGGAGCGGACACGGTAGTGGCAGACTTCGGCAGAGCCGAACAAATACCCTCGGGCATTGGCGCAGCGGTCATGGCCACGGGCAGTCCATCGACCTTGACCAAGGCCCCACCCGCGGTCATGTACGTCGCGGTCGGACATTGAACGAGCAGGGCGAGCGAAGCGTCAGCCTTGCGGTAGCTCGCGAGGGTTCCGTCCGGTACCACGCGATAACCAGTTGCCCCGGCTTCCGCCGCCAATGCGAACGACGGGATATGCATGATCTCGTCGGAAGCCCCAACCACGTAGACCTCCGCTGAGCCAGCTTCCTTTACCAAGCTTCCCGAAGCCAGGAGAGGTCGCCCGAGCGGTATGGAGGTCACGTTCGCACTAGGGATGGCTACGACGTGCGCGGAGGTGGCGGACGCAGCCTGCACGAACGCGAGATCGTTCACCACGTAGCGACGTTGCCCAGCCTCCCACTTGAAGTAATCAGGCGAAGAGTCGGCGCGGAAAAGGTCTCCGACGGGAGCTCCCGCCCGGTAGCGGTCAAGCTGGACCGGATCGAGCTCGAGGAATCCGTCAGGGGCGTATCCATATCGTCGGGCGGTATCAAAGCTCTGCACCCAATGCTTCGTGCCGGCCGCATCTAGGATCATCACCGCGCCATCACGCGTATCCCTGACGTAACGCGTGGCCGGGCGTCCGGTCGGCAAAGCGTCGACGTATTGCTGGGCGACAGTTGCATAGCCGCCGAGCGGGCCCAAGAAGATGCTCAACTCCTGCTCGTTGGGAATGAGGTGCTTCGTTCCCCGTGTGACGAGGTACATCGCCGCCCTGTCGGGAGCTTTGACGATCGACGCGCGCCCAATCTGGGTGCTGCCGAACCAGTCCGTGAAGTAGTTGAAGAAATTGCGATTGCCGTAGCTCGAGCAACCGTCGCCTGTGCCGTAGCCGGCGCGTAGCGCGGCCCCATTTGGCTGATACGGCGTGTAGTAGTACAGGTTCGCAGTCGCCTGATTCTCGATGTACACGCGGGAAGAACCGCAGGAGCGATTCGGGTTGTACAAGACGTCCCACGTCTTTCCGGGGGCATACCAGGTGAAGTAGGAGCTCTTGCCATAGACCTGGAACTGTCGGGCTGCCCCATACACCTGGTTCTGGAAGCCGTAATAGCGAGTGTCACAGGCGGCGGTATCCGGGCATCCTTGCCCCATGGCGATGGTGTAGCGCCACTCCGACGGCCATGTGTGTGTCACCAACCCCTGTTCCTTCTGAAGAGTGACAAGGAGCACCTGCGGATTGATACCGCAGGCTTGCGCGACCTTAGCGATGATGCGGGCGGCGGGCTCGTTGACTGCACCCTGGTATGCCCCGCAGTACGCATCGCTCGGCCGGCTCGTCGTGGTCTGCGTGAAGTCCTTCAGGCACACATAGCCCGCCTGGCACGTGGGCACGCGGGCTCGGAGAAATGATGAGATCTGGCTCTCGGTCATGGACCCCGCGTCGAAGAAGACGGCGTCGGCAACGATGTTCCCCGGCCGGAAGAGCGAAAGGTCGGCTGCTGGCCGCGCAACCGAAGGAGCGCTTGAGGAAGATCCCACTCCTGCCACGGCTGACTGAGGGGCGGCTGACGCCGTTGCTTCGGGCAGCGTAGCCAATGTGCCCAGCAAGATTGCCGCGGCAGCGATCCAAGCAGCAATCCGTGTCAGCGGGGGCTTGGCGTGTTCCTCGTGATGCACGTGAACATTGTGACGTATGGTTCGCACTTATACCAGTGTGAAAATTGTGCTCGCCGTGGCGAAGACGGTCGCAGTGATCCGGTTGTGGCACGATTGTCGGGTGAAGGGCATCATCCTCGCGGGCGGTTCAGGAACGCGCTTGCATCCGATCACGCTCGGAGTCTCGAAGCAGCTCGTCCCCGTTTACGACAAGCCGATGGTCTACTACCCTCTGTCCACCCTCATGCTCGCGGGTATCCGTGAACTGTTGGTCATCACCACTCCACACGACGCCGCAGCCTTCCAGCGTCTTCTGGGCGACGGCGAGCAGTTCGGAGTCGCGCTCAGCTTCGCGCAACAGCCGTCGCCTGATGGTCTCGCCCAGGCTTTCACCATCGGCGCTGACTTCATCGGGAACGAGAAAGTGGCGCTCGTCCTCGGGGACAACCTTCTTTACGGGCCAGGTCTGGGAACACAACTCAAGAACCACACCGACGTGGACGGCGGGGCGGTTTTCGCGTACTGGGTGGCGGAGCCATCCGCGTACGGTGTTGTGGACTTCGACGCTGACGGTCGAGCTGTGTCCTTGGAGGAGAAGCCCGCACGACCGAAGAGCAACTACGCCGTTCCTGGGCTGTACTTCTACGACAACGATGTGGTGGAAATCGCTCGGAGCCTCAGCCCATCCCCTAGGGGCGAGTACGAGATCACCGACGTGAACATGGCATACCTTTCGCAGGGCAAGCTCCAGGTGCAGGTTCTGCCCCGCGGGACAGCTTGGCTCGACACCGGGACGTTCGACCAAATGACGGACGCTGCCGAGTACGTGAGGACCATGGAGCGTCGCACGGGCCTTCGGATCGGCGTGCCGGAGGAAGTGGCATGGCGACAGGGGTTCTTGACGGACGAGCAGCTTGAGAAACGGGGGCACGAGCTGAGAAAGTCGGGATACGGGTCCTACCTGCTGGGCTTGCTGGAGCGTGGTTCTCGATGAGTCGGTTATTGGTCACCGGAGGGGCTGGATTCATCGGCTCCAATTTCGTCCATCACGTCGTACGACGGACGGATCACCACGTGACCGTTCTCGATGCCCTGACCTACGCGGGCAACCGCGCGTCACTCGAAGGCGTCCCGGAAGACCGGATGACTTTTGTTCGTGGGGATATCTCCGACGCCAGACTCGTCGATGAACTCGTTAGCCTCGCGGACTCCGTCGTTCACTTCGCTGCTGAATCTCATAACGACAATTCTCTCGCCGAACCACGGCCCTTCCTCGACACCAACGTGGTGGGAACCTTCACTCTCCTGGAGGCGGTTCGACGGCACGACCGACGTTTCCATCACATCTCCACCGACGAGGTCTACGGCGATCTCGAACTCGACGATCCGGAGCGTTTCACCGAGACGACACCGTACAATCCCTCTTCGCCGTATTCGTCGACGAAGGCGGCAAGTGACCTCCTCGTGAGAGCCTGGGTACGTTCGTTTGGAGTACGCGCGACGCTTTCCAACTGCTCGAATAACTATGGTCCGTTCCAACACGTAGAAAAGTTCATTCCACGCCAGATCACCAACGTCCTGGAAGGGACGCGGCCCAAGCTCTACGGAGCCGGCGCCAATGTGCGCGACTGGATACACGCGGACGATCACTCTGCGGCTGTATTGCTGATCCTCGAGCGCGGCGAGATCGGGGAGACGTATCTCGTAGGAGCGGACGGAGAGCGCAGCAACAAGGAAGTTGTCGAGTTGATCCTCGAGTTGATGGGGGAAGATCCGCAGGCATACGACCATGTGGTCGATCGAGCGGGGCATGACCTCCGTTACGCCATCGATTCGACCAAGCTGCGACGCGAACTCGGATGGGAACCGGTGTACTCCGACTTCCCGGCCGGGCTGACCGCCACCATCCGCTGGTATCGAGAAAATGCGCAATGGTGGCGTCCCGCCAAGCGGGCTACTGAGGAGTTCTACCAGGCCAGGGGTCAGTGACGTGACGGACTCTTTACAGTTCGGAAAATCCCTGACGGGGATGTCGACTTCGATCCCCGGTCTGATGCTCTTCGAGCTCCCGGTACACGGTGACAATCGCGGCTGGTTCAAGGAGAACTGGCAACGGGAGAAGATGGCCGCTGCCGGGTTGCCCGATTTCGGGCCGGTACAGAACAACATCTCTCTCAACCGCGCCGTTGGAACCACTCGCGGGATACACGCTGAACCCTGGGACAAGTGGGTCTCGGTCGCGAGCGGACGGATCTTCGGGGCCTGGGTGGACCTGAGGCGCGGGCCGACTTTCGGCCGAGTGTTCACGGCAGAGGTCGATCCCTCTCGCGCCGTCTTTGTCCCTCGCGGCGTCGGGAACGCCTTCCAGACCCTTATGCCGGACACGGCGTACACCTATCTCGTCAACGATCACTGGTCGCCTGACGGCGAATACGCCTTTGTGAACCTGGCGGATCCTCAACTTTCCATTCCCTGGCCCATCCCGCTGGATCGAGCGGAACTTTCGGAGAAGGACCGATCGCATCCTCCCCTTATCCATGCGAGCCACGTCACGCCGCGGAAGATCCTTGTCGTCGGAGCTGACGGTCAGGTGGGACGCGCGCTGCGAAAGCTCTACGAGGGGATGCCCGAGGTGGAATTCGCCGGTCGTGCCGAGTTCGATCTCACCGATCCGGCGAGCACGGCGCGGCGACACTGGCGCGACTACGGCGCCGTCGTGAACGCGGCAGCTTACACCGCCGTGGACCGCGCAGAGACGGACGAAGGGCGCCGAACGGCATGGGCGGTCAACGTCGCAGGCACCACAGTCCTCTCCAGACTCGCTCGCGAGAACGGCCTCACTCTGGTGCATATCTCAAGCGACTATGTCTTCGACGGCGCCAAAGCACGGCCATACACAGAGAACGACCCGGTGAGCCCACTCGGTGTTTACGGCCAGACGAAGGCCGCCGCAGATGCGATTGTCTCCACTGTCGATCGGCACTACGTCTTGCGCACCTCGTGGGTAATCGGCGAGGGCTCTAATTTCGTTCGGACGATGCAGTCGCTTGCAGCGCGCGGCGTGCAACCTCGCGTCGTCTCCGACCAAATCGGTCGTCTCACCTTTACGGACGACCTGGCCCGGGCGATTGCGCATTTGCTCGATTCCCAGGCGAAGCCTGGCATCTACAACGTCACCGGTGCGGGCGACGCGGTGTCATGGGCAGATATAGCGCGCGACGTCTACGCTGCCTGCGGCCGGAGCCGAAAGGACGTGCAGGACGTTGACACGCTGACATATTTCCGTGGCGCGAGCGGCCCGGTGGCGCCGCGCCCTCCGAGGAGCGTTCTCGATCTGACCAAGATCGAGTCGACGGGTTTTACGCCGCGCCCGTGGAGGGATTCCCTTCGTGACTATCTTCGAGACTGACTGGGCGGGCGGTGAGGGGTATGTCGTCCTGGCGGCCTACCGGCCAGATCCAGAACTCTTCCGGCGCCAGCTGCGCAGTATCCAGGCGCAAACCGTTTCTGCGTTCCATTGCTTGATCGTCGCCGACGGCGAAGCCGACTCCGTGCTTGGCGCCACTCGGCAGGCGGTGGGGAACGACCCCCGCTTCGAGGTCATTGGATTTGAGAATCGAGTTGGGTTCTATCGAAACTTCGAGCGCGGCCTCGCCACGGTCCCGCATGACGCGAGATGGATCGCCCTGAGTGATCAGGACGACGCGTGGTACCCGGACAAACTTGAGAAGCTCCTGCCGCACCTCCGCCAGAGCGCTCTGGTGAGCGGGCAGGCCCGCGTGGTGTCGTACCCCGCGGGCGAGATCCTCTCTGTATCGACCAACCGGAAGAACGTCGGCGTCACGTCCTATTTCCTCGACAATCAGTTCACCGGCTCCCTCTCCGTGTTTCGCGGAGAAGTGCTTGGGTTAGCTCTTCCTTTCCCGTCATTGCGGACGCCCGCCGAGGTGCATGATCATTGGCTCGCCGTCTGTGCTCACTTTCTGGGCGGGGCCAGCGTTGTCAACGACGTTGTGCAGGACTACGTCCAGCACAAAGCGAACGTCATTGGGGAGAGTGATACCGAGCGTTTCCGTCCGACGCGATCGTGGGCGACGCTCACTCGCACCGCCCGTCGGTATGAAGACGGGATCACGCCGCGACGCCTGGCGCGCGCGACTTACAACGTCGGCGTCGGGTGGCGCTCGACCATGGCCGCCGCCCTGGGCGAGCGACTGCCACAACCCGCGCCGCAGGATTATCTCCGCCTGGAGGCTTTATACGGGCGGGACCGCCGGCTCAGCGCCACGACCAGCCATATCTTCCGGTCCGTGCGCGCTGGCACTGTATCTCCGCGGAGCGCGGTGGAGTACGTGGCCGGGTGGTTGGCGGGGACGGTGTTCCGTCTGCGGGGCCCGGGTGATCGTCCGGCCAGTCGCTGATCACCCCGAGGTTGGGGTGCGGCGGCCGCCTCGGCGAATCGCCTCGACCATGGCACGCGCCATCATGACCCGGGCAGCGAGTATGGTCCGCAGCGGTCTGTTACCCCGCGCCGAAGCGTTGCCGGCGTGCACGCGTCTGGCTATGGTGTCTCGTTCGAGATGAATGACGCTGCGGGATGCATTCCCTACCATCCCGATCCACTGATCGTGTGTCTCCGAAAGAAACGCCGGAAAAGGGAGCAAGCGGGGGGTGAGTTCCGCACGGAACGCCATGCAGCACCCGTAATAGGGGCGCAAGCCGATCCAAATCCAGAACAGGTTGCGTAGATTCCGCGAACTGTCTTGTGCGCGAAGGCGTCGCGACTGCACGAAGGTTGCCGTTCCTCCGAAGACCGAGAAGTTCGACACCACTAAGGCAGCTTCAGTCAGCGCCTCCATCATGTCCCGCACCCGGTTCGGGAGCCATCGGTCGTCCTGGTCGGAGAGGAAGACGACGTGACCGCGAGCCTCGCTGATCGCGCGCTCGAATGCACGAACATACCCGGCGTTGCGCTCGAGGGCGATCACTCGGATGCGAGGATCGACGAGGGCCTCGATCCTCGCCACCGTGTCGTCCGAGGAGGCGTCATCCACGACAACTACCTCGTCCGAAGGTGAAAGTTGATCGAGGATAGACAGGAGCTGCTCGGAAACGAAAGCGGCGCCGTTGTACGTGGCTACACAGACGCTGATCTGCGGCCCGGAAGATCGGGCTTCGGTCACAGCCCTCTCCTTCCAAAGACTCGGCGGGGCGCACCTAGAATAGCCGGGTGCCCCCCAGGCCCACGAAAGGAAGCGATTTGTCGAGCGCGATCGACGTCATGTTGCCGTACTACGGTGATGTGGCACTGATGAAGAAGGCGGTGGAAAGCGTTCTTTCGCAGTCTCACACCGACCTCCGTCTCGTCGTCCTCGACGACGGCTATCCAGACCCAGAGCCGGCGCGGTGGTTCGCATCGCTGTCGGACCCGCGGGTGACCTACCTCCGGAACGACGTCAATGTTGGCGCTAACGGCAATTACCGCAAAGCACTTGGTCTTGTGGAAGCTGAATGGTTCGTCATGATGGGCGCGGACGACGTCATGCGGCCGGGGTACTTGAGCGCCGTGGGACGAGCGGCCCGAGAAGGAGTGGACATCATCCAGCCGCGAGTGGAGATCCTCGACGAGTATGACCGTCGCATCCTGCCGCTGGCGGATCGGGTGAAAGCGTGGCTCTCACCCTCGGTACCTCCGGGGGGCTCCGTTGCCGCCGGCGAACCGCTCGCCGTGAGCCTTCTCCGCGGTAACTGGGCCTACTTTCCGGCGGTCGCGTGGCGTACCGCCGCCGTGAGGCGAGTTGGATTTCGTACCGACCTCGACGTCGCCCAAGACCTCGCTCTGCTCCTCGACATCGTTGCCGATGGGGGCAGGCTCGCACTCCTCCCGGATACCCTGTTCGACTATCGTCGCCACTCGCGCTCTGATTCTTCTGTGCGGGCGGTCGACGGCCGCCGGTTCGCGGAGGAGAGACGCTTCTTCCAGCAGGAGGCGAAACGGTTCAGGCGAATGGGCTGGAAGCGCGCTGCCCGCGCAGCTCGCCTTCACGTCACCTCCCGTATGAACGCCGCAGCAACACTGCCGCAGGCGCTCAAAGCCAAACGATCCCCCATGCCCCTGCTCACCCACGTGATCCGATGAGCGACGCCGACTTCGATGCGCGCGGGCAGCAGACGACCCAGTCGCGAACGACCATCAGTCCGCGAGACGACCGCACATGGATCGTCGTGCCTTTGTACAACGAGGCGACGGTCATCGCGGACGTTGTCACAGGACTTCTGGAGCGATTCGTCCATGTCGTCTGCGTCGATGACGGGTCGTCTGACGGTTCGGCGGAGGCTGCTCAACGGGCCGGAGCACAGGTGGTGCGCCACCCCGTCAATCTCGGACAGGGGGCGGCCCTGCAGACCGGCATAGATTTCGCCCTCGCGCACGATGACGTCGAATTCATCGTTACCTTCGACGCAGATGGCCAGCACCGCGTGGAGGACGCTGTGGCGATGGTACAGGAAGCTCGCCGAGAGGGACTGGCCATCGTTTTCGGATCACGCTTCTTGGACGATCGGACCGATCCCGGTCTGGTGAAGAAGATCATCCTGAAGACCGTCGTCGTCGTGAGCAACCTTACGACCGGACTTCGCTTGTCGGACGCGCATAACGGTCTCCGGGTCATGCGGGTTGACGCCGCTCGCAAGGTCGACTTGCAACAGGACCGGATGGCGCACGCGACAGAAATCGTGCTTCAACTAGGACGAAGCGGACTGCCGTGGAAGGAATTCCCGGTTCAGCTCCTCTACACGGACTACTCCAAGGCGAAGGGGCAGAGCGTCCTCAACGCCGTCAATATCCTCGTTGACCTGGTGGTGAGGTAGCACATGTGGATTCAGGCGATATTGATCGCGGTCGTGGTCGTGGGCGGGGTCTTCGTGATTCGAAAGCCCGGTGGGGACAGTCACCTTGCCCTACGACGCCTGGGCCTCGCGCTCTTCACTCTCGTCGCAGTGGCGTCGGTATTGTTTCCGGAGTGGCTGACCTGGCTCGCCTCTCTTGTCGGCGTGGGTAGAGGAACGGACCTTCTCCTCTATGCGTTCGTCTTGGTTTTCTTGCTCTTCGTCATCACTCAGTACAGACGGAATCTCGCAGTTAATCGCCGGATCACGCTGCTGAGTCGCCGCATCGCACTGGACGAGGCATTGGTCGAGGAGCGTGCCGACGTCGTGCTCGCCGGGGATGCCGCGAGGCAAGATGAGGACGTACCTCCGCGAGATCGCGACTAGGCCGGCGGGGCCGAGAACCCGTTCGGGTTCTGCCTTTGCCATCGCCATGCGTCGACGCATGCTTCGGACAACGTCCTACTCGCCTCCCATCCCCAGATAGCGCGAGCCCGGGCTACGTCCGCCCAGGCGGCTGCGACGTCACCAGGCCTGGGGTCCACAATGCGGTACGGGATCTCACGTCCCACGACGGCGCTGAAGGCGTGAAGCAGTTCAAGGACGGACGTTCCGCGCCCCGTCCCGAGGTTCACAGCGGTGACTCCGGCATCACTGTGTGAGAGCGCCGCTACATGACCGTCTGCAAGATCCATGACGTGCACATAATCTCTCACACCGGTCCCATCAGGGGTGTCATATTCGTCGCCGAACACCTGCAGGTATGGCAGCCGCCCCACCGCGACCTGAGTGACGTACGGCGCGAGATTGTTGGGGATTTGTGCGGGATCCTCGCCAATCAACCCCGAGGGGTGTGCTCCGATGGGATTGAAGTATCGGAGCAGGACGGCGGAGAAGTCCGGATGCGCCGCCGCGTGATCGGCGATGATCAATTCGTTCATGTACTTGGTCCGGCCATACGGATTGGTGATGCCCATGCCAACTGCACTCGTCTCACGAAGCGGCAGTTCGGAAGGAACACCGTAGACCGTTGCTGACGAACTGAATACTAGTCGCCCGATTCCCGCGTCACCCATGGCCGCGAGAAGCACGAGGGTGGTATTGAGATTGACGTTGTAATAGAGCGCAGGCCTCACGACTGACTCCGACACGGACTTTAGACCGGCCAGATGGATCACGGCGTCAGGGCCAAACGATCGCAGAATCGACGTGAGCGTGTCCTTCTCACGAAGGTCCGCCCTTGTGAAACCGACTTCTTGGCCGGTGATCGTCCTGACGCGCCGAAGTCCTTCGATCGACGAGTTGGAGAGGTCGTCGATGACGTGAACTTGGTGATCCTGCGCGAGAAGCTGTGTGACGACATGGCTACCGATATACCCGGCACCGCCGGTTACCAAGACACGCATGGATCCACGGTAACCTGCGGAGCCGTTCTGGTCCGTCGGCTGCAACAGCTAAGATCGGTGTTTGGCACTGATCCCGAAGAAAAGTATGCGCCGATCCGAAACCATTCCCGCCGGCCTGTCTGAGCCTGGAGCATCGAGCGGCCTGCTCGAGGTCTTCCGTCGGCGGTACCTCCTCACCCTGATCGTCCGCAAGGAGGTCGGCATACGCTATCGCGGGTCGATCTTCGGCTGGGCCTGGTCCTACGTGAAGCCTCTCGTGCAATTCGTGGTGTTCTTCGTTGCGCTGGGCGTCTTCCTGGGGCTAAACCGCAGCATCGAGTACTACCCGATCTACCTGCTTGCGGGCATCACAATCGTCACCTTCTTCAACGAGGCCTTCTCGAACGGCACGCGCTCGCTCGTGGACAACGCTCCTTTGATCAAGAAGATCTACCTGCCCCGCGAGGTCTTCCCGATCGCGAGTGTGTTCGTGGCTGCCGTGAACACCGTTCCGCAGATCGTCGTGATCATCGCCATCTCACTGTTCTTCGGCTGGGCACCGACCCTGGGGCAGGTTGCGGCGATCGTCCTGGCCCTCGCGATCGTCGCGATCCTCTCGACCGGTCTGGGCCTGCTATTCGGCGCGATCAACGTGACCTTCCGTGATGCGCAGAGCTTCGTCGAGATCATTGTGATGATGTCCATCTGGGCGTCGCCGGTGATGTACCAGTGGCAGATGGTGGCCGACGCCGTGCCGGAGGCGGTCTTCACCCTGTATCGTCTCAACCCGCTGACGCCCACGGTCGAGCTGTTCCACTACGGCTTGTGGTTCCCGCTCGGCCCGACGGGGGCGCAACCTCTTCCCAACCTGTGGCTCTTTGCGGGAATCGCCCTCCTGATCTCCCTGGTGGTGCTGACCGCCGGCCAGCTGGTGTTCCGTCGTCTGGAGGGTCGGTTTGCCCAGGACCTCTGATCTCGTGGCCGTGCGGCCCCGCATCGTCGTCGAGAATGTCCGGAAGGACTTCACTCTGCGCCACACGCACTCCATCAAGGAGTCATTCGTGGCCGCGCTGCGCCGCAAGCCGCTGTCGTCGCGGTTCCGCGCGCTCGACGGCATCACCTTTGAGATCGGCGAAGGCGAGTCGGTCGCCCTCATGGGCTTCAACGGGTCCGGTAAGTCCACGACCCTGAAGATGATCTCAGGCGTCCTCCGTCCCGATAGCGGGAAGGTCCTCACACGCGGTCGGGTGGCCGGACTGATCGAGGTCGGCGCAGGGTTCCATCCGGACCTGTCCGGTCGGGAGAACATTTTCCTCAATGCGGCGATCCTCGGTATGAGCAGGCGCGAGACCGAGGAGCGCTTCGACGACATCGTGGCCTTCAGCGAGATCGAGCAGTTCATCGACACTGAGGTCAAGCACTATTCGTCGGGGATGTTCCTGCGCCTCGCCTTCTCCGTCGCGATCCACACTGAGGTGGACATCCTCCTCATCGACGAGATTCTGTCGGTGGGCGACGAGCCCTTCCAGAAGAAGTGCCTGGCGCGGATCCGAGAATTGCACGCGGCCGGGAAAACACTCGTCGTCGTGAGCCACGATCTCAACATGGTGTCCGACTTGTGCGAACGCGGAATTCTCTTGCAATCGGGAAGGATCGCGTTCGACGGCGACAGCAAGGAGGCCGTCCGGCGCCTCCGCGCCTGATCTCACAGGTCGGCGTGCAGGTGCCACACCTTGTCGGCCGCTTCCGCCCAGGAGAACGCCCGTCCGCGGTCCGCCGCGAGCACGCCCAGCCGCTCTGCGGCCGACACCGACCCGAGCGCCTCCGCCAACGCAGACCCGAGCGCGTCACCCAGCACGGCATCATCCGTCTCGTCGACGAGCTGGCCGCCGTCCGAGACCACCTCGGCATGGGAATCGGATGCCGCGGCGAGAATCGGTACGCCGAGCGTCATCGCGTCGACCACCCGCCAGGGGAACGCCTCGCGCCGCGACGGCGCGAGAAACGCCAGCGCCGCACCGAAGACTGCAGCGCGGTTCCAGGTCTCCAACGCTCCGCGCACGTGAAGGCGTCGTTCGGGGAGCCCGGCCGCCTCGGCGAGGTCGGCGATCGTCGGCTCCTCCCCCTCCGGCGCGTCGATCACGACGACGGGCAGGTCCACACCCGATCGCGCCACCGCGGCCAGCCCGACCGCGAGCCCGTCCGAACTCCGTGACGCCGAACCGGCGAGCAGCACGAATCCCTCGGGTAGGTCGAGCTCTCGCCGCCGGCCGACCTCGTCGTTCGGCACGGCGAAGCCGAGCGGCGCCGCGCCGGGAATGACACGGATCCGCTCCCCCAGGTTCACAACCCCCGCGATCCTTCGTGCGAGGGCGTGGGTCGGCACGACGACAGCGTCGGCGTGCTTCGCGGCGCGCTTGATCATCGCCCGCTGGAACGACAGCGCACCGCGAGGCAGCTCGCCCGGCGCATCCCACGCCCGGCTGTCCCAGACGGTGACGACCGTCTGGTCGTGATTGTGCACCCGGTCGTGGCGCACGAGCGGCGCCATGAGCGTCGGCGAGTGGATCATGCCCGCACCGATGCCCGTGGGTGCGCCCAGCTGCACGGCCACCGACAGCTCGCGGCGCGGCAGCGCCGCGGGATGTACCCCCGCAAGCCCGGGAACGGCGGCACGCAGCGCCGTGGCATCCGTCTGCGCGGGCACGATCGCTTCGACCTCGGTTCCCGAGGGAGCCCCGGCGACGAGTGCGCGGGCGAGTTCGCGGGATGCCTCGGCGAGGTCATTGTCGGTCGGCACCGCGACCTGGTCGAGCATGACTCGGAGCGTGGCGGTCATCAGCCCTCCGGCGTCGGCGTCGGGGTGGGCGGATGAAGCGCGGTGCGCACGAGCTCTTGCACGTAGGCGTAGTCGGGGTCGTACTCGTCGATGCCGAACTCGGGGATGAGCTCGATCGTCGTGACCGGCTGCTCCTGCGCCTTCAGCGCCAGATCGGCCAGGTAGGGCAGCAACGACTGCGGCAGGTCGGTCTCGACGATGTCGGCGCCGGCGGCGGCGATGTCCTGGAACCGGGTCAACACCGTCTGCGGAGTGAACTGGTTGAGGATCGCCTGCTGCAGGATGCGCTGGCGCTGCATCCGGTCGAAGTCGCTCGTGGTGTATCGCGAACGGGCGTACCACTGCGCGGTGTCGCCGTCCATGCGCTGCAGGCCCGGATCGATCCATCCGATGGCCCATTCCTCGGCGGGCTGACCGTCGTAGGCCGGCCCGCCGCCCTTGGGCAGGCGTTCGGCGACCTCGATCTCGACACCGCCGAGCGCGTCCACGAGCGAGGCGAAGCCGTGCATGTCGATGAAGACGTAGTACGGGATCTCGATCCCGAGTATGCCTTCGGCGGCATCCTTCGTCGCCTCGATGCCGGGAGCCGAGCCGTTGGCCACCGCATCGGGGTAGATGGTGTTGCCGTCCTGGCAGACCTCCACCTCGGTGCGGAGCTGGTTGATCCCGCTCCCCCACCCGCAGCTGGGGTCGGCGAATCCCTGGTGGCCGTCGGGATAGCGGTCCTGCATCGGCCCGGGTGCGAAGGGGAAGTGGGGCATGTCGCGCGGGATGCCGGTGATGGTCGTCGCACCGGTGTCGGCGTTCACCGAGACGACCGAAATGCTGTCGAACCGCATCGAATCGCGGCCCTCTCCGCTGTCGGCACCGAGGAGCAGGATGTTGTAGTACCCATCCGACGGAGGGACGGAGGGCCCACTCGCACCGAAGATCGCGCCGAGGGTGTCGCGTGCCGTACCGGTGACCTGCGCGGCGTACCCGACGGTGCCGCTGGCGACGACGAGCAGGGCGACGGCGAACGCGGCGATGCCGAAGCGGGCGGCTCGTCCGGTGCGGACCAGCCGGACCAGCCGCAGCGTGTCGATCGTCAGCACGATCCACAGGGCGGCATACGCGATGAGGATCACCTGGACGAGCAGCAGCACGAACCAGTTGGTCGCGAGGGTGAGGAAAAGGGTCTGCGCGAAGGCGGAGGTGAGCACGGCGCCGACGGCCAGGACCCACGACACCAGGGTCGCGGCGATGCCGACCCGGCCGAGGCGGCGATTGCCGGCGACGATCTGCGCCGAGCCCGGGAGCAGGAAGTTGAGTCCCACCAGCCACCAGCCGCGCGTGGTCATCATCGCCGTCGAGCCGGCGTCGGGGAAGCGCAGCGGGCGCTCCTCGAGCACGCGGCCGCGCGCACCGGATGATCCGCGCGTCGTCGTCCGCGGCGGGCTCGCCACGCTCACAGCGACTCCTTCAGGCGGCGGTTCTTCTCCTCCACCGCCGCCTCGAGGTCACGGGCGTACGCCTCGACCTGCTCGGCGACGCGGGGGTCGCCCGTCCCGATGATGCGGATGGCGAGGAGCCCGGCGTTCTTGGCCCCGTTGATCGACACGGTTGCGACGGGGATGCCGGCGGGCATCTGGACGATGCTCAGGAGCGAGTCGAGCCCGTCGAGGGTCGCCAGCTGCACCGGCACGCCGACCACGGGCAGGGCGGTGACCGAGGCGAGCATGCCGGGCAGGTGCGCGGCACCGCCGGCGCCGGCGATGATCACACGGATGCCGCGGGCCCGCGCCCCGCGCCCGTACGCCATGAGCTTGTCGGGCGTGCGGTGCGCCGAGACGACCTCGACCTCGTGCGGGATGCCGAAGTCGGTGAGCACCTGGGAGGCGTCGCTCATGACCCGCCAGTCGGAGTCGGACCCCATGACCACGCCGACCAGCGGCTCGGAGGCCGCGTGCAGCGGGGAGTCGTGATGCGGAGCGGTGCGCGCGTCGGATTCAGCGCTCGCGAAAGACCCAGTCACCCGATAAGGCTAGGGCGCCGAACTGGAAGAAGCCCGCAACGGCGCGCAAGCGCCGGTGCTGAGGGTGCCGTCGGCGCGCAAGCGCCGGTGCTGAGGGTGCCGTCGGCGCGCAAGCGCCGGTGCTGAGGGTGCCGTCGGCGCGCAAGCGCCGGTGCCGAGGGTGCCGTCGGCGCTGAGATGCCGGTGCTGCTCAGTCAAGGAACATCGCCGCCGCCGCCCGGGCGGCGTAGGCGACGTCGTCGAGGTCGTCGCCCGACACGTTGACGTGCCCCACCTTTCGGCCGGGCCGCGGCGCCTTGCCGTACGTGTGCACCTTCGCCTCGGGGTGGCGGGCCATCGCGTCGCTGAATCGTTCGGTGAGGCCGCCTTCGGCGGGACCCCCGAGGATGTTGATCATGACGGTCCACGGTGCCTTGGGTGACGGGTCGCCGAGCGGCAGGTCGAGCACGGCGCGCAGGTGCTGCTCGAACTGACTCGTGACCGCGCCGTCCTGGGTCCAGTGGCCGCTGTTGTGGGGGCGCATCGCGAGCTCGTTCACGAGCACACGGTCGGCGGTCTCGAAGAGTTCGACCGCCAGCATCCCCGACACATCCAGCCCCTCGGCGATACCGACGGCGATCTCACTGGTGACCTGCTGCTCGCGTTCCCCCGTGCGCTGGGCCGGAGCGAGCACCTCGGCGCAGACGCCGTCGCGCTGGACCGTCTCGACGATCGGGTACGCCCGCACCTCGCCCGACGGGCGCCGAGCGACCTGCTGGGCGAGTTCGCGGGTGAAGGGAACGAGTTCCTCGATGAGAAGCTCGCCGCCGCGACCGTCTTCGGCGAGGGCCGTGAACCAGTCGTCGGCGTCGTGTTCGGATGACACCACGCGCACGCCCTTTCCGTCATAGCCACCCCGCGGGGTCTTCACCACGGCACGGCCGCCATGATCGGCGAGGAAGGCCCCGATCCCGGCGGCATCGCTGACGGCTGCCCAGTCGGGCTGGGGCATGCCGAGCTCGGCGAGGCGCCGGCGCATGTGCAGCTTGTCCTGAGCGAACCGCAGCGCGTGGGGCCCGGGGCGCACGGCCACACCTGCATCGACGAGGGCGCCGAGGACGTCCTGGGGCACATGCTCGTGGTCGAAGGTGACGACATCGACATCGCGGGCGAACCGCAGCACGGTGTCGGCGTCGCGGTAGTCGCCGACCGCGGTAGCGGCGAGCGCCGCGGCCATCCCGTCGTCCTCAGCCAGGACCCGCAGCTCGACCCCTAGCTCGACGGCCGGCGCGATCATCATCCGCGCCAGCTGCCCTCCCCCGACGACTCCGACTCGCAACGCCATGGGACATCCTTCCGCTCGACTGCTTCTTTCGCGCCGTGGCCTTTTCGCGCCGTGGCCATCTTCGCGCAGTCGGCGAGTTCACGCAGACGCGAGGCCGGCGCAGGCGGCCGGTCCCGCCCCGTCGCCGGCCCACCGGCAGGCGCGGACCGCGTCAGCCGAGCTGCGGCAGAGGCGGCGGCGGTCCCGGCGGGTACGGCCCCGACACCGAGGCCTGCGCATCACGATGCGCGAGGATCTGGTTGACCTCGACCTGGTCGACGAGCACCTCGTGCACGAGGACGACGCCGGGGATGTTCTTCATCCGGAGCGGCTCGTCGGCACCGTTGAAGAGGGTGAGGGTTCCTGCTCCCCACATCCGCTGCAGAATGCCTCGACGCACCTGGATCGTGTAGCCCCGCACATGGGACAGATCGCGGCGACGGGTGGCGAAGATCCCGGAACGCTCGATGACCCTTCGCGTCGTGATCGTGTAGACGCGACTCCACCAGGCCACGAACGGCAGGAGCACGAGGAGGAACACGACGACGGCGGCTGCGGTCAGCAGCATCCAATTCTCGAACGGCGCCGGAAGATTCCCCCAGAAGAAACCGGCCGCGCCGGCGACCGCGATGAGGATGAGCGCCGACCAGAAAAGCCTCCGGGCATGCGAGCGCACCCGCGCGATCCGCAGCTCGGGCGTCGGCACTCCCGGTGCGGGAGTGGCAGGACGCCCGGCGAAGCTGGTCGGGTGCGTCATGCACCCATTGTCGGGGCAGGGCCCGACAATCGGGCGCACCACACCCGGCGAGCGCCGCTCCCGCCCGGAATCGGATCAGCGCACGTGCACGACGTCTCCGGCCGAGACCGCGGTCTCGAGCCCCGTGGCGTCTTCGACGACCAGCCGCCCGTCGGCGTCGAGCCGGGCGGCGCGGCCGGTGAGGCGGGTGCCGTCGGGCAGGTGCACGGCGACGTCGGCGCCGAGGGTCGAGCACAGGGCGCTCACCTCTCCGGAGACCCCGGATGCGGCGGCATCCCCTCCTCCGGCGACCAGCGCACTGAGCTGCTCATCGAGCGCCGAGAGGAAGTCGGCGACGAGGCGGTCGTCGTCGCAGCTCAGGCCGAGGGCGGCGAAGGAGACGGCGGTGTCGACCGGGAGGTCTGCCCGTGTCATCCGTGTGTTCACCCCGGCACCGACGACGACGGCGTCGGGGTCGCCCGGAACGACCTCGGCGAGGATGCCGCAGACCTTGCCGCCGTCGATGAGCACGTCGTTCGGCCACTTGAGCGTGGCCGAGTGGGGCGTGCCGCGCAGCTGAGCGCCGACGGCGCGGGCCATCGCGGCGCCGGCGACGAGCGGGATCCACCCGCGTGCTCCGACGGGGAGGGCGGGCACGCGGACGACGACCGACATCGCCAGGGCGGTGCCGGGCGGAGTGGTCCAGCTGCGGTCGAGGCGGCCGCGCCCGGCGCGCTGGTCGGTGGTGAGGAGCACCGAGAGATGCGGCCAGCCGGCCGGGTCGGCGCCGGCGGCGGCGAGGACGTCGGCGTTGGTGGAGTCGGTGGACTCGGTGATCTGGACGCGGGGGCTGACGGCGGCGGCGCGGGGATACCCGTCGGTGGGGATCGGCATGACCTCACCCTATGCGCGGTCGGTTCGGCACGCGGGGGGCTTGCGCGCGGCGCGGTCACCCCTCGACTCCCGCTTCGCGCGCGGACGATCGGCCGGAACGAGGACTCTCCGCCGCACGGTATACGCGTCTAGGCCGCGCGGATACGCGCGCGGGGAGAGGGACGGACGGATGCCGCGGGCGCGACGCGGGCCGCAGCCGCAGGCGTGCGCCGAGCACAGCGGAATCGCGAACCGCTTGTGCGAACCCTCCAAGGGCTCGCGAGCCCCCGCCGATAGGGTGGAACCCGTGACCGATCAGCCCGACTTCTACACGACCGCAGGCAAGATCGCAGACCTTCGGGCGCGCTATCAGGAGGCCGTTCTCGACGCCGAGGCGACGGCGCAGCAGAAGCAGCACGCCAAGCACAAGCTCACCGCCCGCGAACGGATCGAACTGCTGGTCGACACCGGCTCGTTCGTCGAGTTCGACGAGTACGTCCGCCACCGCACGACCGCGTTCGGCATGGACAAATCCCGCCCCTACGGCGACTCGGTCGTCACGGGGACCGGCACGATCCACGGCCGGACGGTCGCGGTCTACGCGCAGGACTTCTCCACCTTCGGCGGTTCGCTCGGCGAGGTCGCCGGCGACAAGATCATCAAGATCATGGAGTTCGCCCTCCGCGGCGGCATCCCGATCATCGGAATCCTCGACTCCGGCGGCGCCCGCATCCAGGAGGGCGTGGTGGCCCTGGGCAAGTACGGCGAGATCTTCCGCCTGAATACCGCCGCCTCCGGCGTCATCCCCCAGATCTCGATCATCATGGGGCCCGCCGCCGGTGGCGCGGTGTACTCCCCCGCCCTGACCGACTTCGTCATCATGGTCGACAAGACCAGCCAGATGTTCGTCACCGGGCCCGACGTCATCAAGACCGTCACCGGCGAAGACGTCGGGATGGAGGAGCTCGGCGGCGCGCACACCCACAACACCCGCTCCGGCGTGGCGCACTACCTCGCCGAGGACGAGGACGACGCGATCGACTACGCCCGCACGCTCCTGGGGTTCCTCCCCGACAACAACATGTCGGAGCTGCCGGTCTACGAGACGGCGTTCGAGTTCGAGACGACCGACGCCGATCGAAGCCTCAACACCGTCATCCCCGACTCCGCGAACCAGCCCTACGACATCCACGGCGTCATCGGCCACCTGGTCGACGACGGCGACTTCCTCGAGGTGCAGCCCCTCTTCGCCCCCAACATCGTGATCGGCTTCGGCCGGGTCGAGGGGCGCACGGTCGGCGTGATCGCCAATCAGCCCTCGCAGATGGCGGGGACCCTGAACATCGACGCGGGCGAGAAGGCGAGCCGGTTCGTGCGCTTCTGCGATGCGTTCTCCGTGCCGATCCTCACCCTGGTCGACGTGCCCGGGTATCTCCCCGGCACCGATCAGGAGTGGACCGGCGTCATCCGCCGCGGCGCGAAGCTGCTGTACGCCTACGCCGAGGCCACGGTTCCCCTGGTCACCGTCATCCTCCGCAAGGCCTACGGCGGCGCCTACATCGTGATGGGCTCCAAGCAGCTCGGCGCCGACGTGAACCTCGCCTGGCCGACCGCCGAGATCGCGGTGATGGGTGGTCAGGGCGCGGTGAACATCCTCTACCGCGGCGAGATCAAGCGCGCTGAGGAAGCGGGTGAGGATGTCGCGGCGGTACGCACCCGCCTCGCCAACGAATACACCTACAACGTCGCGTCTCCCTTCCTCGCCGCCGAGCGCGGTGAACTCGACGGGATCATCGAGCCTGCCCAGACGCGGGTCGCAGTCGCCAAGGCGCTGCGGTCCCTCCGCGGCAAGCGGGCGAGCCTCCCCCCGAAGAAGCACGGGAACATCCCGCTGTGAGCACGGCGAGCGATCCGCGCGGCGGCGGAGCGGGCGGATCCGGCGAGACCCTGCCGCCCGTCGCGATCGACGTGCGTCGCGGTGCGCCCACCGAGGAGGAGCTCGCCGCCCTCATCGCCGTGGTCAGCGAGGAGTACGCCGCCGAATCGGCCGAGGCCGTCGCCGATGACCGCCCCGCCCGGAGCGCCTGGTCGCTCTCGCAGCGGGGGCTGCGCCAGCCCCTTCGCCGCGACGTCGGATGGGGTCGGTACGCGGGCTGAAAAAATCTGTCGAAATCGACGATTTGTCCCCCAAACTACCTACAGACAGACCGTTTCCGACCTTGCATACTGGAGGAGCTGGAACGCTCTGCGTTCGGCCCGACCGCCCGTCGTCTCTTCGACGGTCCAAGCGGTTTGGCTGTGCGAACGGTTTTCGGGTAACCGTTCGCTCAGGCGAGGGGCGGGCGGCTTCGCCGCCCCTCGCCTCCTCCCCCTCCTGGGGGTGAGGCAGACGGATGATCCCGCGTGGCGACCGGAGAGGTCACCGACCGGGGTGGTCGATCTCACGCCAGAGGTCGACGGAATCCTCGTCGGACAGGCCGTTCTCGGTGCCCGAGCGCCCCACCACGGTGACGGCCACGCGCGTGTGCGGCGACGTGCGGATGTAGAGCCGGTCGGACGTGGCCGAGCGCAGCGTCTCGGCGAGTTCTGCGCGGATGACCGCGAGCGACCGTTCGTCGATGCCGTCGAGGCCGCCCTCGTCGAGCATCGTCACCGAAGCGCCCCGCCGCCGCAGGCGTTCGACCTCGGTGCGGACGTCGTCGTCCAGCAGGCGCGGCCCCCGCATGTCGTCGCGGAGCCGGCCTTCGGCGAGGCGCGCCTGCAGGCGCTCCTCGGGCGTGAGCCGGCCGCCCGTCGACACGGTGCGGGTCAGGAGCGGACCGGCGATCGCAAGGGCGCGCTGCACTTGGATCCGCCGCTCGCGCTGGCGGGTGAGCTGTGAGGCCTGCCAGGCCGACGACACCCGCTGCAGTTCGGCGAGCTGCGCGGTGTCACGGGCCGCACGATCGAGCCCGCGAATGAGCAGCTGAGCGACGACGACCCACACCACCGACCCGACCAGCCCGAGTGCGAGGGCATTCAGTCCGCCCATCCACCATGCCGACAGTGCGGCGAGGATGGCGGTGCCGATCCAGGCGAACAGGGGCCGCCGTCGCGCCATCACGATCGTCATGAGCGCTCCGATACCCCCGAGATACCAGGTGGCGAACGGCTCGGTGCGGATGTCGGCGGCGACCCCCATCGAGATGGCCGCGGGCACGACGACGGCGTTCGCGATGGCGAGGAGGGAGATCCACACCGGCAGGCGTGTGGGTCCACGCACGCCCGCGGTCACGGACGAGTCGACGGGGTCGTCGGTGGTGAGCCGGGGCTCCCAGAAGATGCAGAGCCAGGTCGTGGGCAGGTACAGCAGGAGCGCGGCGATCACCAGCGAAGGGCTCTGGACGTCCTCCGTCCACCACAGCCCGCGCGCGGCGAGGTAGGCGGTGAAGGCGAAGGCGAGGCCGAGAAGGATGCCGCGGACACTGATCATGCGGTCACCGGCCGCCATTCCAGAGTCACCGTGGTCCCCTGCGGCGTCGGTTCGACGGCGGCGATGCCGCCGACGGCGGCGACGCGGGCGACGATGGACGCACGGATCCCCAGCCGATCGTCGGGGATCGCGTGCAGGTCGAAACCGTGACCGGTGTCGGAGACGACGACGGCGATCCGGTCGGCCCGCCCCGACACGTGGACGGCGAGCCCCTCACCGTGCGCGTGCTCGACCGCGTTGGCGACGGCCTGGGTCGCGGCGAGGGTGAGCGCGCGCGCGACGCGGCCCGGCAGCGGCGGCGTGTCGCGCTCGATGTCGCGACTCCGCACGGGGTCGGCCCCCAGGTTCGCGGCGGCGCGCTCGACGGCGTCGGCGAGCGCCTGGGCGTCGGTGGGCTCGTCGCTTCCTTCCTCCACACCCTGCTCGGTGTTGGCGAAGCGGGTCAGCGCCTCACGGGCCATCGCCACGGCGAGGGTGCGCTCACGCTCGGTGTCGGCACGCTCGCTGGCGATGAGCGCGGCCAGCACGCTGTCGTGCATGAGGGCGGCAACCGCGACCCGCTCCTCCTCCGCGGCGTTGGCCGCGGCGGCACGGGCGTAGCTGGCGACGGCCTTGGTGCGGGCATCATCGACGTCGGCCGCGATCCGCCGGAACACCCGGCCGAGGGTGATGAGCATCATTCCCAGGATGAGGGCGAACGAGACGTCCAGCACCAGAGGGATCCACAGCTGCGGCGCCGCATCGGTCTGGAGGATCCGCACCGAGCCGAAGAACATCGGCACCATCAGCGTCCACGCCACCTGCCACATGAAGGGCACGACGACCACCGAGGCGACCGTGGCGACGTTCACCAGGTACCAGATCCAGGGCTGCGTGGTGGGGTCCGACGGTTGACCGGCGGTCGCTGCCGGCCAGAGGGCAAGCGCGATGACGTAGCAGACGCAGAACAGTGCGGCGAAGACCCGCACGGCGCGCCCGACCGCGCAGGCGATGAGCATGGCCGCCAGCGGTCCGAAGGTGAGGACCATCAGGGGCACATGCCACCCGGGAGCCTCGTCGCTCGGCCCGAGGGCGGTGACGAAGGCCTGAGCGCCGAGGATGAGGCATCCGATCGCGATCGCGATGGTGAGGATGCGCTCGACCCGGCGCCGGGTGAAGGACCCGAGGGATGCCGCGCTCTCCGGTCCCTGCGGAATGCGCCCGACGGCCTCAGGTGGCGCCGCGCGCTGAGCCTCAGCGCCGACGCTCATGGCCGACCGATCCGTCCGCGGCCGGTGGGGTCAGGATGCCGTCCTCGATCGCGCGGCGCATGAGGTCGAGCTTGGTGGGCGCCGGCCGCCCGACCTCGACGTACTTCACCCGAACGCGCGTGATGTTCTCCTTGGCCGTGGAGTAGGCCACTCCCAGCCGTTCCGCGACCGCGCGCAGCGGCAGGCCCGCCGCATACAGGCGCAGAACATCGCGCTCGCGCGCGGACAGCTGCGCGTCGGCGAACGCGCGGTCGCCTTCGATGGCACTCGCCCACTCGACGTTGTTGAGCGGCTCGCCCCGGGACACCGTGGCGATCGCGGCGGTGACGTCGTCGATGCGGGAGGACTTGCTGACGATCCCCGCTGCTCCCGCCAGCAGCGCTTCGCGCACGGCTTCGGGCCGGTCGGCGACGCTGTGGATGATGACGCTCGAGCCGTCGCGGACGAGCCGGCGGACGTTCTCGGAGACGGTCGTCCCATCGCCGAGCGTGAGGTCGAGCACGACGACATCGGCGGGTGACGAGGCGCTGAAGGCTCGCCAATCGAGATAGGCGGCGACCGAACTGCCCGAGAACACCACGGTCTGAGCGCCGACGCGGGCGCAGGCCGCCTCCAGCCCGAGGCGCACCGACTCGTGATCGTCGATGAGGGCCACGCGGGTCATGTCAGCACTCTATCCACGCGGCCCCTCGCCGGTGAGCACCGCCACCGCTTCAACGTGGTGGGAGTGGGGGAAGAGGTCGATCGCCTCGATGAGGGCGGTGTCGTAGCCGTGGTCGCGGAAGGTGCGGAGGTCGCGCGCGAGCGCGACCGGGTCGCAGGCGACGTAGACCACGGCGGCGGGCGTCAGCGCGGCGACGGCGTCGACGACCTCGCGCCCGGCGCCGGCCCGCGGCGGGTCGAGGAGGATCGTGCCGCGGGCGAGCGCCGCGGCGTCGGCGCGCGCGAGCCTCTGGGCGAAGCGGGGAAGCCAACGGTCGACGCGCCCGGTCTCGGCACTCATGGCCGGCCACGCGGTGAGGTTCTGTGCGGCGTGACCGGTGGCGCGGGGGTCGGACTCGACGCTGATCGCCCGGGTGCGCGGGCCGCCGAGGTCACCGAGAGCCGCCGCGAAGAGACCGACACCCCCGTAGAGGTCGAGGTGCAGGGCGTCGGGATCGAAGGCGCCCGACCGGCGCACTGCGCCCGTGACGACATCGGTGAGGGTCTCGGCGGCCAGGCGATGCACCTGCCAGAAGCCGCCGGCATCGACGCGGAACGCGCGCTCGCCCACGTGCTCGATGATCACCTCGTGGGCGGCCGGATCGGCGGGGTTCGCCGGGCTGCGGCGCGTGCGCTCCGGGCGAGGGATGACGCGCACGCGCCCGTCGGCGGGCTGAACGAGGTCCACCCGCCCCGGACGCAGACGTCCGAGCGACGACGTCGCCTCTTCGATCTCGGCTGTCGCCAGCGGCAGCTCGGTGACCTCCACCACGCGGTGACTGCGCACCGCGTAGGGCCCGACGGCGCCGCGGGCGTCGACGTGGAGGCTGACGCGGGTGCGCCAGCGCGTGGCATCCGTGGTCTCCGTTCCCCCACCCGCGGTGCCTGCCGGCGCCATCGTGACCTCTCGCTCGGCGCCGCCGATGCGGCGGAGCGCGTCGTCGATCACCCGCTTCTTCAGCGCACGCTGCGCGCCCAGGGCGATGTGCCCGAAGTCGGCGCCGCCGGGGCGGTTCGCCGGGGGCGTGGTCAGGTCGGCCTGCGGCCAGATGTGGGGGCGTCGATCGGGTGAGACCTCGGTGACCTCGACGACCTCGGCGCGCCAGAACGCCTTCTTCGAGGTGTCGACGAGCCGCGCACGGACCACTTCGCCGGGCAGGGTATCGGGCACGAAGACGACCCGACCCCGCTCCCCGTCTCCGGCACCGTGACGGGCGACGAAGACGCCGCCGTGGGCGACGTCGTCGATGCGGAGATCGAGCAGGTCACCGACATCCATCCCTCAACCCTAATGACCGACCGGGGCCGCTCCCTCGCTAGCGTGGGAGTCATGCGTGTGCTCCTCGCCTCGACGTCGCCCGCCCGTCTCATGCTGCTGCGCAGCGCCGGCATCGAACCCGAGACCCTCGCCCCCGACGTCGACGAGGAAGAGGTCATCGCGGCCGTCGAGGCGGGTGAAGGGCGCACCCTCAGTCCTCAGGAGCACGTCCTGCTGCTCGCGCGGCGGAAGGCGGCGGATGTCGCGGCGCGCGTGGTCGCGGAGGATCCGGCCTTCGACGGTGTCGTGATCGGCGGGGACTCGATGTTCGAGCTTGACGGCGAGATCCTCGGGAAGCCGTATGAACCCGACGTGGCGGTCGCGCGGTGGCGCGCGATGCGCGGCCGCACCGGCGTGCTGCACTCGGGCCACAGCGTGTTCCGCATCTCCCCCGGTGCGCCCGCGCACGAGGAGCACGCCGTGGCCGAGGCGTCGGTGAGCTTCTGCGCCGACGTCACCGACGACGAGATCGACGCGTACGTGGCCACCGGGGAGCCGCTGCAGGTCGCGGGCGCCTTCACCGTCGACAGCCTGGGCGGACCCTTCATCGAGCGGGTCGAGGGCGATCCGTCGACGGTGGTCGGGATGTCGCTGTCGACCCTTCGACGCCTGATCACGCGCCACGGGGTCGCCTGGACCTCGCTCTGGGGCACTTCCGACTGAGACGGCGAGTTGTGGTTGGACGCCCACGTTTCTTCCCGGTTCTTGTACGAACCAGTCAAATGACCGAGCATCCGCGTGGGTAGGCTGGCCTCCATGCCTCGAATCGCCAAGGTGCTCATCGCGAATCGCGGCGAGATCGCCGTCCGCGTCATCCGTGCCGCCCGCGACGCCGGGAAGGCGTCTGTCGCCGTCTACGCCGACCAGGATCGCGACGCCCTCCACGCCCGTCTCGCCGACGAGGCGTACGCCCTCGAGGGCTCCACGAGCGCCGAGACGTACCTGTCGATCGAGAAGATCCTCTCGATCGCCCGCCGCTCGGGCGCCGACGCGGTGCACCCCGGCTACGGCTTCCTCGCCGAGAACGCCGACTTCGCCCGGGCCGTCATCGCCGCGGGCCTGGTGTGGATCGGTCCCTCGCCCGAGGCGATCGAGGCGCTGGGCGACAAGGTCACCGCGCGCGCCGTCGCCGAGAAGGTCGGCGCTCCCCTGGCTCCCGGCACGCCGGGGCCGGTCGCGGGCGCGGACGAAGTCGTGGCCTTCGCCGAGTCGGTGGGGCTCCCCATCGCGATCAAGGCCGCCTACGGCGGCGGCGGGCGGGGCCTGAAGGTCGCGCGCACCCTCGACGAGGTGCCCGAGATGTTCGAGTCGGCGACCCGCGAGGCGATCGCGGCCTTCGGGCGGGGCGAGTGCTTCGTGGAGAAGTACCTCGACAAGCCCCGACACGTCGAGACCCAGTGCCTCGCCGACAGCGCGGGCAACGTCGTGGTCGTCTCCACGCGCGACTGCTCGCTCCAGCGCCGCCACCAGAAGCTCGTCGAAGAGGCCCCCGCACCGTTCCTCACCGAGGAGCAGAACCGCATCCTCTACGACGCCTCGAAGGCCATCCTCCGTGAGGTGGGCTACCTCGGCGCGGGAACGTGCGAGTTCCTGATCGGCGCCGACGGCACCATCTCCTTCCTCGAGGTGAACACCCGCCTCCAGGTGGAGCACCCCGTCTCCGAGGAGGTGACCGGGCTCGACCTCGTGCGCGAGCAGTTCCGCCTCGCCGAGGGCGAAGAGCTCGGCTACGACGACCCGGCGCCGGTGGGCCACTCGATCGAGTTCCGCATCAACGGCGAAGACCCCGGTCGCGGCTTCCTCCCTCAGCCCGGCCCGATCCACGTCTTCAAGACGTTCGGCGGCCCGGGCCTGCGTCTGGACTCCGGCGTCACCGCCGGCGACAGCGTGTCGGGGGCGTTCGACTCGCTGCTGGCCAAGATCATCGTGACCGGCCGCGACCGCGCGGAGGCGCTCGAGCGCGCGCGGAGGGCTCTGGACGAGTTCGAGGTGGCGGGACTCCCCACCGTTCTGCCGTTCCACCGCAAGGTCGTCCGTGACCCCGCCTTCACCGCCGCGGACGGCGTGTTCGGCGTGTACACCAGGTGGATCGAGACGGAGTTCGACAATGACATCCCGCCGTGGGACGGCGAGCTCGACGCTCCCGCCGCCGGCGAGGGCCGCCACACCGTCGTCGTCGAGGTCGCCGGCAAGCGCCTCGAGGTCAGCCTCCCCGACCGGGTCGCCACCACCGCCTCGCACACGGCCGGTCGTCCGGCAGCCGTGCCGCCCTCGCGGCGCTCCCACACCGCCTCCGCTGTCGCGGGCGCATCGGGCGACGCGGTGAAGGCGCCGATGCAGGCGACGATCGTCAAGGTCGCGGTGGCGGAGGGGCAGCAGGTCGTCAAGGGCGACCTCGTCGTGGTGCTCGAGGCCATGAAGATGGAGCAGCCCATCCAGGCGCACAAGGACGGCACCGTCGGCGCCATCAACGCCGATCCCGGCACGACTGTCGCGGCGGGTCACCAGCTCCTGACGATCGCGTAGCGCGCCCGCGCGCGGGCGGAGAGCGCGGCAGGCGATCGTGCGGGCGTGACGCGCGGAGCGGTCGCGCGGAGCCCTGCTGGCGCGGGCGCGCGCGGGCGGCGTTGTGCGCCCGCTCCGGAGCATCCCTCCCCCCCGCGCTCATCGCGCGCACGCGCCCGGTGTCCCCCGACCCGTCAGAATCTGCGGCCTGACGCCGCACCAGGCCGCCGTTCTTGACGGGTCGCGGACAGGAGGCGACGGCTGGTTCGCACGACCCGTCAGAATCTGCGGCCTGACGCCGCACCAGGCAGCCTTTCTTGACGGGTCGCGGACAGGAGGCGACCGGAGTCGACGCGCGACCCGCTATCCCGCGCGGAGCTTCGCGAGAAAGGCTGCGGTGCGCTCGAAGGCGATGTCGCCCTCGGGCACCTGGACGTCCGGGAAGAAGTAGAACCCGTGCGGCATCCCCTCGGGGAAGTAGCCGTCGACGGCGACGCCTTCGGCGGCGAGCGCCTGGGCGAACGCCCTGGCCGAGTCGACGATCGGGTCGTGGGTCCCGGTGGCGAGGAAGGTGGGCGGGTAACCGGCGAGGTCGCCGTAGATGGGGCTCGCGAGGGGATCGGTCCAGGGCGTCGTCGGCAGGTAGGCCCCCCGGATGAACCCGAAGAACGCGCTGTCGTAGACGATCCCCCGCGGCGCCTGCGCCTGGAACGACGGCCACCGCTCCTGTGCGAAGTCGACGAACGCGCCGTACATCAGCACCGCGTCGGGGGCGGGAAGCCCGCGCGTGCGCGCGAGAAGGGGAAGCGCCGCGGCGAAGTTCGACCCCGCCGAGTCGCCCGCCACCGCCACCCACGCCGGGTCGCCGCCGAGCCGGTGCGCATCGGTGCGCAGCCACGCGTAAAGGTCGGCGACGTCGTCGAGCGGGGTCGGGAACGGGTACTCGGGCGCCAGCCGGTAGTTGGCCGACACGACGATCACCCCGTTGTCCTTGGCCAGGCGACGCGTGATGTAGTCGGTGTCGGCGGCCGAGCCGACGGTGAACCCGCCGCCGTGGACATACAGGATGACGCCGAGCGCGTCATCGGCGGCGAGGCCCTGAGGGCGGTAGACCAGGGCGGAGGCGACCCCGTCTCGGACGGGAAGGTACACGGTGTCGACGTCGACGTCGGGCACCGCCTCCGCGCCGGTCGGAGGCACCAGAGCAGGGTCGGGCTTGATCCGGTCCTGCCCGATGTAGCCCGTGCGGACCGGGAGGATCATCATGTCGCGCAGGGCCACGGGCTGGCGGTTGTTGGCGATCACCCGGTAAGAGGGCATGGCCGGGTCGTCCGGATCGATGTAGCTCAGGCCGTCGATCTCGCGGACGACGGTGACATCGACCGCGCCGTCGGGGATCGTCAGCAGCGCAGGATCGATCGGGCGGGATGCTGCGGGGGCGGCGTCGGCGCCGGGCGCCGAGCGCGCCGCGGGATTGATCGGCACGGGGGAATTCTAGAGGTGGGCGGGGGCGTTTCGTCCTGCCGGTCGGCGAGCGAGGAGCGCGGCGACGAGACGAAACGCGTCCCCGCGGCGGTGCGTGTCGTCTCGCTGCGCTCGTTCGGCGACGGGGTGCCTCGCACGCGGGCGGGTCAGACCTGGGCGGCGTCCATCGGCCGGTCGACGATGTGCATGGCGCGCGCGGCATCGGTGATGCTGCCCGACAGCGAGGGATAGACGGCGAAGACCCGCGAGACCTGATCGACGGTGAGGCGCCGCTCCACGGCGATCGCGATCGGGTAGATCAGCTCCGACGCCCGCGGGGCGACGATGACCCCGCCGATGACGGTGCCGCTGCCGCGGCGGGCGATGAGCTTGACGAACCCGTCGCGCACCCCCATCATCTTCGCCCGCGGATTGGCCGAGAGAGGGAGTTTCAGCACCTGTCCGTCGATGGCGCCGGAGGTGACATCCTTCTCCTGGAAGCCGATGGTGGCGATCTCGGGAGCGGTGAAGATGTTCGAGGTGATGCGGCGTTGCTCGAGCGGGATGACCACGTCGCCGAGGGCGTGGAAGACGGCGGTGCGGCCCTGCATCGAGGCGACCGAAGCCAGCGGCACGAAGGTGGTGCAGTCGCCCGCCGCGTAGATGTTCGGCACGCTCGTGCGTGCGACCCGGTTGACCTGGATGTGACCGGAGTCGGTCATCTGCACCCCGGCCTCCTCCAGGCCGATGCCGGCGGTGTTCGGGATGGCGCCGACCGCCATGAGGCAGTGGCTCCCCTCGACGACGCGTCCGTCGCCCAGGGTCACCTGGACGCCGTCGCCGGTGTTGACGACGCTCTCGGCGCGGCACCGCGACAGCACGGTCATGCCGCCGCGCTTGAACACCTTCTCGAGCACGGTCGCGGCGTCGGCATCCTCGCCCGGGAGCACCTGGTCGCGGCTGGAGATGAGCGTGACCTGGGCTCCGAGGTTCATGTACGCCGAGGCGAACTCGGCCCCGGTGACCCCCGATCCCACGACGATGAGGTGCGAAGGGAGGGCGTTCATCGTGTAGAGCTGCGTCCAGGTGAGGATGCGCTGCCCGTCGGGCTTGGCGCTCGGCAGCCGACGGGGCGAGGCGCCGACCGAGACGACGAGGGTGTCGGCCTCCACCCGATCGAAATCGGTACCGCCGATGTCGGTGGAGACGATGACCTCGTTGCGCCCTTCGAGACGCCCGTGGCCCGAGATGATGCGCACCCCGGCTTCGACCAGCGACGCCCGCATGTCGTCGGACTGCTGGCGCGCGAGCGAGAGCACGCGCTTGTTCACCGCCGCGAGGTTGATCGCGATCTCGGGCTTGAGGGGCTTTCCCGTCTCGCCTCGGGCGAACAGCTGCACGCCCAGGTCGCTCGCCTCCGAGATCGCCACGGCGGCGTCGGCCGTGGCGATGAGCGTCTTGGAGGGGACGACATCGGTGATGACGGCCGATCCGCCGACGCCGGCGCGCTCGACGAGGGTGACCTCGGCGCCCAGCTGAGCGGCTGCCAGGGCCGCCTCGTACCCGCCGGGACCGCCGCCCAGGATCGCCACGCTCTGGGTCCGCTCGAAGCTCAACGACATGCCTCCATTCAAACAGCCGCGGGGGGTCGCTCGGGGGCGGTGCAGTGGCAGGGCGTCGGATCTGGTCCGTATCGTGATCTCATGCATCATTCCCCTGCCCATCCGCTCGACGACCCGAACGCCGATCCGTTCGCCGTCGCCGCCCAGGCGGCCGACGACATCGCCCGCCTCACGGGCGTGGACCACCACGACATCGCCCTCACCCTCGGAAGCGGGTGGGGGAAGGCCGCCGACCTGATCGGCGAGACCGTCGCGACGGTTCCCGCCACCGAGGTGACCGGTTTCAGCCGTCCGGCGCTCGAGGGTCACGTGGGCACGATCCGCAGCATCCTCACCCCTGCCGGCCGCAGGGTGCTCGTCATCGGCGCGCGCACGCATTTCTACGAGGGCCACGGGGTGCGCCGTGTCGTGCACAGCGTCCGGACCGCCGCCGCGACCGGGGCCCGGATCATGGTCCTCACCAACGGCGCGGGCGGCATCCGCCGCACGTGGCATCCGGGGCAGCCGGTGCTCATCAGCGACCACATCAACCTCACGGCCGCCTCACCGCTCGAAGGCGCGACCTTCATCGACCTCACCGACCTGTACTCGGAGCGCCTGCGCGAGATCGCGCGCGCGGTCGACGCGACGCTCGACGAGGGCGTGTACTGCCAGTTCCGCGGGCCGCACTACGAGACCCCGGCAGAAGTCCGGATGGCCGAGCGCATCGGCGGCGACATCGTCGGCATGTCCACCGCCCTCGAGGCGATCGCGGCCCGACAGGCCGGGATGGAGATCCTCGGGTTCTCGCTCATCACCAATCTCGCGGCGGGCATCCAGACCACGCCTCTCAGCCACGAGGAGGTTCTCGAGGCCGGACGCGACGCCGAGCCGGTGATCTCCTCCCTCCTCGCCCGGGTGGTGGAGAAGCTGTGACCGCACCGGTGGGGTCGCACGCGATCGCGCGGGCGCGCGCCTGGCGCGATCAGGATCCCGATGACGAGACCCGCGCCGAGCTCGATGACCTGATCGCGCGCACGGAGGCCGGAGACGAGGCCGCGGCCACCGAGCTGACCGACCGCTTCGCCGCGCGCCTGGCCTTCGGCACCGCGGGCCTGCGCGGTGAGCTGGGAGCGGGCAGCAATCGGATGAACCGGGTGCTGGTCTCGCAGGCCGCGGCCGGGCTCGGGGCGTATGTGCTGGCGCAGGCCGACGAGATCGGACCGGGAGCCGGAGACGAGGCCCCACTCGTCGTGATCGGTTACGACGGGCGTCGGAACTCCGACGTCTTCGCCCGCGACTCCGCCGAGATCATGGCGGGCATGGGACTGCGCGTGACCGTCCTCCCCCGTCTTCTCCCGACTCCTGTGCTCGCCTTCGCCGTACGCCACCTCGGCGCCCACGCGGGCGTCATGGTGACGGCGAGCCACAATCCGCCGAACGACAACGGCTACAAGGTGTATCTCGGAGGGGTGCACGGCGGGTCGCAGATCGTCGCGCCCGCCGACGCGCACATCGCCGCCGAGATCCAGCGCGTGGCCGACACCCTGCGGGTCGACGAGCTGCCGCGGTCGGATGCGTGGGAGCTCGCCGACGAGGCCGTCGTCGACGCCTACGTCGCCGCGACCGCGCGGGTCGCACCGGCCGGGCCGGGTGCGGCCGGGCTCCGCTGGGTCTACACCGCGATGCACGGCGTGGGCTGGGAGACACTGTCGAAGATCGTCGCTGCGGCGGGTTACCCCGAGCCGATCCTCGTCGAGCAGCAGACCGCCCCCGACGGGCGCTTCCCCACCGTCGCCTTCCCCAACCCCGAAGAGCCCGGGGCGATGGATCTGGCCTTCGAGACCGCACGCGCCTCAGGTGCGGAACTCGTCGTGGCGAACGACCCCGACGCCGATCGGCTCGCGGTCGCTGTGCCCGACCCGGCCGCCGAGGGCGGCTGGCGCCGGCTCACCGGCAACCAGGTCGGACTGCTCCTCGGATGGCGTGCCGCCCGTGCGGCCGCGGCCGATGCGGGGCGCGGGCCCGCGGCATCCCTTGCGTGTTCTCTCGTCTCCTCCCCCGGGCTCGAAGCCGTCGCGCACCACTACGGCCTCGACTTCCACGCGACCCTCACAGGTTTCAAGTGGATCTCGCGCGCGCCGGGCATCGTCTACGGCTTCGAGGAGGCCCTCGGCTACCTCGTCAACCCCGAGACGGTGCGCGACAAGGACGGGATCTCCGCCGCTATCGCCCTGCTCGGCATCGTCACCGACGCGCGTGCCGAGGGGCGCACACTGGCCGACGTGCTGCGCGAGTTCGATGAGACCTTCGGCTTCTTCGCCAGCGACCAGATCTCGGTGCGGGTCGATGACCTCTCGGCGATCGACCGGGTGATGGCGGCGCTGCGCGCCGACCCTCCAGTCCGCATCGGCACGGTCGCCGTCGAGCGGTTCGAAGACCTCAGCCAGGGCGTCGGCGACCTGCCGCCCGGCGATGTGCTGAGACTGTGGCTCGCCCAGGGCGCCCGGGTCATCGTGCGCCCGAGCGGGACGGAACCGAAGCTGAAGCTCTATCTGGATGTGCGCGGGTCATCGGCCGCCGACGCCGCCGCGCAGGTCGCCGACATCGCCGCCGGTGCGCGCGCCCTCCTCGCGCAGATCGAGGGGAGATGACCTCCGACGCGGCCCCGGTCGACACCGCAGAGGCCCCGGGCTGGCTGCGGAACGTCGTCTTCTTCCTGAGCGGTCAGACCGCGAGCCTCCTCGGCTCGATGCTCGTGCAGTACGCCGTCTTCTGGTATCTCACGATCACGTACGAGTCGGGGCTGATCATGACCCTGGCGGCCGTCTTCGGGTTCCTGCCGCAGGCGATCGTGTCGATCTTCGGCGGTGTGTGGGCCGACCGGCACAACCGCAAGTTCCTGATCATGGGGGCCGATGCCGCCATCGCGGCCACCACGCTGGGCCTCGCGCTGATCATGCTGACCGGATACGACGATCTGTGGCTGGTCTTCCTGGCCCTCGCGATCCGTTCGGCCGGAGCGGGCATCCAGATGCCGGCGGTCTCGGCGCTCATCCCGCAGATCACCCCGACGCGCCACCTGATGCGGATCAACGGCCTCAACGGGTCGATCCAGTCGGCGATGGCGCTGCTTGCCCCGGCCGCGGCCGGCGCGATCTACGCCTGGGCGTCCGCCGCGACCGGCGGCACCGCGGCATCCCTCGTCCCGATCTTCTTCATCGACGTCGTCACCGCCGTCATCGGGATCGGCCTGCTGGCTCTCATCCCGGTGCGGGCGGTGCGCCGGGCGGAGGGTGCACCGACGGCGTACTTCGCCGACCTCGTCGACGGTGTGCGATACATCGCCCACCACGCCTTCGTACGGTGGCTGCTGATCGTGTTCGCGATCATCTTCCTCCTCACCGTCGCCCCGTCGAACCTGACCCCGCTGATGCTGGTGCGCTCGTTCGACGCGGGTGAGCAGCAGAACGTCGTCAACCTCGCGGTGCTGGAGGTCGCCTTCAGTGTCGGGATGACGCTGGGCGGCGTCGTGGTCGCGACCTTCTTCGCGCGGCGAAGCCGGATCGGTCTCATCGTGGTGTCGTCGCTGGTGTTCGGCGGGCTCTCGGTGGGCCTCGGCCTGTCACCGAACGTGTGGGTGTTCTTCGGCTTCATGTTCCTCGTCGGGCTGGCGGTGCCGTTCTTCTCGACGCCGTCGATGACGCTCCTGCAGGAGACGGTCGAACCCGAACGGCAGGGTCGCGTGTTCGGCTTCGTCGGGATCGTCATGGCCGTGGCGATGCCGATCGGGATGGTGTTCTTCGGGCCGCTCGCCGACAGAGTGCCGATCGAGACCCTCCTGGTGGCGGCGGGTGTGCTGACATTCATCGTCATCGGGTTGGCGGTCACCGTGCCGGCCGGGCGCCGGGCGATCATCGCCGCGCGGGCGGCATCGCGCGCACCGGATCCCGCGACCGGGGCGGTGGTGGTCCAGGCCGCGATGGGTGAGACATCGGGAGCCGACGACCGCGGCGGTGACCGGGCCGGCGACAGCGGCGAGCGCGCGTAGGCTGACGGGCGTGCTGCTGACCGACCCCGTCATCCTCGAAAACGCTCACGTCCGGCTCGAGCCCCTGGCGGCTGGGCACGCCGCCGACCTGCGCGAGGCTGCCGCGGGTCTCGAGCATGCGTGGTACACCTCCGTACCGACCCCCGCCGACGTGGATGCCGAGATCGCACGGCGGCGGGCGTGGGGGGAGCGCGGCGAGATGAACCCGTGGGCGGTCGTGCGCGCCGACACCGGCGCGGCCGTCGGCATGACGACCTTCTGCAACATCGACCAGGCGAATCGGCACGTCGAGATCGGTTACACCTGGCTGGGCGTGGCGTCGCAGCGCACGGCGGTCAACACGGCCGCGAAGCTTCTCCTGCTCGGGCACGCCTTCGAGGTGTGCGACGCGATCGCGGTGGAATTCCGCACCCACTTCCACAACCGGCAGTCGCGCGCGGCGATCGAGCGCCTCGGCGCGAAGCTCGACGGGATTCTGCGCAACCACCGCCTGGGCCCCGACGGGTCGCTGCGCGACACCGCGGTGTACTCGCTCCTCCCCCACGAGTGGCCCGCCGCACGGCTGGGCCTCCAGGCGCGGCTTCGCCGCGGGTGAACGCGGGCTCCCAGCGCCGGGTTCGCTCCGCTGGATGTCCGCAACTCCTGCAGAACGGGGCCGACGCCGCCGGAAGCGCCGTCGAGGCCGGGGGCCGGGCGGATCTGCAGGAGTTGGGAACGCGCGAGCGACGCTAGCCGTCGATGACGGCGACGAGCTCGTCGAGGAAGGCGGGGAAGTCGGTACCCCGCCGGACGATGCGCGACACGCTCTCGCGCTCGGAGAAGACCTCGACCAGCTGCTCGAAGACCGTCTGGAAGGCCTCCCGGTCGCCCTCGGAGAACGCCACCAGCGCGACGACCTGCACCCGCGAGTCCCCCCACGGAATCGACCCCTCGGCGACCCCCACCGCGATGGCGGTGCGCGTCGCGGTCATCCCGATCGCATGAGGCACGGCCAGCGCGTCGGTGAATGCCGTCGACGACATCCGCTCCCGCTGGATCGACCGCTCGACGTAGTCGTCGTCGATGACGCCCTGGGCGACGAGCATGCCGCCGAGGCGGCGGATGATCCCCTCCTCGCCGGTGTCGTCGACGTCGAGTCCGCGCACGAAGGCATCGGCGGGGAAGTAGCGCTCGAGCTCGGTGCGCAGCCGTGCGAGGCGCCGCGCGCGGCGCACCCGGCCCGCCGCCGCCTGCACCCGCTCGACGTCGGCGTCGGTGAGGAACGGCTGGATGCGGACGATCCGCTCCCCCGTCACCGGCGCGTCGATCGTGGTGAGCACGAGGTCGGTGCCGAGGTTCTCCCAGTCGGGGTCGACGCGCGTCTCCACGCCGACGACCTCGATCGCCTGGCCGAGCGAGCGGTCCACGCTCGAGCGCAGCAGCTCGTGGAGCTCGTAGTATCCCGGGCACACGATCGTGGCTGTGAGCAGCTGAGCGTTCTGGCGGCTCCGCTCGAGCCGGCCCCCGACGTGCATCGCGATGTAGGCGATCTCGTCGTCGGGCAGGGGGAAGCCGAGCTCGGCGTCGAGCTCACCGGCGATGTACACCGCCAGCTCGAAGATCATCGGATACGTCGACTTCAACGACCGGGTGAGCGGGTTGCGCGACCACGCCTGGTCCTGCGCACGGTGGCGGAGGTTCTGAACGTGAAGCGCCAGACGGGTGATGAAGTCCTCATCGTCGATGTCGACGAGGAACTCCCGCGCCGCCCGGCCGACGGCCGTCCGCACCGCCGCCTCCACCCGAGGGTCGAGCGACGGCCGCGCCCGCGCCTGCACGCCCTCGCCGCCCGGCGCGATCACACGGGTGAGCACGAGCGCGGCGAGATGCTGCACGTCGCCCTCTCCCAGCCGCACGCCGAAGTGCTGCTGCACGAGGCGTTCGATCACGGCCGCGACGTCGGCCCCGGCGGCGCTGCCCGACGCGGGGTCGTGAGAGAGCGGATGCCGGTGGGCGACCCGGTCGGCGGCGATGGCGATGTGCATGACGACGTCGGCGATCCCGAGCTCGTTGACGTAGTAGCCGAGTCCGCCGAGCTCGGTGACGAGATCGGACTTGAACGCGCCGAACGCGTCGGCGTCGACGGCGGTGCCGGCAAGGCTCCGCCGGAGCGCCCCGAGGTCGAACGCACCGGCATCCATCTCGTCGTGCGCGAGCCTGCTGAGAAGGCGCCGCCGGGCCATCTCGCCGCCGCGCAGTCGCGCCGTGGACGCCGAACGCTCCAGGGTCAGGTCGGTGCCGCTGAGAAGGCCCCGGACGCGCGCGAGGTCGGCCTCGAGCGTGGCGGGACTGACGTGCAGTTCCATCGCGGTGTCGAACAGGTCGATCCCGGTGTCGGTGTCGAGGAGACCCCGGATGACGGTGTGCAGCCGGTCACGCGGGGTCCCGGCATCCGTCCCCCCGGCGGCCCGCAGAGCGACGGCACCCTCGGGCCCCGCCCGATAGCCCAGCGGACCCGACTCGATCGCGACGCCGGGAGCGACGCGCGCGTTGATGGAGCCGACGTACGAGCGGATGCTGCGGGGGGTGACCCCGAGCGCATCGGCCAGGGTCGAGGCCGTCGCCCAGGTGCCGTCCCGCAGCAGCAGCGTCAGCAGGCGATCCTGCCTGGCTTTGGTCACGGGCACCCCTCCGCCGGGCCGCCGTGCCGCGGTCCGGATCGAGCACCAGTCAACCACGCCGGGGCCCGCAGAGCCCGGGGGCAGGCAGGGGTTTCCGCCCGGGCGGAAGAACGCGTGACTTGTCGGCCCTCAGCGAGTTCACAAGAATCGCTCACGAGGAGGGCGGATCGATGCGGATCCTTGTCGTGTGTGGAGCGGGTGCGTCCAGCACCTTCGTGGCGCAGCGTGTGCGCCGCGCCGCACAGGATGCGGGACTGCCCTGGACCGCCATCGCCGGGACCGAGCAGTCGCTCCCGATCGACCTCGATGCCACCGACGTGATCCTCGTCGGTCCGCACCTTGCCGATGCGCTCCCGCACATCGAGGAGGCAGCGGCCCTGCGGATGACGACGGTGGTGCTGCTGCCCGATGACGTCTTCGCCGACCTCGGCGGCGCCCGCACGCTGGAACTCGTGCGTCGCGCGGTCGCCGTCGCGGCACCGGAGACCACGACGGATGCCGGGGCCGAGAACCCCGCGCACACCTGACTCCCCGCGAGTCAGCCCCCACTGAGAACCGAGGAGAGGAATCACCATGGCCCCCCTGACCCGCACGGTGCGCATCGGATCGTCGCACGGGCTGCACGCCCGCCCCGCAAAGCTCTTCGCGCAGGCGGCGAAGGAAGCCGGCATCCCGATCACGGTGGCCAAGGGCTCGGGTGAGCCGGTGAACGCCGCGAGCATCCTCGGCGTGATCTCGCTGGGCGTCGACCAGGGCGACTACGTCACGCTCACCGCCGACGGCGAGAACGCCGAGAACGTGCTCGACGCTCTCAGCGAGCTGCTGACCACCGACCACGACGCGGCGTGAGCACCGTGACACGTTCCGGGATCCGCGGCGTCGGGATCGGTCTGGGCGTCGCGCAGGGCCCGGTGGCCCGCATGGCCGAGCCGCTGCCCGCCCCCGCCGACGAGCCGAGCACGATCGGCGAGGCCGCCGAACGGGAGCGCGTCGACGAGGCGGTGGCCGCGGTCGCCCGCGAGCTCGAGGAGCGCGCCGAGCAGGCCGGCGGCGCGGCGCAGGACGTGCTCGAGGCGCAGGCCATGATGGCCGAGGACCCGACGCTGTCCGACGAGATCGGCACGCGACTGGCCGACGGAAAGACCGGCGAGCGCGCGGTGTTCGAGGCGTTCGCCGCGTTCCGCGACCAGCTCACCGCCGTCGGCGGCTACCTCGGCGAGCGCGCCGCCGACCTCGACGACGTCGCCCAGCGTGTCATCGCGCGGCTGCGAGGCGTGGCGGCTCCGGGTGTGCCCGAACCGGGTCATCCGTTCGTCCTCGTCGCGAAGGACCTCGCCCCTGCCGACACCGCTCTGCTCGATCTCGACCAGGTGCTCGCGCTCGTGACCACCGAGGGCGGACCCACTTCGCACACCGCCATCCTCGCCCGCGAGAAGGGGATCGTCGCCATCGTCGGCGCCGCCGGCGCCGCCGCGCTCACCGAGGGGCAGAGCGTGATCGTCGACGCCGCCGCCGGCGTCGTCACCGCCGACCCGACCGACGACGAGCTGCAGCGCGCACGCGTGCGCGCCGACGCCCGCGCGAACGCGGCGTCCGCGCCGATCACCAACGGCGCCCTGGCCGACGGCACGCCCATGCCGCTCCTGGCGAACCTCGGCAAGCCCGAGGGTGCCGCCGAGGCCGTGGCGCTCGGCGCAGAGGGGGTGGGACTGTTCCGCACCGAGTTCCTCTTCCTCAGCGCCTCCTCGGCGCCGACGGTCGAGCAGCAGCGGACGTCGTACGAGCAGCTCCTCCGGGCGTTCCCCGGAAAGAAGGTCGTCGTGCGCGTGCTCGACGCCGGCGCCGACAAACCCCTGCCGTTCCTCAACGACGCGCACGAGGAGAACCCCGCCCTCGGGCTCCGGGGTCTGCGCGCGCTCCGCGCGAGCGAGGACATCCTGCGCGAGCAGCTCACGGCGCTGGCAGAGGCGGATGCCGCGACGAGGCGCTCCCCCGAGGGCCCGGCCGATCTGTGGGTCATGGCGCCGATGGTCGCCACCGTCGAGGAGACGGCGTACTTCACGGCGCTGGCGAAGGAGTACGGCATCCGCACCGCGGGGGTGATGGTGGAGGTGCCCTCCTCGGCGCTCCTCGCCGACCGCGTGCTCGCGCACGCCGACTTCGCCTCGATCGGCACGAACGACCTCACCCAGTACACCCTCGCCGCCGACCGTCTGCTCGGTTCGGTCGCGGGGTTCCAGGACCCGTGGCATCCGGCCGTCCTCCGCCTCATCCGCGAGGTGGGCGACGCCGGCCGCGCACACGGCAAGCCCGTGGGGATCTGCGGCGAAGCCGCTGCCGACCCCCTGCTGGCGGTCGTTCTGGTCGGGCTCGGCGCGACGAGCCTGTCGATGGCGCCGAGCGCCCTCGCGGACGTGCGCGCCACCCTCCTGCAGTACACCCTCGACGACGCACGCGCGATCGCCGAGGCAGCCCTCGCCGCGGATGATGCCGCGGCAGCCCGAGATGCGGCCCTCCTCGCCACCCAACGCGGGGCCGCGACCACAACGAAGGAGACACAGCAATGACAACGACGTCTGCACCGGCGCGAAAGTCCGGAGGGGTGCGGGTCGGCGTTCAGCGTTTCGGAACGTTCCTGTCCGGCATGATCATGCCGAACATTCCGGCGCTGATCGCCTGGGGCATCTTCACGGCGTTCTTCATCGAGGTGGGCTGGACGCCCAACGCCGACCTCGCGACGATCGTCGGACCCTTCATCCACTACCTGCTGCCGATCATCATCGCCTACACCGGCGGCACCATCGTCTACGGCGTGCGCGGCGGCGTGGTCGCCTCGATCGCCGTGATGGGCGCCATCGCCGGGTCGGACAAGCTGATCGCCGACATCAACGCGACCCTCCCCGCCGACAACCAGCTCGGCCAGGTGCACATGTTCATCGGCGCGATGATCATGGCGCCGCTGGCGGCCTACACCATGAAGTGGCTCGACAGCCTGTGGGACGGAAAGATCCGCGCCGGCTTCGAGATGCTCGTGAACATGTTCTCGGCCGGCATCTGGGGCTTCGTCATGGCCGTCGTCGGGTTCTACCCCATCGCGTGGCTGGTCAACGGCCTCATGACCACGCTCAGCAACGCCGTGGACTTCCTCGTCGAAGCGAACCTCCTGCCACTGACGAGCATCATCATCGAGCCGGCGAAGGTGCTCTTCCTCAACAACGCCATCAACCACGGCGTGCTGACACCGCTCGGCATCCAGCAGGCCGACGAGCAGGGCTCGTCGATCCTGTTCCTCCTCGAAGCCAACCCCGGCCCGGGCCTTGGCCTCCTGCTGGCGTTCGCGATCTTCGGACTCGGCGCCGCCCGCGCGTCGGCCCCGGGCGCCGCGATCATCCAGTTCTTCGGCGGCATCCACGAGGTCTACTTCCCCTACGCGCTGATGAAGCCGGCCGTCATCCTGGCCCTCATCGCGGGGGGTATGACCGGTGTCACCACCAACATGCTCCTCGGTGGGGCGCTTCGGGCGCCGGCTGCGCCCGGAAGCATCATCGCGGTGATGCTGCAGACCGCGAACGGCGCCTACTTCGCGGTCATCCTCTCGGTCATCCTCTCGGCGGGAGTGACATTCCTCATCGCCGCCGTCATCCTCCGAGCTTCCCGCAAGCGCGACCTCGAGGCCCTCGCGGCGACCGACGACGCCTTCGGCGCGGCGATCACCCAGACCGAGGCGGCCAAGGGCAAGTCCTCCGACGCGCTGTCCAACCTGCGCGGCGGGGCGGCCACCCAGGCCGGCGGCGGCGTGGAGCCGGCGGTCATGACCGAGCGCGAAGTGAAGAGCATCGTGTTCGCCTGCGACGCCGGCATGGGCTCCTCGGCCATGGGCGCCAGCGTCCTGCGCAACAAGATCAAGAAGGCCGGTATCGAAGACGTGACCGTGGTCAACAAGGCCATCGCCGCGCTCGACGATTCGGCCGACCTCGTGATCACGCAGAACCAGCTCACCGACCGCGCGCGGCGCCAGACACCGGGCGCGATCCACGTGTCGGTGGACAACTTCATGAACTCGCCGCGGTACGACGAGGTCGTGGAACTCGTGCGCGATCAGCACAAGGATGGTGCGTGAGCATCTGATCGACCCGGATGCCGGGGGCCGGTGCGTGGACGCGCGGCTCCCGGCATCCGTCTTCATCACCGACGACAACGACGCACGACGAGACGAGCGAAAGGCGAAATCATGGCACGTGAGGTCCTCACCCCCGGGCAGGTCCGCATCCACTCCGGCAGCGCGACCCGCGAGGAGGCGATGCGCGAGGCCGCCGAGATCCTCGAGTCGGTCGGCGCCGTCACCGGCGCCTACTTCGATGCGATGCAGCAGCGCGAGCAGACGGTCTCGACCTACATGGGCAACGAGCTGGCGATCCCGCACGGCACCAACGAGACGAAGGACACCATCCTCGAGTCGGGCCTCTCGGTCGTGCGCTACGACGGCGGCGTCGACTGGGGCGGCGAGCAGGTGACCTTCGTCATCGGCATCGCCGGCAAGGGCGACGAGCACCTCGAGATCCTCTCGCGGATCGCGCTGCTGTTCTCCGAGGAGGACGACGTGGCGCGGCTGAAGGCGACCTCGACGGCTCAGGAGCTGTACGACGCCGTCGCGGCGGGCGTGGAATGAAGGCGGTCCACTTCGGCGCCGGGAACATCGGGCGGGGCTTCGTCGGACTGCTGCTGCACGAGGGCGGCTACGAGGTGGTCTTCTCGGATGTCGCGGGGCCGCTCGTCGACGCCATCAACGCCGTGTCGGAGTACACCGTGCACGAGGTCGGTGAGGGCGGGCGCGACCACGTCGTCACGGGGTTCCGGGCGATCAACAGCGCCGAGCATCCCGACCAGGTGATCGAGGAGGTCGCGGGCGCGAACGTCGTGACGACAGCCGTGGGTCCGACCATCCTGCGCTTCGTCGCGCCGCACCTCGTGGCGGGTCTCGCGCTGCGCGACCCGTCGTCCCCGCCGCTGCAGATCATGGCCTGCGAGAACGCGATCAACGCCACCGACCTGCTCCGCGACGAGATGGTCGAAGCGGCGGGTGAGGCCTGGGCGGCACTGGAGCAGCGCGCGGTGTTCGCCAATACCGCCGTCGACAGGATCGTGCCCGAGCAGCCCGCGGGCGCGGGGGTGGATGTCACGGTCGAGCCGTTCTTCGAATGGGCGATCGAGCGGCATCCCTTCGGTGACGACCCGCCCGCTATCCCCGGTGCGCACTTCGTCGACGACCTCACCCCGTACATCGAGCGGAAGCTGTTCACCGTGAACACCGGGCATGCCGCGACGGCGTACTTCGGCGCGCAGGCGGGTGTCGAGCGGATCGCCGACGCCCTCGCCGACCCGGCGATCGCCGCGCGGGTGGCGGCAGCGCTGGAGGAGACCTCGGCGGTGCTGATCGCCAAGCACGAGTTCGCCCCCGAGGAGCTGGCGGAGTACCGCGCGACGATCCTCGCGCGCTTCGCCAACCCCGCGCTGCCCGATCACGTGCGCCGGGTCGCGCGGCAGCCGCTGCGGAAGCTCTCGCGCAACGAGCGGTTCGTCGGGCCGGCGGCCGAAGCGGCCGAGCGGGGGCTCTCAGTGGAGGCGCTCGTCGCGGCCATGGGCGCGGCGCTCGCGTTCGACGACCCCGACGACCCCCAGGCGGTGGAACTGCAGGCGATGCTGCGGGAGCAGGACGCCGACGCGGTGACGGCTGCGGTGACCGGGCTCGAGCGGAGTCATCCTCTGTACGCGCGCGTGCGCGACGCGGTCGCCGCGCGGCAAGCGGCGCTCGCGGGCTGACCTGCGGCGCCGCGCGGCTGCGGGCGTCGGGCGTGGGCCGGGGCGCACGGGCGGCGGTACGCTCGGGGGGTGTCATCCGGATCTTCCGACAGGGCTGCAGACGAGTCGTCCGAATCGTCTGACGCGGCGCCCCGCCCGCGGCGCCGGTGGCGGCGCGTGCTGGCGTGGGCGCTCGGCTCGATCGGCGTGCTGCTCCTCCTCGCCGTCGGCGGCCTCGTCGTCTGGAGCCAGGTCGGGGTGATGCAGGCCGAGGCCGGTCCGCTCGCCGAGGTGCAGAGCGATCCCGGCATCCGGTTCACCGACACCTCGACGGCCGTCATCCTCGAGCCGTCCGACGGGCCGGGAGAGGTCGGCCTCGTCTACATCCCCGGGGCGAAGGTCGAGGCTGCGGCGTATGCGGCGACGATGGCGGACGTCGTGGCCGAAGACGGAGTGACGGTCGTCATCACCAAGCCCTGGCTGAACCTGGCGTTCTTCGATCTGCGGCCGCTGTCGAGCTTCACCGACCTGGTGCCCGGTATCGACGAGTGGATCGTCGGCGGGCACTCGCTCGGCGGCGTGCGAGCGTGCCAGCTCGCCGGCGACGCCGACGCGCTCGCACTGTTCGCGTCCTACTGCGCGGGCGACGTCTCTGACTCGGATCTGCCCGTCATCAGCATCGCGGGGAGCGAGGACGGGCTCTCCACCCCCGAGAAGATCGCCGAGGCGCGGCCGCTGCTGCCCGAGGACGCGCTGATGACCGAGATCGAGGGTGCCAACCACGCCGCCTTCGGCGCCTACGGCCCGCAGGCGGGCGACAACGAGGCGTCGATCACGCTGCCGGAGATGCGGTCCGAGCTCGCGGGCCTGCTGGCCCCCTTCGTCGACGCCCTCCCCCGCTGACCGCCCGCCCGCCGGGGCCGGGGTGTCCCGAACTCCTGCACAACGTCACTGGCGGGCCCCGAATGACTCTCCCGTCACCGTACGAGGTCGATTCTGCAGGAGTGAGGGACACGGGCCGGGTCGCACCCACCCCTCCTGCACAGCGAAGTGAACCGCGCACCCTGTCCACGGATCGCCCGCGCGACGACCCGCAACGGGTCCGCGCCCGTGGAATGGACGTGTGGTCGACTCCCACCTCGCCTCGTCGCAGGTTCTTTCCGCGACCTTCCTCAGTACGCAGGGACTCGCCCAGCGCGGGCTCGACAAGCGGATGATCCGGCGGTTGGTGACAGAGGGACGGCTCATCCGGCTGCGCAGGGGCCGGTACGCCGATCCGCGCTGCCACCCGCACGTCCTCGACGCCGGACGCGCCGGAGGCCGCCTCGATTGCGTCTCGCTTCTCGCCACCCTCGGCGTCTTCGTACGGGAGCGCCCAGAGTTGCACATCCAGTTCGACCGCGCAGCCAGCCGCATCCCTCCGCGCCGACACGACGTCACCGCTCACTGGCGAAACGGCGGAAAGCCCTCCGACGACCTCTGCGCCGACCTGATCGGGGCGCTGGCCCAAGCGGTGAAGTGCCAGTCTCCGCGGGACGCGATCGCCACCCTCGACAGCGCGTGGCACCTCGGCGTGGTGGATGAAGCGGGGATAGCCGAGGTGTTCCGACGGCTCCCCCGTCGCTACCAGGCGCTCCGACGACTCCTCGATCGTCGTATGGAGTCGGGGCCCGAGACGCTGGTCCGCCTGATTCTGCGAGGGCTCGGGTGCAAGGTCGACGTCCAGGTGCAGATCCCCGGCGTGGGCCGGGTCGACTTCGTCGTCGACGGATGGCTCATCATCGAGTGCGACAGCAAGGCTCACCACGACGGGTGGGATGCTCAGCGGCGAGACCGGCGCCGCGATATCGCTGCTGCCGCACTCGGTTACACGACCATTCGCCCCATGGCCGAAGACCTTCTCTACGCCTACGACGCCACGGCGACCGCCCTCCGAGCCGTCGTTCTCACGCGCCGGACGCGGTGACGCATGTCCCCAACTCCTGCATCTGGCGTCCCGACAGGCCGAAATCCGGGGTTTCGGGCCTCGGCCGGGGATTCTGCAGGAGTTGGGGAAGCGGCACGCGGCCGGCGCCGCGCCTAGCGGTCGAAGCCGTCGGAGATGAGGTCGATCAGCTCCTCGCGCTGCTCCACAGGGAGGAACGCGCCCGCGGCGGCGTTCATCTGGAACGCCTCGAGGTCGTCGAGTCCGTAGTCGAAGGCCTCGGCAAGGAGCGCGAGCTCGCGGGTGAGCGAGGTGCGGCTCATGAGCCGGTTGTCGACGTTGACCGTCACCGCGAAACCCAGCTGGTAGAGCAGGTCGAACGGGTGGTCTTCGAGGTCGGTGCCCCACCGCTGGATCGCACCGGTCTGCAGGTTCGACGACGGCGACAGCTCCAGCGGGATCTCGCGGTCGCGCACCCACCGGGCGAGGTCGCCGAACTCCACGAGCACTTCTTCGCCCGACCGCTGCACGATGTCGAGGTCTTCGGCGATGCGCACGCCGTGCCCGAGACGCAGGGCGCGGCCGTCGATGAGCGCCGACCGGATGGACTCGAGCCCCGCCGCCTCGCCGGCGTGGACGGTGACGGGGAAGAACTGGCCGGCGAGGTAGTCGAACGCCTTGCGGTGCCGCGACGGGAGGAAGCCGTCCTCGGGGCCGGCGATGTCGAACCCGACGGCGCCGCGCCCGCGCCACTCCACCGCGAGCCGCGCGATCTCGTGCGAGCGGTCGGTGTGGCGCATGGCGGTGATGAGCTGCCCGACACGGATGTCGCGCCCGGCGTCGGCGGCGAGATCTTCGCCCTCTTCGATGCCGTCCTGCACCGCCTCCACGACCTCGTCGAGGGTGAGGCCGCCGCCGAGGTGCTGCTCGGGCGCCCACCGCACCTCGCCGTAGATCACGCCGTCGGCGGCGAGGTCCTCGACGAACTCACGGGCGACGCGCGTGAGGCCCTCGCGGGTCTGCAGCACCGACAGGGTGACGTCGAAGGTCTTGAGGTACTCCACGAGCGACCCCGAGTCGCTCTTCTCGGCGAACCACTCCCCGAGCGCCTCGGCGTCGTCCTCGGGCAGGTCGACGTCGGCGTCGTCGGCGAGCTCCACGATCGTGGCGGGGCGCAGACCGCCGTCGAGGTGGTCGTGCAGGGAGATCTTGGGCAGGCTCCGCAGAGACACACCCTCCAGCTGGGCGTCACCGTGCTGATCGATGGCCATCGTGTTCCTCCGGGGGTTGGGCGGGCGGCGAATCAGATCGAGTCGGCGGTGATGCGTTCGCGAACGAGGGATGACGCGGCGGGCGCGTCTTCGCCAATGTCCCACGCCCCCTCGACGGCGTCCAGTGCCCGGGCGAAACGGGCCGGATCATCGGCCGAGAGGGTGAAGACGGGTGCGCCTTCGGCGACCTCGTCGCCGGGCTTGACGTGCAGGTCGATACCGGCCGCGTGGATGACGGCGTCCTCGGCCCGGGCGCGGCCCGCTCCCAGGCGCCAGGCGGCGATGCCGAAGGGCAGCGCCTCCATGCGGGTGACGATGCCCCCGCGCGGCGCGGTGACGGTGTGCGTCTCGCGTGCCGTGGGGAGTGCGGCGTCGGGGTCGCCGTCCTGGGCGCGGATCATCGCCCTCCAGACGTCCATCGCCCGACCGTCCTGCAGGGCGGCCGCCACGTCGGCATCCGGCTGACCGGCGAGGGCGAGCATCTCGCGCGCCAGCGCGACGGTCAGTTCGACGACGTCGGCAGGGCCCCCACCGGCGAGCACCTCGACAGACTCGCGCACCTCGTTGGCGTTGCCGATCGCAAGACCCAGCGGCGTGTTCATGTCGGTGAGGAGTGCCGTGGTCGCCACGCCCGAATCGGTGCCGAGTCCGACCATCGTGCTCGCGAGCTCGCGGGCTCGGTCGATGTCCTGCATGAACGCGCCCGAGCCGAACTTCACGTCCAGCACCAGCGCGGCCGTCCCCTCCGCGATCTTCTTGGACATGATGCTCGATGCGATGAGCGGGATGGCCTCGACGGTCCCGGTGACATCACGCAGTGCGTAGAGGCGCTTGTCCGCCGGCGCCAGGCCCGAGCCCGCGGCGCAGATGACCGCTCCGACGTCGCGCAGCTGCGCGTGGAGTTCGTCGTTCGACAGCGCGGCGCGCCAACCGGGGATCGACTCCAGCTTGTCGAGCGTGCCACCGGTGTGCCCGAGCCCGCGGCCCGAGAGCTGCGGAACAGCCACGCCGAAGGCCGCGACGAGCGGCGCGAGGGGGAGGGTGATCTTGTCACCGACGCCGCCGGTGGAGTGCTTGTCGACGGTGGTCTTGCCGAGACCCTCGAAGCTCATCCGCTCGCCGGAGGCGATCATCGCGTCGGTCATCACGCGGATCTCGTCCCGCGACATGCCGTTGAGCAGCACCGCCATCGTGAACGCCGACATCTGCGCGTCCATGACGTAGCCGCGGGTGTACGCATCGATCATCCATCGCAGCGCGTCCTCGGAGACCGGCTTGCCGTCGCGCTTGGCGCGGATGACATCGACGGCGTCGAAGGGCTCGGGTGCGGCAGCACCGCTCATCGCGCCGACTCCGACTCGCGGTTCGGCCGCGCCTCGAGATCGCGCGGACCGAAGGCATCGGGCAGCACCTCGTCGATGGTACGGATGCCCGAGACGGTCTCCAGCAGCATCCCGGGGATCGCGTGCTCGAACAGCAGCTGCCGGCAGCGACCGCACGGCATGATCGTCTCGCCCTCGCCGTTGACGCACAGGAAGGCGACGAGCTGACCGCCGCCGGACATGTGCAGCTCCGACACCAGCCCGCATTCCGCGCAGAGGGTGACGCCGTAGGAGGCGTTCTCGACGTTGCACCCCGCCACCACGCGCCCGTCGGAGACGAGCGCCGCCGCGCCCACGCGATAGCGCGAGTACGGTGCGTAAGCCCGCGATGCCGCCTCGTTGGCGACGGTCCTCAGGTGGTCCCAGTCGATATCGACCGGGACCTGATCGTCATGGTCGTCGGATGACGCGTCCCAGCCGCGTCCGGATCGTCGTGCCACACTCACCCCTTGATGTACGGCTTGCCCGCCGCCGCAGGTCCGCGCACCTGGCCGGCGAAGCCGACCACCGCCAGGACCGTCACGACGTACGGCAGCATCGCCATGAATTCCGACGGGATCGGCGATCCCAGGTTGGTCAGCAGCGTCCGCAGGTTCGTGGCGAACCCGAACAGCAGCGCCGCCAGAGAGGCCTTCACCGGATCCCAGCCGCCGAAGATGACGGCGGCCAGCGCGATGAATCCGAGACCTCCGGTCATCTCCTTGTCGAAGGACCCCACCGAGCCGAGCGTGAAGTACGCGCCGCCGATGCCGGCCACAGCGCCGGCGAGGAGGACGTTCCAGAAGCGGGTCGGGTTCACCCGGATGCCGACGGTGTCGGCGGCCTGCGGATGCTCGCCGACCGCGCGAAGCCGCAGACCCCAGCGGGTCTTGTACAGGCCCCACGCCACGAGCGGGACGGCGATGTACATGATGTAGACGATCAGCGTCTGATTGAACACGACCGGTCCGATGACGGGGATGTCGGAGAGGAACGGGATCGCCCAGCGCGGGAAGCGCGGCGGGGAGTTCAGCGCCTCGGAGTTGGGGGTCAGCAGCGCCCCGTGGAGGAAGCTTGTGAGGCCCGTGATGAGGACGTTGAGGACCACGCCGACGATCACCTGATCGACGAGGTACTTGATCGAGAACGCCGCGAGCACCGAGGCCACGAGCGCGCCGGCCAGCATCGCCGCGACGAGCCCGAGGAGGAACGAGCCGGTGATCGACGCGACGATCGCCGAGGAGAACGCCGCGAAGAGGAACTGGGCCTCGATCGCGACGTTGACCACACCCGCGCGCTCGCCGATGACACCGCCGAGCGCGCCGAACACCAGCGGCACCGACAGCGAGACCGCCCCGAAGAGCAGACCCGTCACCGGGACCAGTCCGTCGGCGGCCGACCACGTGAGGAAGGCGAACACGGCCACGAACGCGAACACGATCGGGAGCCAGAGCCCCGGGCGCCGGTAGGTGTAGGCCGCCCACACCGCGTACGCGGTCATGATGACCATCAGGACGACGCAGACGGCGACGGTGGCGAACGTCGGCAGTCCGATGTCCCCGAGGTCGACCGACGAGGTGCGGTCGCCCAGTCGATACGTGCTCACCCCGTCGCGCGGGAACGCGAAGGCCATGATGCCGATGAGGACGGTGGCGACGGCGAGCGAGATCGCGAGCTTCCAACGCCGCTGGCGCACGGTCTGACGGGTGATGACCTCGTCGGCCTCGGCGGGGGCGGGGTTCACGGTCGCGGTGCTCATGCGCTCACCTCCTCCTTGCGTGCGGGTGCGGACGTGTTCTTCGCGGCGGCCTTCGCGGCTCGGCGCGCGCGCCGGCCGGCCGAGAGCTCACCGGGGTCCTTCGGGAGGAAGAAGATCGTCCTCACCAGGGGCGGTGCGGCGATGAAGAGCACGATGAGCGCCTGGACGACCACGACGATGTCGACGGGAATCCCCTCGGAGACCTGCATCGTGAAGCTGCCGGCCTTCAGGGCTCCGAACAGGATGCCGGCGGCGAAGACGCCCCACGCCCTGCTGCGACCGAGCAGGGCGACGGTGATCGCGTCGAAGCCGATGCCCGCATCGATGCCGTTGCCGAAGCCGCTGGTGATCGTCCCCGAGATCTGATTGACCCCGGCGAGTCCGGCCAGTCCGCCGGCGAAGGCCATCGCATAGATGATGATGCGCTCGACGTTGATGCCGGCCGCGCGGGCAGCGAACGGGTTCTCTCCGACCGCGCGCATGCGGAAGCCGAGGCTCGACCGCTCGACGAGCCACCAGACGAAGACCGTCGCGGCGATCGCTACGATGAATCCCCAGTTCACCGTCAGCGGCGCGCCGAACAGGCTCGGGAACTGCGCCGAGGCGGGGGTGGGCGATGAGATCGGCTGCGACCCGCCGGGACGCTGCAGCAGACCCGGGGTGTTCAGCAGCCAGGAGAGGAAGTAGAACGCCACGAAGTTCAACATGATCGTGAGGATCACTTCGTTCGCCCCGGTGCGCGCTTTGAGGAGACCCACGAGGCCACCCCAGATCATGCCGCCCACGATGCCGGCCGCGATCGTCAGCGGCAGGTGGATGAAGAGCGGGGCGCTGATGCCAGTGGCTACGAACGCGGCGGTGGTCACGCCGATGAGCATCTGACCACGGGCGCCGATGTTGAACAGGCCGACGCGGAAGGCCAGTCCCACGCCGAGGCCTGCGGCGATCAGCGGCGTGGCGAAGTTCAGGGTGTCGGTGATCGGCTTGATCGCGCGGACGAACGTCTCCGCCTCGTAATTCCAGATCGCGCCCCGGAACAGCGCGGCGTAGGCGCCCGCGACCGCATCCCAGACGGCGACGAGGGTGTCCTGGGGGCGAGCGAAGAAGTAGCCCGACGTCCGCTGCACCTCGGGGTTGGTGAAGGCCACGAGCACGCCGCCGATGAGCATCGCCAGCACGATCGCCAGCACCGTCGCGACGGCGTTGCTGCGCAGGATCTCGCGGATGATCTGGTTCTGCCGCGGGGGCGGCGGGATCTCGGCGACCGGCGTCTGCACGCCCGGTTCGCCCTGCGCCGTGCGGGTGATCCCGGGATCGACGCCGGGACCGAGGTTCGTGCCCTCGGGGGGAAGACCGCTCATGCCGACACCCCCTGGGCGGGAACGGCCTCGGCGGGCAGCTCGCCCGCCATCATCAGGCCGAGGGTCTCACGCGGGGCGTCGCCGGGCACGATCCCGACGATCTTGCCGCGGTACATCACCGCGATGCGGTCGGCGAGGGCGGAGACCTCGTCGAGTTCGGTGGAGACCACGATCACCGGCACCCCCGCGTCGCGGGTGGCGACGATGCGCTTGTGGACGAACTCGATCGATCCCACGTCGATGCCGCGGGTCGGCTGCGAGGCGACGAAGAGGCTCAGGTCGCGACTGAGCTCGCGGGCGAGCACCACCTTCTGCTGGTTTCCCCCCGAGAGCCGCCCGGCGGCGAGGTCGGGACCCTGGGTGCGGATGTCGAACTCCGCGATCCGTTCCTCGGCGAATGCGCGCAGCACGCCGCGACGAAGGGTCGCCGCGGAGAAGAAGGGAGCGCCGCTGGAACGGTTGAGGATGAGGTTGGCGGCGACGCTGAACTCGCCCACCAGGCCCTCCACCTTGCGGTCTTCCGGGACGAAACCGACGCCTTCGTCGATGATGTGCTTGACCGACTTGCCGGTGAGCTCGCGGTCGTTCAGGCGGATGGAGCCCGAGACCTTGCGCTGAAGGCCGATGATCGCCTCGGTGAGCTCGGTCTGACCGTTGCCCTGCACCCCGGCGATCGCGAGGATCTCGCCGGGCCGCACCTCGAAGCTGACCCCGTCGACGACGATCTGGTCGTGATCGTCGAGCACGCGGAGGTTGTCGACGACCAGTCCACCGGGAGCGGGCTGAGCCGGCTCCTTGTGAACGGTGAGCTCGACGGCGCGACCGACCATGAGGTTCGCGAGGTCGGCGTTGGTGGCGGTGGGCTCGGCCTCCCCCACGATCTTCCCGAGACGCATGACCGTGATGCGGTCGGCGACCTCGCGGACCTCACGGAGCTTGTGGGTGATGAAGACGATCGCCGTGCCGTCATCGCGCAGCTGGCGCATGATCGCCATGAGCTCGTCGGTCTCCTGCGGCGTCAGCACCGCGGTCGGCTCGTCGAAGACGAGCACCTTCGCGTCGCGCGAGAGCGCCTTGATGATCTCCACACGCTGCTGCGCGCCGACCGGAAGGTCGCCGACCAGCGCGTCGGGGTCGATCTGGAAGCCGAACCGTGCCGCCACTTCGCGGACGTGGGCGCGGGCCTTGTCGAGATCGAGGGCGCCGGCGAACCGGGTGTCTTCATGGCCGAGCATGACGTTCTCGGCGACGGTGAAGACGGGGATGAGCATGAAGTGCTGGTGCACCATGCCGATTCCTGCGGCCATCGCGTCACCGGGTCCGGTGAAGTGCTGCACCTCGTCGTCGAGGAGGATCTCACCTTCATCGGCGGTGTAGAGGCCGTAGAGGACATTCATGAGAGTCGATTTGCCGGCGCCGTTCTCGCCGAGCAGGCAATGGATCTCTCCGGGCTTGACCACCAGGTCGATGTGGTCGTTCGCCACGAGGGCGCCGAACCGCTTGGTGATGCCCCGAAGTTCGAGCGTCATAGCCGCCAATCTAATCGAGTCGTGAGGCGGCCGGACAGATGCACGCATCTGTCCGGCCGCCGGTGTGTTTCGAAGAGGTGTTACGGCGATGCAGGCGAACGGGCGTCGATCGACCCGTCGATGATGCCCGCGCGGATCTCCTCCAGCTCGTCCGCGAGCGCCGGGTCGACGAGCGACTCGAAGTCGTGGAACGAGGAGATGCCGACGCCGTCGTTCTCGAGCGTGCCGATGAACGGGGTCGGGTCGAACTCGCCGTTCGCCGCCTCGGTCGCGGCTTCGCTCACGGCGACGTCCATGCCCTTGAGCACGGACACCAGCAGCAGGTCGGCGACGCTCGGGTCGGTCTCGTACACGTCGGCGTCGACACCGAGCAGCGCGATGTTGCCGCCCGAGTCACGGATCGCCTCAGCGGCCGACTGGTAGATCGGGCCACCGACCGGCAGCAGCACGTCGGCGCCCTGGTCGATCAGACCCTGCGCGACCTGCTTGGCGGTGTCGTTCGCGAGGAACTCCTCGGTGAACTGGCCCTCCTGGGTCTCCATGTCCCAGCCGACGACCTGGACGTCCTCGCCCTTCTGCTCGTTCCAGTACTCGACGCCCATCTGGAAGCCGTCCATGAAGATGGTCACCGGCGGGATCTTGGCGCCACCGAAGGTGCCGACGATGCCGGACTCGCTGTACGACGCCGACGCGTAGCCGGCGAGGAACGCGGCCTGCGCGGTGTCGAAGACGAGCGGCTTGATGTTCGGGGCATCGGTCTCGCCGTCGAAGTCGTTGTCGGCGTAGTCGTCGATGATCGCGTACTGGATCTCGGGGTTGGCCAGAGCCGCCTCGACGGTGGGAGCCGAGAGCAGGAAGCCGACCGAGACGATGAAGTTGCAGCCCTCGGCGGCGAGGTTGTCGAGGTTGGCGGCGTAGTCGCTCTCGGACTGCGACTCGGTCGTCGCGATCTCGAAGCCGAGTTCCTCGGATGCGGCGGTCAGGCCTTCGAGGCCCAGCTGATTGAACGACTTGTCGTCGAACCCGCCCGCGTCGGAGACCATGCAGGCCTTGAAGTCGGACGTCGCCTCGCCCCCACCGGATGCTTCTCCGGACGGCGCTGCTTCGGGTGCGGCGCCGCAGCCCGCCAGGGCCACGAGCAGGCCCGCGGCGGCGGCAGCGCCAGCGAGCTTCTTGGTGCGTGAGATGGTCAACTCAGCCTCCACATCGATGCCCCGCGTCCTTCACGGGGACTGCACAAAGTTACCTACTGTGACAGCGCACGGGTAGACGTGCTGAGCCCGGCGTACCCAAAGGTTACAAAGACGCAATCTGCGCGTGACCAAAAGGCCGGATGCCACGCTTCCGCGCCCGTCGGGCGGCCCCTCATCGGGTCAGAGGACGTCGCCGCGTCCGGTGAGCTTCAGGGCGTCGACGACGCCCTTCACGCGCTGCGCGTTCTCGCTGGTGGTGACCAGCAACGCGTCGTCGGTGTCGACGATGACGATGTCCTTGACGCCGATCACGCTGATGATCCGTTGGGTCTGCGAGACGACGATGCCGCTAGAGGTATCGGCGAGGATCCGGGCGTTCTCACCGAGGATCGCGAGGTCGTTGCCGCGTCCGTGCGAGTTGAGCTTGGTGAGGCTGGCGAAATCGCCCACGTCGTCCCAGTCGAAGTGACCGGGGATGACGGCCAGGCGCCCCGCCGCGGCCGCGGGCTCGGCGACGCTGTAGTCGATGGCGATCTTCTCCAGCGTCGGCCACACCCGGTCGACGACGGGCCCCCGGCGTTCCCGGTCGTCCCACGCTTCGGCGAGTTCGATCAGCCCGGCGTGGAGCTCCGGACGGTTCTCCTCGATCGCGGCGAGAAGCACATCGGCGCGCGAGATGAACATGCCGGCGTTCCACAGGTAGGAGCGGTCGGCGAAATACTCCCGTGCGGTGTCGAGGTCGGGCTTCTCCACGAAGCGCTCGACGAGGGCTGCCTCGGGCGCCCCCTCGACGATGAGCTCGGAACCCTTCTTGATGTAGCCGAATCCGATCGACGGCTCCGTCGGCTGGATGCCGAGGGTGCAGATGTATCCCTCGCGCGCGACGGCGATCGCCTGCCGGACTCCCCAGTCGAACAGGTGGGTGGGGCGGATGACGTGGTCGGCGGCGAACGAGCCGATGATGACGTCGGGTTCGCGGCGGACGAGGATGGCGGCGGCGAGGCCGATCGCTGCCGTGGAGTCGCGGGGTTCGGACTCGAGGAAGACGTTCTTGTCGGGAATGCCCGGGAGCTCGCGCTCGACGGCGGCGCGGTGCGCGCGCCCCGTGACCACCGCGATGCGGTCGGATCCGCTCAGCGGCTCGAGCCGGTCCCAGGTGTCGCGCAGCAGCGTCTGCCCCGATCCGGTGAGATCGTGGAGGAACTTGGGTGCGTCGGCCCTCGACAGCGGCCACAGCCGGCTGCCGATGCCGCCGGCGGGGATCACGGCGTAGAAGTCGGCGATGGGTTCAGGCATGGCGACAGGGTATCCGGCCCGTGTTTCCGATCCGGTCTCGCAGCGCCACGGCGAGCCGGTCCGGAGGGCCCGAGGCGGCATCCTCTTGTCTCGATATCGAGACAGTTAGGTTCGCCTCATCGCCGCCCGAAGACCTCCCGCCATAGGATTGCGGTGCGCCCGTGTGACGCCGTGAGGGCCCCGTGTCCCGCGAGGGGCAATGCCTGCCCCGCACCGTGTTCGACCCAGGGAGGACGACCGTGTCAGCACCAGCACGCGTCACACCGACGGTTTCGGAGACCACCTCGAGCGTGCCACGCGGAACGCTCTACCGCGGCCGTGAGGGCATGTGGTCATGGGTGCTTCACCGCATCACCGGCGTGGCCATCTTCTTCTTCCTGCTGGTGCATATCCTCGACACCGCGCTCATCCGGGTCTCCCCCGAGGCGTACGACGCGGTCATCGGCACCTACAAGAACCCCGTCATGGGCGTCGGCGAGGTGGCTCTCGTGGGAGCGATCGCCTACCACGCCTACAACGGTCTGCGGATCATCCTCGTGGACTTCTGGAGCTGGGCCACCCGCCACCAGCGGCAGCTGTGGTGGGGCGTCCTCGGCCTCTGGGTCGTGACGATGCTCGCCTTCACCCCGCGACACCTGATCAACGTCTTCGCCGAGCTCGGAGGGAACTGATGACCACCGACCTGCTCGCCGCACCCCGCAGCCCCCGCTCGGCCACCCAGCGCCGCCGCGGCAACCTCGAGAAGTGGGGCTGGATCTACATGCGCGCCTCGGGCGTGCTGCTGATCGTCCTCATCTTCGGGCACCTCTTCGTCAACCTGATGGTCGGCGAGGGCATCCGCGGCATCGACTTCGCCTTCGTCGCCGGTAAGTTCGCCACCCCGTTCTGGCAGTGGTGGGATGTCGCGATGCTCTGGCTCGCGCTCATCCACGGCACCAACGGCATGCGCACGATCGTCAACGACTACGTCGCCAACGAGACCACCCGCAAGGTCCTCGTCTACGGCCTCTGGGCATCCGCCGCCTTCCTCATCCTCCTCGGCACCCTCGTGGTGTTCACCTTCGACCCGTGCCTGGGCCTGAGCAGCACCAGCGCCGACTGGCTGCAGGAGCTGTGCGCCTGACCGGCGCTGCGGTTCACGGCCCTCTCACCAGAACGGAAGACATCCTCCAGTGAGCACGCAGACCTCCGACAGCGTCGTTCGCGACGGCGTCCACTACCACCAGTTCGACATCGTCATCGTCGGCGCCGGCGGCGCCGGCATGCGAGCGGCGATCGAGGCGGGTTCGGGTGCGAAGACCGCTGTCATCTCCAAGCTCTACCCCACGCGCTCGCACACCGGTGCGGCCCAGGGCGGGATGGCCGCGGCCCTCGCCAACGTCGAAGAGGACTCGTGGGAGTGGCACACCTTCGACACCGTCAAGGGCGGCGACTACCTCGTCGACCAGGACGCGGCCGAGATCCTGGCCAAGGAGGCCATCGACGCCGTCATCGACCTTGAGAACATGGGCCTGCCCTTCAACCGCACGCCCGACGGCAAGATCGATCAGCGCCGATTCGGCGGTCACACCGCCGACCACGGCAAGACCCCCGTGCGCCGCGCGTGCTACGCCGCCGACCGCACCGGGCACATGATCCTGCAGACGCTGTTCCAGAACTGCGTGAAGCTCGGCATCAACTTCTTCAACGAGTTCTACGTCCTCGACCTGCTCACCGTGAAGGACGCCGAGGGCAAGACCCAGACCGCCGGCGTCGTCGCCTACGACCTCGCGACCGGTGAGCTGCACGTGTTCCACTCCAAGGCCGTGGTGTTCGCCACCGGCGGTTTCGGCAAGATCTACAAGACGACCTCCAACGCCCACACCCTCACCGGTGACGGTGTCGGGATCGTCTGGCGCAAGGGTCTCCCGCTGGAGGACATGGAGTTCTTCCAGTTCCATCCCACCGGTCTCGCCGGTCTCGGCATCCTCCTCACGGAGGGCGCGCGCGGCGAGGGAGCGATCCTCCGCAACGTCAGCGGCGAGCGCTTCATGGAGCGCTACGCCCCCACGATCAAAGACCTCGCACCGCGCGACATCATCAGCCGTTGCATGCAGCAGGAGGTCGCCGAGGGCCGCGGCGCCGGCCCCAACCGCGACTACGTGCTGCTGGACTGCACGCACCTGGGCGCCGAGGTGCTCGAGACGAAGCTTCCCGACATCACCGAGTTCGCCCGCACCTACCTCGGTGTCGACCCGGTGGTCGAGCCGGTGCCGGTGATGCCGACGGCCCACTACGCCATGGGCGGCATCCCCACCAACATCAAGGCCGAGGTGCTGGCCGACAACGACACCGTCGTGCCGGGCCTGTACGCCGCGGGCGAGTGCGCGTGCGTGTCGGTGCACGGCTCGAACCGTCTCGGCACCAACTCCCTGCTCGACATCAACGTCTTCGGCAAGCGCGCCGGTCGCTACGCCGTCGAGTACGCCGCGACCGCCGACTTCGTCCCCCTCCCCGACGACCCCGCCCGCGGCGTGCGCGAGATGATCGAGGGCCTGCGCAACAACGCCGGCACCGAGCGTATCTCTGTGCTGCGCAAGAAGCTGCAGGAGGAGATGGACAAGGGCGCCCAGGTGTTCCGCACCGAGGAGTCGCTCGCCCACGTCCTCGACGTCATCGCCGATCTGCGCGAGCGCTACAAGAACATCCACGTCGACGACAAGGGCAAGCGGTTCAACACCGATCTGCTCGAGGCGGTCGAGCTCGGCTTCCTCCTCGACATCGCCGAGGTGGTCGTCGTCACGGCGCGCAACCGCAAGGAGAGCCGCGGCGGCCACATGCGCGACGACTTCCCCACGCGCGACGACGAGAACTACATGCAGCACACGATGGCCTACCTCACGGGCGACCCCACCTCGTCCCACGCCGACGACCACATCACGCTCGGGTGGAAACCCGTGGTCATCACCCGCTACCAGCCGATGGAGAGGAAGTACTGATGTCGACGGTTCTCGACACTCGGACGGATGCCGCAGGCGATCGCGTCGCGGACGGAGAAGACCGCGTCGAGCAGGCGCCCGAAGACACCGGCATCCAGTCGTTCCTGGTCACCTTCAACATCCGCCGCTTCGATCCCGAGGTCGATGATGAGCCGCGCTGGGTCGACTACGACGTGGAGCTGTATTCCACCGACCGTGTGCTCGACGCCCTCCACAAGATCAAGTGGGAGGTCGACGGCTCGCTGACCTTCCGCCGCTCGTGTGCGCACGGCATCTGCGGATCGGACGCGATGCGCATCAACGGCCGCAACCGCCTGGCCTGCAAGACCCTTATCAAGGACCTCGACATCTCGCAGCCGATCTACGTCGAGGCCATCAAGGGTCTGCCGTTGGAGAAGGACCTCGTGGTGGACATGGAGCCGTTCTTCGCCTCCTACCGCGAGATCAAGCCGTTCCTCATCGCGAACTCGACGCCCGAGCAGGGCAAGGAGCGCATCCAGTCGATCGCGAACCGCGAGATCTTCGACGACACCACCAAGTGCATCCTGTGCGCCGCGTGCACGTCGTCGTGCCCGGTGTTCTGGACCGACGGGCAGTACTTCGGCCCTGCCGCGATCGTCAACGCCCACCGGTTCATCTTCGACTCGCGCGACGACGCCGGGGATGTTCGTCTGGACATCCTGAACGACAAGGAGGGCGTGTGGCGCTGCCGCACCACCTTCAACTGCACCGAGGCCTGCCCTCGCGGCATCGAGGTCACCAAGGCCATCGCCGAGGTGAAGCAGGCGGTCCTGCGCGGGCGCTGACGTCTCCGAGGGGCGACCGCGACGACTCCGCGGGCGCACCCCTCGATACAGTGGGCCTGTGACCAGAGGAGCGGATGACGCCGGGCGCGCCGATCCGGATGCCGGGTCGTCGCCGACGTCGACGGCCGCGCGACGATGGTCGGACACCGAGGGCCGGTTGCGTGAGCGCTTCGATGTTCCCCTGACGCGGGCAACCGAGCTCACCCGACGAACACTGGCCTGGTTTCCCGTGCGCGTCTGGCGCCACTTCCTGCAGCACAACGGCTTTCTCCTCGCCGCCGGCGTGAGCTATCAGTCCCTCTTCGCGATCTTCGGTGTCATCTACCTCGCCTTCGCGATCGTGGGGCTGTGGCTCGGCGCGTCGAGCGCCGCGATCCAGCGTGCGATCGAGATCATCAACGAGTACATCCCGAACCTCATCAGTGAGAACGGGCTCGTCACGCCCGAGCAGGCGGAGGATGTGGCCAACCAGTCGGCAAGCGCCCTCGGGATCACGGGTGCGATCGCGCTCGTCGTGGTCATCTGGACGGCGATCGGATTCATCACCTTCACCCGCCGCGCGGTGCGCGACATCTTCGGGCTGCCCTTCGATCGACGACCGTACGTGCTGTTGAAGGCCCGCGACCTCGTCGCCGCCGTCATCTTCGGCGTCGCCCTGCTGGCGGGGGCTTCGCTCAGCAGCGTCGCGGTCTGGGCGTTGGAGGGGGTCTTCGACCTCCTCGGCCTCGCGGCGCTGAGCACGGTGACGGATCTGCTCACCCGACTTCTCTCGCTCAGCGTCTCCTTCGCGATCAACGCCGCCGCTCTCGCCGCGCTCATCCGCTTCCTCACCGGCGCCGCGCTCGGCTGGCGGCGCATCTGGCCGGGGGCGATGCTCGGTGGTGCGGCGATCGTGGTGCTGCAGATCGGCGCGGGTCTGCTGCTGCGCTACACCCCTTCCAATCCGCTGTTGACGACCTTCACGGTGTTCATCGGGTTCCTGCTCTGGTTCCGCCTGAACAGCATCGTGATCCTCGTCGCGGGTGCGTGGATCGCCGTGGCGGCCGCCGACCGCAACGTCGCTCTCGCCGAGCTGAGCGAAGAGGAGCGTCGTCTGCACGAGCACGAGGCGCTCGTCGTCGCCGCGCGCGTCAGGGTGCGAGAGGCCCAGGAGGATCTGGCGACGGCGCCGTGGTTCCGACGGTGGAACGCGGCACGCACGCTCCGACGTGCCGAGGAGGATCTCGCCTTGCTGGAGGCGTCCCCTCCCCCACCGGTCAAGCGCTCGCTGCTGCTCGAGTGACTCCGCCGCGCACCGGGCCCGATGTCGGAGGCGCCGGTTAGGCTGGCGGGCGTGTCTCGCAGGGTTCGTATCGCCACTGTCAACGTCAACGGCATCCGTGCCGCCGTCCGCAAGGGGATGACCGAGTGGTTGGCCGACGCCGACGTGGACGTCCTCGCCCTGCAGGAGGTGCGGGCGACGGCCGACGAGCTGGGGGCCGCGCTGCCCGGCTGGCAGATCGTGAACGAGGAGGCCGTGGCCAAGGGCCGCGCCGGAGTGGCGATCGCGACCAGGGAGCCGGCGGCGGCCGTTCGCCGCGGACTGGGCCCCGACGACGACGACCGCACGGAATGGGCCGGGCGGTGGATCGAGGCAGACCTCGACATCGACGGCGAGCGCCTCACGGTCGTCAGCGCCTATGTGCACAGCGGTGAGGCCGACACCCCGCGTCAGGAAGCGAAGTGGGCCTTCCTCGACGCCATGGAGGCACGGATGCCGCAGCTCGCCGCATCGTCTCCCCTCAGCCTCATCATGGGTGACCTCAATGTCGGACACCGCACCCTCGACATCCGCAATTGGAAAGGCAATGTGAAGAAGGCCGGCTTCTTGCCGCGGGAGCGTGCCTACTTCGATCGGTTCACCGGGCCCGCAGGAGAGGAGATCACCGCGAATGACGGCTCGGTGGGCACCGGGCTCGGCTGGGTGGATATCGGGCGCCGCGCGGCCGGCGAGGTCGACGGCCCCTACACCTGGTGGTCGATGCGCGGGCGGGCCTTCGACAACGACGCAGGGTGGCGGATCGACTACCACCTGGCGACGCCCGCGCTCGCGGAGCGGGCGAGTGACTATCGGGTGGTGCGCGCGCCGTCGTGGGATACGCGGTGGAGCGATCATTCACCGGTCGTCGTGGACTACACGCTCGGTCTCTGACCGCGCCGGGTGGACGGGTGTCTCGCTAGACTGCGCCTGACGATCGGGGGATCGATGGCGCGGCGACCACACATCCTTGTCTTCGCGGCGGCTCTGGGGCTCTCGGCCCTCGTCGTCTCAGCCTGCACCGGGGCTCCTCCGGCGGACGCCTCCTCCCTCACGGGTGGGATCTCCCCCGTCGCCGACGGCGTCGATGCCTCCGGCTGGGAGGTCACGGCGTGGGAGATCGCCGACGCCGAGGCGCGCGAGGTCGCGTCGGCCACCACCGGCGCGGACGGCGCCTTCACGCTGGACCTCGCAGACGACACCCGCCGCCCGATCTTCGTCGACGCGCGCCCGGCCGGGGCTGAGGCGCCGCTGCTGGCCGGGGTGATCGCCGAGGACACCGCCGATGTGACGCTCAACGAGCGGACGACGGTGGCCGCAGGCTACGGCATGGCGCAGTTCTTCGGCGACGCCCAGCCGTCGGGCGAGGAGATGCCGCTCGCCAACGCTGCCGCGATGGCGGCCAATCTCGCCGATGTCGCCACCGGCGAGTACGGCGAGGTGCTCACCTCGTCGCCCAACGGGTCGGAGACCGAGGCGCTGGCGACCTTCACGTCCCTGACCGCGATGCTGTCGGCGTGCCTCACGGAGGAGGCGGCGTGCGTGTCGCTCTTCGAGACGGCTGCGGGGGCGTCGCCGGTCGCCTCGGCCGCCGCCGCCTTCGCCGCCATCGCGCGCGACCCGTCGGCCGAACCCGATGCGCTGTTCGATCTCGCCCAGGAAGCCGCGGGCGCGGAACCGGGACTCTCCGATCCCCCCGCGGCCTGGACGCTCGCCCTGCGCTTCGACGGTGACGGGCAGTCCCTGGACGGACCGGGGAACTTCGCGATCGACCCCCGCGGTCACATCTGGATCAACAACAACTACGAGTACGGCGACGACCCGACGGTGCCCGTGTGCGGCAGCGACGAGATGTTCGAGTTCGCCCCCGACGGGGAGCTCGTCGGCACATACAGCGGCGGCGGACTCAGCGGCTCGGGGTTCGGCATCGACTTCGATGCGGAAGGCCGGCTGTGGCTGAGCAACTACGGCTTCGCTGCGCCCGAGCCGGGGTGTCCTGCCGACCAGCAGCCGCTGCACAACAGCATGACGCTCTTCGACGACGGCGAATTCCTCTCTCCCGACACGGGCTTCACGCAGGGCGACCTCAGCTGGCCGCAGGGGATCGAGGTCGCCCGAAACGGCGACGTCTGGATCGCCAACTGCGGCAACGACACCGTCGCGGTCTATCCCGACGGCGACCCCGAACAGGCGCGGAACCTCGGAAGCCTCGGTCTGGAGCAGCCCTTCACGGTGATCGACAACGGTCAGCTCCTGTTCGTCAGCGCGATGGTCAACAGCGCCGTCGCCGTGGTCGACCGCGACGGCACGCCGATCCCGGGGTCGCCCCTCACCGGGCCGTTCGACCGTCCGATGGGACTGGGCAGCGACGCGGCGGGCAACGTCTGGGTGGCCAATTCGGGCGGGATCAGCCTCCCCTGCCCCGACCGGGTCGAGGAGGGACGGGGTGTGCCGTCCGTGACGATGATCGCACCCGACGGCTCGACCACGGCAGGTCCCTTCACCGGGGGTGGCGTGGTGCTTCCCTGGGGTCTCGCGGTCGACGGTGTCGGCAATGTCTGGGTGGCGAACTTCGACGGTCAGCGGGTGTCGGCGTTCTGCGGGGCCGATCCGTCGGTCTGCCCGCGCGGGCTCGACACCGGCGACGGGATCTCCCCGGATGACACCGGCTACGCCTTCGACGGGCTCACCCGCAGCACCGGCATCGCGGTCGACCCGTCGGGGAACGTCTGGGTGATGAACAACTGGGAACAGGTGCCCCAGCAGACCAACCCCGGGGGCCACCAGATCGTCGCCTTCGTCGGTGCGGCGCCACCCGTGCCGGTCGCGGCCTTCGCCGACGGCGGGTGACACAGGGCGCCTAGGATTGACGAGTGAAGAAAGCGCGTCTCTACTCCGGCATGCAGCCCTCGGCCGACTCCCTCCAGATCGGCAATTACATCGGGGCGCTCATGCAGTGGCGAGACCTGCAGGAGACCTACGACGCGTTCTTCTCCGTGGTCGATCTGCACGCGCTGACGCAGCCGAACGACCCGGCCGAGCTTCGCGAGAAGACCCGTCGAACCGCAGCCCAATACATCGCCGCCGGCATCGAGCCGTCGAAGTCGACCCTGTACGTGCAGTCGCACGTGCCGGCGCACGCCGAGCTCGCCTGGATCCTGTCGACCATCACCGGGTTCGGTGAGGCCGGGCGCATGACCCAGTTCAAGGACAAGTCGCAGCGGTACGGGTCGGACGCGACATCCGTCGGCCTTTTCACCTATCCGGTGCTCATGGCCGCCGACATCCTGCTCTACCAGACCGACATCGTGCCGGTCGGCGACGACCAGAAGCAGCACGTCGAGCTCACACGCGATCTCGCCGAGCGTTTCAACGGCCGTTACAGCGAGGTCTTCCGCGTGCCGATGCCGGTCATCCAGCAGGAGACCGCCCGGATCTACGACCTGCAGAACCCGCTGGCGAAGATGTCGAAGTCGGCCGAGTCGGAGGCGGGCGTGCTGTGGCTGCTGGACGACCCGGCGGTCAGCGCGAAGAAGATCATGCGTGCCGTCACCGACAGTGAGGGTGCGGTGCGCTACGACCGCGAGAACAAGCCCGGAGTGTCCAACCTGCTGGTGATCTACGCCGCCCTCACCGGGCGCCAGATCGCCTCGATCGAGGACGAGTACGCCGGCCGCGGGTACGGCGACTTCAAGAAGGGCCTCGCCGAGGTCGTCGTCGCCGAGTTCGAGCCCGTGCGCGCTCGCGCGATGGAGCTGCTCAGCGACCCGGCCGAGCTCGACCGTGTGCTGGCGGTCAACGCCGCGCGCGCGGCGGAGGTCGCCGACGACACGCTGGCCAAGGTGTACGACAGCGTGGGGCTGCTGCGCCGCACCTGAGGCCGCTGCGAGGCGGACCCGCGCGAGGTCGTAGGGTGGCGACATGCAGCCCGCCATCCTCCGCACCCGCCGACTGGTGCTGTCGCTGCCGACCAGGGCCGATACCGACGCCGTGTATCACGCGTGTCAGGACCCCGACATCCAGCGGTTCACCACCGTGCCCCGGCCGTACGTGCGCGAGCACGCCGAGAAGTTCATCGACCTCGTGCCCAAGCAGTGGGCGGAGGGCGTCTCGACGAACTGGGCGATCCGTCACGACGGTGCCCTGGCGGGCATGATCGGCATGCACCGGCTGGGCGCGACCGAAGGATGCGGTGAGATCGGGTTCTGGATGGCTGCGCCCTTCCGCGGCAAGGGCCTGCTGGCTGAGGCTGCGACGGCCGTGCTCGACTTCGCCTTCGCCCCGCAGGGGCTCGATCTCGTGCGGGTGGAATGGCGAGCGGTCGCCGGCAACGTCGGTTCGGCGTCCGCGGCCCGCGCCGTCGGGTTCCGTTACGAGGGGCTGCTCCGCCAGGCGCTCGTCGGGCCCGGCGGACGCGACGACGGCTGGGTCGCCGGCATCCTCCGCACCGACGACCGCTCTCCCGTCCCCTGGCCGGTGCTGCACCCCTGACCTCAGGCCGTCCTCGCGTGCCAGGATGAGGGGATGCCGGAGATGCCCGAGGTGCAGGGACTGGTCGATTTCCTCCGCGGCCGCCTGATCGATCACACCGTCACCCGCGCCACCGTCGCGAACATCGCCGCGCTGAAGACGTACGACCCGCCCATCACCGCTCTGGTCGGCGCCACCGTGACCGGCGTCGAACGCCACGGCAAGTTCATCGACATCGCCACCGCCGCCACGGGGGAAGACAGCGGCACCGCTGCGGCCCCCCACCTCGTCTTCCACCTCGCCAAAGCCGGCTGGCTGCGGTGGTACGACGCCCTCCCGTCGACGGTGATCCGCCCCGGGAAGACCCCCATCGCCCTCCGTGTCGGCTTCGACGACGGCTCGGGCTTCGACCTCACCGAGGCCGGGACGAAGAAGTCGCTCGCCGTCTCGGTCGTCCGCGACCCGGATGAGGTTCCCGGCGTCGCGCGGCTCGGACCCGATCCGCTCGACCCCGCCTTCGACCGCGACGCCTTCGCAGCGCTCCTCGCCGGACGTCGCACCCAGATCAAGGGGGTGCTGCGCGACCAGTCGATCATCGCGGGTGTCGGCAACGCCTACTCCGACGAGATCCTGCACGCCGCGAAGATGTCGCCGTACGCCCTCGCCGCCGGCCTCGACGACGTCGAGATCGATCGGCTGTACCAGGCGATGACCGACACCCTCGCGGAGGCGTTGGCCGCGGCATCCGGAAAGCCACCCGCCGACCTGAAGGATGCCAAGCGTCGGGGGATGCGGGTGCACGGTCGCCGCGGGGAGGCATGCCCGGTCTGTGGTGACGAGGTGCGCAGCGTGTTCTTCGCCGACAACTCGTTGGAGTACTGCCCCACGTGTCAGACGGGCGGGAAGATCCTCGCCGACCGGCGGCTCTCACGGCTTCTCAAATGACGCCGGCGGGAAAGAAGACGGGGAGGCCGCCGCAGCGACCTCCCCGTTGTTCACACGCGCATCACGACACGTCTTCGTCGACCCAGTCGAAGGTCTTGGTGACGGCCTTCTTCCAGTTGCGCAGCAGACGGTCGCGCTCGGCGTCATCCATCTTCGGCTCCCAGCGGCGGTCCTCCTGCCAGTTCTTGGACAGGTCGTCCAGGCCCGACCAGAACCCGACGGCCAGCCCCGCCGCGTAGGCGGCGCCGAGGGCCGTGGTCTCGGCGACCACCGGGCGGACGACGGGCACGCCGAGGATGTCGGCCTGGAACTGCATCAGCAGGTCGTTGGCGATCATGCCGCCGTCGACCTTCAGCTCCGTCAGCGGCACCCCCGAGTCGGCGTTGACCGCATCGATCACCTCGCGGGTCTGGAAGGCCGTGGCCTCCAGCGCCGCGCGGGCGATGTGCCCCTTGTTGACGTACCGGGTCAGACCCACCAGCGCACCGCGGGCGTCGGGACGCCAGTACGGCGCGAACAGACCCGAGAACGCGGGGACGAAGTACGCTCCGCCGTTGTCCTCGACGCTCGCCGCGAGGGTCTCGACCTCCGGCGCAGAGGAGATGATGCCGAGGTTGTCACGCAGCCACTGCACGAGCGATCCGGTGACGGCGATCGAACCCTCCAGGGCGTAGTGGGCCGGCTCGTCGCCGAGCTTGTAGCCGAGGGTGGTCAGCAGACCGTTCTGCGAGTGGACGATCTCGGTGTCGGTGTTGAAGATGATGAAGTTGCCCGTGCCGTAGGTGTTCTTCGCCTCCCCCTGCTCGAACGCCGCCTGACCGAAGGTCGCGGCCTGCTGGTCGCCGAGGATGCCGGCGATCGGGGTCTCGCGCAGCAGGCTCGAGCTCTCGGCGTGACCGTAGACCTCGGACGAGCTGCGGATCTCGGGCATCATCGACAGCGGCACCCCGAACGTGTCGAGGATGTCCTCCCGCCACGTCAGCGTCTCGAGGTCCATGAACATCGTCCGCGAGGCGTTCGTCACATCGGTGGCGTGCACACCGCCGTCGACGCCGCCGGTGAGATTCCACAGCACCCAGGTGTCGGTCGTGCCGAAGAGGAGGTCGCCACGCTCGGCGCGCTCGCGCGCACCCTCGACGTTGTCGAGGATCCAGACGATCTTCGTCCCCGAGAAGTAGGTCGCCAGCGGCAGACCGACGACCGACTTGAACCGCTCGGTGCCGCCGTCGGCGGCGAGCTTGTCGACGATGCCCTGCGTGCGGGTGTCCTGCCAGACGATGGCGTTGTAGACGGGCTCACCGGTGTTCTTGTCCCAGACCACGGCGGTCTCGCGCTGGTTGGTGATGCCGATCGCGGCGATGTCGTGACGCGTGAGGTCGGCCTTCGACAGCGCCTGACCGATCACCTCACGGGTGTTCCGCCAGATCTCCATGGGGTCGTGCTCGACCCACCCGGCCCTCGGGAAGATCTGCTCGTGCTCGAGCTGACCGCTCTGGATGATGTTGCCGGACTTGTCGAAGATGATCGACCGGGTGGACGTGGTGCCCTGGTCGATCGCGAGGATGTAGTCGGCCATGCGTGATACTCCTTTGTCTCGTTGAAGATGGTTCGTCGTGCGGAGGGGCTGTGGTGCCCGGGATGCCGGGACTCAGCCCAGGATCGGCATGAGCGGGATCGCGGCGAAACCGGCCAGGACACCACCGATGATCGGTCCGACGATCGGCACCCACGCGTAGCTCCAGTCGCTGCCGCCCTTGTTCTTGATCGGCAGGATCGCGTGGGCGATGCGGGGGCCGAGGTCACGCGCAGGGTTGATCGCGTAACCGGTGGGACCACCGAGCGAGGCGCCGATGCCGACGACGAGCAGGGCGACGGGAAGGGCGCCGAGGGCTGCCAGACCCGAGGGATCGCCGTTTCGGCCGAAGCCGATGACGACGAAGACCAGCACGAAGGTGCCGATGATCTCGGTGACGAGGTTCCAGCCGTAGGTGCGGATGGCGGGGCCGGTGGAGAAGACGCCGAGCTTGGTCGCCGCGTCCTCCTCGGCGTCGAAGTGCTTCTTGTAGGCCGCCCAGGCCAGCACGGCACCGATGAAGGCACCGATCATCTGCGCCCCGATGTACACGAGGATCGAGAGGGGGCCGACCGGCACGCCCTGACCGAACTCCGTCGCGCCGTTGGCGACGAGACCCAGCGTCACGGCGGGGTTCAGGTGCGCCCCCGACACGTAGGCGACGGTCACACCGGCGAAGACCGCCAGGCCCCAGCCGAAGTTCACCAGCAGGAAGCCGCCGGCGAAGCCCTTGGTCTTCGTCAGGGCGACGTTGGCGACGACGCCACAACCCAGGAGGGTCAGCAGCATCGTGCCGATCACCTCCGAGATGAAGACGATACCCAGATTGTCCACATTGACCTTCTTTCGTCGTGCGGCCCCAATGCCGCGTCAGGGATGGTCGCCGACAAGCGCGCCCCCCGGCGACCGGGGCGACATGACCGGCGCCGGAGCGTCGGTCATGACGATCACGAGAGTACGGCGTCCTGCGTCAGATCGACACCATGCCGCTCCGCAAGCAGGCGGGCGCTGGCGGCGACTTCTTCGCCACGCCGCTCGGCGTCCCAGCCGAGCGTGTCGCCGACGACCTCGGCGAGTTCCTGCAGGACCGGCATGGTGACCGATCCCACGAACGCCACGCTCGTGCGTCGCAGCAGCACGTCGATGAGGTGCACGACGTACTCCGTGCGCGTGAGGTAGGCGATCTCACCGGTGCTGTAGTCGGGCAGGGTCCGCAGCGGCCGGTCGTCTTCGGGCAGGGCCTCGATGAGCGCGGCGGCGCGAGTGCCGTAGCGCTCGAGGAGCTGGTCGGTGCGTGCGGCGTCGAGGTGACCCCGGTGACTCTCGACCCAGGTCGCGCGGGCGCGCTGCGTACGGGGGTACCCTTCAGCGCCGCCGATCATGAGGCCGGCGGTGCTGCGCACCCGGCGGCGTCCGAGGATGCCCAGTACGCGGTCGGAGAGCTGCTCGCCGAGGGCGCGGAACGTCGTCCACTTGCCGCCGACGAGGCTCAGCACCGTGGTCTGCGGGCGACCCGAGGCCGTGGCCTGCTCGACGCGGTAGTCGCGCGAGACGAAGCCGGGCTGGGTGTCGTCGTGGCGCGGAAGGGGGCGGACGCCGGCGAAACGGTAGACGATCTCGGAGCGGTCGACGGGGATGTCGGGGAAGACGTGCGAGACGAGGTCGAAGAAGTAGTCGACCTCTTCCTCGGTGCACACCGCGGGGGTCCGCATGTCGTGGTCGATGTCGGTGGTGCCGACCATCACTCGACCCTTGAGCGGGTAGATGAGGACGATGCGCCCGTCTTCATGCTCGAAGAAGATCTCGCGTCCCCCGGTGGCCTCACGCAGCGCCGGGTTGTCGAGCACGATGTGCGACCCCTTGGTGCCGCCCATGTACGCGGTGTCGCGACCGAGCGACTCGTTGGTGAGGTCGGTCCAGGGTCCGGAGGCGTTGACGACGACGTCGGAGGTGAGCTCGAACTCCTCGCCCGTCACTTCGTCGCGCACCCGCAGACCGGATGCCGACATCCCGACCGCCGACAGATAGTTCGCCGCTCGCGCGTGGGGACCGGCGGCCAGGCCGTCGTAGAGGACGTCGAGCGCGAGACGCTCGGGGTCGTGCATGCTGGCGTCGAAGTAGGTGGCGGTGTACTTCACATCGGTGTTCAGCGACGGAAGCTCGGAGAGCGAACGCTTGCGGCCGTAGAACCGGTGCCGGGGCACCGCACCGCCGTCGCGCGAGAAGAAGTCGTAGATCGTCAGCCCGACCTTGATCAGCAGGGCACCCCGCTCGGAGGGCTTGCCCTGCTTGTGGGTGAGGAAACGCAGGGGTGCGGAGAACAGACCCGAGAAGGTGGAGAAGATCGGCACCGTCGTGGGCAGCGGGCGCACGTAGTGCGGTGCGGTCTTGATGAGGGCGTTGCGCTCGACGACCGACTCGCGCACGAGGCGGAACTCGCCGTTCTCGAGGTAGCGGATGCCGCCGTGGATCATGTGCGACGACGCACTCGAGGCTCCCGAGACGAAGTCGTCACGCTCGACGAGGATCACCTTCACGCCCTGCAGCGCCAGATCTCGGAAGGTCGCGATGCCGTTGATGCCGCCGCCGACGATGACGACGTCGGCGGTCGGGTCCGCGGCGATGGCGCGAACGTCAGCGCGCTGCGACGCGGGCTCTGATGTGGCGGGCTGGCTGCTCATCGGGACTCCTCTCACGGTGCCCCTTGCGCGACACCGCATCATCTGGATGAATACATCCTGAACCCGCCCGAACGTCAGTGCAATCATCTTGCACATATGTGCAAAGGAGAGGATGATGCCGAAGTCGGCCGACATCTCGGAGACCGTCCTCCCCGAGCGGACGCGCGACGCTCTGCGTGCCGCGCAGCTGTACTACATGCAGGACCTCACGATGGATGCCATCGCCCGCGAGCTGCGCACCTCACGGTCATCCGTGTCGCGGCTGCTCAGTCAGGCGCGCGAGACCGGCCTGGTCGAGATCGTCATCCACTCCCCCCTCGAGGGCCCGTCCCGCCTCGCAGCCGACATCCGCGATCGGTTCGGGGTGACAGCCCACATCGTGCCGGTGCCCGACCGCGCGAGCGACGTCGAGCGCCTCGACCGCGTCGCCCTGTCCGCCGCGCGGACCCTCGCGAGCTGGGTCGATTCCAACCAGAGCGTCGGAATCGCGTGGGGCTCCACGATCGGCGCGGTCAGCCGCCACCTGCCGCGGCGCGTGACCCACAACACCGAGGTGGTGCAGCTCAACGGCGCCGGCAACATGCGCACGACGGGCATCATGTACGCCAGCGAGCTGCTGAGCCGGTTCGGCGACGCGTTCGGGGCGCAGGTCCACCAGTTCCCCGTGCCGGCCTTCTTCGACGACCCGGCGACCAAGCGGGCGTTCTGGCGCGAGCGCTCGATCCGCCGGGTGCTGGAGATGCAGGCCAGCCTCGACCTGGCGGTCTTCGGCGTCGGCTCGCCCTTCGCCGAGGTGCCGAGCCACGTCTATCAGGGCGGCTATCTCGACGCCGAGGACTACCGGGCCCTCAGCCGCGAGCACGTCGTGGGCGACGTCGCGACGGTGTTCTACCGCGCGGACGGTTCGAGTGACGGCATCCCCCTGAACGAACGTGCGACGGGACCGGACTTCTCGGTTCTGCGCCGCGCGCCCCGGCGCGTCGGCATCGTCGCCGGTCGCGCGAAAGTGCCGAGCCTTCGCGGCGCCCTGCGCGCCGGGCTGATCACCGACGTCATCCTCGACGAGTCCACCGCGCGCGACCTCGCCGCGACGCCGCTCGACGCCGGCCACGCGCGCCCGCATGCGCGGGAATGAATCCGCGGAGAGTGCGTTGACTACACTCGAGAGCAGCAACGTGCTCCGGGGTCGGTGAGAATCCGAACCGGCGGTCAGAGTCCGCGAGCGACGGCGTCGCATCCGAAAGGGTGTCGCCCGACCTGATCCGGTGGAATTCCGGAACCGACGGTGATGCGAGGGAAGGTCCTCGCGAGTCCGGATGGGAGAAGCACGTCAGGCGCCTGCGCCTGTCCTTCCCGTGCCCCGGTGCCCGTAAGGGTCGATGGGATGACGAGGGAAGACGGATGACGGTGCGAGACGTCGAGCGTGACGCGATGCGTCGCGCTCTCGCGCTGGCGCTGAACGGCCCCGCGGGGGTCAACCCGCAGGTGGGAGCGGTCATCCTCGCGCCCGACGGCCGCATCCTGGCCGAGGGGTGGCATCGCGGCGCAGGCACTCCCCATGCCGAGGTCGATGCGCTGTCCCACCTCTCCCCCGGCGAGGCGGAGGGCGCCACGGCCGTGGTGACCCTCGAGCCGTGCAATCACACCGGACGCACCGGGCCGTGCAGCCAGGCGCTGTTGGCCGCCGGGATCTCGCGCGTCCTCTACGCCGTCGACGATCCCGGCGTCGTCTCCGCCGGCGGCGCCGACACGCTGCGCGCGGCAGGCGTGGAGGTCGAAGCCGATGTGCTCGGCGACGAGGGCCGCGCGCTCCTCTCGGCCTGGCTGACCGTGCAGCGCCTCGGCCGCCCGCACGTCACCGTGAAGTGGGCGCAGTCCCTCGACGGCCGCGCCGCGGCATCCGACGGCACCAGCCAGTGGATCACCGGCCCGGCCGCACGGGAGGACGTCCACCGGCGCCGGGCGATGGCCGATGCGATCATCGTCGGGACCGGCACCGTGCTCGCGGATGATCCGTCGTTGACCGCGCGCGATGCCGACGGGGCGCTTCTCGCCCACCAGCCGCGCCCCGTGGTGATCGGCGAGCGGCAGACCCCGTCCGGCGCGGCCGTCCGGCGGCATCCTCGGGAACCGCTGTTCCTCTCCTCCCGCGACCTCACCCGGGTCCTGGATGACCTCCGCCGCGAGGGCGTGCAACGCGTGTTCGTCGAGGGCGGTCCGACTCTCGCCTCGGCGTTCGTGCGCGCGGGACTGGTGGACGAGGTGCTCGCCTACATCGCACCCGCCCTGCTCGGCGGTCCGCGTCTGGCGCTCGACGACATCGGCGTCGAGACGATCGGCGATGCCGTGCGCCTCACCCTCTCCTCCGTCGAGCGTCTCGGCGAAGACATCCTGCTCGTCGCGCGCCCCGCGACGGCCCCCTCCCCCGCGAATGTGAAGGACAGCTGATGTTCACCGGAATCATCGAAGAGATCGGCGCCGTCACCGCCGTCGCCCCGTCCGGCGACGGGCTGAGACTGACGGTGCGCGCCCCCAAAGCGGTGTCGGACGCCGGCCACGGCGACTCGATCGCCGTCAGCGGCGTGTGCCTGACCGTCGTCGACCGCGGCGAGGACTGGTTCACCGCCGATGTGATGCGTCAGACCCTCGACATGTCGACCCTCGCCGGCGTCGCCGCCGGGCGCGCCGTGAACCTCGAGCGCGCGACCGCCGCTCAAGGACGCCTCGGCGGCCACATCGTGCAGGGTCACATCGACGGCACCGGCACCGTCGTCGAGGTGCGCCCGGGCGCCGAATGGCGGGTCGTGCGCATCGCCCTCCCCGCACACCTCGCGCCTCTCGTCGTCGACAAGGGCTCGATCGCGGTCGACGGGGTCTCGCTCACCGTCAGCGCCGTGAGCGCGCCCGAGGCGGCCGAGCCGTGGTTCGAGGTGTCGCTCATCCCCGAGACGCTCGAAGCCACCACCCTCGGCACCCGTGCGGCCGGCGATGCCGTCAACCTCGAGACCGACATTCTGGCGCGGCACGTGCAGCGCCTTCTCGCATTCCCTCCGACGGCGCCCGCCGTCCCGAAAGAAGGAGGCTCCCGATGAGCCTTTCCCCCCTCTCCGACGCCCTCGACGCCCTGCGCGCGGGCAAGCCCGTCATCGTCGTCGACGATGAGAACCGCGAGAACGAGGGCGACATCATCCTGTCGGCGCAGCTGGCGACCCCCGAATGGGTCGCCTGGACGGTGCGCTGGTCGAGCGGCTTCGTCTGCGCGCCGATGCCCGCCGACTGGGCCGATCGGCTCGACCTCCCGCCGATGGTCGAGGTGAACGAGGACGCCCGCGGCACCGCCTACACCGTGAGTGTCGACGCCGCCGACCGGGTGTCCACCGGCATCAGCGCGAGCGACCGGGCGCACACCCTGAACGTGCTCGCCGACGTCGAGTCGACACCGAGCTCGGTCATCCGCCCCGGACACATCCTGCCGCTGCGCGCGGTCGACGGGGGCGTGCGCGAGCGCGCCGGGCACACCGAGGCCGCCGTGGAGCTGATGAAGCTCGCCGGCCTCCCGCCGGTCGGCGCGATCGCCGAGGTCGTCGCCGAGGACGGATCCATGATGCGGATGCCGGGACTCGTCGACCTCGCCGCCCGCGACGGTATCCCGCTCATCACCATCGAGCAGCTCATCGCCCACCTCGACGAGGTCGACCCCGTCGACGTCTCGGCGCACGCTACCCAGCGGCGCCGCGTGAGCCTGCGCGCCGAGGCGAAGGTCCCGACCTCGCACGGCGAGTTCCGCTTCCGCGCCTACAAGGACCGGGTCACCGGCACCGACCACCTCGCGGTCATCTCGGGCGAGCTCACCGATACCGCTCCGCTCGTGCGGGTGCACTCGGAGTGCCTCACGGGCGAGGCCTTCGGCTCGCTGAAGTGCGAGTGCGGTCCGCAGCTGGATGCGGCGCTGGACGCCATCGAACGGGACGGCGGCGTGGTCATCTACATGCGCGGCCACGAGGGGCGCGGAATCGGGCTCATCAACAAGCTCCGCGCGTACAGCCTGCAGGAACGAGGGCTCGACACCGTCGACGCGAATCTCGCCCTCGGCCTGCCCGCCGATGCCCGCGACTACGCCGCCGCCGCGGGGATCCTCGCCGACCTCGGCATCGAGAAGGTGCGGCTGCTGACCAACAACACCGACAAGGTCGCGCAGCTGCGCGGGTTCGGTCTGGACATCGTCGAGCAGGTGCCGCTCCTCGTCGGTGTCGGCCCGAACAACCACCAGTACCTGGCCACGAAGCGTGACCGCATGGGGCACATCATCGACGAGGGCGATCTGGCCGATGCCATCGCCCACATGAAGGAGGGGGTCGCGTGAGCGGCAAGGGAGCACCGATCGCGGTCGACGAGATCGACGGCGCCGGCCTGCAGATCGTGGTCGTCGCCGGCACGTGGCACGCGACCATCAGCGACGGCTTGATCGCCGGTGCCGAGCGCGTGCTCGACGCCGCCGGCGCCGATTACCGCCTGGTGCGCGTGCCGGGATCGTTCGAGCTGCCGGTCGCCGCGAAAGCGGCGCTCGAGGCCGGAGCCGACGCCGTGGTCGCTCTCGGGGTGATCATCCGCGGTGGCACCCCGCACTTCGAGTACGTCTCGGCCGCCGCGACCGACGGTCTCACGCGGGTGGCGCTGGACACGGGCAAGCCCGTCGGATTCGGCGTGCTCACCCTCGACGACGAGCAGCAGGGCCTCGACCGTGCCGGCCTGGAGGGATCGAAGGAGGACAAGGGGGCCGAGGCAGCCGACGCGGCCCTGCGCACCGCGCTCGTCCTCCGCGCCCTGCGCGGCTGATCCCCCTTCCCCTCCCATTCCCGCGAGAGGGGGGAGACGGAGCGAAGCGGGGGACGGTTGAGGCGCGCCTTCCTGGCGAGGCGCCGGTGCGCACCCTACCCTCTGAGCTATGGAATTCCTGCGCCACCTCGTCGTGCTCGTCCACCTCGTCGGATTCGCCGTGATCTTCGGCGCCTGGGTCGTCGAGGCCGTCTCGCGCCGCCGCCAGGCGACCTCCCTGATGAACTGGGGACTGCTCATCGCCGGCGCGGCAGGCCTGATCCTGGCAGCTCCGTGGCCGGCGGGCACCGAGCTCAACTACGCCAAGATCGGTGTGAAGCTCGTGATCCTCCTTGCCATCGGTGCCGTGCTCGGCATCGCGCGTGCCCGTCAGCGCAAGACGGATGCCACGCCGCCGGCGCTCTTCTGGTCGATCGGCGTGCTCACCTTCGCCAACGCCGCCATCGCCGTGCTGTGGTGAATCGATGACACAGGCGACCGATTCCACCGCCGCTTCGTCGTCCGCCGTTCCCGCCAACCCGCGCTCCCGTGTCATCACGGCGAGCCTGGTCGGCACGACGATCGAGTTCTACGACTTCTACGTCTACGCCACCGCCTCGGTGCTCGTCTTCCCGCTGCTGTTCTTCCCCACGGGCAACGACACCACCTCGCTCCTGGCCTCCTTCGGCGTCTTCGGTGCGGCGATGGTCGCCCGGCCGCTCGGCGCGGTCATCTTCGGGCATTTCGGCGACCGCTTCGGCCGCAAGGCCACGCTCGTGGCATCCCTCCTCACGATGGGGATCGCGACGTTCCTCATCGGGTGCCTGCCCACCTTCAACGACATCGGCCTGTGGGCGGCCCTCCTGCTGCTGATCCTCCGTCTCGCCCAGGGCTTCGCCCTCGGCGGCGAGTGGTCGGGCGCAGCACTCGTGGCGACCGAGAACGCGCCGAAGGGGAAGCGCGCCTGGTACGGCACGTTCCCGCAGCTGGGCGCGCCGCTCGGGTTCATCATCGCCAACTCGGTGTTCCTGACGATCTACTTCCTCCTCCCCCACCCCGAGGATCCGGCGCTGCGCTCGGACGCCTTCCTGGCGTGGGGATGGCGCGTGCCGTTCCTGTTCTCGGCGGTGATGGTGATCATCGGCCTGTGGGTGCGCCTGCGGCTGGTGGAATCGAGCACCTTCGTCAAGGCGGAGCAGAGGGGCGTCATCCGCCGCTTCCCCGTCGGCACCGTGCTGCGCCGGCACTGGCGCCAGGCGGTCCTCGGCACGTTCATCATGCTCGCCACCTACGTGCTGTTCTATCTGATGACGCAGTTCACCCTGTCGTACGGCACGAAGCCCGCCGACCTCGAGGTCGCGAGCGCCGCCGCCCGGGCTGCGGCGGAGTCGTCGGGCCGAGCCTTCGACGAGGCCGCGTTCGCCGCGCAGTTCTACCCGGGGCTCGGTTTCGGCTACACCGACTTCGTGATCATGCAGATCATCGGCGTGGTCTTCTTCGGCATCTTCACGCTGCTGTCGGGACCGATCGCCGACGCGATCGGACGGCGCACGCTGCTGATGTGGGTCACCGGGCTCATCATCGTGTTCGGGCTGTCGTTCTCGATCTTCCTGCTGCCCTCGGCGGACCCGAAGTTCACCGGGGCGCTGACCCAGGCCTTCCTGATCTTCGGGTTCATGCTCATGGGGTGGAGTTTCGGGCCGATGGGAGCGGTCCTTCCCGAGCTTTTCCCGACGAACGTGCGCTACTCGGGTTCGGCCATCGCCTACAACGTCTCGTCGATCCTCGGCGCCGCCGTCGCCCCGATCATCGCGGTGGCGCTGTGGCAGCTCGGCGACGGAAACCCGTGGCTCGTCGGCGTCTACCTGTCGGCGATGGGTGTGCTGACCTTCATCGCCCTCGCGCTCGCGCCCGAGACGAAGAACGTCGACTACGACGAGGACCTGGGGGTCGGCGCGACCGGGTCGCTCTGACGCTCACGCCGGCGCGCGGCGCGAGGTGGCGAGCCACGCCGCGAGCCCGAGCAGCACCGCGCCCGACACTCGCTCGATCCACACCGCGCCGCGGCGCTTGAGAAGGCGGATGACGCCGGAGCCCAGAACGGCGTAGCCGAGCATGATCGCGAAGTCGAGTGCGCAGAAGACGACGCCGATGAGGAGATACTGCGGCAGCGGCGAGGCGGCGGGGTCGATGAACTGCGGCAGCAGTGCTCCGACGAAGAGATACCCCTTGGGATTGGTCACCGCGACCAGGAAGCTGCGGAGAAAAAGCGCGCGGCGCGAGCCGCGCGGGTCGGCTGTCGGGGCGCCGTGCAGCAGCGCACCGCGGGCCAGCAGCATCCGGATACCCAGGAAGGCCAGGTAGGCCACTCCCACCCACTTGACGATGGTGAACGCCGTCTCGCTCGCGAGGAGCAATGCCCCCAGGCCCACCCCGGGCGACGTGGAGCCGAGTGTATTGCGCGCCCGGTCAGTCGAGGAAGAGCGCGCGCAGCCGCTTCGTGGTGAAGATGAGCCCGACGGTGATCATCACCGCGAAGTAGAGCACGTGCCAGAGCATGCCCGCATTCAGGTCGCCGAGGGTGAGGCCGCGGATGAGCTCCACGCCGTGCCAGAGCGGAAGCGCCTGGATGATGGCGATGATCCACGGCTGCCCGTCGTACACACTCAGCGGGTAGAACGTCGCGGAGAAGAGGAACATCGGCAGCATGACGAAGTTGATCCAGTCCATGTGCTGGAACGCCTTCATGTAGCTCGTGATCGCCATCCCGAGGCTGGCGAAGCCGAACGCGATGAGGAGCACCGCCGGGAGGGCCAGGATCGCCGTCCACGACAGGTTCAGGCCGGCGACCTGCATGATCACCATGAACCCGGTGGCGTAGACCAGCCCCCGCAGCAGCGCATAAAGGATCTCGCCCAGCGCCACATCGAGCGGACCGAGCGAGGTCGAGAGCATCCCCTCGTAGAGCTTGCCGTAGTTGAGCTTGAAGAAGACGTTCCAGGTGGAGTCGTAGACCGCGCCGTTCATGGCCGAGACCGCCAGGAGCGCGGGCGCGATGAAGGCGGCGTAAGAGACGTCGAGGCCGGAGGCGGTCGTGACGTCTCCGATGAGCGCGCCCAGGCCGACACCCATCGACAGCAGATAGAAGACCGGCTCGAAGAAGCCCGACAGCACGACGATCCAGTTCGACGAGCGGGCCGCGATGAGTCCGCGCTGCACGACCGCCTGTGGATTGCCGGCCCAGAGGGCACGGACTCCCCCGGCGCGGGTCTGGCGAGCGACGACGGTGGCGGTCATTTCGCGAGCCTCCGCACGAAGATCCGGCGCGCGAGGAACGCGGCGCCGACGGTGAGCGCGAGGAGATACAGGACGTGCACGCCGATCATGAGCAGACTCTCGGGTCGGCCGTACGTGACCAGGCGCCCGAGCTCGGTGGCGTGCCACAACGGGGAGATCCAGCCGATCACCTGCAGCGCGCCCAGTTCGGACAGCGGATAGAACGTGCCCGAGAACAGGAACATCGGCATGAAGATGAACCGCTGCACGAGGGCGAACTGCCCTTTGTCCTCTTCGATGCGCCCGGCGTAGGCCATGATCGGGACGCCGAACGCCAGCCCGGCGAGGATCGAGATGAAGATCGAGATCCACCCGGTCTCGGGGTTCGGGATCGCTTGGAAGAGGACGAGGAACAGGTAGTAGGCCACGGCGACCACGATCATGCGAGCCGTGGCGCCGAGGATGACGCCGTGGGCGATCTGCGGCGACGACAGCGCCGAGGCGTTGAAACCGTAGAAGTATCGCCGCCACTTGAAGCCGGCCATCACCGGATAGGTGAATTCCTCGCTCGCCACCGCGATCGTGGCGGTCATGAGGAGAGCGGGGGCGACGAAGACGACGTACGGGACCGAGACGCCACCGTCGACGACATCCTGATCTATCAGCGCTGCGAGCCCCAGCCCCAGCCCCAGCAGGTACACGACCGGCTGCCCGAGCGCGCCGACGACGATCGTCCAACCGTAGGCGCGCATCGCGCGCACCATGTGCTCGGTGACGTACCACGATCCGTACGCGCGGGGCTTGCGTCCCCACGCCATCGCCTCGGCGCGCAGCTCATCCAGGCTCGGCTGCTCGGTCTTCGCGGTCGTCGGACCGCTCCTCGCATCTGCGCTCATTCGATCAGCGACCTTCCGGTCAGGCGAAGGAAGACGTCTTCGAGGCTGGAGCGGCGCACCAGCGAGGTGATCGGCTCGAACCCGAGCTGGGTGACGCGTTCGAGCGCGCGTTCACCGTTGTCGGTGTAGATGAGGATGCGGTCGGGGAGCACCTCGACGCTGTCGCCGAGACCCTGCAGCTGCGGGGCGACCTGCTCGTTGCGGTCGGAGCCGAAGCGCACCTCGAGGACTTCGCGGCTGGAGTGCTCGCGGATGAGCGAGGCCGGAGTCCCCTCGGCCATGATGCGCCCCTTGTCGACCACGATGAGCCGGTCGCACAGCTGCTCGGCCTCGTCCATGTAGTGGGTGGTGAGAACCAGCGTCGTGCCGCGCTCCTTGAGACGGAACAGCCGGTCCCACAGCACGTGACGAGCCTGCGGGTCCAGGCCCGTGGTCGGCTCGTCCAGGAGGAGGATCCGGGGGTCGTTGATGAGCCCGCGCGCGATCGTGAGGCGCCGCTTCATACCGCCCGAGAGCTGCTCGACCTTGCTCTTGGCCTTGTCTTCGAGCTGGGCGAAGGCCAGCAGCTCATCGGCCTTCTCGTGGCAGACCTTGCCCGGCAGGCCGAAGTAGCGGCCGTAGATGTAGAGGTTCTCGCGGGCGTTCAGCTCCCCATCGAGGTTGTCCTGCTGCGGGACGACGCCGAGGCGCGAGCGGATCTCGGGACCGAAGCGATCGGGGTCGAGCCCCAGGATGCTGAGCTCACCGCGGGTGCGCGTCGACACCGCACCGACCATCTTCATCGTCGTCGACTTGCCCGCCCCGTTCGGGCCGAGCAGCCCGAACGATTCCCCCGGTGCGACCTCGAACGACAGCCCGTCGACCGCGACGAAATCGGGCTTCCCCTTCGACGAATACGTCTTCACAAGGTTCTCGGCGCGGATCACGGGCTCAGGCACCGGACCACCCTACCCGCGCCTTCCGACCCTCGTTCGTCGAATATGTACGCCGCGAGCGCCCTTCGATGTACATCTGCGACGACCGAAGAGAGAGGCGGGGACGGACGGGGCGAGAGGGCCGGGTGGGCAAACAGGCAGCTCACAAGAAGTACGGTCGTAGCTGAGCCCTAGCCCCCGGAGCATCCCCATGTCTGACACCACCCGCCCGTCCCGTCGCCGCGGCCGTCGCGCAGCCTCCCAGGACGGCCCCCGCGCGAGCCTGAAGCAGCTGATCCCCTTCCTCCTCGAGCACAAGGGCGTGCTCGTGGTGGTGGCGGTCCTCAGCATCATCGGGGCGGTCGCCACGCTCGGCCAGCCCGTGCTCGTCGGCCAGGTGATCGAGCGCGTGCAGGCGGGCGAGACCCTCGGCCTGCTGGTGTGGGGCATCGTCGCCCTCGTCGTCGCCGCGTCGCTGATCGGCGGATACCAGCATTACCTACTGCAGCGCACCGGAACCGCGGTGGTGTACTCCAGCCGCCGGAAGCTCATCTCGCGCATCCTCCACCTGCCGATCAGCGAGTTCGACTCCCGCCGCACCGGCGATCTGGTGTCGCGCGTCGGCACCGACACCACCCTCCTCTACGCCGTCCTCACCCAGGGCCTCGCCGACGCCGTGGGCAACTCGCTCATCTTCATCGGCGCCATCATCGGCATGGCCATCATCGATCCGGTGCTGCTCGGGGCGATCGTTCTGGTCCTGGGTGTGTCGGTGGTGGGCGTGGTCCTTCTCAGCGGCCGGATCCGCCGGGCCACCCAGGTGCAGCAGGAGAAGGTGGGCGAGCTGGCTTCGGGGGTGGAGCGCGCCATCGGATCGATCCGCACCGTCCGCGCGGCCGGGGCGACCGAGCGCGAGACCGCGGCGATCAGCGCCATGGCCACCGACGTCTACCACGTCGGAGTCCGCATCGCGAAGGTGTCGGCGCTCGTCGTTCCCGTCGCCGGCATCGCCCTGCAGGTCTCGCTGCTGGTCGTCCTCGGCTTCGGGGGCTTCCGCGTCGCATCCGGAGCGATCGAGATCGCGAGCCTGGTGACCTTCGTCATCTTCCTTTTCCTCCTCATCGGGCCCCTCGGCACGTTCTTCGGCGCGATCACGTCGGTGAACCAGGCACTGGGTGCCCTCGGCCGCATCCAGGAAGTGCTCGATCTCCCGACCGAGGACGCCGACGACGCCCGCACCGCCGCGGCCGTGCCCGCCGCCCCGGCGGTCGATACGACCGCGCCGGCCGCCATCGAATTCGTCGACGTGCGGTTCTCATATCCCGAGAACGTCATCGCCGCGCGGCGCACGGCCGAGAAGGAGGCCAAGGCGCTGCTCGAATCGGCCCATGTCGACACCACGACGATCGACGTGGTGCGCCGGGACGAGGGATCGGATGCGGGGGCATCACCGCCCTCACAGGAGGCGACGCCCGACGGCGAGGTGCTGCGGGGCGTCTCGTTCCGCGTCCCGCGCGGAGCGCGCGTGGCCCTCGTCGGCCCGTCGGGCGCCGGAAAGAGCACGACGCTCGCCCTCATCGAGCGGTTCTACGATCCCACCGGCGGCGCGATCCTCCTCGACGGCGCGGACGTCCGCACGATCGACCGGGCGGCACTGCGCTCACAGCTCGGCTACGTCGAGCAGGATGCTCCGACCCTCGCCGGCACGATCGCCGAGAACCTGCGACTGGCGGCGCCGGAGGCCTCGGACGCCGAATGCGAGCGGGTGCTCCGCGCGGTCAACCTCGGCGAGGTGCTGGAGCGCAGCCCCCTCGGCCTGGAGGCACCGGTCGGCGAGAGTGGCGTCATGCTCTCGGGGGGTGAGCGTCAGCGCCTCGCGATCGCGCGGGCGTTGCTGGCGGCGCCGCCCATCCTGCTGCTGGACGAATCGACCTCGTCGCTCGACGGCCTGAACGAGCAGCGGATGCGCGACGCGATCGACGCCGTGGCGGCCGGACGCACGCTGATCGTCATCGCGCACCGGCTGTCGACGGTGGTCGACAGCGACCTCATCGTGGTTCTCGACCACGGCCGCGTGGTCGGCCAGGGCACACACGGGGAGCTGGTGGAGACGACGCCGCTGTACCGCGACCTCGCCCGCCACCAGCTCCTGGTGTGACGCGGCGTCAGGCCCGCTGGAGGCGGTAGCGCAGCGCCGCGAGCTCGGCGTACAGCGCCGCGGGAATCCGTCCCTCGAAGGTGCGGAAGAACTCGTCGGTGAGATCGGCTTCCTGGAGCCACGACTGCGGGTCGATGGCGAAGAGGCGCTCGAGGTCGTCGGCCGAGACGTCGATGCCGTCGACATCGAGGTCTTCGGTGCGCGGCAGGCGCCCGACCGGGCTGTCGACCGCGGGGACCTCGCCCTCGATTCGGCGGATGATCCAGTCGATGACCCGGGCGTTGTCGCCGAAGCCGGGCCACAGGAAGCGTCCGTCGGGGCCCTTCCGGAACCAGTTGACCTGGAAGATGCGGGGAGCGCGGTCGAAGCGGAGCTTCTGACCGACCTTCAGCCAGTGCCCGAAATAGTCGGCCATGTTGTACCCGCAGAACGGCAGCATGGCGAACGGGTCGCGGCGGAGCTCGCCGACGGTGCCCTCGGCGGCGGCGGTGCGCTCCGACGAGATCGTCGCGCCCATGAACACGCCGTGGGTCCAGTCGGTCGCTTCGACGACGAGCGGGACGTTCGTCGCCCGGCGGCCGCCGAAGAGGATCGCATCCAGCGGCACTCCCTGCGGGGCATCCCAGTCCTCGGCGATCTGGGGGCACTGGGCGGCACCGACGGTGAAGCGCGAATTGGGGTGGGCGGCGGGTCGACCGCTCTCGGGCGTCCAGGGGTTGCCCTCCCAGTCGGTGAGCTCAGCGGGCGGGGTGTCGGTCAAACCCTCCCACCAGACATCGCCGTCGGGGCGGAGCGCGACGTTGGTGAAGATGGTGTTGCCCCACAGGGTCTCGACCGCGGTCACGTTGGTCGATTCGCCGGTGCCGGGCGCCACCCCGAAGAAGCCCGCCTCGGGGTTGATCGCCCAGAGGCGTCCGTCCTCGCCCGGACGGAGCCAGGCGATGTCGTCGCCGAGGGTCTCCACGCGCCATCCGGGAATGGTGGGGCGCAGCATGGCCAGGTTCGTCTTGCCGCAGGCCGAGGGGAACGCCGCGGCGACGTGGTAGGCGCGACCGGCCGGGTCGATCACGCGGATGAGCAGCATGTGCTCGGCGAGCCAGCCCTCGTCTCGGCCGATCACCGAGGCGATCCGCAGCGCGAAGCACTTCTTGGCCAGGATCGCATTGCCGCCGTACCCCGAGCCGAACGACCAGACCTCGAGGGTGTCGGGGAAGTGCACGATGTACTTCTCGTCGTTGCACGGCCACGCCACATCGGGCTCGCCGGGGCGCAGAGGAGCACCGACCGAGTGCACGGTCTTCACCCAGGGCTTCCCGGCAGCGATCTCCCGCAGCACCTGCGTGCCCACGCGGGTCATGATCCCGATGGATGCCACGGCGTACGCGCTGTCGGTCACTTGCACGCCGATGTGCGACAGCGGACCGCCGACCGGGCCCATCGAGAAGGGCACGACGTACATCGTGCGACCGCGCATCGATCCCTCGAACAGCGGCGTGATCGTCGCGCGGATCTCGGCAGGAGGGGCCCAATTGTTCGTGGGGCCGGCGTCTTCTTCGAGCTCCGAGGCGATGAAGGTGCGCGCCTCGGTGCGCGCGACGTCGCTCGGGTGGGAGCGGGCGAGGTAGGAACCCGGGCGCCACTCGGGGTTGAGCTTGATCAGCTTCCCCTCGTCGACCATCTGGCGCAGCAGCGCGTCGTTCTCGCCGCGCGACCCGTCGACCCAGTGGATGCGATCGGGCTGGGTGAGAGTGGCGATCTCCTCCACCCACGCCTCCAACTCGGCCATCCCGCCGCCGATGATCGTGGGGCGGGCGCCGTACGCACGGGAGTCTCCGGCGTCCATCGCGGCGGACGCGGTACGCGAGAAGATATCGGCGATAGCCATGGAAGCTCCCTCAGCTCGGCATGAAACCTGGTGTTCCTCCACTATCTCGGGTTGCGACACCGTGTTTAAGGGCAGCTACCGCGCAAAAATACTGATTCTTTCGCTATCCTCAAATCATGGCGCTTCCCACCGCGACCTCGACGGCACCGCTGCACCTCACGACGCTGGGCCACCGGATCCGTCACCACCGGCTCTCCCGCGGTTTCACGCTCGACGAGCTCGGAGAGCAGGTCGGCGTCGCCGGCAGCCAACTGAGCCTCATCGAGAACGGCAAGCGGGAGCCGAAGCTGTCGCTGCTGCAGGCGATCGCCGGGGCCACCGGCGTCGAGGTCACCGACCTCCTCTCCACCGAGCCGCCCAATCGACGCGCGGCGCTGGAGATCGAGCTCGCGCGCGCGCAGACGAGTCCCGTCTTCCGCCAGCTGGGGGTCGCCCCCATCAAGGTGTCGAAGTCGATGACCGATGAGACGCTCGAATCGATCCTGGCGCTGCATCGCGAACTGCAGCGTCGCGAGCGCGAGGCGATCGCCACGCCGGAGGAGGCCCGCCGGGCCAACACCGAGCTGCGGGTACGGATGCGCGACGCCGACAACTACCTCCCGGACATCGAACGTCTCGCCGAGAAGCAGCTGAGGGCCGCCGGCCACGTCTCCGGCGCCCTCACCCACCGAACCGTGAGCATCATGGCCGAGCAGCTCGGCTTCGAGCTGATCTACGTCAACGATCTGCCGCACTCGGCGCGCTCGGTCACCGACCTCGAGCACGGACGCATCTACCTGCCTCCCGCGTCGATCCCCGGCGGGCACGGCCTGCGCTCCATGGCTCTGCAGGCGATGGCGCACCGTCTGCTGGGGCACGAGCGGCCCACCGACTACGCCGACTTCCTGCAGCAGCGTCTGGAGATCAACTACTACGCCGCGTGCTGTCTCATGCCCGAAACCGCCGCCGTGTCCTTCCTCCAGCAGGCGAAGAAGGACCGCAACCTCGCCGTCGAAGACTTCCGCGATGCGTTCGGGGTGACCCACGAAGCCGCGGCGATGCGCCTGACGAACCTCCTCACCCACCATCTCGGCATCCGACTGCACTTCCTGCGGGTCGACGGCAACGGCGGGATCTCCCGCGTGTACGAGAACGACGACCTCCCGGTGCCGATGGATGTCACGGGGTCGGTCGAGGGACAGATCGTGTGCCGCCAGTGGTCGGCGCGCTCGGCGTTCGAAGAGCAGAACCGCACCACGGAGCACTACCAGTACACCGATACCCCGGCGGGCACCTTCTGGTGCTCGACGCAGACGGGCGTGACCAGCGACGGGGAGTTCTCGATCACGGTCGGCGTGCCCTTCGACGACGCCAAGTGGTTCCGCGGTCGCGAGACGGCCACGCGGGCCACCTCCACCTGCCCTGACGAGTCGTGCTGCCGCCGTCCCCCCGCCGACGTCGCCTCGCGCTGGAGCGGCAAGGCCTGGCCGAGCGCGCGGGTGCACCAGCACATGTTCTCCCCTCTCCCCCGCGGCGCGTTCCCGGGAGTCGACGACACCGAGGTGTACGCCTTCCTCGAGCGGCACTCCCCGGCGGAGTAGTCCGCCTGCGGGTCATCCCGCGCGGAACGCGGTGAACCGGGCGACCGCCGCGCGCGCGTCGGCGACCGAGACGCTGTCGGCGTCGAACAGGTCGATGCCGGCCGCACCTCTGGCAGGCGTCCAGGTGCCCGCCACCCGGCCGTCGGCGATCAGCACGGCGCGGACCATGCCGTTCTTCGACGGCCCCACCCGGTCGAGATGCTGCGGCGCGCACGTGGTCGAGCGGTCGTCGTAGGAGAGGTAGTACTCGTCGAAGGGCGGCAGCGCCAGTGCGTCGTCGTACGCCGTCGCGCGGGGCGCCGCGGCGGCGTCGACGTACAGCGGCTCGGCGCCCTCGCGCCAGACCGTGACGCGATCACCGGCATCGGCGAGCGCCGCGCGGACGGCCGTGAGCGGCAGACCCGACCACCACGCCGCATCGCGTGCGGAAGCCGGCCCGTGGCCGCGGATGTAGCCGACGATCAGCTCGACGAGAGGATCGGCCGGCGCCGCGGCATCCGTCCTCAGGTCATCGACGAGGATGACGGTCTGCTCCCGTGCCGCACGGCTCGGCCGCTCCTGGACGGGCCCCAGGCACAGCACACCCGCAACGGCGAGCGCGGAGAGCAGGTGATAGCCGCGCTGTCCCGCGGTGGGAATGCCCGCGGCATCCCACGCGGCGAAGAGGTCGGCGCGGGTCATCCGCCCGTCGTCGTCGAGCGCTCGGCGCGCGGCCTGCTCGGCGCGCACCAGCACGGCGCCGTCGACCCCCTCGCGCCGGAGCACAGGGGCGGCACGGCGCTCCTGCCTCGCCCGAGTCGCCTCCAGGATCCATCGGAGGTCGGCTGCGGAGACGATGTGGAGCGTTCCGCGCATCGTCCACGAGCGCACCAGCCGGCCGCCGTCGAAGAGCGCGTCGACGGCGGAGAGCGAGGGAGCACCACGCGTGCGCGTCGCGAGCGCCCACCGGCCGCCCACGAAATCCTGCGCCTGGACCGCGAGCAGCGACCGCGCGGCGGCCTCCAGCGTCGCGGCGGGCGCGCTCAGACGGTGCGAGCGCAGGCGGCGTGCGAGCAGCGGTGACGTCATCACTCGGTCATCCTGCCCCGCGCCCCCGACACCCGGTCGCCGCCCCTTCCGAGGCGCGCCGCCGCGCTCAGGCGAACGGGTTCGGGGTGAGCGTGTACTTCGTCTGCAGGTACTCGTGGATGCCCTCGGCGCCGCCCTCGCGGCCGAGGCCCGAGAACTTCCACCCGCCGAACGGGGCGGCGGCGTTGGAGACGACCCCCATGTTCAGGCCCATCATGCCGGTCTCGAGCCGCTCGATCATGCGCTGCCCGCGAGCGAGGTTCTCGGTGTAGACGTACGAGACCAGGCCGTACTCGGTGTCGTTGGCGATGCGGACGGCATCGTCCTCGTCGTCGAACGGGATGATGGCGAGCACCGGCCCGAAGATCTCCTCGCGGAGGATGTCGCTTCCCGGCCGCACATCCGAGACCACCGTCGGCTCGTAGAACGTTCCCGGGCCGTCGACGGCCTTGCCGCCGGTGCGCAGCTCCGCACCGCGGCTCACGGCGTCGTCGACCAGGGCCGTGGCCTTGGCCACCGCGCGATCGTCGATGAGCGGGCCGATGGTGACGCCCTCTTCCGTGCCGCGACCGATGCGGAAGCCCTGCACGCGCGCGGTGACGCGACGGGCGAACTCGTCGGCGACGGAGCGGTGCACGATGAACCGGTTCGCCGCGGTGCACGCCTGACCGATGTTGCGGAACTTCGCCGCCATCGCGCCGTCGACCGCCTTGTCGAGGTCGGCGTCGTCGAAGACGACGAAGGGCGCATTGCCGCCGAGCTCCATCGAGGTGCGGAGCACGCCCTCTGCGGCCTGCTCGAGCAGCCGCTGCCCCACCGGCGTCGAACCGGTGAAGGAGAGCTTGCGCAGGCGGGGGTCGCGGATGATCGGCTCGGAGACCTTCCCCGAGCTCGACGTGGTGAGGACGTTCACGACACCCGCCGGGAGCCCGGCCTCCTCGAGCAGTTTGACGAAGAACAGCGTCGTCAGCGGCGTGAGCTCGGCGGGCTTGATGACCACGGTGCAGCCGGCGGCGAGCGCCGGGGCGATCTTGCGGGTGGCCATCGCGAGGGGGAAGTTCCACGGGGTGATGAGGTAGCAGGGACCCACCGGGTGCTGCGAGACGATCATGCGCCCGGTGCCCTCGGGGTTCGCGCCGTAACGACCCTGCACGTGCGCGGCCTCCTCGCTGAACCAGCGGATGAACTCCCCGCCGTACACGACCTCGCCGCGCGCCTCGGCGAGGGGCTTGCCCATCTCGATCGTCATCAGGAGCGCGAGGTCCTCCTTGCGTTCCTGGACGAGGTCGAAGGTGCGACGCAGCAGTTCGGCGCGCTCGCGCGCCGGGGTGCGCGACCACTCCGGGAACGCCGCGACAGCGGCATCCAGTGCCGCTTTGCCGTCGTCGACCGAGGCGTCGGCGATCGTCTTGACCGCGTGGCCGGTGGCGGGATCGAAGACGCGGAGCGTCCGGCCCTCCGAAGCGTGCCGCCAGGACCCTCCGATGAACAGTCCATCGGGGACCTCGGCGAGCAGGGCGGCTTCACGATCGGCGGTCATGGGACTCCTCGGGATCGGGGGCGGTCGTGGTCATTGTGCCCGGCTGTCGGCGCAGGCTTCGATATACACGGCGTACAGTCGGCGCAAACGCGGTGTGCGCCGGGGCGGGCGGCTGTCTCAGTGCGCCGACGCACCGGCCCCAGCGACCTCGCGCTGCGGCAGGAAGGCGCCCGAGAGGAAGGCATCGAGCTCAGCGGCCGCCCGGAGCGGCAGGACGGCGGCGACGTACTGGTCGGGACGCACCACCACGACGACGCCATCGCGCGAGAGGCCACGCTCGTCGAAGATGTCGGTGCGGGTCCAGGCGCTCGGTGCCGCCGCGAACACCTTCTCGCCGTCGACGAGGCCCAGCGGGCCGGAGCGGGGCCGGAAGATCTGGGGCACCGCGGCGAGCTCGACGTCGTCGAACGCCTGCTGGTAGATCACCTTCACGTCGAAGACGGTGTCGAGGTCGGCACCCTCGGGCGTCAGCCGGCGCACGGGTCCGTCGGGGGCGTCCACCCGCTCCGCCCAGTCTGCGAGCGCCGAGGACTCGCCGGCGGCCGGGCGATCGGCGAAGGCGTAGATGCGCCAGCGCCCGTCGGCCTTGGCGTGGTGACCGAGGTGGACGGCGTTGCCGTCGACCACCCTCACCACCTCGGAGCTCTTGAATCGCATGCCCACGGGGAAGCCCTCCGCCAGCGGCTGGTGCGCGCCATCCGCCACGATCGAAGACGGCGCGTAGCGAGTCATGAACCCCGACGGGAACTCGGCGGTGCCCAGGTAGTAGGTCGCGAGCTCCTGGGGGTCGGAGATCTCGGCGGGTTTGCGAGCCATGAGCGACGACCACTCCCGGTCGAAGTCGATGAGCTGCTGGGCCACGGGCTTGCGCTCGGCGTCGTAGGTACGGAGGAGGGATGCCGGAGCGAGGCCGGAGAGCACGTGACCGAGTTTCCAGCCCAGGTTGAACCCGTCCTGCATGGAGACGTTCATCCCCTGCCCGGCCTTGGCACTGTGGGTGTGGCAGGCGTCGCCGGTGAGGAAGACGCGCGGATCGCGGTCGTCGTCGGCAGCGACGTCGTCGAAGCCGTCGGTGACCCGGTGGCCGACCTCGTAGACACTGTGCCAGGCGACCTGCTTCACCTCGATCGTGTAGGGGTGGAGGATCGCATTGGCGCGCCGGATGATCTCCTCGATCGGGGTCTGGCGGACGCGGTGGTTGTCATCTGCGGCGACCTCTCCGAGGTCGATGTACATGCGGCTGAGGTAGCCGCCCTCGCGCGGAATGTGAAGGATGTTTCCCGCCTCCGCCGCGATCGCGCATTTGATGCGCCAGTCGGGGAAGTCGGTGTCGACGAGCACGTCCATGACACCCCAGGCGTGCTGGGCGGTGCTGCCGACGTGGGTGCGCCCGATCGCCTCGCGGACGCGGCTGCGCGCACCGTCGCATCCGACGACGTAGCGCGCTCGGATGGCGCGCTCCTCCCCCGCACGGGGGCCGGCGACGTGACGCACGCGCACCTCCACGGGGTGGTCGGTGTCGGCGCCGGGGTCGATGTCGGCATCGCGAACGGTGAGGCCGAGGAACTCCACGCCGTAGTCGGGCGCGATGCGGGCGGGGCCGAGCGCCGCGGCCTCGGCGAAGTAGTCGAGCACCCGCGCCTGGTTGACGATGAGGTGCGGGAATTCGCTGATCTTGTAGCCGTAGTCCTCGGTACGCGCGGTGCGGGTGATTCGTGACGGGTCGGTCGGGTCGGGGCCCCAGAAGTTCATCCAGCCGATGTTGTAGGCCTCGGCGATGATGCGCTCGGCGAACCCGAAGGCCTGGAAGGTCTCGACGCTCCGCGGTTGGATGCCGTCTGCCTGACCGAGCGGCAGGCGCCCGTCGCGGCGCTCGATGAGTCGGGTCGTGAGAGTCGGGAACTGCGACATCTGCGCGGCCAGGAGCATGCCCGCGGGCCCCGAGCCGACGATCAGCACGTCGACGACGTCGGGGAGATCGTCGGGCCGGTCGATCCCGGTGCCGGCGGCGGGCTGGACGCGGGGATCGCCCGAGACGTAGCCGTGGTGATGGAACTGCATGGATTCTCCTTGACGCCGATGTCCGGGCGGCGCGGCGGTGCGCTGTTGAGAAGAGTCGGTATGTTCTATATTCGAACACGCCGTTCTACTATTGAACGGATCGTATACGACGAGTCGAGGATGCGGCAAGGACCGGTCCGGGAGGGGGGCAGTCGTGACGGATGCCGCGCCGAGCGCACCCGCATCGCAGACGCTCAGCCGTGGCATCCGGGTCCTCGAGACGCTCGCCGATGCCCGGGCGCCCCTGACGATCGACGAGGTCGCCGAACGACTCGAGGTGCACCGATCGGTCGCGTACCGCCTCGTACGCACGCTCGAGCAGCACGGACTCGTCGTGCGCGAGCGCAGCGGGCGACTGACGCTGGGTGCGCGGATGGCGGCCCTCGCCGCCGGTGTCGCCCACGATCTGCAGGCCGAGGCTCTCCCCGAACTCACGGGGGTCGCGAACGACCTCGGGATGACATGCTTCCTCGCCGTCCTCGACCATGAGGAGTGCGTCACGCTCGTCAGCGTCGAACCCCGCCACTCCGTCGCCGCCGTCGCGCAGCGGCCGGGCACCCGGCATCCGGTCGGCGTCGGCGCGCCGGGCAAGGCGATTCTCGCGCAACTCCCCGAACGTGCCTGGCCGAGCGTGCCCGCCCCGGTGGCCGCCGAGATACGGGAGGCTGCTGCGCGCGGCTTCGCCACGAGCCACGACGAGGTGCTGCCGAGCGTGCATGCCGTCGCCGTGCCGCTGACGCTGCGGTCCCGACCGCCCGCGACGATCGCCGTGGTTCACGTCGCCGGCGGAACAGAGCCCTTGGTCATCGCGGCGCGCCTGGCCCGCTCCGCCGAGGCCATCCGCGACGCCCTCGGCGGCTGAGGCTGTGGTCGGGGGCTGCGGAAGGCAGATCAGGCGCCGCGGAAGGTGGGACGCCGCTTCTGCTGGAACGCGGCGAAGCCCTCGCGGTAGTCGTCGGTGGCGCGCAGCGCCTCCTGACCGGCCGTCTCGGCGGCGACCACCGCCCACAGCCGCTCGTCGCGGAGCGAGCCGATGAGGCGCTTGGACCTCAGGAACGCCTGCGTCGGACCGGATGCCGCGGCCCGGGCCTTCTCACGGGTGAACGACAGCAGGTCGGCGTCGGGGACGGCGCGGCTGAACAGTCCCGCTGCGACGGCCTCGGTGCCGCCGAGCAGGTCGCCGGTGTAGATGAGGTCGAGCGCGCGATGAGCGCCGAGCCGATCGAACAGCAACGCGTGACCGCCGGAGTCCAGCAGAGCCCCGAGCTGGGCGAACGGCGAGCCGACCTTGGCCGCCTCGCCGACGTAGACGACGTCGGTGGCGATCACGAGGCCGAGCCCGACGCCGAGCGCCGCGCCCTGCACGGCAGCGAACGTGGGGGCGGGATGCCCCGCCATCCGTCGCATCAGCCGCTCGACGGCTCCGAGGTAGCCGGTGACGTCGTCGGTCTCGGGGTCGACGCCGGAGATGTCGCGGCCCGCGCAGAACACGCGGCCCTCGCCGCGCAGCACCAGTGCGCGGGCGCCCGCGTCGGCGGCGCGTCGGTAGGCGGCATCCAGGTTCGTCAGATCGTCCAGGGTGAGGGCGTTTCGTCGTTCGGGAGCGTCGAGGACGATCTCCGCGACGCCGTCGTCGAGGGTGAGGGTGATCACCTCTCATCCGTACCACACCGTCCGCGCGGTTGTGGGCGGTGCCCGCGCCCGCGAGAGTGGACGCATGAAGCGGGATGTGGGCGCGAACCTGGAGCTCGAGGTCACCGAGCCGTCGGAGCTGGTGTTCTCCATCGCCGTCGCCGCCGGGGTGCCGCGCGAGCGCGAGCAGCTGAGCGTCACGATCGATGGCGAGCCGATCGAGGCGGACGAACTCGAAGACGAGCACGGCACGCGGCTGCACCGGATCGTCACGCGTCCCGGCGCCCTCGTGGTCGACTACTCGGCGACGATCGTCGGCCGGGCCGAGCCCGCCACCGCGAGCGAGGCGGAGCTCGTGCGCTACCGGCGGCCGAGCCGCTACGCCGAGTCGGACGCCCTCTTCCCCACCGCCGCTGCCGAGTTCGCCGGGATCAGTGACCCGGCCGAGCTGCTCGCATCGGTGTCATCATGGGTCGGCACACGTCTGGCCTACGTCAGCGGATCGAGCCTGCCGACCGACGGCGCGATGCGCACGCTCCTTGCCCGACAGGGCGTCTGCCGCGACTTCGCCCACCTGACTGTTGCCCTGCTGCGTGCCCGGAACGTTCCGGCCCGGCTCGTCTCGGTGTACGCCCCGGGACTTCACCCGATGGACTTCCACGCCGTCGCCGAGGCTCACATCGACGGCGCCTGGTACGTCGTGGATGCGACGACCCTCGCGCCTCGCAGCACACTCGTGCGCATCGCCACCGGCCGGGACGCCGCCGACACCGCCTTCCTCACCACGATCTCCGGGGCCGTCGCGCTCGGCACCATGACGGTGACCGCCGTCGCCGACGTGCTGCCCGACGACGACCTGACCGAGCTCGTGCCCCTGCGCTGACCCGTGGCCCCCGCGAAGCGGGCGTGGCACGCTGGAGCCATGAAGACCTGGGTCGTGCGGTTCGTCTCGCTGCTGGTGTTCAACATCGCGGTGCTGCTGATGATCGGGTTCCTCACGCCCGCGCGCGTCGGGTGGGCGGCCCTGTGGGCGGGCATCGTGCTCACCGCGATCGTGATCTGGATCAAGCCGCTCCTCTCCCGATGGTTCGGCGGCATGGCGGCCCGCTCCGCCGACCGGCGGACCCGGGTGGGCGAGAAGGTCGCGGAGTTCCTCGTCGCCTTCGCGGTCGCCTTCCTCGTGTGGATCGCCACGGTGCTGCTGACCGGCGTGTCGATCGGGGGATGGTTCTGGGGGTGGTTCCTTCCTCCCGTGCTGCTCATGATCGGCTGGGCGATCTACGACGTCATCGACGATCGAGTCGAGGCGCACGCCGGCGCCCTGTACGACCGCGCCACCGGCGCGAGATCGGGGGGTGCCGCGGCGCCGGCGGGAGCGGATGCCACGGGCCCGCGCCCCGCGGTCGGTGACTCCCGCACCGCCGCGCAGGGGCGGAAGGAACTCCGCGACGGCCTGACCGAGGAACAGCGCCGCATGCTCGATGAGCTCTGACCCCGGCCTTCCCCGCGCGTGAAGAGCGTGTAACAAAGCGACGCGTGGCGGCGCAGCATCCGCTCTCTCGCAGGATGATGGAGGGGCGCATCCCGCGGCAGCACGCGGCGCGCGACATCCCGTATCTGGAGGCAGCCATGTCCCGCACCCGTCCCCGCCTGCACCTGGCCCTGGCCGGCATCGCCGTGGCCGCCCTCGCCCTCACCGGCTGCGCCACCGGTAGCGGCGATTCCGACGCCGACACCGGTTCCGACGCGTCGTCGGCTCCGGCCGACGAGGGGTACATCACCCCCGGCAAGCTCACGATCGCCACGGGCGAGCCGGCGTACTACCCGTACGTCATCGACGACGATCCGGCCTCGGGCGAGGGTTTCGAGGCGGCGGTCGCGTACGCCGTCGCCGAAGAGCTGGGCTTCGCCCCCGAGGATGTCGAGTGGGTGCGCACCACGTTCGAAGCCGCGATCGCGCCGGGGCCGAAGGACTTCGACATCAACATCCAGCAGTACTCCATCACCCCCGAACGCGCCGAGAACGTCGACTTCTCCTCGCCGTACTACGCCGCGAGCCAGGCGATCGTCGCGATCGAAGGCAACGAGGCCGCCGAGGGCGTCACCTCGCTCGCCGACACCAAGGGTCTGCTGCTGGGCGCCATGGTCGGGTCGACCAGTGCGCAGACGATCGAAGAGGTCGTCCAGCCCGACACCCCCGCGCAGCTCTACAACACCAACGAAGACGCCAAGGCCGCCCTCGAGGCCGGCCAGATCGACGGGCTCGTGCTCGACACGCCGACGGCGTACTACGCCACCGGCGTCTACATCGACAACTCGTTCATCGTGGGCGAGCTCCCCACCGCCGGCATCCCCGACGAGTGGGGCCTGGTGCTGGCCAAGGACTCGCCGCTGACCGAGCGCGTCACCGCCGCCGTCGACGCGCTGCGCGAGAACGGAACGCTCGAGGCCATCACCCAGGAGTGGCTGGGCGAAGGTGCCGGCGTCACGCTGCTGGAGTGAAGCCCGGCCCGGAGCGGTCGGCTAGCGTCGAAGGGTGAGCGCCGACATCCATCAGCCGAGCGCGCTCGAGCTGGAGCGTCGCGCCTACCGCGCGCGCCAGTCGACCCGGTCGGTGCTGATCGCCGTCATCTCCACCGTCGTCTTCGCGGTGGCGGTCTGGCTCACCGTGGTCAACACCCCCGGGTGGGAGTCGGTCCAGCGATCGTTCTTCGACCCCGAGACCGCCATCGCCTCTCTCCCGCGCGTGTGGGAGGGGTTCCTGCTCAACCTGCAGGTGCTGGGACTCTCGGTGATCACCGTCGCGATCGGCGCGACCGTCATCGCGCTGCTTCGCACCCTGCGCGGCGCGGTGTTCTTCCCGCTCCGGGCGCTCGCGGCCGGCTACACCGACGTCTTCCGGGGCATCCCGCTGATCATCGTGCTCTACCTCGTGGGGTTCGGGATCCCGGGGCTCGTGAACGAGCGCATCCCCCCGGTCATCCTGGGTACCGCGGCGATCACGATCACCTATTCGGCGTACGTGAGCGAGGTGATCCGCGCCGGCATCGAGGCCGTGCACCCCTCGCAGCGCCTGGCCGCACGGGCGATGGGCCTCGGCTATGCCCAGTCGCTTCGCCTCGTGGTGATGCCGCAGGCGCTCCGCAAGATGACGCCCCCGCTCATGAACGACTTCGTCGCGATGCAGAAGGACGTGGGGCTCGTCTCGGTCATCGGCGCCGTCGATGCGGTTCGGGCCGCGCAGATCGAGACATCGCTGGCGTACAACTTCACCCCGTACATCGTCGCGGCGGTGCTGTTCGTGCTGCTGGCGATCCCCACCATCCGCCTCGCGGACTGGTGGACGGCACGGCTGCAGCGACGCGAGCAGATGGGATCGATCCTGTGACGGCGCTCCTGCAGGCAGACGGCATCTGGAAGTCGTTCGGAGACCGCTCGGTGCTGCGCGGCGTGGGGCTCGACCTCTCGGCGCACGAGGTGGTCGCCGTCATCGGGGCAAGCGGGTCGGGCAAGTCGACGCTGCTGCGCTGCCTGAATCTTCTCGAGACGATCGACGACGGCGTCATCCGGCTGGGTGGCGATGACATCTCCGACCCCCGCGTCGACGGCAACCGGGTGCGCGCGCGGTTCGGCGCGGTCTTCCAGCATTACAACCTCTTCCCCCACCTGTCGGTCATCGACAACGTCACCCTCGCCGCGCGGAAAGTGCACCGGATGCCGCGGCGCGACGCCGAAGCGAAGGCGATGGCTCTCCTCGAGCGCATCGGGTTGGCCGACAAGGCGCGCGAGCATCCCGACCGGCTGTCGGGCGGTCAGCAGCAGCGCGCGGCGATCGTGCGCGCCGTCGTGACCGACCCCGAGGTGCTCTTCCTCGACGAGATCACCTCGGCGCTCGACCCCGAGCTCGTCGGAGAGGTGCTCGAGCTGGTGCAGTCCCTCGCCGAGGAGGGGGCGACCATCCTCATGGCGACCCACGAGATGGCGTTCGCCCGCGATGTCGCTCACCGCGTGCTGTTCCTCGACGAGGGACGGGTGGTCGAGGAGGGGCCGCCGGATGAGGTCCTCGTCGCGCCCCGCGAGGAGCGGACGCGACGGTTCCTCTCGCGCTTCACGACCTGATCAGCCCTGGTGCGAGCCACGCCGGCCGCGCGTCAGACCGGCTCAGTGGTCCGGATGACGCCGCAGTTCACACAGGACCACGCCACGAGGAAGCGCTCGTCGTCGAGGATCTCGTACCGCAACCGGTCGCCGCAGGTCGGGCAGCGGGGCAGATCGGGGGTCACGCCGGGAGCCCGTCGCCGAAGAGGTTCCCCTGCCGCTCGAGCGACGTGATCTCGAAGCGCGTGCGGGCGACGAGCGGATAGTCCACGCTCAGCCTCGTGAGGATCACCCGGACCTGCGCCTCCACCCACGGTTGGGCCTCCAGCGCAACGCGCTCGATCTCGGTGCGCGTCCGCAGCCACACCACCGGCGTGCCATCCGGACCGGGGAGCCAGTGCGCGTCGACCACTCCCCAGGCCCCCGTCGACACGACGAGGGGCATGAGCGCCCGGTCGATCGCGCGGCGCGCGGTGTCGTCCATCCCCCTACGCTAATCCGGCTCCACAGGCCGGGGACGATGAGGAGGGGCGGATGCCGCGGCTCAGGCCTCCAGCGAGCGCTCGGCGGCCTCCACGACGTTCGTCATGAGGAGCGCGACGGTCATCGGGCCGACTCCGCCGGGGTTCGGCGACAGCCAGCCGGCGACCTCCGCGACATCGGGATGCACGTCGCCGTACACGCGCTGAGCGCCGGTCTCGGGGTCGTCCTCGCGGGTCACCCCGACGTCGAGCACGGCGGCGCCGGGCTTGACGTCCTCCGCTCGCACGAGGTGCTTGACCCCCGCGGCGGCGACGATGACGTCGGCCTGGCGGAGGAAGGACGGGATGTCGGGGGTGCCGGTGTGGGTGAGGGTGACCGTGGCGTTGATCTCGCGGCGGGTCAGGAGCAAGCCGATCGACCGCCCGATCGTCACGCCGCGGCCGACGACGACGACGTGCTTGCCCTTCAGGTCGTAGCCGTTTCGCAGCAGGAGCTCGATCACACCCCGCGGAGTGCAGGGCAGGGGCGTCGTGATCGGCGCGTTGACGTTGAGAACCAGACGGCCGAGGTTGGTCGGGTGGAGCCCGTCGGCATCTTTCGCCGGGTCGATCCGCTCGAGGATCCGGTCGGTGTCGAGGTGCTTCGGCAGCGGCAGCTGAACGATGTAGCCGTGGCATTCCGGATCGGCGTTCAACTCGTCGATGAGGGCCTCGACATCCTCCTGCGTGGCATCCGCCGGCAGCTCACGCTGGATCGAGTTCATCCCGATGCCCACCGACTGCTTGTGCTTCATGCCCACGTACAGCTGCGAGGCGGGGTCGGCGCCGACGAGCACCGTCGCGATGCCCGGGGTGACGCCCCGTGCTGTGAGCGCGGCGACCCGTTCGGTCAACTCCGCGCGGATCGCCGCGGCGGCGGCCTTGCCGTCGAGCTTCTGAGCCGTCATGTCGTCTCTCCTTCTGCGTCCCTGCGGCGAGAGTGCATCTGCGCGCCGAGAGTGCGGGGTGCGCCCGCATCCTCGGCGTCCAGATGCATTCTCGCGGGAAGGCGCGGGGCGCCGGGGGGCGGGTGCCCGGTGAGTGGGATTCCGCGGAGCGGGCCGCGGGTTACTGCGTGAGGCCGGGGTACAGCGGGAACGCATCGGCGAGGGCGGCGACCCGCGCGCGGAGCGCCTCGACGTCGGCACCCGGCTGGAGCGCGAGGGCGATGATGTCGGCCACCTCGGTGAACTCGGCGTCACCGAACCCGCGCGTGGCGAGCGCGGGGGTGCCGATCCGCAGGCCCGAGGTCACCATCGGCGGACGCGGGTCGTTCGGCACGGCATTGCGGTTGACGGTGATCCGGATGTCGTGGAGAAGGTCCTCGGCCTGCTTGCCGTCGATCGCGGCATCGCGCAGGTCGACGAGCACGAGGTGCACGTCGGTGCCCCCCGAGCGCACCGCCACGCCGGCGGCGGCGACATCGGGCTGCATGAGCCGGTCGGCCAGGATCTTCGCGCCGCGGAGCGTCCGCTCCTGACGCTCTCGGAACTCCGGCGTCGCCGCCAGTTTGAACGCGGTCGCCTTCGCGGCGATGACGTGCATGAGAGGCCCGCCCTGCTGACCCGGGAAGACGGCGGTGTTGATCTTCTTGGCCAGGTCGGGATCGTCGGTGAGGATGATGCCCGAGCGCGGACCGCCGATGGTCTTGTGAACGGTGGAAGACACGACGTGGGCGTGCGGGAAGGGCGAGGGGTGCACACCGGCGGCCACGAGGCCGGCGAAGTGGGCCATGTCGACCCACAGGTAGGCGCCCACCTCATCGGCGATCTCGCGGAACCGGGCGAAGTCCAGCTGACGGGGGTAGGCCGACCAGCCCGCGATGATGACCTTGGGCTTGTGCTCCACGGCGAGGCGCCGCACCTCGTCCATGTCGATCAGGGAGGTCTCGGGGTCGACGCCGTAGGCGACGATGTCGAACAGCCGACCGGAGAAGTTGATCTTCATCCCGTGTGTGAGGTGACCGCCCTGGTCGAGCGCGAGACCGAGCAGTGTGTCACCGGGGCGGGCGATCGCGTGCAGCACGGCGGCGTTCGCCGTGGCACCCGAGTGCGGCTGGACGTTGGCGAACCCGGCGCCGAACAGCGCCTTCGCGCGCTCGATGGCGAGCTCCTCAGCGATGTCGACGACCTCGCAGCCGCCGTAGTAGCGGCGACCGGGGTACCCCTCGGCGTACTTGTTGGTCAGCACCGAGCCCTGGGACTGCAGCACCGAGACGGGCACGAAGTTCTCGGACGCGATCATCTCGAGGAAGCCCCGCTGGCGGTCGAGCTCGCGCTCGAGCACGTCGGCGATCTCAGGGTCGACCTCGGAGAGAGGGGCGTTGAAGATCGGATCGGACACGACGGTCTCCTTCCACAGCGGCGGATCGGACATCGGCCCAGGCGTGCGGTCGGATGCTTTGCGGTCGGACGGATGACTCCCGGTCGCTCCCCGGTGGTGTCCCACCTCAACGCCAGTCGCGACACCCCGAGCATAGTGGATCGCGAACGGTAGGCTGATCGGACCGCTTTTTGTAAAGGATCCTTACATGACGGCGATTCCGGCCCTCGTCCCCCTTCCGCGCTCCGTGGTCGCCATCGAGGGCGCCCCGTTCGTCCTGACCGCGCAGACCCCCCTGATCGCTGATCCGGATGCGGCGGCCGCGGCCCGCCGCATCCTTACCGCCGCCACCGCGCAGGCCCTCGCTCTGCCCTTCGACGGCTCCGCTTCCTCCCTCGCGCTCACCCTCTCGCAGCGGTCCGACATCGGGCCGCTCAGCGCGTACCGGCTCGTCGCCGCCGACACCGGCGTGGAGATCTCCGCCGCCGACGCCGCCGGGCTCGCCGCCGGCCTTCACACCCTTGCGCAGCTGCTCACCCCCGTCTCCGAGGGATGGCTCGTGCCCGCCATCCGCATCGACGACGCTCCCCGCTTCGCCTATCGCGGGCTCATGCTCGATGTCGCGCGCCACTTCTTCCCGGTGGCCGACGTCTGCGCCGTCATCGACCGGGCCGCGAGCCTGAAGCTCACGCACCTGCACCTCCACCTCACCGACGACCAGGGGTGGCGTCTGCAGCTGCGTGCGCACCCGGCCCTCACCGCGGCGGCGTCGGGCTCGGAGATCGGCGGCGGTCCGGGAGGTTTCTACACGCGGGAGGACTACCAGGAGATCGTCGCGTACGCCGCCGCCCGCCACCTCACCGTGGTCCCCGAGATCGATCTGCCGGGGCATACGCACGCCGTCGGCCTCGCCTACCCGCATCTCGCAGCCGACCCCGTCGTCACCCCCGAGCTCGCCGCTGAAGCCGGCACCCGCGGCGAGGCCCTCCCCGCTGCAGGGGCGCCGTACACCGGGCTCGGCGTGGGGTTCTCCTCGCTCCGCCTCGATGACGAGGCGACGTTCGACTTCGTCGCCGATGTGCTCGGGGAGCTCGCCCACCTCACGCCGGGTCCGTACCTGCACCTGGGGGGCGACGAGGCGTTCGGCACCGCCCCCGACCAGTACGACTCCTTCCTCTCGCGCGTCACGCAGCTCGTCGCCGATCTGGGCAAGGTGCCGCTGACCTGGCACGACGCGGGGCGCGCCGACGTCGCCCCCGAGACCGTCGGGCAGTACTGGGGCCTGACGACCCCCGACGCCGAGAGCGCCGACGCGGCGCGCGCCTTCGTGCGCCGCGCGAGCGGCGTCATCCTCTCCCCCGCCGACGCGGTCTACCTCGACATGAAGTACGACGGCGACACCCCCCGCGGCCTCACCTGGGCGAACGGCCCCACGAGTGTCCGGCGGGCCTACGAGTGGGATCCGGCCTCGATCATCGACGGGATCGCCGACGACGACATCGTCGGCGTCGAGGCGGCCGTGTGGACCGAGACCATCGACGACCTCGCGGGCCTGGACACCATGATGTTCCCGCGCCTGGCCGCGGCAGCCGAGGCGGCGTGGTCGGCACCGCTCGGCTCCACCCCCGAGCGCTCGTGGGAATCGTTCCGCCGCCGTGTCGGCGGACTCGGCCCGCTCTGGCGGCGACAGGGGATCGCGTTCCACCCCGACGGCGGGATCACCTGGTCGGAAGACTGACCCCGTTCCGTCATCCGCCGAGGCGGGGCGCGCGCTCCTCCCATGTCAGCGGCGCCGTGTGCAGCATCCGGTAGGTGTACGACGAGTCCCATCCGTGGAACACCAGCCACGATTCTCCGTCCGGACCCGTGACGACGTCCTGCCCGCCGGGGCCGCGCACTTCCTCGTCGAGCGACGCCGTCGAGATCCAGGGCCCGTCCGCCTTCTCCCAGGGTCCCGCGAGATCGTCGGCGACGGCATACCCCATCGCGTACTCGTCGCCCCCGTACGAATTGGCGGAATAGAGCAGGGTGAAGCCGCCTTCGTCATGGGCGACGACGGTCGGCGCCTCGATGAGGTCGCCCTCCCACGCCTGGTCCTGTTTGAGCATCCTCACCGGTTCACCGGCGAGGGCGAGTCCATCGGAGGTGAGCGGAGCCGTCTGTATCCACGTGTCGACACCGACGGCGTTCCCGTCGTTCTTCCACACCAGGTGCCACTCGTCATCGATCTCGACCGTCGTCGCATCGATCGCTCCGCCCTCCTCCGGTGGGCAGACGAGCATCTCGTCGCCCTGAACGGTGAAGGGTCCGAGAGGATCGTCGGCGACGGCGACCCCGATGCACTGGAAGGTCGGCTGGAAATTCGTCGCCGTGAAGTACATGACGTATCGGCCCGGCGAGATCTCGGTGACCTCCGGCGCCCAGGTCTTGCCCGGGATGATCCACGACGGCAGGTCGGGCAGCGCGTCGTCCTCCAACTCCCAGGAGCGGAGGTCGTCGGAGGTCGCGACCGGCACATTCCTCCTGTTCCCGTCCGACGAGTACGCGACGTATCCGCCGTCCACCTGCAGGACGTCGGGATCGGCGAAGTTCTCCCGCAGCACCGGCGTGAGGTCCGGCCCGCCGGCACACCCGCTCGCTGTGACGGTGAGGAGGAGGAAGAGGGCCGAGCCCAGGATGACGCGGCGCGGCGTCATCCTTTGATTCCCGACTGGGACACGCCCTCGACGATGAAGCGCTGCAACGCCACGAAGAGCAGCACGACGGGGGCGCTGGCGATGACCGCACCCGCCATCAGCAGGTCGTATCGCACCGCGTTGGCCGACTGGAGGGTCGACAGACCCGCGGGGAGCGTCTGCACGTCAGGGCTGAAGAGCACATACACCGGCCAGAGGAAGTCATTCCAGTTCGTCAGGAGCGCCAGAAGTCCCAACGTGGCGAGAGCGGGCTTGGCCAACGGCAGCACCACGCTGACGAAGGTGCGCAATCTGTTCGCGCCGTCCAGACGCGCAGCCTCCTCGAGTTCCACCGGGATGGAGAGGAAGAACTGCCTCATCAGGAAGACCCCGAAAGCGCCGGCAGCGGTCGGCACGATGACCGCCACGAGGGAGTTCAGCCAGCCCAGCTCGCTGACGATCAGGTAGTTCGGGATGACGAGGATGACGGGCGGCACGAGGAGCGTGGCGATGATCGCGCCGAAGACGAGATTCTTACCCCGGAACTGCATGCGCGCCAAGGGGTACGCGGCCAGCGACGCCGTGATCACGACGAGGACCGAGTTCGCCACCGCCGCGGTGACGCTGTTGAGGAACCAGGTGAAGACCGGCGTGGATGCCGATCCGAGAATCGTCTGGTACGCCTGGAGGGTCCACTCCTCGGGGATCCAGCTCGGGGGGACACTCGTGGCATCCGCGCGCGTCTTGAACGAGGTCATCAGCATGAACACCAGCGGGCTGATGAACACCAGCGCGATTCCGACGAGCGCGACCAGCCGCAGACTGCCGCGCACCCGCTGACCGGCGCTCGCCTTCCGACGCTTCGGGATGGCCTCCGAGGCTGTCGGCGAAGCGGCTTGCGCGCCCCGGGGCGCGGATCGGACGGTGGTCATTTGCGCGCTCCCTTGCGCTCACGGAACAGCCAGAACACCGCGACGCTCAACCCGATGAGGAAGAGGGTCAGGATGTAGCTCATCGCCGCCGCATCCCCCATCTGGAAATTGCGCAGCCCCGTTTCGGCGATCTGGTAGATCGCGGTCCGCGTCTCGCGCCCTGGTCCGCCCTGGGTCATCAGGTAGGACTGGCCGAACATGTTCGCAGAAGCGATGAGTGTGTTGATGGTGACGAAGGTCAGGATGGGTCGAAGACCCGGAAGGGTCACGTTGCGGAACTGCTGCCAGCGACCGGCGCCATCCATCCGCGCCGCCTCGTAGAGCTCGGCGGGGATGTCTTGGAGAGCGGCGAGGTAGATGATGGCGTTGAACCCGAGGGTCCACCACACCGTGACGCCGACGAGGGCGACCCAGGCTGCCGGGGTGGAGGTCAGCCAGGCGGTGTCATCGGGAAGACCGAGAACACCGAGGTAGTAGTTGACGAGCCCGATGTTGTTGTCGAGCAGGTACCGCCAGAGCACGGCCACGACCGCGACACCCAGGACGTAGGGGGCGAAGTACACGGCGCGGAAGAAATTGCGCCCCGGGAACTTCGCATTCATCAGCAGCGCCACCAGCAGGGGGATGACGAGCAGGAAGGGCACGCTCGCGACGGTGAAGATCGCCGTGGCCTGCATCGCCTGCCAGAAGATCCCCGACGTGGTCGATCCGGGCGTGAACAGGTCGACGTAGTTGTCGAGCCCCACGAAGGGTTTCAGAGGAAGCGTGTAGTCCCACTGGTGGAGGCTCATCCAGAGGCCGAGGACCACCGGGATGACGACGAACCCCGTGAACAGCAGGAGGTAGGGCGCGAGGAACAACCACGGCGTGGCGCGACCGTGATCACGCAGCCGCCGCGCGGGCGCACTCGCTGTGGCGAGTGCGCCCGCGCCGGAGGGAGAGGTCGTCTGGCTCATTGCCCGAACGTGGCCAGGTTCTCTTCCATGAGCTGCGTGGCGCGGCCCTGCGCCTCCTCGAGCACGCTGGCCGGCTCACCAGCGCCGAGGACACCGTCGGCGACGGCGACCTCCAGCGTCTCGGTGGTCACCGTTCCGATGCCGGGTGCCGTGGGCGTGAAGCGCATGCTGTCCAAGGCCTCGGCGATCGGAGCCTGCGGCATGCCGTCCAGCGCCCCGCTGTCGAGGACCGACTGTCGGGCGGGGATCATGGCCGCGCCGGCCCAGTCCTCGGAGTGCTCGCTCATCCAGGCGATGAAGACCTTCGCGGCGTTCATGCGATTCTCGTCGTCCTGACGGGGCAGGAAGAACTGGTGCGATGACGCCCACGTGGACTCCTGCCCACCGATGTTCGGAATCGGGGCGCCGGCGTAGGGCAGCCCCGACTCTTCGAGATCGTTGAACTGCCAGATACCGTCCCAGGTGATGGACGTCTCACCGTTCTTGAAGGCGACGTACTGCGCATCGATGGCGACGTCCTCGGGACTGTACCCCTCGTCGACGATCCCGCGCATCCACTCCAGCGCCTGCACGCCGGACTCATCGGCGAAGGTCGCCTCCGACCCGTCCTGCGCGTACGGCTCACCACCGAACTGCCAGTCGAGGGTCATGAACATGAGGTGTCCGGGCCACCGGGCGGGCATCCAGAACGGCGTCTCGTACCCGGCCGCCTGCAGAGCGTCCAGCGCCGCCATGAACGACGCCTCGTCGGTCGGCGCCTCGGTGATGCCCGCGGCCGCGAAGTGCTCGGTGTTGTAGTACATCGCAAGGGAGTGGACATCGAGCGGGATGCCGTAGCGCTGGCCGTCGTATTCACCGGCTTCCCACACCGTCTCGGTGAAGTCGTCGGCGCTGAGCCCGAGCTCGTCGACCATGTCGTCGAGGGGAAGGATGACCTGCCGCGCCGCGTTCGAACCGAGCTGATCGAAGTGCATCACCCCGACGTCGGGGCCTTCCCCGGCCGTGACGGCGGCGGGGAGTCGCTGGTAGAAGTCGGCCCACTGCATCGTGTTGGACTCGACCGTGATGTTGTCGTGCTCCTCGTTGAACTGGTCGACCATCTGCTGCATGAACGGTCCGTCCCCGCCGGTGAAGCCGTTCCAGAACGACAGAGTCACCTCCGGTCCGTCGTACTCGCCGGTGAACTCCCCGCCCGTCGACGGAGCGCCGCCGCCGCAGGCACTGAGTACCAGCGCGGTCGCCAGTGTCGCGGAGGCGGCGAGCACTGCCCGTCCTCGTCCCCGTCGATGTGACCTTGTCATGAAGTCCTCCTCGTTGAAAACGCATCGCGCGGCCCAGCTGTGACAGCCGCGATGAGGGACACTGTACAGCGCTGTAAATTTTTCCGCCAGACCGCGCTCGGAAGGTCGAACCCTAGGATGGCGACGAAGGGAGGCCCGATGCGGCGAGTTCGTCTGATCGATGTGGCCGAACGTGCCGGGGTGTCCATGAAGACGGTCTCGAACGTCATCCATGACTACCCGCATGTCGCGCCGGCACTCCGCGCCCGCGTGCAGGCGGCCATCGACGAGCTGGGCTATCGACCGAACCTGACCGCTCGCCGGCTGGCCACCGGGCGCACCGGCATGATCGCTCTCGCGATACCCGAGATCGACCACCCCTACTTCTCGGAGCTCTCACGCCGGATCGCGGAGGAGGCGACCACGCTGGGCTATCGGGTCATCTTCGAGCAGACTCTGAGCGACGCCTCGGCGGAGCGCGCGGTCCTCCACGACCGCGAAGCGGGCCTGGTCGACGGGGTGATCTTCCATCCCGTGCAGATGGGCACGATGGAGATCGCTCGCCTGGCGCCCGACGTCCCCCTGGTCCTTCTCGGCGAGGCCGCGATGCCGGTCACCACCGACCACGTCATGATCGACAACGTCGCCGCCGCCGCCGACGGAGTGGCCCTCCTGCTCGGGGCCGGTCGCCGACGGATCGCCTTCCTCGGCACGGTCCGCGACGACATCACCGGCTCGACCGGCCAGAGGTTACTCGGTTATCAGGATCGACTCATCGCCACGGGGATCACCCCCAGCCCCGACCTGATCCTTCCGGTCGACGGATTCTCGATCGAGGACAGCCGCGACGCCCTGCTTCGCGCGATCGATCGCGGCGTCGAGTTCGACGCCGTGCTCTGCCGAGACGACAAGTTCGCGATCGGCGCTCTCAAGGCCCTTGCGACGGCCGGTCGCGCCGTTCCCGCCGATGTCGCCGTCCTCGGGTGGGACGACACCCATCTGGCAAGCTACAGCTCGCCCGCTCTGACCTCGATCGCTCCGGACAAGCGGGCCCTGGCGCGAACGGCGCTGGAGCTTCTGCTCGAGCGGATCGAGGGATACAAGGGCGTCGGTCGCCATCGCATCGTCCCGCACGCCATCTCTGTTCGCGAGACGACGCCCTCCTAGACGCTCAGCTTTACAGCGCTGGAAACCTGGGCCATGATGACCTCATGGCCGAAGATGTCTTCTCCCGACCGAGCCGCCAAGACGGCACGCACCCGCGACCGCAGCTCCTGCGCCCGGTGTGGCACAGCCTTGACGGAGTCTGGGGGTTCGAGTACGACGACAGCGACGTCGGCCTGACCGAGGGCTGGAGCGAGCCGAACCGTCCGCCGGCGCGGACGATCATGGTTCCGTACCCCCCGGAATCCGCCCTGTCCGGAGTCGGCGACACCGGACACCACCCGGTGGTGTGGTACCGCCGCCGTGTCACGGAAGAGGATCTCGCCGCCGCGGAATGGGACGAGGGCGGCCGACTTCTCATCCACTTCGGTGCTGTCGATTACCGAGCTTCGGTCTGGGCCGACGGGCGTCTGCTCGGGGTCCACGAGGGGGGCCACACACCGTTCACCCTCGATGCCACCGCGGCCGCACGGCGAGGCTCGTTCGAGATCGTGGTGCGCGCTGAAGATGATCCCGACGACCTCGAGCAGCCTCGCGGCAAGCAGGATTGGCTCCCCGACCCGCATGTGATCTGGTACCACCGGACGACGGGGATCTGGCAGACGGTGTGGCTCGAGACCGTTCCCTCCCTGTACCTGACGGGCCTGGCTTGGGAGACCGACGTGGCGGCAGGCACCGTCACCGCCGACATCGAACTGAGCGGCCGTCCTTCCGGCGGCGTCGACGTCGAGGTCGAACTCACCTACGAGGGCACGGCGCTCGCGCGAGTCGGCGCCTCGGTCAGCGAGCCGCGGTCGCGCATCGTCCTCCCCCTGCCGCCGCTGACCAACGGACAGGGCTACGAGGACCTCCTCTGGACGCCCGACCATCCCCGCCTCGTCGACGCCCGCGTGACGGTCCGCACAACGACCGGTGCGACCGACACGGTGGCCTCCTACTTCGGAATGCGCACTGTCGGGGTCGACGGCGCTCACTTCCTCCTCAACGATCGCCCGAGCCCCATCGTGGCGGTGCTCGCGCAGGGGTACTGGCCGCAGTCCCACCTGGCCGCTCCGAGCGTCGACGCGCTCCGCGAGGAGGTGCAGCTCATCAAGGATCTCGGCTTCACCACCGCTCGGGTCCATCAGAAGATCGAAGACCCGCGGTTCCTGTACTGGGCGGATCGACTGGGGCTGATGGTGTGGGAGGAGCTGCCGAGCGCCTATCGCTTCTCGGCGACATCCGTCTCTCGATTGAGCAGGGAATGGACGGAGGCGATCGCGCGTGATCGTTCGCACCCATCCGTGGTCGCCTGGGTGCCCGTGAACGAGAGCTGGGGCGTCCAACAGGTCGCCCACGACCCGCGTCAGCGTGACTTCGTGCGTGCTCTCTTCCACCTCACGAAGGCGCTGGACGGCACGCGCCCGGTGATCTCGAACGATGGATGGGAGCACACCGATTCCTCGCTCCTGACCGTTCACGACTACCAGAACGACCCCGAGATCCTCTCGGCGTCCTACCGGGATGACGACGCGATGAGGGCGACGATCGCCGGTATCGGGCCGGCGGGGCGCCGCATGACTCTCCTCGCCGAGAACGAAGCGCCGCTGCTGTCTTCGGCGCCCGTCGTGGTCAGCGAGTTCGGCGGCGTCACCTACGCGCCGGATGCACAGATCGAGACGTGGGGATACGCCGTCGCCGAGTCGCCCGACGAGTTCGAACGTCGCCTGCGCGGGGTGTTCGGTGCGCTTCAGGCGAGCAGGGTCCTGGGCGGGTACTGCTACACCCAGCTCACGGACACGCTCCAGGAGGCCAACGGTCTCGTGGACGAGAACCGGGTGCCGAAACTGGCGACCGAAGTCATCCGCGCGATCGTCAGGGGGGAGTCCTGACGGTCTCGTCCACGCCCCCGCGTGCAGGACGCGCGGCAACAGGCGGCAGGTAAACTGGCCCGCGTGTCAGAGACGCCGAACGTCGCACCGCAGCAGCCGCACGCGCCGGCAGAGGGGCGCCCCGCCGGCACCCGTGCACCACTGTCGGGAATCGACATCCTCGCCTTCGTCTGCGAGCTGTTCGCCTTCGTCTCGCTGGCTTTCTGGGGCTTCGTCGCCTGGCCCCTCCCCTGGAACATCGTCGCCGGTATCGGCGCGCCGGTGATCGCGATCCTCATCTGGGCGCTGTTCGTCTCGCCCCGCGCCGTGTTCGCGGTGCACCCGTTCGTGCGGGCCTTCGTCGAGCTGCTCGTCTACGCCGCCGCCGTCCTGGCCTGGTGGGACCTCGGCGCGGTCTGGGTGGGCGTCGTCTTCGGCGTCATCGCCGTCACCGCCGGGGTGTTCGCCGGCCGGCGGCAGCTGTCGTCGTGACCGCCGACGCCCGCGCGGTGCTCGCCACGCTCCGCGCGGCGCTGGGCGATCGCGTGGATGACTCCGACGCCGCCCGCGAGGCGGCGCGCGCCGACAAGTCCGGTCACGCCGCTGCCGGCCCGCCCCTCGCCGTCGTCCACGCGCGCGACGTCTCCGATGTGCAGACGACCCTCCGCATCGCGAGCGAGACCGCGACCCCCGTCGTCACCCAGGGGGCGCGCACCGGCCTCGCCGGCGGCGCGAACGCCGGCGCGGGTGAGATCGCCCTCTCGGTCCGCGGGATGGATCGCGTGCTCGAGGTGCGCGGCGACGACCTGATCGCGGTCGTCGAACCCGGCATCCTCAACGCCGATCTGAATGCCGCCCTCGCTCCGCACGGACTGTGGTGGGCTCCCGACCCGGCGAGCAGGGCCATCTCGACCGTGGGCGGCAACATCGCCACCGGTGCCGGCGGCCTCCTGTGCGCGAAGTACGGCGTCGTCCGCGACGCGGTGCTCGGCCTCGATGTCGTCCTCGCCGACGGGCGCCTGCTCTCCCTCGGGCACCGCACCGTCAAGGGCGTCACGGGCCTCGACCTCACCTCGCTCTTCATCGGCTCGGAGGGGACCCTCGGCGTCATCGTCGGCGCCACCCTGAAGCTCCGCCGCCTCACCGCCGGTGAGGTCTGCACGATCGCAGCGACCTTCCCCACCGTGCGCGCCGCTGCCGGCGGTGCCGCGGCGGTGACCGCGGCGGGCATCCAGCCGGCGATCATGGAGCTGATGGATGCCGCGTCCCTCGCCGCCGTCCACGCGCTGCTGGACCTCCCGCACCCCACGCCCGGCGCCTCGCAGCTGACCATCCAGACCGACGGCGCCGCCGCACGCGCCGAGGCCGAGCAGATCGCCGCGATCCTCGACGCCGCGGGCGGTACGGTCGCGCTCTCGCACGACCCGGAGGAGGGCGAGCGGCTGCTGGCGATCCGCCGGTCGATGCATCCCGCGATGGAGAGCCTCGACACCACGCTCATCGAAGACGTCTCGGTGCCCCGCAGCGCCCTCCCGGCGATGTTCGACAAGATCGCGCGCATCGAGCGCGAGTACGACATGACCATCCCCACCGTCGCCCACGCCGGCGACGGGAACCTCCACCCGAACTTCATCTACCGGGGACCGGGCGAGGTTCCCGCCGAGGTGTGGGCGGCCGCCGACGAGCTCTTCCGCGCGGCGCTGCGGCTCGGCGGCACGCTCACCGGCGAACACGGTGTGGGCGTTCTGAAGCGCCGCTGGCTCGCCGACGAGCTCGGCGATGACCAGTGGCGGCTCCAGCGCGAGATCGCCCGCGTCTTCGACCCGCAGGGGATCCTCAACCCCGGCAAAGTGTTCGCGTGAACCCGCCGTCGATCCGTGTCAGCGCGGGGCTGGTGACGGATGCCGCGGGCCGCGCGCTCCTCGTCCGCAAGACCGGCACGCGGCTGTTCATGAACCCCGGCGGTAAGCCCGAGCCGGGCGAGACCCCCGCCGAGACGCTCGTGCGCGAGCTCCAGGAGGAACTCGGCCTCGCGGTCACGGCCGCGTCGCTGCATCCGCTCGGGGTCTTCCGCACCGCCGCCGCCAACGAACCGGGCCACGACGTCGTCGCCGACGCGTTCCGACTTCAGATCGATCCCGCCGACGCGGCGCCCCGGGCCGAGATCGCCGAGGCCCGGTGGATCACGACGGAGGATGCCGCACGGACTCCGCTCGCTCCCCTGTGCGTCGTGCTGCTGCCTCTCGTGTGGGGCGCGGACTACAGGCCCTGACCGTCGGGCTTGTTGTCCCAAGCGTAGCGGTAGTAGTCGGCCAGGCGCAGCTGAGACGCCGCCGCCTCGTCGACGACGACGGTGGCATGAGGATGCAGCTGGATCGCCGACGCCGGAAGCGAGGCGGTGAGCGGGCCCTCGACGGCCCCGGCGACCGCCGCGGCCTTGCCCTCACCGAAGGCAAGGAGCACGAGGTGTCGCGCGCGCAGGATCGTGCCGAGCCCCTGCGTGATGCAGTGCCGCGGCACGTCGTCGAGGCTCGGGAAGAAGCGGGCGTTGTCGCGGCGGGTCTGGGCGGTGAGCGTCTTCACCCGCGTCCGCGATGCGAACGACGACCCCGGCTCGTTGAACCCGAGGTGGCCATCGGTGCCGATGCCGAGGATCTGGAGGTCGACGCCGCCGGCGTCGTCGATCGCCCGCTCGTACTCCTCGCCCGACACGGTGATCCGCTCCAGGTCACCGTCCGGCACGTGGACGAGCGCCGGGTCGAGGCCGAGCGGTTCGACGACCTCACGGCGGATGACCGAGGCGTAGCTCTCGGGGTGGTCGGGCGCGATTCCGACGTATTCGTCGAGGGCGAAGCCCCGGATGCCGGAGAGGTCGATCCCGGCGGTCTGCTCCCGCAGGGCCCGGTAGACGGGAAGGGGCGTCGACCCGGTGGCGAGTCCCAGCACAGTCCGGGGGTTCTCACCGATGAGACGGACGATCTCGGCGGCGACGAGGGCGCCGGCGGCGTCAGGGCTGTCGACGATGACGATCTCAGCCAACGGTCAGCACCTCCTCGCCCCGCTCGGCGCCGAGAAGGGCTGCACCGAGCGCCGCGGCCGGCGATCCGGTGGGAAGAAGCTCGATCCGCTCGTCCAGATGCAGCGACCGGAGGAACGGCGAGGTCTCGCCGCTCCGCCGCAGCGCCGCGCGCACCGGCGCGACGAGCCGGTCGCCGAGGGCCGTGAGCCCGCCGCCGAGCATCACGACGTCCACGTCGGCGGTGAGGACGAGCACCCGCACCGCTGCGGCCACTCCGCGCACGAGGTCGTCGCGAAGCTCGCGCGCCCGCTCACGGACAGCGCTGTCGGGTCGCTCTTCGTCGACGCAGTCGAACACGTCGGCGACGGGGAGCGCCGCGGGCCTCTCCCACCGCGCGGCGATGGCGCGACCGCCGGCGAGCGCCTCGATGCATCCGCGTTGACCGCAACCACACCGGGGTCCGGCGGGGTCGACGCTCAGGTGTCCGATCTCACCGGCCGCACCGCGCGACCCACGCCAGAGGTCCCCGCCGATGACGAGCCCCGCGGCCACCCCGGTGCCGAGGTTCAGGTACGCAAGGCCCGACTCCGCAGTCCCGGAGGCCCCAGGCGACGCGGAGCGGCGGAGGACGGCAGCGCCGAGCGCGGCGGCCTTGACGTCATTCTCGACGTCGACGGGGACCGCGAGAGCGGCGCCGACCACGGCGGCGACGTCGAGGGAGCGCACGCCGAGGTTCACCGCGTGGGAGATGACCCCCGAGCCGGGGACGATCTGTCCCGGCATCCCGATCCCGACCGATGTCGCGAGCCCGCCGGCGTGCGTACCCACCTCCTCGACCGCGGCGAGGATCGAGGCGATGACACCATCGGGGCCGAAAGCCGTGGGGCGGCGCACGCGTGCGACGACCGACCCCTCGTCATCCAGCGCCACCGCTTCGGTCTTGGTGCCGCCGACGTCCAATCCGACCCGCATCAGCCCTTCACCGCCCCGGAGACCAGGCCCGACGTCATCCGGCTCTGCACGATGAGGAAGAACACCATTCCGGGATTCGCCTCGGCGAGGGCGGTCGCCGAGGCGATGTAATCGTCGAGTGTCGCGGGTGCCTCGGTGACGAGCGCCGGATCGGCGAACACCACGCGGGCGCCGGAGTACAGCGGCGGCGCGTAGAACGCCCCGTCGTACGAGCCGGCTTCGACGAATCCGGGCAGCAGGTCGTCACCGCCGAGGGCCTCGAACTCGTCGCTGAGGTCGAGGAGGGCGCCGACCGAGGTGAAGGCGGGCGCCTGGGTGTTTCCGAACTCCACGATGTCGGGGCTGTCGGAGCTGGACAGGCTGGTGGTGAGCTTGTCGACCAGCCCCTCCCAGCTCTGCTCCTCGATCACGAGGGTGGAGCCGGGGTTATCCGCCTCGAACGTCTCGACGAGGTAGTCGCGGGCCTCCTGCGGCGTGTCGGCGCCGACCAGCCACACGCGGATCTCCGCGCCCTCGTCCGAGCCTGCCGAGCCCGTGCCGCCGGCGCAGCCGGCCAGCACCACGGCGCCGACCCCGAGCAGGGCGGCGCTCACGAGCGTCTTCTTCATAGCGTTCCTTCTTCTGGGTGGGGTCGGAGAACCGACCGGGTGTGCGGGGAGAGGAAGTGGAAGGGCATCAGGAGACCCCGAGCTGACCGGAGAGCACCATGACGGCGGCGCCGCGCAGGACGATGTCCTGACCGTGCAAGGTCATGCGGATGCGCACCCCCTCGTGGAAGGGGGCGAGGGTGCGGGCGCGGAGGGTGTCGAGGGTGGCGGCCGCGAGGGGCCCCTCGAGGAGCTCGGGAGGGCCGGAGAGCACGATCTCGGACAGATCGAGGGTGGCGACCACCGGAGCGAGTGCGATCCCGAGCCTCTCCCCCGCGTCGCGGAGCACGCCCTCGCGGGCGGCGTCGTCGGATGCCGCGGCGAGACGCGCGGCGAGCGAGGGGACCGAGAGCCACGCCTCGAGGCATCCGATCTTCCCGCACGCGCACTGCGGGCCGCCGTCGGTGCCGACGGTGACGTGGCCGATCTCGCCGGCGGCGAAGCGCGAGCCGCGGAGGGGGCTGCCACCGGTGAGAAGTCCCGCGCCGACACCGCGGCCGACCTTGATGAGCATCACATCGTCGGCGGCGCCACCGAGGGTGTACTCGGCGAGGACGGCGGCGTTGGCGTCGTTGGCCACGAGGACCGGCAGCTGCAGGGCGTCGGTGAGTGCGCGTTCCAGGTCGAAACCCACCCAGCCGAAGTTCGGCGCAGCGAGGATCACGCCGTGCTCGTCGACGACACCGGGGGTTCCCACCCCGACGCCGAGGACGGGAGCGTGGGCATCGGCGACGAGCGACCGCGCCAGAGCCACCGCCGTGTCCACCACATCCGCGGCCGCCTCGGGAACCGCCACCTCGTGCCGGGCGACGATCTCCCCGTCCAAGGTGAGCACCGCACCGATGAAGGTCTCGCTCCCGGAGAGGTCCAAGCCGACGATGCGGTGACCCGCACGGTCGAGGTCGACGAGGATCGCGGGCTTTCCGGGGCCGGCGCTCTCGCGGGTGCCGAATTCGGCGAGGAATCCGTCGGCGATCAATTCCGCCACGAGGTCGGAGATGGTCACGCGCGTCAGCCGGGTCTCCCGAGCCAGGTCGGCCCGGCTCATCGCCCCGCCGTGGAAGAGCGTCTGCAGCACCAGGGCACGGTTGTGTCGACGCGCCTGCTCGGGCAGCACCTTCGCGGTCTGGCGGCGCCCGCGCGACGGCAGGCTCTGCGCCGGGAAGGCGGTGTCGCCGAGGGAGGTGCGGGATGCGTCGACCGGAGTCATGTTTGTTAGTACACCTTACGAACTAAGTCCGTGGCAAGGGGTAACGGGTATTTGCTCGGAGTCTTTACGAATTGGTGATCAACGCCATTGACCTAGGGTGGAGGTCGACGAAGGAGGTCGCCATGCGATCCACAGCCGCCATCGGCACCCTCAGCCTGCTCGCCGTCCTGGCCCTCGCCGGGTGCACGGGTTCGCCCGCCGCCTCCCCTTCGGAGGACTCGGCGGCCTCGCAGGGCACAACCGACGAAGGATCCTCCGACACCTCAGGCGACGGCGGTCAGTCGACGCAGGATGCGTGCCTGCTCATCTCCGACAGCATCACCGAGGCGACCACCGAGTTCCAGGAGGCTTCGGCCGAAGACCCCGGAGCCGTCGCCGAGGCCGCCCGCGCCGCCGCCGACAGCCTGGCTTCCGCCGCCTCGCAGGTGACGAACGACGAGATCGCCGCCCTCCTGCCCGAGCTTCAGGACATGTTCACCCAGACCGCCGAGGTGATGGACTCCGTCGCCAGCGGCGACCTCACCCAGATCGAGGATGCCGCCGCGATCGGCGAGTCGTTCCAGGTGACGGTGACGAAGTTCCAGGAGCTCTGCGCGCCCTGACGGGCCGCACCCCGGGTCGTGATAAGACCGTTGCCCTCGCCGGTGACAGCGTCGTTTAGCATGTAACGACGACACTGACGCAGTCGGGGGGACCGCGTGACTGACCTTGTGACCCGGCCGAATGCCGACGGGGCCGCTGAATCGCAGCCGCAGGCTGCTGATTCCACTCAGCCGCTGGCTGCCGACGTCACCGACGCGGCGACGTCCGACACCCCTGGCGGGGATGCCCCGACCTACGCCTGGGCGCCCGCAGAACCTGCTCCCAAGAAGCGCCGCTGGGGCCTCTGGATCGGTGTGACGGCCGCGGCCGCTGCGATCGGCATGGTTGCGGCATCCGTCTTCCTCATCGCTCCGGGCACGGCGGTGGCCGGATTACCCGTGGGCTTCATGACCCCCGGCGCCGCCGCCGCCGCGATCGAGACCCGTCTCGCCGAGACGACGGTCGTCCTCACCGGGCCCGGTGGCGACGCCGAACTGACCGGCGCCGATCTCGGCGCCACCGTCGACGCGCAGGCCCTCGCAGAGACCGCCTTCGCCGAGCATCCCATGTGGAACCCGACCGTCTGGTTCCCCTCCCCCGTCGACGCCGAGGTGCAGCTCGATCCGGTGCTCGCCGCCGAGGCCCTGCAGGCCGCCGCCCCCGACCTCGCCGTCTCACCCGTCGATGCGGCCGTCGCCTTCGACGCGACTTCGGCCACCTACCAGGTCACGCCCGCCGTTCCCGGCGAGGGCATCGACGCCGATGCCGTGCGGCAGAGCCTGCAGGACGCGTTCCTCGCCGGCCAGCAGCGTGTCGAGGTCGCTCCGTCGCTGGCGGCCGTGGAGGCCGAGACGACCACGACGATCGCCGAAGCGACCGCCTCACGCCTGAACGCCATGCTCGACACCGCGGGGTTCTACATCGGCGAAGAGCGGACCGTGCCGCTCGACCGCGCCGTCGTGGCGTCGTGGATCACCCTCGGCGACGGCGACCGCGGAACGATCTCGATCGAGGTCGACGAGGCCGGCATCCAGTCGGTCATCGACACCCTGCCGGGCCTGGTCAACCGCGAGGCCGTGAACGCCACCGTCATCACCAACAAGGCCGGTGCGGTCCTTCGCGAGGACGTCGCCGGCGTGAACGGCCGGGCGCTGGAGTCGACCGACGGGCTCGCGGCCGACGCCGCATCGCAGATCGCCGCCGGCGATGGTGTCGTCGAGCTCGGCGTCACCGAGACACCCTTCACCACGGTCGCTCTGGCCCGCTCGGTCGAGGTCGATCTCAGCGCGCAGCGTGCCTACCTTTTCGAGAACGGCAACATGGTGGAGTCGTTCACCATCTCGTCGGGGACGGCCGCCACGCCCACCCCGACCGGCAACTTCACCGTCTTCGCCTACACGCGCGTTCAGGACATGGGTGCGCTCTGCTACAACCCCGATGCGGTGAACAGCTACTGCACCGAGGACGTGCCCTACATCACCTGGTTCGCTCCCGACATCGCGTTCCATGGCGCATCGAACTTCCGCTCGTCGCTCGGCTTCCCGCAGAGCCACGGCTGCGTGAACATGTGGGATGACGCGGCACGCTTCATCTACGAGTGGACCGCCACCGGCACCGAGGTCAGCGTCTACTCCTGAGCCGCGGCGATCGACTCCGGGAGGGCGCTACGCTGACCCGGTGCCCCGCTTCGATCTGAGCCCCGCCGACCTGGCGACCTATCGCCCCACCGTGGCCGAACCGGCCGACTTCGACGAGTTCTGGACCGGGACGATCGGTGCCGCCCGCGCTGCGGGCGGCGACGTCGTCGTCACCCCGGTGGCGACGCCGCTGACCCTCGTCGACACCTACGACGTGACGTTCCCGGGGTTCGCCGGCGACCCTGTCAGAGCCTGGCTGTGGGTGCCGCGCGGCGCCGACGGCCCCCTCCCGGCCGTCGTGGAGTTCAACGGGTACGGTGGCGGCCGCGGGCTCCCCCACGAGCGTCTGTCCTGGGCGAACGCGGGGTATGCCCACCTGTTCATGGACACCCGCGGGCAGGGCAGCGGCTGGGGTTCGGGCGGCGAGACACCCGACCCGCACGGGTCGGGACCCGCGGCATCCGGGTTCATGACCCGCGGCATCGACGACCCCGCGACGTACTACTACCGGCGTCTTTTCACCGACGGCGTTCGTGCCGTCGACGCCGTGCGGGGGCTGCCGCAGATCGACCCCGCACGCGTCGCCGTCACCGGCGGCAGCCAGGGGGGCGGGATCGCCATCGCCGTGGGCGGGCTGGTCGAAGGTCTTCGCGCCGTCATGCCCGACGTGCCCTTCCTCTGCCACTTCGAACGCGCCGTGGGTCTCACCGACGCAGACCCCTACCAGGAGATCGTGCGCTACCTGCGGGTGCACCGCGGCGCCGAGGAGCGGGTCTTCCGCACCCTGTCATACGTGGACGGCGTGAACTTCGCCGCCCGGATCTCGGCGCCGGCGCTGTTCTCGGCCGCCCTCCACGACATGATCTGCCCGCCGTCGACGGTGTTCGCGGCGTACAACCGCGTGCCGGTGGGCGACAAGACGATCGAGGTCTACCCCTTCAACGAGCACGAGGGCGGGCAGTCCTACCAGTGGCTCGTGCAGGCGGCGTTCCTGCGCGAGCGACTGTAGGCTGCCCGCCCTCGCGGCGAGTCGGCGAGCGGATCAGGCGATGCCGTCGATGATTCCGTTCAGGGTCGCCGAGGGGCGCATCACCTGCGCGACCAGCTCGGGGTCGGGACGGTAGTAGCCGCCGATCTCGGCGGGCGAGCCCTGCACGGCGATGAGCTCGTCGACGATGCGCTGCTCGTTCTCGGCGAGAGCCTCGGCGATGGGCGCGAAGGCTGCGGCGAGCTCGGGGTCGGCGCTCTGGCGAGCCAGCTCCTGCGCCCAGTACAGCGCGAGGTAGTAGTGGCTTCCCCGGTTGTCGATGGTCCCGAGGGCGCGGCCGGGGGACTTGTCGTTCTCGAGGAAGGTCCCGGTCGCGGCATCCAGGGTGTCGGCGAGGACCTGCGCCTTGCCGTTGCCGGTGACATCGGCGAGATGCTCGAGCGACGCGGCGAGGGCGAAGAACTCGCCCAGCGAATCCCAGCGGAGGTAGTTCTCGGCGACGAGCTGCTGCACGTGCTTGGGCGCCGATCCCCCGGCCCCGGTCTCGAACAGGCCGCCACCGGCCAGGAGCGGCACGATCGACAGCATCTTGGCGCTCGTGCCGACCTCGAGGATCGGGAAGAGGTCGGTGAGGTAGTCGCGCAGCACGTTGCCGGTGACCGAGATCGTGTCCTCACCGCGGCGGAGGCGGTCGAGGGAGTACTGCGTCGCCTCCGAGGGGGCGAGGATCTCGATCGTGAGGCCGGCGGTGTCGTGGTCGGCGAGGTAGGTGTGCACCTTCTCGATGAGCGTGGCGTCGTGGGCCCGGGTCTGGTCGAGCCAGAACACCGCGGGAGCACCGGTGGCGCGGGCACGGGTGACCGCGAGCTTCACCCAGTCGCGGATCGCGACATCCTTCGTCTGCATCGCCCGCCAGATGTCGCCCGCCTCCACCTCGTGCTCGATGAGCACGTCGCCGGCGGCGTTGACCACCTGGACGGTGCCCGCAGCCGAGATCTCGAAGGTCTTGTCGTGGCTGCCGTACTCCTCGGCCGCCTGGGCCATGAGCCCGACGTTCGGCACGGTGCCGATCGTGGCCGGGTCGAGCGGGCCGTGCGCGAGACAATCGTCGATGACCGTCTGGTAGACGCTCGCGTAGGACGAGTCGGGGATGACGGCGAGCGTGTCGTCTTCGCCGCCGTCGACGCCCCAGAGCTTGCCGCCGTTGCGGATCAGCGCGGGCATCGACGCGTCGACGATCACGTCGGAGGGGACGTGGAGGTTGGTGATGCCCTTGTCGGAGTTGACGTACGACAGGCGCGGTCCGCCGTCGAGGTCGGCACGAATGGCCGCCGCGATCTCGTCGCCGCCGTCGACTGTCGACAGTCCGGCCAGGATCGCGCCGAGACCGTCGTTGGGGGTGAGACCGGCCGCGGCGAGAGCCGCGCCGTGGCGTGCGAAGACGTCGGGGAGGAAGGCCTTCACGACGTGGCCGAAGATGATCGGGTCGCTGACCTTCATCATCGTCGCCTTGAGGTGCACCGAGTAGAGCACGTCGTCGGCCCGGGCGGTCTCGATGGTCTCGGCGAGGAAGGCGTCGAGGGCCTTCGCAGACAGGAACGTGGCATCCACGATCTCGCCCGGGAGTACCTTGATGCCGTCCTTGAGCACCGTCTCGGTGCCGTCGGCTGCGACATGGCGGATCGTCAGCACGTCGTCGGCGGGGATCAGCACCGACTTCTCGTTCGAGCGGAAGTCGTCGTGACCCATGGTCGCCACCCGGGTCTTCGACCCCTCGGCGAACGGCTTGTTGCGGTGGGGGTGCTTGCGCGCGTAGCTCTTCACCGACAGCGGCGCGCGGCGGTCGCTGTTGCCCTCGCGCAGCACCGGGTTGACTGCGGAGCCCTTGATGCGGTCGTAGCGGGCACGGATGTCCTTCTCCTCGACCGTGCTCGGCTCGTCGGGGTAGGCGGGGATGTCGTATCCCTGGCTCTGCAGCTCGGCGATCGCAGCTTTCAGCTGCGGGATCGACGCGGAGATGTTGGGAAGCTTGATGATGTTGGCCTCGGGAAGCGTGGCGAGGCCGCCGAGCTCGGCGAGGGCGTCGCCGACCTGCTGCTCGGGCGTCAGGTTCTGCGGAAAGGCGGCGAGGATGCGGCCGCCCAGCGAGATGTCGCGGGTTTCGATGTCCACACCCGCGGTGCGCGTCACCGCCTGCACCATGGGCAGGAAGGAGGCCGTCGCCAGCGCGGGCGCCTCGTCGGTGTAGGTGTAGATGATGGTGGATTCCGTCACGTCACTGTCCTTCATGCGGCTGCTGCCGGCCGTCGTTCGACTGTCGTTCACGTCGCATCCCACCCTATCCCAACCGGCTGAAGTATCTTGACGTCGAGATACTTACGGGGGTGGTGTGGGGTGTCATCGAGCGACCTCGGCGCGCGTGACAAGACCTTTCTCGCTAGCCTGTCGGGTATGGCCGAACTTCGCCTCGAGGAACTGTCCGCGTCCACGATCGTCGCGGTCAACAACATGTCCCTGAAGCCGGGCCAGGAGGAGTTCCTCTCGCCGGTGAGCTACGGCATCGCCGCAACCGTGGTCAACCCCCAGACCTCGTGGCAGCGGGTCGTGCTCGACGGCGACGAGGTGGTCGGCTTCGTCAGCGCCAACTTCGACCCCGACTTCCCCCAGGAGTACTTCCGCTCCGTGCTCTGGCGCATCAACGTCGACGCCGACGATCAGGGCCGCGGCGTCGGCCGGTTCGCGGTGGAGCAGCTGCTCGCCGAGGCCCGCTCGCGCGGCATGAGATCGGTCAACGTGATCTACGAGGCCGGCGAGGGCGGCCCCGAGGCCTTCTTCCGCCGAGTCGGCTTCTCCCCCGTTGGTGAGACCGAATACGGCGAGGTCATCGCCGAGGTCTCCCTCTAACCACCGGCCCGCGCCACCGGCCCGGCGCCTCCAACCATCCGGTTTGTCGGAGATCCGGTCGGTTGTCGGATACAGCGCGTTGCAGCATCCGATCTCGCCGGGTTTCACCGACATTCGTCCTCTCCTGCACACCGCAGGTCTGGCCTATGTTGTGCACGACTTCGATATCGCGGCCGCACTTCCTCCGCCACGTCGCACACACTGGCCGAATGACGCAGACCGCCCCCTCGCATCCGACCGCGTTCAGTCCTCGCTCTCTGGAGCGCTGCGGACGACTGCGCACCTGGATCGATGAGCGCGGGGGCATCGCCCACCGTGACGCCGCGTCCGACGCCGGCTTCGCGCTGACTGTTCAGCGGGAAGCGGTGCGGATGGGCATCGTCGGAAAGGTCCGCCGCCACTGGCTCATGACCCCTTCATGTGCGGGCGACCTGCTCACCGCGGCGCAGAGCTCCGGCGTCTTGACCTGTGTGTCGGCGGCCCGGCGCTACGGGTGGTGGCTGCCCCCTGATGTCGATCAACGCGTCCACATCCAGCTGAAGCCTCACGGACGCCCGCCGTGTGAGGACGCGGTAGCCCACTGGTCCGCGCCGCTCGCGCCCGCGCGCGGGAAGTTGTTGGCGTCCGTCGAGGACACCCTGCGCGATGTGGCCTCGTGTCTGGGACACGCCTCGGCGTTGGTGGTGTGGGAGTCAGCCATCCGCACGGAGAACCTTGCGATCGACGCTCTCCGACTCATTCCCTGGCGACGGATCGAGGCGGCCCGTCTTGCGGACGAGGTGCGCGGGCTCTCCGACTCGGGCCTGGAGACGTTTTTTGCGGTACGGCTGACTGCGTGGGGGGTGCCCTTCGTCCAGCAGGCCGTGGTCGCAGGCCACCGCGTAGATCTGCTCGTCGGCCGGCGACTGGTGATCCAGATCGACGGGTTCTCGTACCACTCGACGGCCGCACAGCGCGGGCGCGACGTCGCCCTCGACGCAGAGCTGGTCATGCGCGGATACACCGTGCTGCGCTTCACCTACGCGCAGGTCATTCACGACTGGGCCAGCGTCGAGCGAGCGCTGTCGCGCGCGATCGCCGCGGGGCTGCATCGTTGATGACGCTGGATCGTCGGGGAATCCGCGCGTTGTCGGCACCCAAAACCTCTCGAGCTCCGACAACGGAGCGAATCTCCGACAACCGGGGCAGGGGTTTCCCGGACTGACCGACGCGCGCGTTAGACCAGGGACTGCCGCCACGCCCGATGCAGCTGGGCGAACTTGCCGTCGCCGTTGATCAGCACGTCGGGGGCGTCGTCCTCGATGATGCGGCCGTGCTCCATCACCAGCACCCGGTCGGCGATCGCGACGGTCGACAGGCGGTGGGCGATGATGATCGCCGTCCGATCGGCGAGGAGGGTCTGCAGCGCTTCCTGGATCGCGCGTTCGCTCGGGATGTCGAGCGACGCCGTCGCCTCGTCGAGGATCAGCACCGCGGGGTCGGCGAGGAACGCACGGGCGAACGAGATCAGCTGACGCTGCCCCGCCGAGACCCGGCCGCCGCGCTTGTTCACGTCGGTGTCGTACCCGTCGGGCAGCTTCTCGATGAACGCCTCCGCGCCGACCGCCCGCGCCGCGGCACGGATCTGGTCCATGGTGGCGTCGGGCTTGCCGAGGGCGATGTTGTCCGCGACCGTCCCGCTGAACAGGTACGCCTCCTGCGTGACCATGACGATCGCGCGCCGCAGGTCTTTCGGGTGGAGGTTGCGCAGGTCCACCCCGTCGAGCGACACCGAACCGATCGTCGGGTCGTAGAACCGCGAGACGAGCTTGGCCAGCGTCGATTTCCCCGCCCCGGTCGTGCCGACGAGCGCGATCGTCTGGCCAGCGGGGATATCGAGGCTGAAGTCGGGCAGGATGACGCGGTCATCGCCGTATCCGAAGGTGACGCCGTCGAACCTCACGTGGCCGCGCGCCGACCACAGGTCGACCGGGCGCTTCGGGTCGGGAACCGTCGGCTGCTCCTCCAGCACGCCCGACACCTTCTCCAGCGCCGCGACGGCGGACTGGTAGGAGTTCAGGAAGAACGCCACCTCCTGCAGCGGCGAGAAGAAGTTGCGCACGTACAGCACCGCCGACAGCAGGAAGCCGAGCCCGAGCGCCCCGGTCGACACCCGGATGCCGCCCCAGAGCACCACCATCGCGATGGCGACCGAGGCCACGGCCATCAGGCCCGGCTCGAAGGTGCCGAACAGGCGGATGGAGCGGATGTTGACGTCGCGGTAGCTGAGGGCCAGGTCGCCGAACTCCTTGTCGTTGCGCTCCTCGCGCCGGAAGGCCTTGACGGCCCGGATACCCGTCATCGACTCGACGAACTTCACGATCACCGACGCGCTCACCACCCGCGACTGGCGGTAGACCATCTGCGAGCGCTTGTAGAACCAGCGCATGAGGAGGAAGAGCGGAATCCCCATGATGATGAGGATGACGCCGGACTGCCAGTCCACGAGCAGCAGCGCGATGAGGGTGAACAGACCGAAGAGGATGCCGGAGACGAGCTCGTTCAGCCCGCCGTCGAGGAGTTCGCGGATCGTGTCGAGGTCGCTCGTCTGCCGCGAGATGATGCGGCCCGACGTGTAGGACTCGTGGAACTCCAGGCTCAGCTTCTGGGTGTGCAGGAAGATCCGCTTGCGCAGGTCGAGCATGACCGCCTGGGTCAGACGCGCGGCGACCACCACGTACCACCCGATGAGGGCGGCTCCGCCGATGCCGCTGACGAGGTAGAGGCCCACGACGATGATGGTCGGCATCCAGTCGTTGCGGTCCACCACGGCGGGCAGGGCGTTGTTGATGCCGAATCCGATGAGCGCGGGGCCGGCGACGCGCAGCGCCGTGGAGACGACGAGCACCGCGGCGGCGAGCACCAGCTGCCAGCGCACGGGGGCGATCAGCGACCCGAGGAGCCGGAGCGAGCGGCGCCGGATGGCGCGACTCTCTTCCCGGGTGTAGTCGGAGCGGTCTTCGCCGCTGGTTCCGGTGACGGTGGCCGTGCTCATCGGGTCACCTCCTTCTCGAGGGTATCGAAGGGTTTCTCGCGGTCTTCGGACGAGGCCTCGAGCACATCCGAAGGGTCACGCGCCTCGCGCTCGGCGAGCTCGAGGCTGGAGATGACGTGCCGGTAATGCTCGCTCTCGCGCAGCAGGTCGGAATGGCGGCCCACCGCGGTGACACGTCCCGCTTCCAGGAGCGCGACGCGGTCGGCGAGCATGACGGTCGAGGGCCGGTGCGCCACCACGAGGGCGGTGGTGTCCTTCAGCACGACGCGGAGCGCGTCTTCGACGAGCGCCTCGGTGTCGACGTCGAGCGCCGACAGCGGGTCATCCAGCACCAGCACGCTGGGTCGGGCTGCCACTGCCCGCGCGAGCGCGAGACGTTGACGCTGGCCGCCCGAGAGGCTCAGCCCCTCCTCGCCGATGACGGTGTCGACCCCGTCGGGGAGGTCGTAGACGAAGCTCGCCTGCGCGACCCCGAGTGCCTCGTGCAGGATGCGCTCGGCCTCCTCCGAGCCCGGCTCGAGATCTTCGCGCCCCAGGAGGATGTTCTCGCGAACAGTCTGCGAGAACAGCGTCGCGTCTTCGAAGGCCATGCCGATGTGACGGCGGAGCTCCTTCAGGGTCAGGTCGCGGACATCCGTCCCGTCGAGGGTCACCCGCCCGCCGGTGACGTCGTAGAGACGCGTCGGCAGCGTGGTGAGTGTGGTCTTGCCGCTTCCGGTCAGCCCCACGAGCGCCATCGTCTCCCCCGGCTCGAGCACGAGGTCGATGCCGTTGAGCAGGTCGGCTTCGTGGGCGCCGGCGTCCTGGTAGCGGAAGTGGGCGTCTTCGAAAGCGAGCTGACCGCGCACGTTCGACAGCTGCACCGGTCGGGCGGGGTCGGTGATCGTGTTCTCCTCGTCGAAGACCTCGAAGATGCGGTCGGTGGCCGTCCGCGCGTCGAGGGTGAAGGAGAAGAGGAACCCGATCGATTCCATCGGCCAGCGCAGCACGGTGGTCATGGCGAAGAACGCGATGAGGGCGTCGACGTCGAGCTGGCCGGTCGCGGCGAGGTAGATGCCGGTGCCGAGGCACAGCGCGAAGGCGATGTCGGGCAGGATGACCAGCCAGAACCAGATCCATCCGACCGCGCGGGCCTTGCGCAGCTCGGTCTGGCGGAGGGTCTCGGCCTGGCGGGCGAACTTCTGCAGGGCGTGCTTGCCCCGACCGAAGGCTTTCAGCACACGGATGCCGTGGACGCTCTCCTCCACGGACGTCGCGAGGTCGCCGGCCTGGTCCTGACTCTGGCGGGCCAGGGTGCCGTAGGCCTTCTCGAACCGGTAGCCGGCGTACCACAGCGGCGCCGACACCACGAGGAACACGGTGCCCAGGAGCCAGTGCCAGCGGAAGAGCAGCGCGGTGCCGACGACGATCGTCAGCACGTTCACCACGAGCAGCACGAGGCCGAAGGCCATCCACCGGCGGAGAGTGCTGATGTCCTGCATCATCCGGCTGAGGAGCTGTCCTGACTGCCAGCGATCGTGGAAGGAGACCGGGAGGCGCTGCAGGCGGGAGTAGAACGTCTGGCGCAGCTCGTACTCCACCATCGTGGCGGGGGCGAGCACGAACCAGCGACGCAGATACACCATCGCCGCCTCGGCGATGCCGAGCCCGAGGATGGCGGCGGCACCCCAGCCGATGAGGCCGATGTCACCGGAGTTGATCGGCCCCTGGATGATCGCCTCGAGGACGAGCGGGATGGCCAGGGCGAGCAGGCTGGCGATGAGCGCGCTGCCGGCGCCGAGGGCGAGGCGCGGGAGCACCGGGCGGACGAACGGCAGCAGCCGCGCGAGTGCGCGGGCGGTGGACAGGTGGGCTTTCGCGGATGACGCGGGCGGAGCGGAGGAGGTCATGATCCTTGGTGGGACGTGGCGGAGAAGCGCTCACTCGTGGCGAGACGCGGAAAGAAGCGCTGCTCGAGCGAAACGCTCGGAGCGCGGCGGTTATGCCGGAAGAGAACCCGAAAGCTGCGAGCTACCGCGCCGCGGGGAGGACGGCGGCGATCTTCGCGACGTGGTCGACCTGATACATGGCATCCTCCAGGGTGTGGGGTGATCCGAAGCCGCCGCGGTCGCGACAGCCCTCCAGACTAAACCTGGGAGGAGGCTGTGATCAAGAGGCAGTTCGCGCCAGGGCGAACCGGCTCTCGCGATCGAGGAGCGAACGCTTGACGTCGAGTCCCCACGCGAACCCCCCGAGGGTGCCGTCGGAGCGGAGCACGCGGTGGCAGGGGACGAAGAGCGCCGGCGCGTTGCGCGCGCAGATCGAGGCCGCGACGCGGACGGCGCGGGGGTTGCCGAGCCGGGCGGCGAACGCCGTGTAGGTGAGCGGCTGCCCCGGTGAGATGCCGCGAAGCGCCTCCCACCCGGCTCGCTGCAGGGCCGTGCCGTGCTGGCGGACCGGGACGGCGTCGATCGCGTCGACGTCGCCGGCGTAGTAGGCGGTGACGGCGACGGCCGCCGCGGTGTCGCCCTCGGCGACCGCGTCGGGACGGTGAGCCGGGGCGAGGCGGGCGAGGAGTGCGGCGTGGTCGGCGGTCCACCCCGAGGCCTCGACGTGACCCTCGCTCTCGAGGATCGTGAAGGGTCCGTCGGGTGTGTCGAGGGTCTGGATGATCGCGGTGCTCATGAGGCGGTCCTCCGGCGGGTCGGTGCGGTGACGGGTGCAGGATCGGTGGGGCGCAGGGTAACGGGTGGGGCGGGTGAGGCACCGGGCACGGGGTCGGCCCTGCGGGTGCCCGTGCTGGCGGGGATCTCCCTGGTGCCCGCGTCGGCGCGCCAGGCGCGCGTCACGGGTGCCGCGTACCAGAAGTGGGCCATCGCGTAGCTGCGCCAGGGCGCGGTGCGCTCGGCCCACGCGGTGAAGCTGCGCGGGTCGGCGGGGAGGCCGAGGGCTGCCGCCCCGGTGCGGGCGGCGACGTCGCCCGGCAGCAGCACGTCGGGGTCACCCAGCACGCGCATGCGGACGTAGTCGGCCGTCCACGGTCCGACCCCCGGGAGGGCGAGGAGCCGCAGGCGCTGCTCGGCCCGGTCGTCGCCCGGCCCGAGCGTCAGCGAGCCGTCGGCGAGCGCCGCGGCGGCGGCGATCACCGCACGCACGCGCGCCGCCGGGCCCCGCAGCACCTCGTGGCCGCGGTCGGCGATCACCGCCGGATCGGGGAAGAGCGTCATCGATCCCTCGGGAGTGTCGACCTCGGCGCCGAGGGCCGCGACGAGCCTCCCCTGCATCGTGCGCGCGGCGGCGACGCTGATCTGCTGCCCGATCATCGCGCGCAGCAGCATCTCGTCGGCGTCGATCGCGCCCGGGACCCGCACACCCGGGATGTCCGCGACCGCGGCCCTGAGCTCGGGGTGGATCGACAGCGCCTCGTCGACGGCCAGCGGGTCGGCGTCGAGGTCGAACAGCCGCCGCACCCGGGCGATGAGGGTGCTGAGGTCGTGCAGCGACGACGGTCGGGCGCGCAGGCGCAGCCTGCCGGCCTCCTCGCGCACCTCGAACCAGGCGGGTCCGGACGGCAGGCGCACGACCCGGGCGAAGGATGTCGCGTCACCGCGCTCCACACCCGGAACGGCGTGCGCGCGCATCCAGCCGAACAGTCCCGCGGTGTCGATGGGTCCGCGAAGCGGGAGAGCGAGATCGATCGTTCCGGGGGCGAGGTCGCTCGTCCCGGGGACGACGGCCGACCCCGGGGAGCCCTGGCGCCGGGCGCGGAGGTCGCGCGGCGGCATCCCGAACACCTCGCCGATCGTGTCGGTGAACTGGCGGACGCTGGAGAATCCCGCCGCGAACGCGACATCCGCCGACGACAGGTCGGTGCCGACGAGCAGGGTGCGGGCGGTGTGGGCGCGTTGCGCGCGGGCGAGGGCGAGGGGGCCGGCACCGAGTTCGGCGGTGAGCAGACGGGTGAGGTGGCGCGCCGAATAGCCGAGTCGCCGGGCGAGGCCGGGTACTCCCTCGCGGTCGACGACGCCGTCGATGATGAGCCGCATGGCGCGGGCCGCGAGGTCGCCGCGGACGTCCCAGGCGGGCGAGCCGGGCGCCGCTTCGGGCAGGCAGCGCTTGCACGCGCGATAGCCGGCTTCGTGTGCGGCAGCCGAGGTGGCGAAGAAGGTGACGTTCTGCTCTTTGGGCGTGCGGGCGGGGCAGCTGGGCCGGCAGTAGATGCCCGTCGAGCGCACCGCGGTGACGAACTGCCCGTCGAAGCGCCGGTCGCGCGACCGGATGACCCGGTAGCGTTCGGCGAAGCCCATCTCGCGGGGCGTGCCCTGCACCGGCGGAGGCGCCGTCTCGGGAGTCGTCATGACCCCAGCCTGTCACGATCGGGGGACACATTCCGGCGGAAATCGGACACGGGGGTGGGCGCCCAGGCACCCACCCCCGTGTGTCTTCGGGACTCAGCCCTCGGCGAGCGCGAACCCCCCGCGCGGGACGACCACGCTCGTCTCGCCCGTCACCGACGTCGTGCGCACGAGCTCTCCGGTCTCGTCGAAGACGCGGATCGTCGACTCGACCCCGACGGCGCCGAGGGATGCACGCTGCGCGCCGGTCGCGGTGGACTGCACGAGCTCGGTGCGCGCCCCGTCTCCCTCGAGGACGAGTCGCGATAGCCACGGGCGCACGAGGATCGCGTCGAGCATCAGCTCACCGCTGAGGGCTTTCACGCTGACCTCGTCGCGGTTCGCCGACAGCGGGGCGGTCAACGCATACGGCAGCAGCACGCCCGGTGTGGGCGAGATGCCCTGCGCGGGTCCTGTCACCGTGAGCTGCCCGCCCGACCGCCAGGTCGACCTCGACGTCTCGCCGGGGTCGGACCAGACGACCGGCTCGAGCCAGCGCCGCGTGTCTGCCGGACCGACATCCCAGGTCGCCTCCTCCCCCGGGGCGAGCGACAGGGCGTCACCCGACCAGCTCGACTCGCCCGTCCACGACTCAGGGGTGGTGACGGTGCCGTCGGTGGTCACGGCGGTCTCGGCCTCGACGACACGCAGTCCGTCCTGCGCGGCGACGGTCGTCAGCGCCGTGGCGCGCGCCGCGACCGCCGGGTGCGCATCGAGGGCGAGCATCGTCAGCAGGCCGTGGATGGCACTTTCTGCACCGCTGTTGCGGTTGATGGAGCCGTCGGGCTGGAGCCCGTCGTAGGTGACACCGGTCGCGGCGTCGTACATCGGCTCCCCCGCCCGGTTCGCACCGAAGTACCAGGCCGCCTGCAGACCCGCGAGACCCTCGAGACCGGCCGAGCCCGTGGCATCCGCCACCGACAGCAGCGACTGCACCCGGGAGTCGACACCGTACGCGATCTGCACCCGGTCGGTGGGGCTGGGGAACCAGCCGTTGTCCGCCCCGCCGGCGGTCAGCAGCGTCGGGGTGAAGACGGCGGTGTCGGCCACGGCGGGTTCGAGCAGCGACGGGTCGTCGAGGACATCGGATGCCACGGCGAGAGCCGCCGGCATCTGCGACGCCCACGCGTGCCACATGCTCCGCGACTGCGCCCACGGGAGCACCGCGCCGTAGGGCCACGATTTCTCGTCACCGGCCGACATCGCCGCGATACCGTCGGCGAGCTTGGCCAGCGCGTCGCGCGCCGCGGGCGCGTCGGGTCCGGCGGCCACCCGCGCCGCCAGTCCGATCACGGCCTCAGCCGAGGCATCCGCTCCGTCGACGATCAGCCACGCCGGAACGCGCAGTCCGTCGGATTCGGTCCACTCGCCGTAACGCGAGAGCACCTGCCGGTCGAGGGCCTGCAGAGCGAGGTCGAGCCGCTCGTCGAGGAATGCCGCGAACGCGGGGTCGACGTCGGCGAAGGCGGCGTAGCCCTCGCCGAGCGCCCAGATCGTGCGGGCGAGCCAGTAGCTGGCGCCCGAGTCCGACGGGTCGGGCAGCTCGATCGGCTCGGCCGAGGGGTTCAGGGTGCCGTCGGGCTGCATCCACAGCACGACGTTGCCGGCGTTCGGGCCGGTCACGGTCTGCATGTAGGTGAGCCCGCGCAGGAGTTCGTACGCCTTGTCGGCGCTCGCCTCGTCGCCCGTCTGCTCGAAGTGCCGGAGGTACACCACCGCGGCGCGGGAGATGTCGTCGGCGTTGTACGCCCCCTGACCCCAGTATCCGGTCGCAGGATCGAGGGGCCCGCCGCCGACCCGCTCGAACGTGCCGCCGTCACGGGCGTCGGCGTAGGTCCAGGGGAAGGTCAGGGTGGGTTCCTCGGCCAGGCGGTAGGTGGTGTGCCCTTCGACGTCTGCGGGCGGGGTCGCCTGGTCGAGCAGGAAGTCCAGGTGCGCGAGGTTCGTCAGCGGAGCGGACGGGACGGATGTCGCCACCGCAGCCGTCGCCGGCGGCGTCGCCGTCGCCGTCGCCGCCGCAGGGCTCACGAGCCCCACGGTGAGGGCGAGAACGGCGGCGCCGGTGACGGCCCAGCGCGCACCTCGTCGTGCGTGCATGTTCATGTGCTTCTCCTTTTCAGTCGGCCATGCTCGGACGGTCATGCCCCCTCGATCGGGGCGTCGGTGCGCTCCAGAAGCGCGACGCCGATCTTGGAGTCGGCCATGCCGTAGAAGACGAAATGGCGTCCGTCGATCTCCTCTATCGCGGTCGGGAAGACGACGTTCGGCACGATGCCGCTGCGCTCGTCGTCGGTCTCGGGCCGCAGGAGCGGTTCGGGGGTGCGCGCGATCACCCGGCTCGGGTCGTCGGCGTCGAGCAGCAGCGCCCCGGCGGCGTAGTTGACCTTCTGCTGCTGCGAGAAAGCGTTGTCGATGACGCCCGTCACCCCGTGGTGGAGCACCAGCCACCCCTCGGGCACGCGAAGCGGCGGCGGGCCGCCGCCGATCTTGACCTCTTCGAAGGGGAACTCCGGCCCCGCGACGAAGCGGTGCTGCTCCCACAGCACGAGGTTGGCGATGTCTTCGCGCACCGCATCGAGGGGGACGTAGCTGATCCAGATCGACTGGCGCTCGTCGGTGACACCGGCGGGCACCCGCACACCCTGGCCGGGCCTGGTCTCACCGAGATCCCACATGGGACGGTGCAGCACCGCGAGACTGAGCGTGCCGTCGGGTGCGGACACCGGCTCGGGGAAGAACACGGTGTCTTTGTTGTGGAACAGGTTCAGGTCCATGTCGAGCGCGTCGTCGTACCGGAACAGCGCGGGACCCAGGCGGCGCCACTGACGGAGGTCGGGCGAGACCGCGAGCGCGGTCCGGGGCCCGAGCGGACCGTAGGCGACATAGGTCATCACGTGCAGCCCGAGGGTCTCGATCCAGGTGACCCGGGGGTCTTCGACGCCGGCGTTGTCGGCTCCCCGCTCCCACCCGCGGTCGGGCTCGAGCACGACACCCTCGCGCTCGACTCCCGCCGGCACGCCGTCGTCGAGCACGACGCGGGCGAGGCCGACCCGTGAGACGTTGCCCTCGGCGACGAGCCGGGGCAGGAGGTAGAGGGTGCCGTCCGGCCTGCGACCCGAGGCGGGGTTCAGCACCCCCTCGGCCTCCTGCGGGTCGCCGGGGGTCGGTGTCATCACGACGCCGACGCGGGTCATCCGATAGGGAACGGTGGTCAGGGGGGATGTCATGGTCATCCTTTCACTCCGGATCCGAGGTCGTTGCTGGTGAAGTAGCGCTGGAAGACGAGGAACAGCGCGACGGCGGGCGCGGCCAGGACGACGGCGCCCGCGAGGGTCGCGCCGAACGGGTTGGCGGTGGACGCGGCGATGTTCGACAGGAAGTTCGCCAGCGACACCGCGAGGGGTTGCATGGAGGCCTCCTTGGTGATGAGGAAGGGCCAGAGGAACTCGTTCCACGGGCCGATGAAGGTCAGCAGCACCACCGTCAGGAGCGCCGGGCGCACGAGCGGCAGCGCGACGTTCCACAGCAGCCGCAGCTCGCCGGCGCCGTCGATGCGGGCGGCGTCGAAGAGCTCTTTGGGAAGCTGCAGGAAGTACTGACGGAAGATGATGACGGCGGTGGAGTTGATGAAGAACGGCAGGATCATGCCGGCGTAGGAGTCGGCGAGCCCGTAATCCCGCGCGATCATCACGTAGAGCGGGATCATCAGCAGCTGGAATGGGATCACCTGCACCAGCAGCACCAGCGAGAAGGTGGCGCTCCTCCCCCGCCAGTGCAGCACCGCCAGGGCGTACCCGGCGAGCACGCCGAACACCACGGTGCCGAGGATCACGCCGCCGGTGAAGATGCCCGAGTTGGCCAGGCCCTGCAGCAGGTCGATCCGCGCGTTGATGGCGCCGTAGTTGTCGAGCGTCAGGTTGCCGGGGTCGGGGAACGCCCCGCTCGGCGACGGGTCGACCGTCGTCTGCAGCGACCCGATCACCATGTAGTAGAAGGGGAAGAGGAAGGCCAGAGCGCCCAGGCTCAGCACGACGTACATCGCGGCGGAACTGCCGAGTGCGCGTTTCATCGGTCCTCCCCTCCTACCAAGCGACGCTGGAGCGCCGCGATGATCAGCACGAAGATGATGAGGATGACCCCGATCGCCGCGGCGATGTCGGGGTTCCCCTGCTCGATGCCGCGCTGATAGATCAGGAGCACCGGGGAGGTGGACGCGCCGTTGGGTCCGCCCCCGCCGGTGAGCAGGTACGGCTCGGTGAAGAGGTTCGCCCCGGTGATGGTCGCCAGCAGCACGACGAGGAGTGTGGCGGGGCGCACGCTCGGCACCGTGACGGAGAAGAACTGCCGGATGCGGCCACCGCCGTCCATCGACACCGACTCGTAGAGCTCGCGGGGCACGTTCTGCAGCGCCGCGAGGTAGAGCAGGATGTAGAACCCGAGCCCCTTCCACGTGACGAACAGGGCGATCGTCGGCATCGCCAGCGCGGAGTTGATCAGCCAGGACGGGTCGGGTGCGAGCGGACCGAGGATGTTGTTGACCAGTCCGTTGCCCGAGAAGAGGAACAGCCACACCGCGACCACGGCCACCGACGCGGTGACGTAGGGGACGTAGTAGGCGACGCGGAAGAAGGTCTTCGCGCGCGCGACGCGATCCAGCGCCGTGGCGAGCAGCATCGACAGCGCCACCGTCAGCGGCACGTTGATGACGAGGAAGATCCCCACGTTGCCGAACGAGCGCCAGACGTCGGGGTCGCTCAGCACCGTGACGTAGTTGTCGAACCCGACGAACGGGCGGTCCACGACCGCCCCGGGCGCGGCGAAGAAGTAATCGTGGAACGACATCCACACCGCGAACACGATCGGGTACGCGAAGACGACGCCGATGAAGATCAGATACGGCGCGGCGAAGACGAGGCCCAGCGGATGCGAACCCAGGATGCGGCGCAGCATCCCCTTCGGTCGATCGGGCCCTTCTGCGCCGTCCCGTCCGGGCGCCTCCCGGTCGGGGCGCGCGTCGGCGCCCTGACCGGGAGTGCCGGTGGAGACGGTCATCTCAGTCTCCCGCCGCCAGGTCGTCGACCTCGGTCGCGGTGTCGGAGAGGAACGTGGGGATCTCGCCCTCGCCGAAGACCACCGCCTCGGAGTATCCGTCGCGGAACGTCTGCCAGATCTCGACCGAGTTCGGCACGTTGGGCACCTCGACGGTGCGCGAGGCCTGATCGCCGAACTGCTCGTAGGCGGGGTTCGCGGCGAAGTAGTCGGGGTAGGTGCCGGTGAGATCCTGACGCAGCGGCATCTGGCCCGTGGCCTCGAGCCACAGTCCGTCCTGCTCCTCGCTGGTGGCGAACTTCAGCACGTCCCACGCCGTGCCCTTGTTCTCGCATGCGGTGAAGAGGCCGACGTTCTTGGCGTCGCTGAAGGTCCAGGTCTCCTCGGGCGCGGTGCCGCCGGAGGTCGGGACCGGAACCGAGCCCCACTCCACGGTGTCGCCGTAGACCGAGATGGCCCACGGGCCGACGATGGCCATGGCGGCGTAGCCGTCTGCGAACGCGTCGCCCTGGTACTGCTCCTGGCCGGCCAGGCCCTCGGCGTAGAGGGTGCGCCAGAAGTCGGCGACCGCTTCGCCCTCGGGGCTGTCGAAGGTCGCGGCGCCGTCCTCGACCAGCTGGGTGCCGCCGGTCTCCGCGGCATAGAGGGGGTAGAAGTCGAACCACGACTGGAAGAACTCGCTCGTCGGTGCGGGGTTGATGGCGTACTCGGCCACGCCCGCCTCGCTGAGGGTGCGAGACGTCTCGAGGAACTCGTCGTAGGTCGACAGCGACGGGTTCTCAGGGTCGAGCCCGGCTTCGGCGAAGAGCGCCTTGTTGTAGAAGATCAGCACGGGGTTGCTCTTCCACGGCATCTGGTAGAAGCCGCCGTCCTCCGAGCGGTACTGCTCGGCGAGGTCGCCCGAGCGCTCGGTGATGTACTCCTCGCCGTCTTCGAACTCGGTGAGATCGACCAGCCCTCCCTGGCGCTGGAACTCCGGCACGGCCGCGGGCGAGGTGTTGAAGATCAGGCAGGGGGCGTTTCCGGCGGTGATGGCCGCGCTGATGACCTCTTCGCTGGAGGAGCCGGCGGGGATCTCCTGAGCGGTGATCTGCTCGTCGGCGTTCTCGGCGTTCCATGCCTCGACCATCTGCTCGGCCCAGGCGATCTCGGCCTCGTTGTTGGAGTACCAGATCGTGATGTCGCCGCGGCTGTCCATGCCGCCGGCTCCGCCGCCGCCGCTGCCGCCGCTGCAGGCGCTCAGGGCGAGGATGGCCGCGGCGGCTCCCGCCACGGGAATGATGCGTCGTCGCATGTTCATCTCCTTGTGCGTGCGGGCGGAGCCCGCGGGTGGTGTCAGCCGCGCGGCGCGCCGGTGGAGGCGCGCACGACGAGCCGGGGGTCGGGGAGGTCGATCGCGCCGGCTTCGGCACCGGCGATGGCTTCGAGCAGCGCCCGCGCCGCCGCCGCGCCCCAGCCGCGGGCGTCGGTGGAGACGCTCGTGATGGCGGGGTGGACGTGACGACCGATCTCGGTGTCGTCGAAGCCGGTGATCGACAGGTCGCGCGGGACGTCGAGGCCGCGCCGCTGGGCGACCCCGAGACCGGCGATGGCCATGTTGTCGTTGGAGTACACGATCGCGGTCGGCGGCGCCGCGGCATCCAGCAGCTCTTCCGTGACGCGAGCGCCGTCTGCCGCGCTGAAGTCGGTCTCGACGATGCGGGACCGGATGCCGCGGGCCGCCGCCGCCTCTTCGAACGCCGCCGCACGGTGCCGTCCGTGCAGCATCGAGAAGGGACCGGCCGCATGGGCGATGTCGGTGTGCCCCAGGTCGGCGAGGTGGTCGACGGCCAGGCGGATGCCCGCGCCGTCGTCGACCGAGATCGAGGTGAAGGGGCTCGCCACGTCGGGGACCCCGAGGGTCACGGCGGCAAGACCCAACTCGCCGATGAGCGCGATGCGCTCGTCACCGGCGCGGAGGTCAGAGAGGATGACGCCGTCCACGCGTCGGTCGGCAGCAAGGCCCCGGTACGTCTCGGCCTCCTGTCGACCGGGGGTCGCCGCGGCGAGCACCAGCACCTGGCCCGACACCGAGAACTCGTCCTCGACACCGGCGATGAACGACGGGAAGAACGGGTCTGCGGCGATGACGTCGGGGCTGCGCCCGATCACCAGGCCGCACGCGAAAGCGCGGCCGACGCTGAGGGAGCGGGCGCGGAGGTTCGGGCTCCAGCCGAGCTCGGCGGCAGCGGAGAGGATGCGCTCACGCGTGTCGGGGGCGACCCCGGCACGGTCGTTGAGGGCGAACGAGACGAGGCCCTTGCTGACCCCCGCACGGCGTGCGACGTCGGCGATGGTGGGGCGGCCGTGCTGCGTCATCCGTCACCTCTTCGTGTCGTCAGCCGGTGTCCTAAACCGGTTAAGAGCTACCCTAAAGCGGTTTAGCGTTGTGCGCAACCCCTCGGCGCGGCTCCCCTCCGCCCAGCGCCCCTCCTCAGCGCATGGCCGCTCTCCTCGCCCGAACTTCGGAGAATGCGGTCATCTTCGGCGTGAACGCGCTGGAAGCTCCGCACTACGCGCGAATCTCCGACGTGCGTGGCTCGAGGGAAGGACCCGCAACCTCGCCCGCGCGCGGGTGCGCGGCGTTAGGGTCGGGTCCATGGACATCATCCGTGAGTACGACGTCGTCGTCGTCGGCGCCGGAGCGGTCGGCGAGAACGTGGCCGACCGAGCGGTTCAAGGGGGAATGAAGACCGTCATCGTCGAAGCCGAGCTCGTCGGCGGCGAGTGCTCGTACTGGGCGTGCATGCCGTCGAAGGCGCTGCTGCGAAGCGCCGCGGCACTGCGCGCGGCGCAGGCGGTGGATGGCGCGAAGCAGGCGGTGACGGGAGACCTCGACGTCTCGGCGGTGCTGCGTCGCCGCGACGGCATCACCCACGAATGGAACGACGACTCGCAGGTGCAGTGGCTCCAGAAGGCGAAGATCGACCTCGTCCGCGGCCACGCGCGTCTGGACGGTGAGAAGCGGGTCATCGTGACCGATGACGAGGGCATCGACACGATCCTCGTCGCCCGACACGCGGTGGCCTTCTGCACCGGCTCGGCGGCGCTTCTTCCCGATATCCCGGGGCTGCGCGACATCGAGCCGTGGACGAGTCGCGATGCGACCGCGGTGCAGAATCCTCCCGCATCCCTGACGGTCCTCGGCGGCGGGGTCGTGGGCGCCGAGATGGCGACCGCATACGCCGGCTTCGGCACCGAGGTGACGCTGGTGGCCCGCTCGGGGCTGCTCGGGGGCACCGAGCCGTTCGCGGGAGAGATGGTCGAGGAGTCGCTTCGCGGGCTCGGGGTCGACGTGCGGACGAACGTCGACGTCACCCGCGCCCGCGCCGCCGACGACGGGCTCGCTGTGCTCGAGCTGTCCGATGGCTCGGAGGTCGCGGCCGAGCGCGTGCTCGTCGCCACCGGCCGCGTGCCGCGCACGACCGACCTGGGTCTGGAGAGCATCGGCCTGGAGTCGGGGACCTGGCTCGACGTCGACGACACGATGCTCGTGCGCGGCACCGACTGGCTCTACGCCGTCGGCGACGTCAACCACCGCGCCCTCCTCACCCACCAGGGCAAGTACCAGGCCCGTGCCGCCGGCGACGTGATCGCCGCACGCGCGACGGGCGCGCCGGTCGACGACGCCCCCTGGGGCGCGCACGTCGCGACCGCCGACCACGCCGCGGTGCCGCAGGTGACCTTCACCGACCCCGAGGTCGCGTCGGTCGGACTCACCGCCGCCGCTGCCGAGAAGGCGGGCCTGCCGGTGCGGGTGATCGACTACGACCTGTCGTGGGTCGCGGGGGCATCGACGGTGTCGGACGACTACGTCGGTCGCGCGCGCGCGATCATCGACACCGAGCGCGAGGTGCTCGTGGGCGGCACCTTCGTGGGGCCCGATGTCGCCGAGCTGCTCCACTCCGCCACCATCGCCGTCGTCGGCGAGGTGCCGCTCTCGCGGCTGTGGCATGCGGTGCCGTCGTATCCGACGGTGAGCGAGGTGTGGCTCCGCTTCCTCGAGGAGTACGGCCGCCCGACGGCGGTCTGAGCTCGCGGCACCGTCACTCCGCGCCGCCCCTCGCCCACCCGCTCCCCGCGCGCGACTCGCCCCGGGGCGAGGATGCAACGCCGAGCGCCGTGCGCGCTCAGTGGAAGAAGTGGCGCTCCCCGGTGAAGAACATCGTCACTCCGGCGTCGCGCGCAGCGGCGATGACCTCGTCGTCGCGCACCGATCCGCCCGGCTGCACGATCGCCGAGACGCCGGCGTCGATGAGCACGCGCGGCCCGTCGGCGAAGGGGAAGAAGGCATCGGATGCCGCGACCGAACCGCTCACACGGTCCCCCGCCCGCTCGACGGCGAGACGGCAGGAGTCGACCCGGTTGACCTGTCCCATCCCGATGCCGACCGTGGCGGAGTTCTTCGCCAGCACGATGGCGTTCGACTTCACCGCGCGGCAGGCCTTCCAGGCGAAGATGAGATTCGTCATCTCCTCTTCCGCGGGCCTGTCGCCCGACACCAGCTGCCAGTCCTTCGCGACCGACTCGATGTCGTCGGGGAACCGGTCGGCGTCCTGCAGCAGCAGGCCGCCCGAGACGAGACGCACGTCCATCCGCTCCTGCCGCCAGTCGGCGGGCAGCTGCAGGATGCGCAGGTTCTTCTTCAGCCGGAACACCTCCAGCGCCGCCGGCTCGAAGTCGGGCGCGACGATGACCTCGGTGAAGATGTCGCGCAGGTTCTCGGCCATCTTCAGCGTGACGGTCCGGTTCGCCGCGATGACGCCGCCGAAGGCCGATACCGGGTCGCACTCGTGTGCGCGCAGGTGCGCGGAGGCGATCGGATCGAGGGCGTTCGGCGCCGTGACGGCGATGCCGCACGGGTTGGCGTGCTTGATGATCGCCACCGCGGGCTTGACCATGTCGAACGCCGCGCGCAGCGCCGCATCGGCATCGACGTAGTTGTTGTACGACATCTCCTTGCCCTGCAGCTGGGTGGCCTGGGCGATGCCGTGTCCGCCGACACGGGTGTAGATCGCCGCGCGCTGGTGCGCGTTCTCGCCGTAGCGGAGGGTCGCCAGCCGCTCGGCCTTGATCGTCAGGTGCGCCGGGAGGTCTTCCTCGGCGAGCGTCCCCTCGGCGAACCAGGCGGCCACGGCGGTGTCGTACGAGGCGGTGTGCGCGAACGCGCGGGCGGCGAGCTCGCGCCGCTGGGTCAGGGTGGTGCCGCCGCCGCGCACAGCCTCGATGATGGCGGGATACGACTCGGGTGACACGACGATCGCGACATTGGCGTGGTTCTTCGCCGACGCGCGCACCATCGCGGGACCGCCGATGTCGATCTGCTCGACGACCGTGTCACCCTCGGCGCCGGAGGCGACGGTCTGGACGAACGGGTAGAGGTTCACCACGACGAGCTCGAACGCGCCGATGCCCAGTTCGGCGAGCTGACGCTCGTGGTCTTCCAGCCGCAGATCGGCGAGGAGTCCCGCGTGCACTGCGGGATGCAGGGTCTTCACACGCCCGTCGAGCGACTCGGGGAAGCCGGTCACGGACGAGACGTCGGTCACCGGGAAGCCGGCGTCGCGGATCGTCGCCGCCGTCGATCCGGTGGAGACGATCTCGACACCGGACGAGGCGAGGGCCTCGGCGAGCGGCAGCAGATCGGTCTTGTCGCTGACCGACACCAGTGCGCGGCGGATCGGCACGACATCGCGGTCGCGGTACAGGGACGGGTCGTGACTCGGGCCGGCCATGGGTCTCCTTCTCGAGGCGAGCGGGGTGTCGGGGCGAGGGGTCAGGCGGGAGCGGATGTCGGTGACGCGGGCGTGCCGGGAACCGCGGCGCGAGCGAGGTCGAGCTCCCCGGTCGCGATCCGGCGGACCACGTCGATCATGAGGCGTCGCTCGACGGGCTTGATGCGTTCGTGCAGGCGGTGCTCGTCGTCATCGGGAAGGATCGGCACACGCTCTTGAGCGAGGATCGGACCGGTGTCGACGCCGGTGTCGACGAGGATGACGCTGGCCCCGGTCTCGGTCGCGCCGGCCGCGAGGGCATCGCGCACCGCGTGCGCTCCCGGGAACTCGGGGAGATACGCGGGATGGGTGTTGATGATGCGCGGGCTCCACGACTCGACGAAGGCGGCGGGGAGGAGGCGCATGAGCCCGCTCAACACGATGAGGTCGGGGTTCCAGACGCGCAGCTGCGCGTCGAGCTCGACCCCCCACGCCTCACGCTCGGCGGCACCGCGCCACGGCACGAGGAGGGTCGGCACGCCGAAGGTCTCGGCGTGGGCGAATCCGTCGGCCTCGCGGTCGGCGCCGACGGCGATGATGCGCGCCGGATAGTCGGATTCAGCCGCGGCCTCGAGGAGCGCCCGGAGATTGGACCCCGCGCCCGAGATGAGGACCGCGACGGTGAGCACCGGCCTAGTCTAGCGGCGAGCCTCCGCCGCGCCGGGGGTGCGGGAAGAGCGGCTGGGTGTCGGTCTGGTCGGGGTTCCCGGCGGGCTCGTCGTCCGCTGCGCCGGCCACGGGAGCCGTATCCGACGCGGTGTCCGCCGGCGGAGTCTCGGATTCAACCGTCGGGTCCGGCTCCCCCACCCGCCACCCCTCGGCATCATCGTCGCCGCTCCCCCGACCGGACGGCAGCGCGAGCAGGATCGCGGCCCCGACGAGCACCTCGACGCCGACGGCCAGACCGACTGCGCCGGGCGCCGGTCCCACCTGTGCGAGCGCCCCCGGCCCGATCGCGCCACCGGCGAGCTGCGCGAGGAGCGCCGCGGCGCCCCCCGACAGCACGGCGATCGCGCCGGCGATCGTCGCCCGCAGGCCCCACCCGTCGGCGATCGCACGCGGGTGGTCGGCGACCAGGCGCGAACGCACCATCCATCCCGCGAGCGCTCCGAGCGCGACCGGTACGAGCGCGAGGAGGAGAAGCCACGAGGTGGTCGATTCGGGGATGACGCCCAGGAGCGGCACCGGCGGCAGAACCCCCACCTGAGTGCCGGCGGGGGCGACCGTGGTCGCCGCGCCGACGGCGAAGCCGGGCCCGGCGATGAAGGACGACGCCCAGATGATCAGGGTCGGCAGATACGCGAGCTGGCCGAGCGCGATGACGCTCGCGCCGAGCACGTCGGCGTTGCCGGCCTGCGAGAGGGCGACCACCTGCGGGCCGCGGGCGACGAGCGCCACGGTGAGGAGGGCAGCACCCGCCCCGACGAACCCGGTGACGACGATCCCGACGCCGCGCGTGGTCTCCGACACCGCCGCGAGACCCGCCTCGCCGATCCGGATCTCGAGGGCGTCGCGGCCGCGGGCGATGAGTCCGACGTCGGCCTCCCGCCACTCGGTGATGAGCGCGGCGAGGGTCGCCGGAATCGCGAAGACGAGGGCCGGAAGGGCGATCACGACCCCGAGCGGTGTGGCGGCGAGCGGGTTGGCACCGGTGACCGCGATGCCCGCGGCGAGCGCCGTGAAGACGCCGATCCCGCCGATGAGCCCGCTCTCCCACGCCTCCGACCGTGAAGCCCGCACGCCCGTCCGCGCGGCGAGGCCCGCGGTCAGGGCCGTCAGTGCGAGCGGTGCGAGCGAGAGCGAGAACGATGCGGCGGCCTCGTCGATGCCGGCGGCGGTGAGGTAGATCGGCGGAAGCGTGATGTCCAGCGGCACGAGATGGCCGAGCTGCCACACCGAGGCGGTCGCCGCCCACAGCGCCGACCAGTCGGCGGCGGTGCCGAACCCGAACACCCACAGCAGCGTCGCCGGCGCGAGGATCAGCGCAAGGCCGATCGCCGCCGCGATTGCGGCGTCGACGGCGGCGAGAAGAGCGACCACGAAGCGTTGCATGCCTCAACGACCCTACCGATCGGTGCCGCCGGAACCCGCTAACGTCGAGGGGGAGGTCTCAGTGAGCAACACATCTGACGCGCCGACGATCGGCGCCGCGACATCGAACCGGCACGACGACGGCACCTCGAAGAACCGGCTCGACCGGTTCTTCGAGATCACCAAGCGAGGCTCGTCGGTCGCCGCCGAGGTCCGTGGCGGGGTGGTCACGTTCGTGACGATGGCGTACATCGTCATCCTGAACCCGATCATCCTCTCCAGCGGTGTCGACGTCGACGGCAACAGCCTGGACTTCGCTCAGCTCTCGGCGGTGACGGGACTGACGGCGGGCGTGATGACGATCCTGTTCGGCCTCGTCGCCCGACTGCCGTTCGGGTTCGCCGCGGGCCTCGGCATCAACTCGTTCCTCGCCGTCTCGGTCGTGGGTGAGGTGACCTGGCCCGAGGCGATGGGCCTGGTGATCATCAACGGTCTCATCATCGTGCTCCTGGCCGCGACGGGCCTGCGCCGCATGATCTTCGACGCCGTGCCCCTGCAGCTGAAGCTCGCCATCACGGTCGGCATCGGTCTCTTCATCGCCTTCATCGGGTTCGTCAACGCCGGGTTCGTCACCGCGACCGGTGTCGGCTCACCCCCGGTCGGGCTCGGAGTGGAAGGCTCGATCGGGACGATCCCGACGCTGGTGTTCGTCTTCACGCTGCTGCTCACCGGCATCCTCATGGCACGACGGGTGCGGGGCGGCATCCTCATCGGACTGGTCAGCGGCACCGTGCTGGCGGTGATCGTCGAGGCGGTGTGGAACCTCGGCTCGGCCGTCGACACTCCGGGCGGCTGGGGGCTGTCGGTGCCCGAGCTCCCCGCACAGTGGGTGAGCCTGCCCGACCTCGCGCTGGTCGGACAGGTCGATCTCTTCGGCGCGTTCGCCCGCATCGGCATCCTCGCCGCCCTCATGCTCGTCTTCACGCTGGTCTTCACGAACTTCTTCGACGCCATGGGTACCCTCACGGGCCTGGCGAAGGAGGCCGGCCTGTCCGACGCGCAGGGGAACTTCCCGCGCCTGCGCTCCGCGCTGATCGTCGAGGGTGTCGGCGCGGTCGCGGGCGGGTACACCTCCGGGTCGTCCAACACCGTCTTCATCGAGTCCGGCGCCGGCATCGGCGAGGGAGCCCGCACGGGCCTGGCCAACCTCGTCACCGGTGGCCTCTTCCTCGTCGCCATGTTCTTCACGCCGCTGGTGTCGATCGTGCCCACCGAGGTGGCCGCGGCGGCGCTGGTGATCGTCGGCGCCCTGATGATGTCGCAGATCCGGGCGATCGACTTCAGCGATTTCTCGGTGCTGCTGCCGGTCTTCCTCGCCGTGACGGTGATGCCCCTGACCTACTCGATCGCCAACGGCATCGGCGCGGGCTTCGTCTCGTGGGTGATCGTGCGGGTCTTCGCCGGGAAGGCGCGGGAGATCAGTCCGCTGCTGTGGATCGTGTCGGCCGGGTTCGTCGTCTACTTCGCCCGCGGCCCGATCGAGGCCCTCCTGGGCGCCTGACGTTCCCGAAAGGGCAGCAGGCCGGCGCTGTGGGTCAGCGCCCCGAGGTCCATGCCCCGGACGTCGGTACGTCGCCTTCGAAGATCTGCGTGACCGTCACCAGCGAGAAGCCGCGGTCGAGCAGTCCGTCGTAGGTGGCGGCGGCGGCGGCCGCGGTGCCGGGGTGGATGTCGTGCATCAGCACGATGGAGCCCGGACGGGGGGCGTCGACAGCCCGCGAGATGAGCGTGTCGACCTCGGGTCGCTGGTAGTCGAAGGTGTCGACATCCCACAGGATCGCCGGCAGCCCCGCGATCCGCAGGACGTTCTGGTTGTACTCGCCGTACGGCGGACGGAAGTTCGTCGGACGCGTCCCCACCACGTTCTGGATGGCAGCGCTCGTGTCGCGCAGCTGTGCGGCGACCTGCTCATCGGTGAGAGAGGGGAGGCTCGGGTGACTCCACGAGTGGTTGGCGATCTCGTGCCCCTCGTCGCGCATGCGGCGCAGCGTATCGGCCCAGCCCCGGGCCTTCTCGCCCAGAACGTAGAACGTGGCGGCAGCCCCGCGGGCACGGAGCTCGTCGAGGATGCCGGCGGTGTACTCCGACGGGCCGTCGTCGTAGGTCACCGCCACGCAGGGAACGAGTTCGCAGTCGATCGCGTCGGCACCGGCGGGGATGCTCGCCGGGGCTTCGTAGGGAAGAGCGGATGCCACGGCGCCGACGAGGCCCGCTCCGAACGGCGTCAGATACGGCGCCGCGACCTCCAGCGGTACCGCGACCGGCATCGGCTCGGTCGTCGCGGCGATGCCGAGTGCCTGCAGTTCGGGCGGGCTGAATCCGGCCGGCACCTCGATGACGACGGCGCCCCCGGCGGGGACGGAACGGGCGAGCGCCGCGCCGATGACGGCGAGCCCCGCCTCGTCAGGGGGTTGGACCGGAGCGAGGCTCAGCGCGCCCGCGTCGCGCCGGAGGGCCTCGACGATGTCTCCCCACAGCGCGGGCCCCGCCTCGGGGGTCCACAGCGCGTCGGCCGAGAGGGTCTCGCCGGTGCGGAGGTCGGTGTAGAGCGTGGTCGAGGTATCACCGCCGATCGTCGCCGCATCGCCGGAGACCGTCCGCACCCGCACCCCGAGGTAGGGTCCGGCGGCGACGACGATGTCGCAGGCCACCGCGGTGCCCGAACCGTTGACCGGTCCGAGACGGGGGTCGGCGAGCAGCTCGGCGGCAGGAAGCCGGGTCGATCCGGTGATGCACATCCGCTCTCCGAGTCCCGCCCCGCGCGCCTGAACCTGGGGTGCGTAGGAGACGCCGGTGGCCGCTTCGCGGGCGCCGATCGCCTCGCGCACCGCGCCGACGACACGGTCGTTCAGCGGCGTGCGGCCGGGCAGGAGCGCCACCCGGGCCTGGACCCCCACCTCGTCGTTGCGGATGCGGATCGGTCGAAGCGCCGGCACCGTTGCGGGATCGATGGCGGCGGGGAATTCCGTCACCGCCACCCGGGCGGCGGGGAAGGCGGTCGGCCGCCAGGCGGCATCCGTCGCCGGTGCGCACGCGACGAGAGCGAGTGCGCCGATCAGGACGACGGGGAACACGATGCGGCGGTCCCGCGAGCCCCGCGACGCCGGACGCCGCCTCGGGCGCCCTTTCACGACGGCACCCGAACGGTGTCGAGCACCTCGGCGATCGCATAGCGGTAGTCGCCGATGCTCGCGTCGGTGACCCGCGCGACGATCCCCGCGCTGACCGGACCGCGCTCATCTCCGACGGCCGCCAGGACGACGCCGCCGTCTTCGTCGAGAACCTCGGTGTGCCGGGCGCGCGAGCCCGACGACAGGGTCTCGGTCACGGCCTCGGCGCCCTCCGCGTCGCCTCCGCGGACGAGGTCGGCGTACGCGGTGTCGAAGCCCCCGTTCAGCTCGGTGACCGCGATCTCGAGTCGCCCGTCGGGGCTGGTGAGGCTCAGCTCGTCGTCGTCGAAGGGCGGGCGGCGGACGACCCAGCCCGCCGGCGCGGTGAGACTCACCGAGGCGTCGGCGATCGTGACCTCGGTCGGCGTCTCGTACACCGTGGCTCCGAGGTTCGCCAGGCTCGGCGGAATGGCGACCGCGGCTGCGAGACCGATCCCCGCCGCGGCGCCGAGCGCGCCGACGCACGCCAGCACCAGGGCGATCTCCGACCTCACGGCCCGATCGTAGACCGGCGATCCGGCGCGACCACGGCGCGGCGCGGCATCCTCCGGGGATTCTCGGGGATTACTCCGAGGGCGGGTCGAACGGCTCGAGGACGAAGAGCGCGATCTTGCGGTCGGTCTTCTTCTGGTACTCGTTGTAGTCCGGCCACACCTCGGCCGAGCGGTTCCACCACTCGCTGTACTCGTCGCCCGACAGCTCGCGCGCCAGGTAGTCGCGCTTGACCGCCCCATCCTGCAGTTCCACGTGCGCGTGCGCGCGCATGTTCGCCGCCCACGCGGGCTCGTCGGGGGCGCCGCCCTTCGACGCGACGACCGCGTAGCGCCCCTCGTGCTCGACGCGCATGAGCGCCGTCTTGCGCAGGCCCCCGCTCTTCGCGCCGACCGTGGTCAGCACGATGATCGGCACGCCGCGCAGGAGATTGGCTTCGGTTCCGCCCGAGGCCTCGTACTGCTCGGCCTGCTCACGGGCCCACTGCGACGTGCTGGGCTTGTACTCGCCCTTCAGCGGCACCGGACTCAGAGCCCCTCGATGATCTCGCGCATGAGGGCCGCAGTCTCAGACGGGGTCTTCCCGACCTTGACGCCCGCGGCCTCGAGCGCCTCCTTCTTCGCCTGGGCCGTTCCGGCCGAGCCCGACACGATCGCGCCGGCATGACCCATGGTCTTGCCCTCGGGCGCGGTGAAGCCGGCGACGTAGCCGACGACGGGCTTGGTGACGTTCGCCTTGATGAAGTCGGCCGCGCGCTCCTCGGCGTCACCGCCGATCTCACCGATCATGACGATCGCCTTCGTCTCGGGGTCGGCCTCGAACGCGGCCAGCGCATCGATGTGCGTCGTGCCGATGATCGGGTCGCCGCCGATGCCGATGGCGGTGGAGAAGCCGATGTCACGCAGTTCGAACATCATCTGGTAGGTCAGGGTGCCCGACTTCGACACCAGGCCGATCGGGCCTTTGCCGGTGATGTTGGCCGGGGTGATGCCGACCAGAGCCTCATCGGGGGTGATGATCCCGGGGCAGTTCGGCCCGATGATGCGGGTCTTGTTGCCCTTCGAGGTGGCGTAGGCCCAGGCCTCCGCCGAGTCGCCCACGGGCACGCCCTCGGTGATGACGACCAGAAGCGGGATCTCGGCGTCGATCGCCTCGATCATGGCGGCCTTGGTGAACGCGGCGGGGACGAACGCGATCGAGACGTCGGCACCGGTCTTCTCGATGGCCTCGGCCACCGACCCGAAGACGGGAAGCTCGACGTCGGCGCCGTCCTTGTCCTTATGCAGAACAGTGGAGCCTGCCTTGCGGGCGTTCACGCCACCCACGACGTTGGTGCCCGCCTTCAGCATGAGTGCGGTGTGCTTGGTGCCTTCGCCGCCGGTGATGCCCTGGACGATGACCTTGGAGTCCTTGGTGAGGAAGATCGACATTTCTTGTTCCTTATCCGGATGCTGCGGGTCAGGCGTTCGCGAGTTCGGCGGCCTTGTCGGCGCCCTCGTCCATGGTCGAGGCGAGCGTCACCAGGGGGTGGTTCGCCTCTTGGAGGATGCGGCGGCCCTCCTCGACGCGGTTGCCGTCGATGCGGACGACCAGGGGCTTGGTGGCGGTGGAGCCGAGCTCGGCGAGAGCGCCGACGATGCCCTTGGCGACCGCGTCGCAGGCGGTGATGCCGCCGAAGACGTTCACGAACACGCTCTTGACCTGGGGGTCACCGAGGATGACGTCCAGGCCCGCGGCCATGACCTCCGCCGAGGCGCCGCCGCCGATGTCGAGGAAGTTCGCCGGCTTCACGCCGCCGTGGTTCTCACCGGCGTAGGCGACGACGTCGAGGGTCGACATGACCAAGCCCGCGCCGTTGCCGATGACACCGACCTCGCCGTCGAGCTTGACGTAGTTGAGGTCGTTCTCCTTGGCCTTGGCCTCAAGCGGGTCGGCGGCGTCCTTGTCTTCCAGACGCGCGTGGCCGGGGTGACGGAACTCGGCGTTCTCGTCGAGCGTGACCTTGCCGTCGAGGGCGATGACGTCGCCCTCCTCGGTGAGGACGAGCGGGTTGACCTCGACGAGTGTGGCGTCCTCGCCCTTGTAGACGTCGTAGAGCTTGACGAAGACGTTCGCGACCTGATCGACGAGGTCGTCGGGGAAGTTCGCGGCGCGGGCGATCTCGACGGCCTTGGCGTGGTCGATGCCGGTCAGCGGATCGACCTCGACGCGGGCGAGCGCCTCGGGCTTCTCCACGGCCAGCTGCTCGATCTCCATGCCGCCCTCGACACTGCAGAGCGAGAGGTACGAGCGGTTGGCGCGGTCGAGCAGCACGGAGAAGTAGAACTCCTGGGCGATGCGGGCGCCGGCGGCGATCATCACGCGCTTGACGACGTGGCCCTTGATGTCGAGGCCGAGGATGGCCTTCGCGGCCTCGTAGGCCTCGTCGGGGGTCTTGGCGACCTTGACGCCGCCGGCCTTGCCGCGGCCTCCGGTCTTGACCTGCGCCTTGACGACGACCACGCCTCCGAGCTTCTCGGCGGCGGCCTTCGCCTCCTCGGGGGTGTCGGCGACGATGCCGGCGAGAACCGGCACCTCGTACTTCTCGAACAGATCGCGGGCCTGGTACTCGTAGAGATCCACAGAGAGTCCTTCGCTGGGCGAACGGTGGGATGTGTGGGTCAAGAAAATCTCGATGTCGAGATATCGACCAGTCCCCTACCCTACTACCGGCGACGGACCGCCTCATCCCGGTTGTCTCGACGCCGAGCCCCTCGCGCCCTCCCTCCCGAGGGCGTACGCCCGCCGTCGCGGCGCCGCTCTCGCCCTCGCCCAGGTGCGGCACCTTCCCTCGACCGCCCCGCACTCGGCGTAGCGTTGTCGGCATGAGGAGGGGCGTCGCGCGGATCCACCATCGTCATCAACGGGGGTGGTGAGGATGAGGCGAGGGATCGCCGCCACGGCGGCCGGCCTCCTGCTCGTGACACTCGCCGCGTGCACCCCGTCTCCCGCTGATGGGCCGCTGACCCTCGAGCACGCCAAGGCCGACTACATGGATGCGCAGTCGGAGCTGCGCGCAGCGATTCCCGACGACGTCGTGATCGACGACCTCGACTCACCCCAGACCGCCTCGCTGCTCCTCTGCGACGACGGGAAGACCTACACCTGGCCGGGAGCGAGTGCCGTCGTCATCTCCCCCGACACCGACACGGCGTCGCTGATCGACGACATCGCCGCCGAGTGGGCGGACAGACCGGGCTGGACGCAGCGGACCAGCGCACTCGGCGGCGGTGCTGCCGCCCTCGACCTGTTTCGGGAGGACGGCCTGACTCTGGGGATCGCCGCTCTCGAAGACAACACCCAGCTCATGATCTCGGGCTTCAGCGCCTGCTTCGCGATGTCCGATCACGATCCGCTCGAGCGCTACTGAGCACGACCGCCCTCAGATCCAGCCACGCTCGCGCGCGAGGATCGCCGCCTGCTGCCGGGTCGCGAGGCCGAGTTTTCCGAGCACGGCAGAGACGTGGTTGCGCACCGTGCCGGGCGAGAGGTGCAGCGTCGCCGCGATCTCGGCGATCGTCTCGCCGCGCGACCCCGCGCGCAGCACGTCGAGTTCACGATCGGTCAACGGGCTCCGCTCGTCGGTCAGCGCGTCCGCGGCGATCTCGGGGTCGACGTAGCGCCGCCCGGCGGCGACGTCGCGGATCACCGCGGCGACATCCTGCGCCCGGCGCGACTTCGGCAGGAACCCGTCGACCCCGGCGCTCAAGGCCCGGCGCAGCACCCCGGGCCGCGCGTGGCGCGTCACCACCACGCAGCGCGACCCCGCCTGCCGGCGGATGCGCGCGGCGGCGTCGACGCCGTCGAGGCCGGGCATCTCCAGGTCGAGCAGGCACACGGTGGGCCGAAGCCGCACCGCCTCGGCCACGGCCTCCTCCCCGTCGCGGCACTCGGCGACGACCTCGAAATCGTCCTCGAGTCGCAGCAGTGCCGCGAGGGCCGAGCGGATCATGTCTTCGTCGTCGGCGATGAGGATCCGGATCATGCGACACCTCCGACGGATGCCGCGGGCACCGTGACCTCGAGTGCGAAGCGTTCGTGCGCGGCTTCCCAGTGCGCTGCTCCCCCGACCGAGCCCACCCGCTCGGCGATACCCGCGAGCCCCGATCCGGCGGGCGTCGCGGGCGCGGGTGTCGGCGGGGCGGGCAGGTCGTTGCTGACGCCGAACCGCCACACCTCGCCGCCCCCTCCCGCCTCGCGCGCGAGGCTCAACCGCACCCACGCGCCGCCGCCGTGCTTGAGGATGTTCGTCGTGCTCTCGCGCACGACCGGACCGAGGATGTCGGCGGGCGCCGCGTCAGCGCGGGGGTCGACGTCGAGCGTGACGCTCAGGCCCGCCGCCCGCAGCAGGTCGGCGGCGTTGGCGAGTTCGTCCGACAGCGGAACGCCGCGGAACCGCGCGGCGAGGGCTCGCGTGCCGTTGCGCGCCTCATCGACCGACGCGCGGGCGAGCCGCACCTGCTCCACGGCGGCGAGAGGGTCGCGCGGCAGCATCCGCTCGGCGAGCTCGAGCTGGAGGGCGATCACCTGCAGGTGGTGCCCCTGCAGGTCGTGCAGGTCGCCCGCCAGCCGCAGCCGTTCCTGTGCCGCGGCCAGCCGGCCCTCGGCGGCGCGGGCCTCGTCGAGGGCGAGGACGATGTCCCACCACCACAGGCACAGCACGGCGGTGGGCGGCAGCAGCACCGAGAACAGGTTGTAGACGAAAACGACCTCGCCGGTGAGCGTCCGACCCGTCGCGACCGGCTCGATGATCCAGATCGCGACGAGCACGACGGTGACGCCCGTCACCAGACGCAGACGCACACCGGGCTGCCAGCGCAGCAGCAGCACCGCCAGCGCGACGAGCGCCGCGGCTTCGAGCACCGACGATGCGATCACCCCGACCACCGCTGCGGCACCGGCGGCGACCACGAGCGACCAGAGCACCGTGGAAGAGAATCGCTCCTCGTCGTCGGAATCCTCCCGTCGCCGCCGGCCGTACCGCGCGAGCAGTGGCACGCTCGAGGCGAGCGACACCGCCGCGGCGGCGAGGTACACCGCAACTTCGAGGGCCTCGCCGCCGGTGAGCGTCGGCACGAGCCAGAAGAAGAGCGTCACGGCCTGGAAGATCATCACCGACCCGGCGGTGTACCACCAGGTCGCCGTCACCCCGCGCGCCAAGGCGCGCGCGGCCGGCAGCGGCGCGAACGCCGAGGCGGTTCGGGAGACGTCGGTCACACTGCCACAGTACGACCATGACTTTTGTCACACCTCGCCCGCAGCATCCTCCCGGCGGCAGGTGACGCTCCGACACTGCCGCAGAACGCCCCGATCCCGTGGGATGGAATCACCGTCCGACAGACGGCCCGTCCGATCCACAGGGAGACATCGTGAACCCCATCGCCGACCTCATCCTCGGCTTCCAGAACCTGGTCGCCCAGATGCCCGAGCTGCTCCGCCCCCTCATCGTCGCCCTCGCGGGTGCCGTGCCGTTCATCGAGGGCGAGGGCGCCTCTGCGATCGGCATCATCGGCGGCATCCATCCCGTCGTCGCCGGCGTCGCCGGCTTCGCCGGAAACCTGCTCTGCGTCGCCGTGATCGTCTTCGCCGGCGCCCGGGTCCGCACCGCGGTGACCACGCGCGGAGGACGGGAGGAACCGGAACTCTCGCCGCGCCGTCAGAAGGTCATGCGCGCCTACGAGCGCTACGGCACTCCCGGGGTGAGCCTGCTCGGCCCGCTGCTGGTTCCGACGCAGTTCACCGCCGCGGCGCTGGTGTCCACCGGCGTCGCCCCGGGCCGGGTGCTGTTCTGGCAGGCGGTCGCGATCGCCTTGTGGACCACCCTCATCACGCTCATCATCACGGGTGTGATCACGTTCGTCGGCTGAGTGGGGGCTCTCCGACCCTGACGCCCCGCCACGCGAGAACGTCGTCGCCGTCACGCGACCGACGAGGTCGCGGGCGGGGTGTCGGGTTTCCGGGCGGTCTTGACGACCTGCGCATGCTGCGCCGCCTGCGCCTTCTGGAGTGTCACCTTCCACCCCGGTCGGTCGACACGGGCGAGCTGGAGGATGTCGGCGACCACCTCGAGCGCCGCGGGTGCCGCGCGCGTCCGGCCCCGCCCGTGGCAGGAGGTGACGAATCGGATGCGACCGAGCGCACGCGGCAGCTTGCCCACCATCGGCGCGGGTCCGATGACATCGGCCGGGCGGCGTGGCGCGTCATCCGTCCCCGGCATCGCTGCTGTCGGCGCCGGCAGCAGGTACGACGCCGCGCGCCAGCGCGACGGGGTCGGGCCGGGACGGTAGACCGACTCGGCGTCGCGAGCGCCGGTGGCGAGGATCACCTGATCGGCGAAGAGCGGACCGTGTTCGGTGTCGAGCCGGCACGGGTTCGCCGACGTGACGGCATGAACGAGCGTGCGGGTGTGCAGAGCGGCACCGGCGGCGACGAGCGCCGCGGCGAGCGCGGTCTCCTCATTCGCATCTCGGCTCCCGCCAGGGCGAGCCGGGCTGATCACCCCCGCTTCGACGAGCGCGACCCGGCGACCGGACTGCGTGAGCATGAGGGTCGCGACGAGCCCGGTGAGCGAGGCCCCGACCACCACGACGTCGTAGTGCTCACCGCGCGGAAGCGCTTGGCCCGTGGTGTTGACGGCGGCGGCGAAAAGGGACATGAACACAGTGAAGGACCATGAACCCAACCGGACCATGGCCTTGACAAACGTGCGCACACCACACCCGCCGTGTTCCCCGGCGACCCCGCCGCTAAGCTCGGACCGTGAGCGACGCCGATCCTGCGTTCGTCGGCCGCACCGGTGTCGTGGCGGCCGCGGTCGAGTTGTTCCACACGCAGGGGTTCGAGCAGACGTCGGTCGATCAGATCGCGCGCGCGGCGGGGATGTCGCGCTCGACGTTCTTCCGCCAGTACGGCGGCAAGGAAGACGTGGTGTTCGCCGACCACGAGGGCCTGCTCGAAGAACTCCGGACCTTCCTCGCACAGCCGCACGATGATCCGTGGGCGGCCGTGTGCGAGGCATCCGTGCAGGTGTATCAGCACTTCGCCGCCGATCCCGACCTGGCCCGACGTCGCTACGCGGTGGTACGCCAGATCCCGGCGCTGCGCGACCGCGAGATCGTCACGGTCTTCCGCTACGAGCGCCTCTTCGACGAGTACCTCCGCCAGGCCCTGCCGGGCCTCGACCCGCTCGACGCGGTCGGATTCTCGGCTCTCGTCACCGCGGTGCACAACCACGTGCTGCGGCGGCTGATCCGCGGGCCGAAGCGCGTGCCGGTATCGGTGCTCACGCGGGCGCTCGACGATGCGCGGCGCCGCTTCGGGGTGCTGCCCGAGGCATCCGACCCGGCGCCCGACGACCTCGTGGTCGCGGTGTTCCCGCGCCGGACCCCCAGCGCCGAGGTGGCGCGGCGCCTGCGCGACGCTTTGTCGGAGTAGCGCTCAGGCGAACGCGCTCACACCCGTGATGTCGCGGCCGAGGAGAAGCGCCTGGATCGACTCGGTGCCCTCATAGGTGTGGATGGCCTCGATGTCGGCCATGTGCTGCATCACGCCGTACTCCAGGAGGATTCCGTTGCCGCCGAGGAGGTCGCGCGCCGTGGCGGCGATCCGGCGGGCGGTGCGCGTGTTGTGATACTTCGCCAGCGACGCCTGCGTGGGTCGCAGACCCCCGGATGCCTCCAGGTCGGCGAGGTGACGGCAGTACAGCTGCATCGCGGTGAGCTCGGAGAGCATCTGGGTGAGACGCTCCTGCACCATCTGGAACCCCGCGAGGCGCTTGCCGAACTGCTCGCGCTGCTGGGAATACTGCAGCGCCGCCTCGTAGCAGGCGGTCGCGTGCCCGAGAGCCGACCAGGCGACTCCCGACCGGGTGGCGTAGAGCACCGTCGAGGCGTCCTTGAAGCTGTGGCTGCCTGGAAGCACCGCGTCGGCGGGGAGCTGGACGCCGCGCAGGGTGATGTGAGCCTGATGGATGCCCCGCAGCGACGCCTTCCCGGTGATGGGCTCGCCGTGGTAGCCCTCGGTCTCCTGCGGCACGAGGAAGCATCGCACCTTGCCGTGGTCGTCGGCCCCGGGCGATTCGACGCGGGCCCAGACGAAGGTGACCCCGCCCGAGGCGCCGTTGCCGATCCACTTCTTCGCGCCGTCGATGATCCAGCCGCCGTCATCGGCGCGCGTCGCGCGGGTCTCGAGCGAGACCGAGTCGGAGCCGTGGTCGGGCTCGGTCAGAGCGAACGAACCGAGGATCTCACCGCGGGCGATCGGCTGCAGGTACTGCGCCTTCTGCGCGTCGCTGCCGAACAGCGCCAGGGTGCGCAGCGCCAGGCCGCCCTGCACCGCGAGGACGGTGCCGAGCGATCCGTCGCCGCGCGAGATCTCCATGTTGACAAGCCCCGCAGCCAGAGGCGACAGGGCGGTCAGGCCCTCGTGCTCGATGCCGTCGACGAAGAGGTCGAGCTCGCCCATCCGACGCACGATCGAGATGTCGTACTCGCCGGCATCCCACTGCGCCGCCGACCGATCGCCGTACTCCGAGATCAGTACCCGGGCGCGCGACCAGGCGTCACGCTCGGCGCCGCCGATGTCGGCGAAGACGCCGTAGTAGTCGGTGTCGAGCGGATCGGTCACGCGGTAGGCGCCCGCGCGGTCGCCCGGGAGGGCGCCGGCGGCGGCGGAACCGGCGCCGTGCGAGGTCTCGGCGCTGTCGGTGCTGTCGGTCGCGGTGGGGGCGGGCACAGACGTCATGACATCCAGTCTCGCACGGCGTGACACTCGATGTCACGACCCGGAAGCGCCGTCGGCTCGGGGAGCTCGTATCCCCCTGCGACGTGCCGCGCAACCACCTGACCGGCGCGTCGACACGGCCGTATGGTTCAGCCATGGGACTCTTCCGTCGCGCCCCGCGCCGCCACGCTTTCGACACCGGTGCACTCGGCTCCGCCGGTGACGCCGGGTCGGCCGCGGCCAAGGCCGCAAAGGCACCCGTCGCCCTCGGGCTCTGGGCCGATGGATTCGGCAAACTCGCGACCCGGTCGCTCCAGATCGCGATCGTCATCGGCATCGCCACGCTCGCCGTCCTCGGCCTTCAGCAGGTGACGGTGGTGTGGATCCCCGTCATCATCGCCCTGATCTTCGCCTGCGCTTTCGCGCCGCTGATGTCGTGGCTGCGCCGCCGAGGCGTACCGTCGGTCGTCGCGACGCTCATCACCATGCTCGCCGTCGTGATCGTGCTGGGGCTCGCCGGATGGCTCATCGTCTGGGCGGTGCGCAACCAGTGGGACGACCTCTACTCTCAGGCCGAGGCGGGGTTCCGCGAGTTGCTGAGCTGGATCAACACCCTCCCTTTCGCTCCCGACGAGGCCCAGCTCGAGCAGTGGCGCGATCAGGTCATCGACTTCGTCACCAGCGCACAGTTCGGCTCCGGGGCCCTCGCCGGCGTCAGCGTGCTGGCCAACTTCGTCACCGGCCTGATCCTCATGATCGTCGTCCTCTTCTTCTTCCTGAAGGACGGCCCGTGGCTCTGGGAGTTCCTGCTGCGCCCCTTCCGCGGGGCGGACGAGGCGCGCGCCCGCCGCATCGGCGACAAGACCGTCGTGACACTCGGGTCGTACGTGCGCGGCACCGCCGCGGTCGCGTTCGTCGATGCCGTCGGCATCGGCATCGGTCTGGTCATCCTGCAGGTGCCGCTCGCGCTGCCGCTGGCGGTGCTGGTGTTCCTTCTGGCGTTCATCCCGATCGTCGGGGCGACCGTCGCCGGCATCCTCGCAGCACTCGTCGCCCTCGTCGCGAACGACTGGGTCAACGCCCTCTTCGTCGTGGGTGTGGTCGTGCTGGTGAACCAGCTCGAGGGCAACTTCCTCCAGCCCGTTCTCATGGGGCGGACGCTGAAGCTCCACGCCTTCGTCATCCTCATCGCCCTGACCGTCGGCACCGTACTCGGCGGGATCCTCGGTGCAGTGCTCGCCGTGCCGATCACCGCGGTGGTCTGGGGGATCGTCAAGGTGTGGAACGGCCCGAACGAGCCCGCCCGCTGGGCGCAGAAGAAAGCGGTCGAACCCGCGGTATAGCGCGGGAGTCCGCAGCGCGCGAGCAGTTCAGGCGCCCCCTGGGCTCAAAGTCCGGGCAGGATGTCGGACAGCGTGAAGCTCGCCGGCACCTCCAGTTGCGCGAAGGTGCACGAGCGCGGGTCGCGGTCGGGGCGCCAGCGTCGGAACGACGGGATGTGGCGAAAACGCTCGCCCTCCATGTGGTCGTACGCGACCTCGACCACGAGCTCGGGGCGCAGCGGCTCGAAGGAGAGGTCCTTGCCGGCGTTCCACCGGCTGCCCGCGCCCGCGAGCCGGCCGCCGTCACCGGCGTGCTCGGCCCAGCCGCCCCAGGGGTGGGCGGAGAGGTCGACGTCGCGGTAGGGCGCGAGATCGTCGAGCAGGGTCTTCCTTCGAGCCATCGGGAAGGATGCCGTCACCCCGACGTGGTGCAGGGTGCCGTCGTCGCCGTAAAGGCCCAGGAGGAGTGAGCCGACGATCGGCCCCGACTTGTGCCAGCGGAATCCCGCGACCACGCAGTCGGCGGTGCGCTCGTGCTTGATCTTGAACATCGTGCGCTTGTTGGGCTGATACGGACCGTCGAGGGGTTTGGCGATCACGCCATCCAAGCCCGCGCCTTCGAAGGTCTCGAACCACTCCTGCGCGACGGCGGGATCGCCGGTCGCGGGCGTGACGTAGATCGGCGGCTCGACGCCCGAGAGCGCCTCGACCAGAAGGGCGCGACGCTCGGCGAACGGACGGCCGGTGAGGTCGTCGTCGCCGAGCGCGAGCAGGTCGAAGGCGATGAACGACGCCGGCGTCTGGGCGGCGAGCAGGTTCACCCGGCTCGCCGCGGGGTGGATGCGCTGCTGCAGCGCCTCGAAATCCAGGCCGCCGTCGGTGGCGACGACGATCTCTCCGTCGACGACGCAGCGCTCGGGGAGCTGAGCGCGCAGGGCCTCGACGAGCTCGGGGAAGTACCGCGTCATCGGCCGTTCGTTGCGGCTTCCGAGTTCGACCTCGTCGCCATCGCGGAACACGATCGTGCGGAACCCGTCCCATTTCGGCTCGACATGCCCGAGGTCGGGGATCGCCGCGACCGATTTGGCGAGCATCGGCGCGACCGGGGGCATGACGGGAAGGTCCATCGCCTCAGTCTCGCGTGCGCGCCGGTGTCGCGCCATCCCGCCGCACACTCCCTTGCGTTCGGGCGCTCATCGCGCGACCTCACGTCCCTCGATACCGGCACAGACGACGTCCGGTGCCGGGTCGGGTGGTGGGCCGCGAAACGCGCCACCCGGCGATCCGCCGCACGAGCGCGTCAGACGCGAGCGGCGACCGCGGCTGCGCGCTCGAGCGCCCACGCGACGTCGCGCGCGGCGCCGCGGGCGCGCGCCGCATCCCACGCCGCGCCGAGTGCAGCGGCGGCACGCGCGCGGAACGGCTCGGCGTACGACCCGTCCGACGCCACGGGGTGGAACCCGAAGCGCGGCCCGAGCGCGTCGACCAGGCCGAAGAGCTCCCCGGCATCTTCGAACGCCCCGAGCTCCCCCAGCGCCACCGCGATCGCGTTGACCGCGGCGAGCGCGCTGATCCGGTCTTCACGGGCGAGGGAGTGGCCGGCACCGGTGCGGAGGATCCCCACCGCATCACGCGGCCGTCCGACCTCGGTCAGCACCTTGCCCGTGATGTAGCACGACGCCGCAAGCGTCCACGTGTGACCGATCTCGGCGGCCAGGCGGTAGCCCTCCTCGAGGCTGTCGAGCGCCTGCGCCGGGTGTCCGGCGATCCGCAGCGCATCACCCCGGATATAGAGGTGGTCCGCGATCGCCCACCGGTCGCCTTCTCCGACCTCGGCGCGCCATCGCTCGGCGATCGCGAGCTCGGCCTGCCGCGTGTCGATGTTGCCCTCGACGGCAGCGAGCGAGCCGAGCAGGGTGTGCGCGATCATCGCGTGCGCCGGGTCGGCGGCGGCATCGGCGGCCTCGGCGAAGCGCCGGAGTGCGTGCACGGTCCCGAGCGGGTCTCCTCCCACAGCCTGCATGAAGGTCGCGGCATACAGCGCGCGCGCCTCGGGTCCTGAGAGGCGCGGTCCGGGTACGGCGAGCGCCTGATCGATGAGGTTGAGCGCCTCGTCCGCCTGCCCGCGCTCGTACCAGAACCACGCCAGCGACCCGACGAGCTCGACCGCCAGGGCGCGATCCCCCGAGCGGATGGCACGGGCCGTGGCATCCTGCAGATCAGCCGCATAGCCACGCAACGACGCTCGCGCCTTCGACGCCGACGCCGAGCGCAGGAGCGGCGCCGTCCGACCGGCGTAGTCGGCCATCCAGCGCCCGTGCCGCACGTCCCACTCGATGTCACTCTCGGTCTGCAGGTGCGACCGGGCGTAGCGGCGGACGGTGTCGAGCAGCCGGAACCGGCGCTCCCCTCCGCCCGACCCGGCGGGGACGACGAGCGAGCGACGAACGAGGGCGATGGTGGACTCGCGGGGATCGGCCCCTTCGACTCGGCAGATGCCGGCCACGGCATCGAGCCCGAACGGTCCGGAGAAGCGCGCCAGCTGACCGAGGGTGCTTCGCTCGTCATCGGAGATCATGCCGACGCTCCAGTCGATCGCGGCGTCGAGCGAATCGTGCCGGCCCGCGCCGCTCCCCTGCGGCCCGAGAGCCTCCAACGAACCGGCGACTTCTTCGAGGCTCAGCACGTCCAGTCGCGCGGCGGCGAGCTCGATCGCCAGCGGGAGCCCGTCGAGCGCGACGCACAGGCGTCGCACGGCATCGCGGTCATCGGCGGTCCATCCCGTCATCCCGCTGCTCTCTCCCGCACGCTGGAGGAAGAGTTCGACCGCGTCATCCAGCGCCCCGCCGAGGAGCGGTTCGACGGTCACGACCCGCTCCCCCGCCATCCGCATCGCTTCACGGCTCGTCACGAGCACGCCGAGCCCTGCGCAGCGCTCGAGCAGCGCGGCAGCGAGCGCGGCCGTCGCGCCGAGGACGTGCTCGGCGTTGTCGAACACGACGAGCGTCCGCCGACCGCCGAGCGCCGCCGCGATCCCGTCGATCTCGCTCGCGCAGCCGAGGGTCTCGGCGACCGCCCCCATCAGGCGGTCGGGAGAGCGGATGACGGTGAGGTCGACGAACCACTGCGCGTCGTCGTCGGTGCCCGACCCGCGGCGCGCGACCTCGGCGGCAAGGCGTGTCTTGCCGACTCCGGCCGGCCCGGTCAGGGTCACGAGCCGCGACTGCGCCCGCGCGTCGGCGATGCGATCGAGTTCGGCCGCGCGCCCGATCAGATCGCGAGGCCGCCGCGAGGGACCGCCCGATGCGTCGGCACCCGGGCCGGCCGCGGCCCCTGCAGCGGACTGACCCGTCGCGACGCCGCCTGCGCCACCGCCCGTACCAGGGACGCCCGCGCGCCCGTCCTCCCCACGGGCGATGCGATCGCGCAGTCGCGCCCATGCCTCCGGCACCGTCGCCCCGGCACGGCGCCGATGCGCGACACGGCGGTCCACCTCGGCGAGCGCGTCGGCGATGCGCCCTGCCTCGGCGAGCGCCCCGGCGAGCCGCACACCCACCTCGTCGTCCTCGAGGTCGTCCGCCCAGGGCGCGAGCGCGGCGAGGGCCGCCGCCGGCCGCGAAGCGGCCGTCTCCAGATCGGCGCGCTCGGCAGCGGCGGCGCGCCGCAGCATCCCGAGCTCGGCGATCACCGGCGGCGCGAACGGAAACTCGATCACGCGCGCAAGCGGCGTCCCGGTCCAGAGCGCCTCGGCCTCGGCGAGCGCCGCCGCGCGCGCCGAGGGGTCATCCGACCGGGTGCCGTCGGCCCCGAGCAGCCGCCGATACCGGATCACGTCGACCGCCTCGGGGGCGACCGCCAGGCGGTATCCTCCGCGCCCGCCGGGCAGCAGCTCGCCCCATCCCCGCGTCCGCAACCGGGACAGGTGGGCGCGCAGGCTCGACACGACGCTGTCGGACGCCGCGGGCCAGAGCGCATCGACGAGCTCGCCGGTCGTGAACAACCGCTCCGGGTCGAGGGCGAGACGGCAGAGGATAGCCTCGGGGATCGCACCGCGCACCGGCGGTGGTGCCCCCTCGCCGGTCACCCGAAGCCCCCCGAACAGGTGGATCCGCACGGCGGTCACGGCGACGCGTCCGTGTCGGCGCGTGACGGGTCCGCAGCCATCGAGAACTCCCGACGCGGAAGGCGCGCGAGCATCTCGCGCACGTCGGGCCAACCGCATCGCCGGCCCTGCTCGTACTGATGCGCGAACTCGGTCGGGGTCATCCCGACGCTGAGCGACGCGCGCAGACGCGCGGCATCCTCTCCCTCGACGGCGGCGGTGCTGTAGTCGTACTGCCGCCCGATCTCCTCGACGGCACCGAGCAGCCGCACCCCGATCTCGTGGCGCTCGACGAAGGCGCACGCCCCCGCGATGACGAACACCACCGCCAACGCACCGGCGGCGTCCTCGTTCGCGCGTGCCTCCTCCACCGCCCCCACCGCGACGTCGATGGCCTCCTTCGGCCGGCGCGCGTCGACGAGGGTCTTCGCCGTGACGTACTTCGAGGTCGTGATCATCCACGTGTAGCCGATCGACGCCGCGATCCGGTACGAGGAGCGGAGCGCCTGCAGCGCGTCATCCGTCCTCCCCTGCGCCCGCCGGATCTGGCCCTCGGACATGTGCACCTCGGCCCGCGCCCAGGCCTGAGCCTCGCCGGTGAGGTGCTGCGCCTGCGCGAGGAGATTCTCGCCCAGGTCGGCCTGACCGAAGATCGCCCGGCCGTACGCCTCGCGTGCCAGCGCCACCGCGGTCACCGACGGATCGGCGAGCCGTTCCCCCTCGCCCCGCGCCCGCGCGATGGCGCCGAAGCCCGCCGCGGCGTCGCCGGTCTGGTAGGCGAGATTCGCCAGCTCCAGCCACGCGATCCCGTCGAGCGAGGTGGCATCGCCCGGCAGCTCGAGGGCCCGCTCCAGGCGGCTGCGGCCCTCGACCATCAGGCCGCGGAGGAACCAGTACTGCGCCTGTCCAGCCGCCAGCCGAACGGCGGCGTCGCGATCGCCGGCCAGCACCGCCGTCTCGAACGCCTCGGTGAGGTCGGCGCGGAAGTCGTCGAGCACCGCCATGCTGTCGCGGGCCTCGAACGTGCGCAGCGTCGGGCCCAGCGTGGTCGTGAGGTCGGCGAACCACCACCGGTACCGCAGCCGCCACATCGCCGCCCGTGCCGGGTCCTCACGCTCGGTGAGGTACTCGCGGGTCGACTCCAGCATGCGGAATCGACGCCGACCGGTGCTGCCGCGCTCGACGGCGAGGAGGGACTTGCCGACAAGCTCATCGAGGAGGGTGACGGTGTCGGCCCAGGGCCGGCCGGATGCTCCGGAGACCGCCCCGACGGTGAAGGCACCGGCGAATCTCGAGGTCTCTTGCAGCAGTTCGCGCTGCGGCTCGCTCAGCTGCCCGAACGTCCAGTCGATCGCGGTGCGGACGCTGTCGTGTCGCCCTCGGGGCGAGGCGTGCGCGCCGATCCCCTCACGCACCTGCGCGGCGTCGAGCACATCGAGCCGCGCCGCGGCGAGTTCGAGCGCGAGGGGGATGCCCTCGAGTTCCGCGCAGAGGGCGCGCGCTTCGTCGAGCTCGCCGTCATCGAAACCGTAACCGCCGCGCGCGTCGGCGGCACGCTCGGCGAAGAGCCGCCAGGCGTCGGCGTGGGCGTCACCGACGAGAGGGCGGAGCACCACGACCTCCTCGCCCGACAGTCGCAGCGGCTCGCGGCTGGTCACGACGATACGCACCCCTTCCGTGCCCTGCAGCAGCCGGTCGACCGCGACGGCGAGCGCGCCGAGCACGTGGTCGGCGTTGTCGAGGAGCAGCAGGATGCGGCCGGAGCGGAGACGTCGGACGATGGCATCCATCGTCAGCTCCCGCGCCCTCACGACCGCCGCGATCGCCGCGACCACCTCGTCAGGCTGACGGAAGTCGGCGAGGTCGACCATGTACTGCTCGTCGTCGAGGGCGGTTGTGGCCTCACGGGCGAGTTCGACGGCGGTGCGGGTCTTCCCGACCCCGGCGGGGCCGACGATCGTGATGAGGCGGCGGTCGCGGCGGCGCTCCCGGAGGCGTGCGAGATCGTCGGCGCGTCCGACGAAGCGGGTGAGCGGGATGCCGACGCCCACCCGTCGCACGGCCGCACCGGTGCGGTGCGTGACGACCTCGGGATCCACCCGCACGATCGATGCCCGAAGCGCCTGCAGCCGGGCCGACGGATCCACGCCTCTCTCGTCCTGCAGGCGCGTGGTGAACGCGTCGATCGCGGTGAGGGCGTCGGGGATGCGCGCGGAGCGCGAGAGCGCCGTGGCGAGGAGGCGTACGGGCCGCTCGTCGAACGGGTGTCGCTGCGCCGTCCCGGCGAGCACCGAGGTCGCCAGGGCGGTGTCGCCGAGGTCGAGGGCCTGCTCGCCGAGGTCTTCTTCGAGCACGCGCCGATCGGCGAGGTGACGGGCGCGCACGGCGGCGACGAACGGGATGGCGTCGAGTCCCGGGAGCGGGTCGCGCGCCGCGCGCGCGGCGATCTCACCGAGGGCGGCCAGACGTTCCTCCGACGCCGGGAGGCGGGTGGCTGCGGCGAGCTCGGCCCGCAGCCGCAGAAGGTCGACCCGGTCGGCGGGCACATCGAGGGAGTATCCCCCGCGTGCCCCGACGAGGTGCGCACCAAGGCCTGCGGCCCGCAGTCGCGAGAGGTGGGCCCGCAGGGTCGAGAGGACGTTCGCGGGAGGCTGCGGCCAGACATCCGCGATCAGCTCCTCCGCCGAGACGATGTCACCCGCGCTGAGTGCCAGCCGCGAAACGAGGGCTTTGGGGATGTCGCCCCGCAGCGCGACGACCCCGTCGTCCACGCGCACCTCGACCAGGCCCAGTAAGCGCACGTCCACCGTCACGCTCACTCCCCCCTCGGCGAAGCGCGTCGTCCCCGCGCCGGTGACCGGAGCGGGGGCCGTCAGTGATGATTCCGTTGCCATTGTGGTGCAATCCTGTCGTGCGGTGGGGCCCCGACCCGGCGGTCGGGGCCCCACGATTTCAGAAGGCAGCGGCGAAGCTACCCAGGGCGTGATCGATCGCGTAGAGGTCGTTCTCCGTCAGGGCGGTGACCGCGAGCACGATGACGTACTGTCCGTCGTTGGAGTAGGCGGCGAGCATCAGATAGTCGGCTGCGGATTCGCCGCATCCGGTCCAGTACTGGAAGACCCCGGTGTGGAGGTCGTCGGTGTACTCGTCGATGGCGCCCTGCGAGCACCCCGACTGCTCCAGGTAGTCGGCGGTCATGCCCAGCCACTCCTCGGGCTGGATCGTCGCCGTATCCGCGGGAGCCGCGACCACCGAGACACCCGGCACCGACCAGCCCGATGCGAACGCCGCGACATCCGTGCTGGCATCGATGCGCGCCCACTGCCCGCCGCGCGGGTCGGTGTAGACCGAGGTGTCGAGGTCGCCCCAGGCGGCCGGCACATCGACCGTGACGCTTCCCGTGTCATCCACGATCGAGACGTACTCCTCGGCCGAGACGGCTCCCGAACCGCCGGACCCGCCGGTTCCCCCGCCGCCCGAGCCGGCGCCGGCCTGCGTGGCCACCGAGACCGCTTCAACGGGCTCGCCGTTGAACTGCCCGGTGTAGTAGACGCCCTCGGCAGGGCGGTACAGCTCCACCGACAGCGTGGCGTCATGGCCGTGTGTGCGCAGCACGTCGCAGTAGTCGGCCATGGTGCCGTCGACGCCCACCGAGACGCCCTCCATCTTTGTGAGGAGGTCGCCGGGCGCGACGCCGGCGGTATCGGCCGCCGACCCCGAGGCGACGGAGTTGACCCAGATGCCGAGCCCCTCGCCCTCCTCGGTCATGAGGGCGGTGCCGTTGATACCGAGGCTCAGCACGCTCTCGCCCTCGCTCAGCTGCTCGATGACCTTCTGCACCTCGTCGCGGTGGATGGCGAGGTTCTGGTCGTACTGGTCGTTGCCGGCGTAGTTCACGCCGACCAGGCGCCCTTCACTGTCGATGAGGGGCCCGCCGGAGTTGCCGCCGCGGATGCGGGCGTCGTGCTCGATCACGTGGTCGAGTGAGGCCCAGGGAGTGTCGACGGCGGTGTCGGCCTTCGACACGATGCCGCGGGTCATGGTGAACTCGGGATCGCCGAGCGGGAAGCCGGCGGCGTAGACGTCGGTCGCGGTGGTGATCTCGCCCTCACGCCAGGTGAAGTGCGGGTATTCGTCCTCCTGCAGCTGGATGACCGCGAGGTCGAGACACTCCGACGACCCGAGCACCTTGGCGTTCAGCGTCTCGCTCGTGTCGCCGCCGCGCCAGACCTTCAGCGTGCCGGCGCCGACGACCACGTGGTTGTTGGTCACGGCGAGGCCGTCTTCGCTGATGAGGAAGCCCGAACCGCGGCCGGCGGCCTCGTAGCCGCCCATCTCGGGCGAGACGAAGGTACCGACGGCCTCGATCTGGATGGTCGCGGTCTGGATGTCGTCGAAGCCGACGCCCGCAGGCTGGGCGGCTTCGGGAGTGACGAAGCTCATGCACCCGGTGAGGGCCAGAGCGGTCGTCGTGAGCATGGCCGCACCGGCCGGCAGAAGCCGTGAGCGAGTGCGACGAGAAGGTGCGGTGGTGTTCATGTCGCCGAAGCTACGGACGGGATCGGATGCCGGAGCGAGCCGTTTCGGGCGTGCAATGTTCGTGCAATCCGACCTTGCAGAGCGCGCGGCATTCATTGCGCGGCCAGCCTCTCGGTGAGTTCGTCGCCGTACGCGCGCACCGCGTCGGTGAAGTCGTCGGTCGGGCCGACGCAGGTGTCTGAGGTGGAGATGTCGCACTCGGCGGCGCGGAACGCGGCGGCGGCGTCTTCTGCCGCGGTCGCCGCGGTGACGAGCTCATCGTCGGCACCGGCAGCGGTGGCGCGGTCGGCCGCGCCGTCGATCATCTCGAGGGCCTCGATCGCGATGCCGACGCAGTTCTCGTCGCCCATCGCGATGTTGACGCTGGAGCAGAAGTTGTCGTACCAGCGGTCTTGAAAGAGCGCGATCGCACCGGCCTCGGTCTCGACGAATCCCGCGTCGCCGCCCGCCGGGCGGGTGCCGCCGGGGTCGGTGACGTCGGGGTCGGGGTCGGTCGTCGTTGTGGCGGCCGGCTCGGTTGCGCCGGGTTCGGCGCCGGAGGCGCCGAGTGTGAAGGTGCAGCCGGTGAGCGTGACGGCGGCGAGCAGCCCCGCTGCGGCGGCGGCCGCCAATCGGCGCTGCAGCGGAGTCGACGCTTCCGGCGCGTGGGCGGATGCGGGTGCGGGTGTGGTGTGCATGGGTGGTCCCCCTCGGTCCGTGGTGCCGGATCATCCGGCACGCGCCGACGCTATGAGGACCGTTGCGCGGTTTTCGGCGCGCTCTGCGCCGCGCAATCTTCGTGCAATGTTCCGCCCGACATCCGCTCCCCCGGCAACATCCGCCCCGCTTCGCGCGCTGGCAGGGCCAACGTGACGGAGGAAGCCGGGCGCCCCATGCTCCCCCGGCAACATCCGCCCCGCTTCGCGCGCTGGCAGGGCCGAACGTGACGGGGGAAGCAGGGTAACCGCTCCCGTTTGAGGAGCACACCGCGCGACCTCGCGCTGCGGCATCCCGTGCCGGGAGCCCCGCGCGCGAGCCACCTGTCACAAAGAGCGGCCACGCGGGCCGTTTGCGACAGGCGAACGGGAAAAGCTCGACACGAGGCGCGCCGCGGCATCCGTCCCTTCGCCGGGGAACGAACCGCGCTACTCCTTCGGCCAGTTCTCCGGATTCTTGCGGCTGGGCTGAACGCGGGGCGGCTCGCCCGGCATCTTCGGGAAGTCGGGCGGGAACGGCAGCTCGCCGAGCCCGTCGTCGAGGTCGCGCTGCCACCACTCCAGCAGCACGTCGATGCGCCCCGGCGTCTCGAGCATCCCCTGCCACGGGTCTCCGACCGAGGCCAGCCGCGCCGGCACCGAACGCACCGTGAAGGCCGCGGGGTCGACACGCGCGAGTTCATCCCACGTGATCGGCGTCGAGACGGTCGCGCCCGCGAGCGCCCGCGGGCTGTAGGCCCCCGCCATCGTGCGGTCGCGGTTGGCCTGGTTGAAGTCGATGAAGATGCGCTCGCCGCGCTCTTCCTTCCACCAGTTCGTCGTCACGCGGTCGGGCATCCGGCGCTCGAGCTCCCGTCCGGCGGCGATGACGGCGTGCCGCACGTCGAGGAACTCCCACTCGGGCTCGATGGGGCAGAACACATGGATGCCGCGATTGCCGCTCGTCTTCAGGAACGCCGTCAGCCCCGCCTCGGCGAGCACGTCACGCAGGGCGGGCGCGACCGCGGCGGCATCGGCGAAGTCGGTGCCCGGCTGCGGATCGAGGTCGATCCGCAGCTCGACAGGGTTGTCGGTATTGCTCGTCAGCGACGCCCAGGGGTGGAACACGATCGTGTTCATCTGGGCCGCCCACACGACGGCCGCAGGTTCGGTCAGCACGATCTGCGGATGCCGCCGCCCGCTGTTGTACCGCACGGTCACCGCTTCGACGTAGTCGGGCGTGCCCTTCGGCGGGTTCTTGGAGTAGAACCGCTCCCCCTCCACCGATTCGGGGAACCGTTCGAGCGACACCGGCCGGTTGCCGTTCGCGGCGAGGAACGGACCCGACACCGCCATGAGGTACTCGGCGAGCTCGCGCTTGGTGATCCCGAGCGCCGGCCACAGCACCCGGTCGGGGTTCGACAGGCGCACCTCGCGGTCGCCCGCGGGCCCGGGAACGGTCAGCATCGTGAACGGGCTCGCCATGCAGGCGACGCTACCGCGTCGCGACGGCACCCGTCAGGAGAGGACTCGCCTCAGGGGAGGATCGGGCCGAGGTCTTCGCGTCCGAGCCGGATCCACGGACCGGCGGCGTCGACGAGGATGCCGGCGAGCGCCGCATCGGCGGCGAGCGCGGCCCCCAGCCGGTCGGCCGTGATCGGGGCGGCCCTGTCGCCGCGGCCGATGGCCGCGACCTCGAGCGGGTGCGTGAACACCTGCAGCAGCCGCTCGCCGTTCGCGCGGGCTTCGGCGACGCCGACCTTTCCGTCGGGCGTTTCGTTGACCGCGACCCAGAGCCGTGCTCCGGGCATCGCCGCGACGATCTCGGCGCCGGTGGCGGGCGTGCGCGGGCCCGTGAGCAGGTGCTTCACTAGCGCGTTGGGGTCGGCCTGGTCGAGCATCCGCTCGATGAGTTCCCGCGGGATCACCGCGCGCGCGGGCGCCGACGACGGGTCGATGATGATGCCGGCGTAGGTTCCCGAGACCACGTGACGGAGCACCGTGGCCGCGGGCTGCGCGACAGCGGATGTCTGCTGATCGCCGTCCGACGCGACGCTCGCCTGCAGGGCTGCCCCGCCACTGAAGGCCAGCACGTACTGCTTGTCGCCGACGGTCGCGACGGCGAGCGGAAGCTGGGCGCCCTCCGACAGCAGCTGCCGGGCGTCGCCCTTGATGCGCAGGAACAGCTGGCCCTGCAGGAGCTGACGGGCGACGTGGATGAGGTCGAGCGACTCGGGCTTGTCGGGAAGCGCGCGCAGCGCCTGGATGACCAGGCCGTTGTCGGGAAGGCCCGGAACGGTCTGCGACGGCGCGGGCGCCTCGGCGGGGCCGGGGGTGCGCGCGGCCGAGGCCGGTGTGCCGGCGGCGGTGGCCGGTGCGCTCGCGGAGGAGTCGGCGGCGACCGGTCGCGCAGCCGGCGCCGTGCGCGGCGCGCCATAGGTCGACACCGAGATGTTCACGTGCGGAACCGGCTCCTCGGCCGCAGGAGCAGCGGATGCGGCGTCACCGCCCCCCGCGGAGTCCTCACCCTTTCGCGGGGCGAGCCCGGGGGCATCGGCGACCTCGACATCCGTCTCGGGCGCCTCGGGGTCGGGCGTTCCCGTCTGCGGAGTCGCGTCGTCGCGGTGGTCGTCGGTCTTCTTACGTCGCCCGAAGAGTGCCATCGTGCCAGCCTACGCGGCGGCCCTGCGGGCCGCGCCCGGCTCGGCCTCCGCGACCCGTCACAAAACGTCGCCCGCAGCTACGAAGGGCAGCAGATTCTGACGGGTCGCGGACTCGCCATCACGACCCGTCAGCGCGACCCGTCAGAAAACGCGGCCCACATCGAGACCGAGCAGCAGAATCTGACGGGTCGCGAACTACGCACGGGCGCGGCCTGCGCGCGGCTACAGCTTCGCGATCGGTGCGATCTTCACCAGGAGCTTCTTCATGCCGACCTTCTCGAAGCGCACATGCGCGACACGCTTCGCGCCCTCACCGGTGATGGCGTCGATGCGGCCCTCGCCGAAGTCGTCGTGACGGATGCGGTCTCCCGGCGCGAGCTCCATATCGCCGTTGTCGCGCACCTTCGCCGGGATGCGGTTGGCGAACTTCTCCAGCGACGTCGACTTCGGCACGAGGTCGTCGCCGTACCGTCGGCCCGACCCCGACGCGCCGAAGCCCGACCCCGCGGAGCCGCGCCGCGCATTGAGCGCCCGCGACTGCGTCCCGCCGCGTGAGTTCACGTCGCCCGGCGACTGGCGCCAGTCGAGCAGATCCGACGGGATCTCCTGCAGGAACCGGCTCGGCATCGCCACCGACACCTCGCCGAACTGCGCACGGGTCATCGCCAGGGTCAGGTACAGGCGCTTGCGCGCCCGGGTGACGCCGACGTAGAACAGCCGCCGCTCCTCCTGGGGACCGCCCGGTTCGCCGGCCGAGATCCGGTGCGGGATCAGGTCTTCTTCCACCCCGGTGAGGAACACGGCGTCGTACTCGAGGCCCTTCGCGGTATGCATCGTCATGAGCGACACCGATCCCGAGGCATCTTCCAGGTCATCCGCGTCGGAGACGAGCGCCACCTCGGTGAGGAAGTCGACGATCGTCCCTTCCGGATTGTTGCGCGCGAACTCGCGGGCGACAGCGACGAGCTCGTCGAGGTTCTCCACGCGCGCTTCGTCCTGCGGGTCACGGCTCGCGCGCAACGCGTCGAGGTAGCCGCTCTTCGACAGCAGCAGCTGCAGTCCGTCGGCCACCGCGGTCGGCGGGGGCAGCTCGCCCGATGCGGGAAGCATGAGATCGGACGCTTCGGCGAGAACCGCATCCAGGTGCGCGATCGCCGCCTGGATCTTGGGTCCGACGCCCAGCGCCGAGGCATTGCCGAGCGCGTCGCGGAAGGTGATCTGCTCGTCGGCGGCATAGCGACTGATCGTCTCGATCGTCACGTCGCCGATGCCGCGGCGCGGCCGGTTGATGATGCGGCGCATCGCCATCTCATCGGCGGGGTTGGCCACGGCGACGAGGTAGGCCAGGGCGTCCTTGATCTCGGCGCGCTCGTAGAACTTCGTGCCGCCCATGATCTTGTACGGCACGGCGGCACGGATGAAGATCTCCTCCAGCGCACGCGACTGCGAGTTGGTGCGATAGAAGACCGCCATCTGGTCGTACGGCACGCCGCCCTTGTGCAGCACCTCGATCTCGTCGGCGACGAACTGGGCCTCGTCGTGCTGCGAATAGCCGGTGAACCCGACGATCTTCTCCCCCGCGCCGACGTCGGTCCACAGCCGCTTGTCTTTCCGGTCGAAGTTGTGGCTGATCACCGCGTTCGCCGCCGACAGGATGTTCTGCGTCGACCGGTAGTTCTGCTCGAGGAGCACCACCTTCGCGCCCGGGAAATCGCGCTCGAACTCGCTGATGTTGCGGATGTCCGCTCCGCGGAACGCGTAGATCGACTGGTCGGAGTCGCCGACGACCGTCAGCGACGCGGCTTCTTCGGTCGCCGGCGCGTCGAAGATCATCATTCCGCCCGACGAAGCGATCGGGCCACCGTCGGATCCCGGCGCCCGCGTCAGCTCGTGGATCAGCGCGTACTGCGAGTGGTTGGTGTCCTGGTACTCGTCGACGAGGATGTGCCGGAACCGCCGGCGATACACATCCGCCACCTGCGGGAACGCCCGGAACAGGTACACCGTCTGGGCGATGAGGTCGTCGAAGTCGAATGCGTTCGCGCGCTGCAGCTCTCGCTGGTACGCCGCGAATACGTCGCAGAAGACGCGCTCGGCCGGGTCGTTCATGTTCGCCGACCGGGCGTACGACTCCGCATCGGCGAGCTCGTTCTTGAGCTTGGAGATCTTCCCCTGCACCGCCGACGGGGTCAGTCCGTAGGCATCCGCTTCATGCTCTTTCACCAGTCGCTTGACCAGCGCGCGCGAGTCGCCGGAGTCGTAGATCGTGAACGACTTGGTGAATCCGAACTGCTCGGCTTCACGCCGCAGGATGCGCACGCAGGCCGAGTGGAACGTCGAGATCCACATGCCCTGCGACCGGTCGCCCACGAGCTGGTGCACGCGCTCGCGCATCTCTCCTGCGGCCTTGTTGGTGAACGTGATCGCGAGGATCTGGCTCGGCCACGCCTCTTTGTTGCGCAGCAGCGACGCGATGCGCCGCGTGAGCACGCTGGTCTTTCCCGATCCTGCGCCGGCGACGATGAGGAGCGCCTGCCCGCGGTAGGTCACCGCCTCGCGCTGCTCGGGGTTGAGCCCGGCGAGCAGGTCTTCGTCGACGCGAGCGCCCGAGCCCGGTCGGGGCCCGGGATCGCCGTCGACGATGAGAGGGACGGATGCCGCGGGGCGCGCGGCCGGAGAGACGTCAGTCATTGCCCGTCAAGTCTAGGTCGGGCCCCCGACACCCGCCCCTCCCGCGATCGGCTGCGCGGCGGCATCCGGTCCGGGAAGCAGTTGCCCGAGAAGGTCGTCGATCGTGACCACGCCGAGCAGGCGCTGACCGTCCACGACGATCGCCAGTTGCACGCGCCCACGGCGCATCCGCAGCAGCGTGTCGTACGCCGACGCGGCCGGCTCGACCACGAGCGGCTTCCGCGCGATCGCGGCCACCGGCGTCGTCGGAGTGAGCTTCAGCGTGTCGCGCACATGCGCAACCGCGCAGTCGGTGGTCGACCCCACGAGGATGCGAAGGTGCCCCGACTCCGCGGCCACGCGCTGCAGGTCGGCGACCGCGGCGTCGGCGGGGACGGATGTCGGCGTCCGGTCGACCCGGACGATCTCCCCCACCGTGCGCGTGCTCATGGCGATCGCCTGCGCGATCGGCTCGGAGTACTGCCGCTCGAGCGTGCCCGCCTCGCGCGAGTGCGCGACGAGTTCGCGGATGGTGTCCGCGTCCTGGCCGCCCACCGCCGCCTTCTCGACGGGCTCGACGCCGGACGCCCTGACGAGGCGGTTGGCGATGTGGTTGATCCACAGGAGGAACGGTCGCAGCGGCCAGGTGAGGGCGCGCGCCAGGATGCCGGTGGCTTTGGCCGCAACCTCAGGATGCGCGATCGCCCACGACTTGGGGGCCATCTCACCGACCACGAGGTGCAGGAAGGTCACCAGGATCAGGGCGAGCATGAACGCGATCACGCCCGAGAGCACCGCGGGCAGGCCCCACGCCTCCAAGACGGGGGCGAGCGCGTAGTCGATCGCCGGCTTGGTGATCGCGCCCAGGAGGAACGTGCAGGCGGTGATCCCCAGCTGCGCGAAGGCGAGCATGACCGTCAGCTCGTTCATTCCTCGCAGGGCGGCGCGCGCCGACGCACTGCGGTCGGCCTCCTGCTCCAGCCGGTGGCGGCGGGCGGCGAGCAGGGCGAACTCGACGATGACGAAGAACGCGCTGGCGATGATCAGCAGCGTCGTGATGAGAGCGACGGTCCATCCGTTCATCGGTCCGCCTCCGCCTCCGCGCGGTCATCCGCATCGTGCTCGGCGTCGAGATCCCGCTCGTGGAGATGGACGGTCAGACGCGACGGCACGTGCCGCTCGATCTCGAGCACCTCGATCTCGAGCCAGCGCTGGATGTTCAGCCCCTGCACGGCCTCGCCCGCCCGCTCGGGCAGGTCGACCCGCACGACGGCACCCAGGGGTGGGAGGTCGCCGTGCTCGCTGATCGTCAGTCCCGCGACCGTCTCCGCACCGTCACGCTCCAGATCGTGCCCGATGAGCCGCTCCAGCTCGTCGAGGTGGACGTCGCCCGGCACCGTCCACGACGCGTCGCCGTCGGAGGTCACCTCGTCGACCTCCAGGTCGTGCTCGTCGGAGATCTCCCCCACGACCTCTTCCGTCAGATCCTCCAGGGTGAGGATGCCGTCGAAGTTGCCGTACTCGTCGACGACGCAGGCCATCTCGTTGCGAGTGCGGCGCATCCGCTCGAGCGCGATCGGCAACCGCATGGATGTCGGCAGGACGACCGCCTCGCGCATCACGGTGGACACCGGCGCGGAGGGGTCGTAGTGCCCGCGGAGCAGGTCGATGAGATTGACGATGCCGACCGGGGTGTCCTCGTCGCCGATGACCGGGTAGCGGGTGTGACCGGTCGACATCAGCGAGAGCACCTCGGCGATCGTGGTGTCGGGGGCGATCGAATCGATGTGGGAACGCGGCACCATCGCGTGCTCGACATCGCGCTGCGGGAAGTCCAGGATGCGGTCGATGATGTTCGAGAGGTCGTCGGGCAGGTCGCCGCTCGCGCGGGAGTCCTCGATGATCGCTTCCAGGTCGCGGGCGGTCGCGCTCTCGTCGACGTCTTCGAGCGGTTCGATGCGCAGAAGCCGCAGCAGGGCGTTCGCGGCGAGATCGAAGACCGCGATCAGCCAGCCGAACAGCGTCAGGTAGATGCGCGTGGGGACGGCGAGGGCACGCGCGAGCGGATCGGGGTTCGCGATCGCGAGGTTCTTCGGATACAGCTCGCCGAAGATCATCGTCACGATCGTCGCCAGGAGCAGAGCCCCCGTGGTGCCGATGATCACCGAGACCGTCGGGTCGAGTCCGACGCCGCCGAGCAGCGTGCCGATCGACTGTCCGATGAGCGGCTCGGCGACGTACCCGATGAGCAGGCCGGTGACCGTGATGCCCAGCTGCGCACCCGAGAGCATGAAGGAGGTGCGCTTGGTGATCGAGAGCACCCGCCCCGCCTGCACGTCGCCCTTCTCGGCCTTGGCCGCCATCCGCGAACGATCGACGGACATGTAGGCGAACTCCTGGGCGACGAAGAAGCCGCAGGCGACGATGATCGCCAGTGTGACGATGATGCCCAGCAGCAGGGTCAGTGTCGCCGCCAGCATCCGGATTCACCCCCTCGCGAATGGAGGGGGTACGAAGATCGACCCTCCTGGTCGGTGGAGGTTCGGTGGTGGCGCACGGATTGCTCCCGTGGGTCAGTGGCGGGGATCAATCCACGATACGGGGTCGTCGGCGACCGCCACTCGGCGCCGGCCGTGAATCGACCTACGATCGAGGCATGACCGACTCTGCGCTCGTGCTCGTTGCCAACGCCGGAGACGGCTCGATCAGCGTCTTCCGTCTCGACGGAGAGCGGATGACGCGTCTCGCCGTCACGGAGGGGCTCCCCGCGTGCTCGACCTTCGCCGTCGACGCCGCACACGACCTCGTCTACGCGGGGGTGAAGGGGTCGAAGGAGGGCGAGCCCGCCGGCATCGTCACCCTCGCGCTCGACAGGGAGAGCGGTCGACTGGAGCCGCGCTCGCGGCTCCACCTCCCCGACGGCGGCATGAACTATCTCGCGCTCACGCGCGACGGATCGGGTCTCCTCGGCGCCGCGTACAGCGGGGGGTACGGCATCTCGTGCCGGATCGACGACGGGGTCGTCGGCGAGCCGGTGAGCCGGGTCGAGTTCGCGAACCTGCACGCGGTGCTGCCGAGCGCCGACGGGCGCTTCGCGTACTTCGTCTCACTCGGCGACGACCTCGTCGCGCAGTACGCGCTCGACGACGACCTGGCGCTCGTCCCGCTCGACCCCGAGACCGTGGCGTCGCCCGCCGGCAGCGGCCCCCGTCACCTCGTCGTGAACGCCGCGCAGGATGCGGTGTACGTGTTGACGGAGTTCTCGGGCGAGGTTCTGCACTACGCCCGCGACACGGTCGACGGCACACTGCGTCTCATCGGTGCGGCGACGGCGTTCGACACGACGAAGAACCTCACGCACAGCACGTTCGGCGCCGACCCGATGGCGGGGCACCTCATCTGGGGCGCCGACCTGCACTTTGGAGCCGACGAAGCGTTCCTCTGGGCGACCGAGCGCACCGAGAGCACCCTCGCGGCTGTTGCGGTGGGCGCCGACGGAGGGGTCACGGCACCGAGCCGGTTCTTCGTGACCGAGCCGCAGCCGCGCGGCTTCGCGCTGAGCGCCGACGGTCGCTTCCTCGTCGCCGCGGGCGAGCGCTCGACGACCGTGTCGCTGTACGCGGTCGACGGCGACGCGCTCGACCTCCTCCAGCAGGTGGAGACCGGTCGCGGCGCGAACTGGGTCCGCTTCGCCTGACCCCGCGAGGGTGCACCCCCCACCCGCGAGGGTGCACCCCCCACCCGTCCGGGGTGCGCTCGCCCCCGCCGCGACCTCAGCGAAACATCGCTTCGTACTCCGCGAGGGGCACAACCCCGTCCGCTCCCGCGATCAAGAGCGCGTCCTGAGTCACGATCGCGTCGGCCTGCAGCTTCGCGACGGCGAGGTACTCGGCCGGTCCCGTGTCATCCCAGTTCCGCTCGCGTGCGAGCGCGAACGCCGTCGCCCGCGACACCCGGTCGGCCAGCACCCGCACCTTCTGCGATGCGAGCGCCTCGAGCGTCCGCTTTGCCGCACGGTCATCGAGCCGCCCGGCTCGAACGTCGGCATAGACGTGACGCAGGGCGTCGGACCGCATGATCGCGGGCGCGACGAGGGAGTGCCCGCTCCCGACATCCCTCCCGTCAGCAAGAAGTCGTAACGCTGTCGCCGCATCGATCGCGAATCTCATGCGCCGAGCCTGCCACCGGTCGCCGACGCCCGCGAGGGTGTACGAACGGACGCCGGGCCGCCGCGCTCTCCGCAAGACGCGATGTGTCGACCCCGTTTTCCTGCCGGCGCCTCGCGGCGTAGCGTCATTCGAGGAGCATCCGGATCGCCGGAAGGCCTGGATCCTCGGAAAGAGAGACACGATGCACACACGCACCCTCGGTCACGGACTTCAGGTCTCCGCGATCGGACTCGGATGCATGGGGATGTCGCAGAGCTACGGCCCGAACCCCGGCAGCCGCGACGACATGATCGGCGTCCTCCGCTCGGCGGTCGACCTCGGCGTCACCCTCTTCGACACCGCGGAGGTGTATGGGCCGTACGTCAACGAGGAACTCGTCGGCGAGGCGCTCGCGCCGGTGCGCGAGCAGGTCGTGATCGCCACGAAGTTCGGATGGGACATCCAGGACGGCAAGAGCGTCGGGGTCAACAGCCGACCTGACCACATCCGGCGGGTCGCCGATGCGTCGCTGCGGCGCCTCGGCACCGACGTGATCGACCTCTTCTACCAGCACCGCGTCGACCCCGACGTCCCGATCGAAGACGTCGCCGGCGCCGTCGCCGACCTCGTCGCCGAAGGCAAGGTGCGGCACTTCGGCCTCTCGGAGGCATCGGTCGGGACGATTCGACGTGCGCACGCGGTATACCCCGTCACCGCGCTGCAGAGCGAGTACTCACTGTGGACGCGTGACCCCGAGACCGATGTGCTGCCGGTCGTGGCCGAGCTCGGCATCGGGTTCGTTCCCTTCAGTCCGCTCGGCCGCGGGTACCTCACCGGCACGATGGACGCGTCGACGACGCTGGCCGACGACGACATGCGTCGCGCACTCCCCCGGTTCGAGAAGGAGAACCTCGCGGCCAACCGCGCGCTCATTGACCATGTCGCGAGGCTCGCGGAGACGAAGGGGGCGACGCCGGGGCAGGTCGCGCTGGCGTGGCTGCTCGCGCAGCATCCCTGGATCGTGCCGATCCCCGGTACCCGGCGGATCGAGCGCATCCAGGAGAACATCGCTGCGACGACCGTTGCCTTGTCCGCGGATGAGCGCGACGACCTCGACCGGCTCGCGCAGCGCATCGGGGTTCAGGGCGAGCGCTACAACGCGCAGCACTTCCGCTTCGTCGACCGCTGACCGCGCTTTCCGCCCGCCCCCTCGCGAGGGTGCACTCCCTCCGCGCGAGGGTGCACTCCCTGAGCGCGAGGGTGCACTCCTCTTGTCTGACGGTGCTCCTCTCGACCGCGAGGGTGCGTTCCATCGATGGGGCGCTCTGGCACGAGTGCACCCTCGCGGGGAACGAGTGCACCCCCGCGGGAAACGAGTGCACCCCCGCGGGGAACGAGTGCACCCTCGCGCGACGCGACGCGACGCGACGCGACGGGGCGCGGCGCGGGGGGGGCGCGGCGCGGCGCGGGCGCTATGCGATACGGGTGCCCGGGGGGAGCCGCCGCGACGGCGTGTGCGTCCGCACCGCGGCGCGCCACATCAGCAGCGCCAGGAGCGCCAGCTGCACCCCGAGCCCCACGAACCAGCTCGGCACGGTGCCCGCGACCTGCTCCTCGGCCGTCGGGTACGCCTCACCGGGTTCCAAGGTGGCGTTCTCGCACTCGTCGTAGACCTGCTGCGTCTCCGGCGCGATCTGCGCGGTGCGCACCCCGACCTTGAGCGTCCCGAACGCGTCGACCGGGTAGCCGTCGCGCCACACCGTCGGCGTCGCATCGGCGAGGATCACGAACGGGTTCGCCGACAGCAGCCACCACACGCGGTCGAACCGCGGCACGGTGTAGGTCGAGGTCATCCACTCACCGCACACATAGTCGGGCTCCTCCACCCCGGGCCCGAAACCGAGGTCGACGCACTCCGGCGACGGCGAGGTCGCACCGGGCTCGGCCGTCATGCACTCCTCGGGCACCTGCATCGGCTCCTGGAACACCGGCTGCAGGTACCGTTGCCGCGACTCGATCTCGGTCGGGAAGGCCGTGCCCACGAGCCCGAACGCGATGGGCGTCCCCACGACGAGCGCGGCGACGGTCAGATAGGTCACCGCCACCGAGAAGAGAGGACGAGCGAGGATGCCGCTGAGCGCGACCCCCAGGCCCGCGACGACCGCCACCTCGATGATGAGGATCACCAGCGACACCAGCAGCACGTCGGGCCGCACCTCGCCGAACACGGCGGCGAAGATGAGGAACGGCGCCGACACGACGAGGAACGCGAGCCCCGTGATCCACGCCGCGAGGAACTTGCCGATGATGATGTCGGTCGTCGTCGCGAGCGTCACCTGCACCGGCGCCAGCGTCGCCGCATCGCGGTCGCCGTTGATGGCGTTGCCGCTGAGGGTGGGCGAGACCAGCACCACCAGCAGCAGCACGAAGAACACGATGATCGAGTACGCGGTGCTCCCCGCCTGCTGGAACGCGTCGCGCGGCACCGAAATGAAGGTCAGGGCTGTCACCCCGAGCAGCAGCACCCCGAAGACGCCGAGCAGCACGTACCAGGCGACGCTCCGCACCCGCTGGGTCAGTTCCAGACGGATGATGGTGGCGATGCGTTGAGCGTTCATCGGTCACCCTCCCCCGTGGTCGGGGTATCGTCCACGGCCACCGGCGCCGCCCCTTCCCGCAGGTCGAGCAGGGTCTGCTCGAGCCGGCCGGTCGACGGGGCGAACTCCGCCACCGCGATCCCCGCGCCGACGATCGCCGCGAGCCCCGCCGCAGCGTCGGCGTCGCTCGCGAAGGCGACGAGCGCACCGGCACGGTCGCCCGTGACATCCTTCCTCCCCAGCGCGGTCGCGATCGCTGCCTGCGCTGCGAGCACATCGCCGCCCGCGATCCGCACGCGCCAGTACCGCTGACGCTGCGCCGACGCGGCGACCCGCTCGGCCGAGACCGACTCGCCGGCGATGAGGAACGCCGCGTCGTCGACGAGCTCTTCGAGCTCGGAGAGGATGTGGCTCGAGATCAGGACCGTCCGACCGTCATCGGCGAGTCGGCGCAGGAGCGTCCGAAGGTGCACACGCGATTCGGGGTCGAGGCCCGAGGCCGGCTCGTCGAGCAGCAGCACCCGCGGGTTGTGCACGAGCGCGCGGGCGAGCCCCAGACGCTGCTTCTGTCCGCGCGAGAGCACGCGCGCCGGCGCGGCGGCGAGCGCGCGCAGGTCGAGCAGGTCGATGAGCGCCTCGGCGCGTTGAGCGGCCTCGTTTCGCGGCAGGTCGTACAGGCGCCCGGTCGTGACGAGGGTCTCGCGCACCGTGAGTGAGCCCCATGCGCCGAGCGCATCGGGCATCCACCCGATGACGGCGCAGGCACGCTGCGGCTCGACGACCGGGTCGATGCCGGCGACACGGATCTCACCCGCATCGGGAGCCAGAAGCGATGACAGCATCAGCAGCAGCGTGGTCTTGCCCGACCCGTTGGGCCCGACGAGCCCGGTGACCTTGCCGGGGAGGGCGTGCAGACTCACATCGCGCACGGCGTGGACGTCGCCGAACGACCGGCGGACGTGCGTGGCGACGATCCCGTCCGAGACGGCTCCGCCGGATGCGATCCCCTCCGCGGCGATCCCGGCGCCGCCCCCCGCGGCAGCAGGGTCGGGTGCGGCGCCGTCAGGCATGGTCACGGGCTGGCATCGTCACGGTCAGGCAGGTCACGCGGCTCAGCCTAGGGCGCGGCCCCGACAAACCCGAGGAGCCCCGGATGTACGTTTTCCGGGAATCTCACTCAGGAGGCGCACCGGCGCCCGCGCGTCGTCCCGGGACCGCCAGCGCTCCGCCGACGACGCACAGCACGCCGCCGGCCGTCGCCGCCCACCACGCCGCTGCGACCGGGAACTCCAGCCACACGAACGGAGCAGGGGCGAGACCTCCGAGCGGAGCGAGCGACGTCGCCCACGCTTCCGCAACGGTCTGACCGCCGATGATCCCGATGACCAGCGCGGGCAGCGCAAGCCCCGCACCGATCGCCGCGAGCACGAACCCGGTGGCTGCCCTGGGCCCCACCTGCATCACGAGCGCCCATGCCGCCGCCACGAACACCCAGACGAGCAGCACCGCCGCGACGAGTGCGTAGATCCAGCGCAGCACCGGCTCGGTCCACAGGGCCGACCACGCCGCCGCCGGCCCGCCGATCGCGACCGGGATGAGTGTCCACACGCAGCGCAGCACGACCGCGCCCCCCGCAGCGGCCAGCACCGGCCACGGCGACCGCGCGCCCACGAGCGCCCTCAGCACGAGGACGGCGACGCACCATCCGCTCATCACGATCAGGAGGTGCACCCACGAGAGGAACGAGGTCTGCACCGCCCGCGTGCCGAGCAGCAAGGCTCCCGGAACGAGGATGAGCAGCCACTTGTCCAGCTGCAGCAGGCCGAGTGTCGACTCCCGGGCCCGCCAGGGCCGGGTCGAGCCGAGCCAGCTGGCGCGTGCGGCCGCGGCTCCCGGCCGACGCACGAGCCGCGTACGTGCGGCGAACATGCCGATCACGCCCCAGACGAGGGCGAGAAGAAGGATGCCGCGGGCCAGCCACGCCATGGACGCGTCGCGTCCGGGGTCGGCAGCTGCCGCACCGGTCAGCTGCACCCCGATCGTGGTGTCATCGACCACCGGGCTCTCTCCGGCGGGAAGCACCTGAAGGGTGGTGAGCACGACCGCGGTCACCAACCCGACGGCCAGCACCCCGGCCACGGCGGCCGCGACGCCGGCGAGGATGCCCCGCCGTGTCACCGTCGCCATCCGATAACGCTAACGGATGCCGCGGCCCACCCCCGACCTGTCGCGATCGGCCGCGCTGCGGCATCCTGGAATGAAACAGATGATTCATGCGTTTGCATAGACATCATCCGGCATCGGACTTCAGGAGAGATCATGACCGCCGCCACACAGGGTCTGCACCACGTCACCGCGCTCGCGGGAGACCCGCAGAAGAACATCGACTTCTACATCACCGGGCTGGGGCTTCGACTGGTCAAGAAGACCGTCAACTTCGACGCCCCCGGCACCTACCACCTCTACTACGGAGACGAGGCGGGCCGCCCCGGCAGCCTCATGACCTTCTTCCCGTGGCGCGGCATCGCGCCCGGCCGCATCGGGGCGGGCCAGTCGACTTCGACGGCGTTCTCGGTTCCCGCCGGGTCGCTCGGCTGGTGGGTCGACCACTTCGCATCGGTCGGGTCTGAGGCGAAGATCACCTCGACGAGCTCGAGCGAGGAGCGCCTGCTCGTCCGCGACCCCGACGGGCTGCAGATCGAGCTCGTCGCCACGAACGAGAACGACCCGCGCGACCCGTGGGACTCCAAGAGCGTGCCGGCGGAGTACGCGATCCGCGGGCAGCACTCCAGCGTTCTGACCGTCCGCGACGCCGAGGGAACAGTCGGGCTCATGGTGAACGACCTCGGCATGCGCATCGTCGAGCAGGAGGGCGGGCGCACGCGCCTCGCTGCCGGCCCCGGTGGGCCCGGCGCCCTCGTCGACGTGCACGCCTCCGGTCTCGCGCCCGAGGGTCTGACCGCCGGCGGCACGGTGCACCACATCGCCTTCCGAGTGCCCGACCAGGAGACGCAGCTCGCGTGGCGCAACGACCTCGTCTCACGCGGACACCAGGTGACCGAGATCCTCGACCGGCAGTACTTCACGAGCATCTACTTCCGCGAGCCCGGCGGAGTGCTCTTCGAGATCGCGACCGACACCCCCGGCTTCGACATCGACGAACCCCTGCTCGAACTCGGCCGCTCGCTGAAGCTGCCGCCGTGGCTCGAGCCCTCTCGCGAGGCGATCGAGGCGCGCGTGCAGCCGGTGACGCTGCCGACCGAGAACAACCCCGAGGTCGCCGCGTGAGCGGGGCCGGCACGGCGGTCGACCTCGACGGCTGGCCGCACCTGTTCGAGCCGGGCGACGCCGACGCCCCGGTGCTGCTGACCCTCCACGGCACCGGCGGCAACGAGCGCGAGATCACCGCGCTGGTGTCGCACCTGTGGCCGGGCGCGGGCGTGCTCTCGCCTCGCGGACGGGTGAGCGAGCAGGGGATGACGCGGTGGTTCCGTCGCAGGGGCGAGGGGGTCTTCGACGTCGACGATGTGATCGTGCGGGCGGGTGAGCTCGCCGGGTTCCTCGCCGTCGCGCGGGAGCGGTACGGGCTCGGCGACAGGCGGGTCATCGCGGCCGGATTCTCGAACGGGGCGAACATCGGGCTGGCGACCGCGCTACTGCATCCCGAGACCCTCGACCGGGTCGTGGCGTTCAGCGGGATGTACCCGTTCGCCGACCGCGACCCCGTCGGGGATGCGTCGGCGGTCGAGCTCGTGCTGCTGAACGGCGCCGCGGACCCGATGGCGCCGTCGGCGAGCGTCGACCGCCTGGTCGAGGTGGCGCAGGCGCACGACGCGGCCGTCGAGCGGCACGTCCGCCCCGGCGGCCACGGCCTCGCCCAGAGCGACGTCGACGCGGCGCGGAAGTGGCTGGCGGCGCGCTGACACGCGTCGCCCTCGCCCCCCCCCCCCCCCGCATTCGCGGGAGGGCGCCAAGGAGTAGCGTGAGCGACGACGCGAGGAGGCGCTGGTGGGCAGGCTCATCTACACGACGAATGTCTCCCTCGACGGCTTCATCGAAGATCCACGCGGGGGCTTCGACTTCCTCCCGCCCGGCGACGATGTCTTCGCCGCGCACACGGAGCTGATGCAGTCGATCGGCACGCTCGTCTACGGCCGGCGCCTCTACGAGAAGATGGCGGTCTGGGAGATCGATCCGTCCTTCGCCGCACAGTCACCCGCTCTCGCCGCGTTCGCGGCGGCGTTCACCGACACCGACAAAGTCGTGTATTCATCGGCCCTGGTCGAGACGCCGACGGCGCGCACCCGAATCGAGCGCGACTTCGATGCGGCGGCGATCCGCGAAAGGAAGGATGCCGCTGACCGCGACCTCCTCATCGGCGGCGCCGACCTCGCGGGGCAGGCGCTGCGCGCAGGCCTCGTCGACGAGGTGCAGCTCTACGTCGCGCCGGTCTCGGTCGGCGGAGGGAAGTCGGGCCTGCCCACCGGCATCCGACTCGACCTCGAGCTGCTCGGCGAGCGTCGCTTCGGCAACGGCGTGATGCTGCTGCGCTATCGCCCGCGCCCCGTGTGACCGAGGGGGCGCCCGCTCTCTCCGCCACCGCGCCGCGCCTCCAGCCCGTCGAGGATGAGGTCGAGTCCGAACAGGAACTCCTCCGACGGGTCGTAACCCGCGGCGGCCAACGTCGTGGCGGATTCGCTGAGGTAGGGGAACTGCTCTGCCGGAAGCTGCGGCAGGTAGACGTCGTCGATCGCCTCGGCGAAGTCATCCGGGGTGTCCAGCGACAGTCCCCCCGCCTGCAGCGCGTGACCGTACAGGTAGCTGTCGAGCACCCAGTTGGCGTGCGTGGCCATCGCGACCGAGAAACCGGCCTTCCGCAGGCACGCCGTCACGGCCTCGTGATGACGGAGGTTCGCCGGCCCCGGCGCGGTCCGCGTATCGAGCAACCCGATCGCCCAGCGATGACGAGCGAGCACCCCCCGAGCCGACAGCGCCCGCTCGCGGATCGCTTGCCGCCACTCGACGTCTTCGCGCGGCAACGCGATCTCGTCGAACACGACGTCGACCATCGCGTCGAGCAGCTCCTCCTTGTTCGCGACGTAGTGGTAGAGCGTCATCGCCCCCGCATTCAGAACGGTCGCGAGCCGGCGCATGCTCAGCCCGTGGACACCCTCGGCGTCGGCCAGCCGGATCGCCTCGAGGACCACTCGACCCGTGCTCAGACCCGCGGATGCCGCGGCACCGCCCTCCTCGTCGACTGACACCGCTCTCCCTCCGCCGTCTTGACAACCGTACAGCGTACGGGTCACAGTACAGTGTACGACGTACGGTGTACGACTCACCGCCGTCGCTCACCCACGGGCCGTGGGGCCCGGATCCTCGCAGAGAGAGAAGACACCATGACCACCTCGACCTCACCCCGGCCGCTGCTCGACAGCGCCCCGATGCCCGTCCGCGCGAAGCTCACCGCCGCCTGGACGAGCTTCGTGTTCCTGTACGTCTACGTCGACATCTTGAACTTCTACAAGCCGGGCGTGATCGACGGGATCACCGATGGATTCATCTGGCGCTTCGACATCAGCTCGACACTGCTGACGATCTTCCTGGTATCGGTGTCGATCCCCGCCGTGATGGTGATCCTCTCGATGACCCTGCCGGCCCGCGTCAACCGCACGCTGAACCTCGTCGCCGCCGCGCTCCTCATCCCCTACTCGATCTTCAACGCGGCCGGCTCGACCTGGGAGTGGGCGGCGTTCTACGCCATCTCGATCGGGGTCGAGCTGCTGATCCTGGCGTTCATCCTTCGCACGGCCTGGGCGTGGCCGCGCGGCACGGCCGTGCCGGTAGCGACCCGAGCGCAGTCCTCCCTGATGCGGGACTCCGCGCGCCACTGACCGCGGGGAACACCCGTCCCGGCGGCGCCGCCCTAACTCCTGCAAAATCGGCGCTGAGGAGCGCGAACAGCCCCGCCGGGGCGCCCGCCCACCGATTCTGCAGGAGTTGGGGACACGCCCCGGCTCAGCCGCTCTTGCGCATCCCCCGCACCCCGACCGCGAGCCCCACCGCAGCCAGCAGCAGCGCCGCGAGCCAGCCCCACAGCACGACCGGAGCCGCGAGGTCGCCCGAGAGGAGCGCCCGCTCGGCCTGGACGACCCAGTTGACGGGGTTGACGCTTGCGATCGCGCGCATCCATGCGGGCCCGTCGTCCAGGGGCAGGAGCACGCCGGAGAGGATCAGCAGCGGGAAGATCAGGGTCTGCTGGACCCCCCAGAACAGCCATTCCCGGTCTTTCGTCTTCAGCGCCAGCGCGTACGACAGCGACCCCAGACCGACACCGAACACCGCCAGCAGCCCGAGGCCGACCACGAGCCCCGGCACATTCACCGCGAAGCCGAACGGCAGCGCGATCAACACGATGATGATCGCCTGGATGACGATGGGCGCCACCTCCTTCAGCGCCCGCCCGACGAGCAGCGACCCGCGCGAGATGGGCGCGACGAGGGTTCGCTCGTGCGAGCCTGTCATCATCTCGTACTGCAGGTTCGACCCGGTCGCACCGGTGCCGAAGAGCACGATCATCACCAGCACACCCGGCACGAACCAGCTCAAGGTCTCGCCCACGGGTTCTCCCGACTGCCCGACGAGCAGGGGAGCGAAGAGCCCCAGGAAGACCAGCGGTTGCACGAGGCTGAAGATGAGCGTGAACGGGTCGCGCATCGTCGGACGCAGCTCCCGGGTGAGCACGTTCCAGGTGTCGCGGGCGGGGTTCGGTCGCACCGCGGTGTCGGGGCGATCGGATGCCGGGGACTGGCGTACGGGCGCGCTCATCGCACTGCTCCTTCGGTCTGGGTTTTCGCGGTCTCGGTCTCGGGGACGGCGGCGTCCCCGTCGGTCTCGTCGTCGATCGGGTGCTCGGCGTCGCGGAGCGTCCGCCCCGTGAGGCTGAGGAAGACATCGTCGAGGGTCGGCGGGACGCCGGTCGCGCGCACCACCTCGATGCCCGCGGCGTCGAGCGCGCGCACCGCGCGCGGAAGAAGCGCATCGCCGTCCGGCGCCGTCACCACCAGGTCGACGGCGCCGTCGCGCCGCACCTCGCGCGCGCTCAACGCCGACAGCAGCGGAAGTGCGCGGTCAGCAGCATCCGGTGCAGCGAACCCGAGCGTCAGCACATCTCCGGCCAGCTCGGCCTTCAGCCGCGCGGCGGTGTCATCGGCGATGACGCGGCCCCTGTCCATCACCATGACGCGTTCGGCGTAGCGATCGGCCTCCTCGAGGTAGTGCGTGGTGAGGAAGACGGTCGTGCCGAATCGCCTCCGGAGGTCGAGGATGTGCTGCCACAGGTTCGCCCGGCTCTGCGGGTCGAGTCCCGTCGACGGCTCGTCGAGGAAGATCAGCGGCGGGGCGTGCATGAGTCCCAGCGCGACGTCGAGCCGCCGCTTCTGTCCGCCGCTGAGCTGCTGCACGGTGCGGGTCGCGAACCCCGAGAGATCGAGCGATTCGATGAGCTCGTCTGCCCGAGCGGATGCCGCGGCACGGCCCATCCCGTAGAAGGCACCTTGACTCAGCAGCTCGTCACGGGCGCGCTGGGCGAAGCTGCCGCTGGTGAGCTGACCGACGTACCCGATGCGGGCGCGAACGCCCGCAGGGTCTCGCAGGATGTCATGACCGACGACCCGCGCGGTGCCGGACGTCGGCGGGAGCAGGGTGGTGAGCATGCGCAGGCTCGTGGACTTGCCCGCGCCGTTGGGTCCGAGGAACGCGACGAGCTCGCCGCGCTGCACCTCGAACGTCAGGTCGGTGACCGCCGCCACGGTCTTCTTCTTGACGGTGAAGCGCTTGGTGAGCCCCTGCGCTTCGATGATCGGTTGATTCGCCATGAGTCGAAGGTAGAAGCGCACCCGGACAGATTCTGTCCGCAATTACGGGCAGAATCAATGCATGTCCGACACGACCACCCGCGCGCTCGCACTGCTGAATCTCCTGCAGACGCATCGGCACTGGCCCGGCACCGAACTCGCCGCGCGGCTCGGCGTGACCGAGCGGACCGTGCGCAGAGACGTCGAGCGGCTCCGCGACCTCGGCTACCGCATCGAGTCGACGCCCGGCATCACCGGCGGCTACCGCCTCGAGGCCGGGAGCGCGGTGCCGCCGCTCCTCCTCACCGACGAGGAGGCCGTGGCGATGGCGATCGGGCTGCGCGTCGCCGCATCGCAGCGACTGGTCAGCGGCCCCGAGACGACCCTCACGGCTCTGGCGAAGCTCGAGCAGGTGCTGCCTGCCCCGCTCCGCCGCCGGGTGACGGCATTGGCCGACGCGGTGCAGCCGGCGGGGATCCAGTCGGGCGCGGCGGTGTCGAGCGAGGTGCTCGGCGAACTGGCGCTGGCGATCCGCGACCACGAGCGCGTGCGATTCGACTACACCTCGATGACCGGCGCCGAGACCCGCCGCCGGGTCGAACCGCATGCCCTCGCCCCCGCCGACCGGCACTGGTACCTGCTCTGCTGGGACCTCGAGCGCGACGACTGGCGCACCTTCCGCGTCGATCGGCTCGCGCGGGTCGAGCACACCCGGGTGCTCTTCGAGCCGCGGCCGTTGACCCCCGACGAGGTGGAGGACTTCATCCTCGTCGCCCGGGCGTGGACGCGGCAGCCCGTCGAGGCCGACGCCGTCATCGACCTGCCGTTCGAGGTGATGAAGGAGCACTTCGGCATCTGGGGGCAGGGCGCCACCGAAGAGGATGCTGCGCACACGCGGTGGCCCGTCGGTGGCGCCGACTTCCGCGAGACCATGTACGGCCTGTCGTGGATCCCGGCGGGGGTGGACTACACGACCGACCTCGCCGAGCCGTCGCGCTCCGAGCTGCGCGAGGTGCTCGAGCGGATGCTGCGCGCCCTCGACGCTCCTCCCCCGCCCGCTCGCGCTCCCGGTCGGTGAGCGCAAACGAAGACGAGGCTCCGGCTCGAAGGACCTCCGGCCCGCATCGTCGAGGTAGGCGGAGGAAGATGAGTGGTGCCATGAGATTCCTCGCGAACGCACCACGGTTCTTGTTCTTCACCGGCAAGGGCGGCGTCGGCAAGACGTCGGTCGCGTGCGCCACGGCCGTCCACCTCGCGACCGTGGGGCAGCGCGTCCTGCTCGTGAGCACTGATCCCGCGTCCAACCTCGGCCAGGTGTTCGGCATCGCGATCGGCAACGCCGTCACGGGGATCGCGTCGGTTCCCGGCCTCGATGCGCTGGAGATCGATCCCGCGCAAGCGGCCGACGCCTATCGGGAGCGCATCATCGGGCCCCTCCGAGGGCTGCTGCCCGAATCGGAGATCGCCGGGGTCATCGAAGGGCTCTCGGGTTCGTGCACCACCGAGGTCGCATCCTTTGATGAGTTCACGCAGCTTCTGACGGACGACGCCGCATACGGGCGATACGACCACATCCTCTTCGACACCGCTCCTACCGGCCACACCATCCGACTCCTGCAGTTGCCCGGATCGTGGACGCGGTTCCTCTCGACCGGCGGAAACGCGTCGTGCCTTGGTCCCCTCGCCGGACTGGACAAGCACCGGGCAACGTACGCAGCGGCGGTGTCTGCGCTCACCGATCCCGACCGCACCCGGCTGATCCTGGTCACCCGCCCGCAACCGTCCGCGCTCAAGGAGATCGACCGCACGTTCGCCGAGCTGACCGCGATCGGCATGACGAACGCGTTCGTCGTGATCAACGGCGTCCTCCCCGAGAGAGCCGGCGACGAGCCGATCGCGGTGGCGCTGCGTCGTCGGGAGGCCGCCGCGCTGTCGGCCGTTCCGGCGGCGATCGCCGATCTGCCCCGTGATGTTCTGGAGCTCAAGGCCCGCGACGTCGTCGGCCTCGAAGCGGTCCGCACGTTCTTCGACCCCGAACTCGCCGATGAGGCGGTGGGGGATGCCGCCGAGACCGCCGTTCTGCCGGACGCGCCCCTGGTCGCCCTCGTGGATGAGATCGAGCGCGACGGGCGTGGTCTGGTGATGTGCATGGGCAAGGGCGGTGTCGGCAAGACGACCGTCGCCGCTGCCGTCGCCCTCGCCCTGGCCAACCGCGGTCACGAGGTGCTCCTGACCACCACCGATCCGGCCGCCCACCTCGACGACACGCTCGGCGCAGCGGTCGACGGCCTCACCGTGACACGGATCGACCCCGACATCGCACTCGAGCAGTACCGTGCGCACGTCATGGCGACGAAGGGGAAGGAGTTGGACGAATCGGGACGCGCGGCGTTGGCCGAGGACCTGATGTCGCCGTGCACCGCGGAGGTCGCGGTCTTCCACCAGTTCTCTCGGGCGATACACGACTCCCGACGGAAGTTCGTCGTGATGGACACCGCACCGACCGGACACACCCTGCTGCTCCTCGACACCGCCGGCTCGTACCATCGCGAGATCGCCCGCCAGATGGGAGCCGTGAACATGGCCTATTCGACGCCGTTGATGCGACTTCAAAACCCCGCACAGACGAAGATCCTTCTGGTGACGCTCGCCGAGACGACGCCTGTGCTGGAAGCGACGGGGCTGCAGGACGACCTGGAACGTGCCGGCATCCACCCCTGGGCGTGGGTGGCGAACAACTCGATCGCCGCGACGCACCCCCGCTCGCCGTTCCTGCGGACGCGAGCCCGCAACGAAGTCGCGCAGATCGACCGCATTCAGGAACTGACCGATCGCATCGCGATCGTCCCGCTGCTGCCCGACGAGCCGATCGGCGTCGCGCGGCTGTCGGCGTTGACAGGCGGGATTCCGCAGGGCGTTGAAGATCGCCCGACGACACACGCCGTCACACCCTGACACTCTCCTTCACATTCCTGGCCGCTGTCGCCGCCCTCACGTAACGTCGAGGGCATCGCGGCGATCCGGGCGGTCCCGGGCTCCGGCTCATATCCGGCAGCGTTGCGGGTTCGACTCCCGCCGTCGCGTCCACCTCACGCCGGGACTTCCGACCCACCCGCGCGGTCCGCTTGCCGGAATGGTCGAATCAACGGAAACCGGGATTCGATCGAGGAAGACGGTGGCGAGGTGCAGCAGAAGGTGGTGGTCGGGGTCACGGATGCGGCGGTGTCGCGTCGTGCCGTGGACTGGGCGGTAGACAGAGCAGCCGCGCGGGGAGATCGGCTCGAGCTGCTGTCGATCGTCGACGGGGCCGTCGGCGTCGGCGACGAAGGCGACGTGGTCGGCTGGGCGCAGGAGTGGAAAGAAGACGTGCTCAGGAACGAAGCCGAGCGCGTCCGCGCACGCGGAGTACCCGTGGAGATACGCCTCGAACGCGGCAAGCCGATCGAACGATTGATCGACGCGTCGAAGGACGCGTCCCTGCTGGTCATCGGCAGCGACTACCGCGGAACCGAGTCGCAACCGGCGCGGGGTCCGCACGGGATCCGCATCACGGCCGGCGCGCACTGCCCGGTCGCGGTGGTTCCCGATCTCGACCTCACCGGCCGGTCCGGCGTCATCGTCGGGGTCGACGGCTCAGAAGCATCCGAGGCCGCGATCGTCTTCGCCGCCGCCGAAGCGGACCGATCGGGCGAGGCGCTGACGGCGGTGATGAGCTGGTCCCCCATCGCCATTCCCCTGTCTGTCCGGTCGTATCCCGACGGCTATCTGCGGAACATGCAGTCGCTGACCGAAGAGGCGCTCGGCATATCGATGTCCGGGATCTCGCAGCAGTATCCCGACCTGGAGGTGCGCCGTGTCGTGGAGAGCAGCGACAGACCCGAGACGGTGATCAATCGGCTCGCCTCCGGCGCCCGGCTCACCGTCATCGGTTCGCACGGCCGCAGCCGGCTCGCGCGTTTCCTCCTCGGATCCACCAGCCAGCAGGTCCTCCTCCGGCTCGCCACCGCGACGGTGGTCGTGCGATGACACCCTCACCGGAACGGACGGTCACCATGGAACGCATTCTTCTGGGTTACGACGCCAGCGACGGAGCAGACGCTGCGCTCGACTGGGTCACCGATCGCGCACTGAGCCGTCGGGCGCGCGTGGAGGTCGTCATCGTGACCAACCCGTTTCTCCAGGATCAGCCGCGGGCCGAGGACGACCTCGCCCGCGCCGAGCACCGTCTCCGCGCGGCGAACCCCACACTCCCGATCGAGACGGAGCGCATCGACGGCCTGATGCCGCGCGCCCTGACCGACGCCGCGGCAGACGCGGACCTCCTGGTGATCGGCGTCGATACCGACAGCTCCATCCGCGAAGCACTGCACGGATGGATGTCGCTTCGCGTGAGTGCGACGGCGACCGTGCCCACCTGCATCGTCCCTTCAGGATGGTCCGAGAAGAGCGGACCGATCACGGTGGGCCTCGCGTCGGACCCGTCGAGCGATGCGGCGCTGACCTTCGCCGCATCCGAGTCGGCCGCCGCGGGTGAGAGCCTTCGTATCGTCCACGCATGGTTGGGCCCGATCCCCGCAACGACCGTATCCTCCCAGCGCGACGTGCGAACGCAGCATATGCAGCTCATGGACCGGGCCGTCGAGCGAGTTCAGGGGGTTGCTCCCGACCTCGCGGTCGATCGTGTGCTCATCCACGACAACGCCGCGTCCGCCCTGAGCATCGCCGCGAGTGACAGCTCGCTGATGGTGCTGGGCACCCACGGGCGGGGAGTGCTGGCCGGGGGGTTCTTCGGTTCGGTCGGGCAAGACCTCATCGGCCGTCTCGAGGTTCCCATCATCGTCGTGCCATCGGGTCGCTGATCATCGGGCTTCGCGCTTCGCCAACGACAACCACGTCTCGATGATGCTGTCGGGGTTGAGGGAGATCGATCCGATGTCGTGGCTGACGAGCCAGTCAGCGAGATCAGGATGATCCGACGGGCCCTGTCCGCAGATGCCGACGTACTTCCCTCGCCGACTGCACGCCTCGATCGCCATCTGGAGCACGCTGAGCACGGCGGGGTTCCGCTCGTCGAAGGCCGCCGCGACGAGATCGGAATCCCGATCGACGCCGAGGACGAGCTGGGTCATGTCGTTGGACCCGATGGAGAAGCCGTCGAAGTGGTCGAGGAAGCGATCGGCGAGCAGGGCGTTCGACGGGATCTCGCACATCATCAGGACCTCGAGGCCGTTCTCACCGCGGCGCAGGCCATTCTCGGCGAGCACCCGCTCGACGGCTGCGGCCTCATCGACCGTGCGGACGAACGGGACCATGATCTTCACGTTCGTCAGACCCATGGCGTCACGGACGTGGCGCAGCGCGTCGCATTCCATGGCGAAGCAGTCGGCGAACCGGTCGGTGACGTAGCGCGACGCTCCCCGCCACCCGAGCATCGGGTTCTCCTCCTGCGGCTCGTATCGCTCGCCTCCGAGCAGATGCGCGTACTCGTTGGTCTTGAAGTCGCTCGTGCGGACGATCACCGGTTTGGGTGCGAACGCGGCCGCGATGGTCGAGACGCCCTCGGCGAGGCGCCGGACGAAGAACTCCCGCGGCCCGCCGTAGGGGCTCGTGCGGAGCATGATCTCCGCGCGCAGCGGTTCGTCCAGCGCCGCGACGTCCAGCAGCGCCTGCGGGTGGATGCCGATGAGTTCATTGATGATGAACTCCAGTCGGGCGAGCCCCACCCCGGCGTTGGGGAGCGCGGCGAAGGCGAATGCCTGATCGGGTGCGCCCACGTTCATCATCAGCTCGACCGGAATGGGCGGCATCCGATCGATTCGCGTGTGCTCCTCTGAGAAGTCCGCACGTCCGGCGAACACGTGCCCCTCGTCGCCGTCGCTGCAGCTGACCGTGACGAGCGTCCCGTCGGTCAGCTCGCGGGTGGCGGTGACCGTGCCGACGACGGCGGGGATGCCGAGCTCGCGCGCGACGATCGCGGCGTGACAGGTGCGACCGCCGCGGTCGGTGATGATCGCGGCGGCCTTCTTCATCACCGGCTCCCAGTCGGGGTCGGTCATGTCGGCCACGATCACATCGCCGTCCTGCACCCGTTCCATGTGTTCTGCCGACGACATCACCCGCACGCGCCCCACACCGATGCGGCGACCGATCGCGCGACCCGAGATGAGAAGGTCGCCGTGCTCGCGCAGCACGAAGCGGTCGAGGGTCACGGCATCCTCCCGCGACACGACCGTCTCCGGGCGCGCCTGCAAGATGTACAGGCGCCCCTCCTGCCCGTCGCGGGCCCACTCGATGTCCATCGGCCGGCCGTAGTGCTCCTCGATCACGAGCGCGGATCGTGCGAGTTCGGAGACATCGTCATCGGTGATGCTGAACCGCGAGCGCGCGCTGTCGGGAACGTCCTCGAACGACGTGCTGTGTCCGACGGTGCTCTCGGTGGCGAACCGAAGGGCGATGGCCTTCTCGCCGAGGCGCCGGCGGAGGATCGCGGGCCGGCCCGCCCGGAGCCCGGGCTTGTACACCAGGAACTCATCCGGGTTGACGGCCCCCTGCACCACCGCCTCCCCCAGTCCATAGGCACTGGTGACGAGGACGCTGTCGCGGAAACCCGACTCGGTGTCGACGGTGAAGATCACACCCGACGCGCCGATGTCGGAGCGCACCATGCGCTGCACGCTCGCCGACAGCGCCACATCGGAGTGCGCGAACCCCTGGTGCACCCGATAGGCGATCGCGCGATCGTTGTAGAGCGAGGCGAACACCCTCTTGATCGCCGCGAGGATGTTCTCGACGCCGGCGATGTGCAGAAAGGTCTCCTGCTGCCCGGCGAAGGACGCATCCGGCAGGTCCTCGGCGGTCGCCGACGAACGGACCGCCCAGGTGATGTCGGTGCCCCCGGCATCTTCGACGACGGCGGCGAAGGCGTCGCGGATGTCGCGTTCGAGATCGGCCGGAAGGGGCTGGGCGCCGATCATCGCACGGATCTCGGCTCCGGCTCGGGCGAGCGCCGCGACGTCGGACACGTCGAGCTCCGCCAGCATCCGCGTGATCCGAGCCGCGAGTCCGTCTGCCGCGAGGAAGGCACGGTAGGCCTGCGCCGTGGTGGCGAACCCGCCCGGCACCCGCACGCCGCTCGAGGCCAGGCGCGAGATCATCTCGCCGAGGGAGGCGTTCTTCCCCCCCACCTGGGGCAGGTCCGCCATCCCGATCTCGGACAGTGGGATGACGTTGCTCACTCCTGCTGCGGCCATCATGTCCTCTTCTGACCTCGTTCGTCCGGTGCAGGGTCAGTGTCGAGGGATGGTCGCCACCAGCCCGGGCCGAAGGTCCTGCCAGGCCCCGCCCCGGATGCCGCGGGACCAATGTCCCGGGTCCGGCCAGGGGGCGCCGGGAGACTCCTCCCGACGCCGACGCCGACGCCGACGCCGCGGGCGAGAAGGAGCACACCGATGGATGACATCACCGAAGCCCCCGTGTGGAGTCTCAGCGAGGACGAATGCTGGAGCCTGCTCGCACGTGGTCAGGTGGGTCGTCTTGCGGTGTCGATCCAGGGGGAGCCCGACATCTTCCCCATCAACTACGTGACCGACGGACCGCACGTGCTGTTCCGCACGGCGCCCGGGTCGAAGCTCGCGGAGCTCTCGGCCAACCCCCGCATCGCGTTCGAGGTCGACGAGTACGACGACGACGGTGCCGCGAGCGTGGTGTTCAAAGGAACGGCGACCCGGCTCGAACTGCAGAGCGAGATCGACGCGGCCGAGGCTCTGCCGCTCACACCCTGGATCCCGACCCTCAAATACCGCTGGGTCCGGCTCTCACCGACGTCGATCACCGGCCGGCGCTTCCAGCGCGGCCCGGAGCCCGACCGGTACGACGCCGCCGCGAACGACCAGTGGACGTGAGGGCGCGCGTCATCCCCGCGCGCGTGGTGGCCGCTCCCCGGTGCCGCGCTCCATGATCCACGTCGGCAGTTCGATCTGACGACTGAACCCGGTGGGGTCCTCGATCCGCTCGAGCGCCAAGCGGGCGGCCTGCCGGCCGAGATCGACCGGGTCGTACGAGATCACCGTGACCCCCATGAGGTCGGCGGTGTCGAAGTCGTCGAACCCGATCAGGGCGGTGGTGTCGTCGCCTCGGGCACGCAGGGCGCGCAGCGCCCCGATCGTCATGCGGTTGTTGCCCGCGATGATCGCCGTCGGCGGTTCGGCTGCATCGAGCAGCTGGCCCACCAGTCGCTCGGGCGGCTCAGCGGGATCGTCCGCCAAGAGCTCCCACCGTGCGGCGTCATCTATCCCCGCGGCGGCGAGCGCCGCGCGGCGTCCGGCGAGCCGCTCCTCCTGCGAGTACACCGCTGCCGGGTTGCACACGTACGCGATGCGACGGTGGCCGTGGGCGATGAGCCGGGATGTCGCATCCGCCACGCCTGCGCGGTTGGCGAGCACCACCGAGTCGGCGATGAGGTTGCGCGCCGGTCGGTCCACGCTGACGACGGCCGTGCCGAGCTGCCGCTCCCCCTCGAGATAGCCCTGGTCGCGGCTGACAGGGATGAGCAGCAGTGCGTCGATACGCTGCCCGAGGAGCGTCTCGGCGACCTGCTCCTCCCCCTCCTCGGTGTCGTCGGTCGTGGCGAGCACCAGTCCGTATCCCTCCTCGCGCAGAACGCGTTCGATACCTGAGGCGACCTTGTAATAGAACGGGTTGCCGAGCTCGCCGATGATGAGGCCCATGGTGCGCGTTCTGCCGCCGCGGCGCAGCCCCTGGGCGAGGGCGTTCGGGCGGAAGCGCAGGCGCTTGGCCGCCGCGAGCACCCGCTCGGCCGTCTCGGGCGCCACGAGCTCGCGCTGACTGAACACCCTCGACACGGTCTTGGCGCTGACGTGCGCCAACCGCGCCACGTCTTCGACGGTTGCGCGCTGCGACGTCACCGGCTTACGCCCGCGTCAACAACGCCGAAACCGCTCATGTCTGACGTGGACATGAAGTTGGACATCCACTTCCCCTCACCGATCGGATGAAACGCATAAAGCCCCGGTCAAAGGCATTCTGTACCGGTGGATCGTCATCGGTCAAGCCTGGACAACCTTGTCCCGTGGCCTTGTCAACGTAGGACATTGCCATTTATCGTCGACGAGACGCCGCGAGGCCGCGGTCGCACAGACGGATCAACGGTGAATCTGCAAAGGAGATGCACATGAGGCGCAAGACGATTGCGATCGCCTCCCTCGGGGTGGTGAGCGCACTGGCACTGGCCGGCTGCGCGGGTGGCGCGGGGGCCGACGACCCCGACAACACCATCGACGGTGAGGTGCAGGGCGAGGTGACCTTCGTGACCTGGCGCACCGACCTGGTGCAGGACGGCACCTTCGAGGCCTACGCCGAGCAGTTCACCGAGATGTACCCCGACGCCTCGGTCACCTTCGAGGGCATCACCGACTACGAGGGTGAGATGCGCACCCGCCTGTCGACGGAGAGCTACGGCGACGTGCTGGGAATCCCCAACAGCGTGCAGCCCGACCAGTTCGCCGACTACTTCGAGCCGCTCGGCCAGACCGACGACCTCGAAAGCACGTACCGGTTCCTGGCCCCGAAGAGCTTCGACGGGGTGCAGTACGGTCTGGCTCTCGGAGGCAACGCCAACGGCCTGGTCTACAACACCGCCGTCTTCGAAGAGGCGGGCGTCACCGAGGTTCCCAAGACCGAGGAGGAGTTCCTCGCGGCACTGCAGGCGATCGAGGAGAACACCGACGCCATCCCGATGTACACGAACTACAAGGATGGCTGGCCGCTGAGCCAGTGGACCAGCAACATCGGAGCCCCGAGCGGCGATGCCGACGCGATGAACGCGATGACCACGGAGGATGCTCCCTGGACCGAGGGCACCGACATCTACGCCATCGACTCGCTCATCTTCGACGCCGTCGCCGGCGGGTACACCGAAGACGACCCGCTCACCACCAACTGGGAGCAGTCGAAGGTCGACTTCGCCACCGGCAAGATCGGCGTGATGGGACTCGGATCGTGGGCGATCTCGCAGCTGCAGGCCGCCGCGGAAGACAACGGCGAGTCCGCGGATGTCGTGGGCTACATGACCTTCCCCGCCACCGCGTCCGACGGCACCCAGTACGCCATGGTCGGCGGCGACTACAACCTCGGCATCAACGTCAACTCCGACGTGAAGGCCGCGGCGAAGGCCTGGATCGACTTCCTCCTGGAGGAGTCGGGCTTCACCGAGACGCAGGGCATGGTCTCCGCGCTGACGGCCGATCCGCTGCCGTCGAACCTCGGCGGACTGGAGGAAGAGGGCGTCGAGCTGCTCGAACTCAGCCCCGCCCCCGCCGGCGAAGAGTCGCTCGTCAACGACATCGCCGACGGCGCGCAGATCGACCTCTACGGCAACATCTACCGCCAGAAGCTCGTCGACATCGCCCGTGGCGCCGCCGACGGCGATAAGGAGTCGTACTTCGAGGAACTGAACACCGCGTGGGCCGACTCCCGCGCTCAGGTGGGCTGAGCCCGCACACCGACCGTTCCGGCCGGGGCATCCCGCCCCGGCCGGAACCACGGAGGAATCATGTCGTTCACCGCCGCAGCCCCCGACGCTCCCGCCGCGCCGGGCCCCGCCATCGTCCCGATCGCCCCGCGGCCGTCGCGCAGCAGCCGGTGCCGTGACCGCCGCCCGGCCGGCCGGCGCAGCATCCTGAATCGACTGACGCCCTATCTCTTCATCGCGGCCGCCGTCGGTCTGCTGCTTCTGTTGACCTACCTGCCCGCAGCCAACATGCTCTGGTACAGCCTCACCGACTGGGACGGCATCGACAAAGAGCAGAACTTCATCGGACTGCAGAACTACCTCGAGGTGTTCACCAACCCTCGCGTGTTCGGGGTCTTCTTCGTCAGCATCTATTACTTCATCGGCGCCTTCGTGCAGATGGCGATCGCGCTCTACTTCGCCGCGCTCCTGTCGACCCGCACGCGGTTCTCGAACTTCTTCCGCGGGGTGCTCTTCTTCCCCTACCTCATCAACGGCGTCGCCATCGGATTCGTCTTCCTCTACCTCTTCCAGCCCGGCGGCACGCTCGACACCGTGCTCGGCTGGTTCGGCATGGCCGACACTCCGCAGTGGCTCGGCGACCCGAACGTGGCGAACTTCTCTCTGGCCGGCACGAGCGTGTGGCGCTACACCGGTATGAACTTCGTGCTCTTCCTCGGCGCGATGCAGTCGATCCCCCGCGAGCTGTACGAGGCTGCCGAGATCGACGGCGCGAACGACTGGCAGCAGTTCTGGGCGCTGACCTTCCCCGGCATCCGTCGGATCATCGGGCTGAGCTTCATCCTCGCCGTCGCCGGCAGCCTCTCGGTGTTCGAGATCCCCTTCATCATGACCGGCGGGGCCAATGGCACCTCGACCTTCGTCATCCAGACCTTGCAGACGGCGTTCACATTCCGGCAGGTCGGGCTGGCGTCGGCCATGGCGATCGTTCTCCTGGCGATCGTGCTCATCGTGACCTGGGTGCAGCGAAGAGTGTTCCCCGACGAGAAGGTGGACCTGACATGAGCGCGACCGCCCTCCGTCCTCCCCGCGCCGGCCGCTCGATCGGCGCGACTGTGAAGTACCTGTCGCTCATCGCCGGGGTGGTGGTCACGCTCGTGCCCCTGTCGGTCGTGCTGATCGCGAGCCTGAAGACCTCGCAGGAGATCGGCACGACCGGGCCCTTCGAGGCGCCGGGGTCATGGTTCAACCTCGAGAACTTCGTCATCGCCTTCGAGCAGGGCGGCATGGTCGAGGGGTTCATCAACACCACGATCGTGCTGGCGTTCTCGCTGGTGGGCACCATCTTCATCGGCTCCACCGCCGCGTACGCGCTCGACCGCTTCCGCTTCCGAGGAAAGAAGCTGGTCGTCGGGCTCTTCCTCGTCGCCACGCTGATCCCCGGAGTGACGAGTCAGGTCGCGACGTTCCAGATCATCAACGGTCTGGGGCTCTACGACTCGATGGCGGCGCTCGTGATGCTGTTCATGGGCACCGACATCATCTCGATCTACATCTTCATCCAGTTCATGCAGTCGATCCCCGTCTCCCTCGACGAGGCGGCGATGATCGACGGCGCGAACCGGTGGACGATCTACTGGCGCATCGTGCTGCCGCTGCTCAAGCCCGCGATCGCCACGGTCGTGATCATCAAGGGGATCGCCATCTACAACGAGTTCTACCTTCCCTTCCTGTACCTGCCGTCGGAGGGCCTGATCTCCACGTCGCTGTTCCGATTCAAAGGACCGTTCGGCGCGAACTGGGAGATCATCGCCGCCGGCACGATCCTCGTCATCATCCCCACCCTCGTCGCGTTCCTCGCTCTGCAGCGCTGGATCTATCGCGGCCTGACCGCCGGAGCCGTCAAGTGACCCTCACCCCTCTCATCCGCCGCCCGATCGCCGACGGATGGACCCTGGAGGCCACCGCGGGCCCGGTGCCCGACGCGATGCGGACGCAGGTGGTCGACGCGCCCGTGCCGGCGGAGGTTCCCGGCTGCGTGCACACCGATCTGCTTGCCGCGGGTCTCATTCCCGACCCGTACCTCGATGACAACGAGGCGCTTCTCGCCTGGATCGGCCGCGTCGACTGGTCCTACCGCACGACGTTCTCGTGGGCCCCCGACGGCCACGAACGCCACGACCTCGTCTTCGACGGCCTCGACACCGTCGCCCGCGTCGAGGTCAACGGGCGCACCGTCGCCGAGACGGCGAATCAGCACCGCTCCTACCGCATCCCGCTCGACACGGCCGGGCTGCTCCGCGAGGGTGAGAACGACCTCGTGGTGCACTTCACCGCGCCGGTGCCCTACGCCAACGCGCAGAGCGTCGCACTCGGTGCGCGCCCGCGGCCCTATCCCCTCCCCTACGAGGCGATCCGCAAATCGGCCTGCAACTTCGGCTGGGACTGGGGCATCGCCACCTTCACCTCCGGCATCTGGCGCGAGGTGCGCCTGGAGTCGTGGTCGACCGCGCGGCTGGCCGAGGTACGCACCCACGCCGCGCCCGAAGGCGCAGGAGGGCGCGTCGCCGCGACCGTGCGGATCGAACGAGCGGATGCCGCGGCGCGGGCGGCCACGGATGACCTGCGCGTGCGGCTCCGTGTCGGCGGTGCCGAGACCATCGCCTCGGTGCCGGCAGGCGGCGACGAGGTCACGGGTCAGCTGAACCTCGACCAGGTCGAGCGCTGGTGGCCTGCCGGCTACGGCGAACCCCACCTGTACGAGGTGGCGGTCGACTTGCTCGGGGCCGACGAGACCGTCGACACCGCCGAGCGCCGTGTGGGCTTCCGCACCGTGGAGTGGGACACCGCGCCCGACGACGCCGGCACACCGTTCACCCTCGTCGTCAACGACCAGCCGGTCTTCGTCAAGGGGGCGAACTGGATCCCCGACGACGCCCTGCCGGTTCGGGTCGACCGTGCCCGCTACGAGCGACGGCTGCGCCAGGCGCTCGAGGCGAACCTCAACCTCATCCGGGTCTGGGGCGGCGGCATCTACGAGAGCGACGACTTCTACGACCTGTGCGATGAGCTCGGCCTTCTCACCTGGCAGGACTTCCTCTTCGCCTGCGCCGCCTACCCCGAGGAGGAGCCGCTGCGCTCCGAGATCGAGGCGGAGGCACGCGAGAACATCGTTCGTCTGGCATCCCATGCCTCACTCGTCCTGCTCACCGGCAACAACGAGAACATCTGGGGTTACGAGGACTGGGACTGGAAGCGCCGACTCGACGGCCGCACCTGGGGCGCGTACTACTATCACGACCTCTTCCCTCGTCTCATCTCCGAGCTCGCCTCGCACGTGCCGTACGCGCCGGGGAGTCCCTTCAGCCCGGGCGGACAGCACCCGAACGCCGAAGAGCACGGATCGATGCACCTGTGGGAGCAGTGGAACCGGCAGGACTGGCTCACCTACCGCGAGCACCGGCCGCGCTTCGTCGCCGAGTTCGGCTGGCAGGGCCCGCCCGCGTGGACGACCCTTCGCCGTTCGGTGTCGGACGACCCGCTCACGCCCGAATCGCCGGGCATGATCGTGCACCAGAAGGCGATGGAGGGCAACGTCAAGCTCACCGCCGGTCTCGTGCCGCACCTGCGCGTGCCCGACGACATGGAGACCTGGCACTGGGCGATGCAGCTGAATCAGGCGATCGCAGTGCGTACGGCGCTGGAGCACTTCCGCTCGTGGGCGCCGCACACCATGGGGGCGATCGTGTGGCAGCTCAACGACTGCTGGCCGGTCACCTCGTGGGCGGCGATCGACGGAGACGAGCGACCGAAGCCGCTCTTCCACGCGCTGCGACGCGCTTTCGCGGCGCGCACCGTCTCTCTCCAGCCGCGTGAGGGCGGGCTGGCAGCCATCGTGACGAACGACACCGGCGAGGAGTGGTCGGGCACGCTGCATGTGCGTCGTCTCACTTTCCGCGGTGACGTCCGCGCGGACGAGTCGCTCGGGTTCGCCGTCGCCGCGCGCGGGACGGCGACGCTCGCGTTGTCGAGCGAGCTGGCGCAGACGGATGCCGCGAACGCCGAGTTCCTGATCGCCGACGCCGGTGAGGTGCGCGGCACGTGGTTCTTCGCCGAGGCTCGCGACAGCGCGCTTCCGCCGGCGGAGTTCGACCTCGAGGTCTCCCCCGTCGAGGGCGGCAGCATGGTGACCGTCACCGCGACCTCGCTGGTGCGCGACCTGACCTTCCTCGTCGACAAGGTCGACCCGGCCGCGCACGCCGAGGAGGGCCTCATCACGCTCCTTCCCGGCGAGCGCACGACCGTGCGCATTCGCCACGAGGGCACGCTGGATGCTGCGCAGCTGGCCGACCCGCGCGTGGCGCGCACGCTCAACGAACTGGTGAGCCCGTGACGATCGAGGGCGGGCCGGTCTGCGGCATGACCTGGGGCTGGGTCGGCGTCCGCGGCGAGTGGGACACCCCCGAGGCCGAGGCCTCGATGACCGCGATGGCCGAGCACGGGGTCACCTGGACGGCGCTGGCGTATGCGGCCGAGCAGGCGACCGCGTTCTCCACCGACATCCCTTTCGGAAACGACCCCACGGTCACCGACGATGAGATCGTCGCCGCCATCCGTCGCGCCCACGGGCTCGGGCTGAAGGTGGCGCTCAAGCCTGTGGTGAACGTCGCCGACGGCACCTGGCGGGCGCACATCGGCTTCTTCGACTGGGATGTGCCGGGCGAGCCGTCATGGACGCAGTGGTTCGCCTCGTACCGGCGGTTCCTGCTGCACGCCGCGCGGATCGCCGAAGCGGAGGGTGTGGCGATGCTCTGCATCGGCTGCGAGATGGTGCGTGCCGACGGGCAGGAGGCGCACTGGCGGGCGCTCATCGCCGACATCCGTGCGGTGTACTCCGGCCTCCTCACCTACAACTGCGACAAGTACCAGGAAGACCACATCACCTGGTGGGACGCCGTCGACGTGATCTCGTCGAGCGGCTACTACCCCACCGGCACGTGGACGCAGCACCTCGACCGGATCGAGGCCGTGGTGACGCGCGAGGGCAAGCCGTTCTTCTTCATGGAGGCGGGGTGCCCGAGCCGTGAGGGGTCGGCGCGGTTGCCGAACGACTGGAGCCTCGCCGGGGCGCCGTCGGGCGAGGAGCAGCGGGCGTACTACGCCGAGATGTTCGAGGCGTGCGAGGGCCGCGACTGGGTGGGCGGGCTGATGTTGTGGGATTGGCCGGCACGACTGTACGCGCGTGAAGACGCGGTCGAGAACGATGACTACTACCCGTACGGCAAACCCGCGGGTGAGCTCATGCGCGAGACGTACCGGCGCTGGCAGAGGGAGGCGGCGCGATGACTGCTGCGAGCGCGGTGGTCGCGATCGATGCCGGCCAGACGGGGATGAAGGTGCGTGTCGCTCCGCACGGTGCGGCGCCGGTCGATCAGGTCTTTCCCGGTATCCGCACCCATGAGCCGCTGCTTCCGCAGCTGGCGTCGGTGGCGATCGCCGCCGCCCGCCATCACCGGGTGCAGATCGACGTGCTGGCCGCCGGGGTTTCGGGGCTCACCGAGGCGGAGTCGGATGCCGCGTCGCTTCGCGCCGCGGTCGCCGCCGAGTCACCCGATCGGGTGCTCCTCGCCCACGACTCGGTCACCTCCTATCTGGGGGCGCTCGGCGATCGTCCGGGCGCCGTCGTCGCCGCCGGAACCGGAGTGGTCACGCTCGCCGTCGGCCGGCACCGCGTCGCGCGGGTCGACGGGTGGGGCAACATCATGGGCGACGCCGGCAGCGGCTATTGGATCGGCCGCGAGGCCCTCGAGGCCGTGATGCGCGCCTACGACGGACGGGGTCGGCTCACCGCGCTGTCGACGCTGGTCGCCGAGCGGTGGCCAGAGGTCGAGAGCGCCTACATCGAGCTGCAGGGGGCCGACGACCGGGTCGCTCAGATCGCCGCGCTCGCGCGCGGTGTCGCCGAGCTCGCCGCGGATGACGCGGTAGCGGCCGACATCTGCCGCCGCGCCGCCGCCGAGCTGGCGCTGTCGGTCGCGACGGCGCTCGATCGGGTGGCCGACGACCCAGGGGCCGAGGCCCAGGTCGCCGCGATCGGCGGCGTGTTCCGCGCCGAGGTCATCCGCGAGGGTTTCGCGCGCGAGCTCGCCCTGCGGCACCCGCGGGCCGTCGTTCGCCGTGCGCAGGGCGCCGGCGTCGACGGCACCGCCGAGCTTGCCCGGCTCGGTCCGGGGCACCCGCTGCTGTCACACGTATCGGTGGCGTGACCCCGGTCGTCGAGCGAGCGCAGCGAGACGAGCCGCCCGGTGTCGGCGCAGCGCTCTACCCTTCGACCATGGTCGCCACCTCCGCCAAGCCCGAGCTGCACGTCGACACCGTCGAGGAGTGGGAGCGCCGGCTCGCCTCCGACCCCGGTCCCGACGGCGTGCGGCTGCGTGTGCGCAAGACGGCGTCGCGCCGGCCGGGCATCACCTATGCCCAGGCGCTCGAGGTCGCCCTCTGCTTCGGCTGGATCGACGGCCAGAAGCAGTCGCTGGACGCCGACTACTTCCTGCAGGTGTTCACGCCACGCAGGCCCCGCGGAGTGTGGTCGAAGGTCAACATCGAGCACGCCGAGCGCCTGATCTCCGAGGGCCGGATGCGCCCCGCCGGCCAGCACGAGATCGACCGCGCCAAGGCCGACGGTCGCTGGGACGCCGCGTACCGTCAGAGCGACGGCGACATTCCCGCCGAACTCCAAGCGGCTCTCGACGCCGACCCGAAGATCGCTGCCGCCTTCGCTGCGCAGTCGGCCCAGAATCGGTTCGCGATGACGTTCTGCATCAGCAACCTCAAGCGTCCGGAAACCCGTGCCGCGCGCGTCGCCCAGTACGTCGCCATGCTCGAGCGGGGCGAGACGATCCACTAGCGCGAAGGCCGGCTCGACACCGTGACGGCGGGACCGCGCCGGTGGATCGTCGACGTCGAGGAACGCTCGCCGACGCGGAATCATCTCGCGCGGATGATGCCCCCTGGCGGCTCACGGTCCACGGTTGCCTGAGTGGGCCACCGGCGGACCGCTTCGGCCCCTGGGAGGTGAACGTGCGGAAAGCGACGAGGAACCGTACCGGGGGGTTCCTGCCGATCGTGCAGTGGTTGCCCCGATACGAGCGACGGTGGTTGCGCCCCGACCTCATCGCGGGCGTCGCCGTGGTGGCGATGATCGTGCCGAAGAACCTCGGATACGCCGAGATCGCGGGGGTGCCGGTGCAGAACGGCCTGTACGCCGCGGCGGCGGGTGCTGTCATCTACGCGCTGTTCTGCACGTCGCGGCAGATCTCAACCGGTCCGAGCTCGGCACTGGCGACCGTGGCGGGGGGCGCGGTCATCGTGACCGGCGTGACGGGCGGCGATGCCGCACAGCTCGTGGCCGCGATCACGTTGGTCACCGGCATCCTCCTTCTGCTCCTCGCGCTGTTCCGCATGGGTTGGATCGCCCAGTTCCTCTCGCGGGCTGTCGTCACAGGGTTCCTCGCCGGGGCTGCCATCGACGTCGTCGCCGGCGAACTGCCGAAACTGACCGGAACCGCGGCAGACGGTGACAACGTCTGGCGAGAACTCGCGTCGTGGGTCATCGGTCTCGGCGATACCCATCTCCCGACCTTGCTGGTCGGCGCCGCAGCTCTCGCTGTCATCCTGGCGTTGCGATTCTGGGCGCCGAAGGTGCCGGGCGCCCTGGTGCTCGTGGTCGGGGGCCTTCTCGCCGCCGCCCTGCTCGATCTGGGCGAGCGAGGCGTTGCGCTGGTGGGCACCGTGCCGAGCGGTCTCCCTCTTCCTCAACTGCCGAGCCTGGACGTCGTGCGGGAGAACATCCCGGAGATCGCGATCGCGGCGCTGGCCCTGCTGCTGATCGGTTTCTCGCAGACGGCGGGTGACGCCCGGTCGTTCGCGACCCGACACCACTACCGGATCGATGCGAACCAGGAGGCGGTCGCGCAGGGCATGGCCAACGTCGGCGCCGGCCTCGTTCAGGGAATGCCGGTCTCCACCAGCCTGTCGGCCAGCTCGCTGAACGAATCGGCCGGCGCCAGGACTCCTGTTGCGTCGCTGACCACCGGGGGGTTGGTGATCCTGACACTCGTCTTCCTCGCACCTCTCTTCGCCGACCTGCCGAAAGCGGTGCTGGGAGCGGTCATCATCGATGCGGTCGTCTTCGGGATGATCGACCTCAAGGAGTTCTCGCGCCTGCGGCGCGTGTCGAGATTCGACTTCTGGATCGCCGTGGCCGCGACGGCGGGCGTGCTCTGGTCAGGGGTGCTCTTCGGGATCGTGATCGGCATCGCCCTGTCGCTTCTGTGGCTGATCTACGTCTCGACCCGGCCCGCCATGCCGCTGCTCGGCCGCGAGCCCGGAACGCAGGTCTTCCGCGACATCGTCCTCAACCCCGCGGATGAGACGTTCCCCGGCATCGCCGTGGTCCGGCTCGACGGCGGCCTGTTCTTCGCCACCGCCGAGGCGTTCGACGAGCGCGTGCGCGAACTCATGCTCGGAGAGCCACCGATCACGACCGTCGTGATCGACCTCGAAGGCGTGGCCTTCGTCGACTCGCAGGGCGCGGCAACGCTCACCGAACTCGTCGACCTCGCCGAAGAGAGGGGAATCGCCCTTCGACTGGCGCGGATGAAGCCTCAGCTGATCCCGGCGCTCGACGCGGAGGGTGTCCTGGATCGGATCGGCGCCGATCGCATACACGGCAACGTCCACCGCGCCGTTCAGGCCCAGCTCGCTCAGGGGGCGGGCGATGACGCCCTCAGCTGACTTCCACCGCCACCCCGTCAGGTAGCCACCGCACCCTCGCGCCCGCTTCACGCGGAGCAGCCGCCAGAGCCCGACGCAGCCCGTCCTCCCCGTCGCGGAAGTGCGACCACCCGTCGTAGTGCGCCGGCACCACGACACTCGCCCGCAGCGCCTCGATGAAGCGCACGACGTCGCGCCCGGTCATCGTGTACGTCAGCGGCCCCGTCGCGGGAAATCCGACCCCGCCGGCGTGGACGATGGCGACATCCACTGTCATCCCGCGAGCCACCCGCAGAAGCTTCCGCGTGAGCACGGTGTCACCGGTGATCCACAGATCCGGATGCGGGCGGTGCTGCCGCCGCAGAGTGAACCCGATCACATCACCGACGATCGCTCTGCTGAGCGGCGGCCCATGACGCCCGGGCGTCGCCAGCACCCGGAGCGCCTCCTTGCCGTCAGCCTCGAGCAGGATCGACTCGTCGGGCCGCAGGCCATGCGCCGCCGGGAACCCCAGTCGCCGTGCGCCACTGTGCGTCGTGATGACGTGCGTCGCTCCGGGAAGGAGCGCGCGGCCCGCGTCATCCAGATTGTCGGCGTGGTGATCGTGACTGAGCAGGATCACATCGATCGGCCCGATGTCCGCGGCCGCCACGAGAGGACCTTTCGTCTTCGTGCTCGAGGTGCCGAGAGCGAAGGCGTACCGCCGCCCCGGCGGGTCGAAGGTGGGGTCGACGAGGATGCGCCACCCGGCCAATTGGACGAGCACGGTCGGCCCGCCGATCCGCGTGAGGCGCATCCCCGTTCCCCGCCGGTCCGCGCCGCTCAGGCGTCCGACCGCGCCGACAGCGGCCGCGCGTGCTGCAGCGCCCAGTCGAGGGCGTAGTCGGCGACGGCCTCCCATCCGGGTTCGCCGCAGGTCCAGTGGCCGCGTCCCTCGAACTCGTAGTAGTCCGTCAGCGCAGGGGACTTGCCCCAGTGCTTGGCGTTGGACTTGTTCACCGCCGGGGGCATGATGTGGTCGATGCTCCCCCCGATGAAGAGCAGCGGCGCGCGGTCGACCGAGTAGTCCACCCACGTCTCCTGGTGCCCGGGCTGGAAGTTCGCCAGCAACCCGTAGGCCCACACCCAGTTGCCCGGTGCCGGGATCGCGTAGCGCTCCCACGCGGCATCCGATTCCTCTCGGCTGAGCGCGTTGGCGAACGCGTAGTGCCACTCCTCCTTCGTGAAGCCGACGGCGCGACGGAAGTTCGCGGGATTCTTCAGCGCCGGGAAGAGCGATCGCGCCTGCGACAGCGGCGTGACCCGTACCCCCTCGGTCGGTGCGGAGTCGATCGCGACCCCTGCGGCCCCGAGCCCGCGGGCGAGAAGCATTTGGGTGAGAAGCCCGCCGAAGGAGTGGCCCATGATGATCGGCGGCGCGGGGAGCGCCTCGATGACGCCGGCGAGGTGCTCGACGGTCTCGGGCACGGTGAGGTTGGCGATGACGTCGGTGTTCTCGCGCAGGGCTTCGACTTCGATCTCGAAGCCTGGGTAGGCCGGGGTGACCACGGTGTAGCCCTTGGCTTCGTAACGGGATTTCCACTCCTCCCAACTGCGGGGCGTGACCCAGAGGCCGTGGACGAGGACGATCGTGTCGGGTGCGTTGTCGGTGCTCATGAGAGGGTCCTTCTCGGATCGGTGGAGCGCGGTGGTGCGGTGGTCAGGAACGGATGAAGCGGAGAATGTCGTCATGCAGGCGCTCGCGCTCGGTGTCAGGCAGTCCGTGCGCCCCACCCTCGTAGACGACGAGTTCGGCGTCGCGGATGCCCGCGGCCGACAGGCGTCCGCTGATCTCGAACGGCACGATCTGGTCGTCGTCGCCGTGGACCACGAGCGTGGGCACGTCGACCTTGTCGAGGTCGGGGCGGAAGTCGGTGGCCGAGAACGCAGCGATGCACTCGTAGGCGTTTCGCGTGCCCGACGCCAGGCCCTGCAGCCAGAAGGCGTCGCGCGTGCCCTGCGGCACGTCGCCGGTGCGGTTGTTGCCGAAGAAGGGTCCGTCGGCCAGGTCGCGATACAGCTGCGACCGATTGGATGCTTCGCCCGCACGGATGTCGTCGAAGACCGTGATCGGCAGACCACCCGGGTTGTCGTCGGTCTTCACCATCATCGGCGGAACCGCCGACACGAGCACGAGCTTCGCAACCCGCGCCGAACCGTGGCGCGCCACGTAGTGCAGCACCTCGCCGCCTCCGGTCGAGTGGCCGATGAGGGTGAGATTCTGCAGGTCGAGGTGGTCGATGAGGCAGGCGAGGTCATCGGCGTAGGTGTCCATCTCGTTGCCGTTCCAGGACTGGGTCGACTTGCCGTGTCCGCGGCGGTCGTGCGCGATCGCACGGTGGCCATGCTGGGCGAGGACGAGCGCCGTCGCCTCCCACGCGTCGGAATTGAGGGGCCAGCCGTGACTGAGCAGCACGGGCGTCCCCCCGCCATCCCAGTCTTTGTAGAAGATTCGCGTTCCGTCATCGGTGGTCACGTAGGGCATGGGGTCCTCCATCTGCTCGTCGCCAGCGTGGCCCGGTGCGTGCGTGAGCGCACCACGTCGAGCGCGTAGTCCTTCGTGACGATCGCGGAGTCGTCGCGAAGGACGCTTCCCCACGACTCGGACCGGCCGCTACTCTGACCGCATCGACGCGGAACGATCTCTGCTGGGGCGCGCGGAGGAGTCTGAACGACTCCGCACGCTGCTCTCCGGTGTCCGCAACGAGGCGGGTGGCGCGCTGTTCATCACCGGGGAGCCCGGCATCGGAAAGACCTCGCTCGTCGACGCCGCACTGCACGAGCACACGCAGTCTCTCCGGGTGCTGTGCATTCAGGGCGTGGAGGTCGAGGCGGGCATCGCCTTCGGTGCCCTGCAGCGGCTCGGTGGTCCGCTGATCGCGTTCGTCGACGACATCCCGGAGACCCAGCGCGCGGCGTTGCGCGTCGCCGCGGGTCTCGACGAGGGTCCGCCCCCGCAGCCGCCGCTCGTGGGCCTCGGGTTCCTCTCGCTTCTGGCCCGCGCGGGCGCTGACCGCCCGACGCTCTGCGTCGTCGATGACGCCCACCACGTCGACGCCGAGTCGCTCCTCGTCCTGGGGTTCGTCGCCCGTCGAATCTCCGCCGAACGGGTCGGATTGGTCGTCGCAGCCCGTGCCGACGAGGGCGTCGAGGGCGCACTCGCAGGGGTGCCGCGCATCGAGCTCGGCGGACTCGACACCGAGGCGGGCTCGGCACTCCTCCGCCGCGGAGTGGAGGGCGAGCTCGATCGCACCGTCGCGGCCGACTACGTCCGCGACACCGCCGGCAACCCGCTCGCGCTACGCGAGTTGGCGACCGAGCTATCGGCCGCGCAACTCACGGCGACGGCGATCGCGCACTCCCCCGTTCCCATCGGCGGCCGACTCGAGATGATCTACACGGAGAGGATGTCGGAACTCCCCGCGTCCAGCAGAGACTGGTTGCTCGTCGCGGCTGCCGAGTCGTCCGGTGACCCGGCGGCTGTCGACGCCGCGGCTGAGGTGCTCGGAATCCCCGCTGACGCGTCGGACGCAGCCGAGGGCATCGACTTCGTCTCCGTTCGCGACACGGTGCGGTTCCGCCATCCCCTCATCCGATCCGCCGTCTACGGCGCCGCGACCGATGCAGCCCGACGGCGCGTACACCGCGCGCTCGCTGAGGATGCTCGCGAGCGCGGGCAGCTCGACGTCGCCGCTCACCACGCGGCCGCGGCTGTGCACGGACCCGACGCCGAGGTCGCCGCCCAGCTGGCGGCCGCCGCCGACGCCGCCGGCGCCCGAGGCGGCATGCTCTCGCGTGCGCATCTGCTCGCGCGTGCGGCGGAGCTGACTCCGGATGCCGCGGAGGCAAGCGAACGCTCGGTCGCCGCCGCCGAGGCGGCGCTCAGCGCCGGCGCTGCACGGCTCGCGTTGCACCTTCTTCCGAAGGGCGACGATCACGAGCTCGACGATGTCGCACGAGCACGGAAGCTCATCGTCGAGGCGATGTCGGGGATGTTCCTCTCCGATCCCGAGGGGTTGCGCGCCGGGATGGCGAAGCTCGTGGCCGCGGCCGACCTTGCCGGTGAGTCCGCGCCGCAGCTGCGCCGTCAGGCGCTGCTGCTCGCCCTCAACTCCGCCACCGTGACCGAGGGACAGGCCGTCGGCGCGACCGTCCACGAGGTGGGCGAGCGGATGCGTGCGGCGTCGGGCGGCGACGACATCACCGCGGTCGTGATGCAGGCGGCGAGCGCATTCATCCTCGACGGCTACGTCACAGCTGCCCCCGCGCTGCGCCGCGCGGTGGAGGCGCTACGGAGAGAATCGGGAGCCGGCCTCACGTCGCTGGCGTTCTTCGTCACCGTGCCGTGCGTCGCGCTGTGGGATTGGGATGCTGCGGCAGAACTCCTGCGGCGTTCGGCCGACATCGGGCGGACCATCGGAGCCCTTCGCGATGTCGACGCGTGCCTGTGGACCCTGAGCGCCGTAGAACTCAGCCGCGTCAATCCGAAAGCGGCGTCGGACTATCTGGAGCAGTCGGCCGAGCTGCGTCGAGCGCTCGGCGTGGGCGACGAACAGGCGGTGAATGCAGCGATGCTCGCCTGGCAGGGCACACCGTCAGTGGTGGTCGAGCAGATCAACCATGCGATCCATGAGGCGGGGTGGGGCGGAATCTCTCGCATGGGCGCCGCGGCCATCGCGATCAACGAGCTCGCGGCCGGCGCGTACGAGTCGGCGTTCGAGCGGCTGACGCCGCTGGTGCGTCATCCGTTCCTGCAGTCGAGTTTCCATCACTATCCCGAGTACGTCGAAGCCGCTGTCCGCAGCGGCAACCGGTCGGCGGCGCAGTGGGCGCTCGATCGGATCGAAGCCTATGCCGACGCCAGCGGTTCGGAGGTCGCGCGAGCACTCTTCTTCCGGTCTCTCGCACTTCTGACGGATGACGCGCACACCGAGCGCCATTTCACGGAGGCGATCGGGATGTTCCCACCGTCGCATCGCGGCGACGTCGCTCGCACGCGCCTCCTCTACGGCGAGTGGCTTCGTCGCGTGCGACGGCGTTCCGACGCGCGAGCGCAGCTCGAGCAGGCTCTCCGCGACTTCGAGGCGGTCGGCGCGACGACCTTCGCCGTGCGGGCCCGGCGCGAGATCCTCGCCGCGGGCGGCTCGGTCCCGACGGACTCGACGCCCATCGACCCGCTGAGCAGCCAGGAGCGTCAGGTGGCGCTCCTCGCCGCGCACGGCGCGACCAACGCCGAGATCGCCGCGTCGATGTTCATCAGCCCCAACACGGTCGACTACCACCTGCGCAAGGTCTTCAGAAAGCTGGAGATCAGTTCGCGGCGCCAACTCGCCGACCGGTTCGCCGAGGAATGAGGTCGACGCCCATCGCGCTCGACGAGCTCAGCGCGCCGCGGGCGGCCGCTCCCCCGTTCCGCGCTCCATGATCCAGGTCGGCAGCTCGATCTGACGACTGAACCCTGTCGGATCCTCGATGCGTTCGAGCGCTAGCCTCCGCAGAGCCCTCGCTCAAGGCGCCGGTGTCGACGAGACCCTGGAATCGCGCGGCTGCAGGCCGGTCAGATCCGACCGCTCTATCTCGCACAGCAGGGGTTACTCTGGGCGGGCGCGCCACCGGCGCCGCCGAGCGAAGGACCCGACGATGAATCCTCCCCCCACGCCACCGGCCGGCTGGTACGACGTTCCCGCGGGGGGCAAGCGTTTCTGGGACGGGAAGAGCTGGTCGGCCGATGTCGTCGGTGCCCCCAGTGCGACGGCCGAGTACGAAGCGCTGGATCCGTACCTACCGGCGCCGGTCGCGACGGCCACGGTGGCGACCGTCCCGATGACTCCCCTCGTCGCCGCGTCGCCACCCGCCGGGTGGTACCCGGGCCCGACGGGAGCGCTGCAGTGGTGGGACGGCAGGCACTGGGGTCCGTTCGCCCCGCCTGCCGCGCAGGGCGGCGCCCCCGCGAAGGATGTGGGAATCGCCTACCTCCTTCTGCTCCTGCTCGGAGGCGTGGCCGCGCATCGCTTCTATCTCGGCCTCATCCCGTCGGCGATCGTCTTCAACGTCCTGTGGTGGGGCGGATGGCTGCTGTCGATTCTGCTGATCGGCGTCCCGATGGTCATCGCAGCCGCGATCTGGTGGGTGGTGGACCTCTTCCTCCTCCCCGCCCTGGTGCGCCGGGCGAATGCGGTGCGGTCGACAGGGTCGGGGCTGCGCGCCTGAGCGGGGTCGGGATGCTGGTCGCACGCACCGCGTCGCGGAGGGTGCGGGGACGATGAGATACGGCGCGTTCTCCACGGGGCCCCGTCCGCTGCGGGCCACAGCGACGGTTGTCACCACGACAGCATTCGAGGTGGCATTCGATCACGGCTGAACGGTGGCGGAGACGCTCAGTCAGACGCGGCTCTCGACGCCGATGTTCACGCCGTATACATTGGGGCTGTGCCCCGCGTCATCCTCTACGCATCGATATCACTCGACGGGTTCGCCGCTGGCCCCGACGGAGATGTGTCGGTGTTGCACGGGTGGGCGTTCGGAGATTCGTCGATGCAGATGCACCCGCAGGTGACCGGCGAGTTCTTCGCGGCAGGAGCGGTCGTCTTCGGCGCCCGGACGCTCCGTGCCGGCGATGCCGCGTGGGGCGACGATGCGATCTTCTCGATGCCCGTCTTCATCCCCACGCATGAGCGCCGCGAACCGGTGACGAGAAACGGGGCACTCTTCACGTTCGCCCCGTCGGCCGCCCAAGCCCTGCACCTGGCACGGGACGCGGCCCGCGAACGAGACGTCTATGTGATGGGGAGCCCCACCGTCGCACGACAGCTCTTCGATGCCCACGCTATCGATGAGATGGAGCTCGCCATCACCGGAGTGGTTCTCGGCGCCGGAATCAAGCTCTTCGATTGGCTCGCCGACACACCGATTCGGATGACGCCGACGCGCGTCATCCCGTCTCGAGGGATCACCCACGTCAGGTATCGGGTGGAGCGATGACGGGGGAAGGACGGCGCGCGCTCGCAGAGGCACCCGGCCCCCCACCGTTCGAAAATTAATGTCGGAGGATGGTGCCATGATTCATACATGCGTTCGAACCCGCGGCTCACTCTCCTCAGTGACGAGGACCGGTCTGAGCTGACCGGGGTGCTGACGCGGGTGGAGGCCGCGCAGGTGGCTCTGGCTGCCGCGGAAGCCGAGCAGACACGTGCGCTGGCCGAGGCTGGGGCGTTCGCGGCGCGGTTGGCGCAGGGGTCATCCTCGGTGGTGCGGGACCGGGATATGGCGTTACGGGGTGTGGCGGCCGAGATCGCCGCGGCGGTGCGACTGTCGGACCGCTCGGTGCAGCGCCAGATCGACAGTTCCTTCGCGTTGGTGAACGACTACCCCGCGACGGTGCACTGCCTCGAGAAGGGGTTGATCACGCGGGCGCATGTGGCCGTGGTGGAGGATGTCGGGCGGCGCCTGCCGCCGGAGGTGAAAGGGGAGTTCGACCAGCTCGCCGCGGAGATCTGCCTGGACGAGACCCCGGGGCGTGCCCGCGCGGATCTGGAGATCATCGCCGAACGCCTGCACCCCCGGACACTCACCGAGCGGCATGCGGGGGCGTTTCGGGAGCGGAAGATCGTCCGCTACAGCCTTGGGGAGGGGATGTCGGAGTTGCGGTCGGTGCATTCCACGGTGCTGGTGGAGGGGATCTTCCAGCGGGTCACCGAGCAGGCGAACGAGGTCATCGCCTCTCGGGAACCGGGATCGGGTGACACCCGGTCTCTGGACGAGGTCCGTGCCGACCTGTTCGCCGACATGCTCCTCACCGCTGTCCCGAGCCTGGACCCGACCGGTTGCGGCGACGGCGCCGGTGGGCTCGGGGCGATCAAGGCGAAGGTGCAGGTCGTGATCCCCGTCATGGCGCTCATGGGGCAGAGTGACGTCCCGTGTGACCTTGCCGGGGTGGGACCGATCGACGCGGACACCGCCCGACTGCTCGCGGGGAACAGCGACGGGACGTGGGAGCGGCTGCTGACCCATCCGGTGACGGGGTTGACGATGGCGGTGGACCAGTACCGGCCGACCGGGGCGATGGTCCGGTTCCTCAAAGGCCGGGATAAGCACTGCAGGTGGCCAGGATGCCGGATGCCCGCCCGCACCTGCGAAGTCGACCACAACCACGACGCCGCCCTCGGTGGGAGAACCGAGATCTGCAACCTGTCCTGCCTGTGCCAACGACACCACAGCATGAAACAGTTCACCGCCTGGAAAGTGAAACAACTCGACGGTGGGGTCATCGAGTGGACCTCCCCCACCGGGAGGATCTACACCGACAATCCACCGGGCCATGGGGTGCACTTCTCACCGGAAGAGGACGTCCCCGACGACCTGTGGGTGAAATGGACCACCTTCACCGGCGAATTCCGCATCCTCGACGAACCCGTCGACGACCCCCACGCGCCAGCACCCTTCTGACCGCGACGCGCTCGCGCCTCTCGTTCGACGTCACGCGGCCGTCTACCGGGTCGGCCACGTAGCCCGGGCCACCGCAGGCTTCGCCGCACCTCGGCACAGATGTCCTGGATCACCGCGGACTCAGTGCTGCCTGGATCTGCCGGATGTGCGCTGCGAGATCACCGCGGGCAAGCAGGCCACTGCCGAGCGGCCCTGCCGCGTCGGCGCCGAGCGGAGGCAACCGACGAAGAGCCGCTCGCGCGTCGGGTGCGACAGCGGCGAGCTGCCAGCGGATCTCATCGGCAGCGGCATACGGACGATCTGCCGCCGCCAGTCGCACTGCCCGCACGGCGTAAGCCGCCGCGCCGAGCGCGTGCGCGCCCATGTGCGCCACTCCGGCCGCATGCCCAGCCGCGCGGGCTGCCGCGACCGCAGCCGGATCGGCGAGTCCGCCCGCGGCACGCCCCGCTTCGAAGCGGCGCCGGATCTCGCCCGCCGCATCCAGCTCGCCGCGCGCGAAAGCACGAGTCCGCGCGATCGCACCGCGGGGCCGCGGATCATCCGGCGCTACACGCTCGAACAGCGGCAGCACGCGCTCGGCGCAATCCGCGGCCCACGCTGCGACCAGGCGGCGGTCGACCTCACTCAGAGTCTGCGGCGAGGGCACGCCTCAGCTCCCGGACAAGCGACGGTTCGCGCGGGCCCGCGCGGCAGCATGCGCGTCACGAAGCAGAGCGATCACGCGGTCGGAGGTCATCGGACCCGGGTTGACGACAGACACCCAGCCCGCGTCGCCGTAGAGCGGGTGCGGCACGAAGGCATCCTTCGTCATGGGCTGCGCGCCGGCATCCGTCAGCATCCCCACCTGATCACGACCGACGTGGATGTTCACGCGGAAGCGATCGGGCTCGTCGAGCCGAGACGCCACATCGTCGGGGTAGTTCTTCGTCACGATGGTCGCGTACGGCTGCGTGCGCTCGGGCATCACGCCATCTGGTGCGTAGTAGAGGAACGCATCGCCCCAGGCGAGCTCGGGCATTCCGCTCCCCTCGTCGGGGATGACCACGAGCACGCCGTCGAAGGCTCGGACGGCGTCGACGATCTCCTGAATCTCCATCTCTCCATCGTGAGCTTGATGTGCTTGTGTGGACTTCTCGGTGAAAGGTGCAGTCACAGAGGTGCGAAACCCTCAAGAGCGATTCGTCACGACCGCGGCAGCCGGCCGACAGGTGGGCTACTCCACGCAGCAGGTTCGGGACCTGGAGCAGCTCGGCGTCATCCCTGTCGCTGAGCGCGGAGAGAACGGCTATCGGCGCTACGGGCCCTCTCACATCCTCGCGCTCCGCGCCTATCGCGCACTGGCCGCCGCGATCGGACCCGTCCCTACGCGCCGGCTGATGCCCGCGCTGATCCACGACCCGATCGAAACAGCCGCCGAACGCATCGACGACCTCCACGTCGACCTCGCGCGATCACGCGGACATCTCCGAGAGGCCCTCCGAGGCCTGGACGCCGTCCTCGCAGACCGCGCTGCGGTGTTCGACGAGCGCGATGCGATGACGATCGGCGAACTGGCCGACGCGCTCGGCGTCCGCACCTCGGCGCTCCGCCACTGGGAAGAGGAGGGCCTGATCGCCCCCGATCGCAGCGCGAGATCGGGCGCTCGTCGATACGGGGCGCGAGCCGTCAGCGAGGCGCGGATCGTCGCGGCGCTGCGAAGCGGCGGGTACCCATTGCCGCCCATCGCGCGGGTGCTCGGGCAGCTCCGTACGGACGGGATGACCGATGACACCCGTGCTCTGCTGGAGGAGCGACTGGCCGATCTCACCCGCCGGAGCGTGGCGCTGCTGGAAGCGGCGGGGTACCTTCACGAGCTGCTGCGCGATCGGGCGACCCGGCAGCCCTAGCCGGCGGCGGCGGGGTCGGTCCGCGCGCCGGAAGATGAACGTCCCGAGCACCACGAGATAGACCAGGACGTCCACCAGATCGATCGGACGGATCCGCAGGACGTGAGTGTATCGACGTGCTCTCCCGGCCGGAACGGGACCACCCGTCAGGCGTCGCGCGACCGCCACAGCAGCCAGACGAAGTACGGCGCACCGATGAGCGCGACGACCAGGCCCGCCGGCAGCTGCGCCGGGGCGATGACGGTGCGACCCAGGGTGTCGGCGACGCCGACCAGGACGGCGCCGAGCAGCACGGCGACCGGAATCGACCGACCGTGTTTTGCGCCGACGAGCGCCCGCGCGGCGTGGGGCGCGACCAGCCCCACGAACCCGATGACGCCCACCGCGACGACGCCGAGCGCCGCGAGCACCGCCGCTGTCACGAGCAGCGCGAGGCGCGTGCGCTCGAGGCGGATGCCGACGAGCTTCGGGGTGTCCTCATCCATGGCGAGGATGTCGAGGTCGCGGCGGCGCGCGAGCGCGAAGGGCAGGGCGATCGCCAGCACGATCGCGAGCGGGACCACCTGCTCCCAGATGCGCCCGTACGTGGTGCCCGACAGCCACGTGTAGATGCGCGGGGTGTCCCACGGGTTCGCGCGCAGGAGCACGAAGGTGGTCAGCGCCACTGCGCCGTACGAGACGCCGATGCCGATGAGGATGAACCGGTCGGCGCTCAGCCCACCGCGCCAGGCCAGCGCGTAGACCAGCCCGAACGCCAGCAGCCCCCCGACGACGGCGGCCACCAGCATCCCGAGATTGCTCGCTGTCGCACTCGTGACGACCAGCACGGCGCCCAGGCCCGCGCCCCCGGTGATGCCGAGAAGGCCGGGTTCTGCGAGCGGGTTACGGCTGACCGCCTGCGTGATGCATCCCGACAGACCGAGCGCGGCGCCCGCGACGACGGCGGCGACGACGCGCGGAGCGCGCTCATCCAACGCGAACGCCACGAGCGGCGGGGCGGAGTCGGTGAGCCACAGCACGATGTCGCCGGTGAGAAGGCGCGTGCTGCCCAGCAGCAACCCGGCGAGGACCGTCGCGCCCAGCACGAGCGCCGACACGGCGACGACCACGACGAAGCGTCGCTGTGTGCGCACGCCGATGCGCATGGTCGGCGGGCGGCGTGTGGGGCCCGAGTCGCGGAGGCGCCGCGCCATCAGCACGAGCACGATCGCCCCGAACACCGTGGTCGCCACGCCCGTGGGAACGGCGATCGCGCCCTCCGCGCCGATGAGCGCGCGCAGCAGGGCGTCAGCGAGGATGACGACGATCGCGCCGATCAGTCCCGACAGCGGGATCAGCAGCAGGTGCCGCCCGAGCGCCGGCACTACCCGCACGAGCAGCCGCGCGAGCACGGGGGCGCAGAGGCCGACGAATCCGATCGGGCCGGCGAGGGTGACGGCGGTCGCGGTGAGGAGGACCGCGATGAGGATGCCGGCGACCCGCGTCGAACGGATCGGCACCCCGAGCGACGAGGCGGTGTCATCGCCGAGGGCGAGCACGTCGAGGCGGCGAGAGAGCACGAGGGCGAGGATCACCGCGACGACGACGACCGGCGCCGCCCGAAGGAAGGCCTCGAGCCCGAGCTGCGAGAGGCTGCCGCTCCCCCACGCGAGCAGGCCCTTCGTCTCCTCGGAGAACAGGACGAGCAGCGCCGACGTCCCGGCCTGGAAGGCCAGCGCGAGCGCTGAGCCGGCGAGCACGAGACGCGTGGTCGAGGTGCCCGCACCCCCGGCGAGGCCGAGGACGATCACGGCGGCGACGAGCCCGCCCACGAACGCGACGACGCCCGACGCCCAGATCGGCACGACGATGCCGAACGCCGCGATGGCGGTGACGGCGAGGTACGACCCGGCGGTGACGCCGAGGGTGTCGGGCGAAGCGAGGGCGTTGCGCGAGAGAGACTGCATCAGGAGCCCCGCGACCCCCAGCGCGACGCCGACGGCGACCCCGGCTGCCAGACGCGGGATGCGCGACCCCCAGAGCACGTCCGGGTCGGCGAAGATCGCGCCGCTCGTCCCCTGGGTGAGGTGCCACCCCGCCGAGAGGACAAGCACCACGAAGAGCGCGGCGAGCACGCCGAGCGCTACCCCTGTCGAGGAGCGCTCGGCGATGCGCGTGCTCACTGCGTGATGGCGGCGACGTACGCGTCGATGATCTGCTCGGCCGATCGGGGTCCGCCGAAGGTCCAGATGCCGGCGGGGAACGCGGCGATTCGGCCCTCGGCGACGGCCGGGATCGACGCCCACGCCGGGTTCGACTCGGCCGCGTCGATGAAGCTCTCCGACTCGGGGTCTTCGGTGCCGGTGTAGAAGAGGTGCGCGCCGCCCACCGTGGTCATGCCCTCGATGTCGGTCTGACCGAGGCCGTAGGCGGGGTCGACCTCGCCGGTCCAGGCGTTGGTCAGGCCCAGTTCTTCGCCGAGCTCACCGACGAGCGACCCCTGTCCGAACGGGCGGATCGAGACGTTGCCGCCGTCGACCCAGCCGTCGAAGTAGACGAAGTCGGTGACCTCGGGGCTTGCGCCCTCGACCTCGGCCTTGGCGTCGGCGAGGTGCTGCTCGAACTCCTCGGTGACGACCTGGGCGCGCTCCTCGCGGCCGGTCGCCTCGGCGATGAGACCGAAGGTGTCGAGCATCTGCGCGATCGGGTCTTCGGCGTTCGCGCCGACGGTGGCGAGCACGGGCACGCCGTACTCCTCGAGCTGCGCGATGATCGCGTCATCCCGGGTGTAGGCCTCGACGACGACGAGGTCGGGCTCGGTGGCGAAGAGCGCGTCGAGGTTCGGCTCCTGGCGGGTGCCGACGCTCTCGACGCTCTCGGGCAGTTCCTCCGCGGAGTTCCAGGTGCGGTATCCGTCGGCGTCGGCCACGGCGACCGGGGTGAGGCAGAGGCTCAGCACGTCTTCGATCTGCTGCCACTCCAGCACCGCGACCCGCTCGGCCGGCTGGTCGAGGGTGACGGTGCGACCGAAGGCATCGGTCAGCTCGACCGGGCCGGTCGAGGTCGTTGTGGTGTCGTCGGCGCAGCCCTCGCTCGTCGAGGTCGCGGGTGCGGCGCTGCCCTCGGCCGCCGGAGTGGTCTGCGTCGTACCGCATCCGGTGAGCGCGAGGGCGAGGGCGGCCGCTCCGGCGAGGGCGGCGAGGGGCTTCTTGGTCATGACGAACTCCATCGATGAAGGGTGCGGTGAGAGAGAAGAACGGATGCCGGGGCGCGACGCTTTCGCCGCGGCCGACGTCAGGCGGAAACGGCGTGCAGATGGGCGCGACTGCGGGCCTCGGCCCGTGCGTGGTGGCGTCCACGCGGCATCACCCGGACGCGCCCCGTTGCGGCATCCAGTTCTGTATCGATGGCGAACTCGTAGACCTCGGTGAGGTTCGCGGCCGTCAGCACCTCGGCGGGCGAGCCCGTCGCGTGAACCCGTCCGCGGCTCATGAGCACGACCTCGTCGGCGATGAGCGCGGCATGGTCGAGGTCGTGGAGCACGACGCCGACGGCGGTGCCGTGATCAGCGAGATCGCAGATGAGATCGAGGGTCTCGACCTGGTAGCGCAGGTCGAGGTGGTTGGTGGGCTCATCGAGGAGAAGGATGCCGGTGCCCTGCGCGAGCGCGGTGGCCAGCCACACGCGCTGCAGCTCGCCCCCCGAGAGCTCGTCGACGGGGCGGTGCTCCATCGTGAGGAGGCCGGTGAGGCGCAGCGCATGGTCGATCGCGGCGCGGTCGGCGTCGCTGAGCCCGGCGAAACGGCTGCGATGCGGGTGGCGTCCGTGGGCGACGATGTCGCGCACCTCGAGACCCGAAGGGTGAGGGCGCGACTGCGAGAGCATGGCGACGGCCTTGGCGAACTCCTTGGCCGAGAGCGATGCGGCGTCGCGGGAGCCATCGGGGCCGTCGAGGTGGACGGCGCCGCCGTCGATGCGGTGGAGGCGTGCGAGCGCGCGGAGTGCGGTGGACTTGCCGCTGCCGTTCGGACCGATGAGCGCGGTGACGACGCCGGGACGGAGATGGAGCGACACGTCGTGCACCACTCGGGTGCGACCGTAGCCGAGGGCCAGCGCGTCGCCGCGCAGCTCGCTCGCCGGGTTCGTGTTCTCCATTGTGGTCCTCACGTTAGGTGAGCCTAACCTAGGGTCGCGAACGGTTCAAACGGATTTCTCTCGACGGTGAGACAAGGCCGCAGGACCAACGCCCCTTCCGATCCGGGATGAATCCGACACGGTGAAATCGCCGACCGGCAGCGCTCGAGCGAGGAGGAGCCGCCATGACCATCAGGGCGACGCCGACGGCGACCCGCTCCCTATCGCCGTCGGCATGGCTGTGGTGCGCATCCCTCGTGCTTGCATCGGCCTTCCAACTGTTCCGGGGTGCCTACGTCGACGCCGGCATCTTCGCAGCCGCCGCGATCGGGCTCGTCGCGGCCGAACGCACCGGGTTCGACGGATCGCAGAGCGGGTCGATCACCCCGGTGCGGTCGCGGATACGCGTCATCCTTTTGTGCAGCCTTGTTGCCTGCGGTGTGCTCCTCGCGCTGCCGCTGACCACGCTCGTGCATATCGGGGCGATGTCGCTGCTCGCCGTGATCGCGGTGTTCGCCATCGCCACCCGGGTCGCGCGGCGGCCACCCCGCGATGCGCCGCTCCGCCGAACGGAGATCGGCTGGGCGGCCCTGCTCGTTCTCCTCTGCCTCTGGGAGGTCACCGCGTTCTTCCTGGCGACATCCGGTCCGGCGGCGGCCACCGAGCATCCGACGATCTCGGCGCTCGTCACACCCGTTGTCGAATCGGATGTCGGACGCGTGGCCTTCACCGCCGTCTGGCTGTTTGCGGGTGGCACGCTGCTCCTGCGCCGATCGAGGAGCGACTGATGCGCGAGGCGACGATCGCGGGGTACCTGCTCCTCGTGTGCGGGGCGGTGGCGATGACCACGCTTCCCCGCGTGCGTCCGCATGGGTTCGCGAGCGCGACATCCGTCCTCGACGACACCCTCGCGTCGATGCCCGCCCGCATCACCGTCATCACCTTCTGGTGGTGGCTCGGGTGGCACTTTCTGATCGGGTCGTGACGCATCAGAATGCGTAGCGCACGCGGCAGTACGGGAGCCTCTCGGCGATGAGCGCTTCGAGCTGGGCCACCGCCGCGCTCTTCAGGCCGTAGCGATACCGAACGTTGACGGCGCCGTTCTGCGAGAGCTTCGGCTCCTGGGTCTCGGGGGTCCACAGCAGCTCCTCAGCCTTCGGGTGCCATCCGAGGTTCACGTCGTGGAGCTGCTCGTTGTGGGTGAGGAAGATCACCTCGCAGGCGAGCTGGGCTTTCGCGCGGGAGTGCAGTGTCTCATCGAGCTCATCGAAGAGAGCGGTCCACTCCTTCACCCAGCCGGGCGTGAGGATGACGGGCGAGAAGTTCACGTGCACCTCGAAACCGGCGTCGACGAAGTCGTTGATCGCGGCGATGCGCTCGCTCATCGGGGACGTGCGGATGTCGGTGACCTTCGCGACCGCGTGCGGCATCAGGGAGAAGCGCACGCGGACCCGCCCGGAGGGATCCCAGTCGAGCAGATCGCGATTGACGAACTTCGTGGCGAAGGACGCCTTCGCCGTCGGTGTCATCCGGAACAACTCGCAGAGGTCGCGGACGTTCTCGCTGAGCATCGCGTCGACCGAGCAGTCGCTGTTCTCGCCGATGTCGTACACCCAGGCGTCAGGGTCGCACTGGTTGGGCGTGGCCTTCTCGCCCTGCTTGGCGATGTGACGCGCGAGGTGACGGGTGATCTGGCCGATGTTGGCGAAGATGGTGACGGGGTTGCTGTATCCCTTGCGGCGCGGCACGTAGCAATAGGCGCAGGCCATCGTGCATCCGTTCGCCGTGGACGGTGCGATGAAGTCGGCCGACCGGCCATTCGGGCGGGTGACGACGCTCTTCTTCACGCCGACGACGAGCGCCTCGGTCTTGATGCGCACCCAGCGGGCGACGTTGGCCTCGTCGCCGTGCACCTCGGGGATCTGCCAGTGAGAGGCGATCGGCACGATCTCGGCGTCAGGCCAACGCGAGACGATGTCCTGGCCGCGCGGCAGTTCGAGTGCAGCGTCCTCCGCGTAGATGCGGCTGATCTGCAGGAGGGGCGCGGCGGTTTTCGGCATCGTTCCTGTCTACGCCGAGGGTCGGACATGGAGGCGGTGTGGGTGGCGCGGGGTCGTGCCGGATGGGTCGAAAATGGCCTCAACCTGGGGTTGAGGGTTTCGGGTCTCGATGTCGGAGGGTGGTGCCATCATTCATACATGCGTTCGAACCCGCGGCTCACCCTCCTCAGCGACGAGGACCGGTCTGAGCTGACGGGTGTGCTGAGCCGGGTGGAGGCCGCGCAGGCGGCGTTGGCGGCGGCGGAGGCGGAGCAGACCCGGGTGTTGGCCGAGGCGGGGGCGTTCGCGGCGCGGCTGGCGAAGGGGTCGACCGCGGTCGTGCGGGACCGGGATATGGCGTTGCGGGGTGTGGCAGCGGAGATCGCGGCCGCGGTGCGACTGTCCGACCGGTCGGTCCAGCGCCAGATTGATAGTGCTTTCGCGCTGGTGAACGACTACCCCGCGACGGTGCACTGCCTGGAGAAGGGGCTGATCACGCGGGCGCATGTGGCGGTGGTGGAGGATGTCGGGCGGCGGTTGCCGCCGGAGGTGAAGGGGGAGTTCGATCAGCTGGCCGCGGAGATCTGTCTGGACGAGACCCCGGGTCGTGCGCGTGCGGATTTGGAGATCATCGCCGAGCGGATGCACCCGCGGACACTGACCGAGCGGCATGCGGGGGCGTCCCGGGAGCGGAAGATCGTCCGGTACGCGATCGGTGACGGGATGTCGGAGCTGCGGGCGGTGCAGTCCACGGTGCTGATCGAGGGGATCTTCCAACGCATCACCGACGAAGCCACCGCGGTCATCACCGCTCGAGAACCGCAGCCGGGCGATGATGTGGCGCCGGACACCCGGTCGATCGATGAGGTCCGCGCGGACGTGTTCGCCGACATGCTCCTCACCGCCGTACCGAGCCTCAACCCGACCGGCTCTGGTGACCTGCCGGGAGGGTTGGGCGCGATCACCGCGAAGGTGCAGGTCGTCATCCCCATCATGGCCCTCATGGGGCAAAGCGACGTCCCGTGCGATCTTGCCGGGGTCGGGCCGATCGATGCCGAGACGGCGCGGTTGCTTGCGGGGAACAGTGACGGGATGTGGGAGCGACTCCTCACCCATCCGGTCACCGGGTTGACGATGGCAGTGGACCAGTACCGGCCGACCGGGGCGATGGTCCGGTTCCTGAAGGGCCGGGACAAGCACTGCCGGTGGCCAGGATGCCGGATGCCCGCCCGAACCTGCGAGATCGACCACAACCACGACGCCGCCCTGGGCGGGAGAACCGAGATCTGCAACCTGTCCTGCCTGTGCCAACGACACCACAGCATGAAACAGTTCACCGCCTGGAAAGTGAAACAACTCCCTGGTGGAGTCATGGAGTGGACGTCACCGACGGGCAGGATCTACACCGACAACCCACCGGGTCATGGGGTGCACTTCTCACCGGAGGAGGACGTCCCCGACGACCTGTGGGTGAAATGGACCACCTTCACCGGCGAGTTCCGCATCACCGACGAACCCGCCGACGACCCCCACGAACCCGCCCCGTTCTAGCCCCAGGCGTGACGGGGGAATGCCGACGAGATCGTCACGAGCGTCGCGTCGCCCGCACGACGACGTCACGCAGCATCCGAGTCCCCCCATCGGGAATGCCGACGGCGCGCTCACGGACGTCGGCGGTCGAGACCGTCCACTCCCCCTCGTCGAGGACGGAGAGGATGCGACGGGGAGCGGTCACGGCCGTGGACGGATGCGAGTGCACCGCGTCCCGCGGAGCGTCAAGCCGGCCGGCCTCTTCATGCCCGACGATCAGCAGAGCGCCGCCGGGAGCGACCCAGCGGGAGAGGCGGGCGTAGAAGGCGTCCTGCGCCATCGCGGGATGGGCGTAGAACGTGGTGACCAGATCGAACGGGTGGATCGGTTCCCACGTGGTGAGATCTGCGTGCAGCCACTCGATGGGCACCGCGAAGCTTCGATCGGAGAACCGGGCCCCCGCCCGCCGCAGCGCCCGTGCCGACAGGTCGACGGCGGTGACCTTCCACCCACGCTCGGCGAGCCAGACCGCTTCAGCGCCCTCACCGCTGCCGGCCTCGAGCGCTGCACCCGGAGCAAGGTCGGCGATCTCGGTCTCGAGTGCAGGATGCGGCGGCAGTGCGCGATCGTCCCCCCGCTCCTCCCAGTGACTCTCCCAGAACGCGGCGCTGAACTCGGATGTCACGACGCCGCGCCTCCGCGAGCACGCGCGAGCGCGGAGCGGACATCTTGATAGATGCTGCTGAGCGGGGGCGTCGACGGCGTGGGGGCATCGTCGACCCGGCGCACCCACTCGTCGAAGGTGAGACGCATCCCGACGGCGAAGCTCTCGGCCACCGCTGCAGCATCGAGTGAGGACAGACCCGCCCCCGTCTCCAGAGCATCCGCGACATGCGCCGCCAACCGCGCATCGCGCTCGAGCCCCGCCGCCAGCAGGGCGGGTTGGTCGCGCATCAACCGCCGGACGCGCAGAAAGCGATCTCGCCCCTCGGCATCAGCGTCGAAGACCGCCGCCATATCGGCCCAGGCCTGCTCGAGGTGCGCGAGCGGGTCTCGTTCCGGCGCCTCCTTCGCCACGGCGATCAGCTCCGCTTCGAGCCCTGCGTCGTCGACGAGAACCGCCGCTTCCTTCGTGGCGCAGTAGCGGAAGAACGTGGTTCGCGAGATCCCCGCTTCGGCGGCGATGTCGTCGATCGTCGTCGAGCCGAATCCCTGCCGTTCGAAGAGCTCGACGGCGGCAGCCGCGATACCCCGCACCAGTTCGCGCCGTCGGCGCTCGCGAAGATCGGGCTGGGGTCGGCGGGTCGTACGAGGTGAGGACATGGTGCTACGTTAGCACGTCGTACGTATACGGTACTTAGCGCCGTTTTCAAACGCAGTACCAGGAGTGTCATGACCATCACCCCTTCCCTTCCCGTCCGCACCGCAGCATCCCGCCGCACCGGGCCCGTGATCGCGCTGCTGCTGATCTCGGCTTTCGTCGTCGTCCTCAACGAGACGGCGATGGGGGTCTCGATTCCGCGCATCATGAGCGAATTCAGCGTCTCCGCCGCCTCGGCGCAGTGGCTGACGACCGCCTTCATGCTGACGATGGCAGTCGTCATCCCGACGACCGGTGTGCTTCTGCGGCGGCTCCCGCTCCGTCGCAACTTCCTGACGGCAATGGGGGTGTTCACCCTCGGCACTCTCGTCGCCGCGACCGCACCCACCTTCGACGTGCTGCTGGTTGCTCGCGTCGTGCAGGCGCTGGGAACAGCAATCATGCTGCCGCTGCTGTTCACCACGGTGATGCTGCTGGTAGCACCCGAGCGCCGCGGCCGCACGATGGGCCTCGTCACGATCGTCACCGCCGCTGCCCCCGCACTCGGCCCGACGTTCTCTGGCCTTCTCGTGTCGACATCCGGATGGCGGTCGGTGTTCGTCGCGGTGCTTCCGATCGCGGCGATCGCACTCATCGCGGGCGCGATCTGGCTTCGGACGGTGACGCCCACTGCACCCGCGCGCTTCGATCTCGGCTCACTTGTACTGTCGGCGGTCGGCTTCTCGGGGCTCATCTACGGTCTCGCGAGCATCGGCGAGCGCGCGGGAGGCGAGGGTGGGATGCCGGTGTGGATCCCCCTCATGGTGGGCACGCTCGCGCTGGCGGGACTGGTCTGGCGGCAGTTCGCGCTTCGAGACACCGATCGCGTGCTGCTGGATCCCCGCGTGTTCAGCAGCCTGCCGTTCACCCTCTCGACAGCGGCCATCGTGGTCGTCTCCATCGCCCTGTTCGGTTCGGTGATCCTGCTGCCGCTCTTCATCCAGGGGGTGCTGGGTGAACCCGCGTACGTCGCGGGTCTCATGCTTCTGCCCGGCGGGATCCTGTCCGGCGTTCTCGCGCCGTCGGGGGCGGCCGGGACGGCGCTGTTCATCACGCTGTTCAGCGTCGCGGTGTCTTCGGCCACGAGCGACGATCGACTGGCCGCCCTCGCGGGCGGGGTCGCCACCGCCTTCGGATTCGGCGCCGCGATCAGTGTCGTGGGCGTGGTCCTGACGGTGTTCCTCCGCACACCCGCGCGACCCGCGCGGTGACAGTGTGGAAACGATCCTGATAACGTCGAAGGGTGGGAACGATAACGATGGCGCCCGTGATGGCGCTCACCGCTCTGGTCCGCGACCGCCGCGCCTGACGGCGCGACCGCTTCGTCGCATCGCGCCGTCTCCTCCGAGTCCTTCTGCACTCGGACGGGCGCCTCGGCGTATCCCGCCTCTCCACGTCCCGCACCGGGTGCTCCCCTTTTCATCGGAGCACGCCCATGCCTCGTTCTCAGCACGGCGGCCGACACGAACTCGGCCAGAACTTCCTCATCCATACACCGTCGATCGACCGGATCGACAGTCTCGTCCGCGGCACGCGGGGTTCGATCCTCGAGATCGGTGCCGGTGACGGCGCCCTGACGCGGCGGCTCGCGGCGACGGGGCGTCGACTGACGGCCATCGACATCGACGAGCACCGGGCACACCGTCTGGCAGGGTCCCTGCCCGGTGTCACGGTTCGACAGGCCGACGCCCTGCGTCATCCGTTTCGGGAGCCGGTGATCGTCGGCAACATCCCGTTCCACCTCACCACCCCGATCCTTCGCCGCCTGCTCCGCGAAACGCGATGGACAGACGCGGTGCTCGTGACGCAGTGGGAGGTGGCACGAAAACGAGCGGGTGTCGGCGGCCAGACGATGATGACCGCGCAGAGCGGGCCGTGGTTCACGTTCGGCCTCCACGGCAGAATCCCGCGGTCGGGATTCACCCCCGCACCGACCGTCGACGGCGGCATCCTCACCATCACTCGTCGCGACGACCCCTTGCTCCCCGGCACGGCACGTCGAAGCTACGAGAGGTTCGTGGCGGCGGTGTTCTCCGGGAGAGGACGCGGTCTCGACCACATCGTCGCGGGCGCCGCGCGGATCGAGCGCAGAATCGCGCGGTGCGCGCTCGCGCGTGCGGACGTAGAGCGGGCGGCGCTCCCGAGAGATCTGACGGCGCGGCAGTGGGTCGCGCTGTGGACGGCGCTGGCGGGGAGCGAGAAAAGGGCGGACTGACAGGCCCTGGCTGCGACGCGCACTCTCGCGGAGAAAGGGTCGGTCGGAGGGGACTTCTGGGCGCCACTCCAGAGCCTCGACGACGCGCGACAGCTCTGGGACGTGTCGGAGCGCCTCGTCGGCATCCACGTCCCGCGCTGAGCCGCCGGCCGAGCGCAGGCGTCAGCGGGCGAGGAGCTCCTCACGCACGACGCGGCGCAGCACCTTGCCGATCTGCGAACGGGGCAGGTCGTCGACTTCGACGATGCGCTTGGGCACCTTGTACGCGGTGACGTGCGACCGGCAGAAGTCCCGGAGCGATCCGGCGTCGAAGACCGCGCCGTCTTTCAGCACGACCGCTGCGACGACGTCTTCGCCTCCGGAGGCGCGCGGCATGCCCACGACGGCCGCGCCGGCGACATCCGGATGCATCATCAGCACCCCCTCGATCTCGCTCGGGCTCACGTTGAATCCGCCCGTGATGATGAGTTCCTTGACCCGGTCGATGACGGTGACGAATCCGTCGGGCGAGACGGTGACGATGTCGCCGGTGCGCAGCCACCCATCCTCCAGCAGCACCGCCGCGGTCTCGTCGGGCCGGTGCCAGTACCCCTGGAAGACCTGCGGCCCGCGCACCAGCAGCTCGCCGGGTTCGCCGATCGGGCGGTCGACGGCGGGATCATCCGGGTCGACGACGCGGATCTCGGTACTGGGGAAGGGCACCCCGACCGTGCCGGGGCGACGCGAGGGGCCGATCGGGTTGCCGAGCGCGACAGGCGAGGTCTCGGTCATGCCGTAGCCCTCGACGAGAAGACCGCCCGTCGCCTCCTCCCACCGCGTCACGGTCGGCACCGGAAGGCTCATCGCCCCGGAGATGGCGAAGCGGATGCTGGTGAGATCGACGTTCTTGCGTTGGGTCGCCCGGGCGAGGGCGTCGTAGATCGGCGGAACTCCGGGAAGGAAGGTCGGCGGCGAGGTCTTGGCGGCGGCGACCACGAGGTCGACGTCGAACTTCGGGAACAGCACGATCCGCGCGCCGATCGAGATCGCGAAGGTGAGGCACAGGGTGAGGCCGTACGCATGGAACATGGGCAGCACGGCGTAGAAGGTCTCGGCTCCCTCGGCGAGTCCCGGCACCCACGCACGCCCCTGCGCGGCGTTGGACCGGAGGTTCCGGTGCGAGAGGATCGCCGCCTTCGGGGTGCCGGTCGTCCCGCTGGTCAGTTGCAGCAGTGCGACGTCGTCGAGGGCAGGACGCGGGTGCGACTTCGGCAGTCGACGGGCCTTCACCAGCTGCGACCACGACAGGATGCCCTTCGCCGTCGGCGTCGACGTCATCGCTTCCCGCGATGCACGCGCCGCCGGGACCGGCAGACGGAGCGCCACCCGCTTTCCGAACGGCAGGGCATCGGGCATGCGCACGGCGACGATCGCCGCGGGGGCGATGTCACGCGGGAAGTCGGCGACGACATCGGCGACCTTGTCCCACACGATCGCGACGACCGCCTCGTGCACCTCGAACTGATGGCGCAGCTCACGGGCGGTGTAGAGCGGATTGTGCTCGACCACGATCGCCCCCAGTCGCAGTGCGGCGTAGAACGCCACGACGTGCTGCGGACAGTTGGGAAGCACCAGGGCGACCCGATCGCCTGCCCGCACTCCGAGCTTCCGCAGGGCGTTCGCCGCCCGCGAGACCTGCTCGCCCAGCTCGTCGTACCGGGTTTCGGCGCCGAAGAACTCCAGTGCGACCTTTCTGCCGTACCGCGACACCGCGCCGTCGAGAAGGTCGACGAGTGTCTCGGTCACCGGATCGATCTCGTGAGGCACCCCCGGCGCGTAGGAGCTCAGCCAGGGTCGGTCGCGCAGGGGCGAAGACGGGGTCGCGCTCATTGCGCCTCCTTCGGATCTGTCGCCAGCGTAGGCGCTCGGCGTCGCGCGCGCTCCGCACCCCTGCCGGCACGTTCGAGAGTAGGCTCGACGTGCACCCGGCGGCTCCGTCGGGGCGCTCGCGGTCGCGTCGGTCGCCCTCATCTGCGATGTCCGGACGGGAAGCGATGGCCACCTCACCACGGCAGGGGCCGGAATCGGATACTTTCGATGCCGCCGTTGCGCGCCTGACCGCCGCCACGCATCCCGGCGACGACCTCTGCGCCCCCTTCGTCGGCGTCACCGGCGTCGCGGGGGCGGCGCTGTCGACGCTCGGTCGACCGCTCGGCAGCCAGACGGTGTGCGCGAGCAATGCCGTCGCGGCCCGGATCGATGAGATCCAGATCGACCTCGGCGAGGGCCCCTGCTGGGAAGCGCTGAGCACGCGGCATCCGGTACTCGAATCCGATATCCAGCGCGGCGGAGGATCGAACTGGCCCGCCGCCCGAGAGGCGTTCCGATCGCTGCGGATCGGCGCGCTCTTCGCATTTCCCATGCATGTGGGCGATCTCAGCGTCGGTTCGGTCGACCTCTTCTCGCATACGGCTCGGCCGCTGGCCCCCGCCCTGGTCGAAGACGTTTCGGTCTTGGCGTCCATCGCGGCCCATCAGGTCCTCCGACGCGTGCTGCAGGACCTGGACAGCGCTGACGAGGGGATGTCGGAGGGCCCTTACTCGCGTCGCGAGATGCATCAGGCGTCCGGCATGATCGCCGCGCAACTGCGGATCGGTGTCGACGACGCGCTGGTGGTGCTCCGCGCCCACGCGTTCTCCTCGGGGCGCACGGTCCGCGCCGTCGCCGTCGACGTGATCGCCCGCCGCATCACCTTCGACAACCCACCCCGAGACCTACAATCCTGATATGAGCACCCGGGAAGATCAGCTGCTGCACACCGTCGCGGCGCTGGCTGACTCGCTCGTGGACGACTTCGACGTCGTCGAGCTTCTGCAGGTGCTCATCGACGAGTGCACCATGATCTTCGACATCGTCGCCGCCGGCATCCTGCTCCGCGGGCCCGGGGGCGAGCTGGAGGTGATCGTCTCGACCAGTGAGCGCAGCGAGTTCGTGGGTCTGATGCAGCTTCGTATCGGAGAGGGACCGTGCGTCGAAGCGGTCACCACAGGTCAGGTCGTCTCGGTCCCGGATCTCTCGCACATCTCCGACCGATGGCCGGCCTTCGCCAGCGCGGCGACGGAGTCGGGGTTCGCCTCGATGCACGCCATCCCGATGCGGCTGCGAAGCATCACCATCGGATCGCTGAACCTGTTCGGCGAGCGGATCGGTGCCCTGAACGAGCCCGATGCCACGGCAGCGAAGACCCTCGCCGATATCGCGACGATCAGCATCCTCCAGCAGCGCACCGTCGAAGAATCCGTTCTCGCCCAGGCGCAGCTGCAGCGGGCTCTGGACAGCCGGGTGGTCATCGAACAGGCGAAGGGCTACGTCGCCCAGCTCGAAGGCATCGACATGGAAGCGGCGTTCCACCGGATCCGCGCCCACGCCCGCAGCACACAGACTCGTCTGAGCGACGTCGCCGACGCGATCATCACCGGCCGTCTCACCGTCTGAGTCCGGCGATCGCCACCTCCCTCGTACCCGGTTCCCTTGCCGTATCGGCAGCGTGGACGTAGCCTGAACACAAGTTGCCCCAGACCTCGGTCGCTTCTCCCCGATCGAGCACGTAGACGCGTGGACTGGAGCACCTCATGACTGAAGCCGACGTCATGTCGACGGGCTCGTCCGCCCGGGTGCGCGGCACCGGGATCAGCGACTTCACCGCACTTTCCGCGCGCATCCGCGGCGCCGGACTGCTGCGACGACGGTACGGCTACTACTGGTCAAAGCTCGTGCTCCTGCCGCTGACGTTGGCCGCCGCAGTGGCTGCGTTCATCGTCGTCGGCGACAGCTGGTGGCAACTGTTCACCGCCGTCGTGTTCGCTGTCATCTTCACCCAGATCGCCTTCCTCGGTCATGACGCCGCTCATCGACAGATCTTCGTCTCAGGCAGGTGGAACGACTGGACGAGCCTGGTGATCGGCGACCTGCTGGTGGGGATGAGCTACGGGTGGTGGCGACACAAACACACCCGACACCACGCCAACCCCAACAAGATCGGCTCGGATCCCGACATCGAACTGCCGGTGATCTCCTTCACGCCCGAACAGGTGCAACGGCGCCGCGGACCGGTTTCGAGATGGTTGGTGAGCCACCAGGGAGCATTCTTCTTCCCCGTGCTGCTGCTCGAGGGGATCTCTCTTCATGCGTCGGGGCTCGCGCGAGTGCTGAGGCGCGAGCCCGTCGAGCGCCGCTGGGTCGAGATCCTCTTCCTCGCGATCCGGATCGGTGGATTCCTCGCGCTGGTGTTCTTGGTCCTCTCACCCGGCATCGCCGTGGTGTTCCTGGTCGTGCAGCTCGGCGTGTTCGGGGTGTACATGGGCGCGTCGTTCGCGCCCAACCACAAAGGGATGCCGCTCGTGCCCGCCGGGCTCAAGCTCGACTTCCTCCATCGCCAGGTGCTCATGAGCCGCAACATCCGTGGCGGTCGCTTCGTCGACACGTTCATGGGGGGCCTGAACTATCAGATCGAGCATCATCTCTTCCCCTCGATGCCGCGCCCGCACCTTCGCCACGCGGCACCGATCGTCCGCGCTTACTGTCTCCGGCTCGGCATCCCCTACACCGAGACGGGTCTGCTCGCGTCGTACACGATCGTGGTGCGCTACATCAACCGCGTCGGCCTCGGCGAACGAGACCCCTTCGACTGCCCGCTCGTCGCTCAGCGCCGGAGCCTGTGACCTCGTACCCCGCAGGACCCCGCCGCACAACGCGGCGTATGAAACGACATCACAGGAGACATCCATGACAACACGCAGCCCGAGACCACCGATGAGGACGACCGCCCCGTGGACAACCCCTCGGGCTGACGACGATCAGGAGACAGCATGACCGACAAGAACGACACCGACGACCGATCGGGCGACGACCGGTCGGGCAGCTCCGAGCCCCTCGCGGACGGAGAGAAGAACTCCGCGGCCGACGCCGGCTCGGAATCCCCGGAGGAGGGCGCGGCGGCGATGGCCACGGCGGAAGACGCCATCATCGACAAGGAGTGACGAAGCGGCGGTCGACACGACCCGGTCGCCTCGTGCGATCATCGGGGCGTGGGCAAGCGACCCGACCTCGAGACACTCGTGCTGATGCGCCGGGTGAGAGACAGGATGGACCGCGAGTACGCCCAGCCCCTCGATATCAGCGCCCTCGCCCGCGGCGTGCACATGTCGGCAGGACACCTCAGCCGCCAGTTCCACCTCGCGTACGGCGAGTCGCCGTATGCGTATCTGATGACGCGTCGCATCGAACGGGCGATGGCCCTCCTGCGTCGCGGCGATCTCACAGTGACGGAGGTCTGCTTCGAGGTCGGATGCCAATCGCTCGGCACCTTCAGCACGCGCTTCACCGAGCTGGTCGGTGTGCCTCCCAGCGTCTATCGTGAGCGCGGCGCGCCGTTCCGGCCCGGGATGCTGCCCTGCATCGCCCGGCAGGTGACCAGACCGATCAGGAATCGAGAAGCGCCGCGATGACGCGGGCTCTAGCGTGAAGCCATGGACATCACGATTCACTCGAGTTTCCTGCCGCACACCGACCCCGAGGCATCCCTGATCTTCTATCGCGATGTGCTCGGCTTCGAGGTCAGGCTCGACGTCGGCTATGAGGACATGCGCTGGATCACCGTCGGCCCCGCAGGCCAGCCCGACACCGCGATCGTGCTCCACCCGCCGGCCGTCGGGAACGACATCTCCGACGACGAGCGCGACATGCTGCTCGGCGTCATCGCGAAGGGGAGCTACTTCGGGGTGAATCTCGCCACGGATGACCTCGACGCCGCCTTCGAGCGCGTCGAGGCGGCGGGCGCCGACATCGTCCAAGAGCCGATCGAGCAGGACTACGGCGTCCGCGACGCGGCGTTCCGAGACCCGGCGGGCAATCTGATCCGCCTCCAGCAGAGAGGGGATGCCTGAGATGGCACCGGAGAGCTCCACGACGAAGTCCGGGTTCAGCGACACCGAGCGCGCGGCGATGCAGCAGCGCGCCGAGGAGCTGCGGTCGATGAAGGGCGTGAAGGGCGCCGCGAAGAAGGCGAAGGAGCTCGAAGCGTGCCTCACCGCTATCGCCGAACTGCCCGAGACCGATCGGGTCATCGCCGAACGCCTGCACGTCATGGTCAGTGAAGAGGCACCCGGCCTCGACCCGAAGACCTGGTACGGGTTCCCCACCTATGCCCAGGACGGCAAGAACATCCTCTTCTACCAGCCGGCGTCGAAGTTCGACACCCGGTACGGCACGGTGAACTTCGCCGAGGACGCCGCGATCGACGACGGCGACATGTGGGCCGTCTCGTTCGCCCTGCTCGAGATGACCGAGGCTGCGGAGAAGAAGATCCGCGGGCTCATCCGCAAGGCGGTGGCGGCGGAGGGCTGAAGCCGGGCGCGTCGGCTGATCGAGCAGGCGCAGCTCTTCCGCTATCCGATGGTCTCGGAGGCGGTCAGCACCACGTGGCACGCCGACCCGTGAGCTCCGGACGCATCGCCCGACGCCAGTGGGGGTGGTCGCGGGTATCGTCCACGGCATGACCTTCGTGAACGTGGGAACGCTGGGCGCCGTGCCCGGAAAGCGCGACGAGCTGATCGCTCTTCTGACCCGGCCGGGTGCTCCGCTCGCCGACATCGGGTGCCTGAAGCAGTCGCCGCGTGCCGACGGCAGGCGTCGACGCGGCACCGACGCGCTCGTGGCGGTGTCGGATCGCCTCGCCAGGGGTTCATCGTGGGACTGACGAACCCGAAGACCATTGCCTTCTTCGTGGCGGTCCTGCCCCAGTTCGTCGAGCCCGCAGCGGGCGCCGTCTGGGCGCAGCTGCTGGTGCTCGGGCTGATCTTCCAAGCGCTGGCCCTGGTCTGTGACAGCGCCTGGGCGCTCGCCGCCGGAACCGCGCGAGCGTGTTTCGCGACCTCACCCCGCCGCATGGCGACGATGTCCGGTACGGGTGGCGTGATGATGATCGGCCTCGGCGGGACGCTCGCCCTCACCGGCGCGAAAAGCTGACGCCCCAGACGCTCGGCTCACGCGACAGCGACGTCGTGCGCCGCATCCCACCACGCCAGCACCCGGGTGCCGATCAGCGTCAGCCATGGGGACGGCTCACCCTCCGGAACATCCATGTGGAACCACACCCGTCCGGGCAGGCGACGTGACTGGATCCAGGTTCCGTCGGGCTGTCGCTGGTCGCGGACGACCTCGATGGCCTCGGCGAGTCGTTCGTCAGGTGGGAGGCCGTCGTACTCCGCGGCGTCGCGGAAGTAGTCGAGCGCCGCGAGCGCGCTGTAGACGTGGCGATTCGGGAAGAGGAAGTGGGTGGCGAAGGGCGCAACCGGCTCACCGGTCGACGCCCGGTACAGAAGCTTCCGAGACAGGAGGTACTCCTCTCCCGTGCGGCGCACCTCGGTGAGCGTGCCGTCGCCGGTCAGCCGTTGATAGGCGAGGAGGCCGCGCAGCGCATTCAACGTGGAGTGGAACGACGACCGTACCGAATCGCCCTCCTCGGCCTCGCAGTTCCATCCGCCGTCGGCCAGGCGGTGCTCGCGGAACCACTCCGCCAGTCCGGACATGTCGACGCCCAGCCAGGCCCCGTTGGCGAGGGTGAAGGAGTTGATGCAGACGTCCACTTCACCAGCCCAGTAGGGCAGGTCGTCGTACTCCCAGCGGCTGTTCTGCGCGAGCTTTTCGGCGGTGTCGCCGAGAGCATCGGCGGGCACGCCGAACTCGCGCAAGTCCTTCAGGGTCCACGTCGTGGCATTCCAGGGCTGACCCGGCTGCTGCGCCTCCTCGCTGTCGAAGTATCCCGCCGGGAAGTACGCACCCCCCGCCCACTGCCCGTCGGCGTCCTGCGTCGACAGCAGCAGCGCACCCCACCCCTCGCGAGGCACGCGCGCCCGGGTGGCCTGCCAGATCTCGGGCGGCGCGTGGGCGATATCTTTCTCCACCTGCCACCGCAGAGCGGGGTCGGTGTCGAGCATCCAGGCCAGCGTGCGCTCATCGATCGCCATGGGTGGGACGGTAGTCCCCGGATCTGACATCCGAAACCGGTCGTTCAGTCGCCGACGTCGATGACGATCGTCTTCCCGTCCGCGATGACACCGGGACCACGATCGGGCGTCGGGGCGGGAACGGGGATCTGCTGCTCGGACTCCCACGCCAGCCGTGCGTCGTGAGCAGCCGGGTGGAACAGTTCGTCGAAGCCGAGAAGACCCCCGGATGACGACGGCGAGCCGTCGGCGTCGGCGCGGTGCCGCAGCGAGGCGACGCCCACGGCGACGAAGACGACGGGGATGCAGAGCACGAGCAGGACGGTTCCCCAGCCCAGGACGTCAGTCATGCCGATCAGGCTAGAAGAGGGCGCAGACGCTTCGCGTCCCCCGAAAGGATGACATTCGGGGGCAACACCTAGTCTGTGGGGATGCGCGACGGAGCCGGTCGGGACGGCGAGATCCTGCGGTTGCGACCCTTCGCCTACTTCTGGGGCGCGTCCACTCTCCGAGCGGTCGGCGGCTCCATGGCGACCGTCGCCATCCAGGTCATCATCGTCACCGTTCTCGCCGCGACGCCCGCCCAGATCAGCATCCTGAGCGCCCTCAGCGTCGTGCCCTACCTGTTCCTCGGCCTCATCGTCGGCGCCCTCATGGATCGCTGGCGACGGCAGCGCACACTCGTCCTCACCAGCATCGGACGGGTTCTTGCTTTCGTCGTCCTCGCGATCCTCCTCGTCACGGGCATTCTCGACTTCTGGACTCTCGCGGTCGTGACCCTGGCCCTTGGCGTGCTCACCCTGTTCGCCGACTCCGCCGCGCAACCCCTCCTCCCCCGGATCGTGCCGCGACGCTCTCTCGTCCAGGCCAATGCGCGCCTCGGCCAGAGCGAAACCGTCGCGGGAACCGCAGGACCCGCCCTCGGCGGTCTCCTCCTCAACCTCGTCGGGCCCTCGATCCTGTTCGTGATCGAGGCGGTCATCAACGCGATCGCCGCGATCCTGCAATCCCGCATCGCGATCACCGAGCCACGAAGCGCCCCGCGCCCTCCGGGACGACACGTCGGCCACGACATCGTCGAGGGGATGCGCTACACCTACCGGCACCGCACGCTGCGCCCTCTCGCGATCTCGATTCACGTGTGGTTCCTGGCCAACAGCATCGTGACCACCGTGCTCGCGGTCTACGTCCTGCGTGAGCTCGGTCTGCCCTCGTGGGCGTTCGGCCTCGCCCTCGCCGCCGGGGGGATCGGCGGCTTCGCCGGCGCCCTGATCGCACCGCGCGTCGGTGCGCGCCTCGGCGCAGGACGCGCCATCTTCCTCGGACGCACTCTTGTGGCCATCCCCTGGCTCGTCCTCGCGCTGGCGCCGTTGACCGCCGCCAGCGGCACCGCACCGGTGCTCGTCGTGGTCGGTCTGGTCCAGCTTCTCTCCGGTCTGGGCATGGGACTCGAAGACGCGAACGACATCTCCTACCGCCAGGCCGTCGCCCCGGACAGCATTCAGGGACGGATGAACTCCACGATCCGCACGATGAACCGCGTCGTCTTCTTCTTCGGAGCGCTCTTCGCCGGCGTCCTCATGACCTGGCTGGGATTTCAGCCCACGATCGGCGTCGCCGCCGGCATCTTCGCCGTCGCCGCCCTCGTCGTCGTGATCTCGCCGCTGCGCGACGCGCGGCATCCTGAGGGTTCGCCGTGACCCGGGTCGGAATCCCCCGACCGGCGTAGCCTAGTCGCATGAGCCCCGGCCCTCGCGCACGCGTTCGTCGTCCAGTGATCTGGACCTCCGTCGTGGCCGTGCCCTTGCTCGCGGGTGCGGCGATCGCCGTGCCGATGGCCGCCAGCGGCGCCGTCGATCTTCCCGATAAGACCCCGCGAGAGCTCATCGCATTCGCGGGCGCGAGCGATGTCGAGGCGCTCAGCGGCACGATCGAGCAGAAGTCGGAGCTGGGCCTACCCGATATCGGTGCCCTCACCGGACCGATGGAAGGCGCCGGCGACGGCCCATCATCGGCGCAAATCGAGGATCTGGTCTCACTCGTCACCGGCTCGCACACCGCGAAGGTCTATCTCGACGGCGACAGCGCACGTCTCCAGGTGCTCGATCGACTCGGTGAGCGCAACGTCTACGTCGACGGCGCGGCCGGCGAGGTCTGGTACGTCGACAGCGAAAGCCAGTCGGCGACCAAGCTGGTGCTGCCGGACGAAGAAGAGCTGCGGGATACCTACGGAGAGGGCGCCGAGAAGCCCGAGGCCGGCGACGCGCTGCCGACCCCCGACGAGATGCTCGACGAGGCGCTCGCACGCCTGGACGAGAGCACCGAGGTGACCGTGGGCACCGACGCGCGGGTCGCCGGACGCGAGGTCTACGAGCTGGTCCTGACACCCCGCACCGACGACACCCTGGTCGGCGACGTGCGGTTCGCCATCGATGGCGAGACCGGTGTCGCCCTCTCGGCTTCCGTCACCGCTCGGGGTGCCACCGAGCCCGCCTTCCAGGTCGCGTTCACGCAGGTCGACTTCTCGGCCCCCGACGCGAGCGTCTTCGCGTTCGAACCCGCCGCCGGCCTCGAGGTGACCGAGAAGGACGTGCCCCTTCCGATCGACCGGGAACAGGGCGAGCTCTCGACGCCGCAGGAGGAGACGGCACCCCGCGTCGTCGGTGAGGGCTGGTCCGCCGTGGTCGAACTGGCGAACCCGGGGATGGACGCCGAACAGCAGGCGATGCTCGACAGCGTCACCACCGCCGTGGACGGCGGCCGGGTCGTCCAGACCTCTCTGGTGAGCGTGATGATCACCGACGACGGGCGGATCCTCGTCGGCGCCGTGCCCACTCAGCGCCTGGTCGACGTCGCGGGACGCTGACGCCCGCCGGTGACGACCCGTCCTGACGAGACCCGCTCCGGAGAGCTGGCCGTCCAGACGCGCGGCCTCACGAAGCGGTTCGGCAGCCAGACCGCGGTCGACGGCATCGACATCGCCGTTCCCCGCGGCTCGGTCTTCGGCTTCCTCGGGCCGAACGGGTCGGGGAAGACCACGACGATCCGGATGCTCCTGGGACTCATCCGCCCGAGCAGCGGCGACGCCGAGGTGCTCGGAGAGGCGATGCCGCGCTCGCTCGACACCGTCCTGCCGAGGGTGGGCGCCCTCGTCGAAGGTCCGGCCTTCTCGCCATTCCTCACCGGTGAGCAGAACCTCCGCCGCTTCGACGCCGCCGATCGGCACTCGTCCGGTCGTACGCGCCGACAGCGGGTCGCGACCGCGCTCGACCGCGTCGGCCTGTCCCACGCGGCGAAGAAAAAGGCTCACGCCTACTCGCTCGGCATGAAGCAGCGCCTCGGGCTCGCGAGCGCACTCCTCATGCCGCGCGACCTCCTCGTGCTGGACGAGCCGACCAACGGTCTCGACCCGCAGGGCACCCGCGAAGTGCGGGCGCTGATCCGCTCGTTCGCAGCGGACGGCACGACCGTCTTCGTCTCCAGCCACCTGCTCGCCGAGGTCGAGCAGCTGTGCACCCACGTCGGCGTGATGAGCGGCGGCCGCCTCGTCGCCCAGGGCACCCTCGACGACTTCCGTCGCTCGGGTGCGCGGGCGCGGGTGCGGGTACAGACCCCCGACCTCGCATCGGCGCGCGGGGTGCTCGCCGCGCTCGGTGTCGAGACGGATGCCTCGGATGCCTCGTCCGACCGCGAAACACTCACCGGATCCCTGCCGGAGACGGCCTCTCCCGAGGCGATCGTGGCGGCTCTCGTCGGGGCCGGTGTCCGCGTGCGGGGCTTCGCCGTCGTGACCGAGAGCCTCGAGCAGCGCTTCGTCGAGCTGACCGGGGAGGGTTTCGATGTCGTCGCCTGAGTCCACCGTGGCGCGGTCGTCGGCCCCTCGGGGATGGGGGACGCTGGCGCTGCTGGGCAGTGAGCTGTCGGTCCAGTTCCGACGGTGGCGCACGTGGGCGATGCTCGGCGCGCTGGCGCTCATCCCCCTCCTGCTGGGCGTGGCGATCCGATTCGTCGGCGGCTCGGACCCCGGCCGCGGCCCCGCGTTCCTGGATCAGATCACCGACAACGGGCTGTTCGTCGGGCTGGCCGCTCTCACGGTGGCGATCCCGCTCTTCCTCCCGCTGACCGTCAGCGTGACGGCCGGCGACGCCATCGCGGGCGAGGCGAGCCACGGGACGCTCCGCTATCTGCTGATCGCGCCCGCCGGTCGCATCCGTCTTCTCCTGGTCAAGTACCTCAGCGCCGTGGTGTTCTGCGTGGCCGCCACCCTCACCGTGGTGATCGTCGGATCGATCGTGGGCGCGATCCTGTTCCCGATCGGGCCGGTCACACTCGTGTCGGGCGCCCAGGTGTCGATGGGCGAAGGACTGCTGCGACTGCTCGCGGTCGGCGCCTACGCATCGATCTCGCTTGTCGGCCTCTCGGCGATCGGCCTCTTCCTCTCGACCCTGACCACGGTGCCGATCGGTGCGATGGCGGCGACGGCCATCCTCGCCGTCGCCGCGCAGATCGTCGGGGCGATCCCCCAGCTGGACGCCCTGCACCCGTGGCTCTTCACCGACCGGTGGCTCGACTTCGGCGACCTTCTGCGCTCTCCCGTCATCTGGGACTCGTTCGCGGCCAATGCCCTCCTGCAGGGCGGCTACATCGCCGTGTTCGGAGCGGCGGCGATGCTCCGATTCGCGACGAAGGACGTGCTCTCCTAGACCGGCGGAGATCGATCACGAAAAGGTAACGGCCAGCCCTTCCCTTTCGTTATCTCCCCGTTATAGAGTGCTCGCACGGTAGTTGTTTTGCTGTGGCAGCTACCGACATGTGATTGCAGGACACTCTTGGTGCAAGGGACAAGGGCCGGTCGGGAGCCTCACCGACCGGCCCTTACTCTTTCGCCGCGCGCCTGCATGTTATGCATCGCCTGAGAATCACGAAAAGGTAACGGCCAGCCCTTCCCTTTCGTTATCTCCCCGTTATAGAGTGCTCGCACGGTAGTTGTTTTGCTGTGGCAGCTACCGACATGTGATTGCAGGACACTCTTGGTGCAAGGGACAAGGGCCGGTCGGGAGCCTCCCCGACCGGCCCTTACTTGTGCGGCCTTCACCCCGAGCAGATCGCCCAGTCGCCGATCACCCCGCGGTGGTCGCTCCCCGGCACGGAGAAGCTGTCCCACCCTGTCGGCACCGCACCGCGCGCGAGGATGTGATCGATCGCCGTGAATGCCGGCACCGGCCTCTCCTGCGGCCACGTCGGCCACGGGATCGGTCCGGCCGCCTCGGCCGCGCTCCGCAGCGATGACGCGAGCTCACGGAACCCCGGATGCGCATACGACGCGTTCAGGTCACCCGCGACGATGAGGCGCTCATCCGGTGCTTCGCCGATCCAGCGATCGAGCGCGCCGATCGCCGTCCGCCAATCGACCGGCTGCCCCACCGGAGGCGGGGGGTGCACCGCAGCCACCCGAACCTCGTCACCCCCGGGCAACGTCGCGACCGCGGTGACCTGATCGAACACGCTCCCCGAGATGTCCTGTTCACCGCGGAGCGGGAACGCCGAAAGGATCACGCTGCCCCTCACCCCGCCCTCCGTCGTCTCCCGGGTGCGGTGCGGCAGCGCTGCAGCGAGCCCCCGTTCCCTCAGCACGGCCTCGATGTGCACCTCATCGGTCTCGACCAGGGCGACGATGTCGGCGTCGGCGTCGGCGATGCGCGCGGCCAGCAGGGCGGGGTCGGCTCCGGCGAACTTCGCGTTGAAGGCCACGACCGTGATCGACGCGTCCGCCGCGCACTCCGTCCCGGCGCGCAGCGGAGTGAGGGCGGGAAGCCCCGCCAGCACCGCCCCGACGACGAGGATGACGGCCGCCGCCCAGGCTCGGAAGAACAGCGGGACCACGGCGAGCACCAGCAACCCGATGGCGCCCACGGGAATCAGCGCCTGGGCGATGGGAACGAGTCCTCCGACGAGGACATCGAGGTGGGGCAGCACCGCCGCGAACGCGGCGACCAGGAGGGCGACGACCGTCCAGATCAGGCGCGCTCGGCTCCGGCGTGCGGTTCTCACCCGGCCACGCTAACCGCGCGTCGCGCCGATCTCGATCGCGCAGCCGCGTTCCCGGGATCTCCTCAGGAGACCCGTCCGTCCCCCGGGCGCGAGACGCGCAACCAGCGGAACCCGTACGGGGCGATCTCCATCTCGATGCGCCCCTTCCCGTCGAGTGGCATCCGGTCGGCTGCCAGCAGATCGACCAGCCGGGTCCCCTCCGGCTCATCCGGCAAGGCGAAGGAGATCGTGGCCGGCACGTCGGCGAAGTTGTGCACGGCGACCATCGCGCCGACGTCGGCCGCGAGCTTGTGCACCATCACCGCAGGCACATCGTGTTCGATCACCTCGAGCGAGCCCCAGCCGAGTTCCGGCGAGATGCGGTATCGCGCGATGAGACCGCGGACGAAGTGCAGCAGCGAGTCGCGGTCTTCGATCTGGTCGGCCACGTTGACGTGCTCCGGGGCGTACCCGTCACCCGGCACCGCCGCGGGAAGACGCGACGGCGCGGCATCCGAGAATCCCCCGTTCCGCTCCCCCGACCACTGCATGGGCGTCCGCACCGCCTCTCGGCTCTTGTCTTCGGGGTTCTCGCCCATGCCGATCTCCTCCCCGTAGAAGAGCACCGGGGTGCCCGGAAGGGTGAACAGCAGGCTGTAGGCCATGCGGATGCGGCGGGGATCACCACCGAGCATCGTCGGCAGCCGCCGCACGATGCCTCGCCCGTAGATCCGCTGGCTCTCGTCGGGCGCGAGCGCCTCGAAGACCTCCTGGCGCTCGTCCTCGCTCAGCTGATCGAGGGTCAGCTCGTCGTGGTTGCGCACGAAGTTGGCGAACTGCGCCTCGACCGGCAGGTCGGGCCGTGACGAGAGAGCCTCGATGAGGGACGCAGGATCGTGTCGCACCAGCGACAGATAGAGCCGCTGCATGGCGACGAAGTCGAACTGCATGGTCAGCTCGTCGCCGTCCTCACCGCCGAAGTACGCGACCTGCTCGTCATACGGCAGGTTGACCTCGCCGAGGAGCACCGCCTCACTCGACCGCCGCTGCAGGAACTGTCGCACGTTCCGGAGGTACTGATGAGGATCGGCCATCTCGGGGATCTCGAGCAGCGACGGCACGGCATCGACCCGGAACCCCGACACCCCCAGCTGCAGCCAGAACCCGACGGTCTTCGCGATCTCGTCGCGCACCTTCGGGTTGGCGATGTTCAGGTCAGGCTGGTGCGGGTAGAAGCTGTGGAGGTACCACTCCTCGGTCTTCTCCTCGTAGTTCCAGATGCCGTCGGCCTCGCCCGGGAAGACGGGGTTCTTCTGACCCTTCGGCGGCGGGTCGCTGCGCCAGATGTAGAAATCGCGGAACGGCGAGTTCTTGCTCCGCTTGGCCGCGAGGAACCAGGGATGGCGATCGGAGGTGTGGTTGACGACCAGATCGACGATGACCCGCATGCCCCGGTCGCGAGCGGTGCGGATGACCTCGACGAAGTCTCCGAAAGACCCCAGCCGCGGATCGATCCCGTAGAAGTCGGCGACGTCGTAGCCGTCATCCAGATCGGGAGTCGGATAGATGGGCATCAGCCACAGACAGGTCACGCCGAGCTGAGCGAGGTAGTCGATCCGCGCCGCGAGCCCCTGCAGATCACCGATGCCGTCACCGTTCGAGTCGAAGTAGGTCTCCACGTCGAGGCAGTAGATGACCGCGCTCTTCCACCACAGGTCGCTGGTGTCGGTGATCCTCATACGAGCTCCCGGAGGCGGGGAAGGATGCTGCGCTCGGACGCCGCGAGGAAGTCGGCCTGATCGCGCCCGACGTGGTGGAGGTAGACCCGGTCGAACCCGATGTCGACGAGCTCGGCGATCCGCTCGGCGAGCGCGGTGGGGTCGTGATCGACCAGCACCGCCTTGCGGAGCTCGGCCTCATCGGGTTCGCCGACGGCCCGATCGAAGTCTTCGGGCTGCTCGAAGTCCCACGCCTCAGGCGGCGACACCAGCCCGTTCGGCCACTGGTCCTTCGCGAGCGCGATGGCCTCGGCGTCGGTCTCGGCGAAACTCACGTGCACCTGCAGCACGAGGGGGCCTGCTCCGCCGCCCTCGCGGTAGGCGTCGAGGACGTCGCGAAGCACCTCGGGGGCCTGGGCGACCGTCGCGAAGCCGTCGGCCCACGACCCCGCCCAGCGGGCGGTCTGTGTGCTCACCGCTGCGGCGAGGAAGGGGGGCGGCACCTCGGGCCTCGACCACACTCGCGCACGATCGACGAGGATGAGGCCGTCGTGGCTGACCTCCTCGCCTGCCAGAAGACGCCGCATCACGGTCGCGCTCTCGAGCAGACGGGCGTTGCGAACGTCCTTCTCGGGCCATTCGTCGCCGGTGACGTGCTCGTTCATCGCCTCACCGCTGCCGAGCGCCGCCCAGAATCGGCCCGGGAACATCTCTCCCAGCGTCGCGATCGCCTGCGCATGGACCACCGGGTGGTAACGCTGCCCGGGGGCGGTCACGACGCCGAACGACAGTCGCGTGGTCGCGAGGGCCGCAGCCAGCCACGACCACGCGTACCCCGACTCGCCCTGGCGGACACCCCACGGCGACAGGTGGTCGGAGCACATCGCGGCGTCGAAGCCGGCGGCTTCGGCTCCTTGGACATCGCGCAGGAGCGCGCTCGGCGGAATCTGTTCGTGCGAGGCGTGGAATCCGATGACGACCATGACTCCACCGTGCCCCCCTCAGATGAGAAGCGGGAGGGGTTCCGCTTTGCCGCGGGATCGGGTAGGCCCCGGGCTGCGATGCGTCAGACGCCCCCGCCCCCACCGCCGCCGCCCCCGCCGCCCGCGGAGCCTCCCCCGCTCGAGCCGCCTGAGCTCGACGACGCCGCCGCCGTGGCGGAGAGGCTGCTGATGCCCGCCGAGAAGGCCGCGGCGTTGAACCCCGCCGTACCGACGTACCAGCCGGGGGTGTCGTCGCCGTAGTAGATGGCGAGCTGCTTCGCCCACTCCTTCTCCTGGCCGAAGACCACCGCGTACGGGAGCAGCCGCTCGTAGAGGTGGAGCATCTCGCGAGGGTCGCCGGTGTCGACCGGGCGCCGTTCGGCACCGGTCGGAGTCTGCAACATCCGGATCCGATCGGCCTCCGCCCACTCGATGAAGATCTTCAGACCCTCCAGGTGGTCGCGCACCTCGGCGCCGGTCGCGCTCAACGGCCGCGTCGAGAGCACCGCGACCGTCACGATCGTGAGCCCCGACCCGAGCACGATGATGACGATCGGCAGCAGGGGGTCGACCGACCCTGCCAGAGCGAACACCCCGAAGAGCACGATGAGCACTCCGATCAGCAGTGCGCCGGCGATCGGCCATGCCCGCACCCGCGCCGGGATGGTGCGATAGAGCCCCCGGCTCTTCAGCTCCTTGCGCCCCGCCGCGAGGATCTTCTGGGCCGTGCGGGAGAAATGGGTGTCGTTGCCGCCGAACTCGTAGATCTCGCCGGGTCGGAGCTCCTCGTCGAAGAGGCCTTCCAGCAGCATCCGTCCATCGCGGTCGGCGCGGCCGGCGTCGATCAGCTCCGCCTGCAGCTTGGCGCTCCCGAACCACCGCTTCTCCCCTTCGAGGATCCGGATGCTTCCGACCACCGCCTGCTCGAGCACCTCGGCCGGGATCGCCTTCGCCGTCTTGCCCAGCAGCAGCGCGCTCTCCAGGGCGTCGATGCCGGGGGGCGGGGTGAACTCCGCGATGATCGTCGGTCGCCCGGGTTCGTTCCTCAGCGACCGGCGATTGACCACGATCGCCGCGCCGAGCATACCGAGGCCGGCGATGCCGGCCACCCCCTGGGCCCACCCCCAGCCCGACGCGAGGTAGGAGTCATCGAATCGGGCGAAGGTGCCCGACTCGAATCCCACCGCGATCGTGAGCGTCTCCGTCGGTGCGAGATCACGGGCGCCGGCGGTGACGACGGCGCCCTCCCCGCTGTCGGAGACCTCGATCGGACACGTGGTTTCCGCGCCGAACCTCCCGACGTAGCACGCGTGCGCTCCGGTGAGCGCGCCGGCCAGGTCGGCAGGCACCACGAGTGTGGCCGTGACCTCACCGAAGGGTTGGCGCCACCCGTTGCCATTGACGTCCCAGTAGAACTCGTCGCTGGTGTCGGCGAAGAAGTCGGTGACATTGCGCAGGGTGTAGGTGAACACGAATGTCTGCCGGCCGGAGAGGAAGTCGTCGGCGCGGGATGTGACGATCATCCAGTCCCCGTCGGTCTCGACCTCGCTCGGCCTCGGGTTGCCCTCTTCGTCGGTGACCGAGACCAGGTCGGGAAAGGTGGGCTGACCGTTGTAATCGGCGGGGATCTCCCGGCGCAGGCCGCGATTCTGATCCTCGGGGAAGACCGCGACGAACGTCTCGACGACGCGAAGGGTGCTGGTGTCGCCATCCTCACGGCCGAGGGTGTATTCGGCGTGCATGCTCTCGAACACGAAGTCGTCGAGGTCGCCGGAGGCGGAGGCGGGCTGTGCGGAGACCGCCAAGCCGACGAGGCCGACGACCCCCAGGAGGACCGTCAACACCGTGGCGGTGATCCGACGCGTTCGCGGCATGCGCTCAGCCTAGATGGCGGCGTCGCCGCCACCGGATACCCTGGGGCCGTGAACGATCGTCGCCTCGCCGTCGAGGCATGGGAAAGCCTCTTTCGTGCGCAGCACGAGCTGTTCGCCGATCTGGGCCGCGACTTCAGCGATGCGCCGCTGCAGCAGGGCGAGTATGACGTGCTCCTGACGGTGACCCGGGCGCCCGACATGACCGCGCGACTGCGTGACATCACGCGCCTGATGCTCGTCAGCCAGCCCTCGGTGTCGCGCCTCGTCGACCGGATGGTCGCCCGCGGATACGTCACGAAGCGCCCCGACCCCGATGATGGACGCGGGTCGCTCGTCCGGGCGACGGAGGCGGGCGCCCGCGCATTCCGCGACGTGGCACGGGTTCATGCCGCCCACATCGCGGAGCGGATGTCGGTGCTGAACGAGTCCGAGCTCGCCCAACTGCGCGAACTCACCACCAAGCTCCGGACGCGCGACGCCCCCGCCGAGTGAGGACCCGACGGGGGCGTCGCGAGGTGCGCCGTCGACGGACGCGGTTTACTGTTCGACCGGCTGCGGGTGATCTACCGCACTCGACGCCGAAGCGGTCTCGTGCGCCTGCAGCACCTGCGCACCGTTCTCGGTGGCGACCTCGATCTTGCGTGGCTTGGCCTTCTCGCTCACCGGGATGGTGACGCTGAGCACGCCGTTGCTGTAGCTGGCCGCGATGCGGTCGGTGTCGATGCCCTGGCCGAGGTTCAGCTGTCGCACGAAGCTCGCGGCCTCACGCTCGCGCGTGATCCACTTCACGCCGTCACCGGCACTGAGCGTGCGCTCGGCGCGGATGGTCAGCAGCTGGCCGTCCACGTCGATGTCGACCGAGCCGGGGTCGATGCCGGGCAGGTCGGCGGTGAGCACATAGTGGTCACCGTCGCGGTAGAGGTCCATCGGCATGCGGCGAGGACCGCGACGGGCATCGAAGAAGCTCGTCGCGAGACGGTCGAGGTCACGGAACGGGTCATACGTCGCCATGTTCGGTCTCCTTCACTGGACGAAATCTGGAACTTGAGTCAGCTTGACTCAAGTACGTCCAGGTTAGCACTCGAGGGTGGAGAGTGCTAAGTGCCGCGGCGTTCGCCGTGAGCGAACGGAGAGGCGGAGATCACTCGGCGGTCAGGACCGTCCACGAGCAGGGGGGCAGGGTGAGGGCGATGGCTCCGTCGGCGATCTCCACCGAGTCGTTGACCTTCGGCGTCACCCGGTCGGGCTGTTCGAGCGTGTTCGCGGCATGGATGTCGTCGTCGAAGATCGATGTCGCCGTCGCGGATGAGACGCCACCTGCGAGCGCCGTGGAGTCGATCTCGAGAGTGACCTCGTCCGTGAGGCTGCGGTTGACGGCGAAGACCGTGATGGCACCACTGTCAGGATCGATCGTCGCAACGGCGTCGACGATCGGCACCTCGCCGAACTTCGCCGTCTCGTAGGTCGGGCTGTCGAGCTTGAGCTCGAGGGCGACGCCGCGCGCGAGCTGCGAGGTCAGCGAGAACGGATAGAACGTCGTTTGCCGCCATGCCGGACCGCCGGGCTCGGTCATGATCGGTGCGATGACGTTCACCAGCTGCGCAAGGCTCGCCGACGTCACCCGGTCGGCGTGCCGGATGAGCGAGATCATGAGGCTTCCGAAGACGACGGCGTCGAGCACGGTGTACCGGTCTTCGAGCAGCCTGGGTGCGACCGGCCAGTCCGCGACATCCGTGATCTTGTCGACCTCGTTGTAGCGCGACTGGTACCAGACGTTCCACTCGTCGAAGGAGATGTTGATCGTCTTCTCGCTCCGCTTCATCGCCTTGACGTGGTCGGCGGTGGCCACGACCGCCTCGATGAAGCGATCCATATCGACGCCCGATGCCAGGAAGCTCGCCACGTCGTCGCTCGCGGGCTCGTAGTACGCGTGGCAGGAGATGTAGTCGACGTTGTCGTACGTGTGCTCCAGGACGACGCGCTCCCACTCGCCGAACGTCGGCATTCCCGCACCCGAGCTGCCGCAGACGACGAGCTCGAGATCGGGGTCGACCTGACGCATCGCTCGCGCGGTCGTGGCCGCGAGCTGCGCGTAGTTCTCCGCCGTGCTGTAGCCGAGCTGCCACGGCCCATCCATCTCGTTGCCGAGACACCACATGCGGATGTCGTGGGGTTCGGCGTGCCCGTTGGCGACGCGCTCGTCCGAGAGCCGTGTGCCGGAGCGGATGTTGGCGTACTCCAGCACGTCGAGGGCCTCGAGCACCCCGCGGGTGCCGAGGTTCACCGCGTACATCAGCTCGCCGTCGACCTTCTTCATCCACGAGGCGAACTCGTCGAGGCCGATCTCGTTCGTCTCGGTCGAGTGCCACGCCAGGTCGAGCCGGCGGGGCCGCTCCTCGCGGGGTCCGACACCGTCCTCCCACCGGTACCCCGAGACGAAGTTTCCGCCGGGGTAGCGGATCGTTGACACGCCGAGCTCGCGCACGAGATCGATGACGTCGGCGCGGAAGCCCTCCTCATCAGCCGAGGGGTGACCCGGCTCGTAGATGCCGTCGTAGACGCACCGCCCGAGATGCTCGACGAAGGAGCCGAACAGACGTCGGTTGATGGGGCCGACGGCGAAGTGCGGGTCGATGGTGAGATGTGCGCGGATCATGCTTCTCTTTCGGGAAGGGCGGGTTCAGCAGGACGTGCGGCGCGGGCCGAGGATCACTTGAGGCTTCCGATCGCCAGCCCGCCCCGCCAGTACCGCTGGAGGGTCAGGAAGGCGATGATCAGCGGGATCACCGAGACGAGCGAGCCGAGGATGATGATGCTCCACAGGGTCTGGCCTCCGGCCGCGCCGTAGGACGAGGCCGTGGACTGCCACAGACCGATCCCGACCGTCACGGGGAACAGCCGGTTGTCCGAGAGCATGACCAGCGGCAGGAAGTAGTTGTTCCACGATGACACCACCGAGAGCAGCAGCACGGTCACCATCGCCGGCCGCAGCAGTGGCAGGGCGACCGTCGCGAACGTACGGAACTCCCCCGCGCCGTCCACGCGCGCAGCGTCGAGCAGCTCGTCGGGCACGGCATCTCGCGCGTAGACGCACATCAGATACACACCGAACGGGTTCAGCAGGGTCGGGAGGATCACCGCCCAGATGGTGTTCGTGAGCCCGGCTTCGGCGAACAGGACGAAGGTCGGGATGACCAGCGCGGTCGTGGGCACCATGACCGCACCCAGGATGACGGCGAAGCCGAACCGGCGCCCCGCGAAGCTGTACTTCGCGAAGCCGTACCCGGCGAGCACCGCGAGCACCGTCGCCCCGATGCCGCCCGCCAGGGCGTAGAGGGCGGAGTTGCCGAGCCAGCGGGCGTAGATGCCGCCGCTGTACGTGAACAGATCGGTGAAGTTCTGGACGTAGTCGATGTTGTCGCCGAACCACAGCGCACTTCCCCCGCCGAACAGGCTCGCTGCATCCTTCGAACTGTTGACGATCAGCCACCAGAACGGGATGAGGAAGTAGATCATCAGGAGGGCGAGGACGATGTTGAGCGGGATGCGACCGCCGACACGTCGGGGATCGGATCGCCGTTCGACGAGCTTGCCCGAAGCGCGCCGCGTTTTCGGACGCTCGACCGGTGTGACGCTCATGAGATGAAGCTCCCTCGCTTGCGGGTCGCGAACAGGAAGATGTACACGCAGATGAAGACCACCGCGCCCAACGCGAACGAGATCGCGGAACCGTAGTTGTCATTGGCCAGCGAGAAGGCCTGCTGGTACGCATACATGTTCGGCGTGAAGTCATTGGGTATGGCTCCGGCTGCCAGTTGTTGGAGGATCTTCGGCTCGTTGAAGAACTGCAGCGTCCCGATGAGGGCGAAGACCAGGATCAGCAGGAGCGCCGGCGCGATGAGGGGGATCTTGATGCGCAGGACGATCTGCCACTGCGACGCGCCGTCGATACGGGCCGCCTCGTACAGCGTCGGGTCGATTCCCTGGAGCGCCGCGTAGAGGATGATCATGTAGTAGCCGGCCCACTGCCACGTCACAATGTTGAGCAGGCCGTAGAAGATCAGGTTGCTGCTGAGGAAGTTCGGTGCCGTCGCGCCGAAGATCCCGAAGATCTCCGCCAGCGGGCCGAAGTTGCTGCTGTAGAGGAACCCCCACATCAGGGCACCGATGACGGTGGGGATCGCATAGGGCATGAAGATCATCAGCCGCGAGAAGCGGGCGAACCGCGTGGTCATGATGTCGAGCATCAGAGCCACCGCGAGGGAGACGGCCATCTGCAGCGGGATGAGCACCAGCGAGAAGCTGATGACGAACCACGCCCCGCTGAGGAACGACGGATCGGTGAACGCCTTGATGTAGTTGTCGAACAGCACGAACCGCTCCCCGCCGATCAGCGAGGACTGGAACATGCTCAGGTAGAACGCGAATCCGATCGGCAGAACGAGCAGCGCGAGGAAGACGACGGCGAACGGCCCGACGAAGAGCCATCCGACGAGGTTCTGTCGCGCGGCGGCGGAGCGGCGGCGTCCCTTCTTGTTGTGCGTGGCGCTTTCGCGCTCGGGTGTTGCGAGAGTGACGGTCATGATGTGCCTCCGGGGCGAGGGTGCGGTGGGGGATCGGACCGCGTGAGCACTGTCCGACCCCCTACCGTCACCTCAATCGACGACGGTGAATCCCTGCTCCTCGGCGTAGGCCACGAGGTCGGCCTGGAGGGCGTCGGCCGCCTCCGAGCCGGTCGCGGAACCGTCGTTGATCCGTGCGAGCTGTTCGGTCAGCGCGGAGTAGTAGTACTGCCCGATCGGCGTGTACACCATGCCGGTGTACGCGTTCGCGGCGGGAACGTACACCTCCTTGTTGGCCTGCCGGCCGTTGAAGAAGGGCACCTCGTAATCCTGGAACTCCGGGGAGTCGAGGACGTCGACGTTCAGCGGAAAGATGATCTGCTCGCGCCAGCCCTGGTCGAGCGAGGCCTGGTCGGCGTAGACGCCGAAGGCCACCTGGGCGGCGAGCTCGGGGTCGCTGGCCTGGCTGGTCACGGCGAACGCGGAACCACCCCAGTTGATCGCGACCGGGTCCGCAGGATCCCACTGCGGCATCGGAGCCGTGGCCCAGACGCCCGCGTCCGCGCCCTCACCGACGCCGGCGCCCTGCAGGTACCCGGGAGCCCATGCGGCAGACAGGTAGGTGGCATAATCTCCGCCGATCACGCCTGAGATGTACTCCGGGGTGAACTGATCCTGCGTGCCCACCAGGTCCTCTGAGACGAGGTTCGCCCAGTAGTCGAGCATGTCCTTGATGGCCGGGTCATCGAGGTTGATCGAGATCTCACCCTCGTTCTCGGGGGTGTAGGTGAAGGGCTCCGCTCCGGTCTGATACATCAGCGCCGTGACGAAGGCGGGCTGGTTCGCCGCGAAGTCGGCGAAGTACGGCCCACCGGCGTCACGCACGGTACGGGCAGCCGCTTCGAACTCCTCCCACGTGGTGGGCGGAGTGATGCCGTACTCCTCGAAGATGTCGGTGCGATATATCATGCCCATGGGGCCACCGTCGATCGGAGCGCCGTAGATGCCGTCGCCGACGGAGACGTCCTGCCACGCGCCTTCGCTGAAGTTGTCCTGGACCTCTTCGTAGCCGAGGTCCCGCAGGTCGACGAAGGCGCCCTGGACCTGGAAGCTCGGGATGCGGTCGGACTCGACCATCACGACGTCCGCGGCACCGCTGCCGGCGGAGACGGCGGTCTGCAGGCGCTCGTATGCCGGGCCGCCGGCCCCCACGTTCGTCCAGCAGACCTGAACTTCGTCGTTGGCCTCGTTGAAGTTGTCGGCGACGTCTTCCATGTTGGGGTACCACGCCCACAGCGTGACCACCGGCAGGTCGGGCTTGGGGATGGTGTTCTCGCAGTTGCTGGCGCCGTTTCCGCCTCCAGCGTCTCCGCCGCCGCCTCCATTCGAGCAGGCAGCAAGGCCGGTGGCGAGCGCGATCGTTGCCATGGCAGCAAGGACTGGCTTCGTCTTCACGGGGATTCCTTTCGGGGTTGCGGGACTTCTTCGTCGGTGCGCGACCTACTTCCCGCGCGTCGACGCGCCAGGGGATGTCGCCATCCGGGAAGCATTTCCAACGTTGTATTCCAACGTTAGAAAAACATTGGCACGCGCCCGGATTCGTGTCAAGGTGCTCTTATCACCCGACGACCCCCGCACGGATGCGGGACGGCTCGCAGCAAGGCGAAGAAGCCCTAGGGTGGAGGAGAAAGCGGAGTCAGGAGCACGCCCATGGGCCCCACGTTGCACGACGTCGCCCGCGTCGCCGGCGTGTCGATCAAGACGGTGTCCAACGTCATCAACGACCATCCGCACGTGCGGCCCGGTACGCGCGATCGGGTCAACGAGGCGATCGCACAGCTCGATTACCGCCCCAACCTCTCTGCGCGCGGACTGCGGTCCGGACGCACCGGGGTCATCGGGCTCGCCGTCCCGTCCCTGCGGGAGAACTACTTCGCCGAACTCGCCGACGCGGTGATCCGCGCGGCGGAGGCCCGCGGGCTGGGCGTGATGGTGGAGCAGACCGGTGGCCAGCGCGAGGCCGAGGTGCGTGCCGTGTCGGGCAGTCGCCCGCGCTTCCTCGACGGGCTGCTCTTCAGCCCCGTGAGCCTCGGTCAGGCCGACGCCTCGCTGCTCACCGCGGACGGGCCGCTCGTGCTGCTGGGCGAGCGGATCTTCGGCGGGCCGACCGATCACGTCACGATGCACAACATGACGTCCGCCCAAGCCGCCGTCGAGCACCTCATCGACATCGGCCGCCGCCGCATCGCCCTCATCGGCGCCGACCCGCGTCACCGCGACGACGAGGCGAACTCTGCGAATCTGCGGCTACGAGGCTACCGTCGCGCGCTCGAGCGGGCAGGGCTCCCCTTCGACCCGGTCCTCGTCCGCCCGACGGTCATGTCCGACTGGAACCGCGCCGGCGGCGCGGCGGCCATCCACCGCCTCGTGGCGGACGGCGTGGACTTCGACGCCGTCTTCGCCCTCACCGACACCCTGGGTTTGGGCGTGCTTCGCGCGCTGGGCGAGGAGGGCCTCCGCGTACCGGAGGACGTCGCCGTCATCGGGTTCGACAACATCGACGAGAGTAAATACTCTGTCCCCTCGATGTCGACGATCGACACCGGTCGGGATGAGATCGCTGCGATCGCGGTCGACCGCCTGATCGAGCGCATCAAGGAGAAGGGCGAGCGCCGACCGCCCGAGACGTACAAACCGGACTTCCGGGTCGTGCGGCGCGAGTCCACGGGCTTCACCATCGCCGACTCCGACTGACGTCGCGCGGCGTCAGGCGCCGTATCGCTCGCTCGAGACGATCTGTTGCGCAGCGCGACGAAGGGCCAGCAACAGTGGTTCGGTCAAGACGGTGCCGAGCACCACATACCGCACCGCGCTCTCGATCGAATCGTCCGGGATACCGGCGATCTCCGCGTCGGCGATCTGCCGCGCCGAACGGACGTACGCGTCGAGGACATCGACCGGCACACGGAAGCCCGCCCGCTCGAGGGTCGCGAGCGCCACGGCGAGCCCGCCGAGCAGGCGAGGCTCGCATGTGCCGGGCTCTCCACCCAGACGCTCGTACAGATCCTCAGCACTGGCGGTGTCGATGTCGTCGGGCACGCTGGGGGTCACGGCGCTGTGGGCGATGCCGAGCAGATCGTAGGATCCCGCCGGCGGGTCATCGAGCGCCGCGACGACGTGGCGGATCTCGGCCACACTGACCCCTGCGGCCACGAGCGCCCGCACGACCCGGAGCCGTTCGACGTGTCGCGGGCCGTAGTCGGCCTGGGTGGCCGCCGTGCGGACTCCTTCGGGCAGCAGTCCTTCGCGCAGGTAGTACTTGATGGTCGGCACGGCGACATCCGCTGTGGCCGCGAGCTCAGAGATCCGCATATCCCTCCTTGCATTAGATAGTACAACTATCCATACTGGATAGCGTCACTATCGAAAGGACTTCACGATGAGCAAGATCGCCGTAGGCCGCATGACGCATCGCCACGAGGGGGAGCTCGTGGTCTTCCACATCGGGATGCAGATCAACCGCTGGTGGCGATTCGACCAGTGGTTGCCGGTGTTCACGGCCATGCCGAGAATGCTGCGGGAGCAGATGACCGACACGGACTCCGGGCTCCTGGGTGCGCAGCTCCTCCTCGGGGCGGGTGGGCCGTATGTCGTCCAGTACTGGTCGTCGATCGAGAAGCTCTACGCCTACGCGTCGTCGATGGATCTTCAGCATCGGCCGGCCTGGACGGCCTTCAACCAGCGCGCCCGGAAGGCGCCGGGGGCCGTCGGCATCTGGCACGAGACGTTCCTCGTCGAACGCGCCGAGAGCATGTACGTCTCGACGAAGCCGATGGGCCTCGCCGCCGCCACCGAACACGTGCCGGTCACGGGCCGCCACGACGGGGCTCGCGCTCGCTTCGCGGACGGGAGGACGAGCTCCACCCCGGCTCGCTGACCGCCGCTCGGAGCGCGAACAGATCCGGATGCAGCAGAAGAGGCCCCCGATGGGGACCTCTTCTTCACTGTCTCAACACAGTGCGCGCCCGAAGGGACTCGAACCCCTAACCTTCTGATCCGTAGTCAGATGCTCTATCCATTGAGCTACGGGCGCCCGCACTCGCAACCGTTACCGGCGCGCGAGCACCAGATGAGAATACCCCACCGGGGGCGGCGCCGCGAATCGAGCGGCGGCCCGGTCACGACGGGTCGCCCTCCCGTTGACGCGCCCGACGATGCGCCGACAGGCGCGGGAGGTCGACGAGGCGCAGCGCCTGCATCCGTGCTGTCCGCATCGTCTCGTAATCGGGGTCGAGATCGGGGCGCATCGCCTCGACCCGCAGCCGACGCTGCAGGTTCGATTCGACGTCGCCCCACGCGGCATCCCGGGCGTTCTCGACGAGATCGCGCACCGCCTCGGGGTTGTCGGCCATCTCACGAAGCCGCTTCGCGACCCCCTCGTACTGCCGGCGGCGACGGCGGAGGTTGCGGGTGTCGCGGTCGCGGTAGTCGTGCGTGCCGTCGGGGTCGGAGAACTTCCCCCAGGCCTTCTTGCGCTGGCGTCGGGCGAGGTCGGCGGCGGCGTCCTGTTCGTCGGCGAGAGCGAGCAGCGTCGTCCGGGCGAACCGCTCGAACGGCTCGTAGTGGAATGTCTCGTCGTTGGCGATCGTCTCGACGAGGATGCGATTGCGCACGGTGAGGCGGGCGGCAGCAGCGGCGATCGAGACCCCCTCGCCGATGGCTTCGGCGGTCTTACCCATCGTCACCCCCTCGCTCCCAGGCTACCGGTCGGGGCCGATCGGCCGGGAGGAAGGCCCGTCGACGCCCCGTCAGGCGATGGCGGAGATCCGCCAGGAGGCTGCGGATGACGCGCCCGGCCCCAGTTCGATGAGACCGGCGTCGAAGTCGTAGCGGCTGGCGTTGAACGCATCGGGCGCGCAGGTCATCGGCTCGACGGCGAGGCCCAGGCGCGAGACGGCCTTGTCGGGCTTGTCGGCGGTGTGGATCTGGGCCCACGGGCAGGCCGTGTCCCAGGTCATCGCGACCCCGGTGCCGTCGGGCGCGGTCACCCGCACGGAGGCGAAGCCGTCGTCATCCCGGGCGAACCCGGTGTAGGCGTGGTCGATCTCGACCTGACCGATCCGCCGAGCACGGCGGAAGTCGAATCGCTCGGCGCCGGCAGTCTCGGCCGGCTCGAGCGAGACGGGGATCAGCCGGTCATCGGTGACGGTGAGAACGTCGTCGGCAGGGAGCTCGAGCGACCACTCGTCGACGAGTCCGGGGCCGGCGACGAGATAGGGGTGGGGCCCCGTCCCCCACGGTGCGGGCTCGTCGCTGTGGTTGTGCACCCGCACCGTCTGGGTGAGGCCGTCGGCCGCGAGCTGGAAGGTCGTCTCGAGTCCGAGCTCCCAGGGGTAGCCGGTCTGCGCGACGATGGTCGCCGCGAGCGTGACGTGGCTCGGGCCCTTGTCGATCGCTTCGAAGTCGAGCCACGACGCCAGGCCGTGCAGCGCATGCCCGCGCGTCGGCTCGGTCAGCGCGACGCGACGTTCGACGCCACGGAAGGTGTAGATGCCGTCGACGACCCGGTTCGGCCACGGCGCGAGCGTCGCCCCACGGTACGAGGGACGCACCTCGTCGGCGCCGAACGGCACGACGAGGTCGCGGCCCTGGAAGGTCAGACACCGCAGCGTCGCGCCGACGCTGGCGATGCAGGCCTCGTAATCGCCCGCGCGAAGGGAGTGCTGGGTGCCCGAGACGGAGTGCGATGCCATAGAAGTCAGATTCCCTGCGCGAGTCGGTAGTAGGCCTGGTTCCACCGGAGCTCCCGCTGGAAATCACGGACGGTGGTCTGCTCGTCGATGACGACGAACTCGGTGCGGGCGATCTCGGCGAAGTCCCGGAAGACCTCCACGCCCACAGCCGTCGTCATCACAGTATGGTGCGCGGCACCGGCCGCCAGCCAGCAGGCCGCCGAGGTGGCGAAGTCAGGCGCGGGCTTCCACACGGCGCGACCGACCGGCAGCCGCGGGAGGTCAGGCGCGTCGACGTTCTCGACGACGTTGGCAACCAGGCGGAACCGGTCGCGCATGTCGCTCATGGCGACGACGAGGGCCGGCCCCGGGTCTGCGGTGAAGACAAGCCGGACGGGATCGGCCTTTCCGCCGATCCCCAGCGGGTGCACCTCGAGGCGCGGCTTGCGCGTCGTCAGCGACGGCGCGACCTCGAGCATGTGCGCGCCGAGGATGCGTTCGGACCCGGGCACCAGGTCGTAGGTGTAGTCCTCCATGAGGCTCGCGCCACCGGGGCGGCCGGCGCCCATGACATTAGCGACACGGACGAGGATGGCGGTCTTCCAGTCGCCCTCCGCGCCGAAGCCGTAGCCCTCGGCCATGAGCCGCTGCACGGCGAGGCCGGGGAGCTGCGTGAGGGCGCCGAGGTCTTCGAACGAGGTCGTGAACGCGCCGAAGCCACCCGTCTCGAGGAAGGAGCGGAGACCGACCTCGATCGCGGCGCCGTCCCGGAGGCTCTGATGGCGGTCACCGCCCGGCAGCAGTTCGGCGGCGACGTCGTAGCTTGTGACGTATTCGTCGACGAGCGCGTCGACGTCGGCCGAAGAGGCGTCGGCGACGGCAGCGGCGAGCTCGTTGACTCCCCAGGTGTTCACCTGAACGCCGAAGCGCAGCTCTGCCTCGGTCTTGTCGCCCTCGGTGACGGCGACATAGCGCATGTTGTCACCGAACCGCGCGAGTTTCAGAGACCGCGCAGCCGCCCACCCTGCCGCGGCCCGCTGCCAGTCCTCGACCTGCTGGCGGACGGCCGGGTTCGACACGTGTCCGACGACGGTCTTGCGGGCGACGCCCAGTCGGGTCTGGATGTAGCCGAACTCGCGGTCGCCGTGGGCAGCCTGGTTCAAGTTCATGAAGTCGAAGTCGATATCCGCCCACGGCAGCTCGACATTCGCCTGGGTGTGGAGGTGCAGCAGGGGCTTGTGCAGTGCGTCGAGCCCGGCGATCCACATCTTCGCCGGACTGAACGTGTGCATCCAGGCGATGATGCCGATGACCTCGTCGCGTGCGTTCACCTCGAGCGCGAGCCGGCGGATCGAGTCGGCATCCTTCAGCACGGGCTTCCAGACGACACGAACGGGCAGGCCATCGAGCCCCGTGACGACCTGCTGCGACTGTTCGGCGACCTGACGGAGCGTCTCCTCGCCGTAGAGGGTCTGGCTTCCGGTGACGAACCACACCTCGTAGGCGTCGAGAGAGGTGGACAGTGACGGCATGACGGGTCTTCCTTCGAATCGGATGGTCAGAGGGCGGCGACGGCGGCGCGCTCGACGGCGAGAGCCGCCTCGTAGCGTCCGAGGAACCGGGTGAACCCGGCGACGTCGTCGGGCTGGGGATCGACGGTCACGGTCTTCGCGTCGGCGAAGACGTGCCTGTCGAGGTAGTCGGAGAGCGTCGACCCATCGGCGTGCAAAAGGTGGGCGGCGAGCACCGCCATCCCCCACGGGCCCCCTTCACCCGCGGTATCGCCGACGGCGATGGGAGTGCCGATCGCGGCGGCGAGGAACCGCTGGGCGACCCCGGCGGTGCGGAAGACCCCACCGTGGGCGAACATCCGGTCGATCGCGACTCCCTCATCCGAGAGCACGCGCATGCCGAGCGCGAGCGTCGCGAACATTCCGTAGAGCTGCGCGCGGATCGCGTTAGGGAGCGTGAATCGACTCTCGGGCGTCCGCACGAACAACGGTCGCCCCTCCTCGAGACCGACGATCGGCTCGCCCGAGAGCTGGTTGAAGGCGATCAATCCACCGGCGTCGGGGTCGCCCTGTTCCGCCGCGCGGAAAAGGACCTCGAAAACCTCGTCGGACGAGAGCGGCGACCCGGCGCGCTCGGTGAAGTCGCCGAACATCCCCGCCCACTCCGCGAGCTCGCTCGCGCCGTTGTTGCAGTGCACCATCGCCACCGGGTCGCCGACGGGTGTGGTGACGATGTCGATCTCGTGGTGCGCGGCGGCGAGCGCGCCTTCGAGCACGACCATCGCGAAGATGCTCGTTCCGGCGCTGACATTCCCGGTGCGCGGCGCGACGGCGTTCGTTGCCACCATTCCGGTTCCGGCGTCGCCTTCCGGAGGACAGAACGGGATGCCGGGGCGCAGCCGCCCGGTCGGGTCGAGCCGAGCCGCCCCGGCCCCGGTGAGTGTGCCGGCGGGCTCACCCGCTTTCAGGACCCGTGGGAGGAGGGCGGCGATGCGCAAACCCGGTGCCGCCTCGGCGACCATCCCATCGAAAGTCTCGATGAGTCCGAGGTCGTAGTCGCGCGTCGCCGGGTCTATCGGGAACATGCCCGATGCGTCTCCCACGCCCACCACGCGCCGACCCGTCAGCTGCTCGTGCACGTATCCCGCGAGGGTGGTGAGGTGGCGGATCTCGGGAACGTGCGGCTCACCGTCGAGAACCGCCTGGAAGAGGTGGGCGACCGACCAGCGGAGCGGGATGTTCTGGTCGAACGCCGTCGAGAGCGCTTCGGCGGCGGGTCCGGTCGTGGTGTTGCGCCATGTGCGGAACGGGGTCAGCAGCTCACCCTCGCCATCGAAGGCGAGGTAGCCGTGCATCATGGCCGAGACGCCGATGGCCCCGACCGTCTCGAGCGCGACGCCGTGCCGCCGCTGGGCATCGGCAACCAGGTCGGCGTAGGCGCTGCGCACACCGTTCCAGACATCGTCGAGCGCATAGGTCCATGTCCTCCCTTCGAAACGGTTCTCCCAGGCGTGCGAGCCGACCGCGAGTACCTCCGTCGGATCGTCGGCGTCGACGAGGCACGCCTTGATCCGGGTCGAGCCGAGTTCGATGCCCAGGGCGGTCCGGCCGGAGGTGATGACGTCGGCACTCATCGCGCGTCCTCTTCACGGCGATCGTCGGTGCTCTGCCCGTAGACGTTCTGATAGCGGTCGTAAAGCCGATCGATCGAGTCCTGCGGGATGGGGATGAGAGGACCCCCCTGGCGTGCGATGTGGATGGTCCTCGCGGCATCCTCGACCATGACGGCGGCCTTCACGGCGTCCTTCGCGGAGACCCCGATGGTGAAGGGGCCGTGGTTGCGCATGAGCACGGCCCGAGATCGGTGTCCGCGGAGCGTCTCGACGATTCCGCGGCCGATCGAGTCGTCGCCGATGATGGCGAAAGGTCCCACCGGGATCGGACCTCCGAATTCATCCGCCATCCCGGTGATGACGCACGGGATCGCTTCGCCGCGCGCGGCCCATGCCACGGCGTAGGTGGAGTGGGTGTGGACCACACCGCCGACCTCCGGCATGTTCCGGTAGACGTAGGCGTGCGCTGCGGTGTCGCTGGACGGGCTCCGTTCGCTCCCCGCCGACCCGGGCACGACGTTGCCGTCGAGGTCGCACAGGATCATGTTCTGCGCGTCGAGATCGTCGTACGAGACGCCGGAAGGCTTGATGACGAAGAGGTCGGTGCCGGGCACCCTGCCCGAGACGTTCCCGCCCGTCCAGACGACGAGCCCGTACCGGACGAGTTCGCCGTGAAGACGCGCGACGTCAGCGCGGACGGTTTCGATGGCTTCACGGACGACAGGGTCGAACGACGGTGTCGCAGCATCGGTGCTGGGCACGATTCCTCCCTCGGTGGCGGATGCGCGGGGCGCAGGCGGTGCTCATGTTACCGGTAACAATCTTGCGGGTACAGAGCGCGCGGCCGTGGTCCGATCACGGCGTCGGCGTCGGTGGGCGGGTCGTCGAGGCCCGCGGCACGAGGGTGGGAGCGGCCGGATGCGGCGGCGCGTCGATCTCCCCGAGGACTTCCGCGACGGCGCGACGCGCCTCGCCGGCGACGTCGAGACGCACCGTCGTGAGCGCGGGACGGTAGAACGCCGCATCAGGATTGTCGTCGAACCCCGTCACGCTCACGCTCCCCGGCACCTCGACGCCCGCTGCGCGGAGCCCGGAGATCACGCCGAGCGCCATCTGGTCGTTGGCGGCGACGACCGCGGTCGGCCCGTCCGGCTCTCGTGCCGCAGCCGCGATCGCCTGACTCAGCCCCGCCGCCGTGGCTGCCGTCCAGTCCCCTTCCCAGCGCAACGTGGTGTCCAGGCCAGCTTCGGTGAGGGCCGCGACCGCGCCCGCCTCGCGGCTGACCGCTTCGCTCCACGCCGCAGGGCCGGCGAGCCGGGCGATGCGGCGATGGCCGAGGCCGACGAGGTGCCGGACGGCGGCTGCGGCACCCTCAGCCTGCCGCTCGGCACCCTCTCCCTCGTGAAGGGCGGCCATACGCACGTCGGGATGGGCCTTTCGCAACGCCGCCGAGGTCGTGAGATGCGGGGCCAGCACGATGATGCCGTCGACACCCTGCGTGAGGAGACGGTCGGCGGCGGCGATGACGGACGACTCGCTTTCGGCGTCCGCGTACGCGGTGGCGATCCAGCGCCCCTGCTCGCGGGCGGCGGCGTCCAGCGCGGCGATGCCGACGGCGGGTCCGTACAGGGTGGCATCGGAGGCGAGCACACCGAGCGTCCGGGTGCTTCGCGTGCCGAGCGCGCGGGCGGCGTTGTTCACCCGGTATCCGAGGCGGCTCACGGTCTCGAGCACCCGGGCGCGCGTCTCGGGACGGATGTGCGGGTGATTGTTCAGCACGCGCGACACCGTCTGCGGCGAGACACCGGCCGCAGCCGCGACCTCGCGCATGCCGAGGCGGGCGCGCCGGTCGTCAGGAGCGGTCATGGCAACCGAGGTTAGCGGCCGGACGGCGCGAGGCGTCCGATGTGGTCCTCGAGGGGCGGTCGCCTGAGCCGGCCCTCGCCGCCGTGCTGACATGGCAAGGTGATCAGATGCGCATCGCACTCACCGGTTCATCCGGAAAGCTCGGCTCGGTCGTGGCCCGCGAACTTCGCGCCGGCGGCATCGAGGCCATCGGCCTCGACGTCGCCGGCGAGCGCGGCCCGGGTTTCGTCCAGGTCGATCTCACCGACTACGGCCAGGTCGTCGACGCGCTGGGCGCGGTGAACGACCAGCACGACGGTGTCGACGCCGTGGTGCACCTGGGGGCGATCCCGGCACCGGGACTGCGCAGCGACGTGGCGACCTTCCACAACAACATGGCGGCGACCTTCAACGTCTTCCACGCCGCCATCCGCGTGGGGGTGCGCCGGATCGTCGCCGCATCGAGTGAGACGGTGCTGGGTCTCCCCTTCGACGTGCCGCCGCCGTACGCCCCGGTCGACGAGGAGTACGAACCGCGTCCCGAGAGCGTCTATTCGCTCGTGAAGACCCTCGAAGAGCGCATGGCGCGCGAGCTCGTGCGCTGGCACCCCGACCTCTCGATCACCGCACTGCGCTTCTCGAACGTCATGGTGCCCGAGGACTACGCCGAGTTCCCGTCGTTCGACGCCGACCCCCGGCGCCGTAAGTGGAACCTGTGGGGCTACATCGACGCCCGCGACGGCGCCCAGGCGATCGAGCGGGCACTGCGCGTGGCCGAGCCCGGATTCGAACCCTTCATCATCGCGGCGGCCGACACCGTGATGACCCGCCCGAACGCCGAACTGCTCGCCGAGGTGTTCCCAGACGTCGGGGTGCGCGGCGAGATCGGAGAGAACGACACCCTGCTGTCGATCGACAAGGCGCGCCGGATGCTCGGCTACGAGCCCCGCCATTCGTGGCGGACCGAGCTCTCCTGAGGGCGTTCGCCGACGCAGAACGCCGAAGCGGCGCCGGGATCGCCGGCGCCGCTTCGTCTTGACGTCCAGGAGGGGCGTCCGTTCAGGGGGTCAGTCGAGCAGGCCGCTGACCAGGCCGTCGACCTCGCCGGAGACATCGCCGACGACGTCGCCGACCGAGGCGCCGATGTCGCCGATCGAGGTGTCGGTGTCGTTGCCCGAGGCGACCTCGTTGCCGGAACCGATCGGGGCATCGACCGAGGTGTCGTTACCCGAGGCGATCGGCGCCTGAACCTCGTTGCCCGAGGCGATCGGGGTGTCGTTGCCCGAGAGGATCGGGCCGTTGGCGACGTCGTCCACCACGGGCCCGCTCACGATCGGGCCGTTGACCAGCCCGCCGTCGACACCGTCGACGCTCACGTCACCGGTCTGCGCGGAGTTGCCGCTGGCCTGCAGCGCGTCGTTGAGGATGTCCTGGAAGGCCTCGAGGGTCGTCAGAGCCGACACCGTGGTCTGCGTCTCGTCGGCGCTCGAGACGGTGTCGGCGTTGGCCGGAAGTGCCAGGCCGGTCACGGTCAGGGCGGCGATTCCGAGGCCTGCAGTGAAGACTCCGGCGCGAGTGATGTTCTTACGCATTCTCATTTCCTTCCATCTGTCGTGTGCGACTTCCGCCGCACGTGGGGTGATCCGGAGAACCCCCGCGATCGGATGGCGTCGTGACCCGCCAGCACCACCCGTCCACGCGGCAGACGCCCGCGATTCCGCGGCGGTGCCGGCATCCTGGGAGTTCACTGAACGCCGCGGATGCTGCCGCGGAAGGGGGCTTGGTAGACTCATCGGGCTCTGTGCATCACCTCGCGCTTCGCGCAAAGGCGGCACGAAACGCCGCCCGACGATCCGCGCGGCCGACCGAATCGACCTGATGCATATGACTTCTTCTGCTGCGCCCCGCCCGACCTCCCTGATCCGGGCCGCTGGTCTGTCGTACTTCCCCATCGCGCTCGTCGCGCGTCTGCCGTTCGCCATGGTGGTCGTCGGACTCCTGACCCTCGTGGTCTCGGCCCGCGACTCGCTGGCCCTCGGCGGGGTGACCGCCGCGGTGACCGGCCTCGGAACCGCGATGTTCGGCCCCCTTCTGGGGGCGGCGGCAGACCGGTTCGGTCAACGACGGGTGCTGCTGTGCGCGGGTCTGGTCAACAGCCTGCTGCTCGTCGCGATCGCGTGGCTGGCATTCGCACCGGTGCCCGATGCGGCGGTGCTGGCCGCCGGGTTCCTCATCGGCGCGTCCACACCCCAGGTCGCCCCGTTCTCGCGGAGCCGCCTCGTGGGGATCATCACCCGCGCCATCGATCCCGCCCGCCGGGACGCCGTTGTCAGCGGCACCATGGCCTACGAGTCGGCCGCCGACGAGATCGTCTTCGTCTTCGGACCGGTGTTCGTCGGCGTCCTCGCCGCCACGCTCGATCCCGTCGCGCCCGTCCTCGGCGCCGCAGCCCTCGCGGTGATCTTCGTGTCGGCCTTCGCGCTGCATCCGTCCGCCCGCGTCGAGGCCGGCCTCCGTGATGGCGCCCCCGCACCGGCCCCGGCGCGCGAGCTCATCCGGGTCGCGGCACCCGTGGTGGGAGCTCTGGGAATGGGCCTCTTCTTCGGCACGATGCTCACCTCGCTGACCTCGTTCATGGCCGACCGCGGCATCGCCGAGCAGGCGGGCGTCGTCTACGGCGCGATGGGACTCGGCTCGGCGGCGCTGGCGCTGGGCGTCGCGGCGTTCCCCGCCCGGTTCACGCTCGGCGCACGCTGGATCGTCTTCGCCGCCGTTCTCGTCACCGGCACCCTCGCGCTCCCGTTCGTAACGAGCGTGGTGGCCATGACCCTCACCCTTCTCCTCATCGGTGTGGGCATCGGCCCGACCCTCGTCACCCAGTACAGCCTCGCCGCCCACCGGAGCCCTCTCGGGCGCTCGTCGACGGTGATGACGATGCTCGGCTCGGGCATCGTCGTCGGACAGTCGGCCTCGACCGCGGTGGCCGGCGTCGTCGCGGAGTACCTGGGAACGGATGCCGCGCTGACGCTGCCGTTCCTCGCCGCGACGATCGTGCTGCTGGCGGGTGTCGTCGACGCGGCGTCGGCGCCGCGCCGTCGGCTGCGCTTCGGCGGCTGAATGCGGCGTGCGGCCCGCTCGGCACCTCGGGCGCGTACCGTGGACGAGCATGGAGGATCCCAGGCTCCGCGCCGCGCGCTACCGCGTCGAACGGCTGCAGCAGGACGAGACCCCGGACGCGACGGGCGAGAACCTCGAAAAGGCGCCGACGTCCACTCCGGCGGAACGCGCCGCCTACGTCGAGGTCGCCATCCAGCAGGCGATCCGACGAGGGGATTTCGACGACCTTCCCGGGGCCGGCAAGCCCCTCCCCGATCTCGGACGCGCCCACGACCCGGACTGGTGGATCCGTCGCAAGATCGAGCGTGAGCAGCTGACGGGGCTCGGTCCCCCGGCGCTGACCCTGCGGGTCGAGGACGCCGAACTGTCGGGGAGACTGGACGCCCTCTCGCGGGAGGAGGACGTGCGCGAGGCCGTGGAGGACTTCAACCGACGGGTGAAGCTCGCACGGATGCAGCTGCTCGGCGGCCCGCCCGTGGTCACCGCCCTCCGCGACGTCGACGCCGAGGTCGCGGAGTGGGCAGCACGCCGCCGGGCGCGGATGCCGGCTCCCGACGAGGCCCCACCCGCACGACCGTGGTGGCGCAGATCGAAGCGGTGAGCGACCTGTCAACCGGGTGCGCGTCGCGACCGGTTGGACCTACGGTCGAGACATCCGGAACGAGATCGCCCGGGTGGAGGCCGAGATGTCACGCAACACACGAGAGATGACGTGCGCGCCCGAGAGCGTCTTCGAGGTGCTCGCCGAGGGATGGCTCTTCCCGACGTGGGTGGTCGGCGCGTCACGCATGCGGGATGTCGACGCCGACTGGCCCGCGGCGGGTTCGCGTCTTCACCACTCCTTCGGCGCCTGGCCCGTTCTGATCAACGACGAGACGATGTCGACCGAATGGAGCCCGCCGCGGCGCGCGGTGATGGTCGCCACCGGTTGGCCGATCGGCGAAGCCCGCATCTCCATCGACGTGAAGCCGCGCGGCGAAGGCTGTGTCGTGCGGCTGCAGGAGGAGGCCATCGCAGGGCTCCCCCGCTACCTCCCCGATCTGCTCTTCGATCTGCTGCTTCATCGGCGCAACGCCGAGACGCTCCACCGCCTCGCGTATCTGGCCGAGGGCCGCCACGCCCGCACGCGCGAGACCACCGCCGAAGAGGAGAACGAAGAGGCGGGGCGCCCCTCCTCCCCCGATGTCGCGGACGATCACGAAGCCGAAGAGGCCGCCCAGGCGGCTGAAGCGGCCGAAGCGGCGCGCGAATGAGGCGGGCGGGCGAACTCGACGCCGTCGTCGTCGGCGCGGGGCCCAACGGCCTGGCCGCTGCCGTCACGCTGGCCCGGGCAGGGCTCGGCGTCCGGGTCTACGAGCGACTCGGCGCCGTCGGCGGCGGCACCGCGACATCCGAGCTCACCCTCCCGGGGTTTCGCCACGACGTCTGCTCGGCGGTGCACCCGCTTGCTCTGGCGTCGCCGTTCTTCCGCGAGTTCGGGCTCGGCGACCGCATCCGGTTCGAGGTGCCGGAGATCTCCTTCGCCCATCCTCTCGACGGCGGACGCGCGGGCGTCGCCTACCGCGACCTCGACCGCACCGCCGACGACCTCGGCCGCGACGGCGCGGCCTATCGCGCTCTCCTCGGACCCCTCGTCGCCGCATCCGATCAGATCGCCGATTTCACCACCCACCCGCTCGTGCGCGTCCCCCCGCACGTGATCGCACCCGTCGCGTTCGGTCTGGCCGCGCTGTCGCAAGCCGGTCGCTGGTGGAACACCCCGTTCACCGAGGACATCGCGCCGTCGATGATCACCGGGGTCTCGGCCCACACCATCCTTCCTCTGCCGAGCCTGGCGTCGGCGGCGGCGGGACTGGCGCTCACGACCTACGCGCACGCGCGCGGCTGGCCGATCCCGATCGGCGGCAGCCAGGCGATCGCCGACGCCCTCGCCGACGATCTGCTCGCCCACGGCGGCGAGATCGTCACCGACACCGAGGTCACGAGCCTCGACGAGCTCCCGCCGGCGCGCACCGTGCTGCTCGACGTCACCCCGGCCGCGCTCATCCGGCTCGCCGGTGGGAGGATGCCGGCGGCGTACCGCCGCGCGCTGGAGCGGTTCCGGTACGGCAACGGCGTCCTCAAGGTGGATTTCGCCCTCTCCGGCCCGGTGCCGTGGGCGAATGACGCCGTCCGTCGTGCAGGGACGGTGCACGTCGGCGGCACCCGGGCGGAGGTGGCGGCGGCCGAGAACGTCGTCGCACGCGGCGGGGTGCCCGAGCGGCCCTACGTGCTCGTGGCCCAACCCAGCACCTTCGACGACAGCCGCGCGCCGGCGGGCATGCACACACTCTGGACCTACACGCACGTGCCGGCGGGATCGGCCGTCGACGTCACCGAGGCCGTCATCGCACAGATCGAACGGTTCGCCCCGGGCTTCCGCGATGTGATCGTCGCCAGCTCCACGCTCACCGCCGTCGAGATGGAGCGACACAATCCGAATTACCCCGGCGGCGACATCGCCGCCGGCCTCCCCGATGTGCGCCAGCTCCTGGGGCGCCCGACCCTTTCCCCCGAGCCCTGGCGCACCGCGATACCGGGGGTGTACCTCTGCGGCGCGTCGACGAGCCCGGGGCCCGGGGTGCACGGGATGGCCGGATGGCTGGCGGCGCGCAGCGCCCTGCGACACGAGTTCGGCACCCGCATCCTGCCCAACCTGGCCCCCTGAGGTCGCCCTGCGCGTCAGCCCTGGAAGTCTTCCGGGTCGACCTCGTCGAGGAAGCGCTTGAACTCCTCGAGCTTCTCCTCCTCGAGCCTGTCGTCGTCTTCGAACTCCATCGCCGAGACCGGGATGCCGGCGTCGGCCAGCACCTCGTCGGCCACCCAGATCGGTGCGTCGACGCGGGAGGCGAGCGCGATCGCGTCGGAGGGACGGGCGTCGAGCACGCGCCGGCCACCCGGAAGCAGGAGAGTGATCTCGGCGTAGAAGGTGCCGTCGTCGATGCGGGTGATCTCGACCCGCTCGACCTGCGCCGACACCGTCTCGAGCAGGGTCTTCATCAGATCGTGGGCGAGCGGGCGCGGCGGTTCGGCACCCTCGACGGCGATGGCGATCGACGTGGCCTCCTGCGCGCCGATCCAGATGGGGAGCATCCGCGGACCGTCCACCTCTTCGGTGATCGGCCGCAGCAGGATCACGTACTGGCGCGCGGCGTCGAGCGCGACGCCGATCACACGAACCTGGACCATGCCGACCTCCTCGATGTCGACGGCGAGGATGTGCCCATCGTAGGCACAGCGGCCGCCGGGCGGCGATGGTCAGTCAGACTCGATCCATGCCGACGCGTCTGCTGCTGATCTCCGACACCCACATCCCCGGGCGGGCGCGCAGCCTGCCCGATGCCGTGCGTCGTGAGGCCGACGCCGCCGATCTCATCATCCACGCCGGCGACTGGGTGACTGTCGACGTGCTCGATGACCTGCAGGGCCACGGCGAGGTGCTGGGGGTGTACGGCAACAACGACGGCGATGACCTGCGGGCCCGTCTCCCCGAGTTCGCCGAGCGGACGATCGAGGGAGTGCGATGGGGCGTCGTGCACGAGACCGGCGATGCGAAGGGCCGGGAGAGACGGATGACGCTGCGCTACCCCGACCTCGATGTGCTCGTCTTCGGGCACAGCCACATCCCCTGGGACACGACCACCGCGTCGGGATTGCGCCTTCTCAACCCCGGCTCGCCCACAGATCGTCGGCGTCAGCCGCATCACACGCTCATGACAGCGGTCGTCGACGATCGGGCTCTCCGCGAGGTGACGCGCGTCGAACTCTGACTCGGCGCGCGGGTAGCGTTGACGGGTGAAGATCACCGTCATCGCAGGGGGCGTCGGCGGCGCACGATTCGTGCGCGGCGTCCGGGAGTTCGTTCGCCGCAGCGACGAGGACCACACCATCGACGTGGTCGTCAACACCGGGGATGACTGGTGGCTGGCGGGTCTTCGCATCTGGCCCGACCATGACAGCATCCTCTACACCCTCGCCGGGCAGAACGACGAAGAGCGCGGCTGGGGCCGGCGCGGCGAGAGCGAACGCGTGTCGGCGGAGCTTCGCACCTGGGGCGTCACCCCCGAGTGGTTCACCCTCGGCGACCTCGATCTCGGCACTCACATCGCCCGGACGGCGTGGCTCCGCGCCGGCGAGACACCCACGGAGGTCGCGCGGCGTCTCGGCGCCCGGTGGGACCTCGGCGTGACCCTGCACCCGGCGACCGATGACGAGGTCGACACCCACATCGTCACGCCGGACGGCGAGCGGCTGCACTTCCAGGAGTGGTGGACCCGGCACCGCGCGCGCCTTCCGGTCGCGCGGTTCGAGCAGAACGGGATCGACGCGGCGCGCCCCGCCCCGGCCGCGCTGGACGCGATCACCGCCGCGGATGTCATCCTCGTCGCCCCGTCGAACCCCGTGGTCTCGATCGGCCCGGTGCTCGAGATCCCGGGTATCCGCGCCGCGCTCGCCACCGCATCCGCGCCGATCGTCGGCGTCTCGCCGATCATCGGCGGGGCCGCGGTGCGGGGCATGGCCGAGGCGTGCCTTGCCGTCATCGGCGTCGACGCCGACGCGGGCGCCGTCGCCCGGCACTACGGCGCGCGCGCCGCCGGCGGCGTGCTGGATGGCTGGCTGGTCGACGACGAGGACTCACCGGCGGTGCCGGGTATCGAGGCCGCGGGGATCGTCGCCCGCGCTGTTCCGCTGTGGATGAAGGATGCCGATACCTCGGCCGCCCTCGCCGCCGATGCGGTCGCGCTGGCCCGGACGGTCGCCGATCTCGGGTAGACCTGTGGGGTGACCACCAACTGGGCAGGGAACCTCACGTACCGCGCTGCGCGCATCGTCGAACCGATCGATGAGGCCGAACTGAGCGCCATCCTCGATCGTGCGCGTGGCGATGGCACCACCGTCCGCGTGCTGGGGAGCCGGCACTCCTTCAACGACGTCGCCGACACCGACGGGGTGATCATCTCCCTCGCCGGCCTCGCCACCGCCGACCGCGTGAGCGTCGCGCCCGACCGCCAGACCGTGCGGATCCCCGCGGGCATCCGCTATGGCGACCTGGTGCCCGTGCTCGAACGCGAAGGTCTCGCGCTGGCGAACCTCGCCTCCCTCCCTCACATCTCCGTCGCCGGCGCCGTGCAGACCGGCACGCACGGGTCGGGCGACCGCGTCGGAGCCCTCGGCACCCAGGTCGCCGGCGTCGAACTCCTCACCGCCGCCGGAGAGCGCATGACGCTCACAAGGGGCGAGGACGGATTCGACGGCGTCGTCGTCGGGCTCGGCGCGCTCGGCATCGTCACGCACCTGACCCTCGACGCCCTGCCGCACTTCACCGTCGCGCAGACCGTCTTCGAGGGTGTGCGATGGGATGACGCGCTGAGCCGCTTCGACGAGCTCACCGGTGCGGGCGACAGCGTGAGCCTGTTCACACGGTGGACGGACGCCGACGTCATCGACCAGGTGTGGGTCAAGTCCCGGACGACTTCGGACCCCGATGACCTGTCGACGTTCGGCGCCCGGGCCGCCGACGGACCCCGTCATCCGATCCCCGGCATCGACCCGACCCCGTGCACGGCGCAGGAGGGCGTCCCGGGGCCCTGGTACGACCGGCTTCCGCACTTCCGGCTGGCGTTCACCCCCTCGGCGGGTGAAGAGCTGCAGTCGGAGTACCTCGTCGCCCGCGCCGACGCCGTAGCGGCGATCCAGGCCGTGCGGGGGCTCGCCGACCGGATCGCGCCGCTCCTTCTCACGTGCGAGGTGCGCACGATGGCGGCCGATGATCTGTGGCTCTCCCCCGCGTACGGGCGCCCGACCGTCGGCATCCACTTCACGTGGCAGCGCGACGAAGCAGCCGTGCGCGCCCTCCTCCCCACGCTCGAAGCGGCTCTCCCCGCCTCCGCCCGTCCGCACTGGGGGAAGGTCTTCACGATGCCCGGCGACGAGATCCGTCGCCGCTACCCGCGGTTCGACGACTTCTCGGCGCTGCGGGCGCGTCTGGACCCCGACCGCCGGTTCGTCGGTGACTACCTCGCGCGACTCGGTCTCTAACCTGCGGAGGCGTGGCACGCTGGAAGCATGGGCACCGGATCGCTCGCTCCCCCGCGTTCGTCGACGCTGCGCTCTCGCCTGCTCACCGCGCTGTCGGGCGACCCCAACGGCACCCCGCCCTGGGTGCGGGCCCTCGCCGACGGCGACGACGCCGGCTACTTCGCCGACGGCGGGGCCGTGTGGACCGTGCACGCCGGCACGAGCACGCTGATCGCGGGCATCCGGGCGCTGCTCATCCAGGCGCTCCACCCGGGCGCATTGGCCGGCGTCCACGACCACTCGCGGTACCGCGATGATCCCATGGGGCGCCTGTCGGGCACCGTGCGGTGGATCCTGTGCGTCACCTACGGCTCGACCGAGCAGGCCCGGCGCGAGACCGCGCGAGTCGGGCGTCTGCACCAGCGGGTGCGGGGCACGTACGACGCCGCCGACGGCGAGCGCGCCTACTCCGCCGACGACGCCGACCTCGTCGAGTGGGTGCATCTGGCGTTCACCGAGGCCTTCCTCGGCGCGCACAAGATCTGGGGTGGACCCATTCCGGGCGGAAGCGACGCCTACGTCCGGGAGTGGGCGCAGGCGGGCCGACTGATGCGGGTCGCTCATCCCCCCGAGACCGAGGCCGCACTGCGGGAACGCCTCGCGGCGTTCACCGGCGAGCTGCGCCGCGACGAGCGCGTGGACGACGTCGTGCGGTTCCTCCGCCGCGTGCCGCTTCCCGGCTCGATGGGCGTGAGCTACCGACTGCTGTTCGCTGCAGCCGTGGCGAGCCTGCCCCGCGAATACCGGAAGCTGCTCGGGCTGCGCCGACTGCCGCTGCCGGTGATCACGCTCGCGCGGGTCGCGCTCGCGGCATCCACCCGCGCCCTCGGCGCCGGGCCCCGCGCGCAGGATTTCGCCCGCGAACGCCACGCACGGCTCGGATTCCCGCCGCCCGTGGGCCAGGACTGACCGGTCGGAGCACGCCGATGGCCCAGAGCGAGGCAGAGACGCGTCGCTGGGTGCTGCACGTCGACCTCGACCAGTTCATCGCGGCCGTCGAGGTGCTCCGCCACCCTGAGCTCGCCGGGAGGCCCGTGATCGTCGGCGGTCGGGGTGACCCCACGGAGCGCGCCGTCGTCTCGACCGCGTCGTACGAAGCACGGGAGTTCGGCGTCGGGTCGGGGATGCCCCTGCGGATCGCCGCGAGGAAGGTGCCCGACGCGGTGATTCTGCCGGTGGATCACGACGCGTACACCGCCGCCTCGGAGGAGGTGATGGCGACGCTTCGCGTCCAGCCCGGCGCCGTGGTGCAGGTGCTCGGGTGGGATGAGGCATTCGTGGGCATCACCACCGCCGACCCCGAGGGGTACGCCGAGAATTTGCAGCGCGCGGTGCTCGAGCGCACCCGGCTGCACTGCAGCGTGGGCATCGGCGACACCCTCGTGCGGGCGAAGAACGCCACCGGATTCGGCAAGCCGCGCGGTCGCTTCCGCCTCACCGCGGACACCTGGCTGGCAGTGATGGGCGACCGGCCCACGATCGAGCTCTGGGGCGTCGGCACGAAGATCTCGCGGCGCCTCGAGGCGCTCGGCATCCGAACGGTGCGCGACCTGGCGGTCGCCGAGACCGCGCCCCTCGCGGCGGAGTTCGGGCCGAAGATGGGGCCGTGGTATCGCCAGCTCGGCCGCGGTGACGGATCGAACGTCGTCGATGACACCCCCTGGGTCGCACGGGGGCACAGCCGCGAGACGACATACCAGCAGAACCTCGTCGCGCGGGAGGAGATCGAGGCGGCGGCGCTCGTCCTGCTCGCGCAGGTGCTCGACGACGTCGCCGCCGAGGGGCGCCCCGTCGTCGGCCTCGGGCTCAAGGTGCGCTACGCGCCCTTTCTCACCAAGACCTTCACCCGCCGGATCGCCGAGACGCACGACCGCGAGAGGGTGATCGCCGAAGCATCCGCTCTCCTCGCCAAGATCGAGCCCGACCGGCCGGTCCGGCTGCTCGGGATGCGGGCGGAGATGGCCATGCCGGATGATGCACGCGGAGGGCACACGCCCACCCGCAGCGGCTGGTGACACTCAGACGATCGGAGCCTTCGCGAGATCGATCCGGTCGACCGCCGCCTGGATGGCCACCGCGGCCGCGCCTCGCGCCCACGCGGGAAAGCCGCTCTCGTCGACATGCAGCTCGACGGCGTCGGCGCGCCGATCCCGGGCAGCGGCGATCGCTGCCCGGACACGGTCCTCCGCGGCGACGAAAAGGCCGACCCCGTCACCCGCGAGCACGACCGCACGCTGCTGCGTGAGGCCGGCCACGAGCGCGATGAGGCTCCCGAGCGCGTCGGCGAGCGCGTCGATGATCGGGGCGATCCTCTCATCACCCCTCAGCACCAGGGCACGGAGGTCGTCGTAGGCGACGGGTCGGCCGAGCGCACCGGCGCATTCGGAGAGGATCGCCGCCGTCGTCAGCATCTGGGCGCAGCCCCGGTGACCGAGCAGGCAGACCGGGCCCGACGACGCGACCGGCACGTGCCCCACGAGGTCGGCGCCCGCGGCCGCACGGACCACGCGGTCGTCGACGACCAGCCCGTGCCCCACCCCCGCCCCGATCGTGATGAGCGAGAATCCCGGGATGCCGCGGCCGTGCCCGAACCAGTGCTCGGCCTCGGTGAGCGCGATGACGTCGTTCTCGACCGTCACCGGCACCCCGAGGCGGGGAGCGAGGAGCGGAGCGAGGTCGACGTCGGCCCAGTCGAGGAACGGTGCGAACACCGCGCGTCCCGACCGGACGATGCCGCCGAGACTCACCCCGGCCGCGCGGAGCTGCACGGGGTCTGGGGGGAGGCCACCGGCGAGGAGGCCGTCCACCAGGTCGGCGATGAGCGCACACACCGCCTCGGGTTCGGTCGAGACGAGCGGCCGGTCGCCGCGCGCGAGCACCTCGGCCCGCGCATCGGTGATGACCGCATAGGCGCGGTCGCCCGTGAGCTTCACCCCCGCGAACCGACCCCACCCCGGGGAGACGTCGAGGGGGGTGACGGGGCGGCCCACCAGGCCGTCGACCGTGTGCGGCCGTTCGACGAACACGCCCTGATCGAGGAACGGCTTGACCAGGCGCGTCAGCGTCGCCGGCGACAGGGCGAGGCGGTGCGCCAGTGCGCTCCGGGCGATCGGGCCGTGCACCAGGACGGCGCGCGCGAGGGCGGACTCGCTTGCAGTCAGCACGGCGCCTCCTACGACCGGGCCTCACCGCGGTCGGGGAATATTTTCCTGATAGAAATATTGTCATGAACCCCCGCGACGACGTCCTTCATCTCCGACGCGGCGGCACGAGTGTCATCCTCGATCTGTCGACCGCCCCTCTCCCGACGATCGTGCACTGGGGCGCCGACCTCGGCGAGCTGCCCGTCGCCGCACTCTCCTCGCTCGCGGTCGCCGCCCGCCCGCAGCGGGTCTCGGGTGGTCTCGACGCCACACCGCGTCTCACGGTGATTCCCACCGAGGCGGCCGGATGGATGTTCACCCCCGCCATCGAGGGCCACCGAAGCGGCGCAGGCAGCAGCATCCTCTTCGCCCTCTCACAGGTCACCGCCGACGATCACTCGGCGACGCTCGAGCTCGTCGACGCCGCGGCGGGTCTCTCCGCACGGGTCGAGCTGACGCTCGGCGTCGCGGGGGTGTTCACCCAGCGGGTGACCCTGCGCAACACCGGTGACTCGGCGTTCACGGTCGACCGGCTGCAGGCGACGTTCCCCCTGCCCTGGGACGCGACGGAGATCCTCGACACCACCGGCCATCATCTGCGCGAGCGCGCGCCGCAGCGCCGGCCCCTCGCCCTCGGCACCCACCTGCGCGAGAGTCGGCGGGGGCGGCCGGGCGCCGATGCCACCGTGCTGCTCGCCGCCGGGCGCCCGGGCTTCGGGTTCGAAGCCGGACTGGTGCACGGCCTCCACGTCGCGTGGAGCGGCAACCACCGCGTCCTCGCCGAGCGCACGAGCAACGGCGATGCGTTCCTCGCCGGCGGCGAGCTGTTCCTCCCGGGGGAGGTCGTGCTCGCTCCAGGCGAGGAGATCGCGACACCCCCCGTGATGGGGTCCTGGGGTGAGGGTCTGAGCGCGCTGTCGCACCGGTTCCATGACGAGTGGCGGGCGCGCCCGCAGCATCCGTCCCGTCCGCGTCCGATCACCCTCAACACCTGGGAGGCGGTGTACTTCGACCACGACCTGGCCCGGCTCACGGCCCTCGCCGCCGCCGCCGCCGACGTGGGTGTCGAGCGATTCGTGCTCGATGACGGGTGGTTCCTCGGCCGCCGCGACGACACCGCCGGTCTCGGTGATTGGCTGGTCGACCCCGTCGTCTGGCCCGACGGGCTGCATCCGCTCGTCGACCACGTGCGGGCCCTCGGCATGGAGTTCGGGCTGTGGGTCGAGCCCGAGATGGTGAACCCCGACAGCGAGCTGGCCCGGCGGCACCCGGACTGGATCCTGCGCGGACGTGCCGACCTGCCCCCGTCGGCACGGCAGCAGCAGGTGCTGGATTTGGCGCACCCCGACGCGTATCGCTACATCTCCGAGCGACTGCACGCACTGCTCGAGGAGTACCCGATCGCGTACCTCAAGTGGGACCACAATCGCGACCTCGTCGATGCGGCGGCGGGCCCTGGCGGAGTCGCGCGGGTCCATGCCACCACGCAGGCGCTGTACCGCCTTCTCGACGAGCTGAAGGCCGCGCACCCCGCACTCGAGATCGAGAGCTGTGCGTCCGGCGGGGCGCGGGTCGATCTGGGAATCCTCGACCGCACCGACCGGATCTGGACGAGCGACAGCCTCGACCCGCTCGAGCGCCTTCCCAACCAGAGGTACACCGGGCTCGTCGTGCCGCCGGAGATGATGGGCGCACACCTGACGACTCCGCACCTGCACACGTCGGGCCGGACGGTCGATCTCGAGCTGAGCGCCGCGGTGGCCCTCATCGGGCACGTCGGCATCGAGTGGGATCTCACGGCCACCGACGCGGCCACCCGCGCGCGCATCGCGGAGTGGGTGGTCTACGCGAAGTCGCTTCGCGAGATGATCGCCACCGGTCGCACGGTGCATGTCGACGGCGCCGACCCGGGGGTGGACGTGCGCGGTGTCGTCGCCGCGGATCGCTCGCAGGCGATGTTCACGATCGTGCAGACGGCGACGGATGCCGCGTGGCCGCCGGGGCGCGTGCGCATGCCCGGCCTGGACGATGACCGGCTGTACCGTCTCACGCTCTCGCCGCTCACGCGCGACCATGATGCCGGGCAGTCGGCGCTGGAGTGGGCGACGGTCGACACGGTCCTGACCGGCCGGCAGCTGTCGGTCGTGGGACTGCGGCCCATGGTGCAGCAACCGCAGCGCGCGATCGTCGTCGACGTGGTGGCGGTGGATTGACGCCGCATCACCACCGGTGTCACATGCGGGCGTAGCGGGCGCGGGCGAAGCAGAACAGGCCGTAGAGGATGAGCCCGGCGCCGACGATCCAGAGGATGACCTGCCCGAACGGCAGCTGCGCGAGGCTCTGCAGTGCCCCATCGAGACCGCCGGCGGCTTCGGGGTCGTGGGTGAAAGCGGCGACGACGAAGAGGATGCCGGCGACTCCGACGGCGACGCCCTTGGCGATGTACCCGGTGACGCCGAACGCGACGATCGCCTTCCGGACCTGCGAGGTGGGGAGGTCGAGCTTCTCCTCGAACTTCTTCGTGGCGCCCTTGTAGATGAACGCGCCGCCGATGGCGAGCACCACGAGGCCGATGAGGACGAGCACGAAGACTCCACCCGGCGCGGCGAGCAGCTGGGCGCTGAGCGACTGCGTCGACCCCGACGATGAGGAGCTTCCGCCCAGCGCGTAGATGAGGGCGGTCACGGCGATCGCGATGTAGGCGGCGGCGGTGCCGAGGTGCTTCACGCGCCTGCCCCACTTCTTCTTGCTGTCGCCGTCCGAGTCGGAGGCGAAGAACGCCTGGGCGATCTCGAAGAGAGCAAGGGCGGCGAGTCCGATGACGATGACCCAGAGCACGCCGAGGCCGAAGGGCGTCTCTCGGATCTGCGCCATCGCGCCGCTCTGGTCTGCGGAGCCGCCACCGGCGCCGGTGGCGATCGTGAGGGCGATGCTGCCGATGATGATGTGGAGGAGTCCGAGGACGGCGTAACCGACGCGCGCGACGGCACGGAAAGTGGATGATGAGTGCGCCGACCGCGCCGCTTGCTTCGCCGTGCTCATGCCGAAACGGTATCCGTCTCCCGCGCGCCCCGACCACCTGTTGACGCGCCCCCTGCGACGTGCTGTGCCACCGCCGGAGCGCGTTTCGTCTCGCTGCGCTCCCCTCAGCACCGGTGCGCACATCCACGGCGACGGGTCAGGCGGCGACATCCACATCGCCGGGTCAGGCGGCGGTGAAGCGCAGCGGACTGCGGGACCTCAGTCGAGTGGGCGGAGCTGCTTCCCCGCTGACCGGATCAGGTGGGGAGTGCAGCCAGTACGCGTCGGCGCCGTCGGGGTCGCGTTCGCGGGTGATCCACTGGCCGCGGTTGTGGAGGCCGAGGTGGCAGTTACGACACAGGGGAACACCGTCGTCGACGTCGGTGTGTCCACCGTGGGACCAGTGGGTCAGGTGGTGGATCTCGGTCCAGCTCGACGGAGCGGTGCAGTGCTCTCCGATGCACCCGCCGTGACGGGCGGCGATCGCGAGACGCTGTTTTCGGGTGAACAGGCGCTGCTCCCTTCCGACATCGAGGGGCCTGCCGGTGCTGTCGCGGATCACCGGAACACTGCCCGCATCACACAGATAACTGTCGACCACGCCACCGGGGATCGCCGCGCCACCGTCCTCGAGGTGCCCCACCCCGACCACCCGCACCCGGATCACCCCGTCGGCGTCGGTCTCGGAGGTGAGGGTGTCGGCGGTGACGAGGATCCGCACCCCGGGTTGCCGGTCCCCGAACGACTGAGCGGGGTCCGCGGCGGCGCCGGTGCGCAGGATCGCCAGCACCGTGTCGTACTGCACCTGCCCATTCGACCGCTCATCCCGCCCACCGTCGGCCGCCGTCGCAGCCGGTGACTCCACGAATCGCGGCCCACGCCGGGGACGCAGCGCCGCGGAGAGGATCACCTGCACCCACGCCGCCCCGTCGTCGTCGAACACGATCTTCGCGTGTTGCTGCCCGTGCTCATCGGTCCATGTCCGTAGCGACCGCGCCGCGAAGCGTTCCTCGAACCGCACAGTCACCCCGACCGGATCCAACCGGTCCCTGGCGATCCGGGCCGCGTTCCGGAGCTCTTCGACGGGGAACACCCCCGCCTCCTCCAGCAGCATCCCGACCGCGGTCGCCCACGCCGCGGGAAGGAACCCCGGATCCAGATCCGGGTACCGCTCGACCGGCGGATCCCCCAGCCCGTCACGGATCGCCCGGAACTGCGCCTGCGTGATCACCCCGCCCGTCAACGCCTCCCGCAGCAACCGCAACCACTCCGGAGTCGCCGGAACCGCGGGCGCTGATTCCGCGCCCGAGACCGCCGGCGGCGGAACACTCGGCGCGAGGTCCTCACCGGTCCGCACCGCACGGGTCACATCCGCGCGCGTCTGCCCCGTGATCGTCTGCACCAGCGTCGTGCCGTTGCGGTGCCCCGTGCGCTGCGCCAACCCGTCGTACCCCAGCTCCCGTGCCGAGCGCCGGGTTGCTTCCGCGGCCGCGGCAGCGGTGATGACGTCCGCCGCCGCCCGCACCTGCGCTGCATCCGACAGCAGCGCCAACAGCTCGTCATCGCCGATCCCGGCGACAACCTCCGACAGCGAACACGACAACGCCGCACCGCAGGCGGCCTCCAGGTCGGCAGCGACACGATCAGCGGCATCCCTCAACCGCCGCGTGGTCGCCATCGCACCGGAACTTTTCATAGAACAAATCTACGCTTTGCCTCCGGCATCGCCGGGAGAGCACGATGATCTGCGTGACGAGACGAGCCAGCAGATCCGGTTAGCAGGACAAAGATTCGAATAAGCGCCGGAGTTGCACCCTAAGGCTGCCACCTGTCCACGATGCGGTGGAAGACCTCGTAGTCCTCCCCCAGCTGCCGGCGACCGTCGTCCTCTCGCGCGCTACTGCGGATCGATACCGACCGAGTACGACAGGCGCTCGACCTCGTCGGCGGACAGCTCGAGATCGGCGGCGGCCGCCGAATCGACGATGGACGCGGCGCGCCGTGCGCCAGGGATCGGAATGACGGTGTCGGCGAGTGCCAGCTCCCACGCAAGGACGACGCGCTGCGGGCTCACCTCGTGCGCCGATGCCACCTCGGCGAAGGCCGAGAAGCGATCGCCCACCGTGCGCGCTCCGCCTCCGGTTCCTCCCAGGGGGCTCCAGGGCAAGAAGGCGATACCGTGCCTCGCGCAGTGGCGGAGCTCGTCGATCGATCCCGGATACTTCGGCGAGAACTCGTTCTGAACGCTCGCCAGGTTGCCCTCGCCCAGCACTTCCACGGCGATGTCGATCTCCTCGACGCTCGCGTTCGAGATGCCGATGTGGCGGATCAGCCCCTCGTCCTGCAGCGCCTTCAGGTTCTGCATGATCTCGCCGTAGACCATCCAGCGGTCGGGCCGGTGGTACTGGTAGAGCTCGATCGCGTCCACCCCCAGGATCCGCGTCGACCGCTCGACGGCGGCGCGGAGGTAGGCGAGCGATCCGTCGCGTCCCCATGTCTCGCCCTCCGCCCGTGTGATCCCGCCCTTGGTGGTGACGAACACAGACGATGCATCGCCTCCCCAGGTGCGGAGCGCCTCTGCCACGATCTCTTCGTTGTGCCCCATCTGGTCCCACTGCGGCGCATAGATGTCGGCGGTGTCGATGAGGGTGACTCCGGCGTCGAGGGCGGCATGGACGGTGGCGACCGCCTCTTCGCGACTCGGGAACACCCGGTCGTTGTTCATCGACAGGGGCATCGCGCCCAGCCCGATCGCCGAGACACGACGACCGGCGAGTGAACGGTGTTTCATGGGGCTTCTCCTTCAGTGGGGGATTGATGCGCCACGGGACGGGGCCCTCAGCGCGGCAGCGCGCCGAAACGCGTCAGGGGCACCGGCGTCGGCCGCTCGACCGTCGTCACCAGTTCGATCCAGCGTCGCTCGGCGGCGGCCTCGAGGAGCGAGGACATGATCTCGAGCACGTGCAGGGCCATCGCGCCGCTCGCGCGCCCGCCACCCGGGCGCACGAAGTCCACCAGACCGACACCGCGACCCGCCGCGACATAACCGGCTCCGACCGGGACCTCGGCCCACTCCTGTGCGCCGTGGCGTCGCATCCTCACCTGGCCGTCGAAGTGATTCGGGTCGGGCGCCTGCAGACTGCCCGCCTCGCCGTGCACCTCGATCGGCGGCGCTCCGGTTTCGCCCCCGTCGAAGCTGAAGGTCACCGTCGAGATCGCCCCGCCCGCGTGCACGAGGGTGCCCGTGACGTGGGTGTCGACCTCGACAGGAATCTCCTCCCCCGCGCGGGGACCCGTGGCGATGCGGCGGATATCTCGCGAGCGCGAGGACGCTCCACTCACCCGCACGACCGGGCCGAGCAGCTGGACAAGTGACGTGAGGTAGTACGGCCCCATGTCCAGCAGCGGCCCACCCCCCTCGCGATAGTAGAAGTCGGGGTGCGGGTGCCACGACTCGTGGCCGCCGGAGGTCCAGGTCGCGATCGCCGCCACCGGCCGGCCGATGAGGCCGGCATCCACAGCGGCGCGCGCGGTCTGGATGCCGGTGCCCAGCACCGTGTCGGGAGCCCCGCCGAGCCACGCACCCGCCGGGACGGCGTCGACGACACTTCGCGCATCGGCCAGGGTGGCCGCAAGAGGCTTCTCGCCGTAGACGTTCTTCCCTGCGGCGAGCGACTGCAGGGCGATCTCGGCGTGCGCCGCCGGGATGGTGAGGTTGAGCACCGTATCGACGCGCGGATCGGACATCAGGTCGGGAACGGACAGGGCCCGGCATCCGGGGATGCCGCGGGCCACCGTCTCGGCCCGGGCGATGTCGAGATCGGCGACGGCCACGACGGCGACGTCATCGCGACCCCGGAAGGTGGTGAGGTACTGACCCGAGATCACCCCGAGCCCCACGATGCCCACCCCGTGGGGCCGAGCGGTGGAACCTGGGTCACTGCCGGTCGACGTCGTCATCGATGCTTCCCTTCGCCTGCGAATCGGGCTCGTCCTGTCCTGTCAGGTTATCGGTCACACGCGTCGCGGCCGCGGGCCGACTACCGGACGGAGACCCGCGTGTGTCACCCTGAGGGTCACGCGTGGATCCACCGGCGCGCAACAGGATGAGTAGGCCAGCTCGTGAACCATCGAGGCAGCAGTCCTGGCGCAGGCGTGGTCTGGTCGCGTGTGGAAGACGGATTCCACGTCGGAAGCCGCAGCGGCGCGTTGCTCGGATACATCATCCGAGAGCGCGACCGTCGGTTCACCGCCTACGACATGCGCTCTCGACCGGTCGGGAAGTACGCCGACCTGACCGAGGCGATGCACGGGCTGGTGGCCCTGACGCTCGGGATCGGCTACGAACGCAGATGAAGGAGACCGCGTGAGGGAAAGCGCAGCCACGCGTCCGCAAGGAACATTCGACGACCTCCTGTCGGTGCTCTACACCAGCACCTCCCATGAACCGCTGGACGACGGCCAGCTCACCGAACTGCTCAGGGCGAGCCGTGAGCGAAACGCCGCCGCCGGCATCACCGGCCTGCTCGTGTATCGCGCGGGACGCTTCTTCCAGGTGATCGAGGGCCCGGCCGCCGAGGTCCGCACGCTCTACGACAGCATCGCCGTCGACCCCCGTCATCACTCGGTGCGCACGCTGGTCGAAGACCGCGTCGACGAACGCCACTTCGCAGAGTGGACGATGGGCTTCGAGCGCGTCCCCGATCACGAGGAGACCATCCCCCTGGGCTTCCGGAGCACCTTCGACGATCTGGATGGCGTCGAAGGTGCCGCCCCGACGATCCGCGCGGCGCGGGAGCTCAGCCTGTGGTTCCGGGTGCGCTCGAGGGCGGCGACGTCGTTCTGATCAGGCCCGCTCGCGCGCGGCCCACAGCATGCCGCGCTCGATGATCGAGCGCACCCGGTCGTCCTGCAGCACGTCGACACTGTGACCGGGGGTCGCCACGAACACCCGACCGCTCCCCCACGCTCGCGTCCAGACCGCGGGCGACGTGACCGGCCGGTGCCACGGCTGGTAGGGCTGCACCGGGTGGATGGTGGTCGCGAGCACGTCGTTGAGGTCGTCGTGGAGCACCCAGTACTGCTCGGTGACGAGGTCGAAGTCGCCGATGCCACGAGTGATCTCATGTTCGCGCCCGAGCGGGGTGATCTCGATCGTGTAGGGCAGGAAGTTGTCGGTCTCGTCGTTGACACGCTCGTCGGGGGCCTTCGCCGGATGTGTTGCGAACTGTCCGCCGATCAGCTGCAGGTAGTCGGAGCTGTTGCGGTACGAATCGGCGATCCCGCCGTGCCAACCGGCGAGGCCGGTCCCCGACGCAACGGCGTCCATGAGGCCGCGGAGCGCATCGGCCGAGATCTCCGACATCGTCACGCTCTGCACGATGAGGTCGGTTTCGGCCATCACCTGAGCATCGGCGTAGACGGCGTTGGAGTCCTCGATCCGCACCGCGAATCCCTGATTGCGCAGGAACGGCACGAAGAGGTCGGTCGCCGCGACCGGCTGGTGCCCTTCCCATCCGCCGCGCACGATGAGCGCACGGCGCTCGGGGTTGTCTCCTGCTCGATCGTTCACCGGTCACCCTTCCGCAACCCGGCACACACTACCCGCGAAGAACTTTTTTCGCGGGTTTGTCGAAACGTCGATGATTCGCGCGTCTTCCCGGTAGCGCCACCGTGGCGCGAAGAGAGGACATCATGTCGACCCAGAAGATCCAGCTCGCCATCAAGGCTCCGGCCGGGAAGGTCTGGCGCGCGCTCACCGACCCCGCGATCTCGCCCGCCTACTACTACGGCTTCGAAGCCCGCTTCCCGACGACCGCGGGAGAGCCATACTCGTACGTGATGGGCGGTCGCGAGGTCATCGCCGGCACCGTCACCGACTACGTCGAAGGGGAGCGTCTGGGCATGACCTTCCGTGGATCGTGGGCGCCGGATGTCGCCGAGCTCCCCGAGAGCCGCGTGACGTACGTGCTGTCGGACACCGCGATGGCGGTCCCGGGTCTGACTCAGCTCACGCTGACTCACGACGGCCTTCCCGAGAGCACCACCGCCGAGGACATCGAGCGCGGATGGGTGCTGATCCTCTCGGGCCTGAAGACGCTGCTCGAGACCTCGGCGCCGCTCGTGCCGGCGCCGACCGCCTAGGAAGGACACCCCATGCAGTTCGCGATCCTGGCGATGGAGGCCGAGGCCGACTACGCCGACCGCATCGATCCTGACCACGCCGAGGCCTACTGGGCGTCGTGGGCGGCATACGTCGCGGCGCTTCAGGACAGCGGCATCATGTCGGCGGCCGCGGGACTGCAACCACCGGGTACGGCGACGACGCTTCGAAACCGAGGCGGTGACGTCGAGATCCAGGACGGCCCCTTCGCCGACGTCAAGGAGCACCTGGGCGGGATCTTCCTCATCGACGTCCCCGATCTCGACGCCGCGATGGCGTGGGCGGCGCGCTGCCCGGCGGCCGCGCGGGGGTCGGTGGAGGTCCGCCCGGTGCTGCCGCCGATGTCCTGATCCCGTGCCGTCCCCACACCGCGGATGATCCACCGCCACGACCCGGTCGACGAGGCGCTCGCCGAGGCTCATCGAGAGCTCTTCGGGCGTCTCGTCGGCTGGCTGTTCCGCCGAGACGGCGATCTGCAGGCCGCAGAGGATGCCGTGGCGACGGCCTTCGCTCACGCCGTCACCGCCTGGCGGGCCGGCGGTGTGCCGGGGTCGGCTGAGGCCTGGCTGCGGGTTGCAGCGCGGAACGCCGCGGTCAGTGCCGCGCGGCGGCGCACCCGGGAGGTCTCCGTCGCCCCCGAGGAGATGACGGGCATGACCGCGAGCGACGACGCGGTCGCAGAAGGCGCGCCCACCCCCGACGACGTCCTCTCTCTGCTCTTCGTGTGCGCCCATCCGGCGATCGACGAACGACTGCACGCCCCTCTCATGCTGCAGGCGGTGCTCGCGGTCGACGCCGCACGAATCGCGGCGGTCTTCCTCGTTCCGCCGGCCACGATGGGTCAGCGCCTCAGCCGGGTGAAGATCAAGATCCGTGACGCCGGGATCCGCTACCGGATGCCTCCCGCCGAAGAGCTGCCGGGGCGGGTGGGGGCGGTGCTGCGCGCGATCTACGCCGCCTACGGATCATCCGATGCTCTCATCGACGATCCCGGCGGCGATCGTCCGGCACTTCGGGACGAGGCACTGCGGCTGGCCGAGATGATGGTGGCCCTGGTCCCCGAAGACCCCGAGGCCCGCGGGCTGCTGGCGCTGTTGCTCCACACCGAGAGCCGACGCCCTGCTCGCTTCGGCGAGGGCGGGTTCGTGCCGCTCGCCTCCCAGGACACCCGGGTCTGGTCGGCAACGCTCCGCCGGCGCGGTGACGCCGAGCTCCGGCGCGCGGCGGCGTTCGGCGCGCTCGGACGGTTTCAGCTCGAAGCGGCGATCAGCGCCGTGCACTCGGCGCGCGCCGAGACCGGCGTCACCGATTGGCAGGCGGTGGTCACGCTCTATCGCGGCCTCCTGCAGATCGCGCCGTCGGTCGGGGCGACGATCGGCGCCGCCGCGGCTCTGGTCGAGGTGGGCGATGTCGATGAGGCAGCGCGCATGCTCGCCGACCTGCCGCCGTCTGCCGTCGCCGCCCATCAGCCGTACTGGGTCTGTCTCGCTCGGGTCGAGGCGGCGCGTGGGCGACACGTCGAGGCGGATGCCGCGATGCGGCGTGCGATCGGCCTGACCACCGACCCGAGGGTGAGGGCGTACCTCGTGGGGCGGTCCGCTCAGGGATTGCACTGATCGCACGATCCGGGATCGGCCCGGCCGTTCCCACGGCCCACCTCGACTCGCTCGTCGCAGAGTCCGCAGCCGTGCACGTCGGCGATGATCCGGCGGGTCGGTTCCCCGCACCACGCGCACGGGAGGCCCCGGATGACCGCGACGCGGCCGAATCCCGGAGTCCGACACGCCGGGCACGGGGTGGTCAACCGCGCGGCGAGCACCCACGCCAGACGGCGGAGAACCCGCTGTCGTGAGGGGTTGTGGTGCGCGCGCAGGTCGCGCTCGAGGGTCATCGGCCCCGCCGAGCGAGCGACGGCGAACAGATCCTCGACGGCCGCGCGGTCGGTGATCCCCTTGTGCAGCGTGCCGTCCGGCATCCGGATGATCAGGGCGTTCTCGGGGAAGCCGAGTCGCCTCAGCCCCGCCTCGATGCCGACCCCCTCCCGCAGCGTCACCGGCGCCGGCACCGCCGCGAAGGCCCGGATCGTCTCCACGACGCGGGTCCCCCGCTCCTGATCGACGAAGACCGCGATCTCCTCGTGCATGACCGGGCCGAACCCGCCCGCGCTGGAGACGTACGACGCCTCACTCGCGAGTCCGAGGGAAGACCCCGACTCCTCGGTCGCCGCGACCGCCTTGGCCGTCGCGGCCGCCACCGGCACAAGGGTTCTTGCGACCTCCCCGCTGAAGGTGCCGAGCAGGTCGGTGTCGAGCGCGCGCGTCGCCCGCGCCGTCATGCCGTGCCACCGCGCGAACGCGGGCGCGAACTGCCGCTCCTTGCCGTGCAGCGTGCCGACGGTGACGGTCCGTCCCTCGTAGGGCCGGGTCCTGGCGGGTGAGGTCACGCGAAGTAGTCGGGTCGGCTCACGGCCGTCGCCGAGACGAACATCACCCCCGACGTGCGATCGAGGATCGGCCGGATGCCCGCGACGATCGCATCCGCCCGATCGTCGGGCACCACCGTGATGAGGAGCGTCAGCGCATCGTGGTCGTTGAATAGCATCCGGCCGCCGCGCGCGCCGTGGTGGCCGAAGCCCGAGACGCCGGAGACCGAGGTGTACCCGCGGGCGCCGACGGAGCGGATGAGCTCCGCGACGTCTGCCGCATCGTCGCCGGGAACGACGATCTCGATCTTGGTCATGGGGGTGAGGGCGGTCGTGCTCATCGTGAAGCCTCCAGGTTCTCGAGGGTGGGAGCGGGAGTATCGGCCGGAACGGGTGCCAGGTCGGGTTCCTCCACCCAGCCGTAGGGTCCGAACCGCAGCCAGCGGTCGGTGTCGTGCTCACGGGCGCGCAGCGTGATCCACTCTTTGACGACGAGGTCGCGGACGACCTCCGCCGATTCCAGAAGGTGGTTCAGGCGGGCGAAGGGCGCCTGCACGAACACCTGCAGGCGCACCGGCTCGTGAACGAGCTCGCCGCCGACCCCGACCGACTGCCATGGCAGGCCGATGCGCAGGTCGCCGCCATACCCCGAGAGCACGCCGACGGTTCCGACGACGTTGTGCAGGGGCTTGGGCCCGGCGCCGAATCGGTCGGGTGAGAGAGCGGATGCCGCGTACTGAGCGTTGATCCATTGCGCGACGATCATCGGGGCGGTGAGGATGGTCTCCAACCCCGAGCCGTCGGGGTCGGCGTCGGCGTCGTAGCTGTGGAGGAACGCCCGCCGGCCGAGGTCGTGTCCGCCGGTGATGCTTCGCGGTCCCACGATGAAGGCGGCGTTGCCCGCGAGGCCCCACTCGGGGTACACCTCGGCCCAGTCCGCCCCGCGACGGGCGGTCTCCCGCAGTGGATCCGCGCCGGGAGCGACCCCGGGCAGCACCGCCAGCCGTTCCGCCGCATGGCCTGCGCGCGCGCGGCCCAACACCGCGTCGAGGCGCTCGACGTCGTCGGCGTGCGTCGCCGGGATCGCCCACGGCTCGAGCAGCCGCACACTGTCGGTGACGGTGTCGTGCTGAGCCGCGACGAAGAGCGTGTCGTCGGGGATGCGGATGCCGCGCTCGGCGAGCCGGGCACGGGTGGGCGGGTCGTTGAAGACCAGGGCGGCCGCCCGGGCGTTGGGCGCGCCCTCGTGTCCGCCGCAGGCACCGCACTGCAGGGCCGACGCGTAGGGGTTGTTCGTCACCTCCGCGCCATGACCGGCGAGCACGACGAGGCGGGCGAAGCCGTCGACGAGACCCATCATGCGCAGGGCCGCTTCGGCGTAGAGCACCCGTTCGTCGAGATCCATCGCGACATCCGCGTCGAGTCGGGTCGCCGGTTTGGCCGGCAGCAGACGACCGACCCGCTCTCCGAGCGCCCGCCATCCGGTCGGGCTGACGGTGCGGGCAGCCATCGCCGGGCCCATGAGCCACCCGGCGGTCTCGGCCAGGGCGAAGGGCGTGATCGTCGATTCCTTGACCCGCCCGAACGTGCCGCGCAGGGCGTGACCGCCGGCGAGCCGCTCCTGCCAGCGGGCGAGGGGCTCGCGGTCGGAGGAGGATTCGGTCACCGCGCGGCGCGGCGTGAGGAGGACGGGGCACGAGGCGACGGCCGGCCCGCCCGCAGCGCTGCGGAACGAGATCGGCACGGCGAAGAAGCCGGCGAAGCCGAGAGTTTCGACGTGCCCCGCCGCTTCGAGGTGGCGGCGGATGCCCTCGGACCGCGGGTCGATGCAGAACACCGCCTGAGCGAGCGGTCGTCCGGTTGCCGGACCGACGGGCCGCAGCACGGGAGCGACGACGGGGGCGAGACGCCGGGCGACACCCCGCTCGTAGGCCTCCTGCCAGATCGCCCGCCGACTCGCCGGGTCGACGAGGCTGAGCACGCGCGCCAACGCCTGCCGCACCGCGGGATCGGTGACATCGACGCCCGCCGCCCGGCCGACGGCGTCGATCCTGTCGTCGCCGGGCGCCGCCGGGGCCTGCGCAGCGCCGACGTACCCGAGCTCCTCGGGCGAGAGGTCGCGGTCGGCGAGGAGGAGGGACTCGAGGGTGACCCTCATCGCGACGAGCGCGGTCACCGACATCCGCTCGTCCCCCGTCATCGCGGCATGGCGCACTGCGGCCGTCCAGCCGGGCTGCGCCAGCACATGCGCGCGCAGGTACTGCGTCGCGGTCGCGTCGTCCCATTCCCACCGGGAGAGCACGTCGGCGATGGCGTCTTCGGGGTGCGTCGCCGACCATCGGATGCCGGAGCGCACGCGCCGCGGCAGACGCAGGTCGAGCGGCGCGAGCCGGCGCCAGGCCTCCCAGAGCCCGCCGTCTTCGGGCCCCCGAGCCCAGGAGGCCTCAGCGAAGGCGGCGCTCAGCCAGCGGCCGATGTGCTCGTCGATGCGCGCGTGCGCCTTCGGCGCCTGGAGCGCGGCCGGCGTCTGAAGCGCGGGGCGCGGCGAGGCGTCCGCGGGCGCGTGGCACAGGTCGATCAGGAGCAGCTCCCCGACCGTCACCTCCGTCTCACCGCAGCAGAGGATGCGGGGGCTCCGCGCCTCGGCGACGTGGAAGGCGATCGCACGGCGGAGGTCGTCTGGGGTGATCCGTCCCGCAGCCAGGAGCTGCCGGAACACGGGCTCGGGGTGCGTGAGGCCCGCGCCGTGGTCGGCCGCGACCGCGCGGATGGCGTCTTCGAAGCTCAGGCGTTCATAGTCGGCGACGGGATTTCGCGCGATGAAGGTCTCGAGCGGGTAGTGCGGCGAGATGGCGCGCGCCGCGGCGGCGACCATGCCGCGGATCGCGGCGCGCTGCTCGAGGACGCTGTCGTGCAGGGAGGGGAGGGTCATGACGCGCTCCGGTATTCACGAGGGCCGGATGATCCGGCGGGAACGGACGAAGAGACCGGCAGGGGCGGACGCCCCCAGCCGAGGGCGAAGACGTACGCGCGATCGGCGAGTGCACCCCGCGCCCGCGCGAGGAGGGCGACCGCGACGCCGGCGACGAAGGTCGCGACGGCCAGCGTGGCCGGCATCGCCGCAGCGGCGGGCGGGAGACCCAGGATGCCGCCGAGATCGGCGACCGCGAAGACGTAGATCGCGACAGCGCCGCCGACGAGTGCCACGCCGGCCAGCCGTGCCCCGGCGGGAAGCGCGCCCCCCGCGAGCTGCGCGGCGGCGACGGCGGCGGTGGTGACGACGAACAGCAGAAGCACCGCCGACGGGCTCGTCCACGCCGCCGTACCGGCCACCGCGGTGGCGGCGACGGCGATCACCGCGAGGGCGGCGAGGAGCGGCATCCGGCGGTCGTGGTCTCTGCGGGGAGCGGCACGACCGGCCACCGCCCGCTCCACGGCCGACCCGGCGCCCAGGAAGAGGCTCGCCTTGAACAGCGCGTGCCCGATCACGTGCACCAGGGCGACGGCGAAGGCGCCCAGGCTGCACGCGAGGAGCATGAATCCCATCTGCGCCGCCGTGGACTGGACGAGCCTGCCTTTCACGTCGCTTCGGGTGAGCATCGCTGCTCCGGCGATGACGACCGTGAGGGCTCCGGCGATACCGACGACGAGGGGGCCGGCGAGGGACGGAACGGCGTCGGTGCGCAGCAGCAGCAGAGCCCCGGCGTTGACGAATCCGGCGTGGAGGAGGGCCGAGACCGGTGTCGTGCTCGCGACCGTCGCGGGCAGCCACCCATGGAAGGGCACCGACGCGGCGCGGGCGACGGCGGCGACGGCGATCAGCGCGCCCACGGCGCTGGCTGTCACGGGCTCGATGTCGGCGAGCGCGGCGAACTGCGTCGTTCCCAGCGCCTCGAGCGACAGGACGACCGCGCCCCACAGCGCGAGATCGCCGATGAGGAAGGCGACGGCGGAGCGGCGGACCGCCACCACGGTCTGCGGGGCACCGCCCGTGGCGAGGAGGAGCGCCATGACGACGCTCGCAACCGTCCAGCCCGCGGCGAGGACGACGAGGGTCGACGCGGTGACGGTGACGACGCTCGCCAGCGCGAAGACCGACGACAGGGCGAGGAAGCGGCCGGCGCGCGGATCACCGCGCAGGTGCCGCCTGCTGAAGGACTGCACCACCGCCGTCAGACCCACCACGAGCACGGCGAGGGCGGCTCCGACGACGTCGCCGCGCAGGACGGCGACGGCGAGACCACCGAGAAGGGTGACGACCAGCACCATGGTCGGCGCGAGAGAGCGGAGGGTGGGCCATGTCATGCGTCGCACAATACCTGTATTGTATTGCCGGTGTCAAAGCACACGTTTCAGATGTCCGCCGTGCCGACGCTCCCGCGTAGAATCGAGGCATGAGCGGATGGACCTTCATGACCAATCACGCTCACGTGCTCATCTACGTCGCCCGCGATCCGGGCGCGCGGGTGCGCGACATCGCCGATGCCGTCGGCATCACCGAGCGAACGGCGCAGGGGATCCTCAGCGACCTCGTCGACGCCGGCTATCTGCGTCGCGAGAAGTCGGGGCGGCGCAATCGCTACGAGTGCGTCGAAGACCTGCCGCTGCGGCATCCGATCGAAAGCGACCATCTGATCGGCGAGCTGTTGGCGACCCTCACCAAGCCCGGCCCCCGGGCCTCGGCCGACTGACGGACGCAGGGCGCAGCCGCTCGGCACGTCGAGACCCACCCGCGCGGCCGAGACCTGTCGTGACGCGGTCGGTCGCGGCGGAAGGAGTCGGCCCCGACGACCGAAGAGGCAGGGTCAGACCAGCGAGTCGAGGATCTCGCCGAGCAGCTCGTCGGTGGTGAGCGGTGAGATGAGGGCGATCCGCAGCACGGGCTCGCCCCGGTGCGAACTCGGCACGACGAACGCGCGCTGCTCGTCGAGCAGCCTGTCCGACCACGCCTCGTAGTCGGCGAGCGACCACCCCTCACGGCGGAACACCACCACCGACAGGTCGGGCTCGCGGACGAGGGTGAGGCCGGGGCGACGGCGGATGTCGTCGGCGAGACGCTTCGCCCGCGAGACCGCATCGGCGATCGTCGTGCGGTACTGCTCGGTGCCGTGCACGGCGAGCGAGAACCACAGCGGCAGGCCGCGGGCGCGTCGGGTGAGCTGAATGGCGAGGTCGGAGGGGTTCCAGTCGAGCGAGTCGGTGAGGGTGTCGAGGTACTCGGCCTTCTGGGTGTGCGCCTGGATCGCCGGCACCGGGTCGCGGTAGATCAGGGCGCAGGCGTCGAAGGGGGCGAACAGCCACTTGTGCGGGTCGACGATGACCGAATCGGCCTGCTCCACGCCGGCGAACAGCGGTCGCGAGGCGGGCGAGAGCATCGCCGCGAGTCCGTAGGCGCCGTCGACGTGGAACCACACCCCGGCGTCCTTGGCCGCGTCGGCGATCGAGGCGATGTCGTCGACGATGCCGAAGTTCGTCGTTCCGGCTGTCGCGACCACGGCGAACACCCGATCGCCGTGGTCGTCCAGCACCGCGCGCACGGCCGCGCCGTGCAGCTTGCCGTCGTCACCCACGGCCGCGGTCAGCACGTCGACATCCATCACGGCGGCGGCCGACGCGATCGACGAGTGCGCCTCGGCGCTGCAGACCACGGCCCAGCGGGCGGGAGCCGGCCGCTCGGTGTCGGCGGCGCGCCGGCGCGCGTGGTCACGCGCCGTGACGAGGGCGGAGAGGTTTCCGATGGTCCCGCCCTGCACGAACACCCCGCCCGCCGAGGCGGGGAGGCCGAACTCGGCGGCGAGCCACCGGAGCACCTCGTTCTCGGCGAAGACCGCCCCCGAGCCCTCCATCCACGAGCCGCCGTAGATCGCGGATGCCGATACGACGACATCGAACGCCAACGCGGCCTTCGACGGCGCCGACGGGATGAAGGAGAGGTAACCGGGGTGATCGGTCGACAGGCAGGCGGGAGCGAGCACGTGCTCGAACAGCGCAAGGGCGCGCTCGGACCCCATGCCGTCGGGTCGGATGGAGTCGCCGGCGAGCCGGCGGAGGTCTGCCAGGCGCATCGCGCGATCGAGGGGCACGTCGGAGTAGAGCGCGCGCCGACGCGCATATTCGAGGACCTGGTCGACGACGGCCGTCGTCTGCGGGGTGATCGCGTGCATCCGCGCGGCGGTGTCGAGGCCCGAGGAGGGCAATTCGGGCGCTCGCGTCATCGGGAGACCTCTTCCGTCGTCATGTAATGTGCGTTAGCTTCAGTCATGAAGATACCGAATCCGTATCGTACATTTCACCGTCGTCGTTTCGAAGGAGAAACCGTGACCTCATCCGCTCGCACGTGGGGCGTTCTCGCTCTATCCTGCGCCATGATCGTCGGCGTCGCCGCCCCTGCGACCGCCGCCCCGCTGAACCGGTCGAAGCCCCTCGACCCGCATGCCGTTCTCATCGGCGGCAATCTCAAGGAGAACGCAGAGATCCTCCAGACGATCGTCGACCTCGCAGACCCCGACGGAACCGGACCCGCGCGTGCGCGGATCGCGATCGTGACGGCGGCGTCGTCGACGGCGCGGACCCCCGCCGAAGCCGCCGACGCGACGCTCAACAACGCCGCAGCCAACGGGCTCTACTACGCCGAGCTCTTCGGCCGCTTCGGCGCGGACACCTACGCCGTGCCGATCGACACCCGTGCCGACTACGACGGAGACGCCTACTACCCGGCGCGCGCCTCCGATCCCGAGGTGGCGGCGCAGATCGCGGCCTCGACGGGCGTGTTCTTCGGCGGTGGCGATCAGATGCGATACGTCCGGACGCTGTTCACCTGCGACGACGCCGAGCTCGAAGCCTTCACCTCGTGCACCGATACTCCGGCGATGACGGCGATCCGTCAGGTTGCAGGTCGCGGGGTCGTGGCCGGCGTGAGCGCGGGCTTGACGATCCAGCAGGGCGCCGACATGATCACGGGCGGTGAGTCCTACCAGGCGCTGCGCGACGGTGCGACCCCCGGCTATCTCGACGACGCCACCGCCCTGGGGTACCTCCCCTTCGGCGGTTTCGGCTTCGTGGACGGCGTGCTCCTCGACAGCCACTTCACGACGTGGGGCCGGCAGGGGCGCGCGGCGAAGCTGGCGCTCGAGACGGGGAACCCGTACGTCCTCGGCGTCGACGAGACCACGGCGGTGGTGCTCGACCGCGATGACCACGAGGGGCGCGTGATCGGCGAACACGGCGCCTCGATCCTCGACGTGACCCGCGCGACGGTCACCGACACCGGGATCGAGAACGTGCGGTGGAGCTACGCCAGCGCCGGAGACGAGATCGACCTGCGCGGTCGGGCCGAGGTCGAAGACGCGCGCGGCGCGAAGAAGCTGAAGCCCCGGGGCGCCGATGCGGCCGTACGCACGGATGTCTGGGACTCGATCGACGGCGACGGCGGCGTCTACTCCCTACGCGATCTGGCCCGGGAGGTCGCCGCGTCACGGACCGGCGTCGGCACGGGTGTGAGCTTCGAGGGTGAGCCGCGGTTCGAGACCGTGCTCACGCGCGACCGGAAGACCGACGTCTGGACGACTCCCGCGGGCGCCGTGTCGTTCTCCGACCTCCGGATGGACATCCGCGTCGCCGACTGACCGCGCGCGGCCTTGCTCGGGGCGTCCCGCCTTCGCGGGGCGCCCCGAACTCAGTAGAGACCGAGATCGGCGGCGGCCCGGTCGGCCCGCGCCATCCGGTCCACCGCCGCGTCGCCGAGGCGCTCGAAGCAGCCGGCGACCACCGTCTCGATGAGTGCGAGCGCGGGCGTCAGGGCGTCGAACGGCGACGGGGCGGCCGTTTCGCTCGCGAGCACCACGTCGGCTTCCGACGCGATCGGCGAGAGGAACGTATCGGTGAACAGCACCAGGACGGCGTGGCGCTCGCGCGCGAGCCTCGCGAGCCGAAGCGTGGCCTCCTCGTAGCGTCGGTAGTCGAACAGCACCACGACGTCCCGCCGCCCGAGGTCGTCGACCATCGCCGCCCGCGCGGACGGTTGGTCGGAGAGCATCCGCACCCGCGGGCGGAGTTGCTCCAGGTGCAGTGCCAGAATGCGACCGAGCAGGTTGCTGTAGCGTCCGCCGGCGATGACCACCGAGCCGGAGGCGTGAGAGACGAGCTCCACGCAGCGCTCGAGGTCATGGGTGTTCACCTCGTCGAACGTGCGCTGCACCGTTCCCGTGGTGATCGCCGCGGCCCGGTCGCGCAGGCTCTGTGGTTCGGAATCGGAGGGCGGGCGCGACGCGAGGATGCGCAGCGGCGACGCCGAACGCTCGTCGAGGTCGTGGCGGAGGGCCTCCTGGAAATCGGGGAACCCCCGATAACCGAGGCGATGCACGAACCGCAGCACGGTGGGACCGCTCACCCCCGCACGCTCGGCGAGACGTGCCACCGTCTCGAATCCGGCGGACGGGTAGGCGGAGAGCAGCACCCGAGCGACCTTGCGCTCGGCGGGCGAACAGTCCGCCATCCCGCGCCGGATGGACTCTGCGACACCGGCATCGGTCATCTGCGGCACCTCCGCCCTCGACAGTACTGCCCTCATCCCTCCGCGATGCGGACGACGAGTCCGGCGAGCAGCGCGACACGTTCGGGAACCGAGGCGAGATCGAGCCACTCGGCCGGGGAGTGGTCGTCACCTCCGATCGGGCCCAATCCGTCGAGGACCGGAACGCCGAGCGCCGCGACGAAGTTGGCGTCCGAGACGCCGCCGGTTGCCGCGCCGCCGAGAGAGAAGCCGAGTTCGGCGGCGACGTCACGCGCCGCCGTGAAGAGCGTCGCCGTAGCCGTCGGCTCCAGCGGCGGACACAGTGCCTCCGTGCGGAACGCGGTGACGACACCGGCGACCGTCGGCGCGTTCGCGCGCCGCTCGAGCGCGCGCAGCGTCTGCTCGAGAGATCCCGCACCGAACGCCCGGACCTCTCCGCTCAGCCGGGCTGCAGCGGGCACGACGTTGGGCCGATCCCCGGCCGCGACGACGCCGATGTTGACCGTCACCTCGCCCTCGCGCGCCAGCTCGTGCGCGTCCAACAGCAGACGGGCCGCCTCGACGGCGGCGTCGGCGCCCCGCTCGGGCTCCACACCGGCGTGCGCCGCACGCCCCGACACGTCGAAACGCACATCGGCGACACCCTTGCGAGCGATGACGACATCGCCGTTCTCCCGCGCGCATTCCAGGCACAGCGCGGCGTCGACTCCTGTCCCCACGGCTCGGAGCAGACCGCCGGAGGCGGGCGCCCCGACCTCCTCGTCGGGGGTGAAGGCGAGGATGAGCTCGCCGTACCCGACGTATCCGGCGCGATCCAGCACATCGGCGGCGTGGATCCCGGCGAGCAGCCCACCCTTGTCGTCGCTCACCCCCGGGCCGAAGGCGCGGCCTCCCGATTCCCGGTAGGGGCGCAGGTCCGCGGTGCCGTCGGCGAAGACGGTGTCCATGTGGGCGAACAGCAGGATGCGGCGCGTACCGGTGCCGCGGCGTCGACCCACCACGACGCGGCCGAAGCGTCGACCGTCGACGACCGGCGTCGGCAGGGACTCGACGGCGAACCCGGCCGCGTCGAGCCGGGCCGCACACCACGCACCTACGGCGTCGACCCCGTCCGGGGAGTACGACCCCGAGTCGATCCCGACCAGGTGCGCCAACTCCCGCCGATATCGTGCGAGGTGCTCGTCGGCGTACGCACGCAGCACTGCGGCGGATGCCGACGCCGCGGCATCCGTCTGGAACAGCACTTACAGGACCTTCGCCAAGAACGCCCGGGTCCGCGCTTCGCGTGGGTCACCGAGCACCTGAGCCGGATCACCCTGCTCGACCACGACGCCACCATCCATGAAGACCGCCACGTCGCCGACCTCGCGGGCGAATCCGATCTCGTGCGTGACGACGATCATCGTCATGCCCGAGTCAGCGAGATCGCGCATCACATCCAGCACGTCGCCGACGAGTTCGGGGTCGAGCGCCGACGTCGGCTCGTCGAAGAGCATGACCTCGGGATCCATCGCCAGTGCCCGCGCGATGGCGATCCGCTGCTGCTGCCCACCCGAGAGGGCACTGGGATAGGCACCGGCCTTGTCGGCGAGCCCCACCCGCTCGAGCAGGTGATGAGCCCGCTCCCTGGCCGCGGCGCGCGACTGCCCGCGCACCTGGGTCGGCGCCTCGATGATGTTCTCCAGCGCCGTCATGTGCGGGAAGAGGTTGAACCGCTGGAAGACCATGCCGACGCCACGGCGCTGGCGCGCGACGTCCTTCTCCTTCAGCTCGTACAACTTGCCGCCCCGTTCGGCGTAGCCGACCGTGCGACCGGCGACCCGGATGAGCCCGGCGTCGATCTTCTCGAGGTGGTTGATGCACCGGAGGAAGGTCGACTTGCCCGACCCCGAGGGTCCGAGCAGGCACGCGACCTGGCCGCGCTCGACCTGAAGCGTGATGCCCTTGAGCACCTCCAGCGACCCGAACCGCTTGTGCACATCGCGGGCATCGATGATGGCGGTCTCGGATGCCGGGGGGACGGATGCCGCCGCCGCGGCGTGCTCACGCACCGGTGAGGTCACGGGGGTGGTCATTTCGTGCCGCCTTTCCAGGTGCGAAGGAGTCGGAGAGTGCTGCTCTCGCGCGTGCCCGCGACGCCGCGCCCGTAGCGGCGCTCGAGCCAGGCCTGCGGCACGGCGAGGATGCTCGTGAGAGCGAGGTACCAGATCGCGGCGACGATGAGGAGCGGGATGATCTTGAAGTTCTGGGCGTAGGCGGCCTGCAGGTTCGACATGAGGTCGCGCCCCGCGATCACCGACACCAACGCGGTGGTCTTCAGCATGGTGATGACCTCGTTCCCCATCGGCGGCACGATCACGCGCATCGCCTGCGGGAGCACGATCCGCCGCATGGTGCGCGCCGGGGTCATCCCGAGCGAGTGCGCAGCCTCGGTCTGGCCGTGATCGACCGACTGGATGCCGGCACGCACGATCTCAGAGGCGTAGGCCATCTCGTTCAGGCCCAGGGCGAGGAGCGCGGCGACCGTCGCGGGGATGAGGTCGCTGGTCGAGACCGACCAGAATTCCACGCTCGTGAACGGGATGCCGATGACGATCTTCGGCAGGAACGCGCCGATGAAGCCCCAGAAGATCAGCTGGAGGAGCACCGGGGTTCCGCGGAACACCCACACGAACAGGCCCGCGACCACGCGGAGTACCGGGTTGGGCGAGAGGCGCATGATCGCCACGACGACTCCACCACCGAGCCCGATCGCCATGGCCGCGACGGTGAGGAAGATGGTCGTCGCGAGGCCCTGGAGCGTGAGCGGCGCGAAGAGGTACTCCCCCACCGTCGGCCAGTCGAGGTTGGGGTTCTGGGCGAATCCCAGGAGGAGCGCTGCGGCGAGGATCCCCACGATTGCGCCGGAGATCCATCGCCCCGGGTGCCGGAGGGGCACCGCGGTGATGGGTGCGGGCGCCGGGCGCGCGGGCTCCCCGGCGCGGGCGGGAGGAGGAGGCGTGGGTGTGTCGACCGGGATCGAGGACGTGACCATCGGTGCTCCCCCGCTCAGGAGGCGGACTCGGCGGCGGCGTTGATGGTCGCCGCGTCGACGCCGATGCCCTCGACGCCGAACTCGGCGAGGATCGTGGTGTACGTGCCGTCGTCCATCAGGCTCTGCAGCGCCGCCTGGATGGCCTCGGCGAACTGCTCGTTCTCCTTGAGCACGCCGATCCCGTTCAGCGTCGCGTCGTAGCCGTTGGGGGCCGTGGGGTCCTCCACCACCATGAACGTCTCACCGTCGTTCGTCGTCTTGGCGACGAAACCGGCACTGGGCTTGGTCAGCAGCGACGCGACGGCCTTGCCGGCCGTGATCGCCAGCTGGGCATCGGAGTCCGATGGGAACTCGGCGAGCGAGATCGGGTCGAGACCCTCGGCCTCGCATTCGGCCTGCCAGACATCGGTGACCAGTTCGACCTGGCTGGTGGCGGTCTGCACGGCGACATCCTTGCCGCAGAGGTCGAGGTAGGTCTCGATGTCGTCGGGATTCCCGGCGCGGGTGAGGATGCCGGTGCCCGATGCCGAGTAGTCCACGAACGTCAGCACGTCCATACGCTCGACGCTCGAGGTCATCGCCGAGATGGTGAGGTCGTAGTTGCCGGCCTGGAGGGCGGGGATGATGCCGTCGAAGCCCTGCTGGGCGAACTCGACGTCGATGCCGAGCTTGGCGCCGATCGCCTTCCCGAGGAGGATGTCGACGCCGGTGAGCTCTTCGGAGCCCTCCTCGACGAACATCTCGAACGGGGCGTAGGGCGCGTCGGTGGCGGCGGTGACACGGCCGGCCTCGGCGATGTCATCGGGCAGGAGCGCGCGGGCGCCGTCGTCGACGGCGACCTCGATGCCGAGGATGTCCACGGGACCGGCGGCCCCGTCGGAAGAGGCGCTCTCAGAACCGGCCGCGGCTGCGCAGCCGGCCAGGAGGGCGCCGCTCGCGGCAAGCGCGGTGGCGGCGAGGATCGCGCGGTGGGGGCGGGGGAAGTGTGCCATCGGTGTGGACCTTTCTGCGGAGCGCTCATCGTCGGGCGTCGCGGTCAATCATGTAACACGCATTACAGATTGTCCAGGTTTGCGTCAGAAGTATTCCTTGATTCAGTGAGCGTGCGAAGCTGTGAGTCCTGGACGCGGAAGGAACCGAATGAGCGACGATGCGGTGGACACCCTCGCTCTCGCCCTCGGGGGGCTCGACCCCCAGGAGGTCTTGGGCGCGCAGGTCGAGAAGGTGCTCTTCTCGACGGGCAACCTGAGCCGGGTCGTCGGAGTGCGCACCGTCGAGGGTGACGAGGTCGTCGTGAAGTCACGCCCCGATTCGTCACGGCTCGAGGGTGTGCTCGGCGTACAGCGGGCGCTGCACGGTGCCGGGCAGCCGGTGCCGGAGCCGCTCGGCACCGTGCACCGGCAGAACGGTCGGGCCGTCAGCGTCGAGCGCCTCGTCCTCGGCGGCGAACACCGGGGCCCCACCGCCGGCGCCGCGTCGGACTTCGCGGCGGTGTTCCACGACCTCGTGCGGGCGGCGCCGGGCGCGGCGCAGCATCCCTCTCTCCGCCACGACCTCCCCGCCTGGGTGGACTGGGGTGACGATGCCTCGCGGCTGTGGCCGCAGCGCGACAGCCCGGGGGGCGAGATTCGCAGTCCCGGTCCGGCCGACGTCGATGACGCGGGACGCGATGCCGCCGAGGTCCTCCGCACCCTCGATCGTGAACCGGTCCTCGTCCACGCCGATTTCGAGGATCAGAACATCCGGTGGCACGGCACGCGCATCCACGTCGTCCACGACTGGGACAGTCTCGCCCCGCTTCCCGAGTGCGCAGGCGTCGGCGCCGTGGCGGCGATCTGGCCGGCCGGCGTCGTGGCGTGGTGCGCCACGATCGGGCAGGCCGCCGATTTCATCGCCGCCTATGAGCACCACCGCGGCGCGCCGTTCGATGCGGTTGAGACGAGAGCGGCGTGGGCGGCCGCGCTCTGGCATCGCGCGTTCAATGCCCGGAAGGATGCCGCGGACGGCGGCGGCACGCAGCTCGACCTCTTCCGCCGGGACGTTGCGGCGCTTCGCGCCCGCGCCGGCCTCGGCTAGGCCGAGAACCGCAGCGGCTCCCTGCTCGACCGCACCCCGGCGGCTCCGCGATACGCGGCGGCCGGATGCGGTTCGGCCAGGCGCGGCCCCTTTCCGAACAGTCGCTCGCGGAGTGTCTGAGGTTCCGCGGGCCGCTCACGGATGCGCCCGCGCCGACGAAGCTCGGGGACCACGAGCTCGACGAAATCACGCGCGGTGCCGAACGAGTGGTACTGGCGCAGGTTGATGCCGTCCACGCCGTCCTCGTCGAGCCAGCGCTCGATCTCGTCGGCCACGACGGTGGGGGTGCCGGCGACGAAGAATCGGCCCTCGCGCTGCGCAGCGAATCGGTCGAGCACGGCGCCGACTGTGGTCGCACCGTCGATCGGCCCCATCGCCTCCGGCGGCAGTCCTGCGTCGGCGAGCGCCGCCGCGATTGTCTGCTCCCGAGGGAGGCGCGGGAGATCGAGCGGCAGACTGGCGTGCGCCAGGATGCCGTCGAGACTCTGCCGCTCGCGGTAGCGGCGCCACTTGTCCGAGGCCTCCTCCTCCGTGCGCCCGACCACGACTCCCGCCTGCACGATGAACTTCACGTCATCACCCGACCGCCCGCTCGCCTCTGCCGCGACCCGCATGTCGGCGGCGTGGCGGCGGAAGTCCTCTGCGGTCCGCCCCCCGGTGAAGACGAGCTCGGCGTGCCGCCCCGCGAACGCGATCCCCGCGGGCGACTGCGTCGCCTGGTACAGCACGGGCGTGCGCTGCGGCGACGGTTCGACCAGGTGCGGCCCCGCCACACGGAAGTGCTCACCGACATGGTCGACGTAGCGCACCATCTCGGGCCGGGTGAAGACGCCGTTCTCGCGATCGGCGACGACGGCGTCGTCATCCCACGATCCCTCCCACAGCTTGTACACGACCTCGAGGAATTCGTCGGCGATCTCGTAGCGCTCGTCGTGCGGGATCTCGTCGGCGAGGCCGAAGTTGCGGGCGGCGTTCGGAAGGTAGGAGGTGACGATGTTCCACCCGACGCGCCCACCGGTGAGGTGGTCGAGCGTCGACATGCGCCTCGCGAACGAGAACGGCGGCTCGTAGCTGGTGGAGAACGTGACCCCGAAGCCGAGGTGGCGGGTGACGGCGGCCATGAGCGGGATCACCAGCAGCGGGTCGTGCGAGGGGATCTGCAGACCCTCCTTCACGGCGGTGTCGGGGCTGCCACGAAAGGTGTCGTAGGCCCCGACGACGTCGGCGAGGAACACGCCGTCGAATCCGCCCTCCTCGAGGATCTGGGCGAGTTCCGTCCAGTACCCGATCTCGCCGTGACGGTGGCGGTTGTTGTCCGGCAGCGTCCACAGCCCGTGGGTGATGTGGCTGACGGTGTTCATCTCGAACAGGTTCAGGATGAGCGGCTTCTTCTCGGCAGACGGGGAGGTCATAGGGCGATTCTTCCGGTTCAGGCTTCGCCGCTGGTCCACCAGGCGACGATCGGGGTGGTGTTGACGAGGTGGTCGCCGACGATGCGCGCCTTGTACCGCGCGGGGTTGTGGGAGGCCAGCGCGCGGGCGTTCCGCCAGTGCCGATCGAGCGCGAGCGACCCACCGAGGGCGCTGGCACCCCCCACCTCGAACAGGTCGGTCGCCGCCTTCAGCACGTTCGGGACGATGACGAGCTGCGCCTGGGCGGCGGCGAGGTCGGCGGCCGCGATCGCGGCTGCCCGGTCATCACCGTGCCGCGACGATGAGGAGGGATGCGGCGCCTCCGCCGCGCGCTGCAGAGCGGTGACCGCACGACTCAGCGCCGCGTCGGCGGCGAAGGAGGCGGCGGAGAGATCGCCGACGACCTCCTGCACGATCGGGTCGTGACGCGGTCGGTCTGCGCTGGCGTGCGAGTACGAGCGGGTGCGTTCCCGGACGAATCGCGTGGCGTCGTCGACGACGGCGCGGCCGATGCCGGTGAGGGCGGCGAGCAGCACGAGCTGCACGAAGGCGCCGGCGTGGCCGGGTGCGGCGGAACGTGCGACGACGTCGCCCTCCGCGACCCGGACGTCGTCGAAGACCGTGGACCCGCTGCCGGTCATCCGCTGCCCGAACCCGTCCCAGTCATCGACGCGCGTGAGCCCGGGGGCGTCGGTCGCGACGAGGACGCTGACCGGTTCGGGCCCGAGCCCGGTCGAGGGATCGGGCGCGGCGAGGACCCCCACCACGTCCGCGAAGAGCGTGCCCGTGCTGTAGAATTTCCGCCCGTCCAGTCGCAGCCCCCGCTCATCGCGAGACAGCGTCGTCGCATACGCGCCGACCCCCGCAGGGCCCCGCTCGAAGGTCGCATTGCCGTGGATCGCGCCCTCGGCGATCCGGGCGAGACGCACGCCCGCGGTGGTGGACGGTTCCGCGTGCAGGGTGCGGTCGACGAAGGCGAAGTGGGAGCGAAGGAGCTGAGCGAGGTTCGGGTCGCGTCGGGCGAGCTCGGTGAGCAGCTCGAAGAGGGCGTGGTGGTCGGCCCCGTCTCCCCCGAGGTCGCGCGGCAGCGTGACCCGCGTGAAGCCGGACGCCCGCAGGAGCTCCACCTCGGCGAACGGCAGGCGCCGCTCGTGCTCACGCGCGACGGCTCCGGCGCCGATCTCGTCGAACACCGCTCGGTAACGCTCGACCAGCTCCGGGGTGCTCGCGCGCGGCCCGACGTCGTCGGCCGTCAGCGGGAACGTGATCGTCATGCTCCCGGCGCCTTCCACTCGGGGAGCGTCCCCCGCAGCTCCCACTGCCCGATCGCCCGTGTGCGCTGAAGGACGGGATTGTGAGAGGCGATGGTGCGGACGTTCCGCCAGTGACGGTCGAGGGCGATGCTCACACTCACGGCAGACGCCCCGCCGACCTCGAACAGCCGCGTCGCGGCGTCGAGGATCAGCCGGGGGACGACCTCCTGCAGCCGGTACACCTCGAGCTGGAGCGCGCGGAGCCGCTCGGCACCACCCGCTCCCCGATCCTCGAGGGCGTCGCCGAGCTCGGCGGCGACCGAGAGCACGAGGCGTCGGGAGGCGGCGGCCGCCGCACCCACCTCTCCCACGACCAGCTGCACGAGCGGGTCGTCGGCGGGGAGCGTCTCGCCGGCGAAGCCGAACGTCCGCCGCCTCGGCCGGACGAACGACACGGTGTCGTCGAGCGCACGCTGCGCGATGCCGGCGATCACGGCCAGCAGGGTGAGTTGGAAGACGCTCCCGAGCGCCGCCCACCGGCGCTCGTCCTCGATCGACGGCACCACGTCGCGCGGGTCGACGGGGACGCGTTCGAAGGTGGTCGTCCCGCTGCCGGTCAGCAGCTGGCCGAAGCCGTCCCAGTCGTCGATGGGCCGGACGCCCGGGTGCGCCGCCGCCACGGTGACCGCGACGCGCTCGCCACCGTCGAGCGCGGCGAGGTGGATCCAGTCGGCGTAGATGCTCCCGGTCGTGTAGTACTTCGTGCCCGTGAGCAGCAGCTCGTCGCCGACCCGATCGAGGCGGGTCTCCAGACGCGCCGTGCTCTGCCGCTCGGACTGGGCGTTGCCGATCAGGTCGCCGTCGAGGATGCGTCGCCACCACCGGTCATCCGCTCCCCCGCCCTGCGCACGGAGATCCTCGACGAACGCGATGTGTCCGCGCCACAGGTGCCCGAGGCTCGCATCGGCGGCAGACAGACGGATGACGCGTTCGATGACCTCCGCGAAGGCGAGGTCTTCTCCCCCGTAGGCGGCGGGCACACGCAGCGCACCGAACCCGAGGCCGCGCAGCTCGGCGACCTCATCGAAGAGCAGCCGGCGGTCGCGCTCGCGGTCGACCGCACCGGCGGCCACCCGGTCGAGGAAGGCCGCGAAGCCGTCATCCCTCGGCTCTTCTTCCTGCGCTCGGGCGCTCGGAATCGCACCCGCGTCCACGGCGCTCAATGCAGCACCCGCTTCGCGACGGCATTGCCGATCAGCTGTGCGAGCTGGACCAGGACGATGAGGGTGACGACGACGATCAGCACGGTGATCCAGTCGAAACGCGCATACCCGAACTTCAGCGCCAGGTCGCCGAGTCCCCCGCCTCCGACGACGCCGGCGACGGCCGTCGCATCCACGAGCGCGACGAGGATGTAGGTGAGCCCGAGCGTGAGCGGCCCGAGCGCCTCGGGGACCACGATCGTGAAGAGCACCCGGGCGGGGCTCGCACCCATCGCCGCTCCCGCCTCGATCGATCCCGGGTCGACGGCGACGAGATTCGACTCGGCGACGCGGGCGATCGCGACGCTCGCGACGAGGACGAGCGGCAGCGTCGCGGGAAGCGGGCCGATACCGGTGCCGAACACGAATCGCGTCAGCGGAATGAGCGCGATCGCGACGATGAGGAAGGGGATCGGCCGGATGACGTTGATCACGAAATTCAGCACCCCGAAGATCACACGGTTCTGCAGCAGGTTGCCGGGTCGTGAGGCGTAGAGCAGCAGGCCGAGGAGTATCCCGATGATCGCGGCGCCGAGAAAGGCGACGGAGACCATCAGCCCTGTCTCAGCCAGCGCCTGGAAGAAGCGGGGAAGGAATGCTTCGAGGTCGAAATCACGCATAGGTGACCTCCGGGAGTCGCGCCTCGATGAGCTCCGTCACGGTGGTCACGGCACGGAGGCCGTCGAGGGCGCGGTCGATGTCGGACGGGTGACCCACGAGCTCGACGGTGAGGGTGCCGAACGTGCGGCCCTGCAGTTCGTCGACTCCGCCGTAGACGACGTTCACGTCGACCCCGTGATCACGCGCGACGCGGGAGAGAACCGTTCCCGCCCCGTCATCGTCGGCGATCCGCACCTGCACCAGCCGGCCGGGGTGACGCGCGCGCAGTCGATCGAGCGTCTCCGGCGAGGGCACGTGGCGGAGCACCGACGACACGAATCGCCGCGAGGTCGCGTTCCGGGGGGCCGAGAAGACGTCGTAGACGCTCCCCGTCTCCACCACCCGCCCGCTGTCCATGACGGCGACGCGATGGGCGATCTCTCGCACCACGTCGACCTCGTGCGTCACGAGCACGATGGTCACCCCCTGCTCTCGGTTGATCCGCGTGAGAAGCTCGAGCACCTCGCCCGTCGTCTGGGGGTCGAGGGCACTGGTCGACTCGTCGGAGATGAGGATGTCGGGACGCGTCGCCAGCGCCCGGGCGATGCCCACCCGCTGCTTCTGCCCCCCGGACAGCTGCGACGGGTAGGCGAGCGCCTTGTCGGAGAGGCCGACGAACTCGAGAAGCTCCTCGACCCTGTCGACGATCTGCTCTGCCGTGTAGCCGGCGAGCTTCAGCGGGTACGCGATGTTCTTGTACACCGTCCGCGATCGCAGCAGGTTGAACTGCTGGAAGATCATCCCGATGCCCTGCCGCGCGGCGTAGAGTTCTCGCCCGGCGAGGGCGGAGATCTCCACGCCGTCGACGAGGACGCGTCCCGACGTCGGACGCTCCAGAGCGTTGACGGTGCGCAGGAGGGTCGACTTCCCGGCGCCGGAGTAGCCGACGATTCCGAAGATCTCGCCCCGCTCGACGGTCAGGTCGACATCGCGGAGGGCGTCGATGCGGCGTCCCCTGACGGTGAACGTCTTCGAGACACCCTCGAAGGAGATGGCGGTCGTCATGGCCGTGTCCTCTCTGCGCACCGCCGGGGATCAACCCTGCGCGGCCGCGGCTTCCAGGTCGGCGAGCTTGGCGCGGAGGTCTTCGATGTCGACGTCGACCAGCACGGTGTTCCCGAAGTACTCCTCCTCCAGGGCATCGGCCACCCGGGGGTCGGCGTACGCCTCCTTGAGGATCTTCCACGCCGGGTTGTCGACGTCGTCGGCACGCGTGGCGACGACGTTGACGTACGGAAGGTTCTTCTCGTCGAGCGAGTCGTCGAGGAAGAGCGCGTCGTCGGCGCCGATCCCCTGCGACGGGTCGAAGTACGAGGTGCCGACGATGACGGCCGAGAGGCTCGGGTCTTCGAACTGGAGAGGGATGTCGCGCGCGGGAAGCGGCACGAACTGCAGATTCCGCTCGTTGGTCTCGATGTCGTCGACGGTCGGGAAGTCACCCGCGTCGGCGGTGAGCTCGATGAGCCCCGCGGACTCGAGGATGTTCAGGGCGCGACCGCCGTTCGACGGGTCGTCCGGAATCCCGATCCGCGCGCCGTCGGCGAGCGCGTCGATGTCGTCGAGGGTGGCGGAGAAGATGCCCCACTGCGTGATCACGGTCGAGAAGACAGGGGTGATGTCAGCGTCGTTCTCGGTGTTGAAGGCGCTGAGATAGAGGATGTGCTGGAACGCGTTGGCGTCCACGGTGCCGGCCACGAGCTCGGTGTTGGGGAGCACCCAGTCATCGACGTTCAGCCAGTCGACCTCGAGCCCCTTCTCGGCGGCGACCTCGGCGATGGTGTCCTGGAACACACTGTCCTCGGCGGTGGCGATGGTGACGCTCAGGTCGTCGGGGGCCGAGGACGCCTCCGCTGCGTTGGCGGTCGGCTCGGTGCTCCCGAGATTCGCAACGATCGCGACGGTGCCGGCGACGAGGCCGACGACGGCGACCGCACCGACCGCGATGGCGGCGGTGCGGCGCTTCTTCTTCTGCGCGGTGAGGGCGGTGCGAAGGTCGCTCTCGCCCGACGGGGTGGGGTTCTCTGCGGACATGATGATCGGTCTCCTGGATGCTGCGGACGTGGCCTGTGGACAGTCAGTGAACGGGCCGTCCCGGAGGCGTCGCAAAGTGTGACGTCACTGTTCGCAAGGGGGCGTCACACGGCGTCGCACAGCGTCATGTTTCCTCCCTCACGGGATGTCACACGCGAGGAGTAGCATCCGCCCATGGCATTCATCGAGGCCAGAGACCTCGTCAAGACGTATCAGCCGAAGGGCGCGCCCGAGGTGCGAGCGCTCGACGGCCTGACCCTGCAGGTGCCGGAGGGAACCGTCACCGCTCTCCTCGGTCCCAACGGCGCGGGCAAGACCACCACCGTCAAGGTGCTGACCACGCTGATCCGACCCGACTCCGGTCACGCGACGATCGGCGGCGTCGACGTTCTCGCAGACCCTCAGGCGATCCGCCGGATGAGCGGCGCGAGCGGGCAGTATGCGGCGGTGGATGAGAATCTGACCGGGTTCGAGAACCTTCTGATGGTGGGCCTGCTGTATCACCTGGGTCGGCGCCGGGCGACGCAGCGCGCCCGCGAGCTGATCGAGGTGTTCGACCTCGTGGAGGCGCAGAACCGGCCGGTGAAGGGATTCTCCGGGGGTATGCGGCGACGGATCGACCTGGCGGGCGCGCTGGTCATCAACCCACCGGTGCTGTTCCTCGACGAGCCCACGACCGGGCTCGATCCGCGCAGCAGGCTGGCGCTCTGGGATGTCATCGAGTCTCTCGTCGCCGGCGGCACGACCCTCCTGCTGACGACCCAGTATCTCGAGGAGGCCGACCGCCTGGCCGATTCGATCTCGATCATCGACACCGGGAAAGTCATCGCCGAGGGCACGGCCGATGAGCTCAAGGCATCGGTCGGCGGTCAGCGTGTGGCGGTCACCCTGGTCGATGGGGGCGACACCGATGCGGTGACCGAGATCCTCCGGCGTCGCGGCACCGGAGCCGTCGTGGCCGACGGCGAGCGCACGCTCGTCGCGCCGGTGGCCGACGGATCGGCCGCCCTCAGCGGGGTCATGGCCGACGTCGCGGCGGCGGGCATCGAGCTCCACGACGCCGGCATGCGCCGACCGACCCTCGACGACGTCTTCCTTCAGCTCACCGGCCATGCCGCCGAGGGCGCCACGGATGAGGAGGCTGCGGCATGAGCACGACAGCACAGACGAGCGGACCATCCGACGCCGCCCTCGGCACCACCCTCGAGGCCGAGCCGGGGACCGCCCTCAGCCGTTTCGTGTCGGACGGCTACGTCGCGACCTGGCGGAACATCAAGAAGATCGTTCGCGTCCCCGACATCCTGGTCTTCACCCTCATTCAGCCGATCATGTTCGTGCTGCTGTTCACGTTCGTCTTCGGCTCGTCGATCGCCGTGCCGGGCGAGAACTACACCTCGTTCCTCATGGCGGGGATCTTCGCCCAGACGATCGTGTTCGGGTCGACCTATTCCGGCTCGGCGATGGCGCAGGACCTCAAGGACGGGATCATCGACCGGTTCCGCACGCTCCCCATGAACGGGTCGGCGGTGCTGGTCGGCCGCACGGTCGGCGACCTGGTCATCAATGTGCTGTCTCTGGTGGTCATGATGGGCACCGGGTTCGTCGTGGGGTGGCGTGTGGAATCGTCGGTGCCGAGCTTCCTCGCGGGCGTCGGGCTTCTGATGCTGTTCTCGTACGCCTTCTCGTGGGTGATGGCCTTCCTCGGGCTCGTCGTGCGCAGTCCCGAGGTGATCAACAACGCCTCGTTCCTCATCCTCTTCCCGCTCACCTTCATCTCCAACGCCTTCGTGCCGAGCGAGAACCTGCCTGGGCCGCTGCGTGTGTTCGCCGAGTGGAATCCGGTGTCGGCGCTGGTGCAGGCCGCGCGGGTTCTCTTCGGCAATGTGCCGGCGGGGCAGCCCGCGGCGGATGCGTGGCCGCTGCAGCATCCCGTGATCTACGTCCTCGTATTCGCGGTCGTGATGCTCGTCGTGTTCGTGCCGCTGTCAATCAGACGCTTCGCGACCCTCAGTCGCTGAGGCGGTGGCCTGCACCGGCGCGACGTCAGCGGCGGGCCGCACCATGGCGCCGACGATGACCGCGGGGAGGAGGGGAGCAAGGATCGCGTAGCCGATGCTCGCCGATCCGAAGACCAGCGCCTGATAGGCGGCGATCGCGATGACGCCCGTCGCGAATGCGGCGGCCCCGGCGACCATCCCGACCCGCAGCGGCTGTCCGCGGAACCCGGCCGCTGAGAACACGATGACCCCGTTGGCGAGCACCGGCGCGACGAAGAGTCCCTGCACCGACCAGGTGAGACTGCCCTCCGCCGAGATCGGGGCGGAGACCGCCACGGCGAACAGAACCGAAGCCACGGCATAGCCGACGAAGGACAGACAGGCCACGACGAGCGCGCGCAGAAGTCGCTCGGCGCGCGCTGGAAGCTCTTCGACGACGGGACCGGGGTGGCGCGTGAACCACGCGACCACCACGCTGAAGAGCAGGAGCTGCACGAGCACCTCGGGAAGACCGAGCGCGTGGTACCAGAGCGGCAGGGCGCTGTAGACGACGCCCTCGATCGAGGAGGGCGCAGCCGCCGGCGTCGAGAGGATTCCGACTCCGACGAGCAGGAGCCAGAGGTGCAGCCACCCCCAGCGCGCGCTGATCACCGCACGGAAGGGCAGCAGGACCAGCGCGAAGACGACACCCCTGACCACCTGCACGAGCGGTCCGACGAACGAGGCGACCGACCCGAACTCCCGCATGTAGTCCCGGACCACCGGCTGAGCGAAGACGCTCGCGTAGTCGATCGCGAGCGCCGCGATGAGACCCACCGCGAGATAGGTCACGACGTGGGTCGCGGTGACGCGCACGATCCACAGTCCGACCCCCGATCCTCCCCGACCGACGGTCGCGGCGTGCGAATCCGGTGTTCCCGACTGCTCGATCCCTGCCATCGCCGACCCCCGATCCGACACCATCGTCGTGCGATATGGGGGCGGCCGGGAGCCGAAGGTCCCGCGCGAGGGGATCCGGTCGGCTCAGCGAAGAGAAGGATGCGTCCGCACCGGCCCGGTCGACTCCCGCACGAGCAGGTGCGTGGGGATGAGGGTGGTCCCATTGCGTGGTGCTTCGCCGTTGAGCGTGGCGATCAGCCGACTGGCTGCGAGGCGTCCCGCCTGCTTGGTGTCACCGGCGATGGTCGTGAGAGGTGGCGCGCTGAAATCGGCTCCGAAGATGTCGTCGCAGCCGACGACGCTCATGTCCTCGGGCACGCGGATGCCGCGCTGTCGTAGTCGCTGCAGAATGCCGATGGCCAGGAGGTCGTTGAAGGCCACGCATGCTGTCGCCTCGGTCACGAGCAGCGCGTCAGCGGCCGCCGCCCCTCCGGTGCGGGTGGGTGCGTACGGGCCGACCAGAACGGGGGTGAGACCCTGACCGAGAACTTGCTCCTCGAACTCCTTCCACCGCCACCTGTTCTGCCATGACCCTGGAGGACCGGCGATGAAGGCGATGGTGCGGTGCCCCAGTGCCTTCAGATGGTCGACCGCCTGCGTGAGGCCGGTGCGGATGTCGATGAGGACGCCGGGAATCTCCTCCTGCTGCCGATTGATCACCGCGAGCGGGAGGGCGTCGGCCGCCGTCGCCAGCGCCGCGGCATCCAAACGGGTCGCAGAGAGGATGACCCCGTCGACGACCTGCGACAGCTGCGCGAGGATCTCGGCCTCTGTTCGACCGGACTCGCCCGTGTCGATGAGCAGCTGCATGAAGCCGGCGATCCGAAGCTGCTCCTGGGTCGACCGGATGATGTCGAAGTAGAAGGGGTTGGTGATATCGGGGACGAGCAGCCCGACCAGGCCCTTGCGTTCGATCATGCGCGGCGCCACCGAATAACCGAGCTCGCGGGCTGCGTCCAAAATGCGTTTCCGCGTCTGCTCGTTGATGCGTCCAGGTGAGTTCAGCGCCCGCGACACCGTCGAGGCGGCGACACCTGCGCGTTCGGCGACGTCTTTCGCAGTGATGCGCACGGTTACTCACTTCTCGAGTCGATTGTTCTACCCATATTCCACATGTGGCAACGTTTGGCAATTTATTGACGCTTCGTGCCATCCGCGTTTGCATGGCGGCAGTGCAATCTGCGCCTCTGCTGCGCCCACTCTCATCCTGAGAACTGGAAGGACGCCCCCGTGCTGATCGAAAAGGCTGAGGTCATCGTGACCAGCCCCGACCGAAACTTCGTCACGCTGAAACTGACTACCGACGATGGCCTCACGGGTCTCGGCGACGCCACCCTCAATGGGCGCGAGCTCGCCGTCGTCGCCTACCTGCGCGAGCACATCGTGCCCCTGCTGATCGGAGCCGACGCCGCGCGCATCGAGGACACCTGGCAGTTCCTCTATCGCTCCGCTTACTGGCGGCGCGGACCTGTCACGATGGCCGCCATCGCATCAGTGGACATGGCGCTGTGGGACATCAAGGGCAAGGCGGCGGGGATGCCCGTGTATCAGCTGCTGGGGGGCGCGAGCCGCAACGGCCTCATGGCGTACGGGCATGCGTCGGGCAAGGAGCTGCCCGAGCTGTTCGACTCGATCCGGGCGCACCAGGAGCAGGGGTACAGGGCGATCCGTGTGCAGACGGGCGTCCCGACGCTCAAGGCGATCTACGGGATCGCCGCCCAGGGCGCCGATGTCGGCGACGCCTCCGTACGCTACGACCATGAGCCGGCTCGCCGCGGCGCGAAGCCGGTCGAAGAGGACTGGGACACCCGTGCGTACCTCACCCACCTCCCCGGCGTGTTCGAGGCGGTGCGCAACGAGTTCGGTCCCGACATCCCGCTGCTCCACGACGGACACCACCGGATGACCCCGATCCAGGCCGCGCGCCTGGGTAAGGACCTCGAGCCCTACGACCTCTTCTGGCTCGAGGACTGCACACCGGCGGAGAACCAGGAGGCGCTGCGTCTGGTGCGACAGCACACGACCACGCCGCTGGCGATCGGTGAGATCTTCAACACGATCTGGGACTTCAAAGACATCATCCGCGACCAGCTCATCGACTACGTCCGCGGAGCGGTGACCCACATGGGTGGCATCACGGCGTTGAAGAAGACGTTGGAGTACGCCGCGATGTATCAGATCAAGTCTGGCATGCACGGCCCCACCGACATCTCCCCCGTCGGCATGGCCGCGGCCATGCATCTGGGTCTCGCGATCCACAACTTCGGCATCCAGGAGTACATGCGGCACGGCGCCAAGACCGATCAGGTGTTCGAGCAGTCGTTCACCTGGACGGACGGATACCTGCACCCCGGCGATCAGCCCGGACTCGGCGTGGAACTCAACGTCGACGAAGCGGGCAAGTACCCTTACGAGCAGGCATACCTGCCCTACAACCGATTGCTCGACGGGACGGTGCACGACTGGTGACCGACGCCCTTCACTCCCCCGTCGTCGTCATGGGCGTCTCGGGCGCCGGGAAGACGACCGTCGGGATCGCCCTCGCCGCAGCGCTCAACGTCCCCTTCGTCGACGCCGACGACCTGCACTCCGACGAGGCGCGGGAGAAGATGGCGCGGGGCGAGCCGCTCACCGACGACGACCGGTGGCCGTGGCTCGCGCGCGTCGCCGCGCGGCTGGCCGACGCCGACCAGCCGGCCACGGTCATCGCCTGCTCGGCGCTCAAGCGTGTCTACCGCGATGCCCTGCGCGCCCAGCGACCCGACGTCGCCTTCATCCACCTCATCGGCACCCGTGGCCGGGTCGCGGAGCGGCTGAGCCACCGGGCGGGGCATTTCATGCCGCCGGCGCTCCTGGAGTCGCAGCTGCAGACCCTCGAGCCGCTTCAGGCCGATGAGCGCGGCGCCGCCGTGTCGGTCGAGGGCGATCCCGGCGAGGTCACCCGCGACGCGATCGCCGCGCTGCGGCGTCTGTCGGTGGCGCAGACGCCGACCCTGTGACTCGCCGCGCTCATCAGCGCCGGTCGGGCGCCGATGCCGCGTCGACGAGCCCGAGCGCTCGCGCACAGAGTGTGTGCAGCGGGCCGACGAGGATCATGAGGAAGAGCGCCGAATAGCCGATCTCGGGAAGCGCGATACCGATCACGAGTGCGACGACGAACATCCCGGTCGTCAACAGGTCGGCGAGCAGCCCCCGCCGCATGCCGATCTCAGGGATGCGATGGAGCTCGGGGTGGGCCCGCAGGTAGAGGCGGGCGCCTGCGAGGGTGAGGCACGTCAGCGCCATCGTGCCGATGTAGACGACGAGCTGCAGGGCGTCTCGACGGGTCTGCCCCGTGAGGGCGGTGGCGACGGGGAGCCACGCGATCGTCAGCATCCACGCCACCGTGATCCACAGCAACGGGTCGGTCACATGCTCGACGAGGGCGAACAGGCGGTGGTGACTCATCCAGAAGGTGGCGATCAGCACGAAGCTCAGCGCGAAGAGCGTGATCGAGTCCAGGTTCGCGCCGATCCAGTCAGCCGTGGACTGCCCCTCTTCTGACGCATCGCCGATCGTGTTGATCAGGGGCAGGATCAGCAGCGTCATCGCGATGGCGACGACGGCGTCGGTGAAGGCCTTCAGCCGCTCCGCAGAGACGGGAACGCGCGGGCGTCTCGCGGCGGACTTCGTCGGGCCCGCACTCTCGTGCGTCTCTTTCCCGGCCATCGCCGCCTCCCCTGGTCGCTCCGCCGCCAGTCTGCCGTGGCGAGGGGCGGTGCCCGCGACCCCACGCGATCGATCAGCTCTTCGGCCGGTTCGCGGCCGCCGCCGCGGCCGCGATCGTCCGGAGCACCGGTGGCACGTCCTGCGGCGGCACGACCGCCTGGATCAGCGTCAGCGACGAGGACTCGCGCGCCTCGGAGAGCGCGGCCCGCAACCCCGCCGCCGTGGCGACACGGATGCCGCTCGCCGACCCTGTGGCATCCATCGCCCTCATCAGCATCACCCAGTCCCACCTGCCGATGTCGTTGTAGGCGGCGTTCGGACCGTGGATGACACGCTCGACCGTGTACCCGGCGTTGTCGACGACGACCACCACGGCGGGGATGCCGCGACGCAGGAGGGTGCCGAGCTCCGCGACGGTCATCTGGGCGGCGCCGTCGCCGATGAGGAGCACGGGGCGTCGATCGGGGGCGGCGAGCGCCGCCCCCAGGACGGCGGGCAGGGTGTATCCGATCGAGGCCCAGAGAGGCTGACCGACGAAGGTGACCCCGCCCGGCAGCCGATGATCGGCCATGCCGTAGAACGAGGTGCCCTGATCGGCGAAGACGATATCGCCGGGTCGGAGGAAGTCGGCGACCTCACGCCACAGGGCGTCCTGACCGAGAGGGCTGTCTGCTTCGTCCGCGGCCGCTGCGCCGGGTGCCGTCGGGGCCGTCGCCACTGCGCGCCCGCCCGCGCCCGTCTCGATGAGGACCTCGGCCACGATGTCCAGCGCGTCGGTCATCGCCAGCGGCGAGAAGAGGCGGCCGTCCCACGAGACCGCCTCGCCGCCGATCTCGACTGCGCGTGCGGGGTCGATGCGCTGCGAGAAGAAGCCGCTGGTCAGGTCGGTGAACTGCACACCGGCCATGACGAGCAGATCGGCGTCCTCGACGGCGGTGCGCACGTGCTCGTCACTGGAGGCCCCCAGGTAGGAGCCGAGGTAGGCGGGCGCCGATTCGTCGACGACGCGACGCCCCCACAGGAGCGTCGCGTGCGGCACACCGAGGGCGGTCACCCGGTGGAGGTGCTGCTCGGCTCCGAGTCGGGAGACGAGGATGTCGGCGAGGAGCGTCACGGTCGACGCCTGCGTCATCCGCTCGATCAGGCGGGCACGGAAGTCCGCCGCCACGCCGGCGTCGGTGACCCCGGGATGCTCCGGGAGCGACCCCGCCGGAGGAGAGGCGGGTGCCGCCGCGACGTCGGCCGGCAGCACGAGGTAGCCGGGGAGGCGACGATCTCGGGCCTCGGTGATCACACGATCGATCTCGTCGGCGTATCCACGCGCGGTGACCGTGGCGTGGGCTGCCGCGACCTCCGCCGTCATGCGTGCGAAGTGGCCGAAGTCGCCGTCGCCGAGCGTGTGATGCGTCGCGCGCCCCGCCGCCTGGGTGGCCGTCGTCGGCGCCCCCACCACGTGCACGACCGGGACGTGCTCGGCGCGGCTGCCCGCGAGGGCCGCGATCGCGGACAGCTCGCCGACGCCGAAGGTGGTGCAGAGCGCCCCCAGCCCGTGCAGTCGTGCGTAGCCGTCGGCGGCGCACCCGGCGCCCAGTTCGTTCGCGCAACCCACCCACTCGACGTCGGGGTGGGCCTGCACGTGATCGAGGAACGACAGGGTGAAGTCGCCGGGAACGCCGAAGAGGTGCCGGATGCCGGCGCCTGCGAGCCGGTCGAGGAGGTAGTCGCCCACGGTGTAGCCGGTGACGGGAGGAAGCGTCGCCGGCTCCGGTCCCACCTGTGTCATCGTCATCTCCCCCGTTCGCCGACCTCAGGACCCCTGCCTGGCGCCGCCGCCCTCACGCTAGCGGCGATCGCCGATGCCGCGCCTCGGCCGTCCCGATCGGCGGCGGTCCCGAACTCCTGCAGAACGGGCCGGCGGTCGGTGATGCGCCCCCCGAATCCTCGGATCTCGCCCGAGATGGAGGAGTCAGGGACGCGGCAGCCACGGCGCTCCGCTCACGGTTCCCCCTCGAGATCGCGGCCTCGGCGCATCGGCGGCCCGGCTCTGACAGTATCGAGGCATGTCGAACGCCGCCGCACGCACCCGCAACCCCACCGCCTGGGCCGCCTTCTGGGTCGGGCTCGCCGGCCTCGTCCTCATGCCGATCCCGCTGTTCATCGGACTCATCCTCGGCGGGGGTCTGTCTCTCGTCGCGGCCGTCCTGGTCGTGATCGCCCTGCTGAAGGGCCTGGCACGCAGCGGCAAGGGCATCGCCCCGGTGGTCTTCGCGGCGATCTTCGTCCTGCTCACGTGGGGCGGCATCTCCATCGGCGGCGGCACCATCTGGTGACCCGCCTCTCCTGATCCCTCAGACCGCCGCGCGGCGGAACCCGCCCGCGTGCTCCTCGACCGCACCCGCCGCGACGAACGCATCGATCCAGCCCCTCATGGGCCACTCGCCCCAGGCACGCGCGAACAGCGCGCCGTTGCGCAGGATGTCGTCCAGATGATGCCAGGGCGGTGAGCCCGCCGGATGCCACTGGTGGTAGGCGTGTGCCCCGCCGACCCATCTCAGGCCGACGCCCGAGGCCCGCGCGCGCCGGGCGAAATCTGTGTCCTCGGCCCCGTAGCCCTCGTAGGCCTCGTCGAATCCGCCGAGGCGACGCCAGGTGTCGGCCGTGACGGCGAAGGAGAGCGACCAGAAGAGGTCGTATTCCGTGCTCGACCCCGGCCGGCTCTCCCCGGGGGCGGGGCTCGGCCGCGCCGGATGGGGCCGGGTCATCGCATCGAGCTGGTCGGGCCGGCCGGGGCGTTCGACGCTCGCGAGATAGGTGACCGGTCCGCAGGCGATGTCGGACGGATGGCCGCGGAGCACCTCGACGTACCGCCGAAGAAGCTCGGGGCCCGGCAGGCAGTCGACGTCGAGGAACACCAGCACCTCTGCGCCGTGGTCGAGCGCGATCCGCGCACCCTCGTTCCGCGCGGCGCCCACGCGCACGCCGTGGGGTCCGGGCGCCACGTGCCCGGCGACGACGCCCGGCGGCGTCGCCGCGGGATCGGCGTCCAGCCCGACGTCGACGCGGAGGATCTCCGTCCCCGGAGCCGAGACGCTCGAAAGGAAGCGCCGTTGGCGGAGCAGATGGTCCTCGCGGTCGCGCGACCACGCGGTGATGACCGCCACGCGCCCGGTCACACGCGCACCTCGCCGATGACGGCGGCCGCACGCGCGGCCGCCCCTCGCACCTGCCAGCCGCTCCAGTCCGGCGTGCGATCGGAGGCGCGCGTCACCAGCCCGACGAGTTGTTCGGGATCGACCGATGGCGGTGCGACCTCCGCCCATCCGCCGGCGGCGAGGACGCGCGCGGTCTCGCCCTGCTCGTCGAAGGGCCGCTCCTGCGGCACAACGACCGCGCGCGCATTCGCGGCGGCGAGATCGGCGACACTGTTCTGCCCGGCAGCGCTCACGACCACCTGCGCGCGGGCGATCATCGGCCAGACGTCGTCGATGCGATCACCATCCCCGGTCCCGGCCGTCTCGACGCTCCACCCGTCGGCGCGGAGGAGGGCGATCGCCCGACGCAGGACGACATCATCCACGGTCCGCCCCAGGAACAGCACCTGTCGGCCGCTCGCGTGGCCCGCTCCCCGCCCGTCGTACCGCGACACCCCGCCGACACGTCGGACGCGATCGTCGAAGCCTGCCAGGCCTTCGGCCGGGATCGTGCCGGCCGCCCACGGTGCGAGGATGCAGTCGGCCATCTCGTACGCCATCCGGTGCGGACGATCCGTTCGGCGGCCCGGCTGGGCCACCACCACGGTCGGGATCCCGAGCAGCCGCACGAACGCCGAGACCTCGGCACTCACGTCGACGACGAAGGCCGACACCTCGCCCGCGGCGGCCCAGTCGGCGATGACCGCGAGCCGTGCGCGGTGCCCGGGGTGCGCGATCGGCGCCCAGTGCAGCGATCCGCGCGCGGTCTCGTCACCGAAGTGTCGCGCAGGGCGCCGAGCGCCGTCCACGCCGATGATGTCGTCGGCATCGGAGGGGAGCCTCATCCATCGCGCGCCGGCGGGGAGGCCGATCGGCTCGGGCAGCGAGGAGAACACGGTGACCTCGTCGTCGAGGTGCGGAACGATCGCCCGGAGACGGGTGGCGTGCCCCCAGCCGTGGTGATGGACGTACCAGCCGATCACGCCCCGACCGCCGTGCCCACGACATCCGCCGAGGCGAGCGCAGGAACCCCCGAACCGGATGCGGCGACCGACAGCACCCGCTCGATCTCGCGATGGCGCTGCTCCAGCGAGTAGCGCGCCGCTGCGGCATCCCGGATGCCGCCGCGAGGAAGACCCCATCGCGAGAGCCCGGCGAGGCCTGCGGCGGCGCGCGCGAGCGCGCCGACGTCGCCGGCCGGCACGACGGCCGTGGCGGGCATGCCGGCGAGGACCTCGCCGATTCCGCCGGAGTCGAAAGCGGCGACCGGGGTACCGGTCATGAGCGTTTCAGCGGCGACGAGCCCGAACGGCTCGTCCCACACGGGGGTCACGAGGGCGACGGCCGAGGCGCCGATCACCGCGCTCAGTGCGGGGAGGCTCATCGGGCCGAGGTAGTCGATGCCCCCGCCGAGGAGGGGTTCGATCTCCCTGGTGAAATAGGTCACGTCGCCGATCCGGCCGGCGATCCGCAGGTGAGCCCCGGCCCGCAGGGCCGCGCGGATCGCCAGGTGCGGCGCCTTCTCGGGAACGATCCGCCCGAACCACACCCAGTCCCGCCCGCCCGGACCGAGGCGCCACTGGTCGGCGTCGACGCCGTTGGCGAAGACGAACGAGTCGACGCCGGCCTGCGACCACGCCCGGGCGGTGAACTGACTCACGGCGAGGAAACGGTGAGGCTCCCGGCCGGACAGGCGGTGGGAAGCCTCGACCATTCCCGGCAGCGGCGGCGTGTGCAACGTCGTCACCACCGGCAGCCCGAGGTCGCGGCTCCAGAGGATCGGATCGGGGTGAAGGCTGTGGTTGTCGACGACATCGACCGGCAGCACGCCGGTCGCGAGCAGATGCCGCACCCGGTGGAACGCCTCACCCATCCGCTGCTCGTGCCCTCGCGGGCTCAGCGAGTCGGAGGCGTCCTCGGGCCGGTTCCAGCGCGGGCTCGGAAGCCGCAGCTCCGGGTGCGCCCCGAGGAAGTCCGAACCATCGGCCGCGCACAGGAACACCGCGTGTCCCTGCCGCCGCAGCCACCGCACGCGATTCCAGACCACCGCCTCCAGGCCGCCTGCGTGCGGCTGGCGAAGCGCGTGCCGTTCCGGCGCGACCACCAGGATCCGCAGTCGCTCGACCCCGCTCATCGCCGCCCCTCCTCGGCAGGACGACGCCGCGCACCTTCGTCGATCGCGCGCCGGTAGAGCGCGAGGTGCGCGGCCCGCACCTCGTCGCGCTCGCGCAGGCGCGCCCGGCGACGGGCGTCGCGCACGGCCGGCTCGTCCGCCGCCTGTCGGGAGACCCGAGCACGACGGATCGCCGCGGCCAGCGTCGCGGGGTCGTCGAGGTCGATGATCGAGAAGGACGATGGATGCTGCGAGGCGATGTGACCCACCGCGGTGCCCGCGACGGGCACCCCGAGGTCGAAGCACAGTTCCGCCCACCCCGAGTGCGTCCCGTGGCGATACGGCACGACGAACAGGTCGAGCTCGGCGAGCCACGCCTCGACGTCGACATCCGTCATGCGAGCCGTGCGTCGCAGGTGCACGGACGGGTGCTGCGCGGCGAGCGTCTTGAGACGCACGGCGAGCTCGGCGTCGCGCACCCGTTCGTTCATGAGGATCTCGATGATCACGGGCGTCTCGTCGCCCTCGAACAGGTCGGCGGCCGCCGCCGCAGCACGCACGGCGCCCGCAGCGTCGATGTTCGGCCGGAGGTCGCGCAGGTGCATCCCGACGCGCACCTCCTCGCTGCGCGGGGCGGGCGTGCGCGCGTCTCCGCCGTCGCCGGCCAGCAAGGGGTGGGGGATCACCGCGCATTCGCGGCCCCAGCGATGCCCGACCTCTGCGTCGGCGCCGGCGGTGAGAGTGGTGAGGTGGTCCGCGGCGGGGATGATCACGTCGAGCAGGTCGACGTAGCCGGTCTGGTCGAGGAGCTGCGGATTCTCCAGGTCGTGCACGGTGTAGATGACCGGAAGGCGGAGGTCACGAGCGGTGGCGAGCGCCGCTCGGAGTTCCGCGGGCGAGAACGACTCGAGTCCGAAGTGGACGTGCAGCGCGTCGAGGTGGTCGGCGTTGGCTCGCAGCCACCCCGTCGTCAGAGCGACGGGCGGCCACCACTGGCCGTCGGGAGCGCCGGGGACGGGCGGATCGGGCAGGACTTCCACGAAACGGCGGTCGGTGATCGCGTCCACGTAGGGATGCGCGGCAGGGATCGAGGCGATGCGGACGAGGCCGGTGTCGGTGCGTATTTCTTCTCTCCCTCCGCCCGTCGAGCGCTCCGCGGTACCAGATCCGCGCAGACGTCGCAATGGATACGGGCGAGGGAGGGACGACGTCATCGACAAGCTACGTTCACATCATGAACGGTGCCCCGAATGTGCCCGCCGCCGTTGCGCCGGGCGACCCTTCGGTGATAACGCGGCAGCAGCACTACGCCGAGTTCTTCGGGCTGTCTCCTGTGCCCGATCGGTACGGGGTCGTCGTCGGCAACTGCCAGGCCGAATCCCTGCGGATCGTGCTGGATGCCCCGGATCGGCGCTTCCTCCGCGTGCCTCCGGTGCACGAGATGACCGCCGACGAGGCCGCGAGACTCCACGAGATCATCACGGATGCGGCGTACGTGGTGACCCAGCCGATCCGACCCGATTACCGTGGCCTCCCCCTGGGCACCCGACAGCTCGCGGCCGCGACGGAGGGCGCCGTGCTGACCGTGCCGTCGGTCCGCTTCGCGGGGCTCCAGCCGTTCCAGGCCGCGATCCGGGTGCCGGGCGTGGACGAAGACCCGCCGATCGTGGCCTACCACGACGTCCGCACCCTGGCAGAGGCGGGCGGGATCGCCACGCGAACCGCGCTGGAACCCGGCGACGTCCGCAGGGTCGCGCAAGACTCGCTCGGCGAGCTCCGCGCCCGTGAGCAGCACATCGACGTGCCGGTCTCGGACCTGTACGGCACAGGTCGAAACGGCGATCTCACCGCAGAGCACGCCCGCACGGTGAACCACCCCGGCAACGCGATCTGGCTGCCCCTCGGTGCGCGCGTGCTCGAGGCGCTCGGCCTCGACGGACCGGTGCACGATCCGGGGCGTCCGCTCCTCGCATCGGTCCGGAGCCCCCTCATCCCCGAGGTCGTCGAGGCCTGGTCGCTTACGGAGCCCCCGCGCACCCACTGGCTGGTGGAGGGCCGACCGGTCGACGACGCCGACGTGCGCGAGGCCCATCGACGCTGGTATGCCGCCCACCCGGCCTTCGTCGATGCAGCGCTCACGCGCCTCGCGCCCCTCCTCGCCCGGTGGCGGTCATGATCGCTGCGCCGTCCCTCGTCACGCACGAAGGCACGCACGGGGTCGCCGTGTACGGCCGGCAGCTCGCTGGGACGATCGCGGCGCAACGCCTGGGCGTGCGAGTGATCGACGTGGCCCACGAACCGGGCGTCGAGGCGGGCACGCCCGTCCATGTGCAGTTCACCGATCGCCTGTGGGGAGAATCGCCCGAGTCCGCGGCCGAACGCGTCACCGCCCTCGCCCGGCGGCGACCCGTCACCGTCACGCTGCACGACGTGCCCCAGCCATCGGACGGACCGCGGAACCTCCCGCGTCGGCAGGCCGCCTACGCCGCCGTCGCGGCCGCCGCCCGCGCCGTCGCGGTCAACAGCGATCACGAGCTCGCGCTGCTGGGCGAGGCGGACATCCGCGCGAGGTCGGTCACCAGCATCCCCCTTCCCGTCGATATCGCCGGCAGCACCGGCGCGGGTCCCCTCGACGGCACCGTCGGGGTTCTCGGCTTCTTCTACCCGGGCAAGGGTCACGACGAGGTGGCCCTGGCGGCGGCGCAGGCGGGCCTGCCACGGATGACGGTGCTCGGCCGGGCCTCCGACGGCCACGCCGCCGATCTCGAGACCTTCGTCCGCCGCGCGCACGCGCTCGGCGTCGAGGTGGAGGTGACCGGATGGCTCGATGACGCCGAGCTCGCCCGACGCGGTCGCACCGTCTCGGTGCCCGTGGTCGCGCATCGCCACGTCTCGGCCTCGGGCTCGCTCGCCACCTGGATCGGGTGGGGCCGGCGCCCCGTCGCCGAGCGGAACCGCTACGTCGACGAGATGGCGCGGCTGCGCCCGGGAACGCTGCACACCGCCGACCCCGCGGACCTCGCGACCGCCCTCCGCGTCGCGGCCGGCGACCCGGAGTCCACCCGACACGGTCTGAGCACGGTGCCGTTCTCCCTCGCCGAGGTCGCCGACGCGTACCTCTCCTGGTGGGACGATCTGCCATGACGGCCCGCGAACCGTGGATCGTCGGGAACTGCTGGGACTCCCTCGACGGCGTCACCCCCGAGCCGCTCCCCCGGGTCTCGGTGATCGTCGCCCACTTCGACCAGCCCGCCGAACTCGCCCGCACCCTCCACGCGCTGGATGTGCAGGATTACCCCGCCGACCTCATCGAGATCATCGTCGCCGACGACGGCAGCCCCGGAGAGGTCGCGGTTCCCTCCGGTGTCAGGCTCGTGCGGCAGGAGGACCGCGGCTTCCGTCTCTCCGCCGTGCGCAACCTCGGCGTGCGCGCCAGCTCGGGCGATGTGCTGTGTTTCCTCGACGCCGATACGGCACCCGAGCCTGCGTACGTCCGTCGACTGACCCGGCTGCCGGCGCTCCTCCCCGAGGCCGTCACGGTGGGCCGGCGACGCCACGCCGACTTCGGCGCCCTGCGCCGCGACGCTCCCCTTCCCGAAGCGGCCGCCGAGCGAGAACTGGCCGAGCCCACCTGGCTCCGCGACGCGTATGCGCAGACCCGCAACCTGCTCGACGCCGACGACCGGTCGTATCGCTTCATCATCGGCGCCGTCATGGCCTGCTCGCGGCGCCTGTACGACGACGTCGACGGCTTCGACGAGTCGTTCACCGCGTACGGCGGCGAGGACTGGGAGTTCGCACACCGCGCCTGGCAGGCGGGCGCCGTCTTCGCCCACGTGCCCGACGCCGTCGCATGGCACGACGGCCCGGAGTGGTCCGAGCGCGACGGCTCGGACATCCCGCGTGCCAACGCGCAGTCGATCCGCCTCGCCCGCGACATCCCCGTCCGCGGCTCCGCGCCGCGCGGCCTATTGCCGACCGCGCCCGACCTCGTCGTGCACGTCGCGGGCTCTCCTCCCGCGGCGGCGCTCTTCCTCACGGTCGACTCCGTGCTCGCGGCCTTCCCCCGGGCACGGGTGGTGCTCGACGACGGGGTCGATTCGCCCCTTCCCGACCCCCGGGTGTCGTGGGGAGCCCTCCCCGATGCTCGGGTGGCCCTCCGCGTCGACCGGCCATTCGTCATCACCGACCCTGCCCGGCTCATCGATCTCGTCGATCGGCTGGGCACCGGAGACGTCGGAACGCTCCGCCTCACCGACGACACAGGCACACACCTCGGCGCGCTCCGCTCGCGCCGCGCGACCAAGCGCGCCGAACGGTGGGGCACCGAATCCGCCTTCCGCGTCGCATCCGTCGTCGCATCCGGAGTGTTCCCGGTGCGCGACGATCCTCGGATCGAGGCCTGGGTGGGCGGATGGGGCGGACCCGACTCCTTCCGCTGACGCCGGCGTCTCCTAGTCGCGATGGTGCCGCATCGGCGGCAGCGTGGAGACCAGCACGGTGTCGGGGCTCGTCTCCTTCAGAGCCGCTCGACGGGTTTCATCGAGATACTCCACATGCCGCTGGAACGCGGCACGAGCACCGTCGGGATCGCTTGCGGCGATGGCGAGGTAGATGTCCTCGTGCTGCCGCGTGACCCGCTCACGATCGAGCTGGTCGACGAAGACGGAATTCGTGGCGGGACGCGCGAGATGGACCGAGGTCATCGCCAACTCCAGGATGCGGTTGCGCGCCGCGCGCGTGATGGCGGTGTGGAATGTCAGATCCAGATCGAGCCAGTCGGGCATCGACAGGCTGAGATCCTTCCCCGCCTCGACCGGCTCGCGAATGGCGGCGAGGTCAGTGTCGTCGCGGCGGAGGGCCGCGAGCTCGACGCAGTGCATCTCCAGAACCCAGCGCGCTTCGTCGACGTCGCGCACCGACACGTTTCCGGCGCGGTACCAGAGCTGAATGGCGTCGGCGAGCTGCTCGGCGACCTCCTCCGAGTCGGGGACCGAAACGAACGTTCCCCCGTTGCTGCCGCGGCTGGAGACCACCAGGCCCGTGGCAGACAGCAGTTTCAAGCCCTCTCGGGCGGTCGCCCGGGCGACGTCGAAAGCCTCGGCGAGCTCCCCCTCTGACGGAAGACGCTCACCGGGCGACCAGACGCCGCTGGAGATCGCCGCGCGCAGCTGGCGAGCGATCTGCCCGGAGGCGTCCTTGCGGCCCAGCGGCTGCGGCGTGAAGGTTCCCATTCCGCTCCCTCGGTTTCCTCCCCATCGAAACACATGGTTTACACGCAGGGTATCTCGAAGTAATAATTCGTATGTTCAATGTTGGACAATGACGTTCCGCCCGACGATGTCGTCCCTCGCAAGGAGAAACCATGAAGAGCCGTACCCTCGCCGCGGCCATGGTCGCCACGGCCGCCCTGGCCCTGACCGCATGCACCGCACCCTCCCCCGCCGCCGATCCCAGCGCCGACACTACCGCCCCTCCGATGACCGCGACCGCCGATGCCGATGCCATGACGGCCACCGTCGACTACCTCGAGGCGGGGCTCCCCGATCTGGAGGGGGCTCGTATCGCCTACCTGTCGGAGTGCGTCGCGGCGAACGCCTACTGCCAGACGCGCCTCGCGGGCGCGCAGGAGATGGCTGACGCCGCGAACGCCGAACTGGTCGTCTTCGATGCCGCCTTCGATCCCGCCACCCAGCTGTCGCAGGTGCAGGATGCCATCCAGCGCGGCTTCGACGGCTACCTCTTCTCGCCTGTCACCTCCACCTCCGGATGCTCGGACTTCGAGCTGCTGCAGCAGACCGGCAAGCCCGTCGCCACCATCAACAGCCCGATGTGCGGAAACCCCGACTACACGGAGGGCAGCGTCGGGTTCGTGGCGATGCAGTCCGAGTCGTTCTTCCGCCAGCACGTCGAGAACGCCTTCGCCAGTTGCGAGGGCGAGTGCGAGGCGGTTGCGGTGGGAGGCTTCGTGGGCAGCGACCTGTTCACCCGGTGGGAGAACGCCATCGCGGCGGCGGCGGAGGCGTATCCGAACGTCTCCGTCGTCTCCGACCAGCCGGGGAACTTCGATCCCGCCGTCGCACTCACGGTCGTGCAGGACGCCCTCGCCGCCAACCCCGACGTCGAGATCGTGGTGTCGTCCTGGGACGACATGACCCGCGGCGTCGAGCAGGCCGTCGTCGCGGCCGGGAAGACCCCCGGTGTGGACGTGCGCATCTACAGCGTCGGCGGCACCGCCGACGGCGTCGCAAAGGTCGCCGAGGGCGTGTGGAGCGGAACGAGCGTCCTCCTTCCCTATGAGGAGTCGGCGTACGGCTTCGTCCAGCTGGCTCGCGCCATCGCGACCGGGGAGTCCACCCCCGGCTTCACCTTCCTCGGCGACGCCCCCGTCGTCGTGGACGGGCCGGGTGAGATCTTCATCACCGCCGAGAACGCGGCCGATTTCACCCCCGAGTACTGAGTGCAGTTCCCGACGGAATCCCCCCGGCACCTCAAGGAGCACTCAGTCATGACACGGCCCTCATCCGCCGCGGCCCTCGAGATCCGAGGCGTCCGCAAGGTCTACCCCGGGGTGACCGCGCTCGACGCGGTCGACCTCACGGTGGCCGCCGGAAGCGTCCACGGTCTGGTGGGCGAGAACGGCGCCGGCAAGTCCACCCTGATGAAGGTGGTCGCCGGAGCAATCGCGCCGGATGAGGGCCGGGTTCGTGTCGACACCGTGGCGGTCCGTCCCGACGTGCACGCCGCCGCCGACGCCGGAGTGGCGATGATCTACCAGGAACTCACCATCGTTCCCGGGCTCACCGCGGCGGACAATGTCTTCCTGGGTGCGCCGCCACGGCGCGGCCCCGTTCTCGACCGCCGCGGCGCTCGCCGACGCTTCGCCGATCTGTGCATGCGGCTCGGCGTCGAGATCGACGCCTCCGCCCGAGCCGGAGATCTCTCGACGTCCCAGCAGCAGCTCTTGGAGATCATGCGCGCCCTCGCGCGAGATCGGCGCCTGGTGATCATGGACGAGCCGACGGCATCCCTCGGTCCCGCCGACATCGCCCGCCTGCACGGCGTCATCCGCGACCTCCGCGGCAAAGGCGTGACAGTGATCTACGTGTCCCACGACCTCGACGCCGTCCTCGACGTCTGCGACGACGTGTCGGTGATGCGGGCAGGACGGGTCGTCGAGACCCGTGGTTCGGCGGCGTGGACCGCCGATGCTCTCGTCGCCGCGATGATCGGCGCCGTGGATCTGGATGCCGCCGATGCGCCCGCCCGTCCGCCCGGCCAGGTCGCCCTCCGCGTCGAAGGACTCCGCGCGCCCGGCGTCGACCTGCCGCATCTCGAGCTGAGAGCCGGGGAGATCGTCGGCATCGCGGGTCTCGTGGGATCGGGGCGAAGCCGCCTCCTGCGCACTCTCGCCGGCGCGGACCGCGCTCGCACCGGAACCCTGGAGGTGGCCGGAAGAGCCGTCCGCTGGCCGTCGACCCCGCGCCGTGCCCAGCGACTCGGTATCACCCTCGCCCCCGAGGATCGCAAGGTACAGGGCCTGGTGCTCGAGCGTCCCTCGAGCTGGAACGTCGCCCTCGGCGCGTTCCGTCGCGCCGCGGCGGGCGGGATCGTCACCCGGCGTGGTCTGCTGCGCTGGTCGCGCCGCTTCACCGCCCGGGTCGCGCTGCCCGAGCAGCGCCTCGCCGTCCCCGTCGGCACGCTCTCCGGCGGCAACCAGCAGAAGGTGCTTCTCGCACGTCAGATCAGCCGATCACCGCGCCTGCTGCTCTTGGACGAACCCACCCGCGGGATCGATGTCGGCGCGAAAGCGCAGGTGTTCCGGATGCTGCGGACCCTCGCCGACGAGGGGATGGCCGTGGCGTGGGTGAGCAGTGAACTGGAGGAGATCGCCCGCCACTCCGACCGGATCCTCGTGCTGTCGCAGGGCCGAGCCGTCGCCGAGCTGAGCGCGGGCGCGGCGGTGCACGACATCCTCACCCATGCCTTCACCGGCGCTCAGCGAAAGGCTGCGGCATGACCCTCGCCCCCTCGCGCACCCCCGGAAGCGCCACGCCCACTCCTGCCGACGTCCGCGCACGTCTGCGCTCCTCCGGCGTCGTGATCGCCCTGGTCGCACTCGTGGCGATCGTGGCGATCGCCGAGCCGGCGTTCCTCGCCCCGGGCAACCTCATGAACGTGCTCAGTCAGTGGGCACCGGTCGCGATCATGGGTGTGGGCATGACGTACGTGGTCATCACCGGCGGGTTCGACCTGTCGGTCGGAGCGATCTTCGCCCTCGGCGCCGTCGTCGCGGCAGGGCTCGGCCAGACCCAGGCGCCGCTCGTGGCCTTCAGCGTCGCGGTCCTGGTCGGCGCGCTCGCCGGCGCGCTCAACGGCGTCGTGGTGACCGTGCTGCGGGTCAACCCGTTCATCGCCACACTCGGTTCGTCGCTGGTCCTCGGCGGCGTCGCCCTCGTCCTCACCGGCAACCGTCCCTTCGTCGTCGGGTTCGCCGACTTCGGAATCCTCGGCGCAGGTCGACTCGCCGGCATCCCGTACTCCGGCATGCTCGCGATCGTCCTGATGGTCGTCGGCGGACTCGTGCTCGCCTACACCGCCTACGGACAGAGCATCTACGCCGTGGGCGGCAACCTCGAGGCGAGCCGCCTTTCGGGCATCCGCACCTCGCTGGTCGTGGGCTCGGCCTACACGGTGTCGGGCGTGTGCGCCGGCCTCGCCGGTGTCGTCAGCGCCTCGCAGTTGAGCTCGGCGCAGGCGAGCATGGGCGCCAACCTCGTCTTCGACGTGCTGACCGTCGTGATCGTGGGCGGCACCTCGCTGGCCGGCGGTCGCGGCGCGGTGTGGCGCACGGCCGTGGGAGTCGGCATCCTGGCGACTCTGCAGAACGGCTTCAACCTGCTCGACGTCGACCCGTACTACCAGAACATCATCAAAGGCCTCATCATCATCGCCGCGCTGGCCACCGTGCGGCTCCCGCGCCGGACTCGTCCGGCATCCTGACCCCTACCGAGGAGGAACCATGCCCGTCACCCGCATCGAAGAACTCACCATCGCCGACGTTCACGACGCCTACCGCCGCGGCACGTTCACGGCGCGCGAGCTGGTCCAGGCCTATCTCGATCGCATCGATGCGCTCGACCGGTCGGGACCGGCTCTGAACTCGGTCATCTCCGTGGCGCAGGACGCCCTGGCACAGGCCGATCGGCTGGATGCGGAACTCGCCCGCACTGGAGAGCTCGTCGGCCCCCTCCACGGGGTGCCCGTCGCCGTGAAGGATCAGATCGAGACCGCCGACATCCCCACGTCCTTCGGCAACATCCTCGCCGCCGACTACCTGCCTGAGAAGGACGCGACCGCGATCGCACGGCTGCGCGATGCCGGGGCGATCATCCTGGCGAAGACGACCCTTCCCGACTTCGCGACCTCGTGGTTCTCGACCTCGTCGCGCAGCGGCATCACGAAGAACCCGTACGATCTCTCCCGCGATCCGGGCGGATCGAGCAGCGGCACCGCCACGGCGGTCGCCGCGAACCTCGCCCTCGTCGGGATCGGCGAGGACACCGGCGGCTCCATCCGGCTGCCCGCGTCGTTCTGCGGTCTGGTGGGGGTGCGGGTGACCCCGGGCCTGATCAGCCGGGCCGGGATGTCGTCGCTGGTATCGCCGCAAGACACCTCGGGGCCGATGACGCGGACGGTCGCAGACGCCGCGGCTCTGCTGGATGTGATGGTCGGGTACGACCCCGAAGACTCCTACACCGGCGCGGTGGTCGTCGACGGGGGCGGGAGCACGTACGCCGACGCCGCAGCCGAGGGGACGTTCGCGGGCACGCGGCTGGGCGTCCTCCGCCAGGCCTTCCCCGATACGACCGACCCCGATGGGGCAGCGGCGCTGGAGGTGATCGAGAAGGCACTGGCCGAACTGCGGGCCGGCGGTGCGGAGCTGATCGACATCGAGATCGACCGCCTCGACGAACAGGTGGGCTTCACGTCGCTGTACACGACGCGGTCGCAGGCCGACATGAACACCTTCGTCCAGGCCCGTCCGTCCCTGCCGGTCGCCTCGATGCAGGCGATCGTCGACAGCGGCGACTATCACGAGAAGCTCGACCTGCTCGAAGCGATCGTCGCAGGCCCGCTCGACCCCACCGACGATGAGGAGTACCTGCAGCGAGTGCTGGCGCAGCCGGCATTCCAGCGCCAGGTGCTCGGGGTCATGGCCGAGCACGACCTCGACGCCGTCGTCTTCCCCGACGCCAAGCTCCCCGCCCCCACCCACGCCGACGTCCTCGGCGACCGTTGGACGTGCCTGACCTACCCCACCAATACCGTCATCGCGTCCCAGCTGCTCTTCCCCGCGATCACCGTGCCCGCCGGTCACACCACGGGCGACCTGCCGGTGGGGCTGGAGATCATGGCACCGCCCTACGCCGAGCGTCCGCTGATCGGGATCGCGGCCGCCGTCGAGGCGACCCTCGGGGCCCGCCGCGCACCGCGGGCGGCGGTCTCGGACGTATGAGCCGCGTCGCACTGAATGCCGACCTCGGCGAGGCGGTGGGACTGCATTCGTTCGGCAACGACGACGCTCTGCTCGAGATCGTCGACTCGGTGAACGTCGCGTGCGGAATGCACGCGGGTGACCCCGGGGAGATGCAGCGGGTCGTTCGGGCTGCGATGGCACGGGGGGTGACGATCGGCGCGCATCCGGGGCTTCCGGATCTCGTCGGGTTCGGCCGCCGGGCGATGGCGCTCGACGAAGACGAGGTCCGCGACCTCGTCCGCTACCAGGTGGGCGCGCTGGTGGCCTTCATCGAGGCGAGTGACGGCGAGCTTCATCACATCAAGCCGCACGGAGCGCTGTTCGGGATGACCATGGCGGATCCCGCCCTCATGCGCGGGGTGTGCGAGGTCGCCCGGCAGTACGGGGTGGGCGTGTACGGCCTGGCCGGCACCGCCCACGAGAGCGTCGCCGCCGAGAGCGGCGTCCGCTTCTTCTCGGAGTTCTACGTCGATCTCGACTACGACGACGAGGGGCGGTTGGTCCTCGAGCGTCGCGCCAAGCCGACCCACCCCGAGGTCGCGCGGCGTCGCACCCGCGATGCCGTCGAGTCAGGCATCTTCACGACGGTGTCGGGGGCGGTTCGGACGATCACCCCCGACACCGTCTGCGTCCACTCCGATCTTCCGAACGCTGTCGAGGTGGCGCGGGTCGTGCGGGAGCAGATCGACGTGCTCAGTCGCTGACCTTCGGAGGAGGGCACAGACGCGGTGACGCGCGGCCGCCGACGAGCGCCCCGCACTCTGACGGAAAAGTGCCTGCTCCGCAAGCCCGGCCCGGATCCATTCGTGCCACATATCGTGACCGCATGAGCACTCGGGACCAGTACACCTTCGACGACCCGGTGAAGCGCTATTCCCGCGTCGAGCCACCGCTGCAGCACCAGCCCGAGCCGGGGGTGCAGGCGCGGATGCAGCCGGTTCCCGACCTGGGTGAAGAGACCTACCGCGGCACCGGGCGCCTTGCAGGCCGGAAGGCCCTGGTCACCGGCGGCGACTCGGGGATCGGCGGCGCCGTCGCGATCGCGTTCGCCCGCGAGGGCGCCGATGTCGCGATCGTGCACCTCCCCGACGAGACGGAGGATGCCGCACACATCCTGGAGCAGATCGCGGATGCCGGAGCGCGGGGCCATGCGATCATCGCCGACATCGCGGACGCCGCGCGCTGTCGCGAGGTCATCGACGAGGCGGTCTCGGCCCTCGGCGGCCTGGACATCCTCGTGAACAATGCCGGACGGCAGATCGCGGTCGACCGGGTCGAAGACCTCAGCGACGAACAGTTCGAGCTGACGTTCCGCACGAACGTCTTCGCGCCGTTCTGGCTGACGAAGGCAGCCCTCGCCCACCTCCGCGCGGGCGCGAGCATCATCAACACCGCCTCCCTCGAGGCGTACAAGCCCGCCCCCGACCGCCTCGACTACGCCGCGACGAAGGCGGCCATCAACAATCTCTCGAAGGGCCTCGCGCAGCAGCTCGCCGAGCGCGGAATCCGGGTGAACGTCGTCGCACCCGGGCCGGTCTGGACCGCCCTGCAGGTCTCGGACGGCGTCTCGGACGAGCAGATGAAGGCCTTCGACGACGAGAACACCTACCAGCGCTCCGGCCAGCCCGCCGAGCTGGCGCCCGCATATGTGTTCCTCGCCTCGGCGGAGTCCAGCTACGTCTCGGGCGCGACGCTGAACGTCAACGGCGGGATGATCACCCCGTGAGACCCGAAGGCACGGTCTACGTGCTGCCGGGGCTCGGGCTGTCGGCCGAGGCCGCCGTCCCCCTCGTCACGCACCTCTCCCCCGGCCTCGCGGTGGTCGGCATCGACCTGGCGGGGCACGGCGGACGTGCGGATGCCGCGGACGGCAGCGTCTCCGCCCTCGCCGACGGCGTCATCGAGGCGATCGCGCAGACGGCGACCGGTGGCCCGTGGATCCTCTGCGGCCACAGCATGGGAGGAAAGGTCGCCGCCGTCGTCGCCGACCGCGTCCTCCGCGGTGACGCGCCCCTGTTCGGGCTCGCGGGGCTCGTCCTGCTCGCCCCCTCTCCGGCCACTCCAGAGCCCATGGCCACCGAAAAACGAGACCAGATGCTCTCGTGGGTGACGGATGGGCCGATCGCCGAAGAGCACGCAGGGGAGTTCGTGGCCGACAACGTCGCCGCGCCGCTGGATCCCGCCGACGAGACGGCGGCGATCGCGCAGGTGCGGGCGATGTCGCCGCTGGCCTGGCGACGCTGGCTCGAAGAGGGCAGCCGCGAAGACGTCAGCGCCGACCTGGACATCTCCGCCCTCCCCGCCGTCGTCCTCGCAGGTGCGGAGGACGGCGATCTCGGCGCCGACGCCCAGCCGGGCCTGGTCGCCCGCACCCTGCCGAATGCGACGGTCACGTCGTTGCCCGGAGCCGGCCATCTGCTGCTGTTCGAGCGCCCGGCCGAGGTCGCCGCGGCGATCGAAAGGCTCTGGGACACCGTCTCGGCGGCCTCCACCCGCGTACCCGAGAGCTGGGGACGTGTCATCGCCTCCGATCGGACCGATGCCGAGACCCGCGGCATCCTCTCCCGCCGCCATCTCGCGGACGACCCCGACGCCGAACCGCGGGCACTCTCGCGCGGGCAGCTGGTCCTTCTCGGGTCGATCGCAGCGCGCCTGATGCCGCGCGACCTCGACGACCGGTTCGACCTCGCTCGCGTCGTCGACCGCGAACTCGCCGCCGGCCGAGGCGACGGCTGGCGCCCACCGGGTCTGCCCCGCGACGCCGAGGCCTACCGGCTCGGACTCGACGCGCTCGCCGATGTCTGGCCGGGAGACACCACCAGTCAGGATCAGCTCATCTCCGACCTCATCGCCGGGAACGGTTTCACCGGCTCCCCGTGGGACGACGAGACCACCCGGCGGTGGTTCGAAGACATCCGTTCCGACCTCGCGCAGGCGTGGGTGTCGCATCCTGCCACCGCCGCCCGCCTCGGCTTCGACGGTTTCATCACCGCGATCACCGCTTCAGACCCCGGGTTCTCCGAGCTGCGCGCCGACCGCCGCGCAGCCTGGGAACCCGACACCCTCGGCACCCCCGCTCCGGAAGACGACGAATGAATCTCACCCATATGCGCACCTACCCCACCGACGAGACCGTCGACGTGGTGGTGGTGGGCACCGGGGCCGGAGGCGGCCCGCTCCTGGCCCGCCTCGCCGCCGCGGGCCTCCGGGTCGTGGCGCTGGAGGCCGGCCCGAACTTCGACCCCGGCCGGCTGATCCCCGACGAGGTCGAGGGTCGGCGCGTGAACTGGATGTCGGAGCGGATCAGCGGCGGTGACGCCCCGACCGCGTTCGGGCCGAACAACAGCGGCCGCGGGGTCGGCGGCGGCACCCTCCACTGGGGAGCGTTCACACCGCGCCCCGACGCGCGCGATCTGGCGCTGCGGACCGAGTTCGGCGTGGGCGAGGACTGGCCGATCGACCATGGCGAGCTCACCCGCTACATCGAGGAGGTCGAGCGCACCATCGGCGTCTCGGGCCCGACCCCCTACCCGTGGGACGAGGAGCGGACGTACCACTGGCCCGGCACGGAGCGGAACGCTCCCGCCGAGCTCGTCGCCGAAGGGTGCGATGCTCTGGGCATCCGCAGCGCCACAGCCCCCGCGGCGATCCTCACCCGCGACCACGACCAGCCGCACTACGGCCGCCGTTCGCGCACCCTCAACCTCGGCAGCATCCACCAGGGCGATCGCACCGACGCCAAGGCGACGACGGCGAACACCTATCTGCCTGCGGCGGTGGCAGCCGGCGCCGAGATACGCCCCGACAGCACAGTGCACGGCATCGAGCTCGACCGTGCCGGCCGGGTCGTGGCGGTGGTGTACACCCGCGAAGGGCGGGAGATGCGTCAGCGGTGCGCGACGCTGGTGCTGGCCGCAGGCGGGGTCGAGACGCCTCGCCTGCTCCTCCACACGGGGCTTTCGAATTCCAGTGGGATGGTGGGGCGCAATTTCCTCGCGCATGGCGCGCTGCAGGCGTGGGGGCGGGTCGATGCACAGGTCCGGGGCTACCGCGGGTATCCGTCCTCCCTCATCAGCGAGGACTTCATCCGACCCGCCGACGCCGATTTCGCCGGCGGCTATCTCATCCAGAGCCTCGGCGTCATGCCGGTGACGCACGCCACGATGCTCGTGCGTGGCGGCGACCTGTGGGGCCGCGAGCTGATGGAGGCCCTCGACGCGTGGCAGTTCTCGATCGGCGTCGGGATCAATGCCGAGTGCCTTCCCGCCGAGCGGAATCGGCTGGTGCTCTCGGACGAGCACGACGAGTTCGGTGTGCCCCGTGCCGAGGTCACGTTCACCCCGGGGCCGAACGAGAAGGCCATCGACGACCACGCGTCCCGTACCCTCACCGGCATCCTCGAGGCGGCGGGAGCCCGCGACATCCGTGTGCTCGCCCGTTCGGCGCACACCCTCGGCACGTGCCGGATGAGCTCCGCCCCGGCCCGCGGCGTCGTCGATGCCGACGGCCGGAGTCACGACATCCCGAACCTCTGGGTGTGCGACAACTCGACCTTCCCGAGCGCCCTGTCGGCCAATCCGTGTCTGGCGCAGATGGCCCTGTCATTGCGGACGGCGGATCGGATGCTGGGCTCCCGCGCCGCCTGACGCGAGCCGAGGGTCAGTGGCCCTCGAGCTCGTCCTCCGACACGAGCTGACGGATGGTCAGCGCGGCGCTGACGAGCGCGAGGTGGCTGAGGGCCTGCGGGAGATTGCCCCAGAACGCCCCGTCGTCGGCGGAGATCATCTCGGCGTAGATGCCGACGTCGTTGGCGGCGCCCACGAGCGCATCCATCGCGGCGAGCGCCTCGTCGTGACGGCCGACGCAGGCGAGCGCGCCGGCCCGCCAGAACGCCGAGGCGACGAACGTGTGCTCCTCATCCGCCATGCCGGTGTACCGGTACAGCAGTCCGTCGCCGGCGCCCAGGGCCGCGGTGAGCGCGTCGATCGTCGCCGACATCCTCTCGCCCCGATCGAAACCGCTCTCGGCGTGCAGGAGCACGGAGGTGTCGAGATCTGCGGACCCCGGGTACATCACGTAGCTGCCGGCGTCGTCCGACCAGCCGAACTCGGCCACCCACTGTCGGATGCGCTCGCGCTCGGCGCGCCACCGGTCGGAGTTGCCGGGGATCGACCCGCGTTCGGCGAGCCACGCGGCGTCGTTGAGCGCCTGCCAGCATCCCATCTTCGACGAGACGTAGTGCCGGATCTCGGGAAGCTCCCACATGCCGGAATCGGGGTTGCGCCACAGATCGCAGGTGCGATCGGCCATGTCGGCGAGCATGCGTCCGGTGGCGACATCCAGGATGTTGCCGGCATCGACGTACGTCCGGCAGATCGCGAAGAGATCTCCGTAGACCCCCAGCTGCAGCTGATCGCGGGCCGGGTTGCCCGAGACGACGGGGCCGATCCCCTTCCACCCGTCGACGTCGAACTCCTCCACGCCCGACGTGATCTCGCCGCGGAGGGAGTACAGCACGTGCAGGTCGGGGCCGTTCTCGCGAATGGTGCGCAGCAGCCACGAGATCGCCGCGTGCGTCTCCTCCCGCAGGCCGAAGCGCACGAGGGCGTGGGCGGTGTAGGCGAGATCGCGCACCCACGCGAATCGGTAGTCCCAGTTCTTCCCACCCCGCGGGTTCTCCGGAAGCGAGGTGGTCGCGGCGGCGGCGATCGCCCCCGTCGGGGAGTACACGAGCAGCTTCAGCGCCAGCGCGCTGCGCTGCACGGCGTCTTGCCACGGGCCGTCGTACGAGAACTCACGAGACCACGATCGCCAGCCGTCGATGGTGCGGTCGACGCTGCGGTCGACGTTCTCGGGCACGGGAAGGTGGAGGGGTTCGCCGTCGGTGGCGACGACGACGATCAGGTGCCGCGACGCGGCAGCGGTCGTGAACCGGCCGCGCAGCACCGGACCGGTCACGCCGTCGGGGTCGGGGTCGTCAGGGCCGTGCTCGCTGCCGACGACGGCGAGGGACACACCCCCGACGCGGAGCACCGCGGCGCCCTCGTGCTGCTCGATCCACGGCGCCGCCGTCTGCAGTCGCGAGCCGGGCTGCACGGCCCACTGGAACTCGACACTGCCCTCGACACCCTCGATGCGGCGCGCGAGCTCGGCCCACGGCAGACGCCCCGCCACGCCGGTCACCAGCGCATCGGTCACCCGCGCGCGCCCCGACGGCGTCGTGAAGGTCGTCTGCAGCACGTTCGTCCGTGCGACGTAGCGCCGGCGGACGGTGTACTCCCCGACAGGCGCGAGCTCGATGCACCCGCCGGTGGCGTCGTCGAGGATGCGGGCGAAGACCGGCGGGGAGTCGAGGTTCGGCAGCGGAAGCCAGTCGATCTGACCCCGAAGACCGACGAGCGCGATCGTGCGGCCGTCGCCGATGGGTGCGTAATCGCGCAGGTCGCTGTGCGAGGGGGATGCGGGGGTCACGCGTTCAGGCTACGAAGGGTCGACGCATTCGCGGCAGGGTTGCGCCCGGAGGCGTCGGAAGGTAGCGCCGTATCGCGGTCTCGGCCCGCGCGCAACCCCGGGCCCCGGCATCCGTCCTCCCGCCTAGCGTGGCGGGCATGGCGAACATGTACACCCCTCAGGACCCCACGACCCAGTTCCCGCGCCCGCCCTTCCCGCCGCAGCAGCAGAGCGCGCCCGGCGACATCCACAAGATGGACCCCGCACCCGACCACGGCGAGACGACCTACGTCGGCTTCGGGCGCCTGCCCGGCCGGAAGGCTCTGGTGACCGGGGCGGACTCGGGTATCGGGCGCGCCGTCGCGATCGCCTTCGCCCGCGAGGGCGCCGACGTCGCCCTCAGCTACCTCGCCGAAGAGCAGGCCCAGGCCGAGGAGGTGGCCGCCCTCATCGAGAAGGAGGGCCGGGTCGCCGTGCTCCTGCCGGGCGACCTGCAGGAGGAGCAGACCAACATCGAGATCGTCGAGAAGGCCGTCGAGGGCCTCGGGGGACTGGACATCCTGGTGATCAACGCCGGCACCATGCCGACGGTCGACAGCATCGACGACTTCGAGACCAAGACCCTCGACCACGTCGTGAAGGCCAACATCTACCCGCTCTTCTGGCTCACCAAAGCTGCGTCGCCGCACCTGAAGCCCGGGGCGTCCATCATCACGACCTCGAGCGTCCAGGGCTTCCAGCCCTCGCCCTCGCTCGCCGAGTACGCGGTGTCGAAGGCCGGGATCGCGAATTGGACCCGCGCCCTGTCGCAGCAGCTGATCGAGCGCGGCATCCGCGTGAACGGCGTCGCGCCGGGCCCCATCTGGACGCCCCTGCAGCCGGCGTTCGTGCCGAACGAGAAGATCGAAGAGTTCGGATCGCAGACCCCGATGGGCCGCGCGGGCCAGCCGGTCGAACTCGCCCCGGCGTTCGTCTTCCTCGCCTCGCAGGAGTCCAGCTACGTCGTCGGCGAGACCATCGCGGTCACCGGTGGAATGCCGGTGCACTGACCCCGGAGGCGTTGTCTCCGCCGCACCGGTGCCGACCCGATCAGTTGCGATCGTTCGGGTCGACACCGGTGCGCTCACCGGTCTCGAGATCGGCGATCGCGCGATGATCAGCAGAGGTCAGTGAGAAGCCGAACAGATCGAGGTTCTGCCGAATCCGGTCGGGGTTCACCGACTTCGGAATGACGGTGACGTCGTTCTCCAGATGCCAGCGCAGCACGACCTGAGCCGGCGTGACGCCGTGCGCCCGGGCGATCCTCGTCAGCACCGGTTCATCGAGCAGACGGCCCCGGGCCAAGGGCGACCACGCCTGAGTGATGATGCCGAGGTTGGCGTCATAGGCGCGCACTCGGTGCTGAGGGAAGCGCGGGTGCAGCTCGACCTGGTGCACCGCGGGAATCACACCGGTCTCGGCGACGATCCGGTCCAGGTGCTCGGGATGGAAGTTGCAGACCCCGATCGAGCGGGCCCGCCCCTCTTCCCGGAGACGGATCAGCGCGCGCCACGCCTCGACGTACCGGTCGCGCAGCGGCGCCGGCCAGTGAATGAGGTAGAGGTCGACGTAGTCGGTGCGGAGCTTGACGAGGCTGTCGTCGAACGCCCGCAGCGTGGAGTCGTACCCGTTGTCCTCGAAGCGCACCTTCGTGGCGACGAACACGTCGCCACGGGGCACATCGCTCGCCGCCAGCGCCGCTCCGACACCTGCTTCGTTGCCGTACATCGCGGCGGTGTCGATGGCGCGGTACCCCGCGTCGAGAGCCAGCGCGACGGCAGCGGCCACCTCGTCATCGGTCATCTTGTAGACGCCCAGGCCGACCCGAGGCATCCGGTGCCCATCGTTCAGGGGGATGCGGCGGTCGTCGCCGCCTTCATGGCTGACCAGAGGATCGACGGCGTGCGACGCGGACACAGCCTCATGCTAGCTGGCCCGTCGACGCCCGGTGACGGGACTTTCGGTCCGAACGCGTCCGTCGCAGCGCCATAGCGTGAGGGCGGCAGATCGGAGAACGAGGTGCGACAGCAGACGATCGTGGTGGGTATCGAACCCGGGGTGGCCTCCATGGCTCTCCTCGACTGGGTCGCCGCCCGCGCAGCGCGCATCCCCCTCCGTGTCCATCTCGTCGCGGTCACGCGGTTCGGGATCGGCGGCTCCTCCGACGTCGAGGCGCAGACCGAGCTGGCGGCCGCGTATCTGAGGTCGGCGTCGGGCGACATCGCCGTCGACACCCACATCGTCATCGGCACCATGCCGGAGGCGCTCATGGAATACGACAGGGCAGCCGACCTCGTGGCTCTCGGCATCAGGCGCGGCGATCCGCTTCACAACCTCCTTCACGGCTGGATGCCGGTGCGCGCAGCCGCGCGGGCGGTGTCGCCCGTCGTCTTCGTGCCGTCCGACGGGGAACGGCCCGACGGGCCGGTCGTGGTCGGAATCGATCTCGAGACATCCGACGCCGCCGTCCTGATCGCCGCGCGCGAAGCCGAGCTCTCGGGCGAACCGCTGGTCGTGGTGCATGTCGGGGCCGACCGGGGGGCGCTGGATCGCGCCTGCGAGCAGGCGAGGAGCATCGCGTCCGGCATCGAGGTCCGTCCGGAGTGGGTGCCACAGGGCGATCCCGTGGCGGTCATCCAGTCGGTCGCCGCCGACGCCTCCCTCGTCGTCGTCGGATCGCACCGCCGCGGCCCGCTTTCGAGCGCACTGCTGGGGTCGGTGAGCGTTCCGTCGCTGTGGCACCTGCGCGCCCCGGTGTGCGTCGCGGCGGAGCGCGAGGAGTGACGGGTCGGCCACGCCCACCGCAGGACCTTCGGCCCGCTTCCGACGCGGCCCCCGCGATGCACTGACCTTGACCGGCCGGATGCCGGGGAGACCAGGGAGGAAACGTCCATGTCGAACGATTCGCATCGGTTCTCGGGCCGGACCGTCATCGTCACCGGCGCCGGGGCCGGTATCGGCCGCGCCACGGTGGAGCGGCTGCTCAGCGAGGACGCCCGCGTGATCGCCGTGGACGCTCTCGAGGAAAGACTCGCGCACCTTCCCGAAGCGGCCGACGACCGCCTCGTCGTCGTCGCGGCCGACATCACCGACCCCGAGGCCGCAGCTCGCATCCTCGGCGCCGCCGGTGCGCAGATCGACGGCCTGGCGAACATCGCCGGCATCATGGACGGTTTCGAACCCACAGCCGAGATCGACGACGCCACCTGGGATCGGGTGCTCGCCGTGAACCTGACCGGGATGATGCGGCTCACCCGCGCGGTGCTTCCGGGCATGGTCGAACGGGGTCGAGGCAGCATCGTCAATGTCGGGTCGGAGGCCGGACAGCGGGGATCTGCGGCGGGGACGCCCTACACGACGTCCAAGCACGCGGTGAACGGTTTCACCCGGAGTACGGCGTTCTTCTACTCGCCCAAGGGGGTGCGCTGCAACGTCGTGGCTCCCGGGCCGGTGGCCACGAGCATCGAGGCACCCTTCCACTCCGAGTGGGCGCAGCAGCGGCTCGGACCGTTGTTCCAGACCAATCTGCCGCCCGTGGCGCAGCCGCAACAGCTGGCATCGGCCATCGCGTGGCTGCTGAGCGACGACTCCTCGAACGTGTCGGGCGCCGTGCTGAGTGTCGACGGCGGCTGGGCCGCCGTCTGACGCACGGCGAGTCGTCGTGTCCTGCGCACCGAGCACCGGCGAGGCGTTCTGGGTGGAGGAGATGCGTCGGATCGGTGATGCACCCCGTGAGACGCAGAACGGGCTGACCTCGGCCGAGGCCCTGGCCCGGCTGAACCGATACGGCGAGAATCGCATACCCACGCGAACGGACGACGGGTGGGGACGGCTCCTCGCACGCCAGTTCCTCAACCCGATCGAGGTCATCCTCGTCGCCGCGACCGTGCTCTCAGGACTGCTCGGAGACTGGACCGACGCCGGCATCATCCTCGGGATCCTGCTGATCTCCGGGGTCCTCGGTTTCGTTCAGGAACGCGGTGCGGGTAAGGCTCTGGCGGCACTTCTCGCGTCGGTGGACCCGACGTGCACCGCGCTCCGAGATGGCGTCGCGGTCACTGTTCGAGGGACATCGATCGTGCCCGGAGACGTGGTCGACGTGCGCGCAGGGGATGTCATCCCCGGGGATTGCCTGATCCTGAGCGCGCGCGGCCTGACCGTCGACGAATCCGCACTCAGCGGTGAGAGCCTTCCGGTGGACAAGTGCGCGGTTTCCGACCTCGATCCCCTCGTGGACGGACGCGGCGGCGCAGCCTTCTTCGGCACCCACGTGGCGTCGGGATCGGCCCGACTGCTCGTCGTCCACACCGGCTCGTCGACGGCCTTCGCCGGGATCGCCGCAGAACTGGCGCGGAAAGCGCCGCAGACCGGATTCGAACGGGGGATGACGCGATTCGGCTTCCTGCTCACGCGGGTGATGGCCGTGCTCGTCGTGGTCATCTTCGTGGTGAACCTCCTCCTGCAGCGCCCGCCTCTGGATTCGGCGCTGTTCTCCCTCGCTCTCGCCGTCGGCCTCACGCCCCAGCTGCTTCCGGCCATCGTCGCGATCAGCCTCTCGGTCGGAGCGCGTGCGATGGCGGCACAGCGCGTCATCGTGCGTCGCCTGGACGCGATCGAAGACATCGGCGCGATGACGATCCTCTGCTCCGACAAGACCGGAACGATGACCGAGGGGAAGATGCACCTCCTCACCGCCCTGAACGGGCAGGGCGCAGAGGACCCGGAAGTCCAGAGGCTCGCGGTCGTCAATGCGACGCTGCAGACGGCCTGGCGCAACCCGATCGACGATGCGCTCATCGCCTCGGGAGGCGACCCCGGAGGCGTCATCCTGCGCGGTGCTGTGCCGTACGACTTCCTCCGCAAGCGTCAGAGCGTGCTGGTCGCATCGGCCACGGAAAGACCCGTCCTCATCACCAAGGGAGCCGTTCCCGAGATCCTGGCCGTGTGCGCGACAGCGATGGCCGCTGGATCGATCGTGCCCCTCGATGCGGCGGTGACCGACATCCGGCGCACCGTCGCCGAGCGCAGCGCCCGCGGCGAGCGGGTGCTGGCCGTCGCCACGCGCTCCATGCCCGATGCCTCGAATCCGACCTCCGACGATGAGAGAGGGATGACCTTCCTGGGTCTGCTCTGCTTCGCCGATCCCGTGAAGGTCGACGCCGCCGACACCATCCGGTCTCTCGCAGCTGCCGGGGTTTCGGTGCGGATGGTGACCGGCGACAACCACCTGACCGCGCGATGCATCGCCCGAGAGGTGGGTCTGGACGCGACGCGGGTGTGCATCGGCGACGAGATCGACCGGATCGGCGACGCCGCCCTCGGCCGCCTCGTCGAGACGATCTCGGTGTTCTGCGAAATGAACCCCGTGCAGAAGGAGCGGGTGATCCGGGCGTACCGCCGGACGGGCCATGTCGTGGGATACCTCGGCGACGGCATCAACGACGCACCCTCCCTCCACGCCGCGGACATCGGTATGACGGTGGATTCGGCGGTCCCGGTCGCCAAGCAGGCAGCGGCCATCGTCCTGCTGGACAAGAGCCTCGCCGTGATCCTCGACGGGGTCCGTCAGGGACGTCGCACGTTCGCCAACACGATGAAATACATCTACGTCAACACGAGTGCCAGCTTCGGCAACATGCTGAGTGTGGCCGTCGCCGCCGCCGTCCTGCCGTTCCTTCCGCTCCTGGCAGGACAGATCCTTCTGGTCAATCTGCTGAGCGACCTGCCGGCGATGACCATCGCCACCGACCGCGTGGACGAGGCGCAGACGGCTCGGCCCCAGCAGTGGGACGTCCGGCTCATCCGCACGTACATGATCGTCTTCGGCATCCTCTCCAGCGTCTTCGACCTGACTACCTTCGCCGTGCTGCGGATCGTGTTCCACGCCGGCGCCGTGGAGTTCCGCACCGCCTGGCTGGTCTGTTCGGTGCTGACCGAAGTCGGAGTGCTCTTCGTTCTGCGCACCCACGGCCCGTTCTACCGCAGCCGCCCCGGCCGCGCGCTGGCCGTGTCCAGCATCGTGATCGTCGGCGTCACCCTCGCCCTGCCCTACACCGCCCTCGGCCCGCCGTTGCAGCTGGTTCCGTTGCCGCCTCCGCTCATCCTCATCGTCATCATCACCGTGCTGGCGTACCTCGCCACGACGGAAGCGGCCAAGCGTGCGTTCTGGGCGATCCTGGTCCGCCGTCCCCCGCGCGAACCGAGGCGGCGGGACCTTCGACCCCCGCCCACCGACGCGACGCGCTCGATCCTGGGCGCATGACATCTGATCCTCCGGCCTGGTCTGCCGCCTCGGCGGTGGGGAAGCCGGCCCTCGTACCGGTGGCGTCGGAAAGCTCGCGCTCGTTTGTCGCCGCGTGGCTTCTCTCGCTTCTTCTCGGCTTCCTCGGGGTGGACCGGTTCTACCTCGGCAAGGTGGGCACCGGCATCCTCAAACTCCTCACCGCCGGTGGACTCGGCATCTGGTATGTCATCGATCTCGTGCTGCTGCTCGCCGGTCTGGCGCGCGACGCCGACGGTCGGGCGCCCTACGGATACGAAGGCGCCAAGAAGACCGCGTGGATCGTCACCGGCGCCTTCGCCGGCGTCGCCCTTCTCGGCGGCATCATCAACTCGGCCATCGCCGCGCTGGCCGCCGCCATCGGACAGTAAGGAGCCCGCGATGAAAGTTCTCGTCACCTATGCCAGCAAGAACGGATCGACCGAGGAGATCGCCGAGACGATCGCCGACGAACTCCTGGCGTACGGCCTCGATGTGCTCTGTCGCTCCGCCCATGACACGGACGCGTCCGATGCGGATGCGGTGATCCTGGGGAGTGCGGTGTACGCGGGCCGGTGGCTGCGGCCCGCGCGGCATTTCCTCAAGGATCAGTCGGACCGCCTGCGGCGGATGCCGTTCTGGATCTTCAGTTCCGGGCCTTTCGGCGAGCAGGCGACGCGACCCACCGAGGACGACCTCCGTTGGCAGGAGCCGCCGCGGGTACTGACCCGCGCGGAATCCCTGGGGGTGCGCGGGCATGTCGTGTTCGGCGGTCGACTTCCCACCGAGCCGCACGGGTTCATCGAGAACGCCATGGTGCGCAACACCCCGGAAGACACCCGTGATGCGCGGGACTGGTCGGCGATCCGCATGTGGGCGGCCTCGATCGCGCACGAGCTCGGCGCGCAGGAACGCATCGGGCGTCCGGTCGTCAGCGCCTGACGACCCGAGGCCCGCCGGCACAGAGGAGCACATGATGAAACGGCTCTCGGTTCAGATCATCCTCGGGGCCCTTGTCCTCGTGGCCGGGGCGCTGCTGCTGATCCAGGCCACCGAGGTGGCCACGGTTCCGTCGCTCATCTGGGCCGGCGTTCTGCTCGCCGGCGGCGCCACGTTCTGGTTCGTGTTCTTCGCCGACCGCCCGTCGTGGTGGGCCGCGATCCCCGGCGCCGCGCTGATCGGCGCGGCCATCACTATGGTGATGGAGCTCGATCCCGCCGGACTCGGGCAGTGGACGGAGGTGCCGATGCTCGCGGTTCTGGGCGTCGGTTTCGCGGCGGTGTACCTGCGCGACACCGAGCGGTGGTGGGCGGTGATTCCGGCCGGAATGCTGCTGACCCTTTCCGTGGTCACCTGGCTGGCGGGCTCGGCCTCCGGCCCCGTGGTGGGCGCGACGTTCCTGTTCGGCGCCGCCGCCACCTTCGCTCTGGTCGCCCTGGTGCCAGGGGGTGCGCAGCGCCGGTGGTGGGCGTGGATTCCCGCCGGCGTGCTCGCCGGCGGCGCGATCGTCATCCTCTTCACGGCCGCGGAGTGGTTCACCGCTCTGACGTACGTCTGGCCGGTCGCCGTCATCGTCGCCGGCGGCGTGTTGATCTGGAACGCCGTTCACACCCACCGGCAGCGACTCCACGAGGGCGAGTCGGGCACCTCGCAGCCCGGCGGCGCGGGAACGGCGAGTCGGTAGGGGGGAGCACCGCCCCGGGAACGGGCGGGCGGCCGGGTTAGGTTATCCTTACCTGATGCCTTCTGCTGCCACGCCCTCCCTCGCGCGCGAGCGCCTCCTGCGGGCGCGCCGGCTGTTCACCGGCGACCCCGATCATCCGGCGTTGATCACCTCCGATCGACGCATCGACTACGCCGAGCTCTCCCGACGCGTCGAGCAGCGCGGAGCGGAACTGGGCAGCGATCGGCGCCTGGTCATGATCACCGCCGCGAACGCGATCGAACCCGTCATCACCTACCTCGCCGCCCTCGAAGGACGGCACCCTGTCCTCCTTCTCGCCGACGGCGAAGACGCGTCAGGGCACCGTCGGAAGCTGATCGACCGCTTCGATCCGGATGTCGTGGCAGACGATCCCGCATCGGGCGCGCTGCACATCCGTCGCGACGGTTCGCGCCACGTCTTCCACCCCGACCTCGCCATGTTGGCCAGTACATCCGGTTCCACCGGTTCGCCGAAGCTCGTGCGACTGTCGATGGAGAACCTCCACAGCAACGCGGCTGCGATCGCGGAGTACCTCCGACTGACTCCGGTCGACCGCGCAGCGACGACCCTGCCCTTGCACTACTGCTACGGCCTCTCCGTGCTGAACAGCCACTTGGCGGTCGGCGCCAGCGTCTTCCTGACGGAACGCAGTGTCACCGAAGACGACTTCTGGCAGGACTTCGTCGAGTCGGAAGCCACCTCGTTTGCCGGCGTTCCGCATACCTTCGATCTCCTGGATGCCAGCGGCTTCGCCCACCGCGACCTCGCGCGCCTGCGCTATGTCACGCAGGCCGGCGGGCGCCTCCCTCCCGACCGCGTGCGCCGCTACGCCCGGCTCGGGCGCGAGCGCGGCTTCGAGCTGTTCGTGATGTACGGGCAGACGGAAGCGACGGCGCGGATGGGCTACCTCCCCCCGAGTCTGGCTGAGACCGCACCCGAGACGATCGGGCGTGCGATACCGGGAGGGGCTTTCGACATCGATCCCTCGACCGGGGAGCTCATCTACCGAGGACCGAACGTGATGATGGGCTACGCCCACGACCCCTCGGACTTCGCCCGGGGCCGCACGACTATGACGCTGCGGACCGGAGACGTCGCGCGGCGCCGGGACGACGGTCTCATCGAGATCGTCGGGCGCCTCAACCGCTTCGCTAAGTTCTTCGGTCTGCGCATCGATCTGGACCGCGTGGAGACGCATCTCGCCGAAGAGGGGATCCCGGCGCGCGCGGTCGCGGTCGACGACCGACTGATCATCTTCGTGTTGGTCGACCACCTCGCGGCCGAGGCGCGACGCCGCGTTGCCGAGTTCGCAGGCATCCCTCCCCACGTCATCGACGTACACAGGATCACTGAGTTTCCGCGCACCCGGAGTGGCAAGAACGACAGCAGCGCTCTGGAACGACATGGCCGCGCGCTCGCCACTGTCCGACCGCAGGATGACGAGACCGCTGCGGGTCCAGTGACGACGACGACGATCCGTGACCTCTACGCACGCCTGCTCGGACGTCCCGACGCGACCGAACACCATTCCTTCTCCGATCTCGACGGCGACTCGCTCAGCTATGTCGAGGTCGCGGTGCGACTGGAGTCGCTGCTCGGTATGCTTCCCCACGACTGGCCGAGCCTGTCTCCTGCCGCGCTCGCCGGGCTCTGCGTGGACGACGGCGACGCCACTCCCCGCGGAGCGCCGGCAACTGCCGTCGAGCAGGTCGCCCGGAATCGCACACGCCGCCACGCGCGTCTGGATACCGCGGTCGTCCTTCGCGCGGCCGCCATCGTTCTCATCGTCGGCTCGCACGCCGACCTGTTCTCGGTGCAGGGCGGCGCCCACCTCCTGCTGGCGGTGCTCGGCTTCAATCTCGCCCGCTTCCAGCTGGCCGACCGCTCTGGCCGCTCACGCGCCCTGCTGCGCTCCTCGGCCCAGATCGCGATCCCTGCGGTCGTCTGGATCGGCGCGGTCACGCTTCTGACCGGGCACTATGCCCCGACGACAGTCGCCCTCGTCAACGGCTTCCTCCCCGGTCAGGAGCAGTGGAGCATCCAGTGGAGCTTCTGGTTCCTCGAATTCGCGGTCTGGGGCATGCTCGGCCTCGCGGCCCTGTTCGCCTGGCCCCGCGCCGACCGGCTCGAGCGCGCTCACCCGTTCGGCTGCGCGGTCGGGCTGCTGACGGTCGCGCTCGCGGTGCGATTCGCGGTGACCGGCGTCGAGACGGGCCTCGTCGAGCGGTACACCATCGCGGCAGCCGGCTGGCTGCTGGTGCTCGGATGGGCTGCGGCCCGGGCCACCCGCGTCAGTCAGCGTGTCGCCCTATCGGCGGTCGCCGTGGTCGGCTCGGCGGGCTTCGTGGGCAATCCCGCCCGTGAAGGCGTGATCATCGCCGGCATCCTCGTCCTGCTGTGGATTCCGGCGGTCACGGTGCCTCGGATGCTGGTGCCCGCCGTGACCACGCTGGCGGGGGCGTCGCTGTTCATCTACCTCACCCACTGGCAGGTCTTCCCGGCGTGGGAGGAGACCGCGCCGCTCGCCGGCACGCTGCTGTCTCTGGTGGTGGGGGTCGCCGCGTGGTGCCTCTACCGGGCGATCGAACGGGGCGTGCTCGCCCGGTTCCGATCGCGTGTCAGAGCGGCAGGTGCCGTCCCGACACGATCCGCTTCATGACAAGGGTGGACGCCACCCGCTGAACGCCCGGGAGGCCGCCGAGGACCTCGTCGTAGAGCGCCTGATACGCCGACAGGTTCCGGCAGACGACCCGGAGGACGTAATCAGGTTCGCCGAACAGCCGCTCAGCTTCGATGACGTTCGGGACGGCTGCCACCGCCCGCTCGAACTCGGCGATCGTCTCTAGGTCGGTGCGACCGAGGGTGGCGAAGACGATCGCCTCGAAATCGAGCCCGACCTTTTCCGGCGCGATCACTGCGCGATAGCGATCGATGACCCCGGATGCCTCGAGCTCCCGGATGCGGCGGTGGCAGGCCGAGAGGCTGAGGCCCACCCGATCGGCGAGCGCCGTGACGCTCACGCGCCCGTCACCCTGCAGCTGCGAGAGGATCTCCCGATCAAGCGCGTCCATATCTCAGATTCTTGCATGATCACGCTGTTCTCTCACTCAATCAGCAAGCACATTTCTCCATCATCCGAATACCCTTGTGCCGCCCCTGCCCCTGTTCGAGAATCGAGCACCGCGCCATGGAGATCGGCTCTCTCTTCGCCTTCGCCACCCTCGCGGTGGCCCTCATCCTCGTTCCCGGACCCGACTGGGCCTACATCCTCGCCACCGGCGCGCGCGAGCGGTTTGTCATACCTCCCGTGGCCGGGATCGTGCTCGGATACGTCGTGATCACCGCCGTCGTGACTGCCGGCCTCGGGCCGATCGTTGCCGCCGCTCCCCTGGCTCTCGACCTGCTCACCGTGGGCGGCGGTGCCTACATCGTCTTTCTCGGCGTCCGGACTCTGCGAAGCACCGCCACCGGCATCGAGGTCGAGGGCATCCCGGTCGCCGGACCCGGGAGTGTGGTCATCCGCGGGATGGGGGTGAGCGCCCTCAACCCGAAAGCGCTGCTGCTCTTCGTCGCGATCCTGCCGCAGTTCACCCGCGCCGAGGCAGCTTGGCCGCTCGCGGCGCAGCTGATGTCCCTCGGCGCGGTGTACATCGCGATGTGCACAGTGGTCTACCTGGCGCTCGGATTCTCCGCGCGCCGGATCTCGCAGGCCCGGCCGGGCGCAGGACGCCTCACCACCCGCCTGGCCGGGGCGGCCATGATCGTCATGGGTGTCGCTCTCCTCGCGGAGAGGGTCGTCCACGCCGTGAGCTGACGCCCTGCCATCGGCGCGGGGCAACGACCCACCCACGCCGCCGCGGTGAGGGTCTCCGAGCGACCGTCACGCCTCTTCGGCGGCCCTCTCCCGGAACCAGGCGAGGCCCACCCGATGCGCCATCAGCCCGTAGTCGAGGGTCGCGCGGCGGTATCGGACGGCTGCCTGCTGCGCCGCGGGGAGCATGCTGATCTGCTGATCGAGGTCGTCGGCGAACGCTTCGAGCCGCCCCAACTCCTCGTCGATCTGTTCGGCGATGCGGCCGAGGATGGCCCGCCTTTCGGCGGCGTCATCGACCAGACCGAGCAAGAAGAGGCGAGACAGGGCGGCCACCTCGAGATCGGTGCCGACCTGATCGGACCGGATCCACGAGTGGAGAGTCTGCTCTCCAAGATCCGTCGCCGTGTAGTACTTCTTGGCGCGCCCCCGTTCTGTTGCGGCGAGCACGGTGACGCAACCGGCGTCGAGCAGCCCCTTCAGCGCAGTCTGCAGGCTGCCCAAGCTCGCCCGGTAGAACTGCGACGGCCCGCGCTCGAACTCCTTGTTCAACGAATAGAGGGTCTGCGGGCCGGACATCAGGAGGATCCCCAGGACCACGAACTTCACTTCTCCAGCATACTCCCGTTAGCTATATTACGTTTCATAATGTCCACAAAAGGAGAACAGCATGGACGCCGCAACGGATTTCCACGAGCGCTTGGAACAGCATCTTGGGGCGGTGACAGCTCGGCGGCGCGCGCTCGGCCCACCCCAGGTCGCTGTGCGGGCACCTCGGCTCGGGATCGACCACCAGTACGGCGGTGCCAAACCGTTTCACGCGGCCAGCGTCGGCAAACTCTTCACCGCCACGCTGGTGATGCAGGAAGTGGCGCGCGGTGCGTTCGGCCTGGACACCCCGGTGAGCCAGCTCCTCCCACGCGACGAGATCCAGGGCCTCTTCCGGTCGGACGATGCGAAGGACGTCGCGGGCGGCGCGACCGTGCGTCATCTCCTCCAGCACACCGCGGGCGTCGCGGACTACTTCGGGGGCAGAGTCCTGCACGGGCGACCGTTCCTCGCCCTGGTCATCGGCGACCGCGACCGGTTCTGGACGCCTCGCGACCTCCTGGACTTCAGCCGGGAACACCAGCGCCCGGTCGGGGTTCCCGGCCAGAGATTCCACTACTCCGACACCGGTTACGTGCTTCTGGGGCGTGCTCTCGAGGAATCCGCCGGCAGCGCGTTCCACGAGCTTCTGCATCGCCGCATCTTCGACGAAGTCGGAATGCCCGACAGTTTCCTCATGTACCGCTCGCGCAGCGCACGGGACCGCGGACCGACGGGAGCGACTGCACGGCCAGGAGCGGCTGCCGCGCCCACACGCGAGATCGCACCGATCCGCATCGGAGAGCATGATCTGACCACCGCCCGAAGCGTGAGCTGCGACTGGGCCGGCGGGGGCGTGGTGGGTACGACGGAGGATCTTCTCCGCTTCAGCGCCGCTCTCCACGATGGCAGGCTCGTCAGCGCGGAGCACCTGTCGTTCCTCGGAGCGCCGCGCAGTCGGTTCAGGCCGGGCATCCGGTATGGCTCAGGGATGATGCAGATCCGATTCGAGGGGTTCAGTCCCTTCCTGCGCGGCTACCCTCGGCCCACGGGCCACATCGGCGTGCTCGCAACGCACGTGTTCCACGACGCGACCCACGATGCCCACATCGTGATGAACTTCGGGTCGACGCGAGAGATGGTCCGAAGTTTTCGGACCCTGATCGATATCGAGCGTCTCCTCCTCCGGAGCTCGCGGCTGAGCCGGACCGGCCCCCGCACGTGAAAGCCGCGTCGGACGCGGGTGTTCACCCAGCCGTGTCCTGGCTAACATGAGCTCAGCAGCCCCGAGGATGACTGATGACCGCCACGCCCCCTGCGGTGTACCCACGGCGCTCTGTGCTGCGATTCCTCCCCGTCGGCGTCGCGCTGCTCTGCGTGCAGCTGGACTTCTTCTCTCTCGGCCTGGCGCTGCCGTCGATCGCCGCGGCGTTCGGCGCCTCGGTCACCGACCTGCAATGGGTGCTGTCGGCGTACATGCTCTCGCTCGGGGCGTTCTCCGTACCGGCGGGGCGGGTCGGCGACGTGATCGGCCGACGGGCTGCCGTCATCGCCGGTCTGTCCCTCTTCGCCGGCGCATCCGTCCTCTGCGCGCTCAGCGGGGATGTCGTCACGATCGTCGCCGGTCGGTTGGTGCAGGGCGTCGGAGCGGCGCTCATCCTCCCGAACGCGTTCGCACTGATCACCAACGACACCGACGACGCCGAACGACCCCGCGCGCTCGGGTGGATGATCGGGGTGTCCGGGCTCGGTACGGCCCTCGGTCCCATCGTCGGAGGACTGCTCGCGTCCACGGTCGGGTGGCCGTGGGTCTTCTGGCTGAACGTCCCGCTGGCGACGATCGCCGCCGTCGGCACGATGCGGGTCCGGGACTCGCGCAATCCCGAGGCCGGTACATCGCTGCGCACGATCGACTGGGCCGGAGTCATCACGGTCGTCCTCGGCCTCGGTCTGGTCAGCGTCGGGATCGACAACGTTCCGGACCTCGGTTGGGCGGCAGCGTTGTCATCCGGCCTGATCGTCGTGGGCCTGTGCGGACTCGTCGCGTGGGTTCTCGTCGAGCGACGAGCCCGAAATCCGCTGATCCACGCCTCCCTGCTCCGCAACCGCGCCTACCTCGCCCTTCTCAGCGTCGGCACCATCGGGAACATGGGAACGAACGTGCTCATCGTCACGGCGACGTTCACGCTGCAGTCGATTCGCGGGTTCGATCCGCAGGTCGCGGGGCTGTACTTCCTCGCGGGATCGACGGGGGTGGCCATCGCCGGCCCGATCGCCGGCCGGCTCTGCCAGCGGTGGTCGGCGATCCGGGTCCTCGGCGCCACCACGGCCCTCACCGCGGTCGGCTTGTCGGCCATGCTCGTCGACACGCTCCCGCTGTACTGCGTCGCCATGTTCGCCGCCGGCCTCGCCGGCGGAATGACCTTCTCCGCCGCGCAGATCGGCGTGCAGACGGTCGTCCCTCCGCGCATGTCGGGAGAGGCGACGAGTTTCCTGCTCATGCCGGTGGTCGCGCTCGGCGGATTGGGCGTGGTCATCGTGTCGGGGGTGATCGAGGCGATCGGCGGGGGTAAGCCGACGACCTCGGGGATCGGCGTCGTGCTCGTGGGTTACTCGGCCATCCTCGTGGTCTCGGGCGTGGCGCTGCTCCTCGCCGATCGGGCCGGACTCTTCCGTCCTGAGCGGTCGTCCTGAGCGGGAGGTTCTCGACGTCTTCTTCGCACCACGACGAGCCAGGCCCCCACGCTGAGCGCCGCGGCCCCCGTCAGGGCGAGCACCCACCCGACCCATCCACCCGAGTCCTCCTCGACGGCCGCGAAGGTACCGGGAGCGAATCCCACGACAAGCGTCAGAGCCTCGTCCGCCGCGAGGTCTTCTGCCGACACGTCGATCAGCACCGCGCCGAGCTGGCCCGGTTCGACCGTCAGGTCGCAGGTCCGCGACGATCCCTCCGGCGCGATGAGGCACCGAGGCTCACCCTCGATCGAAGGGACGAGTTCTTCCGGCACGCGCAACGTCGCGCGCACCTCGCCCACGGCAGGCGAACGCTCCCGCCCGTTCACGGCCCAGGTGAACTCCTGCACCTGCGCACCGTCGCCGACGGCGACGACACCGTCCACGGTGTAGGTGAAGACGAACCTCTGGGTTCCGCGGAGGCCGTCCGGAGCGAACGCCGTCATCGAGGAGACACCGTCGGAGCTGTCGACCTCGCTCGGTCGCTGCGACCCGTCGGTGTCGGTGACCGAGATCCATCGGAGCACCCGGGCCGCGCCGTCCGATGACTCGGCGATGTCGCGGCGCATGCCGCGACTCTCACCGGACGCTGGGAATCGGGCGACGAACGTCTCGGCGACGGTGAGGGCGCTGACACCGTTCTGCCCGCGGGTGATCCCGTAGTCGGCCCGCATGCTCTCGACGACGACACCCTCGCCGTCGGTCGAGATCGCCGCGATCGCGGGGGCGCCGGCGGTCGCGAACCCGATGGTGGCGGCGAGGGCCAGCGCAGAGCGCAGGCGCCATCCTTTCGACGGGAGGATGGTGCGCGTCATCGTCCCGGTGACGCGGGAATGCCCTGCTGCGACAGCAGCTGCGGGATCTGCGTGCGGAAGGGGAAGAACCCGCGGCGGGCATGCGGCCACGCCAGTGAGTCCCAGTCACGTCGTGCCGCTCGCAGCGCGATGCCACCGTCGCGGAGGCCTGCGCGAAGCGCGGTCATCCGCTCTTCCACCGGACCGACCGGCGCGTAAGGCATTACGACGGTGTCGAGATTCTCGGCCGCCGCCCACTCGACCACCGCCGCGGCCGGATCGACGCCGAGCACGAGGGCGGTGGCTGCCGGCGCCGCCCTGTCGAGACCATCGGCCAGGGCGCCGGCGGTGAAGGCGCGGACGATGTCCGACGCTCCCATCGGGGAGCGAGCCTCGGCATCCGCGGACGCGGCGATGGCGACGACGCCGCCGTCGAGCCACGGGTGCTCGCCGCGAAGGCTGTCGAGGGCGAGATCCTCCTCGTGCAACAGGATGCCCAGCCGTTCGCCCGACACTGCAGTCTCGACCGACGGAATCGGCGAGCGCGGGGGCAGCGGCTCCTCGGAGAGGGCCGGGGCGCTGGTGGCGAGCCCCTCGGGGTGGAAGCGACCCTCGGTGTAGCGGGCGATGTTCGAGGCGGTGGCGAGGTAGGTCTTCCCGACCGTCTGAAGGCCCGCGACCCAACGCCACGACAGGGTGTTCGATGCGGCATCCCCGTCGAGCAGGTGCCGGTAGAAGAAGTCGGCGCCGAGCTGCCACGGCAGACGCAGGGTGAAGATCCAGATGCTCGCGAACCACATGCGGGTGTGGTTGTGGAGATACCCGGTCTCGACGAGCTCGCCGGCCCACGCGTCCATCGCGTCGATGCCGGTGCGTCCGGAGACCGCGTCACGGTACTCCGGCGTGTCTGCGCTGCCTGCGTCGATGAGCTCGGCGACGTCCTGCCGATAGCGCCGCCACACCTCCGGATTCTGCTCGAGCCACCCCTTCCAGTACGTCCGCCACATCACTTCCTGCACGAACTTCTCGGCCGCCGACAGGCTGTGCGCCTCGAGGACCGCCGTCACCACCTCGCGCTCGGTCACCAGTCGGTGCCGGATGTAGGGCGACAGCGTCGACACGTTGGTGCGGTGGGGACCGGTGTCGATGTTGCGCTGGCGTGCGTAGGCGGATCCCGCTCTCGGCACGAAATCCCTCAGGGCCTCGAGGCCGGCCGCCCGGGTGGGATCGAACATGCCGCCATTATGTGTCGCTCCCGATGGGGCGAGGGTCGTCAGCAGACGCCGGGGACGCAGCCGATCATGCGCAGACGCGTACCCGGCGACCTTCGAATGCCACGACATCGCCGAGCTGGAGCTGCCGCCCCCGGCGGCGCTCCACCTCGTCGTTCACCCTCACGAACCCGTCGATGATCGCCTCTTTGACGTCACCGCCTGAGTCCAGCACGCCGGCGAACTTCAGGAACTGTCCGAGGCGGATGCTCTCGCCCCCGATCGAGACGTCGGTGATCGGCGTCGCATCCGGCATCCTCGAATGCTAACCCGACACGCGGCAGCGCGCCCGCGGCACGGCCCGCCGGTCAGGGGTCAGGCCTTCACCATCCCGTAGATCGGACTCTTGGCCTGCTCCGCCTCGAAATCAGGACCGAGCGGGATGCCGGTGCGGTCGCGCAGCACGAGCGTCGCCGTCAGGCCCAGCACCGTCATCCCCGCGAGGTAGAGGGCGACCGACCAGGTGGAACCGGTCGCCTGCACCAGGGCGGTTGCGATGGTCGGGGCGAACGCGCCTCCGAGAATGGCGCCGATCGCGTACGAGATCGACACTCCCGAGAACCGGATGGAGGCCGGGAACAGCTCGGCGTAGTACGCCGCCTGCTGGCCGTAGGTGAAGCCGAGCCCGATGGCGAGGATCGCCAACCCGGCGAAGAGGAGACCGATGTCACCGGTGTTCACGAGGGGGAACAGGGTGAACACCCCCACCAGCTGCAGGAGCCATCCACCGATGTACGTCGTGCGGCGACCGATCTTGTCGCTGAGCCATCCGGCGATCCAGGTGGAGACCAGCCAGAACACCGCGGAACCGGTGACGGCGAGGAGCACGCTGCTGCGCTCCATCGCCAGCGGGCCCTCGGGGTTGGTCGCGTAGTTCTGGATGTAGCCGCCGGTGGTCATGTAGCCGACCGCGTTGTTGCCGGCGAAGACGAGCGCGGCGATGAAGACCAGCAGGGCGTGCTTGCGGAACAGCTGCGCGATCGGGGTGCGGGTGCGCTCCTTGCGCTCGGCCAGCTCGACGAAGACCGGGCTCTCCTCGACGCGGCGACGGATGTAGTAGCCGACGAGGATGAGCACGATCGAGAAGAGGAACGGCACGCGCCACCCCCACTCGAGGAAGGCGTCCCCGGGGGCGAGGACCGACATCAGCGCCATCATCCCGGACGCGAGGAGCAGGCCGATCGGCACACCGATCTGCGGTGACGCGCCGAAGAGCCCGCGCTTGCGCGTGGGGGCGTGTTCGACGGCCATCAGCACCGCGCCGCCCCACTCGCCGCCTGCCGAGACGCCCTGCAGGATACGCAGGACGATGAGCAGGATGGGCGCGGCGACGCCGATGGCCGCGTAGGTGGGCAGGAGGCCGACGAGGGTCGTCGCGACCCCCATGAGCACGAGGGTGATCACGAGCACGATCCGGCGCCCGTACTTGTCACCGTAGTGACCGGCGAGGAAGGCGCCGAGCGGGCGGAACAGGAAGCTGATCCCGACCGTGAGGAACGACAGGATGATGCCCATCGTCTCGCCGAGCGGCGCGAAGAACAGCTGGGCGAAGACCAGTCCCGCCGCCTGGGCGTAGATGAAGAAGTCGTACCACTCGACCGTGGTTCCCACCACGGTGGCGAACACGACGCGGCGGCGGTCCGTCGGTGTGCTGATCGTGCCGGTGGGCGTGAACCCCTGTTGCGATGTCTCGCTCATCTTCCGTGACTCCTCGTGACGACGTTGTCTCCGGCGGTGCACGATGTCTCGCTTGCCGGTGCGGTGTCGATAATATACGATTTGGAATATGCCGCAAGTGCGGAAGCGAGGGAGCTCATGACTGAAGACATCGCAGTGACGGATGCCGCCGATCGGCGTTTCTCTGCGCTCCCCCAGCGCCCGGGGAAGATCGTGGCGATCCACCTCAGCTACGCCTCGCGTGCCGACCAGCGCGGACGCCGCCCCGCAACGCCGTCCTACTTCTTCAAGCCATCGAGCTCCGTGGCCGCCTCCGGCGACACCATCGAGCGCCCGGCCGGCACCGAGCTGCTCGCCTTCGAGGCAGAGGTCGCGCTGATCATCGGCCGCGACGCCCGCCGTGTCGGCGTCGACGAGGCCTGGGCGCACGTCGGATGGGTCACCGCATCCAACGACTTCGGTCTCTACGACCTGCGCGCGAATGACAAGGGATCGAACGTCCGCTCCAAGGGCCGCGACGGCTACACCCCGATCGGCGCTCGACTCATCACCGCGAGCGAGATCGATCCGGGCGGCCTCCGTGTCCGCGCCTGGGTGAACGGCGAGCTGGCACAGAATGACACCACCGCCGGGATGATCTTCCCCCTCGCCCAGCTCGTCGCCGATCTGTCTCAGCACATGACCCTCGAACGCGGCGACGTCATCCTCACCGGCACGCCGGCGGGATCGTCGGTCGTCGTCCCCGGCGACGTCGTCGAGGTCGAGGTGGACGCCCCGAACGCGCCCGGCGCCCCCTCCTCCGGGAGGCTGCGCACGACGGTCGTGCAGGGCGAAAAGGGGTTCGACCCCCGCGTCGGCTCCCTTCCCGCCGTCGACGACCTGCAGCGAGCCGAGGCGTGGGGTTCACGCGAGGCTGCGGGGCTGGGCGCCGATCCGACCTCGGGGCTGTCAGCCGACGTGCGCGCCAAGCTCGAGCGCACCCCGGTCGCGGGGCTGTCGCAGCAGCTTCGCAAGCGCGGCCTGAACAACGTCACGATCGACGGCGTCCGCCCACTCCACCCCGGAAAGAAGCTCGTGGGCCTGGCCCGCACGCTGCGCTTCGTTCCCAACAGAGAAGACCTCTTCGACAGCCACGGCGGCGGCTACAACGCCCAGAAGCGTGCCTTCGACGCGGTGGGCGACGGCGAGGTGCTGGTCATCGAAGCGCGGGGCGAGGCCGGGTCGGGCACGCTCGGCGACATCCTGGCCATCCGCGCACACGCCCGCGGCGCAGCGGGCATCGTGACCGACGGCGGCGTCCGAGATGTCGACGCCGTGGCTGCGGTCGGCATTCCGGTCTACACCGCCGGCGCGCACCCCGCGGTGCTCGGCCGCCGCCACGTGCCGTGGGACGCCGACCTCACGATCGCGTGCGGTGGAACCACCGTCCAGCCCGGCGACATCCTCGTCGGCGACGCGGACGGCGTCATCGTGATCCCGCCGTCGATGGTCGAAGAGATCGTCGATGCGGCCCTGGAGCAGGAGGTCGAAGACGGCTGGATCGCCGAACAGGTCGCCCAGGGGCATCCGGTCGACGGACTCTTCCCGCTCACCGGCGAGTGGAAGGAACGGTACCTCGCATGGCGAGCGGAGAGGTGACCGCACCGGCATCGAGCCTCAGCAAGTCGCAACGCGCCTACCACTGGGTGAAGGAGCGTATCGCGTCGCAGGAGTTCACTCCGGGGTACCGGCTGGTGCTCGGCACCATCGCCGCCGAGCTCGACATGAGCGTGGTGCCGGTGCGCGAAGCGATCCGGCAGCTCGAGGCCGAGGGGCTCGTGACGTTCGAGCGCAATGTGGGGGCGCGGGTCTCGATGGTCGACGACACGCAGTACCGGTTCAGCATGCAGGCTCTGTCGATCCTGGAAGGCACCGCGACGGCGTTGGCCGCGCGGCGATTGAGTATCGACGACATCCGTCATGCCCGGCAGGTGAACGAGCGGATGATCGAATCGCTCGCCGACTTCGACCCGCGCTCCTTCACCCGCCTGAACCAGGAGTTCCACGCCACGCTCTACGGCAAGTGCGCGAACCCGAGGATGCTCGAGCTCGTCGAAGCGGAGTGGGGGCGTCTCGGGCACCTGCGCGATTCGACGTTCAGCTTCGTCCCCGGCCGTGCGCAGGAGTCCGTCCAGGAGCACGAGAACATCCTGCGGCTCATCGAGACCGGTGCACCCCTCGGCGAGATCGAGAAAGCCGCACGGCGCCACCGTTCGGCGACGCTCGATGCCTACATGATCCACGAACACCCCGACGAGACCCTCGGCCTCCCGGCCTTCTGACCCTCGCGAAGGAGCACCATGACAGACACCGCTGCGCGCACCACCGAGCGGCATGTGCCCGCTGATCTGCCCGGCCACATCCAGCACTACATCGGCGGCGAGTTCGTCGACTCGCTCGACGGCGCGACCTTCGATGTGCTCGACCCGGTCTCGAACGAGACCTACCTCACCGCAGCGGCCGGAAAGAAGGCCGATATCGATCGTGCCGTCGCCGCCGCGCGCGTGGCGTTCACCGAGGGGCCGTGGCCGAGGATGCTGCCGCGCGAGCGTTCGCGGATCCTCCACCGCATCGCCGACATCGTCGAGTCGCGCGACGCCCGCCTCGCCGAACTGGAATCGTTCGATTCGGGCCTGCCGATCACCCAGGCTCTCGGCCAGGCGCGCCGCGCGGCGGAGAACTTCCGCTTCTTCGCCGACCTGATCGTCGCGCAGTCCGACGACACCTACAAGGTGCCGGGGCGCCAGATCAACTACGTCAACCGCAAGCCGATCGGGGTCGCCGGCCTCATCACGCCGTGGAACACGCCGTTCATGCTCGAGTCGTGGAAGCTCGGACCCGCCCTCGCGACCGGCAACACCGTCGTGCTCAAGCCCGCCGAGTTCACGCCGCTCTCGGCGTCGCTGTGGGCGGGCATCTTCGAGGAGGCTGGCCTTCCGACCGGCGTGTTCAACCTCGTCAACGGTCTCGGCGAAGAGGCTGGAGACGCGCTGGTGAAGCACCCCGACGTGCCGCTGATCTCCTTCACCGGTGAGAGCCGCACCGGGCAGATCATCTTCGGTAACGCGGCGCCCCACCTCAAGGGCCTGTCGATGGAGCTGGGTGGCAAGTCGCCCGCCGTCGTCTTCGCCGACGCCGACCTCGACGCCGCCATCGACGCGACGATCTTCGGCGTCTTCTCACTGAACGGCGAGCGCTGCACCGCCGGCTCCCGCATCCTCGTCGAGCGGGAGATCTACGACGAGTTCGTCGAGCGGTACGCCGCGCAGGCGAAGAGGGTCAGGGTCGGCCACCCGCACGACCCCCGCACCGAGGTGGGCGCGCTCGTGCACCCCGAGCACTTCGACAAGGTCATGGGCTACATCGAGATCGGCAAGACCGAGGGACGCCTCGTCGCCGGCGGGGGCCGCCCCGAGGGCTTCGAGACCGGCAACTTCGTCGAACCGACGGTGTTCGCCGATGTCGCGCCGGACGCGCGGATCTTCCAGGAGGAGATCTTCGGCCCCGTGGTCGCGATCACCCCCTTCGACACCGAGGAAGAGGCGCTCGAGCTCGCCAACGGTGTGAAGTACGGTCTGGCGGCCTACATCTGGACGAACGATCTGAAGCGCGCGCACAACTTCTCGCAGTCGGTGGAAGCCGGCATGGTGTGGCTGAACTCCAACAACGTCCGCGACCTCCGCACCCCCTTCGGCGGGGTCAAGGCCTCCGGCCTCGGACATGAGGGCGGGTATCGCTCGATCGACTTCTACACCGATCAGCAGGCCGTGCACATCACGCTCGGCACGGTGCACAACCCGACGTTCGGCAAGTAAGGACCCTGACATGAGCCACCGCGACGACATGACCCTGACCTCCTCCGGTTTCTGGGTGGGCCAGGAAGCGCCGATCCAGTCGGCGAACCCCATCCCCACCCCGGCCTCTCCGGCGCCCGACATCCTGCGCTGCGCCTACATGGAGCTCGTCGTCACCGACCTCGCCGCATCCCGGGAGTTCTACGTCGACGTGCTGGGTCTGCATGTGACGGAGGAGGACGACGAGGCGATCTACCTGCGGTCGACCGAGGAGTTCATCCACCACAACCTCGTGCTGCGTCGAGGCCCGATCGCGGCGGTGGCCGCGTTCTCCTACCGCGTGCGCTCGGCCGAAGACCTCGATAAGGCTGTCGCGTTCTACTCCGAGCTCGGGTGCGAGGTGCGGCGCGAGCCGAACGGGTTCACCCGGGGCATCGGGGACTCGGTGCGGGTGGTCGATCCGCTGGGCTTCCCCTACGAGTTCTTCTTCGCCACCGAGCACGTCGAGCGACTCTCCTGGCGCTACGACCTGCACAGCCCCGGCGAGCTCGTGCGTCTGGACCACTTCAACCAGGTCACTCCCGACGTTCCCCGGGCGGTGAACTTCATGCAGTCCCTCGGGTTCCGCGTCACCGAAGACATCCAGGATGAGGAAGGCACGGTCTACGCCGCCTGGATGCGGCGCAAGCCCACCGTGCACGACACCGCGATGACCGGCGGTGACGGCCCGCGCATGCACCACGTCTGCTTCGCCACGCACGAGAAGCACAACATCCTCGCGATCTGCGACAAGCTCGGCGCCCTGCGCCTGTCCGACCGGATCGAGCGCGGACCCGGCCGTCACGGCGTCTCGAACGCCTTCTATCTGTACCTGCGGGATCCCGACGGGCACCGCGTCGAGGTGTACACCCAGGACTACTACACCGGCGATCCCGACAACCCCGTGGTCACCTGGGACGTGCACGACAACCAGCGCCGTGACTGGTGGGGAAACCCCGTCGTGCCGTCCTGGTACACCGAGGCCTCACTCGTGCTCGACCTCGACGGCAACCCGCAGCCGGTCGTCGCCCGCACCGACTCGTCCGAGATGGCGGTGACCATCGGAGCCGACGGCTTCTCGTACACCCGGGCGCCGGAGCGGAGCGACGGCGAGTTCAAACTCGGCAACCAGCTCTGAGCCGCGGAAGGACATCGGATGCTGCCTGCTGACACCATCGCGCAGATCGCCGCGGAGCTCGCCGAGGCCGACCGCACGAACGGCGTGATCCCGCGGATCACCGCCCGCTACCCCGACGCCACCGTCGAGGACTCCTACGCGATCCAGGGCGTCTGGCGAGACCGCAACATCGCGGCCGGGCGCCGACTCGTCGGTCGCAAGATCGGTCTCACCTCCAAGGCGATGCAGGAGGCGACAGGCATCAGCGAGCCCGACTACGGCGTCATGTTCGACGACACCGTCTTCCGCTCGGGCGACGAGATCGACGCCTCCCGGTTCTCCAACGTGCGTATCGAGGTCGAGCTCGCGTTCGTGCTCGGCCGCCCCCTCCACGGCCCCGGCTGCACGCTCGACGACGCGCTCGCGGCGATCGACTACGCGGTCCCCGCCCTCGAGGTGCTGAACTCCCACATCGAGCTGGAAGGTCGCACCATCGTCGACACGATCTCCGACAACGCCGCCTACGGCGCGATGGTGCTCGGCGACGTGCACAAGCGCCCCGATGAGATCGACCTGCGATGGGTGCCCGGCGTGCTCTCACGCAACGGCGAGATCGTCGAGACCGGCGTCGCCGCCGGCGTGCTCGGCCATCCCGCCACCGGCGTCGCGTGGCTGGCGAACAAGTTCCACCAGCATGGCGCGCGCCTGGAGGCGGGAGAGATCATCCTCGCCGGCTCGTTCACCCGGCCGATGTGGGTGGCAGCCGGCGACGAAGTGCTGTGCGATTACGGACCGATGGGAAAGATCACATGCCGCTTCGTCTGAGTCCGACCTTCCGGGCCGCACTCGCGGCATCCCCTCGGCCGCTCGCAGGGATGTGGGTGTGCTCGGGCTCGCACCTCGTGGCCGAGATCTGCGCGGGATCGGGCCTGGACTGGATGCTGATCGACATGGAGCACGCCCCGAACGGTCTGGAGTCGGTGCTCGCGCAGCTGCAGGCCGTCGCGGCGTACCCCATCACGCCGGTGGTCCGTGTGCCGAGCAACGACCCGGTCGTCATCAAGCAGGTGCTCGACCTCGGTGCGCAGAACATCCTCGTGCCGATGGTGTCGTCGGAGGCCGACGCCGAAGCCGCGGTGTCGGCGATGCGCTATCCCCCGCGCGGGCAGCGCGGCGTCGGGTCGGCGCTGGGGCGCTCGGCCCGGTGGAACCGGATCGACGGCTACCTCACCGACGCCGACGAGCACGTGTCGCTCTTCGTCCAGGTGGAGACGGCGGCAGGGGTCGCGGCCGCCGGAGAGATCGCCGCGGTCGACGGGGTCGACGGGGTCTTCGTGGGACCGAGCGACCTCGCCGCCTCCCTCGGGCTGCTGGGTCAGCAGACGCACCCCGACGTCGTCGCTGCTGCGCATCGCGCGTTCGCCGCGGTCCTCGCGACAGGCACGCCGGTCGGTGTCAATGCCTTCGACCCCGAGACTGCGCAGTCCTACCTCGACCAGGGTGCCTCCTTCGTGCTCGTGGCAGCCGATGTGGCGATTCTCGCCCGCACGTCCGAAGCACTGGCGGCGCGGTGGTCGCCTGCGGATACGGCTGACCCGGAGCGCTCGAGCTACTGACGCCGGTCGGTGTGGTCCGCCTGGTCGGCGGCATCCGCTTCGTATATGATCTGACCGTCCGGCCCGCACAATCGGGCCGGTGCTCGAAAAAAGGGCACGCAGCCGTGCGCAGCACGTGTGAGACACATACGGTTCCCGCATCCGTACGTCGTCCTCACCCCCGTGAGGGCCGAAAGGCTCCGTCATGTCCACTGTTTCCGCACACGTCGCCGCGACCCTCGCCCACCACGTCGAGCATGTCTTCGGGGTGATGGGCAACGGCAACGCCTACTTCCTCGACGCACTCGAACGCGAGGCGGGCACGACCTTCACGGCGGTCCGCCACGAGGCCGGCGCCGTGGTCGCCGCCGACGCCTACCACCGCGCGTCCGGCCGATTGGCCGCGGCCACCGCCACCTACGGCGCCGGCTTCACCAACACCCTCACCGCCCTCGCCGAAGCGGCCCAGGCCCGCGTGCCGCTCGTGCTCGTGGTGGGAGATGCCCCCACCTCAGGGCCCCGGGCCTGGGACGTCGACCAGATCGCACTGGCGGCCGGGGTCGGCGTCCGCACCTACACCGTGGGTCGGGCCGATGCCGCCGCCACCACCGTGATCGCGATCGAGCACGCGCTGACCTACCGGGTGCCCGTGGTGCTGGCCATCCCCTACGACGTCGTGACGCGCGAGGCGGGCCCCGTGCCCGATGCACCGACGCCGCGCCTGCCCGAGCCGCAGGCACCGGCCAGCGCTTTCGCCCGAGCCGCCGTCCGCGACATCGCCCAAGCGCTCCGCGACGCCGAGCGCCCCCTCCTGCTGGCCGGTCGCGGCGCCTGGATCGCCGGCGCAGCCGAGGCGCTCGGCGCTCTGGCCGACGCGACCGGGGCGATCACCGCCAGCTCGTCCCTGGCCCGCGGGATCTTCCCCCGTGGCGAGTACGACCTCGGCGTGACCGGGGGCTTCGGCGCCGAAGGCGCGATGGAGCTCGTGCGCGAGGCCGATGTGGCCGTCGTGTTCGGCGCGTCGCTCAACCAGTTCACGATGCGGTTCGGCGAACTCTTCGCGCCGGGCGCCCGCATCTTCCAGGTCGACCTCGCACCCACGGCCACCCATCCGCATGTCGGCGGCTACGTCCGGGCAGACGCGGGGCTCGTCGCCGAGGAGCTCGTCGCCGAGCTCGCCCGGCTCGGCGGTTCGCCGAGCGGCTGGCGCGAGTCGGTCGATCTCGCGCCGCTGCGCCGGTACGACGAGGGCGACGGCGTCGCTCCCGACGGCCGGCTCGACCCGCGCTCGGTCGCCGCCCGCATCGGCGAGCTCCTGCCCGCCGATCGGGTCGTCGTCTCCGACGGCGGGCACTTCATCGGCTGGGCGAACATGTACTGGCCGGTCGCCTCACCGGATCGGATGATGATGGTCGGCACGGCCTACCAGTCGATCGGCCTCGGCTGGCCCTCCGTGCCGGGCGCCGCGCTCGCGCATCCGGAGGCCACCGTCGTCCTCACCACCGGCGACGGCGGCGGCCTGATGGCCCTCGCCGACCTCGAGTCCGCCGTGCGGGTCGCGCAGGGCCGCGGCCTCGCCGTGGTCTGGAACGACGCCGCCTACGGGGCGGAGATCAACCTGTACGGGCTGAAGGGCCTCGCCCGCGGGCCGATGCTCATCCCTCAGGTCGACTTCGCCGCGCTCGCCTCCGGAGTGGGGGCGGAGGGTGTCGTCGTCGAGCGGATGGACGACCTCGACCGCCTCGCCTCGTGGGCGGCGACACCCGCAGACGAGCGCCGCTTCCTCGTGCTCGACTGCCGGATCTCGGGCACCGTCATCGCGCCGTACCAGGAGGAGATCCTGCGGGTGAACGGCGTGACCCTGCCGGCGACGGCAGGGGCTTGAGCAGCGGAATCTCGACCACGAAGGCAGCACCGCGACGCCCGGGAAGAGCGACCGTGGTCACGTCTCCCCCGTGCGCGCGTGCGACACCGCGCGCGATCGCCAGCCCGAGCCCCGCACCGCCCCCGAGGTCCAGCGCGTGCGGGGACCGCGCGGTCGTGCCCCGCCATCCGGGATCGAAGAGGTACTCCACATCACCGGGGGCGATCCCGGGGCCGTCGTCGGTGACCGTCACCCGAGCCGTGTCACCGCCGGCGTCCACGCGAACGCCGACGTGACCGCCGGCGGGCGCATGCTGGAGGGCGTTGGCGATCACGTTCGCGATCGCGCGACCGAACTCCGACGGGTCGACCTCCACCGTCGCGTCGGCAGCCACATCGACCGCGAGCTCGATGCGCGCGGCCTCGGCGACGGCGCGCACGTTGGCCGCGACGTCGCTGGCGAGGTCTCCGAGGGAGGTCGGCTGGCGGCGGAGTGCGAGCGCTCCGGCGTCGATGCGTGAGACGGCGAAGAGGTCGTCGACGAGCCGGTTGACGCGGTCGACCTGCGCGGCGATCTGCGCGAGATAGCGGTCGGGGTCGGGTGCGAGCCCGTCCTGCAGCGCCTCCGCCTGGGCTCGGATGCCGGCGAGCGGCACGCGGAGGTCATGGGCGATGCGGACCACCAGCTCCTGCCGGGCGACAGCCTGCCGTTCGACCTCATCTCGCGCCTCGCGCAGCCGCGCGTCCGAGGCGGCCAGCTCCCGGAGCACCGCACGGAATTCCGCCACCGGCAGCGTGGTCGCCTCCGCCGATGACACCGCGATACCGGCCCCCAGGTCGCGCGCCGCGTCGCCGAGTGCCCCCGCCGCACGGCTGATCCGCGCTCCCAGCAGCACCGCGACGACGATGGCGACGAGCCCGCTCGTGACGGCGATGGCGAGGGCGAGCTGCACGTCGGTCTCGGACAGGTACATCGCCTGAGCAGCCACGAGCACCCCGCCGACGACGGCAGCGACCGCGGCGACGACGACCGTGATGACGTGGACGATGATCCTCGCGCCGGCGAAGAACCTCAGCAGAGCCCAGGCCGCGATGCCGACAGCGGCGGCGATCCCGGCCGAGGAGGCCACGACGATCAGAAGATCCGGCGCGGTCACGAGTCCGGTCCCCGTCGTCGATCCTGCTCTCGCGCGTCCGCGCCGGAACCGGGCAGATCCAAGCGGTATCCGAATCCCCACACCGTGACGAGCATCGTCGGGTGCGCGGCGTCCGCCTCGATCTTCTCCCGCAGCCGGCGCACGTGCACCGTCACCGTGGAGGGATCGCCGTGCGACCACCCCCAGACGGCCTCGAGGAGAGCCTCCCGTGTGAACACCCTGCCGGGACGTCGGGCGAGGTAGACCAGGAGGTCGTACTCCCGAGCCGTGAGCACCAGCTCGTCGCCGCCGCGGAGGACGGTTCGGGCCGCGGTGTCGATCCGGAGCGCGCCGCGGTCGAGCACCGCCTCGCCCGGCGTCTGCGGCGAGCGCTCGGCCGCGAGCGCCCGGCGCAGGACGGTGCGGACGCGAAGGGCGAGCTCACGCGGCGAGAACGGCTTGGCCAGGTAGTCGTCGACGCCCGCCTCCAACCCCTCGATCCGATCGTCTTCGGCACTCAGGGCCGTGAGCATGATGACGGGGACGTCCGGGCGTGAAGCGCGCACCCGTCGGCACACCTCCAGCCCGTCCACGCCGGGAAGCATTCGATCGAGGACGAGAAGGTCGGGCCGAAGGGTCGCGGCGCGTTCGAGGGCCGAGAAGGCGTCGATCGCGGTGTGGACGGTGAAGCCGGCCCGTTCGAGGTAGGCACGACTGACCTCCAGCACGGTGGGGTCGTCGTCGACGAGCAGCACACTGCGACCGACGAGCAGGGCGTCGGTCGCTTCCTGGGGCGAGGATGGCTCAGCCGGCACCGATCCACTCCTCGAATCGAGCGATGGGGTCATAGAGGCTGGCGTCGAGCATCCAGGTCTGCAGCTGCTTGTCGAACCCGGTGATCACGGCGATGCCGACGAGGATGAAGATCGCGCCGATCGTGCGGCGGAACCAGCCGTCCGGCTTCGCCATCCAACCCAGCCGCTGGACGACGCGGCGGCCGAGGAGCGCGATGAGCAGGAGCATACCGGCGAGCCCGAGCGCATAGGCGAGGACATACGTCACCCCCTCGGCGAAGGACACCGGCAGAACGGCTGCGACGATGAGCGCGTATGTCGGGCTGCAGCTGGAGAAGACGGGCCCCAGAGCGGCGCCGGTGAGGATGTCGCCGGCGTAACTCTGGCGTTGAACGGAGCGATCGAGCGCGGTGTTCGTCCGCGCCTGCAGGCCGAAGCGCCCCGAGATCCGATCCCAGATCGCCGGGAAGAGGAGGTCGAGACCGAGGAGGATGACGATCGCACCCGAGATGATCTGCCAGACCTGCGGCGGAATGCCGAGGAGAGCCGTGGTCGCTTTGAGGGCGAGCGTGAACGCCACGACGCTGACGGCCAGCGACGCTGCGATGACATAGGGCCGCCACCTCGCGCGCCGCGCGTCGCCGCCGCGGACGATCGACCCGCCGACGATGACGGGCAGGAGGGGCAGAACGCAGGGCGCCGCAACGGTGAGGATGCCTGCGGCCAGCGCGCCGAGGAGCGAAGCGGTCATCGGACCGGCTCAGGGAATCGCGGCGACGAGCGAGTCGACCGACGGGTCCTCGTAGAGGACGCTCGAGGAGATCTGCTCGCCGTCGTCATCGACGAAGACCACCGTGGTCTGCAGGGTCACACCATACTTCTGACGAAGGTCGGTGCGGCTGTCGTAGTCGACCTTGAAGACGGTGAGGTCGTCCGGCGCCCCCATCGCCCGGAGGTCTTCATCGAGTGCGCGACACTGCGGGCACCAGGATGCGTGGAAGAAGAGCGCCTTCTGCCCGGGCGTGGCTTCGATCGCTCCGTCGGAGTAGTCGAGGTAGGCCCCCTCCGCGACGGCGGCGGGCTCCGACGGCTCCGGCTCCATCGACGACGACGTCTCTTCGGGGGCCATCGGCTCGGCGCTCGGCGTCGAGGCGTCGGACATGGCGGGGGTGCTCGACGCGGAGGGCGTGGACGCCGCCTCCGTACTCGCACAGCCCGCGAGGACCAGGCCCCCCGCGACGACGAGCGCGGCGATCCCGGTGATGCGCGTTCTCATGGTGACCGATCCGTTCCGGCGGCTGTTCTCTCCGCCCTCCTGTTTCACGGTAGCCACCCGGTCGACCCGGGAGGGAGGGAAGTCCTTACGGTTCCGTGACGGATGGGCACGGACGCCTTGGTAGCGTCGAGCCATGTTCGACTCGAACGTTCACCTCGGCGCGTTCGAGAGGGCGAGCGCGGCCTTCGCCGCCGAGATCGACGAGCATGACGCGAATGCGGCGATCGGCTGGTCGCGCTGGCCGACGGTGTCATCGCTGGTGACGCATCTCGGCGGCATCCATCGGTGGGCGGCGGAGATCGTCCGCACGAGGGTTCCGGTCGACCGAGCCACCCTGTCCGCGAATCCTTCCGACCCGTCTCGTGCGTGGTACGAATCCTGTCGAGACGAGCTTCTGGCCGCCCTGCGTGCCGCAGATCCCGACGGCCCCTGCTGGGTGATCGGTGGCCGCCCGGATGGCCGCGTCGGGTTCTGGCGGCGAAGGATGGTCTTCGAGACGACGAAGCACCTGATCGATCTCCGCGCCGCGGGCGGCGAGACGTGGCGCGTCGCGCCCGAGCTGTCCGCCGCGGAATACGCTGACGCGGTCGACGAACTCTTCGAGGTGTTCCTGGCCCGGAGCCGCGCCACTCTCGACCCGCTCCCCGCCGCCCTGATGCTGGCGGCGGCCGACGTCGACCGAACCTGGACCCTCAGCACGGATTGGCAGGTGCACGCGGTTCCTCGCGGCATCGAAGGAGCGCGTGTCACGGCTACGGCCGGTGAGCTTGCGCTGTTCGTCTGGGAGCGAGGCCACCCCCTTGCGCAGCCGGATCGCTACGCCGTCGACGGCGATACCTCGGTCATCGAGGCGTTCGCGCGCGCTCCGGTGCATCCGTGATGAGCTCTGGCCCCTCCTCCGGCCGACGCTGAAGCAGCTCGAGGATCCATGCGATGACGACGCCGGTCACCACGACGAGGAAGACGTCGCCGAGTCCGATCGGACGGAGCAGGAACAGCCAGATGACGGCGACGACGGCGACGATGCCCCGGACGAGTCTTCTCCGCTCGGTGAGCCACAACCCGAATCGCCCGGTGTTCAGTCCTCGTTCCTGAAGGCCGCGTCTCGCGGCCGAATCGAGGCTGTGGATGCTGCCCCGCACGCGGACCGCAGAGGTCGAGCGTCCGGCGAGCCAGCCCGCGACGATGAGGAGCACACCGATCAGAGTGAAGACGACCGCGGTCTCGCGCATCGCGTCGACGAAGCGTCCGTAGATCACCTCCAGTGCCGAGGGGGAGAGGTCGAGGCGTTCGGCGACGATACCGACGGCGGCGCCTCCCACGAGGAACGACACCGCCAGACTTCCGGCTCCGAGCGCGAAGCCGATGCCGGCGCCGATGACCGCTCTGCTGCGCCGGCGCGCCAGCAGGATGCCGCCCGCCGCCAGGGCGAGGGTCACGATCGGCAACCACGTCCCCACCGTCACCGCCAGGGCGTATCCGAGCCGAACGGCTTGCAGTCCCTCCCCATCGCCGACGATGATCACCCGGTCGACTTCGGGGATCAGCTGAGCGATCGCGACATCCCGGTCGAGGAGCACCTGCTGGACGCGCTCGACGATCGCCCCCAGCTGAATGCCCACGCCGTCGTCAGTGCGGACGACCACTCCCCCGCCGTCGGAGGTGGCGGACACCGTCAGCGCGCGATGCGCGGCCCGCGTGGCGGTCGCCCACACATCCGAGAAGGCATCCGACTCGACGACCGTCGTCACCGCTCCTGCGACCAGACTCTCCAACCCGTTCGCCGCCGGGGCCTGAAGCAGCCCGAGCGCCGCCTCCGCCCGCGGTGGGAGGCCGAGGTCTGCGATGCCGTCGAAGACATCCGCCGTCAACGCCTCGAAGTCGACCTGCTCGCCGATGGCGTCGAGCGTCTCGTCGATGATGAGCTGCTGGACCGCGGGGTCGTCGACCAGCGGCGCGAGAGTCTGCACGAAAGCATCCTCGTCCACCAGTTGGATCCGGGCCCACGCGGCGACGATCGTCACCGGGAGGAGGAGGGAGGCGACGACGATGAGGAGCGCGGACGCGACGGCCCGCCACCGCGACCCCTCGACGACGCGGACCGGCTTCGCCGCGGCCGCGAGTGCGGAGTTCTCGTTCTCCAACGCGCGCACGCGGTCTTTGAGCGCCGCCAGTTCGGAAGAGTCGCCCGGGCCTGTCATACGGCTCATCCTGGCGGTTGGGAGCCCGCGTGTGGGTCACGGACTGGTCACGCCGCGCGTATCGGAGGTCCGACAAGCGTCGGGTCCCTGTTCGAGAACGAGATCCTGCGGGTGGGACCCTGCCGGGGCGGGGAGAGTCCGCAATACTTTGAAGGGTGACCACGCCCGACGCCCCGATCGAGGAAGAGGCTCCGCACGAGTCCGCCTCGATGACCTTCGCCGACCTGGGGCTGGGTGACGCGATGCTCGCGGCGCTGCGCGACGTCGGCTACGAGACACCCTCGGCGATCCAGGCAGCGACGATCCCGACCCTTCTGGCCGGTCGAGACGTCGTGGGCCTCGCACAGACCGGCACGGGCAAGACCGCCGCATTCGCGCTGCCCATCCTCGATCGACTCGACCTGTCGCAGAAGACACCGCAGGCGCTGGTGCTGGCCCCCACGCGCGAACTCGCGCTGCAGGTGTGCGAAGCCTTCGAGAAGTACGCATCCCACCGGCGCGGTGTGCACGTGCTGCCCGTCTACGGCGGCCAGGGCTACGGTGTGCAGCTGTCGGCCCTTCGACGGGGCGTGCACATCATCGTCGGAACCCCCGGGCGCATCATGGACCACCTCGACAAGGGAACGCTCGACCTCACCGCGCTGAAGTATCTGGTTCTCGACGAGGCCGACGAGATGCTGAAGATGGGCTTCGCCGAGGATGTCGAGACGATCCTCGCCGACACTCCCGCCACGAAGCAGGTCGCGCTCTTCTCGGCGACGATGCCTGCGGCCATCCGGCGTATCTCCCAGCAGTACCTGCATGACCCCGAAGAGATCACGATCAAGACCAAGACGACCACGTCGTCGACGATCACCCAGCGCTACCTCATCGTGTCGTTCTCCCAGAAGATGGATGCGCTCACCCGCATCCTCGAGACCGAGAACTTCGACGGCATGATCGTCTTCGGTCGCACCAAGAGCGTGACGGAGGAGATCGCCGAGAAGCTCCGCGCACGCGGCTACTCCGCCGCCGCGATCAACGGCGACGTCGCCCAGCCCGTGCGCGAGAAGACGATCAATCAACTCAAGGCGGGCAAGCTCGACATCCTCGTCGCAACCGATGTCGCCGCCCGCGGACTCGATGTCGAGCGCATCTCGCACGTGGTGAACTTCGACATCCCTACCGACACCGAGTCGTACGTGCACCGGATCGGCCGCACCGGGCGGGCCGGACGGTCAGGCGACGCGATCAGCTTCGTCACGCCGCGCGAGCGTGGGCTCGTGCGTGCGATCGAGCGCGCCACGCGTCATCCGCTCACCGAGATCCCTCTGCCGAGCGTCGACGAGGTCAACGTCACGCGACTCGCGCGCTTCGACGACAGCATCACCGCAGCCCTCGCCGAGACGGAGCGCATCGACCGCTTCCGCGACATCGTCGCGCACTACGTCCGTCATCACGACGTTCCCGAAGTCGATGTCGCGGCCGCCCTCGCCGTGGTCGCGCAGGGCGAATCGCCGCTTCTGCTCGAGCCCGATCCCGAGCCGCGCCGCCGCGAGGGGTTCACCCGTGACCGCGGCGAACGCCCAGCCCGCTTCGACCGCGAGGGCGACGGCGCCGAGCGCCGACCCCGCACTCCTCGCGAGGGGATGGCGACCTATCGCATCGCCGTCGGCAAACGCCATCGTGTCGAGCCGCGCCAGATCGTCGGAGCACTCGCCAACGAAGGCGGCCTCAAACGCGACGACTTCGGGGCCATTCAGATCCGGCCGGATTTCTCGCTCGTCGAGCTCCCCGCCGATCTGTCCCGCGACACGCTCGACCGGCTCGAGAGCACCCGCATCTCGGGACGGCTCATCGAGCTGCGGCTCGACACGGGTGGCCCGGGGCGCCGGCCGCGTCGCGACGACGACAGGCCCCGACGCGGGCCGCGCGCGTGAAGGACACCCCCACGCGCTGGAGCCGACGCTCGTGACACGCACCGACGCGTCGAAGGTCATCCTGCCTCTTCAGCGAGCTCCGATGGATGTCGGAGGCGTGACATAGCGTGCCGCAATGACGATCAACGATGTCCTCGTAGAAGACGAACCCGCGGTGCTGATTCTCGAAGCTTTGCTTTCACTGAAGCCGAGCGACGGAGACGCCGATGGAATGGCCACGCTCACAGGAACGATCGGCGGTGACAGCGGCGCCGCGCTTCTTCATGCCCTCGGACGGATCGAGGCGAAGTTGCGCGCCGACGACATGCGCAGCTTCCTCCCCGGGGCTACACCCAACAGACGCACGCAAGAACAGCGGGGCGCGGATGCGTTCTTCATCCTCGCCGACCGGGTGGACGAGGCCCTGTCCGAATGGCGTGCACGAAGCGCGAACTGACAGTGGGCGGTGGCGGAGACGGAGGGATTTGAACCCTCGGTCCCCGTGAGGGGACTCCACCTTAGCAGGGTGGTGCACTAGGCCTGACTATGCGACGTCTCCAGGCATCCGAGCAGAAACCCGGACGCGCTCAGCCATCATAACGGGTGCCGCGGGCGACACCGAAACCGAGCTCAGCCCGAGAGGTTCCCGGCCGAGCACGTCTCCTGCGCGGCGGTCTGACCCTGGATCGAGTCGGGCAGCACGGCCGCGGTCTCGGTCGGCGAAGGCTCGACGGGCGCGGCACCCTCCGTGGGCTCGACGGGCTCAGTCGGCTCGGTCGGCTCACCCTCGGCGGGCGCATCGGTCGGGGCGGGATCGGCCGTGATGACGCCACCGCTGAGGTTCGGGTCGCTTGTCAGCTGCAGCGGCTGGTTGGCCTCCAGGGCCGCCCACAGCTGCTCCGCGGCCGCCTCATCCGGCACCACGCGGTTCGGGTTGGAGGGGTCGTCGAAGACGGGATAGCGAACGAACACCATCTCCTCGAACGGCACGCCCTGCACGGCGCGTGCGATCTGCACCATCGTCACCGGGTTGGTCAGGCTCTGCGAGGGCGTCACGTTGTCCACGACGGTGGTCGCCAGTCGCAGCAGCGTCGAGGGGTTCGTCAGCACCTCCTCACTGACGAGCTTGCGCGCCAGAGACGACATGTACTGCTGCTGGTTGCTGATACGCGCGAGATCGCTGCCGTTCTCGAGCCCGTAGCGGGTGCGCAGGAACTGAAGGGCCTCCACGCCCTGCACGTTGCGAGGCCCCGCCGCCCAGTCGATGCCGGTATAGCGGTCGCGCATTCCCCCGTTGCCGATGCAGACGTCCACACCGCCGATCGCGTCGGTGATGTCGATGACGTTGCCGAAGCTGACCTTGGCCGCGAAGGGGATGTTCATGCCGCTCAGCTGCGACACCGTCTTCACCACGCAGTTGAGGCCCCCGTAGTTCCACGCGGAGTTGATCTGCTCGTAGCTCGATCCACCCGTCTCGCTGCCGTCCTCGCGCGTGCAGGAGGGGATCGACACCATGAGGTCGCGCGGGAACGAGATGACCGTCACCCGACGTGGGTTGTCGGAGATGTGAAGCAGCATGTTGACGTCGTTGAGCTGGCCCTCGGCGTCGGGTCCGGTGCAGCGGTCGCCGAACAGATAGGCGTACTCCGGCTCGCACTCGTCGGTGCCGACGAGCAGCAGGTTGACCCCGCCCTCGATCGCCCCGATGTCGGGCGGGACCGACCCCTGGCCCTCGAGCTCCACAGCCTCCGACGCGAAGCTCGTGGTCAGGTCGTAGTAGGCGTAGGCGCTGACGCCGAGTCCCGAGACCAGGACGACGGCCGCGACGATGCCGAGCATCTTCATCAGCGAGGCGAACGGATGCGGCGACCGCAGCCGACCGTGTCGGGCGACCGTTTTGCGCCCACGCGCACCGGTTCTGCTCGTCTGACTCACTCGGGTCCTCACGGGTAGGAAGCGGAGGGTGTGGGATTCGAACCCACGGGACATCTCTGCCCACTGGTTTTCAAGACCAGCTCCATCGGCCGCTCGGACAACCCTCCCGAACGCACGCCCTGCGGCATCCGTTCGAATCGGCGTCGAGTCTAGTCGACAGCGCCAACCCCTCATTCTTCCCACAGCGCCTGGCAGAGCCCTGGGAGGCGCGCCCGCCCGCCTCTTCGGGGCACTCGACCATCGCCGGTCCGCCCTGCCAAGATGACCTCATCCGCGACCCGACGCGAAAGGACCGACGATGGCCGCGCACGACATCCCCGACACCCCCGAGATCCGTGCGACGCTTCAACACTCGCAGGATGAGGGTCTCGCCGCCCTCGGCCTGACGTCCGACACCGTCGAGCCGTGGGAGGACGGGTACCGCGCTGCCGCAGCCGCCGATTCGACGTTCGAGTGGTGGTACTTCGACTGCCAGTTCGATGACGGATCGACCCTCGTCGTCACGTTCTCGAACAAGCCGCACACCGATCCGTCCGGTCCGCTGACGCCCACCGTCCTCGTCATCCGTCAGTTGCCCGACGGCACCCGCCGGCACCTCGAGCCGACCTTCCCCGCCGACGAGTTCGCCGCCGCCACCGACGGCTGCGATGTACGCATCGGTCCGAGCCGCGTGACCGGCGACCTCCGCACCTACGACCTGCATATCGAAGCCGACGACATCGTCGCGGACGTGCACATCGATCGCGCGGCGCCGTCATGGCGACCGGGAGCCGGCATCACCTACTTCGGACAGGCCAAGGACCGCTATCTCGCTTGGGTCGTGCCCGTGCCCTACGGCACGGCGCACGCGACGATCACCGAGGACGGCACGACACGGCAACTGACGGGAAGCGCCTATCACGACCACAACTGGGGCAATCATCTGATGGGGTCCTTCCTCGACCACTGGTACTGGGGCCGTGCGCACGTGGGCGACTACACGCTCGTGTACGTGCGGATGACGACGAAGGGCCTCTTCGGCTTCGGCGAGATCAATATCCCCACCTTCTTCCTCGCCAAGGGCGACACTGTCATCACCGACGACCTCGTGCCGCTCCGGCTGACCACGAGTGGCGACGTGCCCGGACCGGGGCACCAGTCCTACCCGACGCGCATGGAGTGGACGTGGCGAAGCGACCGGGGGTCGATCGCGATGACGGTGACCAACCCGACGCTGATCGAGTCGCTCGACTTGAAGGTGCCCCGGCACGGCGTCGGTGCGCTGCTGCACGCCGGTGAGCACCCGATGTACTACGACTTCAACGCCGACATCGACCTCGACATCCGCCTCGACGACCTCACCGACCACGTCACCGGACGCACCCTCTACGAGAAGATGATGTTCCGCTGACGGCCCCGTGCCCGGTTACAGCGCGCGGAGGATGGCGGCCACGCCGCCGGCCTGCACGGTGCTCGTGACCTCGCCGGCGGCGGCCCGCACCTCGTCGGGCCCCTGCTCCATGGCGACGGCACGGCCGCCGTGCTGGAGCGCCCACTCGAACATGCCGACGTCGTTGCGCCCGTCGCCCATCACGAGCACGCGCGACGGGTCGATGCCGAGCTCCTTGCGAACGAGCTCGAGTGCGGTCCCCTTGTCGACGCCCTGGGGTGCGACATCCAGCCACGCCGTCCAGCCGACCGCGTACGACACCTCGTTCAGCCCCACGCGCTCGACGAGCTCGATGAAGTCGTCTTCGCTGTCTCCGGGCGAGACCACCACGACACGACAGACCGGCTGCGCGACGAGTTCGTCGAACGACACCCGACGGGCGCCGGCGAGGTTCCAATCCTCGAGGTATTCGGTGTAGAGCCGGCTGCCGTCGGGCAGCTCGACCATGTACCGCGCGTCGGGGAGGTGCTCGCGCAGCAGGCGCAGCACCTCGGTGGCGTCGAAGGTCTCGGTGTGCCACCGCTCGTAACGCACCTCATCGGCGTCGACGCGCTTCATCACCATCGCGCCGTTGGAGCAGACCACGTACTCGGGGGCGATGTCGAGGACACGGAGGATGCCTCGGGTGGACTCCCAGCTGCGTCCGGTGGCGAGCATCACCTCGTGGCCGACGGAGCCGGCATGCGCGACGGCGTCGACGACGCCGGGGCTGAGCGTCTCGTCTTCAAGGAGGACGGTGCCGTCGATGTCGAGCACGATGAGAAGGCGTTGGCCCGCGGCATCCGGTCGGTCGGGTCCCGTCGAGAGATCCTCGACGAGCTCGGCAGCGTCCTCCTGCTCGGTGCGTTCGATCTCGCCCGTGTCGGGGAGGCCGGTCTCGGCAGACTCGGCGGTCATGACACCGGCTCGATGACCTCGAGGCCGCCGAGGTAGGGGCGGAGCACCTCGGGCACGACCACCGAGCCGTCGGCGCGCTGGTGGGTCTCGAGCATCGCCACGATCCACCGGGTGGTGGCGAGGGTGCCGTTGAGGGTCGCGACGAACTGGGTCTTGCCGCCCTCGTCGGCCGGTAGCCGGTGCCGGATGTTCAGGCGCCGCGCCTGGTACGTCGTGCAGTTGGAGGTCGAGGTCAGCTCGCGGTAGGCGTTCTGGGTGGGCACCCACGCCTCGATGTCGTACTTGCGTGCGGCGCTGGAGCCGAGGTCGCCGGCGGCGACGTCGATCACCCGGTACGACAGGCCGAGATCCTGCAGCATGCCCTCCTGCATGTCGGCGAGACGCTGGTGCTCGGCCTCGGCCTCATCGACGGTGGTGTAGACGAACATCTCCAGCTTGTTGAACTGGTGGACGCGGATGATGCCCCGCGTGTCCTTACCGTACGAACCCGCCTCGCGGCGGTAGCAGGTCGACCAGCCGGCGTAGCGCTTGGCACCCCGGGAGAGGTCGAGGATCTCGTCCATGTGGTAGCCGGCGAGGGGAACCTCGCTCGTGCCCACGAGATAGAGGTCGTCATCCTCGAGGTGGTACACCTCGTCGGCGTGCTGACCGAGGAATCCGGTGCCGCGCATCACCTCGGGCCGCACCAGAGTCGGCGGCACGAGGGGCGTGAATCCGGCCTGCAGCGCGCGGTCGAGGGCGAGGGTCATGAGCGCGAGCTCCAGGCGCGCGCCGATGCCGGTGAGGAAATAGAACCGGCTGCCCGACACCTTCGTGCCGCGCTCCATGTCGATCGCCCCGAGGAGCTCGCCGAGCTCGAGGTGGTCGCGTGGTGCGAAGTCGAACGTCGGCGTCTCACCGTGCGTGCGGAGGGTCACGAAGTCGTCTTCGCCACCGGCGGGCACCCCGTCGATGACGATGTTCTCGATGCGCGCGAAAGCGGCGTCGGCAGCTTCCTCCGCGGCGGTCACGGCGTGCTGGGCCGTCTTGACGCGCTCGCTGAGTTCCTTCGCCTCGGCCACGAGGGCGGCCTTCTCGTCTTTGGGAGCCTGCGCCACCCGCTTGCCGTGCGCGTTCTGCGCCGCGCGCAGTTCCTCGAACGCGGTGATGGCGGCGCGGCGGGCGCGGTCGGCGTCGAGGGCGGCATCGACGGTGTCCGCCGACTCCCCCCGTGCCTCCTGCGAGCGCTTGACCAGCTCGGGATTGTCGCGGAGAAGCACGGGATCGATCACGGAACGAGTCTAATCACCGGCCTCCCGGGTCCTAGTCTGAGTGCATGCCAGGGGGACAGAACGACAACGAAGAGGCGCCCGACCGCGCCGACCCGCCGCACCCGTCCGATGCGGTGTACTCCGACGGCCCCGACGAGCCCGAGCTCGAGGCCGCCGACGAGGAGCTCGCCGAGCAGACCGAGGAGATCGCCGAGGGTGACCTTCCGGAGGGCGACGGTTTGACGGGCGACCTCCTGGACGACGAGGAGATGGACAGCGGCACAACGTCCTCGAACGCCCCGGGCTCGACCGGCGCGCCCGACCCGACCGAGGCCGCCGCCCCCGACGACGTCATCCGCGAGCCCGACGACGTCGAGCCCGACACCACCGACGGCGAAGAGGGCGAAGCCCGCCGCGTGTCGGCCGAGGGCGAACCCGCCCCGATGGCCGACACCGAAGGGCGCCCGAGCCCGAAGGCGGCCCTGGTGTACAACCCCATCAAGGTCGATGCCGACGACCTGCGTGCACGCGTCGAGCGCGCCGCGAAGGAGGCGGGCTGGTCGGAGCCGCTGTTCTACGAGACCACGGTCGACGACCTCGGCGACGACGTCACCCGCCAGGCTCTGAAAGAAGGTGCGACCGCCGTGCTCGTCGCCGGTGGTGATGGCACGGTGCGCGCCGTGGCCGAGGCGATGACCGGCACCGGCGTTCCCCTGACGATCGTCCCGAGCGGCACCGGGAACCTCCTCGCCCGCAATCTCCTCCTCCCCCTCGACAACCCCGACGCCATGATCCGGGCGACCTTCGACGGCGATTCGCTGGCGATGGATGTCGGCTTCGCCAGCCTCCGACGCGAGGACGGGAAGGTCGACGAGCACGCGTTCGTCGTGATGGGCGGCATGGGCCTCGACGCCGCGATGATCGCCAACACCAACCCGAAACTGAAGAAGCAGGTCGGCTGGGTGGCGTACGTCGACGGCGTGGCCCGGTCGCTTCCGGCCGCGAAGCCGTTCCGGCTGATGTACCAGCTGCCTCAGCGCCGCATCCATGCGGCGCGCGTGCAGAGCGTGCTGTTCGCCAACTGCGGGTCACTTCCGGCGGGACTCGAGCTGATCCCCGAGGCGTCGGTCGCCGACGGCAACCTCGACATCGTCTTCATCCAACCCAAGGGCCTCCTCGGCTGGATCTTCGTCTGGCGCCGGGTCGCGTGGGACAACAGCTTCCTCCGGCGGTTCCGGAGCGGACGTCGCGTGATGGCGCTGCGGACGAAAGACAACGCCGTGCGGTACTCGCGCGGCCTGGGCGTGGACCTCGCGACCTCCGAGCCCCACCCCGTGCAGCTCGACGGCGACGAATTCGGTGAGGCCGCTCAGGTGCGCGTGCGACTGGAGCCCGCCTCGCTCCTCCTCGCCCTCCCCCGCGGGCACAAGGTCGAGGGCCTCTAGCGAAGCCCCCCACCCGTCGCTACGGTGTCTCGCATGGCGGCATCACCTGAAGCGCGCGCCTTCTGGGCGCAGATGGCCGCAGCGCCGCAGCAGGTGTCCCTCCCCGTTGCGGCGCGTCGGGCCGCGGGGGAGCACGCCGAGGATGCCACGGCGGAACCGAGCGGCGTGACCTTCTCAACGCATCCGCTCGGGCTTCGGGTCCGCCCGACCGACGGCGAGATCGGTGCGCGCATCCTCTACCTCTTCGGCGGCGGCTACATGCTCGGATCTCCGGCGTCGCGCCGAAAGACGGCGGGCCACCTGGCGCGTTCCGCGCATGCCGAAGTGTGGGTGGCGTCGTATCGCCTGGCCCCGGAGCACCCCTTCCCCGCCGCGTTCGACGATGCCACGGCCGCCTTCCGGGCGCTCCCCGCCGACCTGCCGAGGTTCGTCGCGGGGGACTCGTCGGGGGGAGGCTTGGCTGCAGCGGTGGGATCCGCCGAAGGCGCGGACGGGCTCATCCTCTTCTCGCCCTGGGGTGATCTCACCTGTTCCGGAGGCACGATGGACGCGAACGCCGCCGTCGACATCGAATGCACCCGCGACAGCCTCCTCGAGATGGCCGGCTGGTACGCGGGGACGCACGATCGGCGCGATCCGCGGATCTCGCCCGCGCTGGCGTCGGGGGGCCGCCTTCCGCCGTTGCTGGCGTTCGCGGGCAGCGACGAGATCCTCCTCGATGATGCCCGCCGGCTGGTCGCGCGTTCGGTGCGGGGCGACCTCGTCGTCGGCGACGGGATGCAGCATGTCTGGCCGATCTGGGTCGGAGTGTTCCCCGAAGCCGGCGAGGCGATGGCGCGGGCGGGCTCCTGGATCCGCGACGCGTCCTCCGGCGGCTCGTCGAGCTGAGTTCACCCCCGGGTGCGCTCCGCCGCGCGAGGATGGGTGCATGGCTGCGCCCTCGATCGTCTGGTTCCGCGACGACCTCCGCCTCGGCGACAACCCCGCGCTGCGCGCGGCGCTCGACCGCGACGCGCCCGTCATCGGCGTCTACGTGCTCGACGAGGATTCCCCCGGCGTGCGCGCGCTCGGCGGGGCTGCGAGGTGGTGGCTCCACCACTCGCTGACCTCGCTCGGCGACGACCTCGCCGCCAAGGGGGCGACGCTCGTGCTGCGGCGGGGCGCGGCATCCGATGTCCTTCCCGCTCTCGTCACCGACACCGGTGCGGGCGCGGTCTTCTGGAACCGGCGCTACAGCCTGCCCGAACGCGACATCGACGCCGATCTGAAGGCGAGCCTGCGTGAGGACGGTGTCACGGTGGAGTCGTTCGCCGCGTCGCTGCTGTTCGAGCCGTGGACGGTGAAGACCGGGGCGGGGAAGCCGTTCTCGGTCTACAGCCCGTTCTGGCGGGCGTGCCTGTCGCTGCCGGCGCCGCGGGCACCGCTGCCCGAACCCCGCGAGGTGCCGGGGTTCTCGGGACGCGTCGACTCCGACGACCTCGACGACTGGGAGCTGCTGCCCACCTCGCCCGACTGGGCCGGCGGCCTGCGCGAGCGGTGGACACCGGGCGAGGCGGCGGCGAAGCGGCGGCTGAAGGAGTTCATCGCGGGCGACCTCGGCGGTTACGATCGGAGCCGCGACGAACCGGCGTCGGGGTCGACGTCGATGCTGTCGCCGCGCCTGCGCTGGGGCGAGCTCAGCCCCCACCAGATCTGGGCTGCCGCGGTCGACGAGGGGAACCCCCGCCGGTTCCTCTCCGAGCTCGGGTGGCGCGAATTCGCCTGGCACACCCTGTTCCACCACCCCGACCTCGCGACGGTGAACCTCCGCCGCGAGTTCGACGCCTTCCCGTGGCCCCGGCTGAAGCCCTCGCACCTGCGGGCGTGGCAGAGGGGCGAGACCGGCGTGGCGATGGTCGATGCCGGAATGAAGGAGCTGTGGGTCTCGGGCTGGATGCACAACCGGGTGCGGATGGTGACGGCGTCGTTCCTCATCAAGAACCTCCTCATCGACTGGCGGCGCGGCGAGCAGTGGTTCTGGGACTGCCTGGTCGACGCCGATGCCGCGAACAATCCGTTCAGCTGGCAGTGGGTCGCGGGGTCGGGCGCCGACGCCGCCCCGTACTTCCGGGTGTTCAACCCCGAGCTGCAGGCCGAGAAGTTCGATCCGAAGCGCGAATACATCCGCACCTGGGCGCCCGAACACGCCTCCGGCGACGCCCCCGCGCCGATCGTCGACCTGAAGGAGTCGCGCAAGGCGGCGCTGGAGGCGTACGAGGCGGTCAAGCGCGCGCCGCGCTGACGGGGCGTGTCCCTAACTCCTGCAATACCCGCCCGAAGCGGCGGTGATCGGGGCCGCGACGGCGGCTGGGGCCCATCCTGCAGGAGTTCGGGACACCCGCACGGCGGGAATGCCCAACGGGGTCCGTCCGTTGGCCACACACATGACCACCATCGGAATCATCGGCGCCGGACACATCGGCAGCCAGCTCGCACGCGCATTCACCGGAGTCGGCTACGACGTCGTCATCGCGAACTCCCGCGGACCCGAAACGCTCAAGGATCTCGTCGACGAGGTGGGCCCGAAGCTCCGCGCCGCCACGGCAGAGGAAGCCGCCGAGGCCGCTGACATCGCCGTCGTCACCGTGCCGCTGAAGGCGATCGGCGCGATCCCCGTCGAACCGCTCGCCGGCAAGATCGTGCTCGACACCAACAACTACTACTTCGAGCGCGACGGCCACATCGAGGCCCTCGACCGCGGCGAGACCACGACCTCGCAGCTTCTTCAGGACCACCTCCCGACCTCGAAGGTCGTCAAGGCGTTCAACAACATCATGTCCACGCAGATCACCACCGACGGTTCGCCCGCAGGGACGCCGAACCGCCGCGCGCTCGGTACGGCGAGCGACTTCCCGGAGGCCATCGAGACGATGACACGCCTCTACGACGAGCTCGGCTTCGACACCGTCAACGCCGGCCCGCTCAGCGAGTCGTGGCGTCTCGAGCGCGACCGCCCGGGGTACGGGCAGCGTCAGACCGCGGACGAGATGCGCGAGAACCTCGCCCGAGCGAACCGCCTTCCCTGATCGGAGCACCCTTCGGTATGAGCATCACCCTGTCGGTCCTCGACCTCGTGCCGGTGCGCGCCGGTCAGACCAGTGCCGAGGCGGTCGCGGCATCCCTCACCCTCGTCGAGACCGCGGAACGTCTCGGCTACGCGCGGTACTGGTTCGCCGAGCACCACAACATGCCGGCCGTCGCCTCGACGGCACCACCGGTGCTGATCGCCGCAGCCGCGGCGCGCACCTCGCGGATCCGGGTCGGGTCCGGCGGGGTGATGCTTCCCAATCACTCCCCCCTCGTCGTCGCCGAACAGTTCGCCGCGCTCGAGGCGATCGCGCCCGGCCGCATCGACCTGGGCATCGGACGGGCGCCCGGCAGCGATCCGGTCATCAGCCAGCTGTTGCGGATGTCGGGAACCACCAGCGACGTCGAACGCTTCCCCGACCACATCGGCGACATCCTGGCGCTCACCTCACCCGATGGCGCGGCGATCCGCTTGACCTCCGGCAGCACGTACGAGGTGCGCGCGACCCCGGCGGCGCAGAACGCCCCCGACGTCTGGCTGCTCGGTTCGAGCGATTACTCGGCCCAGCTCGCCGCCTCGCTCGGTCTCCCCTACGTCTTCGCCAACCACTTCTCCGGTGCCGGCCTCGACCGGGCCCTGCAGCTGTACCGCGACCAGTATCGGCCTTCCGAGGCGCACCCGAATCCGCGTACCTTCGTCACGGCCAACATCGTCGCGGCCCCCACCTCGGAAGAGGCGGAGGCGCGAGCCTTGCCGCAGCTGCGGATGATGGTGCGGCTGCGCACCAACCAGACCCTCACCCCGCTCGAGACCGTCGAAGACGCGCAGAGCGCGGCGCCGCTCTCCCCCATGGCCGATCAGATCATGGCAGCCGCCCGCGCGACCTGGTTCGTGGGCACCGGCGACGACGTGGCGGCGGGCCTGGCCGATCTCGCCGCACGCGCGGGGGTCGACGAGGTCATGGTGTCGCCGATCGCGGGAGCGTTCGCGTCAGAACAGAGGGATGCCGCGGCGGGGCGCACCCAGTCGCTCACGCTCCTCGCCCAGGCGATGGCGTCTCGCGCCGACGCGGCGTCGGCAGGGACGGCGCCCGCACTCGCGGGCTGAGCGACGTCTCGGCGCTCCCGGTCCCCCTTTCGCGCGGACGTCCGCATTCGAGAGGCTCGACGTGCCCTGCGTGATCCGCAGGAGCGCGAAGGACCTCCGCAGCGCGAGACCTGGGCCCACGACGCAGCCTCGGAGATCGGCACAACCTCGGCCCATCCGGGGGGTGTGGGCCGAGGCTGCGCCGATCTCCGAGGCCGCGTCGCGCGGCTCGCGCTCCTCGTCAGCGCCCCGCGACGGCGGGCGCCTCCTTCGACGGGTCGCCGGCTTCGGCTTCGCCCGACGCCGCCGCGGCGGCGGCCCGGCGACGCTCGACCTCCAGCGGGTCGGCGAACGCGTCTGCGCCCTGCGCGGCCGCGTCCGCGTCGCTGAGCTTCGGACGACGCGGCCACCACACCCGGTCGCGCAGGAGGAAGGTCAGCGCGGGCACGATGACAGTCCGGACGAGCAGTGTGTCGATGAGCACGCCGATGCAGACGATGATGCCGATCTGCGTGAGGGTGATGAGCGGCAGCACCCCGAGGACGGCGAACACAGCGGCGAGCAGGATGCCGGCGCTGGTGATGACGGCACCGGTCGCGGCCAGCGCCCGGATCATCCCCTGGGTGATGCCGAGCCGGTCGGCCTCCTCCTTGGCCCGGGTGACGAGGAAGATGCTGTAGTCCACGCCCAGGGCGACGAGGAAGAGGAAGCTGAACAGCAGTACGTTCGTGTCGATCGCGGGGAAGCCGAACAGCGGCGTCTGGAACAGCCACCAGCTCGCCCCGACCGCCGAGAAGAAGCTCACCACGACGGCGACGAGCAGCAGCAGCGGCGCGACGAGAGCCCGCAGCAGCACGACGAGCACGATGAAGACGAGCACCAGGATGAGCGGGATCACCAGCGCCTGGTCGCGGGCCTGCGCGTCGGCGACGTCGAGCGAGCGAGCGTCGAGTCCGCCGACCAGGCCGTCGCCGGCACCCACATCATCGAGCGCGGCGCGCATCGCCGTGATGGCGGCGTACGCCTCCGGGGTCTCGGCGCTGGCGTCGAGGGTGACATCGATGCGCGCGAGGTCGTCGGTCTCCTCGGCGATCACTGCGGCGTCGACCCCATCGATGGTCTCGAGTTCTGCGATGGCCGCTTCGGCGTCATCCCTGCTGACGACGACCGTGGCGGGCGAAGTGGCACCTGCCGAGAACGCGTCGGCGATGATCTCCTGACCGACGACCGCCTCGGGCTTGTCGAGGAACCGGTCGTTCTGCGACAGACCGGTCTGCACGAAGAACACGCCCGAGGCGAGGGCGCCCAGCACGACGAATCCGCTGATCGCGATGATCGCGGGGCGGCGCGAGACGGCGCGCCCGAGTTTGCCCCACGGGCTCCGCGAAATGGCGTCGCGCGACCCGAACCGCGGGATGTAGGGCCAGAACAGCCCTCGCCCGAACAGCACGAGGGCGGCCGGGAGCACCGCCAGCGCGAAGATCATGGCGACCACGATCCCCACGGCGCAGGCCAGTCCGAGGGCCCGGTTGCCCGCGAGCTCGGCGAAGAGGAGTGTCGCAAGGGCCAGCGCGACGGTCGATCCACTCGCGATGATCGCGGGGCCGGCGCCGCGCACCGCCCGCCGCATCGCCTCGCGGCGATCTTCATGAAGCCGCAACTCGTCGCGGTAGCGGGCGATGAGAAGGAGGGCGTAGTTCGTGCCCGCACCGAAGACGAGCACCGAGAGGATGCCGGTGATCGACGGGTCGAGTTCGACGCCGACAGCGGCGGCGACGTTGCGTGCCACGATGCCCGCCAGCGCATCGGCGACGCCGATCACCGTCAGCGGCACGAGCCAGAGCCACGGACTGCGATAGGTGATGAGGAGGAGGATCGCGACGACGACCACAGTGGTGAGCAGCAGCGTGATGTCGGCCCCGGCGAACACCGCGGCGAGATCGACCTCGAAGCCCTCGGGACCGGTGAAGTACACGCGCACGTCGTCGCCGAGGTCGGCGGAGGCGGCATCCCGGATCTCCTGCGCACGCTCGGACTGCGCCTCGATGCCGGTCTCGGGATCGAGCGGCACGATCACCAGCGCGACCCGCCCGTCATCCGAGACCTGCGCCGGCGGCACGAACCCGTCGGGGGTGAAGTCGACCAGGTCGCCGAACACCTTGCCGTTGATGGTCTCCAGAGTCTCGGCGCTCAGCTCGTCGCCCTCGGCCTCGAAGACCAGGAACGCCGAGGTGGTGTCGGCGCTCGGGAATTCGTCGAGCAGCTCGTCGACCTGCACCGACTCCGCGGAATCGGGGAGCCCGACAGCGGGGGCGTTGTCGGACTCGCCGCCGCTTCCCCAGGCGAACAGCGCCGCCGCCGCGGCGGCAGCCAGGACCAGCACGATCCACGAGGTCTTGGCTGCGGTGATGAAGCGCACATACCCGGTCATCCGTCGTCTCCTGTGTGTCGATGAGAGGGATTTAATTAGAAAGGCTAGATATGAGGAAGACTAGCGCAGTTATACTGGCACGGTGCACGCAGCGGAAGTCCCGTCAGCGCCGGCACCCCCCGGCCCGCCCGGGTTCCGCGCGCCCACCACGCTGCTGCGCGAAGTGCTCGACGTCAGCGAGCTCTTCGAAGAGCGGATGCGTCGGGAGCTCACGGTCAATCCGACCGACCTCGAGGCGATGGTGCATCTCCTGACGACAGGCCCCCTGACGCCGAGCGAGCTGGCCAAGCGTCTCGGGATCTCGACGGCGTCGACCACCACCGCCGTGGACCGGCTCGTCGCGCTCGGTCACGTCACGCGCGAACCGCACCCCACCGATCGCCGGGGGGTGATGGTCGTTCCCACGCCCGCATCCCGCGTCCGCGCACTCGGCATGCTGACGCCGATGATCCAGGACGTCGACCGCGAACTCGACGACTTCACGGCCGAGGAGCAGGAGGTCATCGCCCGTTACCTGTCACGGGTGGTCGCGACCTACCGGGCTCACGCAGCCGTCGACGACTGAGCTTCGCGGCGATCGGCGCGGAGGTGTATCCAGCCTTCCGCGCCCGCGACCACGCCCATCAGGACGACCGCCGCCGTCAACGCCGCCGCAGGGGGGAGCACCGCCAGGAGCGGGATGGACGCGGTGGCGACGACCGCCTCGAGACCACGGAAGTACGGGCGACGTTCTCCGACCAGCACGGCGAACCAGACCGTCCCCGCGGCGAACAGGGCGATGCCCGAGCCGAGCGCGGCCGCACCGAACCATCCCAGCGGTTCGGTGTCGGTGATGTGGGCCATCGCGTCCTCGATGCCGAGGGCGGCCAGGACGATACCTGCGACGATGAGGAAGTGGACGTAGGAGTATGCGTCACGGGCGAGCTTGACGAGGGGCCCGCCGGACAACCGGGCGAGTGCGTGCTCACCCACCGTCGCCAGTCGGCGGAAGTACGACCACCAGAGCAGCACCGAGATCACGATCGAGGTCGCGGTGCCGAGAATGATCGGCACGCTGATCGGCTCGCGGGCCACCCCGACCCCGATCGCGACGATCGATTCGCCGAGGGCGAGGATCACGATGAGACCGTGACGCTCCGACCAGTGGGCGACCGAGTGGATGCGCCACCCGCCCCCACCGGGTGACAGCGCCCGGGTGCCCAGCCCCTCGAACACGATCGCCAGGGCCCAGACCCACGCCTGCACCTCTCCACCGATCGCGGCACCGATGATGAGCGCGGCACACGCGGGAAGCACCGACGACACGCTCCACACCATCAGCTGCCGCAGCAGCGGCGGATCATCCGTCGCGGTGACGAAGAACAGGATGAGGTGCACCAGGCGCACGACGGCGTACGCGACGGCGAACACGATGGGGCCGTAGAGCCCACCGTCGAAGTCGTCGAAGGCCTCGGGGATCGTCAGGGCGCAGAGGAAGACGCCGATCATCGCCACGGTCATCCCGGTGCGCAGGAACGGCTGGTCCGCCGGCAGCCGGTTCGCCAGCCACGCGTAACCCACCCAGGTCCACCACAGCAGGGCCAGGATGATCAGAGCCTGCGCGATACCCGCTGCATTGTGCGTCTCTGCCATCAGCCGCGAGACCTGCGTGAACGCGAAGACGTAGACGAGATCGAAGAACAGCTCGAACGTCGTGACCCGGCTGTCCTCGCCCGTGGTCATCGGCCGCGGCAGGCGCACCCGACCAGGGCGGCGGCCGGCCGGAGCCGGGGGGTCTGCGGGGCTCACGAGGTCAGTGTAGGACCGGGGAGCAGCCCGAGGAACACCCGATGCCGTCGGCGGTCGATCAGTGCTCGGGCTCGCCGCTGAGGAGTCCTCGCAGCCAGTCGCGCGCCTCGACGAAGACGTCGTCGGAGTACCGGTCGGGATAGCGCACGACGGCTCGGTCGGCCCGCGGGTACGAACCGAGGAAGATCACCTTCGGGCTGAAGCGGCGAAGGCCCAGCAGCGCATCGGCCATGCGCTCGTCATGGACATGGCCGTCGGCGTCGATGACGAAGCGATAGCGGCCGAGCTCGTCGCCGATCGGCCGTGAGGCGAGGAGCGAGAGATTGATCCCGCGGGTGGCGAACTGCTCGAGCATCTCCAGGAGCGCCCCCGGGCGGTCATCGGGAAGCTCGACGATGAGCGATGTCTTGTCGGCTCCGGTCGGATCGGGCGGCGCCACGGTCTTGCCGACCAGCACGAACCGGGTCACGGCATTGAGGTTGTCGCCGATCTTCTCGGCGAGAAGCTCGAGGTCGTGGTGCTCGAGGATCCCCGGCGGGGCGATCGCGGCATCCGCATCGCTGGTGCCGTCCAGAAGGCCCAGGGCGCTGGCGACGTTGCTGGATGCCGGGATGTGCGCGTGGGCGGGAAGGGTCCGCGTCAGCCACTGCAGGCACTGCGCGTAGGCCACCGGGTGCGCCGAGACGAGTGAGACGTCTTCGAGCCGCACTCCTCGGCGCCCGACGAGCACGAAGTCGACCGGCACGAGGTACTCGCCGATGATCCGGAGACCCGCAACGGTGGCGAGGGCGTCCTGGGCGGTGGACACACCGCCGTCGACGGAGTTCTCGATCGCGATCATCGCCGCGTGCGCGCGATCGTCGATGACGTCGGAAAGGGCCTCACCGACGTTGTGCACGGGCCGCCAGATCTGTCCCCGGGCCTCGGGAACCTGCGCGAGCGCCGCCTCGGTGAAGGTGCCGGCGGGGCCGAGGAAACTGTAGGTCCGGCGAGTGGGAACGGATGCCTCGGTCCCGGCGGCGTCGGAAGTCACGGCGTTCAGCCTAGCCACCCGCCATGTCAACCCGTGCGGGAGGTGGCCCGATCGGGGCAGACTGGGGGCATGACGCGCGCAGGAAAGCCCGCCGAGGCCTCCGATCTCATCGACATCGACGCCCTCATCTCCGCCTACTACGATCGCAAACCCGATGCCTCCGTCCCCGCGCAGCGCGTGGCGTTCGGCACGAGCGGTCACCGCGGATCGTCGCTGAACACCAGCTTCAACGAGGACCACATCCTCGCCACCACGCAGGCGATCGTCGACTACCGGCGGATGGCGGGCATCGAGGGTCCCCTGTTCCTGGGGCGCGACACCCACGGGCTCTCCCTCCCCGCCGAGCGGAGCGCGATCGAGGTGCTCGTCGCGGCGGGCATCGACGTCCGTGTCGATTCCCGCGACTCGTGGGTCCCGACACCGGCCCTCAGCCACGCGATCCTCACCTACAACCGCGGGAAGAGCGCGGATGACCCCGGGCGGGCCGACGGCATCGTGGTGACTCCGAGCCACAACCCACCCGCCGACGGCGGGTTCAAGTACAACCCGCCGCACGGCGGACCGGCCGACACCGACGCGACCGGGTGGATCGCGAACCGCGCGAACGAGCTCATCGCCGCCGGCCTCGAGGGCGTCGCGCGCAGGAAGTACAGCGACATCGACGCTGACACGGTCGGAAGCTACGACTTCCGCGAAGCGTACGTGCGCGACCTCGCCACCATCATCGACGTCGACATCATCCGCTCGGCCGGCGTGCGCATCGGCGCCGACCCGCTCGGCGGCGCCTCGGTGGAGTACTGGGCGCGCATCGCCGAGATGTACGAGCTCGACCTCACGGTCGTGAACCCCGACGTCGATCCGACCTGGCGCTTCATGACGCTGGACTGGGACGAGAAGATCCGCATGGATCCCTCGTCACCGTCGGCGATGGCCTCGCTCGTGGCCAAGCGTCACGACTACGACATTCTCACCGGCAACGACGCCGACGCCGACCGGCACGGCATCGTCACCCCCGACGCGGGGCTGATGAACCCGAACCACTATCTCGCTGTCGCGATCGACTATCTCTTCTCCCACCGCGAGAACTGGCCCGCCGGGGCGCGGGTCGGCAAGACCCTGGTGTCGTCGATGATCATCGACAGGGTCGTCGCCGGGCTCGGCCGCAGCCTCTACGAGGTGCCGGTGGGGTTCAAGTGGTTCGTTCCCGGGCTTCTGGACGGCTCGGTCGCCTTCGGCGGAGAGGAGTCGGCAGGCGCCTCGTTCCTCCGGAAGGACGGCACGGTGTGGACCACCGACAAGGACGGCATCCTGCTGTGCCTGCTCGCCGCCGAGATCCTCGCGGTCACCGGGAAGACCCCGTCGGAGCGCTACGCCGAGCTGGAGGCCGAGTTCGGGTCATCCGCCTATCAGCGCGTCGACGCGCCCGCGACACCCGAGCAGAAGGCGAAGCTGTCGAAGCTGTCTCCCGACGCCGTCACGGCGACCGAGCTCGCCGGCGACCCGATCACCGCGAAGCTCTCGCACGCACCGGGGAACGACGCGGCGATCGGCGGCCTGAAGGTGCAGACGGCCGATGCGTGGTTCGCCGCACGCCCGTCGGGCACCGAGGACGTCTACAAGCTGTACGCCGAGTCGCTCCGCGGCGAGGAGCACCTTCGGCAGGTGCAGGAGGAGGCACGCGCGGTCGTTTCGGCGGCCCTCGACGGCTGATCCGACACGCCCGCTCACTCGCGCGTCATCGACCGGCGCGGAGCGTACCGAATTCTTCTGCCCGCGTCGACCCCGCGGGGCATACACTGAGCGTGTGACCGAGAGCGTCGCACTTACCCGAGGTGCACCCACTCTCCACGATGTCGCCCGCGAAGCGGGGGTGTCGTTGGCGACTGCGTCGCGCGTTCTGAACGGATCGAATCGCAAGGTCGCCGACAGCTACCGGGTCCGCGTGGAGGCGGCCGCGACGAAGCTGGGCTACACCGCCAACGTCGCCGCGCAGGCGATCGCGCGCGGCGCCTCGGCCATCACGGCGTTCGTCGTCACCGACATGACCGATCAGAGGTTCGGCGCGCTGACCCGCGCGCTGTCGCGCGAGACCGAGGCGGCGGGGTTGATCCTCACCGTGGCCGAGACCGGCGGCGACCCCGAGCGGGAGCGCAAGATCCTGCAGACCCTGCGCGGCCAGCGGCCCCAGGGATTGATCCTCGGGGCGGGCGTCGCGGGGGTCGAAGGGCCTGTCGCGGCCGAGATCAGCGCGCTGCAGGCCATGGGGACGAGAGTGGTGACGCTCTCCCCCGAAAGCGTCGATGACGACGCGGATGCGGCGGCCCGCGCCATCCGCGTGGTCCGGAACCTCCCCGAGGACTGATCCGGGCTCTGCCACCGCGTGCGGCAGGATGGAGCCATGTCTTGGCTTGTCACCGGCGGAGCCGGCTACATCGGCGCGCACATCGTCAGAGCTCTGGATGCCGCGGGCCTTCCCCCCGTCGTCATCGACGACCTCTCCAGCGGTCACCCGGGATTCGTCCCCGACGGCGTCCCGTTCGTGCGGGGCAGCATCCTCGACCGCGAGCTCGTCGAGCAGACCCTCCGCGACCACGCCGTCACGGGCGTCATCCACGTCGCGGGCTTCAAGTACGCCGGCGTCTCGGTGAAGCGGCCCCTGCACACCTACGCGCAGAACGTCGAGGGCACGCGGATCGTCCTCGAGGCGATGGAGTCGGCGGGGGTGGCGAACCTGGTGTTCTCCTCCAGCGCCGCGGTCTACGGCACCCCCGACGTGCCGCTCGTCACCGAGGACCTCCCCAAGCGCCCCGCGAGCCCGTACGGCGAGTCGAAGCTGATCGGCGAGTGGCTGATCCGCGATCAGGCGGTCGCCACCGCCGAGACGGCCGCTCCCCTTCGCCACACCTCGCTGCGCTACTTCAACGTGGTGGGCTCGGGCGACCGCGCGATCTACGACACCTCACCGCACAACCTCTTCCCGCTGGTCTTCGAAGCGCTGATCGAGGGACGCACCCCCCGCATCAACGGCGCCGACTACGACACCCCCGACGGCACGAACGTGCGTGACTACGTTCACGTCGCCGACATCGCCGCCGCGCACGCGGTCGCCGCGCAGCGCCTGACCGCGGGCGATCCTGTCGAGGCCGCCTACAACCTGGGCTCGGGCGACGGCCTGTCGGTGCGCCACATCATGGACGCCATGGCACGGGTCACCGGTATCGACTTCACGCCCGAGATCGGCGCTCGCCGCCCCGGCGACCCCGACCGCATCGTCGCCACCGGAGAGCTCGCCGCCCGCGACCTCGACTGGAAGATGCGCTACAGCGTCGACGAGATGGTCCGCACCGGGTGGGAGGCGCGACGCGCCGCGACCGTCTGATCCGGTCAGCGCAGAGGAGCGGTGCTGGCTCGGACGATGAGCGTCGGAGTGAGCGTCTCGACCATCGGTGCCGTGACACCCGTCGACTCGACATCGTCGATGAGAACGGCGACGGCCCTCGCACCGAGGGCATCGAAGTCCTGACGAACGGTCGTCAGCGGAGGACGGTACTGCGCAGCATCGGCGATGTCGTCGAAGCCGACCACGCTGACATCGCGCGGCACCTCCTGGCCGGCGTCGGCCAGGGCCCGCAGGGCGCCGAGCGCCATCTGGTCGTTCGCCACGAAGACGGCGGTGGCATCGCCGAGGCTGCCGGCGGCGGCATGACCGGATGCTGCGCTCCAGTCGCCGCGCACCGGCGCGCCCGGCTGCAGCGTGGCCTCGGCGAGGGCCCGCCGCCATCCCCGCTCCCGCTCCGCGGCGGCGAACGAGTCGGACGGCCCGGCGATGTGCGCGATACGACGATGACCGAGGGAGAGAAGGTGGGCGGTGGCCTCGTAGGCGCCCGCCGCGTGGTCGGTCTGGACGACGTGCACTCCCGACGACTCTCCCCCGCTCGGTCGCGGAACGACGGGCGCGTCGACGAGGACGAGGCGGAAGCCCGCGGCGGCAGGAACCGCCGCGGCGAACGGCGTCGCCTCGTTCAGCACGACGGCGCCGTCGACCCCCTGATCGGCGAGTCGCGCGAAGGCGTCGTCGGCTGACTCCGGTCCGGCCACGGTGGCGACGGCCAGGCCGTACCCGCGCCCGGCGGCGGCCGCCGCCACAGCCTGCAGCATGCGGGAGTTCCCCACGGTGCCGAGGGTGGCCACGACGAGGCCGATCGTCTGAGTGCGGCCGGTGCGCAGAGCCCGCGCTGCCCGGTGGGGGCGGTAGCCGAGCCGGGCCATGGCCTCCTCGACCCGTGACCGCGTGGCCGGATCCACCCGCGGGCTGGCATTCACCACCCGGGAGACGGTCTGACCCGATACCCCGGCCGCCGCGGCGACATCGGCCATCGACACTCGACGCATGCCCACTCCCACCGACACAACTCCGGCAATTCGGAGCATGTTGACGTTACCATGACCCTCCGGCTATCGTGTTGACGTGAACATGCAGGAGTTCGGCGCCCCCGACGCCCCGTCGACGACCCCCGATGTCGAGGACCTGACCGGAGGTGTCACCAAGCGCTCGACCCGCCTCGCCGATGGACGCGAGCTGATCTACTTCGACGACCCCGACACGACCCTCGGCCCGGAGCGGTCCGTCGACGCGCGCGCCCTGGACCCTCGCCCCGAGACCGCGACCATGCGGCTGGACGTCCTGACCGGCGATTGGATCTCGGTGGCGGCCTCCCGCCAGAACCGCGCCTTCCTGCCGCCGGCCGAGCTCGATCCCCTCGCGCCGCAGACGCCCACCAACCCGTCGGAGATCCCCTCGCGTTACGACGTCGCGGTCTTCGAGAACCGGTCGCCGTCGTTCGGGCCGGCCCTGAGCACCGCGCACGGCGACGCTCCCGCCGCCGTCGACCCGCCGCTCGACCTGGAAGATCTCGGCGAGCTCTCGCTCGGCCGCACCCGCACCTCGGTCGGCCGCTGCGAAGTGGTCTGCTTCAGCCCCGCCCACGAGGGCTCGTTCGGCACGCAGACCCCCATCCGTGCGCGGACGGTCATCGAGGCCTGGGCCGATCGCACGGCCGCTCTCTCGGCCCTTCCCGGAATCGAGCAGGTCTTTCCGTTCGAGAACCGCGGCGAGGCCATCGGCGTCACGCTCGCCCACCCGCACGGGCAGATCTACGCCTACCCCTACGTCACCCCGCGCACGCAGGCGCTGCTGCGCTCGATCGAGAAGACCGGACCCGATCTGTTCGCGCGCATCCTCGACCGCGAGCGGGCATCGGACCGCGTGATCCTCACCGGCGAGCACTGGACGGCCTTCGTGCCCTTCGCCGCCCGCTGGCCGATCGAGGTGCACCTGCTCCCCCATCGCCACGTGGCCGACTTCGCCGAGACCACGGCGGCCGAGCGGGATGAGCTCGCGCCGCTGTACCTCCGCCTCCTCCGCGGCATCGACGCCCTGTACGACTCCCCCACCCCCTACATCGCCGCCTGGCACCAGGCCCCCGTCCACGTCGCGCGCGACAGCGCGCGCCTGCACCTCCAGCTGACGTCGCCGCGTCGCGCGGCCGACAAGCTGAAGTTCCTCGCCGGTTCCGAGGCGGCGATGGGGGCGTGGATCGGCGACATCCCGCCCGAGTCCGCCGCCGAGCGCCTGCGCGAGGCCGTGGCATCCGTTCCCGAGGTGACCCTGTGACCAACCCCTCCCCCGCCATGGCCGCGACCCCGGCCCCCCGCGACGCGGCGCTCGACGCCCTCGCCCGCCTCACCGACGCCGCGCCTGCCGGTGTCTGGTCGTCGCCCGGGCGCGTCAACCTGATCGGCGAGCACACCGACTACAACGATGGGTTCGTGCTGCCGCTGGCGATCCCTCATCGCACGGCGGCCGCCGTCGCCCCGAACACCGAGGGGGTGCTGCGGGTCACCTCGACCTTCGCCGACGAGCCGGTGGTCGTCGCGCTCGACGATCTTCCGACCCTCTTCCCCGCCCGCCGCGAGAGCATCACCGAGTGGGCACGTTACCCGCTCGGCGTCGCCTGGGCACTGGGCGAGTCCGCCCCCGATGCCGCAGCGGCCCACGCGACCGGGCTCGACATCGCCATCGCATCGAACGTGCCCGTCGGTGCCGGCCTGTCGTCGTCGGCGGCGATCGAGGGCGCCGTCGCCATCGCACTGAACGATCTGTGGCAGCTGGGTCTCGATCGGCCCGCCCTGGCGCGCGCGGGACGGCGTGCCGAGAACGAGGCCGTCGGCGCCCCCACCGGCATCATGGACCAGATGGCCTCGATCCTCGGGGCCGCCGACGCGGCGATCCTGCTCGACTGCCGCAGCCTCGAGGTCGAGATCGTCGACCTGGGGTTCGATGCCGCGGGGCTCACCCTGCTCGTGATGGACACCCGCGTGCAGCACTCCCACGCCTCGGGTGGGTACGGTGAGCGCCGCGCCTCGTGCGAGGCGGGTGCGGCGGCGCTCGGTGTCGCGTCTCTCCGCGATCTCGGGGTCGGCGACCTCGCCCGCGCCGAGCGCGAGCTCGATGACGTCACCTTCCGGCGTGTCCGACACGTGGTGACCGAGAATCAGCGGGTGCTCGACACGGTGCGGATGCTGCGGGCCGACGGTCCTCGATCGATCGGCGAGCTGCTCGTCGCGTCGCACGCATCGATGCGCGACGACTTCGAGATCTCGGTTCCGGAACTCGACACCGCCGTCGATGCGGCGCTCGAGGCGGGGGCGATCGGAGCGCGGATGACCGGTGGCGGATTCGGCGGCGCGGCGATCGCGCTGGTCGACCGCGACCGCGTTCCCGAGGTGACCGACACCGTGACGAGGGCCTTCGCCCGCAGCGGTTTCGACGAACCGACGATCTTCGCGGTCACCGCCGCCGAGGGCGCGCGCCGCGAGGCGTGACGCCTACTCCCCCGCCCGGCGGCGCGCAAGACCTCCCGCCACCACCTCCGCCGTTCTACGCTGACGGTCGGCGCCGCGGCGCTCGTCGATACCGGTGCACATCGTGAACAGTAGGGAACCCGCATGGCTTTCGTCACCGTCGGAACGGACAACTCGTCGGACATCCAGCTCTTCTACACCGACCAGGGGTCGGGTCAGGCGGTCGTGCTGATCCACGGCTTCCCTCTCGACAGCGAATCGTGGAACAAGCAGCAGGCGGCTCTGCTGGATGCCGGCTATCGCGTGATCGCCTACGACCGTCGGGGGTTCGGCGCCTCGAGCAAGGTCGGCTCCGGCTACGACTACGACACCTTCGCCTCCGACCTCGACGCGCTGATGAAGCGCCTCGACCTGGCCGACGCCGTGCTGGTGGGCTTCTCGATGGGCACCGGTGAGATCGCCCGCTACCTGGGGACGTACGGCAGCGGCCAGGTGTCCAAGGCCGCCTTCCTCGGTTCCCTGGAGCCCTTCCTGCTCAAGACGGACGAGAATCCCGATGGCGCGGCCCCGCAGGAGTTCTTCGATGAGACTGCCGCAGCGGTGAAGAACGACCGCTACGCGTTCCTGACCGGATTCTTCACGGACTTCTACAACCTCGACGAGCACCTCGGCTCCCGCATCTCGCAGGAGGCCGTCGACGCGAGCGTTCAGACCGCCAACCGCGCGGGTAACACCGCGATCGCGGCGGCGCCGCTCACCTGGCCGACCGACTTCCGCGCCGACATCGAGAAGATCGACGTACCGACCCTGATCGTCCACGGCACGGCCGACAACATCCTGCCGATCGATGCCACGGGGCGGCGCTTCCGCGAGATGCTCCCGGATGCGACCTACGTCGAGATCGAGGGAGCCCCCCACGGCATGCTCTGGACCCACGGCGATGAGGTCAACGAGGCGCTGCTGAAGTTCCTCGCATCCTGAACCCCGCCCGGGCGGGAGCTCACTGCGAGAGAAGCCGGTCCAGCAGTGCCAGGATGCGTTCGTAGTCGAGAGTCGGCTCGAGCAGCCACTGCGACTGCAGGCCGTCGGAAGCGGCGATGACGAGAGCAGCCACCTCGTGGGGATCGACGTCGGCGCGGATCCGGCCCGATGCCTGCGTGCGGCGCACCTGCTCGGCCAGCTCCTCCCGGAGGCGCTCGAACCGCGCGGCGACGAAGTCGCGGGCGATGGGGCGGCCGTCCTCGAGCGCGGTCGCGACAAGGGTCGAATACAGCTGCACGAGACCCGGGATCTCGCGGTTGCGCTCGGCGGACAGCCGCATGAGCTCGGTCGGCGTCATCCCGGCCGACAGCTCCACGGCATGATCGCGCTGGGCCTGGCGGTACACCTCGACGAGCAGCTCCTCGAGAGACCCGAAGTAGTGGCGGAGGGCGGCGTGGGTCACCCCGACCTCGGTCGCGATCGCGCGGAGGCTCGTGCGGTCCGATCCTCGCTGCGCGAAGACCTCGATCGCGCGGTCCAGGATCTCCTGCCGCCGCGCGATGCCCTTCGGTGAGGCGCCCCGGCTCCCCGGCGACGCCGACTCCGCGGCCATCTCCTCAGAGGGTCCGGGCGAGGGGGTCGAAGTCCCCGTCGATGACGGGCACCGGGTCGACGGTGCTCGCCACGCGGACCGACTCGCCGGTCTCGATCGACTGCTCCGCCGACAGCATGACGTCCAGGACGTGCAGCGCCAGGTCGCCGCTCGCGACGTGAGGACGCCCCTCGGCGATCGCGCGCACCATGTCGAGCAGGCCGAGCCCGCGCCCCACGACGACGCCTTCCTGCGCGATGTCGATCCACTCCTGCTCGACGCTCATGCCGTCGCGAAGAACCCCCAGCGGCGTGACGTAGGCGATCCGCCCCGCGAACTGGTTGGGGTCGGGCAGGACGATCGACCCCTCGGTGCCGTGCACCTCGAAGACGCCCGTGCGTTCGAGCGCCGAGTCGAAGCTCAGCAGGCTCTGCGCCTGCCGACCGCTCTCGAAGGAGATGACCACCTGCACGGTGGTCGGCACCTCGACCGGGAACGTCGCGCCGGCGTTCGGCCCGGTGTGGATGACGCGCTCAGCGCGCGCCTTGCGGCCGACGGCCGACACCCGGTCGACGGGGCCGAAGAGGCTGACGAGTCCCGTGAAGTAATACGGGCCCATGTCGAGGAGCGGCCCGGCGCCCCGGGCGAAGAGGAACTGCGGTGCGGGATGCCAGAGGTCGGGCCCCTGCGTCTGGAACACCGTCTGCGCGAAGAGCGGCTCGCCGATGACGCCCGCGGCGATCGCGCGCTTGGCGGTCTGGAAACCGGGACCGAGGACGGTGTCGGGGGCGGAACCGACCCGGAGTCCGGCCGCCGCCGCGGCGGCGAGGAGCTCGGCGGCGCCGTCGCGATCGAGACCGATCGGCTTCTCTGTCCACACGTGCTTGCCCGCCCCGATCGCACGCATCGACACCTCGATGTGCGCGGCGGGGATCGTGAGGTTGACGACGACCTGCACGTCGGGATCCGCCAGCACATCGTCGACGCTTCCCCAGCGGGGGACGCCGTGCCTGCGAGCCTGGGCCTCGGCGCGATCGACGAGGAGGTCGCCGACGCTGACGACGTCCACATCGGGGAAGGACTGCAGGTTCTCGAGGTAGGTGTCGCTGATGACCCCGGCGCCGATGACGCCGACGCCGACCGCGCCGCTCATCGCACGAACCCCCCGTCGCGGAGGAAGGCGAGGCTGGCGGCGATGTCGTCGAAGACGTCGCCCGGCGGGTTGTCGTACTCGATGACGGCGTAGCGGATCGCGCCCTCGCCGGCGCGGAGCGCCGCGGCCAGGGGCACCTCACCGGTGCCGGCATGACGCTGCTCGAGCGCGCCGGAGCCGAAGGCGGGAGCATCGGGGGCGAAGGGATTGGATGCCGGAACAGGACCGTCCTTCACGTGCACGGCCTGCAGCCGCTCACCCAGGCGCGACACGAGGGCGGGGCCGTCCTGCCCGCCGGCGGCCGCCCAGTACAGGTCGAGTTCGAGGGCGACGCGTGAATCGGTGAGGGAGATGAAGCGCTCGTAGGCGGTGACGCCGTCGAAGCTCGCGACGAACTCCTGGGAGTGGTTGTGGTAGCCCACGGTCAGCCCGAAGGTCGCGGCGAGGTCGGCGGCGCGGTTCAGGCGCTCCGCGAGCTCGGCCACCGAGTCTTCGGTCAGCCAGCGCTCCACCGGCACGAACGGGTCGAAGACGGTCTGCAGGCCGATCCGCGCGGCGGCCTCGAGCACGATCTCAGGCGCCGGAGTGGGAATGGCGCCGTCCGGCGTCCACAGCTCGTCGCTGAGAAGGGGCGCATGCCCTGTCGGGGCGTCGAGCCCGCTGGCGTCGAGAGCCGCGCGGATCTCGTCGGGCCGGTCGACGAACGCGAACGCCTCGACGTGACGCAGCCCGATCTCGGCGAGGCGGTCGAGAGACCGGCCGGGATCGGCGGTGAACTGCTCGGCCAGGGTGTACAGCTGGACCGACGCTTCGGGCAGGACTTCCGGATGCGCCATCGCGACCTCTCTTCTCACGTCGATCTGTCGACCGATCGGGACGATGAGGCGAGGCTAGCAGAAAACCTCCACGTGGAGGTTTTCTGCTCTGTGGTGGCGAACGACGGACGCCGTACGATGACCAGCGTGAACGATGCGGTCATCAGCCTCTCCTGCGGCGCGGTGCGGGGCCTGTGGCGGGGAGAGCCGGGCGATCCCGGATCATCCGCAGCGTTCCTCGGCATCCCGTTCGCCGACCCGCCTGTCGGCGAGAGGCGCTTCGCACCCCCTTCCCCTGTCCCACCGTGGGACGGTGTGCGCGACGCCACGGCATACGGTGCCACCGCTCAGCGCGGCGACACCGGGATCACGCTGATCCCCGAGCCCTCGGTCGAGGGCGAGTCGACCCTGAACGTCAATGTCTTCACCCCGTGCCCCGGCGACGCCGACGCGGCGCTGCCGGTGCTGGTCTACATCCACGGCGGCGGCTTCACCTCGGGGTCGCCGGCGAGCCCCTGGTACGACGGGCGCGCATTCAACCGCGACGGGGTCGTCACCGTCACGGTCTCCTACCGCCTCGGCTTCGACGGATTCGGTGAGATCCCCGGGGCGCCGAGCAACCGGGGGGTCCGCGACTGGCTCGCCGCGCTGGAGTGGGTGCAGCAGCACATCCGCGACTTCGGCGGCGATCCGTCCCGCGTGACGATCGCGGGGCAATCCGCCGGCGGCGGGGCGGTCCTGACCCTCCTCGGCATGCCGGCCGCCCAGCACCTCTTCCATGCGGCGTGGGCGCTCTCACCCGCCCTCGGCGACATCCCGGCGCCGCTCGCCCGGGAGCGCTCGGAGCGCCTCGCCGACCTGGCGGACGTCGCCGCCACCCTCGAGGGGTTCCGATCCGTATCCGAGGAGCGGCTGCTCGCGCTGCAGCGGGATGCCGCGAAGGTGGCGTCGAGGGATCCGCTGGCGCCGCTGACCGGCATCCTCCGCGACGGACTCCCCTGGGGGCCCGTCATCGACGGCGAGCTCCTCCCCCGGGCGACGATCGAATCGCTTCGCGCCTGCGTGGGCGCAGAAAAGGCGCTCGTCGTCGGGGCCACCGACGACGAGTTCACGATGATCACCGACGGGATCCGCGTGCCGCTGCGGTTGATTCCGGCGGCGCTCCTGCTGCGACGGATCGGCGTCGATCCCGAGGTCGTCGGACCCTACCTCGCCGCGAACGGGTCGCAGCGGCGCAAGGGTGGCGCGGCCGTGATCGGACGCTTCATCAGCGACAGCATCTTCCGCTCGACCGTAGTGCGCGCCGCCGACGCGCGCGGCGGGGCCGACACGTGGGTGTACGCCTTCTCGTGGCCGTCGCCGACCCGCAGATGGTCGCTGCACTGCCTCGACGTGCCGTTCTGGTTCGACGGCCTCGACCTCGACGGGGTGTCGGCGATCGCCGGCGATGACCCGCCCCGCAGTCTCGCCGACGCCGTGCACGGCTCGGCAGTGGCACTCGTCCGCGACCGCGACCCGGGGTGGCCGACGTGGGCGAGCGCCCCGGGCACGGCGCGCGTCTTCGGCGGCCCGTCCTCGGCACCCGACGTGGTGCGGGACGCCTACGCGAGCGTCGCCGCGCTCGTGTGATGCGGCGCCGCTCGGACATCCTCCTTCGCGCGGAGATCCGCGCTCGGGCGGATCCACAGCGGGCTGAGACCCGCAGGAGCGTGGAAGCCCGCGGGAGAGTGGAAGCTCAGCGCAGCGCCGAGACGACCTGACGCTCGAACTCGCTGACGCCCGAGCGGTCGTACGCGTGCTCGGGGAAGTAGTGGATGGCGTAGCCGAGACCGCGTTCGCGGAGCGCCGCGAGGCGCTCGGCGACCTGCTCGGGGGTGCCGACGAGGCCGCGGTCGGAGCGGTACTCGGCCATGAAGGCCGCGGTGCGATCGCCCAGGTAGGGGGTGACACGCTGCTCGATGCGGTCCAGACGCGCCGCGACATCCTTCTCGTTCTCACCGATGACGGTGTTGAAGTTCGCCGACCGCACGATCTCGGCCTGGTCGCGACCGAGGTCGTCGGCGTGGGCGCGCAGGATCTCGTCCTTGCGGGTGAACTCCTCCGGCTCACTCGACCAGTTCGTGTACTGCGCGTACTTCGCCGCGATCTTGAGCGTCACCTTCTCGCCGCCGCCCGCGATCCACAGGGGGATCCCGCCCTCCTGCAGGGGCAGCGGGCGCACGAGCGCGCCGTCGACGTCGTAGTGACGACCGTGGAGCGTGGCGGTGCCCGTCGTCCAGGCCTGGCGCATGATCTCCACGCCCTCCTCGAGCATGCCGAGACGATCGCCGATCTTCGGGAACCCGTAGCCGTAGGCCCGCCACTCGTGCTCGTACCAGCCGCCGCCGATTCCCATCTCGGTGCGTCCGCCCGAGATGATGTCGACGGTGGCGGCGACCTTCGCCAGGTAAGCGGGATTGCGGTACCCCATGCACGTGCACATCTGGCCGAGACGGATTCGGTCGGTCACCGCGGCGAACGAGGCCATCAGCGTCCACGCCTCGTGCGTCGCCTCCTCGCTCGGCACAGGCACGGTGTGGAAATGGTCGTAGACCCACAGCGATTCCCACGGACCGCGGTCGGCGTGCTGCGCGAGCTCGCGCATCACCCGCCACTGATCGGCGGGTTCGATGTCGACGAGGTCGTGGCGCCAGCCCTGGGGGATGAAGAGTCCGTATCGCACGGGCCTCAGCCTACGGGAGCGGCTCCAGGGCGGCATCCGATCGGGCGACCTGTTCGAGAGGAACGGATGTCACGAGCTCCGCGTCGGGGATGCGGCGGCGGATCACCTCGATCGCGGCAGGGTTGTCGTCGACGAGCACCGCATTGCGGCCGAGGGATGCCGCGACGGCGGCGGTCGTGCCGCTCCCGGCGAAGAAGTCGAGCACCCGGTCGCCGGGGCGGCTCGAGGCCTGCACGATGCGGCGGAGGATCCCCTCGGGCTTCTGCGTCGGATAGCCCGTCTTCTCCCGGCCGGTGGTGGGGACGATGGTGTGCCACCAGACGTCGGTGGGGAGCTTGCCGCGCGCGGCCTTCTCGGGGGTCACGAGGCCTGGAGCCATGTAGGGCTCGCGGTCGACGCCGTCGGAGTCGAACCAGTAGCGATCGGGGTCCTTGACGTAGACGAGGATCGTGTCGTGCTTGGTCGGCCAGCGGCGCCGCGTCTTCGCGCCGTAGTCGTAGGCCCAGACGAGCTCGTTGAGGAAGTTCTCGCGGCCGAACAGGGCGTCCATCAGCACCTTGGCGTAGTGCGCCTCGCGGAAGTCGAGGTGCAGGTACAGCGTGCCGTCAGGCGCGAGGAGGCGCCAGGCCTCCTCCAGGCGTGGCTCGAGGAACCCCCAGTAGTCGTCGAATCGGTCGTCGTAGGTGCGGAGGTCGCCGCGCAGCCGCTCGTACTCGCGCCCGTGGAACCCGCGCCGGACGACGCCCGCCGGGGCCTCGGGAACGGTCGCGCGGGCGCGCTCGACGCTCCGCTCCCGCATGCGTCCGGTGTTGAACGGCGGGTCGAGGTAGATCAGCGTGAACGACGCGTCGGGGAAGTTCCGGATCACGTCGAGGTTGTCGCCGTGGTGGACGGTGACCGAGCCCCGCGGCGCTGCGGGTGGAGACGGGGTGGTCACGGCACGCGATGCAGCCAGGCCGAGGTGGCGAACTTGCTCTCGACGAGCGCCTGAGCCGCGGCGTACTCCTCATCGGTGACCGCGCCGGGTTCGGCGCCGTAGAGCGTGGAGAAAGTCTCGATGAAGCGCTCGATGATCGCCTCGCGGGGCAGGCCCGTCTGCCGCCGCAGCGGATCGACCCGCTTGGCGGCCGACGCCGTGCCCTTGTCGCTGAGCTTCTCGCGGCCGATGCGGAGCACCTCGGTCATCACCTGACCGTCCATGTCGTAGCTGAGGGTGGCGTGGTGGAGCACGCCGCCGTTGGCGAGTCGCTTCTGCGCGGCACCGCCGATCTTGCCCTCTGGCGAGGCGATGTCGTTGAGCGGCTGGTAGACCGCCTCGACGCCGAGCGACCGCAGGGCCTGCAGCACCCAATCGTCGAGGAAGGCGTATGAATCGGCGAAGGTCATGCCCGCCACGAGCGAGGCCGGCACGTACAGCGAATACGTGACGATCGAGTTGGCGCCCATGAGCATCGCCCCGCCGCCCGAGATGCGCCGGACGACATCGAACCCGTGACGGTTCGCCCCTTCGGGGTCGACCTCGTTGCGATACGACTGGAACGATCCGATCACGACGGCCGATTCGTTCCACTCCCACAGTCGCAGGGTCGGGCGGCGCCGACCGTCGCCGACGCGCTCGGTGAGCACCTCATCGAGCGCCAGGTTCATCCGGGGCGAGACCGGGGCGTCATGAACGACCTCCCAGTCGAAGTCGCGCCACCCGGGCGCGGTGACGAGCGCGCGGCGCACGGCGGTGCCGACCGCCTCGGGCGTGAATCCCAGCAGCTGCGCCCCGGCGGGGAGTGCCGCCCTGACTGCGGCGGCGATGCCCGCGACGTCGGTCTCGACCGGCAGCCCCGTGACGGCGGCGTCGATGAGGGGCAGGGCATCGTCGGGCTCGAGGAAGAAGTCGCCGGCGAGGCGGAAGTCGGCGATGCGGCCGCCCCGCACATCGAGGTCGACGACCACGAGTTTTCCGCCGGGGACTTTGTACTCGCCGTGCATGGCCTCAGCCTATGCCGACCCGGACCCGGGTCGGCGTGCCCGCGAATGCCGCACGCGATCGACCGCGAGCGCGGCGACGCCGATCCCGAGCGCCACGAATGCCAGCTTCCCGCACCAGAGGACGACGAGCTCCGGGCCGCTCGCGAAGCGGCCGTCGTCCATGAAGAATTCGATCAGCAGGCCGATGCCGCGTCCGGAATAGGACGCGCCCGTCAGCAGGGAGTAGGCACTCATGAGCACAGGTGCGGTCGGGATGAGAAGCAGGATCGGCGGCATCAGCCACCATGACCAGGAGACCGCCTGGCCCGCCCGCTGGGCTCTGGTGAGGCGGATCGCCGTGGCGATGGCGGCGACGGCCAGTGCGCCGAGCGACCACCCCGCACCGTAGCCGATGATCCACAGGCCGGCGCCGAGGCCGATGAAGACCAGTTCGATCGCCTCCGACGCCCCGACGGCGATCCGCGTGACCGTGCGCGCGAGCGCCGCTGCCAGGAACGGAACGACGGACCACACAGCATCCGACGTCGACAGCCGTCCGAGGACACGGAGCGGCGATGCGCCCGGGTGGTCGCCCGCGTCGACCGTCACCGATCGCTTCAGCCCGGCCGACGAGGTGATGGGCACGACCGACATCCGCGTCGACGACACAGCTCCAGTGCGAGGGAGAAGACAGCGATGAGCAGTGCGGGGTTTCGTGCCGGCTCCTCCGCCGGATCGGCCACGAAGAGAACGGCGAACGCCGCCGCGGCGCTCAGGATCACGACCGTGGCGCGCACCGCCCCGCGTGGTGCGACGGCGAAAGCCGGAGAGAGCCCCGTTCCTCCAGCGCTTCGGAATGACACCTCGTTCCCAGCGTGCAACTGGGTTCACAGTGTGTAACAGGGTTTGTCACTCACGCGGGCGAGCCACGGCTCGGTGGCCGCGCCCACCCCCGAGATGCTGAACTTCGTCGTCTTGCCCGGCGCGAGCGATGCAAGGTACAGCGGCGGGGTCACCGTCACTCTGCTCCCCTGTTGGATGAAGGTGCCGGGGATGACCCGGCGCACCTGCTGGGTGGGATCGGCGTTCCAGCGCAACGCCCACGAGCGGAGGGTCTGCGTGCTGTCATTGCGGACGACCATCGACGCAGAGAAGCCGGAGCTGGAGCGCGTGACGTCGACGGTGACGGTGCAGGTGAGGGGAGCCAGCGTCGGTTGCGCGAGCGAGACCAGCTCGCGCGCCTGAGCGGGGAACCACGCTCCGGCAGCCGGTCCCGCCACCCCGCGCGAAGGATCCAGGGGGCCGCCGGTGCCTCGGAAGCACAGGCCATCCGATTCACCAGGGACCTTGATCCACAGGTATCCGTCCACCAGCGGCTTGCCGGTCTGCATCGTCGGGCGCGCGCCGACACCTCGTCCGGGCGGATTGCACCACACCTCCGGATCACGGTAGGTACCGGCCGGAGGCTGCCACGGACCCTTCCCGTTGCGGCTGGTGTCGATGACGAACGGCGTGGTGGGCTGCACGCCGGCCAAGATGCTTGCGTAACGCGAGTCGACCCCCGCCGTGTTGAGGGCGGGGTCTGTCGCACCGGCGCTCCACTGCCCGGTGTTCGTCATAGCCACCCCCGACCAGCCGGTCGCCGGGCCGCCGTTCCATTTCTGGTCGCCGCATTCGCTGAACCCGCCGGGCTTGACCTTTGTGACGTAGGTCAGACATGAGGAGACCCATCTGCCGAAGGCTTCGACGTTGGCGGTGAACTGGAAGTTCGACGCGTTCAGGAAGAAGCCGGACGCGCGCTGCACCCCCGCCTTCAGCAGGCGGTCGGTGATGTCGGCCACGCTCAGCCAGTCGCTGTGCGTGCCGTCCAGGTACACGGATGTCGATGCCAGGCCGCCGAGGGTGTCGACTGCGCTGTTGAACTGTGCGAAGCGATCCGCGGCGGCGGTCTTCGAGTCGAAACCGACCGGACGGCACCATTCGGCCACGCCACCGATCGTCGTGTAATACGGGATGACGCCCAAGCCGTCGGGCTCGAGGATCACGATCGCGGGTCGACTGCCGATACCCGCTGCGAGGCCCGCGATCCAGGCGGTGTACGCAGCCGTGTCGGTTGCACCTCCCGCGGAGTACTGCTCGCAGTCGCGGAACGGCAGGTTGTACGCGACCAGCACCGGCGTCTCCCCCGCGCTGGTGGCGGTATCGACATACGCCGCGGCCCTCGCGCGGACCTCCTCGGGCGTCCCCCCGGTGAACCACTCGGCGGACGGGATGCTCCCGAGCAGCTGGGCATCGGTGCGGGCTTGGCCGGTCAGTCCTTGCGCCGCCTGCAGCGTCGTGCTGAACGGATTCGAGTGGAGCGGTGCGGCCGGCGGTCGATCGTTGGCCGTCGCCGCGGATGCGGGCACGACCATCGCAGCCGTCACCACGGCGACGATGGCTGTCGTCACGACACGCGGCATCCGCCGACGGGGGAATGGGTCGCGCATCGCCGTACTCCTCGGTCTTCCTCGACCGCCACGACGCTGCGCCGAGACGGACGCGAACAGGTGATCCTGCCGCCATGATGGAAGGACTCGCGGACCCGTACCGAGGGTCCAAGACCTCTCCCCGTGGCGGGGATACTACATCGCCGCGGCCGGCGTCGCGCGAGGCATCCCGTGTCAGCGGGTTCTCGGTGACGCGTGTTACTGTCGGGATGTAGCGTCCTCGCTGCTGCGTCGTCGTCACGCTTCCGCCTCTCGCGAGGCCACCGGCTGGTTCCCCGATCCGCCACACGACGAACGGCGAACCGATGCGCGATCCCGCGCCGTCGCCTCCTTCTGCTCTTCGCTCGCTTCGCAGCGCCGGGCCTCATCGAAAGCATCCATGTCTTCTTTCACCTCTCTCGGCGTGCCCGAGAACCTCGCCGCCGTCCTCCTCGCGGACGGCAAGACCGAGCCCTTCGCGATTCAGCGCGACACGCTCCCCGACTCCCTCGCCGGCCGTGACGTGCTCGGCCGGGGCCGCACCGGCAGCGGCAAGACCATCGCGTTCGCGCTGCCACTGGTCGCCCGTCTCGCGGGGGGCCGCCGCGAGCCTCGCCGCCCTCGCGGCCTCGTGCTCGCCCCGACCCGCGAGCTCGCGACCCAGATCGCCGCGACGATCGCGCCGCTCGCCGCCGCCGCGAACCTCACCGTCACCACGGTCTTCGGCGGCGTCAGCCAGAAGCCCCAGGAGCAGGCGCTGAACCGCGGCGTCGACATCGTCGTGGCCTGCCCCGGGCGCCTCGAAGACCTCATGAAGCAGGGAGTCGTCCGGCTGGATGCCGTGCAGATCGCCGTGCTCGACGAGGCCGACCACATGGCCGACCTCGGGTTCCTCCCCGGAGTGACCCGCATCCTCGCCGCCACCCCGCAGGGTGGGCAGCGTCTGCTCTTCAGCGCCACGCTCGACCGCGGCGTCGACGCGCTCGTCCGCCGCTTCCTGCAGAACGAAGTGCGCCACGAGGTCGACGAGGAGAGTGTCCCCGCCGGCGTCATGACCCACCGCGTCTTCGTCGTTCCCTCCGACGGCAAGGCGGCGCTCGTGCGCCACCTCGCGTCGGGCCGCGGGCGTCGCATCCTCTTCACCCGCACCAAGCACCAGGCCAAGAAGCTCGCCAAGCAGCTCACCGCCGCGGGTATCCCCGCGGTCGACCTGCACGGGAACCTCGGTCAGAACGCTCGTGAGCGCAACCTCGCCGCCTTCGGCGCCCCCGCCGACCAGGGCGGCGTGCGCGTGCTCGTCGCGACCGACGTCGCCGCGCGCGGTGTGCACGTCGACGAGGTCGAGCTCGTGGTGCACGTCGACCCGCCGGTCGAGCACAAGGCGTACCTGCACCGTTCGGGCCGCACCGCCCGCGCGGGCGCCGAGGGCGTCGTCGTCACCGTCGCGACACCCGACCAGCGTCGCGAGGTCGGCGATCTGCTGCGCAAGGCTCACGTGACCGCACCCCTCGAGCAGGTCGCGGCCGATGACACCACGGTCGCCGCGCTCGTCGGCGCCGTCGCCGAACACGTCACCCCGGCGCCGGTCGTCGCCTCGTCGGGTCGCGGAGGCAGCGGCAACGGCAGCGGCGGGCGCGGTCGCTCGAGCTCGGGTGACGGTTCCGCGCGGAACGCGGACGGCGCCGGTGGCGGCCGGGGTCGCTCCCGCGGACGGCGCCCGGCGGGCGAGCGCTCCGCGCAGTCCGGCGAGCGCGCCGCAGGCTCGACCGCCGGCGCGCGGTCGGGGCAGAACGGTGCCCGCGCCGGTCAGTCCGCCGGCAGCGGCGCCCGCACTCAGACCGCCCCCCGCTTCACCACCGGCAGCACCGTCGCCGACATCCAGCGAGGCACCCGCCGGCCGCGCCGCGCGCGCGGCTGAGTCGCGCGTACGGCGGCCGCATCGCGGCATCCACTCGTCTGTTCCGTCATCGCCGTCGGAGAATCGCGCGAGCGTCTCAGGAATCCGCCCGGATCCTGCGACGACGGCGCGTTTCTCCGACGACGGCGACGGGCCGGCGACGGGCCGGCGACGGGCTGCGGCTCAGTCCCGCGCGGGAAAGCGCGGGTCGAGCCACGCCAGCAGGTCGGCACGCACCTCGGCCTGCACCACCTCGTTGAAGATCTCGTGCCGCGCGTCGGGGTAGACGAGGGTGGTGACATCGGCGAACCCCGACCGTTCGCGGTAGGCCGCGGCGAGGCGATGGACGCTCCGCGGACCGCCCACGGTGTCATCGCGCCCGACCATCAGCAGCACGGGGATGTCATGACCGGCCGCTTGCGCGAGTCCGCGGCCCGGGCGTTCGAACAGCCGTGCGGAGTCGATGAGTCCGAACAGCTTCCGCAGCGGCGTCGTGGTCGTCAGCGGATCGTCGAGGAAGTCACGACCGACTTCCGCGTCGGATGACAGCCACTCGACCCCGGTCGCACCCTCCCCGGCCCACGGCGCGTTCAGGTCGCCGGGATTCAGCGACCCGGGCCACATGAGCGCCGAGCCGCTGAGGACGAGGGCGTCGTAGGCATCGGGGTGACGGTTGAGCAGCATCTGCGCAAGGAACGAACCCCACGAGTGCCCGAGCAGGATCAGCGGCAGGTCCGGGTGGGCGTCGCGGATGAGCTCGGTGAACTGCCAGACCGCGTCGCGCGTGGCCGGCATGCCCCCGGGACCGAGCCGGCCGAGTCGGGAGTGGTCGCCGTCGTGCTGCCGCAGGCCCGTGCGACCGTGCCCGCGGTGGTCATCGGCGTACACGGTGTACCCCGCGGTGGTGAGCGTCTGCGTCAGGCGCGTGTAACGTCCGGCGTGCTCGCCGACGCCGTGCAGCAGCTGTACGACGGCCCGAGGCGCGGGCGTCTCGGCCGGGTGGACGTCGTAGACGATCGCGATGCCGTGTGCGTCGATGAACTCGGGCATGGCTTGAGCCTAGCCGCGGCACCCGCCCGCGCATCCCTCGCGCTCGCGCACCGCCCCTTCCCACCCCTCCATTCGTTCGTTCGTTCGTCGGAGGCGTACGACGTGACCCCCCTTTGGCGTACATCTGCGACGAACGAACGGCTTGGAAGCGGCGGGCGGGGGTTGTGTCCACCGGCGACTGCGCGCCTCGCATCCTGCGCACCGCCCCTTCCCGCTCGCCCCTCGGGCGCGACGCTCCCCGCCGCGCCCCCGCCCCCTCCCTTCGTTCGCTCGTCGGAAATGTACGGCGGAACCCCCCTTTTGCGTACATCTGCGACGAACGAATCGACGTGGGGGCGACCCGTGGAGCGGAGGCGTGGGAGCGGCGGCGTGGGAGCTACCGGCGTGGGACCGACGGCGTGGGACCGACGGCGTGGGAGCGACGGGGGACGAACGGGCCGCTGCGCAGGGCACGGGAAGAGCCGTCGCGACGCGAGCCCGTGCTGCCCGGCGGTCTTCGCACCGACTCCAACACTTAGCAAGACTAATGAGCTAGGCTAAGGAATAGCATGAGCACCCCCGAAAACCTGTCCGACGAGGCATCCGACTTCCGCATGGCGACCTTCCGCCTCGCCCGCAGGCTTCGCGCGGAACGCGCGATCGACAGCATGAGCGACGGGCAGTTCGCCGTGCTCGCCGTGCTGAAGATGTTCGGCTCGCACACCCTCGGCGAACTCGCCGAGCGCGAGCGGGTCACCGCACCCTCGATGAACCGGACGGTCAACTGCCTCGAAGAAGCCGGGTACCTCACCAGGACTCCGGATGACACCGACCGACGCAAGGTCAACATCACCCTGACCCCCGCCGGCCGCGAGGTCGTCGACGAGACCGTGCGCCGCCGCGACGCGTGGCTCGAGCAGGCTCTCTCGGAGTTGACGCCGGCCGACCGCCGCCTTCTCGCCGAAGCCGCCGACCTCATGCGGAAGGTGGCCGACCGATGAGCGCGATGTTCCGTTCGTTCTCGATCTTCAACTACCGCGTGTGGTTCATCGGCGCGCTGGTGTCGAACATCGGCCAGTGGATGCAGGCCACCGCCCTCAGCTGGGTGGTGCTCACGCAGCTGACCGACAACGACGCCGCGGCGATGGGCGTGACGATGGCCCTGCAGTTCGCACCCCCGCTGCTCCTCGTCGGCGTCACCGGCTGGGTCGCCGACCGGTTCGACCGGCGGAGACTGCTCGTGGTGACCCAGAGCCTCCTCATGGTGCTCGGCATCGTCATCGGCATCCTGCTGCTGGTCGGCGTGATGACGCTGTGGCTGATGTACGCCTTCGCGCTTGCACTCGGCGTCATCGCCGCGTTCGACAACCCCGCCCGGCAGGCTTTCGTCTCCGATCTGGTCGCACGCGAGAACGCCTCGAATGCCGTGGCACTGAACGCCGCGTCGTTCAACGGCGCCCGGATGATCGGACCCGCCGTGGCCGGTATCGTCATCGTCGCCGTCGGCACCGGGTGGGTGTTCCTGCTCAACGGCGCCACCTTCCTCGCGATGATCGTCGCGCTCGCCCTCATCCGCCCGCACGAACTCATCCCCCGGATCAAGGCGCCCGGCGCCTCGCGGCTCGCCGACGGCTTCCGGTACGTGGCCCGCCGCCCCGACCTCATCGTGACGTTTTCGATGGTGTTCCTCCTGGGCGCGTTCGGAATGAACTTCCCGATCTTCGCCTCGACCATGGCGCTGGAGTTCGGCCGGGACGCCGACGGGTACGGCCTGCTCAGCTCGATCCTCGCGATCGGGTCGCTGTTCGGCGCCTTGCTGGCGGCACGCCGCGACCGGGCCCGCATCCGCGTCGTGATCGGCGGCGCGCTGCTGTTCGTGGTGGCCGCCGTCGTCTCGGCATTCATGCCCGTCTACTGGTTGTATGCCGTGACGCTCATGTTCACCGGCTTCGCCGTCGTGACCATGCTGACCACCGCGAACGGATACGTGCAGACCACGACCGACCCGGCCCTCCGCGGTCGCGTGCTGGCCCTCTACATGGCGATCCTCATGGGCGGCACACCGATCGGCGCGCCGATCGTCGGCTGGGTGGCCGCGGAGTTCGGCCCCCGCGCCGCGATTCTGCTGGGCGCGGGCGCGGGCTTCGTCGCCTTCGCGATCGGTGCCACCTGGCTCATCGTCTCGGGACGCCTGCACCGCCGGGAGAACGCCCGCTTCCGCCTGACGATCGACGAGACCCGCCCGCTGTCGGTGGTTCAGGCCTCGCCGGAGGAGTTCAGCGACGAAGTCGCCGAAACCACGCCGATCGCGCTGCCGATCGGCGACAAAGGCCGACCGGCCCCCGCCCGGCGCGCCGGCTGACCCCGCCTGCGCAGACCGCTACCCGATCACACCCACGAGATCGGCATCGCCCGCGGCATCGCGGATCACCTGCTCGCGACGCACCTGGTGTCGGAAGAGAATCGTCGCCGCGGCGGCGAGAAGGCACCCGCCGGCGATGATCGAGAGCGTGGCGAAGAGGCCGAGCTCTGCCTGCAGGATCGGGAAGAAGAAGGTGCCCACCGCCGCGCCGGCCTTCCCCGCGGCGGCACCGAAACCCGCGCCCGCGCCGCGCACCTCGGCGGGGAACGCCGCGGTCGGCATCGCGAAGGTGGTGGCGTTGGGTCCGCCGTTCATGAACAGGTTGAACGCGGCGAACGCGAGGAAGATGACCGCCACCTGCACCGGTGACGGCGCCACGAGCTGCGTCGATCCGAGCGCGAGCAGGGCCACCGCCATCACGACGAACCCCACCGACTGCATGAGGATGAGTCCCAGACGCCGGACCAGCAGGATGGCAGCGGCGAAGCCGACGACGAGGAACAGGTCGAGCACGGCGGCGCCCTCGGTCGAGGTGATGTCATCGGCGATGAACGGGGTGCTCGCCGAGGAGCCGAGCGCGAGTGCGGCGATGATCGTCGGGGTGAACACACCGACCCCGTAGGTGGCGATGTCCATGAAGAACCACGGCACGGTCGTGAGCGCGGTCGCCTTCCGGTACTCGCCCGCGAACAGTGCGCGCTTGCGCACGGTCGGCACGATCCCCGTCGCGCGCACCAGAACGGGGTGATCCGCCGAGGGCGAGACATCCCGGATCTCTGTCTCGACGACCTGGCGCCCGGCGAACCGGCTCATCACCGCGGCCGCCTCGAGGTATCTCGCCTGGGAAGCCAGCCAGATCGGGCTCTCCGGCACTCCCCGGCGGAGGGCCACGATGATGACCGCCGGGACGATGCCGGCCGCCAGCATCCATCTCCAGGCCTCGGGGTGCGGATCGACGGTGAGGACGACGAGCCCGACGAGCGCACCCAGGAGCTGCCCCACGGCCTGGAAGCTGAAGGCTCCGATCAGCAGCCTCGGACGCAGCCGCCCCGGTGAGATCTCGGCGACGTAGCTCGCTGCGATCGGGTAATCGGCGCCGATCCCCACCCCGAGCAGGAACCGGAAGGCGATCAGCCACCAGATGTCGGGGGCGAGGGCGGAGGCGACGGCGAAGACGACGAACATGCCGAGGTCGATGCGGAACGCGAGCTTCCGCCCGATGCGGTCGGAGAGCGGCCCCATGATCGCCGCGCCGAAGATGGCACCCACCACCGCGGCGCTGGTGAGAAGCCCCGTCTCGAGCGGGGTGATCCCCCAGTCGGCGACGATGAGCGGCACCGCGACACCGACGATGAAGAAGTCGAAGCCGTCGAGCAGAATGCCCATGGCCGACAGCCACCACACCCGCCGGTGGAGGGGGCCGAATCTCAGCCGGTCGAGGAATCGAAGGGCCGCGCGCTCTCGCATGCCCGCATCCTGTCGACACGTCATGGCCGCGCGGGGCTCCGACACGTGAATGGGGGGTGAACGATCACACCTCGGCGCCTGAGAGGATGTCGGGATGCGTGCTTCCGGTCAGCCGAATCCCCCGTCTCCGTCGGGACGCACACCCGCGCGCTCGAACTCGGGAGCCACGACCGGATCGAACGAGCCGAACCCGTTCCCGCCGCTCCGGCACGTTCTGAGCAACCCGTTCGTCCTCACCGTGACGGTGCTCGCGGTCATCCTCACCGTCGTGTCCACCGTGTTCGCCGCCGCCGATGCCGACGGAGACGCTCTGATCGGCAACGGCATGTTCGCGGGTCCGATGCTCGCGACGTTCGCCGTGGTGACGCAGGTGCTCTGGCGCCGCGGCGGCAACGTACTCGACACGCTCCGTCGCACGATGGTCTACAGCCCGGTGGTCGCCTTCCTCACCGCCGCCGCGGGATTCGTCACCACGTGGGTGCCGTCCGTGGCCGGCGCGATGGCCTCGTCGCGTCGGCCGAGCGGCTTCCACTACTGGTTCGAAGAGCCGCACCCGTTCGTGCTGCCGTTCCTCGCCGGCTGGTTCCTCGGCATGCTCGCGGGGCTTGTCGCGACCCTCCTCGTCGTGCTGATCTTCGCCTACCGCCGGCCCCGCGACTTCGCCGCGGCGAACATGAACGACCTGTCGCCGAAGCACGCCGTCCGGGTGCGGCGGGCGAACATCGCCCTCGCGTGGCTGCTGATCCTCGTCTTCCTCGTCCCGACCCTCATCGTGTGGGGCGCGGAGGAGGCGCGCGCGGGGTCGATCCTCGAAGCCGCGCAGAACACGCTGCTGTTGTTCACCGATCCGGGCTCGTACCTCGCCGACGCGGCGTGGATCGTCGGCCTCGCGCTCATCCCGGTCGGGATCGGACTGACGATCTTCATCGTGCGCACGCAGCGCGTCGACCGCGCTGCGCGTCGCGCGGCCGGGGTGCCGGTCGGACTGAGCGCGCAGGATGACGACGCGGAGCGCTCAGCCTGAAGTGAATCGGCCTCGCCCGAAAAACAGGATCGGGGCGCGGTAGTGCAGGGTCGGCGGGTCGGCCGCGGAGAGGATCACCTGCGCGTCACCGAATCGCCAGCCGCGGGCGAAGAGGTAGACGCCGAGCTCGACAGGCTCGTCCGCCGCCACCTGCCAGGTGCCCGCACCCCACTGGACCGGCTGCCCGCGGCCTCCGATCACCAGAGTCGGGCGGATGCCGGCCCACAGCGTCAGGGCCGGTCTGCCGAGGGTCAGCTGGATGCGCCGGGTCGCCGGCGGCGTGGCATCCACTCCTCAGGCCATCCACGAGCGTCGGCCGAAGCGCTCCCAGCGCTCCACGACCCGCGGGGCGGAATCGTCGCCCGCGGGCTCGAGCACCGGCGCGCCTCCGATGAAGACCTGCTCGACGGCCGAGTCGACGTCGAGCGGATCGCCCGACCAGACGACGACGTCGCCGTCGAGTCCCTCGGCGAGCGCCCCCACCCGATCATCCAAGCGGAGGATCGATGCGGGGTTGACGGTGAGAGCCTCGAGCGCCGTCCGAGGGGCGAGACCTTCGCGGACGGCGAGGATCGCCTGCAACCGGATCTGCTCGATCGGCACCACGGGGTGGTCGGTGGTGATCGCGACCTTCACGCCGGCGGCGGCGATCAGCGCCAGGTTGCCGATCGCCCGGTCGCGCAGTTCGACCTTCGAACGCGACGTCAGCATCGGTCCGAAGATCACCGGGATGTCCTTCTCCGCCAGCACGTCGGCGATCTTGTGCCCCTCGGTGCCGTGGTTGACGACGAGGCGGTACCCGAACTCCTCCGAGAGGCGGATCGCGGTGGCGATGTCGTCGTGGCGGTGGCAGTGCTGGTCCCACAGCAGGTCGCCCTCGAGGACGGACGCCAGGGTCTCCTTGCCGAGATCGCGCTCGAACGGCTCGCCCTTCGTCGCCGCGGCCGCGCGCTTCTCGGCGTACGTGCGCGCCTCGACGAACGCCTGACGCAGCACCGCCGCGACCCCGAGGCGGGTCGAGGGCGTCTGCTTCTTCTCGCCGTAGACCCGCTTGGGGTTCTCACCGAGGGCGGACTTGACCGACACGTCGTGCGCGAGCACCTGCTCGTCGACCGTGCGGCCACCCCAGGTCTTCATGGCCACCGTGCGCCCGCCGATGGGATTTCCCGATCCGGGCTTGATGACCGCTGTCGTCACCCCGCCGCGGAGCGCGTCGCGGAAGCCGACCTCTTCGATGTCGATGCCGTCGAGCGCCCGGAAGCGGGCGCCGTTGGGGTCGGTCATCTCGTTGGTGTCGTTGCCCGACCATCCCTCGCCGTCCTCGTGGACGCCGAGGTGTCCGTGGGCCTCGACGAACCCGGGGAGCACCCACTTCCCCGTCGCATCCACGACGCGGGCGCCGTCGGGAACCTCGGTCTCCGCACCACCGACGGCGGTGATGACACCGTCGACGACGACGACCGTCCCCCCGTCGATCGGGTCCCCGACGACGGGGACGACGTAACCACCGGTGATCGCGAGTGCGTCAGACATCCCTCCACCCTAGGCGCGCGGCGCTGCTCTGCCGCCGCTCGTCCGAGACGGCAGGTTTCCGCCGAGACCGACCACGTCAGGTGTCGTCTCGGCGGGGAGGTGGTGTCTCGACGCCCCACGAAGCTTGACTCGAAACAATAACTAGATAATCTAGCGATATGGCAGATCTGTCGCGCCGCCGGTGGGCGGGCCTGGTGTTCATCAGCATCGCGGTGTCGCTCATCATCGTCGACTCCACCATCGTCAACGTCGCCATCCCCGCGATCGTCGACGACCTCGGCATCTCCTCCACCGAGGTGCAGTGGGTCCAAGAGGCCTACACCCTCGTCTTCGCCGCGCTCCTGCTGGTCTTCGGCAGCGTCGCCGATCGCATCGGCCGGAAGCGGATGCTGCTGATCGGCGTGGTCATCTTCGCGGCATCCTCGATCCTCGCCGCCCTGTCGACCTCGGGCGGCATGCTCATCGCCGCGCGCTTCGTCCAGGGTGTGGGCGGGGCGATGATCCTGCCGACGACCCTGTCGCTCATCAACGCCACCTTCCGGGGTCGCGAGCGGGGCATCGCCTTCGCAGTGTGGGGGTCGACGATCGGCGGCATGGCCGCCGTCGGCCCGCTCCTCGGCGGCTGGCTGACCACCGCGTTCTCGTGGCACTGGGCCTTCGGCATCAACATCCCCCTCGGCATCCTCATCTTCGTCGGCGTGATGGTGACCGTCGCCGAGTCGCGCGGCACCGACACCCGCCGCACCGACGCCGTCGGCGCCGTGCTCTCGGTGATCACGATGGCCGCGCTGGTGTTCGGTCTCATCGAGGGGCGCAACTACGGCTGGTGGACGACGGACGGCTCGATCGAGCTCGCCGGGATCACCTGGCCGTGGGATCTTTCCCCCGTTCCCATCGCCCTCGCGATCGCGGTGCTCGGGCTCATCGCCTTCATCGCGTGGGGTCTGCGACGCCGGCGGCTCGGGCGCTCGACGCTCCTGAGCTTCGACCTCTTCCGCATCCCGTCGTTCCGCAACGGCAACATCGCGGCGACAATCGTCTCGCTCGGCGAGTTCGGCGTCATCCTCGCCCTCCCGCTCTGGCTGCAGTTCGTGCTGGGCTTCGACGCCCTGCAGACGGGGTTCATCCTCCTCGCGCTCGCGATCGGATCCTTCGTGGCGAGCGGCCTCGCCGGCGCCGCGAGCGGGAGGGTCGCGCCGGTGTGGGTGGTGCGGTTGGGCCTCGTCGCCGAGATCATCGGCATCGGCGGCCTCGGGTTCGTCATCACCCCCGACGCGAACTGGGTGCTCCTGCTTCCCTTCCTCTTCGTCTACGGCCTGGGGGTCGGTCTCGCCACCGCGCAGCTGACCGGGGTGGTCCTCGCCGATGTGCCGGTCGCCGAGGGTGGCCAGGCGTCGGGCACGCAGTCCACCGCGCGCCAGGTCGGTGCGGCACTCGGCATCGCGGTGCTCGGCACGATCCTCTTCACCAGCACCTCCGCCGCCCTCACGGCCTCGCTCGATGACCAGGGGGTCCCGGCCGCGCAGCGCGATCAGGTCGTCTCGTCGGTGGTGGACAGTGCCGGGGGCGCGATCGCAGGCTTGCGTGAGAATCCCCAGACGGCTCAGATCGCGGATGCCGCGGCGGAGGCGTTCTCGGACGGCACCCGTTACGCGACGTGGGCGGCCGCCGGGTTCCTCGTGATCGGCCTCGCCGCCACGGCATCGCTGGGGAGCGGTGCCGGTGGGACCGGCGGGCGGTCACGCACCGATGAGGAGGCCGGCGCAAGCCCTGCGAGCGATCGGGTGCCCGGGCCTACCGTGGAGACATGAGCGAGCATCACGACCGTCCCGACGAGCACGACCAGACCGACGAGACCCCTGTCGGCGAGACCTCCGGCGACGGACCCGCCGGCGGCGACGAGAAGACCGAGAACCGCCTCGAGGCTGACAACGCCGTCGAGGAGGATCAGATCCGCGCCCTCGACCCCGACGCACCGACCGGCTGACTCCGTTGCGGTGACGCATGGCGGGCAGACCCGCCCGGCGGCGCCTCATCCCCCACCCTGCGACACCTGCACCACGGGTCTTGCATCCGTGATCACGATCGGGTGGCGGGAACGTCCTCTCCGGGCAAGCGACCGACGGCCGCGACGATATGGCCACCGCGCACCGTGACCTCGCGCACCGAACCGGGTGCGGCGTCGCGCGCGACGAAGCGCCACGTTCGGGCATGGATGTCGGCACCTCCGAGAGCACAGGCGAGGTGCGCGAGCGGCGCGAGGATCCGCCAGCGTCCGGTCGGCGGTTGCATGTCGACCACGGCAAGAACGCCCCCGGGCCGCACGAGCGTCACCGCCCGTCGCCACGCGTCGGCGGCCCCGCCGCGCATGACGCTCAGCACATAGGTCGACAGCACCGCATCGACGGCGCCCGCACGCCCACGCCCGGTGGCCTCGGCGACCCGCGCCCGCACGTCCTCGACGTCGAGCTCGGCCGCGTCCGCCTCGATGAGCGTGACGTTCGTCCACCCCTCGCGGCGCACCCGCTCCCGCGCGACGGCGAGCATGTCGGTGCTGCGGTCGACGCCGACGATGCGCCCGCGGTCGCCGACGGCGGCGTGCAGCAGCGGGAAGTTCAGGCCCGTGCCGCAACCGAGGTCGAGGACGACGTCCCCGGCCCGCAGATCCATGAGCCCGATCCCGGCGACCCGACCCGCCCGGTAGACCCAGCGCTCCCCCGAGAGCAGGTCGTACCACCGAGCGCCGGCGCTGTAGCGGCGGAAAGGCCTGGCCATCGGTTCTCCTCGGATCGGGCGGCGCGAGTCGAGCCGGTGACCTCGATGATGCCACCGGCGGCCCACCCCTCGGGCCGCCGCGTAGGCTGACGCCCGTGACCTCCCCGTCGTCTCGCCGCGCCCGCATCCTCTCCCCCGCCGACGCGTCCGGCGACTGGGATCTCGTCGTCATCGGCGCGGGGAGCGCCGGCCTGGTGGCCAGCCGGACCGCGGCCTCCCTGGGCGCACGCACCCTCCTGATCGAGGCCGCGCGGTTCGGCGGCGAATGCCTCCACACCGGCTGCGTCCCCTCGAAGGCCCTCATCGCGGCCGCGCACGCGGCCCACACCGCCCGTACCGCCTCACGCCTCGGCGTCGAGGTCACGGGGGTCACCGTCGACTTCGCGCGGGTGATGGCCCGCGTCCGCGCTGCGATCGCGCACATCGAGCCCGTCGACGCCCCCGAGGCCCTGGTGGCCAAGGGCGTCTTCGTGCTCACCGGTCGCGCGCGGTTCACCGGCCCGACGGAACTCGAGGTCGACGGACACCGCCTCCGGTTCCGCGACGCGGTCATCGCCACCGGCAGCCACCCGGTGACGCCGGACGTGCCGGGCGCCGCCGATCTACCGATCCTCACCAACGAGACCTTCTGGGATCTCGAGCGCCGGCCCGAGACCCTGCTCGTGCAGGGCGGCGGACCGATCGGGTGCGAGCTCGCGCAGGCGATGGCGCGCCTGGGCACGCGGGTCACGCTGGCGCACCGGGGCGAGCGGATCCTTCCCCGGGAAGATGCCGCGGCGAGTCGGATCGTCCACGACGCCCTCGTCCGCGACGGCGTCGACGTCCGGGTGAACACGACGGTCACGGCGCTGACGCCTGTCGGACCCGCTGGTGCCGGCACCGCGCACCTCTCGGACGGAACGGAGGTCGCCTTCGATCGGATGCTGGCGGCGCTCGGCCGTCGCGCCGCCGTCGAGGGCCTGGGGATCGAAGAGGCGGGGGTGCGCCTCACGCCCGACGGCGACATCGAGGTCGACCGCACGCTGCGCACCTCCAACCCGCGCATCCGCGCGGCCGGCGACGTGACCCCGCTGCCGCGGTTCACCCACACCGCGGGCTTCTTCGGCAGCACGGCGGCGACGAACGCCGTTCTCGGTCTTTCGCGCAGGGTGGATGTCGCGGCCGTGCCGCGGGTGACCTTCACCGCCCCCGAGGTCGGCGCGATCGGCGTCGCACCCGCCGATGCCCGCACGCAGGGTCTGCGTGTCGTGACCACGGAGCATGACGACGTCGACCGCGCCATCGCCGACCACGACACCGCCGGGCACACCACGCTCGTCATCGACCGCCGCGGACGGCTGCGCGGCGCGTCCGTCGTCGGCCCCCGCGCGGGCGAAGTACTCGGGGAGGTGACGACCGCGATCGCCGCGGGAGTCTCGGTTCGTGCCCTCGCGAGCACGATCCACGCCTACCCCACCTACGCCGACGCCGCCTGGAACGCCGCGATCGGCGCCGCGCAGGACGGCCTCGATCGCGGAATCGTCGGCCGCGGCATCCGATTCCTCCGGCGGCGGCACGCCCGCCGCGCAGCGCTCTGACCCGACCCGGTCAGCGCAGTGCCCGGTAGCCGACGACGATCCGCTGCGTCGCGCTGAGCCCGACGATCACCGCCCACACCACGGCGATCTCGGCCGCCCAGAACGGCAGGATGAGCCACAGCGCGTGCACCGCGATGGTCTCGGTCGCCTCGGCGAGCCCGCCGAGGAACGACAGCGAGCGACCGTCGTCGATGCGGCGCCCGGCCCGCTCGGCGATCGACGAGAACGCCAGGAATGCAGTGCCGTTGACGTAGTAGGCCAGGAGCACGAGCAGGAACGGCCACCACGGCGCTCCGCCGGCGGCCGCTCCGATGGCGACCCCCACGACGGTCGCCCCGTAGACGACGAAGTCTGCGGCGATGTCGAGGAAGCCGCCCGCGTGGGTGCCGCCCCGCGCCTCCCCTCGGGCGGCCGCTCGACGCCGCGCGAGCGTGCCGTCCAGACCGTCGACGACACGGGAGACGAGCCAGAGCACCAGCGCCGGGATCCACAGCTGGAACGCCGCGCCCACCGCGGAGGCAAGACCCAGGACGAGTCCGGCGACGGTGAGACGGTCGGGCGTGATCCCCGGCCGGTCGAGCAGAGCCGCGAGGGCTTCGAGTGGCCGCGCGAGGCGGGGTCGCAGCGCCGCATCAAGCATGCTCGGCCCCCCGTCCGCTCCGGTCTTCCAGGCCGGTCGCCGCTCTCTGTTCGGAGCCGGCGGGAGCATCGGATGCCGCGCCGGCGGCGCGCGCACGCACGCGGCGGCGCTGCACGACCACCCCGGCGGCCGCCCCGATGAGGGACAGCGCGCCGAGCGCCCCCAGAGCGACCCAGAAGAGCGGCCCTGCCTCGATGCCGAACGCGCCGAGCGCGACGTAGGCCGCCGTGCCGGGGATGATGCCGACCGCGGTCGCGGCGGCGTAGGCGGGATATCTGACGCCGGTGAGGCCGGAGGCGTAGTTCAGGGCGGTGAACGGCACGACCGGCACCAGGCGGAGCCCGAGGATCGAGAGGAACCCACGACGCTCGAACAGGTCGTCGATGGCGGCGGCCCGACGTCCCATCAGCCGCGCGACGGCGTCGCGTCCGAGCAGCCGCGACGCCCAGAAGGCCAGTGTCGCCCCCAGGAGCGCCCCGGCGTAGACGGCGAGCACCCCGACGCCGAACCCCCACACCACGCCCGCACCGATGCTCAACACGCCCTTCGGCACGGGAGAGAGGGTGAGCAGCCCGTAGATCGCCGCGAACGCCACGAGACCGGTCCACCCGAGGTCGCCGAACAGGGCGCGCAGGCCGTCGACATCGAGCGGGGGCAGCAGCAGTCCAACCGAAACCGCCGCGGCGACGAAGACACCGAGAGAGATCAATCGGATGATCGCACCCCGGGAAACGCTGCGGCGATTTCGCGTGATCATGCGCCTCTCGTCGTCTGTGCTCTCGTCGGGGTTTCGGTCGGTGTGGACCCGCTCACGATAGCCGAGGCCCGAACACCTGGAAGGATCACTGCAATGAACCTCGTATCCCGCCGCCGGCGTCTCGCCGTCGCCGCCCTCGTGCTCCCCGCGCTGGCCCTCGCCGCGTGCTCCGCCCCTGCAGCCCCCGGCGGCGAGGTGCCCGACAGCTGGGATCAGGTCCTGGCCGATGCCGACGGCCAGACGGTGCAGCTGTGGATGTACGGCGGAGACGATCAGGGCAACGCCTACGTCGACGACATCCTCGCCCCGGCCGTCGCCGAGTACGGCGTCACCCTCGAGCGGGTGCCCGTGACCGACACCCGCGACGCCCTCAACCGCGTCTTCACCGAGATCCAGGCTGGACGAGACGACGGCACCGTCGACCTCATCTGGGTCAACGGCGACAACTTCCGCACCGGCAAAGAGGCCGACGCGTGGCTGTGCGGGTGGACGGATCTGCTGCCGAACATGGCGAACACCGATCCCGAAGACCCGCTGCTGCTGTCCGATTTCGGCACCGAGGTCGACGGGTGCGAGGCCCCCTGGCACAAGGCGCAGTTCACCCTCGTCTACAACGCCGACACCGTCACCGACGTCCCCACGTCGATGGCGGAGGTGCTCGAGTGGGCGGAAGCCAACCCCGGACGATTCACCTACCCCGCGCCGCCGGACTTCACCGGCTCGGTGTTCGTGCGCGAGGTGCTGGCCAGCGTATCGGGAGGCGCCGACGAGGTGCCTGTCGACTTCTCGCAGGTGGCGTTCGATGAGCTCACGCCGGCGCTGTACGACCGCCTGACCGATCTCGCGCCGAGCCTCTGGCGCGGCGGCGACACGTATCCCGCGAATGAGGCCGAGCTCGGCCAGCTCTTCGCCGACGGTCAGGTCGACATGATGATGACCTACGGCCCCGCCACCCTCACCGGACTCGTCGCCGACGGCACCTACCCCGCCGGGACGAAGGTGCTCGAACTCGCCGACGGCACCGTCGGCAACGCCAGCTTCCTCGGCCTTCCCGCCAATTCGAACGCCGTCGCCGGCGCGATGGTCGTCGCGAACGAGTCCCTGTCGGTGCAGCAGCAGGTCGCCAAGGCCGAGCCCGAGGTCTGGGGACAGTTCACCGTCCTCGACATCGAGGGCCTGGAACCGGGCGATCGGGCGCTGTTCGACACGCTGCCCGCCTCGCCGGTGGTGCCCCCGTACGAGGTGCTGTCGAAGAACGCCCACGCCGAGCTCGCCGCCGAGTGGGTTCCCGCCATCGACGAGGGGTGGCGCACGGAGGTTCTCGGCCGGTGACGCTCACCCCGCTGGTCGCCCGTCCTGCGCAGTCCGCCCGGCACCGCCGGGCGGGCGCGCTGATGGTGCTTCCGGCAGTGGCGGCGACCGCGCTCGTGGTCGGCGGAGGCCTCGGCGCGACCGTGCTGCAGAGTCTCGGGCTCCTGCCCGTCGTCGGTGAGGCCGAGCTGTCGTTCGCGGCCTATACCCGTGACCCCGACGCGCTCTGGGCGGCGGTCGGCGTGTCGTTCTGGGTGGCCGGAGCCTCGACGCTCATCGCCGCCGTCATCGGCATGGCCGCCGCCGTCGTGATCGTCTCGGGTCGCTGGGGCGGGCGCGTCGTTGCTGCGCTCGGAGCCGCGACGGTCACCGTCCCCCACCTGATCGGCGCCGCCGCGATCGGGCTGTTGCTCGCCGACGGGGGAATGCTCTCGCGGATGCTGGGGGTTCCGCCCGAAGCCTGGCCGGCGTTCGTCGGCGGCCCCCTCTGGCTCGCGGCCATCGCCGAGTTCGCGTGGAAGGAGTCCGCCTTCATCGCGCTCGTGGTCACGGGCACCCTCGCCACCCGCATCGCGCGGTACGACGAGAGCGCCGCACTTCTGGGAGCAGGACGCTGGCAGCGGTTCCGTCGCGTCTTCCTTCCCCTCACCGCGCCGACGCTGCTGATCTGCTCGGCGATCAGCTTCGTCTACGCCCTGGCCTCCTACGAGGTGTCGTGGCTCCTCGGCCGCACCTACCCCGAGCCGCTTCCCGTCCTCGCGGTCCGGCTGTTCCAAGGTGTCTCCCTGGATTCGCGGCCCGACGCCGCTGCCGTCGCCGTCGTCACCTCGGCGATCGCGCTGGCCGTCGTGGCCGGCACGTTCGCGATCCTGCGGCGAACGGCGGTGTGGCGATGAGTGCGGGGACGGCCTCGTCCGGATCGACCCTGGTCGTCTCGCACGGCGCCGGCCGGGCGGTGCGTCTGGCCACCGGCATCCTGCTCATCGTGTGGTTCGCCCTTCCGTTCCTGCCGCTCGTACTCTGGGCCGGCGCCGACCGCTGGTCGTTCCCCTCGCCGCTTCCGACGGCGTGGGGCACCCGGGGTCTCGTCGCGGCGGAGGGGTTCGGTGCGGCCCCCGCCTTCGTCACCTCCACCGTCCTGGCGGTGACGGTCGCCGCGATCGCCACCCCGCTCGGCGCTCTGGCCGCCCGCGCTCTCACCTTCGGCAGCGTGCCGTGGCCCCGCGCCGTCGCGGCGCTGCTTCTGTCGCCGATCGCCTTGCCGCCCTTCGCCGCGGTGCTCGGGGTCAACGTGGTGCTGCTGCGCACCTACGTGCCCCCGGTCGCCGGCACCGTGCTGGTGCTGGTCGTCCTCGCCCTCCCCTACACCGCGTTCGTGATGCGCACCGCGTACGGCGCCTACGACATGTCGTACGAGGAGAACGCCCGGCTGCTCGGGGCGTCGCGCCGCGACGTGCTGCTGCGCGTGCAGGTGCCGCTGTTGGCCCCCGCCTTCGCGCGCGCGGCTTTCCTGGCATTCCTCGTCGCCTGGAGCGACTATCTCGTCACCGTCATCGTCGGCGCCGGCGAACTGGTGACGCTCCCCCTCGTCGTCGCGGGCGCCGCAGCCGCCGTCGGAAACGACGCCGCCGTGGCGGTCATGTCGCTCGCGGCCATCATCCCGCCCATCGTCCTTCTGCTGGCAACGGTGTCGCTCGGGCGCCGTCGGCCGACGCCGACCGCATCCACGCCCGCCGCAAGCACCAGCTCGCCCACCCCGGAGAGGATTCCGGCATGACCGCCTCACTCACCCTCGACGCCGTCTCCAAGCGCTTCCGTGGCGCGCCGACGACGGCGGTCTCGGACGTCACCCTTCACGTCGCGGCAGGGTCGTGCACCGCCGTCCTCGGCCCGAGCGGGTCGGGAAAGAGCACGCTGCTGCGGCTCGTCGCGGGGCTGGAAGCCCCCGACGCCGGGCGCGTCCTGATCGACGGCCACGACGTGGCGGGCGTGGCCGCCGAGCGCCGCGGCGTGGGGATGGTGTTCCAGAAATCCCTCCTCTTCCCCCATCTCTCGGTGCTCGACAACGTCGCGTTCTCGGCGCGGGTGCGGGGCGAGTCGCGACGCACGGCCAGATCCCGTGCCGCGGAGTTCCTCGAGATGGTGCAGCTGCGCGGTTTCGGGACGCGCCGGGTCGACGAGCTCTCCGGCGGGCAGGAGCAGCGCGTGGCGATCGCCCGGGCCCTCGCCGCGGAGCCGGCGGTGCTCCTGCTCGATGAGCCCTTCAGCGCCCTGGACCCCGCGCTTCGCGCCGACATGCATGCGCTTCTTGACGAACTGCGACTGACCGTCGGCCCCACGATCCTGCTCGTCACACACGATCGAGACGAGGCCTCGAGGGTCGCCGACCGCATCGCCGTCCTCGATGGCGGCGTGCTGCAGCACGAGAGCGACATCGCGGGGGCGTACCGCGCGCCGACGTCGGTGCGGGTCGCCGAGCTGATGGGGGCGCGGAACCTCGTTCCGGGCGTGATCGCCGGCGGAGTGCACACCAGCGCCCTCGGCGAGATCCCGGTCCCGGATGCCGCGGTGTCCGGCCCCGCCGTGCTCATCGTCCGACAGGAGGACGTGCAGGTGCGGCGTTCCGCGGAGGCGCCGACATCGCAGCATCCGCTCGCCGGCCCCGGCCGGCCGGGCCCTCGTGCGGATGGCGCCGGACGGGCGCCACTTGCGGTGGAGACGGTCACCCCGGCACCCGCGCAGGAGGCGCGGTGGAGCGGAACCGTCGAGTCGGCCCGCGCCTCGGGCGCGCGGATGGATCTCACCGTCCGCGTGACACCGACGGTGCTGCTGCACGCCGAGGTCACCGCGGCCGGAGCACCGCGGCTGGGCGAGCGCGTCGACCTTACGATCCCCACCGGCACCGCGCACGTCGTCGCCGGCTGACCCGCCCCCGGCGCGCCCGCGCCAGCGCCACAGCGCGCCACCTTCCGGCTCCCCCGACGACATCGGCCCCGAATCGTCCCGCCACGGGGCGGAACGTGACGGGGGAAGCCTTCTCGCGCCCGCGCCACCTTCCGGCTCCCCCGACGACATCGGCCCCGAATCGTCCCGCCACGGGGCGGAACGTGACGGGGGAAGCCCGCGCCCGCGCCACCCTCCGGCTCCCCCGACGACATCGGCCCCGAATCGCCCCGCCGCGGGGCGGAACGTGACGGGGGAAGCGAAAAGGGGGCGGCGGGTCAGGCGCCGGCGCGGCCGGTGCTGCGCACCGGCGTCAGACCCGACGGGCGGGAGACGACCGACGGCGACACCGCACCGGCAGCACCGGCGCCGACGAGCGGCAGCACGCGACGCAGCTCGACGTTCTCGAGCGGGTCGAGCACGCTGTGCTGGACGCATGCCGGCACAAGTCGGCCGTCTTCGGGGTGCGCCATGGCATACATGCACGATCCGAGGCGCTCCTGCGTCTCCTTCAGCACCGGGTCATCGGAGACGACGCCCTTCTCCATGAGCTCCCACGCCGGCGCCACCTGCTCGGCGTCCATGAAGTTGTGCACGACGAACGTCTTGAACGACAGCTTCCCGCGACGGGCGGCACGGAGGATGCGGCGAAGACCACCGGCACGACGCACGACCCGGCGTGCGAGCCCGATGAGGGGCGGGATGTCGCCGGGGTGCGCGAGCGCGGCGCGGGCGACCTTGATGGCGAGCACGGGCTTGGGCACATCCCCGAACACCATTCCGCCGTGGTGGGCGAGGAATCGGTCGCGGGCGGCGATGTCCTTCGGGTCCTCGGGGTCGAGCAGCGGCGCGAAGACGCCACCGACCCGCACCCCGACCGTGGAACGGTTGCAGCGGGGGTCGCCGAACTGCGTCGCCTGCCAGGGCAGCTTCTGCCCGGCGCCCTTCTCGATGCGCTCCCAGACCTTGTCGATCGTGACCTCGCCGAAGTCCTCCCGCCAGCGCCGGTCGTCGCCGATGAAGGCGGCGGGCTGGAACGACATCATGTCGTACGGCATCTCCAGCACGGCGCGCGTGACCTCTTCGACTTCGTCGACGTTGGAGGGCGTGACGGTCATATTGTGCGCGAGGTAACGGTTCACCCCGTGGTCGCGCTTGAGATCGACGAACATCCGCGCGAACTCCTCGCGGAACGGGTGGAGTTCCGCCTCGCTGCGGGGCCGCACCGCCCCGCGACGGCCGCGCATCAGCGAGTCGAAGTGGGCCGCGAACGACACCTTGTCGAATCGCGGACGGCCCTCGTCATCGAGGACGACGTCGAGGAGGTAGTCGTAGTCGAAGTCGCCATGGGTCATCGACATGGGCTCGCGCCCCTGGGCGCGCATCGCCAGCAGCGCTGCGGCGTGGTCGGCTGCCGGAAGGAGGCTGACCTCGCCGCCGATCAGCTGCGCGTGGGCACGCGGGCCCCGGATGCGACGGAGATACCGCATCTGCTCGTCGACGTTGTCGACGGTGTGCGCGCCGTCGATGCGCACCTTGTTCGCGTCGGCGGAGTGGTAGCACGGCGAGCAGGTGAGGTTGCACTTCGGGAAGACGCCGTGGGTCCCCTCGCATCCGACGGCACAGCGACCGAGCAGCTGATTGTCGGTCTGCGCGTGCGGCGGAAGCTCTCGCCAGCGCTTCTCCAACGCCGCCTTCGACTCGGGATGGATCGGGCGCGTGGCCAGTTCGAACTCGCGCAGACTCTGCCGGAAACTCATTGGTCCACCCTGCCGTGTCGTCGTCGTCACGTTCGGCGCCACGGCGCGAGAACGCGGAGGCGGTTTCCGCCTCGATGGTGTTTCGTCGCGATCCGCGGATCGGATCGACGCTTTGAGGGTCACATCTCCCGCGTGATGGTGACCTTCACGTTGAGCTGACTCTTGAACGGCCCCGCGTACACCCCGCGCAGCGGCGGCACGTCGTTGTAGTCGCGGCCCCGTCCGACGAGCACGTGGCGATCGCCGATCTCGATGTTGTTCGTGGGGTCGAATCCGTGCCAGTCGCCGGCGAACCACTCCACCCAGGCGTGCGACTCGCCCGTGACCGCGACACCGACCTCCGCGTCGGGCCGGGGGTGCAGGTAGCCCGAGACGTAGCGCGCCGGGATCCCCACCTCGCGGAGGGCACCGAGGGTGATGTGGGTGATGTCCTGGCAGACGCCCTTGCGCGCCGTCCATGCATCGCTCGCAGTGGAGTGCACTCCGGTGACGCCGTGCATGTACTCGACGGCGTCGCCGACGGCGATGGAGATGGCGTGGGCCGCTTCACCGGGATGGGTGTGCTCGGCGGCGATCGAGCGGGCGAGCTCCGCCACCTCCGGGTGCGGCCGGGTGCGTGCGGTCTGACCCAGCTGCTCGATGGTCGCCACCGAGGCCGCTGCCTCATCGCCGAGCCCGTGCCAGGTGAGGGGCGTGTGCGCGATCGGACGCGACCGCACCTCCACGAGGGAGCGCGCGGTGATCTGCAGTGCCGCGTGCGGCGAGAGCACGTCGAACGACGCCACACGCGTGCCGAAGTAGTCGACGTAGTGATTGACGGATGTGGACGGCTCGATGTCCAGCGAGGAGTTCAGGACGAACTGGCTGTCGGTCGATCCCGGCAGCATCCGCGCCTCGTTGTAGGACGCCGAGACGTTCCCCTGGTAGGAGAAGCCGGTCGAGTGCTCGATGCGGAGGCGCTTCACGAGATCTCCCCGATCCAGCTCGGCTCGGCCTGCGTGGGGAAGAACCGCGACTTGATCGCCTCGGATGCCTCGCGCGTCACCTTCTGCACGCGCTGCATGTGATGCGGAAGCTCGTTCAGGATCTCGCTGACCGGCCGGTACTCGAGGTCGTTGCGGATGCGCCCGAGCGCGCGGAGCACGGTGTTGGAGTGCCCCACGCGATCGGCGCGGGGATCGATGGCGCTCATGCATTCCTCTGCGAGCTGGATGGAGTAGATGATCGAGCGGGGGAAGAGCCGGTCGAGCAGCAGGAACTCGGCGGCGTTGCGCGCGCTCGGCATGCCCCGGTAGGTGCGCAGGTACGCCTCATAGGCACCGCACGAGCGCAGGATGGTCGTCCAGGACGGACCGGATGCCTCGGTCAGCGACCTCGTCGCGAGCAGACGCGCGGTCATGTCGGTGCGCTCGATGCTGCGTCCGAGGGTGAAGAACTGCCAGGCCTCGTCGCGGCTGGTGGAGGAGTCGACGACGCCGACCGCGAGCGCCGCGCGCTCGCGCACCCACTGGAAGAACTCGTGCACCTTGTCGCGCTGGAGGCGCCGCGGCATCCGGGCGCTGGTGGTGTTGAGGGTCTCCCACAGTTCGGTGGAGACGATCTCGCGCGCACGGCGGGCGTTCTCGCGGGCCGCCGAGATCGAATAGGCGATGCTCGCGGGGTTCATCCGGTCGACCGCAAGACGCTGCAGCACGTCATCGCGACCGACCCGGTCTGCACCCTCGAGCGGGTACGAACCCATCACGCTCAGCAGGGAGCGGCACGCGGTGTCCTCGTCGATCCACGGGTCTTCGAGCAGCAGCTGGAGGTGGACGTCGAGGATGCGCGCGGTGCCGTCGGACCGCTCGATGTACCGCCCGATCCAGAACAGCGATTCAGCGATGCGGCTCAGCATGCGTCATCCCTCCCCTGCTGCTGCTGCTCCTGCTGCTCGGTGCGCGTGCGCGGGCGGTCCTGGGGCGAGTGGGTCACCTCGTCCTGCTCGTCGTAGATGATCGGGATGGCGGCGGTGACCGTAGCCGCCTGATCGGCGACGAGCCCGGCCAGGCCCGCCCCCTGCCCGTACTCGACGTGCGACGGCGCGGAACCACCGACGATCCAGGTGTCCTTCGAGCCGCCGCCCTGGCTGGAGTTGACCACGAGCTGCCCCTCGGGGAGCGCCACGCGGGTGAGCCCGCCGGGGAGCACCCAGACGTCCTCACCGTCGTTGACCGCGAAGGGCCGGAGGTCGGCGTGGCGGGGACGCATCCCGTCCTCGACGAGGGTGGGGATGGTCGAGAGCATGACCACGGGCTGGGCGATCCACCCTCGCGGATCGGCGAGCAGTCGGTGGCGGAGCGCCTCGAGCTCGGCCGGGGAGGCGTCGGGACCGACGACCAGGCCTTTTCCGCCCGACCCGTCGACGGGCTTGACCACGAGCTCGTCGAGGCGGTCGAGCACCTCTTCGAGCGCACCCGGATCTTCCAGCCGCCAGGTGTCGACGTTCTTCAGGATCGGCTCCTCGGCGAGGTAGTACCGGATCAGGTCGGGCACATAGGTGTAGATCAGCTTGTCGTCGGCGACCCCGTTGCCCACGGCGTTGGCGATCGTGACGTTGCCGAGTCGTGCGGCGAGCATGAGCCCGGGAGCCCCGAGCATCGAGTCCGCGCGGAACTGCAGCGGGTCGAGGAAGTCGTCGTCCACCCGGCGGTAGATGACGTCGACGCGCTTGGGCCCGCGGGTCGTGCGCATGAACACCTTGCCGCCGATGCAGAGCAGGTCGCGCCCCTCGACGAGCTCGACGCCCATGAGGCGGGCGAGGAGGGTGTGCTCGAAGTACGCCGAGTTGTACACACCGGGGGTCAGCACGACGACGTTCGGCTCTTCGACCCCGGGCGGGGCCGAGGCCCGCAGCGCCGCGAGGAGCTTGTTGGGATACTCCCCGACCGGCCGTACCCGCATCGAGACGAAGAGCTCGGGAAGGGTCTGGGCCATGACGCGGCGGTTGGAGATGACGTACGAGACACCCGACGGGACGCGCACGTTGTCTTCCAGCACCCGCATCTCGCCGTTCTCGTCGCGGATGAGATCGATCCCCGAGACCTGGATGCGCACGCCGTTGGCGCTGTGGATGCCGGCGGCCTGCCGGTAGAAGTACTGGGATGACGCGATGAGGCGCGCCGGGAGGACCCCGTCGCGCACGCAGTGCTGATGACCGTACGCATCGTCGAGGAACGCCTCGAGAGCCCGCACGCGCTGCTTCACCCCCGCCTCGATGCGCGACCACTCGTCGAAGGCGATGATGCGCGGCACGGCGTCGAGCGGGAAAGGCCGTTCTTCACCGGCGAAGTCGAAAGTCACGCCCTGGGCGAGATAGGAGCTCGCGAGCGATTCGGTGCGCCCGCGCAGCTCTTCCTGGGTCATCTGCGCCAAGGCCTGGTGGAGCTCGCGATAGGCCTCCCGCGACTCCGCCCCCGCCGAGCCGTTCCGCGACACCGCGAACATCTCGTCGAACGGGGCGACCCCCGCGGGCGACCGACGGGGCGTCAGCGTGGCACCGTAGCCGTCGAACAGGTCACCCATGCCCCGAGCCTAGTCCGGGGCGTGTTGCCGCAGTGTTTCGACCCGGCCGAAGCCGACCTCGCTAGGCTGAGCGGCACCTCGACCGGAAGGACGCCATGCGCATCCTCGTCACCAGCTCCCGCAACACCTTCGCGCTGGATCTCATCCGCAAGCTCGGGAGCATCGGACACACCGTCTACGCCAGCGACACCTATGGCGGCGCGGTCGGCAGCCATTCGCGGTTCGCCGCCGGCCACCTGGTGACCTCCTCGCCGCGGTTCGCCACCGACGCCTTCATCGCCGAGGTGTCGGCCTTCGTCGCCGCGCACGAGATCGATGTCATCATCCCCACGTTCGAGGAGGTCTTCTACCTCGCCGCGCGCCAGGACGATCTGCCCGACGGTGTCCGGGTGCTCACCGGCACCTTCGGCGATCTCGCGCGCCTCCACGACAAGGCGAGCTTCCAGCGGCTCGCCGAGGAGGCGGGCGTCCCGATCCCCGAGACGGTGGTGGTCACCAGCGACGAGGAGCTCGTCGAGACCATCGCCCGCTTCCCCCGCTACTTCGCCCGGGCGGCGTTCTCACGCGGCGGCGTGGGTCTGCTGACCAACACCGGCCCCCTCGCCGGCAAGACGCCGGTGGACGAGTGTCATCCCACCCCCGAGCAGCCCTGGCTCGTGCAGCCCTTCGTCGACGGGCCGATGGTGTGCTCGTACAGCATCATCGTCGACGGCCGTGTGACAGCCCACACGACGTACGTGGCCGCGGAGCAGTGGGCGCACAGCACGGCGATCGCCTTTCTGGCCGTGGACAGCACCGACACCCTCGGATACGCCCAGCGCATCGTCGACTCCCTCGATCCGGGGTTCACCGGCCAGCTGTCGTTCGACTTCGTCGATCACAGCGACGGACTGCGCATCATCGAATGCAACCCGCGACCCACCAACGGCGTCATCCTGCTCGATGCCGCCGACGTCGACCGGGCCCTCGCCGGCGACGTCGACGAGCCCGTCGTCGCCCAGCCCGGCGCGGAGCGGGAGATCACGCTCGCGGTGGTCGCCGACTGCTTCGCCGAACCGCTGTCGCACCTGCCGACCTCGCTGCACGACCTGCTGCACGTGAAAGATGTCGGAAGCGGCTGGCACGACAGCCTGGCGATGATGTGGAGCCCCGCGACCATCGTCCACGGGGCGAAGATCCAGCACGGTGACCGCAAGGAGATCCTCGCCGCCCTGGGCGACGACATCGTGTGGAACGGCGAGCCGATCGACGGGATGAGCTCCGCCGACGCCGCCGCACTCGACGCGGTCCACGCCGGTCGGGTCTGACTCGCGCGTTCAGCGACCGAGGAGTCCCTCCGCGCGCGACATCGCCTGGAGCAGGGCCGGAAGGCGCGCACCCGCGCCGCGGCGTGGCAGCCGCTCGAGCACGCCGCTCTCATCGGGGAGGCGGTGCTGCATGCCCCGCACGAGCCGGCGGACGGCGTTCAGGAGGGCGACCGGGTGGGTGTCCAGCGCGCTGTGTCCGTTCTCGAGCGTGACGAGCACGGCGTCCCGGGCTCTCCGGGCGGTCCGCTCGGCGATCGCCGGCGGGGTGCGGAGGTCTCGTGTGCCGCTGAGGACGACCAGGGGCCAGGTGAAGGCGGGGATCTGCGCGGGGAGGTCGTAGGGTTCCCCCGCGAACGCGGGGAACCGCGGCGCCAGCGGCGCGTAGGTCGAGGCCGGGTCCAGCGGCAGGCCGTCGAGCGGCGCTCCGTAGGCGAGCTCGCGGAAGGCGATCACCCCGGCCAGGTCGAATTCGTACATCCCGGGGATGCGGGCGATGTCGTCGCCGCGGCCGGCGTACGCCTCGAGCGCCTTCCAGGTCAGCGGCGGCCCGCGCCGCATCCGCCGGCGCGCAAGTGCGGCGGCCAGCTCGGGCCCCGCCAGCTCGTACGCCGCGCGGACCACGTCGAGCACCGACCGCTCGTCCTCACCGCGGTCCACGAGCGTGCGCACATCTGCCGAGAGCTGATCGCCCGCATCCCAGAACAGTTCACGCACGCGCTGCCGCTCGAGCGCGATGTCGCCCGTGGACTGCAGGGGCGAGTCCAGCAGCATCCGTTCGACACGGTCGGGATGCCGCACGCCGAACCCCGACGCCAGATAACTGCCGTACGACGAGCCGACCACGACAGCGCGTTCGATGCCTTCATGGTCGAGGACCGCAGCGACGTCGTCGAGCACCGCCAGGATGCGCATCGCCGACGGCGGAAGGGCCGCTCCGGCGAGGTCGGTCCGCGAGAGGCCGACGCCACGGTGCTCGACCATGACGACGTCCAGCCCGCCGCCCGTGGCGATCCGGCGGACGCTGCGGTAGGGACGGACCGAGGCGAGGCCCGGGCCGCCCGGAAGGATGACGACCGGCGTCGCGCCCCGGGGCCCCGAGCGCACGTAGGTGAGGTCGAAGGCCGGCGCATCCGAGGTATCGGGGCGCCGCACCGTCTCGATGCGTTCGCCGTGCCGTGCCGCCATGGGGCTACTCTTTCGCATCCGGATGCCGCGGCGAAACGCCGAGGGCGCCGCACCGTCGGGAAGACCGGCGCGGCGCCGTAGGGTCGCCTCAGACCTCGGAGCCTCCGAGATCATGTCGACGCACGATTCGACGCAGGGCCAGGACCAGACCCGCCAGCAGCAGGGTCAGCCCGGCAGCGACTGCCGCCCACGGCCCCTCGGCGCCGGTCGCGCCCAGGACGCCTCTCGGACCTTCGCCGGCCGCGGGCTGGCCGGGAGCGCCGGCGCCGGGCACGCCGGGCTGGCCGGCGCCGGGGTCGGTTCCCGGGTCGGGGCCGGGGTCGGGGCCCGGATCCACACCCGGGACGGGGTCCGTGATCTCCGTCAGCACCTGAAGGCGGTCCACAGCCACCGCCTCCGCTTGATCGGTCGACACGCGGTAGCCCGAGACCGACGTCAGCTGCAGTCCGTCGTCAGGCGCACCTTCAGGCTGCTCATCGCTGCGCTCGAAGGCGTCGAAGGGCACCTCGACGTATCGCCAGCCGGCGACGTCGTCGGTGAACGAGGCACGGAAGCGCTCCGCGTCATCCGGTGCCTGGAAGACACGCAGGTAATCGACTTTCAGCTCCTGCGGGAAGGTCAGGTCGGCGCCCAGCGGTCCGCCGAAGTTGCCGCCGACGGCCATGTTCATCAGGAACGTGAATGCGTGCTCGTACACCCACTCCGACGGCGCGACGTCCTCGGGCGTGGCGGTGTGGAACAGGATCTCCTCCCCGTCCTCGAGCTGGACGTACCAGCGGATCTCCTCGGTCTCCCACTCCACCGCGAAGGTCAGCCAGCGATTGCTGAGGTCCTCGCCGAAGTCGTAGGTCTGACCGTAGGCGTTGCCGCCGGAGTAGCCCGGACCGTGGATCGTTCCGAAGATCTCGTCGGGAAGCTTCCCGACGTACTCCATCACGTCGATCTCACCCGTCTGCGGCCATCCGACGTCGCGGAAGTCGTTTCCGAGCGACCAGATCGCCGGCCAGATCCCCGGCTCACCGTCGGGCATCTGCGCCCGCGCCTCGATGCGACCGTGGAGCGCTTCGACCTTGCCCTCGGTGATGAGGCGAGCAGAAGTGTATTCGCACGGTCCGTACCAGCACTCGAGGCCCGAGGCCGCAGGGTCTTCCACGGCACGCGTGGTGATGACCATGTTGCCCTCGCCGTCGTGCGCAGCGTTCTCGGTCGAGTCGGTGTAGTACTGCAGCTCGTCGTTGCCCCAGCCCCAGCCTCCCGTCTCGTAGGTCCACCAGCGCTCGTCTGCGGGCGTCCCTGCCGGGGCATCGAACTCATCCGACCACGCCAGCTCCCAGCCCTCGGGCCCGACGCGCTCGGTGGTGCCGTCGTCGAGGCCCACCGTCACCGTTCGCCCGTCGCCGGCGCCCCGGTACCAGAACCCGAGACCCTCGCGGGCCGACCAGTCCTGCGACTGCTCGAGTTCGCGCGCGAACCCGCCCGCGCCCTCGATGTCGAGCACGTTCTCGAACGACGACTGGCCCTCATACGCGCCGTCGTCGCCCGCGGCGATCTCGCGCGTTGAGATTTCCGCTTCGCCGGTGGGACGCAGCAGACCCGCGCCCGACTCGAAGTCCTCGAGCATGCCGTCGGGGGCGACGTCGGTGTCGGTGATGCTCACCCGTCCGATCGCCGACATCCCGAGCTCGGCGCCGACAGGCTCGGACAGGCGGATGACGAACGTCTCGTCGACCTCGGCCTTGTCGTCGTCGATCGTCGCGACCTCGATCACGGCCGACTGCTCACCTGCCGGGATTGTGACCGTGCCGCTGGTCGGGACGAAATCGCGGTCCGCCGTCGCCGGCAGGTCCTCGGTCGAGGTGCGGTATTCGGCGACCTCGGTCGCGTACGAGACCGTCACGTCCTCCTCCGACACCCGCGACAGTCGCAGCTCCACCGCAGCGGTGTCACCCTCGGCCACGACGAAGGTCGATCGGGCGAAGTTCAGCTGCAGCGGACGGTTGGCATCCGATTGACCGACCAGGGTCAGGTCGTCGAGTCGGATGATGGGGGTCACGGGTGTGGAGGTCTGCTCGACGCCGATCCCGAACCCGTGCACCTCGGTCAGGGTGAGACCGTCATCGGGCGCCCCGTTGCCGATGTTCTTGCGGGCGAAGTCCTCGAACGGCAGCTCGATGAACCGCCACCCGGTGAAATCGTCGACGAACTGCACCGAGAACCGCTCCGCGTCATCCACCGTCGAACCGGGGTTGCGGTTGTCCAGCAGATCCACGAACATCGGCGCACCCGAGTTCGTGCCCTTCATCCAGAACCCCACACCCCGGTACGCCGACCAGTCCTGCGGCACCCACGAGGTCCCATCGGTGAAGTTGTCGATCACCACAGCCCACGACGACGTGTCCAAGCCCAGCTGCAGCACGTCATTGCCCTCAGCAGCACCCGGACGCGTCGCATCCGCCACCCGCTCGATCGAGGGCACATTCCCCGCACCCTGCGCCGCGAACCACCCCAACGGCGGCACCGCCGCCGGATCCCCCAACACCAACTCCGCCTCGAAATCCTCCACCGTCTGCTGGTACTCCACCAGTCCGATGTCGTCGAGTCGGATGACGGGGGTGACAGGTGTGGAGGTCTGCTCGACGCCGATCCCGAACCCGTGCACCTCGGTCAGGGTGAGACCGTCATCGGGCGCCCCGTTGCCGATGTTCTTGCGGGCGAAGTCCTCGAACGGCAGCTCGATGAACCGCCACCCGGTGAAATCGTCGACGAACTGCACCGAGAACCGCTCCGCGTCATCCACCGTCGAACCGGGGTTGCGGTTGTCCAGCAGATCCACGAACATCGGCGCACCCGAGTTCGTGCCCTTCATCCAGAACCCCACACCCCGGTACGCCGACCAGTCCTGCGGCACCCACGAGGTCCCATCGGTGAAGTTGTCGATCACCACAGCCCACGACGACGTGTCCAAGCCCAGCTGCAGCACGTCATTGCCCTCAGCAGCACCCGGACGCGTCGCATCCGCCACCCGCTCGATCGAGGGCACATTCCCCGCACCCTGCGCCGCGAACCACCCCAACGGCGGCACCGCCGCCGGATCCCCCAACACCAACTCCGCCTCGAAATCCTCCACGGTGTCGGTCAGGAGCGAGATCGGCGCCGCGGGCGCGGCGTCGTCGTCGCGGATGGTGATCGTCGCGGTCGAGACACCGAGATCGGCGCCCGCCGGGGTCGCGAGCGACACGGTCAGCGTGCGGTTGCCGTTGACCTCCTCGTCGGCAGTGGTACCCACCTCGACGTCGACGCCGGTCGTCCCCGCGGGGATCGTGATCGTCTCGGCGATCGCGGTGTAGTCGGTCCCCGCGATCGCGGTGCCGTCGGAGGTGACGACCTCGACGGTGACAGGACCCTCGGCCGCGCGGCTGAGCGAGACCGGAAGGGTCGCGGTCTCACCCTCGGTGACGCTCGTCGCGGTGCGGTCGAAGCCGACGGTCGCGGCGACCGGTCCGTCGGCGGAGAACAGCGAGATGGCGTCCATCTTCACGGTCGCAGCTCCCGCGTTCGCGGGGAACAGCAGACCGCGCACGAAGTCGAGGTCGAGCGTGCCGTCATTCGGTGCGCCGCCGTCCTGGTAGTCGGTGGCGAATCCGAATGCCGACCAGGGGAGCTTCACGAGGCTCCACCCGTTGCCGACGGGCACGACCGTGTCCCACCGGTCGGAGACGCCGGCGTCGGCGCTCGCAGCATCCATGATCTCCACCTGGATGCTGGATTGCGTACCGTCGCCGTGCATCCAGAACTGCACGCCGTCGTAGGCCGCCCAGTCCACGGCGGGCACATCGGCGGGGCGCTCGAACCCGATGCCGCCGAACGCGCCGGCGGCGGACACGTCGAATCCGTAGCTGAGCACGTGGGTGTTCGGCCCGGAATCTGGGTACGAGCCCGTGCCGGCGTCGGCAACGGTCTGCACCCCCGCTCCGGCCGATCCCCACTGGATGTGGTCGGAGGTTCCGGACTCGAAATCGCGGAAGGTCTCAAGGGACTCCGCCCCATGGGCGGCGGGTGAGACACCGGTGAGCAGCAGGGCCACGGCGGCGGCCGTCGCGCTCACGCGGACGAAGGGGGCATGGCGAGGCAACGTGACGTCCTTGTCGATCGGAAACGGCGGCGTTCAGCAGGACGAGCGCGCCGGATCGTGGGGGGAGGCGCTTTCTCGGCACGAGCACCGTAGGCAGAACGGCCGCGCCGCGTCAACCCGAGATCGACGTAAGCCTTCCGTAATCACCAGCCCCGCGCCCGGCGGCGCGGGGCGCCGTAGGCTCGAAACCGTGGCGAGGGCACATCGCGCAGGAACCCGGGACGGATGGCTCGCCGCGGCGGCCGGTGCCGTCGCGGCTCTTCTCGGAGCGGGCCTCGGCGAACTCTCGGCAGCGCTCATCGCGCCGTCATCCAGTCCCTTCGCCGCCATCGGCGGCGCCCTGATCGACGCCGCTCCGCCCTGGGCCAAAGACACCGCGATCGCGTGGTTCGGAACGGCCGACAAGATCGCGCTGCTGACCGGAATCGCTGTGGTCCTGCTCGCGGTCGCCGCTATCGCGGGTCTGCTCGAGCGCCGCCGCCCTCCGATGGGTGTGGTGATCGGCGTCGCTCTCGGGGTCATCGGCGCCGCCGTGGCGCTCACCCGCGCCGACGCCGGGCCGCTGTCCTGGCTCCCCTCTCTCATCGCCGGCGGCACGATGGCCGTGACGCTGCGGATGCTGGTGCGGATGCTGCCCGCGCAGCCGATCGACCGATCAGACGCGGCGACCCGGGACGCTCCGCTCGACCACTCCCCGCAGATGGACCGCCGGCGTTTCCTCGCCTGGACGGGAGGTGCGGCCGCGATCGGACTCGTCGCCGTCCTCGGTGCGACGCTGGTCAGCGGCGGCAGCCGTGCGGTGGCGGCGATTCGGTCGGCTCTGCGTCTGCCGACACCTGCGGTCGCGGCATCCCCCATCCCCGCCGGTGCCGAGCTGAACATCGCAGGGCTGGCCGACGTCATCACGCCGAACGCGTCGTTCTATCGCATCGACACCGCGCTGGTGGTGCCGCAGGTCGACCCCGCCGACTGGTCGCTGCGGATTCATGGAATGGTCGAGAACGAGGTCACCCTGACGTGGGACGAGCTCGTCGCCCTGCCGCTGGAGGAGGGGTACGCCACGATGTCGTGCGTGTCGAACGAGGTCGGCGGCACCCTCATCGGCAACGCACGGTGGCTCGGCTACCCGCTCCGGGAGCTCCTCGCGCGGGCTCGCCCGACGGCAGATGCCGACATGGTGCTCTCGCGCTCCATCGACGGCTTCACCGCCTCGACGCCGCTCGAGGCGCTCACCGACCCCGACCGATGGTCGATCCTCGCCGTCGGGATGAACGGCGAGCCCCTGCCCCTCGAACACGGGTTCCCCGTGCGGATGGTCGTGCCGGGGCTCTACGGCTACGTCTCGGCGACGAAGTGGGTCGTCGACCTCGAGGTCACCCGGTTCGATCGGGCGACTGCCTACTGGACCGACCGCGGGTGGTCGGAGCGCGGCCCGGTGAAGCTGCAGTCACGCATCGACGTGCCGCGTCCCGGCCAGGGATTGAGCGCGGGCGACACGGTCATCGCGGGCGTCGCCTGGCAGCCGCACGTCGGCGTCTCGCGCGTCGAGGTGCAGGTCGACGACGGGCCGTGGGAGGAGGCGACCCTCGCGACCGCCATCTCGGATGACACGTGGGTGCAGTGGAGCCTGCCGTGGCGTGCGACCGCGGGGCGTCATGTGCTGCGCTGCCGCGCCACGAACGCGCTCGGCGAGACGCAGACCTCCGAGGTCGCCGGCGTCGTACCCGACGGCGCGACGGGCTGGCACGAGTTCCCTGTCGACGTCTTCTGACGCGGCTCAGCCCGCGAGGACGAGCTTCAGCTGCTCGACGGCCCAGTCCAGCTCGGTCGCGCGGATGACCAGGGGCGGCGCGATGCGGAGCGTCTGCCCGTGCGTGTCCTTCGCCAGCACCCCGCGCGCGAGGAGCCGCTCGGCCACCTCGCGGCCGGTGCCCACGGCGGGGTCGATGTCGATCCCGGCCCACAGCCCCGCGATGCGCACCTCGGTGACACCGTGCCCGACGAGCTCGCCGAGCTTCGCCTCGAGGTGCTCGCCGAGGGCTGCGGCACGCTTCTGGAACTCACCGGTCTGGAGCATCTCGACCACGCGCGTGCCGACCGCGGCGGCCAGCGGATTGCCGCCGAAGGTCGACCCGTGCTCACCCGGGCGGATGACGCCCAAGACGTTCCGGTCGGCGACGACGGCCGACACCGGCACGATGCCGCCTCCGAGCGCCTTGCCGAGCAGGTAGACGTCGGGCACCACTTCTTCGCGGTCGCACGCGAAGGTCGTTCCCACACGTCCGAGCCCCGACTGGATCTCATCGGCGATGAACAGCACGCCGCGCCGGGTGCAGATCTCCCGCACCGCGCGGAGGTACCCCTCGGGCGGGATGATGACCCCCGCCTCGCCCTGGATCGGCTCGATGAGCACTGCCGCCGTGTTCTCGTCGATCGCGGCCTCGATCGCCGCGGCGTCGCCGTACGGGACGTGCACGAACCCGCCGCCGTACGGGCCGAAGTCATCGTGCGAGACCGGGTCGTCGCTGAAGCCGACGATCGTGGTGGTGCGCCCGTGGAAGTTCCCGTGCGCGACGACGATCGTCGCGGCATCCGGGGCGATGCCCTTCACGCGATAGCCCCACGCGCGCGCGACCTTGATGCCCGTCTCCACCGCTTCGGCGCCGGTGTTCATCGGCAGCACGAGGTCTTTCCCGCAGAGCTCGGCGAGCGCAGCGGCGAACGCGCCCAACCGGTCGCTGTGGTACGCGCGACTGGTGAGGGTCACACGGGCGAGCTGCTCCTGGGCGGCAGCGACGATGGCGGGGTGACCGTGGCCGAAGTTCAGTGCCGAGTACGCCGACAGCAGGTCGAGGTAACGCTTGCCCTCCACATCGGTGACCCACGCGCCCTCGGCGCGCGAGACCACCACGGGCAGCGGGTGGTAGTTGTGGGCGAGGTGCTGTTCCTCGGCGTCGATCACCCGCAGGGTCGCGGTGTCGGTCGGGAGTTCGGAGATGCTCACGATCCCTCCGTCCCGCGGCGGAGCTCGAGGGTGCAGCACTTGATCCCGCCACCGCCGAGGAGGAGCTCGGACAGGTCGATCATGATCGGGTTGTAGCCGCGCTCGCGCAGCTGCGCTTCGAAGCCGGTCGCCCGCGGGGAGATGATGACGTTGTAGCCGTCGCTGGCCGAGTTCAGCCCGAACACCGCGCCGTCGTCATCCGACACCCGGATCGCGTCGGGATAACGCTCGGCGAGGATCGCCTGGCCGCGCTCGTCGAACGCGTGCTCGAGGTAGGCGATGTTCGCCCGCTGGACCCCGCCCGGTCCCTCGACCGGGTCGAGAACCGCGATCGCGGTGTCGAGGTGGTAGAACCGCGGGTCGATGAGGTTCAGCGAGACGACCTCCTTGCCGAAGACCTCGCCCACCTCGCGGTGGCTGTCACCGGTCGAGCGGAAGCCGGTGCCGGCGAGGATGGTGTCGCCGACGAGCAGGAAGTCACCCTCACCCTCGTTCACCTCGCGGGGCACGACGACGTCGTACCCGTTGTCGCGGAACCACTCCATGAACGCCGGCCCCTCGGGCACCCGCTCGTCGAAGCGGAACTTCGCGCCGTAGGCGATGCCGTCGATGAGGAACCCGCCGTTGGCGGTGTAGACCATGTCGGGGAGGCCCTCGATGGGGTCGATCAGCTCCACCTCGTGGCCGAGCTCGAGGTAGGCGTCGTAGAGAGCCTGCCACTGCCGGACGGCCTTGGCGGTGTCGGTGGGGTTCGCCGGCTCCATCCACGGATTGATGGTGTAGCTCACGGTGAAGAACTCGGGCCGGCACATGAGATAGCGGCGGTGCTGGGCGATGCGCCCCGTGGAGCTCGCGGTGGCGGCGGTGGCCTCGACGGTCGGCGCGGTGTTCTGAGTGGACATCGGTCTCCTTGCGAAGGTGCGGCGGACGCTGTCCAGAGGCCCGGCGGGGCTTCGAAGCCGTCGACCCGGGCACGCCGGGACCATTGTGCCACGGCCCCCTTGCCGGCGCCTGGGACGCCGCGCTCAGTCGGCGACGACCACGACCTTGCCCACCGTGTGCCCGGCGTCGACATGGGCGATCGCTGCTCCGGCGTCGCTCAGGGGGTAGGTCCTTTCGATGACGGGACGGATGACGCCGGCCGCCGTCATCCTCAGCAGCTCAGCCGTCACCGGGGTCTTCGTCACGGCCGTGACCGAACGGAACCGCCGCGCGCGGCGGCTGAGGAAGAGCGAGCGGATGATCCGTGGGAACGGTCCCCAGAAGGGATGGCCGTCGCCCCCGACGAGGGCGACGGTACCGCCGTCGCGGAGACGGTCGCGGAGCGCCTCGAGCGGGAGTTCGCCGGCGATGTCGACGACGGCGTCGAAGGCTGCGGCGGGAAGGGAGGCGATGTCGTGGGTGCGGTAATCGAGGGCGCGCAGGGCCCCGAGATCTCGGAGGGTCTGCTCGGCCCGCGCACCGCAGGTCGCCCACACCTCCGCGCCGCGCGCGACGGCGAGCGCGGCGGTGAGGGTGCCGACTCCGCCCCCGGCTCCGACGAGCAGCACGGTCGACCCCGCCCCGACCCGACAGGTGTCGAGGATCGTCGTCGCGGTGTTGCCCGCGATCGGCAGCGTCGCGGCGACGACCGGGTCGAGGCCCGCCGGCAGCGCGGTGAGTCGCTCCGCCTTCACCGTGACGAACTCCGCCAGCGTCTCGTCGCCGGCCCCCACGACGAGATCGCCGACGGCGAGCCCCGTCACGTCGGCGCCGAGCGCGACGACCGTGCCCGCGACATCCATCCCCCGGCCCCGCGTGCGTGGGCGTCGCAGCCCGAAGAAGAGCCGGACCACGCGCGGCTCGCCGCGCATCAGGTGGATGTCACCGGAGTTCAGCGACGCGGCGGCGACCTTCAGCAGCACCTCCTTGCGACCGGGGGTGGGGACAGGGATCGTTTCGGCCTGCACGACGGCGGCCGGCCCGTAGGCGTGCTGGCGCCAAGCCGTCATGGTCTGCGGGATCGTGTGGGTGGTCATGTCAGTCCTCCGACGTGTCGGGGTAGTGGAAGAGGTCGTCGAGGCGCGCGTCGAAGACGCGGGCGAGCTGGAACGCGAGCTCGAGCGTCGGGGAGTACCGTCCCTGCTCGATGGCGATGAGGGTCTGGCGCGTGACGCCCACGCGGCGGGCGACCTCGGCCTGCGTCATCCCGGCGGCCTCGCGCACGGCGCGGATGGTGTTGGTGACCTTCGTGGGGCGGACCATCACGGCAGGCCCGTCCGGTAGGCGCCGAGCCTCGCCATGCCTCCGAGTGCCGCGGAGAGGAAGAACCCGAGGAATAGGGCGTTGCCGATCCAGAACCAGGGCGCTTCGACCATCGCGAGGACCAGCGCGATGATGCTGCCGATCGCGAGGAAGCTCTGGCCGATCCGCTCGCCGAACCGCTCGATCTCGCGATCGCGCTGGTCGGCGGTGTGCTCGAGCTCGGGATCGCGCATCCGTGCGACCATGCCCCACACGATGCTGAGGACGATCGACAGGACGATGGCGCCGACGATGGTCCCGATCATCGGCCACACCCAGGCGATCTCGCCGACCGGGGTGGTGAACAGCTGCGGCACGACGAGCGACAGGTAGACCACGAGGCCCACGACGCTCGCGATGAGCTGGGCCCAGATCGTCCGCTCCATGTACGCCATGGCGACCTCCGATGTCAAAGATTCTTGACACTCAGCGTAGGGCGGGACGCCGTGGGTGTCAAGAATCTTTTACATCCCGCGCTGCGGCGCGGCGGCGACCTGCACGACTCCTCAGAATCGGCGCCGCGCGCCCGGGCGACGGCGGTTTCTTGCCGGTTCGGCGCGGAATCTGAGGAGTTGCGCCGGCGGCCGCTGTCCTCAACTCCGGCAGAACCGACGTGGAGACCGTCGGTCAGCGTTTGCAGGCCACGCCGACGCCCGATCTGCAGGAGTTCGGGACAGTGCGAGCCTCGCTCAGGCGGAAGGAGCGGCCGCGAGGTCCTTCATCAGCAGCACGTCGGTCTCGGTGGCGGTGCGGCGCACGCCGCGCTCATCCACGTACTCGTACGTCGTCGTGCTCTCCTGTCCGGTCGGGCGAAACCCGAGCCGCTCGTAGAGGGCACGCGCCCGAGGGTTGTCGACACCGACGCCGACGCTCAGGCGCCCGGAAGGGGCGGCCAGCCGTTCGGCCTCCGCCATCAGCGCGGTTCCGATCCCCTCGCCACGAGCGCGCTCGTCGACGTTGAGGTTCTTCACCTCCCACGGATCGGTCCGCAGATCGAGCTGCGCTGAGCCGACCGGCATCCCGTCGACCCAGGCGACGATCAGGACGGACTCGTCACGCTGCTGCAGCTTCCACATCGCGCGGACGAAGCCCTGGCCCGCGGGTTCCTCCGCCTCGATCCTCTCGACGTCCGTCGCCTCGAGGCGACGGACCTCACGGGGCATCAGATGACCTCGGCCGACCAGGGGTCGGGGTTGCCGAAGCGGTGCGCGGTGATGGTCACCGACTGCTCGCGCAGGAACGGCAGCAGCTCGATCCTGCCCGCCGTCGTGACCTCGCCGGCGTACACCGCGACGTCGGGGTCGCCCGCGAGGGCGTCGGCGAGCGCCGCCTGCGCCGCGTTGACGGAGGCCGGCGGCCCGACCAGCCGCACGCGCGCCGGGCGCGCCTCGACCATGCGGGCCTCGAACTCCTCGTCGCTCTCGACGAACACCGACACCTGCTCCTCGCCGAGCACGCGGCGGACCCCCGCCGGCATGCCCACCGGTGCGCTGACGGTGACCTCCGACCCGGCGCGAAGCGCCGCGACGATCACGCGCAGGAGCGCCTGCCACGGGGCATCTCCGGTCGCCCGGACGGCGACGCCGACGGGGCGGTAGCGGAAGAGGTTTCGCTCCACACCGAGCTGCGACACGTCCTTGACCCGACCGAATTCGCGGTCCCACGAGATGGCGTCCGACAGCGCCCCGCGTCGCAGCCACTCGAAGGCCTGGTAGTCGAGCGTCGGCTGCGCCGCCTCGATCAGCGTCGTGATGCGCGAATCCAGCCCACGCAGGTGCAGGGTCGCCGAGGGCGGCGCCCCGGTGGAGGGCCGCCACGATCCGAGTCCGATGAGGTAATTCGGTCCCCCGGCCTTGGCGCCGGCCCCCACCGATGATCGCTTCCACCCGCCGAACGGCTGCCGCTGCACGATCGCGCCGGTGATGCCGCGATTGACGTAGAGGTTGCCGGCCTCGACGCGGTCGAGCCAGACCGCGAGGTCGTCGGGGCTCTGGGTGTACAGCCCTGCGGTCAGCCCGTAGTCGACGGCGTTCTGCAGCTCGATCGCCTCGGCGAGCGAACGGGCCTGCATGACGCCGAGCACGGGCCCGAAGAACTCCTCGCGATGGAACCGCGACCCGGGCCTGACGCCGGTGCGGATGCCCGGCCGCCACAGGCGCCCCTCGTACTCCCCGGACGCGTCGAGCGCGCGTGGCTCGACGAGCCACTTCTCCCCCTCGTCGAGGGTGGTGAGAGCCCAGTCGAGCTTGCCCCGCGGCGCCTCGATCACGGGGCCGACTTCGGCGAGCGGGTCGGTGGGCGGTGCGATGCGCAGCGATGTCGTGGCGTCGACCAGCTGCCGCAGGAATCGCTGCGAGCGGGCCACGGGCCCGACGAGGATCACCAGCGACGCTGCCGAGCACTTCTGGCCCGCGTGCCCGAAGGCGCTCTTGACCACATCGGATGCCGCGAGGTCGAGGTCTGCCGACGGCATGACGATCATCGCGTTCTTGCCGCTGGTCTCGGCCAGGAGCGGCAGATCGGGCCGCCAGGAGCGGAACAGGGCGGCGGTGTCCCACGAGCCGGTGAGGATGACGCGATCCACGCCCTCGTGCGAGATGAGGCGCTGTCCGAGCTCGCCCTCCTCGATGTCGACCAGGGAGAGCACATCGCGGGGCACCCCCGCCTCCCACAGCGCCTCGGCGACCACGGCGGCGCAGCGGCGCGCCTGCGGCGCGGGCTTGAAGACCACGCCCGACCCTGCGGCGAGTGCGGCGAGCACCCCGCCGGCGGGGATGGCGACGGGGAAGTTCCAGGGCGGCGCGACCACCGTGAGTCGCGCCGGTACGAAGACCGCACCGCTGACCCGGTCGAGTTCGCGAGCGGTGGCGGCGTAGTAGTGGGCGAAATCGATCGCTTCGCTCACCTCGACGTCGGCCTCGGCGAAGACCTTCCCGGTCTCCGACGCGGCGACCTCGATGAGTCCCGCGCGGCGCGCTTCCAGTGCCCGGCCGGCCGCGGCGAGCACCTCGGCGCGGTCAGCGGCTGCCCTCGCGCCCCAGGCCTCCGCCGCGGACCGCACCCGGTCGATGACGGCCTCGACCTCCGAGGCGTCCTCGAGCCGTGCCGCGGCGATCGTGCCGACGCCCGCCTGCGACCCCGAGACACGACCGAGGATCTCGCGCGCCCACCCTCGGTTGGCGGGAAGCGCGGGATCGGAGTCCGGCGCGTTCGCGAAACCGGGTGCGCCGAGCGCGGCGGGTCCCGACTCGCGTGCCGCGTAGACCGCGGTCTCGACGATCTCCTGGCCGCCGAAGAGGATCCCGCCGACCTCGGGCGCGATCGGAATGGTCTCTCCCGGGTCGACCGAGACCGAGCGGGCGATCCCGAGCACTTCGCGGGTCAGCCCGTCGTCGTCGGCTTCCGACGTCGGTCTCAGCAGGGCGCCTCGGGCGGCATCCGTCGCGCTGGTGTCGTCGTTTCCGGAACCGGTGCGGTCCTGGGTCCGGTTCGGACCCGTCGGCAGATCGGGGTCGCTCGCGCGCGCCACCGAGGCGAGGAATCGCTCGCGCTCACGCTCGAACAGGGCGGGGTCGTCGGCGAGGTCGAACGCCGCGGAGAGGAAATTCTCGCTCGAGGCGTTCTCTTCGAGTCGGCGGACGAGGTAGCTGATGGCGACGTCGAATTCGTCGGGGGCGACGACCGGCACGTAGAGCAGCACCGGGCCGACCTCGCGCGAGACCGCCTCGACCTGACCCTGCGCCATGCCCAGGAGCATCTCGAACTCGACCCGGTCGCGCACCCCGCGCTCGCCGGCGAGCAGCCACGCATAGGCGATGTCGAAGAGGTTGTGCCCGGCGACACCCACCCGCACGGCGGCGGCGTTCTCGGCGCGCAGCGCCTCGTCGAGGCAGCGCAGGTAGTTGGCGTCGCTGTCGAGCTTCGAGCCGTAGGTCGCCAGCTCCCAGCCGTGCATGACCGCGTCGACCCTCTCCATCGCGAGGTTCGCGCCCTTCACCAGGCGCACCTTGATGCCCGCGCCTCCCCCGCGCACGCGCGCCCGCGCCCACGCCGTGAGTTCCCGCAGAGCCGGAAGCGCATCGGGGAGGTAGGCCTGCAGCACGATCCCCGCGTCGAGATCGGCGAGACGCGGGTCTTCGAGGATGCGGGTGAAGACCGCGATGGTGAGGTCGAGGTCGCGGTACTCCTCCATGTCGAGGTTGATGAAGGTGCCATCCGACGCCGCCGACAGGTAGAGAGGCATGAGCCGGTCGACGACCTTGTCGACGACCTCGTCGAAGGCCCACATGGAGATGTGACTGGCGATCGCCGACACCTTCACCGAGACGTAGTCGACGTCGGGTCGGCGGATGAGGTCGTGAATCCCGTCGAGTCGGCGCAGTGCCTCGTCCTCGCCGAGGACGGCTTCACCGAGCAGGTTCAGATTCAGCCGCGCGCCGGACGCGCGCAGTTCGGCGATGGCGGGGCCGAGCTTCTTCGGCCGGGCGTCGACGATGAGGTGGCGCACCATCTCGCGGAGCGCCCGACGTGCCAGAGGCACCACCGGCGTCGGCAGCACCGGAGCGACCGCACCGCCGACCTGCACGGCGCCGCGCAGATACCAGGGCAGGAAGTCCGGCACCAGCGGCGCGACACGATGGAGCTGGGATGCCGCGGCGCCGAGGCTCTCCGGACGCATCACGCCGTCGACGAACCCGATCGTGAAGGGCAGACCGTTGGGGTCTTTCAGAACACCGGCGAGGCGGGCGGCGGAGGGGTCGACATCGACCTGGGCGCTCTCGGTGATCCACCGTTGCGCCAGTTGCACGGCGCTCTCGGCGAGATCGTCGCCGGATGCCGCCAGGTCGGTATCGCCCCGAAAGGGGTCGGTCACCATGGCATCCAGACTAGAACGCGATCACGCCCCGGTTGCGCCGGGATCGCGACGGTCTGTGCGCGTGTCGGTCCGGTCCGTCCTGTCACCCTCTCCGGTGTCGATGAGCGGGCCATCGTGCCGATCGTATCGACGGTCGGCGGCCGGCGCCGGCTCGTCTCCTGCATGGTCGGCGGGCGCCGTCCGCTCCCGGTCGCTCACCAGCGGATCGATCTCATCGGCCTTGGCCAGGCTCTCCTCGTATTCGGCTCGTCTCTCGGCAGCATCCGCCTCGTGCTCGGCGATGTCACCCTGTCGCCGGCGCGCTTCGACCTCCGCTCGGGCGGCATCGGCTTTCGCGCGCTCTGCGTCGGCGGTCGCAGCAGCGACATCGGCGCGTGCCCGCGCTGCCTCGGCCTCGCGTTCCTGAGCCGCGATCTCGGACTCGCGAGCCTTCTCGCGGATCTCCTCGGCTTTGCGATGCTGCGCCTCACGGTGCGCGGTGGAGCGCCGGCGAGCGACCAGCCCGATGACGATCCCCGCGATGACGAGAACGGCGACGACGGCGACGACGACCCAGATGAGAGTAGTGGTGTCCACGTTCCCACCGAACCGCGTGCAAGGGCTGCGGGGAAGGTGCTTGTGCACCGGGCGGCCCTGCGGTAGGAGGAATTATGCCTACCATGGACGCTGCGCGGATTGTGGCGTCGCTTCGGGCGGACTCTTCTCGCAAGGGAAGGCACAGGTGAACACCACCCCATTCACCCCGACGGACAGCGCGTGGGGTCCGGACGAGCATCAGCGGCTCCTCGAATGTTCGACCGAGCCGCTCGCCACCCCCGGTCGCATCCAGTCGTTCGGCACCCTGCTCGCGGTCGACGCGCAGACCGACACGGTCACGGTCGCCAGCGAGGATGCTGCCGACGTCCTCGGGCTCACGATCAACGAGATCGGCGACGACCGGCTCCGCGACGCCTACGCGCACGGCGTCGCGCTCGACCCGATCCGGGTGCGCTTCAACGACGCCGAGCACGACGCGATCGTGCACCGAGGCAGCGACCCCGTCATCATCGAGCTCGAGCCGACCGTCCCCGACCTGGAGTACGTGCGCACCGGCGTCGTCACCGCGATCCAGCGCCTCGCAGGGATCGTCGACGCCACCGAGCTGCGCCGGCGGGCCGCCGCCGAGATCAAGGCCATCACGGGCTTCGACCGGGTGATGTGCTATGACTTCTTCGACGACGGCCACGGCGAGATCGTCGCGGACGAGCGCGAACCCGATATGGAGTCGTACCTGGGTCTCCACTTCCCCGCATCCGACATCCCCCCGCAGGCGCGCGCCCTCTACTTGCAGAAGCGATCGCGGGCGATCGTCGACACCCACGACGACGGCAAGGCGCTGGTCACCCTCCTCCCCGAGCTCGGCCCCCTCGACCTGACCACCACCGAGCTGCGGGCCGTGTCGCCGCACCACCTGCAGTTCATGCGCAACATGGGCCAGGCAGCCACGGTCTCGTTCGCGCTCGTCGCCGATGACCGACTCGTCGGCATGTTCACATGCGCGCATCGCACTGTGCGGCGGGTGCCGGTGCTTCTCCGTCGTTCGCTCGAGGTGCTGGCGAGCCAGGTCACGATGCAGCTCACCGCGGCCCGCCAGATCGACGAGCTTCGTCGACAGCTCTCGGCCCGAGAGCGCCGGTCTGCGGTCGTCGCACCGCTCTACGGCGCACTCGACGTGCACGCGGCGCTTCTGGACGGGCCGAAGACCGTGCTCGACGCGGTGCCGGCCGACGGCGCCTACCTGCGCCTGGGCGGCGTGGCCCGCACGATCGGCGACGTGCCCGAACCCGAGCTGCTCGGCGCGGTCGTCGATGACCTCGGTACCGCACCCTTCAGCTCGGAGGCGCTGCCGATCGAGCGTCCCGAGCTCGCGGTCGAGATCCCCGGTGTCGCCGGGATCCTCAGCGTCTCGCTCGGAGAGCCCAACGACTGCCTCGTATTCGTGCGCGGCGAGGTGACGCGCGAGGTGAACTGGCTGGGAGATCAGACCGCCGGAAATCGCGACCACCCGCTGTCGCCGCGTCGGTCGTTCTCGGCGTGGAAGGAGAGCGTCACGGGGCGGAGCCTCCCGTGGGGCGACCTAGTGAAGGACGCCGAGGACCTGGCCCTCGACATCCGCGCGGCCATGGAACGACGAAACGAAGCGGAACTCGCCGAGCTGGCATTCCACGACCCGCTCACGGGTCTTCACAACCGCCGATTCCTCGACGACCGGCTCGAGGAGCTCCTGCGCGAGACCGAGCACGGCGTCGCCATGATCTTCGTCGATCTCGACGACTTCAAGGCCGTCAACGACACCCATGGGCACGAGGTCGGCGACGCGGTGCTCGTGGCCGTGAGCAAGCGCCTGACCCACAGCGCCCGATCCGAGGACGTCATCGTTCGTTTCGGTGGCGACGAGTTCATCCTCATCTGCCGTGAGGTGGACGAGGCCGACGCGCACACGATCGCCGAGCGCGCGCTCCTCGCCCTCGCTGAGCCAGTCGTGGTCGAGGATCTGTCGATCCGGATGACGGCGTCGGCGGGGGTTGTCGCCGCAGCCCAGCGGCCGACCTCGTCAGAGCTGCTGGAAGCCGCCGACGCGGCGATGTACCGCGCCAAGCGCGCCGGGCGCGGTCGCGTCTCGCGCTAGCCGGCGCATCGGCGCCGGTGACGAGCTCAGGCGCCGGGTTCGGGCAGGAGCCGCAGACCACCGGGCGAGTTGGCCGAGTCGACGAGGTCCTGCAGCCAGGCCTTGTTGATCTCGGGCATGGGCCCGTCGTATTCGAAGCGGAGCGTGCTCGCGGGCGAGATCCACAGCGCCTGGCGCCGGTTGGTGTCGTCGTCGATCACGGCCAGCGACGTGCTCTCACGTCGGCGGAGCTTGGCCACGATCACGAGTTCGAGGTGCGCGAGCGTGCGGTCATCGATCGGAACGGCGACCGAAGGCGCGCCATAGTGCAAGGTACCCATCGTTGTCGATCCTACGTTCGTCGTGACGCGTTCCCGTACTCTGGTGCGATGGCCATCGTGAACCGACTCACCGTCGACGGGCGTGACTATTTCCTTCCCGACCCGGTCACCGAGCTCAAGGGCAAGATCCTCGACGCCATCAAGGCCGGGGGCGGGTATGTGAACATCCCGCCGCTGCGCGGAGGCCCGGGCATCGACATCCTCTTCTCCCCCGGCATGCCCGTCACCTGGACGCAGATCGACGTCCCGTCCGAGCAGGCCCACGGCAACGCCCACGACGACACCGACATGGTGATCGACGACTACAGCGGGATCTGACGGCCCCCGATCATCCGCTCGGTCGCTCGACGCCTCTTCTGGCGGGGTCGTCGCGACCGGTCAGGCCGACAGCAGAGCGGTTAGCTCCGACGCAGGCATCGGCTTACCCAGGAGGAACCCCTGGCCCCGGTCGCACCCCCGGCGACGCGCGCGCTCGAGGTCGTCGTGAGTCTCGATCCCCTCGGCCACGACGGACCATTCGTTCCGCCGCGCCTGCTCGACCGCGGCGGCGACCGCCTCATCCGCCTCGGCATCGGCCCGCTGGGTCAGTGACCGGTCGATCTTCACCTCGGTCAGCGGCAGCGCGTCGAGCATGGGGGTCGTGGTGTCGCCGGCGCCGAGATCGTCGATCGAGAGGCCGAGGCCGGCTGCACGGGCACGCTCGAGCACCGCGAGCACGCGCGGCAGCAACTGCGGCGCGGGCGACTCGGTGATCTCGATCGTGAGACTGCCCGCCGACAGCCCGAGCTCGTCGGCGCGCTGGGCGACGGTGTCGACCCACGCGGCCGAGAACTCCGACGGCGAAGCGTTCACCGACAGGCCCAGATCGTGACCGGCACGCTGCCATGCGGCGACCTGTCTGCCGGCGCGGGTGAGCACGGCGGCGCCGAGGTCGGCGATGATGCCGTGGGTCTCGGCGAGGGGGATGAAATGCACGGGCGAGATCATGCCGAATCGAGGATGATGCCAGCGGCAGAGAGCTTCCACCGCGACGGGGCGATCCGGCTGACCGGAACCATCGAGGTCGAAGATGGGCTGGAACTCTATGGAGAGTCCGCCGGCGGGCACGGCCGCGCGCAACTCGGTGGCGAGGGTTGCACAGGGGTCCATGTCTCTCAGGGTCACAAGTATGCCCATTTCGAGCAACACCAGACAAACAGGCGTGACGTACCTATAATGCGACACGCACCCCGGATCATTGCCGACCTGATCGCTGCGGCCCCGCGGCAGATTACGCTGGTCACGATGGGAACTCTGACCTACGACTCCAAACTGACCGTCGCGCTGGACGACCGTGTCCTGGCGCACCTGCAGGCCGTGGTCTGGTCGAAGCTCCGCCGTGGCGAACAGTTCTCCTTCACCTGGACCGACCCCACCCGCAACGGCATGGGCCGCACCTCGGTGTGGCTGAGCCCGAACATCCCGGTGGCGTTCGAGTACTTCGGCAGCCGCACACCTAAACTCAACCCCGCGTGGCTGGACGCACTGTCCAAGTCGGCGAATTCACCGGGCGGGCTGACGATCGTCCCCGAACCGGAAGAGTAGACCGGCTCAGCTCCAGTCGCTGGGCGCCGGCTGACGGGTCGAGGGCAGAGCGGATGCCGCGGCCCAGTCGTGCACCCAGGGCTCGACGTCCGGCATCCCTTCGGGGCGACCGACCGCGGCGAACAGCTCCTCGTGGGGAAGGGTTCCGCCCGACCGCTTCAGCATCCGGATACGGATGATGGCCCTCGCGTAGATCTCACCGCGCACCAGCGCCCGGTGCTCGAGGTAGAGCGCGCGATCGTCGTGTCCCAGCATCCTGGTCTGGAGTTCGAAGCGCTGCCAGAGCTCCAGCGACTTGCGGAAGGTGACGGTCTCGCTCGAGACCACCCCGTACCACCCGTGCCTGCGCATCGCGTCGACCATCCCGGTGCGCACCAGCAGGTCCCAGCGACCGAGGTCGAACAGAGACAGGTAGCGCCCGTTGTTCATGTGGCGCAGCACGTCGATGTCGGTCGGCAGGGTGGTCAGCCGGATGCGCCCGACGTCCTGGAAGGTCAACCACCCCTCACGACGGAGGCGCAGGCGCGCGAGGAGGTGGACGAGCAGGGTGCGCCAGAGGACGTTCACGGTCTCGGATCGTAGCCAGGAACGATGATTCCGCCGATTCGGTTGTGCAGGATCGACAGTTTTCCTGCGGCATCCCGCTCGATTTCGCGACGTCGGAACCCGCGCGTAGAGTCTGGCCATGGACGCTGAACTGCGAACGGATGTCGTGGTGCGGCCGGTGCGAGACGTCGATGCCGTCGCTCTCGGCCAGGTGCACGCCACATGCTGGCATGAGACCTACGACCAGGTGATCAGCAAGGCGGCGCTGGAGAAGATCTCCCCCCGCCGGCTGGCCGAACTGTGGACCCACTGGGCGGTCCAGGGACCCGAGTTCAAGATGAGCGCGGCCCTGGTCGACGGCGAGATCGTCGGGTTCGTCGGCTCGGGACCGGCCCGCGACAAAGATGCGCCCCGCAACCGCGAGCTGTACTTCATCTACCTTCTCGATGCGTATCACGGGAAGGGGATCGGACAGAAGCTCTTCGACGCCGCGGTCGAGAACGGTGAGCCCCTGTACCTCTGGGTCGCCGAAGACAACCCTCGTGCGCACCGCTTCTACGAGCGCAACGGCTTCAGCCTCGACGGCGCCTCGCACACCGAGCCCTTCCTCGGCGAGACGCTCACCGAGGTCCGGTTCGTCCGCTGAACCCGCCGTGCTGAGCGTCTGGGCGCTGGAGGGCATCCCCGAGATCACCACGGGTGACGATCTCATCGCGGTGATCGGCACCGCTGCCGCCGACACCCTGCAGGATGGCGACATCGTCGTGGTCACCTCGAAGGTCGTGTCCAAGGCCGAGGGCCGGTTCGTCCAGGCAGACGATCGCGAGGACGCCATCACCGCGGAGTCGGTGCGGGTGGTCGCGCGGCGCGAAGGTCCGAGCGGACACGTGACCCGCATCGTCGAGAATCGTCTCGGCATCATCGCCGCCGCGGCCGGGGTGGATGCGTCCAACACCCCCGAGGGGACGGTGCTGCTTCTGCCCGAAGATCCCGACCGGTCCGCCCGGGCACTCGCGGCGGGCTTGCGCGCACGCCTGGGCGTGCGCGTGGGTGTGCTCATCTCCGACACGCTCGGACGCGCATGGCGCGAAGGTCAGACCGATCACGCCATCGGCGCCGGCGGAGTGGCCGTCTTCGAAGACCTCAGAGGGACGACCGATGCCGAGGGCCGGCCCCTCGCGGTGACGATGCCGTGCGTCGCCGACGAACTGTGCGCCGCCGCGGATCTGGTGAAGGGGAAGGTCGGACGCCGACCCGTCGCCGTCGTCCGCGGCCGTGGCGACCTGGTCGGAGACCTCGATCTCCCCGGTGCGCGGTCGATCGTGCGGCCGTGGGAGCGCGACATGTTCCGCCTCGGCGCCGACGAAGCCTACGCCGAGGGGTTCGCTGCCGGCCGTGCCGGTCAGGAACCCCTCGGCGGTCCCGGTGAGCCCGGGGTCGATGGTGCGGAGGCGGAAGATGCTCAGCCGGCGCGCAGCTCCACCTGACCGGCGGTGACGCTGACCTCGACGGTGCTGCGGGCGCCCGGGGTCGAGCCGAGGCCGTTGTCGAAGTCGCCTGCGGAGACCTCGGAGGTGATGTCGTACTCGCCTTCGGGCACGGTCGCGGTCACCCGTCCCGCGCTGACGTCGAACGTCATCTGGCCCGGCTGCGTACCGGTGAGGACGAGGTCCATATCGCCCGCGCTGACCGTGACGTCGGCTTCGGCGACATCTGACAGCTCGAGGTCGGCCTGACCGGCCGACACCGTCGCGTCGACGGAACGGGCAGAGCCGGTGATGTCGATGCTGCCCGCGCCGAGGTCGAGGTCGAGCTCGCCGAAGTCACCGTCGACGACCCGGAGGTCGCCCGCGTTCATCGTCAGGTCGGCGTCGAGCCCCTCCAGGGTGTCGGGAAGGGTGAGCACCGCCTCCGACCGGTCACCGAACATCCATCCGCCCCACCATCGGTCAGGCGAGGACACCCGGATGGTGTCTTCGACGCGCTCGAGGCGCCATTGATCGGCGCCCCACCCGCGCGTCACCTCGAGGGTGGCCTCATCGACGTCGGCGAATTCGATCCTGAGGCTCCCGGCTCCCACCTCGGTCTCCACCTCGGTCACCCCGGTGGCGTCGACGGTGCTGTCGCCGGAGCTGCTCCCGCCGCCGCCACCGGTGACGGCAGCCGAAGCCGTCCCCACAGCGGCGGTGCCCAGGGTTCCGAGGATGACCAGGGCGCCGAAGGCGCCGACGAGGGTCGCGACCACGCGGGGCGCGGCGGAACGGGGTGCGTCCGGCCGGGTCGGGCGCTCGGACCCGGTCGGCGGAGTGGGCTGTGCCGGCTCCGGGGCCGGAGGAGGGACGGTGCTCATCGGTTCGTTCCTGTCTGAAAGGGTCCGCTCTGCGGACGCGGTGCGGGGGCGGCGGGGCCGCCGTGTTCGAGATGGGCGAGGGCGGCGAGCACCCGGCGGTTGCCGGAGTCGTCGGGTTCGAGGTCGAGCTTCTGGAAGACCGCGGTGATGTGCTTCTCGACGCTCCCCTCACTGACGTGCAGCGTGCGGGCGATGGCCTGGTTCGATCGCCCTTCGGCGATGAGGGCCAGCACCGTGGATTCCCGGTCGGTGAGCCGCTGCATCCGCTCGTCCCGGCGACGTCGGGCCAGCAGCTGCGCGACGACCTCGGGGTCGAGGACGGTGGCGCCCTCGCCGATCCGGCCGACCGCGTCGAGGAACTCCCCGACATCGGCGACCCGGTCCTTCAGCAGATAGCCGAGGGCCCCGCCGCTCGCGGCGATGAGGTCGGCGGCGTAGCGCTCCTCCACGTACTGCGAGAGCACGAGCACCGGCAGCTGCGGCAGTCGCGCCCGCAGCGAGAGGGCCGCGCGGATGCCCTCGTCCGACCAGGTCGGCGGGAGCCGGACGTCGAGGATGCAGAGGTCGGGGGCCACCTCGTCCACCGTGTCGTCGAGGTGCTCGGCGTCGGGAAGGGCGGCAACGATCTCGTGGCCGGCGTCGTCGAGGAGACGGCTGAGGCCCTCGCGCAGGAGCGCGGAGTCTTCGCAGATCAGGACGCGCATGGGATGTTCACCTCCACCGAGGTGGGCCCGCCGATGGGGCTGTCCAGTCGCGCGGTGCCGCCGGCGGCCAGCACCCGGTTGATGATGCCGTCGATGCCGCCACCGGCGATCACCTGGGCACCACCGACGCCGTTGTCCTCGACCCGAGCCCACAGGGTGCGGGATCCGGTCTGCGGCTCGTCTCGGAGCCGGACGACCACACGGCACTCCGACGCACGGGCGTGTTTGGCGGCGTTGGTGAGAGCTTCGGCGATGGCGAAGTACGCCGCCGCCTCGGCATCTCGCGAGCAGCGCCCGTCCATCCGCACATCCAGCTGCACCGGCACCACCGATCGCGCCGCGAGGGCGGAAAGAGCGGCGTCGAGACCCCGGTCGTCGAGGACCGACGTGTGGATGCCGCGGGCGAGCTGCCGGAGCTCGGTGATGGCGGCCTTCGTGGAGGTGTGCGCCTCGGCGATGAGCTCTTTCGCGGCGGCCGGGTCGGTGTCAAGCTTCTGCTGGGCGAGGCCCAGCGTCATCCCGACCGAGACCAGCCGCGGCTGGACGCCGTCGTGGAGGTCGCGTTCGATGCGGGTGCGCTCGACGTCGGCGGCGCGGACCGCGCCGACCCGCTGCGCGTTGGAGGTCCGGGCCTCCTCAGCCAGCTGTGCTTCGCGGGAGGGCACCATGATCGCCCGGGCGAGCACGCCGTGCAGGATCGCGAGGCCGACGATGCCGGCCGCGGCCAGGACGACGACGAGGATGCCGGCGACGACCGCCCAGCCGCTCGCGACGACGAAACCCGTTCCGAAGAGCCGGAGGACGCCGTCGTCGGCGAAGAGCGGGCTGAAGGTGAAGACGATGCCGCTCGAGATCGCCTGGAAGAGGAAGAGGGTGATCCCGCCGAGGAGGGTGGCCACGGCGAGGTTCGCGATGGCCCGCCACATGCCGGGATCGATCGCCTGCTGGCCCAGGGAGCGGATCCAGCCGCCGAAGCCGGGGCTGCCGCTGCGGCGCAGCCGCCTCGGGGTGAGACCGAAGTGGTAGAGCCCGTCGATGCGGGCGGTTTCGAGCCAGGCGAGCGCGAACAGCACGTAGACGAGGCCCACGAGGAAGAGCAGCCCGATGCCGATCACGAGGAGGAAGCCGAGACCGAGGCCGAGGAGCGAGAAGAGGAATCCGAAGAGCGCGGAGCCGATGACGCCGAGCGCCGCGAGGTGGGCGATGGCGAAGGCGATGCGCGAGGGCGAGGCGATCTGCGATTTCACCTTCGCGGGGCGCGCCGGCGCGGGGCTGGGTGCCTCACGCGGCGCGGCGGGGGTGAGAGGTGCTGTGGTCATGACACCCACGGTAGAACTGCCGCCCGTTCGGCGCGCCCGAGGCATCCGGACTCTTCACCGGGGGTTATCCCCCGGTGCGGTGATCCCGCCCGCTCACCGGCTCTTCACTGTGCCGAACAGGCGGGCGATCGGCGCGACGACGAGGGGTCTGGCGGCGACCCACCCCGCGACGATGATGCCGAGCGACAGGATGAAGATGAGGAGCCCCGCCCAGTTGTCGGCATAGGCGTTCGGGTCGACCGACCCCTGGGCGGCGTACATGTGGTTGAGGTTGCGAAGAGCGCCCGTGGCGAAGACGAGCGTCACGTGGAAGATGATGAAGACCACGAAGTAGAGCATCACCGGGAAGTGCACCTTACGCGCCCATTCCACCGGGTAAAGCCGGTTCAGGCGCGCGGCGTCCTTCGGCCAGAAGCCGCTCATGCGCACTCCGGTGATGATCGCCAGCGGCGCTGCGATGAACACCGTGGCGAAGTACGCCAGCTGCTGCAGGGAGTTGTAGTTGACCCAGCCGTTCTCGGTCGGCCAGTCGAGCGAGAGGTACTGCAGGCCCGCGCTGACGGCGTTGGGGATGACCTCCCAGCTCGTCGGCACGATGCGCACCCACTGACCGGTGGTGAAGTGCAGGACGATGTAGATGATGCCGTTGGCCACCCACAGCACGTCGAGCGCCTGATGCAGCCACAGGTTGAGGCTGATCTTGCGGCGCTTGTTGCCCTTCGGGCTCCAGAACACCGTCGGCCGCTTCTCGGTGCGCACCTGGAGCCCGGTGCGGATGATCAGCACCATCAGGAAGACGTTGAAGAAGTGCTGCCAGCCGAGCCAGGCGGGAATGCCGACCGGTGCCCACTCGGGAAGGTGGTACTCACCCGGGAACTGCTCCACGAACCCCTGCAGGGGCGGGATGCTCAGGAGGAACCGCACGATCACGACGACGAGTCCCGCCGCGACGAGCAGCGTGAAGCCGCCGACGGCGGCGACCCCCGCCCACTGGAGCGGGGTGTACGGACCGATGCGGCGGGGCTCGGCAGGCGGGGCAGGACGAACGGATGCCGCGGCACCGGGGAACACGGTCGGGGTGAACGGCAACGGGGCGCGGGGGCCCGCGGGCGCGGACGCGACGGCGATATCCGCCGATGCGGGGGGAGCGGTCGAAGCGGGGACGCCTGCGTCACCGTCGCGAGCCGTCGATTCCTGCTGCCCCGATGGTGCGGGAGCCTCCGATTCTGCCGGGTCGGCGACGAGGGTGGCAGCACGCGCCGACGCATCGGCTGGCGGCGCTGCGGCAGCACGAGGGCGCGGCGTGAAATCAGCCGGCGGCCACGGGTTACCGCCCGCGACCCGAGGAAGCCCGCGTCGGACCCTCTCTCCCCCGCGAGCCGTCGATTCCTGCGGGGTGGATGCCGCGGGGGCGACGTTTTCTGACGGGTCGGCGGGTGTTTCGCGGGTCACCGCTCGCTCCGCGCCCGCCCGCGCGTCCGCCCGGCCGGCCGCGGCCGCGGCCGCGGCCGCGGGCTTGGGCGCGCCGGTCGCCTCGCCGGTCTGCGGCCACGGGGCGCCTCCGGGCGTGGCCGCAGCCGGTGGCCACGGCTCACCGCCGACGACCCGAGGCAGACCCTGTCGCATCCGCCTGGGCTCGCGACCCGTCGATTTCTGCTGCCCGGATGCCGCGGGAGCGACGTTTTCTGACGGGTCGGCGGGCGTTTCGACCCGCCGCGCTCGCGGTTCAGTCGGCGGGGCCTCAACGGCCGGCCGCTCCTCGACGACCGGGGGCACCTCACCCGGCGGAGGCCAGGGGTCGCCGCCGGCGACCCGGGGCAGGCCACGACGCATGGTCCGCGCGAACGTCGCCATCCGTTACGCCTTCTTCTTCGCCTCGAGCGCCTCGATCAGCTGCGGCACGACGGTGAAGAGGTCACCCACGACACCGAAATCGGCGATCCCGAAGATCGGCGCGTCGCCGTCCCTGTTGATCGCGACGATCGTCTTGGCCGTCTGCATGCCCGCCTTGTGCTGAATCGCACCCGAGATGCCGAGAGCGACATACAGCTGCGGCGACACCGAGACACCGGTCTGCCCGACCTGATACGACTGGGGAACATAGCCGGCGTCGACGGCCGCCCGTGAGGCCCCCACGGCGGCGCCGAGCACGTCGGCCAGCTGCTCCACGAGCGCGAACTTCTCAGCCGATCCGAGTCCCCGGCCCCCCGAGACGACCTTCGTCGCTCCTCGGAGCTCCGGCCGGCTCGACGTCGCTACGGCCTCCTCGACCGAGAGGACGGATGCCGCGCGCCGGCCCGACCCCGATACGGTCAGCGTTTCCACGACCGGCGCCGCCACCGCCTCGGCGCGCGCCTCGATGGCGCCCTGCCGCACGGTGATGACCGGCGCACCCCAGGTGACCGCCGCATCGACGTTGTAGGCCGCCCCGAAGACGGAGTGGTGCGCGACGATGCCCTCGGCGTCGCGGGAGACGCCCACCGCGTCAGCGCACAGACCCGAGCGGGAGCGTGCGGCGAAGCGTCCGGCCACCTCGCGACCTTCGACCGAGTGCGAGATCAGCACGGCATCGGGCCGCACCTCGGCCACGGCGGCGTCGAGCGCATCGACGACCGGAACCGAGAGGCCCTCTCCCGGGGCCGCGACGAGGACCGTGCCGGCGCCGAGCGCCGCGGCCGCCGCGGCGACCGCAGCGCCGTCGTCCGTCACCACGAGTGCCACCGGTGTCCCCACCGCAGCAGCCGCCCCGATGAGCCCCGCTGCGCTCTTTGCGAGCTCACCCGAGGGCATCACGTCCAGAAGGACCAGGATCGCGTCATCCGCGTATTCAGCCATCACGCCCTCACACCAGCCGGTTCTCAGCGAGGAAGTCGGCGAGCTTCTGCCCGGCGTCGCCCTCGTCGACGATCTTCACGCCCGCCTCGCGCGGCGGCCGCTCGGCCAGCGAGATGACGATCGAGCGAGCCGCCTCGGGATCGGCGGCGTCGAGGCCGAGGTCGGCGAGGCTGAGCGTCTCGAACGGCTTCTTCTTCGCGGCCATGATGCCCTTGAAATTGGGGAACCGCGCGTCGGGGAGCGCCTCGGTGATCGAGACCACCGCCGGCAGTTCGGCCCGCAGCCGCATCGAGCCGGCATCGCTGAGCCGGACACCCTCGACGGCGCCGTCGGAGATCTCGACCGACGTCAGATTCGTCGCGCTCGGCACATCCAGGATCTCGGCCACCATCGCCGGGATCATCCCGCCCGAGCCGTCGGTGGAGAGGTTGCCGGCGATCACGAGATCGAATCCGATCCGCTGGAGCGTCGCCGCGAGCACCTCAGCCGTCAGTCCCATGTCGGCGCCGAGAAGGTCGCCGTCGACCACGTGCACCGCCGACGCCGCCCCCATCGCAAGACCCTTTCGCACCGTCGCCGTCGACGCTTCCGACGCCATCGACAGCACGACGACCTCGGTGCCCTCATGCGCGTCGGCGTACGAAAGGCCCACCTCGAGGGCGCGTTCGCAGATCTCATCCAGCACTCGATCGCTGGCGTCGCGTTCGGCGAGCCCGGTCTCCAGGCTCAGCTTCCGATCGCCCCATGTGTCGGGTACCTCTTTGATCAGCACCACGATCTTCATGGAGCCTCCTTGTCCGTCTGATCGAGTCTATTGCCGCGGGTGCCGGCGGCAGCCGGGACTCGGGCCGGGATCCCGGTACCGTGGGAGCGGGAAGGAGTCGCCGTGGCCCGACGTCTGCCGGTCGATCCGATCGCCGAAGCGAAACGCCAGTGGCTCGCGCACGGCTGGACGGATGCCGCTGCCGGCATGACCGCCGTCACGTCGATCATGCGCGCCCAGCAGCTGATGCTCGCGCGGGTGGATGCGGCGCTCCGCCCGTTCCGCCTGACCTTCGCCCGGTACGAGCTGTTGACCCTCCTGAGCTTCAGCCGCGCCGGGCGCATGCCCATGGCGTCAGCCTCCGCCCGCTTGCAGGTGCATCCCACGAGTGTGACCAACACGGTCGACCGGCTGCAGGCCGACGGGTACGTCCGTCGCGAGCCGCACCCCGTCGATGGGCGGGCCACGCTCGTCGTCCTCACCGATGCCGGGCGCGACCTCGCCGAACGCGCCACGGCAGCCCTCAACGCCCAGGTCTTCTCCGAGCCGGGCCTGAGCGCCGACGACACCGACGAGCTCGTCTCGATCATCGCCCGCATGCGCCGCGCGGCCGGCGATTTCGACGACCCGCGCCCGACCCCCGAACCGCTGTAGCTCACCGGTTCTGGAACTCCGCCGGACGCTTCTCGCGGAACGCGCGCATGCCTTCTTTCTGGTCGGCGGTGTCGAACAGCGCGGCGAACGCCTGCCGCTCGAAACGCAGTCCCTCGGCGAGCGAGGTCTCCTGGGCGGCATCCAGCGCCGCCTTCGCGGCGTACAGCGACGGCAGCGACTTCGACGCGATCGACTCGGCGAGCGCGGTCGTCTCCTCGAGGAGATCGGATGCCGGCACGACACGTGACACCAGCCCTGCGCGCTCCGCCTCGTCGGCGGTCATGTTCCGCCCCGACAGGATGAGCTCGGCGGCCTTGTAGGGCCCGACGGCGCGGACGAGGCGCTGCGTCGCGCCCATGCCGGGGATCACACCGAGGTTCACCTCGGGCTGGCCGAACACGGCGGTGTCGGCGGCGAGGATGATGTCGCACATCATCGCCAGCTCGCACCCGCCGCCGAGTGCGTAGCCCGAGACGGCCGCGATCACGGGGGTGCGCAGCGCCGCGAATCGCGCCCAGCCGCCGAAGTGATCGGTCATGTGCATCTCCAGGCCCGACTTCTCCTCCATCTCCTTGATGTCGGCACCGGCGGCGAAGGCCCGTTCCGAGCCGGTGACGACGATCGCACCGATGCGGTCATCGGCGTCCCACCGGGTCGTCACGTCGACGATCTCGCGCATCACCGTCGTGTTCAGGGCATTCAGCGCCTTCGGCCGGTTCAGCGTGATCCACCCGACCCGTCCGCGCGTCTCGGCCAGGATCGTCTCGTATTCGGTCATCCTCGTCCTCCAGGGTCGTCGCTTCCGGATCGGATCATCGTGATGATCCCGGAGAAATCCTGCCCGGCCCCGGCGCCGTCCGCGAATGCGCGGTACAGATCACGGGCGAGCAGTCCGACGCGGGCATCGACACCCGTGTGAGCGATCGCGTCGGCGGCGAGTCCGAGGTCTTTGGCCATGAGGGCTCCGGCGAAGCCCGGCTGGTAGTCGCGGTTCGCCGGGCTCGTCGGCACCGGTCCCGGTACGGGGCAGTTCGTGGTGAGCGCCCAGCACTGACCCGACGCGTTCGACGCGACGTCGAACAGGGCCTGGTGACTGAGCCCCAGCCGCTCTCCGAGCACGAAGGCCTCGGCGACCACGATCTGCGAGGCGGCGAGGATCATGTTGTTGCAGACCTTCGCCGCCTGCCCGAGACCCGCGCCGCCGCAGTGCACCACTCGGCGACCCATGGCCGACAGCAGCGGTTCTCCCGCGGCGAAGTCCTCCTCACTTCCCCCGACCATGAACGCCAGGGTGGCGTTCTCGGCGCCGACGACCCCGCCCGAGACCGGCGCGTCGAGCGCTCGGTGACCAGCCGCCTCGGCGCGTCCGTGCGCGAGGCGGGCATCCTCGACCGAGATCGTGGAGCAGTCGATGAAGAGCGTGTCGGCGGGTGCTGCGGCGAGGAGTCCGCCCTCATAGGCGTCGATGACCTGACGCCCGGTCTGGAACATGGTGAGGACGACGGATGCCTCGGCCACCGCCTCGTGCGGTGCGTCGACGACCGACAGGCCTGCCGTCGCCGCGCTCTCGCGCGCCGCGGTCGAGACATCGAATCCGATGACCTCGTGGCCCGCTGCGGCGAGGTTCCGCGCCATCGGGGCGCCCATGTGGCCGAGTCCGAGGAAGGCGGTGCGCACCGTCATCCCCCCAGCAGTTCGCGGCCGATGATGACGCGCATGATCTCGTTGGTCCCCTCGAGGATCTGGTGCACGCGCAGGTCGCGCACCACCTTCTCGATGCCGTAGTCGTGCAGGTAGCCGTAGCCGCCGTGCAGTTGGAGCGCGTCGTTGGCGACGCGGAATCCCACGTCGGTGGCGAATCGTTTGGCCATCGCGCACTGCATGGCGACATCGGGGTCGTGCCGGTCGAGCGCCAGCGCGGCATCCCGCACCATGGCACGCGCGGCACCTAGCTCGGTCGCCATGTCGGCGAGCGCGAAGACCACCGCCTGCTTCTCGGCGAGTGGCTCGCCGAATGTGAACCGCTCGTGGACGTAGCGGATCGCACGGTCGAGCGCCCATTGCGCACCGCCGAGGGAGCACGCGGCGATGTTGATGCGGCCACCGTTCAGCGCGGTCATGGCGATGCGGAAGCCGCGACCCTCCTCACCCAGGATGTTCGCGGCGGGGACGCGCACCTCGTCGAGGATGACCTGACGGGTGGGCTGGGCGTTCCAGCCCATCTTCTTCTCATTCGGACCGAACGACAGCCCCGGGGTGTCGCCGGGGACGAGGAACGCGGTGATCCCCTTGGCACCCGGCTCGCCCGTGCGCGCCATCACGACGTAGACCGATGCCTCGCCGCCGCCGGAGATGAACTGCTTCACGCCGGTGAGGACGTAGTCATCACCCTGGCGGACGGCGCTGGTCGTGAGGGCTGCGGCATCGGAGCCGGCGCCGGGTTCGGTGAGGCAGTAGCCGCCGAAGTCGGTCATGGCCGTCAAACGCGGGAGCCACTCCTCACGCTGTGCGTCGGTGCCGAAGGTGTCGATCATCCACGCGACCATGTTGTGGATCGTGATGTACGCGGCGATCGAGGGGTCTGCGTGAGCGAGCTCCTCGACGATCGCCACCGCGTCGACGCGCGCAAGGGCGGTGCCCCCGACGTCCTCCGCGACGTACAGTCCGCCCAGGCCCAGCTCGCCGGCACGGGCGAGGACGTCTCGCGGGAAGATCTTCTTCTCGTCCCACTCCAGCGCATAGGGGGCGATCTCGGTGGCGGCGAAGTCGCGCACCGCCTCGAGGATGGCGGCACGATCCTCCTCAGTCATGGCGACCGGCTGCGGCCGCGATGGCGTTTCGCTTGCGTGGGGGGTGATCGTCTGCGACATCCGTCCGCTCCTTCCGTGCCGTCCTTGGCACGTTGATCATTTTAGATGGACATCCATGTATTTACGAGGTCTCCGGAGTATCAGTTCGTTTCCGGCTGGTTCACCCATTCGAAACGTGCCCTGGCTAGACACGAGAAGCGTGCGCCCCGGCACGCCCGACCTGAGGACATGCATGCCTTCATCTCATCGACGCGCCGCGGCCGGCTTGACCGCGGCGGCCGTCGCCTGTTCCCTGGCGCTCGCGCCGGGCGCGGCGTTCGGCGCCATCGTCACCGATGCGATCACCACCTCCGCCGACGACGCAGCGCTGTCGCTGACGCCGCTCGGCTCGTTCGAAACCGGCGTCTTCGACGAGGGCGCCGCCGAGATCGTCGCCGCCTACGGCGACCGCCTCTTCGTGGTCAACGCGCAGGCGGCGACCGTGGACGTGCTCGACTACTCCGACCCGACCGCGATCACCGAGGAGTTCGAGATCGCCGGGACCGGCGTGGCGAACTCCGTCGCCGTCCGCGAGGACGGGCTCGGTGTCATCGCCCTCGAAGCGCCGGTGAAGACCGACGCCGGGTCGCTGCTCTTCTTCGACGCGAACGCGGCGGATGCTGCATCGGCGACGCTCGGCTCGGTGACCGTCGGGGCGCTGCCCGACATGGTGACCATCTCGGCCGACGGGCAGTACGCCGTGGCAGCCAACGAGGGTGAGCCCTCCGACGACTTCACCGTCGACCCCGAGGGGTCGATCAGCGTGGTGAGCCTCCCCGACACGCTGACCGCGCCGACGGCTGACGACGTCGCGACCGCCGACTTCCGCGACTTCGAGGAGGGCGGGTCGCTGCCCCTCCCCGAGGGTGTGCGCGTGTTCGGGCCGAACCCGGCGGGCGACCTGCCGGTGAGCCGCAACCTCGAGCCCGAGTACATCACCGTCGACGGCACCACCGCGTACGTCACGCTGCAGGAGGCGAACTCGCTCGCCGTCGTCGACCTCGCGTCGGCGACCGTGGCGGCGATCGTGCCGCTGGGCACCAAGGACCACGGCGTCGACGGCGCGGGCCTGGACGCCAGCGACCGCGACGGCACCGCCGACGGCCCCGCCGTCAACATCGACACCTACCCCGGCCTGAACGGCATGTACATGCCCGACGCCATCGACTCGTACACCGCCGGCGGCGCGACCTACCTCGTCACCGCGAACGAGGGGGATGTGCGCGAGTGGGGTGACTACATCGACGAGTCGCGCGTGGCGAACCTCGCCGCCGACGGATACGGCCCCGTGTGCGCCGACAGCCCGCTCGCGTCGCTGACCGGAACGGCCGACCTCGGTCGCCTGGCCGTGTCGAAGGAAGACGGCTTCAACGAGACCGACGGATGCTACGAGGAGCTCTTCTCCTACGGCGCGCGCTCGTTCTCGATCTGGAACACCGCCGGCGAGCTGGTCTGGGACTCGGGTGACGCCTTCGAGCGCATCACCGCCGAGCTTGTTCCCGCGAACTTCAACTCCGACCACGGCGCGTCCGAGTTCGACACGCGCAGTGACGCCAAGGGCCCCGAGCCCGAGAGCGTCACGGTCGGCGAGATCGACGGCGTGCCCTACGCGTTCGTCGGCCTCGAGCGCGTCGGCGGCATCATGGTCTTCGATCTGAGCAGTCCCGCGGATGCCTCGTTCGTCACCTACCTCAACAACCGCGACTTCTCGGTGTCGGGTGAGGACGCGACGGATGCCGCAGGCCTCGCCGCCGCGGGCGATCTCGGCCCCGAGGGCATCGCCTTCGTCGCCGCCGAGGACTCCCCCACCGGCGCTCCGCTCCTCGCGGTCGGCAACGAGGTCTCGGGGACGACCACCGTCTACTCGGTGGACTCGACCCTCGACACCACGACCGACGTGCAGGTGCTGACGATCAACGACTTCCACGGTCGCATCGAGCCGAACTTCGGCAACGGCGAGGCCGGCGCCGCGGTGATCGCGGGTGCGGTGTCGCAGTTCGAGTCGGAGAACCCCAACACGCTGTTCGTCTCGTCGGGCGACATGATCGGCGCGTCGACGTTCACGTCGTTCATCCAGCAGGACAACCCCACGATCGACGCACTGGTCGAGGCGGGCCTCGACCTGGGAGCCGTGGGCAACCACGAGTTCGACGCCGGCTTCGCCGATCTGGTCGATCGCGTCATCCCTCGCTACGGCCAGGGCGACGAGGTCGCCGGGGCTCCGTACGCTCTGGGCGCGAACGTGTACCTCGCGGGGACCGATGAGCCCGCGCTGCAGGAGTACGTCGTCGAGGAGGTCGACGGCGTGCGGGTGGCCTTCATCGGCACCGTCACCGCCGACACCGCGACCCTCGTGAGCCCCGCGGGCATCACCGAGATCGAGTTCGGCGATCAGCTCGAGGCGGCCAACCGCGTCGCGGCCGAGATCACCGAGACGGACGCCGCCGACGTGATCGTGCTGCTCACCCACGACGGGGCACCGACCGAGGACTGCGCCACCATCGCGCAGGGCGACAGCGATTACGCCGCGCTCGTGAACGGCGCATCGGCGGAGATCGACGCGATCGTGTCGGGTCACACCCATCAGCCGTATGCCTGCGAGGTGCCGGTGAACGGTGTCGCCGGAACGGAGCGCCCGGTCATCCAGGCGAACCAGTACGGAACGATGTTCGGCAAGCTCGACATCTCCGTGGACACCACCTCCGGCGAGCTCGTCTCGATCGGCGGGTCGCTGGTGCCCCTCGTCGGCGAGGATGACGCGCCGCTGTTCGCCGCCGACCCCGAGGTCGAGGCGATCGTCGCCGACGCCGTGGAGGTCGCCGACGAGCTCGGCAGCGTCGAGGTCGGGTCGATCACGGGCGACATCGTCCGGGGCGGCACCCCTCCGGGTGACGACCGCGGCGTCGAGTCGTCGCTCGGCAACCTCGTGGCCGACATGTACCTGTGGGCGACGTCGAACGAGTCGTACGCGGGCACGCCTGCGCAGATCGCGCTGATGAACCCGGGTGGCCTCCGCGCCGACCTGCTGTTCGGCGAGGACGGCACGGTCACCTACCGCGACGTCGCCAACGTTCAGCCGTTCGCCAACACGCTCGTGACGCTGACTCTCACCGGTGCGCAGCTCGAGCAGGTGCTCGAGGAGCAGTGGCAGCCCGAAGGCTCGTCACGGCCGAAGCTGCACCTGGGTGTGTCGGAGGGCTTCTCCTACATCTACGACCCGAACGCCGCCGCCGGCTCGCGCATCCTGTCGATGTCGCTGAACGGTGAGGCGATCGGCGCCGACGACGAGCTGACCATCGTGACCAACTCGTTCCTCGCGGCCGGTGGAGACAACTTCTTCACCCTGGCCGAGGGCACGAACGTGGCCGACTCCGGTCAGGTCGACCTCGCGGCATCCGTGGCGTACTTCGAGGAGTTCGAGGTCGTCGAGCCGGCGCCGCTCGGCCGCGCGGTCGTTGGGGAGACCCCGGCACCCGGTGATGGGGACGGCGGATCGACCCCCGGGGCCGGTAACGGTTCGGGCTCGGGCACGGGCAGCGGTTCGGGCACGGGTTCGACCGCCGGTCAGCTCGGTGTCACCGGCGCGGAGCTGCCGCTCGGCGCCGCCCTGGGCGCGGCGCTGCTGCTGGTCGCGGGAGGCGTGCTGTTCGCCCTCCGCCGCCGCACCACCCCCGCCGGCGAGTAACCCACACAACGCGGAGGGCCCTCGGACCACGGTCCGGGGGCCTTCCTGCGTTTCCGGCTTCCGGCTCTGGCCGCGCCTTCGTCCTTCTGCGCTCCGCTCGGAGACCAGATCCGCCGCGAGCCGTCACGATCTGCTGGTGCGGCGTCCTCCGAGCCGCACTTCTTGACGGGTCACGAGGACCGATAGACCTCGACGGTCGCGCCGCGACGACGCGACCCCAGGATGACGGCCAGAACGCCAAACCCCAGCGTCCCCGCGAGGAACGCGACCGCTCCCAGAAGCAGGAAGACCCCGTTGATGCTGAGTACATCGGGCCCGAGGGCGACCGCGAGCGCCTGCGTGAGCGCCCAGGCCCCGACCTGGAACGCGAGTACCCACATCGGCGCCCACCGCCACGGGTCGGGCACGGTGCCAGCGCGCAGGATTGCGACCGCGGCGATGAGTCCCGCGGCTGTCGGGACGAGAATCGACGCGTAGCCGAGCACCGTCCACGCGGCTGCGGCATTCGGCTCCACGGCGCCGATTGCCGCGGCCGCGCCTTCGGCGATGAGAGGCCACAGCGCGAGGATGGCGACGGCGACGACACCGGTCGGTCGCCGGGCGACGACGCTGTCGGCTCGCGTCATCCCGACGGCCAGAAGAAGAGCGGATGCCGCGAACGCGACGTTCTGCACGATCGCCAGTACGCCCGAACCCGCAAGGCCCGCAGAACCCGCACCGAGGAGCCCGAGAGCCCCGCTCAGGATGAGGCCGATGCCACCGATGATCCACGTCGTGCCGCGCCGCATGCGAGCAGGCTACCCCCGGCCACCGGGCGAGGCGCGGCCCGCTCTCCCCGTCCCCCTTCCCGCGAGCCGTCACAAACCGCGGTCGCGACGCGCGACGGGCCGCACTTTTCGACGGGTCGCGGCGGGAGCGAGCCGCGCGAACCACGCCGGTTCCCGCGAGCCGTCAGAAACGGCGGGCGTGACCCGCGACGAGCCGCACTTTTCGACGGGTCGCGGCGGGAGCGAGCTGCGACGGGTCGTCGTGGGAGCGAGCCGCGGCGGGCCGTGACGGGCCGCGCGGGCGGCGAAGGTCATCCTCGCGAGGGACGGGGATACACCCCGGGGCCGATGCCGTCGCGGCATCCGATTCCTAGCGTCGAGGTATGAGTAAATCGACGGCCTTCCTGCTCTCCATCGGTGGCACGGTCCTCGTCATCGGACTGCTGCTGGCCACCCTTGCCACCGTGGCCGCGGCGGCGCTGCTGATCTTCGGCGGCCCGGTGCTCGACGGATTCTGACGCGGGGCAGCGCTAGCCTGGCGTCGTGCGCGAGTCGGCCGTCCCCATCCTGCTCAGCCGCGATCTGCGGCGAACCCTGCGGTTCTACGAGGCGCTCGGCTTCGAAGATCGCGGATCACGGCCCCCCGAGGAGTGGCACTACCTGATCCTCGCGCGCGGCGACATCGCGCTTCACTTCTCGGAAGACCCCGAGCTCGACCCGCTGACCACGGCGAGCATGTGCTACCTCTGCGTCGACGACGCCGAATCGCTGTACGAGCAGTGGCGAGCGCATGTCGTTCCCGACGCGGCGACCGGCCACCGCATCACGCCGCCCGCCACCACCGAGTACGGCCTGGTCGAGTTCGCGCTCGTCGACCCCGACGGCAATCTGGTTCGGGTCGGTTCGCCGCTTCCGGCGTAAGCCGATGTCGGGGTCGCGCAGGACATCTCGGGTGAGACCCTGCGCGACCCCGACGTGGTCCGCTGTGACGGGCGGTCAGCCGCGCCGCGCCGCCGCCCGACGAAGGATCACCATCAGCGCCCCTCCGAGAAGGAGGAGCACCGCCGCGATGGCGAGGCCGAACGGCAGCTCCGAACCGGTCACCCCCAGCAGACCCGGGGCGGCCGAGTCTCCGCCGGTCGACGCGCCGTCGTCATCCGACCCGCCACCGGACCCTGCACCAGGCTGCTCGCCCGATCCGTCACCGGGGCCCTCACCGGATCCGTCGCCGGGACCCTCACCGGGCTCCTCGCCGGACCCGCCGTCGGCCTGGTCCTCGACCAGCACCGCCACGGAGCGCGCCGGCACGGTCAGGTCGCCGGTCGCGGCATCCCACGCTGTGGACTTCACGACCTCGTCGGTGCCGTCCGCGAGCGTCGGCGCGAGGGCGAACGAGCGCCCCTCGAGCTCGGGCAGCCTCTGCGAGACCGCGTCGGGCGAGACGTTGAAGACCACCAGCGCACCGCTCAGCTCGGGGTCGACATCCTCGCCGAGGAGGTCGTCGATGAGCATCACCAACAGGCCCGCAGGGGCCTCCGGGCCGCTGCCGGGGAACGACACCTTCTCCTGGATGAGAGCCGCCGATCCGAGGCGCAGCAGGTCGACATCCTCGCGCGTCCGCAGCAGATCCAGGGCGGATGCCTCGGCGGCGGCGATGTCGGCCGCAGCGGGCTTCAGGGCCGGATCCGCCAGCAGGGGGCTCATGATCGCCCACTTGTCCTCGTTGTCGGCCGCCCGCGGGAGACCCGAGCCGAAGGTCGACTCCTGCCCGGTCCAGTCGATGCGATTGAACCAGTCGCCGGAGTTGTAGCTGTTGCGGTCCAGCGACTTCGAGCGCAGCAGCTCGGTGCCGGCGTGCCAGAACGACGGCGTCTGGGCGAACGCGGTCGTCGCCAGCGACAGGGTGTTCATGCGCACCCGGTCGGCCATCGCCGTGTCGGCCGGAAGCTTGAGCACCGACAGGTCGTAGAGCGTCTCGTTGTCGTGCGCGTCGACGTAGGTGATGATCTCGTCGGGCTGCTCGGCGTAGCCGGCGGGCGACCCGCGGTAATCGAGTTCGTCGCCGGCCCTCACCGCACCGGTGTGATCGGTGAGCGTGAAGTCGCGGAGGTTCCCCGCGAGCCCGAGCTTGACCAGGTCGGTCTGCAGTCCGAGGTCGGCCAGCGCCTCCTCCGGCGTGCCGTTGATGGGCACCCCGTTGGGGTCGGTGCCGAGCCCGGTGCCGAAGCCCTGCTGCTGCACCGTCTCACCGGCCACGGGGCTGCCGCCGTGGACGGCGTCGCGCAGCCGGTCGCTGAAGGTGCCGATGCCGGTGCCGCCGAGCTGACCCTGCGTGGCCTGCTCGAACAGGGCGTTGTTCGCCACCTCGCCGAAGTTCCAGCCCTCGCCGTAGAGATAGATCGCCGAACCGTCGACGCCGTCCTCTTCGAGGGTCAGCTCGTCGAGCGCGGCGCGCACCGCGAGCATGTTGGCCTTGGAGTGGTGGCCCATGAGGTCGAAGCGGAATCCGTCGACCTTGTACTGCTTGGCCCACAGCACCACGGAGTCGACCATGAGCTTCTCGGCGAGCTCGTGCTCGGTCGCGACGTTCTGGCAGCAGGTGGAGGTCTCCACTCCCCCAGCGAGGTTCAGGCGGTGGTAGTAGCCCGGCACGACCTTGTCGAGCACCGACTTCTCGCCCTGACCCGACTGGGCGGTGTGGTTGAACACCTGGTCGAGCACGACCTGGAGCCCCATGCCGTGCAGCGCCCCGACCATCTCGCGGAACTCGTGCACGCGCGCGCCGCCCTCGGCGTCGACGGCGTACGAGCCCTCGGGCGTGGAGAAGTGGTACGGGTCGTAGCCCCAGTTGAAGCCGTCGGCGTCGGCGATCGCCTCGATGCAGGCCTGCTGCGCGGTGTCGGCGGGGCCGTACGAAGCCAGGTCGCAGTCGGGCTGCGCCTGCTGCGAACGGTCCTCCTCGATCGTGGCGATGTCGAAGGTCGGGAGCAGGTGCACGGTGTTGATGCCGGCGTCGGCGAGTTCGCGCAGCTGTGCGGTGCCCGCGCTGTCGCGCGTGAAGGCCCGGTAGGTGCCGCGCTCCTCCTCGGGGACCGTGGCGTCACCGATCGAGAAGTCGCGGACGTGGAGCTCGTAGATCGCGCGGTCGACCGGGCGGTCGATGACCGGCGCCGGGGTCTCCTCCCACGCCTCGGGACGCCAGTCGTCGGCGGCGAGGTCCACGGCGACGGACGCGGTCGAGTTGAGCGTCAGGGCGACCGCGTACGGGTCGGTGACCCGGTTGGTCTCGATCGTTCCGGTCGACGGGGCGTAGACGACGACCTCCCAGAGGTACTCCGCACCTGCGAGGGCGCTGCCGTCTTCGACGGTCCAGACACCGGATGCCGCGTCCCACTCGGCCTCATGCCGCTCGGCGTCGGCCGGGTCTCCCCCGGCGTCCCAGGTCAGAAGGGTCGCGGACTGCGACGTCGGCGCCCAGAGGCGGAAGGTCGGCACGTCGCCGTCGAAGGTCACGCCGAGGTCGACGTCGGCGACCGCGCCGGCGTAGAGGTCGTCGAGCACACCGGGGATCTGCACACCCGTGAACGCGGCGACCGCGCCGTCGGCGCCCCGCTGCGACACCATCAGCTGCCCCTTGAGCAGCGCCGCGGCGTCGGCATCCGAGAGTTCGAGCGCGACGAAGTCGGCAAGCGCCGGGAACCGCGCCTGCTGATCCTCGGTCAGTCCTCCGTCGATCACGGTCAGATCGAACGCGTCGCCGCCGACGATCTCATCGTCTTCGAGAGCGAGGGATGCCGCGGGCGAGGCGTGCAGCTGCCAGGTCGCGTCAGCAGCGTCCGCACCGAGGTCGCTCGGCCAGGCGAGGGTGTTCTCGTCGATCCAGTGCGCACGGAGCTCACCGGTGCCCGCGAGCGGCGGGTTCGTCACCTCGATCTCGAGCAGGTGGGTGTCGAGGGCGTAGCGGAAGACGATGAGTTCGCCGTCAGCGGCGCTGAAGCTGTAGTTGCCGCCCCCGGGCGTGCCTCCGACGCCGTAGTTCTCATCCCAGCTCAGGCCGTGCGCGACCTTCGCCTCGTAGGCGCCGGCGGGGATCTGATCGGTCGTGAACTCGTAGACGCCGTCGCCGTCGCCGTCGGCCATGAGGGTGGCGAGGCAGTCCGGCGCCCAGTCGCCGGCGCAGCCGAGCTCGTCCTGCATCGACCCGGGGACCGTCACGATCGGACCCTCGGCGGTGGACTGCACGATGTTCGAGCGCGGGTCGAAGTAGAACGTGATCGGACCACCGGCGTGCGTAATGGCGATGTTGGTCCCGTCGAGCACACCGTTCGCGCCGTAGTTGACGTCCCACGATCCGTTGAGGGCGACCTTGTACTCGTAGTCCCCTGCCGGAAGGTCGAAGGTGCCCTTCCAGATGCCATCGGCGCCGAGGGTGAGCTTCGCCGCCTCGCAGCCGGGGGCCCAGTCGCCCGCGCAACCCATCTCGGAGTTGAGGCTTCCGGGCACGGTCACCATGTCGATCGGCGACTCGGGAACCTCGGGCACCTCGAGCGTCACGGCGTTACCCACCGAAGCGTAGGTCGACGCCGCCGAACGCTGCCCCGCGGCGTCGACGCTGACCGCGCGATACTCCACCAGCGTGCCGGTCTGGAGGCCGCGGATGTCGTGGAAGACGCGGGGGTCGGTGTCCTCGGCCGTGCCGAGCGAGGTCCACTCGTCGGACCCGACGACCCGCCAGGCGAAGCTCGTCTCCTGCCAGGTCGCGTCGGCGACATCCGCTGCGATCGCCACCTGACCCGTCAGCGCCGCGCCCGGGGCGGGTGCAGACACCGAGATCTCTTGTGCGGCCTCGGGGGCGGTGACGGTCGCGTCGGCGCGATAGACCGCTGCCGAGAGGGCGGGGACGGTGACCGACGCCGTTGAGGCGGCATCGGTCGTGAGGCCCTGGTCGGTGCCGTAGATCGGGGTGAACGAGGCATCCGCCGTCAACGTCGTCACCTCGACGGTCTTGTCGGCCGTGGTGTTGTTCAGGGCGACGAGGTACTCGGTCTTCTCGTCGCGGTCGACGCGTGAGAAGGCGTAGACACCCGCGCCGTTGTCGGCGTAGCGCTCGATCTGCGCCCCGGTCGACAGCGCCGGGTGGTCTTCTCGCAGCTGCGACAGCGCGGCGATGTGGGTGTAGACGGGGGCGTCGGTGTCGAAGCGGTCGACCGAGCCCGCGGTCTCGCCGGTGAGGAGCGTCTGCTCCTGGTACTCGGCCACCTGGCTGGCGAAGAGGCTCTGGCGGGCGCTCTTGTCGTTTCCGGGGTCGGCGCCGGCGAAGCCCTGCTCGTCGCCGTAGTAGACCACCGGCTGGCCGCGGCCGAAGAACATCAGCTCGTGGGCGAGGAGGTCGCGCGCCAGCGCGTCATCCGTGTTCTTCAGGAAGTATCCGACCCGGCCCATGTCGTGGTTGCCGAGGAAGGTCGGCAGCGCGGTCGCCGAGCTGTCGGGGGTGGTGTACCGGTCGTCGCCGGCGTACAGGCTCTGCAGACCCTTGGCGCTGTTGCCCGCGGCGAAGCTGATGGCCGACGACTGGAAGGCGAAGTCGAGCACGCTGTTCATGTCGGTGTCGCGGACGTAGGGCGAGAGCTTCACCGGGTCGGCGTCGTAGACCTCGCCGAACATGAAGAAGTCGGGCTTGCCCTGCGCGTGGGCGTAGTCGAGCACCTCGGTCGACCACGTCTCCCAGAACTCGAAGTTCACGTGCTTGGCGGTGTCGATGCGGAACCCGTCGATGCCGAGGTCGATCCAGTCCTGGTACACCGCGACGAAGCCGTTGACCACCGTGGGGTGCTCGGTCATCAGGTCGTCGAGGCCCGAGAAGTCGCCGTAGGTGACCGACTCTCCCGACCAGGTCGAGTCGCCGCGGTTGTGGTACAGCGTCGGGTCGTTCAGCCACTCGGGGGTCTTGGCGTTCTGATCGGCTTCGGCGATGACCGGGGTGTAGGGGAAGGATGTCGCGGGGTCGAGCTCGGGGAAGGTGTCGCCGCCGGCGTAGTCATCGGGGGTGAAGGCGTTGCCGGCCGCATCGAGGTAGGGCGAGGTCGCCTGGTCGATGTAGGAGTACTGGCCCCCCGCGTAGGAGATGACGTCGGCCGTGTGGTTGGTGATGATGTCGAAGTAGACCTTGATGCCGCGGTCGTGGGCCTCGGCGATGAGGGCCTCGAGCTCTTCGTTGGTACCGAGGTGCGGGTCGATGCGGGTGAAGTCGGTGACCCAGTAGCCGTGGTACCCGGCGCTGGCGTTCTCGCCCTCGCCCTGCACCGGGCGGTTGGCGAAGCTCGGGGTCAGCCAGATCGCACTCGTTCCGAGACCTTCGATGTAGTCGAGGTTCGCGCGGAGACCGGCGATGTCGCCGCCGTGGAAGAAGCCCTTGTCGGTCGGGTCGAACCCGGTCGCGAGGCGGTCGCCCTCGAAGCCTCCGGTGTCGTTCGTCGGGTCGCCGTTGGCGAACCGGTCGGTCATGACGAAGTAGAACTGCTCGTCGCTGCCCGGCTGGCGTACCGGCGATGCGACCAGCGCGTCGTCCGCGTCGTCGTAGCCGCCACGGAGGCTGAGCGCTTCGAGACCCACTCGGTCGACGGTGTCGTCGAAAGTGAAGCGCAGGGTGGTGGGCCCGGCGATCGTGAGCGGGATGTTGTCGGCGCCGCCGTCGAGGCCGTAGGCCTCATCCCATGCGTCGTTGAGCGCGACCTTGTACTCGTAGGTGCCGGCGGGCACCTCGAACTCGGCCGCGTACACGCCCTCGGTGTCGGTGAGGGCGAGCTCGGTGGCCGCGCAGTCGGGCTGCCAGTCATCGGAGCAGCCGAGCTCGGACTGCAGGGAGCCGACGAGGGCGACGGTGCGCGCATCGTCGGGCGGGGTCGCGGCCGTGGCCGCGGGGGTGAGCGCGACGCTCCCGCTGAGGACGAGCGCGGCGCCGGTGAAGGCGGCCAGAACGCGGCGGACACGGGAGGAGGTCGGCTTCGACACGGGGCTCCTGAAGGGGCGGCACGGCGACGTGCGGATGGGGGACTCCGGGTGACCGTACCTGGGAAAGCGTTCTGTTTGCAAGCGCTTACATCATGAGAATCCCTTAACGTTGCGGTTTTGCGCGGGTGCGACGAGGTTTGTTGCCTCATCCCCGCAATCGCTTGCAGTTGAGCGGGAGGCGGATCTGCGCTGGGTGCATGACGCCACCTCTCTCCGGTTGTCCCCTGGCCCACAGGCAGATGGATACGATGTGCCGGGCTGGGGAAAGCTTTTCAGGATCGGGGGAAGACATGACGACGACGGTGACGGAGAAGAGACAGGACGTCCGCGTGCGGGTCGCGCGGGCCTGGTACGGCGCGATCGCGGTGGTCGTCGCCATCGCGCTGGTGATTCAGATCGTGTTGATCCTCACCGGTGGACAGGACGCGAATTCCGGATCGAACGCGACCGGACCCATCGGCACACGGCTGGTCAGGTTGTTCAGCTTCTTCACCATCCAGAGCAACCTGTTCGTGCTCGCGACGTCGATTGCGCTGATGCTGAACGTGCACCGTGACGGGAAGGTGTGGCGGGTGCTCCGGATGGATGCCCTGCTCGGCATCATCATCACCGGCCTCGTCTACGAGACCGTCCTCGCCCGCCTCGTCGACCCGCAGGGCTGGGCGCTGGTCGCCACGATCGGCTTCCACTACATCGCGCCGTGGGCGACACTCGTCGGCTGGCTCATCTTCGGGCCGCGGCCCCGCATCTCGTGGACGACGACGCTCCTCGCCTTCATCTGGCCGGTGTTGTGGCTGGTGTACACCTTCCTCCACGGGGCGGTCACCGGGTGGTACCCGTATCCGTTCCTCGACGTCACCGAGATCGGGTTGACCGCATCGATCCTCAACTCCTTCGTCGTCCTCGCGATCGGCATCGTGCTGGCCATCATCCTCACCCTGACCGACCACCGGCTCCCGTCGCTGGTGCGCGGGCGGGCGGATGATGTTCGGGAATGAGTCACACGTCCTGAGGGTCCAGGGCGAGACCTTCGAGGTGACCCTGCACGAAGGCGCGAATCACTTCGCCTGGCTGAGCGGCCCGAACACGGGGTACGGCTTCGCCATCGGACGCACCGACGGCGCGGCGCTCACCGACGCCGAGGCCCGCGATCACATCGCCGGGTTCCTGGCCGAGATCGACCCCGCCACGGGCTACCTGCGGGACTGAGCCGCGCCCACGCGCGACGCGCTCGCGACGCTTGTTGCGCTCAGGCGCTCGCGATGATCCGCGTGAGCGCGCATCTCCGCAGGAAAGGGGATCAGACCTTGAGCGCTGCGCCGGGGAGTGCCTCGTAGCTCTGCCCGTGCGTGCCCGCGAGGGCGAGCGGTTCGCCGTTCACCGCGAGGATGTTGCGGCCACCGGCATCCACCCCTGCCTTCATGGTGATATCGGTGAAGACGTCGGACCCCTCGTTGCTCACCCAGGTGACGTCGTCGAGGCTGCGCATGAGGTCGGCGAATGCGGCACGGCGCTCGGCATCGAGGTACATGACGACCGAGCTGTGATAGACGACCACGCGGGCACCGCGTGGTGCGCGCGTAACGAGATCGGGAACACGCTCGAGGATGTCGCCCTGCTCGAGGTGCGGCGGGTCGGCCGCGGCGATGGCCGCCGCGGCGTCCAGGCGCCGGCGACGGTGATCGTGCTCGGGCCAGATGAGGGTCTCGAGCCAGGTGAGGGCGGCGGGGTCGGTGATATCAAGCGGGTTGAGATCGATACCCGCCCGCCAGACGACTTCAGGGAGCCTCTCGGGAACGCTCGCCTCATCGATGGTGCATTCGAGGATGGCACCGCTCGTCCCATCGGCAGGATCCAGCGCGCGGATGTGGCCCCCAACGCCATAGCGGTAGCTGTACCGATCGGGGTAGAGGGTGAGCCCCGCCGAGGCACCGGCCTCGATGAGGGCGAGGGGACCGGGCAACCGCGAGAGCACGGGGAGAAGCACCGCGCACCGCCCCGCCTCGTTCGTCTGCGTCGCGCGCACGAGCGCCTCCGCGCGGAGCTCCGGCCAGTGGGCGAGCATCCATTCTCGAAGCGGCGGAAATGGGCCGACCGGCGCGCCGAGCAGGCGCGCGCAGGCGAAGATCAGGTGCGGCTGCTGTTTGCGCCGCGGCAGTTCGGCGAGGAGCGCGAGGATCTCGGGGTCATCCGCGATCGCGCGCGCCCAATCCTCATAGATCGCCGAGGTGCCGCGGGCTTCGAGGTCGGCGAACCGTCGGTAGCCGACGGCGATTCGGTCGAGGTCGGAGTCGGGCATGCCGGAACGCTACCAAGCGTCGATGACACGCCCGTAGTGGGCTGGCGCGACGCCGCGATCGACCCCACCACGGGACCAAGCCGCCTTCCGCGCGCGACGCGCGGCGTCCCGAACTCCTGCAGTTCACGCGACGTCGGGCCGCGAAGTCCCGAATCCCCGGGTTCTGCGCCGAATCTGCAGGAGTTGGGGACGGCGGCATCGGCATAACTCCTCAGATTTCGCGTTCGACCGCCGAGAAATGCCCTCCGGGCGAGCGATCTGCGCGGTGGAGAGGAGCTGTGCGGGCGTCTCGCACGACCCCGTCGGGCGACGGGCTCGCCGTCCACCGCCAGGATCCGAACCCTGGCCCCGCAGAGGCCCGGAGGCTAGGGTCGCACCATGACGCAGCAGTCGACGGTCGAGCCGGCCGCCATCGCGCCGCCACGCCGTCCGGTCAGCCGTGGAATCGTCTTCGTCGTCGGCGTCTTGCTGATCCCCTTCGCCCTCTCGGCCGCCTTCAACGGGTACGGCGCCTTGACCGTCGACTCGGCGTTCCGCATGCACGCGGCTACCGTCTCGGGGCAGACCATCGCGATCCTCACGGCGGTCCTCGTCGTCGTCCTGACCGTCCGCCGTCATTACGCCTTGCCGGCCATCCTCGCGGTCTCGCTCATCGCGATGCTCGTCACCGCACACGCCTTCGGCGCGATCGAGAGCTCGGGCGATCTCCTTCTCACTCGCCTCAACCTGATCGCCGAGACCGACCGCCTCAACCCCTGACGTCGGCGAGCACCCGGTCGATCCAGCCGCGGCGGTCGAGGGAAGCGATGTCGCGTCGCGCGAACCATCCGATCTCGACCAGCTCGACGCCGTCCGGGGTCGGCGGCGTCCGCAGCACGCACTCGTAGGCGGTCGTCACATACCCCACCCGGTCGCCGTTGGGGTAGGTGACCATCAGCGGCTCACCGCCGTACACGCCGACGATGCCCGTCACGTCGATCTCGGCGTCGAGCTCTTCGCGCACCTCCCTCATGACGGCCTCGAGAGGCTCCTCACCGGGTTCGACGGCCCCGCCGACGAGGCTCCAGGTTCCCGAGTGGGCGTGCCGGACCAGCAGCATCCGTTCGCCATCTCGGATGACGGCGGTGACGCCCGGCAGGAGCAGAAGATCGTGACCGATCCGGGAGCGGAGGGACTGGATGTAGTCGGATGCCGGCACACGACCATGCTTGCAGGCGTCACCGCCCGAGCCGGTGGTTGAGCGAGCGCAGCGAGAGGAAACGACATCCCACCGCGTTTCGTCTCGTCGCTGCGCTCCTCGGTCAACGACCGAACCGGTCGACAGCGTCGGTGAGTGCCGCGAGTCGCGCTTCGCGCGCGCCGCCGATCTCGACGGTGCGAGCGCGCGGACCGACCAGGTCTTCATCGTCGACGAGGTCGAGAAGGATGTCGTTCATCATCTCGCGAAGCTCGGCGTACTCTCCGTCCTCGTCAGGGGCCGGTCCGTCGACGTCGTCGGCAGCGAGAGGGAGGACGACGACGAGATCGACGTGGTGCATCGCCTCAGCGGTGATCGCTCTCGCGCGGTCGAGAAGCTCGGGAGCGACGTCGGCGACATCCATCCGATCCAGCGCCCACAGGTAGGCGAGGAAGTCGAGCGGTCCGCGCTCGGCGATCAGGTCCGCAGCCTCCGGGTGCCGCAGACGATCCGCCGCCATGCGGAGCTGCGCGGCGAATGCCGCCGGATGCGGACCGTCCCAGCGCTCGTCGATGAGGTCGAAGGGGTCGGAGAAGACGACGAAAGCAGGATGCCGCTCCACGAAATCGGAGATGAGCGTGCTCTTGCCCGCGGCGTGCGTGCCCGACACGACGATGCGCATGCGGGAACGGTAGCGCGACTCAGCCGAGCCGCTCGATGATCGTCGCGTTGGCCATGCCGCCGCCCTCGCACATCGTCTGCAGGCCGTAGCGTCCGCCCGTCGCCTCGAGGTACGCCAGCATCGTGCCGAGAAGCCTCGTTCCCGACGCCCCGACCGCGTGACCGAGGGCGATCGCCCCGCCCCACGGGTTCAGCTTCGACGGGTCGGCGCCGACCTCGGCCAGCCAGGCGAGCGGCACCGACGCGAACGCCTCGTTCACCTCGAACACGTCGAGGTCGTCGATCGACAGCCCGCTCCGCTCGAGGATCCGCCTTGTCGCCGGTATCGGTCCGGTCAGCATCATCAGCGGATCATCGCCGACCACGGCGAAGGCGTGGAACCGCGCCCGCGGTGCGAGCCCGAGCGCGAGCGCCCGCTCCTCGCTCATGATCAGCACCGCCGACGCGGCATCGGTCAAGGGCGACGAGTTGCCCGCCGTGATCCGCCACTCGAGCTCCGGGAAGCGCGCCGCGAGCTCATCGGTGCGAAAGGCGGGCGCGAGCCCCGCGAGCTTCTCCGGCGTCGTCTGAGCCCGCACCGTCTCATCCATCGAGGATTCGACACCCGCGACCGGGATCAGCTGCGAGGCGAATCGGTCATCGCCCCACGCCGCGGCAGCGCGTCGGTGGGACTCGGCGGCGAACGCATCCAGTTCTTCGCGTCCCAGGTTCCAGCGTTCGGCGATCAACTCCGCCGACACTCCCTGGTTCACGAGGCCCTCGGGATACCGTGCTCGCAGACCGGATGACACAGACCCGCCCTGACGCGAAGAGCCGAGCGGCACGCGGCTCATCGACTCCACTCCCCCGGCGATGACGATGTCGTACGCACCGGCGATCACGCCCTGCGCGGCGAAGTGCACGGCCTGCTGACTCGATCCGCACTGGCGGTCGATCGTCGTCGCCGGAACCGACTCGTCGAACCCCGCAGCGAGCACCGCCTGCCGGGCGATGTTCATCGCCTGATCGCCGATCTGGCTCACGCATCCGAGGATCGCATCGTCGACCTGCGCCGACTCCAGCCCGTTCCGCTCGAGCAGGCCCTCCAGCATCCCCGCGGCGAGATCCGCCGGATGCACCCCGGACAGCGCACCGCCCGGCTTCCCGCGCCCCGCGACCGTGCGCACCGCGTCGACGATCACCGCCGACCTCACAGCGCCAGCCTCCGATCCGGGTGGCGTACGAGCTCCGCTGCTCGATCACCGCGAGGGTGCACCGCGAGATGCAGACCAACCTGTCCGCGTCGTCCACGATCCGGATCTCCCACACGTGCGCCCGTCGGCCCAGATGCACCGGCGACGCGGTGGCGGTGACCCACCCCGACGAGACCGGACGCAAATGGTTCGCGTTGATCTCCTGCCCCACGACGTGGAACTTCTCCCGGTCGACGGCGAGGTATCCGGCCCACGACGCCAGCGTCTCGGCGACGGCGACCGACGCCCCGCCGTGCAGCACACCCGCCGGCTGCGTGGTGCGGTGATCCACCGGCATCCGGCCGACAAGAGCGTCATCCCGCACCTCGACGATCTCGATGCCGAGGTTCTCGATCATCGTGCCGGGCGCCATCGCATCGAGGTCGACGGCGGCCACATCGCCGAACCAGACACTCACCCCGCCGACTCCTCCGGACGATCGGCGACGGCCAGCACGGCCTCGTCGGGCACATACCCCTCGACGTGCCGCTCGTCGGGGCCGTTGTACTCCGAAAGCGGCCGGATGAGGGCGTTCGCACCCAGCTGCTCGATCACGTGCGCCGTCCACCCGACGATCCTCGCCGCGACGAACAGCGGCGTGAAGGTGAGGGTGTCGAAGCCCATCAGGTTGTACGCCGGGCCCGACGGGTAGTCGAGATTCGGGTAGATGCCCCTGCGCGAGACGAACTCCGACTCGAGCGTCTCGTAGAGCGCGAGCACATCGGGCCGGTCGTAGTGCGCGACGAGAGTGTCGAGCGCGGCCTTCATCGTCGGCACCCGCGAGTCACCGCGCTTGTAGACGCGGTGTCCGAATCCCATGATCTTGCGCTTCTCGGCGAGCGCCGCGTCGAGCCACGGCACGACGTTCTCGGCCGAGCCGATCTCGTCGAAGATGTGCAGCACGGCTTCGTTCGCCCCGCCGTGGAGCGGTCCCTTCAGGGCGCCGACGGCGCCGACGACCGCCGAGTACAGGTCGCTGAGCGTCGACGCGATCACCCGCGCGGTGAAGGTCGAGGCGTTGAACGAGTGCTCGGCGTAGAGGATCATCGACCGGTTGAACGCGTCGACGACGACCGGATCGGCTTCCTCGCCGAAGGTCATCCAGAGGAAGTTCGCCGCGTAGTCGAGGTCATCCCGCGGCGCGACGGGCTGCTGACCCCGCCTGCGCCGCTGCCCATAGGCGACGATGGCCGGCAGGACGGAGAAGAGACGGATGCTGCGCGCGAGGTTCTCCTCGGCGCTCGCGCTCGCGTCGAGAACCGAGCCGGTACCGGCGAGATCCCGCGCGCCGATGAGGCTGAGAGCGGTCCGCACCTCGTCCATCGGGTGCGCATCGAGCGGAACCAGGTCGATCGCGGCCCGTACGTCGGCGGGGAGCGCGCGGTACGAGCGTTCGGTCGCGCGAAGCTTCGCCAGCTCCACACCGGTGGGCAGCTCGCCGTTCCACAAAAGGAAGGCCACCGCCTCGAACGGCTGGGTCGCGGCGAGCTCCTGCACCGGGTATCCGCGGTACAGCAGCGAGTTCGTCTCAGGGTTGACCTTCGAGACCGCCGTGTAGTCCACGACGACGCCGGCGAGGCCCTTCTTGATGTCGGGTTCGGTCATGCGGTGCTCCTTTGCTGGCGTTTCGTCTCGCTTCGCTCGCTCAACGACCGGTGGTGTCGATCTGGAAGTTGAAGACGTCCTGATCGAAATGGGTGTACTGCTCGTAGTCGATGAGGTCGTACAGGTCGGCGCGGTGCTGCATCTCGCCGAGCTTCGAAGTGAGGTGACCCTCGTCGACGAGCGTATCGAGGGCGCGCGACGCCGCCCCCATCGCCATCCGCAGCAGCGACACCGGCCAGATGACGATGTTCACACCGACATCCCGAAGCTGCGCCACCGAGAAGAGGTCGCTCTTGCCGAACTCGGTCATGTTCGCCAGGATCGGCACGTCGATCGCGCGCCTCACCGCCTCGAACTCCGACAGGTCGCGCATAGCCTCGGGGAAGATCGCGTCGGCTCCGGCGTCGACCAGCGCGCGGGCGCGGTCGATGGCGGCATCCAACCCGTCGACGGCACGGATGTCGGTGCGCGCCATGATGAGGAAGTTCGGGTCGCGCCTCGCGTCCGCCGCTGCGCGGATGCGCTTGATCGCCGTGTCTTTGTCGACGACCGACTTGCCGTCGAGGTGACCGCAGCGCTTCGGGTTGACCTGATCCTCGATATGGGTGCCGGCGATCCCTGCGTCTTCGAGTGTCTGAATGGTGCGGGCGACGTTCATCGGCTCGCCGAACCCGGTGTCGGCATCGATGAGCGCGGGGAGGTCGGTCATGCGCGCGATCTGCTGACCGCGACCGGCCACCTCGGGGAGGGTCGTGAGCCCGATGTCGGGAAGCCCCAGGTCGGCCGAGAGCACCGCCCCCGAGATGTAGACGCCCTCGAAGCCCTTCCGTTCGATGAGGCGCGCCGACAGCGGGTTGAAGGCGCCGGGGAAGCGCAGCAGCTCGCCCGAGCGCAGCCGCTCACGGAACGCGCGCCGCTTCTCATGCGCGGGAACGGTCGAGTAGAGCATCAGAAGAGGCCCTTCGGCGCCGGCGCGGTGGCCAGCACCCCGGGCTTGGCGACGATCGAGAGCTGCCGCACCTCGTCGGCGGTGAGCTCGGGGAGGCGCTCGGCGAGCCCGAGGAAGCGCTCGATCTCCTCGGGCGCGAGCACGGGTTCGGCGAGCAGCCGGAACTTGCGCACGTAGTCGTCCCGCGCGAAGGGCCGCGCCCCGAGAGGATGCGCGTCGGCGACGGCGATCTCGTCTTCGATCACGGTGCCGTCGGTGAGCGTGATCACCACGCGACCACCGAAGGCCTTCTCGTTCGGGTCGTCGGAGTGGTAGCGGCGAGTCCATTCGGCGTCCTCGGCCGTGGTGATCTTCTGCCAGAGCTCGACCGTGTCGGCCCGCCCCGCGCGCTCGGGCGTGTACGAGTCGACGTGGTGCCAGCCGCCGTCCTGGAGGGCGACGGCGAAGATGTACGGGATCGAGTGGTCGAGGGTCTCGCGCGACGCGGTGGGGTCGTACTTCTGCGGGTCGTTCGCGCCCGATCCGATCACGTAGTGGGTGTGGTGCGAGGTGTGCAGCACGATCGAGGCTACGTTCGCGGGATCGGTCGCTGCCGGGTGCTCGCCGTGGAGCTTCCGCGCCAGGTCGATCCAGGCCTGCGCCTGGTACTCGGCCGAATGCTCCTTGGTGTACGAATCCAGAATGGCGCGCTTCGGCTCTCCCGCGGCGGGCAGGGGCACGTCGTACGAGGCGTCGGGGCCGTCGAGCATCCAGGCGATCACGCCGTCTTCACCCTCGTAGATCGGCGAGGGCGAGGTCTCGCCGCGCATCGCACGGTCGACGGCCTCGACCGCCATCTTTCCGGCGAACGCGGGCGCGTGGGCCTTCCAGGTGGAGATCTCTCCCTTGCGCGACTGCCGAGTGGCCGTGGTGGTGTGCAGGGCCTGACCGACAGCCTGGTAGATCGTCTCGACGGGAAGGTCGAGCAGCGTGCCGATCCCGGCGGCCGCCGACGGGCCCAGGTGGGCGACGTGGTCGATCTTGTGCTTGTGCAGGCAGATCGCGCGCACCAGGTCGATCTGGATCTCGTATCCCGTGGCGATGCCGCGCAGCAACGCCCGCCCGTCGGCACCGACGTGCTGAGCCACGGCGAGGATCGGCGGGATGTTGTCGCCCGGATGCGAGTAGTCGGCGGCGAGGAAGGTGTCGTGATAATCGAGCTCCCGCACGGCCACGCCGTTCGCCCACGCCGCCCATTCGGGGCTCGTGCGCCGCTCGAGCGCGCACCCGAAGATCGTCGCGCCGTCGCCACCGACCGACACCGCGTGATCGAGCGCCTGCTGGCGTGCGGCGCTCACGGGCGCCCGCGTGAGGGACGCGGCCGCGACCGCGGCGTTGTCGATGATGCGGTTGATGATCATGTCGGTCGTGTCGGCGTCGACCTCGACGGGGTCGGCGGCCACCTCCGCGATGTGCCAGGCGAGCTGCCCCTCGCGCGGCAGGTGTTCATCGCTGCGGTGGACGCGCAGATGGTGGGTGACGGTCATGCTGCTCCTTGCTGGGTGCGGGGGGATGCGATCACGTGCGAGAGCGCGTGGTGAAGGTGGACGTGCGTGGCGTGCGCGGCGAGGTCGGCGTCGCCGTCGGCGATGGCCTGCGCGATCAGGTGGTGCTCTGAGACGGATGCCGCCAAGCGGCCGGTGTGCTCGCGAGCGAGCCTACGCACCCGCACCAGGTGTGTGCGGACGGTGCGGAGGGCGGCGGTGAGGTAGTCGTTTCCGTGCGCGGCGTCGAGGGCGGCATCGAAACGCGCGATGAGGGCGTAGTACTCCTCACGCGCTGCCGCGCTGCTGACGTCCACCTCGGCGAAGCTCTCGGCCAACTCGGCGAAGCGCCGGCGGTGGTGGCTGCGGGCGGCCGCGCGGGCAGCGGCCTCCTCGAGGGCGCGGCGCACCTCGAAGAGGGCGCGGATGTCGTCGGAGTCGATGGGTGCGACCACCGTCACGCGGGGGGACTGCTGCACGACGAGCCCGTCGGAGACCAGGCGCGCGAGCGCTTCGCGCAGCGGTGTGCGGCTCACCCCGAGACGGGTCGACTGCTCGACCTCGCCGAGGACGGTGCCCGGCGCGAGAACCCCCTGCTGGATCTCGTCGAGGAGGGTCGCGTACGCCCGATCACTCGCTCGCACACACATCACCTCCCGTGGTCAGCACCAGTGTATACATATTCGCCGAATTGACGGGGTCGATGCGGCGATGGTGTCGGCGACGTATACACACCGGGCCGCAGCGCACACTATTCACAAATTCGTGAAACGCGTGTAGCGTCACCCGCATGACAGACGTCATCCGCACGCACGGCCTCGTCAAGCGATACGGGCGGGTCGCCGCTCTCGACGGCCTCGACCTCCACGTTCCCCGGGACAGGTTCACGGATTCCTCGGCCCGAACGGGGCGGGGAAGTCGACGACGATCCGCATCCTTCTCGGCCTCGCGCGCGCCACGTCCGGCGACGCGCGCGTGCTCGGCGGCGATCCGTGGCGCGACGCGGTGCGCCTGCACCGCCGAATCGCGTACGTTCCCGGTGACGTGAGCATCTGGCCGAACCTCACCGGAGGAGAGGCCATCGACTTCCTCTCCCGCCTGCGCGGCGCCGGCCGGAACGACGCCCGCTACCGCGCGGAACGCGAGCGACTGTGCGAGGTCTTCCAGTTCGACCCGCGCAGGAAGGGCCGCACCTACTCGAAGGGCAATCGACAGAAGGTCGCGCTCATCGCCGCCTTCGCCGTGCCCGCAGACCTGTACATCTTCGACGAGCCGACCAGCGGCCTGGACCCGCTGATGGAACTGGTCTTCCGCACCGAGCTCCAGCGAGCCAAGGAATCCGGGGCGACGGCGCTGCTCTCCAGCCACATCCTCCCCGAGGTCGAGCAGGTCTGCGATCACGTCTCGATCATCCGGGCGGGTCGGGTCGTGGAATCCGGCACCCTCGCCGAACTTCGCCACCTCACCCGCACCTCGGTCTCGTTCTCCGCCCGTGACGGAGCCGTCCCCGCCATCCCGGGCGCGCACGACGTCGAGGTGGAGGGCGGGCGGGTCCGAATGTCGCTCGACAGCGACCGGGTGACCGCCGCGCTTCCCGAACTGTCCGGTCTCGGCGTCGAGGGTCTGCGCATCGAGCCGCCGAGCCTGGAGGAGCTGTTCCTGCGCCACTACGGCGACGAGCCCGTGGAGGCGTCGTGATCCTCCTGGCCCAGCGTCTGCGACGCGACGGTGTGCAGCTGATGGTGTGGATCCTCGCGACCGCAGCCCTGTGCTTCTCGGCCACCGCGGGTGTCAGCGAAGCGTTCGCCGCCGAATCCGAACGACAGACGCTCCTGGCCGTCGCGCTGGCGAACCCTGCCATCCTCCTCTTCCGCGGACTGCCGTCCGGGGCGAGCGAAGGCGCATTCCTCGTCTTCACCATCCTCCCGTTCCTCGTCCTCCTCGGAGCGCTCATGGCGAGCTTCCTCGCCGTTCGCCACGTGCGCGCCGAGGAGGAAACGGGACGCGCCGACGCGGTGTCGGCCACTCCCGCCGGTCGTCGAGCGCCCTTCATCGCGACGGTCGCCCACGGACTGATCGCCTGCGTGCTCCTGGGGGGAGCGACCACCGCCGCATTCATCGCGGCGGGTCTCGGGGCAGGCGGCAGCGTCGCGCTCGGGGGTGCCCTCGCGTCCTCGGCGGCCGTGTTCCTCGGGGTCGGTCTCGTCTCGGCGCAGCTGTTCCGCAGCTCGCGCGCGGCCAACTCCTTCTCGGTCGGGGTGATCCTCGTCGCCTTCCTCGCCGCGGGGATCGGCAACGCCGTCGGCACGCCGTCGGACGACCTCACCCGGATGGAGAGCTCGGGATTGGCCTGGATGTCGCCCTTCGCGTGGGCAGAGAACGTGCGGCCCTTCGCCGACGACGACGCGCGGCCGATCCTCCTCGCGGTCGGCGTGAGCGTGGCGCTGCTGACGCTCGCCGCCGCGCTCCAGGCCACCCGCGATCTCGGCGCCGGCGTGATCTCTCCGCGTCCGGGCCGCGCCGCGGCATCCGCTCTCCTCTCCCGCCCGCTCGGGCTGGCGACGCGCGTGAGCGCCGGATCCCTGCTCGCCTGGGTCGTCGGCGCTGCTGTCGTCGGAGCCCTGTCGACATCGCTCGGCGACGTCATCGACGAGATCGCCACACAGAACCTTGCCGTCACCGACATGCTCGATCGGCTTGCCGCGCAGGGCTCGATGGATCAGGGACTCGTCGTCACCTTCTTCGTGATGGTGGGCACCTTGGCGGCGTGCTTCGGGGTGCAGACGGTGCAGCGCGCCCGCCAGGAGGAGACGCACGGCACGGCCGAGCAGACGCTGGCGACCCCGGTTGCGCGCGCGAGGTGGCTCGGCGCCTTCCTCGCCACCGCTCTCGCGGGAATCGTCGTCATCGTCGCCGCGGCGGTGGCGGCCGCGACGCTGGCCCTCCTCGCGCGTGGCGGAGACCCCGCCATCCTCCCGGACGTGGTGGTCGCAGGCGCCGGTCAGGTCCTCGGAGCGGCGGTCTTCCCCGTCCTGACCGCGGTGATCTTCACCCTCCTCCCCCGCGCGACGACGACGCTGGGGTGGGTGCTGGTGATCGCGGCGGCATCGCTGGCCCTGTTCGGCGCACTGCTGGGCCTCGACGAAGACATCGTCTCGCTCTCGCCGTTCGCCGCGGCACCCGTGCCGGCCGCGGACGGCGTCGCTTGGAACGGCAGCGCCTGGCTCGTCGTGCTCGCCGTCGCCGGGGTAGCGTCGTCCCTGATGCTCATGCGACGCAGGGAAGTTGCCACGGGTGGCTGAACCGGAGAGGTCCCACCCCGGCGTCGAGCGCGCGGAGCGGGCAGCGGCGATGCTGGCCGCCGCGGGGATGCCCCGCATGCCCGCACGGGTGATGATGGCCCTCGTCGGCTCACCCGACGAGGGGTATTCCGCCGCCGAACTCGCGTCGCGCCTGGGCGTCTCCCCCGCCGCGGTCTCCGGCGCGGTCCGCTACCTGGAGTCGATGCGGATGGTGCACCGACTCTCGCGCCCCGGCGAGCGCGTCGCGCGCTTCGACCTCATCGACGACGGCTGGCGCTCGATGGTCGTCTCCCAGACCCCCATGTACGGACGCCTCGCCGACGACATCGACGCGATCGCCGACGACAACGCCGATGCGCCGGCATCGGTCGAACGTGCACGGGAGATCGCCGGGTTCCTCCGTTACCTGGAGAAGCGGATGCCGGAGCTCGTCGTGGAATGGCAGGAATCGACCGGCAGGAGCCCGAGCTGATGACAGACACCGCCACGGCGACCGCCCCTGCGGGCGTCTTCCACGGTGACGGCCTGGCCGGCGGGGTCCGCCGCTGGCGCGGCATCCGATATGCCCTTTCCCCTGCCGGCGAGGGGCGGTGGCGACCCTCCGAGGCGGCCCCACCCGCGTCGGGACCGGTCGAGGCGCGGGCGTTCGGGCCTGCCGCTCCCCAGGGTCACACCCCGGCGGTGAAGCTCCCCGCCGACACCCCCACCGACGAGGACTGCTTGACGCTGAACATCTGGAGTCCGGATGCCGCGGGCGACCGCGCCGCACCGGTGATGGTGTGGCTCCACGGCGGCGCGTACATCTTCGGGGCGAGCAGCCAGGCGATGTACGACGGCGAGGCACTTGCACGCGCGGGCGCCGTCGTGGTGACGATCAACTACCGCATCGGCGCCCTGGGGTTCCTCGATCTGACGCGCGTGTTCCCCGATGAGGGCTTCGCCGCCAACCCGGCGCTCGGCGACATCCTGCTCGCCCTTCGGTGGGTGCAGGACAACATCGCCGCCTTCGGCGGCGACCCCCACCGCGTGACGCTGTTCGGCGAGTCGGCCGGTGGGGGGCTCGTGACGACCCTCCTCACCAGCCCGGCAGCCGAGGGCCTCTTCTGGCGGGCGATCGCCGAGTCGTCGCCGGCCTCGAGCGTCTACGACGCCGACCGCGCCGCGGGGATCGCCGACCGCCTGCTCACCGAGCTCGGCGTCACCGACGTCGCAGGCCTCCGAGCCGCGACGCCATCGGCGATCGTCGCCGCGCAGATGGCGGTGTTCGCGGCCATTCCGACAGCCGAGCCCGGCACGATCGCCTTCGCCCCCGTGATCGACGGCGATCTCGTTCCCGAGGCCCCCGCTGCGGTGCTGGCGCGTGGGGAGGGGCATCCTGTCCCGCTGCTCATCGGCACGAACCGCGACGAGGCGTCGTTGTTCCGCATGATGAAATCGCCGCTGCTCCCCGTAGACGACGCCGACATCGACCGCATGATCGCCGACCTCTCGCACGAGCGCCCCGAGCTCGAGGTGCCCACGCGCGCCGAGGTGCACGCCGCGTATGAAGGGGTGCGGCACCATGCCATCGGCATGGGGATCGCGCGCGACATCGGCTTCCGCATGCCGACGATCTGGGTCGCCGAGGGACACAGTGGTCGCGCTCCGACCTGGCTCTACCGTTTCGACCACGCCACCCCGATGCTGAAGCTGCTGCGGATCGGGGCGACGCACGGCTCGGAGCTGGCGTACGTCTGGGGAACCCTCGGGGCGAACGCCCACGACATCACCTTCCGCCTCGGCGGCCGCCGCGACGCCGAGCGGATCGGTGGCCGCATGCGCGAACGATGGGTCGCGTTCGCCGCAGGCGGGAGTCCCGATGCCGCCGACGCCGAGGCCTGGCCTCCCTACGACACCGCCGAGCGGGCGACGCTCGTCATCGAGAGCGTCGACCGGGTCGTGCCCGACCTCGATCAGAAGCTGCGCGAGAGCTGGGGCGACGAGGTGCTGGCCTTCCCGTGAGTGCGGGTGCGGGTCCGAGCCCGGGTAGCGTATCGGGGTGACCAGCTACACCGTTGCCACCGACGGCGCCTGCAAGGGCAACCCCGGCCCGACGGGCTGGGCATGGGTCGGCGAGGACGGCCACTGGGCCGCCGGCTCGATCGCGCTCGGCACGAACAACATCGGCGAGCTCACCGGCCTGCTGCGCGCGATCGAGGATCACCGCGAGGTCGCCGACCTCATCGTTCAGGCCGACTCGATGTACGCCATCGACACGTACACGAAATGGATGGACGGGCATCGCCGCCGCGGCTGGAAGACCTCGACCGGCTCGCCGACGAAGAATCGCGACCTCCTCGAGCAGCTGATCGCCGCGCGCGACGCGCGACGCGCGGCGGGCCTCCCCGACGTCGTGCTGCAGCACGTGCGCGGCCACTCCGGTCACGTGCTCAACGCCTGGGCCGACGAGCGCGCGGTGCGCGCCGCCGAGCACGCCGCCGAAGGCAAGGAGAGCGCGTGGTCATCACTCGGCTCCCATCCGAAGCTGGATGTCGCGGCGGCGCCGAAGAACGGACGCTGACCGGCCCCGACGCGGCGCGGCGGTTCTAGCCTGGAAACGTGGCAGAGGAGCCCGACCGCCTGCGTGCTGACGAGCGCGCCGAGTTGCGCGCGCTCCAGCGGCGCGCGTACGGACCCGACGCCGACATCGACACCGACCCGGCGGCGCTGGCCCGGTTGAGCGAATTGGAGACCGCTGCGGCGCGGCCCACCCCCCAGCAGGTCCAGGGGCCGGTCGACGACGACCCTGTCGACCATCATCCTGGCGCGAACGCCGCGGCAGCGGCATCCGATCCCCTCCGTCGCTCTGCTCGGCGGCCCACCCTGCTCCTCGTCGCCGGGGCCGCCGCACTGGCGCTCGGCGGCGCCGCCCTCGTGACATCGATCACGGGGACACCGGCGCCGGCCGAGGGTGACGACATCGCGATCATCCGACAGGACGCCGCCGACGCCGCCGCGGAGCGCCTCGCGCTCGACGACGCGTCGTATCGGAACCCCTACGAGCTCTACTTCGACGGCAAGCGGGATGAAGTCCTCACCCTCCCGGGCGCGGAGGGCGTCGCATCCCGCGTGGTCTACGACGAATTCCTGCCCTACGGCACGCTCTACGGGCGCCTCGTCGGCGCCGGTCCGACCGAGGACGACCGGTTCTGCATGATCGTCGAGAGCGACCCGTCAGCGGTGACGGTCTGTCTCGACCCGGCGATCTGGGGATTCGCCCCGCTGCCCAAGACCCTCGTCTTCCCCGCGCCGCAGTTCGACGCCGCCTCCCCCGGCGAGGTCGCTTACGTCGGCTACACCCTCGAGCCCGACGGGCAGGTCGTTGCCCGTCCGGGCGTGGATCCGCAGGCGGCATCCGAGCCGGAACCCACGCGCACGGCGGTTCCGGCGCCGGGCACCCAGTAGACCGGCATCACACCGCGGCGAGCCGGGCCTGGAGGGCGTCGATGGCGGGGCGCTGGCCCTTCACGAGGCGCTCACGCGCCACGTCGAACCCGACCCATTCGGCCCGGTCGACTTCGGGGAACACCGCCCGCTTGCCCGAGCGGGGCGGCCACTCCATCTCGAACTCGCCGAACCCCGCCGTCGGGGCGTCGAAGCCCGCGCCGTCACCGACGAACACCGTCACGCGTTTCCCCGACGAGTACGCGTAGGTGCCGAGCTCGGCGTAGTCCACCTCGGGCGCCTCGACGCCGAGCTCCTCGCGGAACTCCCGCCGGGCGGCATCCAACGGCGCCTCATCGTCGTCGAACTCGCCCTTGGGGATCGACCACGCGCCGGCGTCCTTCTTCGCCCAGAACGGCCCGCCCATGTGGGCGATGAGCACCTCGGGGTGCCCGCCGAGCCGGAAGAGAAGGATGCCGGCGCTGCGCATCACGTGAGGCGCTGCTTCGGCGACACCCCGTAGGTGTGCTCGGGGTCGTCGAAGACGGCGCCGCCGAGGGCGGTGTCGATGGCCGACATCGTGTCGGCGTCGAGTGTGACACCCGAGGCCTTGACGGTGTCGGCGAGCTGCTCGGGGCGCGACGCGCCCACGAGGGCGGCGGCGACGTTGGGGTTCTGCAGCACCCACGCGATCGCGAGCTGAGGCATGGTGAGCCCCGCCTGCTCGGCGATCGGCTTCAGTCGCTGCACGGCCTCGAGCACCTCGTCGCGGAGGAACCCCTTGATGAACTGCGCGCCGCTCTTCTCATCGGTCGCGCGCGATCCCTCCGGCACCGGCTGGCCGGGGAGGTACTTGCCGCTGAGCACGCCCTGGGCCATCGGCGACCACACGATCTGCGAGATGCCGAGCTCCTCCGACGCGGGGACGACCTTGCCTTCGATGACCCGCCAGAGCATCGAGTACTGCGGCTGGTTGGAGATCAGCTGGATGCCGAGGCTCTTCGCCAGGGCGTGACCCTCGCGCAGCTGCTCGGCGGTCCACTCCGAGACGCCGATGTACAGGGCTTTCCCCTGTCGCACGACGTCGGCGAACGCCTGGAAGGTCTCCTCCAGGGGTGTCTCGTCGTCGAATCGGTGCGCCTGGTAGAGGTCGACGTAGTCGGTGCCCAGTCGCTTCAGCGACCCGTTGATCGACTCCATGATGTGCTTGCGGCTCAACCCGGTGTCGTTGGGTCCACCCGGCCCGGTGGGGAAGTACACCTTCGTGAAGATCTCCAGCGACTCCCGGCGCTGACCCTCCAGCGCCTTCCCGAGCACCACCTCGGCGGCGGTGTTGGCGTAGGTGTCGGCGGTGTCGAAGGTGGTGATGCCGGCGTCGAGCGCGGCGTGCACCGTCTTCACGGCGGCGTCGTCCTCGACCTGCGAGGCATGTGTCACCCAGTTGCCGTAGGTGATCTCCGAGACCTTCAGTCCACTGTTTCCGAGATAGCGATATGCGACCACGTGGGTCCTCCTTCGAGAGCGGTTCAGGGCACGCGGTATCCGGCGGCACGGAACAGCTCGTACCACTCGGCCCGCGTGAGGGGGATGTCGGAACCGAGCGCGGCACCCTGCACGCGCTCGATGGTGGTGGTGCCGAGCACGACCTGCATGTTCGCCGGATGCCGCGTGATCCACGCCGTCGCGATGGCGATGGCGGGGACGTCGTAGGCCTTCGCGAGGCGGTCGATGACGGCGTTCAAATCGGCGTAGTCGGGGGAGCCGAGGAAGGTGCCGGTGAAGAAGCCGGCCTGGAAGGGCGACCAGGCCTGCACCGTGATGCCGTGGAGGCGGCAGTAGTCGATGATCCCGCCGCCGTCGAGGACGATCGACTGCTCGGTGCCCGCCATGTTCGCCGCGACCCCCTGCGCCACGGTCGGCGCATGCGTGATCGACAGCTGCAGCTGGTTGGCCACGATCGGCTGGCTGACCGCGGTCTTCAGCAGCTCGATCTGGGCGGGAGTCTGGTTGGAGACGCCGAAGGCGCGGACCTTGCCCGAGCTCTCGAGGTGATCGAACGCGCGCGCGACCTCCTCGGGCTCGACGAGCGCATCGGGCCGGTGCAGGAGCAGGATGTCGATGTGGTCGGTCTTCAGCGCCTGCAGCGACCCCTCGACCGATGTGACGAGGTGGTCGTAGGAGAAGTCGAAGTACGGACCCTCTCTCACGATTCCCGCCTTGGTCTGGAGGGTGATCTGCTCGCGCTCGGACGGGGAGAGCTGGAGGGCATCGGCGAAGCGCGACTCGCAGCCGTGCAGCTCGTTGCCGTAGACGTCGGCGTGGTCGAAGAAGTCGATGCCGACGTCGCGGGCGGCCGCGACGAGCGCGCGGACCTCTTCGTCGGTCTTGTCGGCGATGCGCATGACACCGAGGACGACGTTGGGGGCGTCGTTCGCTCCCAGGGTGATCTTTCTCACAGCGGTCCTCTTCTCGGAGTCGGTGCGCTCGGTGTCCCGGGCGTGCTCCCCCACACTAGGCGGTGGGTGGCCGGCGCGTTCCCGGTGGACAACGGCGCGGCGAGGCGTCAAGCTTCGCCGTCTGACGCGTCACCCTCGAGCACGTCGCCTCGCAGACGGAGTGCACGTCGGAGGCTTCGCAGCAGCAGCAGGAAGCCGCCGAGAGCCACGACGCTGCCGAGGAAGGGCGAGACCGCCACCTGGGTCGTCAGCTCCGGTCCGCCGTCGGCGACGGCCAGCAGGATGCCCATGAGAAGCAGCGCGATCCCCACGATGGTGACGGTCACCTGACCGAGCAGGCCGTCGAGCCAGCTGCGCTCCGACGGGTTGGAGAAACGACGCAGTTGCACGACGAAGGCGCCGTCCTCGAGAGACCGGCCGAGGTTCTCCATTCGGCGGGGCAGGCGTCGCAGCTGCTCCACGAGCAGCGCACCGTTGGACTGTGCCGACAGGAGGAGGTCGCGGGGGGTGTTCATCAGTCGCGCCGTGTGGGGTGCGCGGCTGAGTGCATGGCCGACCATGTCGTAGTCGGCCTGCAGCCGTCGCATCGACCCTTCGAGCGAGGCCAGAGTGCGGAAGACCAGAAGCAGCGACGGCGGCATGGCCAGTCGGTGCGCCCGCAGCACATCGATCAAAGCCCGGAAGACGTTCTGGTCGTTGGTGTCGTTGTGGATGCGGGTCAGCACCACCCCGATGTCGTGCTGCAGCGCCGCGCGATCTGCCGATGTGCCGCGCGCCGGCGCGCACAGCAGAAGGACGACGTCGGTGGCGGCGATGTCGTCTTCGTTGAGGATCGCGATCAGAAAGGGCACGAGGAGGTGGCGCATGCTGCGTTCGAGCACGCCGATGGCTCCGAAGTCGACGAGCGCGACGCTGTCATCATCACGCAGCACCAGGTTCCCGGGGTGCAGGTCGGCGTGGAAGACGCCCCGGACGGCGATCTGCTCGAACACGGCGTCCACGACGCGGTCGGCGATCGCAACGGCCCGATCGGGCGGGAGCTCACCGGGGCTCAGGCGGCTGAAAGGGGTTCCGGTCACCCGCTCGAGAACGAGCATGCGTGTGGTGGTGAACTGCGCGTACACCTTCGGGACCGACACCTGCGAGTCGCTGGATCGGGCGATGGCCCCGCGCAGCAGCTCGGTGTTCGCCGCTTCGACGCGGTAGTCGAGCTCGTCACGCAGCGCCCGCGCGAACTCGACCACGAGTGCGCGCAGTCCGTAGTCGCGGGCCCACTCCATGCGGCGTTCGGCGTCGGCGGCCAGACGCTCGAGGATGTCGAGGTCTGTCGTCACCTGCGCGCGGGCCCGTGGTCGCTGGATCTTGACCACGACCTCCTCCCCCGACAGCAGCGTGGCCGCGTGCACCTGTGCGACGGATGCCGCGGCGAGGGGTTGCTCCTCCACCGCCGCGAACACCTCGTCCAGCGGCCGCCCCAGCTCGGCGATGATCGCCGCCTCCGCCTCCGTCCACGGGATGGCGGTCGAATCCATCTGCAGGGTGGACAGGGCGCGCACGAACTCGGGCGGAAGCACGTCCTCGCGGGTGGACAGGGTCTGCCCGAGCTTGACGAACGTCACCCCCGCCTGGTTGAGAGCAGCGACGAGGGCTGTCGGCAGATCGTCGCCGTCGCCGCGACGATGACGCTGGTAGAGCCCCAGCCCGTGTCGTGACCCGATCGCGACGATCTGCGCGTAACGGCGAGCGCGGTCGCGTCGCCGGAGGGCTTGGCGGAAGGCCGTGACAGGGTTGCGGAAGCCGCGGGAGGGCCAGAGGAACTCCACGGCCATGATGACGGCGACGACGATCGCGAGCATCCACCCGAGCGTCAGGGCGAGGAACGCCAGGGCGATGAACCCCTGGACGGCGAACGCGAAGTCGGCGTCGAGGACGCCCGAGCGCTGCAGCATCCACAGCGCCACCGGCGCGCTGATGAGGAAGACGAGCACGGAGAGGATGAGCGCCCGGATCTCGCCGATCCGCCGGTCGAGGAGGCGACGCGCCACCCACGTCGCGATGAGCGCGAACACGATCGCGAGGAGACCTACGATCACCCAGGCCGGCATAGGTCGATTGTGTCAGTGCTGGCGGGCGGTGTCAGGCGGGACGCTCAGCCGTCCTTGCGAATCCACCGGAAGGTCAGTCGGGCGAGGATCAGACCCACCACCAGCCAGATGAGGAGCGCGATGAGGGTCTCCTGGTGCTGCCACGATCCGCCCGGCTCGGCGTCGGCGAAGACCTCGGGGAGGAACACCGAGCGCATCCCCTGCGCGATCCACTTCAGCGGGAAGATCCCGGCGAAGTTTTGAAGCCACTCCGGCAGCGTGTCGAAGGGGATGAAGACACCGGAGATGAACTGCAGCACCAGCACGATCGGGATGACGACCGCGGTGGCGCTCCGGCCGCTGCGCGGAAGGGCGCTGAGGGCGATCCCCAGAACACCGCAGGTGATGGCACCGAGGAGGAACACCCAGGCGAAGGTCAGCCAACGCTCGGGGTCGGTGGGGAGGGTGACGCCGAAGAACACCGCGGCGATCACGAGCAGCAGAGCAGCCTGGAACACCCCGGTCACCAGCACCTGGCCGAGCTTGCCGATGAAGTACGACACCGGTGAGAGGGGCATGCCCCCCAGGCGCTTGAGGGTGCCGTCGCTGCGTTCCATGGCGATGTCGATCGCCAGCAGCTGCGTGCCCGAGAGCAGCAGGCCCGCGGCGAGCATGGCGGGGAGGTAATACCCGGCGGCGGTGACCTCGTCGGTGGGCGGACCGAAGGTGCTGCTGCTGAAGGCCACCGCGAAGATGAACAGGAACAGCACCGGGAAGAGGAAGGTGAAAAACACCGAGTCGCCCTGGCGGAAGTAGGCGCGCACCTCGAAGGCGATGCGGCGAAGGCCCAGGCGGATGGTACGGCTCGGCCCGAACGACACCTTGTGCGATGCGCGGGTGGTGCTCATCGGGTCACCTCCGTGACGGTCTCGGTGTCGCCTCCGGGCTCGGGCGCGGCGTCGTCGCCCGCTTCGCCCTCCACGAACGACAGATAGACGTCTTCGAGGCTCGGTCGCACGATCTCGAGCCCCTCGGGCTCGGCACCGAGCGCGTCGTAGAGGTCGGCGACCACGCGTCCCGGATGCTCGGTGCGCTCCTCGCGGACTCGGCCGTCTTGGCGCCACCGCACGATCGGGATGCGCGCCTCGGCCCCGCCGAGCTCACCGACCGGACCGAGCGAGGCGAGCTTGCCGCCCACGACGATCGCCGCGCGCTCGGAGAGCTCGGCGGCCTCATCGAGGTAGTGGGTGGTCAACAGGATGGTCGTTCCCTCGCGCTGGAGCCCCCGGATGAGCTCCCAGAACACCCGCCGGGCTTCGGGGTCGAACCCGGTGGTCGGCTCATCGAGGAAGAGCAGTTCGGGCGACCCGATGATGCCGAGGGCCACATCGACACGCCGACGCTGACCACCGGAGAGCTTGCGCACCGAGGTCTTCGCCTTCTCGGAGAGCCCGACCGCCTCGATGACCTCGTCGACCTTCCGCGCCCGCGGGTAGAACGATGCGAAGTGCGACAGCAGCTCCTTCACGCTCGCCGACGGCGCCTCCCCCGTGCTCTGCAGCACGATGCCCAGCCGCGACCGCCAGCGGAGATCCCCCTGGCGCGGGTCGACCTTCAACACCCGCACCTCGCCACCCGAGCGGTCGCGGTACCCCTCGAGGATCTCGATGGTCGTGCTCTTGCCGGCGCCGTTGGGGCCGAGGAGCGCGAAGGTCTCGCCACGGCGGATGTCGAAGCTCACGCCCTTCAGCGCCTGGAAGCCGCCGCGGTAGGTCTTGGTGAGGTCTTCGACCTCGACAACACTCGTCATACTCCGACCATGCCGTATCTCGCGGCCTTCGAGGACAATCTGTCGGGTCGCCGATCAGCTGGAGGCCGCCGCCGCGACATCCGCCTCGGTGGCCACGAGCTGTCCGCAGGCGCCGTCGATCTCCTTGCCGCGCGTGTCGCGGAGGGTGGTCGGAATGCCCGCGGCGTTCAAGCGCCGCACGAACTCGTTCTGCACGCTCCGCTCCGACGCGGTCCAGACCGACCCCGGCGTGGGGTTCAGCGGAATCGGGTTCACATGCACCCAGCCGCGACCGCGGGCGTTGAGCTTCTCGGCCAGCAGATCTGCGCGCCAGGCGTGATCGTTCATGTCCTTGATGAGGGCGTACTCGATCGAGACGCGGCGCCCGGTCTTGTCGAAGTACTCGCGGGCGGCGTCGAGGGCCTCATCGACCTTCCACTTCGAGTTCACCGGGATCAGCTCGTCGCGCAGGTGGTCGTCGGGTGCGTGGAGCGACAGGGCGAAGGTGACGGGGATCTCTTCGGCCGAGAGCTTCCGGATCGCCGGCACGAGTCCCACCGTCGACACCGTGATGCCACGCGCGCTCATGCCGAGCCCGCGCTGCGGGTCGATCATGACGCGCACCGCCTGCATGACCCGTGCGTAGTTGGCCAGCGGCTCGCCCATGCCCATGAAGACGATGTTGGTGACGCGCTCGTCGGGGTGGTCGGGCTTGCCGAGCCCGCCCTCGCGGATGAGGCGGTTGGCCCGCACGATCTGGTCGACGATCTCGGCCGCCGACATGTTGCGGGTGAGACCCGCCTGGCCGGTGGCGCAGAACGGGCAGTTCATGCCGCATCCGGCCTGGCTCGACACGCACAGCGTGATGCGGCCGGGGTAGCGCATGAGCACCGACTCCACGAGCGCACCGTCGTGGAGCTTCCAGAGGAACTTGATCGTGTCGCCCCGGTCGGTCTGCAGGCGGCGCACCTCGGTGAGAAGCGGCGGCAGGAGCCCGGCGACGAGGTCGTCACGGACGGATGCCGGGAGGTCGGTCATCTCGCCGGGGTCACTCGTGTAATGGCGGAAATAGTGGGTCTCGAGCTGCTTGGCGCGGAACGCGGGGAGGCCGAGCTCGGTCACCTTGGCGGCGCGCTCTTCGGCGGTGAGGTCGGCCAGGTGCACCGGGGGCTTACCCCGTTTGGGGCTGGCGAACTGCAGGAGCGGGCGGCCGTCGGCATCCTTCTGCTGCTTCCACCCCTCGGTGCGGGGCCGCACCTGGCGGACGGGCCCAGCGGTGCCGCGGGCAGGAGGATTCTCGGTCACCGTCCCAGGGTACCGGGGGCCTCCTGGGCGAAACCTGCCTCCGCGGCCCGTCGGGGGGCGAGGCGCGGTCACGACCCGTCGAAAAGTGTCCGCTGAACGCGTTCCACATCGCAGAAATCGACGGGTTGTGGCGACGGACGCGGTCACAGCGGTCAGGTCGCTCAGAAAGCGATGACGACGCGGCGTACCGTGGGAGCGTGAGTGAGCTGCAGATCCGCGACATCCGTCCGTCCGACGCCGGCGAGGTGCTGACGCTCCAGCGCGCGGCGTTCGTGTCGGAAGCGCTCATCTACGGGAGCGTCGAGATGCCGCCGTTCACGCAGACCCTCGAAGAGGTCGAGCATGAGCTCGCCGAGAATCTCGGCTGCGTCGCGCACGTGGGTCACCGGATGGTGGGCGCCGCCCGCGCACGCGTGGATGACGGGCTGCTCCTCATCGGGCGGATCTCCATCGCCCCCGACGTGCAGGGCGAGGGCGTCGGCTCGCGACTCCTCGAGGCTCTCGAGGAGCGGGGCCGCGCGGCCGGCGCGACCGAGTCGGAGCTCTTCACGGGGTCGCTGAGCGAGGCGAACCTCCGCCTCTACGAGCGCGAGGGCTACCGCGAGACGCAGCGGGTGCCAGGTCACGGCAGCGACCAGGTGTTCCTCCGCAAACCCCTCGCCTGAGAACGACACGGATTCACCCCGACCCCCGCACGAGCAGATGGGCGAGCAGCGACGACACCGCCGCGCGACGGTCGGCGTCGGGGACGCCTTCGACGCCGGTCGTCACCGCACCGGACACGATGATGTCGAGTTGATCGATGAGCAACCGGGTGGCGGCCTCGTCGAGGGCTAATGCATCGACGAGGGTCGACACCGTGGCGTCCCACCGGCGGTCGAAGCGGTCGAGCGAGGCACGGACGACGGGGTCGCCCGGCGCATCGACGACGGCACGCATCCACACGTCGCGCAGTTCCGGCGCAGAGGAGAATACGGCGTGCTCCACGAAGGCCTGGATTCCCATCGGTCCCCCGGTGGGGGGTGGGGCGGTGGGAAGGCCCTGCCAGAAACGATCGAGGGCTTGATCGAGGGCGGAAGAGACCAGCTCTTCGCGACTGGGGAAATAGTGCGTGACGACGCTCGTCGACGCCCCCATCCGTGCGGCGACGGCGCGGATGGTCACGCCGGCGAAACCCGCCTCCACGGCGAGCGCGCAGGCCGCGGAGTGAATCTCCCGGCGACGGGTCGCTGCGTCGACGACTTTCGGCATACGTCACTCTTGCACGTCGGCTCATTTTCGTGCAACGCTTGTTTTACAACGCTTGTTGTATAACCTGCGGAAGGGGTTGGCATGTGGGATGTCGCGGTTGTGGGCGCCGGCTTCGCCGGAATCAGCGCCGCCCGGCGACTTCACGATCGAGGTCATCGAGTGGTCGTGCTCGAAGCGTCGGGCCGCGTCGGTGGACGCGCGCAGACGACGCAGCTCGCAGGCGGAACGGTCGACCTCGGCGGGCAGTGGATCGGTCCGTCGCAGACCCGGATGAACGCACTCCTGCGAGAGCACGGCCTCACGGACTATCCGTCCTTCACCAGCGGCCGCGCGGTCGTCGTCGATGGGCACGGTCGCACGCGACGTTTTGGACCGGTGCCGGATGCCTCACTGATCGTCGGCGGCCTGGCGATGATTCCAGCCGTCCTCGACCTGGCGAACTGGCGGCGGCGACTCTCTACCGCTCCCCGGCGCGCGCTGATCGACGCCCTCGATCAGCGGACCGTCGCCGAGTGGATCGCGACGCGGATCCCCCACCGCGGCGCCCGTGACCTGGCGGCGGCTGCGCTCCGGGAGGTGTTCTGCGTCGAGCCCTCCGAGATCTCACTACTCGTGCTGATCGAGAGTGTGGCGTCATCAGGCGGACTGGGGTCGGTGCTCGGCTTCGACGGAGGCGCGCAGCAGGATCTCATCCTCGAAGGCGCCGGTACCCTCGTGGCGCGCATGGCCGCCGGCCTCGACGTGCGGCTCCATTCTCCGGTGCATCGGATCGACGACACCGCGACGGGGGTGGTCGTCGAAGCGGCGACCGGTGCCGTCCGCGCGCGCCGAGCGCTCGTCGCCGTTCCCCCCTCCCTCGGTCGCGACATCGCCCTGTCGCCTCCGCCGGATCCCGACCTGGCTCGTTGGCTCGCCTCGCAGCGGCGCGGGCGCATCGTGAAGGTGATCGCGCACTATGAGCGGCCCTTCTGGCGAGATCGCGGCCTGTCCGGCACGGTCCTCCTCCCCCACGGGCCGGCCGGCTTGGCCACCGACATCTCCCCGCCGAGCGGCGGAGGGCGCCTCTGTTTCATCGCCGCCGGACGGGATGCCGATCACCTCCGCGGGCTCTCCGATGCGGTCCGCCACCGCCGCGTTCTCGAGGCACTCGTCCCCGTGCTCGGCGACGAGACGTTGCGCCCCCTCGATGTCGTGGGGAAGGACTGGACCGACGACCCGTGGATCCGCGGCGGCTACAGCTCGATTCCGTCGCCCGGCTCGTCGGTCCCACCGGTGTCCTTCCATCCGCGAGGCCACGTGCACTGGGCCGGCACCGAGACGGCGACCGAGTGGTCGGGTTACATGGAGGGCGCCGTGCGCTCGGGAGAGCGCGCCGCCGACGAGATCGTCGCAGCGACGCGTCAGTCGAGGAAGATGTCGGGGAAGAGCTCGGAGTCGGGGGTTCCCGGCACCGCCGCGTAGCGCGAGAAGTCGGTCACACCGGCGGCTTCGAGCACGTCTTCGACGATGAGCGTCTGTCCGGTGTAGTCCCGCGACGGCTTCGTCAGCACCTCGTACGCGGCGTCGGCGTAGATCTCGGGCGTGCGGCTGGCCCGCATCATCCGGTCTCCCCCGAGGGCGAACTGCACCGCGGCCGTGGCGATCGTGGTACGCGGCCACAGCGTGTTCGCCGCGATCCCCGCCTCGGCGAACTCCGCGGCGAAGCCGAGGGTCGCCATCGTCATGCCGTACTTCGCCAGCGTGTAGCCGGTGTGCGCGCCGAGCCAGCGCGGGCTGAGGTTCAACGGCGGCGAGAGCGACAGGATGTGGGGGTTGGCCGCCTCGCGCAGAATCGGCGCCGCCGCCCGCGAGAGCATGAAGGTGCCACGGACGTTGACGTCCTGCATGAGGTCGTACTTCTTCGCCGCGAGGTCGAGCGAGGGCGACAGGTCGATCACGCTGGCGTTGTTGATCACGATGTCGATGCCGTCGAACTCGCCCTGGGTCTTCAGCACCGCCTCGGTGATGTCATCGTCGTTACGCACGTCGCCGACGATCGGCAAAGCCCGCCCGCCGGCCTCTTCGATCGCGGCCGCCGCGGTGTGCACGGTTCCCTCGAGCTTCGGGTGCGGGGTGTCGGTCTTGGCCAGCAGCGCGATGTTCGCGCCGTCGCGCGCCGCGCGCAGCGCGATCGCGAGGCCGATCCCGCGGCTGCCGCCCGAGATGAGGATGGTCTTTCCGGCGAGGGTCATCGGGTCTCCTCCGAGCGGGATCGTGAACGGGATGCTGCGGCGAAGGCCGCGACGCGGGTGCGCGCCTCGTCGGTGGCGAACCGGGCGCCGATCGTGGCGGCCTCGTCGTCGAGGTTCGCCTCGAAGGGGCGATCCGCCCCCTGCCGGACCAGGCGCTTGGCCTGCCCGAAGGCTGCGGTCGCGCCGTCGATCCAGGTGCGGGCGATCGCCTCGGCCCGGGCGGCCAGCTCGGCGGCGGGCACGACCTCGGCGACGAGACCCCAGTTGAGGGCCTCCTCCGCAGTGAGCGTGCGGTCCTGGAGCAGCAGCTGCAGGGCACGCCGTTGGCCGACCGCCGCCGGCAGCAGCGTCGTCACCCCGAGGTCGGGGGTGAGCCCGATGTTGGCGTAGCGGCTGACGAAGCGCGCCGCGTCGGTGGCCACGATGTAGTCGGCGGTGAGCATGAGCCCGAGGCCCCCGCCGGCCACGGCGCCCTGCACGGCGGCGACGATGGGTGTGTCCGACAGAGCAAGGGTGCGGATGCCGTCGTGGATCACGTGGGCGCTGGCGGTGACGTCGTCACCGGAAGCCCCGCTGGTCGACATCGCCACCACGTCGCCGCCCGCGCAGAAGGCGGGCCCCGCGGCATCCAGGATCACCGCGCCGATCGCGGGGTCGTCGGCCACCCGGTGGGCGATCTCGCGCCAGCGTTCGGCCATCGCGAAGTCCATCGCGTTCAACCGCGCGGGGCGGTTGAAGGTGACCCGGGCGAGGCCGTCGTCCGCGACGGCGAGGAGGATGCTGTCCTCGGCGACGCCGGTCATCGGGGAGCCATCCGGATCGCGCCGTCGAGGCGGATCGTCTCGCCGTTGAGGTAGCCGTTCTCGACGATCTGCTGCACCAGGGAGGCGTATTCGTCGGGCCTTCCAAGGCGCGCGGGGTAGGGCACCTGTTCGCCGAGCGAGTCCTGAGCCGCCTGCGGCAGGCCCTTCAGCATCGGGGTCTCCATGATGCCGGGGGCGATCGTGACGACCCGGATGGCGTGGCGGGCCAGTTCGCGCGCGATCGGAAGGGTCATGGCGTGCACGCCTCCCTTGCTCGCCGCATAGGCCGGCTGACCGATCTGCCCGTCGAAGGCGGCGACGCTGGCGGTGTTGACGATGACGCCCCGGTCTCCGGAGGCGGTGGGCTCGGTGCGGGCGATGGCCGCGGAGCCCTGCGCGATCACGTTGTACGTGCCGATGAGGTTCACCCGGATGAGGCGTTCGAAGTCGGCCAGGGGCGTGGGCCGGCCGTCACGGTCGAGCACCTTGGCCGGCGGGGCGATCCCGGCGCAGTTCACGACGATGCGCAGCGGTCCTGTGCTCGCCGCCGTGGCGACCGCGGCGGCGACCTGCTCGGGGTCGGTGACATCGGCGGGGGCGAAGGCCCCACCGAAGCCGGCCGCGGCCTCGGCTCCGGGCGATGAGGGCAGATCGACGATGGTCACGACGGCACCCGCGCGGGCGAGTCTGTCGGCGGTGGCGAGGCCGAGCCCGCTCGCGCCGCCGGTGACGAGGGCTGCTGCGCCCGAGATCTCCATGCCGTTCCCCTTCGAACCGTTCCGCCTGTCAGCGACACGGCGTGTCAGTCTCCATGGGACTGAGTGTCACCGCCGTATCGCTGACACCAGGCTAACGGGTTCGCCGAGACGTCACGAGCCGCGCGACTCGTCCTTCGCGACGACGACCGGCTCGCCCTCGATCTGCTCACGGTCCTTCGCCTCGCGGTCGTTGCGGGTCTTGATGAGGCTCGCGATCGTCGCCACCGTGATCGTGCCGGCGATGAAGAGCAGCGACAGCCAGATCGGGATCTCGGGAACCCACAGCAGCGGCTCGCCGCCGTTGATGAAGGGCAGCTCGTTGACGTGGAGAGCGTGGAAGACGAGTTTCACGCCGATGAAGGCGAGGATGACCGCGAGACCCTGTGCGAGGTAGACCAGGCGCTCCAGCAGACCGCCGATGAGGAAGTACAGCTGACGCAGACCCATCAGGGCGAATGCGTTGGCGACGAAGACGATGTACGCCTCCTCGGTCAGACCGTAGATCGCGGGGATCGAGTCGACGGCGAAGATGAGGTCGACGAACCCGATCGCGACGATGACGAGCAGCATCGGGGTGACGAACCGACGACCGTCCTTCTTGACGGTCAGCTTGTCGCCGTTGTACTCGTCGCTGACCGGCAGGTGACGACGCACGAACGTCATGAACTTGCCGTTGGCGGGGTCGGACTCGCCGTGCGAGAACGCCTGTCGGTAGGCCAGGAACAGCAGCAGCGCCCCGAAGATGTAGAAGATCCACGAGAAGTTCTCGATGAGGGCCGCACCGACCGCGATGAACGCTCCACGCATGACCAGCGCGATCACGATGCCGATCATCAGCACCTTCTGCTGATAGATCTTCGGCACCGCGAACCCGGTCATGACGATGAGGAAGACGAAGAGGTTGTCGATCGACAGCGCCTTCTCGGTGAGGTAGCCGGCGTAGTACTCGCCACCGAAGTCCCAACCCCAGACCATGCCGATGACGACGCCGAAGATGAGGGCGAGGCCGATGTAGAAGGCCGACCAGCGGGCCGACTCGCCGATGCTCGGCTCGTGGGGCTTTCGCACATGGGCGAAGAACTCGTAGATGAAGAACGCGATGGTGACCGCGATCGTGATGATCCAGACGAGAGGAGTGATGTCCACGGAAAATGCTCCAAGAGTGAGGGCAGGCGTCGTACCGCCCAAGGTCTCCTCCGCCCAGAGTGGGTCGGCGGCCCGGAACGCTGCATCGGATTCGTATTGACGGGCACGCCGCAAACGGGAGTACTCCCCTTGTTGCGGGTACCAGGGTACCAAACCCCGCCGGGCTAGGGTGGCTCGCGTGTCGATTCCGACGGACGAGGTGGTGGTGCCCACGCGGGTGCGCCATCTCGCCGGCTCTGACGACCTGATACCCGTCTGGCGGAACGGACTGGGTGGGCTGACCTTCCGCGCGACCGGGGCCGCCGGCATCCGCTACGTGAAGTGGGGACCGAGAAACGCCGAGACCACCGTCGAGGGGGAGGCGGAGCGCCTGGTGTGGGCGGCCGCATTCACACCGGTGCCGAGAGTGATCGCGCGGGGCGGAGATGACGACGAGGAGTGGCTCGTCACCGAGGCTCTCCCGGGCGAGAGTGCCGTCGCGCCGCGGTGGATCGCGGCACCCGGGATCGCCGTGTCGGCGATCGGGGTGGGCCTCCGATCGCTCCACGACCGGCTCCCCGTGACCGACTGCCCGTTCTCGTGGCGGGTCGCCGATCGTCTCGCGGGGGCGGCGCGCCGCGGCATCCGTGTGCCCGAGCCTCTGCGGGAGGCACCCGACGAGGAGGACCTCGTGGTCTGCCACGGCGACGCCTGCAGCCCCAACACGGTGCTCACCGACGAGGGGACCGTCTCGGGGCACGTCGATCTCGGCGCGCTCGGCGTCGCCGACCGCTGGGCCGACATCGCCGTCGCCGCGATGAGCCTGGAGTGGAACTATGGGCCAGGATGGACCGAGACTCTGCTCGAGGCCTACGGCATCGCCCCGGACCGGAGTCGGATGACGTACTACCGAGAGCTGTGGAACGCGACATGACAGATACCCCGCGGGTGACCGGAACGGTCGAGACCATCGACGATGAGCGCCACCTGGTGCTGCGGAGGACGTTCACCGCCTCGGCGAAGAAGGTGTGGCGCGACCTGACCGACGCCGACCGGCTCGAGCGGTGGATCGGCACGTGGGAGGGCGACCCGGCCGACGGGCAGGTGATGTTCCGCATGACCGCCGAGGGTGAGAATGTGCCGGCCGAGACCTTCACCATCCGCGAGTGCGACAAGCCACGGCGGCTCGTCGCCGACACCGCTGTCGGCGAAGGGACCTGGCACCTGTGGTTCGAGCTCAGGGAGGACGAGGGCGAGACCCTGCTCTCGTTCGGCCAGCGGCTGGACGGCGGTGAGGACGTCGGCTCGATCGGCCCCGGCTGGGAGTACTACCTCGACCGGCTCGTCGCGGCGCGCGAGGGGCGCGACGTCGCCGAGATCGAGTGGAGCGCGTATTACCCCGCGCTCCGCGAGGAGTACCTGAGGGTCGACGCGGGCTGACACCGGCCGCGCGGCCGCAGGGTCAGGACGGGCCGAGGATGAGGTTCCACGTCCCGGCGAGCACGGCCGCGGCGACGGCGATCCCTCCGACGGCGGCGCCCACGGCCAGCAGCGCCCACTCGCGTGGGCCGAACGTCGATTCCCGGGCCCAGGTGCGGCGGCCCGGCGCGCCGAAGCCCCGGGCTTCCATCGCCGTGGCGAGCGTCGCCCCGCGGCGGAGCGACAGCACGAGCAGCGCGAAGGCCATGCCGAGGAATCGGCGCACCCGGCCGCGGTCGGCCACGCCGCGCGCGCGGCGCGCGAGCTCGAGCGCCCGCCAGTCGTCGAGGAACAGCCCTACCATGCGCAGCCCCGCGAGCGCCCCGAGCACGAAGCGCGAGGGCAGCCGCAGCACCTGGCCGAGCCCGTCGGCGAGGTCGGTGGGGTCGACGGTGACGAACAGCACGACCGAGGGCAGCGCGATGGCGAGCACGCGCAGCATCGTGGCGAACGCCAGCTCGAGCGACCCTTCGCTGACGCGGACGACGAACAGCTCCAGCAGCACCCGTCCCGACGTCTCGCCGTAGAGCGCGATCGTCAGCGCCGTGAGGGGTGCGGCGAGCCACACCGGCCACGTGCGCCGCCAGAACTCGCGCCAGCCGAGGCCTGCGAACGGGAACAGCGCGAACTCGAGCAGCAGGGCCACCCCCGCCGACACCGGGTCGAGGGTCAGCACGAGCGGCACGGTCAGAAGTGCCGCCGCGCCGAGCTTGGCGACGGGGTTGATCGCGGCGACCGGGCCGGTGCGCGCGCGGGTGCGCTCGAGCGTCATCCGACCGCCCCCATCTCCAGTTCGTCGGCGCCGAGCGCGCGCACCACCTCGCGGTCGTGCGTGATCGCGACGATCGCCGTCCCGGCGTCGCGGAGCTCTGCAAGCAACGCGACGAGCTCGCTCCAGGTGCGGGCGTCCTGCCCGAAGGTCGGCTCGTCGAGGACGAGCACGCGCGGCCGCGTCGCGATCGCCGCCGCGACCGTCAGGCGGCGCTTCTCACCGCCCGAGAGGGTGTACGGGTTGGCGGCGCCGAGGTGGTCGAGCCTCAGCCGCCGCAGCAGGTCGTCGACCCGCGCCTCGACGTCGGGCTCGGCCATGCCGAGCGCACGCGGCCCGACGGCGAGCTCGTCGCGCACGGTGCGCGTGAGGAGCTGATGCTCGGGCTCCTGGAACACCGTGCCGATGCGGGTGAGAAGCGCCCGCGAACTCCACCGGATCGGCGTCGGCCCCGCTCCGTCGGAGAGCGTCTCGGTCGCCAGAAGAGCACCGGATGCCGCGGGCAGAAGTCCCGCGAGCGTCAACCCGAGCGTGGACTTGCCCACGCCGTTCGGTCCGGTGACGGCCAGCACGCCGCGCTCCCGCACGGTGGCCCGCTCCACACGGGCCACGGGGGTGTCGCGCACGCGTGCGACTGCGAGGTCGTGGGCCTCCAGGAGCGTGCGACCGGGCGGCAGGGACGCCGGCGCCGGATGGCGCGGCGGCCGACCGGGCACCCAGACCCCCTGCGCGGCGAGCGCCGCGCCGTCGCGGCGCAGCACCTCGTCGGGTGCGCCGTCGGCGATGACTCCCCCCGCGCCCGCACCGGCACCACCCAGCACGATCACCCGATCCACGACCCCGAGCCACGCCTCGACCCGGTGTTCGACCACGACCAGCGTCATCCCGGTCTCGGCCGCGACGCGGGCGACGGCGTCGCGCACCTCGACCACGCCCAGCGGGTCGAGGTTGGCGGTCGGCTCATCCAGCAACAGGATGCCGGGACGCATCGCCAGCGCCCCGGCGAGCGCGAGCCGCTGCTTCTGCCCACCCGAGAGCGCCTTGGTCGGGCGGTCGAGGGGGACGTCGAGCCCGACGGCGTCGAGGGCCGCCCGCACGCGCGGCCAGATCTCCGCGCGCGGGACGCCGAGGTTCTCGCAGCCGAAGGCGACGTCGTCGCCGACGCGGGCGAGGATCACCTGGGCGTCGGGGTCCTGGAGCACCAGTCCCGCCCGCCCGCGGGCCTGGGCCGCCGGCGCCCCGTCGATGAGGAGCTCGCCGGCCCGCTCGCCGTCCTCCCCCTCGCCGAGCACGCCGGCGAACCCGTGCAGGAGGGTCGACTTGCCCGCCCCCGACGCGCCGAGCACGAGCACGCGTTCCCCCGGATGGATGCGCACCGTGACGTCGTTCAGCGCCCACGCGCGACGCGAGGCGTGTCGCCACCCCCAGCTGCGCGCCTCCAGCGCCCCCGGACGTGTACCGGTCGAGTCCACCGGTCTAGACGCGGGCGCGCGCCTCGCGCCCCATCGCGAAGCGGTCGAGTGCGCCGGTGGCGGCGAGGCCCCGTGCGAGCACCCACGACAGCGCCCCGGCGATGAGCGCCCCCGAGACGAGCGTGCTGGCGAGGTACACCGTGATGAAGAGGCCCCCCGAGCCCGGGTACCAGAGGATCAGGTTGTTGATGCCGCCGGCGAGCGCCGCGCCCATGCCGGCGAGCACGGCGACCGGGAGGCTCCAGCGCCGGTAGAAGAACAGCAGGAAGATGAGCTCGGCGCCGAGGCCCTGGACGAGCCCTGCCTCGATCGTGAGGAAGCCGCCCCAGGTGTTGCCGACGAGGGCCGAGACGACCGCCGCGAGCGTCTCGGTGTAGATCGCCGCGCCGGGCTTGCGGATGATGAGCGCTCCGAGCACTCCGGCGAACAGCCACGGGCCGTCGAGAAGGCCCTGGAGACCCGGAAGCAGCGGACTCAGAACGTTGCTCGGCCCGAGGTAGGCGATGTTCCACAGCAGGAACACCAGACCCGCCGCGACCCCGAGGACGCTCGCGATGACGATGTCGATGACGCGCCACCGGAAGCGGTGGCCGCCTCCGGCGCCGGTGGTCGACGGGGCGGACCCGGTCGTGGACGTGTGCGTATGCATCAGTACTCCTTCCTGCGCTGGCATGACCCAGATCAGGTTCGACGGTCGGAGCGCGATTCGCTCCCTCTCAGCCCGGCTCGCCGGACTCCCGTGGTATCGGCGATCATCATATCGCCGTCGGCGTTGTAGCGTAGGCGAATGGCGGAGGACGACCGGCACCCCCTCACGCGTCGCGCCTTGCGCCGGCACCAGGGGGAGTCCGATGCTGCGGAGTCGCCGTCTCATGCCGGAGTGCTGACCGCACCCGAGGGCGATGCCGCCCCGTCACCGACGAGATCGAGCTTTGCCGAGCCGTCGATCGTCGCCGCGTCGCGGCATCCCACCGCGCTCACCTGGGTCGACGAGTCCGCGATCCTCGCCCGCCCCCCAGGGTTCACCGACCTCTCCGGCGGGGGCGTGCCGTACGTGCCGGTGGGGCCCGACCTGCTCGCCGGCGCTCCGCGCCGCTCGATCCTCCGTCCGGGCGTGCTGCTTCCCGCCGCGGTGATCCTCGGTCTCATCGGCGGCTACGCCGCCACCACCGGGCTCTGGCCCCTCTACGCCGTAGCCCCCGAGGTCGAAGCCGTGCAGGTGCTCCCCGCCGCGGCGCCCGCGGCGGCGCCGGTCTGGCCCGCTGAGGGAAGCGCTGCGGTCGCCGTCGAGGGCATCGGAGGGCCGGTGGCATCCAGCGCCGACCGCGACGCCATCGCGAGCATCACCAAGGTCGTGACCGCACTCGTCGTCCTCGACGAGCTCCAGCTCGGCCCCGGCGAGCCGGGTCCGGAGTTCCGCTTCACCGGTCGCGACAGCGACGAGTACTGGGACTACCTGGCCGGCGGCGAGTCCGCCCTCGACGTTCCCGTCGGAGGCACTCTTTCGATGTATCAGATGCTCGAGGGCATCCTCATCGGATCGGCGAACAACTACGCCGACCGCCTCGCGTCGTACCTGTACCCCACCGACGCGGTCTTCGCCAACGCGGCGGCGAGCTGGCTCGACCGACACGGGATCGACGGGATCACGATCGTCGAACCCACCGGCATCGACGAGCGCAACAGCGCCAGCCCCGACGCCCTCATCCCGCTCGCCCAGCGCGCCCTCGCGAACCCGGTCGTCGCCGAGATCGTCGCCAAGCAGGCCGTCGAACTTCCCGGCGCCGGGCTCGTGACCAACACCAACGGACTTCTCGCCGACCCCGGAGTGGTCGGCATCAAGACCGGCACGCTCGATCGCTGGAGTCTGCTGTCGGCGAAGAACATCACCGTCGCCGAGACCCCGATCACCCTCTACGCCGCCGTCCTGGGTCAGCCCGACGACGAGGCGCGCCTCGCGGCATCCCGCGCCCTGTACACGCAGCTCGAGGCCGAACTGCAGCCGACGGTCGCGGTACCGGCCGGGACGACGGCCGGGTATGTGCGAACCGCGTGGGGCGAGGACGTTCCCGTCGTGACGGCGGCGGATGCCACGGTGATCGCGTGGAACGGAGGATCGGCGACCGTGGAGTCGACCTTCGACCTCGACGACGCGCGCGCCGAGGGCGAAACCGTCGGCGCGCTCACCGCGACCGGTGCGCTCGATGACAGCGTGGTCGGGCTCGAGCTCGCGCAGGACGTCGAGGATCCGTCGTTCTGGTGGCGACTCACCCACCCGCTGGAGCTGTTCGGCCTGACCGGCTGAGCGCGGCGGCGTCGCGGCTCCGGGGCATCGTCCCAGGCGAATCGGCCTAGACGAACTGTGCCGTGTGCTGGAGCCGTGTGCGGATCTCGAACAGTTCCGTGCCGCCGATGGCGCGCGCGCCGGGCAGCCCTCGACGCAGCACCGTGGCCAGGGCACTTCGCGAGACGAGCGCCACGGGGACGCCCTTGACCTTGCCGAGCTCCTGGATCATCTCGGTGACGTCCTCGTCGGGGAGCACCACGACGGCCCCGGTGAACTTCACCCTCGCGGCGCGGGAGACCACCCGCATCCGCGACAGCAATCCCGCGACGGATCCCTCGGGGATGCCGTCGCCGACGATCTCGCCTCGGCGGACCCCGACCGGTCCCCCGAAGTCCTCGGAGAGGATCCCGAACAGCCCGCTCGGGCCCAGCACGATGTGGTCGAGCTTGACGTCGGGGTCGCCATCGCGACCGGAGGCGGCGACGTCGTGCCACACGGTGTAGCCCATGCCGAGGTCGGCGACGGTGCGGGCGGTCTCCTCCTCGGCGAGGGCGTCGGCCAGCAGCCGGCGCAGGTGGTGGGGCGCGGAGCGGACGAGCGCCGGGTCGTAGGGATCGTCCACGGTGACACCACGTCCGACCCACTCGCGGACCAGGGTCAGGTATCGCTCGCGACGCCATCCCCCCGGGTGCCCGTACGACCGGGCGCGGGGACGCGTGTCGGCGCGGGGCGCCGGCGGGCGCCATCCCGACCATTCCGGTGCCGGTTCGGCGCCGAAGCCGTGCCCGCGGTCGTAGGCGGCGCGGGCCTCGGCGGTGCCGACGAGTTCCCAGGCGCGCTGCACCTGGACGAACACCGCCGCATCGCCCCCGGTGTCGGGGTGGGTCTGCCGCAGCCGCAGGCGGTAGGCGCGGCGCAGCGTCTCGTCATCGGCGGCGGGGTCGACCTGCAGCACCTCGTAGGCCGAGGCGGACAACGGACTGTCGAACACCGTTTCAGGCTATGCGCTGCTGATCGAGACTCGGCTGAGAGCGCCGATCAGGTCGCCGATCGTATGACCGGCATTCGAAGGATGCCGCAGGGGTCGTCTCGAACGCACCGTGTAGTGGTTGCGACGCCCGCGACGCTCGCGTTCGACGTAGCCCTCGGCGACGAGGTCGTTGAGGATCGTCACCGCTGACCGCTCGGAGATCCCCACGATGCGGGCGATCTCGGCGAGGGTGACGTCGTTGTTGTCGGCGACGGCGACGAGGACGTGCGCGTGGTGGGTGAGGAATGTCCACGCTCCGCCGCTCGCCATCACACGATTGTGACGGCCCGGGTGACGGGATGCCAACCCGGGCCGCCGTCGTCGATCGATCCCTCGTCAGCCGGCGCAGGCGCCGCCCTGCAGGTCGACCCGCGCGCCCCAGTGATCGATCGGCACTCGCGCCGGGTCGCCGGCGGTCTGCACCACCGTCCGGTCCGACCAGAAAGGTCCGCCGTGGACCGTGAGGCAGGACGCCTCGGGCACCAGGATCTCGTTCGTGACTCCGAGCAGCAGATCGCGGGAATCCGGTGCGATGGCGTAGGTGGCACGCTCCGTGCCGTCGGCCAGGAAAGCGACAACGGTGAGGTCTGACTCCCCGGCGTTTCGCACGCTGCCGCACCCGAACGGATTGCCACATCTGCTCGACGGTGCGCTGACGAAGGGGAGCATCAGCAGAGCGACGAGCCCGAAGGCCGGGAGGGCGATGAGGAGAGCCGCGCGGGGCCGACGCGTTCGGGTGGTCTCGCTCACCGCCGGCTCCCGGCCATGGCGCGACGCGAGCGGAAGACCGGCTCGAGCTCGGCCATCTCCTCCTCGGTCGCGAGACGGAAGGCTCCCGCCGACTCCACCTCGATCTCCCGGCGCCCCTGACCGCGGGTGGCGATGAGGGAAGCGGTGATGGCGACGGCGATGATGAGCGCGACCACCGCGAGCGAGACGAGGGTCGGGATCTTCACGACGTCGAGGAGGGCCATCTTCACGCCGACCCAGACCAGCACGAACGCGAGCCCGATCTTGAGGTAGCGGAAGCGGTGGATGAGGTCGGCGAGAAGGAAGTACATCGCCCGAAGGCCCAGGATCGCGAACGCGTTGGCGGTGAAGACGAGGAAGGGTTCACTGGTGACCGCGAAGATCGCCGGGATGGAGTCGACAGCGAAGATGATGTCGGTCACCTCGACCAGCACGAGCACCGCAAGAAGAGGTGTGGCGACCAGCACGCCGGCTTTGCGGATCAGGAAGCGCTGCCCGTGGTAGGCGTCGGTCATCGGCACGAAGCGGCGGAAGAGCTTCAGCGTCCGCGACTTCTCCGGGTGGACGTGCTCGTTGCGGGTGCGGATCATCTGGATGCCGGTGAGGATGAGGAACGCGGCGAAGACGTAGAGGATCCACGAGAAGTTCTCGATGAGCGCAGCGCCGGCGGCGATGAAGATCCCCCGGAACACTAGAGCTCCGAGAACACCGAGGAAGAGCACCCGGTGCTGGTACTCGCGCGGGACGGCGAAGGCGGCGAAGATGATCGCCCAGACGAAGACGTTGTCGACGGCGAGGGATTTCTCGATCACATATCCGGCGAAGTACTGCTGACCGAACTCCGCACCCCACGAGTTCCAGACGACGATGCCGAAGGTGATGCCGGACAGCACCCAGACGATCGACCAGGCCGCTGCTTCGCGGATGCCGATCACGTGGGCTTTGCGGTGGGCGACGAGATCGACCACGAGCATGGCGACGATCACGCCGAGGACGACGAACCAGGCCCAGAGCGGGACGGACATGAGAAAACCTCCACGAATGTCGTGAAGGTCTCATCGGCGTTCATCGCCCCACGCACCGGGTCACGTCGGGTGACCGTACTGTCGATGCGTCGCGAGGATTACTCCCCTTCGAGAAACAGTGAAGCACACTTCATGCTTCAGGGGCAAGCTCGTGCGGCGGGAAGACGGAGCGTAGGGTGCGATCGTGAGGCTCCTCCTGACATCCGGCGGCGTGACGAACCCCACGATCCGCACCGCTCTGGTCGAGATGCTCGGCAAGCCCATCGAAGAATCGGATGCGCTCGTCATCCCGACCGCCCAGTGGGGTCATCCCCTGTGCTCGCCGCAGACCGCGAGGCGAACCGTCGCCGCTCGCTCCCCCGGCGAATCGGCGCTCACGGGGCTCGGCTGGCGCTCGCTCGGGATGCTGGAACTCACCGCACTCCCGAGCATCGACCGCGATCGGTGGGTGCCCTGGGTCAGAGAGGCGGACGCGTTGCTCGTCGACGGCGGTGAGGCGGTCTTCCTCACACACTGGCTGCGGGAGTCCGGGCTCGCCGACATCCTTCCGTCCTTGACCGATACGGTGTGGGTCGGCGTCAGCGCGGGGAGCATGGTGCTGACCCCGCGCATCGGGTCGCGCTTCGTCGAGTGGCGACCCGACGAAGGCGACGAGACGCTGGGCCTGGTGGACTTCTCGATCTTCCCCCACCTGGATTACCCGGGTTGGGAGTCGAACACCCTCGAACGTGCCCACGAGTGGGCAGCCGACATCGGCCACCGTGCCTTCGCGATCGACGACGACACTGCGATCGCCGTGACCGGCGGCGAGGGACGAATCGTGTCGGAGGGCAGCTGGACCGTCCTTCGCGAGTGACGCCGCGTCCTGCGCGCGGGGAGGATCCGCGCGCGGCTCAGCCGGCGGGGCGCCCCGTCAAGACCGACGCGAGCGTCGGGCGCCAGTGCCGCTGCACGTACTCCAGGGCCTCATCGACCGGCAGCGCCCGGGTGGAGTTGCCCACCCGGATCCAGAGCTCTGTCGTCGCACCACCCCCACTTCCTGCGAGGAACACCGGCTTCGGCGACGGCGGACACTCCACGGCGCAGACGACCGCGTCGCCGGGAGCGACGCTGACGAACCGGATGCGCGGCAGCGCCGCCGCGTTCCGACCGAGCGCCGTGGAGAGCATGTCGCGCAGCCACAGCTCGAATCGGTCGTGATCGGGCGTCCGCAGGGTCGCGAGGTCGCGGTCGAGTCCCACCGCCTGACCGGCATCGTTCGCGCCGATGACGAGCACGCCGCCGCGGCTGTTGAGGAACGCGGCGATCGTCTTCGCGATCGCGAGCTCCATCCGGGCATCCTTCTTACTCTCCCGCACGTTCCAGCGCGCCGTCTCCTTGAACTCCGCGCGCTCCGACTCTCCCGCCCGCAGCAGCGCCGAGATGTCAGCGTCGCCCACCCCGCGCTGCGTGAGGGCCACGATCGACGCGACGAGGAACGACAGACCGAGGCTCGTTCCGAAGGTGAGGAGGAGGGTCGTGGGCATCCAGAGTCGTTGGCCGTAGAGGAACATGCCCGCCAGGAAGATGCCGACACTGAACCCGAGGAGTGAGATCAGTGTCATCGCCGTGACGCTCAGGGACAACCGGCGACCGAAGATCGCCAGGATCAGCCGGGCGAGCAGATAGGCGATGCCGACGGAGATCGGCAGCGCGACGGCGAAGTCGACCAGGAGGGGGCTCTGCGGCATCCGTCCCTCTCAGCGCAGCGCGCCCACGCTCGCCAGCGCGAGGCGGATGAGGGTTCCCCGGCCCCCCTCCATCTCGGCCGCGACAGCATCGGACGACGCCTCGTCGGGCGAGAGCCAGGTGACTTCGAGGGCGTCCTGACGCGGCTCGCACGTGCCGGTGACCGGAACGACGAACGCCAGTGACACCGCGTGCTGCCGGTCGTCGTGGAAGGCGCTGACGCCGGGGAGGGGAAAGTACTCGGCGACGGTGAACGGCACCGGCTGCGGTGGCAGCAGCGGGAAAGCCATCGGCCCGAGGTCGTTCTCGAGGTGGCGGAACAGCGCGTCGCGAACCGTTTCGCCGTACCGCACCCGCCCCGACACGATCGAGCGGGTGATCTCGCCGACAGGGGTCGCGCGCAGCAGGATGCCGACCTGGATCACCTGCCCCATGCCGTCGGTGCGGACGGGAATGGCCTCGACGTAGAGCATCGGGAGGCGCCGGCGGGCCTCGGCCAGCTCGATGTCGCTCAGCCATCCGGGGTTGGCCGACGAGCCCGTCGAACCGCCGCCGAGCCCGTCGAGCGGATCGCGGCGAGCGCTGCGGGCGTCGTCGTTCTCGCTCGGGTCGGGATCAGGGGTGCGCACCGGCATAGGTCATGTATACCCCGAGGTGTCGCGATCACCGAGGAGCAGGGACGCCGGGGCGGAGCTGTCGGCGACCTCTGGAAGGATGTCGGCATGTCCGACGAGCCCGCTCCCACCCTCGCCCTCGATGACGACCTGGTGCTGTGGTCGGCGGATCCCGATGACCGCACCGGGCGTCCGCTGCTGGTGCTGCTGCACGGCTACGGCGCCGATGAGCGCGACCTCTTCGGGCTGGTCCCCTTCCTCCCGTCCGACTTCGTCGTCGCCGCGGTGCGGGCGCCGCTGACCCCGCCGTGGCCCTCACCCGGATACTCCTGGTACCCCATCGAGGGTCTGCAGAGCCGCGATCCGGGGGCCGTCACGTCGGCTGCGCAGGCATTCCTGCACTGGCTGGATGCCGCGTCCGCGCCGGCGACGAGCGTCGGCCTCCTGGGATTCTCGCAGGGCGCCGCCGTCGCCCTGCAGGCGCTGCGCCTGGACCACGAGCGGTTCGCCTTCGCGGTGAACCTGTCGGGCTACGTCACGCCGGGTGCGCTTCCCGGCGACGCCGCCCTCGCCGCCCGGCGTCCGCCGGTGTTCTGGGGTCGCGGCTCCCGCGACGACGTCATCCCCGCGGCTCTGGTGGACCACACCACGAGCTGGCTCCCCGAGCATGTCGACCTCAGCGGGAGGCTGTACCCGGGGCTCACCCACAGTGTCTCGGAGGACGAGCTGCGCGATGTGCAGGTCTTCCTCGACAAGCGCCTCGCCGCGATGACGGAGACCGAGGCCGGGGCCGGGTAGGTCGGGCCGAGAGGGTCGGCGTCAGTCGCCTCCGCCGCCCCCGCCATCCCCGTCGCCGCCGGCGCCCGCGCCTCCGTCGAAGCCGCCGTCGGTGGAGTGCCGATCATCCCAGGTCGCAGCCCCCGTAGCTCCGGCGGCCTCCCCTCCACCCGAGCGATCGGGGCGACGCCTCGACGGCGACCGGGCCGCGCCGAACGCCAGGGCGAGCACCATTCCGATTCCCGCGCCGATCGCCATGCCCACGCCGACGTTGCCGAGCGCCAGACCGATGGCCACGCCCACGGCGACTCCGATGGCGATCCCGCCGATCCATCCCCCTGCCCGCCGATCGGGGCGATCCCCGTCGGCGCCTTCGTCTTCGACCATGGGCCTCACGCTATGCGCGGCGTCTGCTGTGCGCGTCCCTCGCCGGGCGGATTCCGCTCCGCCCCTCGGCGGAGAGTGCGAGGGGCGCGCGATCGGGTCGCCGGGTCGATGGCGCGCGGCACGCGACCCGTCACAATATGCGGCTCGCGCATCGCCAAGGCAGCACTTCTTGACGGGTGGCCGAATCGCCGGGCCGTCGGGCCGTCGGGCCGTCGGGCCGTGGGGCCCACAGCGCGCGCTGCCGCGCGCTCCGCGCGACCCGGCCTTTACCGCGCGAAGCGGCGCATCCCGTCGCGACCCGTCAAAGAGTGCGGCTCGCTCGGCGCGAGGGCGACGTTTTTCGACGGGTCGGCTACGCGCCGGCGCTCGCGAAGCGCGACTCACCCCGCGACCCGTCAGAAAGTGGGGCCCGCACGGCCCACGGGCAGCGTTTCTCGACGGGTCAAGGCCGCTTCACCCTTGCGCGCGAAGCGCCGCTCGCCCCGCGACCCGCCAGAAAGTGCGGCTCGCTCGGCGCGAGGGCGACGTTTTTCGACGGGTCGGCTACGCGCCGGCGCGCGCGAAGCGCGACTCACCCCGCGAGCCGTCAGAAAGCGCGGCCCGCACGGCCCACGGGCAGCGTTTCTCGACGGGTCGAGGCCGCGTCACCCTTGCGCGCGAAGCGCCGCTCGCCCCGCGACCGGCCAGAGAGTGCGGCTCGCACGGCGCGAGGGCGACGTTTCTCGACGGGTCGGCTACGCGCCGGCGCGCCCGAAGCGCGACTCACCCCGCGAGCCGTCAGAAAGCGCGGCCCGCACGGCCCACGGGCAGCGTTTCTCGACGGGTCGAGGCCGCGTCACCCTTGCGCGCCGCCCGGGATGACCCGCTACAGTGTTCAGGTCCTGTCCCCGACGTGAGGAAATCCGGTGAAGGTATCCGACGGCTCCGCGTTCACGCGCTAACACCGTCGACCCGCCGCATCCGTCAGGTCTTCTCTGCCGCATTTCGGCGCCCGGTGTCTGCGCATCCCTCAGACACCCGGGAGGCCTCGTGCCGCAGTCATCCGTTCACCCCTCCGTCGTCCTCGACGACGTCTCTTTCCACTGGCCCGACGGGACGGTCGCGCTCCGCGACGTCTCGGGCTCCTTTCCCGCGGGCAGCACGGGCCTCGTCGGCCGAAACGGCACGGGCAAGACCACTCTCCTCCGCCTCGTCGCCGGCGATCTCATCCCGACTGCGGGGCGCATCCAGCGCACCGGTGATGTGGCGACCCTCGCGCAGCGGCTGACGCTCGACGTCGATATCCCCGTCGCCGACCTGTTGGGCGCCGGCCCGGCCCTGCGCGCGGTCCGCGCGATCGAGGCCGGCGATGTCGCCCTGCGGCACTTCGACGCCGTCGGCGACGACTGGGACATCGAGGCGCGCTGTCACGCCGCCCTCGCGGAGGCGGGCCTCCAGCCCGACATGCTCGACCGCCGCGTGGGAGAGCTCTCGGGCGGCGAGGCCGTGCTCGCCGCGATCGCGGGCCTCCGCGCGGGCGGGGCGGCCATCACCCTGCTCGACGAACCGACGAACAACCTCGATCGCGATGCGCGCCACCGCCTCTACGACCTGGTCGACCAGTGGCAGGGAACGCTCATCGTCGTCAGCCACGACATCTCCCTGCTCGAGCGCATGGACGACACCGCCGAGCTGTACGACCACACGCTGTCGGTGTTCGGCGGGCCCTACTCGCAGTGGCGAGCCTGGCTCGATGCGGAACAAGACGCGGCGCGCCAGGCCGAGCGCGCCGCCGCTCAGCACTACCGCCGAGAGCGCCGCGACCGCATCGAAGCCGAGACGAAGATCTCGCACCGCCTGGCGATGGGACGCAAGGCAGAGCGCGAGAAGCGCGTTCCGAAGATCGTCGCGGGCGGGTTGAAGCGGGCCGCCCAGGTGTCTGCGGGCAAGTACCGCAGCGAGATGGCAGACCGCGAGCAGGCCGCCCGTGCAGCCCTCGACCTCGCCGAGCGTCGGATCCGTGACGACGACGCGGTGCGCATCGACCTGCCCGACCCGGGGGTCGCGGCGGGACGCCGCATCGCCACCATCGCCGGCGATCAGCGCGCGTGGATCATCCAGGGCCCAGAACGGGTGGCCCTCGTCGGCCCCAACGGGGCGGGGAAGACCACCCTGCTGGAACGGCTCGTCGGCGGGGGCGGTTCCGTCGGCGACATCCTGATCGAACCTCACACCGACCGGATCGGCTACCTCCCGCAGCGGGTCGACGGGCTGAACGATCAGGATTCCGTGCTCGCGAACATCGCCGCCGCCGCGCCGCACACCGGCACGGTGGAACTGCGCAACCGGCTCGCCCGATTCCTCATCCGCGGCGCGGCGGTCGACCGCCCGGTGTCGGCGCTGTCAGGCGGGGAGCGATTCCGGGTGGCGCTGGCCCGCCTCCTCCTGGCCGACCCGGCACCTCACCTTCTGGTGCTCGACGAACCGACGAACAACCTCGATCTCGACACCGTCGACCAGCTCGTCGCAGCACTCTCGTCGTATCGGGGGGCGGTACTGGTCGTCAGCCACGACGACGCGTTCCTCGGCCGGCTCGGCGTGGACCTCGTGCTCGAGCTGCGGGACGGTGCGCTGGAAGAGCTCTGACCTCAGCGGAGAGAACCCGCAGGACGGGGAATGAGGAGGGGTCCGGTCAAGCCCGCCCCGATGTCGGAGGTGCGCGGGAAGATGGAGGGATGAGCGACGCCTCGACGGTGGCGGCACCTGAGGTGCTCGGCCGCTTCGGTCCTGCGACCCAGGACTGGTTCCGTGGCGCCTTCGCCGAACCGACCGCGGCGCAGGCCGGGGCATGGGATGCGATCTCCCACGGCAAGCACGCACTCGTGGTGGCACCGACCGGCTCGGGCAAGACGCTGTCGGCGTTCCTGTGGGCCATCGACCGCATCTTCCGGGAGAAGGATGCCCCGGCGACGACCTCCGACGATGCTCCCCGTCGCCGCCGCGGCGCCCGGGCGACTCCGCCTGCCCACACCCGGGTGCTCTACATCTCGCCGTTGAAGGCCCTGGGGGTCGACGTCGAGCGCAACCTCCGCTCTCCGCTGGTCGGCATCGGCCAATCGGGCCGGCGCCTGGGCCAGCCTGTGCCGAACGTCACCGTCGGTGTGCGGTCGGGTGACACCTCATCGAGCGACCGCCGCAAGCTCGTCACCGATCCCCCCGACATCCTGATCACGACGCCCGAGTCGCTGTACCTCATGCTCACCAGCCAGGCCGGTGAGACTCTCCGCGAGGTGCACACGGTCATCATCGACGAGGTGCACGCGGTGGCCGCCACCAAGCGCGGCGCGCACCTGGCGGTGAGCCTCGAACGCCTCGACGCGTTGCGTCAGTCGCACGATGCGGGCGCGGCGCCGGCGCAGCGCATCGGCCTTTCGGCCACGGTCCGTCCGATCGACGAGGTCGCCCGGTTCCTCGGAGGGTCGCAACCGGTCGAGATCGTCGCACCACGATCGGCCAAGGCGTTCGACCTGCGCGTGGTGGTGCCCGTCGAAGACATGCTCAATCCGCCACCGCCGCCGGGAGCACCCCCCGAACCGGTGGACGGCGGCGACGCCTCCGGCGATTGGTACGCACCGGACTCCGCTCCGGAGGAGCGGACCGGGTCGCTGTGGCCGCACGTCGAGGAGGCGATCGTCGACCGCATCCTCGCCCACCGATCGACGATCGTGTTCTCCAACTCTCGACGTCTCGCCGAGCGATTGACCGGTCGGCTGAACGAGATCTACGCCGAGCGCATCGGCGCCGAGGTCCCCGATCCGACGGTCCCGGCGGCGATGATGGCCCAGGCCGGGTCGTCGGCCGGCGCGCCCGCCGTTCTCGCGAAGGCCCACCACGGCTCGGTGTCGAAGGAGCAGCGCGCCCAGGTCGAGGAGGAGCTGAAGTCGGGCGTGCTCCGCTGCGTCGTGGCGACGTCGAGCCTCGAGCTCGGTATCGACATGGGCGCGGTCGATCTCGTCATCCAGGTCGAAGCTCCGCCGTCGGCCGCATCGGGGCTGCAGCGCATCGGGCGTGCGGGCCACCAGGTGGGCGAGGTCAGCCGCGCCGCCCTGTTCCCCAAGCACCGCGGCGATGTGCTGCACACGGCGATCGTCACCGAGCGGATGCTCGCCGGACAGATCGAGGCGATCGCCGTCCCGCAGAATCCCCTCGACATCCTCGCCCAGCAGACCGTCGCCGCATGCGCCCTCGGACCGATCGACGTGGAGGGCTGGTTCGAGACGGTCAAACGCAGCGCCCCCTTCCGCACCCTCCCCCGCTCCGCCTATGAGGCCACACTCGACCTGCTGGCCGGGCGCTTCCCGTCGGACGAGTTCGCCGAGCTTCGGCCGAGGCTCGTGTGGGATCGCGACCACGGCACCCTCACCGGTCGTCCCGGCTCCCAGCGGATCGCCGTGACGAGTGGGGGGACGATCCCCGACCGGGGGCTGTTCGGGGTGTTCGTCGCCGGCGAGAGCAGCAACGCCCGCGTCGGCGAGCTCGACGAGGAGATGGTCTACGAATCCCGCGTCAACGACGTGTTCACGCTCGGCACGACCAGCTGGCGAATCGTGGAGATCACGCACGATCGGGTGAACGTCGTGCCGGCCTTCGGCCAGCCGGGCAAGCTTCCCTTCTGGCACGGTGACGGGATCGGTCGCCCCGCCGAACTCGGCGAAGCCCTCGGGAAGTTCTCCCGAGAAGTGACCTCGGCGGGGCCCGAGAAGGCGGCGCAGCGCCTCGACGCCGCGGGGCTCGACCCCCACGCGCAGCAGAACCTCCTCACCTACCTCGCCGAGCAGCGCGAGGCGACCGGATCCCTCCCGACAGACCGCACGCTGACGGTCGAGCGCTCCCGCGACGAGGTCGGCGACTGGCGTGTCATCCTTCATTCCCCGTTCGGCATGCAGGTGCACGCGCCCTGGGCGCTCGCGGTGAACGCCCGGATCCGCGAGCGCCTCGGCGTCGAAGGCGCGGCCGTCGCCAGCGACGACGGCATCATCGCCCGGGTGCCGGATGCCACGGCCGAGCCGCCCGGCGCGGAGCTGTTCGTGTTCGAACCCGACGAGCTCGAGCAGATCGTCACCGACGAGGTCGGCGGGTCGGCGCTGTTCGCCTCCCGGTTCCGCGAATGCGCCGCCCGCGCCCTCCTCATGCCGCGGACGAACCCCAACCGGCGGAGCCCGCTGTGGCAGCAGCGTCAACGTGCCGCCCAGCTGCTCGAGGTCGCGCGGCGCTACCCGACCTTCCCGATCATCCTCGAGACACTCCGCGAAGTGCTGCAGGACGTGTACGACCTGCCGGCGCTGCTGCGCATCGCTGCGAGCATCGCCGACCGTCGCATCCGGCTGATCGAGACGACCACCAGCCAGCCGTCCCCCTTCGCTCGCGACCTGCTGTTCGGATATGTCGGAGCGTTCATGTACGAGGGCGACTCGCCGCTCGCCGAGCGTCGCGCTGCCGCCCTGTCGGTCGACCCCGCGCTTCTGGGCGAACTGCTCGGCAAGGTCGAGATGCGGGAGCTGCTCGATCCCGACGTCATCACGCAATTCGAACGCGAAGTGCAACGGCTCGACCCGGAACGCCGAGTGAAGGGGATCGAAGGGGTCGCCGATCTGCTGCGACTGCTCGGGCCGCTCGACGCAGACGACGTGACCGCGCGCCTTCAGCCGGACGAAGGGGCGGCATCCGCCGCACCCGAGCGGAAGACCGCCCAGGCACTGCTCGACGCCCTCGTCGAGTCGCGACGCGCGATCCCCGTCACGATCGGCGGTGTGCCCCGCGTCGCCGGCATCGAAGACGCCGGCCGTCTCCGCGACGCTCTCGGCGTGGCCCTGCCCGTGGGCATCCCGGTGGCGTTCCTCGAGCCGTTGGCCGATCCGCTCGGCGACCTCGTCGCGCGCTACGCGCGCACCCACGGCCCGTTCCGAACCGATGACGTCGCCACCCGCCTGGGCATCGGCACCGCCGTCGCCCGCCTCACCCTGCAGCGCCTCGAAGCGCAGGGGCGCCTCTCGAGCGGGTTCTTCCTTCCCGTGGGCGACGACCGGACCGGTCGCGCCGAGGAGGCCGAGTGGTGCGACAGCGAGGTGCTGCGCCGCCTGCGGATGCGCTCGCTCGCCGCCATCCGTGGCAGCGTCGAGCCCGTTCCCCCCGACGCTTTCGCGCGATTCCTGCCCGAATGGCAGCATGTCACCCGGCCCCTCGAAGGCATCGACGGCGTCGCCGCCGTCGTCGAGCAGCTGGCGGGGGTTCCCGTCCCGGCCAGCGCATGGGAGTCGCTCATCCTCCCCTCGCGGGTCAGCGACTACACCCCGGCCCTCCTGGATGAGCTGACCACCAGCGGCGAGGTGGTCTGGTCCGGACACGGGTCGCTTCCCGGGCGCGACGGCTGGATCGCCCTGCATCCGGCCGACTCCGTGCCGCTCACGCTCGCACCGACCGAGGACGAGCTCACCGAGGGTTCGCTCGAAGCGCGCATCATCGAGGTGCTCGAGGCCGGCGGCGCCTACTTCGCGGCTCAGTTGCGCTCACTGGCCGACGCCGAGAACGAGCAGTCCGTGATCGATGCCCTCTGGGCGCTGACGTGGACCGGTCGCGTCACCAACGACACCTTCGCGCCCATTCGCACCCTTCTCGCCGGTGGCTCGCAGGCCCACCGCGTCAGCCGGCGTGCGCCGCGCGCGCGGATGTATCGCGGCGCGGCCCTGCCCCGTGTCACCCCGTCGGCACCGCCGCGCCCGCCGGCGATCGGCGGGCGCTGGGCGCTCCTTCCCGCGGTCGAGCCCGACCCCGCGCTGCGGGCGACGGCGGCGGCGAGCCTGCTGCTCGACCGCTACGGGGTGGTGACGCGCGGCTCCGTCCAATCCGAGGGGATGCCGGGCGGCTTCGCTCAGGCCTACCGGGTGCTCGCGGGCTTCGAGGAGGCCGGTCACTGCCGACGCGGGTACGTGATCGAGAAGCTCGGCGCCGCCCAGTTCGCCGCGTCGAGCACGGTCGATCGCCTGCGCCACTTCGCCGCTCTGGCCGACCCGCCGCCACGGGCCGCCGTCACCCTCGCTGCGACCGACCCCGCCAACCCCTACGGCGCCGCTCTTGGCTGGCCTCGGGTCGAGGGCGTCTCCCACCGCCCCGGCCGGAAAGCCGGCGGCCTCGTCGTCCTCGTCGACGGTCGTCTGGTGCTGTACGTCGAGCGCGGGGGCAAATCGACCCTCGCCTTCACCGATGATGTCGCCTCACTGCAGTCGGCAGCGCGCGACCTGGCCGCGACGATCGCCGCGCGCCGGCTCGACACGGTGACGATCGAACAGGTCAACGGCTCGTTCGTTCTCGGCACGCCCGTGGGAGGCGCCCTGCGCGAGGCCGGTTTCGTCGAGAGCCCGCGCGGTCTGACACTGCGCCGCGCCACCGCGGCCGCAGCCGGTGCGGGAGGACCGGGGCGCCGTGCCTGAGGGCGACACCGTGTTCCGTGCGGCGCGGCGGCTCCACGAGGCACTCGCCGGTCACCCGGTGGCGCGCTTCGATCTGCGGGTTCCGCAGGTGGCGACGGTCGACCTGTCCGGTGAGACCGTGCACGCGGTGGTTCCGCGGGGCAAGCACATCCTGCACCGCATCGGCTCCTGGACTTTGCACAGCCATCTGAAGATGGAGGGCGAGTGGCACGTCTATCGCCGCGGCGGGAGGTGGCGCAAGCCCGGGTACAAGGTCCGTGCGATCGTCGGCACGACCGAATGGGACACCGTCGGATTCGACCTGGCGGACATCGCCGTCGTCCCGACCGAACGCGAAGGCGAGCTCGTCGATCACCTCGGCCCCGATCCCCTGTCGAAGGACTGGGACCCGGCCGAGGCGGCACGACGGGTCTCCGCAGACCCCCGCGAGATCCATGTCGCCCTGCTGGAGCAGCGCAACGTCGCGGGGTTCGGCAACGAGTACGCCAACGAGATCCTCTTCGTCCGCGGCATCCGTCCCACCACCCCCGCACCCGAGGTCGACGCGGCGGCACTGCTCGATGTCGGGGCACGGATGATCCGGGCCAACCGCGATCGCTCGGGTCGGACGTTCACCGGCGACTCGCGCCCCGGTCAGAGCACCTGGGTCTATCGCCGTGAGGGACGGCCCTGCCGACGATGCGGCACGCAGATCATCGGCGGAGAACTCGGGGCCGATCCGACGCGGGAGCGCATCATCTTCTGGTGCCCGGTCTGTCAGACCTGATCTGTCGAGCCCGTCCACCCATCCGCTGCCTACCTCCGCGACGAAGACTTTGCAAGCCCCTGCATCCAAGAAGGCTGATGCGAGGGAATGTATCTGTGCAGGCATCGGTTGTATCTGTACTCGGCGCAACAACCGCGCTGAAGGAGGAGATCGTGGGTAAGAACTACGTCGACATCGAGAACGACCAGGGTGAGACGCTCCGCTACCGCAAGCACGTCAACGGGCGCGGACTGATCGCCCACGGCGCGAAAGTGCACCCGACCGCCATCGTCGAGGCCGGCGCCTACGTCGAACCGGGTGCCCAGATCGCCGCCGGTGCCCGAATCGGGCGCGGCGCGTGGATCGAGGCGGAGGCCATGATCGGCCCCGAGGTCCACATCGCTCCCCACGCTCACGTCGGACCCGGCGCGGTCATCGGCGGCGGCGCACGCATCGGCGTCCGCACGAACATCGGTGCGAACGCCCGGGTCGCGGTGAACTCCCTCATTCGCGACGACGAGACGATCGCCGACGGTGAGCGGGTGGCGACCGACCGCCGCGGTTTCCGACTGGCCGCCTGATCTCATCCGCCGCGCAGCTCCGGCTGCCGCCGCTAGCCTGAACGCATGACGGCGCGGCCCTTCCTTCTCGGTGCAGTTCCCGGAGCCACCCCCGGGAAGTGGATCGGGATCTGGCGGGAGCGGATGCCGCGGGTCGCGCTCGAGCTCGTGCCGATCTCGGTGTCAGATCAGCGTCGTCGTCTCGTTGCGGGGGAGGTCCACGCGGCTCTCGTACGGCAGCCGATCGACAAGGCGGGGTTGCATCTCATCCCTCTCTACGACGAAGAGCCCGTCGTCGTGATGTCCACCGACTCCCACCTGACCGTTGCCGACGAGTTGAGCTCCGGCGATCTGGCCGGAGAGACCGTCTTCACTCCGTCGGACGATGTGCTCGGTGTCGAGGTGGCGGGCACGACAGCAGCGACCTTCGGTGGCTCGCTCGACACCGCAGAGGCCATCGCCACCGCAGCAAGCGGTGCCGGGATCGTCATCGTCCCGATGTCATTGGCGCGGTTGCACCATCGTCGAGATGCGACGTTCCGTCCGCTGAGCGACGGCCCCGTGTCATCCGTCGGTCTCGCGTGGCCGATCGATCCTCCCGACGGGGAGATCGAGGCCCACATCCAGACCTTCATCGGCATCGTTCGCGGCCGCAGCGCCCGTTCTTCGCGCACGTGATACAGGGGTGCCGCGGACCGAAACTCCCGCGACACCCCCGGAAGCGACACGGATCATCACGCCCCGCGGGAGCGCGCCCCCCGGCAGATCCTCGAGTGCCCCCCGGTCGGGCTTCGGCCGACCGCACTCACTGCCGCTTCACAGTGTCGGAGCGGCACGTCGGTCCCCTGATACACGCCGCGTGCAAGTTTTTTCAGAAGCCGCGGCCGTGCACCTGGAACGGTGCCCGAATTCCCGTCCGTCGCGCGGCCGCAGCAAGCGCCTCAGCCGGGGCCTCGCCCGCGGCGAGGCCTTCATGCATCACCGCCAGCAGTTCGCATGCGTCGTCGTCGGCCACCCGGACAGGTGCGGCGATCACCGACTCCGCTCCGCCGTGCAGCCAGATGCGGGCCATGCCCAGCGCCTCCTCCCCCCACCGCACCGAGGACCGCCCGACCTCGCACGCCGACAGCACCACGACGCGGGGAACCTCGGGGATGAGGTCGATGTCGTATCCGAAGAGCACGCCGTCGGTGAGTTCCAAACCCGAGAACAGCGGATTGTCAGCGGTGTGGCGGCCGTGCGCGGCGATGTGGAGGATGCCCGACGACGCGGCCAGCCCGGCCGCCGCGCGCACCGTCGCGTCGTCGGCGAGCAGCGTCGCCGACGACGGCCAGGCAGCCCCCGCCCTGGCGACTTCCTCCTCGCCACGCGGCACGCCCGGCCCGACGACGAACCCGGTCGAACCTCCCACCACGGGCGTCTCGGACATCGCGCGCACCCAGCGCGTCGCCGACGTCGCCGCCGTGAACACCCGTCCTGCCATCGACGGAAGCATCCCCCACGGCACACCACTGAGGATGCCGGGGACGGTGAGCACGAGTCGCCGGCGATCGGTGCGTGCCAGCGCGGGATCGAGGATGTCGGCGCCGATCTCGGCCAACCGGGTCTGCAGCGCGGCCTGAACGACGGCGACCATCGGGCCCGACCGCACCGCGGCCGCCATGTCGAGATCCGCACGCAGTCCCGGCAGCAGCCGGCTGACCCGGTCGGGGTCACCGAGCCGGATGAGGCTGTCCTGCTCACTGTCCGTCACCAGGACGGCGAGCTCGGCCCCGGTGTACAGGAAGCTCAACACCGCGGTATCGGCGCCCAGGACCTCGCGCAGGGTCTGCAGCGTCGCGCGCTCCGACGCCTCGCCGGCACGGGTTCCCGCCCACTGCCGTCGGCGCGCGCGTTCCCGCAGCTCGGCCGCGCGCGGATCGTCGAGCCAGTCGATCCCCGGCCGCTCCGCGCGGATCGTCCTCATCTCCGCGAGCTCGGCAGCCAGCTGCGGGTCAGGGGGCGGGCGCAGCGGAGTCGACTGATGGCTGAGGTGCCGGGCGCGCTCGGTCCACGCGAACACCACCTCCGGGTCCTGCGAGCGCAGCGCCGCGTCGAGGCCGGCGTACATGAGCCGCGCACCGTGCATCGCCGCCGAGGTCTGCAGATCCAGGCTCCCGAAGGTCGCCGTCCACGATGCCAGGGTGTCGATCCCCCGCGCCGCATGCCGTCGCACGTCGGCGTACCGCTCCCGTCGCCGGGCGCGCGCGGCCCTCACTTCGTGGGCGATCAGGCGCACCTCCAGGGGGGCATCCTCACCGATGCGCACGCGACGCGCGTCGAGCGAGGGGTCGGCCGCGCCGGCGGTCAGACGCAGCGCGGTCGCCTCGCCGCGGAACCCCGCCCGCCCGAGACCGGCCGCGGTCTCCTCCACCCGCTCGGCGAGCTCCGGCCTCGACCCAGGGCGTGACGTGTGCAGCTGGGCACGCAGGCGGATCGCCTCCGCCCGGTGCGCCCAGGCCTCGTTCCCGAGGCGCTGGAATCTGCGGGATGCCGCGAGCGCGACCTTTCGCGCACGCTCGGGGTCGTGAGTGAGGAGCGATCGCGCCAGCTGGAACTCCGCCTCCGCCCGCGACTGCGGCATCCGGTGGGCGCCGAAGACGGCCGCGACGCGCTCGAGCAGGCGCTCGGCCTCGGTTGTCTGCCCCGCTTCTCGCAGCACCTCGGCTCGGTCCATGTCGCCCACCGCGCCCGCGACGGGGGTCGTCGCCGCCGCGGGGCGAGCCGTGAGCATCGCCTCCAGCGCCGTGACCAGGTCACCCGAGAGGAGGGCGATGTAGCCGAGGTTGTGCCGGGCGTGCGCTTCGTCGGTCGCGAGGCCCGAGGCGGCGAAGCGCGCGGCAGCCCACTCGGCGTCCGCCGCGGCCCCCTCGAGATCGCGCAGCTGCATCCGTCCCAGGCTCCGGTTCATCCGCACCCGGGCGGAGGCGAGAGGGTCGACCTCGTCCAGGGCTTGGATCGCCTCGCCGAACAGGCGCTCGGCCTCGTCGAGCCGTCCGCCGTACATCGCCAGCGCCCCGAGCTGCCCGCGAAGGATGGCGCGGGTGTGCGTCGTCAGTCCGCGTGCGGAAAGGGCTCCTCGCAGCACCTGCTCGGCGTCGGCGGGCGCCCCGGTGCGCTGCAACGCCAGAGCCCGGGTCCCCTCGATGCGCGCGAGGAGGTCGGGATCAGCGGTGCGGCCGGAGGCCTGCGCAAGCACGCGGAGCGCGCGCGCGTATCGTCCGGAGATGCACAACTCGACGGCGAGTCGGTGCAGATCGTCGGCGCTTCTCGTGGCCACCCTTCATCTTCGCGCAGACAGGTTCGCCACCGGGGATCTCAAGCGGGTGCCCGCGTCGTGCCCTTCCACTGCTTCTCGAGCTTCGCACCGGCCTTGCGGAGAGCCTTCACCCGCGGTTCGGGCTTGTCATCGAGCGAGCCGTCCATGAGCCCCACCCCGACCATCTCGGCAAGGGCGCCCGCGATATGCGGGGCGGCGAAGGAGGTGCCGCTCCAGATCACGAAGCCCCCGGTGAAGTCATCGGGGTCGATCGTCTCGCGTCGAAGGCCGTAGCGGTCGTTTCGGGTGCCGGCCTGGATGCCCCCGTTCAGCGGTGGCGCCGAGCTGACGACGGCGACCCCCGGGGCGTACACGCGGACCCAGTCGCCGACGTTGCTGAAAAGGGCGACGCTCTTGCCGTTGGGGTTGAGCGCTCCGACCGACAGGTGCGGTGCGGCGTCATCGGGGTCCTCGACCGTGAAGTCGGCATCCGGCCACTGCCACAGTGCCGCGGGGAACGCGGGGCGGTCGGTGGCGTCGTTGCCGGCGGAGCAGACGACCGCGCAGCCGTGGCGGCGCGCCGCCACCAGGTAGGTCACCAGCGTCTGGTCGAACTGACCGTCCTCGGGCGTCTCGTGGTAGTAGCTCAGGGAGAGGTTCAGCACGTCGATCGGCCGACCACCCTCACCGCGGGCGTAGCGGATCACCAGTTCCGCCACCGTCCGCACGGCCTCGAGGAACTCACCCTCCAAGAGGGTCCCCTGGCTGTCGGCGACGCGGATGGAGATGAGATCGGCGTCAGGCGCGATCTGCCGGACCACCCCGGCGACGAAGGTGCCGTGTCCCGCGGCCTGGTCGAGGAAGCCGTCGAAGGGGCCTGACACGTCGCCGATCTCCTCCGGGTCGGTGGCCGCCCCCACGACGCCGACCGGCTCACCACCGTTGTGCAGATGACGATCGACGATGCTGTCGGGCAGCCAGGCGTGCCGCCCGCATCCGGTGTCCATGAAGGCGACCACGGGGCGCCGCCCCGTGATCGATTCGTCGTCGCGGCGAGGCGGGTCTCCGATGTACGACACCACCTCGCGACCACCGGAACCGGGGTAGGCGTAGGAACCGGGTCCGGGTGCGTTGGTCGACCCATAGGGGTTGGTCGACCCGTAGGGGTTGGTCGAACCGTAGGGGTTCGTCGAACCGTAGGGGTTCGTCGACCCGTAGGGGTTCGTCGACCCGTACGGATTGGTCGACCCGTACGGGTCGATGGAGATGATGTGGTCGAGCCCCACCCCCGGCAGTCCTTTCCCCGAACGGCCGCGCGCCCGCTGCAGCAGCCGCCACGCGTCGATGGGGGGAACCGGTTCGTCGTCGCGATCAGGCTGCGGGTCGGGGAAGATCCGCGCGACGAGCACAAGAGGAAGACCGAGCTCGCGCCGCGCGGCGCCCGCGCGCTCCCGCGCCGCTTCGTCGGTGAGGCGCTCACCCCTGACCGTCTCCAGGCGCACACCCCATCCGAAGTCGCCGGCCGCGCCGCGGAGGATCGACAGGATCTCGTCCAGCAGCTCATCGTCGGTGAGGAGGAGATGGTCGGGGTCGTATGCGGTCGGGTAGGGCCGCACCCCCTCGACGCGTTCGCTGGTGGGATCCAGGGGCACCCCGCGGGGGCGGGCGGCGTCGACGCGATCGCGCCAATCAGGTGTTCCGTCGGGTCGGACCATGGTGAAGCGTCTCCTCGATCATGGGCGAGGCCGCGCCCGCGGGCGCGGCAGGATCAGATTTCGAACTGCGGGGTCTGGAACTCGCGGGGGTCGGTCTCCCCCTGCACGCCGGGAAGCGACAGTCGGAGGCGGGTCAGGCCCGGCGGAATGTCGATGAAGGCGAACCGGCCGTGTTCGCCGGCATCCGTCGTCCACTCGCGAGCCTGCTGCACGAGCCGGATCGACACCGGGGCCGCATCGACCCAGCCGTCCACCCGGCGACGGCCGTCGTCGGCGACGGAGAGGTGCAGCAGCACGTTCGTGCGGCCGTCGCTGAACTGCAGCGTGGCCGTATCGGCGTCGCCGCGTGTCGCCGAGAGCGTGCCCTCGACGAGCGTCAGGAGCGCGTATTCGCGGGAGAGGTCTTCGACCGCCACGGCGGCGACCATCCGATCGACCAGGCTCGCGGGCATCGGGTCGACCTCCTCCCACACCGCGCGAAGCCGTGCGAACAGACGGGCATCGGCGGAGTCATCCGTCGTCATCTCTGCCGTCCTCTCCTTCCTCTGCGAGGATCGCCCGCAGTTTGCCGAGACACCGCTGCCTCGTCGGACCGATGGAGCCGATCGGCATCGCGAGATCTGTCGCGATGCGGGCGTAATCGGGTCGTTCGTCGAAGGCGACCACGCGCAGCAGGCGTTGGCAGCGTTCGTTGAGTCGGGCCACCGCGACCCAGAGACGCCGCGACGCATCGTCGCGAAGCGCCGTCCGCTCGGCCGACTCCTGGGTCGGCAGATGCGGTTCCAGGTCGTCGACCTCGGTGGGGTCGGCACGGCGCTGCTGGCGACCGACCCGCCACGCCTCGCGGCGGGCGGTGGTGGTGAGCCAGCCCGAGACGGCGAGGGGCTCGACGATCGATTCGTGCCGACGCACCAGGGTCAGCCACGTCGTCTGCACGACGTCCTGGGCGAGCGCCGCGTCGATGCCGTACGCCCGGACCACGTGCCACAGGGTCGGGGTCATCAGTCGGACGAGATCGTCCATCGCGCTGCGGTCACCGTCTCGCCACCGCTGGAACAGGGTGGCGGCGAGCTCCCAACGCAGGGGGCGGGCAGGGTCGACCCCGGCATCCGCGTCAGCATGCGTCATAGCGCCCATTGTGGCCACACCCGAACAGAGGCACCACCCGGGCGTGTGATACATCCTCGGCCGACCTAAACTTCACGGGTGACCTCCGCCGATCTGCTCTATCTCTGCGCGCGGCCCCAGGAAGCTGCGGCAGAGGCCGAATACACGTCTTTCCGTGAGGCGATGGGTGTCGGCACCGAGCGGATGCATCGCCACGATCTGGTTCGCTCTCCTCTGCCGGATGACGCGCTCGAGACCTACCGCGCCGTGGTGATCGGCGGCAGCCCCTTCAACGTCGTCGACCCGGAGTCGTCGAAGACCGAGGTGCAGCGCCGCGTCGAGCGCGACCTCGAGCGGGTCGCCGCTGCCGCGGCCGGGGGCGACAGCCTCGCGGCGATGTTCACGTGCTACGGCATCAGCGTGGTCACCCGCCTCCTCGGCGGCCAGGTCAGCCGCGGATTCCCCGAGGATGCCGGCCCCACGGACGTGTCGCTGACGCCCGCCGCGCAGGACGACCCGCTCTTCGCCTCGCTCGCGTCGACGTTCTCGGCTCTGACCGGCCACAAGGAGGGCACCGCCGCCCTGCCGACGGGCGCGGTGCACCTCGCCACGAACGAGGCCTGCCCGGTGCAGGCCTACCGCGTCGGCGATCGGCTCTACACCACGCAGTTCCACCCCGAGCTGACCCCGAGGGCCTTCACCGAGCGCATGCAGGTCTACCGCAATGACGGCTACTACGACGCGCGCGACTACGACGTCATCGCCGAGCGGGTGCTCGCCACGCCGGTCAGCGAACCGGCTCGCCTGCTCGCCGCGTTCGGTGCGCGCTTCGGCGCACCGGCCTGACACCTGCTCCGGCAGGAGCGCTCAGGTCGCCCCTCCGGGGGGATCGATGAGCAGTCCGACCCGTTCGTCGAGATATCCCGCGAGCGGGACATAGCCGCCGGTCGCGCTCCACCGGACGCATGGTTCGTCGTCGACCATCTTCACCGGGCCGGATGCGACGCCGCGGCCGATCGCGTCGAGGTCCAGGCGCTGCCATCCGACGTGGACGGTCTCGCCCTCGGCGAACCCGCCCCGTCGAGCCGCCGCGGCCAGCGCCGCCCGCTGCCGCTGCGACTCGGCGGTGAACCCGCGCCGCACTTCGGCGCGCGCACGCAGGATGTCACCCGTCGCCAGCAGCTCGTCGTCGGTGAGCAGGAGTGTTCCGAGATGCCACGCGGCGCCCCGCCGGACGATCCGGGGAGCGCGCGGGATGCCCAGCAGGCGCCGAGGGGGGAGCAGCTCCCCGAGCCCCTCACGCGGCGCGTCGGCCAGCCGCGTACGGGCGGCGGCGAGCAGATCGTCGAGGGAGCTCACGCGGGATCGGCCATCGGGGCGGAATCCCACTCGAGACTGTCGCCTGCGGATCTCGCGCGCTTCCCGCGCGTGATCGCGGCGAGGAGCGGGAAGAGGAGGACCGAGAGCATCCCGGCCCCGACCAGCACCGCCGCCGTGGACCCGTCGAGCACCTGCTCGTCGACGCCGATCGTCGTCACCGCGACGATGATGGGCAGAGCGGTCGCACCCATGAACATCGTCGCCACGCGGTCGCGCGCACTCGATCCCGGCGGCGCAGCCAGCATCGAGGGCAGCCCCCGCACGACCAGCAGCCCGATGAGGGCGACGGGGACGGCCAGGATCAGCAGGGGTTCGGCGATGAAGCTCGCCAGATCGAACTCGATGCCGGTGTCGATGAAGAACACCGGGATGAGGAAGCCGAACGCCACCGCCTCGACCTTGGTCTCGACGTCTTTGCGCTGCTTCTCGCCCGCCCCTCGCATGAGGAGGCGCCAGATCACCCCGGCCGCGAAGGCGCCCAGCAGCACGTCGACACCGAGGATGACGCTCAGCACCACCAGCGCGGCGATGATGAGGAACATCACCCGGATGGCGAACTGGCCCGAGGTGTGGAGGGTGGCGGTGACGACCGTGTAGAGCGGGCCCTGCGGCATCCGGTACGCGAGCACCATCGCACCGGCCGCGACGACGAGGAAGACCAGGAGGACCACGGTCGCCGTGCCGATGTCGCGTCCGCCGAGGAACAGGGTGATCGCGATGAGCGGACCGAACTCGCCGACAGTGCCGACCGCCATGACCGAGCGGCCGAACGGGGTGGGCAGGTCGCCGCTGTCGCGGAGGATCGGCACCAGGGCGCCGAGCGCCGTGGAGGCCAGCGCGATGCCGATGATGACGCCGGCCTCGCCCGGGGAGAGGACGAAGCCGATCCCCACGCCGACGGCGATGCTGATCGCCCAGCCCAACCACGCGAAGCGGCCGCTCCGCCCTCTCAGTGCGCTTGCTTCGATCTCGGAGCCGGCGATGAAGAACAGCGCGACGAGCCCGAACTCGCTGAGGAAGTCGATGAACGCCGACTCGCCGACCCAGCCGAGAACCTGCGGCCCGACGAGGATCCCGAGGAGGAGCTCGAACACCACGATGGGCACGGCGACCCAGCGGCTGAGGCCGCGGACCAGCAGCGGCGCCGCGACGGCGACCAGCGCGATCACCACGGCGGCGATGTCCAACCCGTTCACGTCGCTCAGCGTAGCGAGCGGCGGGTCGCGAGTCAGCGCAGAGCGGCGATCATTCCGGGGGAAGGGCCTCGCGGGCGGTTTCGAGGGTGCGGCGCGCGACGTCGACCCGCTCGGCGGCGGCGGCGCGCGCGCCCTCGGCCGCCGTCCGCGCGTCGGCGGCGGCGCGAGCATCCTTCTCCACGCGCGCAAGCTGCGCACGCAGTTCCTCCACCCGGTCGGAGAGGTGCTCGGCACGTTCCGTCGCTGTGGCGAGCACGGCGGCGGCCCGGGCGAGCTCACGCTCGGCGTCACTCGCGCCGCGCTCCGCTGCGCGCACCGCCTGCTCGGCGGCCTTGCGGGCCCGGCGCGCGGCGAGATCATCCGTGCGAGCCGGGCGAGCCGGAGCGTCGGGAACCCCGGGGATGCTGCCGCCCACGGCCTCGGACAGGTCGACCGGATCGACGCCGGTCGCCTCGAGGGGCCGGATGAGGCGCCCGGTCGCGACCGCCGCACCGGCGAGCGGGTCGAGGAGAGCGGCGGTGATCGTCGCGGCGACGTCGTCGCGCGCGGCCGCACTCACCGTCACGCCCTGATCTGCGGCGAGCGACACCGCCTGGCGGGTGAGCGCCTGGACCAGAGCGCGGCGCTCCCGGCCGAGGCGCTGCAGCTCCCGCGCGTCGAGGTCGTCCTGCGCTTCGCGCAGCGCCGCGGCGAGTTCGAGCACCTCGGCGAGGAGGCCCTCGCGGGCCAGCAGGTCGACCGCCCAGGCGGAGGCCGCGGGCTTGCGGAGGGCGCGGATGCGGGTGCCGAGCGCCCGCGACGCGGCCTGGGCGCGGGCGTTGCGTGCGACGGTGAACTCGTCGGGGCGTAGGGCGTAGAGCTCGGCGGCGACGGCATCGAGCTCGCCGGCGTCGCCGCCGTTCTCGTCGCCCGCACCACCGGCCATCGCCCCATTCTGCCCCGTGCCGCTCACGCCGACCGGGCGGGGTTGTCGCGCGGCGTCAGACCGCCAGCGCGCCCCGGCGTGGCACCGGTGCCGGCTCGGCGGGCGGGACGGCCGGCGCGTGCAGCTCACGGTGCAGCCGCTCCATGCGGGCGTCGAGCTCGGCCGCGGTGTCGGCGGCATCCCTCAGACTCTCGATCAGTCCCTCGGGAACCTGCCGGTCGTACTTGTAGTAGATCTTGTGCTCGAGGCTCGCCCAGAAATCCATGGCGATGGTGCGGAACTGCACCTCCACCGGCACGGTGACACGACCGGTGGAGAGGAACACCGGCACCTCCACGATCGCGTGAAGGCTCTTGTAGCCGTTCGGCTTGGGGTCGGTGATGTAGTCCTTCACGGTGCGCACCGTCACGTCGTCCTGGCGCGTCAACAGGTCGAACAGCCGGTAGGCGTCGGTGACGAAGCTGCAGGTGATGCGGACGCCCGCGATGTCGGTGATGTGCTCGCGGACCGCGGCGAACTCGGGATCGATGCCCTTGCGCGCCACCTTGTCCACGATGCTGTCGGGCGACTTCACCCGGCTCGAGACATGCTCGATGGGGTTGTAGTCGTGCAGGTACAGGAACTCATCGCGGAGGATGGCGATCTTCGTCTCGATCTCCTGCATGCCGAAGCGGTACTCCAGGAGGAACCGCTGCATCTCGTCGCGGAGCGCGCGCATCTCGGCCGGGCTCACCGAGATGCGGTCGTCGTCGTCGGGTGCGGGATCCATGCTCCGACGCTAGGCACGCCGGCTCTGAGCGCGCTGGGAGAGCTGCGACGCTCGTGAGGGCGCGAAGATCAGAGGATGCCGGCGGCCTGCCGCGCCGCGCCGAGGGCGACGTACTCACCGGGCGCCGGCACCTCGACGGGCATGTCGAGCACGAGGGGCGCGATCTCGCGCACCGCTTCGGACTGGGCGCCGCCGCCGATGAGGAGCGCACGCTGCAGCGGCACGCCGAGGCCTCGGAGGGCGTCGAGACCTGCGCCGAGACCCCCGAGCATCCCCTCCACCGCGGCGCGCGCGAGGTTCTCGCGGGTCGTGGAGGCGAGGGTCATGCCGTCGAGCGATGCGGTGGCATCGGGCAGGTTCGGTGTGCGCTCGCCCTCGAAGTACGGCACGAGGGTCAGCCCGGCGGCAGCCGGCTCCGCGGCGAGCGCGAGACGGCTGAGCTCGGCGTGATCGACGCCCAGGAGGCGGGCGATCGCGTCGAGCACGCGCGCGGCGTTGAGGGTGGCCACGAGCGGGAGGAACCGGCCGGTGCAGTCGGCGAAGCCCGCGACCGTGCCGGTCGGGTCGATCGTGCGCTCGTCGCTGACCGCGAAGACCGTGCCGCTCGTGCCGATCGAGATCACGACGTCGCCCGGGGCCGCGCCGAGGCCGAGTGCGGCACCGGCGTTGTCGCCGGCTCCGCCGCCCACGCGCCGCCCGTCGGCATCGACGACGTACTCGTCGGGGCCGAGCACGCGCGGGAGGCGGGCGTCGTGCCCGAGCGCGGCTTCGAGGAGCGCATGATCGTAGCCGCCGGTCTCGGGATCCCAGTACCCGGTGCCCGAGGCATCCGATCGGTCGGTGACGAGCTCGTCGAGAACCCCACCACGCGGGGCCTCGCCCGCGGGCCCGAACCCGCGCAGCCGCCAGGTGAGCCAGTCGTGCGGGAGGGCGACCGCGGCGACCTGCGCGGCGTTTGCGGGCTCGGCGTCGCGGAGCCAGCGGAGCTTGGTGATGGTGAACGAGGCCACCGGCACGAGGCCGGAGCGCTGCGCCAGGTCGTCGGCACCGAACTCGGCGATGAGATCGCGGGCGGCGCCCGCCGAACGGGTGTCGTTCCACAGCAGGGCCGGACGGATGACGCGCCCGTCGGCGTCGAGCACCACCATGCCGTGCTGCTGCCCGCCGATGGCCCACGCCTCGACGTCGTTCAGGCCCCCGGCCTCCTCGATCGCCTTCTGCAGGGCCTGCCACCAGGCGGCCGGGTCGACCTCGGTGCCCTCCGGGTGCGTGGCGCGTCCTTGGCGGACGACGTCGCCCGTGGCGGTGTCGACGATGACGACCTTGCACGACTGGGTCGACGAGTCGACCCCCATCACGAGTGCCATGGCTCTCCTTGCGTGTGGCGTGAGCCGCCGAAACCCACCGCGGCCGTCGAGACCGACGGCGTCACGGTGGGTTTCGCGCGGATAGGTGGGTTTCGAGGGTCAGCGCGCGCCGAGCAGGTGCTCGGTGGCCAGCTGCTGCAGACGGACGAAGCCGAACCCGTGGCCGCCGAGGTAGGCCTGCGCGTCGAAGTCCTCGTACGCCGAGCGGTCGCCGAGCAGGTCGTCGTACGACTCGCCGGCGTTCAGCGTGGGCTGGGCGAGCTCGGTGACCTTCGACGCCTCGAGCGCCTCCTGCACCTCGGGATCGGCGCGGAAGGCCGCGGCGCGCTCCTTGAGCAGCAGGTAGGTGCGCATGTTCGCAGCAGCCGAGTCCCAGACGCCGGTCTCGTCCTCGGTGCGCGAAGGCTTGTAGTCGAAGTGACGGGGGCCGTCGTAGGCGGGCACCCCGCCGGGGCCGCCGTTCTCGAGCAGGTCGACCAGGGCGAAGGCATTGTGCAGGTCGCCGTGACCGAACACGAGGTCCTGGTCGTACTTGATGCCGCGCTGCCCGTTGAGGTCGATGTGGTAGAGCTTGCCGTGGTACAGCGCCTGGGCGATGCCGGCGGCGAAGTTCAGCCCCGCCATCTGCTCGTGGCCGACCTCGGGGTTCAGGCCCACGAGCTCCGGCCGCTCGAGCGAGTCGATGAACGCGAGGGCGTGACCGAGCGTCGGCAGCAGGATGTCGCCGCGGGGCTCGTTGGGCTTCGGCTCGATGGCGAAGCGGATGTCGTAGCCCTTGTCGGTGACATAGTCGCCGAGAAGGTTGACGGCCTCGCGGTAGCGCTCCAGGGCGGCACGGATGTCCTTCGCCGCGTCGTACTCGGCGCCCTCGCGGCCGCCCCACATGACGAACGTCTTCGCGCCGAGCTCAGCGGCCAGGTCGATGTTGCGGAGCACCTTGCGCAGGGCGAAGCGCCGCACCTGGCGGTCGTTGGAGGTGAAGCCCCCGTCCTTGAACACCGGCGCGGAGAAGAGGTTGGTGGTCACCATCGGAACGATGAGGCCGGTGTCGGCGAGGGCGCCCTTCAGCCGGTCGATCTGCGTCTGGCGCTCGCTGTCGCTCGAGCCGAAGGCGAAGAGATCGTCGTCGTGGAACGTGAGTCCGTAGGCGCCGAGCTCGGCGAGCTTCTCCACCGCATGGACGACGTCCAGCGCGGGTCGCGTCGGGCCGCCGAACGGGTCGGTGCCGTTGTATCCGATGGTCCAGAGGCCGAACGAGAACTTGTCGGCGCGGGTAGGGGTGGGCATGGCGCTCCTTCGCGGGAAAATGTTGCGGTTAACAACCTATACCATGAGCAACGGCGGGTCCAGCCTCGCGCGAAGCCCGCCATCGAGCTTCGAAACTTTCGCCGTACACTCGTTCCATGACGGACACCACGCGCGTCACGCTGGCGCAGCTGGCCGAAGAGGCCGGGGTCTCGATCGCGACGATGTCCAAAGTCCTCAACGGCCGGACGGATGTCGCCTCGGCGACCCGGGCGCGGATCGAGCGGCTCTTGGCCGAGCATGGCTACACCCGCCGAGCCGGCAACCGTCGGGGCGAGTATGTCGAGCTTGTCCTCCACGAGCTCGAGCCGAGCTGGTCGACCGACCTCATCACCGGCGTCGAGACCGTCGCGGCGGAGTCGGGCCTGTCGACCGTGCTCACGCTCAGCGGCGACCGGCATGCCCCCGGCGACGACTGGATCGACGGCGTCCTGCGCCGAAGCCCGGCCGCCGTCATCCTCGTCTTCTCCGACCTCGCACCCGCCCATCGCGACAAGCTCAAGCGTCGTGGCATCCCGTTCGTCATCGTCGATCCGTCCGGTGACCCGGCCGCCGATGTACCCGCGGTGGGATCGGCGAACTGGACGGGAGGCCTGGTGGCGACCCGCCACCTGATCGAGCTCGGGCACCGACGGATCGCTGCGATCACCGGCCCCTCCGATGCGATGTGCTCGCACGCCCGCCTCGACGGCTACCGCTCGGCGATGAACGCCGCGGGCCTGCCCGTCGACGCGGGCTGGGTGCGTTTCGGCGATTTCCACCCCTCGGGCGGCGAAACGTGGGCCCGGGAACTGCTCGCACTCCCCGACCGACCCACGGCGATCTTCGCCGGCAGTGACCTCCAGGCGATCGGGGTCATCGCCGCGGCGCGCGGTGCGGGACTCGAGGTTCCGGCTGGTCTCTCCGTCGTCGGATACGACGACATCGCGCTCGCGCGCTGGTTCAGCCCGCAGCTGACGACGGTGCATCAGCCGCTGCGCCGCATGGGAGAGGAAGCCACCCGTCTGGCACTCCGACTCGGTGCGGGCGGGCACCCCGAGACGCTGCGGATGGACCTGGCCACCCACCTCGTGGTGAGGGAGAGCACGGCACCCGCGCCCCCATCGAAACTTAAGTGAGAAGTTTCGTAACGTTTCCATGAGGAAGCCCCTCACGAGCTCTGCGCGCACATAGGTTTGCGACCACGACAAACCCCCGCGCAAAGGAGCGTATTCGTGAGACGACATCGCGCCCGATCCGCTGCGGCCGCCGTCCTGGCAGCCGCAGCACTGATCGTCGCCCCCCTGTCGGCCGCCTCGGCCGCCGACACCGTGATCGCCTCGATCGACTTCGAGGACGCCAGCACTGGCAGCTGGAGTCAGAGCGGAGGAGGTGAGAACACGCTCGCCTTCCCCGAGGTGGACGGCAGCCGCGTGCTGGCGGTCCAGGACAGGACCGCCGACTTCGACGGCATCCAGAGCCCGACCGGCATCTTCGAGGCCGGAACGACGTACGAGGTCTCGGCACGGATGAAGCTCGCCGAGGGCGTGCCCGACACCCAGGCGCGCTTCGTGATGAAGCCCGACTTCACCTGGATCGGAAACACCACCATCTCGGCCACCTCATGGACGACCGTGACCGGCGAGTACACCGTGCCCGAAGGGGCCGATCTGACCACGCTGCAGCTCTACATCGGCACGTCCGAGCTCGCGACGCCCGCGCCCTACACGTACTACGTCGACGACCTCGTCGTCACAGCGCTCGACACCGAGCCGACCGACCCGACGGATCCCACCGACCCGACCGACCCGGGCACCCCGCCGGTGACCGGTCCGACCGCGCTCTCGAACGACTTCGAAGAGGGTCTCGGCGGCTGGGGTCCGCGCGACAGCGGCAGCGGCGCTCCGACGGTGGCCCTCACCACCGACGACGCGCAGCAGGGCAGCCAGGCGGCAGCCCTGACGGGACGCAGCTCGCAGGGTTCGGGCTTCGGCCACGACATCGCCGAGCTCCAGGCAAACACCACCTACGAGGTGACCGCCTGGGTGCGCTTCGGCGAGGGTCAGCCGACGAGTCCGGTCTGGCTGAGCCTGCAGCGCGACTACCAGGGGGCGACGACCTTCTCGACCCTGGCGCAGTTCGCGACCGTCACGAACTCGGGGTGGACCCAGGTGCGGGCATCCTTCCCGCTCCAGGCATTCGACACGGGCCTGCTCTACTTCGAGACCGACTACAACGGCACGAACACATCCGACCTGTACTTCGACGACATCCAGGTGAGCGTTCCCGAGCCCGGCGAGATCCAGGACCTCACGCCGCTGCAGGACACGCTCGACGTGCCGGTGGGCGTCGCGATCGACAGTCGCGAGACGACGGGTGTCGCCTCGGAGCTGCTGCTGCGTCACTTCGACCAGATCACGGGCGAGAACTACATGAAGCCCGAGGCCTGGTACGACGCGAACGGCCAGTTCCGCGCCAACCCCGAGGCGGTCGCGCTGATGGACTTCGCCGAGGCCAACGACCTGGCGGTGTACGGCCACGTGCTGGTGTGGCACAGCCAGACGCCGGCGTTCTTCTTCCAGGCAGCCGACGGCTCGCCGCTGACGACGAGCGACGCGGACAAGCAGATCCTGCGGGATCGCCTCCGCGAGCACATCTTCAACGTCGCCGAGTGGCTGGCCACCGAGTACGGCGAGTTCGGCGGCACCAACCCGCTGAACGCGTGGGACGTGGTGAACGAGGTCGTCTCCGACGGCTCCGAGTACGCCGACGGGCTCCGTCGCAGCGAGTGGTACCGCATCCTCGGTGAGGAGTTCATCGATCTGTCGTTCCAGTACGCCGACGAAGCGTTCAACGACGTCTACGCCGCCGACGGCACCGACCGACCGGTGACGCTCTTCATCAACGACTACAACACCGAGCAGTCGGGCAAGCAGGGGCGCTACCTCGCACTCGTGGAGCGGCTCCTCGCCCGCGGCGTGCCGATCGACGGGGTGGGGCACCAGTTCCACGTGAGCCTGGCGATGCCGGTCTCGGCTCTGGAGCAGGCGATCCGGACGTTCGCCGATCTGCCGGTGACCCAGGTGGTCACCGAGCTCGACGTCACCACCGGGACTCCGGTGAGCGAGGCGCTGCTCATCGAGCAGGGCTACTACTACCGTGACGCCTTCCGGGTGTTCCGCGAGAACATCGACGAGCTTTACAGCGTGACCGTGTGGGGTCTCACCGACGGCCGCAGCTGGCGCTCCGCCAACGGCGCTCCGCTGCTGTTCGACGACGCCTACCAGGGCAAGCCCGCCTACTTCGGTGCCGTCGACGAGGAGCTGCCCGCGCGGCAGCGCAGCGCGTTCGTGTTCGGCGGTTCCGTCCCGGTGGACGACGCCGCGACCACCGCGTCCGAGTGGGCGCGCCTTCCTCTGCTGCCGATCGAGCAGAGCGGCGCGTTCCAGCTGCGCTGGGAGCCGGGCACCCTCACTGCGTACGTCGAGGTGACGGACGGATCGAGGGATGACGCCGACGGCGTCGGCTTCACCGTGGGCGGCCAGGAGTACGTCGTCGGCCGAGACGGTGAGGGCGACGTGTCCGCGTCGGTCGCCGAGACAGAGACCGGCTACCTCATCGTCACCGCCCTGCCGCTCGGCGAGGCCGCCGTCGGTGACGTGGTCCGCTTCGACGTGCGCATCGACGACGGCGACGCCACGGCCGGGTGGAACACGGCCGGCGAGCTCGGCAACCTCACCCTCGTCGAGCCGCTGTCGTTCGTCGAGGTCGTCGAGGCCCCCGAGACGCCGACCATCGACGGCGCCGTGGAGGATGCGTGGGCAGCGGCGAACGCCGTGACCACCGACCGCCAGGTCGAGGGCACCGACGGTGCCACGGCGTCGGTGCGGACCCTCTGGCAGGACAACGCGCTGTTCGTCCTGGCCGAGGTCGCCGACCCGGTGGTGGATGTCTCCGGTTCGGATCCCTGGATCCAGGACTCGGTCGAGATCTACGTCGACGCCGGCAACGTCAAGAACGGCTCGTACCGCTACGACGACACCCAGATCCGCATCAGTGCGGCCGGCGCGGTGTCGTTCGGAACCGGTGACGAGGCGTTCCAGCGAAACCGCGTGGAGTCGCAGGTGTCGACCGTCGACGGCGGCTACATCGTCGAGGCCCGCATCAGCCTGCTCGATTCGGGCGGCGAGGGGACGTTCCACGGTCTGGACTTCCAGGTCAACGACGCCTCCGAGGGCGCGCGCACCGGCATCCGCAACTGGGCCGACCCCACCGGCGCCGGGTACCAGTCCACCGCTCGCTGGGGCGTGGGAGAGCTGGTCGCCGCGGACGACGCCACGCCCACCGATCCCGGTGAGCCCACGCCGCCGACCGAGCCTGGTGCACCCGGTGAGCCCGGCACGCCGACCACGCCTCCGGCGTCCAGCGGGGCGGGCGGCGGCACGGCGGACGACCCGCGCAACCCGCTCGCCGCGACCGGCGGCGGTCTGCCGATCGGTCTGGGCCTCGCGGGCCTGCTGGCCCTTCTCGCCGGCGCGATCCTCGTGCAGCGACGACGGGAGCGGATGCAGGGCTGAGGCGCACCTTCCCCACCTCCCCCACTGCGGTGCCCCGCGTCCGTCCGGGCGCGGGGCACCCTTCTCCCTACACTGGAGCGATGAGTCTGGTCGGGCCCGGCGGTCGGCAGCGGAACCTGTCGACGATCCTGACGCTGTTGCATCGCACCGGGCCCCTCTCCCGGGCGAGCCTCACCGAGGCCACGCGACTCAATCGTTCGACGATCGCCGATCTCGTCGGTCAGCTCGTGCGCCACGGTCTCGTGACCGAGCGCGCACCCGACCCCGCCCGGCGGGTGGGAAGGCCGTCGCCGATCGTCTCGGTGTCACCGCGTGTCGTCGCGATCGCCGTGAATCCCGAGGTCGACGCGATCACGCTCGCCGCCGTACGCCTCGACCAGACGACCGTCGTCCGCGAGCGTCACGAAGTCGACCGGCCGCCGACTCCCGAGGAGGCCACCGCCCTCCTCGCAGCACGGCTGCAGGCGTGGCGCGAAGGGGTGCTCTCCGATGCCGCGATCGTGGGGATCGGCCTGGCCGTCCCGGGCCTCGTTCGCGCCTCCGACGGCCTGGTCCGCGACGCCCCCCACCTGCACTGGCGCGATGTCCCCCTTGGCGACCTCGTCGCCGAGGCGACCGGCCTGCTCACCCGGGTCGCCAACGACGCCAGCCTCGGGGCGATGGCCGAGCACCTCTTCGGCGCCGCCCGCGGCGTCGACGACGTCGTCTACCTCAACGGCGGCGCGAGCGGCATCGGCGGCGGACTCATCGTCGGCGGGGTCGCCGTCGGAGGCTCCGGCGGGTACGCGGGCGAGTTCGGTCAGAATCGACCGGGGATCGCCGACGGCGCAGACCGGCTCGCCGCCGACGGCGTCCTCGAGGACGAGGTCAGCAGATCGCGACTCCTCGCGGCCGTCGGGCTCGATTCCGCCGACGAGCCGACACTCGCCGCCGCCCTGGCCGATCCGCCCGATCCCGGCAGCCGCGCCGCCGTCTCCGCCGAGGTCGCGCGGCAGCGCCGCATCCTGTCCACCGCTCTCGCCAACGCCGTGAACGTCCTGAATCCCTCCGTGGTCGTGCTCGGCGGGTTCCTGGCGACCATCGCCGACGTGGACGTCGACGACCTTCTCGCCCGCGTGCGCGCCCAGGCGATGCCGGCCGCGACGGAAGACCTGCAGCTGCGCCTGGCCTCGCTCGCCGAAGACCGTCTGCTCATCGGCGCGGCCGAGGTCGTCTTCGACGGTCTCCTGGCCGATCCTTCGAGCGTTCCGGAGCTCTCCGAGCCGGTCGATGTCGGCGCCGAGGTCATCGCGGCGGCGCCGTCGTCCCCCTGACCACCAACCGCGTCGCGAGCCCCACGTGCGTGGCGTCGAGCGTCTCGCCGTTCATCAGCGAGACGAGCATGCCGGCGGCGGTCGCCCCGAGTCCCTGCATCGGCTGGCGCACGGTCGTCAGCGACACCGGCCCCTGCGTCGCCTCGGGGATGTCGTCGAAGCCGATCACCGACAGATCGTCGGGGATCTGCAGCCCCATCCCTGCGGCCACGTCGATCACCGCCAGCGCGGACAGGTCGTTCGCGGCGAAGACGGCGGTGGGCGGGCGGGTCTGCGCCAGCAGCGCGCGGGCCTGCTCGCGCACGACGTCGGGCTGATACATCCCGACCCGCACCAGCGACGGGTCGTAGGCCACCCCGGCATCCGACAGCGCACGACGGTACCCGGCGTCCCGCAGGATGGATGACCGCAGGTCGGGGCGACCGGCGATGAAGCCGATCCGCCGGTGGCCGAGTTCGAGCAGGTACCGGGTGGCCTCGCGGGCACCCGCGAAGCTGTCGGATTCGACGGTGGGCAGGTCGGCTCGACCGGTGTGGGGGTCGACGGCGACGATCGGCACCTCGGCGCTCGCGCCGACGACGGTGGGGGTGACCATGATGACCCCGTCGATGAGGGTTCCGCTCAGCCGGCTGAGCGAACGGCGCTCCCACCCTTCGCCGTTCTGCTGACGCGAGCCGCTGTAGGCCAGCAGGTCGTAATGCGTGTCGCGAAGGGCACGCCCGACGCCCTTCATGATCTCGGCGCTGAACGGCTCGAAGTCGGCAACGAGCACCCCGATCACGCCGGTCCTGCGCGATCGCATGCTCGACGCGACCAGGCTCGACTCGTAACCGAGCTCGGCGACGACCTGCAGGACGCGCTCGACGGTGTCGGGAGCGACGCCGTAGCGACCGTTCACGGCTTTCGACACCGTCGCCGCCGAGACGCCCGCGGCACGGGCGACGTCGGTGATGGTCGGACGGGATCCCATGGGGGGATGCTAGCGCCATTGAAACTGTTTTCGAAAACGTTTGACACACTTCCTTCGGTTACGAAGACTGGACGCCGTCCGGGTCCCGACAGCAGCCCGGAATTCGCAGCACCTCGAGGACCGAGAGTGCACCTCAAGGAAGAGAACAGGTGAATCACATGAAAGCCAGCAGAATCACAGCGGGCGCAGTGTCACTGCTCGCCGGCGCGCTCGTGTTGAGCGCATGCGCCGGTGGAGGCGGAGGCGAGTCCGCGGACGGCAGCGTGCAGATGACCCTCTGGCAGAACTCCACCACCGGCCCCGGCCAGGAGTTCTGGCAGAACGCCATCGACGCGTTCGAAGAGGAGAACCCGGGCGTCACCATCGAGATGCAGTCGGTGCAGAACGAAGACCTCGACGGCCTGCTCCAGACGGCGCTGAACGCCGGCGACCCGCCGGACATCTTCCTGCAGCGCGGCGGCGGAAAGATGGCCGACATGGTCAACGCCGGTCAGCTGAAGGACCTCACCGACCTGATCTCCGACGACGTGCGCGCCGAGATCCCCGAGGGCTCCTTCGCCGCCGAGACGTACCAGGACTCGGTGTGGGCCATGCCGCTGTCGGTGCTCCCCGGTGGCTTCTGGTACAGCGAGGACGCGTTCGCCGCGGCCGGCATCGAGGAGACCCCCGCCTCGATCGACGACCTCGAATCGGCCGTCGAGGCGCTGAAGGGCACCGGCATCGCGCCGATCGCCCTCGGTGCGCAGGACGCGTGGCCGGCCGCGCACTGGTACTACTTCTTCGCCCTCCGCGAGTGCAGCCCCGAGGTCATCGAAGAGACCGGCGACTCGAAGGACTTCAGCGACGAATGCTGGACCCGCGCCGCCGAGAACCTTCAGGACTTCGCCGCGATCGAGCCCTTCAACGAGGGCTTCCTGACCACGCCCGCCCAGCAGGGAGCGGGATCGTCGGCGGGACTCCTGGCCAACCGCCAGGCCGCGATGGAGCTCATGGGCGCCTGGAACCCGGGTGTCATCGCCTCCCTCACACCCGACGAGCAGCCGCTCCCCGACCTCGCCTGGTTCCCGTTCCCCGAGATCGAGGGCGGCGAGGGTGAGCCCGGGTCGATGATGGGTGGCGTCGACGGATACTCGTGCGCCGCGGATGCGCCCGACGAGTGCGTCGACTTCCTCAACTTCGTCGCCAGCGCCGAGCAGCAGCAGCTGTACTACGAGGCCTTCCAGTCGCCCCCGGTGAACACGGTGGCGCAGGAAGCGGTGACCGAGCCCTACCTGCAGCAGATCCTCGAGGCGTACAACAGCGCCCCGTTCGTCTCGCAGTGGCTCGACACGGTTCTCGGTCAGAACGTCGGCAACGCACTGAACGTCGCGGTCGTCGACATGCTCGCGGGCAACAGCGACCCCGAGCAGTTCATCCAGTCGGTCAACACCGCCGGCGCGCAGGGCTGACATGACCGTTCGCGAGATGTCCGCCACGGACTCCGATCTCGCGCAGCACGACGGGGGCGGCGCCACGCCGCCCCCGTCCGTGCGGCGGGACAAGAGCCGTCCGCGCGGCCTGGGCTGGTCCGGCCGCCTCGAGGTCCTCCTCATGGTGGGCCCCGCCGTCGCCTTCTTCGTCGGCTTCGTCATCCTCCCCGTGGTGATGGCGGCCTACTACGGCTTCTTCCGCTGGTCGGGGTTCGGCCCGGCCACCGACTTCGTCGGCCTGCAGAACTACTTCGTCATCTTCAGTGACCCGAACTTCCAGGCCGCGCTCGGGCACAACGCCTTCATCGTCATCGCCTCCCTGGTGATGCAGGGACCGGTCGCGCTGCTCCTAGCCCTGCTGCTGAACCGCAAGATGCGCGGCCAGTCCGTCATCCGCGTGCTGATCTTCGTCCCCTACGTCATCGCCGAGGTCGTCGTCGGGACCGGGTTCAGCCTCCTGCTGGCCACCCGCGGAGCACTGAACGGCTTCCTCGAGAACGCCGGGCTCGGGTTCCTCGCGGCCGACTGGCTCTCCGACCCGGCGATCGCGATCTGGACCCTGATGGCGATCCTCACCTGGAAGTACGTCGGCTTCGCCGTCATCCTCTTCCTCGCGGGTCTGCAGTCGATTCCGGAAGAGCTGTACGAGGCCGCCGCGATCGACGGGGCGTCATACTGGCAGATCCAGCGGCGGATCACCCTGCCGCTGCTCGGACCCACCGTCCGCATCTGGGCGTTCCTGTCGATCATCGGCGCGCTGCAGCTGTTCGACCTCGTCTACATCATCTGGGGTCAGTACGTCGCATCCGTGGCGGGCACCAACACCATGGCCATCTACATGGTCGCCACCGGCCGCAACGCCGGGAACTTCGGCTACGGCAACGCCGTCGCCGTCGTCATCTTCCTCATCTCGCTGGTCGTCGCCCTGGTCTACCAGCGCTACGTGCTGCGACGCGACACCGCCGGCGCGATCACCGAAAGGGGTGCCGGATGAGCACCATGACCATCACCACCCGCGTCGCCGGGCGACGCGACAAGGGCGCTCCCGCGAAGAAGCTCCCGTGGGGCCCGCCGAGCGTCTACTTCATCGCCCTCGTCGTCATCGGGATGATGCTCGGCCCGGTGCTGTACATCATCATCGGAGGATTCCGCAGCAACTCCGAGATCACCGTCAACCCCGCCGGACTCCCCACCGAGTGGCGCTGGGAGAACTACGCCAGCGTCCTGACGGCTCCGCAGTTCTGGACGCAGGTCGGCAACTCCACCCTGGTGGGCCTGGCGACCACCGTCGGCGCCGTCGCGCTCGGGCTCATGGCCAGCTACGTGATCGCGCGCTACAGCTTCCGCGGACGCGGCGCGCTCTACGCCCTCTTCGCCGCAGGGCTGATGTTCCCCATCACCGTAGCGATCACGCCGCTCTACATCGTGATCCGCAACCTCGGCCTGATGAACAGCCTCCCGGGCGTCATCCTGCCCCAGATCGCGTTCGCGCTCCCGGTGACGATCATCATCCTGGTGCCGTTCCTGCGTGCCATCCCCGATGAGATCCAGGAGGCGGCGTACATCGACGGCTGCGGCCGTTTGGCGTTCTTCTGGCGCATGGTGCTGCCCCTGGCCGTGCCCGGGGTCATCACGGTGTCGATCCTCGCCTTCATCGGCAGCTGGAACGCCTATCTGCTCCCCCTGTTCATCCTGAACAACGAGGCGGCCTTCACCCTCCCCCTGGGTGTGCAGCAGTTCTCCTCGCAGTACTCCGTCGACACCGCACGGGTGCTGGCGTTCACGTCCCTGTCGATGCTCCCCGCGCTGATCTTCTTCAGCCTGTTCGAGCGTCGCATCGTCGGCGGACTGACCGGCGCCGTCAAGGGCTGACGCCTCCTTCCTCGTCGACATCGAAGAAAGCAGCATCGTGACACTCCCTCCTGCCCTCTCGGCATCCGAGCGCGTCCTGGACCTCGTCCGCCGCATGACCCTCGAAGAGAAGCTCGGCCAGCTCGTCGGCTTCTGGATCGACCAGGGTGATGAAGTGGTCGCCCCGCTCGCGGGCGAGATGAAGACCTCCACCCGGTTCGAGGACGCCGTCACGCACGGCATCGGGCATTTCACGCGCGTCTACGGCACCCGCCCGGTCGATCCCATCGCCCGGGCGGAGTGGCTGTGGAGCGAGCAGCGCCGGCTGCAGCGTGAGACCCGGCTGGGCATCCCCGCGCTCGTGCACGAGGAGTGTCTCACTGGTCTCGCCGCGTGGCAGGCAGCGACGTTCCCCACCCCGCTCGCGTGGGGCGCGGCGTTCGACCCCGACCTCGTGGCCGAGATGGGCCGCCTCATCGGCGGATCGATGCGAGAGCTCGGCATCCACCAGGGACTTGCTCCGGTGCTCGATGTCATCCGCGACCCGCGATGGGGCCGGGTCGACGAGTGCATCGCCGAAGACCCCTACGTCGTCGGCACGATCGGCACGGCGTACGTGCGGGGACTGCAGGATGCGGGGGTGCACGCCACCCTGAAGCACTTCGTCGGCTACTCCGGCTCGCAGGCCGGTCGCAACCACGCGCCCGTGCACGCGGGCCCTCGCGAGATGGCGGATGTCTTCCTGCCGCCGTTCGAGATGGCGGTGCGCGACGGCGGAGTGCGTTCGGTGATGAACTCCTACGCCGAGATCGACGGCGTGCCCGTCGCCGCGTCCTCCGAGTACCTCACCGAGCTGCTGCGCGACCGGTGGGGCTTCGACGGCGTCGTGGTCGCCGACTACTTCGCCGTGGCCTTCCTCCACACCATGCACCAGATCGCCGCCGACCTCGGCGAGGCGGCGCAGCTCGCGCTCGAGGCCGGTATCGACGTCGAGCTCCCCACCCTCGACGCCTACCCCGCGCTGATCGAGCGCGTGCGCTCCGGCCTCCTCGATGAGGCGGTGATCGATCGGGCGGTGACGCGGGTCCTCACCCAGAAGGAGGAGCTGGGTCTGCTCGACGCCGATTTCGACACCCCGCCCCAGCAGATCGACCTCGACAGCCCCGCCCATCGCCGCGTGGCCCGCCGGCTCGCCGAGGAGAGCACGGTGCTGTTGACCAACGACGGGATGCTGCCGCTCGGCCCCGATGCGCGTCGGATCGCGGTCCTCGGGCCCAACGCCGACAGCGCGGAAGCCCTCATGGGCTGCTACTCGTTCGCCAACCACGTTCTCGCGCACCACCCCGGAACCGCGATGGGCTTCGAGATCCCCACGGTGCTCGAGGCGCTGCGCTCCGCACTCCCCGACGCGGAGATCTCCCACGAGCCCGGCTGCGACGTCGAGGGCGACGACCGGTCGCGGATCGCGTCGGCGGTCGAGCGGGCCGCGGCGAGCGACGTCGCGGTGATCGTCGTCGGCGACCGCGCGGGCCTGTTCGGCCGCGGCACGGTCGGCGAAGGCAACGACGTCGAGTCCCTCGACCTTCCGGGCCTGCAGCGAGAGCTCGTCGAGGCTGTCGTCGCCACCGGCACCCCGGTCGTGATGGTGCTCCTCACGGGGCGCCCCTACGCCATCGCGTGGGCGGTCGAGGGCGAGCGCAGCCCTGCCGCCGTCGTGCAGTCGTTCTTCCCCGGGGAAGAGGGCGGCGCGGCGCTCGCGGCGGTCCTCACCGGCGCGGTCAACCCGTCGGGCCGGCTGCCGGTGTCGCTCCCCCGCTCGGCCGGGGCGCAGCCCTACACCTACCTGCACCCGCTCCTGGGGGGACCCTCCGACGTCACCAGCGCCGCCAACGCTCCCGTCCTGCCGTTCGGGCACGGGCTCGGGTACACCGCGTTCGCCCGCGAAGACCTCACCGCCGATCGGTCTGTGGCCGCCGGCGGGACCTTCACGGCCACGGTCACGGTGCGCAACGCGGGCGAGCGGAGCGGCACCGACGTGGTGCAGCTGTACGCCCACGATCCCGTCGCCACGATCACCAGGCCCCAGGCCCAGCTGCTCGCCTACCAGCGGGTGACCCTCGAGCCCGGTGAATCGGCGACGGTCACGTTCGAGGTCCCCACCCAGCGGCTCGCCTTCAGCGGACGCGACCTCACCCGCATCGTCGAGCCGGGCACGATCCACCTGTGGGTGGGACCGTCGGTCGCCGAGCGCGAGACGACGACGACGCTCGAGATCACCGGAGGGGTCCACCCCGTCGGGGCGGGCGATCCGCGGATGGCGACCGCCCGCGTCACGCCTGCGGCGACCTCCCGCGGCACGGCACCGACCTCCGTGGCCGCCGGCGTCCGCTGACAGGCGGAACGTCGGGTCCCCTCACGCGGGCGCGCGGGTATACCTCCGACGCCGGGCCGTCAACCCACTGGGCTGACGGCCCGGTTCGTCGCAGGGTGGAGCGTGAAGGAGGTTGTCATGACTTTCGCTGCACTCCCTCTTCCTGAGGAGACACCGGGCTCCACCCCCTCGGAGCCTCTCGTCCCGACGCCGGACGAACCGACCGCTCCGAACCCGGCGGAACCGAATCCGCTCCTTCCCCCCGAGCGCTCGGTCGCGCCACTCGGGCGGGCGTGATCCGAGCATGGGCACCATCTTCTACGGGAGCTCGGCGACCCCCATCCACATCGAGGACCGAGCACTGTCGCACCTGAAGGTCGTCATCGCCACGAAACTCCGCCGCGACGAGAGCTTCACCGTTTCGTGGCGGCATCCGGACGACGAGCCGACCGGGCGCAGCACGATCTGGCTGCACCCGTCGATTCCCTTGCGCTTCGTCTTCGACGAACCTGAGCAGCCGACCATCAGCCGCGCGTGGATCGACGAGCTCGTGGGTTCGGCCAACTCCAGCGGCGGCATCACCTTGATCACCGAGCACATGGACGCCTCGAACGAGAACACCCCGGCGCACATCGCCGAGTTGCGCGCCCTCCGCTGACCTGCTCGCCCGCGCCGCCACCGCACGCGGGCGCCCACACCGACCCGCGAGGCCCCCGACGTCACGCGATCCGTCAAGAAATGCGGTCCGGATGCCGCGGACGCAGCGTTCTTCGACGGGTCGAGGTTGATCGGGCGCGACGAGTCAGCTGAGACCGCGGGGAGCTGAACCCGGGCTCGGCGGGTTCTCTTCCTCCGCAGGCTCGGGCGAGATGCTCAGGCCGTTCGGGCCGCTTGCGGCGAGCATGAGCTCTTCGATCCAGAGGCGGTTGATGCGCGGATTCCGGCTGCCGAAGAAGTGGAACTGCATCGGCACCGACGGATGCATCCAGAAGCTGCGCCGTCCGCTGCCGTCGCCGATCTCGACGTCGAACATGAACGACTCAGACCGGCGGAGCTTGTTCATCACGACGATCCGGAGGTGAGCGAGCGTCCGGTCTTCGATGTCAACGGAGTTCGCCATCGTGTCGTAGATGAACCTACCCATGATCAGATCCTAGTCAGTCCGGTGCCCGCAACGGCGGCGTGCCGGACGTGAGCTCATCCTCGTCGGAGCCGGTCGCGGGGATGAGTGGCGTCCAGCTCGCACCTGCCCTGATCGGGGGAAGGAGGGGTCACCCGCGCGCGGGCCGACGGTGCGGGATCGGCACCGGGCGGCGTGGTCCGCCGCTGCCGCACGACAGCACCTCCACGGCGGTGCGCAGCACGTCGTCGAGGCCGCCGAAGTGGTGGGGTGCGCGGATGCCTCGGCCCCAGATCACATCGACTCCGAACGCGACGCGCGTCACGATCGCGATCACGCCGCGGGGGTCACCGTCGGGCAGGACCCGATCGCGGAGCTGCCACGAGTCACCCGACGCCGGCGTGAACTCGAAGAACCTTTCGCTGAGGTTGTACATGGCTTTCACCTCGTGTCGATGGTGCGCCCGGAGGAGCGGCGTCGCCCAGACCCTTGACAGCGGGCATCGGACCGCTTCTGCTGCTCCGCCTCCCGGCGCCACCCCGCCGCCCCGGGGCCGTCAAGCGGGTGTGAACCGAGCTCCGGCGCGCCAGGCTGGGCGACAGCCGCGGTATCGTCCATCGACGGCACCGCTCCCCGGGAAGGGAACACCACATGACCTCGAACCACCCGTACGACGACGACCAGGCAGCATCCGTGAGCCCGACGCCCGCCGGCGGCGGCGGGGCCGACTCCGGCGCGGCGCCGGCGGTCGCCCCGGAGGGGACGGGTTCCACCGACGCCGAGGCGTCGAGCCAGAACGACATCGCCGGCGTCGGCCCCCGCGGCGGAGAATCCGACGGGGTCGGCACGCAGGACGCCCCCGTCGAGGATCAGAACGCCACGACGCTGAGCGAAGAGGTGCGGGGCATCCTCGTGCAGACCCGGGCCGACATCCAACTGGGCAACGCCCGTGAAGACCAGCTCCGCGACATCCTCTCCCGTCGCCTCGGCGATGCCGGACTCGATGACGACGTCGACCTCGACGCCCTGGTCAGAGAGGTGGAGAGCCCGTCGGACGACGACACCGCTCCGGGCGTCCACTCCTGATGGACGCCGTCGAGGCGCTCGCGCAGCGCGCCCAGGATCGCGGGGCACGGCTTGCCGTGGCCGAATCGCTGACGTGCGGCCTGCTCGCCTCGACGATCGGGAAGGGCGAGTCGGCGCAGGAGTGGTTCGCCGGGGGTGTGGTCTGCTACGCGCTCGATGTGAAGGAGCGCGTTCTCGGGCTCGAACCGGGTACCGACCCCTGTTCGCCCGAGTGCGCCGAGCATCTCGCCCGCGGCGTGGAGCAGCTGATCGTCGCCGACGTCGCCGTCTCTGTGACGGGCGTGGGCGGTCCGCAGCCGTCGGATGGGCACCCTCCCGGCACCGTCTACGTCGGGTGGGCGGATGACTCCGGCACCGGCCACCGGATGCTGGAGCTCGACGCCGATGACCCCCTCAAGGTGCTCGAGGCGAGCGTCGACGCGGCACTCGAGGTCTTCCTGGAGCGCCTCACCTGACCCCGACGGTGCACTCCCTCCCACCGAGGGTGCACTTCCCTTACGCGACGGTGCACTCCATTGAGAGGGCGATACGTGTGCTGCCGCCCCCGGGTGGCTGTCGAGCGCGCCTTCGCGGGGAACGAGCGCGCCTTCGCGGGGAACGAGGGCACCCTCGCGGGGAACGAGGGCACCCCCGCGGGGTGGGCTGTCTTGCTGTCGCGCGCACCGGTCGCCGGCCACGGCTCCTCCGACGCACGGATCCTCATCCGTTCGCTGCAGGCGTCACGCGGGGAGCCGCAGGCCCCTCGCGCCGGCGCGTCGGCTGAGTAGCCTTCTGGGCATGGCCGGTCCGAATCTCGACCCTGTCCAATCACCGACGCTGACCGACTCCCAGTGGGAGCGCCTCACGTCCGCCGCCGAGCCGCGGGATGTCGCCGCCGGCGACGACGTCTTCCGCTCGGGTGAGCGCGACTATCCCATGATCCTGGTCGCCACCGGCGAGGTGGAGATCGTGCGCGACGCGCTCGCCTGGGCGGAAGAGGAGATCCTCGCCAGGCTCGGTCCCGGCTCGATCGTCGGCGAGCTCGGACTGCTCAACGGGCAGGCGGCGTTCCTCTCCGCGCGCGTGGTCGAGGCGGGGCGGATGTATGTCCTCCCCCGGTCTCAGCTGCGTCGGATCATGAACGAAGACGACGAGCTGTGCGACATCATCCTGCACGCCCTCTGGGCCCGCCGCGAGAGCCTCCGGCGCGGGTCGGCGGCGTGGACGCTGAAGTTCCTCGGACGCGAAGGGTCGAGTGAGTTCCTCGCGCTCCGCCGATTCGCCGAGCGCATCGACCTGATCCACGCCGCGCACGCGGTGACCGATCACGACGTTCACCTAGCCGGGTCGTCGGGCAAGACCGCCTTCACGGCGGACGACCTTCCCGTCGCCTTCATCCAGGGTGAGCCGATCGTCCGAGCGACCCCGGGCATCGTGGCGGACCGCCTCGGACTCAGCTACCAGGGGCAGGCCGACGAGGTGGTCGACCTCGTGGTCGTCGGCGGCGGTCCGGCAGGCCTCGCGGCCGCGATCTACGGCGCCTCGGAGGGTCTCGAAACCGTGCTCCTCGATGCCGTCGCGCCGGGTGGGCAGGCGGCGTCGACGTCACGGATCGAGAACTTCCTCGGTTTTCCGTTCGGGGTCAGCGGCAGCGATCTGATCGGCCAGGCGACGCTCCAGGCACTGAAATTCGGCGTGCGGGTCTACGCACCCTGCGAAGCCATCGCCATCGAGCGACACGGCGACGACCTCGACGTGACCCTCGCCGACGGGCGGCGCATCCGCACGCGCAGCACGATCGTCACCTCCGGTGCCAGCTACCGCCGGCTCCAGTTGGACCGCTGGGAGGATTTCGAGCGGTCGGGCATCTACTACGCCGCGACCCCGCTCGAGCTGCGCCAGGTGGCCGCATCGCCCGTGGTCGTGGTGGGCGGGGCGAATTCCGCCGGGCAGGCGGCGCTGTATCTGTCATCGAACGGATGCCCCGTGCACCTCGTCGTGCGCGGAGACGACCTCTCGGCGCGCATGTCGAGCTACCTCGTCGACCGTCTCACCGACGACCCGCGCGTCCAGGTTCACACCCGGTCGCACATCGTCGGGCTCGAGGGCGACCGCGGACTGCGCAGGGTCGCGATCGACAGCGTGGGTGAGGTCGATGCGCGCGGCCTGTTCTGCTTCATCGGCGCCGACCCCGCGACCGGTTGGCTCCCCGACCTCGACCGCGACGACGACGGCTTCGTCCGCACGGGCACCGACATCACCGTGCAGTCGCTGACGCGGTGGCAGGCGATGGGGCGCGAGCCGCTCCCGTTCGAGACCTCGCTCCCCCGCATCTTCGCCGCCGGAGACGTGCGGCGCGGCTCGATGAAGCGTGTCGCGGCGGCGGTCGGAGAGGGATCCAGCGCCGTCGCCTCGGTGCACCGTGCTCTGGCGGGATGACCGTGCCATCGTTCGACAAAGAGGGAACCCATGAGTGAGACAGTCATCGATCCCGAGGCTCCCCCGAGCGGCGACGGGTGCGCGGAGTGCCTGACGCACGACGGTTGGTGGGTGCACCTGCGGCGGTGCGCGGCCTGCGGTCACGTCGGATGCTGCGACGACTCGCTCGGCCGTCATGCGACGGACCACTTCCGCCAGACGGGGCACCGCGTCATCCAGAGCTTCGAACCGGGCGAAGACTGGTTCTGGGACTATGTCGACGAGCGGATCGTCGACGGGCCCGCGCTGGCGCCGCCTCGCAGTCATCCCGACGACCAGCCGGCACCCGGGCCGCGGGGTCGCGTTCCACTGAACTGGAGGCAGATCCTCCAGGACCGATGACACGACTGCTCACGTCGCGTAGGCATCGATGAGGAGAGAACCCCGGATGCCGCGGAACGCGTCGAGCAGCAGTCCCACGGTCCGCGGGCCCGCCGTGGTGATCTGCAGATCATGGGGCCCCAGCTTCTCGAGCTTGCCGCTGCGCAGGCGCACGACCTCCCACCCGGCCTCACGGAGGAGTCGGTCCTTGCGCCGGTCGGAGTCTTCGCGGGCGCCCACGTGCTCCAGGCCGAACCGGCCGATCGTGTCGTACTCGACGGCGATGCGCAGCTCGGGCAGGACGAGGTCGGGCCAGACTTCGCGGTGCTCGAAGAAGGGGCGCGAGACGCGGACCGCGGTGTGACCTCGCGTCACCGCGAGCGCGCCGAACAGTCGTTCGTGCAGCAATGCCTCCGCCGCCGACGCGGGCTTCGGTGCACACGCGCTGGCGAACGAGGTGCCTGGGGGCAGGTCGGGAGTCTTCTCGCAGATGCGGCGGGGCCGCGTGCGGGGTCGCCGCGGACGTGATGCCGGGCTGTGGGCGGGCGCCGCGAGCGGCGACGCGGGCGATGGCGGAGCGGTCTCGACGCCCTTCGGCGGCAGCGCCAGTGCGGGGAAGGCGCCACGCCCCGTCGCCGCATCGAGGCACTCGGGACACCAGGCCGACCGCCGGCGCACACGCCCCGGGCGACTGCGCTGCTCGGCCGGGGTGGCGGCGAAGAGGTGTCCGGCGTCGCACTGCCACCGCAGCAGCACATCGGCGGCCGGAGGGATCTGCGACAGCGCGATCCCGGCGTTGAGGTCGGGGTGGTACTGGCGCGCGACGGCCGGGTAGGCGGCCCACGCCTCGCGGTAGGTGCCGAGCGGGTACGGCACCTCGGCGCCCCGCGAGAACTGCCGCCTCGCCCACCACAGCTCCACCCTCTCGGCCATGGCGGCGAACCTAGCGTGGGCATCCGACACGGCCGGCTGTGGTGTCGGAGACGTGACGTACCGTGTCGCCATGGGGATCAGGCGGGTGATGCCGGGGCCGTGCGTGCTGTGCGGCGCGCGTCGGGGCGATCGCCGGAACGGCGAGTGGTTCTGCTCCGTGTGCGACTGGCGCGTCGGCGATGTCCCCGATCCGGATCTCCCGCCGCCTCGGATCGACGTCGTGTACTACCTCGGGTACGCCGAGAGGGTGAAGATCGGCACCACACGTGAGCCTCGCGCGCGCCTCCGCGCGATCAGGCACGACGAGCTGCTCGCCTTCGAACCCGGCGACCGCACCGTCGAGCGCTCACGGCACGACCTGTTCGCCCACCTGCGTGAAGGGGGCGAATGGTTCACCTCCGCGCCCGACCTCCTCGCGCACATCGGCGCCCTTCCCGGCAGCGTCGATCCGTGGGGCTCATACGCCCGATGGGTCAGCAGCGCGCACCGGGAGCGGCTGTGACGGCTCTCAGCCCGCCGCCTCCCAGACATCCCGGGCCTTGAGCGTGCGCACCGTCGTGACCGGTCGCGTGGCGAGCACGACCTTCCCGCGGGCGTGCAGTTTGCCGAGATCGGCGTAGGCCTCGGCCACGTCTCCGAGCGCGTAGAGCCCCGACACCAGAAGGGTGAAGGCGCGCTTCTCGGCGAGCTGGGCCACCCGTTCGAGGAGTGACGTCGCCTGGGCGACCGACTCGGGGTCGTCCTGCAGCAACCGCACCTCGGCGTCTCGACGGTCTTCGCTCGAGCGGTAGCGCGAGGGGGAGACCTCCAGATCCTCGGCGAGCGCGCGACCGTCCTGCCCGAAGTTGTCGATCATCGCGGTGATGGGCTTTCCCGCCGCCTTGCGGATGCGGTCGGCGATGCCCGGCCCGTAGAGCACCGGCTTGATGCCGAGCTGTCGCAGGTAATCGAAGTTGCGCTCACCGCACGTGCCGATGACCGTCGCCCCGCGGTATCGCGCGATCTGCGCCTCGATGCTGCCGACGCCGCCGGCCGCAGCCGACACGACGACGGTGTCGCCCTCGCCGACACGCACCTGGTCGAGGATGTCGAGGGCCGTCGCTCCGGCGAGGAAGAGTCCACCGGCGGCCTCCCACGACACGGTGCGCGGCTTCTTCACCAGAACCGACGTCGGCACCGTGATCGCCGAGGCGTGGGCTCCCGCGCGGACGTGCCCCACGACGTCCATCCCCCTGGAGAAGCCCTGGACGTCCTCACCGACCGCGATGATCGTGCCGGCGAAATCGCTCCCCGAGCGACGCGGGAACGGATCGTTCGCGAATGCGTCCTCTCGGCCACTGCGGATGAAGCCGTCGATGTGGCTGATGCCCGCGGTGATGATCTCCACGGTGACCTCCCCGCGGCCCGGCGGTCGGAGCTCGGTGGTACGCACCTCCAGAACGTCGGCATCGCCTGTGCGGTCGTACTCGACGACCGTCGCTTCCGTCAGCTTCTTCGCCATGCCGGTCCCCTTCCACCGTCGCCGAGCCGGGCGGCTCGGCGGACACCATCGTCCGCGTCACAGAGGTATTCGGTCCGAACGGCCAGAACGGATGCATCGTCCGCCCGAATCCCCGGCGTCGGCCCCGTTCACGCCAGCGCGTCGACCGCATCCGTCGGTCGATCGGCGGTGAGGAACCGGATGAAGACAGCGATCCAGCCGAAGATCAGGGCGAAGACGATGATCTCGAAAGCCGTGAGGGCGAAGTAGCCGGTGACGAACAGCACCACCGAGACCAGCAACGCGATGAGGAACAGCCCCGCCGACCGGAAGTAGGCGCGGGGCAAGCCCCGCATGAGCCAGCGTCCTCCGGCCAGAAGGCCCAGGAACATCGCCGCCAGCCCCATCGCGCAGAGGTTGTGGATCAGCAGACTGAGATTCACCGGGACAGCTCCGACGCCCGCGAGCATGAGGCCCATGATGACGAAGAGCGTCGGCACCACGCGCCAGCGCGCTCTCGGGTCGAGTCCCCCGGACGCCGCCACCGCTGCCAGGTCGTGGGCGACGTAGACGGCGAATGCCGTGACGAGCAGTCCGCCGACGATCAGGGGGCCGTTGAACACGACGCTCGAAAGGTGCCAGAAGGTGCCGAGGTGGCTGAAGTGGATCTCCCACCAGTCGGGGTCGGGGGTCGACACCATGGCCGTGAGGGTGCCGACTACGACGAACGCCAGCAGCAGCGAAGACATCCGCCGCGTCGTCATCCCGGAAGCGGACAGGTACACAAGATAGGCGGTGATACCCGTCGCCGCGCCCATCAGCACGGCCGACCAGAACGGTTCGACCTGCCAGCCGATCATCCCCGCGCTGAGGACGAGGAAGACGGCGAGGGCCGCCAGCGCCGCAAGTCCGGCATGCACGAGCGACACCGCCACCAAGTTGACGCCGAATCGCCACGACGGCAGTACCAGCCGCCCCTCGTCTCCGCGGGTCTTCCGGGCACGCCCGTAGCCGACTCCCGCGGCGGCGATCGCCGTCACCGCGCACGCCGCCGCGGAGATCCACCCGAAAGAGCCCTCACCGGCAAGGGGCCGGGGCGGCCCGAACCATCCGAGAAGAAGGCCCAACGCGCCGCCGGACGCGGCGGCTGCCGCGAAGGCGTAGAACGCCTCGCTCTCGACCCGCACGCGGGCGGTCGCGGTGACGGGGATGTGCTCAGCGGCGGACGATGTCACGACATCCCCTTCGACGAGGTGGGTGAGGTCACCGTACCGCCGCGTCGTCTCGGCCGGTAGAGTCCGGGTGCGCCGACCGTGCGAGCGATGACGGAGGATGACGTGAGCGAGTCGTGGCCGCTACTGGGTGACCCGCACGAGGTGACGGGGTTCATCGAGCCGATGGTGTGGGGACGGTCGCGCTACACCGTGCTGCGGGTGCCCGCCTCCCTCGTCGCCGCCGCGGAGGAGGCGGCGACTCGACGGGTCGCCGGGCGGCTGGAGGATGTCGCGGTGAACCTGGCGCTGACCCGCGCCCCGGTGATCGACGACACCTTCGTCTGGGCCGGATCCTCCCTGCTGCGCCGGCTGCGCCTGGAGACCGGCGACCCCGTCACCGGGTGGCTCGCGCCGGTCGACCCCGACGAGGTCCCGGTGCCCGACGACCTCGCCGAGGCGCTCGCCGCCGCCGGGCTGCGGGAGCGATGGGATCTGCAGCCCCCGGCCACCCGCCGCCGTCAGCTCGTGCCCGTCGACGGCGCGGGCACGGCAGCCACGCGCGCCCGTCGGATCGAGGCGCTGCTGCGCTCCCTCTGAACCGTTCGCGCGCACCGCCCTCGCCGGGCAGCCGGCACTCAGCCCGGGATCGCGAGGTCCATCACGGTCCGCGCCGACGGGAGCGCCCTGTCCACCCGGTCGCGCAGCGGCTCGCGTGCGTCGTCCTCGAGCCAGCCGACGAAGGCGGTCCGGTACAGGGCGAACCCGATGGCCGCGAGCAGCTCTGCGTCAGCCCCGGTGTAGCCGCGCGCGGCGATGGCCGCAGCGATCTGCGGCTGCCATGCGGCCTGTTTGGCGAGCTCGCGACCGGTGAGGGCGACGTCGGTCTTGATGATCGCGTGCCGTTCGCGCAGGCGCGTCCGCTCCGGCTCCATCCTGTCGGCCAGCGTGCCGAGCGCGTGGCGCATCAGCTCGTCGGCGCGGAACGGCGGCTCGAGCGATGCGATCGCGCCGAGCAGAAGGGGAAGCAGCTCGTCCTCCTCGGTGAACAGCACCTCCTCCTTGTCACCGAAGTGCCGGAAGAACGTGCGCGGCGTGACCCCCGCCGCCGTGGCGATCTGCTCCACCGTCGTCGCGGCGAAGCCGCGCTCGACGAAGAGCGAGATCGCGGCGTCCACGAGTCGCTCGCGGGAATCCTCCGGCCAACGCGGCATGCGCCCACTCTACCCTTGCGTCACATTGTGACATCGCCTATCCTACCGCTATGACACAAAGTGACATCACGCCCACCGTTCTGCTGACCGGACCGACCCGGGGCATCGGCCGAGCCCTGCTCGAGCGCCTTCTCGTCCACCCCGCGCGCCCTCGCCTCGTGCTCCTCGCGCGCGACCCGCTCGCGCTCGACGAGGCCGTGGCGACGTCGCGCGACGCGGGCGCCGACGCCCGCGGCATCCTTCTCGATCTCGCCGACCTCGACTCCGTCCGCTCGGCGCTCCAGGAGGTCACCGAGCTCATCCGCACGGGAGAGCTCTCCCCGATCGATGTGGCCATGCTCAACGCCGGCGGGCAGTTCCTGGATCGCCGTCAGACGAGCGCCCAGGGGTACGAGCTGACGTTCGCGATCAACGTGATCGCCCAGCACGCCCTGCTGCGAGGACTCCAGCCGCTCCTCGGTCCCGGGGGCCACGTCGTCCTCGCCGGCTCCTCCACCCACCGCGGCAAGCGCCGGTCTTTCGGGCTCGTCCCCGACCCCGTCTGGCAGGAGCCGGCCGAGCTCGCCCTCACCGATGACACACCCCGTGGAGCGTTCCGCATCGAACGCGAGCGCGGCGGCATCGCCTACGCGACGAGCAAGCTGGCGCTCGTCACCCTCGCGCACCCGTGGGCGGCGCGGTTGGGCGCCTCGGCACAGCGCCTCAACGTCTACGACCCCGGGCTCGTCGCGGGCACGGGTCTCGTGCGCGGCATGCCCGCCTACATGGACTGGGTGTGGCGCAACGTCATGCCGGCGATGTCGGTCCTCCCGGGGGCGACGACACCGCGAGGTACCGCCCGCCACGCCGTCGCTCTCGCCCTCGGCGACCGGCACGGCGACAGGAATGACGCCTACATCGAGATCGGTCGCGAGACCCGCGCCGAGGCGGTCACCTTCGACGCCGGCCGCCAATCACGCCTCTGGGCCTGGCTGGAGGCTGCCACCGACCCCGTCGGGCATCCAGACATCCCGATGATCGATCGCGAACTGCCGGAAGGTGGTGGCGGGACGCCCGGTGAGTCGACGCACCGTCCGGTTGGGCAGCGCTGAGACGTTCGCGCGCACGATGCGGTAGATCATCCGCTGCACAGCGAGGTACTCCTGCGGTGCGCCGTTCCGGCGCAGACGCTCGAGGTAGACCTCCTCTTTCGGGCGCGCATAGCGGATCGGCCTGCCCAGCACGTCGCCGAGGATCTGCGCGACGCGGCGATAGCCCAGGGACTGCTCACCCGAGAGCGTGTACGCCTTGCCGATATGGCCGGGCTCGGTGAAGACGCGCGCGGCGACCCGGCCGATGTCGCGGGCATCGATGAAGGCCGTACGCGATCGCCCCGCGGGGACGAAGACCTCGTCGTCGTCGCGGATCTCGGCCGCGCGGACCGAGGAGAGGTTCTGCATGAAGAAGTTCGGGCGCAGGAACGTCGACGGGGTCCGGGTCCGTCTCAGGTACGCCTCCACCGCGTGATGCGGGGTGCGGCGATTGAACTGGACGCCCTGGAGCGAGAGGAAGACGACCTGGCGCACCCCGCGAGCGCGGCTGGCGTCGATCACCGGGAAGAGGTGGGTCGCGACATCGGCGATCGGCGGGGGCCGCAGGAGGAAGAGCCGGTCGACACCCTTCATCGCCTCCGCGGCGCGGCTCGCGGAGCGGTCGAAGTCGAACGGGCGGAGCGGCACGCCGAGCGCCCGCGCCGCCGGCGTCGAGGGATCCCGCACGGCGGCGATCACGGTCACGCCGCGGGCGCGCAGTTCGGCGACGACCGACGACCCGACCGTTCCGGTCGCGCCCGTCACGAGGACCGCGCCGGCTCCGGCGTCACTCACGACCCACCCGCCCGAGCAGAGCGGCGAGCTGGTCCAGCTCGGCCGCCGAGAGATCCGCGAAATGGGGTCGCATCTCGGCGACCACTCCGGCCTCGAAGACATCGACCTCGTCGCGCGCGGACGCCGTCAGTCGGATGACACGGGAGCGCGCGTCCTCCGGGTGAGCCAGCTGCTCCACCAGACCCGCTCGCTTCAGGCCGTCGAGGAGCTGGGTGACCGCGCCGGCGGTCACCCCGAGCCGCTGGGCCAGTGCGCTCGGGGTGACCGGCTGCGCCGCGTGGGTCAGGACGAAGAGCGCCTCCAGCTGCGAGCTCGTGAGCATCAGCGAGGCGAAGGGTCGCCGCCGGGCGTCGCCGAGCAGCCGGCGGGCCGAGACGACTCCTTCGAGCACCCTGCCGATGGCCGCGTCGCGGTCATCCGTCCTCATGCGCTCACGAACGGCATCGACCCGACGAAGGTGCGGTCGTCGATCTGTGTGAGGAGGAAGTCGGCGAGGTCGTCGCGGCTGATCTGGGTGCTGGCGTTCACGCCGACCCATCCGACGCGATACGTGCCCACGCCGGGCTTCTCGGTGAGGCGCGGACCGCGCACCACGGTCCAGTCCAGGCCCGACGCGCGCAGCACCGCGAGGTGACCTTCCGCGTCGGCGAGGACGGGACCCGAGAGCGTCTTCAAGAGGAATCGGATGACGCGGTCCGCCGTCTTCGGACGATCGTGCTCCTCGTCGCGGAGCCCCCCGCCCGAAAGCGTGACGATGCGGGTCACGCCGGCCTCGCGCATCGCCTCGACGATCACGCGGGTGCCGTCGGTCTGCAGGGTGGGGGGCGAGCCCTTCACCTGTCCGAACAGGCTCAGGACGACATCCGCTCCCCGCACGGTCTCGGCGACCGCGGCGGGGTCGCGGACGTCGCCGGGGACGACGGTCAGGCGCGGGGAGGTCACGAGGAGCGCATGGGGGTCTCGGACAAGGGCGCGGACGGTGTGACCGGCGGCGAGCGCGCGGTCGAGCACGCGTCGCCCGGTCTTGCCGGTCGCGCCGAAGAGGGCGATGGTGGTCATGGTTTTTACTTTAGCGACTAAAGCAGATGCGGGGCGCGATAACGTGTGAGCCGTGACGAACGACGTGTTCCTGGCCGTGGATCTCGGCGGCACGAAAGCCGAGGCGGCCCTGGTCATGGTCGACGAGCGGGGACGCGGAGCGGTGATGCCCGGCTCGCGGCACCGGCAGGCGACGGGCCGCGCGATCAGTGCCGACGCGCTCACACGTGTCATCCGGTCGCTCGTCACCGCGGCGCTCGCGAGCGCGCCGGCCCCGGTCGCCGGCGCGGGTGTCGGCGCTGCCGGCCCGATCGACCTCGGCCGGGGCACCGTCAGCCCGCTCAACCTGCCGGAGATCCGCGAGTTCCCCCTGCGCGACCTGGTCGAGAGCGCCGCGGGTGCGCCCGCGACCCTGCGGCTCGACGGCACGTGCATCGCCCTCGCCGAGCACTGGCTCGGTGCGACGCGAGGAGCTGCCACGTCGCTCGGCATGGTCGTCTCGACCGGCGTCGGCGGCGGACTCATCGTCGACGGGCGGCTACTGTCGGGGACGACGGGCAACGCCGGACACGTCGGTCAGCTCCACGTCGTGGACCCCTGGCGCGCGGGGGACGCGGGTGCGGGCGCCGGGGGCGAGCGCGCAGCAGGTGCCCGGGATGCGGGTGTCGAGCCCGCAGGGAGCGAGGGGACGACGCTGGAGGAGACGGCGTCCGGCCCCGCGACCGTAGCCTGGGCCCGCCGTCACGGCTGGCGGGGCGAGACCGGAGAAGACCTGGCGGCCGCCGTGGCCGCCGGCGACCCGGTCGCCGACACGGCCACCCGGCGTTCTGCCGAGGCCGTGGGACAGGCGATCGCGAGCGTGTCCGCCCTGGTCGACCTCGAGGTCGTGGCGATCGGCGGCGGATTCTCACGCGTGCGCACCGACTATCTCGACCTCGTCGATGCCGCCGTCATCCGGTGGAGCGCGCTCCCCCGCACCCGGCCGGTCATGGTCCGGCCCTCGGGCCTGTCGGCGGACGGGCCGCTCCTCGGCGCCGCGGCGCTGCGCGCCCGCGCCGACCTGCTCTGACGCTGCCGCACCAGGCCGCCCGCGCCGCGCAACCCGACCCCTCCCACCTTTCATCCGTCGGATATGTACGTTTTGAGGCCCCAAAGGCGTACATCTGCGACGGATGAACGAGCCGCTGCCCCGCCGCGGGGCGCGACGGATGAACGGGGCGCAGCCGCGCCGCGGGGCGCGACGTCACACGTCGTAGTCGACGACCACCCGCTCGGTCGTGGGCCGCGACTGGCAGGTGAGGATGTACCCCGCGGCGATCTCGTCGGGCTCGAGCGCGTAGTTCTCGTCCATCGTGACCGCACCGTCGACGAGGCGCGCACGACAGGTGCCGCACACGCCCCCAGAGCACGAATACGGCGCATCAGGCCGCACCCGCAGTGCCGCGGCGAGGACCGTCTCGCGCGCATGGACCGGCGAGGCGACGCTCGCACTCTGCCCGTCGAGGCGCAGGTCGATGCGGTGCACCGGCTCGTCGGCCCGCGGACGCGGGGGCGGCGCGACCGCCGATTCCAAGGAACCATCGACGCCGGTCGTGAACAGCTCGAAGCGCACGCGGTCGCGCGGCACCCCGGCATCCGTCAGTGCCGTGCGGCACCGGTCGACCAACTCCAGCGGTCCACACAGGAACCACTCGTCCACGGTGTCGGGGAGGACGACACGGGAGAAGATCCCCCGGATGCGCTCGTCATCGAGGCGTCCTGACAGGAGCGGCGCCGTCCGCTCCTCCCGGGAGAAGACGTGGTGCACCGCGAGTCGGGTCGGGTAGCGGTCTTTCAGGTCGGCGAGGTCGTCGAGGAACATGACGTCGGCCGACGAACGGTTGGCGTACACCAGGGTGAACCGCGACGAGGTCGACCGGCCGAGCACCGCGGTGGCCAGCGCCATGAGCGGGGTGATGCCCGACCCCGCGGCGATCCCGGCGACGTGGGCACCATCGAGGTCGGCGAGCGAGGAGGTGAAAGAGCCCTGCGGACTCATCACGTCGATGCGCTCTCCCGGCTGGAGACCCGTCTGCGCCCAGGTGGAGAACCGGCCGCCAGCGTCGCGCTTGATCGCCACGCTGATCGATCCGGGTGCCGGCGGCCGACACAGCGAGTACGACCGTCGCAGTTCGTCGCCGTCGAGGTGTGCGCGCAGAGCGACGTGCTGGCCGGGGAGGAACGCGTACTCGTCGTCGAGCTCGGGCGGCACCGCGAAGGTCACCTCGACCGCGTCGTCGGTGAGCCGACGCACCCCACTCACTTCGAGGGTGTGGAAGCGGGCGCGACGGCGAGATCCTCCGCCGCGGGCGTTGGCGAGGAGGGTTTCGGCGACCTCGTCGGTCGCCCGTGCGGTACTCACGGGGGGACGCTCCTCAGTGCACCTTGAAGTGATCGAAGGGCTCGCCGCACTCCTGGCATTCGTACAACGCCTTGCACGCCGTCGACCCGAACCGCGACACCTCGCGGGTGTGCAGCGTCCCGCAGCGGGGGCACGCCACGCCGAGCGTGACGGGGATGGGGCCGCGCGCCGCGGCGCGGCCCGTCGGCGGGGCGATGCCGTAGGCCCGGAGCTTCGCCTTGCCGTCCTCGCTCATCCAGTCGGTCGTCCACGCGGGGGCGAGCGTCAGGCGCACGTCGACGCGGGCGAAGCCCGCGCGGGTGAGGGCCAGCACGACGTCGTCTCGGATCGCGTCGACCGCGGGGCATCCGGAGTAGGTCGGGGTGAGCGTCACCGTCACCGTGTCGCCGTCGACCGCGACGTCGCGGAGAATGCCGAGGTCGGCGATCGTCAGCACCGGCACCTCGGGGTCGGCGACCGCGCCGGCGATGCGCCGGGCGGCGTCGAGATCGGGCGCGGGGCGGGTGCCTGCGGTGTCGCGGACGCTCACCATGTCGCCCCCGGGTGCGCGCGGGCGAGGACCTGCATCTCGGCGAGGATCCCGCCGAGAGCGGGGAACGGGATGCCACGGCGTCCGCCTCCGCTCGACGGCGCGACGCCGGGGCGGGTGAGCTCGGCCTCGGCGAACACCGCGTCGAGCACCCGATCGACCTCGGCGCGCAGCGCCGACGGCCGCACCGCGATGCCCTCGAGGCGGTCGATCACGGGTTCGTCGCGGAAGAGCTCGTCGACATACGGCCAGATATCCGCGACGGCCACGATCATGCGCCGCCGCGATTCGTCGGTGCCGCCGGCGAGCCGGAGCGTCCACTGCACGGCGTGGTCGCGGTGGTACTCGACCTCCTTCACCGCCTTGGCGGCGATCGCCGCGAAGGTCGCGTCGGCCGAGGACTGCAGGGCGGAGTACAGGGCGAACTGGAAGGTCGCGGCGACGAGCTGCCGGACGATCGTGTGCGCGAAATCCCCGTTGGGCTGGCAGAAGAGCCACGCCGCCCGGAACTGCAGGTCGTCGCGCCAGAACGCCAGATCGTCTTCGCTGCGCCCGTCGGCGGTGCCGGCGTAGCGGAGGAGCGAGCGTGCATGGCCGAGCTGATCGAGCGCGATGTTGGCCAGCGCCACATCTTCTTCCAGTTCGGGAGCCCGCGCGACCCACTGCATGAGCTGCTGCGAGAGGATCAGGGCGTCATCGCCCAGCCACAGGGCGTACTCGGCAACGTCGCGCGTGGCAGGCGCCGCATCGTCGCCGAGCATCTCAGCGGCGAGCTCGTGCTCGACCACGTCGACGTGGGGATGGGGCTCGACGTGCGGGTGCGCGTCGACGCTGGCCTGGGGACCGGTCACAGGTGCGGCACCCCCTCAGAAGCTGTGTAGTACGACGCGTGGCGGAAGTTCTTCCCCGACGACGACTCGAAGAACGCGCCCTTCGCGTCGGGGTCGCTGGTGGTGATCGCCTCGGCCGGGACCACCCAGACCGATGTGCCCTCACCCCGGCGCGTGTAGAGGTCGCGGGCGTTCCGCAGCGCCAGCTCGGGATCGGGCGCGTGGAGCGACCCGACGTGAACGTGGCTGAGGCCCCGCCCGGAGCGGACGAACACCTCGAACATCGGCCAGCTCTCGCGGTCGGACGATCCCGGGGTCGGCATCACGCCACCGCCCGCTCAGTCGCCGTCTGAGCCTCGCGCTTCTGCGCATAGGCCGCCGCCGCCTCGCGCACCCACGCGCCGTCGTCGTGCGCCGCCTTCCGGTGACGCAGCCGCTCGGCGTTGAGCGGGCCCCGGCCGGCGAGCACCTCGCGGAACTCGTCCCAGTCGAGCTCGCCCGTCTGCCAGCGCTGCGCCTCCTCGTCCCACCGCAGCTCGGGATCGGGGAGGGTCACCCCCAGGATCTCGGCCTGCGGCACCAGCATCCCGATGAAGCGCTGACGCAGGTCGTCGTTCGAGAACCGCTTGATCTTCCACGCCATCGACTGCGCCGAGTTCGGCGAGGCGTCGTCGGGCGGGCCGAACATCATCAGCGACGGCCAGTACCAGCGGTTCACCGCGTCCTGCGCCATCTGCCGCTGCGCGGTGGTGCCCTGCATGAGGGTGAGGAGGATCTCGAAACCCTGCCGCTGGTGGAACGACTCCTCCTTGCAGATGCGCACCATCGCCCGCCCGTAGGGCCCGTACGACGCGCGACACAGCGGCACCTGGTTGCAGATCGCCGCACCGTCCACGAGCCAGCCGATGGCGCCCATGTCGGCCCAGGTGGGTGCGGGGTAGTTGAAGATCGAGGAGTACTTGGCTTTGCCGTCGATGAGCTGCTGGGTCATCTCGTCGCGCGTGATGCCGAGAGTCTGGGCGGCGGAGTAGAGGTAGAGGCCGTGGCCCGCCTCATCCTGCACCTTGGCCAGCAGGATCGCCTTGCGCTTCAGGCTCGGAGCCCGCGTGATCCAGCCGCCCTCGGGCTGCATGCCGATGATCTCGGAATGGGCATGCTGTGAGATCTGCCGAATGAGGGTGCGCCGGTACGCGTCGGGCATCCAGTCACGGGGCTCGATGCGCTGATCGGCGGCGATGAGCGCATCGAAGTGCGCCTCCTCGGCGGTGAGGTCCGTCATCGTCGACTCCTTTACAGACCGCTCGTTCAGTAATTCTAGGCCGCCGCCTCCTCGACGGCAACCAGCCGCCACACAGTCACCGCTCGCCTGTCGCGATCGGCTCCGCCCGACCGCACAACGTGACAGGCGAGCGGATGCCGCGGGACGAGCGTCAGCCGTCGTCGAGACGCCGATCGGTGCGGCGGGCGTGCCCGCGGAACTCCGCGACCACCGCGCCCTCGGCGTCGGTCACCGTCACGTCGAAGAGCCCGGTCCTCCCCCGCGTCACCCGGTGATGCGCCTCCGCGGTCAGGACATCACCCGGCCGCGTGGAGCGGAAGAACACGATGTCAGCACCGACCGACACCGTGACCGGCCCGTCCGGGTCGTTGCACGCGACGGCGAACGCGGTATCGGCGAGGGCGAACACCACCCCGCCGTGGGTGATGCCGAAGCCGTTCGCCATGTCGTCGCGCACCGGCATCCGGATGACCGCCCGCCCCGGCTCGTCGACGATCACCTCCATGCCGAACGCGTGGAACGTGCGATCGTTCTCGAGCATCCGTCTCACACCGACGCCCCCTCCTTCGCGACCAGGGTCAGCACGTCGTAGGTCGCGACGATCTCGTCGCGCTGATTGCGGATGACGGCGTCCCACCGCACCTCGCCGTACTCGTCGGTCTCGCGCGGCGTGATCTGCTTGGCGGTGAGGATGACGCGGATCTCGTCACCGGGCGACACCGGTGTGACGAAGCGCAGATCCTCGAGGCCGTAGTTGGCGAGCACCGGACCCGGAGCCGGGTCGACGAAGAGACCTGCGGCCCACGACACCAGCAGATAACCGTGGGCGACACGGCCGGGGAAGAACGGGTTGGCGGCCGCTGCCTGCTCGTCCATGTGGGCGTAGAAGGTGTCGCCGGTGAACCGGGCGAAGGTCTCGATGTCATCCAGGCCCACCTCCCGCGTCGCGGACACGACCTGGTCGCCGATCCGCAGTTCGGCCAGCGATTTGCGGAAGGGATGCGTCCCACCCGGCCGCGACCCGGCGCCGGCGTGCCACACCCCGGTGAGGGCGGTCAGCATCTCGGGCGAGCCCTGCACGGCGGTGCGCTGCATGTGGTGGAGAACAGCGCGGATGCCGCCGAGCTCCTCCCCGCCGCCCGCGCGGCCGGGCCCGCCGTGGACCAGGTGCGGCACGGGCGCGCCGTGCCCGGTCGAGGTGCGCGCGTTCTCGCGGCTCAGGAACAGCACGCGGCCGTTGAAGGCGGCGATCCGGGTCATGAGCTCGGTGGCGACATCCGGATCGTTCGTGGCGACCGAGGTCACCAGCGATCCCCCACCGCGGTCGACGAGGTCGGCCGCCTCGGCGAGGGAGGAGTAGGGGAGCACGCTGGCGACGGGTCCGAACGCTTCGATCTCGTGGACGGCCGGCGCCGCGGCATCGTCGAATCCGACGAGGATGGGCGAGACGAAAGCGCCCTCGGGTGCGAGCCCGATCGAACCGTCGGCATGCACGACCTCGGGCGCGTCGAGCGACCCGAGGAGCAGACGGCCTCCGGCATCCTGCAGCGCCCGCACCTGCCGCACCACCTCGTCGCGCTGCGCGCGCGAGACGACGGGGCCCATCGTGACGCCCTCGCCGCGCGGGTCGCCGATCACGATCTTCTCGGCGATCTTCTCCCCCAGTGCGCTGACGACGGCGTCGACCGACGCCGCGGGAACGATCGCGCGGCGGATCGCGGTGCACTTCTGCCCCGCCTTGGTGGTCATCTCGACCAGCAGCTGGCGGACATAGGCATCGAACTCGGGGGTGCCGGGCGCGGCGTCGGGGCCGAGAACCGAGGCGTTGATGGAGTCGGTCTCAGCGGTGAACCGCACGCCGTCGGGGGTCTGCTCCCGCAGACGCACGGCGGTCGTCGCGCTGCCGGTGAAGCCGACGAGGTCGCCGAGGCGCAGCGCGGTGACGAGGTCGGGGACGCTGCCGCTCACCAGCTGCAGCGACCCGGCCGGGAGGCGTCCGGTCTCGGTGAGCATGCGCACCCACGCCTCGGCGATGTAGGCCGTCGGCGAGGCGGGCTTGACCACGGTGGGAACACCCGCGAGGAATGCCGGGGCGAACTTCTCCAGCGCTCCCCACACCGGGAAGTTGAAGGCGTTGATCTGCACCGCGACCCCCGGAAGGCGGGTGTAGACATGCCGGCCCAGGAACGATCCGTCCTTCGAGAGAGGTTCGACCGGCCCGTCGACGTAGACCTTGGCGTTCGGCAGCTCGCGGCGCCCCTTGGACGAGTAGGTGAACAGCACGCCGATGCCCCCGTCGACGTCGTTGAGCGAGTCGCGGCGAGTGGATCCGGCCCGCTCGGAGAGGGCGTAGAGCTCGTCCTTCCGCTCCTGCAGCACGAGGGCGAATTCCTTCAGCAGCATCGCCCGCTGGTGGAAGGTCAGCGCACCGAGGCTCTCCTGCCCGACGGTGCGGGCGTGGTCGAGCACCGCGGCGACGTCGAGGCCTCGGGTGCTCAGGCGCACGACCGGTTCGCCGGTCGAGGCGTCGAGGATCTCCGCAGCATCCGGGTCGTCGACCGGCGCCCACCAGCCGTCGCGGATGTAGCTGGGAAGGATGTCGGTCACGGCGTGCTCCATTCGTAGAAGCCGCGCCCGGTCTTGCGGCCGAGGTGCCCCTCGGCGACCATTCGGCGCAGCAGGTCGGGAGGGGCGAAACGGTCGCCGAGGGTGGCCTGCAGCTCTTCGGCGATCGCGAGGCGGACGTCGAGTCCGACGATGTCGGTGGTACGGAGCGGCCCTGCGGGGTGGCGGTAGCCCAGTTCCATGGCCGTATCGATGTCGGCCGGGCTCGCGACGCCGGCTTCGACCATGCGCACGGCCTCGAGGGCGAGCGCGAGGCCGAGGCGGCTGGAGGCGAAGCCGGGGGCGTCGCGCACGACGATCGGGGTCTTGCCGATCGCCGCGACCCATCCGCGCGCGCTCTCGACGACCGCGGGTGCGGTGGTGTCGCCGACGACGATCTCGACCAGGCGCGACGCGGGTACGGGGTTGAAGAAGTGCAGCCCCAGGAAGCGGGCGGGGTCTTCCAGCGCGCCGGCGAGCGCGGCGATGCCGATCGACGAGGTGTTGGTGGCGAGCACGGCCTCGCCCGCGATGACCGCCTCGATGCGCGCGAGCGCGTCGCGCTTGAGCATCCGGTCTTCGGGTACGGCTTCGACGACGAGGCCCGCGCCCGCGAAGTCGGTCACGTCGGTGGAGAGGTGGACGGATGCCGCGAGCGCCGCCTCCTCACGATCGGTCGCTCCGCGGCGGATCGAATCGCCGATGCTCGCGAGGATGCGACCGCGCGCCGCCTCGGCCGCCTCGGGGTCGCGCTCGACGACCGTGACCTCCGACCCGGCGAGGACGAACGCGTGGGCGATGCCGGCACCCATCCGTCCACCGCCGAGCACCCCGACCCGCGGAGGCGCCGCGACGGGGCCGGTCGGGACGTCGGGGCGGGGCGCTGCCTCTGCGGCATCCGTCATCGGGCTCTCCGTTCGAGGAAGGCGGTCATGCGGCGGATCTTCTCCGGGCTTTCGAACAGCTCGGCCTGCAGTTCGTTCACGAGCGAGGGCTGGTCGCGCGGCTCGGCGCGAAGCACCTGCTTCGTGTAGCGGGTGGCGAGGGGATCGTTGCGCGCGATGCGGTCGGCGAGCGCGTGCGCGGCGGGGAGGAGGTCGTCGGCCGGATGGAGGGCCGACACGAGGCCCCACGACAGCGCCTCGTCGGCGTCGAGGATGCGCCCGGTGAGGAGCATCTCCGCCGCGCGCGCGTCGCCCACGATCGCAGGGAGGCGCCAGGTCGCGCCGGCGGCGGCGATGATGCCGAGGCCGGTCTCGGGGTTGCCGATCTTCAGCGTCGGCGTCGCGATGCGCAGGTCAGCGGCGTAGGCGAGCTCGGCTCCGCCACCGAGGGCGTAGCCGTCGAGCGCGGCGATCACGGGCATCGGGAGGGCACGGATGCGGGTGAAGACCGCCTGGTTGATCGCCCGGCGCGCGTCGGCGGCGCGGCGGTCGCGCAGCTCGGCGATGTCGGCCCCCGAGGCGAACACGCCGCCCGAGCCGGCGAGGAGGAGGATGCGGGGTTCACGCTCGAGCTCGGCGCAGACCGCGTGCAGCGCGTCGACGGTGGCCTGGTCGATGGCATTGCGCACCTCGGGGCGGTCGAGGGTGACGACGCTCCGGTCGCCGGCGTGCTCGACGCGCAGGGGTGGGCGGGTCATCCGGGGCCTTCCGCTTCGTCGCGAATGTGTTGCAGACCGATCGTTCAGTAACTCTGTCAGGCGGCGGTGCCGCGTGCAACGACGGGGCCGGGGTCAGGTGCCCAGGGCACCTCCCCATTTCCGGAGCACCCGGACGAGGGCATCACGATCAGCCGCATCCAGCGAGGCGAGGAGCCGGCGCTCGTTCTCCATGTGCGCGTCGAAGGCTCGGTCGATGAGCGCGCGCCCCTCCTCTGTGAGCGCGACGACCCGGCCGCGGCCATCGACGTCGCTGCCGCGGCGTCGCACGAGCCCCGCCGACTCGAGGCGATCCAGCCGCTTGGAGACGGCTCCGCTCGTGACCATCGTCTGAGCGGCGAGCTCGGTCGGATTGAGCTCTCCGGAGCGACGCAGGGTGGCCAGCACATCGAACTCGCCCTCTCCGAGCCCGAACTCGCGGTACAGGCCGATGAGCTGCTCGCGTACGGCGTCGTTCACGCGCGCGAGCCGCCCGATGACCTCGATCGGTGATGTGTCGACATGCGGTCGCGCGGCGCGCCACTGCGCCCGCACGCGATCGACGTGGTCCCGCGGTGTTTCGGACATGGGTGGATTCTATCTTCCATGGAAGCTATAATGTCTTCCGTGGAAACTAAATGGCGATGGCTGCTTCTGACTGCGGTGGCTCCGATCAGCTGGGGCGCGACGTACTACGTGACCCGGCACTTCCTCCCGGCCGACGCGCCCCTCTGGGGCGCCGCCCTCCGGGCACTTCCCGCGGGCCTGATCCTCCTTCTCCTCGCGCGGCGTCTGCCGCGCGGCGCCTGGTGGGGAAGGCCGTGATCCTCGGCATCCTGAACTTCGGCGCGTTCTTCGTGCTCGTCTACCTCGCCGCGCAGCTCCTGCCCACCTCGATGGCGGCATCCGTGATGGCCCTCGCGCCCGTCGTGCTGGGGATCATCGCGTGGCCGCTCCTCGGGCAGCGACCGACAGCCGCAGCGGGCGTGGCCGTGCTCGTGGGCGTCGTCGGAGCCGTCCTGCTCATCGGCGCGGCCACCGGCGGCATCGACCCCCTCGGCGCAGCGGTGTCGCTCACCGCGCTCGTGCTGTCATCGCTGGGCGCGGTCCTCACCACCCGGTGGCGCGATGACCTTCCGCTCGTGGCCACGACGTCGTGGCAGTTGATCGCGGGCGGTGCGATCCTCCTGGCGATCGCGATCGTCGTCGAGGGACCGCCCCCGGCGGTGTCGGTGAGCAGTGCGACGGCGTACGCGGCCATCGCGATCGTCGCGACGGCGCTGGCCTTCCTCTGCTGGTTCGCAGGGCTCCGCCATCTCTCCGCCTCGACCGTGGGCACCGTCGGACTCCTGAACCCGGCCACGGGGGTGGTCCTCGGAGTGGCGCTCGCGGGCGAGTCGCTCACCCCGCCGCAGATCGTCGGCCTGGTGCTGATCGGGGCGGCGATCCTCCTCACGCAGGGCCGTGCTCGCCGGCCCGGCCGGCACGCTGCGGCGGGCGCCCCCGCGCTCGCCGTTCCGACGGGCGCTGTGCGAGAGTGAGCGGGTGACGAGCGACACCGCACCCGCGGGCGCATCCCCGCGCGGGCGACGGGGACGGCCGGGGAACGATCGCGAGCAGGTCCTCGCCGTCGCCGTCGCGCTCTTCATCGAGAAGGGGTATGACGCGACCTCGGTCACCGACCTCGCCGACCGCCTGGGTGTGACCAAATCGGCGCTGTACCACCACTTCTCCTCGAAGGACGAACTGCTCGGCCTGGCCCTCGACGACGCCCTCACCGCCCTGGAGGGCGTCTTCGACGAACCGGCCGCCGAGGCGGGCGCGCAGCTCGAGCGGGTGATCCGGGGCGCCGTGGGCGTCCTCGTGCAGAAGCTCCCCGAGGTGACGCTGCTGCTACGCGTCCGCGGCAACAGCCCGGTCGAGCACGCGGCGCTCGAGCGCCGCCGGGCGTTCGACCACCGGGTGACCGAGGTCGTCACCCGCGCACAGGACGAGGGGATGCTGCGCCCCGACGTCGATGCCGCCGTCGCCACCCGTCTGGTGTTCGGCATGGTCAACTCCCTCACCGAGTGGTACCGCCCGGGCGGCGCTCTCGATGCGGATTCCCTGGCCGACGCGGTCCTTGCGACGGCCCTCGAGGGCCTGCGCCCCCGCCACCCCTGACGTCCTCGCGCTCCGCCCGGTCAGGGGGACGTGAGCACCGCCGCGACCGAGGGCAGGGCCTGAGGCTGGAGCCGGTAGTACGCCCACGTTCCACGCTGCGAGCGGGAGAGGAACCCGGCACGGGTCAGCACCTTGAGGTGATGGGACACGGTGGGCTGGGCGAGGCCGAGCGGTTCGATGAGATCGCACACGCAGGCCTCCTGGTCGGGCGAGGACGCCACGATCGACAGAAGCCGAAGTCTCGCCGGATCAGCAAGCGCCTTCAGCTGCGATGCCAGGCGCTCGGCGTCGTCGGGTCCCATCGGCTCGCGCGTCAGAGGCGCGCAGCAGACCGTGGTCGACGTGTCGATGAGCGGCAGAGCGGTGGGCATGCATCGATGCTAATCGATATTGACAACCATCGATATACCCTTCCATACTGAATCGACGTTCATCGATATGGAAGGTTTCGGGATGACGCTCCTCGACCTCGCCCCGCGCACGCGCACGACGCCGCGCCTGGCCACCCTCCCCGTCGCCATCATCGGTGCCGGCCCGATCGGGCTCGCCGCTGCGGCCCACCTGGCCGAACGCGGCATCGCGTTCGACGTCTACGAAGCCGGGCCCGCACCCGCAGCCGGCGTTCGACTCTGGGGGCACACCCGCCTGTTCTCTCCGTGGCGCCACCTCATCGACCCGACGGCGCAGCGTCTGCTCGAACGCCACGGCTGGACGGCTCCCGCCGACCTCGACGCCGCCCCGACCGGTCACGAACTGGCCGACCTGTTGCTGGAGCCGCTCGCCGCGCTCGACGAGATCTCCCCGCACGTGCACTACGGCACCCGGGTGACCGCGGTCACCCGCGAGGGCATGGACCGCACGCGGACCGCCGGCCGCGCCGACAGCCCCTTCCTCCTTCGCATCGACCGCGGCGGTGAGATCCTCGACCTCACCGCACGCGCCGTGATCGACGCCTCGGGCACGTACACGACCCCGAACCCGCTCGCCTCCTCCGGCCTCGACCCCCTCGGCGCAGCCGAGGTCTCCGACCGCATCCTGCACGCCCTCCCCGACGTCGCCGGCCGGGATCGCGCTCGTTTCGCCGGCCGCGACGTCACGGTCGTGGGCGCCGGGCACTCCGCGGCGAACACCCTCATCGCCCTCGCGGCCCTGGCCGACGAGGAGCCCGGCACCCGCGTGACGTGGCTCATCCGCAACGCCGGCGCCGTCCGCGTCACCACCTCCCCCGACGACGAGCTCACCGACCGCGCCCGTCTCGGCTCGCGGGTCGACACGCTCGTCGACAGTGGTCGCATCCGCCGCGTCGACTCGTTCGAGATCTCGCGGGCCGCTCGCCACGACGGCGGGATCCGCCTGATCGGCACCCGCCGCGGCGAACCTGCGCACCACGACACCGACCTCGTCGTCGCCGCGACCGGGTTCCGTCCCGACCTCGACATGCTCCGCGAGATCCGCCTCGACCTCGACGAGATCGTCGAAGCACCCGCTCGTCTCGCCCCGCTCATCGATCCGAACGTCCACACGTGCGGCACGGTCGAGCCCCACGGATTCGCCGAGCTGCGGCATCCCGAACCCGGCTTCTTCCTCGCAGGCATGAAGTCCTACGGCCGTGCGCCGACGTTCCTCCTCGCGACCGGCTACGAGCAGGTGCGCTCGATCGTGGCCTGGCTCGCCGGCGACATGGCCGCGGCGACCACGGTGGCCCTCACCCTGCCGTCGACCGGCGTCTGCTCGACCGACCTCGGAGGTTCGTGCTGCTGATGGTCTCGGTTCGGGCGATGACAGCGGAGGACTGGCCGCGCGTCGAGGCGATCCTCGCCGAGGGCATCGCGGAGGGCGAAGCCACCTTCGAGAGCACGGTTCCCTCATGGGAGCAGTTCGACGCGGGCAAGGTCGCGCACCCCCGCCTCGTCGCAGAACTCGACGGCCGGGTGGTCGGGTGGGTGGCCGCGTCGCGCGTCTCCTCGCGCGAGGTGTACCGGGGCGTCATCGAGCATTCGGTGTACGTCGACGCGCGCGCCCGGGGTCGCGGAATCGGCGCCGCTCTGCTCCGGGCGTTCCTGGATGCCGCCGATGAGGCCGGGTTCTGGACGGTGCAGTCGAGCATCTTCCCCGAGAACACCGCGAGCCTGCATCTGCACGAGCGCGCCGGATTCCGGGTCGTCGGCACCCGCGAGCGCATCGCACGGTCGACGAACGGTCCGCACGCCGGCCAGTGGCGGTCGACGGTGTTCCTCGAGCGCCGTTCGCGCCGCAACGGCCGCTGAACGTCGCTCGCGACATCCCTCTCGCCTCCGCCCTCGCCGTCGCCGCCCGGCGGCGCATAGACTGCCGTCTATGAGTGCGGGGACGGATGACGCGGGGCTGGCCCTGCTCGCCGACCCCACCCGCGCCCGCATCCTCCGGATGATGCGCGACAGTGCCGACGGGCGCGTCCTCGTCGGGCGGCTGGCCGAGGCGCTGCGCCTGCGCCAACCCACGGTCAGCCACCACATGGCCGCCCTCCACGCCGAAGGCATCGTCCGCCGGGAGAAAGACGGCAGGCGAGTCTGGTACTCCCTCGAACCGGCGCACGAGGAGCGCGTGAGCGCCCTCCTGGGCCCGGCGCCGGAAGCATCGGGCGAGGCCGACCTGTCCCGCGTCATCGACGACCTGACGGCCCGCTATCGCGGGGTGTTCAGCCCCGAGACCGTGACCCGCTACGTCACCGACAGCCACCGCATGCTCACCGCGGCCGGGCGGCCGGCGCTCGAAGCCTCGCGCACGGCCGCGTTCGCGGCATCCCGGCTCGACGACCTGACCCGCATCGAGGGCCGCGCACCCGACCGACCCTCCGTCCTGTTCGTGTGCGTTCAGAACGCCGGTCGTTCGCAGATCGCGGCCGGAATCCTCCGCCAGCTCGCCGGCGACCGGGTCGTCGTCCGGACGGCGGGATCCGCGCCCGCGGCGGATGTGCGCTCCTCGATCGTCCACGCCCTCGACGAGATCGGCGTGCCGCTCGGCGGGGAGTTTCCGAAGCCTCTGAGCGACGAGGCGGTGCGGGCCGCGGACTGGGTCATCACGATGGGATGCGGCGACGCCTGCCCGGTCTACCCCGGGCGCCGCTATCTCGACTGGGAGATCGAAGATCCGGTCGGCAAGCCCGCCGCCACCGTTCGACGCATCCGGGATGACATCGAATCCCGTGTGCGCGGCCTGCTCGCCGAACTCCCGGTGTCCGCCGCCTAGGCAATTGATAGATGAGGGTCTATGCTTTTCTCATCCACGAGAAAGGGAGGACCGGATGTCCGACAAGCCCACCGTCCTGTTCGTCTGCGTCCACAACGCCGGAAGGTCGCAGATGGCGGCCGGATTCCTCCGCGAGCTGGGAGGCGATCGCGTCGAGGTGCTCTCGGCCGGGTCCGCGCCGAAGGATCAGATCAACCCCGTCGCCGTCGAGGCGATGGCCGAAGAGGGCATCGACATCGCCGGTCAGCAGCCGAAGGTGCTCACCGTCGAGGCCGTGAAGGAATCCGACGTCGTCATCACGATGGGCTGCGGCGACGCGTGCCCGATCTTCCCCGGCAAGCGCTACGAGGATTGGGAGCTCGAAGACCCGGCCGGTCAGGGCATCGACGCCGTCCGTCGCATCCGCGACGACATCCGCGGCCGGATCGAGAACCTGCTCTCCGAACTCACTCCCGCAGGCGCGTCATGAGCGTCGCATCCGGGATGCACGGGCTGCTGTCCAACGAAGCGGTCCTCCACCGCGCCGCACAGCGCCTCGCGCAGAGCTTCACCGGCATGGTGAACGAAGAGACCGTCGAACGGGTGGTCTTCGAGTCGTACGCGGCGCTCGCGCGGACGGCGACGGTGTCCAGCCACCTTCCGAGCGTCACGGAGAAATTCGCCCGCGACCGGCTGACGGCGCTCGCGCAGTCGAAGGGCCTCATCGCGAAGCCGGTTCCGGAGATCCTGTACGTCTGCGTGCAGAACTCCGGACGATCGCAGATGGCGGCGGCCCTCACCCGCCACCTGGCCGGCGAACGTGTGCACGTGCGGTCGGCCGGCTCTCAGCCGGCCGCCGAGATCAACGCGCAGGTCGTCACCGTGCTGGCCGAGATCGGCGTCGAGGTCGGTGACGAATTCCCCAAACCCCTGACCGACGATGTCGTGCGCGCCGCCGACGCGGTGGTGACGATGGGATGCGGCGACGCCTGTCCCCTGTATCCGGGCAAACGGTACCTGGACTGGCAGCTCGCCGACCCGGCCGAACTCGACCTGGACGGCGTTCGCCGGGTGCGCGACGATGTCCGCGCGCACGTCGAGCAGCTGCTCGGCGAGCTCGTCCCCGGCCTCGCGGCGACCCCGTCGTGACCACCGGACTGCCCGACACCGCACCCGGTCCCGCTCCGACGGTCGACGGCGCGCGCCCTGCCGTAGGGCGGCGCGCGCTGGCCGAGTTCCTCGGCACGGGACTGCTGGTCGCCGTCGTCGTGGGCTCGGGCATCGCGGCGCAGCGGCTCTCGGATGACGTCGGGCTCCAGCTGCTGGAGAATTCCTTCGCGACCGCGCTCGGCCTCGGTGCCCTCATCCTGCTGTTCGCACCGGTCTCGGGCGCGCACTTCAATCCCGTGGTCTCGCTCACCGATGCACTCCTCGGCCGCGCGGATCGCTCCGGCCTGAGCCCCCGCACACTCGGCGTCTACCTGGTCGCGCAGGCAGCCGGCGGAATCGGGGGCGCGCTCCTGGCGAACGCGATGTTCGACGTCCAGACCTCGATCTCCGCCACCGACCGGGCCACCCCCGCGACCCTCCTCGCGGAGGTCGTCGCGACGGCGGGCCTGGTGTTGCTCATCGCCGGGCTGACCAGGACGCAACGGACCATCCCCGTGATCGCGACGGCGGTCGGCGCCTACATCGGAGCGGCGTACTGGTTCACCAGCTCGACGTCCTTCGCCAATCCGGCGGTCACCCTCGGGCGCATCTTCACCGACACGTTCGCGGGCATCGCGCCGGTGTCGGCGATGTGGTTCGTCGGCGCTCAGCTCGTAGGCGCCGCGGTGGCGATGGGCCTCGTCGTGCTGCTCTTCCCCGCCGCCGCAGAGAACGCGCCCGCTTCCCCTCGGGCGTAGAGCGTCATCCCCTCCGCGGCATCGAGGTCGATCGGGGCGAACGTGCGATGGGCCCGATCCTTTACGCCTCCTGGCAACGATCGTCCAGTGCTTTACCCGGCGTTCTGCACACGCCAAGGTGGGATGGTGCCTTCTGCAGACGATCTCGGCGCCTGGGTGGCGCAGCAACGCTGGTATGCGGGAAAGAGCCATGAGCCCCGCTTCCGGCTCCTCGACACCCAGTCGGCGCCCCACGCGACCCGCTACCTGCTGATGGATGACGCCGGCGCCCGCCCCGTGCTCTACCACGTGCCCGTCTCGAGCGTGCCGACGGCGCCCGATACTCCTGCGCTCATCGCGCGCACGGCCGAGGGCTGCGAGATCGATGCGGCGCAGCATCCGCCGTTCGCGATCGCCACCCTCGAAGCCATGGGCGTCGATGTCAGCCGGGTCACCGGCAGCCGTGTGCTCACCGGCGAGCAGTCCAACACCTCGATCGTCTTCGACGAGGACGGTCAGCCCACCATCATCCTGAAGCTGTTCCGCACCCTGCACGACGGGGAGAATCCGGATGTCACGGTGCAGCGCGCCCTGAGCGCCGCCGGTTCGCCCTTCGTCCCGAAGTTCCTCGGCAGCGTCGACGCGGAATGGCCCGACAGCGGGCTCGACAGCGGCGTCGCGCACGGCACGCTCGGCTTCGCGCAGGAGTTCCTCCCCGGTGTCCGCGACGGATGGGCCATCGCCCTGGAAGCCGCCCGCGAGGGTCGTGACTTCACCGCTGCCGCACGCGACCTCGGGCTCGCCGTCGCGGGCGTGCACGGCGCGCTCGGGCGGACGCTCGGCACCGCCGACGGGGGCGCGGAGGCGGTCGCCGCCGCCGAGGTCACGTGGCGTCGACGGCTCATGCTCGCCGTCGCCGAGGTGCCCGCCGTCGCCGATCGTGCCGCCGCGATCGAGGCGGTCTACGAAGCCGCGCTCGCGCGCCCGTGGCCGCGGCTGCAGCGGATCCACGGCGACCTGCACCTCGGGCAGGTGCTCGCCGTCCCCGGCGCCGGATGGCGCATCGTCGACTTCGAGGGCGAGCCGCTGCGACCGATGCACGAGCGCGCGGTGCCCGACCTTCCGGCCCGCGATGTCGCGGGCATGCTCCGCTCCTTCGATTACGCCGGCGCGGTCGGCGGAGCAGTGGATGCCGCGGGGTGGGCCGCCGCCTGCCGCGCCGCCTTCGTCGAGGCCTACGCCGGAGCCGACGGCTCGGTGGGCCTGGACCCGGTGATCCTGCGAGCGCTCGTGCTCGACAAGGCCGTGTACGAATCGATCTACGAGGCGCGCAACCGCCCCACCTGGCTGCCGGTGCCGCTGGCCGGCATCGACGCCGCGCTCGCGGGCTGACGGCCCGGCCGCGTCATCCGATCAGAGCCTCATCCGATCGGGCCCTCGTCCTCGTCGGGCTCACCGGGCTCGAGGAGGAGGAACACCGCGCCGTAGGCGGGCAGCGACACGGTGAAGCTCTGCAGGTCGTCGACGTGGCCGATCACCTCGCCGCTCGCGGCGTCGCGCACCTCCGACCGACGCACGAGCTGCTTCGAGCGCACCGTTCCCTCGACCGGCTCACCGGCGAAGTTCAGCACCGTCACCTGCAGCGGCGCATCGGGATCGTGCGCGCCGTCGTCGAGTCGGTGCACGAGCACGAGCATCCCGTGGTGGGCGACCTCGGGGACGTCGACCTGCGTCGCGGTGGCGATGCCGTGCCGGCGACGCAGCTCGATGATCTGCGACAGCCGCGAGGCGAAGGACTCCTCGTCGGTGAACTGCGCCGGAAGCGATCCGTACAGCGAGCGCCCGCGGGGCATACCGGCCGCGGAGCGGGTCGCCTGCGGATCGACGTCGAGGAGGTCGTGCGCGCCCCGCTCGATCCAGCGCGTGTCGCCGGAGGAGATGAGGTCGGCGACCTGCGTCGCCGGGACCGTCAGCATGCCGACGAGGTCCCAGCCCGAGAGGGCGAAGACTCCGGGCTGCCAGGCGTTGTAGGCGCACAGCAGCAGGTGGGCGTCGCGGATCGCGGGGATGTCGGCGTCGGTGATGTCATCGAGCCGCGTCGCGCCGCGGGCGGCGGCGATGAGCGAGGTCGTCGTGCAGGCGATGCCGTTCTGGGTGAACACGCGGTTGAAGTCGGCCGTACCGGTGAGACTCTCGGTGAGCTCGGCGCGGACGATCTCGGCGAGCTCGCTGCCGCTCACCTCCCGCCCGCGGAACCGGTATTCCTCGTCGGCGTGCCGGGTCGCCCAGTGGACGAGCTCGTAGGTGAGCTCGTCGTGGTTCTGCAGGCCGTGCACCAGCTGCACCGGTTGCACCCCGAGCTCGAGGGAGGAGGTGAGGGCGAGGCGCAGGAAGTCGGTGCGCCCCGTCGCCAGCGCGTGGTGGTAACCGGGGCGTCCGATGAAGTCGTAGGAGAGGTCGGCGCCCACCGCGCCGGTGTCGCGGATGTCTTCGATGGTGAGGTTCAGCTCCTGGAAGGTGAACCCGCCGACCTTGCGCACCATGCCGGCGATGATGTGGTTCGCCGCATGCGAGAGCGGGTGACCCTCCGACCAGGCGGGGAGTCCCTCGGTGCTCTTCTCCACCCCGAGGAAGCCGTTGGCGTCCAGGCGCAGGGCGCTCGTGCCGAGCTCGCCGAGCGAGTGCAGGGCGTCGCCGATCACGAGGCGCATCCCCGCGAAGGTGGGGTCGAGCCAGTTGATCGAGGGCTGGCCCTGCTTGAAGTAGTGCAGGTAGACCCACCGGCGCGTGACGCCGTCCGGCCCGAGCACCGGCGCCGTCGCGCTCCAGTTGGTCTCCTTCACCCCCGGGGTGTAGAAGATGACGCGCTGCAGCGCACCGATGATGTAGCCGCGCTCGGCGAGCTCGTGCTCGGTCGCGGGGTCGAGATTGACGCTGTCGACGTCGCCCGGGACGTCGGGGAGGAGCGCCCAGTCCTCCTCGAGGATCTCGACCATGTGGTAGATGCCGGGGTAGTCCTTGAACCCCATCTCGGCCAGGCGGAAGTCGGCGCCCTTCCCGGTGTGACCCGGCACGATGTCGTCGATGATGCTGCCGCCGTGGGTGTCGGCGACGTCGCAGAGCGCGCGGAATTCGTCCTCGGTGCCGAACGCCGAGTCGATCGCCGTGCTGATGCGGTCGAAGTGGCCGTCGACGCTCGGGGTCTCGAGCCACCCGGCGATGCCGCCGGCGCGCTTGACCGGACCGGTGTGTATGGCGGTGATGCCGACCCGTTCGAACGCCGACCACAGGGCGTCGTCGCCGAGCGCGGCGAGGAACGACTGGCCGGGCCGCGTGATGAGCGAGATCGGGTAGGCGGTGAACCACACGTCGCTCGTCGCGATCGCGCGCCGCGCATCGGGGCGGGCGTAGGGGTTGCGCCACATCGACGGCTGCCCCGACAGCTGCCGGGCCAGCACGTCGGCATCCTTCAGCATCGACTGGCGCACCAGCCACTCGACGTACGACGGGTTCGTGCCGTTCGCGGTGCGGGGGTCGGTCGTGACCCGGCGCACGCGGCCGCCGCCGCGCAGGTGGTCGCGGGGCCGCAGCCGGCGCGGACGGGCGGGATACCGCTGCTCGTCGTAGCTGATCTCGGGGGTCTCGGGATCAGAGGTGTCGTTGTCGAGTTCTTGGAGGAGGGGGAGGTCGATAGGGCCGGTGTAGAGCTCCTCCGGCCGATACTCGTCGCGCGCCATCCTTCGACCGTACGTACTCGACGACTCGGATGCGACCTCTGGCGTGTCGTGCTGCGGACGGGTAGGGGTCAGCGCACCGCGGTGGTCACGGTTGCGAGGTGGGTGAGGACGTCGTAGCTGACCGATCCCAGGACGAAGCGGCGGAACGCGCCGCGGCCGTGGGTGCCGACGACGACCAGCCGCGCCGTCGCCGCGTGGCGATTGATCATCTCTGCCGGGTAGCCGCGCTCCGCGCGCGCGACGATCTCGAGGTCGGGATAACGACTGCGGAGCCCCGCGAGGGCGATCGACAACGTCTCCTCGGTGAGCGCCTGCATGTTCTGCAGGTACTGCTCGGGGTACGTGCCGCGGTTGCCCGGCGCGGGAAGCGGGACCCACGCGCCGATCGCGATGAGCGGCTCGCCGAGACGGTCGGCTTCGGCGGCCGCCCAGGAGACGGCGTGCTCCGAGGTCTCAGAACCGTCGACGCCGACGACCACTCCGCGGCGCTCTCCGAGATCGAAATCGGGGACGACGACCACCGGGCACGGCGCGGCCGAGACGATGCGGAAGCCGTGTGGGCCCCGCGTGGCTCCGGCCCGGGGGCCGCGGTGGTCGCTGCCGATCACCAGCAGCGCGGCGCCCTCGGCGGCGGCGATGAGCTTCTCGGTCGGGTTGCCGCGTTCGACGACCACCTCGACCTCGACTCCGGCGGCGCGCAGGCCCGCCGCGGTCGCTTCGGCCCGGTCCCGCATCTCGGTGAGAAGGCGGTCGACGAGGGCATCCTCGCCGACGACACCCACCGCGCCGCCCAGGATCGAGACCAGCCTCAGCCTCTGTCGTCGATCGCGGGCGCGGGACGCCGCCCACGCCACCGCGCGGTCGGCCACGGGCGCGTCGGTCAGGCCGACGGCGATCACCTCGGACATCGTCGTCTCCTCTTCTTCTCGCTCATCCCCTCCCCTCCCCGCGAAGGGGGCTCGGGAGTCAGGACAGGAGTTTCGCCTTCGCGGCGGTGAACTCCTCGTCGGTGAGCACGCCGCTCTGCTTGAGCGCGGCGAGCTGCTGCAGGCGGGCGATCATGTCATCGCCTCCGCCGGCGGCCGGAGCGGATGCCGCGGGGGCGGCCTGCGGCATCTGTGCGGCGACCGCGGCCTGCGCCGCCGCATCGAGCTGCGCCTGCTGCTGGGCAGCCTGGTACTGCTCCTGCTCGTACTGCGCCTGCGCCTTGCGCTCCCGCGAGCCCTGCATCGAGCCGCTTACGGCCGAGGCGGTTCCCGCGACCACGGCGGTGCGCGCGGCGAGGCCCAGCAGGCCCGGGCGTCCCATGCGTCGGAACGGCATGTCAGTTCTCCTCTGCGTCGATCATGTCGGCCACGGCGTTGACGACCGGGGCGGGGATACGCTCGGCCGTGAGCACCGTGCCGCCGCTCTGCGCCACCTTCTCGGCGAGCGCACGCACGTAGGTCATCTCCAGTGCCACGAGCACGGCCGAGCTGCCGGGCGCGATGAGCTCGGCGAGTTCATCGATGTCCTCCGACGCGGTCAGGCCCGCGGCGAACAGCTCGATGCCGTCGATACCGAGGGCGTTCTGCTCTTCGACCTCGATCATCTCGATGTCGCCTTCGGCGGACTTGCGCAGGACGACCAGGTCGAGCAGGCGCACGACGCCCGACTCGATGATCTCGCGCAGCGCCGCCACGGCGTCGGGGTGCGGCCGATCGCTGTCGAAGCCGACCAGATACAGCTCCACCGGCCCGTACCGGAACTCGACCATCGGGTGTCCTCTCTCGTCGCGCCGGGGCGCGCGGCATTCAGCGACACACGGCCCTCGGGATCACCGCCATCCTCTCGCGGAGCGGGTGCCGGGCGCCATCCTCAGATTCCGGGTGCGGCGTCGACGTCGCCTGAGAGAACGGGGAGCGATCTGCCTCCGTTGGGCCCGCGACATCCCGCCGAGGGCAGGATGTATGCATGCGTATCGACAAACTCGCGATCTCGAGCCCCGACATCCCCGACCTGGGAGACGTTCCCGAGCGCTTCTCGGCCGACGGCGGCAACGACGTGCCGCGGTTGGAGATCACCGGGGTGCCGGAGGGGACTCGCGAGGTGGTCGTGATCTCGCACGACCCCGACGCGCCGCTGCCGAACGGCTTCACGCACTGGGTGCTCTACGGCCTGCCGCCGGTGGACCAGACCGTCGACACCGCCGCCGCGGCCACGGGCCCCAACGACGCGGGAAAGACCGGATGGTACGGACCGCAGCCTCCGCAGGGGCACGGCCGTCACCACTACTACTTCTGGGTGTACGCGCTCGACCGTGAGGTGACGGGCACACCCCGTCGCGAGGAGTTCCTGCGCGATTACGCCGACGCCGTCATCGAGCAGAACCGGTTCGTCGGGCACTTCCAGCGCTGAGGCGGCTCCCACTCCGGCCGCTCAGACGAGCGGCTCGTCGTGGATCGCGGAGCTGAGGGCGGTGCCGTTGAGGTCGAGGTAGAGCTGGCGCTCGGTCACCGACAGGGTCACGGTGTTGCGCCGGGCGAGGGCTGCGACGGCGGCGTCGATGAAGCCCGGGTCGAAGCTGTGCAGCACGATGTCGTCGGCGCGGTGGATCGTCTTGCCCGCCACTCCCGCCCGCACCTTCGCCGGATCACGGTGGGTGTACACGGTGGTGCGGTCGGCGAGCTTGCTGCCGAAGTGCAGGCGCCCGGCGTCAGGCGCCCCGACTTCGATCCACGCCGTGATGCGACCGGTCGCGTCGCGGATCAGCACGGCGGGTTCCTCGGTGGACGAGATCCCGCCGCTGAAGGCGACGCCCTCTTCGTACTCGAGCAGGTAGGCCAGCACCCGGGTGACCATGTACGCGTCGGTCTCGGACGGATGACGCGCTGCGCGCACCGTCACCTCGTCGTAGACACCGCGATCGACATCCGCCAGCTGCACCTCGAAGGTGTGCATCACTGCGCCGGCGGCCATGGTCGTCAAGCCTACGGTGCGGGCACGCCTGCACCGAGCGGTCGCGCGCGACGACTCGTGGGGAGCGGTCGCGCGCGTCGGGCTCAGATGGCGCGGGCGTAGGAGCGGGCCGGCACGCGGCCGTACCCGTCGGTGACGGTGAGCGAGACCGCGCCGGCGATGGCGGCGACGGCGGTGGCAGCGAGGAGCGCGAGGAAGACGACCATGGTCGGACCTTTCAGACAGTGAACGTCGATGTACGACGAGCCCCGTTGCTCTTACTCGACCCTCCTATCCTCGGTCCGTCGACCTTTCAGCACAAGCGCACAGTTCTGCAATGTCACTGTAGCTTTTCTTCATGGATGTGCGACGACTGGACCTTCTTCGCGAGCTGGCGGAACGCGGCAGCATCACCGCCGTCGCCGCCGCCACCCACCGCACCCCGTCGGCGGTCTCGCAGCAGCTCAAGGTGCTCGAGCGCGAGGCGGGCCTCCCCCTCACCGAGCGCGTCGGGCGCGGCATCCAGCTCACCAGCGCCGGCCACGCGCTGGCTCGCAGCGCCGGAGAGGTGGCCGTCGCACTCGAGCGCGCCACCGCCCTCTGGGACGAGTTCCGCAATCACCCGAGCGGCGAGGTCCGCCTGGCCACCTTCCCCTCGGCGGGCCAGGTGCTGCTGCCGGGCGTCCTGCAGGAGGTGTCGCGCACCCCCGGGCTGATCCTGTCGTGCGCGGACGGGGACCACGAGCTCTTGGACTTCCCCTCGCTGACCGCTGACTACGACATCGTGCTGGCCCACTCCCTGCGCGGTGCGCGTGCCTGGGGTGGGCGGGGGCTTCGGGTGGTCCCGCTCATGACCGAGGCACTCGACATCGCCCTCCCGGCCGATCACCGGCTCGCGGGCCGCAGTTACCTCACCGCCGCCGACGTCGTCGACGAACCGTGGATCGGGGTGCCCATCGGGTTCCCGTTCGAACGCATCCTCCACGACATCGAGGAGGCCGCGGGACGAAGGGCGACGATCTTCCAGCGCATCAGCGATCTGCGGATGGTCGAAGCGTTCGTCGCCGCGGGCTTCGGAGTCTCCCTCATCCCCCGGTCCACCTCGGGCGGGATCGACCCGGGACGGGTGATCCTCAAGCCCTTGCGCGGGGTGGATTCCGAGCGAGACATCGTCGCACTGCTGCGTCCCGACACCGCCGAGCGCCTCGCGGTGCGCACCGTCCTCTCCATCCTCCAGGCGAAGGCCGCCGAGATCGAGGCGGCCCACGCGGCATCCTGACTCCCCCCGGATCGAGATCGCTAAGGTCGATGCTGTGACCGACCCGCTCGCCCGACACACCGACTACGGCGCCGAAAGTCTGAATGAATCGGATGTCGCGGACGATCCGATCGTGCAGTTCGCAGCCTGGGTGGAGGATGCCGCGGCGCGCGGTGTCTACGAGCCGAACGCGATGGTGCTCGGCACCGTCGACCCCGACGGCACACCGTCGAGTCGGACCGTGCTGCTGCGCGCCGTGGATGCCGACGGCTTCGTGTTCTACACCGACCGGTCGTCGAGGAAGGGGCGGGCACTCGCGGCTCATCCCGTGGCGACCCTCCTCTTCCCCTGGTACACGCTGCACCGGCAGGTGAACGTCACCGGCGAGGTGGCGGCTGTCGACGACGCGGAGTCGGACGCCTATTGGGCTTCGCGGCCGCATGGGTCGCGCGTGGCGGGGACGGCGAGCGCGCAGTCGCAGCCGATCGGGTCGCGCGCCGAGCTCGACGCGCGCGTGGCGGAGGTCGAGGCGGCCTTCCCCGAGGGGCGCGAAGTGCCCCGTCCCGCGCGCTGGGGCGGCTACCGGCTGCGTCCTCGACGGATCGAGTTCTGGCAGGGCCGCACGTCGCGCCTGCACGACCGGCTGGTGTTCACCCGTGACGAATCCCTGGGTGACTGGAGCGTCGAACGACTGCAGCCATAGCGCCGGCGCCGGCGGCACGTCTGCCGGCCGGGCGGACCGATCGCTCACTCGAGCTGACGCGACCCCGGACGCGAGGACCTCAGGAGTTGATCTGCTGCACGACGTCGTCGGCTGACTCTTCGATCGCCCTGCGGAGCCGGTCGTAGTCGTCGGAGTCGATGGCCTTGCTGATGCGCTTGTCGGAGCGGACCAGGGCCTTCTCGACGCGATCGGCCCACGTGTCGTCGACGACGGCGATCACGGCTGATGTGCCGGGACTGAGGTACTCGTCGACGTCGACGCCGAACTGCTTCTCCTCGCGGTTCTTCTTGATCTTCCCCAGGATCGCTCCGATTCCCGCGCCCACCGCCGTGGCGGCGAGCAGGGGTGGAGCGAACAGGCCCACCACGACTCCCGCACCGGCGCCGATGGCCGCACCTCGGCCGACCGACTTGTCGCCATGCTCTTTGACCTGGACTTTGCCGTCTTCGTCACGGGTGAGCACCACGGCACCGATGATCTCGTACCCCCCGGAGTCCTGACCGCTCCGCAGCGCCTGATAGTCCTCCGATGCTTGCGCGGTGTCGTCATACGATCCGACGACCAGTGCGAGGTTCTTCGTGCTCATCGCTTCTCCTTCGATCGATCTCCGAGGCAGCCGACCACCGACCGGTGGTGTGGCGCCGAGGACGAAGCGACGCTACGACCCGTCCGGCGCCGTCGCCTCACCCTCGGAGGATGAAGTCGCGGAACCGACGACGGAGGCTGCCCTTCCAGCATATTTTGCAGTCTCTGCATTGTTTTCTGCAGTTCGTATGGATTAATCTGCAGTCACTGCACATTAAAGACAGGAAGGCAGGTTGCCATGTCAGAAGCGGATGGCGCCGGCGCGCAGCCGGCGGTCCTCAGGGCGAGATCCTTGACCCGGACGTATGGGAAGGGGGAGTCGGCGTTCACCGCGCTGCGCGGTGTCGATCTGAGCGTGGAACGCGGCCGCTCGGTCGCGATCGTCGGGAAGTCGGGGTCGGGCAAGTCGACGCTGATGCACCTGCTGGCGCTCCTGGACAAACCGACCACCGGTGATGTCGAGGTGGAAGGCCGTCCCGCCTCACGGTTGCGGGCGGGTGAGCTGAACCCGCTGCGCAACAAGACGTTCGGGTTCGTGTTCCAGCAGTTCTTCCTCACCGCCGGCCAGACGGTGTTCGAGAACGTGAGCCTGCCGCTCGTGATCGCCGGAATGCCCGCGGCCGAGCGGCGCGAGCGCACGATGGCCTCTCTCGAGGCGCTCGGCCTGGCCGACAAGGCCAAGAACCGCGCCAACGACCTGTCGGGCGGACAGAAGCAGCGCGTGGTGATCGCCCGGGCCCTCGTGAACGACCCGTCAGTGATCTTCGCCGACGAGCCCACCGGCAACCTGGATACCGCCACGGGGGCCCAGGTCGAGGACATCTTGTTCGGTCTTCAGCGTGATCGCGGCATCACCCTCGTCGTGGTCACCCACGACCCCGACCTCGCCGCGCGCTGCGACAGCGCCGTGACGATCGCCGACGGACAGATCGTCGCCCGAACGGGGGTGGCGGCATGAAGACCACCGACATCGTGAGGATGGCGTCGAAGAATGCTTTCCGCAGCAAGCTGCGCACCACCCTCACCGTTCTGAGCCTCTTCGTCGGCGCCTTCACGCTGACCCTCACCACCGCCCTCGGGGCCGGCGTGAACGACTACGTCGAACGCCAGGTGGCCACGCTCAGCGACGGCGACATCCTGCTCGTCAGTCCCGCGGCCACCGTCGACACCGGCGACGGCCCGACCGAGTACGACCCCGATGGCCGCCAGCAGGGCGCCGCCGGCAACCCGCTGACATCCGGCACCCTGCTCAACAGCGACGACATCGACGCGATCGAGCAGATCGACGGCGTCCGCAACGTCGAAGCGATCAGCGGGGTGACCGTCGACTGGATCGCCGAGTCGGACTCCTCCTCCGACACGCGCTACGAGATCGACATCAACCCGACATCCTCCATCGGCCAGAGTGACCTCGTCGCCGGCGAACAGCTCGATCAGGAAAGCTCGCAAGATCAGATCGTGCTGCCCGAGGAGTTCGTCGACGCGCTGGGCTTCAGTACCGCCGAGGAGTCGATCGGCGAGACCGTGACCCTCGGCTACACCGACGCGGCACAGCAGGAACAGGAGGTGACGGCCACCGTCGTGGGCGTCGCTCGCGAGAGCCTCTTCGCCGCGGGCGCCGGCGCCAACTCGGCGCTCACGACGGTCATCGCCGATGCCCAGTCGGCGGACGGAGCCCCCGACGCGTGGCCGCTCGCGGTCGCGCAGCTCCAGCCGGAGGACGGCGAGACCGTTACGGCGGAGGAGATTCAGCGGGTGAAGGACGACCTCGCCGACGCAGACCTCGCCGGGCAGACGATCGAAGATCAGCTGGGCATCGTCCAGACCATCATCAACGGCATCATCGGGGTGCTCAACGCCTTCGCGGTGGTCGCGCTCGTCGCGGCATCCTTCGGCATCATCAACACCCTGCTGATGAGCGTGCAGGAACGAACCCGCGAGATCGGCCTCATGAAGGCCATGGGCATGTCCAACGCCCGGGTCTTCACCCTGTTCAGCCTCGAGGCTGTCTTCATCGGATTCCTCGGCTCGGTGATCGGCGCCGTGGTTGCGATCGGACTGGGCTCGGTGCTGTCCGTCGCCCTCGCCGACACCGTGCTCTCCGCGCTCCCCGGACTGCAGATCCTTCTGTTCACCCCTGCGAACGTGATCGGCGTCATCGTCATCATCATGCTCATCGCGTTCCTCTCCGGCGTGCTCCCCGCCCGCCGAGCCGCCAGGCAGGACCCCATCGAGTCGCTTCGGTACGAGTGACCAAGGAGCCGCAGATCATGTCGACCACCCCGCCGAACCGCCGCCGCGACGCGGTCGAGACGAGCGTCCTCATCGAGCGCGCTGCGATCGACCTTGTTCTGGAGCACGGCTACGAGGCGGTCACGGTCGACATGATCTGCGAGCTCGCCGGGGTGAGCCAGCGCACCTTCTTCAACCACTTCAAGACCAAAGACCTCGCCCTTCTCGGTCCGGGCGGACCCGCGATCGACCAGCGCGCGGCACGCGCGTATGTCGCCGCGAAGGGCCCGCTGCTCCAGGGCGCAGTCGAACTGATCCATATCGAACCCGGACAGATGGCTGCCGACCCGACGCTCCTCGCGGCCCGGATCCACGCGGTCGGCACCAGCCCCGCGCTGGTCGCGCGGCAGATGGAACGCCTCTCCATGATCGAGGAAGAGCTGGAGGAAATCATCCAGCTCCGCCTCCGCACGCAATGGCCCGAGGAGGACGCCTCAGATCTCTCCGCGCAAGCGGAGCTCATCACCCACCTCCTTGCCGGGGTGATGCGATTCATCGCCATGAGCTGGGCCGACGACGTCCGACGCGGGCACGAACCGAAGATCGATCCCGGGCACGTTCGCTCCACCCTGGACAGCACGATCCGCAAGCTCGGGTCGGAGAGAGGGTGATCAGCGAAGCGGCCCGTCGGAGACCGCGGGGTCGGAGGTGCCTTTCGCGGAATCCGGGAGGAGCAGCTCGTCGACATAGCAGAATCGCCAGGTTTCGCCCGGTTCCGCGGACGCGATGATCGGATGTCCGGAGGCGGTGAAATGCTCGGTGGCGTGACGCCCCGGCGAGTCGTCGCAGCAGGCGATGTTCCCGCAGCTGGTGCACAGACGCAGGTGTACCCACTCGAGGCCGTCTTCTCGGCAGCGTCGACACTCCAGCGGCCCGTCCGGCTCGTTGACGACGAGACTGTCGAGGTGCGTGCACTCTGAAGACGTCGTGAGCTCGCGAACGTAGGTGAAGTTGCCTCGGAAGAGTCGGTCCGGGAGTATCCGCGCGAGCATGTGCGAGCGGGATGCCGCGAGGGGGCTGAGCACCGCGAGGATCAGCAGGTAGAGCGCGACGAACGGACCGACCCTCTCGTCGAGACCGGCAGCGATTGCAAGCGACGCGAGAATGAGCGAGAACTCTCCGCGCCCGAGAAGCGTGAGGCTGATGTTCGCTGCGGCACGTTGATTGAGCCGGTACATCCGAGCGGCGATGACGCCGGCGACCACATTCAGCGTCACCGTGAGGAGCACGGCGAGGAGCGCGGGGAGGACGACGTCGCCGAGCTCACGGACGTCGATGGTGAGCCCGAACGCGATGAAGAACACCGCCGCGAAGACATCCCGCAAGGGCAGCACGACGCGCTCGACCCGATCTTTCAAAGACGTCCGCGAGACGACGAGGCCGATCATGAGCGCCCCGATCGCATCCGACACCCCCAACTCGGCGGAGGTACCGGCGACGAGGAAGACCAGGCCGACGACACCGATGGTGAGCAGCTCCTCCTCCCGGCTTCGAATGACGGCGGCGATGACACGCCCCCCGAATCGTGCAACGACCAGCAGGACGAGAAGGAACAGGAAGCTCGTTCCGATATCGACGACGAGTGCCAGCGGTGACTCCGCGTCACCCAGAATCGGCGTCAGGAGCGAAAGATACAGGGCCAGGAACAGGTCTTCGACGACGATGATCCCGAGGATCAACGGAGTCTCCGCGTTGGCGAGGCGGCGCAGCTCGATGAGGAGTTTCGTGACGATCGCGGAACTGGAGATTCCCAGGGCACCGCCGATCACCAGGGCCTCACCGACGCCCCACCCCAGGAACAGTCCGAAGACGATCCCGCCACTGACATTGAGACCGATGTAGGTGAATGCGACGAGGACGAGGCGTCCGCCGCTGGCTCGCACCTGCTCGAGCGGGAACTCCACTCCGAGGTGGAACAGCAGAAGGACGAGACCCATCGTGGCCAGGAACTCGATGACCGCGGGATCGTCGATCAGCACGGGGCCCGGCGTGCCCGGTCCGAGCAGGATCCCCGTCGCCATGAAGAACGGGATGGTCGGAAGGCCGATGCGCCGACCGAGCCGGGCGAGCAGCGCTGCGACAAGCAGGAGCGCACCGACGGCGATCAACTCGTTGATGGGGATCCCGAAGGGCGCGCCCACGATGTTCACGCCGGGTGGCTGCACCTGGCCGTCGAGGATCGTCATCTCGGGTCAGTCGGTGATGTACGAACCGTTGAGTACTGCTCCCAGGAGGCGAGCCTGTTCGGCGGAGAGCTCGATCACGGAGGTGGGGTCGGTCGAGCTGTTTTCGAACGAATAGATCTCGCGCCGGCCATCCCTGTGCTCGATGACCGACACGCGCTGTGGGGCCCGATTTCCGGCGACGTCGTATCGCGTCCCGATACCTGGCATCTCGACTTTCCGCACGTGGCTGCCCATACCGCTGATGATAAACATGCGGGTGCATCCTCTGCCACGGATCAGTCGAGGCGCGAGGAGTCGAATCACCGTGCCTTCCTCCTGAAGCCGGGGGCACCCCGGGCCGATCCGTTGCCGGCTCAGACGGTTGTGGCGGGGACCACGCCGTCGGCGATGGCCGCGCACAGCGCCGCGTGATCGCGCTCGGTCACGTCGGCGTAGTCCACGGCGAACGACGCGACGGCCTCGTCGAAGGCGCTGGAACCGCCGAGGTAGCCGGCGATCATCGCCGCCGAACCTGCGCGGGCGTGGGCCCGAGCGAGGACCGCGCCGCACACGCGGCCGTACATCGCCAGACCCTCGCCATCCAAGGCGGTCAGGTCGACACCGCCCTTCATGTCTCGCAGTTGGCGCACGAAGTACTCCCGGCGTGGGAGGCGGGTGCCTTCGGTCCAGCCGAGGAAGGGATCGCTCGCCGCCTGGAGCAGCCGCTGCCCGTCCACCACGCGACGCCCCGCGTGCTCCGGCGACGTGGATGCGGCTGGCGATATCGTCTCGAGGACTGATCGACCCGCTTGCTTCACCTGAAGAAGCAGTGCATCGCCGTCCCCGGACTCGAACAACAGGACGAGCGCCCGCGTGCCGACGCTCCCCACTCCGACGACTTTGTGGGCCACGGCCCGGTAGCCGAACCGACTCAGGAGCACCTGCCGGTCAGGGGTGAGGGTGGAGAGGTATCGGTCGAAGAGAACTGCCACTCGTGCATCGATACCCGACTCGAGGGGGTCGTCGACGGGCACGAGGAGGGGCTGATCGGCGCGAAAACGCAGCCGTCCGTCGGGCGCGGCCTCGGTCAGCTTGCCGACAGCCACGTCGCCGGTGTTGCGGAGTGATTTCTTCGCGGCCCGCCGCACCCCCTTGCCGAGCGCCGTGCGCCGAAGACGTGCGGCGAGCTCGTCCACTTCGACCCGCGCGTACCACGCCTCCAGGGGAGGCATGGCGGCCATGGCGGCGATGGTCTTCCGGTACGACTTCACTGTGGTGACCGCCGCCGCGTGCCTCGCGGCATCGCTCGCCCCGCCAGCACGGGCGGCCACGACGACGCTGGCGGCCAAGCGTTTGACGTCCCACTCGAAAGGGCCCGGATACGTCTCATCGAAGTCGTTCAGGTCGAACACCAACGACCGGTCGGGCGCCGCGTACATACCGAAACTGGCCACGTGCGCGTCTCCGCACAGTTGCACGGTCAGGCCGGTCGAGGGGCTCGCCGCCAGGTCTCGGGCCATGACCGCTGCCGAGCCGCGAAGAAAGGCGAACGGGGATGCGGCCATCCGGCCGTACCTCAGCGGGATCAGCCCGTGCTCCCGAGCGTCCTCCTGCGCGCGAAGCACCCCGACCGCGTCCCGGTCCGGCCGATCCGCCCCGGACTCGGCATGGGCGGCCAGCGGCAGGTCTGACCGATGCGCCTTCCCCTGAGCGCGCAGCTCCGCACGCGTGGGAGGCTGAACGCCGAAGCCGCCGAGGGCTGACCCCTCGATCGATGCGGCTCGGCTCCTGATCTCGGCGCTCATGGCAACCGTCCTTCGTGGAGCGTGGAAGGCGACTCGGGTCGCACGGTGGCTTCAACCTACGCCCCGGCGCAGGGTCGATGAAGCCTCGACCCCACTGTTCGGGGTGGATCACGAGGTCAACCCTGAAGCTGGTCGAGCACGGCGAAGAGGTCTTCGATGTGCCAGGATTGCGCGATCTTGCCGCTCGACAGCCGGTGGAAGTCGAACGCGCGGAATTCGACGATCCGACCGGTCGGCGCGACCCCGAGGAACTCTCCGAGGTGCGTGCCCCGCGCCACGACCCGCGTGGCGACCCGGTCACCCGAGATCAGGACGTCTTCCACCGTGACGCTCAGATCGGGGAACGCCGCGCGAAGAAAGGCGACCGTTGCCGTGAAGCCTTCGACGCCGGCCGGAACCCCAGGGGGAAGCGGGATGTCTTCCCAGCCCTCGGAGAGAAAGTCACGGGCGGCGCTCGTGTCTCCGCTGGACATCGCTTCGTAGAACCGCCGAACCGTCGCCTCCGCGTCGTTCAGCTCGCGTGCGCCTTCGCCCCCACCATCTTCGACCCCCTCGACGAAGACCAGAGTGCGCTCGAGCGCCGTCTTGGCGATTTCGCGAGCCGGTGCGTACTCGGCGGAGTGGTACCACCGATGGGTGTGTTGCATGTCGGGGAACTCGATGAGAACAACCCGCTTGTCCGGTGCCCACTCGCCTTCGGCGATATCGGCCTCGGCAGCAAGCACTCGGAATGTTCCACCGTATGCGGCGACGGCCGCACGGGTCAGCTCGGCGTAGTGCTGAGCACCGGCTTCGTCGAGCACGGTGACTTCGGTAAGGCTGTATGCGGGCATGACGGTCTACTCTCGCTGAATGATCGGGTCGCTGACAGGAGCTCACTACGGTCCTCGGGGTTTTCCCGCCGCAGCATCCTGGTTTTCAGATTGTTCCCATCGGTCTGCGATAGGAAACGAGCATTCGACGTGAAGTCACAACCGGGGGCGCTCGATGCCTGATCTGCGGCAGCTTCGTGTCTTTCTCGCGGTGGCTCGGGAGCTGAACTTCACTCGGGCGGCGTCGGCGTTGTTCATGACGCAGCAGGCGGTCTCGAAGACGATCGGGCAGCTCGAGCGCGACCTGGGCGTTCCTCTCTTCGAGCGGTCGACACACGATGTGTCGCTTACGCCGGCGGGCGCCGAGCTGCAGCGCGGCGCGCCTGCGGCCCTCTCGATGGTCGACGCAGTTCTCGAGCGCGTGCAGCGCGTAGCAAGCGGAACGGCGGGGACGGTCGAGGTCGGTGTGTCGCCCGCGCTCAGTCAAGGAGAGCGGCTGGCCCTGGTCGACGCGCTTCGCGTGAACGTACCGTCATTGTCCGTCGTCATGCACGAACTCCGACCGGAGCACGTGCGTGCCGCCCTGCGCGACCGTCGCGTCGAGCTCATGTTCGCTCGGTCGGTTCTCGTGGCGCCCGGTATCGACGGCGTTGCGCTTCGGTCGACGCCCGCACGGCTGTACGTGCCCGCACGCCACCGATGGGCCCAGCGAACAGACGGTGTGCACCTTCGGGAACTCGATGGCGAGCGGCTGCTGGTGTGGAACGAACCCGGCACACCTCTGACCGATGGCCTCCTGCGCCTGGTCGCCGCGCACGGGGCGACGATCACACCCGTGCTGTCGCGGGCCAGCGGCCTGGGGGTGTCGTTGAGCGACCTCTCCGAATCGGATGTCGTGGCGATTGCGTCGCCAGACGCGACCCGCGACCCCGAGATCGTGCAGCTCGAGATCGCGGAACCGGTCTCGCTGCCCGTCGTCGCGATGTGGACGCGCGGTTCGCGCCCGGCAACGGTCGACCGAGTGGTGGCGCATCTGGGCGACGTACCAGGGTCCGGATAACCTGCCCGACCGCGGAAGTTCAGCTCCGGACAGTCTTGAAAGTCCGGAACAGGGCGTGGCCGATGATCAACACAAGTCCGAGTGTGCCGACCGGAACGCCGACCATTGCCAGGATTCCCGCGCCGATGTTCGCATCCGGAGCCGTCGGGTCCAAGAGCAGAACCACGCCGACGAGCATGGCGAACCCGCACCCAAGAAGGACAGTACCAATGTGATGAATCTTCATGATCTCCCTGGAGGCGTCAGACACCCGCTCCGAAGAACCCTACGCGGGGAAAGACCGCGGAAACATCGCCGAGACCCGACGACGCGGATCTCGAGGGGCCGCCCGCAGCGCTGAGGGCCGGGTCGCACAGGAGTTCGACGCCGCCTGCCGCTCACTTCCGTCCGTCGATGCCGTGCGAAGGGCTGGCCGCCCCTGAACAGGGCGGCCAGCCCTGACCATTAGTCGTTCGCGATGGTGGCGAAGACGCCGTCCGCCCCACCGCGCAGCGCGTCGGCGGCAACCTGCGGGTTCCAGAAGTCGACGTAGCGAGTGATCTTCCCGTCGGTCGTCTCGACAACCGAGATGTATGTCTGGTTGTAGGGGCGGCCCGTAGTCAGGGCGGTGCCGACGCTCGAGAATTCAGCGATGACGAGCGACGGGTCTGCCGTCTCGTGGAAGACGAGGTCGGTGAACTTCACTGAGAAGTGCTTCGGGAAGTTCTGCATGTAGTCGAGCAGTTCGGCTTTTCCACTCACCGCCTTCGGAAACCCCTCGGGACCGTAGGGGAACTCGAGCACACCCTCATCCGCGAACAGCTCCACCCACTCGGGGATCCGGCCCGACGACAGGTAGTCGAGGTGATTGCGGAAGGTCTGGCGCGCGGCGTCCCGCACGTTGTTGATAGTCATGTCTTTCACGACCGCTCCTTTCATTGCCCGCTTAAAGCGAGTTATTTCTCTTTACAGTTCGACGTTAGCACGCGTGCGTTCGAAACGCGAAATTATTCGCGATAGCAGCCAGGGCCACACCGTCCGCGACACTCCTCGCGTTAAAGTGAGCCGATGAATGATCCGGCGTCGCGGAAAGCCCAGCGTCCGGGCGGTCGCTCCGCCCGCGTCCGCTCTGACGTTCACGCAGCGGTGACGGCCCTCCAGTCGGAGCAGCCGCTAGCCGAGATCACGATGGCTCGGATCGCCGAGCGGTCGGGTGTTCACCTCGGCACCCTGTACCGCAGATGGGGCAGCGTGGACGGCGTCCTGCTCGACGTCGTGAGTGAACGGTTGAGCGCGCGCTCGCCGGTGCCGGATACCGGCGACTACGCGAACGACCTGCGGGAGTACGCGCGCCAAGCCGCGGAGGATCTCGCGGGCTCGGAGGGAGTACTGCTCCTACGCACGCTCGTCTCCGTGCGACTCGGCGACGGGGGCTCTTTACCGCCAGCCTTGTCGCGTCGGTTCGACGAGCTTCAGCTCATGCTCGACCGCGCGGCGGCCAGAGGTGAGACGGTGCCCACGTCCGAGGACGTCTTCGAGCTCGTCATCGCCCCACTTTGCGCAAGCTTGCTGTTCGGGACCGATCCACCCCCGGTAGAGCGGTTGGTCGAGAGGGTCGACCTCCTCGCCGCACACGCGGCCGACACTGAGGGCAAGTAAATCGGGGGGGGCTCCCCGTATCCGCCCAACGGTTGCAGCGGACCCTCGTCGAAATCTGCCCCACGGCAGAAGCGGACGGCCGGCGGATTGCCGCGGCGCTCCTCGGTTGGAAACGAAAGCCCTGGCGAAATAGGAGAAGCGCCGCGCTCCAGGCGCGACGCCTCTCCCCAAACGAATCCAACCGAGAGCAAAATCGGCGTCTGATAAAGGATTTATAGCGGTGACGGTGGGATTTGAACTCATATCCCCCGGTCTCTCATGGGTGTGCGAGGCCATGCTCGCCTGTGTTTGCGCGGGAGTGGACCTTCCGCGGGTGCCCCCGAGGCTATCGATCGCGACACGTTCTTCCTCACGGTTTACTCGCGGTGGGGCACGCATCCGGTGCTTCACCATGCGCGCCGCGTCTCGGCGGCTCTCGATTGCTCAGCGCGCCCATCTCCGCCACCCAGGCGCCTATCGCCCCAGCGTGCAGGCTCCACTTGCGACTCTCCGACCGATCGAGCCGAGCCCGATCGAGCCGGTCGAAGGGGTGCGAATCGGCCGTGCGGGCAGATGTCATCCGTCGGTGCGGACGGCGCCGGTCGAGGAGGGCTGCTGGCCCGCAGCATCCGAGATCTCGGACCGGACGATCTCCGCCCCGGCGCACAGCGCGGCCAGCTTCCCGCGAGCGACGCTCGACGCCAACGGTGCCATGCCGCAGTTGGTCGACGGGTAGAGCTTGTCCGCATCGACGAAACGCAACGCGGCGCGCAGCGTGTCGGCGACCTCCTCCGGCGTCTCGACGGTGTTCGTCGCCACGTCGATCGCGCCGACCATGAGCTTCTTCCCCCGGGCGAGGTCGAGAAGCTCGATCGGCACGCGGGAGTTGTGACGCTCCAGAGAAAGGATGTCGAGACTCGACCGCTGCAGGGTGGGAAGGGTCTCCTCGTACTGGCGCCACTCGGATCCGAGCGTCTTCTTCCAGGTGGTGTTGGCCTCGATGCCGTACCCGTAGCAGATGTGCACCGCGGTCTCACAGGACAACCCGGATGCGGCGCGCTCCAGCGCGGCGATCCCCCAGTCGTTCGCCTCGTCGTGGAACACCGTGAAGGCGGGCTCGTCGAACTGCACGATGTCGACACCGGCGGCGGCGAGGTCCTTCGCCTCCTGGTTGAGGATTCCGGCGAACTCCCACGCGAGTTTCTCCCGGCTGCGGTAGTGCGCGTCGAAGAGGGTGTCGACCATGGTCATCGGACCGGGAAGAGCCCACTTGATGGGCCGGTCGGTGTGCGCGCGCAGGAACCGGGCATCATCGACGAACACCGGCGCGCCCCGGGAGACATCCCCGACGACCCGTGGCACAGCTGCGTCGTATCGATCCCGGACTCTCACCGTGGCGCGGTTCTCGAAATCCACCCCGACGAGATTCTCGATGAAGGTGGTGACGAAATGCTGCCGCGTCTGCTCCCCGTCACCGACGATGTCGAGGCCCGCTTCGAGCTGATCGGCAAGGGAGAGTCGCAGCGCGTCCCGCTTGCCGCCGGCGAGTTCCTCACCGGTCAGTTTCCACGGCGACCAGAGGGTCTGCGACTGTGCGAGCCACGATGGCTTCGGCAGGCTGCCCGCCGTCGAGGTGGGAAGAAGTCTGGTCGGGATGTCTCGTGTCACCGTTTCTCCTCCGGATCGCCGGTCTGAGCGGACTGCAGGTCGGACCACCGCTGCAGCCTCTCCCCGTGGGGGGCGATGAGCACCTCGTCGGCGAATCTCCCCTGCTCGACGGCGAGACGCGCGCGCTCATCCCGGTCATAGGTGACCTGCGTCGTGGAGAAGTCGGTGTGCTCCAGGCTCGGACGATATCGCGCACCCGCGGCGGCGTTGGCGTTGTAGATCTCGGGTCGATAGATCTTCTGGAACGTCTCCATCGTGCTGACCGTCGCGATGAGCGGAAGGTTCCCGTAGTCGCTCAGAAGGTCGCCGCGGAAGTAGAACGCCAGCGGCGCGACGCCGCCGGGCGGCATGAAGTAGCGGACGCCCAGTCCCATCTTGGCGAAGTAGGTGTCGGTGAACGAGTACTCGTCCTGCACGTACTCCACACCCAGAAGGGGATGACGGTTGTCCGTCCGGTGGTAGGTCTTCGTGCTCGACGCGCTGAGGCACACGACGGGCGAGGTGTCGAAAGCGCGGGTGTACGCGTCGGACGCGAGAAAGGCGCGGAACAGGTTCCCGTGGAGCTGTCCGAAGCTCTCGGGGATGCCCCCGCTCGGGCTCTCTCCGGCGAGACGGGGCAGGAGGATGCTGAAGTCGTAGTCGCGCACATACGAAGACAGGTTGTTGCCGACGATGCCGGGGATGCGCCGGCCGAGCCGCCGGTCCACGATCGTCGTCTGAAGCATCTCGATGAGCGGGAAGGCGGGCGTTTCGAGATCGGCTTCTCCGCCGCTGTCGATCTGGAGGCCCACCGAGACGATCTGGAGTTCGACGCGGTAGCGGTCGCGGTCGGGATTGTCCCAATCGGCGAGATCGTTGAAGCGCGCGTCGATCATCGTCAGGACGTTGCGCAGGTTCTCCTGACGGCGCTCACCACGGGCGAGATTGGCGTAGTTGGTGGTCAGCCGGGTGCTGCGGGGCGGCACGTACGTCTCGTCGAACCGCGTGCGCTCGACACGGAATGTCAGGCCGACGGGACAGTCCGCATCGGACTCGGCCGACTCCGATGCGGCAGCGGGCCGGTGAGAGACCGGGGAGACAATACTCATCGAGGATCCATCGGGTTCGGGTGGCATGTAGTCGTCCTGACGATGAACCCTTCACCACGGGCATGCAAGTGCGGCGTAACACAGGTACGCACACCACCCGACAGGGGCGCGGGGCGCACAGTCGTCACCATCCGCGCAGCGCGGCGGACGGCGTGGGACCGAGCGCGATCGGCCGGGTGGAGGAGAGCGCCCACTGGCTCCAGGATCCGACGTAGATGCGCGTGTCGATCCCCGCGCGTGCGAACGCGAGCGCCGAGTGCGCAGAAGCGATCCCGGTGCCGCAGTAGAGCGTGATCTGCGCGCTCGGATCGACGGACGCCGCGGCGATCGTCGCGCGGATGTCCTCGGCCGACCGGAGTGTTCCATCGGGCGCGATGTGGGAGACGGTCGGTATGTTGACCGCGCCCGGGATGTGGCCGGCCACGTCGTCGAGTCGGGTCGACTGACCCCGGTAGTGCTCGGGCGACCGGACGTCGATGAGGTACCCCGAGGCGGGTGCTCGTGCCGCATCATCGATGGTCGCGACCCCTGGATCGCGCTCGGAAAGGATGATGTCGCCCCGCGGAGGCAGCACGTCACCCCGCTCGATAGGAAGACCGGCCGCCACCCAGGCGCGGATGCCCCCGTCGAGCACTCTCACATCCACGCCTCTTTCGCGGAGAAGCCACCACGCGCGCGCGGCCGGCACCGCATCGTTGTCGTCGTACGCGACGACGAGGTCGCCCTCGCGGATCCCCCAGCGTCTCGTGGAGTCCTGAAGGGCGGAATGTCGCGGCAGCGGGTACCGTCCGACCTCCGGATGGCCGCGGTCTGCCAGTTCTCGCTCCAGGTCGACGTAGACAGCGGCGGGAAGATGGCCCGACACATACCCCGGTCGCCCCTCCGGCAGGTTCAGACGCCACCGCACGTCCAGCAACCGCACACTGCGCCCCGCCCTCAGCTCGGAGGCCAGCTCGAGCGCGGTGATCAGCAGCGGCATACATCGAGTGTCCGAAGTCCCGCGCAGCATGTCGTGGAGCGGTGAAACAGAGCGCAATCCGCCGACCATCGACGAAACAAAGCGGCCAGGACCGGACGTCACAGTTCGTCGCACAGCGGTGCCCCTCCGCAGCGAGAACCCTAGCCTGGCGCGGAAGAACCAGGTCTTCCCGACCCCGCCAGTGAGGAACCCATGTCGTCCATCGTCGTTCTCGTCGGCAACCCGCAACCCGGTTCGCGCACCCGGCTCGTGGCGGAGGAGCTCGCCGGCCAGCTGGCCGAGCGGACAGGTGCTCACGCCGAGCCCACCATCGATCTCGCCGACGTCGCGGAGAGGGTGTTCCGATTCCCCGACGAGGACGTCGACGCCTTGCTCTCACGCGTCGCTGCCGCGGGCATCCTCATCGTCGCCAGCCCGACGTACAAGGCGGCGTACACCGGGCTGCTCAAGGCGTTCCTCGACCGCTATCCGTCTTCCGGACTGGCCGCGGTGACCGCGATTCCGGTGATGACGATCGGCGCGCCGGCGCACGCCCTCGCTGTGGAGCACACGCTGCGACCGTTGCTGGTCGAGCTCGGGGCCTCGGTACCGAGCCGCGGACTCGCCTTCCCGGCATCCGTCATCGACGATCGACGGGTCATCATCGCCGAATGGCTCGAGACGGAGGGCTCTCGCATCCGACCCCGTGAGTGAAGAGTTCTCTGTGACGCGAGATGACGAGCTGTGTTTCCTCGGGTGACGCACCGATCGGAGGGGCCCCGAGGGCGGCTCTATTCTCCCTTCATGGTTGCCCGGCGTTCGATCCCCCCTCTTCAGATTTGGCACGCGATGCACCTCGCCGTCCTGAACTCGCAGGCTGAGGAAGACTCGCCCACCGACGAGGGAGCGAACGTCGATGCCCGTTGACGGGCTCGGGTTCGCGACCCGGCAGATCCACGCCGGCGTGGAACTTGACCAGTCCCACCGCCCGCGCGCGACACCGATCTATCTGACGGCCGGATTCGTGTTCGACGACTTCGATCAGGCGAACGAACGGTTCGCCCAGGCCGATGACGGCTACAGCTATTCACGGGCGGGCAACCCGACGAGCGCGGCGGTCGAGCGGCGCATCGCCGACCTCGAGGGCGGCGCGGATGCGCTTCTCGTCGGGAGCGGCCAAGCCGCGGTCTCCACCGCGGTGCTCGCCCTGGTCGGCGCGGGCGACCACATCGTGTCGGCGAACAGCATCTACGAAGGGTCTCGCGAGCTCTTCCGCGACAACTTCGCCCGACTGGGCATCACGACATCCTTCGTCGGTGACGCGAACGACCCGGAGGCGTGGGAGGCGGCCATCCGGCCGGAGACACGAGTGCTGTTCGCCGAGTCGATTCCGAACCCCAAGAACGACATCCTCGACATCCGCGCCGTCGCCACCGTCGCCCAGCGCCACGGCATCCCGTTGATCATCGACAACACACTCGCCACTCCCTTCCTTCTGCGGCCGATCGAGCATGGTGCGGACATCGTGGTGCACTCGGCGAGCAAGTTCCTCGCCGGCCACGGCACGGTTCTCGGAGGGGTCATCGTCGACGCGGGCAGGATCGACTGGACCGCGACCGACGGCCGCTACCCGCACCTCTCGGACGACCGCGGCCCCGACGGGCGCACGGTCGCCGATCGCTTCGGCCGCGCCGCGTTCTCGGCGTACGCGAGGTCGGTCGTCGCGCTGCGGCAGGGGCCTTCGCCGTCGCCCTTCACCGCGTTCCTGCTCCTTCAGGGCATCGAGACGCTGTCGCTGCGCGTGCAGCGGCACTCCGAGTCCGCCCAGCGCATCGCCGAGTGGCTCGAGGCGCATCCCGCTGTCGAGTCCGTCGACTACAGCGGACTCGCATCCAACCCCTACCGGCCACTGGCGGAGCAGTACCTCCCGCGGGGGCAGGGGTCGGTGTTCGCCTTCACTCTGCGGGGCGGGAGGGATGCCGCGAAGACGTTCACGAATTCCGTGCGGCTGTTCACCCGGATGACCCACCTCGGCGACGTCCGCTCGCTCGTGCTTCACCCCGCCTCGACCACGCACGTCCACCGCACGGAAGACGAGCGCGTCGCCGCGGGCATCGGGCAGGGACTTCTGCGCGTCTCGATCGGCCTGGAGGATGTCGAGGACCTGATCGCGGATCTCGACCGCGCACTGGCCGCGGTTCAGGCTGCCGATCTCCTCGAGCGCGCGGGGATCGCATGACCAAGCAGCAGCACTTCGGCTGGTTCCTCTCGCGCGGCTTCGGCCCTCACGGATGGGGGCGCCCGTACTACGAGTGGAACTACGACTGGCGCACACCCGGGCTCTACCAAGAGGGCGCCCGCACCCTCGAGCAGGCCGGTTTCGACTTCGTGCTCATCGAGGACGCCCTCTCCGTCGGTATCAGCCCCGCCACGCTCGACCTCCGGGTGCGCAAGGCCTACGGGGGCCCGAAGCACGATCCGTGGACGCTCGCCCCGTACCTCTTCGCCGCCACCGAGCACCTCGGCGTCATCCCGACCGCCAACCCCGCCGCCTGGCATCCGTACACCGCCGCCCGTCAGTTCGCCTCGTTGCAGCACCTGTCCGGTGGCCGCCTCGGACTGAACGTGGTGACCGATGTCGGGTCTGCCCACCACTTCGGCCAGGATCGCCTGCCGCACGATGCGGCCTACGACCGCGCGCAGGAGTGGCTCGAGGCGCTGCGACTGCTGTGGCGCAGCTGGGGTGACGGAGCACTGATCGCCGATCCCGAGACGCAGATCTACGCCGACGGTACGAAGATCCGCGCTGTCGAGCACCGCGGCAAGTACTGGTCGTTCGACGGTCCGCTGAACGCCGAGCCGCTCTCCTCCGAGCCGGTCATCGCCTCACCTGGAGGGTCGCCGCGCGGCATCCGATTCGCCGGTGAGAACTCGGACATCCAGCTCGCCCTGTCGAATCTCGACGTCGAGGCCGTGCGCGGCTACCGCGAACGCGTTCGCGCCGACGCGGTCGAACACGGCCGCGATCCCGGCGCCATCAAGACGATGTTCGTCTTCAAACCCATCGTCGCGTCTTCCACGGAAGAAGCCGACCGTATCGTCGCCGCATCCGCGAACCCCGACGACGCGGCACTCCTCGCGGTCGCCGAGGCATGGTCCAGCGACCTCGAAACCGACCTCACCACCCTCGATCTCGACCGACCCCTGGACCCGGCGATCTTCGGCGAACACGTATCGCAGGGAACCATCAAGGGCCTTCGCGGTCGCTTCGACTCCTTCGCCGACGTGCCGTTCCGCGAGATCCTCGCCGGCAAGGCACGGCTCGGCCGCATCGGCGACGGCATCAGCGGCACCGTCGGGACGGCCGAAGAGCTCGCCGATGTCATCCAGGCTCTCGGGGACGACGCCGACAACGACGGGCTCATCTTCTCGGGCGACCTGCACCCGGTCACGCTGCACCGCGCGCTCGACGAGATCGTGCCGATTCTGCGGCGCCGCGGCATCCTGCGTACCGAGTTCGCGGGAGGCGGGCTGCACGCGAACCTGTCGTCGTCCTGAGTCCTCAGCGGCGGTGAGAAGCGAGAGAAGGCGCCGCGCACGAGGCGCGACGCCTTCCTTCGATACCTCTGAACAGAGTTCGGAGCACCTCTTGATCAGGGATTTATGGCGGTGACGGTGGTGTCTGGGGTTCAGGACATCGTGGACGCATGTCTCGGGTCATCATGGACGGCTCGTGGTGTCGTCGTCTGATGTCTCGAGACATCGTGAACGGTGGCCAAGTACGAGGTGCTCATCAAAGCCGTCACCGTCCAGGGACTGTCCTACCGGCAGGTCGCTACTCGGTACGGCGTCTCCAAATCGCTCGTGCACAAGCTGCACCATCGATGGCTCACGGAGGGCGAGGCCGCGTTCGATCCGCAGTCCCGGCGGCCCCGCTCAAGCCCGAACCGCACCCCTCAGCGGCACGACCTCGCGGGCCACGGTCTAGATGGTCCTGACTGCCGCAGGTCGAGTCACCCCGCAGCCTCAGAAACGACCGCGCTCCTCATGGCGCAGGTTCTCCGCGGATCGACCCAACGAGCTCTCGCAATCCGACTTCACCCACGTCCAGCTCAGCACCGGACACGACGTGGAAGTGATCGGCTGGCTCGATGACCACTCCCGCTACCTGCACCTGAGCGCACATCGCCGGGTGACTGGCCGCACCGTGACCGATACGTTCACTACCGCCGCCCCAGGAACACGGGTACCCCACCGGCACGCTCACCGACAACGGCATGGTCTACACGACCCGCCTCGCCCGCGGCGGATTGAATTGCCCCGGGTCTCGTGGAGGGTCTGATTCCCCGAGAGGATGATGACTATGCCAGCGCAGAGGAAGTATCCGCCGGAGCTTCGTGAGCGTGCGATGCGGCTTGTGGCTGAGGCCCGGAAGGAGGATCCGGAGCTGTCGCTGAATCAGGCAGTGGTCCGGATCGGGCAGCGTGTCGGGGTCAATTCCGACACGCTGCGGGGTTGGTGCAAGCAGGCCGCGATTGACGCGGGCGAGCGTCCCGGGACGACGACGAGTGATGCGGCTCGGATCAAGCAGCTCGAGGCGGAGAACCGGGAGTTGAAGAGGGCGAACGAGATTCTGTTGGCGGCCTCGTCGTTCTTCGCGCGGGAGCTCGACCCGCGACTGCCGTGGTAGTTCAGTTCATCGACGATCATCGTGACCGGTTCGGGGTCGAGCCGATCTGCCGGGTGCTCAGCGAGCATGCCGTGCCGATCGCTCCGTCCGGTTACTACGCGTTCAAAAAGCGGCCGCCGTCGGCGCGGGCGATCAGCGACGCGGAGATGATCGTGCAGATCGAGAAGGTGTTCTGGGACCGAAAGCTCGGCCGCGGGATCAGCGGCGCCCGGAAGGTCTGGCACCTGCTGCGACGGCAGGGCACCGTCGTGGCCCGTTGCACGGTCGAACGGCTCATGCGGCAGCAGGGGCTGCGCGGGATCCGCCGCGGCAAGCAGTTCATCACCACCAAAGCGGACGGGGCGGCATTCCGGCCGCCGGATCACGTGCAGCGCTGCTTCCGCGCGAACCGGCCGAACGAGCTCTGGGTGGTCGACTTCACCTATGTTCCGACGTGGTCGGGGATGGCGTTCACCGCGTTCGTCACCGACGTGTTCTCCCGCAGGATCGTGGGCTGGCGGACCATGAACCGGATGCCCACCGACCTCCCGTTGGATGCGCTCGAGATGGCTCTCTGGATCCGCGACTGCGCGGGCGAAGACGTCACCGGGCTCATTCAACACTCGGACGCGATGGGACAGATCGTCATGGCGGTCTCGCCAAGCATTGGATCGTCATCTTCGCGCGAGTTCTGCTCGGCGCTGGCGATGCGTCAATCTTCCCCGGCGCGCTCCGGCTGGTCGCGACGCGGTTCCCGGCGCAACGCGGATTCCTGATGGTGCAATTAACGGGAATCGTGGGCCAGGCCGGGCAACTCCTGGCACTGATCCCCCTTGCCGCACTGCTGGATGCGACGAGCTGGACCATCACCTTCGGCAGCATCGGCGGGCTGGGCGCCCTCTTCGCAGTCCTCGTTGTCCTGCTCATCCGAAACCACCCTCCGAATCGCGACCGAGACATCTCGGTCGACACAGACACGGGCGCAGTCCGCGTTGTAACATCCTCGGTCGACACTGGTATCGGCATTCGTGCCGCATGGGCACACCCTGGAACGCGTCTCGCCTTCTGGTCGCATTTCACCACCCCGTTTGCCGGCACCGCATTTGTGCTCCTGTGTGGCATGCCGTTCCTCACCGCGGCGCAGGGGCGCTCCGTCGCTGAGTCGGCCCATCATGTCCACCTACGTTGTCGTCGGCATGATCCTCGGGCCGGTCATGGGCGAATTCTCGCGTCGCATACCGCACCTTCGCTCCCGTGCCCTGGTGCTGCCCGCCGTCGGCGCGCAGGTAGCTGCTTGGGCTGTGGTTATTCTCTATCCGGGCGTCGCCCCACTGTGGCTACTGTTCACTCTCGCTTTGGCACCCGCCACGGGCGGTCCCGCGTCGCTCATCGCCTTCGACCACGCACGCACCCACAACCCGCGACATCGCTTGAGCACCGCGACGGGGCTGCCGAACGCGGGCGGGTTCCTGGCGGCGCTCATCGCGATCTTCGCGATCGGACTCGCGCTGGACCTGCAAGGCGCGGGTACGCCGGCGACGTAACCACTCGATGCATTCCGCGTCGCGTTCCTCACCCAGGTGCCGCTCTGGCTTCTTGGCAGCGTGTTCATCGTGATCGAGCGGAAGCGCACTCGCATCCACCTCGGTATGGACGCGCCACCCGCACAGTGGCCTCCGCGCGGCAAAGCCCGAAGCGGTGCGATCGCCTGGAGGGTCGGTGATCCGGGCGGGACGTGGCTGCCGCGGAGCGCGTTCCCACTTTCGAGGCCAGCAGGGTGCGAGCACCGCACTCCGCAATCCCTCCGCAGATGATGACGCCGTATTCCTTAGGTGCGGAGCGGCGTTGCAGATGGTTCGGTCGACATCAGCGCCCAAAGGGGTTTCGGTTCATTGGATGTGTCGGGCTGGGTGGCTCCAGTGGATGGTTCCCGCCACGCTGGTGGGGTAGCTGGCTTCATCGCTGGGCTACCTCCGCAGCACCGTCCGCGTACTTCAGCTCGGTCACCGCGATGCTCGGAATCGACGACGACGCTCCAATTGTCGGCGGCGCTGCAGAACTGGTCGATTCCGCGCGCCGATCGAAGCAGACTGACCGATCGCCGTACAGGCGACTCCTACTAACAAGGCACCTGCGCCGCCCGTGATAGCGCCCGTCGATCCTGCTCCGAGCGTGCAGCCCGCAGAGAATACGACTCCCCATGCGGCACTCAACCACATCGTTCGTCACGGTGCGTTTGTGTTCCGCTGCTATCCTCGTGGCGCGATCGGTCGCCTCCTCCAGCTCGGGGACGTACAGCGCGCGCAGGAGGTAGGGGTGGGGGTTGAGCACCAGTCCGAAGAACCGGCCATTCCATTCCCTGGCGCCACATTTCAGGCTCGCTAACGACCCGCCCCACGCCGCTGGCGGGACGCAGGCCCGACTCACGAGCGTGAGGATGCCTCCACTTGCCTGTCCAGCACCTGCAGGATGTGCTCATAGCTCTGGCCGGTGGCGCGGGTCATCCCGATTTCGCAGGTCCGATTGGTGGACGCGTGGGCCGCACTTCCCAGCCGCTTCACGTCTTCGGCTTCGGCTGCAGTCGCGCTCTGAGTAAGTTCGGGATGCAGCATCCCTCTGTCGCCGGCAAAGCCGCAGCATCCCCATTCCGGCGGCACCTCGACGGCGTCGGCTGTCGCTGCGGCGACGCGCTCCAGGGCGGTGTTGATGCCCAGTTGCGTGGAGGAGCAGGTCGGATGCAATGTGATCGACTCGAGCTTGGCGATATCGGGCAAACGAGGGAGCACGTGCTCGTCTACGAAGGCGACCGCGTCGATGACGCGGACCTGGTGTGCGTCGGCGGCGGCGAGGAGAATCTCCAGGCCCTCGGTGCACGAGGATGCGTCACAGACGAGGGGCAACCGGCCGCCATCGGTCGCGCTGAAGAGCGTCTCCGAGACGCGGGCCTTCATCAGGTCGTATCCGTCGGTGAGTCCTTTGGACTTCCACGGCGTGCCGCAACACATGCCGCCGATCCCCGCAGGCACCAACACCGCAAGGCCCGCTCTCTCGCACAGGCGCTGAAAGGACTCCGCCACGCCATCGCCTCCGACGGGGCCGAACATCGTGCCGGTGCACGAAGGAAAGAAGACCGCGATCGGGTCGGCGACGAGCCTGGGCCGACGCCGCCGACCGCCGCCAGGGAGGTCAGTACTGTACTGGGGCACGAGGTCGGCGCCGCCAAGTGCGCGCCCCGCTCGTGTCACTGCCACTGGCAGGGCCGACGGAAGCGACTGGGCGACCGACAGCGCAACCCCTCCGACCGAGCTGACAGCATCCCAGTTTGCCGCCGCCGCCTTCCAACCTCTCTGCGCCACACGGTTTTGATCCTCAGCGCGAAGACGCCTGACAAGATCCCCGGTGTTGATGAGAACGGGGCAGGCGGTCTGACACATCCCATCAACGGCACACGTCTCGACGCCGTCGTACGCGTACTCACGGTCAAGCGCTTCGACGAGAGCCGCATCCCCGACATCAATCGCTCGTTGCCGTTCTCTTCGCAGGACGATCCGTTCGCGCGGCGTGAGGGTGAGGTCGCGGGAGGGGCAGACCGGCTCGCAGTACCCACACTCGACGCACCGATCCACCTCGACGTCGACGGTCGCCTGCGTCTTGAGGTTCTTCAGGTGGGCGTCCGGGTCCTCCGTGAGCAAGACTCCACGGTTGAAGAGCATGTCCGGATCAATGAGCCGCTTCAGCTCCCACATCACCTCGTAGAGCTCGTCGCCGTACTGCCTCCGCACAAAGGGGGCCATGACGCGGCCGGTGCCGTGCTCAGCTTTGAGCGTGCCGCCCCTTGCCAGCACGGCGTCGACGAGATCCTCAGTGAAGCGTTCGTATCTGCGCACCATTGCGGGATCATCGAAACGCTCGTTGATGAGGAAGTGAACGTTGCCGTCCTTGGCGTGACCGAAGATGACCGCGTCGTCGTACCCGTGGGTATCGAACAACCCGGTCAGCGCCGCGCACATCTCCCCGAGGCATTCGACAGGAACGGCAATGTCTTCAAGAAGCGCCGTCGTCCCCGACGGGCGTTCGCCCGCGACCGCCGTGAAGAGTCCCTTCCTGATGCGCCACAGACGTGCCCGCGTCGTCGGATCGGTGGTCAGCTCCGTCGCCCGCGACAACGAGAGATGCGCGAAGAGGCCAGTAGCGGCTTCGAGCTGTCGCTCCAGAGCCTGGGACGATTCCTCCTGGAACTCTACGAGAAGAGCTGCGTTCTGTTCGATGGCCAGGGCGCGGAGGTCGTCGGGTGCATCCGCGTCTCTTTGCGCGACACGAAGGGACGCAGCATCCATCAATTCGATCGTCGCGAACCCCGCGTCAACGAGTGCGGGAAGCGCCGCCGTCGCCTCATCGAGCGTCGAGAACACGAGCAGTCCGGTTGCGACGCTCGTCTTGAGAGGAACCGTGCGGAACGTCGCTTCGGCGACGAACGCGAGGGTCCCTTCAGACCCCACGACGAGGTGCGCGAGGATGTCGATCGGGTCGTCGTAGTCGAGGAAGGCGTTCAGTCCGTAGCCCATCGTGTTCTTGATGGAGTGGAGCCGCACGAGGGTTGCAACGGATGCCGCGTTGCACCGAATGCGGTCGCGCAGACCGATCAACCCGTCGTAGAGGCGCGGCTCGAGGGCACGCAACCGCTCGGAAGCATCCTCAGCCGCCGTGTCCACGACAGAGCCGCTCGGCAACACGAGGACGACGGACTCGAGGGTGCGGTAACTGTTGGAGTGGGTCCCGCAGGCCATTCCGCTGGAGTTGTTGGCGATGACCCCGCCGATCGTGCACGCGATCTCGCTCGCGGGGTCCGGCCCGAGCTTACGGCCGTGGCGCGCCAGTCTCGCATTCACCGCACGCACCGTCGTGCCCGACCCTGTGCGTACACGCGCCCCCTCATCGAGGACTGCGACAGTGCGGAAATGGGTGCGCGTGTCGACGAGGACAGACTCTGTCCCTGCCTGACCGGACAAGCTCGTCCCGCCCGATCGGAAGGTAATCGGCACGGCGTTGCTGCGGCTCACTTCGAGGACCGTGACAACATCCCCCACCGTCGCCGGCGCCACGACGAGCTGAGGCACCAGACGATAATGCGATGCGTCGTGGGCCGCTGCGAGACGATCTGTCGCCCGCGCGGCCGTGGGAACCACCTCCGCGAAGTTGTCGCGGTAGCTCGCCGCAGGCAGAGTCGGATAGCCGGTCACGACGCCTCTCCGACAGTCACGCGAAGTCGATGGGTACGACTGTGCCCCGGTTCGAGCGTGGACCGTTCGGTCTCGGATGTGTCGTCCTTTTTGAACAGCGGACTGGTTGCCGGCTCGATCCCGAGCGCCCAGCGTCCGCGGGTGGGGAAGATCCACTGGTGTAGGTAGGGGAGGGTGTCGGCGGACCATTCGATGGCAACGGAATGGCCTCCGGGCGTCCGGAGGTGCACATGACTCGCCTGCTCGTGGAGATAGACGGCTTCGACCACCTCATCCACCGTCGCGGGCAGGATCGACGCACTGAAGCGCGTGCTATCGGCGTCTCTAGGGAGAGTTCGCCGAGCATCGATGGTCACCTCAGTGCCGGGCAGAATGACCGGCGCGCCGAAGTTCAGGTGGTACAAGATGTGGATTTCCGCCGACAGCGAGCTGGTGTTGACGACGCCGTCGTCGACACCGATCCACGCCTGACCCGACGGCGTGAGGCCCGACGAGATCGAACGTTCGACTCGAAGTCCCGCGCCGAAGATGCTCTCGTCGTCGATGTCCGCTCCCAGCTCGACCAACGCCCGGCCCCGCGGCGGTGCGCTGCGCACGTGCGACGCGGGACGGTGGCTGATATCGCCGTGAAGTGGCGATCCGGCAGCAGCGCCAGCGACGCGCAGCCCGCACGTGACGAGCAGTCCGCCGGTGAACCGCCCCAGCCAGTCGTTGCCGGCTGGCGAGGACAAGGGTCGAGCATCCGAGACCGGTGAGCGCCACGAGATCGGCGTGCCACGATACTCAGCCAGTCCGATGTCAAAGCCTCTGTCGGCAAGGACCTCGAACCTGAACCCGTGTCCGACATTCGCCTCGAGAACGCGGGCATTGTCGCCCGATCCGGGCACCCCGAACCTCTCCACTACCGTCGACACCGCGGCATCGGTTGCGAGCAGGCCCTTCCGCCGCAGTTCTTCCAAAGACCTCATCGGTCAGCCGCCGGCGGTCGTGCCACGAGGACGCTGCCTGTGCCGACGAGGTCGACCGGCCCTGCCGCGGCGGGAATCAACGCCGTCGTCCCCCGCCCGATCTCGACGACCTGATCGATGGGGATTCGGAGCGAGCCCTCCAAACCGACGACCACCGAGAACTCGCTGGCGAGGCGGTGAACGCCATCGACGTCGATGCGATCGAGCCGGAAGTAACGCTCGGCAATCGCGGGCAACGAGGGTCCGGTCGACGCGGGAAGGACGAGCTCGGCCAGTCGCGCCGGATCAAGCGCGGTGAGGTCTACGGCGTCGAGGGCGAAGTCAAAGCCGAGCCCGAGGTGTCCGTGGGTCGCGCCGTCGATCTCGAAGTCTCGCCATTCCAGGAGGATCGACAGGTCCTCGGGCTCCTGGACTTCCAGCAGGAGGACGCCCTCGCCGATGGCGTGCATTACGCCGGGCGGCACGAAGACGCGGTCTCCGGGGTTCACGTCGACCCTGTTGAGGAGGTCAAGGAGGTCCTCCACTCGCTGTTCATGGACAAGCGTCGCAAGTTCTTCACGCTCGACATCGCGACGCAACCCCAGGTAGATGACGCCCGGCGTGAGGATGTGCCACGCTTCGGCCTTACCGTGGGCGGTGCCGAGGTGCCGTGCTGCGAAGGCACCGTCGGGGTGGGCATGGACGGGAAGCCGTTGTCCCGCGTCGAGGATCTTGACCAGGATCATCGGGTCATCGCCGTAGCGCTCGACGTGAGCCGGGCCCAGCCAGCCGCACGGGTCCGAGGCGATCGCGTCCTTCAGCAGCCCACCACCGGGGAGTGTCGTAAGCCCGGACGGTTGCTCGTTTCGCACGGACACGGTCGAACCGACCCAGTCCTCAGGAGTGAAGGGCTCACTGTGCCCAGCGTCTCGGAACTGTGAGATCTGTTCTCCCCCGCGGTAGAAGCGCCGTGTGGGCTGATTCGCGGGAAGGACGACCGGACGAGGGTGCGCATGCAACATATGTGCGAGCTCTGGGGCGAAGGCGAGGATGCTTGCCGCGCTGACACCTGCACCGGAGACAACGGACGCGGAGGATGCTGTTGCCAGGCGGAGTGCTTGCTCCGGAGATAGTTCCTGAGCGATCGCATAGAGAATGCCTGCTGTCGACGCATCGCCGGCGCCGTTGGTCGTGCGAACCTCCTGCACGGTCAACGCCGGCGCACGCAGAGCCTGGTTGGCCCATGTCTCGGCAAGGCCTGCCACCCCTCGTCCGGCGTTGCGCAAGCGGCGGGCGTCCGCTGTGCGCATGACCAGCCCCCCCGCTCCGGCGGATATGACGACGACGGCTGCTCCCCAAGAGATGAGGAGCTCGGCGAAGAGCTCAGCCAGATCGGCGTCGTCCTCAGCATCCATCCTCAGCACTGACGTGAGGTCGTCCAGGCTCGGGGTGAGGACATCGCAGTACGGGGCGAGCGTGCGCAGGATGGTCGGCCAGTCTAGACGCGCAGCGTCAGAGATCGGATCGACCACGGCCAGATCGACGGACACACTCGCGCCTGCTTCTCGCACGCGCTGAAGTAGCGCCATCAAGGGTCGCGCGTCATCGGCGAGGACAGCCGGGAGGAGTGAGGGGTACCCAAGATGCACGATGTCCGCGCTGCTCGCGTCAACGTCGCCGCCGTCGAACAGCGCATTGGCGCCAACATGATGCCAGAAGGTGCGGTCAGCTCCTGACGGCTCGAACACGATCGAATAGGAGGTGGGCGCCGCCACGTCGCTCACTCTGGCATCGATCATCGACGTCTCCAGCTGCTCCCGTACGATGCGGCCCAGCGCATCGTCCCCGACCGCCGCGTACGCGACAACGGGTGTACCGAGCCCTGCAAGAGCGCGCGCGGTGTTCGCGACGCATCCGCCCAGTGATACCGCGAGCGGCCCGACGTCCACCAGCGCTCCTGGAAGGATGTCCGCCGTGTCGCCGATGCGCGGCGCGAGATCGACGCAGACATGGCCTGCGACCGCAATAGATGTCACTCCTGCTCCCCTTCGTCTAGACAACGTTGTCTCACGTGATTAGTGTGACACAACACGGGCACAGAAGAAATCATGGGCCCCTCAAGGAGAGACGAATGACGCCCTATCGGCTGAACAGACTTTTTCACCCGACATCCGGCCGCGCGCTAGATGTCGCCGTTGACCACGGCTTCTTCGGAGAGCGTGGCTTCATCACCGGCATCGAGAACATGCCCCACGTGATCGACACCCTTGTGGATGCCGGTCCAGACGCCATCCAGTTGACGATCGGACAGGCCCGCCTCCTGCAGGAACGCCCTGGACGCAACAAGCCTGCTTTGGTGCTTCGGACGGACGTCGCGAACGTCTACGGAAATCCGCTGGACTCCCACATCTTCAGCCATCACGTGCCCCACGCGATCGAAGAGGCAGTCCGACTCGACGCTGTCGCGGTGTGCGCCAACCTCATGCACATCCCCGATCGTCCGGAGATTCGCGAAGCCAACATCCGCTCGATTATGGCGCTGCGCGAACGAGCCACCCGATTCGGGATGCCCCTCATGATCGAACCGCTCGTGATGCAGGACAACGCGAAGGCGGGCGGTGGGTACATGGTCGACGGCGATGTGGACAAGATCCTGACCCTGGTGCGGCAGGCCGTCGAGTTGGGTGCCGACCTGATCAAGGCAGACCCGTGCGACGACATCGCGGAGTACAGACAAGTCATCGAGGTGGCCGGGCCTGTACCCGTTCTGGTGAGGGGCGGGGGGCGTGTCGACGATCGCACCCTCCTCGAGCGCACGCGCGGTGTCCTCGACGCGGGCGCGCGTGGCATCGTGTACGGACGCAACGTGGTGCAGCACGAGAACCCCGCCGGCATCACGGCCGCGCTGATGGCGATCCTCCATGCTGACGCCTCCGTCGACGACGCTCTGTTTCTCGTTCACGGTGGCGACCGATGAGCGCGCCGGAGGTCAATGTCGCGATCATCGGTGGAGGACTGATGGGGCGCGAGATCGCCGCCGCACTCCAACGATGGCCCGCCCTCGTCGACCATCCCGTCCGCCCCCGCCTCACCGCGGTGTGTGACATCAACCCGGCCGCGATGGACTGGTTCGACCAGATCGACACCGTGACGACGAAGACGACCGACTACCGGCAGCTGCTCGACGACCCCTCCATCGATGTCTGCTACGTCGCCGTGCGGCACGACCTCCACGAAGCCATTTACACCGACGTCATCCGGGCCGGCAAGGATCTTCTCGCCGAGAAACCCTTCGGCATCGACCGTGCGGCCGCGGCCTCGATCATCAGCGCCTTAGACGAGCATCCGGGCGTCTTCGTGCGGTGCTCCAGCGAAATGCCGTTCTTCCCCGGCGCGCAGCTTGCGCTCAACTTCCTTCGGCAGGGAACCCTGGGACGCGTCGTCGAGGCCCGAAGCGCGTTTCTGCACTCGAGCGACGTCGATCCCACCAAGCCGATCAACTGGAAACGACAGGCACGCTTCTGCGGCGCAGCCGGGGTCATGAACGACCTCGGAATGCACGCGTGGCATGTGCCCCTCCGACTCGGGTGGGACCCAGACTCCGTCTACGCAGTGCTACAGGACGTCGTCACCGAACGCCCCGGACCCGACGGCACTATGGAACCCTGCGACACCTGGGACAACGCGACGTTCCACTCGTGGGTCTCCAGCGGTCAGGACAGGTTCCCGCTGACGGTGGAAGCCAAGCGCATCGCACCCGGCGAGAAGAACACGTGGATCCTCGAGGTCACCGGCACAGAGGGTGGTGTGCGATTCTCGACGAAACACCCATCGACCCTGGAGGTGTTCCGAGTCGGGGATGTTCCGGGCGTCGGACGCGAGCAACTCTGGCAGCAGATCGACGTCGGGAGCCAGTCGGCGTGGCCGACGGTCACGGGCGGAATCTTCGAATCGGGATTCTCGGACGCGATCCTGCAGATGTGGGCTGTCTTCCTCGCCGAACGCGTCGGTCACCTCGGCGAGCGGTTCGGCGCGGCGACCCCACACGAGGCTGCCCGCACCCACGCCATCTACGACGCGGCTCTGCGCTCCCACAACACGGGTCGCGCGGTTGAGCCCGACTGAGATTCTGTGACACCCGACGGTGGGCGGCGCGAACGTGATCGCGCCGCCCACCGTCACTTCTCAGCGGTCGGACGTACAGCGCACGTCGCCGGCGAAGACAGACGTCAGGCCCTGCGCCGCCGGCTTCAGTTGTCCACCCCAGTCCAGGAGAGACAGACTCACGGCACACGGAAACGTGTCGTGCCCCAGCCACACGAGAAATCCGGCCGCACGCGGGAACCGTGAGAGCGTTAACGAGGCAGCGATTCGAAGCATCCGCTCCTGGCGTTCTTGCGATGAGCTCACCCAAGCCCCGATCGGCTGATCGGGATCGGCATCATCAAAGGTACGCAGCCACCACCCACTCGAGTGGGTCCACACAGAGCGCAACTCGGCGCGGGGAACATTCGGGAGAAGACCCTTCTCCGCGAGCAATCCCATTCCTGTTGACCCGGCGACACCCACCTCAGAGCGGAGCACCGCGTCATCTGCCCGCCAGTAGGCCGCCCATGACTCTTCACTGTCGGCCCACTCCCACGGCCCGTGAACGTCGTGATGCACACCGGCACCGAATTCAGCCGGGTCCGCCTCGAACCGCGGACCCATCGGCGATGTCGCAATGTAGCGGCGGCCAGGGTCTGACACCTCGAGGGCTGTGCGCGCGGCTGCCAAGGCCGGGTGAGCGTCGTCGAGCGGACGACCAGGAACGGCCGGTGCCGTCACCCGCGTCAGCTCGTTGCCCCCGCACCAAAGGGCGAGACACGGTCTGTGACGGAGACGCTCGGCGTAGGAGGACGCGATCCTCGCCAGGTCGTGGGCGAACGCATCGTCGGTGGGAGGTTCGTTGTCAAGTCCGGAGGAGCTCAGCGGCAACTCCTGCCAAACGAGGAGGCCCAGTTCGTCGCAGAGGTCGTAAAAGACATCTGCCTCCGCCCCCGCGCCACCCCACACCCGAATCATCGTCATGCCCATGTCGCGATATGCCGTGAGGCGGGAGCGATACTCCTCCGCCGGGACATCGGCGCGGTCCGGGCGGATGGGAACCCAGTTCACCCCTGACAGGAAGACCGCCTGCCCGTTGACGAGGCAGAGCCAATCATCAACACCCTTCGGTGCAGCTTCGGTCGGCGCCCACATCAACTCACGGAAGCCGACGACGAACTCTCGCTCCTCCGTGACCCCGTCGGCCGCGTGGACCGCGAGCGTGAGCGTGTAGAGCGCCTGGGCTCCCTTCGGTCGAACGTGCCACGGGCGGGGGATCACCGGGATGACGATGTGTCCGTGGTCGGGGATGGTGCTCGTGAGGTCGACGCCCGGACCTGTGAGGCGGGCGGATGCAACGGCGGCCGTCGGAATCGCGCACGCCGAGACGTCGATGGTGACGGATCCCGTGCCAGGATCGGCGCGGTAATCCGTTGAGATGCGTGCACGTTCGAGAGCCATCCCGACGCTCGCGACGAGGCGGATCGGTCCTGAGATGCCGACCTGGACGAGGCGGGGTGTCCAATCCCAGCCATAGGAGAATCGGTCCTTGAACTGTCTGATGCGAGAGGTCCACCCGTTTTGCCCGAGGCCGTCAGGCAGATCGGTGAAGACGATCCGCAGAGTGAGGCCGCCGGCCGCAATCGACTCGGTGATGTCGAATCTGTGCGGGGTGAACGATCCCTCGAACTCTCCCACGATGCGCTCGTCGACCAAGATGACACCCTTGGTGTCGAGTCCCTCACACTCCAGGATGATGCGCTCGCGTGGGTGTTCCCTTATCCAGTTGGACGCGCCGGAGGGAATCTCCCGACGGTAGACCCAGTGTCGGTGCTCGATCCATTCGCTGAGCCGGGACTGGGCCCCGACGGTCGAGTCCGGCACGATCCCGGCGCGCTCTAATGCACCACGCACGGAGCCCGGCACGGTGATCGGCACACTCGGCACATCGGGCTCCTGCACCTTCGCGCGCTCGGGTGTGAGGCCAAGGCGCCAGTCGTTCTGACGCCAGCCCGTGAGCTCCCATTCGCCTGCGAGGTCGATCCGCAAACGCGGCGTGACCGCTTCACGCATGCGCGTCGGTCTCGCGATAGAAGTAGAGTTCTCGGCTGCCCTCCGGCGCATCCCAGCCCTGCGCGAAGTACAGGGCGCCGTCCCATTCTGCGAACCCACCCCAGGCGAGCGCGCCCCCCTTGTTCAGTTCCCGCTGCCGGAACGGATCTCTTCGGGAGTACCGGGCCTGACCTGCCGCAAACTGACCGTCGGCGTCGTTGTAGAAGAAGTCGAGGACGATGTCGCTGTCGTCGTCGCGGACGACCGCCGTGGCTACCTCGAACAGTGACCCGCCCCACGCGGTCAGGTCCAGGTAGGGCTCAGCGCGAAACTCCCACGTCAACAGATCTGTGGATCGGCCCACGGTCATCGTGCCATTGCACCCCTCCGAGAGATACATGATGTACTCGCCGCCGACGCGTACGGCGTCGCCCCGAGGCGAACGGGGAATGACGGCACCCTTGGCCCAACCACGGGAGATCTCATAAGGGACCGCGAGACCGTGCTTCGTCCAGCTCTGTAGGTCAGCGCTGGTGGCGACCATGATGTCGCACCCGACCTCATCCAATGGGTATCCGGGCGACGGATACCGCGTCAGCTCGTCCGCACCATCGGTCGCCCAGATGCCGTTGTAGAACATGACATACAGACCGTCGTGGCGTCGGTAGACCTTGGGGTCCTCGACACTCAGCCCTTCATTGTCGAAGGTCGAGATCACCACCGGGTTGGCGGGGTCATCGATCCAGCCAGCGGAGCGGGTGTAGACCGCGTGCCCGATTCGGCTGCTCATCGACTCTTTCCTCGGCGATGCACGGTAGAAGAGATGGAGCTCACCGTCGGCGTTGAGGATCGAGGGGTTGAATACGAATCCGTTTCGCCATCCGATGTCCGCCGGGTCCGGCCACTCCGAGGCTTGCCTGAATGTGAGGGCGTCGTCCCGCTGGAATGGCCCCACGACCCACTCGGGCGTCCGCGGATAGGAGCGAGAGAACTGGTCGGTGGTGATGTGCGAGGTAAGGGGATGATCGAACTTCAGCGCCTCCTCGTACGCGTCTCGCAGGCGGGCGGGGGTCAAGGCATGCATGAGTGGTTATCCCTTCACGGCGGAGCCGAGCCCCGTCGAAACGAAGTAGCGCTGGAAGACGATGAACAGCCCGACCGCGGGTGCGGCGAGGACGACGGCACCCGCGAGGATTGCCCCGAGCGGGTTGGCAGTGGCTGCGGCGACGGTCTCCGCGTAGTTGGCGAGGGAGACGGCGAGAGGCTGCATCGACGCGTCCTTTGTGATGAGGAACGGCCAGAGGAACTCGTTCCACGGGCCGATGAACGTCATCAGAACGGCTGTCACCAGCGCGGGCCTGATCAAGGGCAACGCGACCTTGGTCAGAATCTTCAACTCTCCCGCACCGTCGATTCGGGCTGCGTCGAACAATTCCTTGGGGAGTTGAAGGAAGTACTGGCGGAACACGATGACGACAGTCGCGTTCACAGCGAACGGCAGGATCATCCCGAGGTATGTATCGGCAAGGCCATAGTCGCGGGCGATGAGGACATAGAGGGGGATCATCAGCAGCTGGAACGGAATGACCTGGACGAGGAGCACCAGCCCGAAGGTGAACCCTCTCCCCCGCCAGCGGAGGATTGCGAGGGAGTACCCGGCTAGGCTCCCGAAGACGACGCTGGTGAGCACCACCCCGCCGGTGAAGATCCCGGAGTTGACGAGTCCGGACCACAGGTTGATGCGTTCGTTGATCGCGACGTAATTGTCGAGGGAGAGATTGGCGGGGTCGGGGAAGGCTCCAGCCAGCGACGTGTCGGGTGCGGTCTGAAGAGAGCCGACGACCATGTAGTAAAAGGGGAACAGGAATACGAGTGCTCCTGCGAACAACACCCCGTAGCGCAGCACCAGCTGTGTCTTGTTGAGCGTGTTCACTCCTCACTCCCCCCGACCAGTCGCTTCTGGACGAGCGCGATCACCAGAACCCCGATCATCAGAATCACTCCGAGCGCGGCAGCGAAACCCGGGTGCCCCTGCTGGATCCCTTCTTGGTACATCAAGAGGACGGGCGAGGCGGACGCGCCGTTCGGACCACCGCCCCCGGTGAGAAGGTAGGGCTCTGTAAAGAGGTTCGCGCCGATGACGGTGGTGAGGATCACAACGAGGACGGTGGCCGGGCGGACGCCGGGGACGGTCACGGTAAAGAACGCGCGAACAGGGCCAGCGCCATCGACGGAAGCGGATTCGTGAAGCTCACGAGGAACGTTCTGGAGCGCGGCGAGGTAAAGGAGAACGTAGAACCCTAGCTGCTTCCAGGTGACGAACAGCGCGATGGTGGGCATGGCGAGGTAGGGGTTGACGAGCCACGACGGAGATGGGGCGAGGGGTCCGAGGAGATTGTTGACAAGTCCGTTGCCACTGAAGAGGAACAACCACACTCCGACCAGGGAGACACTGGCGGTGACGTAGGGGATGTAGTAGCTGACCCTCAGGAAGGTGCGAAGTCTGATGACTCGGTCCAGCGCTGTCGCAAGGAGCAGGCCGAGCGTCACGGTGAGGGGGACGTTGATGACCAGGAAGACGACGACGTTCAGGAACGATTGCTGGACGCTCGGATCAGTCAACACGTCGACGTAGTTGGCCAACCCGACGAACGGTCGATCGACGACGACGCCAGGTGCGGCGAAGAAGTAGTCGAAGAGCGACATATAGATCGCGAACCCGAGTGGGTAAGCGATGATGACGACGATGAAAATAAGAACGGGTGCCGCGAGCAGGGCGCCGACCGGACTGCGGCCGGTGTGGCTGCGTGTTCGGCGCGAGGGAGTCCTGCGGGACGGCACCCCTGTGGAGGGACCGACCGGTCCCCCCACAGAGGGTGCAAGGCGTGTCATCGCCCGAGGCTATCCTTCCGCCGCGAGTTCGTTGGCTTCGGTCGCCGCGGTGTCGAACGCGTCCTTCACGTCCTCATCTCCCGCGATCACCGCTGAGGTGTAGGCGTCGCGCAGAGCCTGCATGATCGCGATCGTTTCGATGTAGCTGGGGTTCTCGACCGTGCGAGAGGCGGCGTCACCGAACTGCAGGTACGCGGGGTTGGCCTCGAAGTACTCGGGGTAGGTGCCGCTGAGGTCCTCACGCATGGGCATCTGACCGGCGATCTCGAGGAGCTGCCCGTCCTGCTCTTCACCTGTCGCGAACTTCAGGACATCCCAGGCAGTTGCCTGGTTCTCGCAGTTGGAGTACATGCCGATCGACTTGGAGTCGCTGTAGGTGTACACCTGGTCGGCCGGCAGACCATCGGCGGTCGGGACCGGGACGGCGCCCCAGTTCGCGATGGACGCTCCGTAGTAGCCGATCGCCCACGGGCCGACGATTGCCATGGCGGCCTTCCCGTCGACGAACAGGTCGCTCTGCGGGGGCTCCTTGCCTGCGAGCCCTTCGGCGTAGATCGTGCTCCAGAAGTCGGCGACCTCCAGGCCCGCCTCGTTGTTGAACGTTGCGGTGCCGTTCTCGACGATCTGCTGGCCCTCGGTGGCGGCGGCGAACAGCGGAATGAAGTCAAAGCCAGGCTGGAAGAACTCACTGGTGGGTGAGGGGTGGATGGCGAACTCCGCCGCCCCGCTGGAGACGAGCCGCCGCGCCGTGTCGAGGAACTCGTCGTATGTGGACAGGGCGGGATTCTCCGCGTCAAGACCCGCCGCCGTGAAGAGGTCCTTGTTGTAGAAGATCATGACGGGGTTCGACTTCCACGGCATCTGATAGAAGCTGCCGTCCGGAGAGCGATACTGCTCAGCAATGTCCCCTGTGCGGGACACGATGTACTCCTCGCCGTCTTCGAACTCGGACAGGTTGACCAGGCCTCCCTGGCGCTGGAACTGACCGGTCGCCGCGGGATAGTTGTTGAAGACGAGGCAGGGCGTCGTCCCGGCGGTGATGGCTGCCGTGATGACTTCCTCGCTGCTGGAGCCGGCGGGAATCTCCTGACCAGTGATCTGCTCGTCAGGGTGTTCGGCGTTCCATGCCTCGATCATCGCCGTGGCCCACTCGATCTCGGACCCGTTGTTGGAGTACCAGATGTCGATGTCGCCACGACTGGCCTGAGGCCCTTCCGCATCCGGCGTCGTCGTGGCAGTGCCGCCGCCAGCGCAGGCGCTGAGGGCCAGAACTGCCGAACAGACGATCGCCGGGAGAACGATCTTCTTGGTGCGCAATTTATCTCCTTTGATAACCCGATCTGAGATCGGCGGTGCGGTCGTCGTTGAAAGACCAATTCGGGAACAACGTTGTCTCAACGTAGCGATCTCACTTGGGATCCGCAAGTGCCAAGCCGGTCACGCGTTGACGATCTCAGATCCCCTCAGCATGAGAACGGTGTCCAGCGTGGTCACGCGCGGATACTTCGACTCGCCCGCAATCGCTGCGAGGACGATTGTTGCCGCAAGCTCGCCCATCTCCGTGACGTTCTGACCGACGACCGAGACCCCGGGCTGCATGAGATCAGCACCCTCGAAGTCATCGAAGCCGATGAGCGCCGCGGACGGCGCTCCGTCGCGCATCGCTCGGAGGACGCCAAAGGTCGATCGGTTGTTCGCGGCGAAGATCGCGTCCACCTTCCCCCCGGACAGCAAAGCGGTCGCCGACCGCGCGGCATCTGCCGCCGTGTGCGCCACGTCGACGCTCAGATGTGGGTCGAAGGCAACACCCGCACCATCAAGCGCGTCCAGGTACCCGGCGTGCCGCTCGCGTATCGTATAGATGTCCAGCGAGTCGCCGAGGAACGCAATCCTCTGCGCACCACCCTGGATCAGCTGACCGACCGCGCGTTTCGCCCCACCCCTGTTGTCAGCGAGTATCACGTGACCGCCGCGAAACTCGTTGGGGCGGTCTACGAAGACCAATGGAGGAATCGGCGGCGGAAACAGGCTCCAGTCCCTGGCGGTTTCCCGTGGTGGCACGACGATCAGACCGTCAACACGCTGGTCAAGCATCCGATCCACGACCCGATCGTGAAGCGAGCCGCGCTCCTCGGAGCTGCTCGTCATGACCATGTAGCCGGCCGCGGCTGCGACTCTTTCGACGCCACGTGCGAGATTCGCATAGTAGGGGTTCGCGAGGTCGCTGATGACCAGGCCGATCGTCTTGCTGCTCCACCCGGGACGAATGCTGGCGGCCGAGAGGTTTCGCCGGTACCCCAATCGCGCGATCGCGGAGGCGATCCGGTCTCCCAGGAGAGGGTCGATGTTTGTCTCGCCGTTCACGAAGCGGGACACAGTCTTTAGGGCAACACCAGCTTCCCTTGCAACATCGTTCATCGTCGGTCGACTACTCATTCCCCACCCATCCCCGTTCGCGCCGGGAGCGATCATCGGCGACTCGTTCAGGATGCCAGAAGGTAGCGACTTAGGTTCGGCAGCGGCAGTCAGTCGATCTGCCGCGCAAAGGTACCCAGCGAGGCGCCAATCCTGCAATTCCCGGCGACAGACTCGAGCCGTCTGCAGTCGACGCTCTCAGCTCGCAACGAACTCTTGACGGCAACGTGGAGCGTCCTACACAATGCGTCGCATGCGCAAACAACGTTGTTCGAATAATGGCATTCCGCGTCGGTCTTTTCTGCAGGCCGCAGCGGCGGGAGTCGGGCTCGGCGCACTCAGCGCGTTCGCACTCGATCGTCCTCTCGCGGCCCGCGCGACGACGGTGACCGTGGATTTCAATCAGTTCCCCATCACGTTCGACCACATGAACTGGCAACTGCAACCGGTGCACACCAAGATCGGGCCGACTGTCACTGGTTTCAGATACGAGGCCGGCACGGGCGCCGGGCAACGCACGGACAAGCATGGGGTGACATGGCCGACCCCGTCGTTCTACGACACAGTTCTCGGCGCCGGCGGATTCGCCGCCGTCGACAGTTGGCCGATGAAGGCGATGACGCTGTACGCGACCGAGAAGGGTGGCGACTGGCGGACCAACGGATGGAACCCCTACCAAGACCTGGCCGAAGGCGCCACATGTGTCGACGACTCCGCACGCACCGCAATCGCGCTCGCTACGGACTATCTCTTGAACGGGACAGAGAGTTCATTCCAGACCGCGCGCGCCGTCCTGACCTTCACCTGTTACATGACCACAACTGAAGGCAAGGTTTACAACTTCGCGTGGCTCGATGCCCCTGCCATGTTCGCATGGGACCCGATGCAGTCTCAGGACAAGCACTACATGTACCGAAGCGAGTTCGTACGTCGCACGCAGTACCCCCCGCTCGGTCCCGGCGGCTCGAAGGCCGCCTGGATGCAGTTCGACTCTGACCCCACGCACATCATCACAAGCGGGGGCCAGCCTGTTCGGGCCGATCCCTTCATTCCGCACCCGAAGTACACGATCGCGATGGACGACCTCCAGGCTACGAACGGGGCGGACGTCGCTCCGGTGTACAACGGCCCCGTGTACGGCGGCGCGACCGGTGGTCCATCTGGCTACCTGAACAACATCAAGAAGGATTGGACCACTAGTACGCTCAACCTCGGTGGCGACGACGCTCGGCAGCTGTGGGCGCTCGCGCTGGGCCTCCAGATGCTGCAGAAAAGGAAGACAGTCAACGGTTCGTGGTCGACCGACGAGATGTTCTTCGGGAAGTTTATTGAGAACCACATCAACCGTGTATTGCGCAACGTCTGCCAGTACTCCCTGACGACGCTGGACAATCGACTCGCGGCGAACTTCCTCGTCGGGCTCTGCGAGTACTTCCGCGCAGTCTGGATCGGCGGCGGTTGGGGAACGTACACACCCCAGCTGCCTCAGACAGGCGCCAACGCCGGCGGGACGGCATCGCCCCATGACGACCCGACGCCCCAAAGCGTGATCTACAGCAAGATCGACGAGGGAATCAACGCCATTACCGCTCGGCAATTCACGAGCACTGACTGGCGAAACGGGATCTTCGTCGACGACCCCGCAACGGGGGACTGGCAGGCCTGGGGTCAACTCCAGATCTACGCCCTCTCCAAGGCGTATCGTCTGAAGCGCGACATCGGGCAATCCGCCGCGGTGCTCGATGGTTTCCTCGACATCATCAGCTACTCGGCCGACACCTTCTACGGCAATGAGGCCTACCACTACCGGGACGCATCGAACAACTACGCGCGAACCAAAGAACGAATCACATCGATCTCCGGGTGGGCGGCACAGTTCCACACGAACTCAAGCCAGTCGGTCTATCAGGACTCTTCGATCGTCGCCGGCTTGCTCGAACTGGCGATGGCCTGGGACCAATCAGCTCGCTCCAACAAAGCGGCAAAGAAGGCGGAGTACCTCGGCTACGCGAAGATCGTCGGCACGTGGTTCATCGGCAACAACTCCGCACTCTTGCCGATGTACGCGGCCAACGCTGGGCCGCTGCCTTTCGACGGGCGGGGAGCGGTGCTCGACGAAATCAACGTCAGCAGCGGAGTCCCCGTCCGAAAGGGTGACGCGGGAGGAGAATCCACGGCCGAAGGACTCTGGGCGATGATCCTCATCAAGAACGCGATCAGCCAACACTCTCTCGGCAACACGTTCTCATTCAACTACTGAAGCGCTCAAGCCCCCCCCCCCCCCCCGGCCGGGCGGGATTGTCGGTAGCCGGACTGAGGCGCCTTGTAGCGTCACGCTGCAGCCCAGCATCCAACAGTTTCTCCAACGCGTTGAAGACGGTCGGCGAGGGCACCCCGAGAGCGGCGGCGATCTCGGCACGGGACTGATTCGGAGGTTCATCGAGTATCCGATGATCCCGGTACGTAGGCAGTTGCCGAACGCTTCGATGCGATTCTCCGCGCGATCCCTGTTCGCGGGGCGGGCTGGCATCGGGAGGAGGCTGCGTCCCCCGGGACTGCGCGAACGTCGGCTCGACCCTGCATCGAGTGGACCACCCTACGATGGGCGAGACACCCACCGTAGGACTCGGTGGTGGGCGGGCGTCGAACTTCGGGATGGCGGCTGCTCCACCGAAGTCTCCACCCGTTCGGCGCAGTTCCGCGGATCCCGGCGATGGCGAAGCGCTCGACATCGGTGGCGTCCGAGACTGCCGACCAGGCTGAACCGGGCGTTCCGCCCTCAGTCTTTCCCGACTCCTTCGCACGAGCCCCAAGCGAAAAAGGAAAACCCCCGATAAACGGGGGTTCTCTGGCGGTGACGGTGGGATTTGAACCCACGGTAGGGGGTTACCCTACACAACTTTTCGAGAGTTGCACCTTCGGCCGCTCGGACACGTCACCGCCGAAGAGTCTACGACACGCCGCGGTCGGTCGCGAATCGCGGCATCCGACCCTCCCTCTCCCGGCAGCTTCTGCCCTCGGAGAGCCGAGGGAGGGGCGAAAGCTGACGGGAGAAGTGCAGACGCCGGAAGGGCGGTGAGGATGGATGCCACGGACCGGCGCACCGCCACGGCCGCGCCGCTCGCTCGGCGACGAGAGATCGGGCCACACCCGCGCACGGCCGGCTGGGAGACTGAGCGCATGGCGGTCATCGAGAACTCCAAGGTCACCATCGTCGGCGCGGGAAGCGTCGGGGCGAGCACCGCCTACGCCGCACTGATCCGGGGCTCGGCCCGCCACGTCGCCCTCTACGACATCGCCACCGCGAAGGTCGACGCCGAAGTGCTCGACCTCGCCCACGGCACGCAGTTCACCGGGCGGAGCGACATCACGGGCGGCAGCGACATCTCGGTCGCCGAGGGGTCGCACGTCATCGTCATCACCGCCGGCGCCAAGCAGGACCCCGGCCAGACGCGCATCGACCTCGCGGGCGTGAACGCCGGCATCCTCCAGCGCATGCTCCCCGACCTCCTCGAGGTCGCCCCGAACGCCATCTACGTCATCGTCACGAACCCCTGCGACGTGCTGACCGTCCGCGCGCAGCAGGAGACCGGGCTTCCACCCGAGCGCATCTTCGCCTCGGGCACGGTGCTCGACACCTCGCGGCTGCGGTGGAAGCTCGCGCAGCGCGCGGGGGTGTCGACGTCGAGCGTGCATGCCTACATCGTCGGCGAGCACGGCGACACCGAGTTCCCGCTGTGGTCGCGCGCGACGATCGGCACCGTGCCGATCCGCGAGTGGCAGGCCGCGGGTCATCCGCCGATGACGCAGACCGAGCTCGACGAGATCGCGGTGGACGTGAGGGATGCCGCATACAAGGTCATCCAGGGGAAGGGCGCGACGAACTACGCCATCGGCCTCTCCAGTGCCCGCATCATCGAGGCGGTCCTCGGTGATGAGCACGCGGTGATGCCGGTCTCGACGGTGCTGCGCGACTTCCACGGGGTCGACGGGGTCGCCCTCTCTGTCCCCTCGATCGTCAGCGCGTCCGGCGCGACACCGGTGCGTGAGACGACCTTCTCCGACCACGAACTGGAGCTGTTCCACCGCTCGGCCGCAGCGATCCACGACGTCGCACGCGCACTGCCGTAGAACGCAGAGCCCTCAGCCGAGGAACCCGCGAAGGAGTGCCTCCGACCCGGCGAGGTGTTCGAGGACGGCCGCCTCGGCGGCATCCGCTCGCCCGGCCAGGATCGCGGTGACGATCGCCTCGTGCTGGGCGTTGGAGTGCTCGATGTTGCGGGGAAGGAGCGGAAACGCGTCGAGCCAGACGTTGACCTGCGCCCGGTTCTCGGCGATGAGGGCGACGAGCGAGGGCACGGCGGCGAGCTCGGCGATCGTCAGGTGCAGCAGCGTGTCGAGCCGGCGGTAGTCGCCGGTGCCGACGAGCGCGGCCTCCTCGTGCCGGGCCCACAGCTCGGCGCGTGCCTCCGGGTCGAGGGTGCGCCCGGCGGCGGTGCGCGCCGCACCCGCTTCGAGCACCCGTCGAAGGCCCAGCACGTCTTCGAGCTCGGTCGCGCTCACCGCGACCGACGCCGGCTGCGGAAGCGGGTCGGCGACGAACGTGCCGCCGTACCGGCCGCGCCTCCGCACGAGATATCCGGTGTCGGCGAGCTCGCGGATCGCCTCGCGCACGGTGTCGCGGCTGACCCCGTAGAGCCCGGCGAGCTCGCGCTCGGGCGGCAGCGACTCCCCCGGCGCGACGACGCCGAGCCGCACGGTCTGGATGAGCCGCGCGATCGTGTCTTCGAGGGCGTTCCCCCCGCGCACCGGCCGGTAGACCGCGCGCCGCACAGCGGGGAGGGGCACCTCGACGGACACGGCACTCACCTACAGGGGGGTGACATACGCGTTGGTGATGCCGCCGTCGACGACGAACGCGGTGGCGGTGATGAACGAGGCGTCGTCGGAGGCGAGGAAGGCCACCGCCGCGGCCATCTCCTCGGGCTCGGCGAACCGGCCCATCGGCACGTGGATGAGGCGACGCTGTGCACGCTCGGGGTCTTTCGCGAAGAGCTCGCGCAGGAGCGGTGTGTTCACCGGCCCCGGGCAGAGGGCGTTCACGCGGATGCCCTGCCGTGCGAACTGCACTCCGAGCTCGCGCGTCATCGCGAGCACCCCGCCCTTCGAGGCCGTGTACGAGATCTGCGAGGTCGCCGATCCCAGCAGCGCCACGAACGACGCGGTGTTGATGATCGATCCGCGCCCCGCCGGCACCATGTGGCGCAGCGCCGCGCGCGAGCACAGATACACGCTCTTGAGGTTGACGTCCTGCACCCGGTCCCACGCGGGGAGCTCCGTCGTCTCGATTGAGTCGTCGTCGGCGGGCGAGATGCCGGCGTTGTTGAAGGCGATGTCGAGGCGCCCGAGATCGCCCGCGACCGAGTCGAAGAGCTGATTGACGGATGCCTCGTCGGCGACGTCGACCGGACGGAAGAGCCCGTCCACCTCGGCGGCCGCCCGCTCGCCCGACGCGGGGTCGACGTCGGCGATCACGACGCGGGCGCCTTCGGCGGCGAAGCGGCGGGCGGTGGCGAGGCCGATGCCGCTCGCACCACCGGTGACGATGGCGACCCGGTCGGCGAGGCGTTGGGTGAGGTCCATGGGTGTTTCCTGTTCGGGTCGTGCGGGTCAGTCGGTGGCGAAGAAGACGTTCTTGGTCTCGGTGAAATGCTCGGCGGCGTCGGGCCCGAGCTCGCGCCCGAGGCCGGAGGCCTTCATCCCGCCGAACGGGGTGGCGTACCGCACCGAGGAGTGCGAGTTCACCGACAGCACGCCGCTCTTCACCCCCCGGGCGACGCGGACGGCGCGGCCGAGGTTCTCGGTCCACAGCGACCCGGCGAGGCCGTAGATCGTGTCGTTGGCAAGACGGATCGCGTCGGCCTCGTCGTCGAACGGCAGCACCGCGACGACGGGTCCGAAGACCTCCTCCTGCGCGATCCGGTCGCCGGGGGAGGCGAGCACCACCGTGGGCGCGAACCAGAACCCCTCGCCACCCGGCGCCGCCCCGCGGAAGGCGACGTCGGCGCCGTCGAGAAACCCGGCGACCGTGTCACGGTGCGCGGCCGAGATGAGGGGGCCCATGTCGGTGTCGGGCGATGCGGGGTCGCCGACCCGCCACGCCTGGACGGCAGGCTCGAGAAGCGCGAGGAACCGGTCGTAGACCGAGCGTTCGACGAGGAGGCGGCTGCGGGCGCAGCAGTCCTGCCCGGCGTTGTCGAAGACCGATCCGGGTGCACTCGCGGCGGCGCGTTCGAGGTCGGCGTCGGCGAAGACGATGTTGGCCGACTTGCCGCCGAGCTCGAGCGTCACCGGCTTCAGCATGCGGGCACAGCCCGCCGCGACATCCGTCCCCACCTCGGTGGACCCCGTGAAGACGACCTTGCGGACGTCGGGGTGGCTGACGAACCGCTGTCCGACGACGGAGCCCGATCCGGTGACGACCTGGAAGAGCCCGTCGGGAAGGCCGGCGTCGAGGGCGAGCTCACCGAGACGGATGGCGGTGAGCGGCGTCAGCTCGGCCGGCTTCAGCACCACCGCGTTGCCGGCGGCGAGCGCGGGCGCGAACCCCCACGAGGCGATCGTCATCGGGAAGTTCCACGGCACGATGATTCCCACCACGCCGTAGGGCTCGTGGAAGGTGACATCCAGTCCCCCGGCGACGGGGATCTGCTGGCCGATCAGGCGCTCGGGCGAGGCGGCGTAGTAGTTCAGCACCTGCGCGACGTGCGAGGCCTCCCACCTCGCCGACCCGATCGGGTGGCCGGAGTTCTCGACCTCGAGAGCGGCGAGCTCGTCGACGTGGGCCTCGACCACGCGCGCGAAGGCGCGGAGGGCGTCGGCTCGGGCACCGGGGGCGAGCGCTGCCCAGGCCCGCTGCGCCACCACGGCACTCGCGATCGCGGCGTCGACCTCGGCGAGACCGGCGCGCGGGATCTCGTGGAACGCCCGTCCGGTGGCGGGGTTGACGAGGGTGATCGTGTCGCTCATGCGGACACCTCCTGCTCGGGGTGCGAAGCGCGCGAGCGCGCGCGGTAGTCGGCTGCCTCGCGCACGAGTCCGGCGAAGAGCCGGCGGTCATCGAGGTTCTGTTCGGGATGCCACTGCACGCCGAGCAGGTACCCGTCGCCGGTGCCCTCGACGGCGTAGACCAGCCCGTCGTCGGTCCGCGCGGTGACGGCGAGCCCGTCGCCGAGGCGATCGATGCCCTGGTGGTGGTAGCTGTGCACCTCCTGCGTGCCGGCCCCGACGAGCTCCGCGAGCCGCGAGCCGGCCTCGACCTCGGCCGGGTTGGTCGCGAAGACTCCGTTGCCGAGGCGGTACTTCTCGGTGCCGAGCACATCGGGGAGGTGCTGATGCAGGCTGCCGCCGCGCGCGACGTTGACCACCTGCATCCCGCGACAGATCGCCAGCACCGGCATCCGCCTCTCTTCCGCCCCCGCGAACAGCGCCAGCTCCCAGGCGTCGCGGTCGGCGCGGGCCGGGTCGGTGAGCGGATGCCGCGGCGCGCCGTACAGCTCGGGCTGCACGTCGACCCCGCCGGTGAGGATCAGCCCGTCGAGTCCGTCGAGCACCGCGGGCGCGGCGTCGTCGGGCGCCGACTGCGGGGGAAGGAGCACCGCGATCCCACCGGAGGCGGTCACGGCGTCGAAGTACACCTCGGGGAGGAAGGCGGCGCGCACATCCCACACCCCCTGGGCGGCCTGCTCGAGGTAGGTGGTGAGGCCGATGACGGGCCGCCTCGTCCGCGCGCCGCCGCCGGTGTCGTCAGAGCCGCTCGAAACCACGCACCCGCTCCCAGTCGGTCACGGCGGCGTCGTAGGCCTCGACCTCGATGCGCGCCTGATTGAGGTAGTGCTCGACGACCTCGTCGCCGAACGCCGCCCGCGCGATCGCGGACTCGTCGAAGAGCCGCGCCGCCTCGCTGAGGGTCGTCGGCAGATGGTCGACGCCGGCGGCGTAGGCGTTGCCGCGCAGCGGGTCGGGAAGCGGCAGCTCGTGCTCGAGCCCGTGGAGGCCGCCGGCGATGATCGCAGAGATCGCCATATAGGGGTTCACGTCGCCGCCGGGCACCCGGTTCTCCACGCGCAGCGACGAGCCGTGCCCGACCACGCGGAGCGCGCAGGTGCGGTTGTCCACCCCCCACGCGATGCCGGTCGGCGCGAAGCTGCCTTTGGCGAAGCGCTTGTACGAGTTGATGGTCGGGGCGTAGAGCAGGGTGAACTCGCGGAGCGTCGCGAGGATCCCGGCGATCCACGACTGCATCAGCGGACTGAACCCGTGAGGGCCGTCGCCGGACATCACCGGCTCCCCCGCCTCCGAGCGCACCGAAAGGTGGATGTGGCAGCTGTTGCCCTCGCGCTCGTTGAACTTCGCCATGAAGGTGATCGCCTTGCCGTGCTGGTCGGCGATCTGCTTCGCACCCGTCTTGTAGATGGTGTGCTGGTCGGCGGTCTCGAGCACCTCGGCGAAGCGGAACGCGATCTCCTGCTGCCCGAGGTTGCATTCGCCCTTCACGCCCTCGCAGTACATGCCCGCCCCGTCCATTCCGAGCCGGATGTCGCGCAGCAGCGGCTCCAATCGGGTGGAGGCGAGGATGTCGTAGTCGACGTTGTAGTCGGTGGAGGGCGTGAGGTCGCGATACCCCTTGGCCCACGCGGAGCGGTAGCTCTCGTCGAAGACCATGAACTCCAGCTCCGTGCCGCTGTAGCCGACGAGCCCGCGCTCGGCGAGGCGGGCGCGCTGCGCCTGCAGAATGGCTCGGGGCGACTGCGCGACAGGCTCGCCGCCCTCCCACCCGAGGTCGGCCATGACCAGCGCGGTGCCCGGCTGCCAGGGGATGCGGCGCAGGGTCTCGACATCGGGCAGCAGCATCATGTCGCCGTAGCCGGTCTCCCAGCTGGCCATCGTGTAGCCGTCGACGGTGTTCATGTCGACGTCGACCGAGAGGAGGTAGTTGCACGCTTCGGCGCCGTGGTGCAGCACCTCCTCCTGAAACAGCCGTGCCGATACCCGCTTGCCGACCAGGCGCCCCTGGGCATCGGCGAAACCGACGATGACCGTGTCGATCTCACCGGCCGCGATGGCCGCCGCCAACTCGGACGGAGTCATGTTTCCCGGCATCCTTGCTCCTCACTGTGGTGCAGCACTCCCCCACCGTCAGGCGGCTCCAGCGCCGTCGAACGTGGGTCCGGTCGCGACCACTGTAACCGGGCCGGTCGAGATAAAGGTAGACACAGCCCACCATTGGGTCCACAATCATCCGCAAGGCGCACACCCTCGCCGCACCCGAGCGCACGGAGGACCGATGTCACAGTCGAAGAGCGAGCCCCAGAAGGTCGCGGGAGCAACCTATACGCGAGCGGGCCAGGAGTACTTCGAAAAGCGCGGGTTGAAACGCGCCGCCGGAATCTGGGGCCTGTGGGGCCTCGCCGTCGCCGCCGTGATCTCGGGAGACTTCTCGGGCTGGAACTTCGGCATCGACTTCGCCGGCTTCGGCGGCATGCTGATCGCCTTCGCCGTGCTGGTCCTCATGTACTACGGGCTGATCTTCTCGATCGGTGAGATGGCAGCGGCGATGCCGCACACCGGTGGCGCGTACTCGTTCGCGCGTTCGGCGATGGGCCCCTGGGGAGGACTCGTCACCGGCGCGGCGGAGACGATCGAGTACGTGGCCACCACCGCGGTGATCGTCTACTTCTCGGCGTCCTACGCCAATGCGATCACGAGCGAACTGCTCGGCCTCTCGCTCCCTCCGTGGGTGTGGTGGCTGGTGCTCTACGTGGTGTTCATCGCCTTGAACTCGGCAGGGGCGGCGATCTCGTTCCGCTTCGCGATCGTCGTGTCGATCATCTCGATCGGCATCATCGTGGTCTTCTCGCTGATGGCCGTCTTCTCCGGCGCGTTCCAGTGGGCGAACCTCTGGGACATCGCCCCCGACCCGGGTCAGACCGCATTCCTGCCGCACGGCGTGCTGCCGATCCTGTTCGCCCTCCCCTTCGCGATGTGGTTCTTCCTCGGCATCGAGGAGCTGCCGCTGGCGGCGGAGGAATCGCACAACCCCGTGCGCGACATCCCGAAGGCCGGCTTCTGGGCCCGCGGCACCCTCATCGTCACGGGACTTCTCGTGCTCTTCCTCAACACCGGCGTCATCGGCGCCGAGGCGACGGGGGTCGCCGGCGAACCGCTGCTCGACGGGTTCCGCGCCATCGTGGGCGACGAGGCGGCGGCGGTGCTCGCTCTCCTCGCCCTCGTCGGCCTGCTCGCCTCGCTCCAGGGGATCATGTTCGCCTACGGCCGCAACATGTACTCCCTCTCCCGCGCCGGCTACTACCCGCGCTTCCTCTCCCTGACCGGCACGCGGAAGACCCCCTGGGTGGCGCTGACCGTCGGGGCGGCGATCGGCTTCGTGGCGCTGGCGATCCTCGACACCCTCGCCGCGGTGAACGAGGGTGCCGGCGCGGTCGCCGGCGCGATCGTGCTGAACATCGCGGTGTGGGGCGCTGTGCTGGCCTACTTCCTGCAGATGGTGTCGTTCGTGCTGCTGCGGCGGAAGTTCCCGAACGTCAGCCGGCCCTACAAGAGCCCGTGGGGTGTGCCGGGTGCGATCCTGGCGGCGGTGATCGCGGCGATCGTCTTCGTCGGATTCCTCCTGAACCCGACGTTCCTCCCCGCGATCATCGCGATCGTGGTCGTGTACGTCGTCATCTTGCTCGGATTCGGCCTGTTCTTCCGTCACCGTCTCGTGCTTTCGCCCGAGGAGGAATACGCTTTGTCCGGGGGCCGCCACGGCGACCCTCAGGCAGAGGGATACGACGCCATGGAGTCTCAGGTCTTCGGCAAAGACGCCTGACCTTTCTCACCGGGGCGAGGTGCTGCGACTGGGGGGTTGCAGCGCCTCGCCGACGGAGAGCGGATCGGATGTCGGGGGCCGCGGCTAAGGTCGCAGCATGCCCCGTCGCACCGCCACAACCGCCCCGTACCGGTGCACGGAGTGCGGGTGGACGACAGCCCGCTGGGTCGGGCGCTGCGGCGAGTGCCAGCAGTGGGGCACCGTCGTCGAGGCTGCGGAGCAGACCGGCATCATCACGCAGATCGCACCGGTGTCGCCGGGCGCGCAGCGCGCCGCGCGACCGATCACCGCGGTCGATACGCGAGACGCCCCGCGGCGGACGACGGGGGTCGGCGAGTTCGACCGGGTGCTCGGCGGGGGTCTCGTCCCGGGTGCCGCCATTCTTCTGTCCGGTGAGCCGGGAGTCGGCAAGTCGACGCTGCTGCTCGAGGTCGCCGTGCACACGGCGCGCAGCGGGCAGCGCGTGCTGTATGCCAGCGCCGAGGAGTCCCTCGCCCAGGTGCGGCTGCGCGCCGAGCGGACCGGCGCCCTCCACGACGAGCTGTACCTCGCGAGCGAGACCGATCTCGCCACCATCCTCGGTCACATCGACGAGGTCGCTCCCGATCTGCTGATCGTCGATTCTGTGCAGACGGTGTCGTCGGCGATGTCCGATGGCGCGGCCGGGCATCCGAGCCAGGTCCGCGAGGTCGCCTCGACCCTCATCCGCGTCGCCAAGGAGCGCGCTTTGCCGACGATCCTCGTCGGGCACGTCACGAAAGACGGCACGATCGCCGGCCCGCGCATCCTCGAGCACCTCGTCGACGTCGTCTGCCAGTTCGAGGGCGACCGGCAGACCTCGCTCCGGTTCGTGCGGGCACTGAAGAACCGGTTCGGCCCGACCGACGAGGTCGGATGCTTCGACATGACCGGCGAGGGGATCGCCGAGGTGCCCGATCCCAGCGCCCTGTTCCTCGGCCACGGTGAGCCGGTCCCCGGCACGTGCGTCACCATCGCGCTCGAGGGCCGGCGCGCGATGCCGGTCGAGATTCAGGCGCTGACGATCCCCACGGCGTCGCCGAACGCACGCCGGGTCGTTAGCGGCGTGGACGGCGCCCGGGTGGCGATGATCCTCGCGGTCATCGAGAAGCGCCTGAACCTGAAGGTCTCGGCGTGCGACGTCTACGTCTCCACCGTCGGCGGAGTGCGCCTGCTCGAACCAGCCGCAGATCTGGCCATCGCGGTCGCGGTGGTGAACTCGATGCGCGACCGCGCACTTGCCCGTGGAGTCGCCGCCATCGGCGAACTCACCCTCGCCGGCGAGGTGCGCCCGGTCACGCAGGCCGCGCAGCGGCGCACCGAGGCCGGCCGGCTCGGCTACGCGACGGTCGTCGACGCGTCATCCGGTCATCTCGCCGCAGCGCTCCGTGACCTGGTGCCCCACGCGTCGGGGCGCCTGCGCGACGTCCCCGAGTTCTGAGGCGAGCGCCGCGCGCCGGCGTCAGGCGTCGAGCGCGGCGATCAGATCGTCGGGCGATGCCTGCATCGGGTGGGGGCCGGCGATGTCGAAGAACACCGTCTTCACCGCCTCGCGATGGCGGCCGAGGAAGGCGCGCAGCCACGCCGGCGACTGCAGGGCCACCGTGGGCGGCAGGCTCTCGGGCTTGTGGGAGGCGTCGCTGAACAGCAGGAGGGCGAGATCACCCGATTCGGGGTCGCGGTAGGTCCACACCTCGCCGGCATCACGCGGGTCATCACGGGCCCCGGCGCGCAGCAGCGGGACGACGGTGGGTCCGTGCCGCAGAGCGAATGCCACAGCAGCCATGTCCTGCGTCTGGAGAGCATCGCTGAGCGCGGTGTTGCGGAATTCGAGATCGGTCGCTCGCCGAGCGCGCTTCTTCCCCGCCATCTCTCCAGCCTACGGGAACGTCAATGGCCCTCCCGGGGACCCTCTGCGAGGAGAGGATCGGCGGAAGGGCCATGCCCACCGGGGCACGTCTGGACGCTCGCTGGGGACGAACTCGCTGCTGGGGACAACGACGACAGCTCACCCGATGGACATCCTCAGGATACGTCGCTGCATCGACTTTCCGCTGTCCCCCAAATGGGGGACACGCCGGTGATGCCAGGACAGAAGAGGCGCAGTTTTCCGGGCCCGCGGAAAAGGAGAAAATCTTGTCCCCCAAACGGTGGACAAGGCCGCTGGACGACGGTTAGTGTGATCACGGCGATCGAGCGGGGCTGGGGCTATCACAAGCCGCTCGATCCAACTGGGGAAGCTGGGAGCCAAGGGGGCATGGGGGCCGACTGATCGTTCACAGCATGTGAGTCCCCTCGCATCGACTGCATCGATGCGAGGGGACCGCAATCCCGTCTGAAGCACGATGACCGATTGGGGATTCGGATGGGTCGGCTACTTGGGGGACACCGACCCGGTGCTGGGGACACCGTACGTGCTCCTGAGTCCAGGACCAGCCCACTCTAACCCGGCCGCGACGCCCACACGTCGCGGCCGGGCCGGTATACCGGCTGGTCAGACGATATATCGGTTCGTCCGCGCGTCTTCGCGTCGCCTGTCGCTCACAGGAGCAGGAACTGCGCGGTGTTCGTGGAGTTCACGCCACCGATCGAGACGTACAGGTGATACGAGGCCCCTCCGGCCGGCGCAGCCTGGCGCTCGGTGGCGCCGCAGGTCTCCACCGACGACCGCGTGCGGTCCCAGGTGATGGGGGCCGCGCTGGTGACCACCTGACCCTCTTCGAGAAGCACCATCATGTCGCTCGGCTCCGCCTGGCAGTCGGTGGACTTCCACCATGTGTCGTTGCCGCTCATCACGGTGAAGACCTGGCCGGTCGTGCCGACGTTCAGCGTGCACGCGTCACCGTTGTTGGTGAGTCGGATCGACAGCTGCGGGTTCTCCCCTGCTGCATACTCGGTCTTGTCGGTCACCGCCTCGACGAGCAGGTCTCCGGGCACGCACGGCTCGGCCGCGCTCGTGACAGCGGCATCGTCCGCCGTCGCGGAGCTCTCGGCATCCGGTGCGGTGGCCGCGTCGCTCGGACCCGGCGTCGGCGTTGCCGCGGAACCGTCGGACTCGAGCGCGGGAAGGTCGGTGGCGACGGGGTCGCCCGTCGGCGTCGACGATGCGACGGGCGCAGGGCCGTCGGCGGCCGAGCCCCGCCAGGGCGGCGCGACGACCAGCCACACCACGAGAGCGATGACGGCGGCCAGACCGAGGAGCACCACGAGGCGCCGCCGGCGATACACCGCCGGGGAATGGCGCCGACGCGCGACGGTTTCGGTCATGCGACCAGGCTAGGTCGCCGTCGTCACCCGTCCGGGACGGCACGCCCTGGAGGCCCGGGAAAACGACAGCGCCGACGCGCCGCCGTGAAGCGGACGCGCCGGCGCGGAGGCGTCGGTCAGCGGGTGACGCTGCGGTTGCGCGTGGCGAGGACGTAGATCCCCAGCACGATGATGGCGCCGATGATCGAGCCGATGATGCCCGCCGGCTGCAGGAAGCCGCCCATGGGGTCGGCGCCGAAGATGAGGAATCCGAGGAATCCGCCGACGAACGAGCCGACGATGCCGAGCACGATGGTCAGCAGGATGCCCATGCTCTGCTTGCCGGGGATGACGGCGCGAGCGATGAGGCCGGCGATGAGGCCGACGACGATGAGGCCGAGAATGGTCCAGAGCATGATCTCTCCTTGTGGGGGTTGGGCCATGGGGGCCGTGTGCGCGCTCCGGGTGAAGCGCTCCACCCATCTGAGCAGACGCTGAGCGATTCGCTCAGGCGCTTGCCCCAGCTCTCGATGAGGCGTATAAGCGCCTCCCGCGAAGATCAGAGGGTTTTGAGCATCCGCGTGTTGCCGAGGGTGTTCGGCTTCACGTGCGCGAGGTCGAGGAATTCGGCGATGCCTTCGTCAGGGCTGCGCACCAGCTGCGAATACACGTCGGAATCGACGATCTGCTCGCCGATCTCGTCGAAGCCGCGGCTGCGGAAGAAGTCCACCTCGAAGGTGAGGCAGAACAGCCGTGTGAGTCCCAGGGTGCGCGCGTTCTCCTCCAGGCGATCGACGAGGGCGCGCCCGACGCCGTGATGCAGCCACTCGTCCGCGACGATCAGGGTGCGCACCTCGCCGAGGTCCTCCCACATCACGTGCAGGGCGCCGCATCCGATCAGAACGCCGTCGGCACTCTCGGCGACGACGAACTGCTGGGTCGATTCGTACAGTACGACGAGGTCCTTGCCGAGCAGGATCCGATTCTGCACATAGGGCTCCAGAAGAGTCTGGATGCCGCGGATGTCGGCGGTGCGCGCAGGGCGGACGGTGTAGTCGGACATCGGGTCAACGATACGCCTCGTTCCCGGAGCCGACAGACGAAGGGGCGGGCGCCGGTTCCCCGGCGCCCGCCCCTGTCGTCTCTGCTCGCTCAGCCTCCCGCGACGATGTCCGGCGTGGCGGTGATCTCACCGGCTGCGCCGACACCGACGGCGACCTTGTCGCCGCGCGGGCCGTGCTCGAAGGCGAATTCGCCGTTCTCGACATCGACCTTCACGTGGTCGCCGGGCTCGAGCTCGCCGTGCAGGATCTTCTCCGACAGGCGGTCCTCCACCTCGCGCTGCATGGCGCGGCGGAGCGGCCGGGCACCGAGCGCGGGGTCGAAGCCGACCTCGATGAGCTTGTCCTTCGCGGCATCCGTCAGCTCCACCGTCATGTCGCGGTCGAGCAGACGCTCGCCGAGTCGCTTGGTGAACAGCCCCACGATCTGACGCAGCTCAGCCTTGTTCAGCTGCGGGAAGACGATGATGTCGTCGACACGGTTGAGGAACTCGGGCTTGAAGTTGCGCTTGAGCTCCTCATTGACCTTGCCCTTCATCCGGTCGTAGGTCGTGCCCTGGTCGCCCTCCACCTGGAAGCCGACGGGCCCACCCGCGATCGCCGACGAACCGAGGTTCGTCGTCATGATGATGACGGTGTTCTTGAAATCGATCACGCGACCCTGACCGTCGGTCAGACGGCCCTCTTCGAGGATCTGCAGGAGCGAGTTGAAGATGTCGGGGTGGGCCTTCTCGATCTCGTCGAAGAGCACCACGCTGAAGGGCTTGCGCCGCACCTTCTCGGTCAGCTGGCCGCCCTCTTCGAATCCGACGAATCCGGGAGGGGCGCCGAAGAGCCGCGAGACGGTGTGCTTCTCACCGAACTCCGACATGTCGAGGGAGATCAGCGCCGACTCGTCGTCGAAGAGGAACTCCGCGAGCGCCTTGGCGAGCTCGGTCTTTCCCACGCCGGTCGGACCGGCGAAGATGAACGAGCCCGAGGGACGCTTGGGGTCTTTCAGGCCCGCCCGCTGACGACGGATCGTCTTCGACAGCGCGGCGATCGCCTCCTCCTGGCCGATGACCCGCTGGTGCAGGGCCTTCTCCATGAAGACCAGACGGCTGGACTCCTCCTCGGTGAGCTTGAACACCGGGATGCCGGTGGCCTGAGCGAGCACCTCGGCGATCAGGCCCTCGTCGACGACCGCGTGGGAGGCGACGTCGCCGCTTCTCCACTGCTTCTCCAGGCGAAGGCGCTCAGCCAGGAGCGACTTCTCCTCGTCGCGCAGCGACGCGGCCTTCTCGAAGTCCTGCTCCTCGCTCGCGCGCTCCTTGTCTTCGCGGACCTTGGCGATCTTGTCGTCGAACTCGCGGAGCTCAGGGGGGCTCGACAGGATCGACAGACGCAGGCGGGCGCCGGCCTCGTCGATCAGGTCGATCGCCTTGTCGGGCAGGAACCGGTCGCTGATGTAGCGGTCGGCGAGGTTCGCGGCGGCGACGATCGCGCCATCCGTGATCTGCACCTTGTGGTGCGCCTCGTACCGGTCGCGCAGGCCCTTCAGGATGTTGATCGCGTGGGGCAGGCTCGGCTCGGCGACCTGGATCGGCTGGAATCGGCGCTCCAGCGCAGCATCCTTCTCGAAGTGCTTGCGGTACTCGTCGAGCGTCGTGGCACCGATCGTCTGCAGCTCGCCTCGGGCGAGGAGGGGCTTCAGGATGGATGCCGCATCGATCGCGCCCTCGGCAGCGCCCGCGCCCACCAGCGTGTGGATCTCGTCGATGAAGACGATGATGTCGCCGCGAGTGCGGATCTCCTTGGTGACCTTCTTCAGGCGCTCCTCGAAGTCACCGCGGTAGCGGGATCCGGCGATGAGCGAGCCGAGGTCGAGGGAGTACAGCTGCTTGTCCTTCAGCGTCTCGGGAACGTCGCCCTTCACGATCGCCTGGGCGAGGCCCTCGACGACCGCGGTCTTGCCGACGCCGGGCTCGCCGATGAGGACGGGGTTGTTCTTGGAGCGGCGCGAGAGGATCTGCATGACCCGCTCGATCTCCTTCTCACGGCCGATCACCGGGTCGAGCTTGTTGTCGCGCGCGGCCTGGGTGAGGTTGCGGCCGAACTGGTCGAGCACCTGCGAGCCGCCCTGGGGGCCGGAGGTCTGCTGCTCGCCGGCACCGGTCGACACGCCCGCGGGCTCCTTGCCCTGGTAGCCCGAGAGCAGCTGGATGACCTGCTGGCGCACCTTGTTCAGGTCGGCGCCGAGCTTGACGAGCACCTGGGCTGCGACGCCCTCGCCCTCGCGGATGAGGCCGAGGAGGATGTGCTCGGTACCGATGTAGTTGTGGCCGAGCTGCAGCGCTTCGCGCAGCGACAGCTCGAGCACCTTCTTCGCGCGCGGCGTGAAGGGGATGTGGCCGGTGGGCTGCTGCTGCCCCTGGCCGATGATGTCCTGGACCTGCTCGCGCACGGCGTCGAGAGAGATGCCGAGGGACTCGAGCGCCTTGGCGGCGACTCCCTCGCCCTCGTGGATCAGCCCGAGCAGGATGTGCTCGGTGCCGATGTAGTTGTGGTTGAGCATCTTCGCCTCTTCTTGGGCGAGCACAACCACACGACGGGCTCGGTCGGTGAATCTCTCGAACATCGTTCACTCTCCTCTAGGACGCTTCGGGTCGACTCTCCCCCTGCGTCTTACATCGAGGGTAGCCAGCGGGCCCCTGCCGGATGCCCGTGTTCGCCGTGGGCATAGCGTCGCGGGAGCGGCTCGGGGTCAGCGCCCGAGTGCCGCCCGCACGCGGGCGGCGAGGAGTGCGCCGCCCGCCGCGAGGTGCGCGGCCGAGACGCGGACGACGAACCAGCCTGCGACGGCGAGCGCCTCGTGCCGGGCCAGGTCGCGGGCCCACTGCTGGGGGTCCGTCCGGTGGTGCTCGCCCTCGTACTCCACGGCGACCCGCGCGTCGGGGTAGGCGAGATCGACGCAGGTGATCACCTGTCCGGCGGCGTCGCGAACCTCGTGGTTCAGCTCGGGTTCGGGCAGACCGGCGTCGACGAGGAGCAGGCGGCACCATGTCTCACGCGGCGAGGCCGATCGAGAGCGGATGCGCGGCAGCGCCGCGCGAAGCGCCGGCCCGCCGACCCGTCGATGCGCCGACGCTGCGGCGGAGAGCTGCGCGAGGGTGGCGAGCGGCGGCGGGTCGTCTCGGAACAAGCGCTCCCGCACCGCCGCGTCGCCGGCCGCGACGAGGTCGTAGGGGTCGCGCAGCGTCGCCCCGAGGGCTGCCCAGGTGCTCGCGGGCGAGGTGAGCGCCACTCCGTGGCGCGGGTGCTCGACGACGTGCGCCGACGAGGGATGGACCTCGTGGCCGCGGATCCCGCGCCGTCGGGGCTGGCGGGCGGGAGTGAACACGGCGACGTCGAGTCCCTGCCGGGCGGCGGGCCACAGGACGTGGGCGGGAAGCGGAAAACCCCAGAGCACTGCGGCCGTGACGTGGCTGAAGAACTGGTTCTCAGCCATGATCGGCCGATAGCGCAGTGCGCCATTCACGATCTCTTCCTCGGGGAGGCCGGGTTCTTCTGCGCGCGCGAGGCTTCGCACACCCCAGAAGGGCGTAACCAGGTCGCGGCCGCGAAGGCGTTTCGGCGTGACACCCGCCCGGAGGGCGTCGCGCACGCAGAAGGAGGTGTCCAGAGTCGACGGAAGTTCACGCGGCATCCCGTCATCGTCGTCGTGACGTGCGCGTCTCTGATTCCCCGGACCGCGATCGTGGACAACGCGCCGCTGACCCGTCGCTGTGCAGGAGAAGAACTCCCCCCTCCCCCCTCCCCCCTCCCCCCCTCCCCCGCTTCCCCGCTTCCCCCGTCACCTTCTGCCCCTTACCCCCCGCACGAGGGGCGAAACGTGACGGGGGAGCAAAGAGGCGCCGAGCTCCCCCGCTTCCCCGCTCCCCCGGTTCCCCCGTCACCTTCTGCCCCTTACCCCCCGCGCGAGGGGCGAAACGTGACGGGGGAGCAAAGAGGCGCCGAGCTCCCCCGCTTCCTCGCTCCCCCGGTTCCCCCGTCACCTTCTGCCTCTTACCCCCCGCGCGAGAGGCGAAACGTGACGGGGGAGCAAAGAGGCGCCGAGCTCCCCCACTTCCCCGCTCCCCCGGTTCCCCCGTCACCTTCTGCCCCTTGGCGGCCTCGAGGAGGGCGGAACATGACGGGGGACCAAGCGGCGCGGGGGCGCGGGGGGCGGGGGCGCGGGGGCGCGCGGGCGCGAGCGCGGGAGCGCGGGCGCGCTAGGCGCGACCGAGGACCGGAACCTGGATGTCGGCGAACTCGCCGCCCGACAGCACGGCCGTCACGGGTGCGTCGTCGTCGACGCTTCCGGTGACGGCGGCCACCGTCACCCGCGGCGCCATGTCGGCGGTGCACACCTGGTCGGCGACCGGCTCGGCGAAGCGCACCTGCACCTCGGCTCCCGCCGCCTCGGCGGACTCCAGCACCGGGGCGCACGTCGACGAGCCCCAGCTGAGGATCAACATCATGTCGTCGTCGGCCCACCCCGCGCTGGGCGCGAACTCCTCGGGCACGACGATCTCGCCCTCGAGCCCGTCGAGGTCGGTGTCGTCGGCGTACGTGCCCGTGACGACGATCTCGAGCTCGCGGGTCGGGTCGACGCCCTCAGGCACTCCCACGTACGACCCGCGCGGCACGAGGTCGCGGGTGCAGGCCTCGCCCTCGGGGTCGCTGATGTCGACCGTGAGCACGCCGTCGGCGTAGGTCGGCTCGCCGACCACCGGGAGGCACGACGACGACCCGTACGTGACCAGTCCCACGCCGCGGCCGCCGTCGAGCCACGCCGCTTCGACGTCATCCGTCACCACCACACCGCCCGACGACGGCTCCGGCGACGCCGACGGCGAGGAAGACGACGTCGGAGACGCAGACGCCGTGCCGCTGCTTCCCGAGGGGGTCGCGCACCCGGCGAGCACCGCCGCCCCCGCCGCGAGAAGAGCGAGACTGAGAAGGAGGCGAGGGCGTGTCATGTCCACATCATGCCGCGAACGGCGACCCGCGTCATCCGTCTTCTGGCGCACGCTACTGCAGCGCCGACGTGAGGCGGGCGATGTTGTCGAGCACGGTCGAGCGCAGCGGCTGCTTCTGCCACTCCTCGAGGGTGAGTTCGCGGGAGAGCGACCGGTACTTGTCCTCGACCTCGCGCATCTCGCGCACGAACTCCTCGCCGCGCACGAGCATCGAGATCTCCATGTTCAGACCGAACGAGCGCATGTCCATGTTGCTCGATCCGATGACGGCGATCTCGTCGTCGATCGTCATCGACTTGGAATGGAGGATGTACGGCTTGCGATACATCCAGATCTTCACGCCGGCGCGCAGCAGCGCCTCGTAGTAGCTGCGCTGCGCGTGGTAGACCATCGCCTGGTCGCCCTCCTCCGAGACGAACAGCTCCACCTCGAGGCCGCGCTGGCAGGCAGTCGTGATCGCCAGCAGCAGCGCCTCGTCGGGCACGAAGTAGGGGCTGACGATGATGATGCGGCGCTGGGCGTAGTACAGCAGCGCCGCGAACAGGCGCAGGTTGTTCTCGGAGTCGAACCCGGGCCCCGAGGGCACGATCTGGCAGTCGAGGTCACCGCGGCTGGATTCGACCTTGAACAGGTCGATCTCGTCGGTGAGGATCTCGTCGGTCTCGCTGTACCAGTCGCTGAGGAAGACGGCATTGATGGATGCCACGACGGGGCCGTGCAGCCGCACCATGAGGTCGACCCAGTGCAGCCCGCGCTTGATGTTCTTGCGCAGGTTGTAGGTGGAGTCGGTGACGTTCTGCGAGCCCATGTAGCCGACCTTGCCGTCGATCACGAGGAGCTTGCGGTGGTTGCGCAGGTCGGGGCGCTGGTACTTGCCCTTGAGCGGCTGCACCGGCAACATCAGGCGCCAGTGCGCGCCCATGCCGTCGAGGCGGCGGAGCGTCTGCTTGTAGAACGGCTTCCCGCGGTTGGCCCAGTGATCGAGCAGCACCCGGACGACCACGCCGCGCGCGGCGACCTCTTCGAGCGCGGCGAAGAACTTCTCCGTCGAGGCGTCGGTCTGGAGGATGTAGAACTCCACGTGCACGTACCGCTCCGCCGAGCGGATGGCCTCGGCCATCTCGTCGAGACTCTCCTGATAGTCGGAGATCAGGTGGGCGTCGTTGTCGCCGGCGAGGGGCATGGCTCCGAGCGCGCGGTTCATCGTCACGAGCGACTGGAACCACTGCGGGGCGTGCGGGCGCAGAGTGCCGAAGTCGAGGCCGGCGCTGGTGTCGCGGATGTACTGGTTGATGGCGTCCTGCTGGCGACGGCGCTTGCGCGGCAGTCGCGGGTTGCCGATCAGCAGGAAGAGGAACACCCCGATGAGGGGGATGAAGTAGATGGCGAGAAGCCACGCCATGGCGGCGGTGGGACGGCGATTGCGCGGCACGTAGATGACGGCCAGGATGCGCACGACGATGTCGAAGACGAACACCAGGATGAGCCACCACGACGCGTCCAGTGTGATCTCGATCACGACTCCCCCGTTCGCCCCGCACGCCCACTGTCAGCGTAGCGGGCCGGGCGATCAGCGCCCGGCGGGGGCCGGGGGCGCGTCTGGCGCCGGCGATGCGGGGGGAAGTCCGCGCTTGGCGCGCTCCTGCGCCTCGATGCGCGTGTAGGCGCGCCGCTCATTGCGGTCGGCATGCAGGATGCTGCGGAGGATCCAGAAGAAGAGGGCGCTGACCACCACGGTGGGGAGAAGCGTCCACGCCGCTGCGATCCAGAAGCCGTCCATGCCTACCAGGATACGCGGGGCGACCCCGGGAGCGGCCCGGGAGAAGACGGATGCGGGGACGCATTCTCTCCTGCACAACCGGCGCAGATCGCCGGTTGACCACAGAGTGCGCCGGCGACCTCCCACGGCTGCACGCCGACGACCAAGGTCGGGGCATGACCACGATCGTGAAGGCCACTACCCCGGCCGAGTTCCTGTCCTTCGTCCCGCGCATGCTCGGCTACGTCCCGTCCGACAGCGTCGTGCTCATCCCTTTCGAGGGCACGCGCACGCTCGGCGCGATGCGCATCGACCTCCCGGCGATCGCCGACACCGATGCCGCGGCGGCCACGGGCGTGGGCCTCGTGTGCCGGATCGAGGCCGCCGATGCACTCGCGGTGGTGGTGTTCACCGACGAGTGTTTCGACGGCGGCCGCGCTCCCGCGTCCGCGCTGGCGGAGGGCATCCGCGAGCGGGCCGACGCGAGCGGTCTGCGCGTGGTCGACATGCTCTGCCGAGCCCCCGACGGCTGGGCGTCGTATCTCGACGCCGACGCCCCGTCCGGCGGCCGGCCCCTGTCCGAGATCCTCGATGGCGACGGGTCGCCGACCGCCCCCGCGGGCCTCCCGCTCGCGGCCGGCGACCAGTGGACGGGAGCCGCCCTTCCCGTCGTCGACCTGGCCGAGAAAGAGAGGGTCGGGCACGCCCTGCAGGCGATCCGCGTCGCGATCGAGGGCTTCGGGTCGAACGCGGCCGGGCCCACCGTGCGCGTCGACCCGCGGGGGCTTGAAGCGGTGTGCCTGCTCGACGACCTGCCGGCCTTGTTCGAGGAGGCGCTGCAGTGGAATCCCGAGATGCTCGACCCGTTCGATGCGGCTCTGCTGCTGTGGTGCCTGGAGCGGCCGGCGACCCGGGATGTGGCGCTGGTGCAGTGGTGCGACGACATCGACCGGGGCGATGAGGCGATGGCTGCACAGCTGCGGTGGGAGGCGGGAGAGCCGTACCCCGCCGAAATCGCCAAGCGCATGTGGGGCGAAGGCCCGCAGCCTTCGGCCGAGCGCCTCCGCGGCGCGCTCGAGGTGACCCGCCGGGTGGCGGCTGCTGCGCCGCGAGCCGCGCGACCCGGCCCGCTCGCGGTCTGCGCCTGGCTCTCGTGGGCACTCGGCCGATCGACCCACGCCGAGTGGTTCATCGGACAGGCCGCCGAGATCGACCCGGCCCATGGTCTCACCGGAATCGTTCAGGCGATGGTCCGCCGCGGGCACCTTCCGGAGTGGGCGTTCGCCCGCACCGGAGTCTGGCGCCCGGAGGATGCGATGGGGGCGGCGACGTGACCGGCTACTTCACCAGGGGGAAGAGGATCGTCTCGCGGATGCCGAGCCCGGTGATCGCCATGAGGAGCCGGTCGATCCCCATGCCCATGCCGCCCGTGGGGGGCATGCCGTGCTCGAGGGCGCGGAGGAACTCCTCATCGATGCGCATCGCCTCGACATCGCCGCGCGCGGCGAGCTTCGCCTGCTCGACGAACCGCTCGCGCTGGATGACCGGATCGACGAGCTCGGAGTACCCGGTGGCGAGCTCGAACCCGCGGACGTACAGGTCCCACTTCTCGACCAGGCCCGGGATCGACCGGTGCTCGCGTACGAGCGGGCTGGTGTCGACCGGGAAGTCCATGACGAAGGTGGGGCGCGTGAGGCCCGGCTTGACGAAGTGCTCCCACAGCTCTTCGACGAGTTTGCCGTGGGTGGCGTGAGGGGGAGCCTCGACCCCGACCTCGGCGGCGAAGGTCAGCAGGTCCTCCAGCGAGGTCTCGGGCGTGATCGACCTGCTCGCTGCATCCGAGAGGGAGTCGTACATCGACAGCCGCTCCCACTGCCCGCCCAGGTCGTAGACCGTGCCGTCGGCCCAGGTGACGGTCGTCGACCCGGCGACCGCGACGGCGGCGTTCTGGATGAGCTCCTGGGTGAGGTCGGCGATGCCGTGGTAGTCGGTATAGGCCTGATAGGCCTCCAGCATCGCGAACTCGGGGCTGTGGGTGGAGTCGGCACCTTCGTTGCGGAAGTTCCGGTTGATCTCGAAGACCCTGTCGAGCCCACCGACCACCGCACGCTTGAGGAACAGCTCCGGTGCGATGCGCAGGTACAGCTCGGTGTCGAACGCGTTGGAGTGCGTGACGAAGGGGCGCGCCGATGCGCCACCGTGCTGCACCTGCAGCATCGGCGTCTCGACCTCGATGAAGTCGTGAGCGGTGAAGGTCTGCCGAAGGCTCGCGTTCACCGCGGCCCGTGCGCGCACGGTCGCGCGCGCCTGATCGCGGACGATGAGGTCGAGGAAGCGGCTCCTCACCCGGCCTTCCTCGCTCAACTCGCCGTAGACGTTGGGAAGGGGGAGCACAGCCTTCGCGGCGATCTCCCACGACGCGGCCATGATCGACAGCTCGCCGCGGCGGCTGGAGATCACCTCACCCGAGACGAAGACGTGGTCGCCGAGGTCGACCAGTTCCTTCCACCGCTGCAGCGACTCCTCACCCACGGCGGCGAGGGAGATCATGGCCTGGATGCGACTGCCGTCGCCCGACTGCAGAGTGGCGAAGCACAGCTTGCCGGTGTTGCGGCTGAAGACGACCCGCCCCGCGACCCCGGCCGTCACACCGGTTTCGGCGCCCGCCTCGAGGTCACCGAATCGGGCGCGGAGCGCGGGGATGGTGTCGGTCACCGGCACCGCTACCGGATAGGCGCCGCCGGCGGCATCCGTCCGCTCTGCGATGAGCCGCTCCCGCTTGGCCAGACGCACCGCCTTCTGCTCGAAGACCTCTTCGTCGCTGGGCTCGGAAGCGTCGGCGTCGTGAGCGGCACCGGGCGCGGGCGAATCGGTCATGAACAGGCTCCTCGGGGGTCGCAGTCAAGTCTATCGACGGGCGCCGGGGCGCCCGTCGGCTCGGTCGACCGACCCCGGCGCATCATCACCGGGGCGCGGCGATCACTGCAGCGAGATCTCGGTGTTGTCGATGAAGCGGTGTCCGGCGACGGTTGCGGCGATCAGCGCGAGCGCCCGCCCGCGATGGTTCTCGTCGACGGGGAGGAAGGTGGCGGGGTCCACCACCGTGAGGTACTCCAGGTTGATCCGCGGCTCCCCCATGAGCGCCGACTGCGCTGCGGCGATACAGGCGTCGACCCCGCGGTCGGCGTTCGAGGCCGCGGCGTCGAGGGCCACCGTCAGCTTGCCGGCCGCCTGGCGATCGCGATCGTCCAGCAGTGACGCACGGGTCGAGACGGGGAGACCGTCGTCGCCGCGAACGGTCTCGACGGTCGCGACGTCGACGTCGAAGAAGAGGTCGCGGATCATCCGCTCTACCAGGAAGATCCGCTGCCGGTCACGGAGCCCGTAGACGGCGACATCGGGCTCGATCAGATGGAAGAGCGCGGCCTCGACGGTGAGAAGGCCGTCGAAGTAGTACGGCCGGAACCGGCCCTCGTACCGCAGCCCCAGGTCGCCCGCGCTGATCTTCGTCGTCGCCGTGCCGCGCGGCAGCAGGTCGGCGGTCTCGGGGGCGAAGACCACGTCGACGCCGAGCGACTCCAGCAGCAGACGGTCCGCGTCGGGAGTGCGCGGATACGCCTCGAAGTCGGCCGTCGTGCCGAAACGCATCGGGTTGACGAACGTCGACACGACCACGATCTCCGCTCGCTCACGGGCGGTGTCGATGAGGTCGATGTGGCCGTCGTGGAGGGAGCCGATGGTGGACACCAGCGCGACTGTCGCGCCCGGGGCGTCACGGCGGGCCTCGGCCAGGCGACTGCGCAGCGCCTCGGGGGTGCGGATCATCCGACGATCGTATCGGCGGTGCGCAGGGGGCGGTCGCCCGCGGCCGCTGACGCCGGCCCCGTGACGCCGGCCCGGTCACGCCGGCCCCGTGACGCCGGCCCCGGTGACGCCGGCCCCGTGACACGGGGCACGTCGCGGGCGTCATCCGGAACCGGTCGAAGGGGACGTCACGGATTGATGGGCACCGGGCGTGCGGTCACAGCGCCCGATCCCTCGGCGTCCAGCCAGGAGGTGATCGTGGCGACGACCTCGTCGAGGTGGGATTCGAGCAGGAAGTGGCCGCCGTCGACGAGTTCGACGCGAGCCTCGTGTGCGTCACGGGCGAACGCGCGGGCTCCGTCCGCGTGGAAGATCTCGTCGTTACGCCCCCACACCGCCAGGACGGGCACGCCAGAACGCCGCAGCCAATCGTGCACCGCAGGATAGAGGTCGCGATTCGAGGCGTAGTCGCGGAAGAGAGCGAGCTGCACGGCGTCCTGGCCCTCCCGGGCGAGGAGTGCGAGGTCGTGCTCCCAGGCGTCCGGGTCGACGGTGGTGGGGTCGGGGACGCCGTGGGTGTATTGCCACTCCACAGCCTCTCGACCGAGCGCGGACCGAAGCGCATCCCGCGTCAGGGTGGTCTTCTCGGCAGCGTCGGCCCAGATGGGATCCCAGAAGCTCGGGACGAAACCGTCTTCATAGGCATTGCCGTTCTGCGAGATGACCCCGGTCACGGCAGCAGGGTCGGCAAGAGCCAGGCGCCACCCGATCGGAGCTCCGTAGTCCTGGACGTAGATCGCGTAACGCTCCACGCCGATGGTCGACAGGAATCGACCGGTCACCTCAGCGAGGGCGGCGAAGGTGTAATCGAACTCGTCGACCGACGGCGCCGATGAGCGACCGAACCCGATGTGGTCCGGGGCGACGACGTGGTAGCGCTCCGCCAGTGCGGGAATGAGATGGCGGAACATGTGCGAGCTCGTCGGGTACCCGTGCAGGAGGACGAGCGCGGGGGCGTCGGGAGCGCCGGCTTCACGGTAGAAGACATCGAACCCGTCGACCGACACGGTGCGGTGGTGGACAGCGACCATAACTAACCTTTCTATCTTGTTTTACCGGTTAGCCCCACGCTAACATGATCGAGGCGCATCCACGACGCGAGGAGGTGAGGGATGGTGCTCCGCAACGAAGAACTGCTGCTCGCCGTCCTGAACAGCGCGCCCGTCATCGACGGCGTGGCCACCGATGCGCTCGACGAGAACCGAGGGGGAGGCGCGCTGGCGCGCAGCTGGGGCGGATCGGGCTCGTCGACGGAGCTCGCGCGACTCCGTCGCGTGCGGTCGGCTCTGCACGCCGTCATCCGCGGCGAAGAGAATGCCACCGACGGTGAGCTGGCACGTGCGCTCGACGCCGTCACCCAGACGCCACGCGTGACCAGCAACGGCGTGAGGTGGGATCTGCGCGTCTCCGACGACGATCGTCTCGCGGTCGAGACGGTCCTCGCGTGGTCGCGGGTGATGACAGACCTCCCCGGCCGCCTCCGCCCCTGTGCGAACGAGGAGTGCAACCTGTTCCTCGTCGATCACAGCCGACCCGGCACCGCGAAGTGGTGCTCGATGGCCACCTGCGGCAACAGGATGAAAGTGCGGGCGTACGCCCGTCGCGCGGCCACGGGTTGAAGGTCGCGCGCGTGCCGCGAGGCAGTCCGGCAGCGCCCTCCTGTCGAATCGACGATTCCGCCCTCGCCGAACATCTGAAAGGGTCTCCGCGAAGGAGGACGACATGAGCGAGCGCCTGGAGGCGGAGCATCCGGATGACGGCGACGCATCGGAGTCGACGGACGCCGACGTCGCGCTCGCCGAGGTCCACCGCGCGGAATGGGGGCGGATCGTCGCCGGGCTCGCCCGCCGCTTCGGCGACCTCGATCTCGCAGAGGAGGTCGCCGCCGAAGCATTCGCCGTCGCCGTGGAGCGGTGGGCCGCCGACGGTGTGCCCCCGAACCCGGGCGCCTGGATCACGACGACCGCACATCGGAGGGCCATCGACCGCCTCCGGCGCGAGGCCCGGCGTGACGACAAGCATCGAGAGGCCGTGCTGCTCGCCGACGACTCCCCCGCTGAACCGGTGGGCGCGGTCGCGGACGATCGCCTGCGGCTGCTCTTCGCGTGCTGTCATCCGCTCCTCGGCCTCGAGACCCGGGTGGCCCTGACCCTCCGTGTGATCGTCGGTCTCACCGTCGAACAGATCGCGCGCCTGTTCCTCGTGCCGCCGACGACGATCGCGCAGCGGATCACGCGGGGGAAGGCGAAGATCGGCGCGGCACGCGTCCCGTTCCGGGTTCCCGAGGCGAGCGACCTTCCCGATCGCGCCGCCGCCGTGGTCGCGGTGCTTTCGCTGATGTACACGCAGGGCTACGCCGCGACCAGCGACGCCCCCGACCGGCTGAGCCTCGACCTCCTCGCCGAAGCGCTCCGGCTCGCGCGCCAACTGCACGCACTGCTCCCGGGCGACGGCGACGTCACCGGGCTCCTCGCCCTCCTCCTCGCCTCGATCGCCCGCACCCCCGCCCGGATCAGCGCCGACGGCGCACTCGTGACCCTCGCCGAGCAAGACCGCGGAGCGTGGGACCGCGACCTGATCGCGGAGGCCGACGCGCTCCTCGGCGAGCGGATGCGACGAGCCCGCGCCACCGGCATCCGTCTCGGCCGTTTCGAGCTGCTCGCCGCCATCCATCTCGTCCACGCGCACGCCCCCGATGCCGGGAGCACCGACTGGTCGCAGATCGTCGCGCTCTACGAGATGCTCGTGCGCGTCGACCCGAGCCCCATGGTGGGCGTCAATCACGCCATCGCCGTCGCCGAGGCCGACTCCCCCGAGGCGGGCCTGATCGTCCTCGAGCGGCGCGAAGACGACCTCGCCGGGCACTACGCCTTCCACGCCGTCCGGGCCCACCTGCTGGCGTCGAGCGGCGCACCCGTCGAAGCCCTCGACGCGTACGAACGCGCGATCTCCCTCGCGCCGACCGCCGCGATGGCGGAGCTCCTGACCGCGCGCCGCGACGGCGTCGATGCGACATCGCCCGGATGAATCATCCACCGGGTGTCGTATTCAGCGCCCCCTGATCGTCGCTTGTCCGAGAGGGTCGTTCAGGCCCCGCATCACCACACGAAAGAGGAGCAGATGAGCAACAGGTACCTGGTCATCCACATGACCGACCCCACCGGCACCGATATCACCCGCGAGGAAGACCAGCGCATGCTCGAAGGCTGGCTCGCCGAAGGCGAGAAGAAGGGGATGCTGCAGAGCGGCGCCCCGACAGCGCCGGCCGATCAGGCGAAGTCGGTGGTCGTCCGCGACGGCCGTGCCCTCATCACCGACGGCCCCTTCCCCGAGTTCACCGAGTGGTTCGCCGGGTACGACGTCATCACCGCGGAGTCGATCGACGACGTCGCGGGGCTGATGACCACGCACCCGACCGCGATCGCGGGACGGGTGTATGTGCTGCCGCTGGTGAAGCTCCCCTGGGACGAGGACTGAGCATCTCCGTGGCGCCCGGGAATGCTCGGGCGCCACGGTGCGCTGCACTCCTTCATGACGAACATCACGCAGCCCGCGCAGTCATCCGGCACCTTCCGCATCGGCGGCGACCTCGAGGTCAACCGCCTCGGCTACGGGACCATGCAGCTGACCGGACCCGGCGTCTGGGGCCCGCCGAAGGACCACGACGAGGCCATCCGCGTTCTGCGCCGGTCGGTCGAGCTCGGCGTGAACTTCTTCGACACCGCCGAGTCGTATGGCCCCTACGTCGCCGAGGAGCTCCTGAAGGAGGCGCTTCACCCCTACGCCGACGATGTCGTCATCGCGACCAAGTCGGGCCTGACCCGCACCGCCCCGAACGTCTGGCCGCCGCTCGGACGGCCGGAGTTTTTGCGCCAGGGCGCCGAGATGAGCCTCCGCCGCCTCGGCCTCGAGCGCATCGACCTCTTCCAGCTGCACCGCATCGACCCGAAGGTGCCGCTCGAAGACCAGGTCGGCGAGCTGAAGGCGCTGCAGGACGAGGGCAAGATCCGCCACATCGGCCTGTCGGAGGTCACCATCGACGAGGTGAAGGAGGCGCAGAAGATCGCCGAGATCGTCACCGTCCAGAACCTCTACAACCTGCAGACCCGCGACGCGGAAGACCTTCTCGACTGGTCGGAGGAGCAGGGCATCGGGTTCATCCCGTGGTTCCCGCTCGCGACCGGCGGTCTCACCGGCGCCGACTCGCCGCTCACCGACATCGCTGCGCAGAAGGGCGCGACGCCCGCGCAGATCGCGCTCGCGTGGCTTCTGAAGCGCTCGCCCGTCATGCTCCCGATCCCCGGCACGTCCCGCGTCGCCCACCTCGAGGACAACATGCAGGGCGCCGTCATCGAGCTGACCGACGAGGAGTTCGCCGAGCTGTCCGCGCTCCGCGGCTGACGCGCGTGGCGAGTGCACCCCCACGCGTGGCGAATGCACCTCCACGCGTGGCGAGTGCACCCCCACGCGTAGGGGGTGCACCCTCGCGCGTGGGGGGTGCACCCTCGCGTTGCGGGGGGTGGGGTCAGACCGCGGGCGGATCGATCACCGGGGCGTCGGCGCGCGTCAGGGCGTGGTCGATCGTGGTGTGCACGAGGCTCGACAGGTAGCGCCCGGGATCGTCGACCCCGGCGCGGGAGAGCAGACCCGCCGCCTGGGCGATGATCGAGCGCGAGAACTCCGTCGCGGTCGAGATCGCCTCGGCGTACGTCGACCGCTGATCTTCGGCCACCTCGACCGGTTCGCAGCCGAGCTCCACCGCCAGCGCCTGGGCGATCGGGAGCACGGGCGCCGGCGCTGTGACCGCCGCGTAGGCGTGGGTCAACTGCCGCAGATCGATGGATGACCCGGTGAAGGCGATCGCGGGATGGATCGCCAACGGGATGGCGCCGCGCACCGTGGCGGGCTGGAGCACCTCGATGCCGTAGGAGGCGTCGGTGTGCATCACCAGCTGGCCCGGCCGCCAGGCGTCCAGTGCGGCGAGGCCCGCGACGAGGCCCGGAAGCTCCGCGCGCGGAACGGCGACCACGACCAGGTCGCTCCCCGCGATGATCTCGACCGGGTCGAGCACGGGCACATCGGGCAGTACCGCGTCGACGCGGTCGCGGTCGGAGCCGGCGGTGATGCCGACGATGGCGTGACCGGCGCCGCGGAGGGCGGCGCCCACCACCGGGCCGACCCGGCCCGCCCCGATGATGCCCACGCCGAGTCGTCCGTCACGTCTCACGGCGACACCTCTTCGGTGCGGCGCGAGTCGGTCGCTTCGACCGGTCCGCGTCCCTCCGGCGGCGCGGCGGCGACTCCGGAGGTCGCCGTGACCTCATCGAACGGTTCGTCCCCCGCCCACCGGTGGCTGCGGTCGGACGCCGCCGCCGCGATCGCCGCGGCTTCGGTGCGCTCGAACAGCGACACCGCGTCATCCCGATCGATGATGCCGAGCGACCCGCTCACGCGGCCGATGACGGTGTGCACCTGCAGATTGGCGACACCGACCGCACGGTCGACGGGTCCCTGCGCGATGGCGAGGCTCTGCATGCGCGCCAGCGGGAAGAGCGCGAGCTTGCGCCAGACGAACCCGCGGCGCACGAACAGCACGTCGGGCGTGAGGAAGGCGCCGTTGCGCCGCCAACTGGTGGGCCGAAGCCACCCGGCGCGGCGCGGCGTGGTCACGTAGGGGTCGCCCTCCTCTGGCCCGAGCACCCCGTGCTGGAACACCAGCGGCCATTCCTCGCGCGGCAGGTGCGGCAGCAGCAGCTGCAGGACGCGCTCGACGTCGGTGCGGTTGCCCACGGGGAGGACGGTGGCGAACTGATCGGTCCCCGCGGCTTCCAGACCTCGTCCGGACAGCCGATTGACCGTGATCGCCCACCATCCGGCCGGCCGCCACAGGATCGGCTGGCTGATCTCGAGGGCGTGGATGCGGCCGGGCGGCAGCGTCTCGGTGACGGTGGTGAACAGGCCGAAGGTGATGCGCACACCGCTCGAGGTGGGGGCGATCGAGTACCGCAGCGACCTCGTGATGGTGCGCACCCAGTACGCCCCGAAACCGAGCAGCGCCGGGATGGCGGTCAGCAGCAGCCACGGCGTCCCGAGGATCGAGGCCACCACGATCGCCGCGACGAGGACGATGAGGAACAGGAGCGAACCGTCGAGGAGGTGCGACGCGATGAGGCGCCCCACGGGGATCTTCACCACCGACTCGGGCTCGTCGGCGGGATCCTCCGCCCCGTCGATCATCTCGGTCAGCCCGGCGGCGACGGTCGACGCGGCTGCCGACACCCGACCGCCACCCGCCGTCGCGGCCGCCTGGCGGGCCTCTGCCAGACGGCGCCCCGAGGCGAGGCGGAGGATGTCGGCCCGCACCGCCTCGGCATTGGCGGTGGAGAGGTACTCGAGCTTGACGTTGCCGTCGGTGCCCGCGCCGACGACCTCGAGCTTGGCCATGCCCATGAGCCGGGCGATCATGGGCCTTGTCAGGTTGACCCCCTGCACCCGATCCAGCGGCGCGCGCCGCTGCGTGCGGAACATCACACCGCTGCGCACCTCGACATCGTCCCCGGTGATGCGGAAGGTGTGGAACCGCCACGACAGGTAGAAGACGCCGACGAGCACGATGACGACCACGATCACCGCGCCGAGGGCGGCGAGGATGAGCCCGCGCTCGAAGATGAAGTCCAGCGGATCACCGGTCTCGAAATCGCCCGGGTCGACCTCGGGGACGAAGATCGGCACGACCCCCTGGATGAGGCGGTCGCGGAAATTCGCGATGAGGATGCCCGCGATGATGACGAGCGTCAGCCCGCCCCGCAGAAGCGGCGTGAGCGGATGCAGGCGGTGCCAGTCGCCGTCGCTGAGCGGCGACCGGGTCGGCGCGGGAGCGCTGGTCACAGTCCCGTCCGGCGGGTCTCGGCGACGTCGATGAGGGTGTCGCGCAGCTGCTCGGCGGCCTCCTGCGTGAGACCCGGCAGCGTGACCCCCGACACGGCGGCCGCGGTGACGATCTTCAGCTGAGCGATGCCGAAGCCGCGATCGAGGGGGCCGTGGGTGATGTCCACCAGCTGCATCCGGCCGTAGGGGACGGCCACGATGCGCTGCCACAGGATGCCCCGGCGGAAGACGAGGTCATCGCGACGGAGCTGATAACCGTACGACCGCGCCTGGCGGGGAGTGACGATGAGAACCGCGGCGAGGATCACGAGCAGAATCCCGGCCGGGATCATCAGCCAGCGGAGGTCGAACGCGAACACCGCGACGAGACCGCCGACGAGCACCAGGGCGAAGAAGAAGCCGGTCGTGATCAGCTGTACCTGCACGTAGGCCTTCGCCAGCTGGTACCAGGTGCCGTCACCGAGGGGGAGACGGTTCTCCGAACGCGGCTCGACGACACGATCGAAGGTGCCGGTGGCGAACACCCCGGGGTCGAAGTCGTCCTGCCGGACCTCGTCGGCGCCGAGCGGCACGGTCGCCGGCGGTGCCGGCGCGGTCGGCGCTCCGTCGAAGGCCACGGCGGCCGGCTCAGTGTCCGCCGGGTTGGAGTCCGGGGTCGGAGCCTCCGGGCTGTTCGTCATCGTCATCCTTCCGGATCGTGCAGAACTGCTCTGCGACCAGGCCCGCGACCACCAGCAGCACCGCGCACAGGGCCGTCGCGATGACGGCCCCCAACGAGCCTAGCGAGGGCGGAACGGGGCGGGTGAGCAGGAACAGAGCCAAGCCCCCCGCGATTCCCGTCACGATCGCCCCGACCAGGCTCGACGCCTTCGCCAGCACCGCGATACGAAGCGCGCGGAAGGGATCGACCGGTGCGGCGGTTCCGCGCGTGGCGCGGCGGATCGGCACCGCGAGGGCCACGACCACGGCAGCCAGCAGCACCAGGAGGATCGGCAGGGACACCGCCGGGGTGAAGGTCGCCCGCCCCGCCGAGGTGAGTGCCTGGTCGATCGCGAATCCGACGGCGACGCCGAGGACGGCGACGATGACGAGGACGAGCGGCCGCGTGCGCCTCACGAGGGTTCCCGCAGGCGGGCGAGGATGTCGGCGACGCGGCCGGCCCCGGGAAGCACCGCGTCGGGGTCGACCTGCAGCCAGGGCTCGAGGACGAAGTCCCGCTCCGCCGCCCGCGGATGCGGGAGGATCAGCACCGGACCGTCGCTGGTCACCTCGCCGTAGGCGATGAGGTCGAGGTCGAGCGTGCGGTCGGCCCAGCGGACCCCCCGCTCCCGACCGTGCCGCGCTTCGATGGCGTGCAGGTAGCCGAGCAGCACGGTCGGTGCGAGGCGCGTGGTGAGCAGTGCCACCGAGTTGAGGTAGGCGGGGGCGTCGGCGTCCGGTCCCTCCGGTGTCAGGGCCACCGACTCGATGGGCGTGGCGGTCTTCACATGGGTGACGAGCGGCAGCCGGGCGAGGTCGGTCAGCGCCGCGTCGAGAATGGCGGCGCGATCACCCAGGTTCGATCCGAGCGCGACGACGGCGACCGCCTCGTCGTGACGCCGGGGCGTCGCATCCGTCTTCAGACCCTCAGCCAGTCGACGACTCATGGGGGTGCCCTCCTGTTTCGGTCCGCGCGCGCGTGATCGTCACCGACACATCGGTGAAGGTCAGCGGGATCGGGGCCTGCGGCTTGTGAACGGTGACACGCGCGACCGAGACGAGCGGGCGCTCGAGCACGGCGCGGGCGATGCGGTCGGCGAGCGTCTCGAGCAGGTTCACCGGGTCGCCCGCGACGATGGCGGCGACCTCTTCGGCGAGCTCGCCGTAGTGCACGGTGTCGGAGACGTCGTCGCTGGTCGCCGCCGGGCGGGTGTCGAGCGTCAGAGTCAGGTCGATGACGAAGTCCTGGCCGTCGCGCCGCTCGTCGTCGTAGACGCCGTGGTACCCGAAGACCCGCAGGCCCGTCAGCGTGATCGTGTCGCCGTCCACCGGCGGTCTCCCTCCCACGCCTCGGCGATGAGCAGCGCGTCGCGGGTGGCGCGCACGTCGTGCACGCGCACGCCCCACACCCCCTCACGCGCGGCGAGCGCACTCGTGACGGCCGTGGCCAGGTCGCGCCGATCTTCGGATGCCTCGCCCTGCGTCGCGGTCGACGACAGGTCGGCGCCGCCGGAGACGAGCGTTTCGGCGAGGAACCGCTTGCGGCTCGTGCCGATGAGCACCCGGGGGCCGATGCCGAGGATGCGGGAGAGCCCGCGCAGCACCGCCCAGTTCTGGTCGCCGCGTTTGCCGAACCCGATGCCCGGATCGAGGATGACGCGCGACGGCGCGATGCCGGCGACCGCCGCGGCCTCCAGACGCGCCGCGAGCTCGGTGACGACCTCGCGGACGACGTCGCGGTACTCGGCCCGCGCGTACATGTCGCTCGAGGGCCCCCGCCAGTGACCGATCACGACCTCGGCGCCCGACCCGGCGACGGCGGCGAGCATCTCCGGGTCGGCGAGGCCGCCCGAGACGTCGTTGACGATCGCGGCCCCGGCCTCGACGGCGGCGATGGCGGTGGAGGCGTTCATGGTGTCGATGCTCACCGTCGCGCCCTCGGCGGCCAGCGCCCGGATGACGGGAAGCACGCGCTCCTGCTCGACACGCGGCTCGACCCGGTCGGCGCCGGGACGGGTCGACTCCCCGCCGATGTCGAGGATGTCGGCGCCGGCAGCACGCAGGACGCGGCCGCGCGCGATCGCGGCGTCCTGCGCGAAGTAGCGGCCGCCGTCGCTGAAGGAGTCGGGCGTGACGTTGACGATGCCCATGACGACGGTCATTCGCGCGGTGCCCCCATGAGCAGCATCAGCTCGGTCCGCGAGATCGGGTCGGTGAATTCGCCGCGCGCGGCGATCGTCACCGTGGAGGCATCCCGCTGACGCTCTCCCCGGAAGGTGACGCACCCGTGGGTCGCCTCGAGCACGACGAGCACGCCGCGGGTGTCGAGCGCGTCCCAGATGGTGTCGGCGATCTGCTCGCCCAGTCGTTCCTGCACCTGCGGGCGCGAGGCGAGCACGTCGACGACCTTCGGCAGGGCACCCAGACCCACCACCTGCTCCCCCGGCAGGTAGGCGATGTGGGCTTTGCCGCGGAAGAGCAGCAGGTGGTGCTCGCAGACCGAGCGGAAGTGGATGTCGCGGAGCATCACCGCGCCCGATGGCAGCGTGTCGGGCGCAGGACCGCGACTGACCGAGATGGTGTGCGAGAGCGGCTCGGCGGGGTCCGCCCCGACGCCGGAGAAGAACTCGGTGTAGGCGTCGGCGACGCGCTGCGGCGTGAGCTTCAGTCCCGGACGATCGGGGTCCTCCCCGATCGCGGACAGAAGCTCGGTCACGAGCGCGGCGACGCGCTCTCGGTCAACGGCCACAGGCCGAGCCTACGCGGTCGCCGGGCGCGCCTGTCCGCTCGGCCGGCGACGCGGCGCCTTCTCGGCGGCAGGCTCGTCCGCTTCGACAGAAGCCGCCACGCCCGCGGGCTCCGCGCGTCTCGGCACGTCGACTGGGGGAAGAGTCGACACGGGCCGGTCGCTGCTGGAAAGCCACTGCGGACGTGGCGGGAGCTTGCTGATGTCGGAGAAGATCTCGGCGAGTTCGATGTGGTCCAGCGTCTCCTTCTCGAGGAGCGCCAGGGCGAGCTTGTCGAGGACGTCGCGATTGGCGTTGATGACCTCGTAGGCCTCGTTGTGCGCCTGCTCGATGAGCGCGCGCACCTCGGCGTCGACCCGCTCGGCGATGCGCTCGCTGAAGTCGCGGCCGTGACCCATGTCGCGGCCCATGAACACCTCACCCGAGGACTGGCCGAGCTTGACCGGGCCGACCTGCGTGGTCATCCCGTACTCGGTCACCATCTTGCGGGCGATGCTCGTGGCCTTCTCGATGTCGTTCGAGGCGCCGGTGGTGGGGTCGTGGAAGACGATCTCCTCGGCGACGCGGCCGCCCATGGCGTAGGTGAGCTGGTCCTGCAGCTCGTTGCGGGTGACGGAGTACTTGTCGTCGAGGGGCAGCACCATCGTGTAGCCGAGGGCCTTGCCGCGCGGCAGGATCGTCACCTTCGTCACCGGGTCGGTGTGGTTCATCGCCGCGGCAGCCAGAGCGTGCCCGCCCTCGTGATACGCGGTGATCAGCTTCTCCTTGTCGCGCATGACACGGGTGCGCCGCTGCGGCCCGGCGATGACACGGTCGATCGCCTCGTCGAGCGCGCGGTTGTCGATCAGCTGGGCGTTGGAGCGGGCGGTCAGCAGCGCCGCTTCGTTCAGCACGTTCGCGAGGTCGGCGCCGGTGAAGCCCGGGGTCTTGCGGGCGACGACCTCGAGGTCGACGCTGTCGGCGAGGGGCTTGCCGCGACCGTGCACCTGCAGGATCTTCTGGCGGCCCTTGAGGTCGGGCGCGTCGACGCCGATCTGGCGGTCGAAGCGGCCGGGTCGCAGAAGTGCCGGGTCGAGGATGTCGGGACGGTTCGTCGCCGCGATGACGATGACGTTCGCCTTCGGGTCGAAGCCGTCCATCTCCACCAGCATCTGGTTCAGGGTCTGCTCGCGCTCGTCGTGACCGCCGCCCATGCCGGCGCCACGGTGGCGGCCGACGGCGTCGATCTCGTCGATGAAGATGATCGCGGGAGCGTTCTCCTTGGCCTGGTTGAACAGGTCGCGCACGCGGCTGGCGCCGACGCCGACGAACATCTCGACGAAGTCCGAGCCCGAGATCGAGTAGAAGGGGACGCCCGCCTCACCCGCGACGGCGCGGGCCAGCAGCGTCTTGCCCGTCCCGGGAGGGCCGTACAGCAGCACGCCCTTCGGGATGCGCGCACCGACCGCCTGGAACTTGGCGGGGTCCTTGAGGAAGTCCTTGATCTCCTGCATCTCCTCGATGGCCTCATCGGCACCGGCGACGTCGACGAAGGTGACCTGCGGCATCTCCTTGGTCACGAGCTTCGCGCGCGACTTGCCGAACTGCATGACCTTGTTGCCGCCACCCTGGGCGCTGGAGAGCAGGAACCAGAACAGCAGACCCAGCAGCAGCAGCGGGATCATCAGCGACAGGAATCCGTCGAACCACGACGGCTGCGGCACCGAGTCGTCGAAGCCGTCCTCGGGGTCGGCGGCGTTGATGGCGTTCACGACCTCTTCGGCGCGGGCCTGGACGTAGTAGAACTGCACCTCGGTCGCACCCTCGTAGGGCTCGGCGAGGGTGAGGTCGACGCGCTGGTCGCCGTCGGTGTTGAGGACCTCGGTCACCGTGCCGCCGTCGAGGAGTTCCAGACCCTCCTGCGTGGAGATCTGCTTCGCACCGCCCAGGCTCGAGATCAGCGAGAAGCCCACGATCAGGAAGATCCCGATCAGCACGATGTAGAACAGGGGATTCCGGGTGATCTTCTTCAGGTTCATGGTGCGGGCGGGGCCCGATCCCTTCCTCGACGAGCCGTGGGCGTGACGGGAGCCGCGGCAACGGTGGATTCAGGGTATCGCGGGCTCTCTATGCCCGGCCTGTGCGTTCGTCGTGGGCGGAATCGATGCGGGATCGGGTAGCGCGTCAGGCGTAGACGTGCGGCGCGAGCACCGCGACGTCGCGCAGGTTGCGATACTTCTCAGCGAAGTCGAGCCCGTACCCGATGACGAAGTCGTTCGGGATGTCGAATCCGACGTACTTGCAGTCCACGTGCACCTTCGCGGCATCCGGTTTACGGAAGAGCGCGAAGACCTCGACGGAGGCGACCCCGCGGGAGGCGAAGTTGTCCAGCAGCCAGCGGAGCGTGAGGCCGGAATCGATGATGTCCTCGACGATCAGCACGTGCTTGTCGTGCAGGTCGGTGTCGAGGTCCTTCCGGATCTGCACCACACCGCTCGAGCGGGTTCCGGCGCCATAGGACGACACCGCCATCCAGTCCATCGGGTACGACACCGGCAGAGCGCGGGAGAAGTCCGCCATCACCATGATCGCGCCCTTGAGCACCCCGACGAGGACCACGTCCTTGCCCGCGTAATCCGCGGCGACCTGCGCCGCGATCTCATCGAGCTTGGTGCGGATCTCCTCCTCGGTGACGAGAACCCGGGTGATGTCGCCTTCGATGTCAGCCGCGCGCATGCCCTCCAGCTTACGTCGCCGCGTGTGAACGCCCGAGCGGCGGGAGGACTGCTCGGTCAGCGTGCGGTGAAGACCACGCGACCACCGACGCGCGCGGCGCGGCACGCGGGGAGGTCGATGGGTCCCTGCCCCGACCAGTCGGTGACCAGGCGCGCGACCTCGAGCGTCTGCACGCGGGTGAGGCTCGCACCGAACTCGGCGGCCACGACGTGGCGGATGATGCGGTGCCGGAGCGCCGGTGGGTTGGCGGCGAGGGCCGCGACCGACACCGCGATGCCGGCCTCGGCGTGCTCGACGATGTCTTCGATCGTCTCGTCGATCATCTCGTCGAAGGCCTCCGCGTCCTCGCGCAGCTGTTCGGCGGTGCGCGCGAGCGCCTCGGCGATACCCGGGCCGAGCTCGGCCTCGAGCACCGGCAGCACCCGCTCCCGCACCCGCACGCGCGCGAAGCGCGGATCGGCGTTGTGCGGGTCGTCCCACGGCACCAACCGGAGCGCCGCGCACGCCGCCCGGGTGGTCTCGCGCCGCAGAGCCAGGAGGGGCCGCAGCAGCGGCACGCCCTCGAGATCGGATGCCGCGGCCATGCCCTGCAGGCTCGCCGCGCCCGAGCCGCGGGCGAGCCCGAGCAGCACCGTCTCGGCCTGGTCGTCGAGGGTGTGGCCGATGAGGATCGCCGCGGCGGCCTCCTCGCGAGCGGCCGCCCGGAGCGCCGCGTAGCGCGCATCGCGCGCCGCGGCCTCCGGCCCGCCGGTGGCCGCCACCTCCACCCGCACCACGCGGGCCGTGGCACCCGAGGCCTCTGCGGCGCGTCGGGCCGCGTCCGCGGCATCCTCCGACCCGTGCTGGAGACCGTGGTCGACCGTGATCGCGACCACCCTGATCCCGCGCCGTGCGGCCTCGAAGACCGTCGCAGCGGTGAGGGCGAGCGAGTCGGCGCCGCCGGAGAGACCGATGATCACAGAATGACCGTCGGTCACCACCTCGAGGCTTTTGCGTACGGCGAGCCGCACCGCGGCCACCGCCGGGTCGAGCGAGGGTCGCAGCGTCACGCCTCCACGCTACCCATCGACGGCGTGGCGACCGTCGACAGCGCGCACGCGGGGCTCTACGTTGTGGCCATGGAATCCGAATCCGAGATGGGTCGAACCCGTTACCGGCTGTACATGATCATCGGCCTCGTCGTCTCGCTGCTCTTCGCCATCGTCGGCGTCGCCGCACTCCTCACCAACGGCGGACCGGTGCTCGGTTGGGTCATGATCATCGCCGGCCTCGCGATCGCCGTGGTCTCGATCGTGCAGCTGCGACGATCCTGAGCGCAGAGGGTGCCCCGGCTAGGCTGGTCGCCGGCCACCCACCGTTCTGAAGGAGCACAGGCATGGGCGCATACGACGCCGTCATCGAGATCCCGCGCAACAGCAAGATCAAGTACGAGGTCGACCACGGCACCGGACGGGTCTTCCTCGACCGCATCCTCTTCACCCCGATGGGGTACCCGACCAACTACGGGTTCTTCGAGAACACCCTCGGCGAAGACGGCGACCCGCTCGACGTGCTGGTGCTGCTCGACCAGGACCTCATGCCCGGCATCCTCGCGAAGGTCCGCCCGGTCGGCGTGCTGAAGATGGTCGATGAGGCGGGCGGCGACGACAAGGTCGTCGCGGTGCTGGCGAAGGACCCGCGTTGGGCGCACATCCAGGACGTCGACGACATTCCCGAGTACACCAAGAACGAGATCGGGCACTTCTTCGAGCACTACAAGGACCTCGAGCCGAACAAGTGGGTCAAGGTCGACCAGTGGGCGAATGCCGCCGAGGCCGAGCGCCTGGTGAGTGAGGCCTTCGTGCGCTTCGAAGAGCACGAGGGCGAGACCCGCACCCAGGGTGAGGGCGAGTCGCCGAACACGCTGGACTGATCGCCCGCGGGATGACGAGAAGAGCGGATGCCACGGCATCCGCTCTTCTTGATTCAGACGCCGATACCGCGATCTGCCATGAAATAGATGGGGTTCACCGTGGCACCGTTGACATAGCACTCGAAGTGGAGGTGGCAGCCGAATGATCGGCCGGTGTTGCCCTCGGCGCCGATGAGCTGGCCGGCGTTGACCCACTGGCCGTAGCCGACGTAGATCGAACTCAGATGGGCGTATCCGGTGGCGATGCCGCCGCCGTGGTCGATGCGGATGAAGTTGCCGTAGCCGCCGTTCCAGCCGGAGTACGTGACGCGTCCGGCGGACGCGGCGAAAATGCCCGCTCCGCACCCGGCGGCCAGGTCGACGCCGTAGTGGAAGGAGCTCGAGCATCCTTGCGATCCGCACTGGGATGCGCGCGAGCCGTAGCCCGAGGACCGCCATCCCGACGACGGACGAGCCCAGCCGGTTCCGACGACGCCGCCGCCGTTCCCGCCGCCGCCACCGCCGCCGCCACCGCCGCCACCACCGCCACCGCCGCTATTCTGCTGGGCTTCGCGACGCTTGCGCTCCTCCTCAGCGAGGCGGGCGGCCTCGGCCGCGCGGGCGCGGGCTTCTTCCTCCTCGCGGCGCTTGCGCTCTTCTTCGGCCTTGCGACGGGCCTCGACGCCGGCCTGGTAGTCGGCGATCGTCTTGGCGGTCGTGTCACGAAGGGCCGCGAGCTGGGCCTCGAGCTCGACGCGGTGCGTCTGCTGCGCTGCGAGGGCCGCCTCAGCCGCGGCGGCCGCCTCCTGCGCGGCGACCATCTTCTGCTCCGCCTCCTTCTGCAGGCGGTCGCGCTCGGCGCGCTGCACGGCGGCCTGGTCGCTCAGGCTCTGCGCCGAATCGCGGGCAGTGATCGCTTCGGCGTAGACCCCGCGGTTGCGCTCGACGAGCTTGTCCATCGTGCCGAGCTTGGCGAGCAGATCATCGGCCGTGGCGGCGGAACCGGCGAAGAACAGCTCGAGCGAGGTGTCGTCGCCGCCGTTCCGGTAGAGCTCGGCAGCCACGCGTCCGGCCTTGTTGGCGGCATCCGTGGCCTTTTCGGCCTGCTCGTCCGCCTGCCGCTGCAGCTCATCGGCGCGGTACGCGGCCTCGAAGAAGGCCTGCTGCGCCTCGTAGTACTCGTCGCCCGCCCGGACCGCTTCTGCCTGCTTGGCGGCGACATCCGCAGCGAGACCGGCGATGAGCCCCTCGATGCGGGTGATCTCGGCGGCCTTCGCGCCCTCGTTCTGCTTGGCGCGCTCGACGTCGTCCCATGACGGGTAGTCGACGGCGAAGGCGGGAGCGAGGGTCGGACCCGCCAACGCGCTCGCCGCGGCGAGACCGACGATGCCAAGACCGAGAAGGCCGCGGCGGCTGAGGTCGGGCCAGAGCATCGCCTTCTCACGCGCCGTGGGCGCGCAGCCGCAGTCGTCATGCATCGCGTCGGAGTCCACAGGCCCTCTCCTTCGCACACAGGCAGAAGTAGACGTGCATCACACTAGCAACATCAGTCACAATCGCAACGGTGATCACCGGAATCGTGCTCGTCGATTCCGGTGCGACCGTCCGGCCCAGTGTCGTCGTGAACCCCCCTCTCACACGCGCGACGCGCGGGGCGACACCGCATCGGAGAGCTCGATTGGCGCAAGCGCCGGGGATTGCGTATGCTTGGGCGTCGGCGAGTGAGCCTCCGGGTTCGTTCATCCGGCCCCATCGTTTAGCGGCCTAGGACGCCGCCCTTTCACGGCGGTAGCACGGGTTCGAATCCCGTTGGGGTCACTCCGTAAGGCACAATTGAATAAGCATGGCCCTGTAGCGCAGTTGGTTAGCGTGCCGCCCTGTCACGGCGGAGGTCGCGGGTTCAAGTCCCGTCAGGGTCGCTCCAAGCGGCGGGCCTTCTTTCGAGAGGGCCCTTCGTTTAGGACGTGGCATCGCGTCGTTCGCGATACGGATGCCGCGCGGCTCTGTAGCTCAGTTGGTAGAGCGCACGACTGAAAATCGTGAGGTCACGGGATCGACGCCCGTCGGAGCCACTGGGACCCTCGTGTGGCTTCTACGCACGGGGGTTTCTTCATTCTCCCTGACGGGCCACGGCGGACGTTCGGTCGCAGAACCGCACGGATGTCGCAGAAGTCCGGCGCTCCGCTGCGACGTCGACAGATTTCTGCGACACCAGCGCTTGTGATGACGCATAATCCAGGTGACGCGTCCTCGACCCGAACGGTTTCCTCATGCCCTTCCGCAACGCCGCCACCCTCCAGGCATGGTTGGAGGAGTTCCTCGCCTCCGGCGACCACGCCGGCTTCGCGGGCACAGTGCGCGTGATCCCGCAGGACGGGGCGGACGGAGCGGACACCGGCCTCGTCGGGGTGAAGTTCGAGCGACTCTCCACGACGACCGCGATCCGACCCGAGCAACCCGGCTCGACCCGCTGGCTGGTGAGCTTCGAACCGCGCGACACTCCGGTGTCGATGCCTCCCGAACAGGTCAGCGCCCTCGCCGAGGATCTCACCTACGTCGCGCGACTCTGCCGGTTTCTCGAGCGCAAGTCGGCGGAATACATCGAGGGCGACCAGCCCTAGCCGGACCCCCGGTCTCAGCGTGAGGTGACCGCGGCGGTGAGGTCGTCGAGGAGCGTCGACAGCTCCTCGACACGCGCCACGTCGCGGAGCGACACCGCCTCGTCGAAGTCGTCGTCGAAGCGGCAGAGCGATGACCACGGGGCATCCGAGAGATCGATGGCGGGATTGATCCGGATGACGCGGCGATCGTCCGGGTCGTAGTCGCGGGTCGCGACGCCGCGCTCGACCAGTCGGTCGATGAGGGCTGTTGCCCCTGCTGCGGTGATGCCGAGGTATGCCGCGATGTCGGCTGCGCGAACGCCCGGGCGCTCGCAGATGAACATCAGTGCGCGTGCATCGCCGTCGCCCATGTTGAGGTCGCGGCGGGCCTGCGAGAAGGCGGCGGAGCGTGCGTCGGAATACCCGGAAAGCGCCCGGCGCAGAGCGGATGGCTGTCGTGCGATCGTCATCGCCTCCATCCTGCTGCCCACACTCGTCCGGTGTGGTTCACACCCTGAGTATTACACGAATTTAATTAAATCGGTGAAGCATTGTGTTAGCGTTGTCCTGTTGCCACTGGCTCGCTCCCGGTGTCGATACCTCGATCCCAAACGCTGGGTGGGCCTGGCGAAGGAGTGGACCATGGGTTACTTGTATTACGGCAGCGACACACAGGCCATCTCGATGCCTGACCGCATGCTCGCGCACGTGAAGGTGCTGGCGGCGACGAAGCTCCGACGGAACGAATCCTTCACGATCACGTGGCGTCATACCGACGACGAAGCCCCGGGGCGTACGACGCTCTGGCTGCATCCGGCGATCCCGCTGCGCTTCACCTTCAGCACGGTCGACGCGGAGAAGATCGACGGACCCCTCCTGCAGCGGCTCGCGGCCGAAGCCAGTTCTTCCGGCGGACTCAATCTCGACGCACGCATGTTCGCGACGAGCCCTGAGGCCGAGCCTCAGCCCGCGCTGACCCTCGCCGCCGCCGGCTGACAGGTCTTCGCCCCGTCCTCATCCGCCGCCCCGACCCCTTCCACGCCGCCGTAGGCTGACGGCATGGAGGACGGTCCGCGACGGGGCACCGCGCCGCTCGACGCCGGCGAGGCGGAGGAACTCCGCTCCCTGCGTCGGCGCGCCTTCAGCCCCGACGCCGACATCCATCTCGACGCGGCAGCGTCAGCGCGCCTCGACGAACTCGAGGCGCGCGCCCTGCCGAGCCCCCCTCCTCCCCCGCCCGCACCGCCGCCGGCGTCGCCGGCCGGCCCGGGCGCCGCGGCGCGGCACACCTCCGCAACGGGCGCGGCCACCGACATCCTGCTGATTCCCGCCGATGAGGATGACGCCGACTCGGCCGCCACCGCCGGGGACGACGTCGAGCCGCGGCGCGTGCGGCGACCCCGGCCGGCCGCGACCTGGGCGGCCTCGCTCGTGGGCGCCCTCGTCATCGGGGCGGGCATCACGGCGGGGGTGATGGGCGCCGCCGCCGACGGCGGCGGCATCCGCCAGGTCGCGACCCTGAACGTCGACGAGGAGTTCCAGGCGCCGATGTTCATGGACCCCGAAGCCTCCTCGGTCCGAGGCTTCGAGGACTTCTACGGCATGGTCGTCATGGCGAGCGACCAGAAGTGGCTCGGGCCGGGTTCGGATGAGTGTCTCGTCATCACCGCCGGCGGCGACATCAGCTACCAGTCGCAGGCGTTCCAGGGGCGACTCTTCGTCGGGTGCGGCGCGGGCGAGTTCCCCGCCTCGGCGCAGTTCACGGTGTCGCCGGGTCTTCCCCGCGACCTCATCGCGGCGTTCCCGGTCGGCACCCCGCTCCAATTCGTGCTCGACGGGTCGCGGGTCGGGGTCTTCGTCGGGCAGGAGACGACCGTCGAAGCGGGCGGGGCCGGCGGATGACCCTCGACGCCACCCACGAAGAGCTCCGACGCCTGCGGGAACGCGCGTGGGGTCCCGACGCCGACCTCGCCGACGATCCGGCCGCCGTCGAACGACTGCGTGCGCTCGAGTCCGCCCTCCGGAGGAACAACGAGCGGACGGATGACTCGGGCCCGCCGACGCACGGATCCGCACCGCCCGCGGCCGAGCCCGCCCCCACCCCCGTACCCGCCGCACCCGGAGCGCCCGAGGCGAGCGGGGCGCCCGAGACGCCCGGCACGTCAGGCTCGAAGACCGAGAACCGGCCCACGACCGACGGCGATGAGCCCGCGGCATCCCCACTCCCCCCGGCCGAGGAACGACCGCCGCTTCGCGCCTGGTTCCCCCGGCGACGCGCACCCTGGGCAGCCTCGCTCATCGCGGCGGCGGCGATCGGCGCCGTCATCGTCGTCGCCGGCGCGACCACCGTCGAGCGCACCGGCGGCGGCCAGCAGGTCGGCACCCTCGCCCGAGACCCCGGCTTCACTCCGCCGGACTTCCTCGGCATTCCGGCGGACTCGCTGCGCGGATTCGACGAGTTCTACGGTCTCACCGTGTTCAGCAGCAACGAGGAGTGGATCGGGGGCGGCACCGACGAATGCCTCCTGGTCGTCGGCGACGGCGGCGGCGAGGCGCAGCGGCAGGTCTTCCTCGGGTGCGGCGTGGGCGCCTTCGCCGCATCGGTATCGTTCCGGGTGCAGCCGAGGATGCCCGCCGCCCTTCTCGAGCGCTTCCCCGAAGGCACGCCGCTGAAGTTCGTGCGTCAGGGCTCCGACGTGCGGGTGCTCGCGGGCGACACGCCCTGACCACCGAGCCGGCTGGCCTCGCGGCTCGTTCGCCGGGCCACGAGGCGACGGCCGATGATCCCCTGCCGCGGGGCGAAGAGGTAGGCGAGAGTGAAGAACGCCCCCTGCACGAGGACGACGAGCCCCCCGGATGCCGCATCGAACCAGTAGCTCAGGTAGATGCCGATCACCGACGCGGCCGCCGAGATCACCGGCGCGATGACGAGCATGCGACCGAACCGGTCGGTGAGGAGGTACGCCGTCGCACCGGGGATGATGAGCATCGCCACGACGAGGATCACGCCCACCACCTGCAGCGCGACGACAGCGGTGAGGGCGAGCACCCCGAGGAGGAGAGCGCCGAGAACCCGCGGCGACAGTCCGATCGCGAAGGCGTGCGTCGGGTCGAAGGCGTAGAGCATCAGGTCGCGACGCTTGACGATGAGCACCGCGAACGCGACGACGGCGAGGATGAGGATCTGCACGAACTCGGCGTCGGAGATCCCGAGGATGTTGCCGAAGATGATGTGGCTGAGATCGGTCTGGCTGGGTGTGACCGAGATCAGCACGAGCCCCAGGGCGAAGAGCGTGGTGAAGACGATGCCGATCGCGGCATCCTCTTTGACACGACTGGTGCCGCGGATGAGCCCGATGAGCGCGACGGCGAGGAGGCCGAACACCAGCGCCCCGAGGGCGAAGGGCGCTCCGACGACGTAGGCGAGCACCACGCCCGGCAGTACCGCGTGCGAGACCGCGTCGCCCATGAGCGACCAGCCCACGAGCACCAGCCAGCACGACAGCAGCGCGCACACGATCGCGGCGACGACGGTGGTGGCGAGCGCGCGCACCATGAAGTCGTACTGCAGCGGCTCGAGAAGGATGTCGAGCGGGGTCACGGGGCGCCCCCCTCAGCGCGGGGCTGCCGCTGTGCGGGCGGCTCGTCGAGCCCGAAAGCGCGCGCCAGGGTCGCGGGTTCGAGAGCCTGCGCGACCGGTCCGTGGAAGAGGACGCGATTCATCAGCAGCACCGCCTCGTCGGCGAGATCCGGGAGCGCGTGCAGGTCGTGGGTGGAGACGAGGACGGTCCGGCCCGCCGCCGCGAGGTCGCGGAGGAGGCCGACGATGGTCGCCTCCGAGCGTTTGTCGACGCCGGCGAAGGGTTCGTCGAGAAGCAGGATGCCGGCATCCTGCGCGATCGCCCGAGCGACGAATGCGCGCTTGCGCTGGCCGCCCGAGAGGCGGCCGATCTGCCGGTCGGCGAGCCCGTCGAGATCGACGCGCGCCAGAGCCTCGTCGACCGCGCGGCGGTCGGCGGCGCCCGGGCGGCGCATCGGGCCGAGTCGGCCGTAGCGGCCCATCATCACGACGTCGCGCACCGAGACCGGGAAGGTCCAGTCGACCGCCTCCGACTGCGGGACATAGCCGACGATCCCGCGCCGGCGCGCGAGCGCCGGGTCGGCGCCATCGATGCGGACCGTGCCGCTTTCGGGGCGCAGGCGCCCCACGATCGCCGCGAAGAGGGTCGACTTTCCCGACCCGTTCATGCCGATGAGCCCGGTGACCCGGCCGGCGCCGACCTCGAGCGAGACGTCGCGGAGCGCGACGACGTCTCCGTAGCGGACGGTGACATCCGAGACCTCGATGGGCTGCGTCATCCGCCCTCCCCTCGCAGACCCGCGGCGATCAGCTCGGCGTCGTGGCGGAGGAGATCGAGGTAGGCCGGAACGGGTCCGTCGGGTTCGGAGAGGGAATCGACGTAGAGGGTGCCGCCGAAGGCGGCGCCCGTCGCCTCGACGACCTGCTGCATCGGACGATCCGACACCGTGGACTCGCAGAAGACCGCGGGGATGTCATCGTCGTCGACGCGCTCGATGACGGCGGCTATCCGCTGCGGGGTCGCCTGCTGCTCGGCATTCACCGGCCAGATGTAGGCCTCGTCGAGCCCGGCATCGCGGGCGAGGTACGAGAAGGCCCCCTCGCAGGTCACGAGCACGCGTTGCGCCTCGGGCACCGCCTCGAGCTCGGCGAGCAGATCGTCGTAGACCGCCTGCAGCTCGGCCTTGTACGCCTCGCCGTTCTCGGCATAGTCGGCGGCGTGGTCGGGGTCGAGATCGGCGAAGGCGGCCACCACGTTGTCGATGTAGATCGCGGCGTTGACCGGACTCATCCATGCGTGCGGATTCGGCAGCCCCGCGTACGCGTCACCGGAGATGTCGATCGGGTCGACGCCCTCCGAGACGACGACGTGCGGCACGTCGACCGACTCGACGAACTGCGCGAACCAGGCCTCCAGGCCCAGCCCGTTGTCGAGGATGAGGTCGGCATCGGCGGCGCGGCGGACGTCGCCGGGCGTCGGCTCGTAGCCGTGGATCTCGGCCCCCGCCTTGGTGAGCGATTCGACGCGGAGGTGGTCGCCGGCGACGTTCTGCGCGATGTCGGCGAGCACGGTGAAGGTCGTCAGCACCACCGGGCGATCATCGTCCGCGGGGCTGTCGGCGGCCCCGCCGGAGCATCCCGTGAGCGCGGCGGCGAGCGCCAGCATCCCCGCGAGGAGCGCACCAGCGAGCGCCGCACGATTTTTCGGCATACCGAAAAATATAGCGGGAGAGACACGTCGGGGTATCACGATCAGGACGCGGCGGTCTCGCGCTGCCGGCCGTGACGTGCCCGAAGGACTACGATGCCCTCGGCGCGGGGGCGCTGCGAAGGGGGACGTGATGTCGCAGGTGGGTCGATACGGAAGGCGGCGCGCCAGCGCCCGCGTGCGGCGCCGGAGGCGCCTGGTCGCGACGATCGCGGCCACCGTGCTCGTGGTCATCCTGGTCGCGACCGTCACGATCGCGGCACTCACGCGCGGTGCGCCGGCGCCCGCGGCTGACAGCGACACCTCGACGACGCCCGGGCCTTCGGCCGAGCCGACGCCCGAACCCACCCCGCTGACCCCGGTCGAGACGCTCCTGGCAAGCACCGACGACCCCAACGCGTGCGCGGTGAGCTTCGCCGGCGACGGCATCGACCAGGCGCCGATCCTGCAGACGCAGGGGACGCTCTACGCGGGCCTGCCGATCCCCGGGCGCGACGGCGCGGTCTTCGCCGGGTGGTACGCGACCCCCGAGGACGCCGCGACCTTCACCGTGCCCGCGCGGGTCAACGGATCGGAGATGGTCGCCTGCACCGACCGGCAGGTGACGCTGCACGGGGCGTGGAAGACCCCCGAGGAGAATGCCGCCGAAGACGCGCGCATCCCGATCCTGATGTACCACCAGTTCACGACGAACCCCGAGGGCGAGAGCGGGTGGCTGCGCGGCAACTACGCCTACATCGGCGACTTCGACGCGCACATGAACCACATCGCCACCGGCGGGTTCTACCTTCCGACCTGGGATGAGCTCAGCGCCTTCATCGACGGGCGGCTGTGGCTGCCGAACCGGTCGGTGATCATCACCGACGATGACGCCGATCAGACGTGGTTCGATCTCGCGGTGCCGGTGGTGGACAAGTACCAGGTGCTCTCGACGTCGTTCATGATCACGGCCTACCGGCAGGACCCGGCACCTTCGCCCTATGTGCTGCGCCGCTCTCACACGCACGACATGCATCAGGCCGGCGCGAACGGCGACGGGCGGATCACGAACTACGACGTTCCCGAGATCGTGGCCGACATGAAGACATCCGCTCAGGTTCTCGGGGTGAAGGAGGTGATGGCCTACCCCTTCGGTCATTACAACGAGACCGCGAAGGAGGGCCTGCGCCAGGCCGGCTTCGAGATGGCGCGCACCATCGAGCCGGGCTACGTCACGATCGGCACCGACAAGCTCGCCCTCCCCACCATCCGCATCAACTACGGAATGGGTCTGGACGCACTGGTGAACCTGATCGGCTGAGCGGGGCGGGGCGTGCCGCGCAGCGGCCGCTCTTCGCGCTGCGGGCGATTCCTGCGCTCACGCGGATTTCTGCGCTCACGCAGATCTCTGAGCGCGGGCGATCCGCGGGAGAAGGGACGGGTCAGAGCTCGCCGGGCGACATCGCCTGCGCGTCGAGCTCGTCGACGAACTGCCGCGCGCGGCTCGGAGCTCCCGCTCGTCGCGGGGCGTAGACGACCAGCGAGTGGAACATGAACCGCACGAGGAAGGCGACGACGAGCGTCATCCCGGCGGCGATGACGCTGGAGATGTGCCACGTCTCGACGAGGAGCGCGATGACCGGGATGCGGATGAGCGCCTCGGTGTTGTTGAAGGCGAACGACTTCGCGAAACGCGTCCAGACCCCGGATGCCTCGTGCTTCATGTCGTGGAAGACGAAGCGCTCCTGCAGCAGGAAGTTGCCGATGATCGTCGCCTCGGCGGCGATGACGGCCGCGACGATGTAACCGACCCCGAGCTGGATGAGCACCCACATGATCGCGAGGTTCGCCACGGCCCCCAGCCCGCCGATGAGGGCGAACAGCGACATCTTGCCGAAGCGCAGCGCCGTCAGCTGGGCGAGGAAGTGCAGGCCCTGACGGAACGACGCCTTCGATCGGCCGGCGTGCCGCTCGGCGAAGTCGAACGGCACCTCGGCGATGCGCAGCGACCTGCGCGCGAGGATCTCGAGCAGGATCTTGAACCCGCGCGGCATCAGCGTGGTGGGGTCGACGGCGCGGCGGTCGATGAGGAAGAACCCCGTCATCGGGTCGGTCACGTCGTGCAGCCGGAGGGGGAACATCGCCTTGGTCAACGCGGTCGACGCGCTCGAGACGAGGACGCGGGTGCGATCGGCGAGGCCGCCCGAGGTGCCGCCGCCGGCGTAGCGCGAGGCGATGACGACGTCGACGTCGCCCTGATCGAAGCGCCGGTAGAGCTCGGGGATCTTCTCGGGCGGATGCTGCAGGTCGGCGTCCATCACCAGGCACGCATCGGCCTCGGCGGCCTTCATGCCCGCCATGACCGCGCCGCCCAGACCTCCGGTGCGCTTCGCGCGGTGGATCAGCCGCACCGGAAGGGCCGCGCTCCGCGCGACGTCCTCGACCACGGCGGGGGTGTCGTCGGTGCTGTCGTCGACCACGATGATCTCGGCCTCGATGTCCTCGACCGCCGCAGAGACGCGCGCGACCAGCTCCGGGATGTTCGGAGCCTCATTGAAGGTCGGGACGATGATCGAGAGCTGCACTGCCGACCATCGTCGCACGATCCCCCGGGCCCGCGCGCGGCGTCGGGGAATGCGTCGGCCGTGCTCAGGCGTTGTCCATGCTCGGCACGAAAGGATTGAAGGATGACTGACACCCCCACCCCCATCACGATGTTCGGCGCGGACTGGTGCCGCGACTGCATCCGCACCAAGAAGCAGCTCGACGAGCTGGGTGTCGCCTACACCTACGTCGACCTCGTCGCGCAGCCCGAGGCCGCGGACGTCGCCCGGGAGATCTCGGGCCGCACGAATATCCCCGTCGTCGTCTACCCCGACGCGTCGCACCACGTCGAGCCCTCGAACTCCGACGTCGAGGCGAAGCTGCGGGAGCTCGCGCTCCTCTGACGCGCGCCGCGCCATCCGATCCCCGCCCCGCGACGAACAGGTGAAGTCAGGCCGAGAAGCGGAAGGGGAGCCGGATGACCACGAAGACGGCACGCCGCCCGATCGGGTGGGCTGCGGCATCCGGAATCATCGCCGCCGCCGCCTTCCTCGCCGCGGCCGAACTCGTCGCCCTGGTCGTCGCGCGCAGCGCGAGCCCGATCCTCGCGGTCGGGTCGTTCCTCATCGACATCGTTCCGCAGCCGATCAAGGAATTCGCGATCTCGACCTTCGGCGATGCCGACAAGGTCGTGCTGCTCATCGGGATCGGCGTCGGCGTGGTCGTCGCCGCGGCGGTCGCGGGCATCCTGCAGTACCTCCGACCTCCGCTCGGCGTCGCCGCCCTCGCGCTCGCCGGGATCCTCTCGGGAGCCGCGACGCTGACCCGTGCCGGAGCGACCCCGCTCAGCGTCCTGCCGCCGCTCGTGGGCACGGTCGTCGGCATCCTCGCGCTCATGCTGCTCGTCAACCACCTCCGCCGGTGGCGCAGCCCGCGCACGAACACTCCGGCCGAACACGCCGACACCCCGCAGCCCACCGCCGAACGCCCCGCTGCCGTCGACCGCCGCGCGTTCCTGCGTGCGAGCCTCGTCACCGCCGCGGCGGCGGTCGTCGTGGGAGCGGGTTCCCGCGTCGTCAACGCCGCGACCTCGTCTCTCGCCGCCATCCGCGAAGAGCTGGCCCTCCCCGCCCCCCGCACGACGGTGACCATCCCCGACGGGGCGAGCTTCGACATCCCGGGCCTGTCGCCCCTCATCACCCCCAACGACGACTTCTACCGCGTCGACACCGCACTCACCGTCCCCTCGGTCGACCCCGCCACCTGGCGGCTTCGGATCGACGGCATGGTCGACACCCCCGTCGAGCTGAGCTTCGACGACCTCGTCGCGATGGGGCTCGACGAGTACGCCGTGACCCTCACGTGCGTGTCGAACGAGGTCGGCGGCGGGCTGGTCGGCAACGCCGTCTGGCTCGGCGTGCCGCTCCGCGACGTCCTGCGCATGGCGGGCCCGCAGGCCGGTGCCGACATGGTGCTCTCGCGCAGCGTCGACGGCTACACCGCATCCACGCCGCTCAGCGCCGTCACCGACGACGGCATCGACGCGATCCTCGCCGTCGGCATGAACGGCGAGCCGCTCCCGTTCGAGCACGGCTTCCCGGTGCGGATGGTGGTGCCCGGCCTGTACGGCTACGTCTCGGCGACCAAGTGGCTCACCCAGCTGACCGTGACCACCTTCGCGCAGGACGAGGCGTACTGGACTCCCCGCGGCTACAGCGCCGAGGCTCCGATCAAGTTCTCCTCGCGCATCGACACCCCGCGTGCCGGCACCCCGATCCCCGCCGGACGCACGCCGATCGCCGGCATGGCCTGGGCCCAGACCGTCGGCATCGAGCGGGTCGAGGTCAGCATCGACGACGGCCCCTGGCAGCAGGCGACCCTGTCGACGCCGATCAACGACGACACCTGGGTGCAGTGGTTCCTCGACTGGGACGCCCCGGGCGGCACGCACTACATCGCCGTCCGCGCGGTCAACCGCGACGGTGAGACCCAGATCCAGGAGCGTGCGCCGATCGCACCCGACGGATCGACCGGATGGCAGCGGGTGCTGGTCACCGTCCGGTGACCGACATCCTCCGTCGCGCCATCCCCGCACCCGCGGCCGGACCACCGCGACTGGTTAGGCTGACGGGGTGACGGTCGAGCGCAACACCCGACCACTGGAGCCCACGGTCGAGACGGACTTCTCAGACCGGATGAGCTACGGCGGCTATCTGCAACTTCCCACCCTGCTGTCGGCCCAGCTGCCGCTGAGCGACCCCGAGCACCACGATGAGCTGCTGTTCATCGTCCAGCACCAGACCACCGAGCTGTGGCTGAAGCTCGTCCTGCACGAGCTCGCCGAGGCATGCCGCCTGCTGCGACAGGACGAACTCGCCCCGGCACTGAAGTGCGTCGCACGGGTCAAGCACATCCAGCGCACCCTGACCGAGCAGTGGTCGGTGCTGGCGACCCTGACCCCCACCGAGTACGCCCAGTTCCGCAGCGTCCTCGGCAAGGCGAGCGGCTTCCAGTCGGCGCAGTACCGGGCGGTGGAGTTCACGCTCGGCAACAAGAACGCCGCCGTCCTGCGGGTGTTCGACGCCGACCCGGCCGCGCACGACCTCGTGCGCACCGCGCTCGAGCAGCCGAGCCTCTACGACGAGTTCCTGCGGCTCCTCGCGCGCACCGGCTACGACATCCCCAGCGCGATCCTCGAGCGCGACGTCACCCAGGCGTGGACCTTCACCCCCGAGCTCGTTCCGGTCTTCACGAGCATCTACGCCGACACCGCGACGCACTGGGCCGCCTACGAGACGTGCGAAGAGCTCGTCGACCTGGAGGAGAACTTCCAGTTCTGGCGCTTCCGTCACCTGAAGACCGTGGAGCGCATCATCGGTGGCAAGACCGGCACGGGCGGATCGAGCGGCGTGCCGTTCCTTCGCCGCGCCCTCGACCTGACCTTCTTCCCGGAGCTCTGGGCGGTGCGCACCGAGGTGCCCGATGCCGCATCCTGAGCCGCTGCGCGCCCTGCTCGGACCCGACGCCGCCGCGGTCCGCCGCGCCCTCACCGACGAAGCGGGGGTCTCGCTCCCCGCGTTCGTCGATCACCACGTGCACCTGCACCTCGTCGACGGCGAGCGTCTGCCGCTCGGCGGGGTCGCAGCGGTGGTCGACCTCGGCGGCGATCCCGCGATCCTCGCCGGCCGCGCCGCGGGCACGCTCCCGCAGGTGACCTATGCCGGGGCCTTCCTCACCACCCTCGGCGGCTACCCCGCCGGTCGCGAGTGGGCCCCGCCGGCCATCGTCCGTCAGATCACCGACGCCTCCCCGCAGATCGGGCGCCCCGGGGGCGCGGCGACGGCGGTCGACGAGCAACGGCTCGCCGGAGCATCCGTCATCAAAGTCGTCCTCCATCACGACCGCCCCCTCCCTGAGGATGCCGTGGCGACGATCGTCGAGACGGCCCACGCCGCCGGGCTTCCGGTCGTCGCTCACGTCGAAGGCGAGGGGATGACCCGACGCGCGCTCGACGCCGGAATCGACGCCCTCGCGCACACCCCGTTCACCGAGCGGCTCGACGAGGCCCTCGTCGCCCGGGCGGCCGCCGCACAGGTGTGGATCTCGACCCTCGACATCCACCGCGACGACGAACAGGCAGCAGACGTCGCCCGCGAGAACCTCCGGGCCTTCCGCGCGGCCGGCGGCCGCGTCGTCTACGGCACAGACCTCGGCAACGGCGATCTGCCGCTGGGGGTGAATCCGCGCGAGCTGCGCGCCCTCCTCGCCGCCGGGTGTGACGTGCCCGCCCTCGTCGCCGCCCTGACCGATCCGTGGCCCGGCGCCGCTCCGCTGCCGGAGGTGCGCACGTTCCTGCGCGGGCAGCCGCCGCGGGCCGCCGACGGCGCCGACGACCCGACCGCCCTCGCCGACTGGCTCGCCACGGCGAGCGTTGTTCCGGGCGAAGACCTGCTCCCCGACCTCGACGACGAGGCCGGGAACGCCGACAGTGAGGATGACGATGACTGACCCCCGTGAGCGTGCCGGTACGCAGGACTGGGATGCCGCGGCATCCGCTCTCGACGCCGCCGATCCGCTCCGCGGCTTCCGCGACCGGTTCGTGGGAGCCGAGACGTCGCTGGTCTACTTCGACGGCAACTCGCTCGGCCGGCCCCCGCGCGCGACCGCCGATCGCCTCGCCCGCTTCGTCACCGACGAATGGGGCGGCCGACTCATCCGCGGCTGGGATGAGTCGTGGATGCGCCTCCCCTACGCGATCGGCGACGAGATCGGCCGGGTCGCCCTCGGGGCGGCGGCCGGGCAAACGGTCGTCGGCGACTCGACCACGGTGCTGCTGTACAAGCTGATGCGCGCCGCCGTCGATCACCAGCGCCGGCGCGACCCCGCCCGGGTCGAGATCGTCATCGACACCGACAACTTCCCCACCGACCGGTTCCTCGTCGAGGGGATCGCCGCCGAGCGGGGCGCGACGATCCGATGGATCGAGGTCGACACCGCCGCCGGGGTCACCCCCGACCAGCTGCGCGCCGCCGTGGGACCGGCGACCGCACTCGTCGTGCTGTCGCACGTGGCCTACCGCTCGGGACACCTGGCCGATGCGCCGGCGCTCACCGCCATCGCCCGCGACGCCGGTGCACTGCTGCTGTGGGATGTCTGCCACTCGGCCGGGTCGGTGCCGGTCGACCTCGACGGGTGGGGCGCAGACCTGGCGGTCGGCTGCACCTACAAGTATCTGAACGGCGGGCCGGGGTCACCGGCCTTCGCCTACGTCGCGACCCGGCTGCAGTCCGAGCTCACGCAGCCTATTCAGGGGTGGATGGGCGCGGCCGACGTCTTCTCGATGGGGCCGCGCTACGAGCCCGCCGCGGGTATGGGCCGATTCCTCTCCGGAACCCCGCCGATCGTCGGGATGCTCGCGATGCAGGACACCCTCGCGTTGATCGACGAGGCGGGTATCGGACCGATCCGTGAGAAGTCGCGCGCGCTCACCGGCTTCGCCGTCGACCTCGCCGACGACCTGCTCGCGCGCTACGGCGTGACCCTCGGGTCACCCCGCGACGCGGCCGAGCGGGGCGGACACGTGACGCTGCGGCATCGGCAGATGCGCGCCGTGACGGCGCGGCTCTGGGAGAACGACGTCATCCCCGACTACCGCGACCCCGGGGGCCTGCGCATCGGCCTGTCGCCGCTGTCGACGAGCTTCACCGAGACGCTGTCGGGCATGCGGGCCGTCGCCGACGCGCTCGAAGCCCTGGACGGGGATGGGGACGGAGCCCGAGCGACGACGGCCGGCACCGCGGCTTAGGCTGAGCGCGTGCCCGCACCTGACGTCGACGTCGCCCTCCGAGACCTGCGCGAGGGATCGCGCGCCTGGGTCGCGCTGACCCTCTCGCAGCGGGCTCGCCTTCTCGACCGCGTGCATGCGAGCATCAGCGACGCCGCCCCCGAGTGGGCTGCGGCGGCCGCGCGATCGAAGGGCCTCGACGCCGGCCACCCGCTCCGTGGCGAGGAGTGGCTCTCGGGTCCGTACGGCGCGATCGAACTCGTCGACGCCCTGGCCGCCACCCTCCGCCGGCTGGCACGGGGCGGCAATCCTCTCGACGGGGTGCGCGTCACCCCCGCCCCCGGGGGCCGGGTGCGGATCGACGCCTTCCCGCTCCGCGCGATCGACGCGCTGCTGCTGTCGGGGTTCACCGGCGAGGTGTGGCTGAGACCGGGCGTCACCGAGGCCGAGGCTCGGGAGAGGGCGGGTCTCGCACAGCGATCCCCCGGCGCCCCCGGCGGGGTGGGGCTCGTGCTCGGCGCCGGAAACGTCACCTCGATCCCGGTCGCCGACGTGCTGTACGAACTGTTCGCCCACAACCGCGTGGTGATGCTGAAGCTGAATCCGACGCAGGAGACGCTGCTGCCGGTGTTCACCCGCGCGCTCGCCCCGCTCATCGAGCCTGGGTTCCTGCGCGTGATCGCCGGCGGGCCCGAGGTGGGCGCCGCCCTCACCGCGCACCCCGGCGTCGATCACGTGCACATCACCGGGTCCGCGGCGACGTTCGAGCGGATCGTGTGGGGTGACGGGCCGCAGGCCCGCCGCCGGCGACGCGAGAACCGTCCCGCGCTGAAGAAGCCGATCACGGCCGAGCTCGGCGGGGTCTCGCCGATCATCGTGGTGCCCGGGCGATGGTCGGCTGCCGACATCCAGTATCAGGCCGAGCACATCGTGACCATGCGACTGCAGAACGCCGGGCACAACTGCATCGCCGGGCAGGTCGTGCTCCTCAGTCGCGACTGGCCGCAGCGCGCGCAGTTCGTGGCGGCGCTGCGGCGCGCATACGACGAGGCGACCACGCGCACCCCCTGGTACCCCGGCAGCGCGGAGCGGATGGATGCCGCGGCAGCGGCGTACCCCGACGCCGTCTGGTGCGCCGACGGCACCCGGCTGCTCGTCGAGGCCGATGCGGGAGCCGTGCCCGGACCCATCGAGGAGACCGAGTACTTCGCGCCGGTCCTCGGCGTGATCGCGCTCCCGGGTCTGGGTCAGGAGTTCCTCGACGCCGCGGTCGCGCACGCGAACGAACGGCTGACCGGCACGCTCGGCGCCAACATCCTCATCGATCCGGCGACCGAGGCGGCGCTCGGTGACGGGTTCGAGCGGGCGGTGACCGACCTGCGGTACGGGGCGATCGCGATCAACGCGTGGACGGCCTTCGTCTTCCTCACCCCGACCCTCACCTGGAGCGCGTTCCCCGGGAGCACCCTGCAGGACGTCGGGAGCGGTATCGGCGTCGTGCACAACGCGCTGCTGCTCGACGACGTCGAACGCTCGATCGCCCGCGGGCCGTTCCGACCCTTCCCCCGCTCCCTCACCGCGCTCGTGCGCGGTGGCCGATTCTCGGTGCTGCCGAAGCCGCCGTGGTTCGTGTCGTCGCGCACGGGCGCGACGGTGAGCGAGGGGTTCACCCGGTTCCGGATGCACCGGCGGTGGCCGGCGCTGGGAAAGACCCTGCTGCGGGCGTTCCGGGCCTAGGCGGGGACGGCGCCGCCGGCGCGGGTTCCGACGCGGATTCAGCCGACGGCGAGGATCACTCCCCACGCCAGCGCGGTCGTTGCCAGAAGGGGGAGGATGCCGGGAGCGTCGGCGTCCGCCGGCCGGAACCAGCCGCGGAACCACACCGCGATCGACAGGGCGAGCACGACGAGGGTGACGATCCGCGTCCCAAGCCCGACGGGGTCGCCGACCAGGCCCCCGCCGATCTGCGCGAACGCGATCAGCCCCCAGGGCACGATGCCGATGACCGCCGCCAGCGCGGCGGGGCGCCGGAGACCTCGGATGACGCGGGACGCGGTGGGGGCGTCGGCGGGTGCGGGGTCGTCGAGGCGGGGGGCGACGAGGGCACCGTCGAGGGCGAGGAGCATCACGGCTCCGGCCGTGAGCGCGTAGAGCGCGACGAGGGTCGTCAGTTCGGTGATGCCGTTCAGCTGGGCGATGAGGAAGACCGCGACGCCCGACAGCTGCGACCACCCGATCCAGGTGACCAGCCGCGCGCGTGTGGCGAGCGGTTCGATGCGCGCGACGGCGGCGTCGACGAGCCCGCCGAAGGCGAGCAGCACCACCGCGGCCCACCCCGCGTGGACGGTCGCGATCGCGACATCCGCTCCCCCCAGCCGGGCGGTGACCTCGCCGGTGGCCGGCATACCGATCAGCGTGATCACGACGCCGGCGATGATCGCCTGCACGAGGTACAGGCCTGCGCGAACGAGCCTCATGGGGTCATTCTGCCCGGCCGCGGTCGCCGCGGCGCAGGGTTGCGAGGTGGCATCGCCATTCCACGACGCCGGCGGAAGCCCGGACGCGAACGAGCCCACCCGATCCTCCCCGCCACCGCGTCCTTGCGAAAGGACGGGCGACGGGGAGGAAAGGGTGGGCTCGGCCGACCGAGGCCCCCGGCGAGAGGGGCCCCGGCCCGGCGCGGATTGGGCCGCGCCGGTGTCTTACCGCGTGTTACTCGGCGACGGGGATCGACTGCGCCTCGAGCGTCGAGATCGTGGCCGCCTGGCCCTCCTCGAGCGCCTCGAGCAGCGTGCCGTTGCCCTGCGCGGCGGCCTTGAAGCCGTCGGACACGTCACCGTAGGTCTGCGTCATGGTCGGGCCCCACGTGAAGTTGGGGTCGACCTGGGTCGCGGCCTCGGCGAAGACGTCGTAGATCGGCTGGCCGCCGTAGAACTCCACGCCCTCCTTCAGCACCGGCAGCTCCAGTCCCGCGGTGGTGGCGGGGTAGATCTGCGCGGTCTCGTTGAGCGAGGTGAGGGCCTCTTCCGAGGTGTTCAGCCACAGCGCGAACTTCGCCGCCTCGTAGAGGTGCTCGGTGCCGTTGAAGACCGCGATGGACGAGCCACCCCAGTTGCCGGCCTTCTGGTCACCGGCGTTCCACTGCGGCGCCAGGGCCACCGACCAGTTGCCGGAGGTGTCGGGGGCACCCGAGAGGATCGAGTTCGCGCCCCACACGGCCGAGTTCCAGGTCCAGACCTCACCGGAGTTGTAGGCGTTGTTCCACTCGTCGGTCCAGGCCGGGTAGGTCGAGACGAGGTCGTTCTCGATGAGGTCCTGCCAGTAGTCGGCGACCGTCGTCGACTCCTCGCCGGTGAGGTTCACCGTCCAGGCGTCGCCGTCGTTCTCGAACCACTGACCGCCCGCCTGCCAGACGAAGCCGGCGAACTGGTTGATGTCGCTGTCCGAGAAGTTGGTGATGTAGCCGCCGGCCTCGCGGACCTTCACCGCAGCCTCGCGGTACTCCTCCCACGTGGTCGGAACCTCGATGCCGTTCTGCTCGAACAGGTCGCTGCGGTAGAACAGCGCCATCGGGCCCTGGTCCTGAGGGATGCCGTAGACCTCGTCCTCGGTGCCGAGGGTGACCTGACCCCAGGTCCAGTCGAGGAACTGGTCCTCGGCGGCGAGCACGTCCTCGCACGCACCGAGGTCGACGAGGCCGTCCTGCACGCGGAAGTTCGGCAGCGCGTCGTACTCGATCTGACCGAGGTCGGGGGCGTTGCCGGCCTCGAGCTGGTTGAAGAAGTTCTGGTAGGTGCCGGCGTTGCCCGAAGGGCCCGTCTGCACCTCGACCTGGATGTCGGGGTTCTCCTCGTTCCACATCGCGACGGCATCCTCGATGCCGGGGATCCACGAGGTGAACGTGAGGGTGACATCCTCGCCGGCCGGCTCGCAGGAGGCGGCGTCGCCTCCACTGCCCGACCCTCCGCCGGCCGCACAGCCGGCGACGGCGAGCGCGGACACGGTGAGCAGGGCTGCGGTGGCCGCTCGTTTCGTTGAACGCATTGTTTCCTTCTCTCGGTGGTGGGTGCCCGGGTTGCTGCCCGGGCGGGGGGTTGTCACTTCAGCGCGCCGGTGCCGAGGCCCGTGCGCCAGTACCGCTGAAGCAGCAGGAACGTGATGATCAGGGGGACGATCGACAGCAGCGAACCGACGAGCACGAAGGTGCGCAGCTCGGGGAACTGGTTGATCGTGGAGTTCCAGGCGTAGAGCCCGTAGGTCACCGGGAACAGCTCTTCGCTGCGCAGCATGATCAGCGGCAGGAAGAAGTTGTTCCAGATGGAGACGAACTGGAAGAGGAAGACCGTCACCAGCGCCGGGAACATCAGGCGGATCGACACCGTGAAGAAGGTGCGCACCTCGCCCGCTCCGTCGAGGCGGCTCGCCTCGAGCAGTTCGTCGGGAACGGATGCCTCGGCGAAGACCCGGCTCAGATAGACACCGAACGGGCTGACGATGCTCGGGAGGAAGACCGCCCAGAAGGTGTTGGTCAGCTGCACCTGGCTGAACAGCAGGAACAGCGGCAGCGCGAGTGCGGTGGCGGGCACGAGCACTCCACCGAGGACGACGTTGAAGAGCGTCTCGCGGCCCGGGAACCGGTACTTCGCCAGGGCGTATCCGCACATCGAGGCCAGCAGGGTCGCCACGACGGCGCCCACCCCCGCATACAGCAGGCTGTTCAGCAGCCACCGGAGGTACACCCCGTCGCGGTAGGCCACGAGGGCGCCGACGTTCTCGAAGAACCGGAAGTCGGCGAACCACAGCGGGTTGGTGCTGAACAGGTCGCCGCGGTCTTTCGTGGAGGCGATGAGCAGCCACCAGATGGGCGTGAGGAAGTAGAGGGTGAAGACCCCCATGACGATGAAGGCGGCGGTGCGGGGGATGACGCCCTCGCGGGGTCCGCGACCCACGGCATCCTGTCCGCCGCCCCTCCGGCGGCGCGACGCCGTCGGGTTGACGGCCGTCATCGTGGTCGTCGTGGTCATGACGTCGCCGCCTTCCGCCGGGTGATGCGCAGGAACGTGAACGACAGCACGAAGGTCGCCAGCGCCAGTACCACCGAGAACGCTGCGGCGAGCGACACGTTCGGGATGGAGCTCGTGGCGTAGATCGTCATGTTCGGGGTGTACGTGCTCGTCACCGCCGAGCTGAACGACCGGAAGGTCTGGGGCTCGGCCAGCAGCTGCAGGGTGCCGATGATCGACAGCACCCCGGTGAGGACGAGCGCGGGGCGGATGAGCGGGATCTTGATCGACCACGCGATCCGTGCCTGCCCCGCGCCATCCAGGCGCGCGGCCTCGTAGATGTCGCCGGGGATCGCGAGAAGGGTCGAGTAGATGATCAGCATGTTGTAGCCGACGAACACCCAGGTCACGACGTTCGCAATCGACCACAGCACCAGATCGGACGAGAGGAAGTCGACCTGGCTGGTCACCGCTTCGAAGGGCGACAGGTTCGGCGAGTACAGGAAGCCCCACATGATGGCGGCGATGACGCCGGGCACCGCGTACGGCACGAAGAAAGCCAGGCGGAAGAACTTCTTCCCCCGCAGGAGAGGCGAGTCCAGCAGCAGGGCGAACAACAGCGCAAGGCCCAGCATGACCGGCACCTGCACGATGCCGAAGAGGAAGACGCGACCGACGGATGACCAGAACTCGGCGTTCTGGAACACCAGCGCGTACTGCGCGAACCCGCCGAAGACCTCGCGGGCCTCGCCGAACGTGCCTTCGCGCTCGACGACGAGCAGCGACTGCCACACCGCGTAACCGATGGGGATGACGTAGAAGAGCGTGAAGACCAGCGCGAACGGCGACACGAAGGCGACGATCGCCCACGGGTTCTGGACGCGGGGTCGCTTGCGCTTCTGCACCGGCGCGTCGGGCGCCGCGGCCGCGCCGGCGACGCCGGCGATGGGTGGCGAAGTGGTCATGCCGTCTCCTCTGTCGGCTGCTCACGGATGACACGGACGCCGCCGGCCGGAACGACGAGCGTTCCGGTCACGCGGCTCTGGGTCACGAGGTCATCGCCGACCGCGTCGATCTCGACGGGCCGATCGGTGGTGTTGATGACGAAACGGTAGGCGCGGTCGTCGCCGTGGCGGCGGATGACCTCGACGCCGCGTCCTGCACCGGGCTCTGCGGTGACCCCCGCCGCTGCGGCGGCGGTCTCGAGCAGAGCGCGCAGCGCCGGTGCCTCCAGCAGCGTCGCGACGTACCACGCGTCGCCGGTCCCGGCCGACCCGGCGGTGCGCCGGGTGATCGCCGGCAGACCCGCCGACGGCCCGTCTGCGAAACGTGCCACGACGGCGGCGTCGGTCACCGACATCCGCTCGGTCCACATCGTCGCCGTCGCACCGCTGTCGAGGGTGACGGTGGTTCCCGGCAGGACGGGGGCGAACTCCTCGACGCGGACGCCGAGCAGGTCGCGCCACGCACCGGGGTGACCGCCCGGGCGGACCCGGTCGTTCTCATCGACGATGCCGCTGTAGAAGGTGACGACGACGTGGGTGCCGGTCGCGGCGGCGCCGTCGAGGGCACGCGCGTCGGCGTCGGAGACGAGATGCAGGCCCGGCACGACCACGAGGCGGTAGCGCGAGAGGTCAGCACCCGGGCGCACCACGTCGACGGTGTGGCCGAGGTCGCGGAGCGCTGCGTACATCGCATGCACCTGGTCGAGGTAGCCGAGCGCGTGGTTCGGGCGGTTCTCGGCGTCGGCGGCCCACCAGGATTCCCAGCTGAAGAGCATCGCGACGTCGGCCGTGACGGTGGTGCCCGCGACCTCGTCGAGGCGACCGATCAGAGCGCCCAGCTCTCGCACCTCGCGCCAGAGAGCGCTGTCGGTGCCGGCGTGGGGAAGGAGGGCCGAATGGAACTTCTCCGAGCCCTGGAGCGAGGCGCGCCACTGGAAGTAGCAGACGGCGTCGGCGCCGCGCGCGACGTGCGACAGCGAGTCGCGGGTCATCTGACCGGGTGCCTTGGCGAGATTCACGGGCTGCCAGTTCACCGCACCGGTGGAGTGCTCCATGAGCAGCCACGGCTCGCCGCCCGCGAGCCCGCGGGTGAGGTCGGCGGTGAACGCGAGCTCGGCGAGCGGGTCGGCCAGTCGGGAGTCGAGGTAATGGTCGTTGGCGATGACGTCCATCTCGGGCGCCCAGGTCCAGTAGTCGAGGGCGTCGATGTGGGCGGTCACCATGAAGTTGGTGGTGACGGGGATGTCGCTGTGGCGACGGATCACGTCGCGCTCGGCCCGGTAGTGGGCGAGCACCTCGTCGCTGCAGAAGCGGCGATAGTCCAGGACCTGCCCCGGGTTGCGCGTGGAGACGGTGCGCAGCGGGGTGAGGATCTCGTCGAAGTCGCTGTAGCGCTGACTCCAGAAGCTCGTCCCCCAGGCGGCGTTCAGCGCGTCGATGGTGCGGTACCTCGCCTGCAGCCACCGGCGGAAGGCTCGGGTCGACTCGGCGCAGTGGCATTCGGCGTTGTGACACCCGAGCTCGTTGGAGACGTGCCACAGGGCGACCGCGGGGTGCGCGCCGTAGCGTGCGGCGACGGCCTCGACCAGCGCGAGCGCGTACCGGCGGAACACCGGGGAGCTCGGGCACCAGGCCTGGCGACCACCGGGATAACGGGTGGTGCCGTCATCCATCACCGGCAGGATCTCTGGATGCCGCGTGGTCAGCCACGGCGGTGGAGACGAGGTGCCGGTGCCGAGGTTCACGCGGATGCCGTTCTCGTGCAGCAGCGCGACGACCTCGTCGAGCTCATCGAAGCGGAAGGCGCCGTCGGGCCCCTGGAGGGCCGACCAGCCGAAGACGTTGATCGCGACCAGATCGACCCCGGCTTCGCGCATCAGGGCGACGTCTTCGCGCCACACCTCGGGCGTCCACTGCTCGGGGTTGTAGTCGCAGCCGAAGGCGACACCCTGGTGCGCGAAGCGCGGGTGAGCCGGCGACGCATCGATCTCGGTGAGAAGCGCGTCGTCGCTCTGCGGGGGGAGCGTCGTTGCGAGGTGGTCCACGGATCTCCAGAAGTGAGGGTGCTGTCCGACGTGCTGTGTGAACGTGCACAGTTTCTCGGACGACAACTCCTCGTCGAGAGTCTGTGAACGTACACACACTGACATTCCCGCGGGCCGGCTGTCAAGCAGAAAGTCGAACGGCGGGGGCTACAGTGGCCTCGTGACCACTCCGCCCGTGCGCCCCAAACGTGCGACCGTGCACGATGTTGCGCTGGAGGCCGGGGTGTCGCGCGGCACGGTCAGCCGGTACGTCAACGGCGACCGCTACGTCTCCGCCACCGCGCGCGAGGCGATCGAGGCGGCCATCGCGAAGGTCGGCTACGTGCCGAACACCGCGGCGCGCAACCTCGTGATGCAGCGGAGCCAGGCGGTCGGTTTCATCGTGCACGAACCGCACTCGCTGTTCATCGAAGATCCGAACATCGGCGAGATCCTGCTGGGGGCCAACGCCGCCCTCTCCGAGGCCGATCATCAGATGGCCGTGCTCATCGCCGACACCGGCCGCGACACCGACCGCGTCGCCCGCTACCTCTCCGGTGGCTTCGTCGACGGGGTCATCATCGTCTCGGCTCGAGCGAACGACCCCATCACGCGGGTCGTGGAGCGGCTTCAGCTGCCGGCGGCGTACGTGGGCCACCCTCCCGGCGCGTCCTCGGCCTCGTTCGTCGTCATCGACAATCGCGGTTCGGCCCGCGCGATCACCTCGCGCCTGAGGAAGACGGGTCGCCGACGGATCGGCATGATCGCCGCGGCGCTGGACCGCGACTCGGGGTCCGACCGCCTCGCGGGTTTCCGCGAGGCGCTCGGCGAGCAGTTCGACGACCGCCTCGTCGAGCCGGTGCCGCTGTACTCGTACTCGGCGGGGAGAGAGGGCATGCAGGCGCTGCTGGCGCGCGCACCCGACATCGACGGCATCTTCGCGGCATCCGATGCGGTGGCCGCCGGAGCGGTGGAAGCCCTGCGCGCGGCCGGACGCCGGGTGCCCGAGGATGTCGGCGTGGTCGGCTTCGACGATTCGGCGTGGGCGCGGCGCACCCTGCCGGCGCTGTCGACCGTGCGCCAGCCCGCAGCGGGGCTCGGCGCCGAGGCGGCGCGGCTGGTCCTCGATCGCATCGGCGGCGCCCCCGGGGGTGCCGAGGTGATGCTCGAGTGCGAGACGGTGTGGCGGGAATCGGCATGAACCTCGACGACAGCACCCTCGCGGCACGCGTGCTCGAAGCACGGCTGGAGGTGCGGCATCCGTCCCCGCTGAAGCGCGCGGCGAAATACGTCGGCGCGTTCGCGCTGGCCGTCATGGGCGGCGGCGACGACCTCGCCGCCCCGACGTTCGACCTGGTGGTGGTGCGCTCCGACAGCGACGCACCGGTGCTCCGCGTGAACGCCGGAACCGATGCCGAGGCGAGCCGCCTGCTCGAGACGGTGCGGCGCGACCTCGGCGAGAAGACCGTGCGCGACTTCTTCGCCGAGTGGCGGCTGCTCGACGCCTGACCGCCGCGTCCGCTCCCCTCCACCCCCCGCTCCTGCACCGGCACTGCACCTGCGGAGAATCGCGCGGACTTCGGACGCGGCGCCCGGGGCAGCTCCGAGGTCGGCGCGCATCTCCGAAGCTCGTCACGCGCCGGCCAGGCGGCGCCGGTAGGCGGCGGGCGGCTCGCCGCAGCGGTCGCGGAACCGCGCGTAGAACTGGCTCTGCGACCGGAAGCCCGCGGCGAAGCCGACCTCGGCGATCGGCAGGTCGGTGGTCAGCAGCAGCCGCTGGGCCCGCGCAACCCGGCACTGCAGCAGGTACTCGCCGACCGTGATGCCGAGCGCCCGCCGGAACAGCGTCATCGCATACTGCGGGTGCAGGTGCACGTGGCGGGCCACGTCGTCAACCCGGATGTCGTCGGCGGCACGCTCGGAGATGAAGGCCGCCATCGCGCCGGCGGCTCCCTTCACCCCCGGATGCCCCGGGGCGACCTCCGTGCGACGGGCGGCGATGCGACCCAGGAGCGCTTCGACCTCGAGCTCGGCCGGGCGTCGCTCGGGGTCGGCGGGATCACGCGCCAGCGCATCGGTCCACAGCTCCGCCCGTGGGGCGAGCGCGAGCCCCGCCTGCTCCGAGACGAGCACGAGGTCGCCGGCCAAGAGCGATCCGATGAACCCGCCCGGCAACGACCAGCCGAGCGCCACCCCGAGCGGCACGGTGACCCAGCTCACCTCGTCGACGGCGGTGACCAGCCGGTGTGGCCGGGCCGCCCAGAACACCCCGAGGCTTCCCGCCGGGATCGTGGCCTGCCTCCCGTCGATGAGGTAGACCAGCGGCGAGGGCGAGGCGTTGACCTCGAGGTCGTCGTGCCGGTGCGCGGCGAACATCGCCGGCACCGCTCCTCGGAACGAGGCCAACCCGAACCACTCCGGCCGGTCGTCTGGCATGCTCATGATCCCGGAATTCTCCCATGCATCTCGGGAAGTCCTGCGGTGGACTCCTCCCGTAGCGTCCCTTGCATGACCGACACCACACTGACCGCCACCCCCGTCGCGCCGACGCGCGCGTGGCACCTCACCCCGGAAGAGATCGCCTTCTTCGACGCGAACGGGTACCTGATCCTCCGCGACCGGATCCCCACTCCCCTGCTGGAGCGTCTTCGCGCGGCATCCGATGCCTGGATGACCCAGGGCCGCGCTCTGGGTCCCGATCACCCCGACGCGGGGGACTACGCGTGGGCGAACCGGGGCGGGCAGAAGCGCATGTTCCGCGTGGACTACCTCCACAACAAGGCCCAGTCCGCGTCGCTGGAACTTCTCGGCAGCCCCGCCGTGCTCGGCATCGCCGAGAGCCTCGCGGGCGAGAACTTCGTGCCGACGTACGAGTCGCTGGTGTTCAAAGACGCCGGAGACGGCGCCGCCATCGACTGGCACCAGGACGCGGTGCACCCCCGCACCCACCGCATCTTCAACATCGACGTCTACCTCGACGCCTCGCGCGCCGGGGAGGGCGCCCTCCGGGTGGCTCCCGGCTCGCACCGCGCGCCCGTCGACGTCTGCCAGCTGCAGGAGGAGTACGGCTGGAATGCACCCGGCGTCATCCAGGTCGAGCTGAACCCCGGCGACGTGCTCGTGCACGACGTGATGATCGTCCACGGCTCGGAGGCCGTGACCGGGAATCGCCTGCGCCGGACGATCTACTACGAATTCCGCGCCGCAGAGCAGATCCTCAGCGAGGGGCCCTGGGATGCCGAGTGGGTCGACCGGCGCCTGCGCCTCGTGCCGCTGGGCCTGCGCGAACACGCCCGGCAGAATCCCGACACCGAGGCCTTCGACTGGCGGATCTCCCCCGAACTCGCCCCCGCGGTCGGCGAGGACGACGCCGCCGAGCTGCGCATCGCGCACGTGGTGCACTCGCCGGGGTCGTACTGCAGCGCCGGGAGCGTGCCTTTCACCGCGTGAGGCTCAGTCGGTGACGTCTGTCGATGCGGGCACGTCGAGGGTCGCGAACCGGTCGGTCGCTGCGCGCAGCGCGGCGGCGATCCCCGGCTCCGAGGCGGCGTGCCCGGCGTCGTCGACGATCACCAGCTCGGCCTCCGGCCACGCCCGGTGCAGGTCCCACGCCGTCATCACCGGCGTGCAGACGTCGTACCGGCCTTGGACGATCACACCCGGGATGTCGCGGAGCGCCGTCGCGCCGCGGATCAGCTGCTCCTGGGTGAACCATCCGCCGTGCATGAAGAAGTGGTTCTCGATGCGGGCGAAGGCGGTCGCTGCGACCTCGTCCGTCATCGTGTCGACGAGGTCGGCGTCGGGTCTGAGGGTGAGCGTCGCCGCCTCCCAGCGGGTCCACGCCTTGGCCGCCGGCACGTGGACGGCCGGGTCGGGGTCGGAGAGCCGTCGGCAGTACGCCTCGATCATGCGGGAACGCTCGAGCACCGGGATCGGGGCGAGGTAGTCCTCCCAGAGGTCGGGGAAGATCGCCGCCGCCCCACCCTCGTAGAACCACTCCAGCTCGTGCGGGCGCAGGGTGAAGACACCGCGAAGCACCACCTCGGTGACCGCGTGGGGGTGGGTCTCGGCATACGCCAGGGCCAGCGCACTCCCCCACGATCCGCCGAAGACCTGCCACCGTGTGATCCCGAGGTTGCGGCGCAGCAGCTCGATGTCGGCGACGAGATGCCAGGTGGTGTTGAAGCGCAGGTCGGCATCGGGCGCCGACGCGTGCGGGGTGCTGCGGCCGCAGCCGCGCTGGTCGAAGAGCACGATGCGGTAGCGCTCGGGGTCGAAGAACCGGCGGTGCCACGGCGATGTCCCGGCGCCCGGGCCCCCGTGGAGGAACACCACGGGCTTGCCGTCGGGGTTGCCGCTCTCCTCCCAGTACACGCGGTTGCCGTCGCCGACGAGGAGCTCGCCGGTCGCGTACGGCTCGATCGCCGGATAGAGGATGCCGTCGAGGTGCGCCGGGCCGCTGCTCACAGTTCGCTCCCCGAGACCGCGAAGGTGTCGCAGGCACTGACCCCGCCCTGGTAACCGGCGGCGAACCACCGCTGCCGCTGCTCGCTCGACCCGTGCGTCCAGCTCTCGGGATTGACCGGCGCCCCGGCCTCCTGCTGGATGTGGTCGTCGCCGACCGTGGCCGCGGCGTTCAGGGCGTCGGTGACCTGGGTACCGGTCGGCTCGAGGAGGAACGGCACCCCGTTCTCGTCGACGTACTCGGTCATCGCCGCGACCCACGCCCCGGCGAAGCAGTCGGCCTGCAGCTCGATCCGCACGCCGTTGCTGTCGGGGCCGGTGCCGTTGTCGGGGTTCTGCTGCGTGATGCCGGTGATGTTCTGCACATGGTGGCCGTACTCATGCGCGAGCACGTAGAGCTGCGCGAGCTCGCCGGCGCTCGCGCCGAAGCGTTCCCGCAGCAGCCCGAAGAAGGTGGGGTCGATGTACACCGTCTCCTCGGGCGGGCAGTAGAACGGCCCCGTCGCGTTCGAAGCGGTGCCGCACGCCGACGATGTGGACTGGTCGACGATGATCAGCTGCGGCTGACGGTAGCCCTCGACCTGCTCGGCCCAGTACTGGTCGAGCACGAGCGATCCCGCCGCCAGGCGGCATGCGTCGTTGCGGTTGGCGTCGGCGCCGGTCTCGCACGATGCGATCTCACTGCCCTCGCCGCCGGAGACGCCGGGCACGCCGCCACCGCCCAGGAGGCCGGAGAAGTCTCCCCCCGTGAACAGGTTCAGCAGCAGGACGGCGATCGCACCGATGCCGGCCACACCGCCTCCGGCGAGAACGAGTCCGCCGCCGCGTCGTCGCGCCGTGTTCCCGCCGATCTGGGCGTTCTCATTGAACGTCATCTGCTCACGGTACCGCTCCGAACGCCTCCCTCACGGGACGACGCCGCCCGGCCCTATGCTCGGAGCCATGCGCGCGACGACGATCACCCTCACCGGCGCCGGAGGGCAGATCGGCTACGCCCTGCTCTTCCGCATCGCCGCCGGCGACATGCTCGGTCCCGATCGTCCCGTGCGACTCCGGCTGCTGGAGATCCCCGCCGGCCTCCGCGCCGCCGAGGGCGCAGCGCTGGAACTGCAGGACTGCGCCTTCCCCCTCCTGGCCGGAGTCGAGATCTCGGATGACCCGCGCACCGCCTTCGACGGCTGCGAGATCGCCCTGCTCGTCGGCGCCCGCCCCCGCGGGCCGGGCATGGAGCGCGCCGACCTGCTCGCTGCCAACGCGGGGATCTTCGGCCCGCAGGGCGCGGCCCTCAACGATGTCGCCGACGACGCCGTCCGCGTCGTGACGGTGGGGAACCCCGCCAACACCAATGCCCTCATCGCACAGTCGTCGGCCCCCGACATCCCTCCCGAGCGCTTCACCGCCCTCACCCGCCTCGATCACAACCGCGCCGTCGGCCAGCTCGCCGGCGCTCTCGAGGTCAACCCGCGCGACATCGACGGGGTCATCGTGTGGGGCAACCATTCGGCCACGCAGTATCCCGATGTCTCGCATGCCACGGTCGCCGGCCGTCCCGTCATCGACGCCCTCGCCGAGCACCGGGGCGGGGTGGACGCCGCGATCGCCTGGCTCGACGAGGAGTTCGTCCCCCGGGTGGCGCGCCGGGGCGCCGAGATCATCGAGGTTCGCGGCTCGTCGTCGATCGCCTCGGCCGCTCACGCCACGATCGAGCACGTGCGCAGCGATGTGCTCGGCGGTTTCCGCACATCGGCGGCCGTCGTCTCCCACGGCGAGTACGGCGTGCCCGAGGGGCTCATCTGCTCCTTCCCCGTCACCTCCGACGGTTCGGGCTATCGGGTCGTCGCCGATCTGGGCGTCGACGACCGGTCGCGCACGCTCATCGACGCCTCGGTCGACGAGCTCGTCGCCGAGCGCGACGCCGTGCGGAGCCTGGGCATCCTGCCGTGATCGAGGTCATCGTCATCGCCACGGTGACGGTGCTGGTCATCGCCGGCGCGACCGCGCTCGGTCCGCGCCTGCGGCTCGCCGGGCCTCTGCTGCTCGTGCTCCTCGGGCTCGGTGTCAGCCTGCTGCCGTTCGTGCCGGCGTTCGAACTCGACCCCGAGGTCATCCTCATCGGGGTGCTGCCTCCCCTGCTGTACTCGGCGGCGGTCTCGCTTCCGGCCATCGAATTCCGCCGCGACGTGCGGCCGATCTCGGGGCTCGCCGTGCTGCTCGTGGTCGTGAGCGCCGTCGCGCTCGGGTTCTTCTTCCACGCCGTCGTTCCGGGGCTCGATCTGTATCTGGCGATCGCGCTGGGGGCCATCCTCAGCCCCACCGACGCGGTGGCGACCTCCATCGCGAAGCGGCTCGGCATCTCCCGTCGCGTCACCACCTGGCTCGACGGTGAGAGCCTCCTCAACGACGCCACCTCGCTCGTGATCCTGCGCACCATGGTCGCCGCGGCGGTGACCGGCTCCATCCCCGAGGGCGGAATCGTCGGGGCGTTCCTGTGGGGCGTGGTCGTCGCGATCGTCGTCGGCTCGATCATCGGCTACGTCAACCTGCGGGTACGCGCGCTCGTGCGCAACCCCGCCGCGAACACCGCGATCGGGTTCGTGGTGCCGTTCGTGGCGTACCTTCCCACCGAGGCGCTCGGCGGCTCGGGCCTCGTCGCCGCCGTCGTCGCCGGAATCGTCACCGGGCAGGGCGCCGCCCGCCGGTTCACCCCCGAGCAGCGCCTGTCCGACGAGCTGAACTGGCGCACGGTCGAGCTCGTCCTCGAGGGTGCGGTGTTCCTGGTGATGGGGCTCGAACTGAAGGACCTGTGGGACTCGGTGGCCGGCGACGGTGCCGGTGGTCTCGAGCGGGCGGTCTTCCTCGCGGCGACGGCGCTGCTGATCATCCTCGCTGCGCGCGCGGTGTTCGTCTCCCTCCTCGTGTGGGGCGAGTCGCGCCGCGCGCGACGCGCGGCCCTCCACCTCCCGCGGGTGCGCACCTGGCCCGACAGGGTGCCCGAACGCGCCCGTCCACGGGTGCTCCGTTTCATCGAAGACCTCGAGTATCACCGCACCACCCCGCTCGGGTGGCGGCACGGCACCGTCATGGTGTGGGCCGGCATGCGCGGCGTCGTCACCCTCGCGGCGGCGCAGACCCTTCCGGCCGAGACGCCGTCGCGCGATCTGCTCGTCTTCGTCGCCTTCCTCGTCGCCGTCGGCAGCCTCCTGCTGCAGGGCTCGACGCTCCCGTGGGTCGTGCGCATCCTCGGCCTCGACGGCGAAGGCGACGAGACCGTCGGTCGCGAGGAGCGGCTGCGGCTGGATGAGGAGCTCCGGGATGCCGCGGCCGCGGCCCTCGCCGATGAGAACCTCTCCCGACGAGACGGCGAGAGCTTCTCGCCGGAGCTCATCGCCCGCGTCGGCGACCGCTACTCGAGACCGCCCGATGACGACACCACCGCGCTCGTGCGCGACTCGCTCGAGCTGCGCCTCGTGCTCATCCGCGCGATGCGTCGGCGGCTCACCGAGCTGTCGTCGGGCGGGGCGTACAGCACCGCGGTGCTCCGACACACGCTCGCCGAGCTCGACGCCGATGAGCTGAGCCTGGAACTCCGCCTCGACGGCGAGGACTGAGAGGGGTCGAAAGGTCGCGACACCCGTCATCCCGGGAGAGAATGGATGCCATGAGTGCGGGATTCGGCGAGGCGATGGAGACCAGCCCCGTCCCGGTGCCCCACGATGCAGCCGACTGCCCGAAGTGCTTCACCGAACTGCAGCGCGATCGCGATTGGTGGGCCGCCCGCCCGTCGGGTGCGCGCCTGGTCGGACTCGTCATCGCCCGCGACGACATGCCGTCGGTGGTCGAGCAGCGTGATCTGCTCACCCGCTTCGGGGTGCCCATCGAGGGATTCCGTCATCCCTCGCCGGAGACCCTCGAGAGCTGGGAGGAGCGGTTGGTGCGCCTGTTCGGCACGCTCCGCCACGGCGACGTGCTCGTCGTGGCGAACGTCCACGCGCTGGGACGCGATATCGAGGAGGAGACGCGCACCGTCGCCGCCCTCCGCCGCCGCGGCGTGGTCGTGAAGGTGCTCAGCCACGGCGCCCGGCACCTCTACGACGCCGGCCGGTGAGCCGTGGGGAATCGTTCGGGAGCCCGCGTGGTTTCCTCTGTCGTGGCCAGCTCTGAAACATCACGAAACGCGATGACGGCGAACGATCTGTCGCGGGCTAGCCTGCCGCCCATGACTCGTTCCGCCGCCGGCACCCATCCCGCGTCGTTCCCGACCGCCTCGCTCAGCGCTGAGGAGTTCAAGACCGTCTTCCGCGGACACCCCGGCGGCGTGGCCGTCATCACCGCCGACGCCGGCGACGGACCTGTCGCGCTGACGGCGACCTCGGTGTCGTCCGTGAGCGCGGAGCCGCCGCTGCTGATCTTCTCGCTCTCGGCCATCTCGTCGGCTGCCCCCACGATCGCCGCCGCCGACACGGTGGTCGTGCACCTGCTCGACGCGCACGACCTCGAGCTCGCCAAGCTCGCTGCCACCAGTGGCATCGACCGCTTCGCCGACACGTCGCTGTGGGCGCGGCTTCCCACGGGCGAGCCGGTCTTCCCCGGTGCGCGGGCGTGGCTGCGCTGCGCGATCATCAATCGGATGGATGCCGGCGCCTCGACCGTCATCGCCGCGCAGGCGCTGCAGCACCAGATCACCCGCGATGTCGAACCGGGCGAGCCCGCCGACGCGCTGGTCTACCACAACCGCAGCTGGCACCGCCTCGGCGAGCACTCGCAGCTCGGCTGAGACGCGGGCTGCGCGGCGCGGCGCCCTCGCGCGCAACCCGCCCCACCCCGCACCCACCCCGACCCGCCAAAAAACGCTGCCACGCCCCATCCCCAGCCACACTTTCTGCCCGGTCGCGGGAGGCGCGTGAGAGCGGCGCCCCCGCGCGACCCGCACCCCACCCCGCACCCACCCCGACCCGCCAAAAAACGCTGCCACGCCGCATCCCCAGCCGCACTTTCTGCCCGGTCGCGGGAGGCGCGTAAGCGCGGCGCCCTCGCGCGACCCGCCGCACCCCGCACCCACGCCGACCCGCCAGAAAACGCTGCCACGCCGCATCCCCAGCCGCACTTTCTGACGGGTCGCGCGAGGCGCGTAAGCGCGGCGCCCCCGCGGGACCCGGCGGTCAGCCGCCGACGTAGGTGCGCAGATGCCGCGCGGTGAGCGTGTCGGCCGTCGCCACGAGGTCGGCCGGTGTGCCCTCGAAGACGATGCGCCCACCGTCGTGGCCGGCGCCGGGACCCAGGTCGATGATCCAGTCGGCGTGCGCCATCACGGCCTGGTGGTGCTCGATGACGATGACGCTGTTGCCGGCGTCGACGAGCCGGTCGAGCAGGCGCAGGAGGTTGTCGACGTCGGCGAGGTGAAGCCCCGTCGTGGGTTCGTCGAGCACGTAGATCGCGCCCTTTTTGGCCATCGAGATCGCCAGCTTCAGGCGCTGCCGCTCACCGCCCGACAGCGTGTTGAGCGCCTGCCCGAGGGTGATGTACCCGAGGCCGACGTCGATGAGCCGTGCGAGCGTGGTGTGCGCCGGGCCGGTCGGGAAGAACTCCGCCGCCTCGGCCGCCGACATCGCCAGCACCTCGGCGATGTTCTTGCCGTTCAGGAGGTACTCGCGCACCTCGGCGCTGAAGCCGGTTCCCTCGCACACCTCGCAGAGCGTCTCGACGCTCTGCGTGTAGCCGAGGGTGGTGATGATGACGCCGAGACCCTTGCAGACCGGGCATGCGCCCGCCGAGTTCGCGCTGAACAGCGACGCCTTGACGCCGTTGGCCTTCGCGAACGCGGTGCGGACGGTGTCGAGGATTCCGGTATAGGTCGCCGGGCTCGAACGGCGCGAACCCTTGATCGGCGACTGGTCGACGACGACCACGTCGTCGAAGGACGGCACGTTCCCGTGGATGAGCGAGGACTTCCCCGACCCCGCCACACCCGTGACGACGGTGAGGATGCCCAGCGGGATGTCGACGTCGACCCCGGTGAGGTTGTGCTGTGTCGCTCCGCGGATCTCGAGCGCTCCGCGCGCGCCGCGGGGCGCAGCCTTGAGCGACGCGCGATGGTCGAGATGCCGGCCGGTGAGGGTCTGCGAGGCGCGCAGCCCCGCCACATCCCCGGTGTACTGGATCTCGCCACCCGCGCGGCCCGCACCGGGTCCGAGGTCGACGATGTGGTCGGCGATCTGGATGACCTCGGGCTTGTGCTCGACGACCAGCACGGTGTTGCCCTTGTCTCGCAGACGCTGGAGCAGGTCGTTCATCCGCTGGATGTCGTGCGGGTGAAGACCCGCCGTCGGCTCGTCGAAGACGTAGGTGATGTCGGTGAGCGATGACCCGAGGTGACGCACCATCTTGGTGCGCTGCGCCTCACCCCCCGACAGCGTGCCCGACGATCGATCGAGCGAAAGGTAGCCGAGACCCACCTCGACGAAGGTCGCGGTGAGGTGCTTCAGCCCCGACATGAGCGGCCCGACCTCGCGGTCGTCGACGGTGTCGAGCCACGCGGCCAGGTCGGAGATCTGCATCGCCGCGGCATCCGCGATCGAGATCCCGTCGATGAGGGATGCCCGCGCCGCCTCGTTCAGGCGCGACCCGCCGCACTCGGGGCACGCGGTGAACATCACGGCTCGGTCGACGAAGGCCCGCACGTGGGGCTGCAGCGCATCCCGGTCCTTCTGGAGGAACGACTTCGTGACCTTGGGGACGAGTCCCTCGTAGGTCATGTTGATGCCGGTGACCTTGATCTTCGTCGGCTCCTTGTACAGCAGCGCATGGAGCTCGTCGTCGGAGTAGTCGCGGATCTTCTTGCCGGGGTCGACGAAGCCCGACTCGGTGAAGATGCGCACCATCCACCCGTCGACGCTGTACCCCGGGATGGTCAGCGCGCCCTCGGCGAGCGACTTGTCGCGGTCGAAGAGCTGCTCGAGGTTGATGTCACTCACCTCGCCGAGTCCCTCGCAGCGCGGGCACCAGCCCTGCGGCAGGTTGAAGCTGTAGTGGAAGCTCGCGCCCGCGCTGGGCTGCCCGAGCCTGCTGAAGAGGATGCGCAGCATCGCCTGGGCGTCGGTGGCGGTGCCGACCGTCGATCGCGAGTTGGCGCCCATGCGCTCCTGATCGACGACGATCGAGGCGCTGACATTCTCGAGCGCGTCGACCTCGGGGCGGCTGAGCTGCTCCATGAACTGCTGCACGAAGGTCGGGTAGGTCTCGTTGATGAGGCGCTGCGACTCGTTCGCGATCGTGCCGAACACCAGCGACGACTTGCCCGATCCGCTGACGCCGGTGAAGACGGTGAGGCGCCGCTTGGGGATGTCGACGGTGACGTCCTTGAGGTTGTTCTCGCGGGCGCCGACGACACGGATGAGCCCATGCGAATCGGCGATGTGAGCGGATGCAGCGGTCATGCGTTTCCCGTCTGTCGAGGCGCCTAGACGATACAGCGTGCCAAGGACCGCGGACAGGGGGTGTCCGCAGTGGGTGTCACACGGGCGGTGATTCCGCCGCGCGCCAGCATCCCTCGAGGTGATCGTCGACCATGCCCGACGACTGCATCAGCGCGTACATCGTCGTCGAGCCGACGAAGCGGAAGCCGCGCTTCTTGAGGTCGCGGCTGAGCGCATCCGACTCGCGGGTGGTCGCCGGCAGATCGGCGAACGACCGCGGGCGCGGCCGGCCCGCGGCATCCGGAGCGTACGCCCACATCAGGGCATCGAGCGCGCCGTCGGGCATCTCGGCGACGATCCGGGCGTTGCCGATCGTGGCGAGGATCTTCGCGCGATTGCGGATGATCCCCGCATCGCCCATCAGCCGCTCGACATCGTCGTCGCCGAACCCGGCGACGACGATGGGGTCGAATCCGTCGAAGGCGTCGCGGAATGCCGGGCGCTTGCGGAGGATCGTGATCCACGAGAGTCCGGCCTGAAAGCCCTCGAGGCTCATCTTCTCGAAGAGCGGCCGGTCGCCGTGCAGCGGTCGGCCCCATTCCTCGTCGTGGTAGCGCCGATACTCGGGGTCGTCGCCGACCCACCCGCAGCGATCGCGTCCGTCGGGCCCCGTGACCACACTCATGCGGTCAGTATGCCCCGCACCGGCGACACCGGCCGCGCGCTACTTCTTCTGCAGCGTCTTGCCCTTCTGCAGCGACTTCTCCGAGATCGGCTCGTTGCCGGCGGCGGCTCGGGCGCGGTAGTACTCCCGGGCCTCCTCCTGGCGCACGCGCTCCTCACCCGAGGCGATGGGGGCGCGCACATGCTCGGGCGCGAACCCGTAGGCGTCGACGAGATCCTGGGCGTGGGGCCGCAGCCGCGCGCAGAGCCGGTCGATGTAGCGCGACACCGCGGCGGCGCGCTGGGTCGAGAGACGCCCGTTGATGAGGTACCACGCGAGATTCTTCTCGATGAGGTGAAGACCGAACAGATCGCGCAGCCAGGTGAGCACCTGGCGGGTGCCGGGGTCGGTCACGGCCTTGACCCCGTCGGAGAAGGCCTCCCACTGCAGCAGCTCGCCGTGCGCGCGGGCCGCCTCGATGAGCTCGGCCTGGTGACGATTGAACAGCGCCGCCGCCTCGGCCTTGTCGAGCTTGGAGGCGGGGCGGAGCGCCGCGGCGAGATCGGCGACCATCTGCTCGACGCGTCCCGACAGGATCTCGTGCTGCTGCTCGGCGCGGAGTCCGAGTTCCACCGAGCGGGCGGTGGAGCCGAAGTCGGCGACGGCCTGCCCGAGCTGGCGTAGCCCCGCACCGTGGAACACCTTGCCCGCCGTCTGGGCTGCCGCGAACCGGGCGAGCGCCGCGGCATCCTTGCCCTTGAACTGCTTGGCGTAGTCCGAGAGCAGGCGCTTGCCGACCAGCTGGAGGAGCACGTTGTTGTCACCCTCGAAGGTGACGTACACGTCGAGGTCGTGGCGCAGCCCCGTCATCCGGTTCTCGGCCAGGAATCCCTGACCGCCGCACGCCTCGCGGCTCTCCTGGATCGTGTTCAGCGCGTTCCAGGTCGACAGCGGCTTCAGCGCCGCGGCGAGGGTCTCGAGGTCCTCGCGCTCCTCAGGGGTGTCGGCGCGGCCCGAGAAGACCCCGTCGAACTTGCGCAGCAGTTCGTCGTGGGCGAAGAACTGGGCGTAGTTCTGGGCGACGAGCGGCAGCAGCCGCCGCTGGTGCTTGCCGTAGTCGAGCAGCATGACCTCGTCGCTGCCGGCTCCCGAGTCGAACTGACGGCGCTGGTTGCCGTAGGTGACGGCGATGTAGAGAGCCAGAGCGGATGCCGTCGTGACGGCCCCGTCGAGAGAGACGCGTCCCTGCACGAGGGCGCCGAGCATCGTGAAGAAGCGACGCCCGGGGCTGTCGATGGGGCTCGAGTACGAGCCGTCGGGCGCGACGTCGCCGTAGCGGTTGAGAAGGTTCTCACGCGGGACGCGCACCTGGTCGAAGTGCAGGCGGCCGTTGTCGATGCCGTTCAGGCCGCCCTTGGGTCCGTCGTCCTCGCCGCCGATGCCGGGGAGGAAGGCGCCCTCGTCATCGCGGATCGGCACGAAGAAGCAGTGCACGCCGTAGTTGACGCCGCCGGTGATCAGCTGCGCGAAGACCGTCGCGGCCTTGCCGTGCAGGGCCGCGTTGCCGAGGTAGTCCTTCCAGGCCGCACGGAACGGCGTGTGGATGACGAACTCCTCGGTGTCGGGGTCGTAGGTCGCGGTGGTGCCGATGGCGGCGACGTCGGACCCGTGCCCGGTCTCGGTCATGGCGAACGCCCCGGGGAGCTCCATCGACATGACAGGGCGGAGCCACCTGTCCCAGTGCTTCTTGGTGCCCAGCTGGTAGATCGCCGAGGCGAAGAGCCCCCACTGCACACCCGACTTGATCTGAAGGCTCGGGTCGGCGAGCACGAGCTCCTCGAAACCGGCGAGGTTGGCGCCGTTGTCGTCGCCACCGCCGTACTCGGCGGGGAACGCGCGGCGCCCGCCGCCGTTGTCGGCGAGGAGGTGCAGCTGCGTGAGGGTGCGCTCACGGTGCTCGGCGACCGTCAGGTCGTTGACCTGCCAGAACGCGGAGTCCTTGATCAGCTCGCGCGCCTCGCGGCGGGTGTCGGCCCACGTGCCGAGCAGCAGGTTCGTGACGGCATCGATGTCGATGCGGGCCTCGGATGCCTCGGCCGCCGTGTGGGCGGCGGTCGGCGCTCCGCCGGCGGGCGTGCGGGAGTCGGATGCGGGGGTTTCAGGACGAACGGCGGCGTCGGCCATTTCTCACCTCTCCAGAAGGAGTCGAAGGAAGTCACCTAAACCGTAGGTGTCCCACAACGTGCTACCAAGTGCGTTGTGCTTTAGGCACAAGGGTGCCCGGCCACGTCGCCGGGGGCGGTTGTGCCCAAGCGACATCCGGCCCCGCAGGGGACCCCGGCGGGCGCCCCGCAGGGGATCCCGGGGGCGAGGTCAGAAGAGCCCGACGATCCGCCCGTCGTCGGTGACGTCGATGGTGTTCGCGGCGGGCACGGCGGGCAGGCCCGGCATCGTCATGATGTCGCCGCAGATCATCACGACGAAGCGGGCGCCGGCGGCCAGGCGCACCTCGCGGATGTCGACGACGTGACCGGTCGGCGCCCCGCGCAGGCGCGGGTCGGTCGAGAACGAGTACTGCGTCTTGGCCACACAGACGGGATACCCGCCGTACCCCTCCTCCTGGAGGCGACGGATCTGCGCGCGCACGGCGCTGGAGGCGGTGACATCGGATGCGCCGTAGATGCGCGTGGCGATGGCCCGCATCTTGTCCCACAGGGTCGCGTCATCGGGATAGGTGAGCGCCGGCTCCGACGGTTCTTCGCAAAGGCGCACGACCTCGCGGGCGAGCTCCTCTGCGCCTCGACCGCCCTCGGCGAAGTGCCGGGCGACGACGGCGGTGACCCCGGCGGCTGCCGCCTCCTCCTGGAGCGCGGCGACCTCGGCATCGGTGTCTTCGGCCCGGTGGTTGATCGCCACGACCACGGGAAGACCGAGCACACCGTGCACGATCTCGATGTGGCGCCGCGGGTTGACCGCGCCGCGGCGGAGCGCCGCGACATCTTCCGTGGCGAGGTCTGCGACCTCGACACCGCCGTGGTACTTCATCGCCCGCACCGTGGCGACGATGACGGCAGCCGAGGGACGCAGCCCCGTGGAGCGGCAGAGGATGTCGACGAACTTCTCGGCGCCGAGGTCGGATCCGAATCCCGCCTCGGTCACGACGTAGTCGGCCAGGTGCAGCGCCGTGTCGGTCGCGAGGTACGAGTTGCAGCCGTGCGCGATGTTCGCGAACGGACCACCGTGGACGAACGCCGGGGTGTGCTCGAGCGTCTGGACGAGGTTGGGCGCCAGCGCATCGCGCAGCAGCGCCGCCATGGCACCGTGCGCGTCGAGGTCACGGGCGCGCACCGGCTGCCGCTCGCGCGTGTGGCCGATCACGATCTCGCCCAGCCGCGCCTTCAGGTCGGCGAGGTCGGTGGCGAGGCAGAAAATGGCCATCACCTCGCTCGCCACGACGATGTCGAACCCGCTCTCACGCGGATAGCCGTTGCCCGGGCCGCCGAGGCCCGCGACCACGTCGCGCAGGGCGCGGTCGTTCACATCGAGCACCCGCCGCCACGTGACCCGGCGGACGTCGATGCCGAGGGCGTTGCCGTGATGGATGTGGTTGTCGATGAGGGCCGCGAGGAGGTTCGTCGCCACACCGTTCGCGGCGAAGTCGCCGGTGAAGTGCAGGTTGATGTCTTCCATCGGCACCACCTGCGCGTACCCGCCCCCGGCCGCGCCGCCCTTCATCCCGAACACCGGACCGAGCGCCGGCTCGCGCAGGCAGATGGCGGCACGCGCCCCGACCCGGTTCAGCGCGTCGCCGAGGCCGACCGTCGTCGTGGTCTTCCCCTCGCCCGCCGGCGTCGGGGAGACCGCGGTCACCAGGACGAGGTGGCCGCGCGGGCGATCCCGGATGCTGCGGGCGAACTCCAGCGACACCTTGGCCTTGTGCCGCCCGTAGGGTTCGAGGGCCTCGGCGGGGATGCCGAGCCTGTCGGCGATCACCCCGATGGGTTCGAGCTGCGCCGCCTGGGCGATGTCGATGTTGCTCATTGCGGGGCCAGACCTCCCGGGCCTCATCGCCCGATGCCGTGAGGGGCCTCATCGCCCCTCACAGGAGCCTAGAGGACGCGGGTTCAGCCGGCCCGGACCACATCGAGGACGGCCTCGCCGTACGCCTCGCGCTTCTTCGCCCCGATTCCAGGGATGCCTTCGAGGTCGGCCGCGCTCTCGGGGCGGCGTTCGGCGAGCGCGCGCAGTGTCGCGTCGCCGAACACGATGTACGCGGGCACACCCTGCTCGCGTGCGACGCCCGCGCGCCAGGCGCGCAGCGCCTCGAACAGCGGCTTGTCGCCGTCATCCAGCGTCTCGCTCGCCGCGGCTTTGCGAACGCGACCACCGCCGCCCGACCGCCCGAGCACGTCACGGCGGAGCGGCACCGCGCTGTCGCCGCGCAGCACGTCGGGCGCCGCGTCGCCGAGAGCGAGAGTGCCGTACTCGCCGCGGGCGACGAGGATGCCGCGGGCGAGGAGCTGCCGGATGACGCTGCGCCAGTCCTGCTCGCTCAGGTCGTCGCCGATGCCGAAGGTGGCCAGCTGATCGTGCCGCTGCTGACGCACTCGCTCGGTGCTGTTGCCGCGGAGGATGTCGATGAGCTGTCCGGCGCCGAACGACTGGTTGCGCTCGCGCTGCAGCCGCACGATCGTGGACAGCAGCTTCTGCGCGGCGACGGTGCCCTCCCACGTCTCGGGAGGCTCGAGGCAGGTGTCGCAGTTGCCGCAGGGGTCGGAGGGCTGGCCGAAGTAGGCGAGGAGGTTCTGCCGGCGGCATCCGACCGTCTCGCACAGCGCCAGCATCGCGTCCAGGTGCTGACCCAGGCGGGTCTTGAACACGCGGTCACCTGGGGAGGCGTCGATCAGGCGACGCTGCTGGACCACGTCGCCCAGCCCGTAGGCCATCCACGCGATGCTCGGCTCGCCGTCGCGCCCGGCGCGCCCGGTCTCCTGGTAGTAGCCCTCGACCGACTTGGGCAGGTCGATGTGCGCGACGAACCGCACGTCGGGCTTGTCGATCCCCATCCCGAACGCGATGGTGGCCACCATCACCACCCCGTCGTCGCGGAGGAACCGCGCCTGGTGAGCGGCGCGCATCTCGGCCGGGAGCCCGGCGTGGTACGGCAGCGCGTCGATGCGCTGCGCCCGGAGGTACTCGGCGGTCTGCTCGACGGTCTTCCGGCTGAGGGCGTAGACGATGCCCGCCGACCCCTCGGGCTGGGCGCGGATGAACGAGACCAGCTGCTTGCGCGGCTCGACCTTCGGCTCGATGCGGTACTGGATGTTGGGACGGTCGAAGCTCGCGACGAAGTGGCGGGCGTCGGGCAGGCGGAGCCGCTCGGTGAGCTCGCGATGGGTCTCGCGGGTGGCGGTGGCGGTCAGGGCCAGCCGCGGAACGCCGGGGAATCGCTCGGCGAGATCGCCGAGGGCGAGGTAATCGGGCCGGAAGTCGTGCCCCCACTGCGACACGCAGTGGGCCTCGTCGACGGCGATCACGCTCAGCCGGCCGCGCTGGAGGAGCGCGGTGGTCGCCGGGTGGGAGAGCCGCTCGGGCGCGACGTAGAGGAGGTCGATCTTGCCGGCGAGGTACGCGCGCTCGGTGGCGGCGCGCTCGGGCTGGGACTGCGTGGAATTGAGGTAGGCCGCACGCACGCCGTTGGCGACGAGCGCATCGACCTGGTCGTGCATGAGGGCGATGAGGGGGGAGATCACCAGGCCGGTGCCCGGTCGCACGAGAGCGGGCACCTGATAGGTGACGCTCTTCCCGGCGCCGGTCGGCATGAGCACCACCGCGTCACCGCCGGCGATGACGTGCTCGACCACCGCGGCCTGGTCGCCGCGGAACGCGTCGTAGCCGTAGACCTCTTTCAGAACCGCCCGCGGGTCGCCGCCGGTGAAGTCGCGGCGCGCGACACTCGGCGCGGCGGCCGGGGCTGCCGGCGCGTCATCCGGGGGCTGCCAGACGTCTTCCGGCGGGTACCACTCGTCGTCGGGCGGCGGCAGGTCGGGAGAGACGAGATCGAAGGGGGGCGCCTCGTCGAGGGGGTATCGGTCCGCGTGCGCCACGGCGGCCATGCTACGCGGTGACGCCGACACCGGCTTCGGTCTGTCAACACCACCGCTCGGCGAGGGCCGTGACGACGGTGTGCGTGCGGTTGGTCGCGACGCCCAGCAGCTTCGTCGCGGCGAGCGGATCGACCTCGCCGCTCCGGTAGCCGTCGCCGAGCAGGGCGTGGGCCGCGCGCCCGCGGACGACCATCCTGCCCAGATCCCCGGAGGTCGCCTCGACGGCCGCCGCCTGCGCCGAGGACAGCTCGTCCTTCAGCAGGGAGACATAGTGGCGCGCGAGGCCCGGATGCGCGGCGGCGAGTTCTGCGACATCGGCCGCGATCGACCGGAACTCGGTCTGCGTGAAGACGATCGTCGGCACGTCGAATCCACGATCGGCGGCGAAGGCCGCCTCCAGCGTCGATTCGATGCGTGCGCGAGAGCGCATCGGCGTGGTGAAACGGACGTTGCCGGTGTTGATGTAGGTCGCGACGCCTTCGAACCCGAGGCTCTCCACGACCCGGCGGATGTCGTCTTTCGGGAAGACGCGCTTCGGGCCGAGATTGACGGCACGGAGGAAGGCGAGAAAGGTCGGCACGCTCCCGTTGTAGCGGATCGAAGGTCGGAATCGTCGGGCTCGAGGTGACGCGTGTGAGCCCGAGGGGTCAGAGGCGCACGACCTCGGTCACGCGCACCACCGCGGTGCCTTCGGCGACGGATGCCTCGAGGTCGACCTCGGCACGGATGCGCCAGTCATGGTGACCGGCCGGATCATCGATCGTCTGCTCGACCGCCCAGCGCCCCTCGGCGGCGTCGGTCTCGTCGATCGTGACCAGCGCGGACGAACGGGCGGATCCGCCGGTGAGGATCTCGTCGTGCTCGTCGAAGTAGTCATCGAGAGAGGTGGGCCAGTCGACGTCGGGGTCGAGCGCGACGAGCTCGTCATCGCGCTGTAGCGCGGCCAGCTGAACGCGGCGGAACAGCTCGTTGCGCACCAGAACGACGAACGCGCGCCGATTGGTGAGGATCGACGGGGGCGCCGGCGGCACGACGGGCGCATCGGGGTCGGCGGCCGGGTTGATCAGCGCCTCCCACTCGTCGACGAGACTCGAGTCCACCTGACGCACGAGCTCCCCGAGCCAGGCGACGAGGTCGAGGAGGTCGGGCGTCTGGGCCTCGGCGGGAACCGTCTGACGGATCGCACGGTACGCGTCGCTGAGATAGCGGAGGACGAGTCCCTCGCTGCGCCCGAGCTGGTAGAAGGAGACGAACTCGGCGAAGGACAGGGCTCGCTCGAACATGTCGCGGACGACCGATTTCGGCGACAGGGCGAAGTCGCGGACCCACGGCTGGCTCGAAGCGAACACCTCGAAGGTCTGCTCCAGCAGCTCGGCGAGCGGCTTGGGGTAGGTGATCTCCTCGAGCGCGGCCATCCGGTCGTCGTACTCGACGCCGTCCCGTTTCATCGCCGCGACCGCCTCGCCGCGCGCGCGGAACTCCTGCTGGGAGAGGATCGGCCGCGGATCGTCGAGGGTGGCTTCGATCACGCTCACGACATCGAGGGCGTAGTGGCCGGTTCCCGCGGTGCGGCCCGCGTCGTCGCCGTCGGCCCCCCGCTCGACAGACCTCCCCTGCTCGACACCGGGATCGAGCACCTCGATCGCCGCAAGCGCGAAGGGGGACAGCGGCTGATTGAGCGCGAAGTTCGGCTGCAGGTCGACCGTGAGACGAACGGCGCCGCCCGGGCGCTCCACCACGACGATGCCGGCGACGACGAGCGTGCGGAAGATCGCCAGCGCGCGGCGGGCCAGCGCGAGCTGACGGGGCCGCGGCTCGTGGTTGTCGAAGACGAGGCTGCGCACGTGCGCGAAGACGTCGCCGCCGCGGGCGATGACGTTGATGAGCATCGCCGCGGTGAGCTGCAGGTGCGGGACGAGCGGCTCGGGTTCGGCGGCGACGAGTCGCTCGAACGACGCCTCGCCCCAGTTGACGAACCCTTGCGGAGCCTTCTTGCGGACGACCTTCCGCTGCTTCTTGGGGTCGGATCCGGCCTTCGCGACGGCCGCGGCGTTCTCGATCTCGTGCTCGGGCGCCATCACGACCACGGTGCCGGCGGTGTCGAATCCGGCGCGACCTGCCCGACCCGCGATCTGGTGGAATTCGCGGGCGGTGAGGTGACGCATCCGCTGGCCGTCGTACTTGGTCAGCGCCGTCAGCACCACCGTGCGGATCGGCACGTTGATGCCGACCCCGAGCGTGTCGGTGCCGCAGATGACCCGCAGCAGCCCGCGCTGGGCGAGGGTCTCGACCAGTCGTCGGTATCGCGGCAGCATCCCGGCGTGGTGCACGCCGATGCCCGCGCGGACGAGGCGGGAGAGGGTCTTGCCGAATCCGGTGGTGAATCGGAATCCCCCGATCGCCTCGGCGATCTCGTCGCGGCGTTCCCGCGAGACGATCCGCACGCTCGACAGTGCCTGCGCGCGTTCCATGGCCGCCGCCTGCGAGAAGTGCACGATGTAGATCGGCGCCTTCTGGTCGGAGAGCAGCTCCTCGACGATCTCGTGCGCCGCAGAGCGCGAGTAGGTGTAGTCGAGCGGCACCGGGCGGTCGACTCCGGTGATCTCGGCGACCTCGCGACCGGTGCGCCGGCGGAGGTCGGCGGAGATCTCGGAGGTGTCGCCGAGCGTGGCCGACATGAGGACGAACTGGGCGCGCGGCAGCAGCAGCAGGGGCACCTGCCACGCCCACCCCCGATCGGGATCGCCGTAGTAGTGGAACTCGTCCATGACGACCTGGTCCACCGCGGCGTCCGGTCCCTGCCGCAGGGCGAGGTTCGCCAGGATCTCGGCCGTGCAGCACACGATCGGAGCGTCGGGGTTCACCGAGGAGTCCCCGGTGACCATGCCGACCTTCTCGGCGCCGAAGATGTCCACCAGCGCGAAGAACTTCTCGCTCACGAGGGCCTTGATCGGCGCGGTGTAGTAGGTTCGGCCGCCGCGGGCGAGTGCGATCGCGTGCGCGGCGACGGCCACGAGCGACTTTCCCGTCCCCGTCGGCGTGGACAGGATGACATGGGCGCCCGATACCAGTTCGACCACCGCCTCGTCCTGGGCGGGGTACAAGCTCAGCCCGCGATCGGCCGCCCACGCGGCGAACCCCTCGTACGCCGCATCCGGATCTGCACCGGTCGGGACGGCGTCGAGCAGCGAGAGGGGCATCCAGCGAGTCTGCCCGATCCACGCGCCAAGTGGCGCCGGGTGGCGCGACGGCATCCTCGCGGAATGTCTTCGGGGCGGCTTAGGTTGGGATGCACAACGGAAGGACGCCCGTGAGCGACGAGACCGACACCATCACCGTCACCCGCAACGACGAGGCCGGCCGCTACGAGATCCACGTCGGCGACGCGCTCGGCGGATTCTCGCAGTTCATCACCGACTCCCGAGGTCGCGAGCTGTTCATCCACACCGAGATCGACGAGGCCTTCGCCGGCCGCGGACTCGGCGGCACCCTGGTCGGCCAGGCGATGGCGGATGTCGCGGCGCGGGGGGCCACGATGGTTCCCCGCTGCCCCTTCGTCGCGCGCTGGCTGGGGAAGCACGAGGTCGCCGGCCTGCAGGTCGACTGGCCGGAGCCCCGGCCATGACACGCCTCGACGCTCCGACGAAGGGCACGGCAGGCGGCCTGGACGCCTCCGCCGAGCTGTCGGCGGCGGTGGAGTGCGACGGCCCGCGGGCCCTGCTGCTCGAGGCGCGCGAGGTGCCGCTCGGCGGGGTGCGCGGGATGGAGGTCTACCGGGCGCTTCCCCAGCGCGACCTGCCGATCGTCGGGGCGTGGTGCTTCTTGGACCGGTTCGGTCCGCAGGAGACCACGATGCGGGTCGAACCCCATCCGCACATCGGACTGCAGACGGTGACGTGGCCTCTCGTCGGCGAGGTGCGCCACCGCGACTCGGTGGGCAGCGACGTCGTGGTGCGCCGCGGCGCGTTGAACCTCATGACGAGCGGCGCCGGCATCTCGCACTCGGAGTACTCCCTCGGCGACGGTCCGACCGCGCTCGACGCCCTTCAGTTGTGGGTGGCGCTCCCCGAGTCACGACGAAACGGTGCCCCCGATTTCGAGCGGCACGAGGCGCTGCCCACACTGCGGCTGGATGCCACGACGGGCGCCGACGGTGAAGCGACCGTCGTGATGGGGAGCCTGGGAGAGGCGGCATCACCGGCGAGCGCCTTCACACCCATCGTCGGCGCCGAGATCCGCATCCCCGCCGGGTCGCGGGTGCGCGTACCGCTGCGGCCGGAATGGGAGCACGCCGTCCTCGGCCTCACGGGCGAGGTCGACGTGTTCGACGTCGTCGATGAGTCCGACGGCCGCCCCGCGGCATCCGTCGACGACCGCCATCTGCTCTATCTCGGAACCCGCCGGAGCGGGGTGGAACTGTCCAGTTCGGATGACGCCACGGTCTTCCTCCTCGGAGGCGAGCCGTTCGAAGACGAGATCGTCATGTGGTGGAACTTCGTCGGCCGCTCGCACGAGGAGATCGTCGAAGCGCGCGAGGCCTGGCAGGCACGCGGCGACCGCTTCGGTCGGGTCGTCGATCACGGCGACGAGTGGATCCCCGCTCCGCCGCTTCCGGCCGTGCGCCTGACACGCCGGCGCCGCCGGGTCTAGCCTGCGCCCCCGACGCCGCCCCGAAACGCCGGCGGCGCCCGAGCCGAAGCCCGGACGCCGCCGTCGTTCTCAGCGCGGTCGCTCTCCGCGTCAGCGGAGCACGAGGAACCCGGAGAGTCCCGTCGAGGTCTCGACCGTGTCGCTGCCGCCGTACTGCGCGACCACGACGTGCACGCCGCGGTTCTGCTTGGGCAGCGGGAAGGCGACCTGACCGTTCACGAGGGTGCCGGTGTACTTCTTCGCATCCACGAAGAGGGTCACCTCACCCTCGGGCACGACGCCGTTCCGGGCCGAGACCGTCACGGTGGCGACGAACTCCTGCGAGCTCGATCCGACGTAGCGGTTGAGGCTCACCCGCGTGTCGGAAGCCACCTTGACGAACACCTCGGCGCTCGTCGCGGTGCCGGGGTTGATGTTCCCCTCGGCCGTGGCGGTGACGCGCACCGACAGGGCGGCGCCCTGGTCGTCGCGGGTCACGCGGTAGCGGTCGGAGGTCGCCCCCTCGATCGGCTCGCCGTTACGCAGCCACTGGTAGGCGACCGTCACCTCGGCCGGGTCCCACGTGCCGGGGTCAGCGGTGAGGGTGCGTCCGATCTTCGGGGTTCCGCTGATCGACGGAGCCTCGACCGCGACCGGAGCCGCGGCCCCGGCATCGACCTCGACGACCGTCCGCACCGCCGAGTCGCCGTAGCCGACGACACCGAGGTAACGGGTCTCGGCCTCCAGGCCCGACCACGAGACGGTGTAGGTCGCGGGCACGCCCTGCTGCACGGGCAGCGGGTTCGGCGTCGCGGTGAACGAGCCCGCGCCACCCGGGGTGACGACCGCCGACGTGAGATCCCACGTCAGGGGCTGCGTGATCGAGTACATGTTCGCGATGACCAGGTACGTCCCCGCCTCGGGGTCGTCCAGGCTCACCTGCTCGTCGGCAGACGCCGTCGCCGAAGACCACGACTCGTAGTAGCGGAGGTCATCCGGAGCGACCACGCGGTACACGAACAGGTCGAGGTCGCTGCCCTCGTCATCCGACGAGTCCAGCTTCCACTGTGCGAGCGTCGCACCCTCGGCCACGTCGACGATCCACGCGACGTCACCGTTCTCGTCACCGGAGTTCTCGTTTCCGGTGTGGCCCTCGACGGGGTTCGCGGGGTCGGTGAGCAGGCTCACCGGCGCGAGGCCCGAGAGGTTCAGTGCGAGGTCGCCGGTCACGCCGGGCGTGATGGTCACGTCGGTGCTGCCGGTGATCCCCTCGCCCGAGGCCGTCGCCGGAGCATCCGCCGTCACGGGCACCACCGCGAGCGGCGAGCGCGCGGTGGTGCCGTCACCGCCGGTCCAGGTGAGGAAGCCCGTGGCCCACTGCTCGACGGGAGCCGTGGCGTTCGAGATCGTCACCGAGAACGACTGGCTCTCGCCTGCCGCCCCGAAGGTGAGCGTCGACGGCTCGACCGAGACGTTGACGCCGGGGATCGACGCATCCACCGTGTACGTGCCGGGGCGCGTCGCGGTGAGGGTGCGGGTCACGGTCTGCTCGCTGGAGAGCGTGCCGATCGCGATCGAGGCGAGGTTCAGGTCGCTGCCGTCGATGGGCTCGATACCGTCGAAGTCGAAGTTCCCCACGCCCTCGACGAACGCCGCCCAGTCAGCCGGGCCGTTGAGGTACAGCAGGCCCGGGTCGAGGAAGCGTCGCGCGTCGACCTGGCCGGCGCCCTGCGCGAACGGGTCGGTGTTCGCCGTCCCATCGGCGTTCACGGTGTCGTAGGCGGTGGTCATCATCGCCGACTTGACCTCGTCGGGCGTGGCCAGCGGGTTCTCGCCGAGGTACAGCGCGCCGAGCCCGGCGATGTGCGGCGCCGCCATCGAGGTGCCCGAGAGCACGCCGTACGCGGGGTTGCCGTCGGCATCGTTCTGCACCGCGGCGAGGATCGCCACACCGGGGGCGGCGATGTCGGGCTTGAGCACATCACTGCCGTCGGCGAGCATCGGGCCGCGGCTCGAGAAGCCCGCCACCTGCGGCACCGGGGTCTCGTTGCCGGTAATGTTGCCGCCGATGAGGGTCGCCGTGGGGTCGACGGTGTTCTGGACGTAGTCCAGCAGCGCGGGGCGCGCAGCGGCATCCAGGTGCACGGTCGGAACCGAGTGGAAGTCGTTGTCGAGCGACCCGGGGGTGACGTTCACGAGGATCATCCCGGTTCCGCCGGCGGCGGCGACCTCCTGCGACTTCTCCACGCGCGCGTTCACGCCGCGGTCGCAGACGACGATCTTGCCCGCGGCCTGCGCGGGGTCGACGGTGTCGAGGAAGCACAGCGCGGCATCGGCGGCGTTCGCGCCCGCGGCGGGGATGTCGCCGGCGTAGACGACCGGGCCGGTGACCTCCTCACCCTCCTGCACGGTGACCGACGCGCCGGCTTCGAGGAAGCCGTTCGGCAGCTGGACGCTGCCCTCCCAGGTGGGGATCGTCGACGCGGCGACGGTGGCGTACCACGGCGAGGCGTGGTCGGCGGTCGAGGCGTCGGGGCCGCTGTTGCCGGCGCTGACCGACACGAACACACCCGCGATGGCCGCGTTGAAGAACGAGATGTCGTCCGGCTGCCAGGTGGAGGATGCTGCGCCGCCACCGATCGAGTAGTTGATGACGTCGACGCCGTCGGCCACCGCGGTGTCGATCGCGTCGAGCAGGTCGCTCAGGGCGCAGATGTCGTCCTCGGTGACGAGCGGGTCGGGGCCTGCCCAGCAGGCCTTGTACGCCGAGACCTTCGCGGCCGGGGCGACACCCGAGATCGCGCCGAGGTCGATGCCCTCGATCGACGCGGCGACCTGGTCGTTGCCCGCGGCCGTGCCGGCGGTGTGCGAGCCGTGCCCGTCGTTGTCGCGGGGCGAGAGGTAATCGGCCTCGAAGGTGAAGCCGGCGGCGGCAGCGCCGTCGCCGAAGTAGCGCGCACCGATGAGCTTGGTGGAGTACGCCGACTCGTCCCACGCCTCGCCGGTCACGCGCTCCGCGCGGAACTGCGTGCCGTCGGCCTTGTCGAACACGACTTCGTTGCCCTCGAGGTAGGGCTCGCCCGTGCCCGGCGTCGTGCCCAGCGGGTCGCCGGCGAACGAGGGGTTCTCGGGAGCGATACCGGTGTCGATGACACCGACGACGACGCCCTCACCTGCGGCATCCACACCGCCGACCTGCTCCCACACGCCGCCGGCGCCCTCGAGGCCGAGGAACTCGGTGGAGGGGACCGCGTCGGGGTGACGGATCTCATCGGGGTACACGCCGATGACGCCGTCGGTCCCGGCGACCTTCGCGGCCTGCTCGGGCGACATCTTCGCGCTGAAACCGTTGAGGGTCAGCTGGTAGGTGGCCGCAGGGTCGACGCCGGTCTCGGCCGCGACATCCTGCTGCCGTTCGGCGAGGAAGGTGGAGTACTCCTCGACGGCCTGCGACTGGGTGTCGAGCTTCTCGCCCTCATCGGGCTTGGTGGGCGCGAGCCCTGCCTCGCCGCCCTCGTACGTCGCGACGGGCTCTTCCTCGAGCAGCACGATGTACGAACCGGTGGGGGAATCGATGGGAGTGGGGGGTGTCACCTCCTCTACGGGTGTCGCGGCATAGGCGCCGGTTGCTGCGGACCCGGTGAACAGGGCGGCGAGTGTGACGACCGCGGCTGCTCTCACGGAGGATCGACCCATAGAAGGCTCCCAACGAGGATGGTGTAGAGCGAGGCGTGCGCGGCATCATCGGCGCGCACGTCGGGCTAACGTAACTCACAGGCGAAACTCAGAGAACGCATTCCAGATGAGAACTCGATGAGATCCGCCCTACGCTGAAGACGTGGCCCGAACCGCGCCTCTGACGACCCGCGTTCTTCTGACGTGCGCGGCCATCGGCGTGGCGACGGGCGTGCTGCAGGCAGGAGCGGGAGCCGTCAGCGGCGTGATCGTCGCGACCTGGCCGATCCTGTACGGCCTCGTCCTCGGCATCCATGTCCTTCCCGGAGTGATCGCGCAGGAGCTGCTGCGCCAGCCCTGGGTCGCGCTGCTGACGCATCTCATCGCGGCGCTCGTGGCGAGCGCCGTCGTGCCGGTGTGGATCGGTCGCTACATCGGGACGGCGATCCTCATCGGCCTGCTGCAGGAGGGGGTGGCCGCCCTCACCCGATACCGTCGGTGGGAACCGTGGCGGTTCTTCGTCTCGGCCGTCGTCGTGGGCGTGGTGATCGGCGCGGCGATCTGGTTCGCCGCCGATGTGGCGCAGTTCCGCGAGTGGCAGCAGGTCGTCTACGTCGCCCTCTTCGTCATCGGCCCGATCGCCTGGACCGCGGTCGGGCTCGGCATCGGTCGCGCACTCCGCCGGGCCGGCGTGCGTCCGCGGATTCCTCAGCCCCCGAGTTCGGCGGGGTGAGTCAACCGCCACCACTCGGTGGGCGGTTCGATCTGGCCCTCGACCACGACGTCGACGGTCGCCGTCCGCGGCCCGGCGGTCCAGGTGATCGTGCCGATCACCTCGCCGTCGGCGTACGTGTCCGGCGTGCGGATGTCGGAGGTCACCGTGATCGGGGTGTCCGACCAGGTGCGGATGTCTGCTGCCGATGCGGTCACCACGCGGGCCGCCCCACCCCACGGGGTCGTGACGTCTCCGAGTGCCTGGCCGGCGGTCACCAGGGGCACGTCGTGGAAGCCTTCCTGGATGCTGCCGAGGAGCCGCAGCACGTCTGTGTCGACCGCCGCGCGGGATTCGCCCCCGAGAACCACGCCGACCACCGCGAGGGGCGTGCCGACGCCGACGTCGAGCCGGGAGGTGTAGAGAAAGGCGAACGTCCCGGCGCCGAGGTTGCCGGTCTTCAGGCCGGTGATGCCGGCCGTGCCGAGCAGGCCGTTGGTGTTGTTGACCATGCCGGCGCTGCCGATCGTCGCCGACCGGGTGTCGACGATCGCCGCGATGTCGGGGTGCGCCGCGGCGATGCGCCCGAGCGCGATGAGGTCGGCGGGAGTGCTGGTGTTCCGGGGGCTGATGCCGGTCGGGTCGACCACGGTGGTCTGGGCGAGGCCGTGGGCGTCGAGCCAGGCGCGGGCCGCCGCGACGAAGCCGGACCGTGACCCGAAGGCCCACGTCGAGACCACGTCGGCGTAGTTGCTGGCCGACGGGATGAGCATCGTGGCGAGCGCGCCGCGGAGGGTCATCGAACTGCCTGCCGGCATCGGCGCGATCGTGACGTTCTGCACGTAGTAGGCGTCGTAGAGATCCTCGTCGGCGCCGTCGAACCACAGGGTCGGCCCCTGGTCCTCGGGGCTCGCGAGCGGGTGGGCGTCGAGCACGACGAGCGCGGTGATGAGCTTGGTGATGCTCGCCATCGCCGCCGGCTCCTGCGGGCCGGAGGTCGCCCAGATGCCCGCCGCCTCCGCGCCGAGGTACTCGTCTCCGCCGGCGACGCTGATCGCCGACGACCCCTGGGCGGGGAGCGAGAGCGTCGCGGCGGCGGTGACCGGGACGGCCGGTTCGGTGTAGGTCGCCGAGGCGGCGGGGAGCGGCGCGGTCAGCGCCCAGGTCACGTACGCCGATGGGGCGCCGATCACCAGGGCGAGGATCACCAGGGCGACCGTCCAGCCGATCCAGCGCCGTCGCCGGCGACGACCGGGATCGATGTCGGCCAGTCCCTCGGGCGCTCGCGCGGCGTCGCGCATGAGGGCGTCGAAGTCGGCGAATTGGCCCGGCTCGTCCAGCTCCGTCGTCACTGCTCCCCCTCCAGCCCCTCATGCTTACCTCGTGGCGCGGGAAAGCGCGAGTCCCAGGTGAGAGTCGAAGGGTGCGGCGTCCCGAACTCCTGCAGATTCCACGCGCAGCGCTCCTATCCGGGGTCTCTGGCCGCGCGACGCGCGAAACTGCAGGAGTTCGGGGACAGGGCGACGCGGAGCCGGCCCGCCGGGGGGTGGCCGCGGCGTCGAGAGACCGCCCAACCGAGCGAGGTTAGGGCAGGCTAAGTTGGGGGTACTGAGCCATCGAGGACCCATGCCCGCCCATCCCCGCGACCACGCCGCCCCGCGCACGGCTCGAGATGACGCCCCGCGCCTCCTCCGCGCTCGGCATGTCGCGATCACGCACGAGGGGGCCCATGCCGCGACCCCCGCCGCCGCGACCCTCGACGTCGCGCCGGGTGAGGTGGTGCTGCTACTGGGACCCAGCGGGTCTGGCAAGTCGACGCTCACCCTGGCGCTGAACGGTCTCATCCCGCAGGCGATCCCCGCTGCGGTCGTCGGCGACCTCGAGGTCGCCGGCTTCGACGTGGGCGCCACCCCCGTGGCGACCCTGAGCACGCGGGTGGGGATGGTCTTCCAGGACCCCGACGCCCAGCTCGTCACCGGCACGCTTCTGGACGAGGTCGCCTTCGGCCCTGAGAACCTGCGGCTCCCGGTCGACGAGGTGCTCGGGCGCGCCGAGGCGGCGCTTCGCCGGGTCGGGCTGTGGGAACGACGTCGCGAGAACCCCGACCGGCTCTCGGGTGGCGGCCGGCAGCGCCTGGCGATCGCCTGCGCCCTCGCGCTCGGGTCGCCGCTCCTCGTCCTCGACGAGCCGACCGCGAACCTCGACCCGCGCGGCATCGACGAGGTCTACGCCGCGCTCGCCGACATCGTCGCCGCGGGCGACCGCGCGATCCTTCTCGTGGAGCACGATCTCGACGCCGCCGTCGGCCTCGTCGACCGGGTGGTCGTCCTCGACGCCGACGGGCGGCTGTTCGCGGAGGGTTCGACCGACGACGTGCTGCGCACCCGCGCAGACGAGCTCCACGCGATGGGCGTGTGGCTCCCGGTGTCGACCCTCGCGGCGCTCCGGCTCCGCGCCGCGGGATACGCCCTCGCCCCGCTCCCCCTGACCCCCGCCGAGCTGACCGCCGCGCTCGACGCCGCACCCTCCCTCGCCCCTGCACCCACGTCCTCGCCCGACCCCATCTCCTCCCCCCTTCAGACGCGGACGATCGGTCGAGACGCGGACGATTCGGGGCGAAACGTCCGCGTCTCAGCCGAATCTCCTCGCCTCGACCGCGAGCTCCGCACAGCCGGCACGCGCCGCGCGCGCCCCGCGACCGCACTCGCAGCCACCCCGGCCGTCGAGGTGCGAGACCTCACCGTCCGCCGGGGCGGCACCGAGGTCCTCCACGGCATCGACCTCGACATCGCCGCGGGGGAATTCGTCGCCATCGTCGGCGCCAACGGCGCCGGCAAGACGACCCTGCTGCAGGCGATCGCGGGCGTCATCCGTCCCCCGAAGGGCAGCGTCACCGTGGGTGGGACGGATGTCGCCCGCGCCGACATCCGCACCCTCGCGCGCCGAGTGGGCTTCGTCTTCCAGAACCCCGAGCACCAGTTCATCACCCACACCGTGTTCGACGAGGTCGCGCACGGGCTGCGCCTGCAGCGACTCCCCGACGACGAGATCCGCGCGCGGACGGCCGAGATCCTCGCGCGCTTCGGCCTGTCTGACAAAGCCGCCACCCACCCGTTCCTCCTCTCCGGCGGCCAGAAGCGTCGCCTGTCGGTCGGCACGGCGCTCGTGACGGGTGCGCCGGTGCTCGCCCTCGACGAGCCGACGTTCGGACAGGACCGCGCCCGGGCCGACGAGCTTCTGGCGCTCCTGGGCGACCTGAACACCTCGGGCACCACGGTCCTCGTCGTCTCGCACGACATGCAGCTCGTCGCCGAGCACGCCCACCGGGTCGTGGTGGTCGACGACGGACGCATCCGCGCCGCAGGCGCGCCCGCCGACATCCTCTCCGACCTCGACCTGCTCGAATCCACGGGCCTCACCGTGCCACCGCTCGCCCGCGCGATGACGGCGCTGCAGCGGCATCCGTCCCTCCGCCGGGTCACCCGCCTGGCCGACCTTCCCGGCGGTGCGCGGTGACGGTCACCGGGCCCGTCACCGCGGCGCAGGCGACCCGCGGCCGGTTCGACCCGTACGCCGATCGCGTCGAGGCGTCGCCGCTGCGGTTCCTGTACGGCATCAATCCGCTCGCTTCGCTCCTCGCGCCGGCGCCGGCGATGATCGGGCTGGTGTTCGTGAGGGATGCCGCGACCCCGGCCGCCTTCCTGGCGCTGGCGTACGCGGTGCTGCTCGTGGGGGTGCGCTTCACGCCGCGCCTCGTCGGATTCCTCGTCGCGATCCCGGCCTTCGCCGCGGTGCTGGCGCTCAGCTTCGCCCTCTGGACCGACCCCGAGCGCGTCGACCACAGCGTCGCGGTCTGGCGGATCGGCGACTGGACCCTCTACGGCGGCGCCCTCGAGGTGGGGGCGGCCACCGGCATGCGGATCGCCGCGATCGTCTCGCTCGCCCTCATCGCCGGGCTGTCGGTCACCGGCCCCGACCTCGTGCGCGCGATGGTGCAGCAGCTGCGGGTGCCGTACCGGATCGCATACACCGCGCTCGCGGCGTTCCGGTTCGTGCCGCGGTTCGGCTACGAACTCGAGGTGATCCGCCAGGCCCATCGCGTTCGCGGCGCGCACGGCGGGCGGGGGCCGTTCGCCGCGGCCCGCCGGTGGATCGGGTACGTCGTACCGCTCCTCGCCGGCGCGATCCGGCACGCCGAGCGGGTCGCGCTGGCGATGGACTCCCGCGCCTTCGGCGCCTACCCCGACCGCACCGAGCGGCACCTCGTGCCGTGGCGCGCGCGCGACACGGTCTTCACGCTGGCGTTCTGGGTCGCAAGCGCCGCACTCTTCACCCTGCTGCCCCGCTGACACCGAGGCCATGCGACCGGCGACGAGTCTGCGCCGCCACCCCACCCCCACGTGCACCTCGCGCCCGCGCCGCAGCGAGCCCTCTCGACGTGCGTCGCAGAATCACGTGCAGGTCGCAGCTTTCCGCGCGAATTCTGCGACGTCGACGCGATTCTGCGACGCGGCGCGGGCGACGCGCGGCGGAGGAGGGTGTGGCGAGGGAGGGATGCCGCGCCTCAGCGCTTGCCGGCGAGCTGACGCCCCACGATCTCGCGCATGATCTCGTTCGTGCCGCCGTAGATGCGGTGCACGCGCGCGTCGAGGAACGCGCGGGCGATCGGGTACTCGGTGATGTAGCCGTATCCGCCGTGCAGCTGTACGCACGCGTCGAGCACGTCCCACTCCCGCTCGGTCGCCCAGAACTTCACCTTCGCGGCCTCTTCCGCGCTGAGCTTGCCGTCGCGGTACGCCAGCAGGGCCCGGTCGATGTAGGCCCACAGGGCGTCGACGGTGGTGGCGACATCCGCCATCTGGAAGCGGGAGTTCTGGAAGTCGATGATCCGCTGCCCGAACGCCTCGCGGCTGCGGGTGTAGTCGAGGGTCCAGTCCAGCGCCGCCTGCGCGGCCGCCGCCCCCGCGACGCCGATCGACAGGCGCTCGAGCGGCAGGTTCATCATGAGCTGGATGAAGCCCTGCCCCTCCTTGCCGCTGATGAGGTTCTCCTCGGGCACGAACACGTCGGTGAACGACAGCTCGGCGGTGTCGTGGCCGTGGAAGCCCATCTTCTGCAGCTTCTTGCCGTGGTCGAAGCCCTCCGACGAGGTCTCGATCAGCAGCAGGCTGAACGCCTCGGGGCGGTTGCCCTCCCCCGTCTTGACGAAGGTGACCACGACGTCGGCGCTCGCGCCGCTGGAGATGAACGTCTTCGCCCCGTTGACGACGTACCCGCCGTCGACCTTCTTCGCGGTGGTGGAGATGCCGCGCAGGTCGCTGCCGGCGCCCGGCTCGCTCATCGCGAGGGCGCCGATGATCTCGCCCGTGGCCATACCCGGCAGCCACTTCTGCTTCTGCGCATCGGTGCCCATGTGCACCAGGTACGGCACGGCGAGGTCGTCCTGGATGCCCAGCGCCCCCGCGAGCGACCCGGCACCCGCAGCGATGACCTCTTCGTTGACGATCGCGCGGAAACGGTAGTCCTGCAGCATCCCGGCGCCGCCGTACTCCTCGGGGACCGAGAGTCCCATCACGCCGGCGTCACCCGCGGCGCGCAGCGTCTCGCGATCGATCTGCCCGTCGGCATCCCACTTCTCCCGCTTGTCGTTCGTGACGTAGCGCTTGCAGAACTCCTTGACGACGTCGCGGAACGCCTCGTGGTCCTCGTCGTAGATGTCGCGCTCCATGAGCGGGCCTCCCTCTCTCGTCTTCGAGTGCGGGTCACGCCGACCCTCAGTGTCACGAGCAAGGGTACTCAGTTTCATGACAGAGCGGATGCCGCGGCCCGGCCGACAACGGACGAGTGCCCCGCGTCCAGGCCGCGGGGCACTCGGGTGGATGTCAGCGGGTCAGAGCTTGCCACCCGGGCTGGCATCGACGACGTCGACGCTGCTCTTCTTCGCCGCACGGACGGCGACGAGACCGAACCCGACCTTGTTAAGCACATCGGCGATGACGTAGATCACCGCGGCGATGCTGATCGCGACGGCGGCGTCGCCTCCGCCGAGCTCGATGAGCTCCTGGATGGCCGTGCCGAGCGGGTAGATCGACCACCCGATGACCACGAACAGCCGCATCACCTGCAGCGCGCCGCGCACGTGGGCGGGAGCGCCCGCCGGCACCTTGACGGTGAAGATCAGGTACACGATGTACAGCCACGCCAGCACCGAGATGATGAAGAAGATCCAGTTCGGCGCCGATCCGGGAACGCCGATCTCACCGAGGTAGCCGAACACGATCATGATGATGTCGGCGACGATGAGCTGCGCCACGAAACCGCGACGCACCGCGCCGGCGATCGCGAGGATGAGGCCGAACTCCACCAGCAGCAGCGGCGTGGTGATGAGCCAGTCGATGTAGCGGAGCGGCAGGGTCGCATCGACCTCCGCCGCTGTGATGTCGCCGCCGGGGAACTGCACGACGTCCTTCATCACGTAGTAGAGGATCGCGGCGACGAGCGTGATGACCGCGGCGTAGCTCGCCACGGATCGGTATTCGGGTTTGAGGTCGTTCCGCTCCATGAAGAACCAGAACGTGCCGGCCGCCATGGCGACGAAACCGAGCATGAAGAACGATTGCACGATGGAGAAATCCATGACCACTCCTTGAGACAACGGCGGCGGGGAAGCCGAAGGGCTCAACGTCGGTGTCGGCCGGTGCTGAGAGGAACCTGGGCGGTTCCTGGATTCATGCTAGAACCGCAATTTGACATCAGGGCGGGACTATAGTAACGATTTCTCGATCCCGAGCGATCGGCGATCAGCCGTAAGTCGGAGCCGCCGGCAGGCCGAAGAACTCCTCTAAAGTGGTGAAGTTGCCTTCGTGCATCGCTCGCGCGATGTCGGGGCCGACATAGCGAAGGTGCCAGGGCTCGGGCGCGTAGCCCGTGACATCCGTCCGCCCCTCCTGGTACCGGACGATCCAGCCGAACTCCCACGCGTGCTCGGCGATCCAGGCCCCCTGCGGCGTGGCGGCGAGGTCGTCGAGGGTGCCGCAGGCCCCATTCGCGCACGGCACGACGTCGGCGGCGAGGCCCGACTGGTGCTCACTGTGACCGGGTCGCGCGCTGACGAGGTCGGCACCCTCCACACCGCGATCGGCGACCTGGACGCCGTACGAGGTCTGCTGCGTGGTGTACGACCGGAAGGCGCTCTGCAGCCCGATCTCGCCCACGCCCGCGGCGGCCGCCGCGGACACCATCGCCGTGAGCGCCGCGGCCGCCTCGGGAGCCAGGGCTCCCTCGCCGAGGTTGCGGACGCCCTCGGGGAAGACGACCGAGCCGGGCGCCCAATCGATCGGGGCGAAGGGGCGGGTCTTGTTGACCACCACCCAGCTGAGGTTCGGGTCGTCGAGCCGCAGGCACGGCGCGGTGCCTGCGGCGACCGCTTCACGGAAAGGCCCGATGCCGCCGACCGCGGAGATCACCGCAGCCTCGTCCAGCGCGGCGAGCGCGGAGGTCACCGCGGGGTCGGCGCACACATCCTGTCCGGCGACCTGCTGCTGCTCGACGACAGGAAGGTCGGTGGCCGGCACGGGCGCGAGGGGTGGCGGGGTGGGCGCCGCCGTCGCCGGGGCGATGAACGCACTGAGCGGAGCGGGAGGTGCGGATGCCTCTGGTGCGGCGGCCGCGGGGGGCGGGGCGTCGGGGGTGAGACCGGTGACCGCAGCGGTGACGCTGGCGCTCGAGCCGAACACGAACGCCGCCACGAGGGCGGCCGTCACGGGCACCGACGGCCAGCGACGGTGGCGCTTTCGCGCGTGGCGCGCCAGGGGGACACCCGGGCCGCCGAGCGAAGACCCCCGGCGCGCCGGCGCCGCCTCGACGCCCGGCGTGCGCACAGCGTCGAGCGCCCGGGCGCGCTCTCTGGCTTCGCGACGGGTGAGGGGAGGAATGTGAGGAGGGGGCGCCTGCACCCCCTCATTCTTCCCGCATGTGCGTCCTGTGGCCACCCCGGCCGGACCATCTTCGATCATCGTCCGCCATGACCTTGACAGAGTTTCGAAGACGTGTTCCCCTGGAATCATGCGATGGCAGGGGCAGCAGTTGGGCGTGGCGGATGCCGCGGCGCTGCCCGGTCTCGAATACCTCAACGGGCTGGTGCGGTCGGTGACGACGCCAGAATTCGCGGGGATCACCTTTCACGAGGTGATGGCGAAGTCGGCGTTGAACCGCGTTCCGGGGTCGTCGGCGATGCCCTTCGACTGGACGATCAATCCCTACCGCGGCTGTTCTCATGCGTGCTCCTACTGCTTCGCGCGGGGAACCCACGAGTACCTCGAGCTCGACGCGGGGAAGGATTTCGACTCGCAGATCGTCGTCAAGATCAACGCGGTGGAGGTGCTGCGACGGGAGCTGGCGAAGTCGACCTGGCTGCGCGACCCGGTGCAACTCGGCACGAACACCGACCCGTACCAGCGGGCCGAGGGCCGCTATCGGCTGATGCCGGGCATCATCGACTCCCTCAGCGCATCGGGGACGCCGTTCTCGATTCTGACCAAGGGCACGCTGCTCCGACGTGATCTGCCGTTGCTGGCCGATGCCGCGGCATCCGTCCCGGTCACCATCGCGATGTCGATCGCCGTCTTCGACGACGCCCTCCAGTCTGCTCTCGAGCCGGGGACGCCGAGCGCTGCGGCGCGGCTCGACACCGTACGGGCGGCGGTGGACGCCGGATTCGCGGTCACGGTGTTCCTCATGCCGATCCTGCCCCACCTGACCGACTCGGTGGCGGCGATCGACGACGCTCTCGGTCGGATCCGCGATGCCGGCGCATCGCGGGTCGTCTACGGTGCCCTGCACCTGCGCCCGGGGGCCAAGGAGTGGTTCCTGCAGTGGCTGGCGCGCGAGCGCCCCGAGCTGGTGTCGTCGTACCGGGGGCTGTACCCGGGGGTCTCGGCGACCGCCCCGAAGGCGTACCGCACGTGGCTCGCGCGCCGCGTCCGCCCGTTGCTGCGCGCGTACCGCCTCGAGGGCGGGGCGGAGGATGACGCGCACCCGCGCGCCACACGGTACGCGGGGCTGGCGGGCGGCCCCGGCGCGGGCGGCATGCCGCTCTCGCACGAGGCCGCCGACCGCGCGCGGCTGGCCGCCACGGTGATGACGACGTCGCGCGGCCGACGTGCCGCCTCTGCGCCGCCGGCGCAGCCGCCCCTCTTCTGAACCTGCCCGCCCTCGCCTCGTCGGCCCCCTCGCTCTGCGCACCGGCCTGAACGCCGGAAGGTCGGGCGTCAGGAAGTGAGGTCGGCGACCGTCGGACGACCGGCGAGGGCCTCGACGACCTCGTCACCGGGACGGGCGTCTTCGAAGGGCGCCTCGATCTCGGCGCGGCTGAGCAGTTCCGACATGCGGCGACGACGCTGACGCGTGACCAGGGTCACGACGGTGCCGGCACGGCCCGCGCGACCCGTACGGCCCGAGCGGTGCAGGTAGGTCTTGTACTCATCGGGCGCGTCGGCCTGGACCACGAGATCGATGTCGTCGACGTGGATGCCGCGCGCGGCGACATCGGTGGCGACGAGCACCCGCACCCGGCCTGAAGTCAGGCGCTCGAGGTTGCGCGTGCGCTTGCCCTGGTTCAGGTCGCCGTGCAGAGCCAGTGCCGGAATCCCCGCGTCGTCGAGTTGCTCGGCGAGCATCTCGGCGTAGGCGCGGGTGCGGGCGAAGACGAGGGTCTTCCCGTCGCGGTCGGCGAGGGCGGTGACGATCTCGGCCTTGTCGCGGTGATCGATCACGAGCACGCGGTGCTCGATCGTGCTGGAGTCCTGGTCTTCGCCGGCGACCTCGTAGACGGCCGGTTCGACGAGGAACTCCTCGACGAGAGCGGCGACCTCACGGTCGAGGGTGGCGGAGAAGAGGAGCTTCTGCGATCCCTCGGCGGTCAGGCGGAGGATCCGCTGCACCGGCTCGAGGAAGCCCAGCTCGCACATGTGGTCGGCCTCGTCGAGGACGGCGATCTTCACCTGCGAGAGGTCGAGCTTGCCCTGCTCCACGAGGTCTTCGATACGTCCGGGGGTGCCGACGATGATGTCGACGCCCTTGCGGAGGGCGCCCACCTGGCGAGCCTGGGGCACGCCGCCGTAGATCTGGGTGGTGAAGAGACCGACGCTGCGCGCCAGCGCCTGCACCGTGCGGTCGATCTGGAGGGCGAGCTCGCGGGTCGGCGCGAGGATCAGCGCCTGGGGGGCGCGGCCCTGCTGGCGACGCTGTCCGGCCTGCGCGCGCAGGATCGCCTCGACCAGGGGGGCGCCGAAGGCGATGGTCTTGCCCGAACCGGTGCGACCGCGCGCGAGCACGTCGCGGCCCTCGATGATCGAGGGGATGGTCGCCGCCTGGATCGGGAACGGCGTCGAGGCGCCGAGCTCCGTCAGGCGGTTGACGATGTTCTCGCCGAGACCGAGGTCGCCGAAGCCGACGTTCTCGACCTCGTGAGCCTCGACGGCTTCGGCCTGCAGGCGCTCGTGGACGACATCGAGCTGCGCCTCGGCGTGCGCCGAGCGCACGGGGCGGTCATCGGTGCGACGCGAAGGGCGGTCCTCTTCGTAGCGGCGCTGGGGGCGGTCCTCGAAGCGGCGAGCGGGACGGTCCTCGAAGCGGCGAGCGGGACGGTTCTCGTCGTAGCGGCGCTGGGGGCGGTCGTCGGTGCGGCGCTGGGGGCGGTCGTCATACCGACGTGCCGGACGGTCGTCGCCGGAGCGCGCAGGACGGTCGTCGAAGCGACGCTGCGGACGGTCGTCGATCCGACGGGAGGGACGGTCGTCATCTCGGCGGGGCGCCCGATCCTCGAAGCGACGCTGCGGGCGGTCATCCTCGAAGCGACGCTGCGGACGGTCGCCACCCTCGAAGCGACGGGCCGGACGGTCGTCCTCGAAGCGACGGGCCGGACGGTCGTCGGTGCGACGCGCCGGACGATCGTCGGTGCGACGCGCGGGACGATCCTCGAGGCGACGTGCGGGACGATCCTCGAAGCGACGCTGCGGACGGTCGTCCTCGAAGCGGCGGGCCGGACGGTCGCCACCGTCGTAGCGGCGGGCGGGACGGTCGTCACCCTGGCGGGCGTATGAGCCGCGGTCGCCGCGTGCCTGCGAACGGATCGCGCGGGCCTCGTCGCGGCCGGCCTTCTCCTGCGCGCTCCAGCGGCGCTTCGGCTCGCTCGCTTCGCGGGCCACCCACTCGCGTGAGGCGCCCGGGCGGCTGTCGGTCGCACCGTCGTTCGCGCGGTAGCCGCGGTGTCCGGGGCTGCGGCTTCCGGCCTTCGCGCCGGAGCCGCCGGAGCCTGCGCCGTCGGCGGGGCGTCGCTTGCGGTCCTGGTAGCTCGAGCCCGCGGCGTAGCGCGGGTCGTAGTTGCGTGCCGGACGTCCGCCGGCAGGCTTCTTGTTCTTGGGGCTCATGATGAGGTCCTTCGTGCTCGCACGAGAACAGCGCTCGAGAACACGCTCGAGCAACCCGGGCAATCGCCGGCCGGGGGCCATTCCTGTGGTGTGAAGCGCCGGCTCGCGATGGCAGAGGGCGCGGGAATCGGCCGTGAGAACTCACAGAAGCCGTCACAACTTGGCGGTGTCCTCAGCCCGACGTGCCCCAGCCTACCGTCCCAGCCTGTGAGAGCCCCGACCGACGGCGTGTCCGCTTGTCATGTGCACGCGCTACCATTCACACCAACGGGCTGGAACCGCTTGGCCCGGGGGATCCTCCTTTCCTTACCCGCGTCGACCTCCCGGAGGAGCGGTTGGGCACAACCGGCCATCGGTACGCCGTCGTCGCCCGACCGATCGTGAGCAGCATGACCACCGCGACCCTTCCGGCCACGGCTCCCTTCCCCGCTGCGCTCGCGGCCACGCTCCCGGCATCCCCCGTCGCCCTGCCGCGCGTCCACCGCCTCGGCACCATCGCGATCTCGTCCCTGCCGGTCGGCGTGCTCCTGGCGATCCTCACGACCACCGACCCCGACTGGTGGCACCTTCACTTCTCGCAGCTCGGCACGTTCAGCACGGTTTCGAGCAAGCTGTTCAACTCCACGGTGCTCTTCTCGGGGTTCTTCCTCGCCGCGTACGGCGTGCTCCTGGCCGTCGCCCTCCCGCAGGGGGTGGGTCGCCGCACCCGTCGGATCTTCCGCGGATCCGTCGTGTCGGCGGGGCTGCACCTCACCGTCGTCGGGATGATCCCGATCCCCGTCAGCGTCGTCCTCCACGACCTCGCCGCGTCAGGCCTCGGGCTGTCGTTCCTCACGATGGTCGCGTCGAGCCTCGGCATCCGCGGACGCCACCACGCCTTCCGCCGGTTCACGCTGTTCTGCGTCGCGACCCTCGCGATCGGCATGGTGATCCTCACCGCGGGCTTCATCACGCTCGCGCTGTTCGAGATCGTGGCGTTCTCGCTGATGCTCGTGTGGCTCGGCGTGCTTCCGCGGGCGCTCGCCTATCGCGCGCCCGTCAGCGCGCACGGCGCCGTCACGACGAAGATCAGCCCGACGACGGATGCCGCGGCCACACCCCGCCGCGAGATCACCCCGTTCGGTGCGACCGCTGTCCCGACGCAGGCCGCGGCCCGCCGTCTCGGCCGACCGGCGCCGGTCACCGCGCGTCGCGCCCCTCGTCGCCGGATTCCTCGTCGCGCGACACGCCGTCGGGCGATGCACCTTCCGGCGATGCACCTTCTGACGTCGACTCCGCCTCGTCGGCCTCAGCAGCCGGCTCGCCGTGGTCCGGTTCCGGTCCGTCAGCACCTGAATCGCCGTCGGCCGACCCACCCATAGGCGTCGACTCCTCGAGCGACTCCTCCGGGGGCATCGGCGTCTCGATGTCGGGGTCCTGCTCGATCATCGGCAGATCGTCGGGCACCGTGGTCTCTTCCAGGACGACGTCGCCCTCGGCGGCATCCTCATCGTCCGCCGCCGGCGTCTCGACATCCGGAGCCTCCTCGATCAGGGGCACGGCCACGGCGATCGCGCCGGTCGCGACGCCCGCCTGCTGACGCAGCTGGCGGCGGGTGAGACCCGCCGAACCGACGCCGAGTGCACCCTCGGCCGGAGCGAGTGCACCCTCGGCGGGGGCGAGTGCACCCTCGCCGTCGCGGAGTCGGCGGCGAGCCTCGCGTCGCTCCTTCGCTCCCTCGATGAGGTTGTAGAGCGTCGGAAGGACGAGGAGCGTCAGCACCGTCGACGAGATCAGCCCGCCGATCACCACCACCGCGAGGGGCTGCGAGATGAACCCGCCGCTGCCGGTGATGCCGAGAGCCATCGGGGTGAGGGCGAAGATGGTCGCGAGCGCGGTCATGAGGATCGGCCGGAGCCTGCGCGACCCGCCCGCGATCGTGGCGTCGTGCGACGACAGCCCCTTCTCGCGGTACTGGTTCACCAGGTCGATGAGCACGATGGCGTTGGTCACCACGATGCCGATGAGCATCAGCACGCCGATGAGTGACGGCACGCCCAGCGGGATGCCGGTGACGACGAGCAGCAGGATGGCACCGGTCGCGGCGAACGGCACCGAGATCAGCAGTTCCAGCGGCTGCCGCAGCGACTTGAAGGTCGCAACCATGACGATGTACACGATGAGGATCGCGGCGAGGAGCGCCAGGCCCAGCTGGGTGAAGGCGTCCTGCTGCTCGGAGACGACGCCGCCGAGTTCGGCGTCGGCGCCGGTGGGCAGATCGACGTCGGCGAGCGCCTCGGTGACCGTCGCCGAGGCGACGTTGAGGTCGTCGGTCGAGGGGGTCACGGTCACCGTCGCGGTGCGCTGTCCCCCCTCGGTCGTGATCGACGCGGGGCCCGCCGACTCCTCGACGGTGGCGATCTGCTCGAGCGGGATCGGCCCGGTGGCGGTGGGCACCTGCAGCTGCCGGAGCTCGTCGATGGTCAGCGGGGTGTCGGCGGCGGTCAGGTAGACCGTGAGCGACGTCCCGTCGATCTCGACCGTGCCCACAGACTGCGGCTGCATGGCGGCCGACACGATGCCCCCGACCGCGACCTCCGAGAGGCCGAGCCCCGCAGCGGCGTCGCGGTCGACCGTGACGGCGATGAACGGCAGTGACGAGGAGAGGTTGTTCGAGACCTGACCGATCCCCTCCCGGCCGTCGAGCCCCGCGACCACGGCGTCGGTCGCCTCCTGCAGGGTCGGCGAATCGGGTGCGGTGACGTCGATCTCGATGTCGGTCGAGCCGAAGCCGCCCTGGGCGGCCGAGACGGTGATGTCGCCGGCATCGTCCAGCTCGGACACGCGCTCCTGCACCTCTTCGCGCAGGGCGACCTGGTCGACGTCGTCAGCGGTGGTGATGGAGTACGTGATGCCGGTGCCGCCGCCGGCGAAGGCGTCTTGCAGGGGTGATCCGCTCGAGCCGATCGAGACCTGCACGGTCTGGATGCCCTCGATGTCGGTGAGGATCGCCTCGACCTCCTCGGCCGCGGCGCTCTCGGCCTCGAGGCTCGGGGCGGGCCCGATGCTCTGGGTCATCGTGAAGGTGTTCTGCCCCGAATCGCCGAGGAAGTTCGTCTTCATGAACGGGATCGCCGCGACGGTGCCGCCGAGCACCAGCACGGCGACGAGAAGGGTCGCCCACGAGTGGCGGAGCGTCCAGCGCAGGATCGGCAGGTACGCCTTCTGCAGCCGGCTCGGGGGTGCCGCCGGGTCTTCGGGGTCGATGGCGCGGCCGTTGTCGTCGAGGATCGGCTTGCCCGGCCGGAGGAACCAGTACGCCAGCACCGGCACGATGGTGAGGGCCACGAACAGCGACGCCAGCAGCGCGATGGTGGTCGTCAGGGCGAACGGGCGGAAGAGTTCGCCGGTGACATCGCCGACGAAGGCGATGGGGAGGAACACCGCCACGGTCGTGATCGTCGACGCGGTGATCGCTGTCGAGACCTCGCGGACACCGAGGAGGATCGCGGTCTTCTTGTCGGCATCACCGACGTAGTGCCGCTTGATGTTCTCGATGACGACGATCGAGTCGTCGACGACACGACCGATCGCGATCGTGAGCGCGCCGAGGGTCAGGATGTTCAGCGAGTAGCCGAACCCCTGCAGACCGATGAAGGTGAGCAGGACGCTCGTGGGGATCGAGATCGCCGTGACGAGCGTCGCGCGGACCGACAACAGGAAGACCAGGATGACGAGGACGGCGAAGACGAGGCCGAGGGTGCCCTCCACGGCGAGGGTCTCGATCGATTTCTGGATATAGGGCGCCTGATCGAAGACGACGGTGAACTCCGCGCCGCCGATGGCGTCTTCGAGTCCGGGGAGGGCGGCGAGCACACCCTGCGACACCTCGACCGTGTTGGCTGCGGGGAGCTTCGTGACGGCGATCGTCAGCGCCGGCTCACCGTCCACCCGAGAGATGCTCGTCACCGGGTCCTCGGCCTGCTCCACCGTCGCGACGTCGCCGATCGTGACCGTCTCCGCACCGAACTGCGCGGCGTCGGTCGGCACGAGCGGGAGCGCGGCGATGTCGTCGACCGAGCCGAGCTTCACACCGGTCTGCACCGTGAGGGTCTCGTCGTTCTCGGTGATCTCACCGCCCGGGAAGAGCACACCGTTCTGGTCGAGCGCGTCGCGGATCGCCTGCTGGCTGAACCCCGCCGCGGCGAGCGCGGCCTGGTCGGGCGTGATCGTGATGCGCTGCCCGGTGCCGCCGACGATCTGGGCGGTGTTGACGCCCTCGACGTCTTCGAGGTCGGGAACCACACTCGCCTCGAGCTGCGACTGGATGGTCTCCTCGTCGTCGTACCCGGTGACCGCGAGCTGGATGACGGGGAAGTCGTCGATGCTGGCACTGAGCACATTCGGGTCGAGGCCGTCGGGGAGCTGGCTCTCGATGCGGTTGATCGCCTGGTTGATCTTCTGTTCGGCGGTGGCGAGGTCGGTGCCGTAGGTGAAGGACGCCTGCACCACCGAGGCGTTGGTGGTGCTCGTCGCGGTGGTGGACTCCAGGCCCGGTACCGCCTGGATCGCCGTCTCGATCGGGGTCGACACATCGGTGTTGACCACCTCCGGCGATGCGCCGGGATACGTCGAGACGATGATCAGCGTCGGGAACTCGATCGAGGGGATGAGCTCCTGCTTGAGGCTGTTCAACGCGATGCCGCCGAACAGCGCCGCCACGATCGTGATGAGGGCGATGAGCGCGCGGTTCTTCAGGCTCAGGACGGCGAGGTTCGACATGAGCTGCTTTCTGCAGGGACACCGGATGCCGCGACCCGGCGCTCCATGCTGTGCTGCTGCTGTGGCGGAGCCGCCGGCGCGTCGATACGGGAGTGTATCGGCCGCCTCAGTATCTCATCCGCGTGAGGACGTCAGGCTGTGAGAACCGTGCCGAGGAGAAGGCCCAGACCCGCCGCGGCGACACCGGCGAGCAGTGTGCCGACCACGTTGCCGAGGGCGAGGCGCCATCGGCCCCGCTCCGCGAAGAGCACCGTCTCGACAGACACGGTGCTGAAGGTCGTGTACGCCCCGAGGAAGCCGACCCCGATCACCGTGACGAGGGTGTCGCCGAGCGCCAGCGCGGATCCGGTGAGGAGGCCGAGGAGGAATGACCCGGTCAGGTTGACCAGGAGGATGCCGAGCGGAAACGCCCGCATCCATGCGCGCTGCACGAGGGTGTCGATGACGTAGCGGGCGCCCGCGCCGAGGGCACCGGCGACGAGGAGCAGCAGGAAGGCGAGCGGATCGACGGCGTTCACGGCGTGCCCCGGGACTCGTTCACTCGGCCTCCCGCGGGGCGTCGGAGCCCGGCCGCGCGCCGGTGATCCGACGGCCGATGGCGAGACCGCCGAGCGCGGCGAGGAGGCCGAGCAGCAGCGAGGCCACCGCGAGAAGGACCGCGGTCGCCGCAGCATCCACTGCCGGAGGCACGGTCAGCTGCGCCGTCTGGACGGCGAACGTGCTGTACGTCGTGAATCCACCCAGCACGCCGGTGCCGGCGAAGGCCCGCAGCCGCGGCCGGCGATCGCCGAGGATCGCGACGACGATGCCGAGCATCAACGATCCGACGACGTTCTCGACGAGGGTGACGGCAACGACCTCGGTGCGACCTCCGCCGGCGACAGGCAGGAGGAGCAGCGCCCGCAGACCCGCACCGATCGCCCCGCCGGCCATGACGGCGAGGAGCACATCGGGGCGGATGCGCGGTCGGACGGACACCCGGCCACAGTACTCGCCGCCCGCCGGTGCGACGGGGGCGGCCGGGTCAGCGGCCGGTGAGCAGCTGACGGATCGCCGACTCGGGCGAAATGGTCAGGTCGAGCAGTCGCCCGCGGTCATAGCGGGCGAACACCTTCGGGTCGATGTAGCTGCTGCGCGCGACCGCGGGGGTGTTGCCGAGGGCCTCGGCGGTGGCGCGCACAGCGAGCTTCTCGGCGCGCTTGCGGTCGCGCGCCGTGTCGACGGTGCCGATGCGGGCGAGCGCCTCGGCCGCCATGATCGTGCCGCGCAGGGTGCGGAAGTCTTTGGCAGTGAAGCGGCCCCCCGTCAGAGCGCGGACGTGGTTGTTCACATCGGCGGGGGTCAACGGCACGCGCCGCCGGCCACGCTGATACGACAGCAGCGCAGACCGCGGGCGGCCGGCGCTGAGCTCTTCGATGACCGCGGCGAGCTCGTCGTCCTCGATGCGGATGAGTGCGCGCTGCCCGCTCTTGGCGGGAAACGACAGGGTGATGACGGAGTCCTCCACCGACGCGTCGCGGCGCTGGAGCGTCGTGAGGCCCCGACTGCCGTGACGCTCGAGATAGCGGGCCGAGCCGATCCGCGGCGCGCCCTCGTCGAGCAGCCGGAATGACACCGCCAGCACCTTCTCGCGGCTGAGATCGTCGCGCCGCAGGGCCGTGGTCGCCTTCGCCCTCGCGCGAGGGAGTGCCTCGGCGAGGGTGAGGGCGCGTGCGAACTTGCCCCGGTCGCGGCGCTCCCGCCACTTCGGGTGGTAGAGGTACTGGCGCCTCCCGGCCTCGTCGACCCCGACCGCCTGGATGTGGCCCATCGGCTCGCTGGAGATCCAGACATCCTGCCAGGCGGGCGGGATCACCAGCTGGTGGATGCGCTCGCGATCCTCTTCAGGAGCGGATGACCCGTGGACGTCGACATAGCGGAAGCTCGATCCCGAGCGCACCCGGCGATAGCCGGGATCGTCACCGGGACGCACCCGCACCAGTCGCGCCATGCGTCGCCCCTCCGCGGTCGTGCTCAATGATCGCGGAGCATCGAGATGAGCTCCGCCTTCTTCTTGTTCGAGTATCCCGACAGCCCGAGCTCCTTCGCACGATCGCGGAGCTCGGCGACCGTCCAGTCTTCGTAGTTGCCGGACTCACCGCCGCGGCGGCCGACGGTCTTGCGGCCGTCGCGGGCGGCGGCGTTGGAGATGCGTGCGGCCTTCTCCTTCGACGCACCGTCCTTGCGGAGCTCTTCGTAGAGCTCGGGGTCCTTCAGGCTCGACGAGCCTCGTCCCTGGGGCATGATGCCTCCTTCCGCGCGGTCGGCACAGCGACCACACCGCCGACGTTAGGGCGATGGCTGCACCTGCACAGCGGCTTGACAACCTCACACCCCGAGGAATAGCGGCACTCTGCGGCTACACCGCACGAGGGGCGACGTCAACCCCCTGCTGACGGAGGCCGGGGGATGCGAACCTGTGAAAGTGCCGAGTGGCACGCGGCGCACCCGACACTGGTCGCCGAATACGGACAAGGAGAGCCCCATGAACCTCGCCCTGATCATCATCATCGTGGTTGCGATCGTGCTTGCCATTGTCGGCGGCCTGAACTCCGCCCTGCAGTGGCTGCTGTGGGTGGCGCTCATCGTCGGCGTCATCGCCCTGATCGCCTTCCTGTTCCGCGTCATCACCGGCAGCCGCCGGACCTGACGTCCCGCACCCGCGCGCGACGGACAGAGCGCGGGAACGACGAAAAGGATGCCGCAGGCCTCGAGCCTGCGGCATCCTTCTCTTTTCCGTTCGGGTGCACTCATCGCGGGGCGTCCACGTGGTGCAGCAGCGCAGTGCGCACGAATTGCGCGCCTGCCGTCCCGCCGTAGTTCGCCGCGAAGCGCGGGTCGTCGACGTACATGTCGGCCGGGCCCCGCACGTACTGCGCGAGCTCGCTGGCGGACCCTTGGCCGGGGGTCCCCGGCACGCTGCGCAACCACGCGACGTGGCGGGCGGCGAGCGCCTGCGCCTCGTCGCCCTCCGGGTCGATGCCGCCCTCGGCGGCGGCGATCCAGTCGCGGCCGAGGTCGGCGGCAAGGGTCTTCCAATCGGCGCGCTCAGCGTCGCTCATCCCACGCCACCAGCGGTCGCTCTGCGTGTAGGCGTCGGCGCCCCAGCGCTGTTCGACCTCCTCCCGGTACCGGGTGTGGTCGAACCCGTCGAACATGTTCTCTGCCATCAGTTCTTCACCTCCTCTCAATGCGTGGATGGTCGCCTTCACTGACGCGATCTGACGCGCCAGACGGCTCTGCTCATCGCGGAGCCAGGCCAGATGCTTCTCGAGGGCGTCCACCTCGGTCGTGTCTCGATCGAGCAGATCGCGGATCTGCTCGAGCCCGAGCCCGAGTTCTCGGAGCAGAAGGATCCGCTGGAGACGAACCAGCGCCGAGCTGTCGTAGTACCGATAGCCGTTGCTCCCGATGCGCGTCGGGGCGAGCAATCCGATGTCGTCGTAGTGCCGCAGCGTTCGGCTCGTCGTCCCCGCGGCTCGCGAGATCTGCTGAATCGACCACTCCATGGCTTGTTCCTTCCTTCGAAAACGACCGTAGAGGTTGACGTTGCGTCAAGGTCAAGCCGGGATATCTCCCATCGTGGACATTGGTCCTAGCCGAACGCGATATATCGTGTTACCGTCGTCGTCAACGAGATATATCGCGTCTCGCAGTTTGGAGGAGTCATGAGTCTGGAGAAGTGGATCATCCACCCGGGCGAAACCCGCGTCATCGACCTCGAGCACGTCGCCGCGCTCAAAGTCGGGCTCGTCGGCGGCCAGATCGACGTCGTCGCCCACGACGAGCCCGGCGCCCGCATCGAGGTGCACTCGGTCACGGTCAAAGACCTCCGCATCGAGGTCACCGGCGACGGCGCGGAGGGAAGCACCGTCGAGATCGACCACCCGCAGCTGCGGTGGGACAACTTCCTCGAGGTGTTCCGCAACTTCGGCGCCGGCGGTCCGCGCGCTGAGATCAGCGTCGCCGTCCCGCGCTCGGTCGCGCTCAACCTCGGCGTCGTCAGCGCGAGCGCACTGGTCACAGGCCTTCGCACCGATGCTCGGCTGAACACCGTGTCCGGCGACATCATCGTCGACGGCCACGCCGGAGACCTCACCGCGAACGCCGTTTCGGGCGACGTGCAGGTACGCGAACTCGTCGGCGGCCTCACAGCCAACAGCGTCTCGGGCGATGTCACCGCGACCGGCGAGCTGCGCAAGGCCACGATCGACACCGTGTCAGGAGCGATGCTGGTCGACTCGTCGGGCGACATCCAGAGCGTCAACCTGAACACGGTCAGCGGCGACGCCACGATCCGGATCGACGACACGCTTCCCGCCAACTACGTCGTGCGCAGCGTCAGCGGTCGCATCCAGATCGACGGCGTGGTCCGCTCCGGTCGCGGGCCCACCAACTACAGCGGATCTTCCGGAGAGCTCAGCGGACGATTCGTCGATGTCCGCGCCAACTCCGTCTCCGGCGACCTGACGGTGCTGCGCCGCGCACCGCGCGTCACCCCCGCCGAGGCTCCCACCGCTCAGGTGGAGAGCGCCGACGATCACCGCACGGAGGACTGGTCATGACGCCGGTGTTCTCGCACGGCGACCTGCGCCTGTACCTGCTGAACCTTCTCGACGAAGGGCCCCGCCACGGCTACGACGTGATGCAGGCCCTTGCCGATCGCACGGGCGGCACCTATACGCCGAGTGCGGGGACCATCTATCCGCGATTGGCCAAGCTCGAGGAGGAGGGGCTCGTGACCAAGACCGTCGACGGTCGCAAGACCGTGTACGAGATCACCGACGCCGGACGCGCCGAAGTGGGCGCCCGGGCGAGCGACCTCGAAGGGATCGAGGCGGGCCTCAGCGACTCGGTCCGCCTGATCGCCGAGGGTGTGCGCGGGAGCGTCCGCGAGGCGATGAAGAGCCTTCGGGCCGATCTCGCCGCCGCCCGCGTCGACGAACGCTCCGGCAGCGAGCAGGCGCGGACGATGGCGGATGACGCGCGCGGGCGCAATCGCGAACAGCTTCACCGCGCCGATGCGGCGCTCACCGAGTTCCGCGCGCGTGTTCGGGGTGACCTGAGGACGCACGTCGCCCGGGGCGGCGAGCTCCCGACATCCGTCGTCGATCAGCTCAGCGACGACCTCGATCGCATCTCCCGCGAGGTCACCCGCGCCCTGCGCGGCTGACCCGCCCGGCCGTCACGCCGGCCAGATCTCCTCGTCCTCGGGCACCGGCTCACCCAGAGGCACGACGAGGATCGGCCGGCGCTGACGGTGGGCCAGGCGCGCGGCGACCGATCCCGTGAAGAACTCGCGGATCGACTCGCCGATCCCGCGCTTGCGGGTGCCGACGACGAGGAGCTTGGCGTCGACCTTGTCGGCGAAGTGCTTCATCGCCAGCGCCGGATCGCCGACCAGCTGGTGCACGCGCCAGTCGACACCGTGCCCGTCGAGGGCCGCCGCGGCCGCCTGCTCGATGAGCTTCAGGTCTGCCTCGCCGGAGGCGATGTTGATGTCGATCGGCGCCGAGTGGACGTAGCCGTCGGGATCTTCATAGGTGACGAAGCGGGTGACGTCGACGTGGACCACGACGAGAGGCACGCCGAGGAGCTGCGCGTAACGGCCGGCCTCGTTGAGGACGCGGGGCGACTGGCCCGGGATGACCCCGGCGATGACCGCACCACGCAGGGCCTCGATATCGATTCCCGCGGTCTGAGATTCCGCCTCGCTCATATATCCTCGTTTCACCAGTCGTGGGGCCGCCGGTCGGGCGGGGCGCCGTGATATTCTGAATGCTACTCTTGCCGGTTCGTTGCCGGATTCGTGATTGCCCGGGTAACCGTCGCGGACAGCCCGCGCACAACAGCCCGCGGCTCAGACATGAGGGGGTCTCGCATGGGGCGTGGCCGACAGAAGGCGAAGAACACCAAGATCGCCCGTGAGCTCAAGTACGACATGCAGAGCATCAACTACTCTGCACTCGAACGTGAGCTCGGCTCCCCGACTCGTGAAGACGAGTACGTCGACAAGTGGGCAGGCGAGTACGAGGACGAGAAGGCCTGACAGCCTCATCGCTCTCTGATCGCTGCGTCTTGCCGCGCCCGGAGGGCGGGCGGAACGCTATGCCCGCCGGGCGGCTCGCTGTGCGCGATACTGACGCCACCAGGCCCAGAAGCGGTCGAGTTGGCGCTTGAGCCACGCGGCGATGCGTCGCGCCCAGTGGAACTCGGTGCCGAGCACGGCGAGTCCGAGGAACACGACCAGCCAGCCGGGCCCGGGGAGCGGGACGAGGATCAGTCCCCCCAGCGCCAGGACTCCCCCGAAGATCGCCACCCCGACACGGTAGAACCGCTCGAGAAGCGGATGACCCGCCACCCACGCCCGCGTGCGGCGGAGCGCCTCGCGGATCGGGCGATCCGGCCGTTCGGCCTCGGCGATCTCGCTGCGGATCTCGCGTTCGAGCCCCTCGGGCTCATCCGGGTGCGGGTCTGGGTTCGCGGGTGCGGACACCCTTCGACGGTAGCAACGCCGCTCGCGAAAGGGCTGGGAGGCGGGTGGGCAGATGCCCCACGCGGCGGGCGGCGCCCGTTCAGCTCTCCTGCGAGCCCTCGACCCAGGCGAGGTACTCCTCGGTCACCGTTCCGGTGACGTACCGACCGTCGAAGCAGCTCATGTCGAGGTCGTCGACGTCCGAGCCCTCGAGGATCGCCGCCTTCAGGTCGTCGACCTCCTGGTAGACCATGTAGTCGGCGCCGAGTTCGGCGGCGATCTCGGGAATCGTCCGCCCGTGGGCGACGAGCTCGAGACGCGAGGGCATGTTGATGCCGTAGACGTGGGGGTACCGCACCGGCGGCGCGGCCGAGGCGAAGGTGACACTCTTCGCCCCGGCGTCGCGGGCCATCTGGATGATCTCCTTCGACGTCGTCCCCCGCACGATCGAATCGTCGATGAGGAGGACGTTCTTGCCCTTGAACTCGCTCGACATCGCGTTGAGCTTCTGGCGCACGCTCTTCCTGCGCACCGCCTGCCCGGGCATGATGAACGTCCGGCCGATGTAGCGATTCTTGTAGAAGCCCTCGCGGTACTCGATGCCGAGCTTGCGGGCGACCTGCATCGCCGCCGGTCGCGATGAGTCGGGGATCGGCATGACCACGTCGATCGCGCCCGGCGGGGTGTACTTCGCGATCGTGTCGGCCAGGCGCTCGCCCATGCGCAGCCGCGCCTCGTACACCGAGATGCCGTTCATGATCGAGTCGGGGCGCGCGAGGTAGACGTACTCGAACGAGCACGGCACGAGCTTCGGATCCGCCGCGCACTGGCGGGTGTGCAGCTGCCCCTCGAGGTCGATGAACACCGCCTCGCCGGGATCGACGTCGCGCACCACTTCGAACTCGCCGTTCTCGAGCACGAGGCTCTCGCTGGTGACGACCCACTCGTAGTGGCCGTCGTCGTGGCGGCGGGTGCCGAGGATGAGCGGCCGGATGCCGAACGGGTCGCGGAACGCGAGCAGACCGTGCCCGGCGATGAGGGCGATCGCCGCGTACGAGCCCTCCACGCGCTCGTGCACGCGGGTGACCGCGTCGAAGACCTGGTCGGGGTCGAGTTCGGGGCCCGAGATCGTGGACTGCAGCTCGCCCCCGAGCACGTTCACCAGAAGCTCGGTGTCGCTGGAGGTGTTCAGGTGCCGACGGTCTTTGTGGAAGAGCTCGTCGGTCAGCTCGCGGGTGTTGGTGAGGTTGCCGTTGTGGATCAGCACGATGCCGTAGGGGGCGTTGACGTAGAACGGCTGCGCCTCCTCCTCGCTCGAGGCCGTGCCCTTGGTGGCGTAGCGGACGTGACCGAGACCGATCGTGCCGAGCAGCGCCCGCATGTCGCGGGTGCGGAAGGCCTCGCGCACCATCCCGCGCGCCTTGTGCATGTGCACCGCGCCACTCGGCTCCGCCGTGGCGATGCCCGTGGAGTCCTGCCCCCGATGCTGGAGGAGAAGGAGCGAGTCGTAGATCTCCTGGTTGACGCTCCCGCGCCCGACCATCCCGACGATTCCGCACATGTGGTGTTACTTCGCTCCGATCCGGGGGATGCCGCCGTAGGCGCCGACCAGACGCACCGCGCCCCCGTCGACCCCCTTCGCGCCCTGTTCGAACTCGCCGTCCGGCAGGGGGCCGTCGCCGATGACGCCGACCTGCCATGTGGCGATGCCCGTGCGCTCGAGCGCCGCCGTCGCGGCATGCGCTGTCTCGGGGGCGATGACGGCGAAGAATCCGATGCCGAGGTTCCACGTGCCCTCGGTCGCGGTGAGCGAGAGGTCGCCGAGGTCGGCGAGCACCTGGAACACCGCGGGGGGCTCCCACGTCGAGCGGTCGACCTCGACCCAGCTGCCGCGGGGCAGTACGCGCGCGAGGTTGGCGGCGATGCCGCCGCCGGTGACGTGGCTGAGCGCGTGCACCCCGTCGCCGACCTCGTCGATGAGGTCGAGCAGCGGACGGGTGTAGAGGCGGGTCGGTTCGAGCAGGGCCTCACCCCAGGTCATCCCGAAATCGGCGGCCCGGTCGCCGTAGCCGATGCCGGCACCGGCGACGATGTGGCGGATGAGGGAGTACCCGTTCGAATGCGGGCCACTGGAGGCGAGGGCGAGGACGACATCGCCCGGGCGCACGCGCTCGGGCCCGAGAACAGCGGATGCCTCGACGACACCGGTCGCGGCACCGGCGACGTCGTAGTCGTTGGGCCCGAGGAGCCCCGGGTGCTCGGCGGTCTCGCCGCCCACGAGCGCCGCACCCGTCTCGCTGCACCCGCGGGCGATGCCCGCGACGATGTCGGCGATGCGGGCCGGGACGACCTTGCCGCAGGCGATGTAGTCGGTCATGAACAGCGGTCGGGCGCCGACCACGGCGATGTCGTCGATGACCATGCCCACGAGGTCGAGACCGATGGTGTCGTGCTTGTCGATCGCCTGCGCGATCGCGACCTTCGTCCCCACGCCGTCGGTGCTCGTCGCGAGGAGCGGCCGCTCGTATCCGCGCAGCGCCGAAGCGTCGAAGAGACCGGCGAAGCCGCCGACCCCGCCCAGCACCTCGGGACCGTGGGTGCGCGCGACGGCACCCTTCATCAGCTCCACGGCCAGGTCGCCCGCCGCGGTGTCGACGCCCGCAGCCGCGTAGGGATTCTCGGGAGAGGAGGGGGAAGTGTCGCCAGAGATGCGGTCCACCCGCTCAGCCTACCCGCGCCCAAACAGCGGCCTTTACACTGGCGGCATGGGCGGTGCCGGCGGTCCGGAGTGGCTGATCCGCGAGGACGCGGGTCGGCCGGTGCTGATCGCCCTCTACCTTCGACAGGCCCTCGGGATCCGGTCGCCCGACGAGCTGCCGCCGCTTCGTCGCATCCCTCCCCGCGTCAATGATCGGAACGAGAAGGCGCAGGCGCTTCTGGAGCGGCAGTGGCGGGAGTTCTGGGCGCTGACCGTCGAGCCGCAGGCGCACCCGTCGCCCGTGCCGCTCGACCTCGTCGACGGGTTCGGCGTCTACGTCGCCCTGCCCACCGAGGGGATGGACGAGCTGCGCGACGCGATCCTGCCGCACGCGGCGGATGCCGTCGCCTTCGCTGAGGACGTGCACGCGCGATACAGCCGCGAGGCCGGGTCGCACAGCGCGTATCGCGCGTACGCCAGCGCGATCGCCGAGCACGAGCGGCAGGTGGGTCGACGCGCGCACTCGTTCGAACTGAACGTGCAGGTGCTTCCGCTCGCCCAGCGGGGGGTGTGGTGGATCGGTTCGCTGACGATCGCCGTCACCGACGGGCTGCGCGGTGACATCGCGGCGTTCGACACCGCGATCCACCCGATCATCGCCGAGCTGGCGTGAGGCTCAGTCCTCGCGGGTGAGGGTGTGGTCCACGCGCACCTGACGCGTGCGGCGCGCCGAGGTGCGGTCGAGGATGAGCGCGACGGCGCCCATCACCGCCAGCCCGACGGGGATGAAGATGAGCAGCAGGAACCCGAACACCTGGCCGCTGGAGTACTCCAGCCCGGTGTTGTCGCTCACCTGGGCGGAGCCGTTGAATCCGAAGGTGAGGATGAGGGCGGTGAGGATGCCGAGTGCGGCGCCGACCAGCAGGAAGGCGGAGTACTTCGGCGATCGGCGCACCGACACGGTCTCGACCTCATCCCGGGCGGGGGGACGGAGGTCGGGACGACGCGGCTGATCTGCCATGTCCCCATTCTCCCACCCCGAGGTTCGGGCGGCGTCGCGTCGTGCGGGCGCCGTCGGCGTGGGCGGCGCGTCGTCAGCGGGGTCGCTTCTTCGGGTCGGGATCGGCAGGCCGCCACGGGGGCGGATCGTCGGAGACCGGGCGGCGGAGGTCGTCGACGAGTGTCGTGTCGCGCTGCGCCTGCAGCATCCGTCTCCGCCTGCTGATGACGGCGTCGACGACGAGCACCACGAGTGCGGAGACGAGCAGGCCGAGCCCGGCGAAGACGACGCTCAGCACGCCGGCGACGCGGAATGCGCCCCCGAGGCTGTCGGAGGCGGGGCCGCCGGGGTTGCCGACGAAGACGTAGAGGAGGGCCAGCGCGACACCCGACAGCACGCCGATGACGAGGAATCGGCCGTAGCGCGGGGAGCGATGGACGACGGCGGGGATGCGCTCCTCATCGACGACGTGTTCGTCGTCGGGGTTTCCCTGCCAGCCGTCACGGCCGGCGCGGCCGCGCGCCATGCCCTCATTGTGGCACCGGCGCGGGGGTGGCGGGGCCGCCGGTGCGAGGGCGGGGTCAGGGCCGCAGCGGCAGGAGCGCGCTGATGTCGGCGCGGACCCCGGATGCCTGGATGCGGCCGGCCGCGGCGGCATCGGCCCACTGCTCGGCGCCGGTGGCGAGGGCGAGCCAGGTCGCGGCATCCATCTCCACCACGTTGGGCGGGGTTCCGCGGGTGTGCCGTGGGCCCTCGATGACCTGCACCGCCCCGAAGGGCGGCACCCGCACCTCGACCGAATGGCCCGGCGCCTTCTCGGCGAGCAGCTGCAGGAGGTAGCGCACCGCCGTGGCCTGGGCAGGGCGCGGCGCCCCCGGCCGCCGTGCGGCATCGAGCGCGGCGCGCCCGTCGTCGGTGGTGATCTTCCGCGGCATTCTCTCACCGTACGCCGGGCGCCCGTGTTCGAGCGCCCGTGGCGTCTCGGCACGCATCGATAGGCTGGCCGGGTGAGAATCCTGGTCCTCGGCGCGGGAGCCCGCGAGCACGCCATCGTCCTTGCCCTCCGCAGCGAGGAGGCGCAGCACGAGATCTTCGCCGCCCCGGGCAACGCCGGCATCTCCCGCGATGCGACGATCGTCGACCTCGATCCCGACAGCCCCACGGCGGTGACGTCGTTCGCGCTGGCGGAGGACATCGATCTCGTCGTGATCGGCCCCGAAGCACCCCTGGTCGCGGGTGTGGCCGACGCGGTGCGCGAGCGGGGGATCCCCGCCTTCGGTCCGAGTCGCGCCGCCGCGCGGCTCGAGGGGTCGAAGGCGTTCGCCAAGCGCATCATGGAGGCCGCCGGCGTGCCGACCGGTCGCGCCCTGCGGGCCCGCACCCTCGACGAGGTGGCCGCCGCGCTCGACGACATCGGCGCACCGCACGTGGTCAAAGCCGACGGCCTCGCCGCCGGGAAGGGCGTCATCGTCACCGACGACCGCGCCGCCGCCCTCGCCCATGCCGAGACGTATCTGCCGACCGGTCCGGTGCTGATCGAGGAGTTCCTCGCCGGCCCCGAGGTGTCGCTGTTCTTCCTCAGCGACGGCGACCGGGTGCTGCCCCTCAGCCCCGCCCAGGACTTCAAGCGCCTCGCCGACGGCGACGCCGGCCCCAACACCGGCGGCATGGGAGCGTATTCGCCCCTGCCGTGGCTGGCCGAGCGTTTCGGCAGCGAGGAGGCCTTCGTCGACCTCGTCACGGCGGAGGTCGCCGCACCCGTCATCGGTCAGCTGGACGCCGAGGGAACCCCGTTCATCGGCCTGCTCTACGCCGGCCTCATCGTCACCGACGACGGGGTGAAGGTCATCGAGTTCAACGCGCGCTTCGGCGACCCCGAGACGCAGGTCGTGCTCCCCCGCCTCGCCGAGCCGCTGTCGGAACTGCTGCTGGCCGCCGCGTCGGGCCGGCTCGAAGGCCTCGCGCGCCCGCGATTCCGCGATGCCAAGGCCGTGACCGTGGTGCTCGCGAGCGAGGGATATCCCGCGAGTCCGGTCACCGGCCGGGTCATCGAGGGGACGGATGCCGCGGCGAGCGTCGCGGGGGTGCACCTCGCCCACGCCGCGACCCGGGTCGAGGGTGACGGCCTCGTCGCCACGGGCGGCCGAGTGCTCAATGTGGTCGCCGTCGCACCGACCTTCGCCGAGGCGCGCGACCGCGCCTACGACGCGATGGGCCGCATCACCCTCGAGGGCGGGCAGTTCCGCACCGACATCGCCGCACAGGCCTGACCCGCGGCGGTCGTCGAGCGAGCGTCACCCCGGTCGCCGGGGGGGCCGCAACGGCCGTGGAGCACGCGAAGCGAGTCGAAACGCTCCTCGCTCAACGACCAGGACAGGCGCCCGAGGCGAACGTCGCGATAATGGGCGGGTGACCCTCCCCTCTGCGCTTCCCGGCTGGCGGCACGTCTACTCGGGCAAGGTGCGTGACCTGTACCTCCCGACCGACGGACCGGAAGACCGGATGCTGGTGGTCGCAAGCGACCGGGTGAGTGCGTTCGACCACGTGCTCTCCCCCGGCATCCCCGGCAAGGGCGAGCTGCTCACGCAGCTGAGCCTGTGGTGGTTCGAGCGCCTCGGGGTACGAAACCACCTCCTCGAGGGAGAGATCCCCGCGGATGTGCGCGGGCGGACCATGCTCACCCGGCGCCTGGAGATGCTGCCGGTGGAGTGCGTCGTCCGCGGCTACCTCACGGGGTCGGGCTGGGCCGAGTATCAGCAGCACGGCACGGTCTGCGACATCCCTCTTCCCCCGGGCCTCGGAAACGGCGACCGCCTGCCCGAGCCCCTCTTCACCCCCGCGTACAAGGCGCCGCTCGGCGAGCACGACGAGAACATCTCGTTCGACCGCACCGTCGACCTCGTCGGCCGTGACCGCGCCGTAGAGCTGCGCGACGCCTCGCTGGACATCTACCGCCGCGCTGCGGGTATCGCCGAAGAGCGGGGCCTCATCCTCGCCGACACCAAGTTCGAGTTCGGCGTCGACGACGACGGCGTGCTGCGTCTGGCCGACGAGGTGCTGACGAGCGACTCGTCTCGGTACTGGGACGGCGACGCCTGGGCGAGCGGCACCACGCCCGAGGAGCGGATGGCGAGCTTCGACAAGCAGATCGTGCGCGACTGGCTCGCTACGCACTGGGACCGCACCGGTGCCCCGCCCGAGCTCCCCACCGAGATCGTCGAACGCACTGCCGCGCGCTACCGTGAGCTGATCGACCGCCTCACCGCCTGAGCCCGCCGCGGCTCGAACGCATCAGGCGTTGCGCATCGCCTTCAGCCGCGACAGCAGCGCCGGGCCGGTGCGGTCGAGGGTCCGGCCGCCGACGACCATCCCCACCGCGAAGACGACGCCGCCCATCACGAGCCCGACGAGCCCCGCGATGAGGCCCAGCGCCGTGTTTCCCGTGAAGAAGGCGATGAGCGCCATCACCACCGACGGCGCCGACAGCACGATCGCGATCAGCCAGATGCCCAGGAAGATGAGTCCCTGCACGAAGGTCACCCCCGGTACCCGTTTGAACGGGTTGTCTCCGGGTGCGGCGACGGGCACCACGAACTGCGCCGAGGTCACCGCGCACACACCGTAGGAGATGCCGAGGACCCCGAGGCTCGCGCCCAGCACGGCGGGCGCCTGCGACCAGTCGCCCGAGACGGCGAAGGGCAGCACGGCCCCTGCCACCGTGAGCGGCAGCGCGAGCGTCGCCGCGGCGAGGGTGCGGCCGAACCGATCGGCACGCCCCGAGACGCCGGTCGCCAGCTGGGTGCCGAAGGCGGTGCCGTCGTAGGAGATGTCGGCGTAGATGACGATGCCGATCACCAGTGCGATGAGGAGTCCGCTCCAGCTCACGGCGCCCAGCGCATCGCCGCCGCGGGCGTAGAACCACAGGATGATCGGCACGAGCGGCACGACGATGAGCTGACGCAGGTAGCGGGGGTCGCGCAGCCAGTAGGTGAGCGACCGTGCGTAGATCGCCCCGAACCCTCCCGTCGGCACACGCCCGAACCACCCGAGCGCGCCGGGCTTCGCGGCCGCTCCGCCGGCGTTCCGCGGCCGCACCAGGGCGTCGCCGAGCGCCCGGCGCCACAGCACCCACAGGAGCACCAGGGTGCCCGTCGCGATGAGGGACTTCACGAAGGCCGGCAGATACTCCCCGGCTGCAGCCGCGGCCGGAATCGCCCACGCGGCGCCGAGCGGGGTCCACGCGACGACCTCGACCGCGATCGCCACCGTGTCGATGTTGAGGGCGAACCCGGTGGTGACCGCGATGATGATCGGGCCCGCGAGCACGAGGGGAATGAAGATCAGCACTCCCGCGATCTCACGGAAGCGGCGGCCTCCGCTCAGCCCGACGGCGAGCGACGCCATGGTGCGCGACGCGATGACCGCGGTGAGGATCGCCAGCGGAGTGGCGACGACCCAGGCGACGAGCGAGGCCGGGGTCCGCACCCAGGTGGCGACGGTGGCGAGGGCAGCCACGGAGGTGACGATGCCCGGGATGCCGCAGACCCCCGCGAGGGTCAGCGCGACCATCATCCGGTCCACCGTCATGGGGAAGGTGACCAGCCGGTCGGGCTCGAGGGTCGTATCGACCCCGGCGACGAGGAGGGGGCCGAGCACCCACCCGAGGGTGACAAGGGAGCCCACCCCGACGACGATCGCCGATGCCAGATCCAGCGGTGCCGAGCCGAGCAGCACCAGGCCGATGACGACACCCCCCAGCATCCCCAGCCCGTAGACGCAGCCGAAGAGGAAGCCGACGAGCTGCCAGGGGCTCCGCGCCAGCTGGTTGCCCAGCACGCGGAACCGCAGCCTCAGGAGTGTCGCAACCATTCCGGCCCCTCCCCGTGGCGGCGACCGCCGACCAGTTCGACGAAGCGGTCCTGCAGCGACTGGCCTGCGCGCACATCGTCGACCGTCCCCGCGACGAGCAGGCGGCCGCCCGCGACGACGGCGACGTGATCGCACATGCGCTGGACGAGGTCCATCGAGTGGCTCGAGACGATGACGGTGCCGCCGGTGGCGACGTAGCCGGTGAGGATGTCCTGGATGTTCGCCGCCGACACCGGGTCGACCGACTCGAACGGCTCGTCGAGGACGAGGACGCGCGGGGCGTGCACGAGCGCACAGGCCAGCGCGATCTTCTTCGTCATGCCCGCGGAGTAGTCCACGACGAGCACGCCGCCGGCCTCGGTCATGTCCAGGAGCGACAGCAGGTCAGCCGTGCGACGCGCGATCTCGTCGTGCGGCAGACCGAAGAGCATGCCGGTGTAGGTCACCAGCTGCTCTCCGGTGAGGCGGTCGAAGAGCTTGACCCCGTCTGCGAGATTTCCGAGCATGCGCTTGGCCTCGACCGGATTCCGCCACACGTCGACCCCGTGGATGAAGGCCTGTCCCGCGTCGGGCTGCAGGAGCCCGGTCGCCATGGAGAGCGTGGTCGTCTTGCCGGCACCGTTGGGTCCGACCAAGCCGTAGAACGACCCGGTCGGCACGGTGAGGGTGAGTGCCTCGACGGCGACCTTCTCGCCGAAACGCTTGTGCAGACCAGTGAGTTGCATCGCCGCCGAGGGCGGTGCGGTGGTGCGGGAATCGTTCACATCGCTCCGTCCGTCAACGCGCCGGTATATCAGCGCCCGTACAGCATTCCGGAAACCGCTCGCCGCGGCAACTCGAGAGAGGCGCCCCGGCCCCCGATAGGGTGAGTCCCGCCATCCGCGGAAGGAAGACCCACCCATGCCCCTCTGGAAGCTGCACGGAGACGGCCGCACCGTCGCGCCCGGAAGCGTCGTCGGCCCGCAGGAACGCCTCAACTGGGGAGCGACGGTCGCCCTCGGCATCCAGCACGTCATCGCGATGTTCGGTGCGACGTTCCTCGTGCCGGTGCTCACCGGCTTCCCGGTCTCGACCACGCTGCTCTTCTCCGGCGTCGGCACCCTGCTCTTCCTCCTCATCACGCGCAACCGTCTGCCCAGCTACCTGGGATCGTCGTTCGCCTTCATCGCCCCCGTCACCGCCGCCACCGCCTCGCAGGGCATGGGCTCGGCGCTGGCCGGCATCGTGGCCGTCGGAGTGCTGCTCGCCGCGGTCGGCGTCGTGGTGCAGCTCGCCGGTCTCGGATGGATCGAGAAGCTGATGCCGCCGGTCGTGGCCGGAGCCATCGTCGCCCTCATCGGCTTCAACCTCGCCCCGGTGGCGTGGGACAGCTACCAGCAGCAGCCGGTGATCGCGACGGTGACCCTGACCGCCGTCATCCTCTTCAGTGTGCTGTTCCGCGGCTTCCTCGGGCGCATCTCGATCTTCCTCGGCGTCGTCGTGGGGTACGTCGTCGCCCTCCTCGTGGGCGCCGTCGACTTCACCGCCGTCGGTGAGGCCGCATGGGTGGGCCTCCCCGAGTTCCAGATCGCCGACTTCGGCTCCCCCGGCACCTGGAGCGTCATCGCGATGTTCCTGCCCGTCGTGCTGGTGCTCATCGCCGAGAACGTCGGGCACGTCCGCGGCGTGGCGACGATGACGGATGCCTCGGTGAACCGCTCGACCGGGCGCGCCCTCATCGCCGATGGCGCCGCCACCACGCTCGCGGGGTTCTTCGGCGGTTCGGGCACGACGACCTACGGCGAGAACATCGGCGTGATGGCGGCGACGCGGGTGTACTCCACCGCCGCGTACTGGGTGGCCGGAGCCACCGCCATCCTGCTCAGCCTGTCGCCCAAGGTCGGGGCGCTGTTCAACTCGATCCCCGCGGGGGTGCTCGGTGGCGTCACCACCGCCCTGTACGGGCTGATCGGCATCATCGGCATCAAGATCTGGGTCGACAACCGCGTGGACTTCTCCCGGCCCGTCAATCAGTACACCGCGGCCGTCGCCCTGGTCGTCGCCATCGCCGGGTTCACCCTCGAGTGGGGCGATTTCCAGCTCGGGGCGATCGTGCTGGGCACGGCCGCAGCGCTCGTGATCTATCACCTCGGCAACGCCGTCGCCCGGTGGCGGCGGACGGGCGCCGACGACGGCGGCCCGCTTCCGGCGGTGGGACAGCTCGGCGGCGACCCCGTCGAACGCTGAGCCGGGGGGCGCTCAGCTGCGGAGTGGGTCCGCACGGAAGTCAGGTCGAGTCGCGCACCACCAGTTCGGTGCCGAGGATGGTCGCGTGCGGCGGTTGCCGACCGGCCAGAAGGTCGAGGAGCACACCCGCCATCTGCTCGCCCTGCTGCAGCGAGGGCTGACGCATCGTCGTCAACGCCGGCTGCACCGCCACGGCGATGGGCGAGTCGTCGAAGCCGACGACGGCGACGTCGTCGGGAACGCTGCGCCCGGTGCGGCGCAGCACCTCCACGGCGCCCTGCGCCATGAGGTCACTCGCGACGAACAGTCCGTCGAACTCCACGCCGCTGTAGACGATGCGCTCCATCGCGCGCATTCCGCCGTCGGTCGTGAAGTCGCCGTCCTCGACGGCCACCTCCGTGAGCCCCTCGGCCGCCAGTGCCTCGCGGAATCCTGCCAGTCGGTCGATGCCCGCCGCCATCGTCAGCGACCCCGTGATCGTCGCGATGCGACGCCTCCCCTTCGCGATCAGGTGTGCCGCAGCATCCTTCCCGCCCTGCAGGTTGTCGACGTCGACGTAGTAGTCCAGGGGTCCGAGCCGGGGCGGCCGGCCGCCGTACACGACCGGGAGAGCGCTGGCGATCCGGTCGAGGAACGTGTCGCTCGTGTGGTGCGAGACCACGACCGCCCCGTCGACCGAGCCGCTGCGCAGGTAGCTCGTCGTCTTGTCCCCGGGGTCGTCGCTGGCGATGAACAGGTTCAAGACGTAGTCCGAGCGGCTGAGACGACGGTTGATGCCCGACACGATCGCCGCGAAGAACGGGTCGCCGAAGAAGCGGGTGGTGTCCTCGGGCACGATGAGCGCCACCGCGTGGGTCTGACGGCTGGCGAGCGAGCGGGCAGCACGATTGGGCACGTAGTTCAGCTGGGCGATGGCGCGGCGCACCGACTCCAGTGCGGACGGGCTCACGGCCGTCGACCCGTTGACCACGCGCGACACCGTGGAGCGGGAGACACCGGCGGCCGCGGCCACCTCTTCGATGGTCGCGGCAGCCCGCGTGGCGTCAGTACTCATCGCCGGTGTCACTGCTCATGGGATGCCTCCTCGCCCGCGGGGCACCCGCCTCGCGGTCGATGCTACGACGCGACCTCCGGGTGGACGTCGTCGAGCTCTCGTGCTGCGATGATACGGCGGTACTCCCGGCCGGAGTCCTTCACCGTGCGCACCTGGGTGTCGTAGTCGACCCGGACGATGCCGAACCGCTTCTCATATCCCCACGCCCACTCGTAGTTGTCCAGCAACGACCAGTAGAAGTAGCCGCGCACATCGACACCTGCCTCGGCGGCGTCCAGCACCGCACCCAGGTGCGCCCGGAGGAACGCCGTCCGCTCGGCGTCGGGGACCCGCGTCTCGCCGTCGTCGACGATCACCTCGTCGTCGTAGGCCGCGCCGTTCTCGGTGACGTAGAGTGCGACGCCCGCCGGCTCGGCGTACTCGTCCCACGTGCGCTTCAGCAGACGTGTCAGCCCCTCGGGCTGCACCTCCCAGTTCATCGCGGTGCGGGCGAGCTCCCGGTCATGCCAGAAGATCCCGTCGGATGCCGGGAACGGCGACGTCGTCACGCGATCGGTCGGAGCGTCGCCGCGCGGCGGCGCGACGACCGGGGGCGTCCCGCCCACGAGTTCACCGTGGTAGTAGTTCACCCCGAGGGTGTCGAACGGCGTGCCGATCGCGGCGAGGTCTCCGGGCTGCACAGCCTCGGTGAAGACGGCGACGGCCGCGGCATCCTTCTTCTGGAAATCCGCGAGGATGTCGGCCGGATACTCCCCCCGGAAGAGGGGGTCGAGGAACCAGCGGTTGAACTGTCCGTCGATGCGACGTGCCGCGTCGACATCGGCCGGGGCGGTCGGATCAGCGGGATCGGCCACCGTGAGGTTCAGCGTGATGCCGAGGGTCAGCGACGCATCACGCGCGCGGAGCTCGCGCACGGTCTGACCGTGGCCGAGGAGCAGGTGGTGGGAGGCGAGCATGCCCTCGGTCATGCTGAAGTGCCCCGGGGCATGGATCCCCGCCGTATAGCTGAGGAACGACGCGCACCACGGCTCGTTGAGCGTGGTCCAGACGTTGACCCGGTCGCCGAGTGCGTCGTGCATGTCGAGCGCGTACTCGGTGAAGCGGTCGGCGGTGTCGCGGTTCGCCCAGCCACCCCGTTCCTGCAGCGCCTGCGGAAGGTCCCAGTGGTAGAGCGTCAGCCAGGGGAGGATGCCGGCGTCGAGCAGCTCGTCGACGAGGCGGCGGTAGAAGTCGACGCCGGCGGGGTTCACCGCCCCGCCGTCCGGTCGCACGCGCGACCAGGAGGTGGAGAAGCGATAGGTCTGGAGGCCCATCTCCTTCATCAGCGCGACGTCGTCGCGATAGCGGTGGTAGTGGTCGCACGCCACGTCGCCGTTGTCGCCGTTGATGACGGCGCCGGGAACACGGCTGAACGCGTCCCAAATGGAGTCGCGTCGTCCGTCTTCGTGCGCGGCACCCTCGATCTGATACGCCGCGGTGGCGGCGCCGAAGAGGAAACCGGGCGGGAAGGCGCGGGCGCCGGTGACGTCGAGGCGAGGGTCCTCGGTGAGGTCGATGGTCATGTCAGCCTTTCACTGCTCCTGCCATGATCCCGCTGATGAGCTGCTTGCCCGCGATCACGAAGAGGATCAACAGCGGAATCGTAGCCATCACGGCGCCTGCGAGCACGATCGAGTAGTCGATGTAGTAGCCCGACTGTAGCTGGCTGAGGGCCGTCTGGAGGGTCGGGTTGGATGGGCTCAGCACGATGAGAGGCCACAGGTAGTCGGTCCAGGCCGTCATGAAGGTGAACAGCCCGAGGATCGCCATGGCCGGGCGCGCGGCGGGCACCCCGACGGTGAGGAAGGTGCGGAACTGCCCGGCCCCGTCCACCCGGGCGGCCTCGATCAGCTCGTCGGGGATGACGTCGACGAGGTACTGGCGCATGAAGAACACCCCGAACGCGGTGACGAGGGTGGGCACGATGACTGCGCCGATCGTGCCGGTCCAGCCGAGTTCGCGCATGACCATGAACAGCGGGATGATGCCGAGCTGTGTGGGGATCGCCATGGTGGCGATGACGAAGAGCATGAGCCCGTTACGGCCGCGGAACTTCAGCTTGGCGAAGGCGTAGCCGGCGATCGTGGAGAACGTCACGACCGAGACGGTGATGACACCCGAGATCACGATCGAGTTTCCGAGCGCCAGCCAGAACGGGATGGCGTCGAGCACACGGGCGGCGTTGGCGAGGAAGTTGCCACCGGGATTGAGCGGAAGCGTCTCGCCCCGGGTGGCGTTCGTGCCGCTGGCGACGACGAACGACCACCAGAGCGGATAGACGCTGCCGAGGATGAAGGCGGCGAGCAGGCCGTAAGTGAGGAAGCCCGGACGGCTGCCGATGCCGGCGTTGCCGGTCTCGCGACCGCGCCGGCGTCTGCCGGGTCGCTCCGGCGGATCGTTGTCGAGAGTCTCGACCTGCACCGCGGGAAGGGGCTCGGGGATGGTGACACTCATGCGACGCCTCCGTGGGTGCGGGCCTGACGCCGTGCGATGCGGCGTGCTCTGCGGTCGGATCGGGAGTCGGATGTCGCGATGCGACGGGCGATCAGGAAGTTGAGGACGCCGAACAGCACGATCAGAAGGAACAGCAGCCACGCGACGGCGGACGCCTCACCGAGGTTCGTGCGAAAGAAGGCGAGATCCCAGAGGAAGAGGACCATGGTCTGGAACTGGCGGTCGCTCCCGCCGATCCCGCCGGCGGCCGAGACGTCGAACAGGCGCGGTTCGGCGAAGATCTGCAGCCCGCCGATGGTGGCCGTGATGATGACGAAGATCAACGTCGGGCGGATCGTCGGGATGGTGATCGAGAAGAAGCGTCGCACCGGACCCGCGCCGTCGATGGCGGCGGATTCGTACAGGTCGCGCGGAACCGCCTGCATGGCGGCGAGGAGGATGAGGGCGTTGTAACCGGTCCACCGGAAGTTGACCATGATCGCGATCGCGAGATGGCTGAGGAACCGGTCCTGCTTCCACTGCTGGTCGGGGATGCCGAAGATGTTGAGGAGGTTGTTCGCCAGCCCATCGACGTCGCTGAAGATGCTCGAGAAGATGAGCGCGACCGCGACCGGGGTGACCACGAACGGGAGGAGAACGCTCATCCGCCAGAAGGTCGGGGCGCGCAGGCCCCGGTCGAGGAGGTACGCGACGATGAGGGCGATCGTGAGCTGCGGGATGGCCGAGAGGAGAAAGATGCTGATGGTGTTGAACACCGCGTTCCAGAACATCCGGTCGTTCAGGATCTCGACGAAGTTGCCGAGCCCCACGAAGTCGCCCTGTCCCTGCAGCAGGTCCCAGTCGTACAGCGAGACGTTGAGCGTGTAGAGCAGCGGAAAGAGGCCGACGACGCCGAACAGCAGGAAGAACGGGGCGACGTAGAGGTAGGGCGAGGCCTTCTGGTCGGCCTTCGACAGACGCTGGCGGAAGGGGGAGCGGACGGATCGGCGCATCCGATCCTTCGGCTCATCTCGACCGGAATCGGCGGGTGCCGACGCCGGCGACGGCAGAGTCGCGGTCATGTGCAGTTCCTCTCGCGGAGAGATGGTCGGGGCCCCCGGGCTGTCCGCCCGGAGGCCCCGTGTCATCCGATCGGCCTCAGCCGACCAGTTCGTTCAGCAGCTGGAGCGCCCGCTGCCAGGCACCCTGCGTGTCGGTCTCGCCCAGGTCGAGCGCCTTCAGCGCGGGACCGAAGACGTTCTCCTGGATGACGGAGTCCTCCGGGCCCTTGTACTGCGCTTCGACGCCGACGGCGCGCTCGGCGAGGATCGCGCCGGTGGGTGCGTCGTTGAAGAACGGGTTGGGAGTCGCCTCCGCCGCCAGGGTCTCCTGCGCCTCGACGGTGCTCGGGAAGTTGCCCGCTGCGGCGGACTGCTTCACCTGCTGCGCCGGCTGGGTGAGCCAGTCCGCGAGCTTGGCCGCCTCTTCCTTGTGCTCCGACGTCTCGGGAACGGTCAGGAAGGCGCCACCCCAGTTCGCCGGGCCACCGGGGAAGACGTTGGCGAAGTCCCATCCGTTGTCCTCATCGCCACCGGCCCCCTCGATCGAGCCCTTCATGACGCCCAGCATCCACCCGGGGCAGATGAACGTCGCGAACGTCCCGTCGAGGAACGATTCGCCGCTGTTCCAGTCCCATGCCGCCTGTGCCGCCGAAAGCCCGTCCTCGGTCGCCGCGCCCAGAAGCTCGAACCGCTCTTCGAGCTCGGCGTTGCCCACGACGTTCAGCTCGCCGTCGGTGGTGTAGTAGCCCTCGGGGAGCTGGTTGACCATGGCGTTCCAGACGAAGCCGGAGTGGTCGTACCAGGCGTTCCCGGTGGCCTCGCTGTACTGACGGCCGACGTCGAAGTAGTTCTCCCAGTCGCCCTCGAGAAGAGTCGCGACCTCTTCACGGTCGGTGGGCAGACCCGCCGCCTCGAAGGCGGGTGCGTTGTAGCAGATGCCCTGCGGGCCGATGTCGGTGCCGTAACCGATGACGCGGCCCTCGGGATCGGTCGCCTGGTCGTACTTCCACTCGAGCCAGTCGCTCTTGCGGTCTTCGATGCCGTAGTCGCGCAGGTCGACGAACTGGTCGGAGACGCCCATGATCTGACCGAGCCAGCCCTCTTCGACCGCGACGACGTCGGAGAGTCCCGACCCCGCCCCGATCTTGGTGAAGGCGTCGGTGCGGGCGTTGCCGCCCGTGTCGATGTTGGTGGCCTCGATGGTGATGCCGGGGTTGGCCTCTTCGTACTCGGTGTACAGGTCGTCGTAGCCGAACGTGCCGAAGGTGGTGACCGTGAGGGTGATGTCCTCGCCGGCCTCGCCGCCTGCGGCGTCGCCGCCGGAGGAGCTGCAGCCCGCGAGAACGAGGGCGGTGGATGATGCGATCGCAGCCGCGACGGCCGCTTTGCGCATGGTGGATGACGTCACGATCACTCCTTTGTGGGTGGATAAGAAGATGCTGTGTCGGCGACACGGTGCAGGTTGACGTTCCCGTGGAACCGCTCCCACGGATTGCGGATGACGCTATGGGATCGCTCTCACGACTGTCAAGGGAGCGCTCCCAAGAAGATGGGTAACGATCAGGTCACGACGGCGAGCGGGGGGTCGAGCCGTAAGATGTCGGTGTGCCCACCATCGTCGTCGACGTCATGCCCAAGGCCGAGCTGCTCGACCCGCAGGGGAAGGCCGTCGCCGGAGCCCTCACGCGGCTCGGCGTCGACCGCTTCTCGGGTGTGCGGATCGGCAAGCGTTTCGAATTGACCGTCGACGGGGAGGTCGATGACGAGACTCTCGCCACGGCCCGCCGCATCGCCGCCGAGGTGCTCTCCAACGACGTGATCGAAGACGTCGTCGGCGTGGAGGTCGTGGAGTGACCGCCCGTATCGGCGTCATCACCTTCCCCGGGAGTCTCGACGACGTCGACGCCCGCCGCGCTGTGCGTCTGGCCGGCGGTGAGTCGGTCGCCCTCTGGCACGGCTCGCACGACCTCGAAGGCGTGGACGCCCTCATCCTCCCCGGTGGCTTCAGCTACGGCGACTACCTGCGTGCCGGGGCGATCGCCGCCCTCGCGCCCATCATGTCGGAGGTCACCGACGCCGCGCGGGGCGGGATGCCCGTGCTGGGCATCTGCAACGGCTTCCAGATGCTCGTCGAGGCGCACCTCCTCCCCGGCGGCCTCATCCGCAACGCCCACCAGCAGTTCATCCGCCGCGACCAGCGTCTTCGCGTCGAGAGCGCGTCGACGGCGTGGACATCCGACTTCGCCGACGGCGAAGAGATCGTCATCCCGCTGAAGAACGCCGACGGCGGCTACATCGCCGACGCCGACACCCTCGCGCGCATCGAGGGCGAGGGCCTCGTCGCCTTCCGCTACCTGGGCGTGAACCCCAACGGGTCGCTCAACGACATCGCGGGTCTGCGCAACGAGCGCGGCAACGTCGTGGGGCTCATGCCGCACCCCGAGCACGCCGTCGAGGAGGGCTTCGGCCCCGACACCCGCGTCGCGATGCGTTCGGGTGTCGATGGCCGCCGGTTCTTCACCTCGGCGATCGCGTCGCTCGTCGCCGCGGCCTGAGCCGCGCCGAGCGCGTCAGACGGTGCCGGCGGGCGGCCAGACCCCGATGATCAGCGCCATCACGACGAAGGTCGCCAGCTCGTGGCCGATCGTCAGCACGGTCAGCGATGACGGTCGCCCCTCGAAGGCGTCGTGCGTGATGATCCGGGCGGCCGTGAACCCCGCCCACAGGATGATCGCTGTGCCGAGCGCCGCGAGGAGATAGCCGCCCCCGTAGAAGTGCCACGCGATCGCGGTCGCCCCGGCGAGCACCCACGCGCTGATGAAGCTCACGAGGATCGTGACGAGGATCGGGATGACGGCAGTGGCACCGGATCGGTTCATGTCGACGTCGGCCAGTCGGGCCCACCTCGTGCCGAACACCTTCGGCGCATAGAACACCGATCCGACGATGAGCGTCGAGGCCGTGGCGATGAGGACCGCCCAGTAGTTGATCTCGGGAACCATCCGTCATCGGCAGGTGCTGCCGCCTCCTGCGCCAGACCATACTCCGGCCGGCGGTAGCGTGGGAATGGTGAGTGCGAATCTCGTCGTGTCCGTTCCGACCGCCCAGCTCGCCGATGACCTCCAGCCGGCACCCGACGCTGCGGAGGTGGTCGTGTGGCCGATGGATGGCCCGCCGCCCCGATCCCGGATCGACATCGTCGTTCTGCCCTACATGTCGCTGACCGATGCGGTGCCGCTCCTCGACCAGGTCGAGACCCGCCTCGTGCAGAGCCAGTCGATCGGGTACGACGGCATCGATGATATTCTCCCGCCGACATATACCTTCGCCAACGCCTCCAGCGTGCACGAAACCTCGACCGCAGAGCTCGCGGTGACCCTGGCGCTGGCCGCGCAGCGACGCGTGCCGGCGTTCGTCCGCGCGCAGGTCGAGGGCCGGTGGGCGCCCGAAGTCGCGGAGAGTCTCGCCGATCGGCGGGTCCTGCTCCTCGGATACGGCGGCATCGGCACGGCGATCGAGGCCCGGCTCGCGGGCTTCGAGGTCGAGCTCGTCCGGGTGGCGTCGCGCCACCGCGAAGAAGACGGTGTCACGATCCACGGGGTCGACGAACTGCCCGAGCTGCTGCCGCATGCCGAGATCGTGATGGCGTCCCTGCCGGGCGGCGACGCGACCCGCCACCTCGTCGACGACGGGTTCCTCCGCGCTCTTCCCGACGGCGCCCTCATCGTCAACGTCGGCCGCGGGCCGCTCATCGACACCGATGCGCTCGTCGATCACGCGGGGCGTGGCCGCATCCGCGCGGCGCTCGACGTCACCGATCCCGAGCCGCTGCCCGCGGGTCATCCGCTCTGGTCGACCGACGGCGTGCTCATCGTCCCGCACGTCGGCGGCGCGTCGAGCGCGATGCGCCCGCGGATCGCGCGACTCGTCCGCCGTCAGATGGAGCGGATGTCGCGGGGCGAGGCCCCGCTGAACGTCGTCCTCGGCGGCTGACGCCGCCTCCGCCTCACCCGCGCGGCGCGCGCGCTGCCTCCTCGATCAGCTGCAGCAGCCGCGCTGCGACGCTCACCGCGATGACGGCCGGCGCCTTGCCCGACACCTCGGGCACGCCGATGGGCGTGGTCACACGCGCGAGATCGCCGTCGGTGTGCCCCAGCTCGCGGAGCTTCGCCGCGAACCGCCCCCACTTCGAGCGCGAGCCGATCAGCCCGATCGACGCGAGGTCATCGCGTCGGAGCGCCTGGTCGGTGAGGGCCAGATCCTCGACGTGATCATGGGTCATGATGAGCACGTGCGTACCGGCCGGCAGGTCGGCGATCGCCGCCTCGGGCACCGGGGTGTGACGCACGTGGACGGTCGCGACCGCGTCGGCGAAGATCCCCGAGCGTCCGGGTACCCCGAGCCGCTCCTCGGCCACCATGTCGGCGCGCCCGTCGATGAGCCACAGCTCGATCTCGTGTCGCGCGAGCACCCGGGCGAGCTCCAGTCCGACGTGACCGACTCCGAAGACCGCCACCGTCGGCACCACGCGCACCGGTTCGAGCAGCATCGTCACCTCTCCCCCGCAGCACTGCACGCCGTACTCGGTCGCGGCCTTGTCGCTGAGGGTGAGGGTCAGCAGCCGCGGCTCGCTCTCGCCCGCCTCGATCATCTCGCGCGCCGTCGCGATCGCGGTCTCCTCGAGATTGCCGCCGCCGACGGTGCCGAAGAGCCGATCGGGTGAGACGACCAGCTTCGCCCCGCCGTTGCGCGGCGCGTGACCCCGCACCGTGGCGAGGGTGACGAGCACCGCCGGCAGGCGTGCATCGCGCAGCCGGCGCAGTTCGTCGACCCAGTCCATCGGCGTCGCTCTCCGCTAGCGCGCGACAGGGAGCGCGGAGCGCGCCGCCTCGATCGCCCAGAAGACCGCCTCAGGGGTTGCGGGCGAGGCGAGCTCGACGCTGCGCCCCGGCTCGCCGAAGGCGGCGACCGCTTCGCGCAGCGCCTCGCGCGCCGCGAACGCGAGCATGAGCGGCGGCTCGCCCACGGCCTTCGATCCGTACACAGCGCCGTCCTCCCGCGCGTCGGCGAAGAGGTGAACGCGGAAGTCCTCGGGCATCTCCGAGAAGCTCGGCAGCTTGTACGTGCTCGCCGAGGTCGTCAGCAGCCGCCCGCGGCCGGGACCGTCGGAGGTGTCCCACCGCAGATCCTCGAGGGTGAGCCATCCGGCGCCCTGCACGAACCCGCCTTCGATCTGCCCGCGGTCGATCTGCGGCGAGAGCGAGTCGCCCACGTCGTGGACGATGTCGACCCGTCGCAGCCGGTAGGCGCCGGTGTAGCCGTCGACCTCGACCTCGGCCGCCGCGGCACCGTAGGCGAAGTACTTGAAGGGCGAACCCGTCATGCGTTCGATGTCCCACGACAGACCCTCGGTGCGGTAGTACCCGGCGGCGAACAGCGGCACCCGCGAGAAGTAGGCGGCCAGGGCCACCTCGGCGAACGGCACCGAGCGCTGCAGATGCGGAGCGGTGACCTGCCCGCCGGCGAAGACGAGGTCATCCGGATCGGTGCCCAGAAGCCCGGCGGCGACCGCCGTCATCCGCTCTTTGATCTGCTCGCAGGCGTTCTTCACGGCCGCGCCGTTGAGGTCGGCACCCGACGACGCCGCTGTGGCGGAGGTGTTGGGCACCTTGTCGGTGCGCGTCGGGGCGAGCCGCACCTGGGTGAGAGGCACCCCGAGGGCGGTCGCGGCGACCTGCAGCATCTTGGTGTGAAGGCCCTGGCCCATCTCGGTGCCGCCGTGGTTGATGAGCACCGAGCCGTCTTTGTACACGTGCACGAGGGCGCCGGCCTGGTTGTAGGCGGTGAAGTTGAACGAGATGCCGAACTTCACCGGGGTCATCGCGATCGCGCGCTTGACGTCGTCGTGCTCGGCGTTGAACGCCGCGATCGCCGCGCGTCGATCGTCGACCGCCGCTTCGGTGCGGAGGGTCTGCCAGATCGCCGGCATCCGCTCGGCGTCTTTCACCACCTGCCCGTAGGGCGTGTCCTGCCCGGGGGCGTAGAAGTTCCGGCTGCGGAGCTCGTCGGGCTCGATGCCGAGCGCGGGGGCGGTGCGCCCCAGGATGTCTTCGATGAGGAACACCCCCTGCGGACCGCCGAATCCACGGAACGCCGTCTGCGAGGTCTTGTGCGTCTGGGCGACGCGGCCGACGACATGGACGTTCGGAATCCAGTAGGCGTTGTCGACGTGGCAGAGCGCGCGGCTCATCACCGGCTCCGACAGGTCGAGCGCCCACCCGCCGTCGGAGGTGAGCGTGGCCTCCAGCGCCTGCAGGAGGCCGTCGTCGTCGAATCCGACGCGCCAGGAGATGTGGAACGGATGCCGCTTGCCGGTCATTGTCAGATCCTGCGTGCGGTTCAGACGCAGCCGCACCGGGCGCCGGGTGAGGCTCGCCCCGAGTGCGGCGATGGCCGCCAGGCCGTGGGGCTGCATCTCCTTGCCGCCGAACGCGCCGCCCATCCGCAGCGACTGCACGGTCACCTGATGCGACGGCAGGTCGAGCACGTGCGCGACGATCTCCTGCGTCTCGCTCGGGTGCTGCGTCGACGACTCGACGAAGACCTGACCCTCGGAATCGATCCGCGCGAGGGACGCGTGGGTCTCGAGGTAGAAGTGCTCCTGGCCTGAGAACGAGGTGACGCCCTCGAACACGTGGGGGGCGTCCGCGAGCGCCGCACCGGCGTCGCCGCGGATGATCGCGCGCTCGGCGCCCTGGAACGAGCCGGCCGAGATGGCCTCCTCGAGGGTGACGATGCTCGGGAGCGGCTCGTAGGTCACCTCGACGGCGGCGGCGCCGAGCCGCGCCGCCTCAGGCGTCTCACCGAGCACCCAGGCGAGGGCGTGCCCGTGGTACATCGCCTCGACGGGGAAGAGCGGCTCGTCGTGCTTGACCCCGGCGTCGTTGACGCCCGGCACGTCCTCGGCGGTGAGCACCCGGACGACGCCGGGCACGCCGTAGGCGGGCAGGACGTCGAGGGTCACGCGCGCATGCGTCTGGGTGGACTGCACCGGCCACGCGGTGAGCACGCCCATCGTCTCCACGGCCAGGTCGTCGGTGTACATCGCCCGGCCGGTGACGTGGAGGGCCGCGCTCTCGTGCGCGACGGAGCGGCCGACGACCGGGTCGGCGGGGCGACGGGCGAGATCGCTCATCGGGCCACCGCCTCGGCCGTGGGCCTGGGATGCCGGGCGAAGACCTTGCGCAGAGCGTTCTCGAGCATCGCGGCGCGGTACGCCGCGCTCGCGCGGTGGTCGGACAACGGGGTGCCCTCGGCGCCGAGCACCGGGGCGACCTCGCGCACGGTGGTGAGGCTCCAGTCGCGGCCGATGAGCGCCTGCTCGGTGGCGCGGGCGCGCACCGGCGTGGCGGCGACGCCGCCGAGCCCGATGCGCGCGTCGGCGACGACGCCGCCCCGCAGGTCGAGCACGAACGCGACGGCGACGCTGGAGATGTCGTCGAACCGGCGCTTGGCGATCTTGTGGAACGCGGCGAGCTCGCCGCGGGGTGCGGGGAAGCGCAGGGCGCGGATGATCTCGTCGTCGCGCCGCACCGTCTGCCGGTAGCCGGTGAAGTATTCCTCGAGCGGTACGTCTCGCTCCCCGTCGCGCGAGGCGAGGGCGACGCTCGCGCCGAGCGCGAGGAGCGCGGGCAGCGCGTCGCCGATCGGCGAACCGGTGCCGAGGTTGCCGCCGAGGGTCGCCCGGTTGCGGATGAGCGGTGAGGCGAACTGCGGCAGCAGCTCGGAGAGGAGCGGCACGCGATTGCCGAGGGCGGCGACCTCGGTGAGGGTGAGCGCCGCACCGAGCTCGATCTCGGCGTCGTCGGCGCGGAACGCGCGCAATTCGGGGAGCCGGTCGATCGCGACGACGAGCGGGGCGCGCAGCCCGCGGAGGTTCACGTCGACGCCCCAGTCGGTCGCGCCCGCGACCAGGCGCGCCTCGGGTTCGCTCGCGAGGAGGGCGACCGCCTCATCGAGGGTCGCCGGGCGGACGAACCGGGCGCCGTCGACGGTGACGTCAGTGGGGACGGGGTCCGGGGCCGGATGCCGCAGACGCGCCGCCAGCGGATCGTCGCCCTCCGGCATCCCGAGCTCGTATGCCGCGTCGCGAATAGGTCGGTAGCCGGTGCAGCGACAGAGGTTGCCGCTCAGCGCGTGCAGGTCGAATCCGTTCCCCCCCACCCCCGCGAGGGTGCCCTCCCCACCCGCGAAGGTGCGCTCCCCACCCGCGAGGGTGCCCTCGTCGCCCTTCGGCGCGCGATCGCGCCGGTAGTACTCCCCGGCCATGCTGCAGACGAAGCCGGGTGTGCAGTAGCCGCACTGCGACCCGCCGCCCACCGCCATCGCCTCCTGCACCGGGTGCAGCTCCTCCGGAGTGCCGAGGCCCTCGGCGGTCACGATCTCCTGACCGCGGAGCGCCTGGGCGGGCACGAGGCACGAGTTCACCGCGGTCCACGCCGCGCCAGCGGCATCCGCAGCCGGCGTCACGACGAGCATCGCGCACGCGCCGCACTCGCCCTCGGCGCACCCCTCTTTGCTGCCCGTCAGTCCGCACGAGCGAAGCCAGTCGAGGGCGTTGGTGTGCACCGGCACGCCGTCGAGCGAGCGGAGCGCACCGTTGACGGTGACCTCGTTGTCAGTGACCGCAGCCACCGGTCCTGCATCCACACGGTCTTCAGCCACGAGCGCGCTCCATCTTCGCGATTGTACGGGCCGCACGAGCCGAGCGGACTCCTCGCTCCGCGCCCACCCGCCGCATCCGTCACACGTCCGAAACACCCCGCGGACTCGGGCGAAATGTCGGCGCCTTACCGTCGCCTGATCACATCCCTGAGCTCCACCTGCACAAGAAAGAGCCAACACCCGATGGCAACACACAGCACACTGGGCCGCCGCGGCCGTATCGCCGCCGGCGCCGCCGCGTTCCTCGCCTCCGCCCTCGTCCTCACCGGATGCGCCTCCGGCTCCACCACCACCGCGGCCGCCGGCGGCGAGCCCGGAGAAGAGGCCTCGTTCGGCGAGATCAGCGTTCAGTACTCGTGGATCAAGAACGAGGAGTTCGCCGGCGAGTTCTACGCCTACGAGAACGGCTACTACGACGAGGCCGGCTTCGACGAGGTGATCGGCATCTCAGGTCCCGACACCGGTGTCGCCAAGCTCCTCTCCGGCACCGTGCAGGTCGCGCTCAGCGACGCCGCATCGGTGGGCGCGGCGATCGCCGAGGAGGAGGCGCCGCTGAAGATCATCGGCGCGACCTTCCAGAAGAACCCGTTCACGATCCTCTCCCTCGCCGACGGCGGCAACATCACCACCCCCGAAGACCTCGTCGGCAAGACGATCGGCGTGCAGGACTCCAACGCGTCGGTGTTCGCCGCCCTCCTCAACGCCAACGACATCGACCCCGCCGACGTGAACGTCGTCCCGGTCGACTTCGACCCGACCCCGCTGATGAACGGCGACGTCGACGGCTTCATGGCCTACCTCACCAACGAGGCCCTGACCGTCGAGCTCGCCGGCTACGAGGTCACCAACCTCGCCTACGCCGAGAACGGGGTGCCCTACGTCGCCGAGACGTTCACCGTCACCGACCAGTACCTCGCCGAGAACGCCGATCTGCTGAAGGCGTTCCTGACCGCCGAGATCAAGGGCTGGACCGAGGTCTTCCAGCAGCCGGTCGATGACACGGTCACCCTCGTCGAGAAGTACTACAACGCGGCTGCCGCGGAGTCGTCGGAGGGGCTCGAGGCCGTCTTCGGGGCGCTCGACCCTGAGAAGACCGCGCTCGGCATCGAGGCGCAGAACCTCCTCATCTCCACCGAGGAGACCGAGGCGAACGGCCTGTTCACCATCTCCGACGCCCTCAAGGAGCAGACCGTGGCCTCGCTCGCCGCGGCCGGCTGGGAGGTGTCGGTCGACGACCTGTTCGACACCACGATCATCGACGAGATCTACGAGGAGAACCCCGAGCTCATCGACTACCTCCCGTAGCCCGAGCGACGCACCATCATGACCGACACAACAACATCGGATGCCACGGCGGCGCCGTCGGCGGGGGTCACCCCGTCGGCGGCGCCGGCCGGCGGTACCGGCATCAGCATCGACGGTCTGACTAAGACCTTCAACACCGGTCGCGGCCGCACCGTGACCGCCCTGCAGGACACGCACCTGCACACCGAGAAGGGCTCGTTCCTGGCGCTTCTCGGCCCCTCCGGATGCGGCAAGTCGACGATCCTGCGCATCCTCGCCGACCTCGAGACGCCCACGACCGGCGACGTCCGCGTCGACGGCAAGACGCCCGCGCAGCTGCGCCGCGACAGCGAGCTCGGCATCGCCTTCCAGGACCACGCGCTTCTTCCGTGGCGGAGCGTCTACGCCAACATCCGACTCGTCTTCGAAGTGGCCGGTCGCCGCGCCGACAGGGCCTACATCGACGAGCTCATCGCCCTCGTCGGCCTCACCGGGTTCGAGAAGGCCAAACCCGCCCAGCTCTCCGGCGGCATGCGCCAGCGAGTGTCGATCGCCCGCGCCCTTGCGCTCAAACCCTCGGTGCTGCTCCTCGACGAGCCCTTCGGCGCGCTCGACGACATGACCCGCCAGAACCTCAACCTCGAGCTGCTGCGCATCTGGACCGAGAAGCCCGCGACGACCCTCCTCGTCACCCACGGGATCTCCGAGGCGATCTTCCTCTCCGACCGCGTCGCGGTGATGTCGCCGCGTCCCGGGCGGATCAAGGAGATCATCGACGTCGACCTGCCGCATCCGCGCACGCCCGACCTGCAGCGCACGCCCGAGTTCCACGCCCTCGTCGACCGCGCATCGGAACTGCTGTTCGGGGCCGACGGGCGCGCCGCGGCGGAAGCCTGATGCGCGTCCGCCGCATCCCCGGCTGGCTCGCCGGGCTGATCGGTGCCGCCGGGCTCCTCGCCGCGTGGTGGCTGTTCTCGGCGACCGTCTTCCAGCCGCCGGCCGGTACGACCTTCACCCCCGTGCCCTCGCCGTTCGTGGTGTTCCAGACCATCTGGACCGACGGCCTGGCCCCCTACATCGGCGTCTTCGAGGTGACGATCACCGAGGCGCTCATCGGGTACGCCTGGGGCAACGGGCTGGCGCTCCTCGTCGCCTCGACCGTGCTGCTCCTCCCCCAGATCGAGACCGTCGTGGTGCAGATCGCGGTCGTGAGCTACTGCCTGCCGGTGGTCGCCGTCGGCGGCATCGCGATCGTCGTGCTCGGCGGCGCGCGCCGCGCGGGCGACCCCAGTGCGACGGCGATCTTCCTCGCCGCCCTCGCGGTGTTCTTCACCACCGTCGTCGGCGCGCTCCTCGGGTTCCGCTCGTCCGACCGCTCGAGCCTCGACGTCGTACGCGTCTACGGCGGATCGCGCTGGATGCAGCTGCGCAAGGTCCGGCTGATCGCCGCCCTTCCCGCCATCCTGAACGCCCTGCAGATCGCGGTGCCCTCCGCCTTCCTCGGCGCGATCCTCGGTGAGTACATGGGCGCCACCGACCGCGGCGTCGGCATCACCCTCATCCGTCTGCAGGGCGATCTCGACTCCGCGCGCGTGTGGGCGGTGTTCCTGCTGTCGGCGATCGTCGCGCTCGTCGGCTACGCCGTCGTCGGACTGCTCGCCCGCGCGGTCACGCCGTGGGTCTCGGGCAAGGCGGTGGTGGCATGACCGGCGCCGCGCGGGCCGTCGGGCGCTCGCTTCTCAACGCCCTCCTCACCCTCGCCATCGTCGTCGCGCTGTGGTGGGCGGTGGTGAATCTCACGGGGATCTCGCCGTACGTCGCCAAGGGTCCGGTGGACGTGTGGCAGTTCCTGTTCACCGATGAGGATGCTGCGCTTCACCGTGCCGAGATGGCACCGCTCCTCGCGCAGACCCTCTCCGACGCCGCACTGGGCTTCGTCGTCGGCATGCTCGTCGCCGTCGTCCTCGCCATCGCGTTCTCGCTGTCGCGCTCGGTCGAGATGGGGGTCATGCCCCTCGCGCTGCTGCTGCGGAGCGTGCCGCTCGTGGCGATCGCGCCCGTGATCATCCTCATCACCGGGCGCGGAACCCCTGCCTCGGTGGCGGTCATCGGCTCGATCGTGGTGCTCTTCCCCGCGCTCGCGTCGGTGCTGTTCGGGCTGAGCCGCGCGTCGAAGGAGAGCCTCGACCTCGTCCACGTCTACGGCGGCGGGCGGGCGACGCAGCTGCGGAAGGTCAACGTGCCGGGAGCCCTCCCGTCGCTGTTCGCGGCGGCGCGGGTGTCGGTGCCGGGTGCGGTGACCGGAGCGCTGCTGGCCGAGTGGCTCTCGACGGGTCAGGGCATCGGCGGGATGATCCAGAAGTTCAGCGCCTCGGCGCGCTTCGACGAGCTGTGGGCCTCGGTCGCGCTCATCACCGTCATCACGCTCGTGCTCTACAACGTGGTGCAGGTGATCGAGGACCTCGTGCTCGCTCGGATGGGGATGCCGACGGGGTCGCGCTGACGCTCGGGGCGGCGCGCAGCGTCGCCGCCTCGCGAAACCGACCTCCGCTGCCGAAACCCACCGTGCCGCGGTCGGTTTCGACGGCGCGGGTGGGTTTCGACGCGCGGAGGGCGCGCCGCTGGATCAGAGCTGGAACTCGGGCCGCACTTCGGCGTCGCCGTCGGCCGGCATCCGAGCTCCGCTCTGCTCGACGCACGGGAGCCTGGCGTTAGGGCGCAGTCAGCAAGGTCGCCCGCGACCCGGTCTCGGTCGGTCTCACTGAGGAGAAGGCGGCGCCGCCCGTGCTTCGGCGGCGGCGAGGGCCGCGCGTGCCCCATCGGTGGGGGCGATGGCAACGAGTCCGCGGTAGAGCCACACGAGGGTATCGACCTCGAGTTCTCCGGTGCGGGCTCGGTTGCAGTGCACCGCCTGAATGGCCGCTTCGAGCTGGAAGCGCCCCAGCGGGCGGCCGAGGTCGGACGCCCGCTGCAGGAGTGCGTCGCCCTCGGCGATCAGTGCGCGATCCCACAGCGCGGTGTCCTGCTCGTCGAGCGGCGGCCAGGGATCGCCGATGCGGGCCGCCGCGCGAGACTGGGCGAACGTCAGCAGCGCGGCGAGACCCCACGCCTCAGGTTCGTCGCCCAGCAGCGCGGCGGTGAGCACCGCGAGCCACCGTGCCTCGTCGGCGAGCGACTCGCGCGGCTCGTCGCCCTGATTCAGCCAGTCGATCGCATATGCGCCGTAGATCGCTTCGAGCACTGCGGGCAGACGCGCGGGCATGTCGTCGCGGCGCGGGATGCGGAACGGAATGCCGGCACCGCGGATGCGACGCTTCGCCCGCACGAGTCGCTGGGCCATCGTCGCGCTCGGAACCGCGAAGGCGGCGGCGATCTGCGACGCCTCGAACCCCAGCACCGTCTGCAGCATGAGGGGCGTGCGTGCGGCGGGATCGATCGCCGGATGCGCACACGCGAAGAGCAGTTCCAGTCGGCGGTCGGGGATGCCCTCGAGCCGCTCCAGCTCGTCGAGGGCATCGGCAGACGCCGGGTGGGCGAGGCGCGCCACCAGGCCGTCGTCGAGATCAGCAGAGGTTCGCCGAGCCGCAGAGCCGAGCGCGTCGCGCAGTCGGTTTCGCGCCACGGTGATCACCCACCCTTCCGGATTCGCAGGGACGCCGTCGCGGGGCCAGAGCCGCAAGGCTCGCTCGAAAGCATCGGCCAGGGCGTCCTCGGCGAGGGCGACGTCGCGTGTGTTCGACGCCACCACCGCCAGGACGCGTCCGTATGACACCCGCGCCGTGCGCTCAGCGACGGCCCTGGCGTCACTCTCCGCGGTCATCGGTAGTCGAACGCCTGCCACGCACCGTCGGCGAAATAGGTGCCCGACGGGCGCACCTCGACAGAGCCGTACTGCGCGGACGGCGCGCGACCCGCCCAGGCGATGGCGTCATCGAGGTTGTCGACCTGGATGACGAAGGTGCCGCCCAACTGTTCCTTCGTGTCGGCGAAGGGGCCGTCCTGCACCTGGAGTGCACCGTTCGCTGCCGTGACTGTCGTGGTGAGGCTGGACGGCTGCAGCACCTCGGCACTGATGAGAACACCCGCCGCATCGAGAGCTTTCGCGTAGTCGTCGAAGGCTCGCATCCCTTCGGCCAGTGCCTCGGCGCCGAGTTCGTCCGCGGTCATCTCGGGGTAGTGCAAGAGCAGTGCGTATCGCATGATGTCATCCTTTCGTGCGCCGGAGTCGGCGTCACTGGGGTGACGATCGAACGCGTCGCCGATCGACACTCCTCCGTGCGGAATCACCTACCCGTCGGCCTCCACCCCCGAGACCGACCTGCACCGTCGAAACCCGCTGCGCCGCGGTCGGTTTCGACAGCGGGGGTCGGTGTGGATGTGGGGAGCCTGTCGCTTCCGTCAGGTGACCGCGCGCGCGACCTCCGAACCCGTCTCCTCCGCGCTTCCGGTCATCCCGGCGGCCGGCGCAGGCGCGGCATCCTCCTCTGTTGATGCCGGAACCAGGATGCGGCGGGGATGCGCCGCCGAGCCTGAGACGACGTACTTCCGTCCGCGCCCGGTCGCGCTCGGGCGGGCCAGCCGCGGCGCGGCAGGCGACGCGGCGTCGACATCCGGGCTGGCGTCCGGCTCGTGGTCGACGCTGGGGAAGACGGGGTCGACGGCCGTCTGCGCCGAAAGCTCCGCGCCGGTCCTGCGCGGCGGGGCACCCTCGAGAGCTTCGCGCATGATCCGCCGGGGGTCGTATTGGCGAAGATCCATGGTCTCCCAGCGAGCACGGTCGAGGGAAACCCCCAGGTCGCTCTCCGCCTGGGTGCGCGTGCTCTCGACGAAGGCGCGCAGTCCTCTCACTATCTCTCCCGCCCTGCGGGCGAGGTGCGGCAAGCGGTGCGGTCCGATGATCAGCGCGGCGAGAACGGCGACGACGAAGAGCTTCTCGAAGGTCAGGCCGAACACGGGGTCTCCTTGGGTCGGGCGCCTCAGACACCCGCGGGCGCGGCGACGGGGTCGGGAAGGCCAGCGGCGCTCGCGCGGCGGGTCGCGCGGCGGTCGTGAAGATGAGTGATGAGGAGCGCGCCGGCGAAGAGCGCCGCCATCGGCACGGCGATGAGGAACATCGAGAGCACATCGGCCGAGGGGGTGACCAGGGCGCTGAAGACGACGATCGCGACCACGATGAGCCGCCAGCTGCGCAGGAGCGTGCGGGCTGACACCAGTCCGAGCGCGTTGAGCAGCACCATGAACACCGGCAGGGTGAAGGCGATGCCGGTGGCCACGACGATCTTCATCACGAAGTCGACGTAGTACGCGGCGCTGAGCATGGTGCTGTCTTCGGCCGACGCGAAGCTCGCCAGCAGCTCCACCATGTGCGGGAACAGGATGAACCCCGTCACGCTTCCGGTGGCGAACAGCGCGAGCGCGGCGAAGGAGAACCCGACCGTGAGCCGACGTTCACGGCGTGTGAGGCCGGGCGAGACGAATCCGAAGAGCTCGAAGATCCAGACCGGGCTCGACAGCACGACTCCTGCGAACAGGGCGATCTTCACCTTGAGCTCGAACGCTCCGGTCACAGAGTCGTAGTTGAGGCTCGCGTCGCGCGACTCGGCGAGGACCTCGATCGGGGCGCGGAGCACCTCGATGACCTGGTCCGAGAAGATGAATCCGGCGATCACGCCGATCGTGAGCGCCACCGCCGCCCGGACGGCACGCCGACGGGCTTCGCGCACATGCGATCCGAGGGGCATGTCGCCTCGGGCGACGGTCGCGGCGGTCATGACGGGCGCACTCCTCCGGCGCCTGCCGTCGTCGGTACGGCGGGAGCGCGCGACGGGTCGATCGGAACCGATGCCGCAACCGACGCGACGCCCGGCTGGGTGGGGGTATCGTCGGCGTTTTCGCGGACTTCGTCTTTCAGGATCCGCATCGACTGACCGACGCTTCGTGCGAGCGCCGGGAGTTTCGCTGCTCCGAAGATCAGCACGATGACGGCGAGGATGACGAGGGCGTGCCAGCCCGTGAGGTTCTGAAGCATGGGTGTTCCTTTCTCATGTGTCCAGTGGTCAGTTGCCAGGGCCCCCGCCGGACGGCGGCTGACCGCCACCGGCCCCACCGGCGCCGGCGCTGACGCCGGGGGCGGTGTCGGTGTCCACTCCGACGGCGAGGGTGCCGACATAGCCGGACGAGGTGTCGCCGCTGAACGTCCCCATCTGCAGCTCGGTGCCGTCGCTGAAGACGTTGTCGTTCGCAAGGCCTCCGATCTGCGCCAGGTTCTGGGCCGAGCCGGAGTAGGCGTCGAGTTGGTAGACGGCGTTGAGCATCTCCTCGGGGAACGCCACCTGGGATGTGGCGATGACGTTCGCGACATCGGTCGCTGATGCGATGTCGGGGTACACCTCGAAGTGGATGTGCGTCCAGCGGCCGGCGTAGCAGCCCGGCACGATCGTCTGGAACGTGGCCTCGCCGCGGGCGTCGACGACCTGGATGCCGCGGAGGAACGTCTCGTCCTCGACCCCCTCGGAGTACATCGAGTACAGCCCCTGCGCGTCGCAGTGCCACACGTAGACCGCGGCACCCTCGAACGGCACGTCGCCGCCGGCGATGTCGGTCACCGAGAACGTGAAGGTCAGGGGCACGCCTTCGGCGGTGGTGCCGCCGTCGAGACTGGACCGGATGTCGCTGCGGACGATGCCCGACTCCTCGAGCACGTTCACGCCGTTCGAGCCGTCCGCCGGATAGGGGCCGTTGGTCTCCTCGGGGATCTCGCCTGCCGCCGTCGTCGTGGTCGTCGAGTCGGTCGCCTCGGTCGCCGTGGAGTCTGTCGTGGCGGTCGACGTCGCGCTGGTGGGTGAATCAGTGGTCGCCGCGCATGCCGCAAGCGTGGCCGCGCCGACGCCGAGTCCGACCAGGGTCAACACCCGTCGACGGCTGACCATGGTCGCAACATCGAATCCGGCGCCCTGGTCGACGACCTCGTCCTCCGGACGCGGCAGAACACGCCCCTCGTAGGTCGGGCCCTGCGGGGAGTCGTCAGGTTCGGGGGTATTGCTCACGGCGTCCTCCTCTGTCGTTGTGTTGCAGCAACACTGGAGGGCCCGGATTAGCGCGACGTTGGACGTACCTTTGCTCTTCCTATGTGGCCAGGCGATCGTCTGCGTGCGCAACGAAGAAGGGGATGGCGGTCGGGCAACCTTGCTGCTAACCCTCGCGGCGATCGACCCGACGGCGAACGACGCTGTCAGCGGTCTGGGAAATCGCCTTCGTAGTCCTGCCACGTGCCGGCCAGATGCTGCATCGCCCACAACTGCTGGCTCTTGGTCACGCTTGTCTTGCCGGTGAAGTCCATGACGATGTAGTTCGACCGGAACCCGTCAGAAACTGTGCTCTCGTGCTCCTCGGCTGCCGCTCGGGATTCGAACCGGACGTAGAGCGCCTCGGCCGTGTCCCAGGCCTCAACGCACGGGATTGGTCCCCCGCAGACCGAGGAGGTGACGTTCTGAGGGTCAGTGGTCGGATCGGCAGCGTCAGGCTCGCTCTCCATCAAGTAGTCGAGGGTGAGCGTCCACTGCGAATCGAATAAGGTTCGGCCAAGCCACCAGCCGCCGACAAGGACAAGTCCGGCAGCGATCACGGCCGCTGCGATCGCCGCAAGCTTCCACGCCTTCAGGCCTCTTGGTGTTGCGGACATGGTCGCGATCATCGCACGCGTCTGCTGTGTGACGTACTCCTCGACCTCTGGCCCGGAGCCAAACCTCGATCGCGCACCGTATGGAAGCCAAGCCCGTAACTGCGCCAGCCGCAGGGACTTGCTGCGCTCCTGTCGAGCGGTTGGTTACCGAGCGGCGTACTCGCTGTCGGTGACGTGATCACCCCAGATCGCGCTGGGTTGTCCGGGCAGGGTGTCCCAGACGGCGAGGTGGCTCATGAAGCTGTGGGGTGCGGCTCCGTGCCAGTGCTCCTCGCCGGGAGGGCATAGAACGGTGTTTCCTGCGGACACCTCGCTGACGGCGCCGCCCCGCGCCTGCACCAAGGCGACTCCTTCGAGGATGTGAAGCGTCTGGCCTCCCGGATGCGAGTGCCACGCGGTGCGGGCGCTGGGCGCGAATCGGACGATGGCGGCGTTCGCCAGTTGTCCCGGAGCCGATGGCGCGGCGACAGGGTCGAGCCAGACCTCTCCGGTGAACCACTCGGGCGGGTTGTTGGCGGTCGCGGGGCGGGTGACGTGCATGATGGCTCCTTCCGTCGGTCGTGGTCGTGCAGTCAGAGGGTGAGCAGCACCTTGGTCGCGCGGCGTTCGTCCATCGCTGCGTACCCGTCCGCGGCCTGCTCGATCGGCAGCGTCAGGTCGAAGACATCGCCGGGGGTGATCTGCCCAGCCCAGATCAGCTGGATGAGCTCCGGCAAGAAGCGCCGTACGGGGGCCGGGCCTCCGTGGAGGTTCACGCTGGAGAAGAACAGCTCGAGCCCGTCGAGCGACACGTCGTGCGAGACGCCGACGAAGCCGACATGTCCGCCGGGACGGGTGGCGCGGATCGCCTGTTCCATCGCCTCCTGGGTGCCGACCGCCTCGATGACGCCGTGCGCGCCGAGACCGTTCGTAAGTTCCCTGATCTTCGTGACGCCTTGGTCGCCTCGTTCCTCGACGATGTCGGTCGCGCCGAACAGGTGCGCCAGCGCCTGCCGGTCGGTGTGCCGTGACATCGCGATGACCCGCTCCGCTCCCAGCTGCCTCGCGGCCAGGACGCCGAGGAGGCCGACCGCGCCGTCGCCGACGACGGCGATCGTTTTGCCTGGGCCCGCTTGAGCGGCGACGGCGGCGAACCATCCTGTGCCGAGCACATCGGATGCCGCCAGCAGGGACGGCACCAGCTCGGCGCTCGGCTCGCCCGGCGTGGGTACGAGGGTGCCGTCGGCGAGCGGGATGAGCGCGTAATCGGCCTGCGTGCCGATCGCCCCCATCATCACTTGGTGCACGCAGCGCGACTGATAGCCGGCGCGGCAGATCTCGCACGTGTTGTCTGAGGCGACGAACGAACCGACGACGTAATCACCGGGCTTGACGTTCTTCACCTCGTGGCCGATCTTTTCGACGATCCCGATGTATTCGTGCCCCATGGGCTGCGGGGTCTGGTGCAGCGGCTCGAGTCCCCGATACGGCCATAGGTCGGAGCCGCAGATGCAGGTCGCCGTGACGCGGATGACGGCATCCGTCGCCCGCTCGATCTCCGGCATCTCGCGCTCTTCGACCCGCACATCCTTCGGGCCGTACAACATCACTCCACGCATCACGTTCTCCTGACTGAGGAATCTTGGGGTGCCGGCAGGTCCCGCCGCCAGGCACCATCTCAGGGAACGCGATGTCGGCCGCGACGGGGAGTGCCTGGTGAAAGGTGTACGGACAGTGCACCCCACACCTCGCGCCGGGCGACTTACGCTCGACGACATGGACAACAGGGCCGAGGTGCGGGAGTTCCTCACCACCCGCCGTGCGCGCGTCACCCCCGAAGCGGCCGGCCTGCCAGCGGGCATCGGCATTCGGAAGGTGCCGGGACTGCGCCGCACCGAGGTGGCGATGATCGCCGGAGTGAGCGTGGAGTACTACGCGAAGCTGGAACGCGGCGACATAGCCGGTGCTTCGGCGTCCGTCCTCGACGCGATCAGCCGGGCGCTGCAGCTAGACGACACCGAGCGTGCACACCTCGTCGACCTCGCGAGGGCGGCGGACGGCATCCCGCTCTCCGGCCGTCACCGGCGCAAGGCCCCGAAGCAGTCCGCGTCTCGACCGAGCCTGCGATGGGCGCTCGAGGCCATCACCGATGGCATCGCGTTCGTCCGCGACTCGCGCCAGGATCTCCTGGCCACCAACAGTCTCGGCCGCGCGTTCTACTCACCCGTCATCGGCGATGGCGGCAGGACACCGAACCTCGCCAGGTTCCAGTTCCTCGACCCGGCATCCCGCACGTTCTACCCCGACTGGGACCTCTTCGCCCAGATGTGCGTCGCCATCATGCGCGCCGAGGCCGGACGCGACCCCCACGACCGCGGGCTGCAAGACCTCGTCGGCGAGCTGTGCACCCGGAGCGACACGTTCCGCACCCTCTCGGGCGCACACGACGTACGCACCCACGGCACCGGCACCAAGCGCTTCCACCACCCCGTCGTCGGCGAACTCATCGTGTCCTACGAAGAACTCGCCATCACCGCCGAACCCGGACTCATTCTCATGGTCTATACCGCCGAGCCCGGATCACCCTCAGCGGAACGGCTCCGACTGCTCGCGTCATGGGCTGCCCAGCACCCCGCCGACAACACAGCCACGCCCGCCTAGCGCGTACCGCGTTCCACCGCATCCTCCCGGAGCAACACATGACACTCACCGAACTGCTCGACGCGCTCAACGCCGGACACACGATCACCGGGAACTCGCCCTTGCACCACGTCATGCACGAGACCAGCCAGGACGCGCTCCGGGTCACGGGCGAGCTCAACGGCGGGTACCACCCGCCCGCACGGGTTCGAGAATTGATCGCCGAGCTGGTCGGTGGGGCTGTCGACGAGTCCGTCACCGTCTTCCCGCCGTTCCACGCCGACTTCGGCAAGAACATCACCATCGGCAAGCGGGTCTTCATCAACTCCGGGTGCAAGTTCCAGGATCAGGGCGGCATCACGATCGGCGACGACTGCCTCATCGGCCACAACACCGTCCTCGCCACCCTCAACCATGACCTGGAACCATCCCGTCGCGCAGACCTCCACCCCGCACCGATCCGCATCGGACGCAACGTCTGGATTGGCGCCAACGCGACCATCCTGCCCGGCGTCACGATCGGCGACAACGCCGTGGTCGCCGCCGCAGCCGTCGTCACCAAAGACGTCCCCGCCGACACCGTCGTCGTCGGCTCCCCCGCACGAGCCGTTCGCGCCGTCGCAGGCTGAACGCCCGCGCCACAGTGCACGCGTCAACGAGCTGATGGCTGTGTCAGGGTTGTGGATATGGACACGCGCGCAGGCATGTGGGGGTCACACCTCCTCGCGACGGTTCGCGACACGGAGTTCGCGGTGTCACGCCGCTCACGGCTGATGTGGGATCGCGAACCCGTCCTTCTTCTCCCGAGCGCCGAGCACATCGCCGACCTGCCCTGGGTTGCCGAGCTCGTCGACGAGAACCGCCGCATCACTGTCGAGCATGCGTCGATGACCCGCCTTCGGCGGGTGGACGCGTACGGCTGGTACGCGGGTGAGGGGCCGTTCAGCGTCGAGTTCTTCGGCCCGGATCGAGACCGGATCCGCGAACCTCGAGCCTTCGACTCGGGCGAGGCTGATCTCGCCTACGGCGGCCCGCCGGAGTCGGACGCACGGGTCGCCGCGCTACCCGGTCTCGCGAACAACCCCTGGCTTGGCCGTGTCGTGGGGCGCGTGCCTACGGCCGAGATCACCGACTACCAGCAGGCGTTGGTTGAACTGGATGTCACGCAGTGGCCGATCCCGATCGTGAAGGCGAAGGTACCCGGGCGGGGGTAGCCTCGGCGCGCGACGCTCGAGGCAGGCCGATCGCTTCCAGTCGACGCACGCGTGCGAAGGGGCTTCCAGGACAGCGCGATACCTGCTCGCCTCAGACGCGATTGCCGAACAGAGGTAGGCCCAGTGCAGCCCGACTCGATGCGGAGGTAGCGAGCAGGTCGAAAGGCTTGTGCCCGAGCTGACTTCACTCGCTCGGTGGCTGCGCTGAAAGGATCTGCTAGCGGCCGGTCGGGTGTCGTCGGCCCACGATGAATCCCGCGATGACGCCGAACCCGATGAGACCCGCGATCGCGATCGCGGCTCCGGTCGCGGTGAGCGGCGTCAACACCACGAGCGAGCTGGGGAAGAAGGCCGCGCCGGAAATCGGCTGGTAGGCGAACCACCCGAATGACGCTGTGCCAGCAGAGCTCCCCGCGATGTACAAGATGACGCCACCGAGCACGAGCACTCCCGCGATGATTGCGGCGATCACGAGGCCGACCGGCATTCGACGCATGCCGCCCACGATACAGACGGTCGCGGTTCGGGCTTCGATGCAGAACGAAGGCTCGAGAGCGGATGGGCACTCGAGTGTCAGTCGCGGTAGACGCCGTCCTCGGCGGGGAAGCCAAGACTCTCGTGCAGAGCGCCGACGTCGCGGCCGGTCAGATACGGCTCACCCTCGGGATCTACACGCGCCTCCAGGAGCATCCATCCCGGTGAGTCCTCCGGTGCATCGGGGTCCCCGGTGGAGTCGATCACATTTAGGACGGTGAACGCCGCTTCGCGGGCAACCTCACGGACAGCCGCAAGAATCAGCTGTTCATCGGCGCCAGCCTCTAGGAGGGATGTGACCTCAGGGATGCGACGGATACCTTCCGGGGTCCAAGTGATCGCCTCGCGGATCTGTCGAATGGCCAGCCAGCGCGCCTCTTGAGCGATGTCCTCCTCGAGCTCGGATGAGGCCCACTCCTCCGGATCCTCCGCGCCCAGCTGCCGCATACGCTCCACGAGGTCATAGCCACGCTGAATTTCCACAGCCGCAATCTACCGGTCTCAATCACTCGGCCACGGGAGGAGCCCTCGTGCTGCGCCTTCTCGCTCCTGCCGAGCAACTCGACCCCGCGATCGCGATCGAGGCGCTGATGCGAGGGCTTCTCGATCATTCCCAGCGCCCCGCTCATGCAATCGTCGGCGCAGAACCTTGACCGCTGTCGCCACTCCCACCATGGCGAACCGGAAGCGTCGACCGAGTCGAGAAGGCCGAATCGGTGCGGCCATCATCTGCTGCGCGCGTAGCACCGTTACGTCCGGCACGACGAGGTAAGGAGTCGGTTCGTTATCGGTCATGTCCCGACGCTAAAACCTGAAGTATTGTTGAGGTCAAGTGAACGAGCACGTGGCATCCCCGAAGGCGAGCCTGACGGTGGGCGAGCTGGCGCGACGCGCCGGCGTCTCCGTGTCCGCCCTGCATTTCTTCGAGCGCCAGGGCCTCATCAGCAGCGATCGCACTTCCGGAAATCAGCGCCGCTACCGTCGCGAGATGTTGCGGCGTGTCGCGTTCATCAGGATCGCGCGCAACGTCGGCATTCCGCTCAAGGATGTTGCCGAGGCATTGAATTCGCTGCCCGGCGGACGCACACCCACCCGCGACGACTGGCAACACATCTCCGACCGGTGGCGACGCCTGCTCGACGAGCGAATCCGGGAACTGCAGCAGCTTCGCGACGACTTCACTGGATGCATCGGCTGCGGCTGTCTGTCCATCGACCGATGCACGCTCTTCAACCCGGACGACCGGCTCGGTCGGGAAGGCCCCGGCCCACGCCGTCTGATCGACCCCGCCCCGTCCGGTGACGGCGACCCCGATGCGGACACCCGTGAGTGAGATCCGGGCCCGGCCTCCGTGCTCGCATCGAAGCGCGGCTCGCGAAGCGCAGCGATTCCTCTACCGACACGGCCGTGGCGCACCTTGCGGCAGACTGCCGGCATGCCCCTCTTCGACCACCTCAGCGTGAGTGTCAACGATGTCCCGCGCGCGATCGCTCGATTCGATCCGATCTTCACCGCGCTCGGGCTCGACCGCACCGACGCCCGGGATGGGGCCTCCTGGTACAAAGACGGCGAGACCGAGTTCATCGTCCGCCTCGCCCGCGAACCTGGAGCGCATCGCCACGGCGCAGTCGGATGGCAGCACCTCGCGTTGGCCGTCGCCTCGCGAGAAGACGTGGAGCGCCTGCACGCCATCGCTACCGAGGCCGGTTGGGCCGTCGTCCGCGACCCGAAGCCCTACCCCCGCTTCAGCGACCGCTACTTCGCGTCGTTCGTCGAGGATGACAACGGCATCCGCGTCGAATTCGTGTACAACCCTGAACCGACCGATCAAGAGACGGTGCGCACCGTCTGACCGATCCTTCAGCGGGCAGTGCGCGAAGCAGGGGCGAGACGTGCGGGCGTGACACCGTGACTGACGTTTCTTTCCGGCGTCCACCGATGGGACGTCAGCGTGAGCGAGCCTGGACGCACGGGGGTGCCGCCGAGGCCGCGATGTGCGCGTTCAGCGCCAGCGAAGCGACGAAGATCGCGTCAAGCGGCGTGGAGCTCCGTCAGGCGGGGGGCGAAGGAGCGACAGTCAGCACGATGAGCGGGCTGTGCGCGATCATTTCCTCGACATCGTCTCTGCGCCAGCGTCGTGCGGCGGCCTCGATGAGCGGCCGTGCTTCGTGTGGATCGGTGATCACGCGTGCCCTGGCAGGAATGTCGACCTCGATTCCCTGCTTCAGGTGCACGATGACATGGGGGTCTGCGGTGATATTGCGTATCCAGTCCCTGGTGCGGTCTCGACGGGGCATCCCGGTGATGAACAGCACGCCGTCCTCGTAGTGAAGGAAGATCTCGATGCGGCGCGGCAGACCGCTACGGCGACCGGTCGTCGTCAGGTCGATGATCTGACTTCGGTGCAGGGCCTCGATGACGTCGTTGTTCACACCTGTTGAAGCAATCTCGCTGCTGCAGACATTCCAAGCGATCGGTGAAACTCTCCGCGCGCAGAGCTTGGCGCCGCGAATCTTTGGCTAGGCCGACCCGGCCGCCGCATTCACCTCCGGCGCCGACCTCCGCGTCACCGGGGGCAGGTGAGCCCGCAGGGCTGTTCACCGGCCTTCACATCGCCCGGCCGAGATCGCTCAGCCACCTGGTCGAGACTGCACGTCCGCGCGGGCGACGTCGGCGACCTCTTCCTCGGGTCGCGGCGCGGCGTTCTCGTCGACCTCGATCTCAGGAACGACCGCTTCTCCGGCGGAAGGTATGTGCGGCTCAGCGTCGTTGCGCTCGGACTGCATCGGCACGATCAGCCGATCGATGAGTTCGAAGGTGTCGTAGGGCTGGTTGAAGTCGCCGAAGTGGCCTTCGTCGCGCACGATCTGGGTGCCGCCGAGGTTGTCGAACATCAGCCGACCTTGCGTGGCATCGCACCCGTACGGGTCGGTGATCGAGTTGATGAAGTACATCTCTCCGCCGTTGGCGCGGATCCGGTCCCAGTCGTAGACATCCTGCAGCACCGGCTCGTCGGAGTCGTTGGGTCTGGTCGCGTAGCCCGCGACCAGGATCGTTTGGGCCACCGGAGCCTGCAGGTGTTCCAGCACTGCGAGTAGAAGTGCGGCGCCGCCGGAGTGGCCCACCAGCACGGTGTCCGCGTCGAACAGACGACCGTCGAGCACCTTCGGCAGGAACGTGGAGATCGGCTCGACGTTCAGACTCGGGTAGTACGGGCGTTCCACCTGATAGCCGCGCGCGGTCAGCTGCCGATCCAGCCACGGGTACCAGAGCACGTCCGGATTGCCGCCCGTGCCATGCATGATGACCGCATTCTTACTCATCGATCGATGCTAATGGCCGACGATCCTCCCGGTGCAGAGCTGGCCGACTCCGGATCGGTCCCTGCCCAGACCGCTGCGCGCGCATCGCCTGCGTGAGATCGAAAGAGGATGCGTATGCCCTCGGTGCCCTTTTGGCAACGGCCCCGGCGGGCGCACCCCGCCACCTTACGTTGGACCCATGCTGCACTCGACCCGGCAAGGCTCCGGCAAACCACTGCTCCTGGTTCATGGGCTCGGTTCCAGTAGCGGCAACTGGGCCCCGATCATCCCGGCACTGGCAGCCGAACGCGAGGTGATCGCCGTCGACCTCCCTGGGTGCGGAAAGTCCGAGCCGCTGAGCGGGGAAACCACGATAGCCACGCTGACCGATGCTGTCGAAGCCTTCGTCCGCGACGCGGAGTTGGGTGATATCGATGTGGTCGGCAGCTCCATGGGCGCACGGATGGCGATGGAGATGGCGCGTCGCGGGCATGCGGGCACGACCGTCGCACTGGCGCCTGGTGGGTTCTGGAACGACCGCCAGGCTGCGATCTTCGGGGCGAGTATCAAGGCCTCTGTCGCTCTGGTGCGCCGGATACAACCGGCGCTTCCCTTCCTCACGGGCAACCGCGTGGGCCGTACAGCCCTGCTGTTGCAGTTCTCCGCTCATCCCTGGAAGCTGCCGCAGGATCTGGTGCTGCACGAGCTCCGGGGATTCAAGACATCACGCAGCCTCGATCCCGCTCTCGACGCCCTCATTCACGGGCCTCGCCAGGCAGGCGCGCCGGCCGGTTCACTCAAGGGCAGGATGGTGATCGGATGGGGGCGGAAGGACAGAGTCACCGTTCCGAGCGAGGCAGCGCGCGCGACGGAGTTGTTCCCGGATGCCACGCTGCACTGGTTCGAGAACTGCGGTCACTTCCCACACTGGGACCAGCCAGCGGAAACGACCCGCCTGGTGCTCGACAGCACCGTCTGAGCTGCGGCTGAGCGACGACGCGAAGCCGGTTCGGCGTGGGCTCAGCGATCGACGTGTGCTTCGGCTACGCGGATGCGGCCGGGCGAGGATCGTCCTCCTCGCGCAGCCGCGGCTCGACGCGCAGAGCCGGACGCATGCCCGACTTGTCCGCGTAGAACGCGCGGATGGCGTCCATGTCCGCGCCGACGTTACCGGTGAGCGAAAGTGTCGGCCCGAGCCCGGTGGTCATGGTGGTGCGGTCGACGTAGCCGAGCGTGACCGGGAGGCCCGCCTCGCGGGCGATTCGGTAGAAGCCCGATTTCCAGTGGGCGACGCCACCCCGGGTTCCTTCCGGCGTCACGACGAGGCCGAACACGTCACCGTTCCGAATGCGGCTGACGAGCGCGTCGACCACGCCAGCGGGGTTCGACCGGTCGACGGGGATGCCGCCGATCGCACGCATGATCGGGCCCCGCCAGCCACGGAAGAGGCTCTCTTTCCCCAACCAGCGGAAGCGCATCTTCAGGCGCCATGCGATCCCCAGCATGAGCACGAAGTCCCAGTTGGAGGTATGCGGTGCCCCCAGGACCACGGTGGGCCGGGCGGGTGCGGGCTCGGTGACGAGAGTCCATCTGCTGAACGCCCAATAGATGCGGGCGATGAGACGGAGCATCCGGCAACCCTAACGCCCCGACAGTCACCTCGGCGCGTCGGGCGGCAGGTCTCCGCGAGTGATGACGTCAGCGTCGGGCTCACCCGTCAGTCGCCACCAGCTCGGCCCGGACTTGTAGGCGTCATACGGCACCCACTGATCGCCCCGGAGGATGAAGTCACGACCGTTCACCAGCCGGAAGTAGTGATCTGTGGATGCCACGGAGTGCCGCCAATACTGAACTCCGTCGTCCCTCGCTGGCGCATCTGGTCGAGACGAGTCTGCAGCCGAAGCGGCCGCACGCGCGGGGTCGGGTTCGGCCCCGCCACTCGCCGGGTGCCCTCCGGCTGACTCGAAGACCCCGGGGTAGGTGGATCGGATGGCCTCGGGCTGCACGACGACGGCCGCGCGTTCCGTCATCAACCACAGGGCCCCGCATACCGCGCAGCAGTACAGCTCGCTACGATCCCCGACGTTCTCCGCGAGAAAGCGCGGTCGCTCGGCCGTCTCCCACTGGCGACGACAGACCGCGCACCCCTGCGAATCCCAGGACGATGCTGCGTCCGGCGCCTTGCTCACTCAGATTTCTCCTCTTCGTCGACGCGACTCTAGCGGGGCCGGAACGACCGGTGCACTCACCTGACGGGCCGTCACAGGCGGTGCATCGGCTCGGGCCGTAGTCTCGGAGCCAGCCCGACGGGGAGGTGTGATGAGCTCGGACACGGATGCCACCCGTGGCGCGCTGCTGTACGTCGAAGACGACGCGCGCATCGCCACGATGACGATCGAAGTGCTCTCCGAGGCGTACCGGGTCGATCACGCGACCACGGGCGAGGCGGGACTGCGGCTCGCACTGAACGGACGTTACGACGTCATGGTCGTCGACCGGCGCTTGCCGGGTATGGACGGGGTGGAGTTCATCCGCGCCGTGCGGACGGCACGCATCACGACGCCGATCCTGATGCTGACCGCACTCGGCTCGGTGGATGACCGCGTGAGCGGGCTGGACGGAGGAGCGAACGACTACCTCGTGAAGCCCTTCGACTACGAGGAGCTGCTTGCGCGGCTGCGCTCCCTGCGGCGGGGCTTCGACGCGGATGCCGGGCGGCGGCGTCTGGGTGAGTGGACGTTCACGCCCGCGTCGCAGGCGCTGTACGACCCCGGCGGGTATCGCATCGCCCTGACCGCCACCGAAAGTGCACTCTTGGAACTCCTCAGTGCGAGCCCCGAGCACGTGTTCTCGCGGGAGGAGATCCTGCGCTCGGTCTTCCGCGAGGGCGAGACGACGAGCTCGGTGGATACGTACGTGCACTATGTCCGGCGGAAGTCGACCCGCGACATGATCGAGACCGTCCGCGCGCGCGGCTACCGGGCGGGGCACCCCTCGTGACCGCGCAGGACGACCGCGCCCGAGTGCGGCGAGCCGCGGTCTCGATCGGACTGACCGTCGCCCTCACCTCTGCGCTGATCATCGCCGGCGGGGTCGGCCTGCTCCTCGCCGTCATCGTGCTCAATCGGCGTCCGGAGGGCGGCGATCACGAGGAAGGGTTCCCGCGGTCCGGCGGCGACGACGACTTCGTCATCGACGTGGACCGGATCCTCCCTGCGGTGATCGTGCTCGGGGTGATCGGCGTCGTCCTGCTCGCCGCCGTCGCCTGGTTCGCGGCACGGCGCTCGGTTCGGCCCCTCGGCGAAGCGCTCCGGATGCAGCGCAACTTCGTTGCGGATGCGTCGCACGAACTGCGAACTCCGCTGACGGCGCTCACGAGCCGCATCCAGCTCCTGCAGCGGCGGCATGAGCGGGGGGAGCCCATCGACGAGACGCTCCAGGAGCTGCGGACGGATGCCGCGATGATGAACGATGTGCTGAGCGACCTGCTGCTCGCGGCCGAGGGCGGCGCGAGCGCCCGGGCCGCGGCATCCGTCGATGACGCCGTCGCGAGCGCAATCCAGTCGGTGCAGCCCCTGGCCTTCGAGGCGGGGGTGTCGCTGCGGTCCGAACCGGCAGGACCGCTCACGGTCACCCTGCCGCCGGTGACGCTCGCGCGAGTGCTCGTGGCGCTGCTGGACAATGCGGTCCAGCATTCGCCGAGCGGGGCGGAGGTGAGGGTGCGCGCCGCACGGGAGGGTGGGACAGCGGCGATCCGGGTCGTCGACCGGGGCTCCGGCATCCGCGGGATCTCACCGGCAGACGTGTTCGAGCGGTTCTCGCGGTCGGCCGAGAGCGGCCGTCGGCGCAGCTTCGGTCTCGGATTGTCGCTCGTCCGCGATGTCGCGGTGCGAGCGGGGGGCAGCATCGAGGTGGAGAGCACCTCGGATGCCGGGACCACTTTCCTGCTGCGGCTACCCCTCGCCTCCTGACGGGTCAGCCCAGCAGCGTTCCGGGCGGGACCACGTCGACCGGAGTGCCGTCGAGCCAACGGGTGACGCGGCCGTCGGCGGCGATCAGGATGCCGGTCCGCGTGCCTGCGCGGGGAATCCACGCGCGGTCGTCGAAGCCGGCGATCACCGCGGTCGTGGCCCAGAGGTCGGCACGGGCGAGACTCGCATCGGCCACCGTCGCGCTGAGGACGCCGCGTGCGGGGGCACCGGTCCGCGGGTCGATGATGTGCGCGCCGCGCTCGGCCGATCCGGAGGTCGCGACGGCCCCGGTGCGGACCGGTAGCGTCGCGATGACCTGGCCCGGATTCCGGGGGTCGGCGATCCCCACGTTCCAGATCCATGCCGAGCGGTCGGCGGCGAACAGCTGCATATCTCCGCCGGCGTTGATGCCGACCGCGTCGACCGCGCCGAGGAGCGGTTGGAGGTGACGACGGGCGGCGTTCTCGACGGCCCATCCCTTCACGAACCCGGTCGGATCGAACGTGCCGCTCCAGGTGGCCGAGAACAGGCCGCCGGTCTCGACCGCCGCCGCCCGGCACGCCGCCTCCACTTCGGAGACACGGGGGTCGGCCTCCCGTAGAGCGAGCTCCCCGCGGGCGATGCGGTTGATGTCGGAGTCGGCGCGGTACGTCGAGAACACCCGGTCGATCTCGCAAAGCTCGCCGAAGCACGCCGCGACAGCCTGCTCGATCTGCGTGTCGGCGACGCCCGCGCTCAGCGCGTGGATGCTGATCGGCATCCCCATGATCTCCGCCACGCGCACCGTACGGGTGAGGGCCGCGGATCCGGTCGCGATCATCAGGCGCCCGCCTGGTCGATCGCGCTCTGCAGCGAAGCGATGTAGCCCTGGCTGGTGTAGGTCGCACCCGACACCATGTCGATCTGTGCGCTCTGGGCCTGCGTCGTCTCGGCGACCAGGGTCGGCAGCGCTCGGCCATTGATCCGCTGGTCCTCGCGGTTGCTGTTCGGGTACTGCGGCACCTGCACGTCGGTGATCACGCCTCCGGACACGGTGATCTGAACCTGCACGGCGCCGTAGCGCGTGTTCGCCGCGCCGCCGGTGTACGTCCCGTCGGTCAGGCCGCTCGCGGTGGCCGTCGACCCGGAGGATGAGGACGAGGACGAGCCGGACGAGCTCGAGGTGGATCCACTCGTGGACGACGCGCCCTCCTCGGTCGACTCGTCGTCGCCGGACTCGGTCGACTCGTCGTCCGAGCTCTGCGTGCCGGTACTCGGGGCGACGGTTGTGCCGGTTGAGGCGGTCGTGTCCGCCACGGCGAGCGGCTGCACTGCCTCAAGTGAGGTGCGGTAGCTGAGCAGCATGACCAGACCGCTCAGGGTGACCAGGACGGCGTAGACGATCTTCTTCATGGTGTGCTCCTGGGTCGGGCTCAGATGGTGAAAGCTTCGGAATGGATGCGGTCGCCCGGGACTCCGGCCCGCTTGAGGTCCCGGATGACGGCGCTCATCCACGGGACGGGACCGCACACGTACACGTCGTAGGCCAGGATGTCGGGGGCGAGGTAGCGGATGAGGTCCGGTCCCCGCCACGCGGCGTGGCCGGCATCCAGCCACGACGATGCGCCGGGATTGCGGGGACCGGACAGCCCGGCGTGACGCACACCTCGTTCGGCGACAAGTCGCGCGATCGCGCTCTGGCGGAGCGCGTCGCGCTCGGTGTGGTCACGGGTCAGCAGGATCGCGTCACCGGGACGGTATGCCTGCTCCTCCAGGAGCGACACGAGCGGCGCCACTCCGGCGCCGGCGCCGATCATGAGCAGCTTCGACCCTTTCCGCGCGTCGCCGGTCATGTGGCCGTAGGGGCCCTCGATGAGCACCCGCGTGCCGGGGCGCAGGCGCGTGAGGCGCTGAGTGCCGTCACCGGCGATGCGCGCCGAGATCCGCAGCGACTCTCCGTCGGGCGCGCCCGACAGAGAGAAGGGGTTGCCGCGCGTCCAGCCGGCGCCGTCCATGAACCGCCACACGAAGAACTGGCCTCCCCGTGCGCCGAGGCGGTGCAGGTCGCGGCCCGTCATGTGGACGGTCACGCCGTTGCCACCATCGGGTTCGACCGCGTGCACCCGCACACCGTGGCGCGCGGACCGAACCAGTGGGATGGCGACCCGGAAAACGAGGACGGATGCCGCCGCCACGGCCCAGAGTGCCCACCAGTAGACCGTCGCCGCGGGCGAGGACAGGAAGTCGGCGCCCGTCCACAGCTGGTGCGGCAGCGCGAGGAAGACGCCCAGGTACGCATAGAGGTGCAGCAGGTGCCAGGACTCGTAGCGCAGCTTCTTCCGCGCACGGCGGATCGAGGTGACGACGACGAGCAGGATCAGGAGCGTCCCGGCCGTGGCGAGCAGCATGGCGGGGTACTCCCAGACGAACTCCCAGAGCTGCACGAACGGGTTCACGGCGGCGGTCGCGGCGTACCCCAGGACGAGGAGGGCGATGTGGGCTCCCATGAGCCAGAACGACCAGAATCCGACGAAGCGGTGCATGCGCGTGATCGCCTCGCGACCGAAGCCCCTCTCGAACAGCGGGATCCGCGCCATCAGCAGCACCTGGTAGAGCAGCAGGTTCGCACCGACGAGGCCTGTCAGCCGGCCGAGCGTCGTCAGGGTGTCGGCGTTGAACCCCAGGGTGGCCGTCACGCCGCCGCCGACGACCCAGAGCGCGACGACGAACAGGCTCGTGAGCCAGATGACCGCGGTCGCTGCGGCATGCCAGACGGCTCGCCGCGTGCGACGCTGGGCGAGCGGCAAAACCGGCGCCGCAGGAGCGGACTCGGAAGATGCCGGGGTCGTGCGCGTTCGCGGGGCGAGAGTGGTCATGGGCACATCGTGAAGAGCGGGTTCTGAGGAGCCACTAAGAATCGGCACATCACAGCGAGCTCATAGGCAACGCTGGGCGAGCGCTCCGCCCGCGGATGTCGAGAACGCGGCCTCCGTTCCGTCTCACTCATGAAGCGGCCAGAATGGGCCGCACGAACGGAAGGCTGACATGCCGAAGTACCTGATGCTCAAGCACTACCGCGGTGGTCGCCCTGCGGTGAACCAGGTTCCGATGGACCAGCTCACGCCGGACGAGTGGAACGCGCACGTCCAGTACATGAAGGACATGGAGCAGCGACTCCTCGCGTCCGGCGAACTCGTCTCCTCTGAGGCACTGTCGATGGACGGCTCGTGGGTGCGCTTCGACGGCGAGGGACGCCCGCCGGTCGTCGACGGCCCCTTCGCCGAGACGAAGGATCTCATCGCGGGCTGGATGCTGATCGAAGTGGACTCTTACGATCGCGCGCTCGAGCTCGCCTCGGAGCTGTCCGCGGCCCCGTGGGCGGGCGGCACGCCGCTTGGTGAGTGGCTCGAGCTTCGCGAGGTGATGGGCGCGCCCCCGGCAGACGCCGGATGATGATCACGGATACCACCTCTCTGCGTCGAGCGATCCCCGAGGTCACCGGCATCCTCGTCCGGCGCGGCGCTGATTTCGCGTCGGCCGAGGATGCCGTCCAGACTGCCCTGGTGCGAGCGCTGGAGCGTCCGGACCTCGACGAGGTTCGAGACATCCGGGCCTGGCTGGTCGCTGTCGCGTGGCGGGCGTTCCTCGACCAGGTGCGCAGCGATACGGCCCGCGCGGCGCGTGAGCAGCGCCACGCCGACGAGCCGGAGGCGGGGCCGGTTCCACAGCGCGAGGACACGCTCGCGATGTACTTCCTGTGCGCGAATCCGGTGCTGACCGCGACATCCTCGATCGCCCTCACGCTGCGCGCGGTCGCGGGGCTGACGACCCGCCAGATCGCCGACGCCTTTCTCGTCCCAGAGGCGACGATGGCGCAGCGGATCAGTCGCGCGAAACAGCGACTCGGTGGCATCCCGCTGGACCAACCCGGTGACCTCTCGCGAGTGCTGCGCGTCCTCTACCTTCTGTTCAACGAGGGCTACTCCGGCGAGGTGGACCTCTCCCTCGAAGCGATCCGCCTGACGCGTCAGCTCGCCGTGCTCACCGACCACCCCGAGGTCGGCGGCCTCCTCGCACTCATGCTTCTCCACCATGCGCGGCGGCCCGCACGAGTGGTCGGCGGCCGGCTCATTCCGCTGGCGGAGCAGAACCGCGCCCTGTGGGACACCAAATCGATCGCGGAAGGCGTCGACATTCTGCAGGGGGCGCTGGCGCGGGACCTCCTGGGCCAGTACCAGGCGCAGGCCGCGATCGCCGCGCTCCACGCGGATGCGTCAAGCGCGTCGGAGACCGACTGGGTGCAGATCGTCGAGTGGTACGACGAGCTCGTCCGTCTCGGTGACTCGCCGGTCATCCGACTCGGTCGCGCGGTCGCCATCGGTGAGGCGGATGGTCCGCAGGCAGGCCTCAAGGCGCTCGCCGCGGTGGATGCCCAGGTGCCGAGGTTCCACGCGGCGCTCGCCTATATGCACGAACGGGCCGGAGAGGCGGATGTCGCGGCATCCGAGTATGCAGAGGCGGCGCGCCGAGCGACCAGCGTCCTCGAGCAGCAGTATCTGCTGCGCCAGGCCGATCGGCTCCGTCTCGGAGTGGTGGGCAGACCGTCCAGACGATGAGGTTGACCGACGCCTGAGCGGCTCGCGTTGGAGCAGTCGTCTGCTAGCCGAGAGGGGCGTGGATGTCGCGGGGTCGGCGTAGGCTCGCGCCGTGGCCACCCTCGACGACGTGCGGAGGATCGCCGACAGCCTGCCCGGCAGCGAGGAGCGCACGACGACGGGTGGCATCGCCTGGTTTGTCCGGAGGAAGCCGTATGCGTGGGAGTGCCACCCGTGGCCCAGCATCCCCGACGACATTCGAGCGATTCTCGCAACCGAGCTCGTCGTCGCCGTCAAGGTCGCGGACCGGATGGACGGATTCGCTCTGGTCCAGATGGAGCCCGACGTGTTCCTGCGGACGACCACACCCTGGAGCGAGCCGAAAGTGGCTTTCCGGCTGGCCGCGATCACGGCGGGCCATCTCGCCGAGCTCGTGACCGACGCCTGGCGCGTTCAGGCTCCGAGGTATCTTCGCGACGAGTTGGATGCCGTTGCTGATGGCGCAGCGGCCACCGAGCCCGAGGTCTGATGAGCGAGCCGCAGGCTCAGGATCGGGGCGGCGCGGGTTCCTTGCCTTTCAGGTGGCCCTTGGCGCGGGCCACCGCCATCCCTTCTTTTGTGCGCATGCTGATCACCTCGCGCTTGAACTCGGCGACCATCGCGAGCACATTGAACAGCAGCCGTCCCACTTGATCGGTGGGGTCGTATCTGCTTCCGCCGAGGTTGAGCGCAACGCCCTTTCGTGGTCAGTTCGTCAGCGATGTCGCGGGCGTCTTTCACCGATCGCGCGAGCCGGTCGAGCTTGGTGACCACAAAGGTGTCGCCGGCTCGCACGGCTGCGAGTGCCTCGCGCAGTCCCGGTCTGGCCCGGTTGGTGCCGGTCAGTCCGTGATCGACGTAGATGTTCGAGTCGAGGACCCCGAGGCGCAACAGTGCGTCGCGCTGCGAGGTGAGGTACTGGTCGGCGGTGGAAACCCTGGCATAGCCAATCTGTCTTTCATTCATGCCGCCGAGGGTGCCACCTGGCGTGGCGATGCTCGCTCGGGATCGCTACCTACTTAGCGTTCGTCCGGCGGGGCCGGAGTATGGACCTTCACGGACGACATGGCCAGAGTGCTCGACCAGCCGCGCGACGATCTCTGCACGACGCCCGATCATCCAGTCGGCGGTGACGGAGTCCCACTCTTCTTCCGACGGTACGTAGAGCACGAGAGGACTAGCTCCCCATCCGGCGTCGAAAAGGTAGCCGCGGGAACCCTCCCAGTACACGACCTCTTCCTTCCAACGTCCTTGGACCTCAAAGGTTTTGTCGTCGCCGTCTTCCACAGCGGAAGGCTACCTCGGGGGATCGGTCGCTAGTCTTCCTGACCGAGCTACCCGCAGCACGGATCTTCCCGCTCGCGGTCCCGTTATGAGCACTGCAACATAGGGATCGCTCATCGGGCGATGCACACGAGGGGACGTCAGCGTGCGGCTTTCACAAGTCATGCGGAAGAGATTCCGGCCAGCACCCCCGAAGTTGACGTGTCTCATCAGCGGCTGGGTCGCTGGTGCGGCAGAATCGGCTCCGGTCGGCCTGAGTTTCGGGCGCGTGTGAAGGGGGCAGCGGTGACGACGAAGCATCGGACAGTAACTCGGGTGGCGTGAGGAATGCTTGACTTCACGGCTATCGATTTTGAGACCGCCAATTCCTTTCGTGGCTCGCCGTGCTCGGTCGGACTGGTGCGTGTGCGAGATGGGCAAGTCATCGAGCGAGTGCATTGGCTGATCCGTCCGCCGGAGGGCGCTGACTGGTTCGACGGTTGGAACACGGCCATCCACGGGATCACCCCAGAGATGGTCGCGGACGCCCCGCGGTGGAAAGACATCTTGCCCGCCATCGTGGACTTCATCGGCGACGACGTGCTCGTCGCTCACAATGCGGGATTCGACCTTGGTGTGATGCGGTATGCCTGCGCACTCGACAACATCGAGTGGCCCGAGGTTCGATTCCTTTGCACCTTGGTTATGGCTCGTCGCGCGCTGGCACTCCCTACCTACCGGCTGCCGTTCCTCGCCGAGACAATGGGAATCGCGTTCGCCGACCACCACGACGCTCTCGCCGACGCGACCGCGGTCGTGGAGGTAACCAGGCGACTCGCCGCGAAACAGCAAGTGGTGGACCTGCTGAAGCTGGCTGACTCACTCGGCGTTGGCATCGGCCGGATGGGCCGTGGCATCTACCGAGGCAGCGTCGCGACCGGCGCGGGCGGCCACGGTGGGCGCAACTTCACCCCGATCGAAGTGAATGCGGACGCCGATCCCAGCGGATACCTCTACGGCCGCGTCGTAGTGTTCACGGGCACTCTAATGTCGATGACGCGGGACACCGCCCGCCAGGAGTGCGCCAAGGTCGGCGCGATTCCGGAACAAAGCACCACCAAGCGAACGAACGTGCTGGTCGTGGGGGACATCAACCCGGCCGTTCTGCGCCCAGGCTCGAACATCACCGGTAAGACGCGGAAAGCCTTCGAACTGCAGGACAGCGGCCAAGAGATCGAGGTCATGACGGAGGACGACTTCCTTCGCTGCCTCGATGGCAACCGGCTCGATGGCGCCGAGGTTTTGCTCAACGATGGCGCACAGCACGCGGCAACACAGATGAACCTGATCGACCGGAGTTCATCGACAGCATCCGTCGCGCCCGCACCGAAGCCAGATCCAGCAGCCAGACTGCCACGGCCGCTGCGCCGGACTCCAGTTCCAACCGATCAAACATGCTCCGTCGACGGCTGCGTCAGCACAGCTGCGTTCAGGACGCGGACCAAGGCAACCTGGTGTCACTCGCACGTCGAAGAGATTCAGCGCATCGGTGGCCTGCGCCCCCTCGAAACATTCACCCATCCTGACGACTGGCAGTTGACGGAATGCCTCGTATGCGGTGTTCAGGCTCATTACCGCTTCAGTTACACACTTGACAAGAACGCCTGGGATGAGGGGACTTGCCGTGCCTGCTATTGGCGGAAGTGGGCAGCCGACGCCCGCCAAATGCAGGGGGACTGGGGGGATCTGACGCCTGTCAGTTACTCGTCGGCACTTGCCCATGCTGAGGCTCACGGATTCGAGTATCTCGGCCCTCTCACCGCGCCGTCTTACGGCGGCGACCCGCACCACGTCAAGTGCCGCGCCTGCGGCAAGATCTCCGCGGACCGCCTGTCCGACGTCGGCTTCGGCTGTACTTGCCATCCTCGCGAGTGAGGTTGCGTGAGTCGTCCTTCCGTCCGCCGACGTTTATTCAACCCCCACCGATCTTTAGCCGGTCGGTGAGTGTTAGTGGTGGTTCAGCGCGCGCTCGGGATTCTGAACGGCGGTCGCGCATAGCGGAATGGTTGTCGCCAAACGCATCCGGACCCGACGAGTCGTCGCCGCTGAGGCGATGTCTGACCTCGGTGGTCTACTGTGAGTTCCGAGAGCGCTGGAGGTTGCCATGGCACCCGTGATTGACGTGACCCGTGAGGAGCTGCTCGCTCGTCGCGCTGACATTCTGCATCGCATCGAGCTCAGCGAAGAGGAGTTCGAGGCTGTCCGCGCGACACGCAGCCTCTCGAGCGAGGAATGGGAAGCCAAGGAGGAGCTCGAGGAGATATCTTTCCTCCTCGGTGCCGACAGCTGACCGCTCACGAGACGCCATTGGACGACCTGGATCAGCGCGCGGCCGCATTCGCGCAGGAGGTTCAGGACACGCTCGCTGGAGTACTCCCCGGCACCTTCCAGATCGTGTCGATCTCGCACGGGGGTCGATATGTGGTTCGACCAGCTGGTGACGAGCCAGCAAAGCAGCACATCCCGATGTATGTCGACGGTCAAAAGCTCGCGACTCTCGGAGTACAGAACTACCTCGGGCTCGACAGCTCGGGCAGGTTCCTGAAGACCTGGCGGTCAAAGATCGCCGTTCACTCGACACTCGATCGAACGCCCCTCGTCAGGCAGGAGTTCGATGCAGAGATTTCGGAGAGCGCGCCGCTCGCTCATTGGCATATTCACGCCGATCGGGGATCGCTCTCGCACTTGCTCGGCCGAGCGCACGCGGTTCGCGGCGACGTAGTTCGAAAACCGCACGACATGTCATCGCTTCACTTCCCGGTGGGCGGAGAGCGTTTCCGACCCTGTCTAGAGGATGTGCTCGAGTTTCTTGTGCGTGAGTTCGGCATCGATAGCAAGCCGGGCTGGGAGGCGGCAATAAAGGCCGGTCGGGCGAGGTGGCGACGGATGCAGCTTCGGTCGACCGTGCGCGATTTGCAAGACGAGGCTGCCGAGGTACTCCGGCAATACGGCTGGACGGTCAATCCACCCTCGTTAGATCGGTCTGAGGGTAACGGGGTGCTCCACCGCTGGTAGCGCGGCATGGTCGCGCTCCTCAATAAGGGCAACGCGGATCCCTATCCGCGCGCGGCCCGAAAGCCTGACCGTCGAATGCAGCCGCGATCCACCAGCAAGCGGTGCAGCGTCCTCATCTGGAGCGCAGGGTCCGATCAAGCTGAGCCCGAATGAACTCGACGTAGGCAGGATCGAGATCCATGTCGCCTTTCGCAGCGAGCATCGTAGTGTCCCACGCGCGTCCCGACTTAGTTCCGGGGGTAAGGAGAACACCAACAGTCATGAGCTCGGTGAGACTGCTCACCGTGTAGTAGTCGTAATGCAGCAGCTCGAAACGTGCTCGGAACACCATGTGCGCAAGGTCATTCAACCTGGACGCCACCATGAAGACGATCGGGGACTCGAACTCGCCTGGCTCCACTGGAAGGTAGATTCGTGCAGAAGTGATCAGAGTTTCCTTCGACCAATGCTTCGCTTCCGACATGTATGACTGAAGCCGCTCGCCGAGCTCGGTTCGGGAAGCCACTGGAATGCTGTCAAGCCGTGAGAGCACGTCGATGCGCGTCAGCTCGTCGTCGGCGGGCGCCCGCGAGAGAGCGATGTCCTCTTGAATGATCCGCAACAGGAAGTGCGCCTTCGTTTCCAAAGATCCCGCTGGCTCAAGCGGCGCCTGAGGCACCGACACCGTGATCGAGGCGCTCGTGGCCCACTCTGGAGCGGCGGGCGGCTCAACCCCTAAGTCTGCGAGCGCCAGCTCGTGGTAACGCACGGGTTCGGTACCCAGCTCAATGTTCTCGCCGACGACACGGCGGAGGTAGCCCGCGACCGAACGGGCCGAACGTAGCTGGTCAAACAGAAACTCCCAGTCTCGCCGCAGCATTACGACCGCATTGTTGGGGAGGTCGGGAGGCGTGTACCCGGCCGGGACGTCATCATGGTCGATGACAACGACCGACACCCATGTGAGAGCCGCGCCGTCGATGTTTACCCTCCTGCGTCTGCGATTCTCCATGGCGATTGGTCTCGCCGTAAGGAAGCGAATCGAGCCCTCGCCCTGCTTCAAACCCTTGACAATGTTCTTCGTCAGCCAGTTCGATTCGCGTTCCGCAGTCCCGCCCGGCCGATGTCTGCTCTTCGACTGAATCATGACCGCGGTGCCGCTCGTAATGAGGATCCCGTCACCGACTTCCCGCACGCCGCTCCCACTAGTTTCGTGCGCTGGTTCAAAGATGAAGTCGGGCATACCCCACAACGCCGCCGCAAATCGGATTGCGCTTTCGGCGGCGATTCCGCGCTCGACGCCGTCCTGAAGAGGCACGGCAGGGGCGATGTTCCGCCGAACAACGCCGTCTTCGGTCTCGATGATCAGCGTTAGGTCCTCGCCCATCGTCACAGGCTACGGGCCGGCGCCCATGCGGCTCCGGACATATCCCGCCTCGCCAGCCACGTCGAGGATCCCTTTGTGGGCACTGAACGACAGCGTAGCCTTGGCGGGCGAGGGTAAGTCGTCGGCGATGCGGGGCCGAGCAGCATCCGAGCCCAAGGGCAGACCGCACCCTAGCGACTCAGCACCCGCCGAGTATCGGCGTGCCGGAGAGCGCTGGAGCCTTCGATTTCACCGCGCGCCACTTCCCTCGATAGCGGATCACGACCGTGGGCCGAAGTATTTGCTCTCACTCGTTCCTTTCGCCTGCGCTTCAAGGTTCAGCGCGCGGTGCGCAAGCGGACAGGAATCTCGTTCCCGCGACGCGCATTTCGGCGGCCGACGTCGACCCCGCTCTTCAGGCGGGTGGGTCTGGGGGCTCTACTCGGACGTCCAACTGCAGTCGTTCTATGCCGAAGCGTACGATCACGGCTGCGTCGCGTACGACGAAGCTGTCGCTTCACTGTTCAGCCGATTCGCATGGTCGATGGGCACTGGCGCGGACGGAGATTTCGGTGTCGTGGGCGATCTGTCGCACTGCTCAGGGACGTCTTTTGGTGCCCGCGCTCCGGGTATTGTCACGGCTCGAGTGCCACTGGAGCGGTTGAGAGAACTTGCAGCCGAGCGCAATGGCTACCTTTCCCAGAACGGACGAGCCCTGATGACGCTCTCCCCAGACGATTCCTCGAAGAGCTGGGTCGAGTCCATGATGCGCGAGACCTGGTCCGCAGGCAGCCGTCTGACCCCGTTCGCGCGTTATGGCGTGACGAATTCTGTCGCGGACTTTGTTACACCATCGCCGACCCGCGAGTCAGATCGCGGCACGGTGGCTCTTCAGAGATTTGAAGGCAGTTGGCATGGCGTCGGGCACGTTTCCTCAGCTGGATAACTGAATCGCGCAAGCACGTGTCTCGCGGAACATCGGCTAGTGGAACGAACCTTCGCCCCGGTTCAATACAGACGGGGGCGCGGATTTTGCCAATCTCTCCGCACGCAATGGGGTCCTCCACGCCCGAAAGCGGGGCGGAATTCGAACGGCGCACGTTACACACGCGCAGCGCGAAGAAGCCGGGCCACCTCTGGGGTCATCGAGTAGTGAACGCCATCCCAGTCCCAGACGTAGTGCCAAGTGCCGCCGTTGGGCGTCCGGTACATCGGTAGATCAGCACGGCGGATCGCCTTGCCTACCCCACCGAGGATGCCTGCGACGCCGGACTTGCCTTTGGGATGTTGCGTCATTTTCGCGAGCTCGTCGGGGCTGAGATAGACGGTCCCCTTCCGAGCCCCGTCGATGAGATGGCGCAATACGAAGTTTCCGGGCCCCGATATCTCGCTCATGAGCCTGGACGCAAGTGCACCCGCCTCGTCGGTCTGGACCCAGGCGGGGACCGTGCCCGACGGGAGGATTAGTGGGGCGGTGACGTCGGGTGTGTCAGCGATGAACTCGGCGAATCGGACATAGAACTCCTCCACGCGGTTCTCGCGGACATGGACAGTGATTGGGATCATGTGGTCAGCTCCAAGGTATCTTACAAGGTATGTTGATGACACCGTGCCGCACTATAAACACACATGTCAAGCTATCTTGTGAGGTGGCTTGGATCGTTTGAGAATCCTTGATGGGCACTAGTGCCGGCGCGCGATGATCGCAGCGTGCGGCTTCGGTGACGAGGCAGGTGATCCAGTTCGCGTGTGCGTTTCGAGGATCTCGAAACCCGCGTCGATGAGGCGGCCGTGTAGGGCTTCGGAGGGCCAGCGGAATGCCCTGACGACGGCATGATCGAATCCTTCGATCGTCCCTCCAAGGAAGCATCCGACCAGCAAGCTGCCGCCGCGGCGAAGGACTCGCGCGAACTCCGCCAACGGCCGGGAAATGTCGTCGGGATCGTGGTGGATGAGGGAGTACCACGCGAGCACTCCTCCGAACTCGGCGTTCGGGTACGGCATCGCGTCGATGTCGCCTACCTCGAACGGCGTCCCGGGATGAACCGTGCGGGCGTGATCGATGAAGGATGGGACCTGATCGATGCCGCGGGCGTCGACCCCTGCCGCTGCGAGATGCCCTGTCCAGTGGCCGGGCCCGCAGCCGGCGTCGAGCACGGTCCCGTCGCATTGGCTCGCCCAGGAGGTGATCAGATGCACGTCCGCGTGGTGCATCGCCGTCATCGAACCGAGTAGCTCGCTGTACTCGGCTGCTCTACGGGAGTATGCGCTCACCACGTCAGACACGGCTCGACACTATCCGGGCGGCGGTCCGCATTCGTCCCTACGCTGGTCCGCGAGCGCTCGGGTCTGGCAGGCGCGTACTGAGTAGGCTGCCCTCGTGAGTGCCGTCGCAGTGGTGAAGTCTGATCGCGGCTCACGTGGCACGCGGACGGGCTTTTGGATTCTGGCGTCGCTTGGCGTGATCGCGTCGGCTGTCGCGTGGGTCTGGTACGGATTCGCTCAGTTCGAAGCGCAGGCGGAACAGCCCAAGGCGCTATCCGCCGGCACGACAATGGCGGGTTTCGCGGAGGCCGTCGGGGGCGTGCCGCTCGTCCTTGCCCACCTGACCGGGCTCATTTTGCTGTCGGTACTGGGATGGTGGAGTTATGGCAAGCGCGGCATCGCCTTGGCGATCGTCGCGGTGATCGTCGCTTCCGGGGTGGGGATCGTCGTCGCTCAGATCCTCTGGGGTGGCGACTTGTTCGAACTTGGAATAAACAGCAGCACCTTCGTGCCCTAGCGGAGATCGCAACGGGGCGAATCCGGGTCTCGCCTCGCTCGGCCAGCGTCCGAAAGCCGGTCCTCGAACGGGCGCGGTGGCATCAGGTGTCTGCGCGTTTGCGGAGCATGCTGCCGCGCGGGTGAAGTCGCCGGGTGAGGGAACCTCGACGTCTAGGGCGTTGGCATACCGGGTGAGCCACCAGTCTGCGTATGACCCGCCCGCTGAAGTGCTCGACGATGGTGCCTCCTCCGCGACAGCCCATGGAGATTGGGATGAGTCGCTGACCGCGGGCCGATCAGGCTGCCGCGCGAGCACGCACGGCCGCGGTCAGCGCACGGATGCCGAGGTCGACGTCCGCCGCCGACACCGCCTCGTCGGGGTGATGGCTGATGCCGTCGGGGTTGCGGAGGAAGAGCATGCCGATCGCCGTCACCGCGGCGAAGGCCATCCCGTCGTGGCCCGCACGACTGAACAGGGTCGGCGCCTCGCCCGCGCGCGCCGGCGACACCGACTGGATCCCCTCGCCGACGACATTCTGCAGCAGCGGGTCGCAGAACACTGCCGATGCCTCGTGCACCTCCCGCGCCGACCACGTCAGGCCCCGGCGCGCCGTGACCGCGGCGACCTCGTCCTGGATCACCTTCCACACCCGGTCGCGGTCGCCGTCGAACTCGCCGCGGAGGTCGAGCGACAGGTGCGCGTCGCCCGGCACCACGTTGATCGCCCCGGGGTGGATCTGCAGCTCGCCGACCGTGCCGACGATGTGGTGCTCGGCGCGGCACACCCGCTCGACGGCGAGCGCGATCTCGGCCGCCCCGAGCAACGCGTCACGCCGCCGGTCGTAGGGAGTGCCGCCGGCATGCCGGGCCTCGCCGGCGATGTCGAGCCGAAACCGCCGCGCCGAGGCGATCGACGACACCACAGCGAGCGGCTCGTCGCCCTCGTCGAGCTCGGGTCCCTGCTCGATGTGCGCCTCGAGATATCCGACGAGGTCATCCGGAGCACGCGCGGCGTCGCCGATGCGCCCGGGGTCGAGACCGAAGTCGAGGAACGCTTCGCGCAGGGTCGCGCCCGCGGCATCCGTCAGCTCCCACCACCCCGGGTCCCACGCGCCCGCGGCCGCCGACGAGCCGAGCAGCGCGCGGCCGAAGCGCGTGCCCTCCTCATCCCAGAAGGCGACGACCTCGAGCGCGAAGGGGAGCGCCTTCGCGCGCAGCGCGCGCACCACCTCGATGGCCATGAGCACCCCGGCGATCCCGTCGTACCGGCCCGCGCCGGGCACGGTGTCGAGGTGCGAGCCGAGCACGAGCGCCGGCGCCTCCCCCGCCGCCGGCCCGGCCCGCCCGACGAGGTTGCCCGCGGCATCCTGTCTCGTGGTCATACCGGCTTCGCGCATCCACTCCGCCACCAGCCGATTCGCCCGCGCGTGCTCGGGCGAGAGGTACACCCGCTCGATGCCGCCCTCGGCACTGCTGATGCGGGCGAGCTCATCGCAGCGCGCCATCACGCGCTCTGCCGGCGTCATCACGCCCGCACGCGTCACGCGTGCGCGGTCCACACCGCATCCCCCGCACCGCGGAACACATCGGTCGCCGCTTCGACCCCGCCCCCGGCGGGCACGGCGACCCCGTGGCGTCGCAGCACCGCCTCGAGCGCGGCTAGGGTGGTGAGCACCGCGTCCTCGCGAGCGTTGTACCCCATCGTGCCGATCCGCCACACGCGTCCGTGGAGCGGCCCGAACGACGTGCCGATCTCGATGCCGAAGTCCTCGAGCAGGTCGCTCCGCACCGCATCGCCGACCACGCCCTCGGGGATCTCGACGGCGACCACGTTCGTCATCTTGTGCGCCACATCTCCGAACACGACGAGCCCGAGCCCCTGCACGCCGGCGAGCATCGCCGCGCCCGCGCGCTCGTGCCGCGCGAGCACGTTGTCGGCGCCCTCTTCGAGCAGCAGCCGCGCGCACTCGCGCGCGCCGTAGAGCATCGAGGTCGCCTCGGTGTGGTGATTGAGCCGCCGCGGGCCCCAGTAGTCGAGGATCATGCCGAGATCGAAGTAGTTCGAGCGAATGAAATCGGATGCCGCCTCGTCGCCCTCCTCGCGAATGCCGGCCTCGATGCGCTTCCGCGACCGGATGATCTCCACCGCGCGGTCGGACAGCGTCACCGGCGCCGACCCCGAGGGGCCGCCGAGGCACTTCTGCAGGCCTGCGGTCGCGGCATCCAGTCCCCACCCGTCGGCCTCGAACGGATTGCCGCCGAGCGACGCGGTGGCGTCGGTGTAGAACAGCACCCCGTGGCGGGCGCAGATCTCGCCGACCCCGGCGAGCGGCTGGTTCATCGTCGTGGAGGTGTCGCCCTGCACGAGCGCGAGCAGGGTGGGGCGCACCCGCACGACGGCCTCTTCGATCACGGCGTCGGGGAACACCTGCCCCCACTCGGTGCCGATCGTGTGCACCTCGGCGAGCGCGCGCTCGGCGATCTCGGCGAGCAGGTGCCCGAACCGACCGAAGATCGGCACGAGCACGCGGTCGCCTGGGCGGATGAGCGAGACGAGCACCGCTTCGATGCCCGCCCGCGACGTGCCGTCGACGAGCACCGTCGCCTCGTTGCGGGTGCGCCACACCTGCCGGTACAGCTCCTGCGTCTCGGCCATCGTCGCCGTCATGAAGGGGTCGTACTGTCCGACGAGCGGCGCCGACATCGCCGTCAGCACGCTGGGGTACGCCGAGATCGGGCCGGGGCCCATGAGCAGGCGCGGGGGCGGGGCGATGGGGCCGGGGAGGTGGGTCATGGCGCGTCCTGAGTCAGTGGGCGAGGGAGTCGTGGTCTGAGCGGTCATCCGCCCACCGCCTCGGCGAGGCGACGGGCGAGGCGGACGAGGGCGACGTCGGTGCCGGCGCGCGAGGTGACGCACACGCCGACAGGCGCCGGCGCCCCTCCCACGGCGGCCACCCGGAGGAGCGGCGCCGACAGCGACGGCAGGCCCGCCACAGCCGCGGGTGTCGTCATGCGCAGGGTCGCGGTGCGCGCCGCGTCGATGTCGGCACCGGCGGCCGTGCGCTGCGGCGCGGGCCCGGGCACCGTCGGCATGAGCAGCACCGCCTCGGTTGTGAGCGCCTGCAGGCGTGCGGCCAGGGGGGCGAGGGCGCGGCGGGCGTCATCCTCTTCTCCGGGGGTGATTCCGGATGCCACGCGGAAGCGCTCCGCGCCAGCCGGCCCGAGCGCGCCCGGATGCCTCTCGACCCACTCGCCGTGATTGCGCCATGCCTCGGCGCCCTGCACGGTGCGGAAGGGGACGAGGTAGTCGTCGAGGTCGCCGATCGAGACGGTCGCGACGTCTGCGGCATCCGTCCGCGACAGCCGCGCGAGCAGCTCCTCGAAGGCCGCACGGGTCTCGGGATCGGCGGCCGCGAGCACCTCGGACGGCACGACGAAGCGCCACGGCAGGTCGTCGTCGGAGGCGCCGAAGACGTTCTCGGTCGATGCCGACGAGTCGTAGCTCAGGCACCAGTCGGCCACCCGCTGCAGGGTGTCTCCGTCGCGCGCGAGCCACCCGACCGTGTCGAACGACTGCGCGAGGGGCACCAGGCCCTGCCGCGGGACGAGGCCGTGCGTGGTGCGGAGCCCCCACAGGCCCTGGTACGACGCGGGCACACGGATCGACCCGGCGGTGTCGGTGGCGAGGCCCACCTCAGCGTGGCCGAGGGCGACGGCGGCGGCGGGTCCGCTCGACGAGCCGCCGGGCAGTCCACCGGGAGCGGCGGGGTTCGGCGGGGTGCCGTAGTGGGCGTTGTCGCCGGCGATGCTGTACGCGAACTCGTCGGTGCGCGCGATGCCGCGGAGCGACGCTCCGCCCCGGAGAAGGTCGGCGACCGCGGGAGCGGTGGTCTTCTCGGGCCGGGCCTCGTCGAGGAAGGCGGGGTTGCCCGCACCGATCCGGTACCCCGCGATGGCGAAGAGGTCTTTCACCGCGACGGTGAGACCCACGAGCGGTCCCTCCCACGCACCCTGCCACAGCGGGTCGCCGACGGTGCGCCATACGGTGCGGTCGAAGGGGTCGGAAGCGGCGACCTCGCGCGACGCCGGGCCGGCGGCATCCGTCCGTCCTTCGAAATCCGACACCCGGATGCGGGCGTGCACGCCGCACACGATGTCGACCACCTGCGAGATGTCGAAATCGGTCGCAGCACTGAGGTACGCGTAGGCGAGGTGCTCGGTCATGCCGTACCGCGCCTCGATGAGGGTCAGCGCCGCGCGCACGCAGCGGCGCATCGCCTCGTTCAGGTCGGGGTCGAGACCCGTCGGCACGAGGTAGTCGGGCGTGCGCACGAGAGGGCCGCCCAGCTCGCCGAACTCGACCAGCGCCTGCGCGCGCGGGATCACGTCGAAGCGGAGCGTCGCGCGCAGCGACGCCTCGAGCGCCGTCAGCGCGACCTCGCCATCGCCCTGCGCGAAGTGCGGATCGCCGACGTAGGCGAGCGCGCCCTCGACCTGGACGGGGAGGTACAGCGCCGTCCCCTCGACGAGGAGGTTGATGTCGATGTTGCCGCCGTGCGATCCGGGCGGCACCGAGTGGGGGCGCTCGGGTCCGGTGACGGCGACCCCCATCGTGCCGAGGAACGGCGCGAGGGGGAACGACACCACCCGGTCGCCGCCGTCGACGATCGGCAGCAGACCCACCAGCCGGCCCGCGCGCTTCTCGACAGGCGTGAACACGCTGACGTGCCCGTCCCCGCGGGGGAGCTCGCCGATGAGCGCTCCCTTGCCGTGCCGGTTGGAGATCACGCCATACGGCACGCGCGGCGCGAGCTTCTCCACGGTGATGCGCAGCACGTCACCGGGGCTCGCGCCCTCGACGAAGACCGGTCCGGTCACCACGTGAGGACCGTCGGTCGCGGGGTCGCGTGAGAGCTGCGCGGCGATCGCGATCGCGTCGTCGAGCACGGCCTCGGGCGCGACGCCCTGGTCGGTGAAGTACCCCAGCGGGTCCTTGCCGTGATCTTCGAGGATGCCCTCGTGACTGACGGTGTCGATCGTCACCGACTCCCCCGAGCGGATGCGCAGCACCGGGGCATCCGTTTCGCACGGGAGGCGCCCCCACAGCACCGTCTCGGGCGTCGCGCGCAGGTAGTGGTCACCGGGGATCGCGCCGACGCCCGGCTGCAGGATCTCGGTCACCGCGAGCATGTCTTCATCCCACCGCACGCGCTCATCCCACACCATCAGGCGACCTCCCGCGACAGGAGGCGACCGCCGGGCGCCCCACGGAACTGCGGCGCCTCGCCCGGCCCTCCCTCGGTCACGTCGAACACCGACCGGCCGTGCAGCCATGTCCGTCGGATGCGGCCGCGCAACACACGGTTCTCGTACGCCGTGATGGGGTTCTTGTGCAGCAGCTCTGCGGCTCTGATCGGATACGGGTCGTCGGCGCCGAAGACGGTCAGGTGCGCCGGGGCGCCCGGCTCGATGACCCCGGCCGAGAGGCCGGCGACGCGCGCAGGCCCCGTCGTGAAGAGCGGCAGGAGGGTCTCCAACGGGATGCCGCGCCGGCGCGCCTCTGTCCACACCGCCGAGAGCCCGACCTGCAGACCCGAGATCCCGCCCCACGCGAGGCCGAAGTCGCCGCCACCGGTGCGCTTGAGGTCGAGCGTGGAGGGCGAGTGGTCGCTGACGATCGCGTCAATCGTGCCGTCGACGATCCCCTCCCACAGCCGGTCGCGGTTCGCGGCATCCCGGATCGGCGGGCAGCACTTGAACTCGGGCGACCCGGCGGGGATCTCCTCCGCCGCGATCGTGAGGTAGTGCGGGCAGGTCTCGACCGTGAGGGCGCCCCCCTCGGCCTTGGCTCGCCCGATCGCCGGGAGCGACCCGGCGTCGCTCAGGTGCAAGATGTGGGCGCGCGCTCCCGAGCGCCGGGCCTCGGCGATGACCGTCTCGATCGCCGACGCCTCGCTCACGGCGGGCCGCGAGGCGAGGAACGCGGTGTAGTCGCGGCCGAGCGCGCCGTCGGCGTGGAGGTGCGCGGGGTCTTCGGCGTGGACGATGAGCCGCGAGCCGAGTGCGGCGATCTCGTCCATCGCCGCGGCGAGCTGGGCACGGTCGAGGTGACCGAACTCGGGGACGCCCGAGGGAGAGAGGAAGCACTTGAACCCGTACACGCCCTCGTCGTGCAGCGGTTCGAGGGCACCGAGGTTCTCGGGCACCGCCCCACCCCAGAACCCGACGTCGATGTAGGCCGACGGCGCGGCCGCGGCCTGCTTCACGGCGAGCGCGGCCGCCGTGGTCGTGGGCGGGAGCGAATTCAGGGGCATGTCGACGATCGTCGTCACCCCGCCGGCCGCGGCGGCGAGGGTCGCCGAGCGGAATCCCTCCCACTCGGTGCGACCGGGTTCGTTGACGTGCACGTGCGAATCGACGAGGCCCGGCAGCAGCACCGCGTCATCCGGGACGATGTGGGCGCCACGCGCGGGTCCCGACGGATCGTCGACCCGGGTTATGACGCCGTCGACGTACTCGACGTCGGCGCGGCGGAAGCGGCCATTCACCCACGCGCGCGCGGCGCGGATGACACCGCTGCCGGCGCTTCGGGGGTCGGCCATCGGCGCTCCTTCGTCGGGTCCGCCGCGCGGCGGACGCCCCATCCTCCCCCCGTCGCGTTTCGTCGGTGTGAACGGCGGCGCGGCAACGCGATGTTTACACGAGGGAAACCGAAACGTGTCGGCGCGCTTCGTAGCGTGAGCCTCCAGCAGCACCCCCGCGGGAGGACCGTCATGCGCATCGGCGACTTCAACGCCCTCGACGAGGGCGACGCGCGCGATCTGGTGAGCCTGTGGGCGGCGATCCCGCGGTGGGTGACTGCGGTGCTCGCGGGGCGCCCATACCCTACACGCGAGGCGTTGGAAGAGACGGCAGCGGCCGAGGCCGCGACCTGGGACGCCGCCGATCTCGACCAGGCGCTGGCGCAGCATCCCCGGATCGGCGAGCGCCGCGAGGGCGACGACCCTTCCGCGACCGCGTCGCGCCGGGAGCAGGCCGCGATGACGGATGCCGCCTCCGACGTCGCCCAGCGGATCGCGGCCGGCAACACCCGGTACGAGGCCCGGTTCGGGCGCGTGTTCCTCATCCGGGCCCGCGGGCGCTCGGCCGACGAGATGCTCGCCGAGCTCGAGCGGCGCCTGGCGAACACCCCCGAGTCGGAGGTCGCCGAGGCAGCGGGCCAGCTGGCAGAGATCGCTCTGCTGCGGCTGCGCGAGAGCGTGTCGGCCGAGCGGGTGGCGTCAGGATGATGCCATGACCAGCCAGCTCACCACCCACGTCCTCGATGCCTCCACCGGCTTCCCCGCGAGCGGGGTCGCCGTCGTCCTGTCGAAGATGGGCGACGAACCGCGCATCGTGCAGATCGCGTCGGGCGAGACCGACCTCGACGGGCGTCTCAGCCTCGGGCCCGAGTTCCTCGACCACGGCACGCACGTGCTGAGCTTCGCCACCGGGGCGTACTACGCCGGTCTGGGCGTCGACACCTTCTACCCGTCGGTGACGGTCACGTTCCGCGTCACCGACGACACGCACCTGCACGTGCCGCTGCTGCTGAGCCCCTTCTCCTATTCCACCTACCGCGGGAGCTGAAACGTGAAGGTCGTGATCATCGGAGCCGGTATCGGAGGCACGAGCGCGGGGATCGCGCTCGCCCGGCACGGGCACGACGTGGTGATCTACGACCGGATGCGACAGAACCGACCGGTCGGCGCCGCCCTCTCGCTGTGGTCGAACGGCGTGAAGGTGCTCAACTGGCTGGGCCTCGGCGAAGAGGTCGCGCGCCTCGGCGGCCGGATGGATCACATGGCCTACCGCGACGGGCACACCGGCGATCAGCTGTGCCGCTTCAGCCTCGCACCGGTGACCGCGCACACCGGGCAGCGGCCCTACCCCGTCTCGCGCGCCGAGCTGCAGGCGCTGCTCATGGACACCTTCGGGCTCGACCGGATCCACCTCGGGCACGAGCTCGTCGGGATTCGCGAGGAGGGCGAGAAGGTGATCGCGGTCTTCGCCGACGGTTCCACCGACACCGCCGACCTGCTCATCGGCGCCGACGGGGCGCGCTCCCTCACCCGCGACTGGATCACCCGGGCCGATGAGGGCGGCTTCCGCGTCGAGCGGCAGTACTCCGGCTACACGAACTTCAACGGGCTGGTGGCGGCTTCTCCCGCGATCGCGCCGCTCGATCAGTGGACGACCTGGGTCGCCGAGGGCAAGCGCGCCGCGGTGATGCCTGTCGCCGACGACCGGTTCTACTTCTGGTTCGACATCCCGCAGCCGGCGGGGCTCCCGTACGAGCGGGAGGATGGCGTCGCGCCTCTCGAGGCCGCCTTCGGGCACTGGTCGCCCGAGGTGCGGCGGCTGATCAGCGGCATCCGTCCTGCGGAGTCTTTGAACCGGGTGGAGATCTGGGACATCGACCCGCTGCATACGTGGACGCGCGGGCGCGTGGCGATCCTCGGCGACGCGGCCCACAACACCGCGCCCGACATCGGCCAGGGCGCGTGCTCGGCGCTCGAAGACAGCTTCGCGCTGGCGATCAGCCTCACCACGCACACCGTGGGGGTCGAGGACTCGCTCCGCCGCTACGAGAAGATGCGCACCGAGCGTGCGGGAGAGCTCGTGCTGCGGGCGCGCAAGCGCGGGGAAGAGACCCACGGCTACGACCCGTCGATCACCGCCGCCTGGTACGAGAGCCTGCGCGGCACCGACGGCACCGCGATCATCCGGGGGATCATCGGCAACATCGAGGGCAGCCCGATCAACCTCGGGGTGGGGCTGCTGTAGCTGCTCGGGTCGGACCTGCTGGTCAGGCGGTGACGAGCAGGGCGATGCCCGTCGCGACGCTTACGGCCGCCAGCACCAGGGCGAGCGTGATCAGCACGACGTGCACGCGGTAGAACGCCGTGCGGCGCCCGTCGGTGCCGCGGGCGCGGGGGTCGTTCGCGATGCGTGGGTAGAACCTCGGCCACACGACGGCGTTGAAGAGCGCGTTGACGAAGAGGACGATCGCAGCAAGCACCAGCACCGCTCGATCGTACGACCCCGAAGCGCCGATCGGATCCGCCGGGTCCGTCTCCGCGCCCACCTGTCGCCGAGACCCACCTCCGCCGCCGAGACCCACGGTGAGGCGGTGGGTTTCGGCGGGGATGGTGGGTCTCGCCGGGGCGGGCGCGGCCCGCCCCGGGTCAGGCGACCGGCTGCTGCAGATCGACGACCCAGCGGGTGCCGCCCGGGTCCATCGGCGTTTCGAGGTACACCTCGCGGGCCGGTCCCGCGACCGACAGCCCTCGGCGCTCACCCTCGGCGACGAGGTCCTGCCACGCGCGCTGGATCCCCAACAGGTCGTCGGCCTCGTACCGCCCGGTGAGGGCGCGGGATGCCGCGGGCACGGTCGCCCGCTCGAGCCCCGGCGGGGTCGCGGCATCGCCGATCTGCTCCGCCGCAGCGGCGATCATGCCGTCGCCGTCGGTGGTGTAGATCGCCACCCCGGGCCCGGTGTGCGCCGCGCCCGCCGCAGCGATGGCCTCGTTCACGCGCGTGAACATGTAGCCGATCTCGGCCTCGATCTGCGACATCTCCTCGATGCGCGCGGTCTGCTGCACCACGTGCAGTTCGGGCAGGGCGGTTTCGATGTATTCCGTCATGGGAATCTCCTTCTGGATGACGCGGAGACGCGCCTCGACGGCGGCGAGCCGATGCCGGTCTGCGGCGATCTGCGACCGCAGCTCCTCGCGCCGCTCGCTGAGGAGGAGCGCGATGTCCTCCTGCGAGAGGCCGCCGTCCAGCATCCGTCCGACCTGATCCAGGGTGAACCCCAGGTCCTTCAGGGCGACGATGCGGTTGGCGCGCTCGAGCTGTGCGGCCCCGTACGAGCGGTAGCCGCTCCAGGGGTCGACGCGCTCGGGGACGAGCAGACCGAGGTGGTCGTAGTGACGCAGCATCCGGACCGACACTCCGGCCAGCCGGGCGAATTCTCCGATACTCAACATGGTGATTCCACGACAGAGCCTGACACCGTGTCAGGGTCAAGCGCCAGGGTCAGGATTCGTGCCGTCAGGCGCGGAAGACGGTGTGGATGTCGGGTTCGACACGGCTGAGCACCGCGCGGCCGCCCAGCGCCTCGAGCTCGAGCAGCACCGCGGTGCCGGTGACCTCGGCCCCGACCGCGGCGAACAGGCCGTGCGCCGCGGCGAGGGTGCCGCCGGTGGCCAGCACGTCGTCGACGAGCAGAACGCGCGCGCCGCGCGGCAGGTCGTCGTGCACCTCGATTGTGGCCTGGCCGTATTCGAGCGCGTAGTCGACCGCTGCCGCGGGCCGCGGGAGCTTTCCGGCCTTGCGCACCGGGACGACGCCGGTGTCAGCGGCGATCGCCGCGGCGGCGGCGAGGAGGAACCCGCGCGCCTCGACGCCGGCGACCATGTCGAAGCTGCCCGCAAAGGGGGCGATGAGCGCCTCGGTCACCGCGCGGAGCGCGGCGGCGTCTGCGAGGAGCGGGGTGATGTCGCGGAACTGGATGCCCGGCGACGGGTAGTCGGGGATGACGGTGATCAACGATTCGGCGCGGGCGAGGGGGCCGGAGGCGGTCACCCCGCCACCTTAGTCTCGCGCGCAACATACTCAGGAAAATGTAAGCGCTTGCAGTATTGTGAGCGCATGACTTCGCCCGAAACGGTCACATCCCCCGCAGACCGCTCCTCCACCCCCGGTTCCGAGTGGTGGCGCACCGCCGTCATCTACCAGATCTACCCGCGTTCGTTCGCCGACACCTCCGGTGACGGCATCGGCGACCTTCCCGGCGTCACCGCCCACCTCGACGATCTCGCCGAGCTCGGCGTCGACGCGATCTGGCTGTCGCCCTTCATGCGCAGCCCCCAGAAGGACGCCGGGTACGACGTCGCCGACTACTGCGACGTCGACCCGCTCTTCGGCACGCTCGCCGACTTCGACGACATGCTCGAGGGGGCGCACGCCCGCGGCATCCGGGTCATCGTCGACCTCGTTCCCAACCACTCCTCCGATCAGCACGAGTGGTTCCAGCAGGCTCTCGCCGCCGCGCCCGGCAGCCCCGAGCGTGCGCGCTACATCTTCCGTGAGGGCCGTGGCATCGACGGCGACGTGCCCCCGAACAACTGGGAGTCGGTCTTCGGCGGTCCGGCCTGGACCCGCGTGACCGAGGCCGATGGCACCCCCGGACAGTGGTACCTGCACCTGTTCGACACCTCGCAGCCCGACTTCGACTGGACCAACGAAGAGGTGCGCGAAGAGTTCCGTCGCATCCTCCGCTTCTGGCTCGACCGTGGTGTCGACGGCTTCCGCGTCGACGTCGCGCACGGCCTGGTCAAGGCGGAGGGCCTTCCCGACTACACCCCGCCGTCCACCGCCGACTCGATGGGCGGCGGCGAGGTGGACGTGCCCTACTGGGGTCAGGAGGGCGTGCACGACGTCTACCGCGACTGGAACGCCCTGCTGGCGGAGTACGAGGGCGACCGCGTCCTCGCCGCTGAGGCGTGGCTGCCCACCGCCGACAAGACGGCGCTCTGGGTGCGCGAAGACGAGATGCACCAGGCCTTCAACTTCCCGTACCTGTCGACGCCGTGGAACGCCGCAGAGCTGCGCGAGGTCATCACCGAGTCGCTTCGCGCCTTCCCGGGGGTCGGTGCGCCGAGCACCTGGGTGCTCTCCAACCACGACGTCGTGCGTCACGCGTCGCGCCTCGCACTGACGGCCGAGAACCCGCAGGGGCACGGCATCGGTCCCGACTCCCCCGGCAAGCCGATTCCGGATGTCGGACTGCGCCGCGCCCGCGCCGCGACGACCGTCATGCTGGCCCTCCCGGGTTCGTCGTACCTCTTCCAGGGCGAGGAGCTCGGCCTCCCCGAGGTCGTCGACCTGCCCGATGACGCCCGCCAGGACCCCACCTGGTTCCGCACCGGCGGCGAGCGCTACGGCCGCGACGGCTGCCGCGTGCCGCTGCCGTGGCAGAGCGACGCGCCCGCGTTCGGCTTCAGCACGACCGGCGAGGCGTGGCTGCCGCAGCCGACCGACTGGGCGGGCGTGGCCCGTGACGTCCAGCGCGCCGACGGCTCCTCGACGCTGTCGCTGTACCGGAGCCTTCTCGCCGAGCGCCGCACCCACCAGCTGGGTGCCGGCGCCCTGGAGTGGATCGACGGGTTCGGCGACGACGTGGTGGCGTTCCGCAACGGCTCGGTGCGGGTCATCGCCAACCTCGGCGCCGCGCCGGTGGAGCTGCCGGAGGGTGACATCCTGGTCGCGAGCGGCCCGGTCGACGGTCGCACGCTGCCGGTCGACACGGCGGTCTGGCTCACCGAGGCCTGAGCAGCGCCGGCGCACGGGACGACGAGCGAGGGGGCGACGTGGTCAGCATCGATGAGGTGGCACGCCTGGCCGGCGTGTCCACCGCCACGGTCTCCCGCGCGCTGAGCGGCCGCGGTCATGTCTCGGCGACGGCGAAGACGAGGGTCGAGGATGCCGCGAAGAGCCTCGGCTACGTCGTGTCGGCGTCGGCATCGAGCCTGGCCTCGGGCCGCCGACGCAACATCGGGGTGCTCGTGCCGTTCCTCGACCGCTGGTTCTTCAGCACGGTGCTGAGCGGCATCTCGACCTCGCTCATGCGCCGTGGATACGACATCACGCTGTACAGCCTCACCAACGACGCCGCCGAACGGCACGCGATCTTCGAGACGTTCCTGCGCCGCCAGCGGGTGGACGGGGTCATCGCGATCTCGCTCGAGCTCAGCGAGGACGAGCTCGAGCGGCTGCGCCAGCTCGACCTGCCGGTCATCGCGATCGGTGGGCCGAGCCCGCGGCTGGACACCCTGACGATGGATGACGTCGCCGTGGCCAGGCTCGCCACCGAGCACCTCCTCGCGCTCGGCCATCGCGACATTGCCCACATCGGCGCGAGCCCCGAGTTCGACGTCGACTTCCACGTGCCGACCCAGCGGCGGCAGGGCTTCGAGCAGGCGCTGGCCGACGCCGGGTTCCCCGCGCGGCCGGCCCTGTACGAGCCCGCCGACTTCACGATCGAGGGCGGCTTCCGCGCCGCCAAGCAGCTGCTCGGCCGCCCCGGCGAGCGCCCGACAGCGATCTTCGCCGCCTCCGACGAGATGGCGATCGGTGCGCTGCTCGCCGCGCGAGAGCTCGGCTACCGGGTGCCGGCGGACCTCTCGATCATCGGCATCGACGGGCACGAGCTCGGCGAGTTCTTCCGGCTCTCCACCGTCGACCAGTTCCCGCTCGGTCAGGGCGAGCGGGCGGCCGACGCGATCCTCGCCGAGATCGATGCGGTCGCGCCCGTCGAGGAGCGCCCGTCGCGGCGCCTGCCGTACGAGCTGGTCGTGCGCGGCTCCACCGCCCGCGCGGCGGGCTGACCACCGCGCACGGCAGACCGGTCGGCCCGGAGCCGCCCGGTGTGCGCAGGTTAGGCTCGGCGGTATGGCCCTCGACCTCGACGCGATCTACACCGACCTCCACCGTCATCCCGAGCTGTCGTTCCAAGAGACCCGCACCGCCGGCGTCATCGCGCAGCGTCTGACGGAGCTCGGGATCGAGTTCGAAGAGGGCATCGGCCGCACCGGCCTCGCCGCGGTGATCCGCAACGACGACAACGCCGCCGCCGGCGAGCGCGGCCCGGTCGTGTGGCTGCGCGCCGACATGGACGGCCTCCCCGTCGAGGAGCGCACCGGCCTCGCGTACGCCAGCACCGCGCGGGGCGTCGACCCGCAGGGCCTCGACGTGCCGGTCATGCACGCGTGCGGCCACGACATGCACGTCACCGCTCTCCTCGGTGCGCTCGAGCGCCTGGTCGCGACGACCGACGAGTGGCGGGGCACTGTGGTGGCGGTCTTCCAGCCCGCTGAGGAGTACGGCGCAGGGTCGCAGGCGATGATCGCCGACGGCGTGCTCGACCGCTTCCCCCGCCCCGACATCGTGCTCGGCCAGCACGTCACCCCCCTTCCGGCAGGCACGATCGGCGTGCGCCCGGGCACGCAGATGGCAGCATCCGACGGACTGCGCGTCACGCTCCTCGGGCGAGGCGGTCACGGGTCGCGGCCGCAGGCCACGATCGACCCCGTCGTGATGGCCGCGGCCACCGTGATGCGTCTCCAGACCGTCGTCTCACGCGAGACCGACCCGCGCGATGTCGCCGTGGTCACCGTCGGGTCGATCCACGCCGGCCTGAAGAACAACATCATCCCCGCCGAGGCCGTGCTCGAGCTCAGCCTCCGCTACCCCGACGACGAGGCCCGCGCCCGCGTGCTCGAGAAGGTCGAGCGCATCGTCCGGGCCGAGGCGCAGGCCTCGGGTGCCGAGGAAGAGCCGATCATCAAGGTCGACCACAGCCTCCCGCCGACGATCAACGACGACGAGGCGACAGCGCGCCTGAGCGCGGCGTTCACCCGCGCCTTCGGCGACGACAAGGTCGTCGACCCCGGCATGTTCACCGGCAGCGAGGATGTCTCCTGGTTCGCCCGCGAAGCAGGAGTGCCGCTGGTGTTCTGGTTCTGGGGAGGGGTCGACCCTCAGGTGTACGCCGAGGCCGCGGCATCCGGGAGCATCGAACGCAACATCCCCACCAACCATTCGCCGTTCTTCGCTCCGCTCCTGCAGCCCACCCTCGACAACGGCGTGGCGAACCTCGTCACCGCAGCGCGGGAGTTCCTCGCCACGCGCTGATCCGGCGGCGTCCCGACAACACGGCGATTCCGTCGCGCCATGATGCGCACTCGCCGAGACAGGCGTAATGTCATCGGCCGTGACGACTGATGGTCGCGAGCCGGTGGAGGAATCCCCTCGCGCGAAACGCCTCCTGCTGGGAGACCCCCTCACCTCCGAGAAGCTCGACGATCAGCTGCTGCCCAAGCGCCGCGCGCTGCCGATCTTCGCCTCCGATGCGCTGAGCTCGGTGGCGTACGCGCCGCAGGAGCTTCTGATGATCCTGCTCATCGGGGGCACGGCGTTCCTCGCCTTCAGCCCCGGCGTCGCGGTCGCCGTCGTCGTGCTGCTCGTCGTCGTTGTGCTGAGCTACCGCCAGCTGATCAAGGCCTACCCCTCGGGCGGCGGCGACTACGAGGTGGCGCACACGAACCTCGGCGAGGTGCCGGGCGTGGTCGTCGCCTCGGCGCTCCTCGTCGACTACGTGCTGACCGTGGCCGTGTCGATCGCCTCGGGCGTCGACAACATCATCTCGGCGATCCCCGAGCTCGCACCCTTCCGCATCGAGTTCGCGGTCGGATTCGTCATCCTGCTCGTCCTCGTGAACCTCCGCGGCGTCCGCGAGGCCTCGTTCGCCTTCGCGATCCCCACCTACGTCTTCATCGGCTCGGTCGGCGTGATGGTGGTCGTCGCCCTCATCCGCACCGCACTCGGCGATCCGCCGATCGCCTCGAGCGCCGAGTACGCCGTCCAGGCCGAGGAGCTGACGCAGGCCGCGACCATCCTCCTCATTCTGCGTGCGTTCTCGAGCGGATGCTCCGCCCTCACCGGTGTCGAAGCCGTCTCCAACGGCGTGCCGGCCTTCCGTCGCCCGAAGGTGAAGAACGCCCAGTGGACGCTCGTGCTGATGGGCGGCGTGGCGATCGTGCTCTTCTCGGGACTCACCGCGGTGGGGCTCATCTCGGGCATCCACTACGCCGAAGACCCGTGCAACCTCGTCGGCTTCGCGTGCGAGACCACTCCGCAGCCGAGCCTCATGGCCCAGATCGCCGCGGCCACCTTCGGCATGGGCTCGATCCCGTTCTTCATCGTGCAGGCGGCGACCGCCTGCGTGCTGCTGCTCGCCGCCAACACGGCGTTCAACGGCTTCCCGCTGCTCGGTTCGGTGCTCGCCCGCGACGGCTACGCGCCGAAGGCGCTCAACACGCGAGGCGACCGCCTGGTGTTCTCCAACGGCATGATCATCCTCGGACTCGCGGCCATCGTGGTCCTGATCGTGTACCAGGCGAACCTCACGACGCTCATCCAGCTGTACATCATCGGCGTCTTCGTGTCGTTCTCCCTCGGTCAGATCGGCATGGTGCGGCACTGGCGACGAGAGCTGCGCCAGACCACGCGCGTCGAGGCGCGGCGCGATCCGCGGGCGGCTGCGGAGCGCCGTTCGGTGCTGACCGGTCTCGCGATCAACTCGACCGGAGCGGCGATGACGGTGGCCGTGCTGATCATCGTCACGGCCACGAAGTTCATCTACGGGGCGTGGCTGGTCTTCCTCGCCATCCCCGTACTCGCGGTCCTCATGATCGGGGTGAATCGCTACTACCGCGACGTCGACCACGAGATCCGCATCGACGAGCCCGTGCGATACGGGTCGTCGGGCGACATCGCCCTCATCCTCGTCAGCAAGCTCCAGAAGCCGGTCGCCAAGGCCCTCGACTACGCCCTCGCCGCCAAGCACGACAAGACGATCGCCCTGCACGTGGCGGTGACGAACGAAGACGCCGACGCCCTGCAGCAGGCCTGGCAGGACCAGCGGATGCCGGTGCCCCTCGTGATCCTCGAGTCGCCGTACCGCTACTACGCCCAGCCCGTCGCGGAGTTCATCCGTCAGTACCGGCAGAAGCACGGGTCCGCCGTGGTGACGGTGTACCTGCCGCAGTACATCGTCGGGCACTGGTGGGAGACCTTCCTCCACAACCGCCGCGCGCGCCGCATCGCCCAGCAGCTGATGCTCATCCACGGCGTGACGATCACCCTCGTGCCGTGGCTGCTCGACTCGTCCGAGCTCATCTACGGGCGCCGCTCGCGCCCCCTTCCCGGCCAGGACCGCGCCGGCCGGCCGTTCGACCCGGCCATCGAGGCCCCCCCGATCGCCGAACGGTCGAGCCTGGAGGCCCGCCCCGACGAGTGACGCGCGCCCCGCGGCATCCCCTCTTCTCCCCCTTCGGCGCCTTCGCGCCCTCGGCCGGCGCGCGTGCTTCGGGCCCCTCTGCCGGCGCGCGCACGATCGGCCGAGACGCGGACGTTTCGTGGCGGAACGTACGCGCCCGGGCCGATCGTCCTCGTCTCAGCGCAATGATCGTTGCGGCCGGACCCTGAGCGGACCGGACTGTCTAGGCTGTCGGCGATGACCGCCGCCGATCGCCCCGCACTCCGCCTTCTGTTCCGAGGGCCGCGGGGTCGGCTGCTGGCCGCGCTTCTGCTGGCCGAGTTCGCGGCGAGCGTGACCGGCCTGAGCTACGCCGCCGTCCTCCCCGTAGCAGCGGCCGAATTGGACGGACTCGCGCTGTACGGACCGGCCGTCACCATCACCGGTGTGGTCAGCATCGCGTTCATGGCGTTCGGTGCCTACCTCTACGGCCGTATCGGCGCGCAGGCACAGCTGGGGATCTCCACGGCCATGCTCATCGTCGGCGTGGCCCTCTCCGCCGGCGCCCCGTCGATGGAGGTACTCATCGCGGGCCTCGCAGTGCGAGGCGTCGCGGCCGGCATCATGGGCGGGCTCGGGATGGGTGTGCTCTCCGACGTCTTTCCCGACGCGAAGGAGCGCGAGCGCGCGTTCGGTCTCTACGCGCTCATGTGGGTGGCACCCGCCCTTGCCGGCCCTGCGGTCAACGGCGTCCTCCTCGTCACCGTCGGCTGGCGGGCATCGATGGCCTGGCCGGCCGTGCTCATCGTGATCGCGCGAGCCCTGATGTCCCGATACCTGCGGGTCGTCGGATGGCAACGACCCCCTGATCCGGCGAAGATTCGCGCACCATGGGCGTTCCTGTCGATCGCCGCCGGCGTGCTCGTCGCCCAATTCGGAATCGCATCGGAGACACCGCTCGGCGTCGCGATCGCTGTGGCGGCCCTCGCCCTGACTCCCGCCGTGCCCTTCCGTCGCGCCCGTCGGCTGACCGTCCCGGGCGAGCGTCAGGCCCAGGCGGGCGGATGGATTCTGGCGCTCGTCTGTGGGAGCTATTTCGGCATCAACGCGCTCGTCCCGCTCCTTTCGGCGACGTATCTCGACGCCTCCGGAGTCATCGGGACGGTGCTGGTGTCGATCGGTCCCCTCGCGTGGGCGCTGTTCAGTGCTGGCGGCCTGGGGGCGCGCGTGTCAGCGAGAGGCTCGTACCTGTTGGCCGCCGTCGCCTTCCCCCTCGCAGCCCTCGGAGTGGCGATGTTCGCCGTGGGCCTCACGAAAAGCGTGGCGATCGGGGCGATCGGGCTGGGCCTGGTCTCGGCACTGATCGGGATGGCGATGGGTGTGGTCTATCCGAAGGTGATGACGCTGGCGTTCGAACGATTCCGGGGCTTCGACGGCACAAATCGCGCGCACGGCGGAGTGGTCCTCGGGGTCGGGGAGGACGTCGGCACCGCGACAGGCACCACGCTGCTCGCCGGCATCGGTGCGGTCGTCATCGGAATGGGGACGGGGTGGGTCGCAGGGCTCGCGGCGGCATTCGCCGTGCTCCTGGTCGTCGCGTGGGTCATGGCCGGCCGCAGTCGGCTGTGGCGACCGTGACCTGACCGCGCGGCGCGAGCGCAATCGGCCGAGACGCGGACGTTTCGCGGCAGAACGTACGCGCCCGGGCCGATGATCCTCGTGTCGGGAGAGAGGAAAGGGGAGAGGCGCGAGGAGAGAGAAGAGGGGAGGGGAGCGAGGCGCGCGAGACCCGCAACGCGACCGTGAGCAACCCGTGAGGAGCAGCCGCGGGGCCGTAGGGATTCCGTGAGGATGCCGGAGCACCGGCATCCGGGGGTGTTGCATCGCATCTCGTGCTCGATCTCATCTATCTGCTGGCGACCCTCGCCCTGTTCGCCCTCGTCGGCCTCGCCGTGAAGGGGGTGGAGCGGCTGTGACCGCGCTCTCGCTCATCGCCGCCGCCCTCGCCGTGGCGGCCGTCGTCTACCTCGTCGTCGCCCTGGTGAAGCCGGAGAAGTTCTGATGGACGCCTCCTCCGTCTGGGCCGGTGTGCTGCAGGTCGCCACCGTCGTCCTCCTCCTCGTGCTGATCTACCGTCCCCTCGGCGACTACATCGCCCACCTCTTCACCTCCGACCGCGACCTGCGCGTCGAGCGGGGGCTCTACCGCCTCATCGGCGTCGACTCCCGCTCCGAGCAGAGCTGGCAGGTCTACGCGCGGAGCGTGCTGATCTTCTCGGTCGTCGGGGTGCTCTTCGTCTACACCCTCCAGCGGCTGCAGCTGTTCCTGCCCTACTCGCTGGGTCTTCCCGCCGTGCCCGAGGCGCTGGCCTTCAACACCGCGGTCTCGTTCGTCACCAACACGAACTGGCAGTCGTACTCCCCCGAGCTGACCCTCGGCTACACGGTGCAGTTCGCCGGGCTCGCCGTGCAGAACTTCGTCTCGGCGGCCGTCGGCATCGCCGTCGCGGTCGCCCTCGTCCGGGGATTCGCCCGGCGGGGCGCCGCCACGATCGGCAACTTCTGGGTCGATCTCGTCCGAGGCGTCGGGCGTCTGCTTCTGCCGCTGTCGATCCTCGCGGCCATCGCCCTGCTTTTCGCCGGCGTCGTGCAGAACGTCAACGGCTTCACCGAGATCACCACCGCCACCGGCGGCACCCAGGTGATCCCCGGCGGTCCGGTCGCCTCGCAGGAGGCCATCAAAGAGCTCGGCACGAACGGCGGCGGATTCTTCAACGCCAACTCGGCGCACCCGTTCGAGAACCCCGCCCCGTGGACGAGCGTGCTGCAGATCCTTCTGATCCTCGCGATCCCCGTGGCCCTGCCGCGGGCGTTCGGCCGCATGGTCGGCGACGACCGCCAGGGCTACGCGATCCTCGCCGTGATGGCCTCGATCGCGATCGTCTCGATCGCGGCGGTCAGCTGGCTGGAGTCGCTCGCCCTCGGCACCGCCCCGCAGCTGGCCGGCAGTGCGATGGAGGGCAAGGAGGTGCGCTACGGCATCTTCGGCTCGACGTTCTACGCCGCCGCAACCACGCTGACCTCCACCGGCGCGGTCAACTCGATGCACGACTCGTACACCGCTCTGGGCGGCATGATCCCGATGATCAACATGATGCTCGGCGAGATCGCGCCCGGCGGCGTGGGCTCGGGACTGTACGGGATGCTGGTGCTCGCCGTCATCGCGGTGTTCGTCGGCGGCCTGCTCATCGGCCGTACCCCGGAGTACCTGGGGAAGAAGATCGGGCCGCGCGAGATCAAGCTCGCGAGCCTCTACATCCTCGTCACCCCGACCCTCGTGCTCGCCGGGACGGCGCTGAGCTTCGCCCTCCCCGGCATCCGCGAGGACGTCGAGTCGACCTCGATCTGGAACCCCGGCGTCCACGGGCTGAGCGAGGTGCTGTACGCCTTCACCTCGGCGGCGAATAACAACGGATCGGCCTTCGCCGGCCTGACGGCCAACACCCCGTGGCTGAACACCGCCCTGGGGGTGGCGATGCTGCTCGGCCGGTTCCTGCCGATGGTGCTCGTGCTGGCCCTCGCCGGATCGCTGGCGGCCCAGAAGCCCGTCCCGACGACGGTGGGCACCCTGCCGACGCACCGGCCGCAGTTCGTCGGCCTTCTCGCGATCCTCGCGGTGGTCGTCACCGCGCTCACCTATTTCCCCGTTCTCACGCTGGGTCCCCTGGCGGAAGGTCTCGTCTGAACATGTCCACACTCACCACGTCGTCCGGCACCCCCGACGTCTCGACTCCGTCCCCCCGCTCGACCGAAGAGCCGCGCGCCCCGCGCGCCTTCGGTGCGGCCCAGCTCGCCCAGGCCCTCCCCGGGGCGCTGCGCAAGCTCAACCCCGCCGCGCTGTGGCGGAACCCCGTCATGTTCCTCGTGTGGGTCGGCGCCGCCCTCACCACCGTGATCGCGATCGCCGAGCCCTTCCTCGGCGGCGCGGGCGAGTCGGGCGGCACCCCCGTGCCCGCCGGATTCACCTGGGGCATCGCGGTGTGGCTCTGGCTCACCGTGATCTTCGCCAACCTCGCCGAATCGGTCGCCGAGGGACGCGGCAAGGCGCAGGCGGCGACCCTGCGGAAGACCCGCACCTCCACGATGGCGAACCGGGTGTCGGGCTACGACGCCGCCGGCGACCCGGCCGCCGAACGCGCTGCGACCGCGCCGGTCTCGTCGGCCGACCTGACCCTCGGCGATGTCGTCGTGGTCTCGGCCGGTGAGCTGATCCCCGGCGACGGCGACATCGTGCACGGCATCGCCACCGTCGACGAGTCGGCGATCACCGGCGAGTCCGCCCCGGTCGTGCGCGAATCGGGCGGCGACCGCAGCGCCGTCACCGGCGGCACCCGCGTGCTGTCCGACCGCATCGTCGTGCGCATCACCTCCAAGCCCGGCGAGACGTTCGTCGACCGCATGATCGCCCTCGTCGAGGGGGCGAGCCGGCAGAAGACGCCGAACGAGATCGCGCTGAACATCCTCCTCGCGAGCCTGTCGATCGTCTTCGTCATCGTCGTGCTGACGCTGAACCCCATCGCCGGCTACGCCGCCGCGCCCGCGAGCATCCCGGTGCTGATCGCCCTGCTGATCTGCCTCATCCCCACCACGATCGGTGCGCTGCTGTCGGCGATCGGCATCGCGGGGATGGACCGGCTCGTGCAGCGGAACGTCCTGGCCATGTCGGGACGCGCCGTCGAGGCCGCGGGCGATGTCACCACGCTGCTCCTGGACAAGACCGGCACGATCACCTACGGCAATCGTCGTGCGAGCGCGTTCGTGCGGATGCCGGGGGTCGACGCCCGGCAGGTGGCCGAGGCCGCGGCGCTGTCGTCGCTGGCAGACCCCACCCCCGAGGGGACGTCGGTGGTCGAGCTCGCCGCCGCCGAGGGCGTCAGCGCCCGGATGCCCGCCGGAGCGGTCGCCGTGCCCTTCACCGCGCAGACCCGCATGAGCGGGCTCGACCTGCCCGACGGCACCCAGGTGCGCAAGGGAGCCGGGTCGGCGGTGCTGGCGTGGCTCGAGGCGGAGGGCGCGGCGGTGTCGACCCAGGTGCGCGCCCAGGTCGTCAGCGAGACCGACGCGATCGCGTCGTCCGGCGGCACGCCGCTCGTCGTCGCGACGTTCGCCCCGGTCGAGCCCGCGCAGCCCGGCGAGCCGCGAGGGCGCATCCTCGGCGTCATCCACCTCAAGGACATCGTCAAGGACGGCCTCCGCGAGCGGTTCGACGAACTGCGCGCGATGGGGATCCGCACCGTGATGATCACGGGCGACAACCCCCTCACCGCCAAGGCGATCGCCGCCGAGGCCGGGGTGGACGACTACCTCGCCGAGGCGACGCCGGAAGACAAGCTCGCCCTGATCCAGCGGGAGCAGGAGGGCGGGCGCCTGGTCGCGATGACAGGCGACGGCACCAACGACGCTCCGGCGCTGGCACAGGCCGACGTCGGGGTGGCGATGAACACGGGGACGTCGGCGGCGAAGGAGGCCGGCAACATGGTCGACCTCGACAGCGACCCGACGAAGCTCATCGACATCGTGCGCATCGGCAAGCAGCTGCTCATCACCCGCGGCGCCCTGACGACCTTCTCGCTGGCCAACGACATCGCGAAGTACTTCGCGATCATCCCGGCCATGTTCATGGGGGTCTTCCCCGGGCTCGCCGCGCTGAACGTGATGGGCCTGTCGTCGCCGGCGTCGGCGGTGACCAGCGCCATCATCTTCAACGCGATCGTGATCGTCTTCCTGATTCCGCTCGCGCTCCGCGGCGTCGCCTACCGTCCCGCCAGCGCCTCGCAGCTGCTGACGCGCAACCTGCTGATCTACGGGCTCGGCGGCGTCATCGCCCCGTTCATCGGCATCAAGCTCATCGACATGGTCGTGAGCCTCATCCCGGGCTTCTGAGCCCCTGCATTCTCGGCCCGAACAAGGAGTCCCCCTCATGTCCGCCACCCGCACCACCCTTCGCAGCGTCGGCGTCGCCGTCCGCGCGATGGTCGCCTTCACCGTCATCCTCGGTCTCGGCTACACCCTCCTCATCACCGGCATCGGCCAGCTGGCCCTCCCCTGGCAGGCGAACGGTTCCCTGCAGCGCGACGCATCGGGCGCCGTCGTGGGCTCGGCCCTCATCGGGCAGTCCTGGACGGATGCCGACGGCGAGGCGCTTCCGGAGTACTTCCAGTCCCGCCCCTCGGCGGCCGGCGACGGCTACGACGGCGGCGCCTCGAGCGGGTCGAACTGGGGGCCCGAGAACGCCGACCTCATCGCCGCGATCGAGGAACGCAAGGCCGCGATCGCCGAGCTCGAGGGCGTCTCGCCCGACGAGATCCCCGCCGACGCGGTCACCGCGTCGGCCTCGGGGCTCGACCCGCACATCAGTCCCGCCTACGCGCTCCTCCAGGTGCCGCGTGTGGCCGAGGCCCGCGGGCTCCCGGAGCAGGACGTCCGCAAGCTGGTGGAGTCTATGATCCAGTCCAGGGACCTCGGGATTCTCGGGGAACCGCGCGTCAACGTCCTGCAGCTGAATCTCGCGCTGGACGCCCGGAACCAGGACTGACGCCGCAGAGACAGAAGGACCACCCGTCATGCCCGCCGCCCGCGCCCACCGCATCGCCCTCGCCGGGGTGAGACGGTGAAGCGCGGGCGGCTGCGCGTGCTGCTCGGAGCGGCACCGGGCGTCGGCAAGACCTACGAGATGCTCGAAGAGGGCCGGCGCCTGGCGGGAGAGGCGCGCGACGTCGTCGTCGCGATCGTCGAGACCCACGGCCGTGCCGCGACGGCCGCCCAGATCGAGGGTCTGGAGGTCATGCCGCGCCGCATCGTGGAGCATCGCGGGGTCGAGCTGACCGAGCTAGACCTCGACGGGGTGCTGGCCCGTCGCCCCGAGATCGCGCTCGTCGACGAGCTGGCCCACACCAACGCGCCGGGATCCCCGCACGACAAGCGGTGGAAAGACGTCGAGGCCCTCCGCGACGCGGGGATCGACGTGATCACCACCGTCAACGTCCAGCACATCGAGTCGCTGAACGGGGTGGTGGAACAGATCACCGGCATCCCGCAGCGCGAGACCGTGCCCGACGCCGTCGTGCGCGGCGCCGACCAGATCGAGGTGGTCGATCTCGCCCCCCAGTCGCTGCGCGACCGGCTCTCGTCAGGGCTCGTCTACCCCGCGGAGCGGATCGACGCGGCCCTGTCGAACTACTTCCGCCTCGGCAACCTCACGGCGCTCCGCGAACTGGCCCTGCTGTGGCTGGCCGACGAGGTCGACAGCGCTCTGAAGACCTACCGCGCCGAGCACGGCATCGAGGGCACCTGGCAGGCCCGCGAGCGTGTGGTCGTGGCCCTCACCGGTGGGCCCGAAGGCGAGACGCTCCTGCGTCGCGGCGCGCGTATCGCCGCCCGCTCGGCCGGCGGCGAGCTGCTCGCGGTGCACGTGTCCAGCCAGGACGGGCTGCGCACCTCGAGCCCGGCCGCGCTCGCCCAGCAGCGCGCCCTCGTCGAGTCGCTCGGCGGCACCTACCACCAGGTCGTCGGCGACGACATCCCCCGCGCGCTGGTCGAGTTCGCCCGGTCGGTCAACGCCTCGCAGCTCGTGATCGGGGTGAGCCGTCGCGGGCGGCTCGCCGCCGCGCTCACCGGCCCGGGCATCGGCGCGACCGTCATCCGCGAGTCGGGCGACATCGACGTGCACATCGTCACGCACGCCGCCGCCGGCGGGCGCTTCGCCCTCCCCCGGGTGCGTGGCGGAGCTCTCAGCATCAAACGCCGCGTGCTCGGTTTCGTCACCGCGCTCGTCGGCGGACCGCTGCTGTCGGTCGTGCTCTCGACCTTCCGCAGCGAGGAGTCGATCACCTCCGACGTGCTCTTCTACCAGCTGCTCGTCGTGGTCGTCGCCCTCATCGGCGGCATCTGGCCCGCGCTGTTCGCCGCCGTGCTGTCGGGATTGACCCTCGACTTCCTCTTCGTCGAGCCGCTCTACAACGTCACCATCTCCGACCCCCTGCACGCCCTCGCGCTCGCGCTCTACGTGGTGATCGCGATCCTCGTCAGCTTCATCGTCGACCAGGCGGCCCGCGCCGCGCGCGTCGCCCGGCGCGCGGCCGCCGAGTCCGAGCTCCTCGCCACGGTCGCCGGCAGCGTGCTGCGCGGCGAGAGCGCCATCCCCGCCCTCGTCACCCGCACCCGAGAGGCCCTCGGCCTGGCTGGGGTGCGCCTCGCGACCGCCGACGGCACGACGATCGCGACCGACGGCGAGCCCGTGCGCGGCGACGACTCCGTGACGATGGACATCGGCCGCGGGCCCGACGGCGAACCCCGGGGCCGTCTCGAGCTGCACGGAACGCTCGGCGCCCGGGAGCGACGTCTCCTCGACGCGATCGCCGCGCAGCTCGCCGCCGCCTTGGAGCACACCGACCTCACCGCGACGGCGCGCGCGGCCGACGCCCTCGCCGAGGCCGACCAGGTGCGCTCCGCGCTTCTGTCGGCGGTCAGCCACGATCTGCGGCGCCCCCTCGCCGCCGCCCTCGCCGCGATCGGCGGGCTCCGCGCCGCGGGCGATCAGCTCAGCCCCGCCGATCGACGGGAGCTCCTCGAGACCGCCGACGAGAGCCTGTCCACCCTGGCGCAGCTGGTGACCGATCTGCTCGACGTCAGCCGGGTGCAGGCCGGCGTGCTCGCGGTCTCGCTGTCGCCCGTCGACGCCGCCGGCGCGGTCCTCGCGGCCCTCGACGAGCTCGACCTCGGACCGGACGACGTCGAGCTCGGGCTCGACCCCGACCTTCCCGCGCTCACCGCCGACCCGGTGCTCCTCCAGCGGGTGCTCGTCAATGTGCTCGCCAATGCCCGGCGGCACAGCCCCGACGGGGCCCGGGTGCTCGTGACCACGAGCCGTCTCGGACAGAGCGCCGAGATCCGCATCGTCGATCGCGGTCCCGGTGTGAGCGCCGAGCGCCAGGAGGACATGTTCGCGCCCTTCCAGCGACTGGGAGATGTCGACAACACCACAGGGCTCGGCCTGGGCCTGGCCCTGTCGAGGGGATTCACCGAGGGGATGGGCGGCGCGCTCACCCCCGAGAACACCCCCGGAGGAGGCCTGACGATGGTGATCTCGCTGCCGCTGGCCGACACCCCCGCACCGATCCCGACCCGAAGCGAGCGCGCGTGAAGATCCTCCTCGCCGACGACGACCCGCAGCTCGTCCGGGCGCTGCGCATCACTCTGGCCGCACACGGCTACGAGGTGGTGGCCGCGCCCGACGGCGCCGCCGCCGTGGCGATGGCCGCCCAGGCGCATCCCGACATCATCCTGCTGGATCTGGGGATGCCGCGGCTCGACGGCATGCAGGTGATCGAGGCCCTGCGAGGCTGGACGAGCGCCCCCATCATCGTGGTGTCGGGGCGCACCGGCTCGGCCGACAAGGTCGACGCGCTCGACGCGGGCGCCGACGACTACGTCACCAAGCCCTTCCAGATCGACGAGCTGCTCGCGCGGCTGCGGGCGCTCTCGCGCCGACGCGGCGGGGCGGCATCCGAACCGATGGTGGTCTTCGGCGACGTCACGGTCGACCTCTCGGCGCGGGCCGTCACCCGGTCCGGTGCCCGCGTGCACCTCACCCCGACCGAGTGGCGGATGCTCGAGTTCCTCGCCCGAAACCCCGGCGCCCTCGTCACCCGCCAAACCCTGCTGAAGGAGATCTGGGCCAGCGAGAACGTCCAGGATTCGGGGTACCTCCGGCTGTACATGTCGCAGCTGCGCCGCAAGCTCGAGCCCGACCCGTCGCATCCGGTTCACCTGCTCACCGAATCGGGCATGGGCTACCGGCTCGTCGTCGACCCCGCCTGATCGGCCGCGGCTCGAGCCACTCGGCGCGACTCGACACGGCGCGAGATGGCCCGCCCGGCGTGCAGCTGCACGAAGAGCGTCACCGTTCCCGCCAGGAGGAGTCCGGCGAGATTCAGCGCGAGCTGCACCAGCGCCGCGCCGGCCTCGGCCCAGGCGCCGACCGCGAGGGTCAGCCCGATCGTGCCCACCGCCGGCACGGTGGTGATGGAGATGAACACGCCGACGAGCGCGGACGACTTCGATGTCGTCAGCGAGAGCACCCCCGCGATGCCCGCCAGCACGGCGATCACGAACGACCAGGCGTCGGGGCTGACGATGAACTGCGTCGCGTCGCCGGTCGTGGCCTGCTCGTAGGTGAAGACGCCGAAGACGTAGAGGAGCGCCCATACCCCCCATGCGATCAGCGCGCACACCGCGAAGCCGCCGAAGAGCGTGACCGACGCGGGCCCGATGATCCCCCGCCGGCGGCGCACCACGGCGTAGCAGATCGCGGCGATGGGGGCGAACTCCGGACCCACCACCATCGCGCCGATGATGAGGATGGGCTGATCCAAGAGTCGCCCGATCCCGGCGATCAGCGTCGCCAGCAGCAGGAAGGCGAAGAAGCTCCACGACGGCCGGGCGTCCTCGGTGGAGCGGCTGGCCAGCTGAGCCCACAGCACGCCGTCCGCGGGATGACCCGGAGCGGCGCGTTCAGCCGCGTGCGCGGCATCCGACACCACCGCCAGTGGCTCGCTGACGACGATCGCGCCCCGCTCGGGCACGCCGGCGTGCCGGAGCAGCCGGACGATGTTGTTGACGTCCTCACGTGCGACGTCGAAGATCAGCAGGTCACCGTTGCCTGCGGCGGCGGCGCCCGGGACCACGGCGAGATCGATCACGGTGGGCTGCGCCCGCAGCTGCGGCGCGAGCTCGCGGGCGAGCGCCGAAGGAGCGGTGACGCGGATGGTGAGCATGGTGCCATCCTGCCCGGCATGGGCGTCAGGAAGTCGTGAGGATCACGTCGCGTGGCGTAGGTGATCCGTCGGGACCGGATACCCGTGGTCGGACGGTGACGAGGATCGATTCATGCGTCCCCTCCCCACCGCTCCCGGATCGCGCCCACTGCGCGGCAGCTGGGGGTTTCTCGAAACGACGATCGCCCGCTACGGCGAGATGCGCGTGCGCCTGGTGATCCTCCCCCCTGATACCACCGACCTCGAACGGCGCCTGTGGGTGCTGATGCGGCTCTGGCCTTTCGTCGGACTGATCGTGGGGGTCGCGGCGGGCCTGCTCCTGTCCGACATCCTGGGTACGGCCGCGACGGTGGTCCTCGCGGCGGTGGTGTGGCTGGCGCCCGCCATCGCCCTCTGGGTGGGGATGGGGCCGTTCCTCGGCCGCATCCGCGAGGAGTGGGTGACCTGCGCGATCGGATGCGAGGACTCCGACCTGCGCCGGCGTGAACTGAACCGCGTGGCCCGCGCCCTGTCCTACGCGGAGGAGTCCTGGCGGGCGGGACGCCGCTCGCGGGGCGATTTCGAGGCGACGTGGGCAGGTGCATGGGACCGGTTCGCTCCCCGGGTGACGTCGTGATCGACTATCGTGAGTGCGGTCCCGACCCGAGAGGAGGTGGTGCGTGATGGCTGGTCATAGTCCGCGCGTCACCGTCCTGCTGCCGGTGTCGGGCTTCCCGGTTCGCTGACCCGCTCTCGGGCTGGTTCGGCCCGCTCGCCTGGATCGATTCTGCAGCAGCGCGGTGGCGCGGCATCCGCCCTTTGCTGTTCGCCGCTCGCGCGGCATGAACCGACCGGAGAAGAGATGATGGCGCTGATCGACAACGGCGTGTACGTCAACGGCGTCCGCACCGAAGACCCCACCGACCTCGACGAGACCTTCGAGGTCATGCGCGCGCGTGGCGCGATGGCTTGGATCGGGCTCTACCGACCGAGCGAGGAGGAAGTCCGACAGGTCGCCGAGGAGTTCTCGTTGCATCCGCTCGCCGTCGAAGACGCCCTCAGCGGACACCAGCGCTCGAAGCTCGAGCGCTACGGCGACACCCTGTTCGTCGTGCTGCGGCCCGCACGCTACCTCGATGCGGAGGAGCGGGTCGAATTCGGCGAACTGCACCTGTTCGTCGGTCCCGACTTCGTCGTGACGATCCGCCACGCCGAGTCGCCGAACCTCGGCCGCGTGCGGCGGCGACTCGAAGACGCCCCCGAGCTGCTCTCGATGGGACCCGAGGCCGTGCTGTACGCCATCCTCGACGAGGTGGTCGACGAGTACGAGCCGGTCATCGCCGGGCTCGAGAACGACATCGACGAGATCGAGGATCAGCTCTTCGACGAAGAGAGCAGCGTGTCACGCCGCATCTACGAGCTCTCCCGCGAGGTCATCGACTTCCAGCGGGCATCGCGGCCGCTCGTCGGAATGCTCGAGGCGCTGCTGCGCGGGTCGGACAAGTACCGGGTCGAGGTCGAGCTTCAGCGCAACCTGCGCGATGTGCTCGACCACGCGCTGCGGGTCGTGGAACGGTCGGCGGCGTTCCGCACCATCCTCGAGAACGCCCTCACCGTCGAGTCGACCCTCGTCGCGCAGCGGCAGAACGACGAGATGCGGCGGATGACGGAGTTCAACCTCGCACAGAACGAAGAGCTGAAGAAGATCTCCGGCTGGGCGGCGATCATCTTCGCCCCCACCCTCGTCGGCACCGTCTACGGCATGAACTTCGAGAACATGCCCGAGCTGTCGTGGGAGTGGGGCTATCCGTTCTCGCTCGTGCTGATGGTCGGGGTCGCCGCGGGTCTCTACGGGGTGTTCAAGCACAAGCGCTGGCTGTGACGGCGGGACACGTCGGCAGGTCTCGCTCGTCCTAGGATGAGGGCGCCCCCGTCCTCACCCGGAGCCGCATGGACACCGCGATCGCCGCCCCCACCCTGATCACGAGCGCCGTGGCGCTCTTCACCATCTGCAACCCGATCGGCACGCTGCCGGTCTTCCTGCAGGTGACCGACGGCCGCACGCCGGCGCAGCAGCGCCGGATCGGGCTTCTCGTCGGGCTCGCGGTCATCGTGATCCTCGCCGTGTCGCTCCTGGCCGGCACGTGGGTGCTGCAGATCTTCGGCATCGACATCACCACGTTCAAGATCGCCGGCAACCTGCTCGTCGCCGCGATCGGATGGGCGATGCTCCTCGCCCGGCCGAGTCCGGTCGCCACCAACGATCCCGCCGGGTCGCCGGTCGTCGTGCCGCTGGCCATCCCGGTCATCGCCGGGCCGGGGGCGATCGCCCTCGCCATCACCTTCGCGCACTCGTACACCTCGGTGATCGACTACGTCGCGGGGCTCGGCATCGTGATCGTGGTCGGGCTCATCTGCTCGGCCGTACTGTACTTCGGTCCGTTCGTCGCGAAGCTCCTCGGCCCCGCCGGCATGAACGTGCTCACCAGGATCTTCGGACTGCTCCTCCTCGCGATCGCGGTGCAGTCGATCGTGACCTCGCTCGGCGAGGCGCTCCCCGGCTTGACCTCGACGGGGTCGTGACCGCCGCGGTGCCCGAGGTCAGCCCACCGGCTGGGCGGCCGAGAACACCGCGCCGGGATCGAACCGGCGCTTGAGCTCACCGAGCCGACCGGTCGCCTCGCCGTACCCGACGCGGCGATCGGCTCCGCCGTCCACGAACGTCAGGGCGAGGGCGTCGATGTGCCACGGCGCGAACAGCGCCACCGCCGCGCGAGCCGTGGCGGTGGCACCGGCCGCGGCTTCGGGCACCGGGATCATCGCGACGGTGTGACACAGGTACTGCCCGCGCAGGGCCGAGACCGCACCGCCGTGGGCCGCCGGCCGCGCCACGGCTCCGCCGATGTGGCGCAGCTCGGTCATGAAGAGGTCACGATTCGCGCCGGCGTGAAGGAACGCCGCCACGGCGTCATCCGGAAGCTCGTCGAGGACCGCGTGCTGCGTCACTGCGGGAGTCGGCTGCGGCGGATCCATGTGGACGGCCACCAGCCCGGCCGCAGGGATGCGGGCGAAGGTGTCGATCTCGGGCGCGAGGCCGCGCAGCGGCGCGAGGACGGCCGCAGCCGCGTCATCCGTCTCGAGCACCGCGCCGTCGACGACGACCACCGACCGGCCGGAGAGGAAGGGCGGGAGCTCGGGCAGGGGCGGGAGGTTCAGGATGCGCAGGGTCGTCGTCGCGCTCTCGGGAGCCGTCGCGGTCCACGCCGCCCAGGCGTGCGCGACTTCGGACGCCCGCGCGGCATCCCACAGCAGCATGCCGGCGAACACATCCGCGTAGGGAAGCAGGTCGATCTCGAGCGAGACCACGACCCCGAAGGCACCGGAGCCGCCGCGGATCGCCCAGAACAGGTCGGGGTTCTCGTCGGCGCTCGCACGGACGAGGGCGCCGTCGGCCGTGACCACCTGAACGGCGCGGACGAAGTTCACGGCGAGACCGTGTGTCCGCGCGTAGAACGACAGGCCCCCACTGAGGCTGTAACCGGCGACGCTGACGTCTCCGGCACTCCCGTGGGGCGCGGTCAGGCCGTGGGGCGCCGTCGCTTCCAGCACGTCGTTCCAGTGCGATCCACCCAGCACGCGGGCCGTGCGGGCGACGGGGTCGACCGTGACGCCTCGAAGGCGCGCCAGGCTGACGATGACGGTGTCGGCGAGGCCGGTGTCGGCCAGGGCACCGGCGGCGTGTCCGGTGGACTGCGGGGCGATCTTCAACCCGGCCGCGGTCGCGGCACGCACGATCTCCACGACGTCCTCGGCCGTTTCGGGTCGGGCGACGGCGACGGGACGCTGGTCGACCGCGAGGTTCCAGGGCATCCGGGCGAGATCCCACTCCGCGTCGCCGGGCAGCACGACGCGGCTGCCGAGTGCGGAGCGGAGGCGCTCCGCCCGCGCGTCGGTGCCCGGTCGGGCGGTGGGATCGATCGTGGTGTCTGACAGGGTCATGGCGAACTTCCTCGTTCTGGGCGTCGGGTGGACGGCCGTGGTCGTCGTTGCTGAGTCTGATGGCGCGCCGTTGCGGCCGCCACCCCAGAGCAGAGGAGTCTCGAGGTGATCCTGATACGTGGTTCTCGGGTCAGGCGTGCCTCGGCGTCACCCCAGGCCGGCGCGCTCGGCGTCGACCGCACCCTCGCCGGCGACGGGCTTGCGCGAGAGGCCGACGGCGCCCGCCGACGGGTCTTTCGACCGCGACAGCGCCGCGGCGACGGCGACCGATTCGTCGACGTCGCGGTAGCGGGGGCGGAGCTTCACCGGACGCTCGGGCTTCTTCTCGCGCTTCGCCCGGCGCGCGGCGTAGGTGAGGTTCAGCGCCTCGACGAAGATCGCGAACGCCATCGGCCCGTAGATGAAGGCCTTGTCGATGTAGAACCCGAAGCCCTCGGCGATGAGGAACACGCCGATGAGGAGCAGGAACGACAGGGCCAGCATCTTCACCGTGGGGTGCTTGTTGACGAACTCGAAGATGAACCGCGCGGCGAAGAGCATGATGCCGAACGACAGCACGACGACCGTGACGATCACCACGAGGTTCGTCGTCATCCCGACGGCGGTGATGACCGAGTCGAGCGAGAAGACCAGGTCGAGCACGAGGATCTGGCCGATCACCGCGCCGAACGAGATCGCCTTCGAGCCGGACGCGCCGTGCTCGTCCTCGGCGCCCTCGAGCTTGTGGTGGATCTCGGTGACGGCCTTGTAGAGCAGGAACAGGCCGCCCGCGATGAGGATGATGTCCTTCCACGAGAAGCTCAGATCGCCGACGGCGAAGACCTCCTCGGTGAGGGTGATCAGCCATCCGGCGAAGAACACCAGGATGACGCGCATCAGCATCGCCAGCGTCAGGCCCAGGTTCCGCGCCCGCGCCTGCTGCTCCTTCGGAAGCTTGGAGGCGAGGATCGAGATGAAGATGACGTTGTCGACGCCGAGGACGATCTCCAGCACGAACAGCGTGAGGAACACCGCGATGAGATCGGGCGTGAAAGCGAAGCTGAAGTCCACGGTCACATCGTAGGGGGGTGACCGAACCGGCCACCCCCCTACGATCTCTCCACCGATCGGATGACGCCGCTCAGACGGTCGCGAGCACGCCCTCGAGGCGCGCGTAGCTGGCCTCCATGCCGTCGACCATGCCGGTGGCGAGGATCATGTCACGCGTCTCCTTGTCGGGATACTCGATGACCAGCGTCAGGAGCGTCACCCCGTCCTCCTCGTAGAACGAGAGATCGTTGATCGTGCCCGGTCCGTCCATCCCGATCATCCGCTCGGTCGACACCTCACGGCGCGGCGGGTCGCTGAGGAGCAACTCGCCTTCGAAACCGAACTCTTCTCCCTCCACGCCCGGGCCGGGCACCCAGACGTTTCGGAACGTGTCGCCGACGGCTTCGGCCTGTTCGGCCACGGGCATCGTCCAGCCGTCGGGTCCGAGCATCCACTTCTTCAGCAGGTCAGAGTCGTGGTGGGCCTTCCAGACCAGCTCGCGCGGGCCGCGGATGACGCGGGTGATGCGCACGTGCTGGTCGTCGAGGATCTCGAGCTCGGTGCCGCGCCCCGCGGCGTATTCGCGGAGGTCGTGCAGCACGAGGTCGAGCTGGTTGATCGCGAGCGTCGAGCCCTCGACCGCGCCGAACGCCACGACCTGCTCGAGGGCCTCGGACGACGCGAAGTAGGTCGTGTTGACCAGGCGCGATCCGGTGGCGGTCGACTCGAAGGCGAAGACGACGCGCATGACCGGCATCCCTTCCAGCGGCGCGCCCTCTTCATTGGCGAAGGCGTCGAGCACGGTGAAGCCCCGCGGGGGGTCGATGGAGAGGAACTCCCACGAACCCCACGACTGCTCGCCCTGCGGGCTGGTCATGACGTAGCGCGCGTGCCCGCCGACGGTGAAGTCGAACTTCGGAAAACGCGCCGGCCACCCCGGAGGACCCCAGAAGCGCTCGAGCTGCTGCGGGTCGGTGAACGCGCGCCAGAGTCGCTCGACGGGGGCGTCGAACTCGGCCTCGAGCGTCATGGTGAGCGCTTCGGCGTCGGTGGTCACGTCGGTGACGGGCATGTCATTCTCCTTCGTTGGATGCTGCGGATGCCGGTGTCGGCGGATCTTCGGCGAGGAGCTGGTCGAGGCGCGAGATGCGCGAACGCCACAGCGCCTCATAGGCGGCCAGCAGCGCGCGGGCACGGGCGATCATGGCCGGGTCCGCCCGGACCAGCCGCTCCCGGCCCTCGGCGCGCTTGACGATGAGGCCGGCCGCTTCGAGCACCGCGACGTGCTTCTGCACCGCGGCGAACGACATGTCGTACTCCCGGGCCAGATCCGACACCGAGTGCTCGGCCTCGATCGCGCGGCGCAGGATGTCGCGACGCGTCGCCGCCGCGAGCGCGTGGAACACGCGGTCGATGTCGTCATCACTGAGCTCCGTTTGTACAACCATTTGGTTGTACGTTAGACCTTCCGGCTCAGCGCGTCAAGAGGGCTCTCGGCTTCGACTCTCGTCCGAGATTTCGCCGACACCGGACCGAAGACCGTCGATCTCGATGACCGTCCGAGTCCCCGAACGCGGAACGGCCCGGGCTTCCGCCCGGGCCGTTCCGTCCGACGATGTCGCGTCAGTCGTCGACGTCGGCCGTGAGCACGGCGAAGTCGGCGTCGAGGTTCAGATCGATGAAGCGGGCGTCGTCGGTGAGGACGGTCACGTCATAGGGAGAGGTCGCGTCGTCATCGACCTCGAGGTCGGTGATCCGCCCCTCGGTCTCGCCGAGCGCCGCAGAGACGAGGGCGTCGACGGTCGCGCTGTCGAGGACACCCTGCGGCGAGCGGTCGTCGTCATCCGACGTGTCGGTCGAGATGACCGTCGCCGTGCCGTCCGGGCTCACGCGCACCTCGGTCTCGTCGCCGGCGCCGGTGCGGAACTCGACATCCCAGCTGCCGTCACGCTCGGCGTCGATCGCGACCGGGTCGCCCTCGGCGACCGCGGCGGCGGCCGCGATGAGGTCACTGAGCTCCGCCGCGGAGTCGGTGCCCATGTCGGCGGCGGCGGCTTCAGCCCCGGCCGGTCCACCCGCTCGGTCGTCGTCGCTCGAGGTCGCACCGACGACGGCACGGTCGTCGTCATCATCCTCGACCGCGTCGGCGATCGCAGCACCGGCGGCGATTCCACCCCCGGCGAGGAGGAGGCCGCCCAGCACGGCACCTCCGGCGATCAGCATCGTGCGCGTGCGCGGGCGCTTCCGGCCTGGAGTGGGGGCTGGCGCGGAGGCGGCGGTGTCGGCGGGCAGGGCGGGTTCGGTGGGGATGCTCTGGGGGTCACGGGTCGATTCGCTCATGCCGTCAGAGTGCCCGCCGGGTGCTGAAGCGAGACTGAAGGACCCTGAATCGCTTTTCAGGATGCCGCGGGCAGGGTCACGGTGAAGCGGGCGCCGCCCCAGCGCGACTCATCGAGCGTCACGTCGCCGCGCGACGACGTCGCGATGCCGCGGACGATCGCGAGACCGAGGCCCGCCCCGCCGTCGTCGCGTGCGCGCGCCTCGTCGAGACGGACGAACCGGTCGAAGACGCGGTCGCGATCGGCGACGGGAACCCCGTCACCGTCGTCCTCGACCGTCAGGGTCGCGTGAGAACCGTGCTGCTCGACCGAGATCGCGATCCGCCCCCGCGCGTGCCGCGCGGCGTTGTCGGCGAGATTGCGCACGAGCTGCGCCAGCAGTCGGGGATCGCCCTGCACTCGGGCGGCACCCACACCCGCAGCATCCACCTGGTGTCCGGCCGCTCGCAACCGTGTCGCCTCTGCGAGGGCGAGGTCGTCGAGATCGACGGGCCGCCCGGACGTGGCGGGAGCCTCATCGAGCCGCGCGAGCAGCAGAAGTGCATCGACGAGACCCTGCATCCGCAGCCCCTCATCGTGCACCACCTCGGCGAGGTCGGCCATCGACATCGCCTGGGGATGGGTCTGCGCGAGCTCGGCGTGCTGGCGGATCGTCGACAGCGGCGACCGGAGCTCGTGGGAGGCGTCGGAGATGAATCGGCGCTGCGCCTGAGCGGACGCGTCGAGCCGGTCGAGCATGCCGTTCATCGTCACCGCCAACGCGGCGATCTCGTCGCCGGAATCCGGGACGGGCACGCGCTGCTCGAGACGGTCGGCCGTGATGCCGGCGACCTGCGCCTGTATCCGCGCAACCGGGCGGAGGGCCCGGCCCACCACGAACCACGTCGTCGCCGCCACCAACCCGAGGATCAGCGGCACCGCGATCGCCAGCAGCAGCGCGACCGTGCCGAGTGTCTCGGTGTCGTCGTCGATCGGCACGCCCACCACCAGCACGAGATCGTCGTCCAGATCCTCCGAGACGAACAGCACCGGGTCGTCGTCGATCGGTGCGACGATCGGGTCGTCCGAGAGAGGAACGCCCTCGCCTTCGGCCTCCTCGCTGGCGGCCACCACCCGTCCGTCGGCAGCGACGATCTGGACGATCTCGTCGTCCAGGCCGGTCACGACGCCGGAGCCCTCCGCCTCGATTCGATCGGCGAGCTCCTCCGACCGGATGGTGGCAGCGCGCTCCGACGCAGCCGAGACGCTCGTGCGGAGAACCTGGAAGAAACCCACCGCACCCGCGATGAGCACGGCGGCCACGACCAGTGTTGCGGCCATAGTGGTCCGGGCGCGCACCGAGCGCCAGGCCGGCCTAGCCACCGTCCGCCGCCAGTCGGTAGCCGGCGCCGCGGACGGTCTCGATCGTCTCGCGCCCGAACGGCCGGTCGAGTTTGCGCCTCAGGTGCCCGACGTACACCTCGACGATGTTCGGGTCGCCGTCGAAGTCGTCGTCCCAGACGCCTGCGATGAGGTCGCGCTTCGACACCACCTGGCCGCGGTGGCGGATCAGGTACTCCAGCACCGAGAACTCCCGCGCGGTGAGCTCGACGGCGGTCTCGCCCCGCCAGACCCGGCGCGCGCCCGGGTCGACCCTCAGATCGCCCGCCTCCCACACCACGGGCCTCTCCACCCCACCTCGGCGGATCAGTGCGCGAAGGCGCGCCACCAGCACGGCGAACGAGAACGGCTTCGTCACGTAGTCATCGGCACCGGTGTCGAAGGCCTCCACCTGGTCCCATTCGCCGTCCTTCGCGGTCAGCATGAGCACGGGAGTCCAGTTCTCCTCGGCGCGCAGCGCTTCGCACACCTTCCAGCCACTCATCCCGGGCATCATCAGGTCGAGCACGATCGCGTCGTAGCGCGCGTTGCGCGCCCGCCACAGCCCGTCGATTCCGTTGTGCGCGACGTCGACGGCGAAGCCTTCGGCTTCCAAGCCGCGGCGCACTCCGTCGGCCAGCCGCACCTCGTCATCGACTACAAGAACGCGCATCGGAGACAGTCTGTCCGACACGTGCTGAAGCACGGCTGAAGCGGGCCGGAGCGAGGACAGATCACCGTGGGCTCCGAGAGAGCCGCCGGATCAGTCCGACGGGGCCGCGTGGTGGGCGCTCGCCCTGCGCGACGAGGGGAGGAGGCGACGGACACCCATCACCACACCGACGATGAGAAGTCCGGCGATGAGGCCGAAGACCGCGGAGACGGCCGTGTCGACGATCCAGACCACGACCGGTCCTGCAGCCTCCACCAGATGCGTGATCGCGTGCAGGACGTCGTACGGGCCATGCCAGAACGTCTCCGCCAGGTTGGTGATCACAAGGTGCCCGCCGACCCAGAGCATCGCGACCGTGCCGACCACGCTGATCACGCGGAACACCGCGGGCATCGAGGCGACGACGCGCGCTCCCGTGCGGCGAACGCGGCGCGACGGACTCTTCATGAGCCGGAGTCCGATGTCGTCGATCTTCACGAGCAGGGCGACCGCTCCGTACACGAGCGCGGTCATGCCGAGCCCGATGACCGCGAGCGCGGCCAGCGTCATCCCCAGTCCGAAATCGGGATCGAGGCTCGTCAGGGCGATGAGCATGATCTCGGTGCTCAGGATCAGGTCGGTGCGGATGGCCCCGAAGACGAGCTTCTTCTCGTCCCGCGGCTCGTCATCCTCGGTCTCGTGGTGCGTGCCGAACCACTCCAGCACCTTCTCGGCGCCCTCGTAGCAAAGGAACCCACCACCGATGATGAGGAGGAACGGCAGTACCCAGGGCGCGAACGCCGTGAGCAGCAGCGCGATCGGGATGATGATGACGAACTTGTTGACGAGGCTGCCGAGCGCGATCTTCCACACCACCGGGAGCTCGCGCGCGGGGGTGATGCCCTGGACGTACTGCGGCGTCACCGCCGCATCGTCGATGACGACGCCCGCCGTCTTCGCACTCGCCTTCAATGCCGCGGTGAGGATGTCATCGACGACGGCGAGCAGGCCTACCGACATGTGCGCTTCTCCTCACGGCGTCGGCGATCGGAACACGACCGCTCCAAGACGCCAGGCCCCTACGCTAGTCGCTCGCGCCCCGTAGCATCCCGCTTATGGCAGTTGAGCGCAGGGAGTGGTAGCGATGGTCGGCCTCACCGTCTCGGGTGCCACCCTTCACCGGACACCCGCCGAGACCGCCGTCGGCGACCTTTCGGTCCGAGGCTCGACGATCGTCGCCGATACGGACCCCGGATCTGCGAGGACGGTCATCGACGGCCGCGGCGCCTCGGTGGTGCCGCTCTTCGTCGACACCGTGTTCGCCGCGCCGGATCCACCCGCCTCCGCTGCGTTCGACCTCATCCCGGGGAACCCTGCGACCTTCGCCGTCGTCGACGGCAGGGTCGGGCCCGACGAGATCCGGCACATGCTCGTCGTCCGCCCGGAGCGACTTCGCGCGGTCGTCGTCGACGGTTCGGTGATCGTTCGGGACGGTCACTCACTTCGGCCGGCGGGCACCGACCTGAACCCCAGCGATCCGCGCCTCACGGCGTGGACCGACACGCGTCGCGACATGACCCAGTACCTGACGGCGGACGGCAGGTACAGCGAGACCCGCGGCGGCCGGCGAGACGCCTGGACCGGGCAGTTCTGGATCGACGGATCGAGGATCACCTACCTCGACGACTCGGGATTCTGGGCCTTCGGGCAGTTCCACGGCGATCAGCTGCATCACGCGGGGTTCGTGCTGGAGCGCTGATTGCGCCGAACGGGATGTCGGGGGCACAACTAGACTGATCGCGTCCGGCGCCCCGCGATCTCCAGGAGTTCAGCCGCGTGACCACCCCCTCCACTTCCCTGGCAGACACCGTCTCGAACGCCCTCGCGACGCCCGAGCGAGAGCAGCCGTACGCCGCACTGGGCCTGAAGCCCGACGAGTACGACCGCATCCGCGAGATCCTCGGCCGCCGACCCACGAGCGGCGAGCTGGCGATGTACTCCGTGATGTGGAGCGAGCACTGCTCTTACAAGTCGTCCAAGATCTACCTGCGCCAGTTCGGCCAGAAGGTCAGCGACGAGATGAAGAAGCGCCTCATGGTCGGTATGGGGCAGAACGCCGGCGTCGTCGACATCGGCGAGGGCTGGGCGGTGACCTTCAAGGTCGAGTCTCACAACCACCCGAGCTACATCGAGCCCTTCCAGGGCGCCGCGACCGGTGTCGGCGGCATCGTCCGCGACATCATCTCGATGGGGGCGCGCCCCGTCGCCGTCATGGACCAGCTCCGCTTCGGCGCGATCGACGACCCCGACACCGCCCGCGTCGTTCACGGCGTGGTCAGCGGCATCTCGTTCTACGCCAACTGCCTGGGACTGCCGAACATCGGCGGCGAGACCGTCTTCGACCGCGTCTACCAGGGCAACCCCCTCGTCAACGCCCTCGCCGTCGGCGTCCTCCGCCACGAGGATCTGAAGCTCGCCAACGCCAGCGGCGCGGGCAACAAGGTCGTGCTGTTCGGCGCCCGCACCGGCGGCGACGGCATCGGCGGAGCATCCATCCTCGCTTCCGACTCGTTCGACGCCACCGGCCCGACGAAGCGCCCGGCGGTGCAGGTCGGCGACCCGTTCGCCGAGAAGGTGCTCATCGAGTGCTGCCTCGAGCTCTACCGCGGTGAGCTCGTCGAGGCGATCCAAGACCTCGGGGCCGCCGGCATCTCGTGCGCGACGAGCGAGCTCGCCGCCAACGGCGGGTCGGGCATGCGGGTCGACCTCGAGAAGGTGCTGCTGCGCGATCCCACGCTCACGCCGGAGGAGATCCTCATGAGCGAGAGCCAGGAGCGGATGATGGCGATCGTCGCTCCAGAGAAGCTCGACGCCTTCCTGGCGGTCACCACGAAGTGGGATGTCGAGACGAGCGTCCTCGGCGAGGTCACCGGCGACGGCCGGCTGCAGATCTTCTGGCACGGCGAGGAGATCGTGAACGTCGATCCCTCCACGGTCGCCGTCGACGGGCCGGTGTACGAGCGCCCCGTCGCCTACCCGACGTGGATCGACGCGCTGCGGGATGACTCGGCCGCGGCCCTCCCCCGCCAGAACGACCCGGCGAGCCTGCGCGAGCAGTTCCTCGCCCTCGTCGGAAGCCCCAACCTCGCCGACCCGTCGTGGGTGACCAACCAGTACGACTACTACGTCATGGGCAACACCGCACTGTCGTTCCCCGACGATGCGGGCATGATCCGCGTCGACGAGCAGTCGGGTCTCGGGTTCGCCATCGCGACCGACTGCAACGGTCGCTACTGCCAGCTCGACCCCTACGAGGGCGCCAAGCTCGCCCTCGCCGAGGCCTATCGCAACGTCGCCGTCACCGGGGCCGAACCGACCGCCGTCACCGACTGCCTGAACTTCGGCAGCCCCGAGAACCCCGAGGTCATGTGGCAGTTCTCCCGCGCGGTCGAGGGACTGGCCGACGGATGCCTCGAACTCGGTGTTCCGGTCACGGGCGGCAACGTGTCGTTCTACAACCAGACCGGCGACCAGCCGATCCACCCCACCCCTGTGGTGGGCGTGCTCGGCATCATCGACGATGTCGCCCGCCGCATCCCGTCGGGCTGGCAGGACGCCGGCGAGAACATCTACCTCCTCGGTGTCACCTCGACCGAGCTCAGCGGATCAGCGTGGGCCGACACCGTGCACGGCCACCTCGGCGGACGCCCGCCGGCGGTCGACCTCGCGCAGGAGAAGCGCCTGGCCGAACTGCTCCACGCCGCTTCGCAGCAGGCACTGGTCTCCAGCGCCCACGACCTGTCGACCGGCGGGCTCGCGCAGGCTCTTGCCGATTCCGTGCTGCGGTTCGGTGTCGGAGCGCGGGTGTGGCTGACGGAGATCATGGAGCGCGACAGTGTCGACGCGGCATCCGCTCTCTTCTCGGAGTCGACCGGGCGCGTGCTGGTGTCGGTGCCCCGCGAGGACGATGTGAAGTTCCGCGGGCTCTGCGAGGGCCGTGGTTATCCGGTGCTGCGCATCGGTGTGACCGACGCGCCCGCCGACGGTGACGCCGAGCTGCAGGTGCAGGGGCTGTTCTCGGTGCCGGTGCCCGAGCTCGGGATGATCTCTCGCGCGACCCTCCCCGACGCCTTCGGCCCCACGATCACGGAGCCCGTCGCGGGGTAACGCGCCACGAACGTCGAAGAGCCGGGAGCATCTCGCCCCCGGCTCTTCCGGCCCCCGCCTGCAGACCTGGATCAGGCCTGCACGTCACCCCGCCACGCGCCGGTTTCGGCACCGCGCGACTCGATGAACGTCTTGAAATTCTTCAGGTCCTTCTTGACCGAGCGGTCGTCGATGCCGAGGGCATCCCCGACGTGCTCGACGAAGCCCTGCGGCTCCCAGTCCAGCTGCACCGTGACGCGGGTCTCGTTGTCGCTGAGCTTGTGGAAGGTCACCACGCCGGCGTGATCCTCGCCGCCCGTGCTGCGCCACGCGACGCGCTCATCGGCGTGCTGCTCGGTGATCTCGGCGTCGAACTCGCGCTCGACGGCGCCGATCTTCACGCGCCAGTGGTTGTGGGTGTCATCCAGCTGGGTGATCGACTGGACGAAGCTGAGGAATTCGGGGAAGGTCTCGAACTGGGTCCACTGGTTGTAGGCCGTGGAGACCGGGACATCGACATCGACGGTTTCGATGATGCGCGCCATGTCGCACTCCTTTCGTCGACAGAGCCGGGTTCGGCCCCGTCGAGGGGAAATCTATCGAGCGGGGATGGATCCGCCCGCGGCGTTGACGCCCGTCGATCGGTCGGCTATCGTCGCGCGTTCGTCCGCCGCACGCTGGGCGCGGACGGATGCGGCGGGGCGCTCTCTAGACTGGACGAGACCCCCGGACGGAGAGCCGATGAGCGACGACGACGATTTCGCCATGTACAGCGATGCGCGCCAGCGCCGGATCAAGGTGGTGGCGTGGGTCGTCATCCTCTCGCTCATCCTCGTCGGGGGCGGGGCGACGGTCCTGTCGCTGCTCTTCGGCTGACCCCGGCGGGGCGTGCCGCAGAACTCGTGGCCCGCATCCAGCCACCGTGGCTAGCATGGCCGGGTGGACCCGCTCATGGCGATCGCCGAGTTCTGGTGGATCGGAGCGTCGGCAGCCGGCGCCGGAACCATCGGATGGTTCGGGCTGCGCCATCAGCGCGCGAAGGGCTCGCGGCGGCTCGCCCTCCACGCCGCACGGCATGAGCTGCGCGAAGCGCGTGACGCCGTCACCGCCTCACGCGTCGAGGTGCGGGTCGCGCGGGCGGAGCTCGCCCGGGCGCAGGCCGACCGCGCCGCCGAGCGTGTCCCGGCGTCGGAGGTGACCCTCGCCCGGCAACGGCTGCAGCAGGCTCAGCGAGAGGTGCGCGCCGCGCATGCCGAGATCCGCCTCCGCCGGATCCAGGTGTCGGCCGCGCGGGCGACGATCCCCCGCGCGAAGTCGGGCACCGACACCCTCCCCCTCGCCCGGTTGATGGCCGCGCACACCGCGATCGACGCCCGCTGGCTGGAGTACGAGACCGACCCCGCGAAGCGCATCGCGTTCCCCGCCATGAGCGATGTGCGCCAGCCCTCGACCGCGGCCTACCTCGCCGCTCGCGCGGAGGCCGGACGGCTTCGTCCTCCCACCGCTGTCACCAGGATGACGCCCGTCGAGTTCGCGCAGTACCGCGCGGCGGTCGAGAATCTCGGGAAGCTGTTCGAGCGCGCGGAGCGCGAGGCGTGGCGGGCGGCCGGAGCCGGCAATGGTCCTTCACGTCAGGATGACCCCCACTGGGTCGATCTGGCCCAGTCGGTCGCGCAGACGGTGATCGCACGCGGCACCGAGGCGATCGCCCGTGTCGCGGAGTCGAATGCGCGCAATCGCGAACGTGCCGGCGGACGGGCGGATGCGGCGGGTACCGCCCCACAGGCCGAGTCGGCCCCGACCGGTGGCACCCCATCCGAGGCCCAGGACGCCCGCCCGCCGCAGGCCCCGGGGACTCCTGTGTGGCCCGTCCCCTCGCGCGGAGCGCGGCGGCCGCGGGACTGACGCGCCGCGGGGAGCGCCGATGACGATCGAGTGGGGATGACGGGTGGACTGGTCGAACATCTGGATGTTCTGGTGGCTGATCTTCCCGATCGGAGCCGCCATCGGCGGTGCCATCAAGTCGTTCGACCGCGCGTCGGAGCGCCGGCACCGGCGGCGGCTGGAGATGATGCGTGCCAAGGCCGAGCTGCGCTCCGGTGCCATCCCCGCCGTCGGCGCGCTGGCGGCGACCTGGGGCGGCGCGGTCGACGACGCGGCCCACGCGGCATCCGACTCGGCTGACGCCACTCTCACGCAGCTGCTCGCCATCCATGACGACGTCACCGCCCGCTGGCTCGAGTACGAACTGGATGTCGCCAAACTGATCGCCTTTCCCGCGATGAGCGACGGACGCCAGCCGCTGACGGCGGCGTTCCTTCGCGCGAAGCGCGTCGCCGACCGGCTGCGACCGCCGTCGGCCACGGCGCGGATCAGCCCCGAGCAGCTGCGGGAGTACCGCGAGGCCGTCACCGACTACGAGGTCGCCTTCGACCTGGCCGAGCGCGACGCGCGGCGGCTGAAGGACGCCAATTTCAGCGCCGAGGAGCGCAAGCGCCTCGACACCGCGCAGCAGCTGCTCTCGGTCGCGATCGATGAGGCGGCGACCCCGGCGGAGCGGCAGCTCGCCTACCGCCGCGTGCGCGAGGAGCTCGACGGGCTCCTTCTGCTGTCGGATGACGCGATCGAGGTCTTGGAGAAGAAGGTCGCGCGGGAGCTCCCCGCACACCCCTCGACCGCGCCGCCGCCCGCGGCGCCGCCCGCGCCGTCCGCCTGAGCGCCGCTCCGCGGCATCCGGCGCTCCCCCGTCGCAATCCGCCCCCGCCCGCGCGAAATCGGGGCAGAACCTGACGGGCGAAGCGACCGCGAGACACCCCCTTACCGCTCCCCCGTCGCAATCCGCCCCCGCCCGCGCGGGTAGCGGGGCAGAACGTGACGGGCGAAGCGACCCCTCGCCCGGCCGACGTGCGCCGCGACGGCGGTGTGCGCGACGGCTGCGTGCGGAGGGTTGACAGCGAGAGGCGCTGTGTTGCATGGTTAGTTAGTCAACTAATGAACCAGTAAGGAACCCCATGGTCGAAGACGGCAGGGCGCTCTTCCTCCAGATCGCCGAAAGCGTGGAGGACGCGATCATCGACGGCAGCCTCACCGAAGAGAGCCAGGCGCCGTCGACGAACGAGCTCGCCGCGTTCCACCGCATCAACCCCGCCACCGCTGCCAAAGGAGTGACCATGCTCGTCGACAAGGGCGTCTTGTACAAGCGACGCGGAATCGGCATGTTCGTCGCTCCCGGCGCACGCGAGCGTCTGCTCGACGAGCGCCGCACCGCATTCGCCGACCGGTACGTCGAACCGCTGCTCGCCGAGGCGCGCAAGCTCGGACTCGGCCCCGCCGACCTCACGGCACTGATCAACGACCGCGCCGCGGTCACCGAACCCTGAGTCCCGAAAGGACACCACGATGACCCACGTGATCCAGGTGGAGCACCTGACCAAGCGCTACCGCGACACCGTCGCGGTCGACGACGTCAGCTTCTCCATCGAGAAGGACACCATCTACGGCCTCCTCGGCCGCAACGGCGCCGGCAAGACGACCGTGATGTCGATCCTCACCGCACAGAACTTCGCCACCAGCGGCACGGTGCGCGTGTTCGGCGAGCACCCGTACGAGAACGCTCGCGTGCTGCAGCGCATGTGCTTCGTGCGAGAGAGCCAGAAGTACCCGGATGACGCGACTCCGCGTCACGCGCTGAGGATGGCGCGGCTCTTCTTCCCCCACTGGGACCAGGAGCTCGCCGATCAGCTCGTCGACGACTTCCAGCTACCACTCAAGGGCCGGACGATCAAGAAGCTCTCGCGCGGTCAGCTCTCGGCGGTCGGCGTCATCATCGGCCTGGCCTCACGCGCTGAGATCACCTTCTTCGACGAGCCGTACCTCGGTCTCGACGCGGTAGCCCGCCAGATCTTCTACGACCGTCTGCTCAGCGACTACGCCGAGCACCCCCGCACGATCATCCTCTCCAGCCATCTCATCGATGAGGTATCGAATCTCCTCGGCCGGGTGCTGGTGATCGACCGGGGCCGCATCGTCATGGACGAGGAGACCGACGAGATCCGCGATCGCGCGACGAACGTGGTCGGCGACGCCGCGGCGGTGGAGAGCTTCACCGCCGGTCGCGAGATCATCCACCGGCAGAGTCTCGGGCGCACCACCTCGGTCACCGTCCTCGGTCGGCTCTCGGCCGACGACCGCGCCCGCATGGCCGCCGCCGGACTGGATGTCGCTCCCATCTCGCTGCAGCAGCTCATCGTCCGCACCACCCAGCACGCCGCCGAGCAGGGCGGCTCGTTCACCTCACTCGAAGAAGGAGCACTCCGATGAACCGCACGCTGCGCGTCGTCCGGATGCAGCTGATCAACCGCCAGACCTACCTCTGGGTGCCCCTCCTCGTCCTCGGCGGCGCCTTCATCCTGTCCGTCGCGATCTGGTGGATCCTCGCCGGGTCGGGCGTGACCGGGAACTTCTACGGCGGCGGCGCCCAGGCACCCCTGTGGTATCTCGCGGTCGTCGGCGTCCAGGCGCTCACCCTGACGTTCCCGTTCTCGCAGGCGATGAGCGTCACGCGCCGCGAGTTCTTCTTCGGCACGTACCTCATCGCGGCGCTCAGCGCGGCGAGCCTGGCGGTGATCTTCGTCATCGGCGGCTGGATCGAGACGCTGACCGGCGGCTGGGGGCTCAACGGCTACTTCTTCTACTCGGCCGAGATCTGGCAGGGCGGCCCCCTGGGCGCCGCGTTCATCTTCTTCACCGTGGCGATGCTGATGTTCACGCTCGGGTTCACCGGTGCGACCGTGTACAAGCGTTTCGGGCCCACGGTCTTCACGGTCAGCCTCATCGGGCTCGGCGCGCTTCTCGTGGGAGCCATGTTCATCGTCGGCCGGCTGAACGCCTGGGGCGAGGTGTTCGGATGGATCGGCGAGCAGGGACCCCTCGGCATGGCTGCGTGGGGACTCGTCGCGGCCGCCGCGCTCGGCGCTGCGGCGTTCGCGACGCTTCGCCGCGCGACGCCCTGATCGGCCGTCGCGAGGCCTCCCCCCTCTGCTCACCCGTCACGTTCTGCCCCGTCGCTCACCCGAACGGGGCGGAACGTGACGGGGGAGCGATCGAACGAGGGCGGAACGTGACGGGGGAACGGTCGAACGAGGGGACGCCGTCCTAGTCGGAGGGGAGCGATCCCAGGAACACCCCGATCTGGTCGTCCACCTTCACGAACTGCAACGCCGCACCGGGGAATCGCTCCCGCAACTCGGGAGGGGACGCGCTGTCGACCGCGAGCGAGACGGTCGCAGGGAACTCGCCGACGCGGCACCCCGAGTACACGGGGCCGGACGTCGAGTAGCCGTTCTGAGCGGCCTCCTCATCCTCCGGCAGGTCGGCGGTCAGGACGACAGTGAAGCAGTCACCGCCGGTGCCGTAGAACCCGGTCGTCGTCTCGAAGAGAGTCAGCCCGAAGAACTCGTACACGGCGGAACTGGCTCCCACTCCGAACCACCCGGTCGGGATCGTCGTCGTCGACTCGGGCTCGAGCGCCGCGATCTGGGGCGCGCCGTGCGATGACTCGACCGGCGCCAAACGGACCAGCCCGTAGGTCACCACCGCCGTCACTACCGCGACCGCGGCGAGGGACGCGATCCATCCGACCCAGATGAGGGAGGGCGCTCGCAGACGAGGCGAAGAGCGAGTCGGATGCCGCGGCGCCCCGTTCGAGGCCGCAGACCCAGCCGTCCCCTCGTCGAAACCGGCGATCCCGGTCGCTGTGGCGTCGCCCGGTACGACGGACCCCTCCGACTGCGGTCCGAGGGACGGGGCCTGCCCCGACAGGCCCTGCTCCTCCGCCTGCACGACCGACGTCACCGACGCGCCCCGTGGTGACGGCGACGCACGCGGAGCGTCGGATGGTTCGGGGCGGACGCCGTCGGCAGACGAACTTATCGTCTGCCGCTCGAGCTCCCTCAGACGGCGAAGGGCGTCCGGGTCATCGTCGATGTCGGCGGCGGGCCCGTACGCGCGCCGACGAAGAAGATCCAGTTCGGAACGCTCGGAGCCCTTCACGCTCCGATGATGTCACCGTCCCAGAATCGCCGGCGCGTCGCGCGCCGGGTCAGCTCGACGAGCGGCCCGTCTTCTCCTGCAACCGTTCGATGTGCTCCGAGGCCTCGGCCTTGGTCAGATCGGCCGAGAGCTCTTCCCCCGCCTCGCGGGCCAGGGTGTCGAGATAGCTGCGCTGCGGAGCGGTCATGGGTTCGTCGCCGGTGACCCAGTCGGCTGGATCCTTCTCCGCGGGGTTGGTGGTGTCGTCGGACGTGGTCGCACCGAGGGTCTCGGCGCTGGATGTGTTGTCGGACATGCGTTCGAGACTACGTCGGGCCAGCGACATCCCTCCCGCCCTTGACAACGGCCCCGGATCCCGTCAGCGGATCGGCACCGCCACGTCGCTTCCGCCCTCCACGGTCAGGCGCTCACCCATCTGCACAAGCCCGGCCGTCTCGACGAACCCGCCCGCGAACAGCGCCTGCCCCTGAGCGAACAGCGGCGAGCGCTCCACCAGCGCCGCCGGCGCATAGCCGAACACCTCGCCGAGCTCGGCCAGGTCGCGCGGCGAGCTCATGCGCATCAGGGCGAGGTTGTCGCACTGCGACAGGGCGTTGGGGTGCACCTTCGAGGGCCGCTGCGTCGACAGCAGCAGCCACAGCCCGTACTTCCGGCCTTCGGCCGCGATCTGCACGATGCGCTCGGTGAGCTCTCGCTCCACCGGGGTCATCGGGTTCGGCTGCACGAGATTGTGGGCCTCGTCGATGACGATCAACCGGCCCACCCGCTCGGCGCGGTGCTCCCACAGGTGATCGAGCACCGCAAGCGCCGCCGCGAGCATCTCGGCCCGCGTGGGGAAGCCGCCGAGGTCGAGCACCGTCGCGTCGGGCTGCTCGCGGATGTCGTCGGTGACGCTCCGGCCGCGCCAGGCCCACAGCCCCCACCCGCCGAGGCCGAGGTTCTCGAGCCGGGTCGCGAGGCGGTGACGGGCGGGGTCGTCGCCCGACCTCAGGTGAGCGACGAGGCTTCCGCGGCGGACGACGTCGAGTTCTTCCTCGAGCTTCAGCAGGGCGTTGAAGTCCTCGGCGTCGCGAATCGGATCCAGCTCGAGCAGCGCCGCGCGCGAGCGCCACGGCATATCGAGGAATCGCGCTTGCAGGGCGTCGGGGCGGTCGCGCCCCGGGCGGAACACCCGGATGTCGCGCTCGTCCCAGGCGGCGCGCACCGCGTCATCCGCTCCCTCCCGCACCGTGCCGAGGCCGACGAAATCCGAGTTCGGATCCAGGATGACCAGGGGCAGGCGGGTGTGCAGGATGACGCGCTCGAGCAGCACGCCGAGGGCGTAGGTCTTGCCCGACCCGCTCTGCCCGCACCAGAAGGTGTGCCGGTTGAGCTTTCGCGCGAGCACCTGTGCGGGGGTCGGTTCGGCTGCCTCGAGGAGGGTGCCGATCTCGAGCCGATCGCCCATGTCAGCGCCCTTCGCTCACAGCGCCCGCGGCGGTGTGGTGGCGGATCACCTCGGCGACGACGAAGTTGAACCACTTCTCGGCGAACTCGGGATCGAGGTCGGCCTCCTGGGCCAGTCGCTTCAGGCGTGCGATCTGCTGCTCCTCGCGTCCGGGGTCGGAGGCCGGCATGCCGTGCGCGGCCTTCAACTCCCCCACCTGCTGCGTGCAGCGGAAGCGCTCGGCCAGAAGGAAGACCAGCGCCGCGTCGACGTTGTCGATGCTCGCGCGCAACCGCAGAAGCGTGGTCGTGGGATCTTCGGTCGTCATGGCTTTCCCTCCCCGATCCACGACCATACCGCGCGGCCCCGAGCGCCGCCGAGGTCGCGGGCCGCACGCCCCTAGAGTGTGACCATGACCGACGCCCGCCCGTCCGCTTCGTCGCCTGCGGACGACCCTGTCACCGACGCGTCCGAGCCCTCCGTCGAAACGACCTACGTCCGGCGCCGCACCCTCTTCACCAGCGTGAACAATCCGTTCGCGATCGGCTTCTTCCTCACCCTCGGCGGACTCGTCGCCCTCGGGCTCGGTGTCGCGTTCATCAACCTCTCCACGGTGCTGATCTACATCGCCTTCGCCCTGTTCGCAGCGCTCGGGCTCGACCCGATCGTGCGCTTCCTCGAGAGGCGCGGACTCGGACGGGGGTGGGCGATCCTCATCGTCTTCGCAGGCTTCGTCGTCATCGTCGTCGGGGTCGTGTCGCTCGTCGTTCCGACTCTCGTGCGACAGATCTCCCAGTTCTTCTCCGACCTGCCCTCGACGATCAACGCCTTCCAGGCCTCCGACGTCTACGCCTGGCTGCAAGACACCTTCGGCGACCAGATCGGCAGCCTGCTCGGGGAGTTCGAGACCTTCATCACCAACCCCGCGAACATCGCCGCGATCGGCGGCGGGGTCCTGCAGGTCGGTGCGACCATCGCGACGACGATCTCGGGCATCCTGATCGTGCTGGTGCTGAGCCTGTACTTCCTGGCATCCCTCGACACCATGAAGGTCGCCTTCACCCGTCTGAGCCCCGCCCGCTACCGCCCGAAGGTGCGGTCGATGACCGATGAGATCACCGACTCGATCGGCGGATATCTCATGGGCATGGTGGTGCTGGCGTTCTTCAACTCGCTCGTGGCGTTCTTCCTGCACCTCTTCCTCGGTCTGCCCTTCCCGGCCCTGATGGCGGTCGCGGCGTTCGCGATCACGCTCATCCCCCTCGTGGGTCCGGTGCTGTACTGGATCTTCGCCAGCATCCTCGCGCTGTTCACCAACCCGCTCACGGCGCTGATCTTCGCGATCGCGTACCTCATCTACATCCAGATCGAGGCATACGTCCTGACCCCGCGCGTGATGAGCCGCGCGATCGCGGTGCCCGGGGCGCTCGTCGTCATCGGCGCGCTCGTCGGCGGCACGCTGCTGGGGCTTCTCGGAGCGCTCGTGGCGATCCCCGTGACGGCGTCGATCCTGTTGATCATCAAGCAGGTCGTGATCCCCCGCCAGGACGCGAAGCTGTAGCGGGCGCCACCACGGGCGCAGCACGCGCCCCCGAGGCACCGCGACCCGCCGAAAAACGTCGCTCCCGCGGCATCCGCACGGCAGAAGTCGACGGGTCGTGGGAATGGAGCGGGTCAGACGAGGGGCGTCAGGCAGGTCGGCGACGGCGCCGACGTGCGATGGCGAACGCGGCCGGGCACCCCGGAGCGGATGTCGAGGGTCAGCGACACCACGTCGTCGGAGCGTTCCCCGGCGACCAGCAGGGTGTCGCGCACCACGAGGTGGTGTCTCGGCCAGTCCACGCCCGCCTCGACGAGGGCGACGGGCGCGAGGGTCTCCCCCGCGCCGCGCACGGCGACGACGGCGATCGTGTTGCTCCCGCGCACACCGGCGTAGAGGAACGCGCCGTCGCGCGACGGGGCCAGCTCGGCGGCGCTGTCTCCGGCGAGCGTTCCGGCTCCGAGGGGCGCTCCCGACACCACGCGCCAGCGCCCCGCCTCGTCGCGCGCGAGCGCGAAGACCTCGCAGCTGTACTCCGTCACCACGTACAGGTGCCCGCTCGGGTGCCACACCATGTGCCGCGGACCGCTGCCGTAGGGCAGCGAGACGTCGTGCAGCGGTTGCAGCCTCCCGTCCACGAGGCGCCAGAAGCGCACGAGATCGAATCCCAGATCGGATGTCGCGACGAGCCCGCCGGTCAGGAACACCGTCTGATGCGCCCGCGAGACCCGCTCCTCGGCCGGCTCCGGTCGATCGACCGGCCCCGTCAGGGCCGCCGCGTCGGCATCGCCGCTCACGCCGCCACCCATGCCGCCGAACGACGCCATCCCGTCGAGCCCAGCCACCCCGTCGAGTCCTCGCCCACCGAAGAGACCTGCGTCTCCACGCCCACCGAGGCCCAAAGCCGCCAGGTCGATGCCGACCTCGGCTGCGGCCGCCTCGACATCCGACACAGCCCCCGTCACCCCGCCCGGGGCCGACGGATCCACCGCGGCCGGCGCGAAGGACGGCCGCCCGATCCGACCATCGCTCGTGAGCGGATAACGCACCACGCGCCCGTCGCCCCAGCACGTCGCGACGAGAGTCCCGCCGTCCGGCGACACCGCGACATGGCACACCGCTTCCCCCGCCTCGACCGCGTCGCCGAGCGGAGCGAACCGGTCTTCGCCGATGCGTCGGAACGCACGCACGGTTCCCTCTGCCTCGAGGGTCGCGTAGGCGACATCCGTCCCCTCGTTCCAGCTGACCCACGACGGCGAGCTCGCCGAGACCGCCTCACCGACCACGGCGAGCGGTCCGGCGGCGGAACCGGAGTCGGGTTCCCCCGCCAGGAGCACCCCGATCCCGGTGGCGATCCCGCCGCTGTCGGCGGAGTACCCGCCGACGAGGAACCGCATCAGTCGACCAGGTCGTGGCGCACGATGACCGCGTCGCGAGCCGCGCCCACGCCGATCACCGAGATGCGGGTGCCGCTCATCTCCTCCAGCGCCAGCACGTAGTCCTGCGCCGCCAGGGGAAGGTCGTCGAAGGTCCGGGCGCTCGAGATGTCGTCCTTCCATCCGGGGAACATCTCGTAGATCGGGCGCGCGTGGTGGAAGTCGGTCTGGTTGACCGGCACCTCCTCGAACCGCTCGCCGTCGACGTCGTAGGCGACGCACACCGGGATCTCGTCGAGACCGGTGAGGATGTCGAGTTTGGTGAGCACGAGGTCGGTGATGCCGTTGATGCGGGTCGCGTACCGCGTGATGGGCGCGTCGTACCAGCCCACACGGCGCGGGCGCCCCGTGGTGGTGCCGAACTCGAACCCGCGCGAGCGCAGGAAGTCGCCGTGCTCGTCGAACAGCTCCGTCGGGAACGGGCCCGAGCCGACGCGGGTCGTGTAGGCCTTGACGATGCCGACGATGCGATCGAGGCGCCGGGGGCCGACCCCCGATCCGGTCGCCGCGCCACCCGCCGTCGCCGACGACGACGTGACGAAGGGATACGTGCCGTGGTCGACGTCGAGCATGGTCGCCTGCCCCCCCTCGAACACCACGACCTCGTTTCGGTCGAGGGCCTCATCGAGCAGCAGCGACGTGTCGGCGACCATCGAGCGCAGACGCTCAGCGTACGACAGCAGGTCTTCGACGACCTCTTCCACGGCGATCGCGCGGCGGTTGTAGACCTTCAGCAGGAGGTGGTTCTTCTGATCGAGCGCCCCCTCGACCTTCTGCCGCAGGATGTTCTCGTCGAAGAGGTCCTGCACGCGGATGCCGACCCGGTTGATCTTGTCGGCGTAGGCGGGGCCGATCCCACGACCGGTCGTGCCGATCTGGCGCTTGCCGAGGAAGCGCTCGGTGACTTTGTCGAGGGTGCGGTGGTACTGGGTGATCACGTGCGCGTTGGCGCTGATCCTCAGGCGCGAGGTGTCGAGGCCGCGCGCCTGCAGCGCCTTCAGCTCGGCGAAGAGCACCTCGAGGTCGATCACGACACCGTTGCCGATGACCGCGTTCACTCCCGGCGACAGGATGCCGGAGGGCAGCAGGTGCAGCGCGTACTTCTCGTCGCCGATGACGACGGTGTGTCCGGCATTGTTGCCGCCGTTGAACTTCACGACCCAGTCGGTGCGTTCACCCAGGAGGTCGGTGGCCTTGCCCTTGCCCTCGTCACCCCACTGAACGCCGACGATCACAATGCCTGGCATGGCCCACTCCCCCGTTGTCGGACGGTTACACCCGATCCTATCGGGCGAGCCCCCCGCGCCCCCCGACCGCCCCGCTAGAGTCGGCCCATGCTGGCATCCTCTCGCTGGGCCGCCGCGTGGAACGTCCTGCGCCTCCTCGCCGCCGTCGCCATCATCACCGCCGTGATCGGGCAGGCCGTCCGCACCATCGGAATCGGCATCGCCGACGGCTCGCACCTGCCGACGGTGGTGACGAACTTCTTCAGCTTCTTCACGATCCTGTCCAACTGCGCCGCCGCGGTGGTGCTCCTCTGGGCTGGTGCGCGCTGGGCTGTGGCGCGGCGGACGAGAACAACGGATGCCGCATCAGCGACCGATCCGCCCGCCCTCGCCGTCGCACTTGCGAGCGTGACGACCTACATGGTGATCACGGGCGTGGTCTACAACACCCTGCTGCGGAACGTGCCCCTGCCTCAGGGGGTCACGGTGCCCTGGTCGAATGAGATCCTGCACGTGATCGCGCCGCTCTTCCTGCTGCTCGATCTGTTCCTCGGCCCCGGACGCCGTGCGCTGCCGTGGCGCGACGTCGGCGTCATCCTCGTCTTCCCGATCGTGTGGGTGGTGTACACCCTCGTGCGCGGGCCGCTGATCACCAACCCGGCGTCGGGTCAGCCGTTCTGGTACCCGTACCCGTTCCTGAACCCGAACAACCCCGACCTGATCTTCCCGGGTTACGCGGGCGTGGCCTTCTGGGTCGTCGTCATCGCCCTCGGGATCGTGGTCACCGCCGCGGTCGTCGTCGCCGCAGGGCGACGCCGCGATCACGCCCGGGAGGCGTCGTCGGTCGGGGTCTCCACCTCGGTCTCGACGGGGTCGGCGGCGATCCCCGGCTCATCGTCGGGATCCGTTCCCTCGTCGACGGGCTCAGCCGGCCCGCCTTCCGGCGCCTGATCGTCGTCCACCGCCTCGCGCACCAGATCGGGCACCTGCCAGCGGCCCTCCAGGATCTCGGCACGGGGGCGGTACAGCCGGACGAGGAAGTTCCACTGCTCCGGCAGCGGGATGTCGTTCGGCCCCTCCACCTGACCGGGAGGCGTGAATCGCACCGTGATCGAGCCGTCCTCGTCGCGGACTCCGGTGACGCTGTTCACCGAGTAGCGACCCTCGGGGTTCGGCTCGAAGAAGCCGCGGGCGTTGTAGACCGACACCGACCAGAAGCCGTCGACCGGCACCTCGTGCATGGTGAGCTCGTAGTGCCCGACGGGCAGTTGCGGGTCCACCCCCAGGTACGAGGCCTCCCACAGCGGCAGGCCGCCCCAGCCGGCGGCGGTGCCGATGAGGTGGCGGACCGGATCGACCTCGTCACGGTCGCCGAAGGTGCGGTCGAACGCGCGAAGACCCCGCGCGAGCGTCAGCAGCGCGTCGCGAGTGGCGTCGAGAGATGCCGCATCCCAGTCCCCCGGCTCGAAGGGGCGCGACGACACGGCCTCGAGCGAGAGCTGATCCTGCAGGGCGGCGACCTCGGCGATGTCCTCGGGATCATCGGGGTCGACGAGTGTCCGCGCGGCGACGAGCACGTGATCGGCACCCGAGGCGAGGGCCGCGAGATCGTGCTCGCCCGGGTCGTGCAACACCGCACGCACGTAGTGGTCGCGGTCGAGCACCATCACCGACAGGTACCGGCCTGCGGCATCCGGGATCGACACCCGGGCGCCCTCGGACAGATCCACGATCGCGAAGCTGTAGAGGGTGTCTCGATTGAGTCGGATGACGGTCTGATGGGCGACGTCGGCGGGCTCGCGGTTGTGCTTGAAGACGTTCACGCCGCCGGCGTCGCGTTGGATGTCGGCGAACATCCGATCGGTCTCGGCACGCACGAAGGTGTCGACATTGACATGCACAGCCATGAGAAAACCCTCCCGCACCGCGGAGCAGGGCGCAAACCCCCTCTCACTAGACTTGAGGCCATGTCGAAGGTCCTTCAGTCCCTGCCCGTCGGCGAGCGCGTCGGCATCGCCTTCTCGGGGGGTCTGGACACCTCCGTCGCCGTCGCGTGGATGCGCGACAAGGGAGCGGTGCCCTGCACGTACACCGGCGACCTCGGCCAGTACGACGAGGACGACATCGCCTCGATCCCCGACCGCGCCCTGCAGTACGGCGCCGAGATCTCGCGCCTCGTCGACTGCAAGACCGCCCTTGTCGAGGAGGGGTTCGTGGCGCTGGCGTGCGGCGCGTTCCACATCCGCTCCGGCGGCCGCACCTACTTCAACACCACGCCCCTCGGGCGCGCTGTGACCGGCACGCTGCTGGTGCGCGCGATGAAGGACGACGGCGTCGACATCTGGGGCGACGGCTCGACCTACAAGGGCAACGACATCGAGCGGTTCTACCGCTACGGCCTTCTCGCCAACCCGGCCCTCCGCATCTACAAGCCGTGGCTCGACGCCGACTTCGTCACCGAGCTGGGCGGTCGTACCGAGATGAGCGAGTGGCTGCTGGCCCATGGCTTCCCCTACCGCGACAGCGCCGAGAAGGCGTACTCGACCGATGCGAACATCTGGGGGGCGACCCACGAGGCGAAGACCCTGGAGCACCTCGACGTGTCGCTCGAGACGGTGCAGCCCATCATGGGCGTGCGGTTCTGGGACGACGGCGTCGAGATCGCCCCCGAAGACGTCAGCATCACCTTCGACGCCGGTCGGCCGGTGGCGATCAACGGCGAGGAGTTCGGCGACCCCGTCGAGCTCGTCCGGGCCGCCAATGCCGTCGGCGGCCGTCACGGCCTCGGCATGAGCGACCAGATCGAGAACCGCATCATCGAGGCGAAGTCGCGGGGCATCTACGAGGCGCCCGGGATGGCGCTGTTGTTCATCGCGTACGAGCGCCTCGTCAACGGCATCCTCAACGAAGACACCCTCGCGACCTATCACGAGCAGGGTCGCCGCCTCGGCCGCCTGATGTACGAGGGCCGCTGGCTCGAGCCGCAGTCGCTGATGCTTCGTGAGTCGATCCAGAAGTGGGTCGGGTCCTCGATCTCGGGAACCGTCACCCTGCGCCTTCGCCGCGGCGAGGACTACACGATCCTCGACACGGTGGCCTCGGGCCTGTCGTACGCCCCCGAGAAGCTGTCGATGGAACGGGTCGGAGACGCCGCGTTCGGCCCCACCGACCGGATCGGCCAGCTGACGATGCGCAACCTCGACATCGCCGACTCCCGCGCCCGTCTCGAGCTCTTCGCCGGGCTCGGGCTCATCGGCGGCGCCACCGGGGAGCTGGTCGGAAAGCTCGAGCAGGGCGGGGCCGACGAGATCATCGAGCCGGCCGAGCCCGACGAGCGCGGTCGGCTGGCCGAAGCGACCGACGCCGCGTCGGAGGCTGCGGCGTTCGACACCGGCACCGACTGATCCCGCGCGCCGCGCCCCGACCCTCGGGATACGATTCTCCGGTGTCGCCCGAACGGCACCGAGATCCACGCTCTCCGGCACCGGGTCTCGCGACTGGAGGTCTCCTTCGATGACGAAGCCCGCAGACGTGATCGACGACGTCGAGCTGTTCGACGAGCCCGAACCGCCCGCACGACGATCCCTCGGCCGCCGCATCGCCCTCATCGCGTACTCCGTCTTCGTCGGCCTCGTCGTGCTCGCCCTCATCGTCGCGAGCGTCGTCGTCTACTCCGTGCAGCGGTCGTTCCCCCAGCTCGACGGCGAGAAGACCCTCCCCGGTCTGACCGCCGAGGTGAGCGTGCAGCGCGACGCCCTCGGCATCCCGACCATCACCGCCGCGACCTCCCGCGACCTCTTCTACGCGCAGGGGTACGTCCACGCACAGGATCGGTTCTGGGAGATGGACTTCCGCCGTCACGTCACGAGCGGCCGGCTCTCGGAGCTCTTCGGCGAATCCCAGCTGCAGACCGACATCTTCCTGAGGACACTCGGATGGCGCGAGATCGCCGCCCAGGAGGTCGCCTCGCTCGACCCGACCGTCCTCGCGTACTACGACGCCTACGCCGACGGGGTGAACGCGTACCTGGCCGATCATCAGGGCCCCGACGCCTCCTTCGAATACGCCGTCCTGGGTCTGCAGAACGCCGACTACGAGATCGAGCCGTGGACGCCCGAGGACTCCGTCGCCTGGCTGAAGGCGATGGCCTGGGACCTCCGCTCGAACATCGGCGACGAGACCAACCGCGCGGTCGCGGCGGCATCGTTCACGCCCGAGGAACTCGCCGACCTCTACCCGACCTATCCCTTCGACCGGAATCCCGTGATCGTGCCCGTGCTCGACGAGGCGGGAACCCCCGTGCCGGCGAGCGCGACCGCGACGACCCAGGCCGCACCGATCGTCGAGGCCGCCGTCGACTGGACCGAGGTCGGCGACGTCGTCGCCGCCGTCAGCACCCTCATCGGGCCGATCGGCGAGGGCATCGGCTCCAACTCGTGGGTCGTGTCGGGCGCCCTCACCGACACCGGCATGCCGCTCCTCGCCAACGACCCGCACCTGGGCGCGTCGCTCCCGAGCGTCTGGCATCAGGTGCAGCTGAAGTGCGAACGCGTGCAGCAGGACTGTCCCTTCGACGTTGCCGGCTTCGGGTTCTCGGGGATGCCGGGGGTGATCATCGGCCACAACGCCGACATCGCGTGGGGCTTCACCAACCTCACCACCGACGTCACCGACCTGTACCTCGAGCGCGTGCAGGACGACGCGTACTGGCGCGACGGGCAGCTGCTGCCCCTCACCGTGCGGCAGGAGACCATCGCGGTCGCCGGCGGCGACGACGTCGAGATCACTGTGCGGGCCACCGAGAACGGGCCGCTCATCTCCGACGCCAGCGCGGAGTACGCCGGCATCGCCGACGACCCGTTCGTCGGCACCGACGGGGCTCCGGCCGCGCCGACCGGCGCGCCCGATGGGGAGTACGCCGTGAGCCTCCGGTGGACGGCGCTCGAACCCGGCACGACGCCGGCGGCCATCTTCGCCCTCAATCAGGCGGGCGATTTCGACTCCTTCCGCACGGCCGCGTCGCTCTTCGACGTGCCGGCGCAGAACCTCGTCTATGCCGACACGGCCGGGAACATCGGCTACCAGACGCCCGGCAAGCTGCCGATCCGCGGCGCCGGCGACGGGTCGCTGCCGCAGCCGGGGTGGGACTCCGCCTACGCCTGGCAGGGATACATCCCGTTCGAAGAGCTTCCGGTCTCGCTGAACCCCCAAGCCGGCTACATCGTCACCGCCAACAACGCCATCGTGGGCGAGGACTACCCCTATCAGCTCACCCGCGACTGGGACTACGGCTGGCGCGGAGCCCGCATCGTCGAGATGCTCGAGCGGCGGATCGCGGCGGGACCGTTGACCGCGACCGACATGCGCGACATCCAGGCCGACAACGCCATGTGGATGGGCCCGCGTCTCATCGCCGCGTACGCCGGCGTTCAGACCGGTGACGCGGGAACGGATGCTGCGCTCGACCTCCTCGGCGGGTGGGACGGCCAGAACCACGCCGGCTCCGCCGCGGCGGCCTACGCCAACGTGCTCTGGGACGAACTGGTGCAGAACATCTTCGTGCGCGAGCGCGATACCGCGGCTCCCCTCGGAAACCAGGCCCGCAAGTTCCTCGTCGTCGACACCCTGCTCTCCGACCCGTCGTCGCCGTGGTGGCAGAACGAGGGGCTCGACGTGTCGTCGCAGGCCGAGATGCTCGAGCGCACCGCGACCGATGCGTACGAGCGGCTCGTGACGCTCCAGGGCGACAACCCCCGGATGTGGAAGTGGGGCACCCTGCATGCCCTCGATCTGACGAATGACACGTTCGGAACCTCGGGCATCGCGCCGATCGAGATGCTGTTCAATCGCGGCCCCTACCCCGTCGGCGGCGGCTCGTCGGTGGCGAACGCGACAGGATGGGTGCTCGGGCAGGGCTTCGAGACCGTGACCGTGCCGTCGATGCGCATGGTCGTCGACCTCGGCGATCTCGACCGGTCGGGCTGGCATCACCTGACCGGTGCGAGCGGCCACGCCTTCCACCCGAACTACGTCGATCAGACTCCGGCGTGGCAGCGTGCGGAGCTTCTTCCCTGGGCCTTCACCCCCGACGCCGTCGCGGCGACGACCACGCACACGCTGCGCCTGATCCCCTCGGACTGAAAGAGCAGGGGGCGGCCGGGTCAGCCCCCCGCGGCGGGCGGGGTCTGCTTCTGCTCGGCGAGTTCGTCGACGAGCAGATCACGGTCGTCGATCGTGCCGTTGCGGTGCGCCTGACGGGCGATCATGTGGGCCGAGAGCGGGGCGGTCGCCATCTGCAGCAGCATCACCGGCACGAGGAAGGCGACGACCGGCCACGATTCCAGCGCCAGTGCGATGGCGATGCAGATGAGGAGCAGGCCCAGGATCTGCGGCTTGGTCGCCGCGTGCAGACGCGAGGCCACATCGTTGAACCGCAGGAGACCGATGGCGGCCGTGAGGCAGAGCAGGCTCCCCGCGAGGATCAGCACGAGGGCGACGAGGTCGAGAGCATCGGTCATCGCTCTGCCGTGTCCTTCCGTGCGACGAACCGGGCGATCGAGATCGATCCGAACACCCCGACCGCCGCGATCACGAGCAGAACGGGAAGGGTGCGCGTGTGCTGATTGATGGCCATCTCCGCGCCCAGCACGCACAGCACCTCGGTGAGGAGGACATCGGATGCCACGGCGCGGTCGAGGATCGACGGACCGACGACGATGCGCCACAGCGTGAGCAGTGCCGCGACGACGAAGATCACGAAGATGGCGATGAGGAGCACGGTACTCATGTCGGCGTTCCTCCCTGTCGCGGGGTGTCGACCGTCGCTTCACGGATGACGTCGAGTTGAGCCCGTGATCCGACGGCGCGCACGATCCGCGCCTCCCAGCCGAGCACGGTCTTGCGCTGCAGGTCGATGTCGTCGTCGTCATCCACCCCGATGACGTGCAGGTAGAGCACGCGACGGTCTCGGTCGGCTTCCACGACGAGCGAACCGGGGATCAGCGAGGAGGTCACCGCGGTGTGGGTCATGATCAGGTCGTCATCGGTGCGCAGGTGCACGGCGATGATGGCCGATCCGGGGAGCTTCCCCGGGCGGACGGTCTGCCAGGCCACCAGGAGCGAGCCGCGCACGAGCGCCACGAGGAAGGTCACGACGAAGACCAGGCCGTACCAGAGATTGAGGCGACCCGACAGCGCGACGGGTGGCAGCCGGAACACGCGCGTGACCACGACTGCCGCGACGAGACCGGTCAGGAACGCCAGCACGGTGAACTGGCCCCACAGCAGCATCCACAGAGCGATCAGCCACAGGAAGAACGGCAGCTGACGCCACGTGATCCCGAGCATGCCGCGAGCCGGGGGCGGAGTCGCGCGATCCTCGCTCATGAGTCCGCCTCCTCCTCGAGCTGCACGAGCTGGATCGGCTCGAGGAGCGCGGCGCCGATGCGTTCGCACACGCCGTAGAGCGGCCCGGCGAAGACCGTCAGCGCGACCGTGATCGCCACCATCCCCGTCGTCGCCGCCGTCATGATGCGGGGGATCACGCGCCGCTCGGTCTGGATGCCCGCGGCGGGCGCCTGGCCGAGGTACGAGATGCGCGCCTCGGTCTCGGTGGAGTCGTCGTCCTCGCGCCAGAACGACAGGTTCCACGCGCGCATCAGCGCGTAAAGGGTGAGAAGGCTCGTCACGATGCCGCCGACGATCAGCACGAGCATGATCGGGGTGCCGACCTCGGCGGCGGCGTCGAAGAGGGCGAACTTGCCGATGAAGCCCGAGAAGGGCGGGAGCCCGCCGAGGTTCACGGCGGGGATGAAGTAGAGCACCGCGATGACGGGCGCGGCCCGCATCAGCCCCTTCACCCGCAGGATCGACGTGCTTCCCGCGCGGCGCTCGATGAGCCCCACCGCGAGGAAGAGGGTGGTCTGCACGACGATGTGGTGGACGGTGTAGTAGATCGTCGCGCCGATCGCCGCCGGGGTCGCGATCGCGAGCCCGAAGATCATGTACCCGATGTGGCTGACGAGGGTGAACGAGAGGATGCGTTTGAGCTCGGCCTGCGCGATCGCACCGAGCACCCCGACGATCATCGTGGCGAGCGCGACGCACATCAGGAGGAAGTTCAGGTCGTTGTCGTTGAAGAGCTGGGTCTCAGTGCGGATGAGCGCGTAAACGCCGACCTTCGTCAGCAGGCCCGCGAACACCGCGGTCACCGGCGCCGGAGCGGTCGGGTAGGAGTCGGGCAACCAGAACGACAGCGGGAAGACGGCGGCCTTGATGCTGAACGCCACGAGAAGCAGCAGATGCAGCACCGTCTGGGTGTCCTGCGGAAGCTCCATCATCCGCTCGGAGATCTGCGCCATGTTCACGGTGCCGAGGGCCCCGTAGATCGCGGCGATCGCCGCGAGGAAGAGGATCGACGAGACGAGCGAGACGACGATGTAGACGACGCCGGTGCGGATGCGGTTCTCGGTGCTCCCCAGGGTGATCAGCACATAGGAGGCGACGAGCAGGATCTCGAACCCGACGTACAGGTTGAACAGGTCACCGGCGATGAAGGCCGTGAAGATCCCCGCCGCCAGCAGCAGGTACGACGGGTGAAAGATCGACACCGGCGTCTCGTCGTCGTTGTCGGCCGCACCCTGGCCGACCGAGAACAGCAGGACCGCCAGGAGCACGATGCTCGAGACGACGATGAGGAGCGCCGAGAGCCGATCGACGTAGAGCACGATGCCGAAGGGGATCGGCCAGTCGCCGACCGAGACGGCCAGGGCATCGCCGCCCTGATCGACGACGACCAGCAGGATCGCGGCGATGACCGTGACCGTCGTCAACGTGACGATCGAGATGGCGACCTGGGTGCGCCGATGCCGGCCGGCCACGAGCGCGAGTGCAGCGCCCAGGAGCGGGAGGGTCGCGAGAAGCGGTACGAGGGCGATCATGCGTCTCCCCCTCGCTCGGTCGAGTCGCCTCGCCGCGACCGACGCGACGCTTCGGGAAGGTTCACCGGGGCGTCATCCTGCACACCGGAGATGTCGCGGCTGCCGAGCACCGTGATCGGCGCGGTGTCGAGGCCGACGAAGTCGGTGGTGGCGTCGTCATCGGTGTCTTCGATCTCGGTCTCGTCGTCGATCATGTCCTCGTCGGCGGCGCCGCGATCGCGCACCGCCAGATCGGCCTCGTCGTCGGTGACCGTATCGGCCTGACCGAGCTGCCACGAGCGGTAGATCAGGGCGAGGAGGAACGCCGACACCGCGAAGGTGATGACGATCGCCGTCAGGGTCAGCGCCATGGGAAGGGGGTCGGACATCTCCTCGGGTTCGCCGGATCCGAAGAACGGGGCGATGCCGGGCTGGCCGATCACGACGAGGAGGAACAGGTTCGCCGCATTGCCGAGGAGGAGGAAGCCGATGAGCACGCGGGTGAGGCTGCGCTCCAGCATCGCGTAGACGCCGCAGGCGAAGAGCACGCCCATGATGAGGATGAGGGTGAGGGAGACGCTCACGACACGCTCACCCCCCTGGCCTTGCTGCGCTGCATCTGTCGGTCGACCTCGGCGCCGAGCGAGCGCAGCACGTCGAGCACGAGGCCGACGACGACGAGGTACACCCCGACGTCGAACAGGGTGGAGGTGACGAACTCCACGTGGCCGAGGATCGGGAGCTCGGCTTCGAACCAGGTGCTCGTCAGCGGCGGTGCGCCGAAGAGGAGCGGCACGATGGCGCAGCCCACCGCGATCGACATCCCGACCCCGAGAAGGCGTCCGGCGTCGGTCGGCGCGGCGACTCCGAGCTCGTACCGCCCGCCCGCGACGTACCGCATCACCAGCGCCATTCCGGCGACCAGACCCCCGGCGAAGCCGCCGCCGGGCAGGTTGTGGCCGGCGAAGAGCAGATAGAGCGAGACGATGATGATCGAGTGGAAGAGGATGCGCACGATCACCTCGAGGAGGATCGAGCGGTTCTCCGGACGCACCTGCTGACCGCCCACGAGCCACGCCATGCGCTGACGCCCGCTCCCCGCGTTCCGAGGCTTGACGCCTGAGGGGGTCTCGACGAGCAGACGGCGATCGCGTCCACCCACGCGAGGCAGGGCGTTGGTGGCGGTGAGGTTGTCTTTGCGGTCGGTGACGAAGACGAGGGATGCCACGCCGGTCGCCGCCAGGATGAGCACGCCGAGCTCGCCCATCGTGTCCCACCCGCGGATGTCGACGAGGGCGACGTTGACGACGTTGCGTCCATGCCCGAGCTCGTATGCGAGGTCGGGCCATGCCACCGAAACCGGATCCTGCAGACGCGCGCCGGTCGCGATGACGGCGACCGCCATCATCGTGATGCCGACCGCGCCGGCCACGAGCGCCCGCGGAATCGCGGCGACCGAGGCGTTGTGCTCCCCCATCCGCGAGGGGATCCGCCGCAGCACGAGCGCGAACGCGATGAGGGTGACCGTCTCGATGAGGATCTGGGTGAGCGCGAGGTCGGGGGCGCCGCTGATCGCGAAGAGCGTGGCCATTCCCAGCCCCGTCACCGAGACCAGCACGACGCCGGTGTATCGCTTCTTCGCGCGGACGGCGATGAGTCCCGCGATGATCATCACGGGTGCGATGGCCAACTGGGCGGGATCCTGGAACAGGTCGACGTCCGCCCGCCAGTCCGGACCGCCCATGATGAGGGCGGTCGCCTCGGCGACGACGAAGACGATGAAGATCGTCCCGATGTAGACCGGCAGCGACCCGCGCTGGGTGAACGTGGTCGTGGCCACCGACAGGCGGGCGATGCCGCGGAGCACGGCGTTGTAGACGTCGAACGCCTCGAAGGGCAGGACGCGCCGGGAGAGATCCTTTCGCACCGTCGCCCAGAAGATCGCCGCGCCGAGCGCGATCGTGCCCAGTGAGATGAACAGCGCCGGCTCCAGACCGTGCCAGAGCGCCAGGTAGTACGGCTCGGGCTCTTCCACGCCCGGGGTGGCGAGCGGGGCCTCGTCGGCGTAGGTGGCGAGCACCGTGTCGACGGCCGGGGCCGCGAGCCCCGCGACGAGGGTGAGGGCGGAGAGGATCAGCGGGGCGGCGAGGAATCCCGCCGGGGCGCCGGGCCACTCGGTGCGCTTCGGTGGCGCGCCGTCGGGTCCGGTGCGCTTGGTCCAGAAGGCTCCCCAGACGAACCGGATGCCGTAGGCCATCGTCAGTGCCGAACCCGCCGCGACACCGAGGATGCCCACGATCGCCCAGGCCTCGCCGCCCTGCGCCTGATGGAGGAGTGCGGTCAGCGCGGTCTCCTTGGCGACGAAGCCGATCGTCGGCGGCAATCCCGCCATCGAGGCGACGGCGACGATCGACAGGGTCGCGAGCACCGGCGCCTGCCGGCCGAGCCCCGACAGCTCGCCGATGTTGCGGGTGGCGAGCTGACGGTCGATGATTCCGACGACGAGGAAGAGCGCGGATTTGAACAGCGCATGGCTGAGGAGGAGGGCGAGCCCCGCAAGTGCGGTGTCGCGGACGCCGTACCCGAGGATGACGGTGAGGAACCCGAGCTGGCTGACCGTCCCGAACGCCAGGAGGCGCTTGAGGTCGGTCTCGCGGAGGGCCTGGAACCCGCCGAGCAGCATCGTGAAGACACCGAGCGAGACGACGATGGGCCGCCACCCCGGTTCGTTCGCCTCGAACGGGGCGAACAGGGCGATGAGGTAGATGCCGGCCTTCACCATCGCTGCGGCGTGGAGGTACGCGCTGACAGGTGTCGGGGCGGTCATGGCGCCGGGGAGCCAGAAGTGGAACGGGAAGACCGCCGACTTGCTGAGCGCGCCGACGAGCAGGAGCACGAGGGAGGCCACGACGACGGGGCCCTCGGGCCGGGCGGCGAGGATCTCGGAGATGCTCGAGGTGCCGGTGTCGACGACGAGCAGCACGACGCCGATCAGCATCACCAGGCCGCCCAGGGTCGTCACCAGCAGGGCCTGCAGGGCCGAGCGACGACTCGCGCCGCGGCGGTGGTAGTACCCGATGAGCAGGTACGACAGGACGCTGGTGACCTCCCAGAACATCACCAGCACGACGAGGTCGTCGGTGAGCACGAGCCCGTACATCGCTCCCGCGAAGGCGAGCAGCACCGCGGCGAACTGGCCGAGGCCCTCGGCGTTGTCACGGAAGTACCACCGGCAGTACAGCAGCACGAGGGCGCCGACACCCGTGACGACGAGCGCGAGGACCCACGACAGCGTGGTCATCCGCATCGACAGCTCGATGCCGAGCGGGGGGATCCAGTCGTATGACTCGAACGGAATGTTCCCGGCGAGCACACCGGGTCCGAGGATCACCGTGTAGACGAAGGCACCGGCCGACACCGCGGCTGCGAAGAAGAACGCGCGTGCGCCGAGGCGATGGACCAACCAGGGGAGGATCAGCGCGGCCGCCGCGAACACTCCGAGGAAGACCAACATGCGGCCTCCTCAGGGTCGTCGGTCGGCCGGGCAGCACGACTCAGGCGATCGGGGTCGGGTCCATTCTATTGGGCGACCGGCGCCGGACCCGACGTGTTCCCCTCGCGGAACGCGCAGGTGAAGTGCATCGAGACAGCGCTCCCACCCTCCAGCATGCTCGCCACGGCCAGTCCGGCGGCGCGTCCTTTGTCGGCTGCCGGCTGGACGAGAGTGGTCAACGAGTAGGGCGCGAGCCCATCGACGACGATGCCGTCGAACCCGGTCACGCTGAGGTCGTCGGGCACGCGCAGTCCCGCCTCTTCGGCGGCCCGGATCACCCCCGCCGCGAGCAGATCGCTCTGCGCGATCACCGCAGTGGGTCGGTCGGGACCCGCCAGCAGATCGCGGCCCGCCGCCAACCCCTCGTCGATGAAGCTGCCTGCCGCGGCGTAGGCGGGCGCATCGGGATACACGTCGCGCGCGCCGGCGAGACGATCGCGGGTGACGTCGACGGTGACCTCGACCTCAGGGCCGAAGAATCCGCGCGGGCGGTCGGCGTTCACCGGAAGCGTCAGGACCACTACGTCCTCGTGGCCGAGCGCCCGCAGGTGCCGCGCTGCGTGGCGCTGGGCCTCCCTGTTGTCCAGACCGATGCGGGGGATGTCCCCTCCGGCATCCCCCTCGATGACCACCACCGGGATGCCGCGGGCCCGGACCGTGTCGAGCGATCGACGCATCAGCGGGCTGCATCCGATCAGCACGGCGGCGTCGATCGGAGCGGTGGTGAGCGACGGTGCCGTCTCGGCCGTCTCGTCGTCGCGGAGGAGGAGGAGCCCCGCACCGAGCTCGGCGACGCCCTCGGTGAGGCCGTCCATCATCAGGGTCTTCACCGGGTCGAGGAAGGCCGTGCCGAGGTGCTCCTCGAAGACGACACCGACGATGCCCGACCGCCCGCGCCGCAGCGAAGCCGCCCGCGGATCGGGTCCGGTGTAGCCGAGAGACGCCGCCGCGTCGAGCACCCGCGTCCGCGTGGCATCCGACACCGGCGTCTTGCCGCTGAAGACGACCGACGCCGTCGACGCCGACACCCCCGCTGCCCGGGCGACATCGGCGATCGTGGCACGGCGCCGTTCGTCGGTGCGTCTCATCCATCCAGCGTAACCGCCGCGCCGTTCCGCGGATCGAAACGATTCGGTATCCTTCTCGGGTGGAACTCGTCCTGACCCGCCCTCAGCTGGTGCGCTGGCGCACCGCCGTCTTCGCGATCTTCATGGCCAGTGGCCTCAGCATCGCGACGTGGGCGTCACGGGTGCCGGCCATCAAGAGCGCGCTCGGGGTGGACAACGTCGAGATCGGGTTCCTCCTCCTCGGCGCGGGCATCGCGTCCATCCTCGGACTCTCCCTCGCGTCGGCTGTGCTCGCCCGGTTCGGTGCCAAGCGCGGCATGCTCGGCGCGATGATCACCTTCGCCGCCGGTGTCGCGATCGTCGGCGTGGGCACCGACGCCGTCCCCTCGTACGCGATCGTGCTGCTCGGCCTGTGCCTCTTCGGCTTCGGCAACGGCGCGGTCGACGTGATGATGAACGTCGACGGCGCGGCGATCGAGAAGCAGTCGAACAAGACGATCCTCCCCCTCTTCCACGCCTTCTTCAGCTTCGGCACCGTCATCGGTGCGGGCGTCGGCGCCCTGGCCGCCGCGGCCGGCATCAACGTGCTCGCCCACACCGTGACGATGGCGGTCGTCGTGCTCGCCATCGCCCTGGCCACCTACCCGGCCGTTCCGGCCCGCGAGCTCGCCGAAGACCCGACACCGGGCGAGAAAGTCGACTGGCGCACGCGCCTGCACACCAACCTGTCGGCCTGGCGCGAACCCCGCACCTACGCGCTCGGCGTGATCATGCTCGGCATGGCCTTCGCCGAGGGCGGCGCCAACGACTGGCTGGCCCTGGGCGTCGTGGAGGGCCACGGTGCGACCGAGGCCGTGGGCGCCGCAGGGCTCACCGTCTTCTCGGTCAGCATGACCGTCGTGCGCGTGCTGGGCGGACCGCTCGTCGACCGTTTCGGTCGTGTCAACACCCTCAGGATCCTGGCGGTCACCGCCGCGATCGGCCTTCTGCTGTTCATCCTCGCCCCCAACCTGCCGCTCGTCTTCGTCGGCGCGGCGCTCTGGGGTGCGGGCGCATCGCTCGGGTTCCCCCTCGGCATGTCCGCGGCCGCCGACGACCCGGCCCGGGCGGCCGCCCGGGTGAGCGCGGCGGCCACCATCGGCTACGTGGCGTTCCTCTGCGGGCCGCCGATCCTCGGGTTCATCAGCGAGCAGATCGGGCTGCTGAACACGCTGTTCATCCTGGTCGCGCTCATCGTGGCATCCGGCATCGCCTCTCCTGCCGCGCGCCCGATCGCCGGGTCGACCGTCGGCGCCGGGCACCCGCACCACTGAGCCTCCTCATCACCTCGGTTCGGCGACTACGCTCGACGGGTGCGCCTGGTCATCGCTCGCTGCTCCGTCGACTACACGGGCCGCCTCACCGCTCATCTCCCGCTCGCGACGCGTCTGCTCGTCCACAAGGGCGACGGGAGTCTGCTCGTGCACTCCGACGGCGGCTCCTACAAGCCGCTGAACTGGATGAGTCCGCCGTGCACCCTGACGGTGCAGACGCCGGATGAGGATGCCGCGGCGGCCGGCGTCGTCGAGCAGTGGCGCGTCACGCACGCCAAGACCGGCGACGCCCTGCTGGTGCACCTGTACGAGGTGCTGCACGATTCGTCGCACGACCTCGGGATCGACCCGGGCCTGCAGAAGGACGGCGTCGAAGCCGACCTGCAGCGGCTGCTCGCGGAACAGGTCACGATCGTGGGGGAGGGGGTCTCGCTCGTACGGCGGGAGTTCCCCACCGCCATCGGACCCGTGGACCTGCTGCTGCGCGACCCCGAGGGCGGCACCATCGCCATCGAGGTCAAGCGCCGCGGCGACATCGACGGCGTCGAGCAGCTCACCCGCTACCTCGAGCTGCTCAACCGCGATCCGCACCTCGCGCCGGTGAGCGGCGTCTTCGCCGCCCAGGAGATCAAGCCGCAGGCGCGGGTCCTGGCCGCCGACCGCGGCATCCGGTGCCTCACCCTCGACTACGAGGAGATGAAGGGCGTCGACTCGGGGCACCTGCGGCTCTTCTGACCGGATGTCCGTGCGCGCTCCGCGGACTTGTAGCGTGGAGGTCATGTCGACGCGCTCACCCTGGACCTGCATCCTTTGGGACGTCGACGGCACGATCATCGACGCCTCGGTCGGCATCCTCCGCCGTCTCACCGTCACCCTCGAGCACTTCGGCAAGCCCGCGCCCACGCGGGACGAGCTCGCCCACTGGATCGGGCCGCCGATGTACGAGTCGTTCCAGGTGAATGTCGCCATGACGCCCGCCGAGTCGACCGAGGCCGTGGCGTTCTACCGCGCCCTCGGCAAGCAGGAGGGCTACACCACCGACGCGCGGCTCTTCCCCGGCATCGCCGAGATCATCCAGGACGCTCATGCCGCCGGCATCCCGCAGGCGACCGCCAGCTCGAAGCCGGAAGTGCAGGTGGTCGCCCTCATGGACCACTTCGACCTCTCGCCCCTCTTCACCGCGATCGCCGGGGCGACCCCCGACGAGAAGACGCTGAGCGCGAAGTCCGACATCGTCGCCGAGGCCCTCCGCCGCCTCGAGGCCGCCGGCGTCGACACCGACCGACCCGTGCTGATCGGTGACCGCCACCACGACATCGAGGGCGGCGCCGAGCACGAGGTGCCCGTGATCTTCGTCACGTGGGGATTCAGCTGGCCCCATGAAGCCGAGGGGGCGCAGGCCGTCGTCTCGGATGCGGCGCAGCTGCGGAGGCTCCTCCTCGTTTCCGACGACTCCTCCGACGGCGACGGCTGAGCGAGGCGCCCGATGACCGAGCAGGCCGACGACCTCCTCCGCTGGGTGATCCCTGCCGCCGTCGTGTTCGGTGTGACAGCCCTCGCCGTCGTCGCCGGGCTCATCGCACTGCGACGCTCGCGGCGCTCGCCCAAGGCGCGCGCCGCCGCCGAGGCGGCGCGGAACGACGCCGGTCGCGCCCTGGTGAGACTGGATGACGCGGTGGACGACCTCGACATCGAAGTGAGCCTGTCGGGGGCGCTCTACGGCGGCGACGCCCCGACGACCCTGCGCCGCGCGCGCATGACCGCACAGCACGTGCGCGACGACGGATTCGAGGAGTACCGGCGCCTGGCCGGGCGGCTCGAGGGCGGCGAGGAGGCCGCGCGCGTGCGGCGCGCCGCCGAGGCGGTCACCCGACGCGTGGAAGCCGCCCTCCGGACGGTCGACGGCGCCCGCACCGCGCACGCCGCGTGGGTGACCGCGCACGTCTCGGCCGCCGACCAGGTCCGCTCGGCGCAGGCACGGCTGGCCGAGGTGCGGGCGGCGATGGGCGATCCCGAAGCCCTCATCGCGCAGCTCGCCCGGTTCGACGAGCGCGAATGGAAGGATGCCGCGGCAGCAGCCCGAGCGGCCGTCACCGAGGCCGACGAGGCCGAGGAGCGCCTCGCCGAGGCGTCGCGCTCAGCGGCCGATCCGACCCGCAATGCCCTCGCCGAGCTCGCCGCGGGCGAGCGGGCTCTCCGCCGCGCCGAGGCCGATGCCCGGACGCTCGAGGAGACCTACCGCCTCATCACGCAGGCATCGCAGGCGCTCTCGGACGAGTTCGATTCGGCACGGGCTGCGCTGCGGGCGGCGACGACGATCCGGGCCAAGCTCGAACCCGCCGACGCGGAGCGCCTCGGCGACGAGATCCGCGCCGTCGCGTCCTCCCTCGACGCGCTCGAGGCGGGAGCGGCGCGCCGCCCCACCCACACGATCGGCGAGATCGCGCGCCTGCGCGACCGCCTCGACCGAGCCCTCGGCGATGCGCGCACCGCGCAGCAGCGGCTCCGCGGCGCCCGCACCGCCCTGCCCGGCACCCTCGCCGCCGCGCGCAACGGCGTCGCCCTCGCCGAAGCGGCGATGTCGGGGGTGCGCACCGGCGCGGATGCGCGAGCGCGCCTCATCTCCGCGCAGCGCGACCTCGCCGCCGCCCGGCAGGCTCAGGATCCGGTCGAGGCGCTCGACGCCGCTCGGCGCGCGCTCCGGCACGCCGAAGACGCCCAGGCGCTCGCACAGTACGCCGCGAACAGCGGTGGAGCCATCGATCCCGCGTGAGCCGGCGAGCCCTCGCTAGGGTGAGTGCCATGGCGGGGGCGGGCGACGACGCGGGCGGGATCACGACGAAGGATGCCGCGAGTGCGTCGTCGCACACGCCGCATCCGGTCATCCGGGTCATCGGTCGGATCCCGGCGACGCTCACCCTGGTCGCCCTGATCCTCGCCGCCGGTGTGATCTGGCAGGGACTGTGGCGCGCGTTCGAGGACGCCGACCTCTACGAGACCGTTGCGTACGGCCTTCCCGCGCTTCTGGAGGGGCGGTGGTGGACACCGATCACCGGCACGTTCTTCGTCAACCAGCCGTGGGTGTACGTCTTCACCATCGCCGGCTTCTGGGGTATGGCCTATCTGGAATACCACCGCGGCACGCGCGTCGCCCTGGCGTACTTCTGGATCGGCCAGCTCTTCGCCGTGTGTGCCACGGCGCTGCTGCTGTGGTTCGCCGCGCTTCTGCCGTGGGAGTGGGCGCAGACCGAGGCGGCCGCGCTGGATGTGGGCGCCTCGGGCGGCACGATGGCGTGCATCGCGGCGGCGGTCGGTCTGTTCCCGCCGCCGTGGCGGGTGCGCGCGTGGCTCGTCCTGCTCGGCTTCGTCTTCGTCGCGCTGCTGTTCTGGGGCGCGCTCCCCGACCTCGAGCACGTCGTCGCCGTGGTGCTCATCCTCTTCGTCGATCGGTCGCTGCGCCTTCAGCGCATCACGGTGCGCGAGCAGCGGCTGCTGGCCTTCGTGTCGATCGTCGTGCTCGGCGTCATCCAGATCGCCCTCATCATCGTGCCGACCAACGGGCCGTTCGGCCCCACCGAGCCGGACTCGGGCGGCTTCTTCGACGTCGCCGTCGACACCGTCATCATCGCCGTCATCGCCAACGGCCTGCGTCTCGGGCGCCGGTGGGCATGGGTGCTCGCCGTCATCCTCGGCGTGCTCAATGTTCTCGTCGGCGTGCTGATCCTGGTGGCGATCACTCTGAGCACCGAGGCGCAGGTCGAGGTCGTGATCGATGGCGAAACCGAGATCGGCCTCGTCTCGGCGGCGCTGTGGCTGATGCTCGTGGTCTACCTCATCTGGGTGCGCGCCGCGTTCCGCGCGAAGCCGCGCCGCGGGCTCGGAGCGACGCCGGTGCCGACGGTCGCCGAGGTGAAGGAGATGATCCGCGTCGACGGTGGCGGCACCCTGTCGTGGATGGCGACGTGGGAGGGCATGGCCTACGCCCGGACGACCGGTGGCGTCGTGCCCTACCAGCGGCACCTCGGTACGGCCATCGCCCTCGGCGATCCGCTCGGGCCGGAGGATTCGCGGCCGGCCTCGGTGCGCGAGTTCGCCGACGCGGCCGAGCGCGCGGGCCTGATCCCCTGCTTCTTCAGCGCCGGCGAAGCCACTCGCGCGGCGGTTCCCGAGGGATGGCGGAGCCTCGTCGTCGCCGACGATACGATCGTCGATCTTCCCGGTCTGCAGTTCACGGGGAAGGCGTGGGGCGCGGTGCGCTCGTCGCTCAATCGCGCCGAGCGCGAGGGCATGACGTTCCGGATCACGCGTCTCGGCGACGAGCCGTGGGGCGTTCAGGCGCAGCTGCGCGCGATCTCGGAGGCGTGGGTGGGCGACAAGGGCCTCCCCGAGATGCGGTTCACCCTGGGCACGCTCATCGAGGCGGCCGACCCCGAGGTGCGCCTGGCGTTGGCGCTGTCGCCCGCCGGCGACGTCGACGGCTTTCTCTCGTGGCTCCCCGTCTACGGCGCGGGCCGCGAGGTCCGCGGGTGGACGCTCGACCTCATGCGCCGCCGCGAGGGCGGCTTCGGCCCGGTGATGGAGTTCCTGATCGGATCATCGGCGCGGCACTTCGCCGACGAGGGCGCGGCCGTGCTCTCGCTCTCGGGCGCGCCGCTCGCCCACGAGAACCCGGCCGACACCGGGGTCATCGCCGACCTCACCGACCGCCTCGCGCAGATGCTCGAGCCGGTCTACGGGTTCCGGTCGCTCCACCGGTTCAAGCAGAAGTTCAACCCGCGCTACGAGACGATGTACCTGCTGTACCGCGACGAGGGCGACCTCTCGCGGATCGCGGCCGGCCTCACCCGCGCGTTCCTCCCCGATGCCACCCTGCGACAGTTCGCCGGCGCGGGCCTGGAGCTGGTGCGCGGAAAGGACTGAGCCCCTGCGTCAGACGGGGCGGATGTTCTCGGCCTGCAGGCCCTTGGGGCCCTGCGCCACCTCGAACTCGACGCGCTGGTTCTCCTCGAGGGAGCGGTAGCCGCTCGCCTGGATCGCCGAGTAGTGCGCGAACACGTCGGCGCTCCCGTCATCCGGTGCGATGAAGCCGAAGCCCTTCTCGGAGTTGAACCACTTGACCGTGCCCTGCGTGCTCATCTACTGCCTTCGTTCCACCCGCGAACCCGGTGCCCGCGTGGCGTGACCCACGCTAACGAAGGCCGGCGCCCCGCCGGGAGATGGTGACAGAAACGTTGCGAAGAAGACGACGACGGATGCCGCCTCACGGCGAAGCACCCCGCTCCATCGTCCGCCCGGGCCGAGCAGAGAGCTCGAGGCCCGGGCGTCGACGGATCCCCCCGGATATGTCGCGAGCGTCGCCACAGGGACGACGCGTGGTCGCGACAGTGCAAACTGTACCGATATATCAGCAGGGATGCGAGCTGATGTTTCGGTTGAATACACTTGTCCCGCCATGACAGATGACGAGTTCGCTCCACTGACGCCCCGCGAGGGCACGGCGCTCGGCGACGACGTCTATGCGGTGCTGGGTGAAGCCATCCTGCGCGGCACGCTGCGGCCGGGCGATCGCCTTCGCGACGTCGAACTCGCCTCCCGACTCGGCGTCTCGCGCACCCCGGTACGGGAAGCGCTGCAGCGTCTGGAACGCCTCGGCCTCGTCGAGGTCGCCGCGAATAAGTACACACGGGTCAAGGAGCCGCACCCCGACGCCTATCCGCACACGACCGAGTTCATGACGTACGTCGCCGGCGACGCGGCGATCCTCGGACTTGCTCGAGCGACCCCCGAGGAGCACGCCGACCTGGTCGACGCCGTGAACGCCCTCATCGATCGCTCGGAGCGCGACGACGGCCTGGGGCTCCTCGGGAGCACGACGGCCTTCTACCAGCTGCTGATCCGGGCGACGGCGAACCACGTGTTCATCACCATCATGCGCGAGGCAGGTCTCGCGATACAGCGGAACCTGCAGGGGTGGACGCCGCCGAATGAGGACGTCGACCTCCGCACCGCCCGGTACCGGCGTCTCCGGGATGCCGTGGTCGCGCGGGACGGCCACGCGGCCGAGAGCATCCTCATGGAGCTGAACCACCTGTCCTCGCCCTGCGGGGACGACCCTCGCTAGGTTGGCCACGTGGGCCACATCGAACTGCGAGACCTCGACGACGACGATCTCGACGCCGTGTTCGAGATGATGCGAGACCGCGCCGCCGTGGAGCTCGCGGCCTTCACCGCCGACGATCCGGACGACCGCGAGGCGTTCGACCGCTGGATCGCGCGCATCCGCACCGACCCGGATGTGACCTACCGCATCGTCACCGAAGACGGCGCGTTCGCCGGCGCCGTCGGGTCGTTCACCGTCGACGGCGACCGCGAGGCGACGTACTGGATCGCCCGCCACGCGTGGGGGAGGGGCGTGGCCACGCACGCGTTGCGCCTGCTGGTCTCGCGTGAACCGGTCCGTCCGCTCTTCGCTCGCGTGGCCGTGCACAACGCGGCCTCCCGCGCTGTCCTCACGCGGTGCGGCTTCACCGAGGTGTCTCGCACGACCTCGTTCGCGCCCGGCGTCGGACGCGACGTCGAAGAAGCCGTGTATACGCTGCTCCCCGTTCTCGACGGCAACTGACGCCGCTCCGCGGCATCCTCTCTCCCACGGCCGGCGCCCGCGCCGCCGCCGCGTCCGTTCGCCCCGCGCATTCAAGGCGCTGTTGCGCTTTCGGTAGTCAGCGTTACTATGTACTGGTACTCATCAACACTGAGTACTGAGGGAGGCACCGATGGGCAAGCAGACCACAGAGATGCTGAAGGGCATCCTCGAGGGGATCGTGCTCGCGATCCTCGCCACCCGTCGCGCGTACGGCTACGAGATCACCACGTGGCTGCGAGACGAGGGGTTCACCGACATCGCCGAGGGCACCGTGTACGCGCTCCTGGTGCGCATCGAGCAGCGCGGTCTCGTCGATGTCGAGAAGGTGCCGTCGGAGAAGGGCCCGCCGCGCAAGGTCTACAGCCTGAACGCCGCCGGCCGCGACTACCTCGACGAGTTCTGGAGGACCTGGAGCTTCCTCTCCGAACGACTGGAACAGCTCCGCGAAGGGAGATCATCATGACCAACTGGATCGAGTGGGTGACCGGATCGCTCGCCGACAAGCGGCGCTGGAAGGCGTACCGCGCGCGGATCGAGGCATTGCCGACCCCGTACCGCACCGCAGCCAAGGGCGTGGAGCGCTACCTGATGTACAACGGCGGCACCGACCAGGGCGAGCTGCTGCTGCAGATGTTCGACGACCTGGCCGAGCTCTTCGAGAGCGCTGCCGCCGACGGCACGCCGGTGCGCGAGGTCGTCGGCGACGATCCGGTCGAGTTCGTCGACGCTTTCACGTCCAACTACGGCATCGGATCGTGGATCACCAAGGAGCAGAAGCGGCTCGCCGCGGCGATCGAGCAGGCGGAGAAGGAGGAGACGCCGTGAGCACACCGCTGACCCACGATGTCCGGTCCGCGGTGCGGATCCGCGGGCTCGAGAAGGCCTTCGGCGACCTCGCGGTCCTGAGGGGCGTCGACCTCGATGTGCCGACGGGCTCGATCTACGCGCTCCTCGGGTCCAACGGCGCGGGTAAGACGACGGCGATCCGCATCCTCGCCACTCTCCTTCGCGCCGACGCCGGATCGGTCGAGATTTAGGGACAGGATGCTGCGACCGCGGCCGCGCGCGTCAGGGAGACGATCAGCCTCACCGGCCAGTTCGCCGCGGTGGACGAGGTGCTCACGGGTCGTGAGAATCTCATCCTCGTCGCCCGGCTCCGCCACGTCTCCGATCCGGGCGACGTCGCCGACGGGCTTCTGGCGCGCTTCTCCTTGACGGATGCGGGCGGCCGCCGCGTCGGGACCTACTCAGGCGGCATGCGACGACGCCTGGACATCGCGATGAGCCTGATCGGCGACCCGCCTGTCGTGCTCCTCGACGAACCGACCACGGGATTGGACCCGCAGGCACGCATCGACGTGTGGGATGCCGTCCGCGAGCTCGCCCGCGGCGGCACGACCATCCTCCTCACCACCCAGTACCTCGACGAGGCCGAGCAGCTGGCCGACCGCATCGCGATCCTCCACGAGGGCCGCATCATCGCCGAGGGCACCCTCGACGACCTCAAGCGGCGGTTTCCGCCCGCGCGCGTGGAGTACGTCGAGAAGCAGCCGAGCCTCGAGGAGATCTTCCTCGCGATCGTCGGCGGAAAGGACACCCCGTGACCATGCACGTCGTCGGCGACACCGCCGCGCTCACCGGTCGATCGCTCCGCCACATCCTGCGGAGCCCCGACACGATCGTCACCACCGCGGTGATGCCGATCGCCTTCCTGCTCCTGTTCGTCTTCGTCTTCGGCGGGGCCATCCAGACGGGAGGCGAGTCGTACGTGGACTATCTCCTTCCCGGCATCCTGCTCATCACGGTGGCGTCGGGCGTCGCCTACACCGCTTACCGGCTCTTCCTCGATCTGCAGGGCGGGATCTTCGAGCGCTTCCAATCGATGCCCATCGCTCGGTCATCGGTGCTGTGGGCCCACGTCCTCACGTCCGTCGTGGCGAACGCGGTGTCTCTGGCCGTCGTCGTCGCCGTGGCGCTCGTCATCGGGTTCCGGAGCCCTGCGAGCCTCGGGGCATGGCTCGCGGTCGGCGGCATCCTGCTCCTGTTCACCCTCGCGCTCACCTGGCTCGCCGTGATCGCGGGACTCACGGCGAAGACCGTCGACGGCGCCAGCGCCTTCTCGTACCCGCTGATCTTCCTGCCGTTCCTGAGCTCGGCCTTCGTTCCGACCGACACGATGCCGGGGCCGGTGCGGTGGTTCGCGGAGTATCAGCCGGTCACGTCGATCGTGAACGCGATGCGGGCGCTTCTCGCGGGCGAGGCTCCTGGCGCGGACCTCTGGATCGCCCTCGTCTGGTGCGGAGGGATCCTCGTGGTCGCCTACCTCGGCGCCGCGCTGGCGTATCGGCGGCGGTTCCGCTGAGCGGGGATGTGACGTCGTGCTCGCGGGGCGTGTTCGCCCCGCGAGCACGGGCGCGTCATCACGCGGCCTTGATGTATCCGTTCGGGTTCAGCACGTACTTGCGCGCCGCGCCCTGGTCGAACTCCTCGTAGCCGCGCGGGGCGTCGTCGAGTGAGATCGGCGTGGCGTTGACGGCCTTGGCGATCTGCACCCTGTCGTGGAGGATCGCCATCATCAGCCGGCGGTTGTACTTCATCACCGGGCACTGGCCCGTCGTGAACGACAGCGACTTCGCCCACCCGAGCCCGAGTCGCAGCGACAGCGAGCCGACCTTAGCAGCCTCGTCGATGCCGCCCGGGTCGCCCGTGACGTAGAGCCCGGGGATGCCGAGGGCGCCGCCGGCGGCGGTGAGGTCCATCAGCGAGTTCAGCACGGTCGCCGGCGCCTCGTGGCTGGAGTCCGCGCCGTGGCCGCGCGCCTCGAAGCCGACCGCATCGACCGCGCAGTCGACCTCGGGCACCCCGAGGATCTGCTCGATCTGGTCCTTCGGGTCACCCTTCGACACATCGACGGTCTCGGCGCCGAACGAGCGTGCCTGTGCGAGGCGCTCCTCGTTCAGGTCGCCGACGATCACGACCGCCGCACCGAGAAGCTGGGCGCCCACGGCCGCGGCGAGCCCGACGGGACCGGCACCGGCGATGTAGACGGTGGAACCCGGTCCGACCCCGGCGGTGTAGGCACCGTGGAAGCCCGTGGGGAAGATGTCCGACAGCATCGTCAGGTCGAGGATCTTCTCCAGCGCCTGGTCGCGGTCGGGGAACTTCAGCAGGTTCCAGTCGGCGTAGGGCACGAGCACGAACTCGGCCTGGCCGCCCACCCAGCCGCCCATGTCGACGTAGCCGTAGGCGCTGCCGGGTCGGTCGGGGTTGACGTTGAGGCAGATCCCCGTCTTGCCCTCCTTGCAGTTGCGGCACCGGCCGCAGGCGATGTTGAAGGGGACCGAGACGATGTCTCCGACTTTGATGAACTCGACGTCGGGGCCCACCTCCACGACCTCACCGGTGATCTCGTGCCCGAGGACGAGGCCCGCGGGAGCCGTGGTGCGGCCGCGCACCATGTGCTGGTCCGAACCGCAGATGTTCGTCGACACCGTTTTGAGGATCGCTCCGTGAGGCACCTTGCGGCCGACGTTCGCCGGGTTCACGCCCGGCCCGTCCTTGAGTTCGAACTCGGGGTAGGCGGTGTCGATCACCTCGACCTTTCCGGGCCCTTTGTACGCGACAGCTCTGTTCGTTGACATCATCGTCCTCTCGTCGTGCGCGACACGGGGCGGCTGGCGCCCCGCGTTTCCAGCATGACCCTGGGGCCGTTGCGGCTCTACGTCTTGACAGGATCGCGTACGCGTCGATCATGCAGGGGCCGCAGGCCGCCCGCGAACGACGAAGCCCCCGCCCGGGAAATCCCCGGTCGGGGGCTGATTCGTCGCTGTGCGCGAGGGGGGAGTTGAACCCCCACGCCCTTTCGGGCACTGGCACCTGAAGCCAGCGCGTCTGCCTATTCCGCCACTCGCGCGAGCCACGGATCATCGACCCGCGAAACTCAACTTCCCGAGGATATCACGGCTCCCGGGCGGCCCCCGGCGCCGCCTGCCGCCGCACTCGAACCTTCGCCGTCGCACGCGAGACGACAGAAAGTGCGGTTCGGGATGCTGCGCGACCGCGTTCTTCGACGGGTCGCGGCCCCGCGCACGGCGTGCGGAGAGTGTCCGACGGAATCCCGGGAACGGCGGGTCGGACGCGGTGTGGATCGCCTGTCCAGACTGGACAACTAACATGTACCGACTGGATCGCCTGCCTGAGGAGCCCCGTGGGACTACTAGACAGCTTCGAGAAGGGACTCGAACGCGCCGTCAACAGCGCCTTCGCCAAGACCTTCCGTAGCGGGATCCAGCCTGTCGAAATCGCCTCGGCGCTTCGCAGTGAACTGGACAAGAAGGCCGCCGTCGTCAGCCGCGACCGCATCCTCACCCCGCACACCTTCACGGTTCGTCTCGCCCCGAGCGACGATGAGCGGATGCGCGCGATCGGTCCGGCCCTCGCCGAAGAACTCCAGTCCCTCGTGCACACCCACGCGCGCGCGCAGGGGTACAGCTTTGCCGGCCCCGTCACCATCACCCTCGAGCGCGACGATCAGCTCTCCACGGGAACGCTCCGCGTCGACAGCTCCAGCGCCGAAGGTGCGGTGTCGTGGCGCGGCGTGATCGACGTCGAGGGCAAGCGGCACCCGCTGCTGAAGGGCCGCACCGTCATCGGCCGCGGCAGCGACGCCGACGTCACGATCTCGGATGCCGGGACGAGCCGCAAGCACGTCGAGGTGCTGTGGGACGGCGAGCGCGCCATGGTCCGCGACCTCGGCTCGACCAACGGCACCCTTCTCAACGGCAGCCGCGTGAGCGAAGCACCGCTGGCGCCCGACTCCACCATCACGATCGGTCGAACCGATATCGTCTTCCGCGTGGTGGCGCAGGCGGTCCCTCCTCGGCCCTCCCGGCCGGCCCCCGACGCCACGCGCGCCTTCGACATCCGCGAACAGGGGCCGCTGTCGTGAGTGAACTGACCCTCCTGCTTCTGCGCATCGGCTTCCTCGTGCTGCTGTGGTTCTTCGTCTTCGCGGTGGTGTATTCGCTGCGCGCCGACCTGTTCGGCATGAAGGCCCGGAAGATGCCCGAGCCGGCCGCCGCGGCCGCCGCCCCGGCCGGCCCCGCCGTGACGAAGTCGCCGTCCTCGCCCTCGGCGCTCACGGAGCCCGTCGCCCGCGCGCGCCCCGCCGCCGCACCCGCCGCCCCGCAGAAGGGCGGACCGGCGACCCCCACCACCGTCTCGCGCATCGTCATCACCAGCGGCCCGAAGGCCGGTCTCGAACTGCCGCTCGGCAGCGAGCCGCTCACCATCGGACGCTCCAGTGAATCGGGCCTCGTGATCCGCGACGACTACACCTCCAGTCACCACGCCCGCATCATGCTGTGGGGCAATCAGTGGATGCTGCAGGACCTCGATTCCACCAACGGCACCTGGCACGACGGCGCGCGTGTGTCAGCGCCGGTCGCCATCACCGTCGGTGCGCCGATCCGCGTGGGGGCGACCACCTTCGAGCTCCGGAAGTAGCGGACGGACCCCTCCTTCATGGTCTTCCAGGGCTCGAGCGCCGCGATCTCGCACACCGGCAAGGTGCGCTCCAACAACCAGGACTCCGGGTATGCCGGGTCGAACCTCTTCGTCGTCGCCGACGGCATGGGCGGCCACGCGGGCGGGGATGTCGCCTCGAGCCTCGCCATCGAGAGGCTGCGTGACCTCGATGACTCGTTCTCGTCGACCGCGACGGCCGAACGGGCGCTCCGCGACGCCATCGCCGAGACCGCCCAGCACCTGATCGACACCGTCGGCGTCAAGCCCGAGCTCGCCGGCATGGGCACGACCGTCAGCGCGCTGCTGATGGTCGACGACTATGCCGTCATCGCCCACATCGGCGACTCGCGCATCTATCTGTACCGCGACGGCGCGCTCACCCAGATCACCACCGACCACACCTTCGTCCAACGCCTGGTGGACTCGGGCCGCATCACCCCGGAGGAGGCGCGCTACCACCCGCGCCGGTCGGTGCTCATGCGGGTGCTCGGCGACATGGATCCCGATCCCGAGGTCGACACGTTCATCATGCCGACCCAGCCGGGCGACCGGTGGCTTTTGTGCTCCGACGGACTGTCGGGCGTGGTCGACGACCCGCATACCGCCAAAGCCCTCGGGCTCGGCCTCGCCCCGGGCCGCACCGCCGATGCGCTGCTCAAGCAGGCCCTCGACGGCGGTGCCCCCGACAACGTCACCATCGTCCTGGTCGACGTCGGCGGGCAGCATCCGGTCTTCTTCGGCACCCCCACGATCGTCGGCTCGGCCTCGAACCCGATCGGCGTCGAGGTGCCCGCCGCCCGCCCCGGACGCAGCAGCTGGCTGCACCCCAACCGTGGGGCGGCGAACGAACCCACCCACTTCGAGCCCGACGCCGAGTTCCTCGAGGAGCTCATCGAAGAAGACCGGCGCCGCGCGCGCCGGCGACGGATCGCGTGGTTCGCGGGGCTGATCCTCGTGATCGCCGCCATCGCCACGACGCTGATCCTGGCGTACCAGTGGACCCAGACCCGCTACTTCGTCGGAGCCGACGACGACACGGTCGTCATCTACCGCGGCGTCCAGCAGGACATCGGTCCCCTCCCGCTGTCGACCCCCTTCGAAGACACCGGCATCGACCTGACCGACCTCCCCCCGTTCTCGCGCACGACCGTCGAACGGACGATCACCGCACAATCGCTCGACGACGCCCGGACGATCGTCGATCGACTGCGCATCGCCGCGGAGGCGAACTCATGACCGCACCTCCCGGCGTCACCCGACCCGACGCCCCTTCGACCGACACCGCGGTGATCCGCGCGCTCAAGCGCATCCGCGTGCCGCAGACGCAGCGAAACCGCGAGCTGTTCCTGCTGCTCTTCGCCTGCGCGCTGACGTGGGCGGCCGTCGCCCTCGTGCAGCTCGGGGCGATCGGCGCGATCGAGCCGACGTTCCTCTACTACTGCGGCGGCCTCACCGTGCTGGTGCTGGCACTCCACATCGTGCTGCGCTTCCGCGCGCGCGACGCCGATCCGTTCGTCGTCCCGATCGCCACCATCCTCACCGGCCTCGGCATCGCGATGATCTACCGGATCGACATCGCGATCCGCGACGAGGGATGGGATGCCGCGTCGACGCGCCAGATGGCCTGGGCGGCCATCGCGGTGGTCGCCGCGGTGGTCGTGGTGATCTTCCTCCGCAACTACCGGGTGCTCTTCCGCTACACCTATGTCTCCGGCTTCGCCGGCATCGCCCTGCTGCTGCTTCCCATCGTCCCCGGCCTCGGCACGAACGCCAACGCCGATGTCTGGGTCTCGCTCGGTTTCGTGTCGTTCCAGCCGGGGGAGCTCGCCAAGATCGCCCTGGCCATCTTCTTCGCCGGCTACCTCGTCCGCACCCGGGAGAGCCTCACCTCCACCGGCACCCGGTTCCTCGGCATGACCTGGCCACGGGCCCGAGAGCTCGGTCCGCTGCTGGTGATCTGGCTCGTCTCGCTCGGCATCATCGTCATGCAGCGCGACCTCGGCACCGGCACGCTCATCTTCGGCATGTTCGTGGCGATGCTGTACGTCGCCACCGGCAAGACCAGCTGGGTGCTGATCGGTGTCGCCCTCGCCGCCTCCGGCGCCTTCCTCGCCTCACGCGTGCTGCCCTACGTCGGCGGGCGCTTCGCCAACTGGCTGAACGCGTTCGACCCCGAGATCATCGAGCGCTCCGGGGGCAGCTATCAGCTCGTCCAGGGCATCTTCGGGCTCGCCCACGGCGGCCTCATCGGCACGGGGCTCGGTCAGGGCCGCCCGTACATCACCCCGCTGTCGCAGAGCGACTACATCCTGCCGAGCCTCGGCGAGGAGCTCGGGCTCGTGGGCGTCTTCGCGATCCTCTGCCTGTACATGGTCTTCGTCAGCCGCGGCATCCGCATCGGGCTTGCGGGACAGGATGACTTCGGCAAGCTCCTGGCCACGGGCCTGGCGTTCACGATCGCGCTGCAGGTGTTCATCATGGTCGGCGGCGTCACGCGCCTCATCCCCCTCACCGGCCTCACGACCCCGTTCCTCGCGGCGGGCGGTTCGTCGCTCGTGGCGAACTGGATCATCGTCGCCCTGCTCCTGCGCATCTCGGACGCCGTGCGCAGCCGCCCCCGGGTGGTGATCGGATGACGAAGGAACTGCGCCGGCTCAGCATCATCGTGCTGCTGATGTTCCTCGCCCTCTTCGGGTCGACGAGCATCATCCAGGTCATCCAGGCCGAGACCCTCGCCACGAACTCGGCCAACACGCGCGCGCTCTACGACTCGTACGAGGTGCAGCGCGGCTCGATCGTCGCGAGCGGGATCGAGATCGCGTCATCCGTCCCCTCCGATGATGTCTACAGCTGGCAGCGGGTGTATCAGAACGGCGACATGTGGGCACCGGTCACCGGCTACATCAACCCCGCTCTGGGCGCGTCGACCGGAATCGAACAGGCGATGAACGGCGAGCTCAGCGGCACCTCCAACGCGCAGTTCCTCTCCCGCATCGAGCGCATCTTCACCGGACAGCCGCCGCGCGGCTCGAACGTCGAACTGAGCCTGGATGCCACGGTGCAGCAGGCCGCCTACGACGCCCTCGGCGACCTGCAGGGCGCGGTCATCGCGATCGAGCCCGACACCGGCCGCGTGCTCGCGCTCGTGACCAGCCCGAGCTACGACACCAACTCGCTGGCCATCCACGACCCCGAGCAGGTGAACGCGACCTACGAGCAGCTGCTGGCCGACCCGGCCGACCCGCTCATCGACCGCGCGATCGGCGGCGATCTGAACCCGCCGGGGTCGACGTTCAAGCTCGTCGTCGCCTCGGCCGCCCTCGCTTCCGGCGATTACACGCCCGAGTCCGAGCTGCCGAACCCCGCGGTGTACCAGCTGCCGCAGTCGAGCAACGTGGTCTACAACGCCAGCCGCGGTGCGTGCGGTCCGGGCGAGACGGTCACGCTCGCCGAGGCGCTGCGCCTCAGCTGCAACATCCCCTTCGCCGAGCTCGCCGTCGAACTCGGCGACACTGCGATCCGCGAAGAGGCCGAGAAGTACGGCTTCAATCGGAGCTTCGACATCCCGCTCACCTCGACCGCCTCGCCCTACCCCCGCGCACTGGATGACCCGCAGACCGCGCTCACCGGGTTCGGCCAGGGTCAGGTCGATGCGACGCCGCTGCAGATCGCCATGGTCTCGGCGGGGATCGCCAACGGCGGTGTCGTCATGAATCCCCGCATGGTCGATCAGGTCATCGGGCCGGATCTGTCGGTGCAGCAGACCTTCGAGAACACCGAGTTCGGCCGCGCGCTGGATGAGGATCTCGCCGAGGAGATGGTGGCGATGATGGTCGCCAATGTCCAGGACGGCGCGGCGAGCGGTGCAAGAATAGACGGGGTCGACGTGGCCGGGAAGACCGGCACGGCGGAGAACGGATCAGACGAGCCGTACACGCTCTGGTTCACCGGTTTCGCACCCGCCGACGACCCCCAGGTCGCCGTCGCGGTGGTCATCGAAGACGGTGGCGGACAGGGCCAGTCCGGCAGCGGGAACACAATCGCGGCGCCCATCGCGAAGACGGTCATGGAGGCGGTGTTGGGAAGATGAGACCGACGCAGGGAGTGACCTTCGGAGGACGTTACGAGCTGGACTCGCGCATCGCCATCGGCGGGATGGGCGAGGTCTGGGAGGCGACCGATCACGTCATCGGACGGACGGTCGCGATCAAGATCCTCAAGGACGAGTACATGGGCGACCCCGGGTTCCTCGAGCGCTTCCGCGCCGAGGCCCGGCACGCGGCCCTCGTGAACCACGAGGGGATCGCGAGCGTCTTCGACTACGGCGAGGAGGCGGGCTCGGCCTTCCTCGTCATGGAGCTCGTGCCCGGCGAGGCGCTGTCGACGATCCTCGAGCGCGACGGCGCACTGTCGACCGACAAGACCCTCGACATCGTCGCGCAGACCGCGGCGGCGCTGCAGGCCGCGCACGCGGCGGGCCTGGTGCACCGCGACATCAAGCCCGGCAACCTCCTCATCACCCCCGACGGCCGGGTGAAGATCACCGACTTCGGCATCGCCCGCATCGCCGACCAGGTGCCGCTGACCGCGACCGGTCAGGTCATGGGGACCGTGCAGTACCTCTCGCCCGAGCAGGCATCGGGTCACCCGGCATCTCCTGCGACCGACACCTACTCGCTCGGCATCGTCGCCTACGAATCCCTCGCCGGCAAGCGCCCCTTCACCGGCGAGTCGCAGGTCGCGATCGCCATGGCGCAGATCAACGAGCAGCCTCCGCCGCTGCCGCCCACGGTCGCGCAGCCGGTGCAGAACCTCGTCATGGCGATGATCGCGAAGAAGCCCGAGGATCGACCGGCCTCCGCCGCCGCGGTCGCGCGGGCGGCATCCGCTCTCCGCCGGGGAGACCTCGCGGCGGCCGCGGCCGCGGTGCCCGCCGTCGCCGGTGCCGCCGTGCTGGCCGATGACGCCACCCAACTGCTCGCCCCTGCCGGTGCGACGGCCGCGGCGACCCAGATCCTGTCGGCGCCGCTGCCCGACTACGCCGAGCCGCAGGAGCCGGAGAAGAAGAAGCGCAGCCGCTGGACCTGGCCGCTCGTCGCCCTCATCGTCATCCTGCTCCTCGTGCTCGGCGGGACGCTCTGGGCCCTGTTCGCCAACCAGGGCGACCCGTCGCCCGACCCGTCCGGGTCGACGACGACCTCGCGCCCGACGCCCTCCCAGACGACTCCGTCCGCGACGCCCACCCAGGACCGCATCGACCTCGACGCACTCGGTCTCGTCGGCGTCGACTGCGACACCGCGCGTGCGGCGGCGCTCGACGCCGGCGTGCTCACCGTCAACTGCCAGCAGGGCAACGCCGCACCCACCGCCGATGAGGTCTCGCTCGTGTACGACTACGAGCCGCAGGGATCCATCACCCCCGACCAGGTGCTGACGCTGTCGTTCTACGGTCCGCAGACCGAGCTGCCGCAGCCGACCGCGCCGACCCTCAGCTCGGGCACGGTCGCGCCCGGCGGCACCCTCACCGTTAACTGGCAGGGCTACGCCTGCCCCGCCGGTGAAGGATCGCCCGGCGCCTACACGCTGACCGCGGTGAACGGCACGTTCTCCAACGGACAGAACACCATGCCGTTCGACACCAACACGCGCCAGGCGCAGCTGTCGGTGCCGAACAACGCCAGCGGCACGGTGCTCGTCACCTACACGGTCACCTGCACCGGAGGACCCTCCGGCGAGCGCACCTCCGGCAACTCGCCCGAAGCCCAGGCGACGATCGAGGCCGCACCCTCGCCCTCGCCCACCGACGGCGGCGGCGAAGGCGGCGGCGACGACGGCGCCGACGGCTGATCCCCGGCATCCGATCCGGTCTCAGGGAGTACCTCGGGACCGTCCGTTAGGCTGTACCCGTTCCACCAGGGGGTGACTGTGACCACTGAGACGCGCGTGCTTTCAGGGCGATACCGCGTCGATGAGATCATCGGTCGCGGCGGGATGGCCACGGTGTACCGCGGCGAAGACCTGACGCTCGGCCGTCAGGTCGCGATCAAGATCCTCGACCGCGATCTCGCCGACGACAATGCCTTCCGCACCCGTTTCCGGCTCGAGGCGCAGGCAGCCAGTCGCATGGCCAACCCCGCGATCGTGCGCGTGTACGACGCCGGCGAAGACTCCGAGTCCGGCGTCGACGGAGTGACGCGTCCGGTGCCGTTCATCGTCATGGAACTCGTGCGCGGGCGCCTGCTGAAGGACATCATCGCCGCGGGCCCGGTGCCCGTCTCGGATGCGGTGCGCTACGTCGACGGCATCCTCGAGGCCCTGGAGTACTCGCACCGCGCCGGCGTGGTGCACCGCGACATCAAGCCCGGCAACGTCATGGTCACCGACGCCGGCCAGGTCAAGGTGATGGACTTCGGGATCGCGCGCGCGGTGTCGGACTCATCGTCCACCGTCGCCGAGACGACGCAGATCCTCGGCACCGCCGCCTATTTCTCCCCCGAGCAGGCCAAGGGCGAGCCGGTCGACGCGCGCGCCGATCTGTACTCCACCGGTGTGGTGCTCTACGAGCTGCTGACCGGTCGTCAGCCGTTCCGTGGCGAATCCCCGGTGGCAGTGGCCTACCAGCACGTCAGCGAGACCCCGCTCACCCCGTCGGAGATCGTCGAGACCGTGCCGCGCGCGCTCGACACCGTCGTGCTGCGGGCGCTGGCGAAGGATCCTTTCCAGCGCTACCAGGATGCCGCGGGCTTCCGCGAGGCACTGGATGCCACCATCGACGGCAAGGCCCCGTCCAAGCGTCAGGTGGGGGCCCTCACCAGCGAGCTCTACGGTCCGAACCCGCGCGCCGCTGCCGAGACCGCGCGATCACTGCGTCAGCTCAGCACCGACACCACGATGAAGCGCACCCAGGCGGGCCCGCCGGTCGCATGGATCTGGGCGGGCGTCGCGCTGCTGGCGGTTCTGCTGATCTCGGTACTGTTCTGGGCGGTGACGATCCAGCCGTCGAACGAGGTGCCCTCGAGCGCCCGGATCGTCCCCGACGTGTCGGGCATGACCTACGAGCGCGCCGTGGTGGAGCTGGAGGGGCAGGACCTCGTTCCGTCCCAGATCACCGAACCCAGCGTCCACGTGCCCGAGGGTGCGGTCATCCGCACCGACCCCGCCTCCGGCGTCTCGGTCTCGCCCGGGCAGGGCGTGCTCGTCGTGCTCTCCGAGGGTCAGGATCTTGCGACGGTGCCCACCCTCGAGGGACTGACGCGGGATGCCGCGGCGCAGGCGCTCACCGATGCGGGGCTCCGCGTGGGAACCATCCGCACCGAGAACGACCCCGGCCGCGAGGCGGGCATGGTGCTCTCGGCCGATCGCGACGCGGGCACCGAGGTGCCGGCCGGCACGGTGGTTAACCTCGTCGTTGCCACGGGAAACGTCACGATCCTCGATTACCGCGGTTACACCGTCGACGCCGCGACGCGCGAGCTGCAGTCCGACGAGCTCGGCCTCACGGTCGAGACCGCGGAAGACCCCGGCTGCCCCGCGACGAACCCGACGACGGTGTCGCAGCAGTCCCTCGCCCCCGGTGATGTGCCGGTGCGGTCGACGATCACCCTGACGTACTGCACCGGGGCCTGAGCCGGCGAGGGACTCCGTCGCTGGGGCTCCGGCGAGGGGCTTCGTCGCGCAGGCTCCGTCGCGCAGGCTCTGTCGCGCAGGCTCGAGCCGCGGCATCCTCCTTCTCGCACGCGGACGATCGGCCGAGGCGAGTACAGCCGGCGCGAGATCGCCCTCGCCTCGGCCGATTCTCCTCGCGTCGGCGAACGGAGTCAGCGCCGCGGGCTCAGCGTGGCGCCGCGCTCGGCAGCCCCGTGGAAACCGAGCGTCTCGAGCCAATTGCCCAGCAGCCGGTGACCACCCTCGGTGAGCACGCTCTCGGGGTGGAACTGCACGCCCAGCACCGGCACGGAGCGGTGAGCGATGCCCATGATCACACCACTCTCGGTCTCGGCCGTCACCACCAGCTCGGGCGGGAGCGTGGGGCGCTCGATGGCGAGCGAGTGATACCGGGTGGCGGTGAACGGGTCGGTGAGCCCGGCGAAGAGCGTGCTGCCGTCGTGGCGCACCTCCGAGGTCATCCCGTGCATCAGCTCCGGGGCGTGACCCACCCGGGCACCGTAGGCCTCGGCGATGGCCTGATGGCCGAGACACACCCCGAGAAGAGGGATGCGGCGGGCCGATGCGGCACGCACGACCGCGATCGACGCCCCGGCGTCGGCGGGCGTGCCGGGGCCGGGGGAGACCAGGACGCCGCGGTGACCCTCGAGGGTCTCGTCGAGAGCCTGCGGATCCAGCGCGTCGGCCTCCACCATGCGGGTGGACGCGCCCAGCTGGTGGAGGTAGCCGACCAGGGTGTGGACGAAGCTGTCGTGATTGTCGACGACGAGCACGTCGGCCGTCACTCGACCGTCACTTCCTGCGGATTGACGAACTGGCTCACCCAGGGGAAGGCGTAGAAGAACAACCCGTAGAGGATCGCGGCGACGAGGACGATCACGATGAACAGCCGCACCCACCAGGGGCCGGGAAGAACCCGCCAGAACGCGGCGTACATCAGCTGACTCCCTCGGTGAGCGAGGCCGGCGGTCCGTCGGCGTAGGGCTGGAACGACTCGAAGACGCCATAGGCGACGATGCGCTCGGCGAGCGAGAACATCGGGCTGCAGCTGGTCATCGTGATGTAGCGCCCGTTCGCCGGGACGTCGGGCATCTGCGGCACCGGGAGCAGCACCTCGACCTCGTCGGGCGTGACGTACTCGAGGGTGCGGAAGCGGTACGTGTACCACCCCGCCGGCGTCTCGATCACGATGGCGTCTCCGACGTGGAGCTCGGCGATGCGATTGAACGGTGCGCCGTAGGTGGTGCGGTGACCCGCGACGGCGAAGTTGCCGACTTCGCCGGGCATCTTGCTGCCGGGGTAGTGGCCGATGCGGAAGTTGTCGAGGGTTCCCGCGCGGGTGACACCACCCGCCATGGTCCAGGCGTAGTCCGAGCCGAAGCGCGGGATGCGCATGATGGCGAAGTCTTCGGTGCCGGTCGGCTCGGGGAGGATCACCGGCTCGGCCGGCGCCGGCTCAGCGTCGGCGGGTTGGTCGGAGGGAGTCGGCACGGCCTCGGGCAGGCCCTCGCCGTACTGCTCCGCCCACTGCTCCGACAGCTCCCGTCCCTCGGCGTTCGCTTGTGCGCCGAAGATGAGGTCGCCGAGGTACATCTGCCACCCGACGTAGAGCAGGGTCACGACGCCGGCGGTGATGAGCAGTTCACCGAAGACGCCGACGATCGAGACGCGCGGTCTCGGCTTCGCGTGACGCGGTGCTTTCCCGGGAGGCGCGGCCTGTGACGACGCCGCGCGGGCGGTGCGATCACGGCGCAGGGCCGGCTCGGTCATCCGCACGTCACGCTCGTCACCCACGGGGCGATTGTAGCCACCTCTCGCTGGGATCCCGCTGGCGGATAGAATGGGGCCCATGGCACGCTCAGGCAGGGACGACGACACGCTCATCGAGCGCGCGGAGGGCGAAGCCGCCCCCAACCCGGTGTGGTTCAAGCCGATCATGATCGGCCTCATGCTGATCGGCCTCGTCTGGGTCCTGGTCTTCTACATCAGCGGCATGCAGTGGCCGATCCCCGGCATCGGCGCCTGGAACCTCGCGATCGGCTTCGGCATCGCCTTCATCGGGTTCCTGATGACCACCCGCTGGCGCTGACCCTCCCACCCCCCACGAGACACGGTGAATCTCCGCGGGAGCGGGCAGGCGGCGGGCGAGCCGGAGCGGGGCGGGCGGACGAAGACGGATGCCGCGGCATCCGTCCTTTCCACAGGACCTAATTACACCGGTGTGATTCATCCCCAGGTGGGGATGAATCTGTGGATAAGTGCCCTCAGAAGTAGAGTGCGGGCGGCACCAGCAGCAGCGCGAGCAACCCGACCGTCAGGGCGATGAGCAGGGCGATCTGCAGGGGGCGTCGCGAACGGGCACGCGTCCGGGTGAGGATGACAGCGACGAGAAGTCCCGCGATCAGACCGCCGACGTGCGCCTGCCAGGAGATGTTGAATCCGGGGATGAACCCGATGACGAGGTTGATGCCGAGCACGATGGCGATGCCGGTCACCGGCGCACCGAGGTGCCGGCCGATGATGAGCAGCGCCCCGAAGAGGCCGAAGACCGCGCCCGAGGCACCGACGACGGGGGTTCCGAACGACAGCAGCGCCACCGCCACCGAGCCGCCGAGCGTGCTGATCAGGTAGAGCGCGATGAAGCGCCATCTGCCCAGGAGCGGTTCGAGGCTGCGACCGATGAGCCACAGCGCCAGCATGTTCAGACCGATGTGCCAGAAGCCCGAGTGGACGAGCGACACGGTGAGCAGGCGCCAGGGCTGGAAGACGCCGAAGGCCTCGGGGTAGAGCGTGGGCGCCCAGAACGAAAGGGTGTCGGTCACGGTGCTCCCGAACCCGGGGATCAACGAGACGAGGTACACCAGCGCCGTGAGGCCGATGATCGCGTACGTCGCGAGGGGCCGGGTGTCGCCGACGACGACCGCGGCGGGGCGGCGCGCCCACCGGCGCTCCGCCTTCTTCTGCGCGGTCGTCCGCGACGCCTGCTGCTCAGCGAGGCACTCGGGGCAGATGACCCCCACGGGCGCCTGCGTCTGGCACTCGGGACAGATGGTGCGCAGGCACCGCTGACACAGGACGAAGCTCTGCCGGTCGGGATGCCGGTAGCAGAAGTTGTCGCTGTTGCGACGAAGGTCGTCGGAGCTCACGTCCGTGTCAGCGGCGCCGCCGCTCAGGCGGTGACGACGTCGATCGACTCGATGACGACCGGCTCGACCGGACGGTCGCCGGCTGCGGTGGGAACCTTCGCGATCGCGTCGACGACGGCGCGCGAGGCGTCGTCGGCGACCTCGCCGAAGATCGTGTGCTTGCCCTGCAGCCACGGGGTCGGGTCGGTGGTGATGAAGAACTGCGAGCCGTTGGTGCCCTCGGGCTTGCCGGTGAGGCCGTTGCGGCGGAGACCGGCGTTGGCCATCGCCAGCTTGTAGGGGGCGTTGAAGTCGAGCTCGGGGCTGATCTCGTCGTTGAAGGTGTATCCCGGGCCGCCGGTGCCCTGGCCGAGCGGGTCGCCGCCCTGGATCATGAAGCCGGGGATGATGCGGTGGAAGATGACACCGTTGTAGAGGGGGCCTTCGCCGGGCTTGCCGGTGGCGGGGTGGGTCCAGGAGCCCGAGCCGTCGGCGAGGCCGACGAAGTTCTGAACCGTGCGGGGGGCCTGGTCGCCGAAGAGGTTGACCACGATGTCTCCGTGGTTGGTGTGGATCGTGGCGACAGCGGTGTGAATGGGCATGAGTACATTCTTTCAGAGTCCCGTGCAAGCCCTGGCGGTCAGGGGGCAGTCTGGCAAGATGGACGAAACGTCCGATCACGCCTGTCCAGAGGGAGGGCCCCGTGAGCCTCAGCCGTAAGCGCAAGAAGGAACTCCGCAAGCTTCAGCGTGAAGCCAACAATCTGTGGGAGTCGCAGCAGGTGCTCGTCGGCCAGGCCGCGAACGTCGCCCGTGAAGCCGGCCGCCAGCTCGGCAAGTACGGTCGCGAAGACCTCGGCCCCCAGGTGCAGGCCACGTACGGCAAGTACGCCGAGCCGTACATCACCAAGAGCCTCGACGTCTCGCGTGATGTGCTCACCCACCGTGTCATTCCCGCCACGGGCGCCGTGGTCGGTTCGGCGATGTCGGTGTGGGATGCGGCCAATGACACCCGCGCACGGCTGGCCAAGGGGAAGGGTCTGGCGCTGCCCGACTCGAAGACGTACTCCAAGAAGGCCGAGAAGTACGGCAAGGACGCCACGAAGGCGCTGTCGAAGAAGTTCTCGGTGCTCGAGCCCAAGAAGCAGGGCATGGGCGCGGGCGGCGTCATCGCCATCATCCTCGGCGTCGCCGCCGCTGCCGGCGTGCTCTATGCCGCCTGGCAGACCCTGCGGGCAGACGACGAGCTGTGGGTGGCCGACGACCCGCTGCGCGCCCCCGACGCTTGAACTCAGCGTTAGAACGTGTGAGAGAGGCCGCCGATCAGCGCGGCCTCTCCGTCGAGTTTCGTGAGCGTCCGGCGGCGAAGAGCCTTCCCGAGGCGGCCGAGCTTCTCGGAATACCTCCCGCGGGCATCGTCAAAACGCTGGTGGTGAAAAGAGCGGATGACTCGTATCTGTTCGCCCTCGTCCCGGGCGATCGGGCGATCTCATGGCCGAAGCTCCGCGCGGTCGTCGGCGTCAATCGTCTGAAGCTTCCTGATCCGGATGCCGCTCTCGCCGCGACCGGTTACGAGCGAGGGACGATCGTGCCCATCGGAAGCACCACCGACTGGCCGATCTACGCCGATGAGCGGATCGTGGGCGAGCGGATCGCGATGGGCGCGGGCGCGCACGGCTACAGCCTCTTCGTCGATGCCGATGCGCTGATCGCCGCCTACGGCGCGACGGTGGCGGACATCTCGCAGCCGGCAGAGGGAAACTAACCCGACGCGGCGGCGACGCCCGGTTCCTGATCGGTGTACCCCGCCATCCCGAGGGCGATGTCGACCAACCGCACGTGCTGCAGCCGAGCCACCTCACTGAGCGAGAACCACCCGGCCCGGTCGGTACTGCCGCCGACCTCGTGGCGCAGTCGTCCGCCGGTGACATGCGCACGGTAGACGATCTGCAGGGTGTGAAGCGGCTCGGTCGCACCGGGAGTGATGCGGCGGTTGCCCGGAATGACGCGGGAGTTGATTCCGAGCAGTTCGGCGAGTTCGACGTCGAAGCCGGTTTCCTCGAAGACTTCGCGGCGGGCCGCCGATGCCGGATCCTCGCCAGGCTCGAGGCCGCCCCCGGGGAGCGTCCAGGCGGCCCGGCGCCCCTCGTTCCAGTGTGCGAGGAGGAGGCGGTCCGCGGCGTCGACGACGACCGCGTACGCGGCGACGCGCAGGTCCATACGCACGACCCTAAACCAGCAGAAGGGCCGACCCTCCGGGCCGGCCCTTCTTCGCTGTGGAGCCTAGGAGATTCGAACTCCTGACATCCTGCTTGCAAAGCAGGCGCTCTACCAACTGAGCTAAGGCCCCGGGGCAGGGATGGTGGGGCTACCAGGACTTGAACCTGGGACCTCTTCATTATCAGTGAAGCGCTCTAACCGCCTGAGCTATAGCCCCGATTGTGTCGGCGACTCGCGTCGTCAACCTCCAAGAGATTACCGGACGCGACCGGTTTTCTCGAATCGGTCAGTTGGAGGTGAAGCCGACCAGCAGGCCGCCGGTGACCTTGACCGCCAGGTTGTAGATGCCGGCCATGACCGCACCGAGCACCGTGACCACGACGAGGTTCAAGATGCCCACGACCGCCGCGAACGCGAGCACCTGCGGAAGACCGAGGAACTGCGCCAGCACGAATCCGCCGTCGGTGAAGCTGGCCAGCAGCTCGTCGACCTCGGCGATGAGCCCGGTGGTCGACACCACGAGGTAGATCATGACCAGCGAGACGACCGTGACGATCGCCACAGCCACGGCCGCGAGGAACGACAGCTTGACCGCCGACCAGAAGTCGACGTACACCAGACGCAGGCGCACCTGCTTGGCGCTGGTCTTGCTGCTGGATTTACGGGCGAGCTTGTCGGCTACCGTGCTCATGCGTCAGTACTTCCTTCGGGCGTCTCAGGGGTGTCGGGTGCATCCGCCTCCTGCGGCACCGCACCGGCCGGGAGGTCTGGGTCGGCCGCCAGACTCGAGTCTGCCTCGGGTGCCTCGCCGTTCTCTGTGAGATTACGCTCGGAGTTCCTGGCGATCGCGATGATCCGATCATCGTCGCCGGCACGGGCGAACACGACACCCATCGTGTCGCGTCCCTTGGCAGGCACCTCGGCCACCGCAGAGCGTACCACCTTGCCGCTGGCAAGGACCACCAAGACCTCGTCGTCCTCCGAGGCGATGAGACCGCCCGCGAGAACGCCGCGATCCTCCGTCAGACGCGCCACCTTGATGCCGAGACCGCCGCGTGTCTGACTGCGGTACTGGTCGACGGAGGTGCGCTTGGCATAACCGCCTTCGGTGACGACGAAGACGAATCCGTCTTCCGAGACCACCGAGGCCGACAGGAGCGAGTCATCGCCCCGGAACGACATGCCCTTCACACCTTCGGTGGCGCGGCCCATCGGACGCAGCGCCTCATCGGTGGCGGTGAAGCGCAGCGACATCCCGTGCCGACTGATGAGAAGGAGGTCGTCGCCGTCGTTCACGAGCATCGCGCTGACGAGCTCGTCACCGTTCTCCTCATCGGCGCCGCGCAGCTTGATCGCGATGACCCCGCCCTGACGGTTCGTGTCGTACTCGGTGAGGCGGGTCTTCTTGACCAGTCCGCTGCGCGTTGCGAGCACGAGGTGCGTGGCGACGTTGTAGTCACGGATGTCGAGGATCTGCGCGATCTCCTCGCCGGGCTGCAGCGCGAGCAGGTTCGCGACGTGCTGTCCCTTGGCGTCGCGACCGGCCTCGGGGACCTCGTACGCCTTCGCGCGGTAGACCCGGCCCTTCGTGGTGAAGAAGAGCAGCCAGTGATGGGTGGTGGTGACGAAGAAGTGCTCCACCACATCGTCGGCGCGAAGCTGCGCCCCCTTCACCCCGCGACCGCCGCGGTGCTGCGAGCGGTAGTTGTCGCTGCGCGTGCGCTTGATGTAACCGTCGCGGGTGACGGTGACGACCATCTCCTCTTCGGGGATCAGGTCTTCGACCGACATGTCGCCGTCGTATCCGGGCAGGATCTCGGTGCGGCGGTCGTCGCCGAACCTTTCCACGATGGCGGTCAGCTCGTCGCGGATGATCTCGCGCTGACGTGCCGGATCGGCGAGGATCGCGTTGAACTCGGCGATCTGCGCTTCGATCTCGCGCGCCTCGTCGACGATCTTCTGGCGCTCCAGGGCCGCCAGACGACGCAGCTGCATCGCCAGGATCGCGTCCGCCTGGAGATCGTCGATGTCGAGGAGGGACTTCAGGCCTTCGCGCGCGTCGTCGACGGTCGGCGACCGGCGGATGAGCGCGATGACCTCGTCGAGCGCGTCGAGCGCCTTCAGGTAGCCGCGGAGGATGTGCATCCGCTCCTCGGCCTTGCGCAGGCGGAAGCGGGTGCGGCGGACGATCACATCGACCTGGTGCGTGATCCAGTACGAGATGAACTGGTCGAGCGAAAGAGTGCGGGGCACACCGTCGACGATCGCCAGCATGTTGGCGCCGAAGTTCTCCTGGAGCTGCGTGTGCTTGTACAGGTTGTTCAGCACGACCTTGGCGACCGCGTCGCGCTTGAGGACGATGACCAGGCGCTGACCCGTGCGGCCCGAGGTCTCGTCGCGGATGTCGGCGATGCCGGTGATCTTGCCGTCACGGGCGAGGTCGCCGATCTTCACGGCGACGTTGTCGGGGTTCACCTGGTAAGGCAGCTCGGTGATCACGAGGCAGGTGCGACCCTGGATCTCCTCGACGTTCACCACCGCCCGCATGGTGATCGACCCGCGACCGGTACGGTACGCCTCTTTGATGCCACGGGTGCCGAGGATCTGCGCCGAGGTGGGGAAGTCCGGCCCGGGGATGCGCTCCATCAGCGCCTCGAGCAGCTCCTCGCGCGTGGCATCCGGGTTCTCGAGCGCCCACAGCGCACCGGAGGCCACCTCTCGCAGGTTGTGGGGAGGGATGTTGGTGGCCATACCGACCGCGATGCCGACGGATCCGTTGACGAGCAGGTTGGGGAACCGAGAGGGGAGAACGACGGGCTCCTGGGTGCGTCCGTCGTAGTTCGGCTCGAAGTCGACCGTCTCCTCTTCGATGTCGCGCACCATCTCCAGCGCGAGAGGAGCCATCTTCGTCTCGGTGTATCGAGGTGCCGCAGCGCCCTGGTTGCCGGGTGATCCGAAGTTGCCCTGGCCGAGGGCGAGCGGGTACCGCAGTGCCCACGGCTGGACGAGACGGACGAGGGTGTCGTAGATCGGTGCGTCACCGTGCGGGTGGAACTGACCCATGACCTCGCCGACGACACGGGTGCACTTCGAGAAGGCCTTGTCGGGACGGTAGCCCCCGTCGTACATGCCGTAGATCACCCGGCGGTGCACGGGCTTCAGGCCGTCCTCCACCCGCGGCAGGGCACGACCCACGATCACGCTCATCGCGTAGTCGAGGTAACTGCGCTGCATCTCCAGCTGCAGGTCGACCTGGTCGATGCGTCCGTGGTTGTGTCCGGCGTTCGCGTCAGGACGCTCGTCGTCAGCCATCAGTTGTCTCTACTTTCTTCGTTTCGTCTCGCGCGAGACGGAACGCGCATGGATCGCGTCGTCAGATGTCGAGGAAGCGCACGTCTTTGGCGTTGCGCTGGATGAATCCGCGCCGCGATTCGACGTCTTCGCCCATCAGGACCGAGAAGATCTCGTCGGCCGCCGCGGCGTCGTCGATGGTCACCTGGCGGAGGATCCGGGTCTCGGGATTCATCGTGGTCTCCCAGAGCTCGTGATCGTTCATCTCGCCGAGACCCTTGTAGCGCTGGATGCCACCATCGTTGGCCTTGGGCAGTCGGTTGCCGCGGGCCTGCCCTTCGACGAGCATCGCGTCGCGCTCCCGGTCGCTGAAGGCGTACTCATGATCGGCATTCGACCACTTCAGCCGGAAGAGCGGCGGCTGTGCGAGGTAGACGTAACCCGCCTCGATCAGCCCGCGCATGTAGCGGAAGAGGAGAGTGAGCAGGAGCGTCGTGATGTGCTGACCATCGACGTCGGCATCGGCCATCAGCACGATCTTGTGGTAGCGCGCCTTCGTGATGTCGAAGTCCTCGCCGATGCCCGTGCCGAAGGCCTGGATCATCGCTTGGACCTCTTTGTTTCCGAGCGCGCGATCCAGGCGCGCACGCTCGACATTGAGGATCTTGCCGCGCAGAGCGAGGATCGCCTGCGTACGCGGGTCACGCCCCTGCACGGCCGATCCGCCGGCCGAGTCACCCTCGACGAGGAAGATCTCGCTGATCGAGGGGTCTTTGCTGGTGCAGTCCTTCAGCTTGTCGGGCATCGCTGCCGACTCGAAGACACTCTTGCGGCGCGCGGTTTCACGGGCTTTCCGGGCCGCAAGGCGTGCGGTCGCGGCATCGATGGCCTTCCGGATGATGTTCTTCGCCTGCACCGGATTGCGGTCGAACCAATCGCCCAGCCGATCGCCGACGACCTTCTGCACGAACGCCTTGGCCTCGGTGTTGCCGAGCTTGGTCTTGGTCTGCCCCTCGAACTGCGGCTCCGAGAGCTTGACGGAGATGACCGCGGTGAGGCCCTCGCGGACATCCTCACCCGAAAGATTCTCGTCCTTCTCCTTCAGGAGGTTGTTGGCGCGGGCGTACCGGTTCACGAGCGCGGTCAGCGCCGCGCGGAACCCTTCCTCGTGCGTCCCGCCCTCGTGGGTGTTGATGGTGTTGGCGAAGGTGAATACGTTCTCGGTGTAGCTCGTGGTCCACTGCATCGCCATCTCGAGGGCGATCTTGCGGTCGGTATCTTCGGACTCGAACGCGATCACCTCTTCGTTGACGATCTCGGCCCGGCGCACCTTGTTCAGGTACTCGACGTAGTCGACCAGGCCGCGCTCGTAGAAGAAGCTGTCACGCGGATGGTGCGGCTTCTCCTCGCCGGACTCGTCGGCCTCGACCGACACGGCGCTTTCGCGCTCGTCGCTCAGGGTGATCCGCAGCCCCTTGTTGAGGAACGCCATCTGCTGGAAGCGGGTGCGCAGGGTCTCGTAGTCGAAATCGACGGTGTCGAAGATGCCGGCGTCGGGCCAGAAGGTCACCGTCGTTCCGGTCTGGTCGCTCGGCTCGTCCTTCGACAGGGGTGCCTGCGGCACACCGCCGTCGCGATACGACTGACGCCAGACGTGGCCCTGGCGGCGCACCTCGACCTCGAGGCGAGACGACAGCGCGTTCACGACCGATGAACCGACCCCGTGCAGACCACCCGAGACCGCGTAGCCGCCGCCACCGAACTTGCCGCCGGCGTGCAGCACGGTCAAGACGACCTCGACGGTGGATTTGCCCTCCGTGCGGTGCATGTCGACAGGGATGCCGCGGCCGTTGTCGATCACGCGGATGGCGCCGTCTTCGAGGATCGTGACCTCGATGGCGTCGCAGTAGCCCGCGAGCGCCTCGTCGACGGCGTTGTCGACGATCTCGTAGACGAGGTGGTGCAGGCCGCGCTCGCCGGTCGAGCCGATGTACATGCCCGGGCGTTTGCGGACCGCTTCGAGGCCCTCGAGCACCTGGATGTCGTCGGCTCCGTATTCGCCTGCCACGCGGTTGTCCGCGGAACGCGGCTCGGTGCTTTCGGGAACGCTTTCAGGGGTCACAGACGTCATAGATTTCCAGCGCTCCACATCGGTTCACGAACCTTCACAGTCTATCAAGTCGATGACTCGTTTCACGCCCTCTACGCCGCTGTGGCGGCATGAAATGCGTCCGGACAGGATCGGACGTGGCTCAACCGTAGGTATCGCGCGGACCGCGCCCTGGAATGGCTCTCGGACCCCATTTCCAGGAGGGGACGTCCGGCCCGATGAAACGGATGGACTCCACACCCGCCTCGGGGTAGCGGCGAACGATCTCCGACAGGATGTGTGCGCGCATCAGCTGCAGTTGCTTGGCCCACGCCGTCGAGTCGGCTTGGACGGTGAGGATGCCGCGGTCGAAGGCCACTGGACGGGTGTGCTGCGCCGTGTTCTCGCCGGCCACCTCGTTCCACGTGCGCACCACGTCTTCTCGGGCCAACTGGGGCTCCCACCCGGCCTGCCGGGTGAGATCGGCGAGCACGTCGGCCACTCCTTTGGGATCGCGCCCCGGCGCGAAGGGCTGATGCGCCTCGTCGACGTCACGTGTGCGACGGCGACGACGCAGTGCCCGAGGAGACGGATCGAGACCGCGAAGACGCAGGTAGGTGGCAATCGTCTCGGGAACCGATTCGGCGTCGGCCTCAGTCATTCGCGACGCCCCCACCGAGGCGGTCGACGGCGAGGACCGCCGGCGCCGGTGACTCGGAGTCCTCGGAATCGAAGATCTCGCCCGCCTCGACCCGGAGCGTGTGCGCGCGCAGCGCTCCGGGCACATCGGCGCCGACCGCTGCCGTGACGATCACCTGCTCGAACCCCGCCGTCAACTCCGCCAGGCGTCCCCGACGCCCGCTGTCGAGTTCGGCGAAGACATCATCGAGGATGACGATCGGGTCGCCGAGCTGCGAGTCGGCCCGCAGCAGTTCGGCCGACGCGAGACGCAGCGACAGGGCGACCGACCACGACTCGCCGTGCGATGCATAGCCTTTGACGGGCAGTCCGCGCACACGGAGAACGAGGTCGTCTCGATGCGGACCGACGAGCGTGACGCCGCGATCGAGTTCGGCGGGACGCCGCGCTGCCAGGGCGGCACGGAACTGGGCGACGACGTCGGCGGTCGAGGGAATGGCCACGAACGCGGCATCTGTCCTCGGCTCGTCCGCGGTGGTGGTGGCATCCTCGTCGGAATCGGAATCGGAATCGGAATCGGAATCGCGCGAGAACGACAGGGCCCATTCGAGCTCGGGTCGGTGATCCTCGCCCGCGATCGCACGGTACGCCGCGGCGACAGGCGGGGTGAGATCGGCGGCGAGTGCGATCCGCGCACGGATGATCTCGGTTCCGAGCGTGACGAGCTTGTCGTCCCACACATCGAGGGTCGAAAGGGCCTCGGCTTTGAGTCCGCGGGCGCGCGCCGACTTCAGCAGTGCGGTGCGCTGCTTGAGCACGCGATCGTAGTCGGCGAGCACTCCGGCCATGCGCGGGGCTCGCTGCACCAGCAGCTGATCGGCGAAACGGCGTCGCGCCGACGGATCGCCGCGAACGATCTGGAGGTCCTCGGGGGCGAACAGCACCACTTGCGCATAACGCGGCAATTCGGCCGTGCGCACGGGCGCTCCGTTGACGCGTGCCTTGTTGGATCCCTGTCGGTTGACCTGGGCTTCGAGCTGCACGCGACGCTCCCCATGGGCGAGTCGTGCACGAACGATCGCGTATTCGGCTCCGTCGCGCACCATCGGCGCATCATTCGAGACCCGATGCGACCCCAGGGTGGCGAAGAAGGCGATCGCCTCGACGAGATTCGTCTTCCCCTGCCCGTTCTTGCCGACGAAGACGTTGGGACCCGGGCGCAGAGCAAGGTCGACGGCCGCGTAATTGCGGAAGTCGGCCAGACTCAGATGCTCGACGATCACCGTGACAGCCTAGTTCGACGCTCCGACGTCGATCCGGAGGCCCGGAGCGACTCAGCGCAGCAGCAGGTTCGGCTGCAGCAGGTACTTGAACGACTCCGCGCCACCCTTGTCGACCGAGGTCTGCGGGGTGATGAGCACCGGGCTGAGCTTGTTGGCGTTCTCGCTCGAGGTGAACGTGATGCGCGTGAACTCGCTGCGCACCGCGCCCAGGGATTCGAGAAGGTACTGCGGGTTCAGACCCAGCGTCACGTCGTCGCCGAGGAGCGTGGCATCCACCGACTCGGTCGCGCGGGCCTGCTCGGTGCCCGACGCGTCCATGGCCACCCCTTCGGAGGTGAAGGTGAATCGCAGCGGTGCAGACCGGTCGAGCACCAGCGAGACGCGACGCACGGCCTCGGCCAGTTCGGCGGTATTGACCACGGCATGGTGCTCGGTCTGCTCGGGGAACAGCCGCCGCACGGGCGGGAAGTTGCCCTTGATCAGCAGGGAGGTCACTGTCTTGTTGCCGGCGGTGAAGGCGATGATCTCGCGGTCACCCGCGCCGGAGAAGGCGATCGAGATGTCGCCGCCGTGGGCGAAGGTCTTGCCCACCTCGGTCAGGGTGCGCGCGGGAACGAGGGCGGTGGTGGCCTCGTCGGATGCCGCAGAGCCGCCGTCCCACGGAATCTCGCGCAACGCCACGCGGTACCGGTCGGTGGCGACGAGGCTGAGCCGGGTGCCGGTGACCTCGAGCTGGACGCCCGTGAGGACGGGCGTGACGTCATCGCGGGATGCTGCGAAGGCCACCTGCGCGATCGCGGTGGCGAAATCCTCTGCGGGCACGAGGCCCGATTCGCCCGTGACCTCGGGGATCGCGGGGTACTCCTGCACCGGCATCGACGACAGGGTGAAGCGCGCCGACCCGCAGGTGAGGAGGATTCCACCGTCCTCCTCCACCGCGATCTGGATCGGGGCATTCGGCAGACGGCTGGCGATCTCGGACAGCAGGCGTCCGTGCACGAGGATCGTGCCGGGCTCATCGACCGTCGCGTCGATCGTCGTGCGGGCCGACGCTTCGTAGTCGAACGCCGACAGTGACAGCCCGGAGTCGCCCGCTTCGATGAGAACACCGGCCAGGATCGGCTGCGGATTGCGCTGCGGAAGGAGCTTCACCACGAATGACACGGCTTCGCTGAACACATCGCGATTGACGTGGAACTTCACGGGTGCTCCCTCGACGTCGGGCTGGGCCTTCTCATGCTAGTAGTCGGCCTCGCCCATGCTAGTGCCCGCATCACGCCGCATCCGGACGTGTTCTCTCCATCGGCCGAGCCTGTGGAGGTGATCGGATGAGCTTTCTTTAGATCTCTCTCTGTCTTCTTGTTAACAGCTGTGGAAACTGTGGAGAACCGGGTAGATGCCACTGATCACACGGAAACTACACGCGTGTGAGTTGTGGAGCGGCTGCGGACGACGGGGTGAACAGTCGGAACGCGAACCCCGGCTTATCCACAGTTCTCCACAGGTGCGTGCAGTGCGTGCACAGTGATTCCGCAGGGCTGCCGAGTTATCCACAAGTTTTCCACACTGTGAGGAACCGGATAATGGCGTCGCCCAGGGGGTCGTGTCAAGCACGGATTACGGCATACGCCGTCGCACGATGCCGCGACGCATGCGGCACGGGAAATCGGTGAGGTCAGCGCCCGCCGCGACCCAACTGCGTGGTGATCTCGGTCACCTGGTTGTAGATCGACCGACGTTCCTTCATCAGGTCGCTGATCTTCTTGTAGGCGTACATCACGGTCGTGTGATCACGGTTTCCGAAGAGCTGGCCGATCTTCGGCAGCGACAGGTTGGTGCGCTCCCGACAGAGGTACATCGCGATCTGTCTCGCGGTCGCCACCGCCTGGGATCTACTCGAGCCGTAGAGGTCGTCGACGGTGAGTTTGAAGTACTGAGCGGTCGCCGTGATGATGTCGGTCGGCGAGATGATGTTCGCGTCATCCTGATCGACGATGTCACGCAGCACCGTCTGGGCCAGGGACATGTCCAGGTTCGAACGGTTGAGACTGGCGAACGCCGACACGCGGATCAGCGCGCCCTCGAGTTCGCGGATGTTGCTGGAGACGACGGTGGCGATGTATTCCAGCACCTCGTCGGGGATGTGCAACCGCTCGGACTGCGCCTTCTTGCGCAGGATGGCGATGCGGGTCTCGAGGTCGGGCGCCTGCACGTCGGTGATGAGACCCCACTCGAACCGGCTGCGCATGCGGTCTTCGAAGCCGGTGAGGTGCTTGGGCGGCACATCGCTGGTGATCACGACCTGCTTGTCGTGGTCATGCAGTGTGTTGAACGTGTGGAAGAAGGCTTCCTGCGTCTCGGCACGGCCCTGGAGGAACTGGATGTCGTCGATGAGAAGGATGTCGACATCGCGATACCTGGCCTGGAACGCTGATCCGCGGTTGTTGGCGATGGAGTTGATGAAGTCGTTCGTGAACTCTTCGCTCGAGACGTATCGGACCTTGATGCCGGCGTAGAGGCTGATCGCGTAGTCGCCGATGGCATGCAGCAGATGGGTCTTCCCCAGCCCGGAGTCGCCGTAGATGAACAGCGGGTTATAGGCCTTGGCCGGAGCCTCGGCCACGGCGACCGCCGCAGCGTGGGCGAATCGGTTGGACTGTCCGATGACGAAGTTGTCGAAGGTGTACTTCGGATTCAGTCGCGTGTCGGTGCGGGACACCGATGCGGGCTCCATCGGCTCCTCGCGCGGCGAGCGGATCGGGGTGAGCGTGGCGGTGACCGTCGACGCGGAGCCGTTGGGCTCCACCGCCGCTGCCTGGGCGACCGGGGCGGACATCGGGGTGGCGACCAGGTCGGGATTGACCACGACGCGGAAAGCACTGGCGGCCGGACCGCCGTCGACATCCACACGGGAGAGAGCCTCGAGCAGCGGAGCGCGCATGCGCTTGTTCACCTGTGCGGCGGTGAGGTCGTTGGGGACGTCGAGGTAGAGCGTTCCCCCGATGACACCCTGAGGAACGGCGAGGTTCAGGAAGCCGTGGAGCTGCGGGGTGACACGTTCGTCCGACGCCAGAATCTCCATGACGGCAGGCCAGAACGGTACATCTGGTGCGTCCTGCTCGGCCATGTGCCCCCCGGGTGAGATTCGCGGTCCCAGGCCGTGCGGAGTCGACACGCCGGGCCTGTGGATAACTGCCGGAGCCACGCTAGTCAGCGCGGGTCGCGGGAGCAAACTCCACTGTATGGCGCGGCGGCGTGTCGTGCCACTGCCGAAGTAGGTCACACTGGTAATGCGGCGAGAGGCCCGGAGAGCGCGTCGGTTTGAGTTCTCAGGCATCTCGACGTAGCCTTAGTCGGTTGACTTATGCCCTCGTGGCAGTCCCCGTAACGTCGTCCCCGGTCCTCCAAGGGTAGAACCCCGTCCCGGTGACACCTGATCCGGAGTTGATCTCTATGAGCAAGCGCACCTACCAGCCCAACAACCGTCGCCGGGCCAAGAAGCACGGCTTCCGCGCCCGGATGCGCACCCGCGCCGGCCGCGCCATCCTCTCGGCTCGCCGCTCCAAGGGGCGCACCGAGCTCTCCGCTTGATCTGACCGGTGCTCGCGCGGTCGCATCGGCTCACCCGCGGATCGGACTATAAAGCTGTCGTCCGGCGGGGGCGCCGCTGTGCAGGCGCTCACACCGTGACGTACGCGATGCGCGCCGCGGACTCGACGGCACCGAGGTTCGGTTTTATCGTCAGCCGACAGGTCGGCGGCGCGGTCGTACGCAACACCGTTCGGCGACGGCTGAAAGCGGTGTGTGCAGAGGCGTTGCCCGATGTCGGCGAGGGGCGGGACATCGTCATCCGCGCCCTCCCCAGTGCGGCGAACGCGACATTCGCCGACCTCCGCGACGAAGTCACCCGGTGTCTGTCACGGAAGATCGCGTCATGAGCGTGCTGCCGGCCTATGCCCGCGGCGAGGCGCACTTCGACGCATCCGCTCTTGTCTCCTCGGTGCCGCTGCTCCCTCGTAATGCGCTTCTCGGTCTTCTCCATGCCTACCGTGCGACGATCTCCCACACGTACGGTGATGTGTGCAAGTACTACCCGTCCTGTTCGGCCTATGCGGTCGGTGCGGTGCAGCAGCACGGCGCCATCGTCGGGACGGCCATGACGGCGGCGCGGCTTGCGCGCTGCCACCCCTGGGCGAAGGGCGGCGTCGATGACGTTCCCCTCCGCCCCGATTTCCGTCACGGCATCACCCCTCACGGCTTCGTCGTGGCTGCCACCCCTGGAAAGGACTGATCCGTCACATGGATCTCATCGGCATCATCCTCTGGCCCCTGAAATGGGTGGTCGAGCTCGTGCTCGTCGCGTGGCACACGCTCTTCACCGCGGTGGGGCTTCCGCCCGCAGACGGCATCACGTGGGTGCTGTCGATCGTCGGCCTCGTCATCGTGGTGCGCGCGGCGCTGATCCCGCTGTTCGTCCGGCAGATCAAGAGCCAGCGAAAGATGATGGAGATCGCTCCTGAACTGCGAAAGGTTCAGGAGAAGTACCGGGGTAAGCGCGACCAGCTCTCTCGCGAGGCGATGAGCCGCGAGACGATGGCTCTCTACAAGAAGCACGGCACGACGCCGGTCTCGAGCTGTCTGCCGCTGCTGGTGCAGATGCCGATCTTCTTCGCGCTGTTCAGTGTCCTCAACGACGTGCGCTTCATCGCCGACCGACCGGATTTCGCTGGTGTCGGCCTGCTCAACAACGAGCTGACGCAGCAGTTCTACGATGCCAAACTCTTCGGCGTCGCGTCGCTCCATGAGACCCTGATCGACGCGTTCAACAGTCAGAACACCGTCGCGATCATCATCCTGCTCACGCTCGTCGTGCTGATGATCGTTTCGCAGTTCTTCACCCAGCTGCAGATCATCTCGAAGAACCTCTCCCCCGAGGCCAAGACCGGCCAGGCGTACCAGATGCAGAAGATCATGCTGTACGTCCTGCCGTTCGCCTTCGTGTTCTCGGGTGTCTTCTTCCCGCTCGGTGTCGTCATCTACTGGTTCGTGTCGAACCTCTGGACGATGGGGCAGCAGTTCCTCGTCATCCGTGAGATGCCGACTCCTGGTTCCGACGCCGCGAAGGCGCGCGAGGAGCGGCTCGCACGCAAGGGCAAGGCCATCGACTCGTCGGGCAAGGTCGTTCCGATCGAGAAGTTCCAGGCCGAGCAGCAGCGACTGCTCGAGGAAGCCGAGCGGGCGAAGGCGACGCAGCCCAAGCGTCAGCAGCCGATGAGCAAGCAGCGAGCCAAGAAACAGCAGCGCCCGAATTCGCAGGCGGGGCAGAAGCCCGATCCTGCGGCGAGCTGATCCCCGACCCTCCCCCCTCGAAGGAAACCCATGTCTGACGTCGCGCCCGTTGACGCACGCCCGCACCGCGAAGAGCCGTCCGTCGAGCAGCTGGAGCAGGAGGGCGACATCGCGGCCGACTTCATCGAGGGGCTCCTGGACATCGCCGACGTCGACGGCGATCTGACTCTGGATGTCCGCGGAGGGCGTCCCTACGTGTCGCTGGAGGGCGACGGTGGGCAATCGCTTTCCCTGCTCTCGGATCCTGACACCGTGCAGGCGCTGCAGGAACTGACGCGCATCGCGGTGCAGAATCGCACCGGTCGGCTGTCGCGCGTCATCCTCGATATCGGCGGTTCGCGCGACGCGCGTCAGCGCGAGCTGGAGAAGCTCGTGGACCGCGCGGCCGCGCGTCTGGACGAGGGAGCGACGCAGGCTTCGTTGCCGGCGATGTCGAGCTACGAGCGCAAGCTGATCCACGACATCGTCGCGGAGCGTGGTCTCGTGTCGGAGTCGTACGGCGAGGGTGCCGACCGCCACACCGTCATCCGACGTGGCTGACGAGGGCGGTTCCCCCGAAACTCCGGCATCCCTCGAGGCGGAGCCGGCTGTCGCCGCGGCTCTGTTCGGAGCCGAGATCGATCGGGCCCGGCAGTTCACCCGGGCATTGGCGGATCACGGCGAGGAGCGAGGGCTCATCGGTCCCCTGGAACTCCCGCGGCTGTGGACGCGTCATGTGTTGAACAGCGTCATCGCTGCGCCGTTGTTCCCCGCAGGCCGGGTGGGCGACATCGGTTCGGGAGCGGGCCTTCCTGGAATCGTGCTGGCGATCGCGCGCCCCGACGTGCACTGGGTCCTTGTCGAGCCGATGGAGCGCCGTGTCGCGTGGCTGTCGGAGCAGGTCCACGATCTCGGTCTCTCGAACGTCGAGGTGGTGCGCGCCCGAGCGGAAGAGTGGTCCGAGGGGGCTGTTCTCGATGCCGTCACCGCACGCGCGGTCAGTGCCCTTCGGACCCTCCTGCCGTTGACCGCACCCCTGGTGCGTGACGGGGGTGAGTTGATCTTCCTCAAGGGTCAGAACGCGCAGGCGGAGATCGAGGCGGCGACGAAGCAGCTCCGCAGATTCCATGTTGTGGACGCGCGAGTGGAGATCCTCGGCGAGGGCGTCCTGGCGGAGCCCACCCGCGCACTCCGCGGCCGTGTCGCCCGTCCCTAGGCGCTCACGTAGCGGCGCAGGCAACGACTCGAGATTCCCCGCGCGCCGCAGTTGGCCCGCCACTCTCCCTGCGCATATCGGCAAACGCGTGACTTATCCACGCTCTCGCCTGCATTTCGATCCTTCGCGCGGCGCGCAGGGAACGATCGTCCCCTGGCTTAAATGGACATCCTCGAATGCAGTGACCGCTCGACCTACGCCGGCAGCACACGCGATCTTAAGCGGCGTGTCACTCAGCACAACGAAGAGATGGGCGCGCTGTATACGCGAGCGCCGCTCCTCCTCCGTCTCCTCTCCGTGGAAGAATTCGAGAACGCTGCCGATGCTTTCCGTCGCGAGACGCAGGTGCAGGGATGGGGTCGAACGAAACTCTCGCGCTTGTTCGTGGACGACTCGAGCAATGGAACCGACTGAGTCGCAAGCCCTGTCGGTCACGATGACGCGCAGGCGGCACCGATACATCGTTTGCGCCCTCAGGGCGGCATCGCGGTGCTTTGCGGATCACGGAACCCTTTCGGACCGGCTCGGCGGGCTGCGCACACGAGGGTGCGGGGCGCACGCACACAGCGACCGTCTGCGGTGGCGCTGAGTCTCGTGTCATCGGCCCGGGAGGTGCCGTGTGTTTCACGTGAAACGCTTGAACCCTTTACATGCGACCGTAGGACCCCGACTGCTCTGAGGGAAAAGACGACGAGCCGCTACAGCGTCTGTCGTTAGGTCGGTCCTTCGAGTGCGCGGCTGTTGTGTAGCGCGCGCGAGTGTGCGTATGCACCTCGTAGGCGCGATTGCGTCACTGAGGGATAGTAGGAAAGCGTGGCAACACGTGGCTGCGCCGTAGCCCGCCAGGTGCGTTTCACGTGAAACGCCTCTGACAGACAAGTAGGCCGTTTGATCAAGACCCGACATTTCCACTTTGGCGCGAGCAGATTGCGGTCCTCCATTGCGTGCGATCTCGGGGCCAGGGGCCGCAAGGCAGCTGACGCCCATCTGCGTCGGCAAGGCAGGAGGGTGAGGGGTCGGATCGAAAAGGTGCGAGTCGTCTGAGTGAGCCGGCTGTCGAGCGCGACGGTGTCAACACAGCGTCCGCTCAGAACATGTTCGCGACCGCACGCTGCTCATGCTTTCCGGATGCAACGGCACCAGGAGATCGGGCAGCCGGCGCGATCGACATCGGCGTCTAGCGACCGCGGTTGCCCGGCTTGCTCAGCCAGGGGTTTACCGCACTGTTTCACGTGAAACGCGATGGGTAACCTTCGGACTCCTGCCTGAGGGTGGCGCGGGTCTCAACACGGCGGGCGCGCCGCCTACTCGCCCACCAGGCGATTGAATGCCTGTTGGTCTCGAGACGGCGGATGCGCTGACTACGCGACCACCGAGGTTGTCTCACGCGAAACAGAGCCGAGAGCGCAGAAATCGGGCACGGGCGCGGATAGGTGTCGATACGGCAGTTGTGCCGCCTCCTCGTCCACCGTAGGTACGCCGGTGTTTCACGTGAAACACTTCCGTTGGCGCAAGAGCCGGCCGCCGACGGATGCGGCGGAAGCGGGTTCGATACGGCGGTTGCGCCGCCTACTCGACCATCAAGCGGTTGGACGCCTATTGGTCTTGGGATAGCAGTTGGGCTGACTACTCAACCGCGTAGGTGTTTCACGTGGAACAGGGCTTCAAGTGTCGAGGCCGGTCACAGGCGGATGTGGGGCTGAGTACGGCGGCTGCGCGGGCTGCCCGGCCATCGAGGGGTGGGAAGCCCCGATATCGCTACGGCGGTCGCGCCGTCTGCTCCGACCCCGCATACAGTGCGATGTTTCACGTGAAACATGATCCCGTCACATTCGGCCTCGCGCCTGGGCGGCGCGGGGCTCAGTACGGCGGCTGCGCGGCGTACCCGGCCACCAAGTGGTGCGAAGCCCATCGACCTCGCTACGGTAGTCGCGCCGTCTACTCGGCCCCCGCGCTCGGCGTGGTGTTTCACGTGAAACGCCCAGGCAACCTTGAGCTTGCGCCTGGGCCGGCGAGGGTCTCGATACGGCGACCGCGCCGCCTACTCGACCACCGAGCAGTCGGACGTCTACGGGTCTCGATGCGGCCGCAGGGCCGCCACTTGATCAGCGCCGGTACTCCGGCGTTTCACGTGAAACGCGGCCGACAGCGCAGATGCTGGGCGCCGGCGGAAACGGGTCTCGATACGGCGGGCGTGCCACCTCCTCGAATGCCGACGTCGGGTCGCGATACCGCGGCTCTGCCGCCTACGCGACCACCGAAAATGGGACGTTGCCGGGTTGCGGCGAGGCGGAGGGGCGTCAGGGGATGTCAGGATTCGCGATTAGAGTGGAACGAGTGATGAACGAAGCGAGCGGAGCGTTTCACGTGGAACACGCCGAGAACCGGACGCCCGCAGCATCCGTCACTTTCGACGACACACCCCTCGCGCGAGAACTCGCCGACCTCACGGCTCGACGCCGACGACTGGAGAGTGTCGACGTCCACTTCTCAGGGAAGACCCGTGTGTTCACGGTCGCAAACCAGAAGGGCGGCGTCGGGAAGACGACAACAACGGTCAACCTCGCCGCTGCGCTCGCATCTCTCGGTGCACGGGTTCTCGTCATCGACCTCGATCCGCAGGGAAACGCCTCCACGGCCCTCGGTGTCCCGCATGACGCGGATACGCCGAGCATCTACGACGTCCTCATCGACGACTTTCCTCTCGCGGATATCATTCAGACGAGTCCTGAGTCCGACAACCTCCTTTGCGCGCCGAGTACGATCCACCTCGCCGGCGCCGAGATCGAGCTGGTGTCGCAGGTCGCGCGAGAACACAGGCTCCGCACGGCCGTCGATGATTTCCTCGCCACAACGACCGAGCACCTCGACTTCGTTCTGATCGACTGCCCCCCCTCGCTCGGGTTGCTGACCATCAACGCCTTCGCGGCCGGGCATGAGCTCCTGATCCCCATTCAGTGCGAGTACTACGCACTCGAGGGACTGAGCCAGCTGCTCGGCACGGTGAGGATGATCCAGAAGCACCTGAATCCGCGCCTGCACCTCTCGACCATCATGCTGACGATGTATGACGGGCGCACCCGTCTCGCGCAGCAGGTCGCCGAGGAAGTTCGGCAGCACTTCCCGAAGGAGGTGCTGCAGACGGTGATTCCCCGCTCTGTCCGCGTATCGGAGGCGCCGAGCTTCGGGCAGACCGTCATCGCCTACGACGGCCAGTCCGCAGGCGCCGTCGCCTACCGCGAAGCAGCGGTGGAGGTCCTCCGCCGCGAAAGCACCACCCAGCATGAAGGAGACGCCTGATGGCGAAGCGCACAGGACTCGGACGCGGCATCGGCGCGCTGATCCCCACCAGTGAACCCAGCGAGTCACGACCCGCCGACGTCTTCTTCGCCCGCAGCGCTGTCGCTGTGGAGGAACGCCCGGACGATTCCGGCGACGCCGCACCGGACGCTGATTCCGCAACGGGCGCGACCGGCGACGTCACCTCGAGTGACGGCACGTCGCCGACGTCTTCGGACGACGACGCCGCGAACCTCGTCGCGGTGCCCGGTGCCCGCCTCGTGCACGTCGACCCGCACGCGATCGTCCCGAACCCTCGGCAGCCGCGAACGCACTTCGACGCGGACGATCTGGCAGAGCTCGTACACAGCGTTCGCGAGTTCGGCGTCCTCCAACCGGTCGTCGTCCGCGACCTCGGCGATGGCTCCTACGAACTCATCATGGGGGAGCGGCGCACCCGCGCAGCGCGCGAGGCGGGGCTCACCACCATCCCCGCGGTGGTTCGCGACACATCCGACGAGCACCTGCTCCGCGATGCGCTGCTCGAGAACCTGCACCGTTCGCAGCTGAACCCGCTCGAGGAAGCCTCCGCATACCAGCAACTCCTCGAAGACTTCGGCATCACCCAGGAGGAGCTCGCGGCCCGCATCGGTCGGTCGCGTCCCCAGATCAGCAACACCATCCGCCTGCTCAAGCTGCCCGTCCCGGTTCAGCAGCGCGTGGCGGCGGGCGTGCTGAGCGCCGGGCACGCCCGCGCCATCCTCTCCCTCCCCGACGATGATGCGATGCAGCGCCTCGCTGACAAGATCGTGAACGAGGACCTCTCGGTCCGCGCGGCCGAGTCGGCTGCGAAGCTCACGGATGCCGGTCTGATCCGCACCTCCCGCCCGAAGGCCGGCGCACGCCGCGGCCATCTCGACGAGCTGGCGGAACGGCTCGGGGATCGCCTGAACACCCGCGTGAAGATTTCGCTGACCGCGCGAAAAGGCCAGATCAGCATCGATTTCGCTAGTATTCAGGACCTGAACCGCATTCTCGCCGAGCTCGGCGAGAACGGCTACGGCGACAGCTGAGTCCACAACCTCGGACTGTGATGAGCCGAGTGTCAGGGAGGGCACGTACGCTGGGTGAGTGACATCTCACGACCGCTCACCACGCCGCCGTGCCAGCCTCGAACTCCTGCGGGCGGAAGCCTCGGACGAGTTGTCGGTGATCGTCACCGAACGGCTCCGGGCGGGCGAAGACCCGTGGGACTTCATGGAGGATCTTCCGACGGTCGACGAACTCGTCGTCTTCACCCTCCGCGCCGAGCACATCGAGGCCAATGGCGGAGTGCGATTGAACGCGTCACGCCATTACCGGGTTCTCCGGCAGATCGCTTTGGACTATCCGCCGCTGACGCGTGCCGTCTGGCGACTCCTGGGCACCGAGACGTCCTATCGCCGGTGGGATGCATCGGTGCAGGCCGACGCGTCCTGAGCGTCGTCACACGCCGGACCGGACTCTATGCCGCTCGCGGCATAGACGGGGAGAAGCGACGAAAGCCCCGATCCACGACGTTGAACGCGGGATCGGGGCTCTCGAGCGCAGCTGGGGATGAGTGCGAAAACGGTGCAGCGGGCGCGGCTGCTGCTGGAGGCGTTGGGCCTTGCGGTGACGGTTGTGGAGGGCCGGTACTTGACCGCTGCGGAGCGAGTGGAGGCGACGGGGCATCATGGGGGGTACCAGGTGCGGGCGGCATCGACACGGGCGTTGACGCTCCCTGTCGGCTATCGCGTCCCGGAAGCTTCTGTTGAACGCGGTGATGATTCTCGCGCTGTGGAAAGTGTCCACCTACCCCCTGCAAAGGGGGTTAACGTCTCTTCTCACCTTTCAGAAAAATCACCAACGCGCGCGCGTTCGCGCACGCTGAGGCCCACCGCTTCGCGGCGGGCGGCATCGACAAAAGCAAAGCGGTTCTCAGGTCTTCGGGTTCCTCGCGGTCTCGAGGTGCAGCGTCTGGCTGCTGACCTGGTGCGGCGGATGCCGTGGGTTGCCCGGGACTGAATCGCCCCGGGTCTCGTGGAGGGTCTGATTCCCCGAGAGGATGATGACTATGCCAGCGCAGAGGAAGTATCCGCCGGAGCTTCGTGAGCGTGCGATGCGGCTTGTGGCTGAGGCCCGGAAGGAGGATCCGGAGCTGTCGCTGAATCAGGCAGTGGTCCGGATCGGGCAGCGTGTCGGGGTCAATTCCGACACGCTGCGGGGTTGGTGCAAGCAGGCCGCGATTGACGCGGGCGAGCGTCCCGGGACGACGACGAGTGATGCGGCTCGGATCAAGCAGCTCGAGGCGGAGAACCGGGAGTTGAAGAGGGCGAACGAGATTCTGTTGGCGGCCTCGTCGTTCTTCGCGCGGGAGCTCGACCCGCGACTGCCGTGGTAGTTCAGTTCATCGACGATCATCGTGACCGGTTCGGGGTCGAGCCGATCTGCCGGGTGCTCAGCGAGCATGCCGTGCCGATCGCTCCGTCCGGTTACTACGCGTTCAAAAAGCGGCCGCCGTCGGCGCGGGCGATCAGCGACGCGGAGATGATCGTGCAGATCGAGAAGGTGTTCTGGGACCGAAAGCTCGGCCGCGGGATCAGCGGCGCCCGGAAGGTCTGGCACCTGCTGCGACGGCAGGGCACCGTCGTGGCCCGTTGCACGGTCGAACGGCTCATGCGGCAGCAGGGGCTGCGCGGGATCCGCCGCGGCAAGCAGTTCATCACCACCAAAGCGGACGGGGCGGCATTCCGGCCGCCGGATCACGTGCAGCGCTGCTTCCGCGCGAACCGGCCGAACGAGCTCTGGGTGGTCGACTTCACCTATGTTCCGACGTGGTCGGGGATGGCGTTCACCGCGTTCGTCACCGACGTGTTCTCCCGCAGGATCGTGGGCTGGCGGACCATGAACCGGATGCCCACCGACCTCCCGTTGGATGCGCTCGAGATGGCTCTCTGGATCAGAGACCGCGCGGGCCAGGACGTCACCGGCGTCATCCAGCACTCGGATGCCGGATCGCAATACACCGCGATCCGCTACGCCGAGCGCCTCGCCGACGTCGGCGCGATCGCATCGATCGGAACGGTCGGCGACTCCTACGACAACGCCCTCGCCGAGACAGTTGTGGGTCTCTACAAGACCGAGTGCGTGAAGATCGACGGCCCGTTCCGCACAGCCGACGAACTCGAGCTCGCCACGCTGTCCTGGGTGCACTGGTTCAACGAGAATCGGCTGCACTCATCGATCGGATACCTCACACCGATCGAGAAGGAGAACCAGTACTACCGTGAGGTCAACCCCCAGAGCCAGCCGGCGCTGGGAGAACTCGCCCTCCACTAAACCCGGGGCGATTCACTCCTGAGCTGGGATGTACTGAGGTCACCACCAGCACAAGACCGCAAACAGCACCGATGATTCCCTGTCCTCGCACCCTGATGACCCCCGCTTGGCAACATCCATCAACGACGTCGCGCTCGAGCTGCACGGCGGATGCCGCTGCGCTCGCCATCGCTGGCAGGCCTTCTAGACGTAGAGAAGTAGGCGCGTCAGATCATCGCCAAGGAGCGTGGAGTGCACGACTACTTCACGTAGCTCAGGGGTGGAAACGAACTTCTCGAAGCTTCTGGGCGAGGACCCTTGGCGCGAACACGCTTAGAAAGCACGGCCCTCAGGAAAAGTCCAGGAAAATGGTTGCTGATAGAAGATTAGAGTTTTGTAACGCTCGCTGAATGGATCCAACGGTCTGTAGACACCACACGGGCGATCGGACGGAGTCAGAGGCCAGGCGCGGCCCGGACTCGTACAGAATCTTCGAGGCGCCGTTACCGCCCGAAACGCGGCCCGCGCCGTTCAGAACGCCCAGAGGCCAAGCGCAGCGTGAGACGTTGCCGTCAACATCACCCGTACGGGTACAGGAAGACGGCGTGTCACACCCAAGCCGGAGGGTGTCCGTACGGTTACATGGCCCTATGTCACTCCAGGGTCCGACTCCCTATCGTCGCAAACGCGGCACAATGGTGGACCCCATTCGGGCTGGCTGGGAGATTGAGCGGCGCGCTAAGGAGCGGGTTGAGGCTCTGGCGCTGCACTTAAAAGTCTCCCCGTCGTACTTCCTCGAACAGCTCGTTGATCACATCGAGGTCGACGTTCGAGGAGTGCCGACGTGGTGGCCGGCCGTCGAAATCCAGGACGGGGAGCTGCCTATCAACTCGCCTTAACCAGTTGAGGCCCGCCAGTGGCGGGCCTCGAAGCCTGTGCTTCCTCTGCTCTGTGGTTGGCGCCCAAGCAGATGAAGCGATGTAACACACACCCGGCGGGAACCGGGCCTTTGTCGTACCCCTTTGGGAGGAGGTGCGTTCATCGCACCTGCAGATATCCGTGGACGCCGGGCTGGGGTTACCTCAACCGGCGTGTCGCGCTCGTCGAGGAGCTGGACATTGCCGGCGCCGGCTGGAGCGTACAGCGGTGTGGTGGCGTGGCCGAGTGCTTCGGCGTGGTTTGACGCTGTCATGGATGTACTCAGTACCGGTGACGGTGAGGCGGTGCGGCGGCGGGCGAAGGTGGCGCGGGACACGCTGTTACGGGTCGCGCACGCGGATCGGCAGTCCGCTGATCAGGCCACGGGTCGGGGTGTAGCGACGGCGCACGAGACGGTCGCTGTGAAGAGCTCAGGACAGGTAGGACGCCAGGTCCTGCTCGAGCGCGAACTTCGGCTTGGCGCCGATGATCGTCTTCTCGACCTCGCCCTTGTTGAAGACCTTCATCGCCGGGATCGACGTGATCTGGTACTTCATCGCAAGGTCGGGGTTCTCGTCGACGTTGAGCTTCAGAACCGTGATCTTCTCGGGGTTCTCGGCCTGGATCTGGTCCAGAACGGGCGAGACCATGCGACACGGTCCGCACCACTCGGCCCAGAAGTCGACGAGCACGGGGCCGTCGGCCTTCAGGACATCCTGCTCGAACGTGGCGGAGGTGGTGGCCTTCGCGGTCATAGCTGTCTCCTTCTTCTCAAGTCCAACTGTGCAATCAAACGCACGCGCGGTGCGCTGTGTTCCCCTGCGTCATATGTGTACGCCCCTCCTAGGCGTTCACACTCGGCAGGTTGTCGATCTCCGCGACGTCGGGCGCAGGCTCACCGGCCTCGCCGAGTGCGGCGAGGTAGTGCTCCACATCCAGCGCGGCGACCGTGCCACTGCCGGCCGCGGTGACGGCCTGGCGGTAGGTCGGATCGATGACGTCACCGGCGGCGAAGACGCCCGGCACCGAGGTGCGCGAGGAGCGGCCGTCGACCCACACGGTTCCCGCGTCGGTGAGGTCGAGCTTGCCGTGCACGAGGTGCACGCGCGGGTCGTACCCGATGGCGACGAAGATCCCGTCGAGCGCGAGCTCACGACGCGACCCGTCGAGCGTCGACTCGAGGACGAGACCGGTGACGGCCTCCTCGCCGAGGATGTCGACGACCTCGCTGTTCCACACGAACTCGATCTTGTCGTTCTTGAATGCGCGATCCTGCATGATCTTCGAGGCGCGCAACTCGTCGCGGCGGTGGATGACGTAGACCTTCGAGGCGAACTTCGTCAGGAACGTGGCCTCTTCCATGGCCGAGTCGCCACCACCGACGACGGCGATGACGCGCTCACGGAAGAAGAACCCGTCGCAGGTGGCGCAGTACGAGACACCACGGCCCGACAGGCGCGACTCGCCCTCGATGCCGATCTTGCGGGGGGCCGATCCGGTCGCGAAGACGATCGACTCCGCCTCGTGCGAGGCACCGCTTCCCAGGGTGACGCGCTTGACGTCGCCGTCGAGCTCGAGCGACACGACGTCGTCGTAGACGACCTCGGCGCCGAACTTCTCGGCCTGCTCCTGCATCTTGGCCATGAGCTCGGGGCCCTGGATGCCCTCGGGGAACCCGGGGAAATTCTCCACCTCGGTGGTGTTCATCAGCTCGCCGCCCGCCTCGACCGAGCTGGCGATGACGAGAGGTTCGAGGTTGGCCCGGGCCGCGTAGATGGCCGCCGTGTAGCCGGCAGGGCCCGATCCGATGATGATGACGTGACGCACGACGCGCCCCTTTCGATTGCTTCCGGGGTTCTCAACACATGGTAGACGTCCGACATTCCACAGCCGGGACGTGAACAACAGGGAGCGCGGCGGCGAGCTCAGCGCCTGCCGGGCAGGAAACGACGCACCATGCCCAGCGCCGGCGTCAGCTCCGGCGCGCGCAGAAGCGCGAGCACCCCGACGTACACGCCCAGCACCACGACGCCGATCACCACCGTGCCGAGAGCACCGAGGAACCGGTCGGACACCGTCCACCCGTCGACCCCGCCCAGGAGGAGGAACACCCCCCAGCCGACGGCCGCCGCGGGAAGGGCGGCGAGAGCGAACCGGCCGAGCGACAGCATCCATCCCCGCACGTGGATGTCGCCGACTCGTCGCCGCAGCAGCAGCGTGGCGATGATGACCTGCACGAGGCTCGCGAACGACTGTCCGAGGGCGACGGCGGCCGCGAGACTTTCGAGGGGGAGGATGCCGGCCTCGTACGCCGCGCGCGCCGCCCACGCCGTCGCAACGACGATCCCGCACTGGAACAGGGTGAAGAAGAACGGGGTCCGGGTGTCGTTGTAGGCGTAGAACGTGCGCTGGATGGTGAACAGCACCGCGAGCGGCACGAGCCCGACGAGATAGGCCAGCAGCACCCAGGCCGCCTCGACGGCGTCGCCGGCGGAGTTGGTGAAGATCCGGGAGGCGGGCACGGCGGCGACCGCGACGGCAGCGGTTGCGACCACGATGAAGAAGCCGAGGGTGCGGATGCTGCGCCCGACGTCGGCGCGCACCTCGGCCTCGCGGCCTGCGGCCGCGTGCTCGCTGAGCTGGGTGAAGTACGGCGTCCCGATCGAGATGACGATGATCGAGTACGGCAGCATGAAGATCAGCCACGCGTTGGCCATGACGGTCAGCGACGCGCCGGCACCCGACGCCTCGGAGACCACACGGGTCTGCACGAGACCGGCGAGCTGCCCCGCGAGCACCATGAGGAACGTCCAACCGGCAAGACGCCCGACCTGACCGAGGCCGACGCCGCGCCAAGAGAAGTCAGGACGGATGCGGATGCCGGTGCGCCGCCAGAACGCCAGCAGCAGCACCGCCTGCACCACGATGCCGAGGGTGGCGGTGCCGCCGAGGACGGCCACCCTTGTGGCGTCCCACTCGCTCACGAACTCGAGGTTGGAGCCGAACACGGCGATGAAGACGCCGAATCCGACGATGGAGATGACGTTGTTGACGATCGGCGCCCACGTGAACGGCCCGAACACGCGGCGGGCGTTGAGGGTCTCGCCGACGAGCGCATACAGGCCGTAGAAGAAGATCTGCGGCAGACACCAGTAGGCGAAGGCCGTGGCGAGGGCGAGCTGATCGGCGGTGAAGCCGTCGGCGTAGAGCGCGATCAGCCACGGGGCGACGAGGAGGGCGATCGCCGTGGTGACGAGGAGCACGACGGTGCCGAGGGTGAACAGCTTGGAGATGAAGCGCTGTCCGCCGTCGGTGTCGGTGCTGGCCCGGACGATCTGCGGCACGATCACAGCGGTGAGGATGCCGGTGGAGATGATCGCGTAGATGTTGTTCGGGAGCTGATTGGCGATCGTGAAAGCATCGGCGGCTTTGCTGCCGACCGAACCGATCGCCGCGACGAGCACGATGGTGCGCAGGAGCCCCGTCACCCGCGAGACGATCGTTCCCGCTCCGATGAGGACGCTTGCGCGCCCGATGCCGCTCACGCGGCCCCGCCCGCGGCATCCGCGGCCTTACGCCGGTGAAGGCGTCGGACCGTGCGGATCACCCCGATGACGAGGAAGAGCCCGACGAATGCCGCCAGCACGATCAGTCCGATCGACTCCCACTCGGCGCTGACGACGACCTCGACCGACTGCGTCTGTCCGATCGGCTCGAGAGTGGGGCTTCGCAGCTGAAGGTCGACCTGCACCTCGCCGTTGCCCAGCCGTGCTTGAACGGGGATCTCGACGCGGGCGTTCGATCCGGCGGGAACCGAGAAGGCCGTCACCTCCTGCACGTCGAGGCGTACATCGTCAGGGGCCGCCCGCAGCTCGAGGTTCACCGGCCACGGCAGGTCGTTGCGCACCCAGGGACGCAGCGCCGAGTCGGCGCTGATGAGCTGCGTGGTGCTCGGCGGCAGCATCTCCACCGACGCGAGGGTCTCCTCGGTCGCGGTGCGGTGCTCGGTGACCGCGAGGGTGCGAGCGGCGGGCGTGGCCAGCCACGACACCCCGAGAAGCTGGAGCAGCTCAGCGCGCTCGGGTCCTGTGAGCAGCTGGGGGTCGTCCATGATGCTCGAGAACCGGCCGATGCGGGCTTCATCGTCGATCAGGGCAGATGTCGCCCCCGCGCGCTCGGCTTCGAGGGCGGCCTCATCGTCGGTGAGGGAGACGAGCTCGGTCGTGGTCGGTGGCACGGCGATGAGACCCGGAAGGGAGAGGGCGGTCACGCCGGGCGCCTCGAGCGCCGCGGCGATCGCGGTGTCGAGGGCGACGTAGGAGCGGGCCGACGACCGGTCGAAGGCCACCATGAGGGCCGCTCCGGGCGCGTCGGCCTTGGCGAACGCGAGCTCGGCGCTCGCCGTGGCGAGTTCGGCGCCCCGCAGCACGGCGTCGTCGAGGAGCGAGGCGGTCTGCAGCGCGTCGGAGAGTCGGCTGTCATAGACGAGGACGCCCGCCCCGCCCGCATCTCCTCGTGCCGGCACGGCCGCGCCACCCGAGCCGGCGGCGGTGCGGTCGGAGGGCACGAGCGTGAGGGCCGGCGAGCTCTCGGTGCCGAGCGGCGCGAGTCCGGCGACGGTGTCGGGTGCGACCGCGTCGCCGGCGGGCCAGTACACCGCCTCGCGCGCGTTGCCGATCGACAGCAGCTCGGCGAGGTCGGGGTAGACGGGGGCGGAGGGGTCGACGGGCGCCGATGGGGTGGCGGACGGCGTGGCGGAGCCCGCTCCGGGCGTCGCGGTGCCTGCTCCCGGGGTGGATGCCTGGCCGCTCGGCGCACCGGACGGGCCGTTCGCGCCGGCACTGTCGTCAGTGCCGTCCTCCACGGGCTCGTCGTCGCCCGGGGCGAAGTCGTCGGCGTCCATGTACGACAGCAGCGACGTCGGCTGAAGCGGCACGGTGAGCCCAGCACGCAGCTGAGTGGCCACATCGGCGTCGCCGAACTGGGTTGCGAATCGGGAGTTCGGCAGTGACAGCAGGCGGTCGAGCCACTCGACGGCCTGCTCAGGGGCACTGTCGCCGAGAACGCGGATGCTGGCGGGAATGGCCGGATCGATCGCGAGGATGGCCGCGGTCCCTTCGACGCCGGTGAGCTGCGCGTCGAGATCGCCGCCGGGGGCGGTGAGGGTGGAGAGCTCGTCGGCCGTGAGAAGCCCGCCCGAGAGCGCGGGGGCGGTGATCGGCACCACGGCGGCCACGGCGGCGGTGGCGGCGGGATCGGGCACGACGATGACGCTGCGGGCCTCGAGCTCGCCCTCAGGGCCCGCGACGCGGGCGGCGACCGGGTAGACACCGGGGGCCTTCCCGGCGAGGACGGCGTCATCGGCGGCGACCGTGACGGCGACCGTCTGCCGAGCGCCGGACGCCACCGGCTCGACCTGTGCCCCTCCGGCCTCCTGCACGGTGGCGCCGTCCGTGCCCCCGAGCCACGCGTCGAGCGCGGCGCGGTTCGGCAGTGCCTCGAGTCCGACCGAGAGGACGGCCTCGGCCCCGGCGGTGGGGAGCTCGGTGCCGTTGTCGACGGTCACCGAGGCGGTGAGCGACTGACCGGGAGCCACCACGCCGCCTCCGATGGGAGCGAGGCGGAGCGCCACCTCGCCCGAGAGCGTGGGGGTGTCCGACGGGATCGGCGTCGGAGCGGGGGTGGCTGCGGTACGCCCCTGCGTCGCCGATACGGGCTCCGCGACAGCCGAGGCGGTCGCGCTCGTCGGGGCTCCCACCAGCGCCAGCAGGGTCACGAACGCGGCGACCGCCGCGCTCCAGTGGGCGCGCGTGCCGCGTCGGGATCTCGCCCGCGACTCGGAGGGGCTCAGCGTCATAGATAGTCGCCCCGGGAGTCGCTGTGTGCGACCGAAGACCCGCGGCCGGGTGTGATTCTACGGTCCGGGCCTTCGAGGTTGCCGATGCCCTTCCGCGCATCGTCTGATCGGTCGCGCGCGCACCGGCTGATCGCATGGCTCGAGGGTGAATCGGACGATCGGCTTGAATGGGCAGATGCCACTCCCCGGATCCCGCCCGAGCGTCGCGCCGCTTCCCGAGCCCGACCCGGTGCGCTGCCGGTCGCTCGCCGACGACCTGCGTGCCGCCGGCTTCACATCCGAGGCCCTCCGCGGCGCGTGGGGACCGACGGCCGATACCGCCATCGCCCGGGGTCTGCGGGGCCCCGCGGTGGCAGCCCTCGGTGACCGGACCGATCCACTCGCCGTGCTCGGGCGCCTCTTCGTGCTCGGCGTCGCCGAGCGGGCGGGCCGCGTCGCGGCATCCGTCCCCCGCACCGGCATCGAGGGACTGGTCGCTCTCGGGCTGGTGAAGACGACGGACGAATCGGATGCCGCGGTGCAGCCGCTCGCGATCATCCGCCCCCAATCGTTCGTCGACGAGCACGGCGAGGGCGAATGGTGGATCGCCAGCGACCTCGACGAGGCGGCCCTCGCGGGTCCGCTCGCGGAGGGCCATGTGCTCGGGGTCGGCGGCGCGTCACAGACGCTCGCGCGCTTGCAGCTGCCGGGCGATGCCGTTCACGGCGGCGAGCGCGGGCTCGATCTCGGTACCGGCTGCGGCATCCAGGCTCTTCGGCTCCGGCGCGGGGTGCGCCGGGTGGTGGCGACCGACATCTCGGCGCGCGCCCTCCGCTTCACCCGCCTGAATGCGCTTCTGAACGATGTCGCCGAGGTGGAAACCCGGGCCGGCAGCCTCTTCGACCCCCTCGAGCCGGGCGAGCAGTTCGAGCGGATCGTCTCGAACCCGCCCTTCGTCATCACCCCCCGCGTCGAGGGGGTGCCGGCCTACGAGTACCGCGACGGCGGGCTCGTCGGCGATGCCCTCGTCGCCGAGGTGGTCACCGGGCTCGGGGTGCATCTCGCTCCCGGCGGCGTCGCGCAGCTGCTCGGCAACTGGGAGTACCGCGATGGTCAGGACGGTCTCGATCGGGTTCGCGGCTGGGTGGCAGACGCGCCCGTGGCCCTCGACGCCTGGGTGATCGAGCGCGAGCGCCTCGACCCCTTGGCGTATGCGGAACTGTGGATCCGCGACGGAGGGACGGCCCCCGGAACGCCGGAGTACGCCCGACTGATGGAGGCGTGGCTCGACGACTTCGCCCGCCGCGGGGTCACCGAGGTCGGATTCGGCTACATCCTGCTGCACCGGCCCCCGTCGTGGCGGGTCACGCTCGAGCGGTACGAGCGGGTCCGCGGCACGGCCGAGGCCACCGGTGCCGATCTCGCCGCCTCGCTCGCGGCGCATGCACAGCTCGTGTCGCTCGGCGACGGACCCGCCGGTGACGCCGCGCTCGCGGCATCCGTTCTCCGGGTCGCGCCCGACGTGACGGAGGCCCGCCACCACCGCCCCGGCGAAGAGGCGCCCACCGTCATCGAGCTGCACCAGGGGGGAGGGTTCGGGCGGGTCGTGCCCGTCGACCCCGCGCTCGCCGCCCTCGTCGGCGCGAGTGACGGCGATCTGGCTGTCGGACCCCTCGTCGACGCGATCGCCGAATTGCTCGAGGTCGACCCGGTCGCCTTGCGCGCAGACCTGCTTCCCCGGGTGCGGGAGCTGCTGTTCACCGGCTTCCTCCGGTTCGCCGACTAAGTCGGCGGATATCGTGGAAGCCATGCTCAACATGGCCGAGGGTCTTGCGCGCCTGAGCGCGCTCGCCGCATCACCGGTCGTGTCGACCCTCGCCGCCGCGTTCGACGCCGCCGGCCGCGAGCTGTCGATCGTGGGGGGACCGGTGCGCGACGCGTTCCTCGGGCGGCGCACGAACGACCTCGACTTCACCACCGATGCGTCGCCCGACGACATCCTGCGGATCGTGATGCCCATCAGCTCCACGCAGTGGGATATCGGGCGCGCCTTCGGCACGATCGGCGCGAAGGTGCAGGGCGAGAGCGTGGAGATCACGACCTACCGCGCCGACAGCTACGACGGCGTCACCCGCAAGCCCACCGTCGAATTCGGCGACACTCTCGACGGTGATCTCGCACGGCGCGACTTCACGGTGAACGCGATGGCGCTCCGGGTGCCTTCGTGCACCCTGGTCGACCCGACCGGCGGTGTCGAAGACCTCGTCGGTCGGCGGCTGCGCACTCCCGGCGACCCGCGGGTGAGTTTCGGCGATGACCCGCTCCGGATGCTGCGGGCCGCCCGATTCGCGTCGCAGCTGGCGTTCGACGTCGACGCCGACACCGTGGCGGCGATGGCCGAATTGCGCGACACCCTCTCGATCGTGAGCCCTGAGCGGATTCAGGGCGAGCTGGTGAAGTTGCTGCAGACCGATGACCCGGCGCGCGGCATCCGTCTTCTCGTCGAGACCGGGCTGATCGACCTCTTCCTCCCCGAGGTGCCGGCACTGCGCCTCGAGATCGACGAGCACCATCACCACAAGGACGTCTACGAGCACTCGCTGACGGTGCTGCGTCAGACGATCCAGCTCGAGCAGGAGCGGTTCCCGGATGCCGCACCCGACGTGCCGCTGCGCCTGGCGGCGCTGCTGCACGACATCGGCAAGCCCGCGACGAGGCGGCTCGAGCCCGGCGGCGGCGTCACCTTCCACCATCACGACGTGAAGGGTGCGCGCATGGCGCGCAAGCGCCTCCAGTCGCTGCGATTCGACAGCGACACCATCGCCACGGTGACCCGGTTGATCGAGCTGCACCTGCGCTTCTTCGGCTACGCCGAAGGCGCGTGGACCGATTCGGCCGTGCGGCGATACGTGCGCGACGCCGGCGCCGAGCTCGAGCGGCTGCACATCCTCACCCGGGCCGACGTCACCACCCGCAATCGCCGCAAGGCGGCGCGGCTCGCCTCGGCGTACGACGACATCGAGAACCGCATCGCCGCCCTCCGCGAGCAGGAGGAGATCGACGCGGTGCGCCCTGAGCTCGACGGCAATCGCATCCAGGCGGTGCTCGGCATCCGCCCCGGCCGCGAGGTCGGCGAGGCGTACCGGTTCCTCCTCGACCTGCGTCTCGACGAGGGGGTGCTCGGCGAGGAGGAGGCCGAGCGGCGCCTCCGCGCCTGGTGGGCGGCCCGTTCGGCCTGACGCGTCAGGCGCCGCGCGAGCGCTTCGGGGTGCCCGGCGCGTAACCCGGCGAGTATCGCGGACAGGATCTGACCGGGTCAGCGCGGATGCTGGTGGCGAGGAAAGAGAGAGCCATGCTGCGAGGATTCGCCACCATCAGCTAGGACGCCGACGATCTCGAGGCCGCGCGCGCCTGGTACGCGAACGTGCTCGGTATCGAGCCGTACTACACCGTGCCTGGATACGTCGAATTCCGGGTCGGCGATGATGAACACGAGCTCGGCATCATCGACGGTCAGTACCGACCGCCGATGCCCGAAGGCCCCGCGGGCGCCGTCATGCAGTGGGCCGTGGACGACGTCGACACATCCCTCGCGTCGCTTCTTGATCTCGGCGCGCAGCTGTACCAGCCGGTCATGGACCGCGGAGAGGGATTCCGTACCGCGGTGGTGGTCGACCCCTTCGGCAACCTCCTCGGGATCATGGAGAACCCTCACTATCTCCAGATCCTGGCGCGCGATCGGGGGGAGTGAGAGCAGCTGCCCGCCGCGACGATGCGCGGACGTACACTGGCGGCAACCGCTCGCTGACGAACGGAGCCGGCGTGACATCGTCGTGGTCGTCGCGCCGCGAGGTCTCGCCCGAGACCACGCGGCTGCTGATCGAGCGCGCGCACGAAGAACTGCTCGCCGGCAACGCCGCTGACCGCCGACTCGACGATGTGCGCCCACTCGTGCGCGAGTCATGGCGCCGTTCGCTTCAGGGTCTCGTCGGAGCCGAGGACCTTCCGCCGCTCGACCTCGACGCCGATGCGCTCGAGGAGTACCGGCGCAGTCATCCGCTCGGGTCGGTCATCGACATGGTGCGCGGGCTGCTGCTCCCCGGCGGCGCCGCCGAGTCGGGGGTCATCGTCGCGGTCGGTGACGCCGCCGGCCGGCTCATCTGGGTCGACGGCGATCACCGCATCCGGACGCTCACCGGAGACATGGGCTTCGTCGCGGGCGCGAACTGGTCGGAGGATGCGGTGGGCACCTCCGCCCCCGGCACCGCCCTCGCCCTCGACCGCTCGGTGCAGATCCACGGCGCCGAGCACTTCAACCGCCTCGTGCAACCGTGGTCGTGCACGGCGGCTCCGGTGCACGACCCTGAGACACGGCGCCTCCTCGGGGTGATCGACGTCACCGGCGGGCCCGAAGCCGCGACACCGCAGGCGCAGCTGTTGGTGGATGCCGCGGCTCGAGCCATCGAGGGCGAGTTGCTCATCGCTCGGCTGCGCGAGCGGGCGGCACCGTCGCATCCGTCCCCCTCCCCGCGCCCGCGCCCGCGGTCGCGCACCGCCGGCCCGACACCCATCCGGGCCACCCTGCGCGTGCTCGGACGCGACCGGGCGCTCTTGGAGGTCGGCGCCGGTGACAGCGAGAACGTCGCCGAAGTGAGCGGCCGTCACGCCGAGTTGCTGCTGCTCCTCGCCATCCACCGGCAGGGCCTCTCGGCCGAGCGCCTGAGCGAGCTCGTCTACGGCGATGCCGAATCGGTCGTCACGCTTCGCGCCGAGATGGTGCGGCTGCGCAAGATGCTGGAGAAGATCTCGCCCGACCTCGTCCCCGCGTCACGTCCGTACCGTCTGACGACGGCCGTCGAGACCGACGCGCACCACCTTCTGTCGCTGCTCGACCGCGGCGCCCACCGGGTGGCCCTGTCGGCGTATCGAGGCGAGGTGCTGCCCGATTCGATCGCGCCGGGGGTGGAGGAGTTCCGCGACACGGTCGCCTCGACCCTGCGCGAAGCGCTGCTCGCCGAGGCGTCCGTCGAGGTCCTCCTCGCTTACGCCGACACCGTTGCGGGTGCCGACGACGTCGAGGTGCTGCGCCTGTGCCTTTCGATGCTGCCGCCGCGCTCGCCGAAACGGGCGGCCCTCGTCGCTCGGGTCGCGCAGCTCGAGGAGTGAGCTCGCAACCGGATGCAACCTCCGCTGACCTAGCGTCGGGGCACGCGACGACGACCTGTCGCGAACCTGTCGAAGGAGACATCCATGACCATCGTCGAAGAAGGCGTGTCGAGCATCTACGCCGCCCCCGGCCAGCGCGGCGCCCTGGCCGCTTACCGACCCCGGTACGGCCACTACATCGGGGGCGAGTTCGTCGAGCCGATCAAGGGCCAGTACTTCGAGAACATCTCGCCCGTCAACGGCAAGCCCTTCTGCGAGGTGGGGCGCGGCACCTCCGAAGACATCGACCGGGCGGTGGATGTCGCGTGGCGGGCGTTCGAGGGCTGGAAGCGGACGACGCCGGCCGAGCGCGCTGTGATCCTCAACAAGATCGCCGACCGCATCGAGGAGAACCTCGAGAAGATCGCCGTCGCCGAGACGTGGGAAAACGGCAAGCCCGTCCGCGAGACGCTCGCCGCCGACATCCCGCTCGCCGTCGACCACTTCCGCTACTTCGCCGGTGTGCTGCGGGCACAGGAGGGCTCGCTCAGCCAGCTCGACGAAGACACCGTCGCCTATCACTTCCACGAACCTCTGGGTGTGGTCGGGCAGATCATCCCCTGGAACTTCCCGATCCTCATGGCGACGTGGAAGCTCGCTCCGGCCCTCGCCGCGGGCAACTGCGTCGTGCTGAAGCCGGCGGAGCAGACCCCGGCATCCCTGCTGTTCCTGTTCGAGATCATCGGCGATCTGCTGCCGGCGGGGGTGGTGAACATCGTCAACGGCTTCGGCATCGAGGCGGGGGCGCCGCTCGCGCAGCACAAGCGCATCCGCAAGGTCGCCTTCACCGGCGAGACCACCACCGGGCGCCTCATCATGCAGTACGCGTCGCAGAACCTCATCCCGGTCACGCTGGAACTCGGGGGCAAGAGCGCCAACGTCTTCTTCGAGGACGTCGCCCGTTCCACCGATGACGCCTACTACGACAAGGCGCTCGAGGGCTTCACGTTCTTCGCGCTCAACCAGGGCGAGGTCTGCACCTGTCCGTCGCGTGCGCTGATCCAGCGCTCGATCTACGACCGCTTCCTCGGAGACGGGCTCGACCGGGTGTCGAAGATCGTGCAGGGGAATCCCCTCGACCCGGCGACGATGATCGGCGCGCAGGCGTCGAACGACCAGCTGGAGAAGATCCTGTCGTACATCGACATCGGGAAGGCCGGCGGTGCGAAGCTGCTCACCGGCGGCGAGCGCGTCGACCTCGGCGGCGACCTGTCCGAGGGCTACTACGTCGCGCCCACGGTCTTCGAGGGGACGAACGACATGCGGATCTTCCAGGAGGAGATCTTCGGTCCCGTCGTCTCGGTCACCTCGTTCGACGACTTCGACGACGCGATCCACATCGCCAACGACACCCTCTACGGCCTGGGCGCCGGGGTGTGGAGCCGTTCGGGCGACATCGCCTACCGCGCGGGCCGCGCGATCGAAGCCGGCCGGGTCTGGACGAACACCTACCACCAGTACCCCGCGCACGCGGCGTTCGGCGGATACAAGCAGTCGGGCATCGGTCGCGAGAACCACCTGAAGATGCTCGACCACTACCAGCAGACGAAGAACCTGCTGGTGTCGTACGCCGAAGGCGCGATGGGCTTCTTCTGAACCCGGCGGCGTCTCGTCTCGCCGCTTCGCGGCTCGCTCAACGACCGGTCCCCCGCCCAGTCGTTGAGCGAGCGCAGCGAGACGAAACGCCCGAAAGGAGAGATCGATGAGCGAACCGAAGCCGCACAGCCGCGTGGCCGTCACCGACGCGGCGGCGAGCCTGCTGCGCACCCTCACCGCGCAGCACGGCCCGCTGATGTTCCATCAGTCGGGAGGATGCTGCGACGGCAGCGCACCGATGTGTTACCCGGTCGGCATGTTCCTCATCGGTCCCAGCGACGTGCACCTGGGCTCGCTCGAGGTGGGGCTCGACGAGCCGATCGAGGTCTACATCTCCGAGGCGCAGTTCGAGTACTGGAAGTACACCCACCTCACCATCGACGTGGTGCCCGGCCGGGGCGCGGGCTTCAGCGTCGAGGGGCCGACCGGCCACCGTTTCATCATCCGCTCCCGCATGCTCGTGGACGCCGAACTGGAGGCGTTCGGTCTCGCCCCGTCGGCCTGATCGCGGCACCGAGCCCCGCCCTCGCCGGTCTCATCCGCGAGAGTGCATCGGCGCGCCGAGAATGCGGGTGAACCCCGCGCTCTCGGCGCCCAGGTGCACTCTCGGCGAGCGGATGGGCGTCAGGTGTTGTCGCGGAGGTCGCGCGCGAAGTCGGTGATGCGCAGGCGCAGCGCCTCCATCCGGCGCGCCCGGGCCGCCTCGACGTCGAAGCCGAGATAGGCGGGCGGCGGCAGCCGGCGGACGTTCTGCGAGCACTCGAAGTGTTCGCAGACGAGCGTTCCGACTGTGTTGCCGTTGCGCCCCGCGCGCCCGGCGCGCTTCGCGCTGAAGAGCACGACCTCGTTCGGAAGGGTCACGTCCTCGCACCATGCACACTGGGTGCGAGCGAGCGTGCGCTGTTCGGTCTGGCGGAGGACGATCCCGATGAGGTCGTCGTCGACGGGGATCACCGCGTAGGCGGCAAGCGGCGTCTTCGGCGGACGCCAGCCGAGGAAGTCGCGTTCGGCCCAGTCGATCTCCGCGAGATCGGGCATGACGACGGCGGCGCGTTCGCGCTGCGAGGCGTTGACGAAGGACGCGCGGATGTCCTTCTCGGTGAGTGCGTGCATAGTCACGGCTTTCGTGTGCGGCTCGCTCGAGCGAGCGGAATCGGATGCCGCGGGCAGACCGCCCGCGAAGAAGAGGCGTCGGCGCCGCTTCTTCGCGGCGCGCACGACTACCTCCGCTCGGCGCACAGAGCGCCGGCGACCTCCTCACGCCCCGCGGGCGTCACACGAATCTGCACCGCAATACCCTAACCCCGGCCTCGGCCGGACGCTCCGGGAGCATGCGACTTCTCGGGTCGGTCGCAACCACGGGGGTCGGGGCCGACTCGCCGCGCCGCGGCATCCCTCCCACGGCGTTGTCCGCCATCCCCGCGGTCGCGCGCAGCGCCGATCTGCCGCTGCGCCCGGGTTCAGCTCGGAACGACGACCGCGCGCCCTCGCACCGTGCCCTCGTGGAGCCTCCGGTAGGCGGCGACAGCGTCGTCGATGCCGTAGCGCTCGACGTGCACCGAGACCTCGCCGACCCGGGCGAGGTCGAACACCTCCTGCAGCTCCGACCGTGTTCCCCAGTACGGCGCCCGGACGGCCGCGCCGAACGGTGTGGAGAAGAACCCCGTGGGGAGCACCCCGCCGCCGATCCCGACGATGTGGATGTACCCGTCGATCGCGACGACCTCACGCGACATGTCCAGCGTCGGCTGCGCACCGACGAAGTCGAAGACCGCCTCCGCTCCGCGTCCGCCGGTCAGCTCGCGGATGCGCACCGCCGTGTCCGGCCCCGACACCAGCGTCTCGTGCGCGCCGACCTCGGCGGCCAGGGCGAGCTTGTCGTCGTTGAGGTCGACGGCGATGACGTGAGCGGCCGAGATCGCACGGAGGATCTGGATGCCCACGTGCCCGAGACCGCCTGCCCCGATCACCACCGCCGTGGCGCCCGGGTAGAGCTTGTGCTGTGCGGCTCGGATCGCGTGGTACGGCGTCAGGCCGGCATCCGTCAGCGACACGAACTCGACCGGATCGAGATCGCCGAGCGGCACCAGGTGACGCGGATCGTCGACGATCATGTACTCGGCCATGGCGCCGGGGGCCCCGAGCCCGGGAGGGGCGATGCCGAGGTCGGCGGCGTTCGGGCAGTAGTTCTCCGCGCCCTGCGCGCAGGCGTGGCAGAGGCCGCATCCCCAGGGGCCGTACACCGCGTACGCGCCGCCGACCTCGACTCCCGAGACACCGTCGCCGAGCTTGTCGACGATGCCGGCGCCCTCGTGACCGAGCGTGAGCGGAAGGCCGTAGATGTACTGCTCCTCGGGCAGATCCATGAGGAACCAGTCGGAGTGGCAGAGCCCGGCCGCCGTCACCTTCAGCCGGATCTCGCCGGGCCCCGGCTCGGGAACGTCGATCTCGACGACCTCGGGCCCCCTTCCGATCTCGCGATACTGCACGGCCTTCATGGCGCCTCCTTGCTCGAGGTGGTCTCTTCACCCCCACTCTCCGCCGTCGCGGGACTCCCCACCACCCCTTCTCCCGCTGAGTGCACCCGAGAACGGGAGAAGGTGGACACCCGCGGGTCAGCGGAAGAACAGGCCGAGGAATCCCGTCTGACCGATGAGCCAGAACAGCCCGATCACGCCGAAGACGATGATTGCGACCCACGGCACCCCGCGCTTCAGGCGCCGCCCGGGGGCGGCGACCCCGGGCGGAGGACGCAGCGCCGCCGGCGGCACCGCGAACGGGACGGCGGTCGCGGCGGGTGCCGACGATCCGGACGGGGGGAGAGCGGATGCTGCGGCCGCAGCGTGGGCAGCATGCGCGGCCGCGTCGCCGAGTCTCTCGTCGCGCCAGCGCGCCCACTGGGCGAGTTTGTCGAGCAGGGCACCGACGACGGAGAACAGCCAGGCCCAGGTGGCGGGGTCGAGGGTGGAGAAGTCGCGTTTGGCGTAGAGGAAGAGCCAGTCGTCGACGATCTCGACGTCGAGAGCGGCGGCGTTGTCGATGAACCGGGCCATGATGTCGGGAGTGAACAGGTAGAGGGCGTCGCGCTCGTAGCCGGCCGGGCAGAAGAGGGAGAAGTAGCGGTCGAAGTCGCCCTCGAGACCGAGACGCTGATCTCGGTCGAAGGTGAGCGGCAGGTTCGATCCGAACAGTCCGTTGTTGCCGGTGGCGTCGAGGACGATGTGCGGCAGCGGCACGTCGAGCTTCACGGCCACGTAGCCCCACTTGTGGGTGGTCTGGTTCTTTCCCGACCCGGTGACGTAGCGGTAGTTCGCGAACTCCACGAACCGGGGCCGGTCGCCGCGCACCAGGTCGGTCGACTGGCGCGACCGTCCCTGGGAGAAGATCATGCCGGGAAGGCCGGGCGAGCCGAACTGCGGCACGTAGGTCATGCCGTTCGCCCGGGCGAACCCGTCGAGGCGGTACCAGCGCTCGGCGGAGCCCTGCACCGCACGGATGATGAGCACGATCGCCAGCGCGATCGCTCCGATCACGAACACCGTCGGCACGAGCGCGGCGACCGCAGCCGCGAGGCCGTTGCTCTGCGCCAGCGCGAACACGATCCCCGCGATCACACTGAGGAACGACGACCCCACGATCAGCAGCACCACGCCGGCGACGACGAATCCGATGATCGCCTGCGGCGAGCCGAACATGCTGGTGACGCGGCCCTCTGCGCGAAGGCGCCTCGCGAACTCCCGCACCGCTCGCCCGTCGACCGGCTGCACGAGCGGGCCGGCGTCGAACGGGTACGACCTTCTCATCACCCCATCCCGCGGTGCCGTCATCGGTTCACCTCATCGCCGCCCCACGACAGGTCGGCGCCTTCGTCGATCGACCATGCTTCCAGGCACGCGTCGGTGCACACCGCGCGGATCGCCGCAGCCGAGCCTGCGATCAACGTGGAGTCGGCGTCGACCTCGGTCGCGAGGACCCAGGCATGGTCGGCCGGCCACACAAGACTCGGCGACAGAGCGGATGCCGCGCCGCCGGGCGCCTCCAGCGCGGTGTCGCGCCACGGCACCTGCCACGGCCACGCCGGGTCGGCCAGCAGGGTGAGGTCGGCGTGGAACAGCACGTGGTCGCGGTTCGGCAGACGCAGGCGTGCGCCGCGAGACACCTCGTCGTCGAGGATGCCCGGCTGCCACGAGGGCTTCCGGAACACGTCGTTGAACTGGTCGCGCGCGGATGTCGCGAGGAAGTTCGCGTGCCGATCAGTCGTCGGATCGATGGCCTCGCCGGCGGCGGTGAAGAGCACGCGCGATGGACCGTATCCGAGGTGTCCGACGAGCCCACCCCATCCCTCCCACAGCGCGACGAACCCGTCGGCCGGGGTGGTGGTGTGTGCGAGCAGCGTCCGGGTCGCGGCGGCGACGAGGTCGCTGGGAAGCTCACCCGTCGGCGGATCGGAGTAGCGCCAGCCCGCGGCATCCCTCGGCCCGTCCTCACCCTCGACCTCACGGGAGCCGACGACGCCGTGCCACTGCGCCTGGGCGTGCATGGTGGTGCCGAAGGCCTCGGCCACGGTGGCCCAGCTCACCCGCTCGGCGTCGATCTGCGGTGCGTCGGCCTGGAAGGCCGCCCACTCCCGGTGGTGGCGACCGTAGGGAAGCGGCGGCCAGGAGCGCCCGACGGGGCGATCACGGTCAGCCGGGTGGAAGATGCGCGCATAGGCCTCGTACCCGCGCGGCACCCAGGCGTGCATGGTCGCGCCCCACTCCGGGCCGTCGGCGTCGAGTCGGTCGCGCAGCCAGGCTCCCGCCACGACATCCCCGGTCCATTCCATCGGTGTCCGCGCCACGGCGCCAGGCTACCCGGCGCTCGCGGACATCTCGGCGCGCACGGCGCGCTCCGCCCACCTCAGGTAGGCCTCGTGGGTCCAGCCCGACTGACCGACGAGTTGCTGATACCCCTCGGGGGAGAGGAGGAACGACACGGCGGCCGCGCGGCCCGGTGGATCGGCGGATGAGGGGACGAGGCGGCGTGCGATCAATTCGTCGACGAGCCGACGGTAGTCGGCGGCGCGACGGTCGAGGATGCCCTGCAGCGCTGCCTCGACCACGGGATCGGATGCGGCGGCGCCGAGCAGCACCGTCCACAGGGCGTACCCGCGGGCATTGGCACTTCCGATCTGGCGGATCACCGTGGTGAGGAACACCTCGTCCGGAAGGTCGAGCACGTCGGCGGCGACCTCGGTTTCGGCCAGTGACGGTGCGGCCTCGGTGCCGGCGAACGTGACCTCGAAGGCGGCGATGAGCAGCTCCGCCTTCGACGCCGCGGCCTTGACGGTCTCGGCCGAGACGCCGGCGCGCCGCGCGATCGCGGCGAGGGTCGTGGCCTGATAGCCCTGCGTGGCGAAGAGATCGGCGGCGGCGGCGACGATCTTCCGTCGCGTCTGCATCGCCTGCTGCGCGCGAAGCTCCGAGCGGTAGCTGCGGCCGGCGGCTGAGGGGGGAGACATCTATTGACTAACCTCACGGGGTAGTGAATACTTCCTAGGGTTATCGATTCTACGGGGGAGTCCGCTCATGTCCACCTTTCTCATCACCTGCACACCCGCCCACGGCCACGTCATGCCGCTGCTGCGCATCGCCCGTCACCTCGTCGACCGGGGTGACACCGTGCGCTTTCTCACCAGCCGGCGGTACGCGGCGCAGGTGCAGGCGGCGGGTGCCGAACTCGTCGGGATGACCGACGACGCCGATGTCGATCTCGACCACGCCGATGAGGCCTTTCCCGACCGGGTCGGACTGACGGGGCCCGCTGCGCTGCGCTTCGACATGAGCACCCTCTTCCTCCGACCCGCACCGGCGCAGCTCGCGATGGTGCGCGCGGAACTCGCCGCACACCCGATCGACGCCGTGCTCACCGAACCGCTCTTCCTCGGGTCGGCGCTCGCCCTCCACCTCCCCGACCGTGAGCGGGTGCCGGTGATCGTGCTCGGGATCTTCCCACTCGGGGTTCCCAGCCGCGACACGGCGCCCTTCGGCCTCGGCGTCACGCCGCGAGCGGGGTGGATGGGCCGGGCGCGCAACGCCGCACTGCGCGTGGCCGCTCGGCACGTCATCTTCGGCGGCGTCCAGCGCGAGGCCGACGCGGTCAGCCGGCGCGAGGTGGGCGCGACGTTCGGCGGTCTCTTCCTCGACTGGCCGCGCCACGCGGACGCGATCGCGCAGTTCAGCGTCTCGGCCTTCGAGTACCCGCGCTCGGATCTCGCCCCGAACGTGCACTTCGTGGGGCCGCTGACGCCCGCGGCATCCGACTCCTCTGTTCCCGCCTGGTGGGACGACCTCGACACCGATCGCCCCGTGGTCCACGTCACGCAGGGCACGATCGCCAACAGCGACTTCGATCAGCTCGTCGGGCCGACGCTCGAGGCGCTCGCCGAGCGGGATGTGCTCGTCGTCGTGTCGACGGGCGGTCGTCCGGTCGAGGCGCTCGGGGCCCGGGTGCCGGCGAACGCCCGGGTCGCGCGGTACCTCCCCTACGGCCGTTTGCTCCCTCGGGTCGATGTCATGGTGACCAACGGCGGGTACGGCGGTGTGCAACAGGCCCTCGCCGCGGGGGTGCCGCTGGTGGTCGCCGGTCAGACCGAGGACAAGGTCGAGGTGAGCGCCCGGGTGGGGTGGACGGGGGCCGGGGTCAACCTGCGCACCTCGACGCCGTCGACCGAGGCGGTCGGTCAGGCGGTGGAGCGGGTGCTGGGTGAGCCCTCGTTCCGCGAGCGGGCGCGCTCGCTCGCCGCGGCGTACGCGCGCGCGGACGGACTGGCGGGACTCACCGCGCTGCTGCAGACCGTCGTCCGCCGCCCCGGCGCGCCCGCGTCAACGGGGGTGGCGTCGACGGGGTCGTCGGGATCGTGACACCCGCGCGATCTACACTGTCGCCGTGCCGACACTCGCCGAGGCCCTGACGCGAGGAATCGTCGTGCTCGACGGCGGCCTCGGCACGTTGCTCGAAGCCCACGGTCATGACCTCTCGTCGCACCTGTGGACGGCGCGGCTGCTGCGGGATGACCCCGGCGCCGTACGCCGCGCGCACGAGGCGTACTTCGCCGCCGGCGCGCGGGTGGCGATCTCGGGGTCGTATCAGGTCAGCTACGAGGGCCTCGCGGCGGTGGGGCTGGACCGGAGCGAGGTCGACGCGCTCCTCTCCCGCAGTGTCGAGATCGCTCGGGAGGCACGCGCCGCGGCGGGACTCGAGTCCGGGGAGGCCTGGGTCGCCGCGTCGGTCGGACCATACGGTGCCGCTCGCGCCGACGGCAGCGAGTACACCGGCGGCTACGGGATGACGGTGGCCGAGCTGCGGGCCTGGCACCGCCCGCGCCTCGCGGCGCTGGCCGCGGCGGGTGCCGACGTGCTCGCGGTCGAGACGATTCCCTCTCTGGCCGAGGTGGAGGCGATCTCTGCCGAGCTCGCCGACCTCGACGTGCCGGCGTGGGTGAGCGTCACGATCGGCGACGACGGGATGCTGCGCACCGGTGAGTCACTCGCCGAGGCGGCCGGAATCGCGGCATCCCTCCCCCGACTGGTCGCCGTCGGACTCAACTGCTGCGACCCGCGCGGTGTCGCGGATGCCCTCGGTGTGCTGGGTGCGGCGACGGATGCTCCGCTGCTGGTGTACCCCAACAGCGGAGAGGCGTGGCGGGCGGACGAGCGGCGGTGGTCGGGTGCCGGGCGCTCACTCGCTGACGACGCTACGGCGTGGCGCGACGCCGGCGCGAGCGGCATCGGCGGGTGCTGCCGCGTCGGCCCTGAGGAGATCCGCGCGATCGCGAACGCCCTCGGCTGACCGGCGGAATCGCGCCGCGACCGACCATCCGGTAGCATGGGAGGGTTGTCCGGCTGGGCCTGTGCGCCTGTGAGCCCGTGACGACGTGCACACACCCTCCTGCTACCGGGAAATGCCCGGCAGCCGTTCTAGTCCGAAGGAGGTGGGTAAGTGACGCACACGCACCAGTACGAGCTCATGGTCATCCTGAACCCTGAGATCGACGAGCGCCAGGTCGCCCCGAACCTCGACAAGTTCCTGAAGGTCATCACCAACGCTGATGGCTCGATCGACAACGTCGACATCTGGGGTCGCCGCCGTCTCGCCTACGAGATCCAGAAGAAGACCGAGGGCATCTACGCCGTCGTGAACTTCACCTCGACCAGCGAGGCCGCTCAGGAGCTCGACCGTCAGCTGAAGCTCAACGAGAGCATCATGCGCACCAAGGTCCTGCGTGCCGAAGAGGCACAGGCCATGGTCGCCGCCGAGAAGAAGCGCGCCGACGAGAAGGCCGCCCGCAAGGCTGCCGCTCCCGCCCGGGCCCCGCGCCGCGAGTCGGCTGAAGCGAAGGCGTAACGACGATGGCCGGCGAAACGATCATCACCGTCGTGGGAAACCTCACGGCAGATCCCGAACTGCGCTACACGCAGAACGGCCTGCCCGTCGCGAACTTCACGATCGCATCGACGCCGCGTACCTTCGACCGTCAGGCGAACGAGTGGAAGGACGGCGACGCGCTGTTCCTCCGCGCGAGCGTGTGGCGGGAGTTCGCCGAGCATGTCGCCGGTTCGCTGACGAAGGGCTCCCGCGTCATCGCGACCGGTCGCCTGAAGCAGCGCAACTACCAGGACCGCGAGGGCAACAACCGCACCTCCATCGAGCTCGAGGTCGACGAGATCGGTCCGTCGCTGCGTTATGCGACGGCCCAGGTCACGCGCGCATCGAGCGGTGGCGGCGGCGGCGGAGGCCGTCAGCAGGCGCAGGTGGCGGATGAGCCGTGGGCGACCCCCGGCTCGTCGAACGCCGGCGGCGCCGACGCCTGGAGCACCCCCGGGTCCGCCGCCTACGGCGACGACACGCCCTTCTAAGAGATCTCAAGAAACGTAAAGGAACACCATGGCTGGAAAGTCGAGCGGCGACCGCCGCAAGCCGCGGAAGGGCGCGAAGAACGCCGCTCCCGCGAAGGCGATCCGCGTCGGCGTCATTGACTACAAGGACGTCGCCACGCTTCGCAAGTTCATTTCGGAGCGCGGCAAGATCCGCGCCCGTCGTATCACCGGTGTCTCGGTTCAGGAGCAGCGTCTGATCGCCCGCGCGATCAAGAACGCCCGCGAAATGGCGCTCCTGCCCTACTCCGGCGCTGGCCGCTAAGGAGCACCCATGTCGAAGCTGATTCTCACGAACGAGGTCGCCGGCCTCGGTTCGGCCGGTGACGTCGTCGATGTCAAGGACGGGTACGCCCGTAACTACCTCATCCCGCAGGGCTTCGCCGTGCAGTGGACCCGCGGTGGCGAGAAGCAGGTGGCGTCGATTCGCGCCGCCCGCGAGGCCCGCGCGTTCCACGACCACGAAGAAGCCGTGGCGCTGAAGAACCGTCTCGAGTCCAACACCGTCAAGCTGACCGTCAAGGCCGGCGCCGAGGGGCGTCTGTTCGGCTCGGTCAAGACCGGTGACGTGGCCGACGCGGTCAAGGCCGCCGGCCTCGGCGAGCTGGACAAGCGCACCATCCACATCACCTCGCCGATCAAGGCCGTGGGCGAGCACGAGGCGACCGTTCGCCTGCGTGACGACCTCACCGCCGTCATCACGCTGCAGGTCGTCGCCGCGAAATAACGCGTCGACCCGCCGAGCGGGTTCCGGATGCCGCGGAGCGGCCCTCTTCCCAGGGGGCGGCTCCGCGGCATCCGTCGTTCTCTCCTTCGCCCGCGCTTACGGCGTCGATGCCGCACGAGCCGCCGCGGACCGGGTGGCTCGGGGCAGGACGCCCGAGATGGAGAGCCGGATGCCGCGAAGCAGCCCATCCCCCAGGGGCTATCGCCCCGCGGCATCCGTCGTAGCGGCGTGACGATCACGGTGCGCATCCCTCGCGATGCGCGTCCGTGACCGTGTGGATTCACGCCGTACGGTGACGCACCTTCCGCAGGCCCGCACCCAGGACGATGAGTCCGAGCGCCAGCAGCAGAGCCGCGGGACCTGTTGCCGTGCCGCCGGTGGCGGCGAGGGGTGCGGTGGCGGTTGCCGTGCTTCCCATCACGCGCTCGGCGGCGAGCGACGGAACAGCGGATGCACCGGTTGCGCCAGGGGTTCCCGGCTCACCAGGGGTTCCGGGGGTGCCGGGCGTGCCGGGCGTGCCGGGCGCGCCGGGCTGACCGGGCTGACCGGGCTGACCGGGCGTTCCGGGGGTTCCCGGGGTTCCGGGCTGGCCGGGGGTGCCGGGCGTTCCCGGGGTTCCGGGTGTGCCGGGCTGGCCGGGCTGGCCCGGGGTGCCGGGGGTGCCGGGGGTTCCGGGCTGGCCGGGCGTACCGGGTGTTCCCGGGGTCCCCGGCGTTCCGGGCTCGCCGGGCGTACCCGGGGTCCCCGGCGTTCCGGGCTCGCCGGGCGTACCCGGGGTGCCGGGCTCGCCCGGATTCCCAGGCGTGCCGGGGGTGCCCGGAACAACCGTGGTCGACCCGGTCTCGCTGTCACCGATGACGGAGATGGCGTTGCCGCCGATGGTGACAGGTGCGGTGATCGGCGCTAGGATCTGGGTTCCGCCGAGGATGCTGTCCTCGCCGGAGGTCACGCCGGTGATCCCGCCGCCGCTGCCGCCGTTCCCGCCGGTGGTGACGGTGGTGTCGGAGGAGCTGTTGCTGTCTCCGATGCCGGAGATGGCGTTCCCGGCGACGGTGACGGGTGCGGTGATGGGGGCGATGACCTGGGTTCCGCCGAGGATGCTGTCCTCGCCGGAGGTCACGCCGGTGATCCCGCCGCCGCTGCCGCCGTTCCCGCCGGTGGTGATGGCGGTGTCGGAGGAGCTGTTGCTGTCTCCGATGCCGCGATGGCGTTCCCGGCGACGGTGACGGGTGCGGTGATGGGGGCGATGACCTGGGTTCCGCCGAGGATGCTGTCTTCGCCGGAGGTCACGCCGGTGATCCCGCCGCCGCTGCCGCCGTTCCCACCGCCGGTCGTCCCGGTCTCAGTGGTCGACGAGCTGTCGCTGTCGCCGATGACCGACACGGCGTTACCCGAGACGGTGATCGGAACATCGACCGACACGATCCCCTGTGTCCCGCCGAGGATGCTGTCCTCGCCGGAGGTCTCGGCTGCGACCGGAGCCGTGACCGGCGCCGTGGTCGTCGTCGACGATTCCGACGTGCTGTCACCGAGCACCGAGATGGCGTTGCCGGCGACGGTGACAGGGGCCTCGATGCCGAGCACGGCCTGCGAGCCCGACCCGACGCCGTCGGAGCCGTCGGTGGTCTGGGTCGGCTGCGAGACCGCCGACCCTGCCGGCTGCGCCGCAGACGGCTGCGCCGTCGCGGACTCCGACGTCGATTCGCTGTCACCGATCACGGAGACGGCGTTGCCGACGACCGAGACCGGCGCGTTCAGATCGACGACGGCTTGGGTGCCGGAGAGGAGCCCGTCCTCTCCGGTGGTTTCGGCCGCGGAGGCGACCGTTGCGCCGAACAGCGTGAGACCGCCGGCGATCACCGTGCCCCAGAGGGCACGCTTGACGAACGTGTGCATGGAAGTTTCTCCCTTGAACTGATGGATGTCGCGCGAACGCGGATGACTCGGGCAGCGCCGCAAAGCGGCGCGGAGTCCATCAGTCGGGGGAGGCGTCTGTCTCGAAGATCGGCGCCCCGGGCAGGCGATCGTCCTCAGGAGCCGAACGTCGCATCCAGGCACGGTATGCGAAGAGCGGTCCGAAGGCGATCAGCCCCCAGGCGCCGAGGCTGGCGCCACCGGGCCCTGCCGCGGTGGCGTCGACGGGGAGGGATCCCCCGGTCGTGTGGAAAGGTCGGTTGCCGCCGACGGCGTCGGCGGTCCCGGCCGCCTCGTCGGCGGTCGGAGCGGGGTTGGGGAGATCGGACGACGCGGTCGCCGGTGACTGCCGGAAACGCTCGTCCATGAGCCGCTGGGTGCGTTCGAGAAGATCGGATGCCGCGGACGACGCCGCGCCGGTGGCATCCGATTCCCGCACCGCGTGGTCGACAGGCGCGTCCACCGTCACCGGCGCCGGAGACCCTCCCGTTGCGAGAGGCCCGCCGGGGAGCGGCGGCCGAACGCTCGGAAGGGAACCGGCGGGGGCGGCGGGGGCGAGGTTCTCACCGGAGCCGCTCACGACACCGCCGACGGTGCCGACGCCGTCGTCGACGGATCCGCCGAGCTGTTCCGCCGCGTCGGTAACGCCCAGGTCATCGGCGATATCGCCCACGACCGGCGTCTGCTCGACGACGTCGGTCACGACGCCGACGACCTGCGACACCGGGCGCTGCCCGCCGACGGTTTCGATCAGCGCGCCGCCACCATCGACGGCGGTGGAGGCGAGTCCCGCGACCGGGCGCACGACGGGCTGCAGCGGAGCGGCATCCAGAAGATCGCCGGCTCCGTCGGTGACGCCGTCGACGAGACCCGCGGCGGTGCCGGTGACCGCACCCGTCGCGTCATCGACGATGCGGGTTCCACTGGTGACGACCCCGCGGACGGGCTCTGTGACCGGTCGCGTGGTGTCGCTGACCGTATCGCCCGCGTCGCCCGCGACGTCGGTGACGGCACCGACGACCGGCGCCGCGATTCCCTGAACCGTGCTCGGTTCCTCCGTCGCGACACTCGAGACGGTGTCGGTCACAGGGGCGGCGACCGCCGCGAGCGGCGCTGCCGCCTCCTGGACGGTGTCCGTGCCACCCGCGACGGTGGCCGCCCCGTCAGCGGGCTGCTCAGAGCCGCCAGACAGGAGTGAGGTCGCCGTGCTGGTCACCGGCTCGGCGGTCTCTTGAACGGCGGAGACGCCGCCCCCGACCACTGCGCCCGCGGTATCGGTGACGGGCTCGGCCACCGTCTCGACGGCCTCGGCCCCACCGTCGACGACCGTGCCGACAGTGCTCAACAGTCCCCCAGAGTCCTGAGACTCATCCGCGAGGGCGCTCGAGGACGACAGCCCGAGCACGAAGGACAGCAGCATCCAGCCGATCGCCATTCCCAACCCCGCCAGCACAAGCTGCACGAGTCGTGGGTTCCGACCGGGGACCGCCGCGTCCATCCTTCACCTCCGCACGCGAATGATTCGCTCCGCGCGCCATCGCGCGGATCTGGGGTGCCTGGATTTCCGACCCTATGACTGGCCTATGACACTGTCAAGGGGCTCGGGGCAAGCCGCAGCTCGAAGCACAGCGAGTTCGGCATCGTCGCGCGGTAGGGCTCGTACACCGGCATCGGGGTGAATCCGAGGCTGGTGTACAGCGCGATCGACTCGGGCTGCGGAGCGCCTGTCTGCAGGATGACCCGGCGCGCATCCCCGGCACGCGCCCGGTCGATGACCCGTTCCGTGAGGGCGCGTCCGATCCCGCGGCCACGGGCGGCGGCTGTGACGACGAGGCGCTTCAGCTCCCATTCGGATCCCAGGCGCCGAAGCATGACGTGCCCGACGGGCGCGTCATCGGTGACTGCGATCCAGGTCGACACGACCTCCTCCGGCGCGACGCGCAGCGCCTCGATCCGTGCTGCCTTGATGTGCGCCGGCTCATCCCGGTTCAGGGGTCCGTAGCGTCGTTCGAGGTCCTCGTCGAGTGCAGCGCGCAGTGCCGCGGCGCGCGGATCGTCCACGGGAACCTCGAGAATCTGGTAGGTCACCCCTCCATCCTCGCGGTGCCGCGGCATCCGAGTGACCGTCACCTGACCGCGCACGTTGTCCACATCTGTTTGTCAAGTCGGCAAACCTTCAACGAGTACTTCAAGCACATCGTTATCCACATTCTGTGAGCGAAAAAAGTCCAGATCATAAGCTCAATCCGTCACCGCATCGGTGATCATTCCCAGAGTTGTCCACAACCGTTGTTCACAGGCCAGACGGCGTTTCGCGCAGAGTTTGCACAGAGTTATCCACAGGCCGTCTTGCGAGTGTCCGACCCCCTCCTTACCGTGAGTGGAGCTCAGGACGAGCCGCACGCACAGCGTCGACGCGGACGCTGCGGGAACATCGGGTCCCGGGGCCGGCGTGACGGGTCGTCGCTTCCGCGCGCGCACGAAGGATGGGGAGAACACATCGCCTATGTCGATCGCAGACATCTCTGATGAACGCATGGGCGGTCGGCGCGAGCCGGAGCGCACACCGCCGCACGACATGGCGGCCGAGCAGAGCACGCTGGGCGGGATGCTGCTGTCGAAGGACGCCGTCGCCGACGTCATCGAGACGCTGCGCGGCGCGGATTTCTACATCCCGAAGCACGAGATCATCTACGAGGCGATCCTTTCTCTGTATTCGCACGGTGAGCCGACGGATGTCATCGCGGTCACGGATGAGCTCATCAAGACCGGTGACCTGCAGCGAGCGGGTGGGGCGGACTACCTGCACACCCTGACCTCGATCGTGCCGACCGCGGCGAACGCGGGCTACTACGCATCCATCGTCGCCGAGCGGGCGCTGCTGCGGCGCCTCGTCGAGGCCGGGACCCGCATCGTGCAGATGGGCTACAAGGGCGAGGGCGACGCGATCGAGCTCGTCAACAACGCTCAGGCCGAGATCTACTCCGTCAACAGCGGGCAGGAGACCGAGGATTACGTCCCGCTGACCATTGCCGTCGACGCCGCGGTGGACGAGATCGAGGCCGCGCGTGGGCGCGATGGTCAGATGACCGGCATCCCGACCGGCTTCTCGGGGCTCGACCAGCTCACGAACGGTCTGCACCCCGGGCAGATGATCGTCGTGGCAGCGAGGCCGGCTATGGGCAAATCAACGCTGGCTCTGGATTTTGCGCGCGCGGCCGCGATCAAGAACAACATGCCGACCATCGTCTTCTCCCTCGAAATGGGGCGGAGTGAGATCGCCATGCGCCTCATGAGCGCCGAGGCGGCCGTACCGCTGCAGAACATGCGCAAGGGCACGCTCGACTCGCGCGACTGGACGACGATCGCCTCCACCCGCGGACGCATCAACGATGCTCCCCTCTACATCGACGACAGCCCCAACATGACCCTGGTCGAGATCCGCGCGAAGTGCCGCCGCCTCAAGCAGCGAGTGGGTCTGAAGATGGTCATCATCGACTACCTGCAGCTCATGACGAGCGGCAAGCGCGTCGAGTCGCGTCAGCAGGAGGTCTCGGAGTTCTCCCGTGCCCTGAAGCTTCTCGCCAAGGAGCTCCAGGTGCCGGTGATCGCCCTGTCGCAGCTGAACCGTGGTCCCGAGCAGCGGGCGGACAAGAAGCCGGCCCTGTCCGACCTCCGCGAGTCGGGTTCGATCGAGCAGGATGCCGACATGGTCGTCCTGCTCCACCGTGAGGCGGCGTACGAGCGCGACAGCCCTCGCGCCGGCGAAGCCGACCTGATCGTGGCCAAGCACCGTAACGGCCCGACCGACACCGTGGTCGTAGCGTTCCAGGGGCACTTCTCCCGCTTCACCGACATGGCCGTGGGGATGTAGCGCGGTCTTCTGTGAATTCCCACTGCACGTGTCGATCCCGCCGTAGCTGGCACGACATCTGCATCTGGCCCTTCCCATGCTGGGGTACCGACCGACCACCCGGTCGGTTAGTATCATCAGCATGCGGTCGCAGATTCTGCACACAGCCCGCCGCCTGACGCTCGAGGGGGGTGCGGTCCCGTCTCTGAATGCCGTCGTGGAGGCCGCGGGGGTGTCCAAAGGTGGCTTGATGCACCACTTCCCCACCCGGTCTGCTCTGGTGGTGGGACTGGCTCGACAGGCACTCGATGAGGTCGATGCCGCCATGGTCGAAGCAGCTGCGGTGGGCGCCGCGGCGCGAACGTGGCTGGAACTGTCTCTCCCTGACGACAACGACAGGGCGCTGTTGCAGGCCCTCGCCTCGAGCTTTCGGCCGACCGATGACGAATTCGGCCCCCTCCTCAGAGACTCCGTCGTCGCCATCGACCGGTGGGAGGCGCTGATCGCCTCCGAGGTGGGAGACGAGATCCAGGCGCACGCCATCCGCCTCGTCGGCGATGCACTCGTGGCCAACTCACTGGTCGGCCTCAATCGCGACCAGGAGAACGTTGACGCGCTCCTGCGCTTCCTGACCTTCGAGCGCGCGTCCACGGATGATGCTCGATGACGGGTGTACTGATCGCCGGCATCGCGGGGCTGGCGCTGCTCGATTCGCTGAACCCGGCGACGATCGTGGCGGTCACCCTCGTCCTGCTGGCCGCTCCTCGCCGGCCGGCGCTCGTCGCCGGCGCCGCCGTCCTCGGCGCTGCCTTGACGGTCTTCACCGTCGGGGCCGCGTTGTTCCTCACCGCTGGCGCCGCGGCCGGAGCGGTAGAAGGGATCGTCATCGGACTTCGGTTCGTGGCATTCGGCGCAGCGGGCATCGCGCTCATCGTCGCCGGCATCCGCCGATTGCGAGATCGCCCGCGACGCGCCATCGAAGTTCCGGGCTGGTTCAGCCCCTGGACCGCCCTGCCGTTCGGGATGCTCCTCACCGCCGCTGACCTCCCGAATGCGTTCCCGTACTTCATTGCCATCGAGAGGATGGTCTCGACCGGAGTGACGCCAGGCACGGGCTTGGCGATCCTCGCCGGATACACGGTGATCTACTGCCTGCCGTGTCTCCTCCTGCTCGTCGTCGGCATCATCAGTGGGAAGCGGGTCCGTGAACGGTTGCAGCAACTCGTCGACACGCTCGGCACCGGAACCGTGAAACGGTCGGTCCCGATCGCAGTCGTCCTCTGCCTGCTGGGGCTCGCTGTCGCGTCCGTACCGTTCTTGCTGGTCTAGAGATCGCTTCTTCCGCCATTGCGACGGGTGAGACATCTTTCACCGGAATTCGGCGTGGTGGTCTTGGGGCTTCTCCCCCCGAGGACCGCTCGATCCGGGCATCTGTCGGCGGAATCTACAGCGGTTCCCACCGAGTTCATCGGCTCAGGATCCGGCCCGACCGGTTCCGTAGACAGGCCAGGATTTAGGTATGGCAGTGGACGTGACGGTGGTCGGTGGCGGAATCTCCGGGCTCGCGTGCGCCCGAGCGGTCACGGTCGGAGGCCTGTCGGTCCGCGTTCTCGATCGCGGGCGTCGGGTCGGCGGGCGTCTGTCGAGCCGAACGCTCTGGGGGCGCCCGGTCGATCTCGGTGCCTCCTACTTCGTCTCGGACGATTCCGACTTCGACAGCGTCGTTCGCGCATGGGCGGACCGTGGCCTCGCCCGCCCCTGGACCGACACCTTCGCCGTGATCGACGCCGACGGTGAACAGACGCGCAAGAAGGGACCGATGCGCTGGGCTGCGCCGCGAGGGCTGCGATCGCTCGCTGTAGATCTCGCGGAAGGCCTCGATGTGCGCACCGAACACACCGTCGAGCGCGTCGAGCCGCACCGCATCGACGGGGACGAGGCCGGCGAGGTCGTTCTCGCCATGCCCGGCCCCCAGGCTGCGCGCCTTATCGACGTTGCTCCCGGCGGTGAGCTCGCGTGGGAGCCCGTCATCGCCGTGGCGCTGCGATGGGACAGCAGGCAATGGCCGATCGATTTTCACGGCGCCTTCGTCGACGCCGACCCGGACGTGTCGTTCATCGCCGACGACGGCGACCGCCGGGGCGACGCCGCACCCGTGCTCGTCGTGCACACGGCAGCCGAGCGCGCCCGTAGGCACCTCCACGATCCTGCGACGGCGATCCCGCCCGTGCTCGACGCCGTGCGACGGCTCCTGCGGATCGACGCCGAACCCGCCGTGACGTTCGCCCATCGCTGGACGTTCGCCCGCCCCGTGGAAACGACCGGTGCGCCGTTCTTCCGGACTCCGGGGCTGTCCGCCTGCGGCGATGCCTGGGGTGATCGGGCCGCTGTCCGCACGGCGTGGGGCTCCGGTCACGCACTTGGTAAAGCACTCGCCGAGACGTGAGGCAGCGCTGTGCGGGGGATCGCGTCGAAGAGGCATGATCGACGGATGACGTCATCACGACTGGTCGACCTGTGGCCGGCTGCCGGACTTCGGATTCGCGCGGGGGATCTCGAGCTGCGGTGGATAGATGACGAGCTCGCTGTTGACCTGGCCCTGCTCGCGGGTAGAGGGATCCACGACGAGAGCCTGATGCCCTTCGCCCGCCCCTGGACGCGAGGCAGCGCGCGGGATGTGGCTCGCAACGTCCTCACTTTCCAGTGGGCGGCGCGTTCCCAGATCGGTGTCGACCGGTTGGTGCTCGAGTTCGGCGTGCTGGTGGGAGGGGAGCCGGTCGGCATCCAGAGCGCTTCAGGCCAGCAGTGGTCTGTGCTTCGCGAGGTCGAGACTGGATCCTGGCTGGGACGAGCTCATCAAGGCCTCGGCATCGGAAGCCGGATGCGCGCGCTCATGCTCCACTTCTGTTTCGAAGCACTCGGCGCGCAGAGCGTGGTCTCCGCCGCGTTCGCTGACAATCCGGCGTCGCACGCGGTCTCGCGCCGCACCGGCTACGTCGTCGACGGTGTCCAGCGGGTCGTTCGCGACGGCGCCGCGACGACCCAGACGCGCTATCGCCTCGATCGTGATCGCTGGCAGGTCGTTCGTGGTCAGAACCGCGAGCTCCTCGGCGCCGACGTTGAAATCGTGGGCGTCGAGGCGTTGCTCGCGGACCTCGACCCGTCTCAGCGCGCATCGAACGATCGATCAGCCGGCGAACGCCCTGACATGCGGAAGACATGAGAGCGACGATTCGAGCGCCGCGACCGGCGGACGCGGCAGCGATCGCCGAGGTGCACGTCGCAGCCTGGCGGGAGACCTACTCGCACCTTCTCCCCGCAGACTTCTTCTCCCCGTCGTACCTGGCCGGTCGCCAGCGGCTCTGGAGACACGTGCTCGCTGAGCCACGGGACGACATGACGATTCGCGTCGCGGAGATCGGCGGTGACATCATCGGGTTCGCCTGGCTTGGGCCCGGTGAAGGACGGGACGCCGAGGCACCGCCGCGCGACCGGCTCCTCTACGCGATCTACGTCCTCGCTGACCATCACGGAACGGGCGCCGGGCAGGCCTTGCTCGATGAGACCGTCGGTGAGGGGCCGGCGATGCTCTGGGTCGCGAAGGAGAATCCCCGCGCGGTCGCCTTCTACCTCCGCAACGGGTTCCGCTTCGACGGCGTCGAGCAGAACGACCCGCATGCCCCGCTGATCACCGACGCGCGAATGGTGCGGTGACGTCGATGCGCGGCCATCCGTCCGCCCTGTCCGCCCCGTTCGTTCGTCGAAGATGTACGCGTCCGGCGAGTCTGGGCGTACATGTGCGACGGACGAACTCCCAGATGCGCCGCCTCTCCTGACCTCGTCGTGCAACGACGAAACCCCCGCTCGATCACATCGGGCGGGGGTTCGTTTTGGTACTTCAGCGTACGTAGGCTCTCATGATCGACATCCTTCCGTCGGGGGACCTCGAGAGTACCCAGCGATCCGCGATCAGGCAAGGGGTGGGGTGCCCCCAGGTCAGCTCCCCGCGCGACGCCATTCGTCGGAAGTGAGGTGAGATCCGGCCTGAGGACCCATCTGCAGCATCCCGCCGTCGACGACCCAGCTGGCCCCCGTGACGTAGGACGCCGCAGGCGAAGCGAGGAACGCCGCCACAGCCGCGATCTCGTCAGGCCTTCCCGGACGACCGAGCGGGATGCCGGGGCGATGCGTGTTCTCGGCCTCGTCGGCGTCCATGTCGTTCAGGGGTGTGGCGATCTCTCCCGGACCGAGGGCGTTGACGGTGATTCCGTACTCGCCGAGCTCCTGCGCCATCGTCTTCACCAGACCGCCCAGCCCGTGCTTCGACGCGACGTACGCGGCACTTCCCACGCGGGGCTGGTGTTCGTGGACGCTGGTGATGGCGATGATCCGTCCACCACGGCCCGTCGCGACCATCCGGCGCGCCGCAGCCTGCATCCCCACGAACGCGCCGTCGAGGTTGAGGAGCACATCCTTCCGCCAGGCTTCGACGTCGAGATCGAGGAACGGACCCCCCGACCCGCCGCCGGCGTTGTTGACGAACACGTCGACGCCGCCGAGTTCGTCGGCCAACGCGTCGATGACCTTTGCGGCTCCCCCGAGATCGGTCGCGTCGAACTGCGTCACCACCGCCCGGGAGCCGCGGGCACGCACCTCTTCGGCGGTCTTCTCGGCGCCGTCCTTGTCGGAGTGCCAGGTGATGCCCACGTCCAGCCCGGCCTCGGCGAGAGCAATGGCGGTCGCTGCACCGATTCCGGAATCGGAGGCGGTGACGATGGCATGCCGGGGAGTGAAGGTGTCAGTCATGGTCCGACGGTATGCCGGAATGGGTCCACCCGCGTGGGCCTTGCGGTGCGTGACGGCGCTCGCTACGCATTGACCGGGCCGGCCGCGCATGTCGCCGAGCTCATCCCGCTCCGGTTACGGTCGAACATGCCCACTGCGACCACCACGCCCGGCCCGCTTGTCGGAACGGGGTGGCGCGTCACGGTGGTCCTGGCAGGGACCATCGTGATCTGGGGTCTCATGGTCTGGCTCTCCACTGCCGTCTGGGGGGATGAGGTGGGCCCGGCCAGACGCTTCTCCAGCGCCCTCTTCGTCCTCGCCCTCACGGTGCCGATGATCGTGGTCGTCCGACGCTTTCTCGATCGCCGGCCGTGGTCGACACTGCGGCTCGAGACGGGGCCGAGCCTGTGGCGACCCCTTCTCATCGGGGTGGGCTCGTTCGTGGTCCCCTCGGCGATCGGGCTGGGGGTCGCGAATGCGGCGGGGTGGGTCCGGATCACGACAGACCTCCCACCGGCCACGTTGGTCGGCACTGTCGCCTTCACTGTGGTGACGGTCCTCCTGCTGGAGGCCATTCCCGAAGAGGTGATCTTCCGGGGCTACGTCTACCGCACTCTGTCGGCATCGGTCGCGCCCGTGCGGGCCGTGCTCATCCAAGCCGTCCTCCTCGCGCTCCTCGGCACGACACTGTGGGTCACGACGACCGGTTGGGGCGTGATCGCGGAGAGGGGCTCGCTCTTCCTCGTCATGGGTGTCGTCCTCGGCATCCAGCGACTGGTGTCAGACAGCGTCTGGACGCCGATAGGTTTCCATCTCGGCTTCCAGGTCGTCGCCCAGTCACTTCTGACGAATCCCGCCGTTCAGACGAGCAGCGCCCTGGTGGTCACCGTTGCCGGCATCGTGCCCGGTTTCGTCTTCTCCGTCGCCATCACGCGATTCTTCATCCGCCGGAAGGCGAACTGGACACTCCCCGAGCCCGACGCGTCGCTCTGAGGCCGTCGGCGTCCGTCAGTTGCCGGCGGGGTCGTCCGCGGAGTCGCGGCGTGCCGCGGGCTTGCGGGCCGGTGCCGGAGCAGCCGCAGGCGCCGCGGCCCCCGCCATCCCCGTCCCGATTCCCCGGCCGACCGCCTGGCCCTGGATGATCGAGGCCAGGTCGAGTCCTGTGGCCGACTCGACGCTGTCGAAGACCGAGCGCAGCGCTTTCGCGCTGTCGCCGCCCACGACATCCGACGCGCCGTCGTCGCCCGAGCTGCCGATGATCGAGACGTTGCCGATCGTGGAGTAGCCCTTGGCGAACTCGGCCATAATCGAGGGCAGCACGTCGAGCACCCGCTGCGACAGGAAGGCTTCCTGGTTCGAGGCGATGGCCTGGGCCTCGGCCTGCACCGCCGCAGCGCGCGCCTCACCCTCGGCGCGGATCGCGTCGGCCTCGGCCTGGGCGCGCAGGCGTCGCGCCGTGGCCTCGGCATCGGCGAGGGAGCGCAGCGCGTTCGCCTCACCGGTCGCCTTGGCCTCTGCCGCCGCGGCCTCACCGGCCGCGCGGGCGCGGTCGGCTTCGGCCTGCTGCTCGGCGATACGCGTGCGTGCCTCGGCCTGCTTCACCTGCTCGATCGCCGCGGCCTCGGCCGCCCGCTCGCGGGTGTAGAGCTCCGCCTGCGCGCGGGTCTCGGCCTCGTAGCGCTGCGCGTCGGCGACACGCTTGACGTCGGCATCGAGCTGGGCCTGCTTGTTCTCCGCCTGCTGCTGCAGCACTGCCTGCTCGGCCTGGGCGCGGGCCAGGTACTCGGCCTGCTCGGCCTCGGCGCGGGCCCGACCGACACCGGCATCAGCGTTGGCGGTGTTGGTGTCGAGGGCGGTCTGCTCGACGAGATTCGCTTCCTTGTTCGTGATGATCTTCTGGTTGATCGCACGATCGGCGTTGGTCTGAGCGATCTCGGCGGCCTGGCGCTTCGCCTGGATCTCGGGAGCACCGAGCGACTGGATGTAGCCCACGGCATCGGTGATGCCCTTGATCTGGAACGAGTCGAGGATGAGACCCTGCTCGGCGAGTTCGTGCGAGACGTCGGCGGCGATCTGGTCGGAGAACTTCTTGCGCTCGCGCATCAGTTCCACGACCGACAGGGTCGCGACGATGCCGCGCAGTGCACCTTCGAGTTGCTCGGTGGTGAACTGCTCGATCGCGGCGTCCTGCGAGGCGAAGCGCTCCGCGGCGCGGCGCACGAACAGCGGGTCGGAGCCGATCTTCACGATCGCCACTCCATCGACGTTCAGCGTGACGTTGTCGAGCGACTGCGCCTCGGCGTTCAGCGACACCTGGCGCGACCGCAGGGAGATGATCTCGTGGCGCTGCGTGATCGGGTTCACGAGCGACTTGCCGTTGACGATCACCGTGACCGGCGACTCCGACATCTCCGATGAGCTCGTGCCGTCGGCGGCCAGCACCGTGCTCTGCACCTTCTGCTTGCGGCCCGAGATCACCAACGCCTCGTCGGCGCGGGCGACCTTGATCCAGCTCCGTGCGAACAGCAGTGCGATCAGACCGATGACGACCGCGGCGACGACCGCGATACCGACGATGATCAGGATGCCGACGACTCCGGCGATCTCCATGTATGACTCCCCTTGTCACGCAGAACGGCGGCGGCCCACCCGACACCCCCACCCACCCTGCCAGACCGGCCGTGTGCTGACCGTATTCGGCGGAAGAGATGTGGAAACCGTTGACCAGCGAAACCGCCGAGGGTCACGACGGGTAGAGAGCGACCAGTTCACGCGCGCGCCTCGCGACGGCCTCGCAGAGAGCATCGGGTGCGAGGACGCGCGCGTCGAGCTCGAGCTGCCACACCGCCCACACGGCGTGGCGAAGGTCGTCGAATGCGACGTCCAGCCGCAGCCATCCGGGTTCGGCCGGCCGTTCCGCACGGAGGGCCCGCACCGTTCCGAGCAGTTCGTCTCGGCGCGAGGCCCTGACCTCGAGGGTCACGGACAGGTGATCATCGGCGAGGAAACGCGCGCTGCGCTCGGCCCAGACACGGTCCAGGTCGACCCGAGCCGGGCGGTCGGCCGGTTCGGCGAGCTCCTCGGCGGAGAGCATCCGTGACAGCCGATACGTGCGGTCCTCCCCCGCGGCGAGGGCGAGCAGATAGGTTCGGTCGCGCACGGTCACCAGGCCGATCGGGTCGACGAGGTGCGATCGAGGCGTTCCGGTGGGGGCCGCGTAGTCGAATCGCAGCTTGTGTCCGGCCAGCACCGCGCGGCGGACCTCGCTCATGACCCCGGCCACCAGTTCCTCGGGGGCCGTTCGCCGGGACAGCAGATCGGTCTCCGGTTCGACCAGCAAACGCCGGGCGGCATCGTCCACGTTGGCGCGGTGTCCGTCGGGCAGCGCGTCGATCACCTTCCGCATCGCCGATGCGAGCGGGGCGCTCAGGCCGAAGATGCTCCCACCCCGCGTGGAACCGGCCGTGAGCATCGCGAGCGCTTCGTCCTGATTGAGGCCGGTCAGTTCTGTGCGGAATCCGGGAAGCAGGGAGAAGCCCCCGTGCCGACCGCGGTCGACATACACCGGCACGCCGGCAGAAGACAGCGCCTCGATGTCGCGCAGCACCGTGCGGGGTGACACCTCGAGCTCGCCGGCCAGCTCGCGGGCCGTCATCCGACCCCGCTGGCGCAGCAGCAGCACCAGCGAGACCAACCGATCCGCACGCATTTTCTCATTCTCGTGCGGATATATGACACAGGGTGTCATGTTTCATCGCGAGGCTCATGAGAGCAGGCGCCGACGACGCGGCCACCGCCCGCCGGCTCCCGCACACACAGAGATCGGAGTGGAAATGGAACGAACAGCAGTCAACCCGGTGACGTGGTCGCAGGCGATGGGCTTCAACCAGGGTGAGGTCGTCTCAGGAGAGACCCGCACCCTCTACATCTCGGGACAGACCGCCATGAGCGCTGACGGCCGGCCGGAGCATGACGGTGATCTCGCGGCTCAGCTCGCCTTGGCGGCGGACAACCTCGAGGGGGTCCTCACCGCTGCGGGGATGTCACTGAAGAATCTCGTCCGGCTCAACGTCTACACCACGGATGTGGACGCGCTGTTGCCGCACTACGGCGTGCTCGCTGCCCGGCTCGGCGCCGCCGGGGTCGCCCCGACGACGACGATGCTCGGGGTGGGCCGGTTGGCCATCCCCGGCCAGATGGTCGAGCTCGAGGGGACGGCGGTCGCGTAGCGGACATGCCCTCCTCTCCACGACGGTCGGCGGGAGCCCCGCCGACCGTCGTGACGAACGCCGCGGGCACCTCCCGCCACGTCACCCCTGCCGCACCCCCGCGAAGCATCCCGGGTCTGGTCCTCGCGCAGGAACACCGGCACGATGGCGGTGACCCCGCCGTCGTCATCCTCGCCGCGTGTCTCGCGCACCGACGGTTCCTTCAGGAGGAAGCAGTGCTGCACAACCGGAAGTCGCTCCGAGACGAACTGCTGGATGAGATCTTCGCCTCGCCCTATGCCGCGAGCACCTTGCCGAAGTACCGCATCCCCGACGACGAGCACCTGCCCGATCGAGCGCACCAGATCGTGGTCGACGAGCTGATGCTCGACGGAAACTCCCGGCAGAACCTGGCGACTTTCTGTCAGACCTGGCTCGAGCCGCAGATCCAGGACATCATGGCGCGCTCGATCGACAAGAACATGGTCGACAAGGACGAGTATCCCCAGACGGCGGCGATCGAGGAGCGCTGCGTGCACATCATCGCCGACCTGTGGAACTCGCCCGACGCCGTCGACACCATGGGGACGTCCACGACGGGTTCGAGCGAGGCGGCGATGCTCGGCGGGATGGCGCTGCTGTGGAAGTGGCGCGAACGACGCCGCGCGGCAGGCCAGCCGACCGACCGGCCGAACCTCGTCACCGGGCCCGTGCAGGTCTGCTGGCACAAGTTCGCGCGCTACTGGGACGTCGAGCTCCGGGAAGTCCCGATGGCGCAGAACCGCCTCCTGATGACCCCTGAGGAGGCGCTGGCCCGGGTCGACGAGAACACGATCGGTGTCGTGCCGACGCTCGGGGTGACCTTCACCGGCGCGTACGAGCCGGTCAGCGCCATCAGCGATGCGCTCGATCAGCTTCAGCGCGACACCGGGCTGGATGTGCCGATGCACGTCGACGCCGCCAGCGGCGGGTTCCTCGCCCCCTTCGTCACGCCCGACCTGGTGTGGGACTTCCGACTGCCGAGGGTGAAGTCGATCAACGCCAGCGGCCACAAGTTCGGGCTCGCGCCGCTGGGTGTCGGATGGATCATCTGGCGCGACGCCGCCGACCTGCCGAAGGACCTCATCTTCGACGTGAACTACCTCGGCGGCAACATGCCGAGCTTCGCCCTGAATTTCTCCCGGCCGGCCGGGCAGGTCATCGCCCAGTACTATCTGCTGCTCCGCCTCGGACGCGAGGGTTACCGCCGGGTGCAGCAGTCTTGCTACGACACTGCGCAGCACATCGCCGCGGAGATCGCCCAGCTCGGCCCGTTCGAGATCATCCATGACGGGGCGCCGGCAGGTGGCATCCCTGCGATCTCCTGGCGGCTGAAACCCGGGCAGGAGGCGCCCTTCACCCTCTTCGATCTGGCCGACCGGCTGCGCACGCGGGGATGGCTCGTGCCGGCCTACTCGCTCCCGGCCGACTGCGAGAACACGGTGGTGCAGCGCATCCTCGTCCGCCACGGCTTCGGTCGCGACGAGGCGTCACTGCTGATGGACGATTACCGCTCGGCCATCGCCCACTTCGACAACCACCCGATCACGGTGCCGATGTCAGAGGAGGAGGCGGGCAGCTTCCATCACTAGGGACGCCGGACGAGCGCGACCGAGCGCTCCTCGGCGACGAAACCCAGGCCCGAATAGAGCGTGTTCGCGCCGGTCGGGCTCTCGGTGTCGACGTCGAGGATCGCCTCGTCGATGTCGGCGTCGGCGATGGCGCGCAGCGCGTGGGAGATGACGAGTGGCGCGAGCCCTTCACGGCGCCGGTCACGCACCACGCCGATGAGGTCGATGTACGCGTTGCTGCGTCCCCGGGCCTCCCAGTCGTCATGGTTCACGGTGACGAGGCAGAAGGCGATGATCCGTCCGTCGGCGTCGACGACGAGTCGGGAGAGGTCGCCGCGGAAGAATTCGCTGCCGACGAACTTCCCCCACCCCTGCGGGGTCGAAGGGAGACTGCCCCAGTGGTCGCGGAACGCGTCGTTGCGCGCCGTGCGGGCGTCGTCTTCCCGATCGCTCGAGTATGCGACGACCTCGACACCGTCGGGCTTCGTCACGTCGGGCACGGCGGATCGCTGCCGCACCATCGTGGCGAACCACCGCTCCGGGGTGAAGCCGAACGACGCGGCAAGGGCCTGATGACCGACGTTGATCGCCTCGGCGTACGTCTTCAGCTCCGCGGGCAGCTCCACCGTCGCCTCCGCAGCGGCCTCGGCGACCTGCTGCTCCGCCCGGGCGTTCTGCCACGCGAACAGCTCGCGGCCGATGCCGCGCCGGCGCCACGCGGGATGCACGGAACCTGCGAGGTGCACGCTGAACTTCTCATCCCGCGAAGGGTGAAGGAACGAGCTGCCCGCGGCGACCGCCGTCCCATCCTCGGCGAACCCGATCAGGGTGTCGCGCGTGTGGTCGATGTGGGGAAGGTCGAACGTGTCGGCCACCTCCTCGCGAGGAGTGACCCAGGAGGGGTGATCGACGGCATCCGCCGCAGCGAAGACGCCGTGGATGGCGTCGATGTCGTCGCGCGTGGCGGTTCGCCACAGCGCGACATCCGGATGCTGCGGCGACACCGGCTCCCCGTGATCGCCGAATCGGGTTCCGACCGTGCTGTCCTCGCTCACGGGCCCACCCTACTCAGGGCCGCAGGAGTCGATCCGGCCCGGGCGCGGGCGCCTAGCGGTGACCGTCCTGATCGACGTCGGTGTACTCGCCGGGCGTTCCCTCGGGGTGGGTGCGGGTGCCGTCGCGCCCTTCGGCATCCTCGTACTCGCCAGGGGCTCCGCGGTGATCCGCGGTGCGCGTGCCATCTGCCCGCTCGGCGTCTTCGTACTGCCCCGGCACTTCGTCGCCTTGGTGGGTGAAACGGCCGCTGCGCGTTTCTTCGTCGGTGTACTCGCCCTCATCGGGGGTGGACCTGTCGCTCACGATCGTCTCCTTCGTCGTCGTACCCCACACGCTACGCCCGAGGGCCGCCCCGCGGCATCAGGTTGACAGCGGATATCACCCCAGCTCGAGGCTCGTGATCCCGAAGAGGCCGTCGGTGTCGATCCGCGGCGGCTCTCCCGTGTACATGCGGGCCGTCTCGAACGACGGCGCCCACCCCTGCGCCTGCGCCCATGCCACGGCGCGCGGATTGACGCCGGGCACGTCGACGGCCACCGAGGTCGCTCCGAGGTCCTCCGCGAGCGCGCTGGCGAGCGCCGAGGCGATCGCAGCGTCGTCGGTGAAGACGGGTCCGAGCCGCGAGGCGGCAGGGGCATCGCGCAGCACCGAGAACCCGACGATCTCGTCGCCGCGCAGGGCGACCCGGGCGCTCCGCGCGGGCAGGCTCACCCACGCCGCGAGGAACGCGTCGCGGGGCGCCCCGAAGAAGCGCCGGTCGTACGCCGCCAGGCGGTCGAACGGGATGTCTCGGGCATCGACGAGGCGCACACCCGCGGGCGGCGACGCGGTCGCCGGAGCGCCCTCATACCGGATGTTCGTCCACGCCGGGCCGAACCCCGACCGACGGTAGTTCTCCTGCTGCGCGACGACCCCGTCCAGGGCGACGACGCGTCCCGTCATCCGTTCCATTCCGGCCCGCCACGTCTGGAAACCGAGGCCCTTCCCCCGCACATCGGGGCGGGCGATGTACATACCGAGGAACCCGAACGCGTCGCCGTAGCCGATGACCGAGATGGATGTCACGGGCTCGCCGTCGAGCCGGCCGATGAGGAACCCGCGGGGGTCGGCGACGGCGAACGCCTGCGCGTCGGTGACGCCCGGGTTCCACCCCTCGGCCGCAGCCCACTCGGCCATCATCGTCACTTCGGCGGCGCTCGCCGTGCCGATCTCGAATCCCATGGTCAGACCGTAGCGCGCGGTGCCCGGGCGGTCAGCGCCGGGCAGTCCGGTTCGTGCCGGGTGGCCCAGCGCTCAGTCGTTCTCGCCGAAGCCGCCCTTCACCAGATCCCGCAGGGCGGCGACCGCCTGCTCGGCGTCGGGCCCGTCGGCTTCGATGCGCAGAACGTCGCCCTTGGACGCTCCCAACGACAGCAGGCCGACCATACTGTTGGCCTTCACCGGTCCGGCTCCCGAGGTGGCGTTCGAGATCCGGATGTCGGCGGTGAACGTCCGCACGGCGCGGACGAGCGTCGCCGCCGGGCGCGAGTGCAGTCCGACCTTGTTGACCAGCGGCTCCTCGGCGGTGATCCCGTCGACAGGCGCCGGTGCAGAATCCGCCGGTTGCGGAGCTTCGTCTGCCTCGTCCCGCCGCTTTGCGGCCAGGGCGCCCCGGGCTTCAGCGGCGACCTCGTCGAGGGTGCAGCCCGAGAGGGCCCGCACGATGCCTGCGGTCAAGCCCTCCACGAACGGCCCGTCGCTGATCCGCACCGGCTGCGACGACTCGCGCAGGTCGAGGGCCAGCTCAGCGCTCAGCACCGCCGAGCCGAGGTCGGTCATGATCAGCACCCCGTCGGCGTCGGCGAGCTCGTCGATCGCGTCGGCGATCGCGGCCGCGTCGGTGCCGAATCCGCCCTGGGCGCCCGAAGCGATCCGCACCGGCGGGGGTTCGTCGTGCACCATCTGCATCGCGAGGTCGAGCGCCGCCTCGGCCAGGGGACGGCTGTGCGAGACGACGACGAAGCCGATCACCCCGCAGACTCCGTCAGCGCCTCGCTCATCGTCCGCAGCAGAATCGTCGCCGACACCGAACCGGGGTCGATGTGCCCGGCGCTGCGCTCGCCGAGGTACGAGGCTCGGCCCTTGCGCGCGACGAGCGGCTCGGTGGCGTCCGATCCCTTCTGCGCCGCCTCCGCTGCCGCCGTCACCGCATCGGCCGCCGACGCGCCCGAGGCGACCGACGCCGACAGGGCATCGATCGCCGGGTCGAGTGCGTCGACCATCGTCTTGTCGCCCACCTCGGCGTGACCGCGCGCGACGATGCCCGCCACCCCGGCACGCAGCGCGTTCTCAAGGTCGGCTGCGCTCATCTCACCGTCTGCGGGAGAGTTCTTGCCCATCTCGAGGAACAGGGTGCCGTACAGGGGTCCGCTCGCGCCGCCGACGGACGAGATCAGCGTCATCCCGACGGTTTTGAACAGGGCGGGGATGTCGGCGGGCGAGCCTGCATCGAGCTTGGCGGTGATGGCGGTGAACCCACGGTTCATGTTCGTGCCGTGGTCGGCATCGCCGATCGCCGAGTCGAGCTGGGTGAGGTAGTCGGCGTTCTCGCTGAGCGCCGCGGCGGCGCGGCGGAGCCAGTCCTGCAGCGTGGCGGTGGTGACGGCATCCGTCATCTCAGGCACCCCATCGCAGGCCGCTGGTGTTGACGGGGGCATCCCACAGGCGCAGCACCTCGTCATCCGCCTGGGTGAGGGTGAGCGAGCACCCGGCCATGTCGAGGCTCGTGATGTAGTCGCCCACCAGGGAGCGGGCGACCTCGATGCCGCGTTGCTTCAGCGCCGCGGCCACTTCGGCGTAGACGACGTACAGCTCGATCAGCGGGGTGCCGCCGAGGCCCGTCAGCATGGCGATCACCGGCCCGCCCGTGAAGTTCAGGTCGGCGGTGATCGACGAGACGAGCTCCTCGGCGATGTCGTGCGCGCTCGCGAGCGGCACGCGCGTACGACCGGGCTCGCCGTGGATGCCGACGCCCATCTCGATCTCGTCCTCGGGCAGGTCGAAGCTGGGCTTGCCGGCGGAGGGCACCGTGCAGCTGGTGAGGGCGACGCCCATCGACCGGCTCGCCTTCGAGACCTTCTCGGCCACGGCGGCCACCTCGCCGAGGGGGCGGCCTTCGGCGGCGGCGGCCCCCGCGACCTTCTCGACGATGACGGTGCCGCCGATGCCCCGGCGCCCGGCCGTCCAGGTCGAGTCCTCGACCGCGACGTCGTCGGCCACCAGGACCGACGCCGTCTCGATCCCCTCATCCTTGGCGAGGTCGGCGGCCATCTCGAAGTTCAGCACGTCGCCGGTGTAGTTCTTCACGATGAAGAGCACGCCGGCGCCGGTGTTCACCTTCGTCGCAGCGGCGAGCATCTGGTCAGGGGTGGGCGAGGTGAAGATCTCGCCCGCGCAGGCCGCGGCGAGCATGCCCGGGCCGACGAAACCGCTGTGCAACGGCTCGTGCCCCGAGCCGCCACCCGAGACGAGCGCGACCTGGCCTTCGTTGCCGGCGGTCGGGCGCAGCACCAGACGGTTCTCGTGGTCGACCTCGAGTTCGGGATGGGCGGCCTCCACCCCTCGCAGCGCGTCAGCGAGCACCGTTGCGGGGGCATTGATGAGCTTCTTCATGCGGGTCTCCTCTTCATCGAGTGCCTCGGTGGCCGGCGCGCGACCGGGATCTGCGCACCTGAGATGACAGTAGACACATCCGGTGGGGTTTCGGTATGGGTTCTTGGGGAGTTCGAAGGAGCGGGGCGTCCCCGCGCGTCGCGGAATGCCGGGTTCGCTGCCGAGGTTGGACAGGACATGGATGCCACGGGCCAGACCTCTTCCCGGCTCGCCGACGCCACGGCGATGGGCCCGGTGACCCTTCTCGTCGGCGACCTCGACGCGATGACGCGGTTCTACCGCGATGTCGTCACTCTCGAGGTGCTGGGGGCCGAGGGCGACACCGTCACTCTCGGGCGTGCGGGGCGAGCCATCGTCATCCTCGTCCACGCGCCCGAGCTCCGTCATGCGCCGCAGGGCGCAGCCGGGCTCTACCACACGGCCATCCTGTTCGAATCGCAGGCGGCGCTCGCCGCCGCGGTGTACTCGGTGGCGCGTCAGGCGCCGCAGACCTTCACCGGCAGCGCCGATCACCTGGTCAGCCAGGCGTTCTACTTCACCGACCCCGAGGGAAACGGCATCGAGCTGTACTGGGATCGGGAGCGCACCGAGTGGTCGTGGACGCACGGGCGCGTCGAGATGGGGACGCTCTTCCTCGACCCCAACGCGTTCCTCCGCGAGCACCTGACGGAGGATGCCGCGGCGGGAGCCACCGCCCGTGACACCGCAGGCGTGGGCCACGTGCATCTGTCGGTGGGCGACATCGCCAGCGCGCGGGCGTTCTACGTCGACGGCCTCGGCTTCGCCGAGACCGCCGATCTCCGGGGTTCGGCCCTCTTCGTCAGTGCGGGCGGATACCACCACCACATGGCGATGAACGTCTGGAACTCGAGGGGCGCGGGCCCCCGCATGCCGGCGCTCGGGCTCGGTCGCGTCGACCTGGTGCTCCCCGATGCCGACGACCTCGGCGAGCTCGGTGAGCGTCTGCAGCACCACGGCGTCGCGGTGCGCGACGACGGCCGGGGACTCTCCTTCGACGACCCCTGGCGGAACGCGGTCTTCGCCACCGTCGCCTGATGTCCCGTCTCGTGTCAGACGACGGTGCGGCGCAGGCGGTGGCGACGGTCAGGCGTGCCGACGACACGTACGCGCCGCGATGGTGGTCGCCGGCGTCGCCCGACGATCACGGCGTCGACATCGCGTCCTGGACCGACACCTTCGACTGAACGCGCGTGCGTCCCGGCCAGGCGGGATGACGACGGATGATGGCGGCAAGCGCCACGCCGACCACGGCGCCCAGCCCGTTCGCGACGAGGTCCCGCGGGTGGGAGATGCGGTCGAGGGGGATCTGCGCCAGCTCGATCCCGAGGGTGAGCAGCAGGGGCAGCGCGAGCGCGAGCGCGCCCCGCAGGAGCAGGCCGGTGGCAACCCCGATCGGCACGAACATCAGGACGTTCAGCAGGATCTCAAGGCTCCGCCCGTCGGTCCACGCCGCCTCATCGGTCCACGCGGCGGGGTTGAGGATGCCCCAGCGCGCCTCCGACCCCTCGGTCGCCCACGGCAGCGGGCGAAGCGTCACCCACAGCACGAGGCTCGTGTAGAGCGCGCCCAGCAGGAACACGGCGGCCGACACCGTCCGTCGAACGGCGGGCGAGGCGGTGCTGCTCATGGTTCGATCGAACCGGGCGTGCGCCGGCACGTCAACGCGATACGGCAACCCCAGCACCTCTGCACCGCCCTTTCCCAGGCGTCGCGTGGCGGCCGGAGCGCGCTCACCGGCGGGCGAGCGCCTCCCAGTCGGCGTCGATCATCCGCGGCTTGCGCCGCGAGATGCGGGCGCGCAGCACGGTTCCCACCTCGGGCCAGTACCGCTTGTCGAGCACGACCTCGGTCTGCAGGGTCTCGCTCTCGAGTCCGGGCGCTTCGAGCGCCACGTCCATCGTGCAGGTCTGGTAGCGCCGGCGGAGGGTGGGCGGCGTGAGGGAGAGGATCCGGATGGTGCCCACGTACGCATCTGCCATCTTCGATCCGCTCAGGCGCTCGAGGGTCGCCGCCGCGTCGTCTTCCCACTCCTCCATGGTGCGAGCGTAGTGGGCAGGGCGCGCCTGGCCCCGCGTGCGTCACGACCCGTCGAATTCGGCGGTCTCGGTCTCCGCCGAGTCGCCGTTCTCGACGGGTCGCCGCCGGCAGATGCGCGGACGACGAGGCCCGGGGCCGCTCGCGCTGTGCTTCGATGAAGACATGACGCTGCAGGGGAGAACGCGATGAAGGCCACCATCATGTACGGCGCCGGCGACGTGCGCGTCGAAGAGGTCGCCGATCCCGTCATCCAGCAGCCGACCGACGCGATCGTCCGCACCGTCCGCACGTGCATCTGCGGCTCCGACCTGCATCCCTATCACTCGATGAAGCCCTCCTCGCGCGGCCAGAGCATGGGGCACGAGCTGCTCGGCGTCGTCGAGGAGACCGGTTCCGCGGTGACGACGGTGAAGAAGGGCGATCTCGTCATCGCCCCGTTCGCCTGGTCGGACAACACCTGCCCCACCTGCCGCGACGGCTTCCAGACGGCCTGCCCGCACGGCGGCTTCTACGCCACGCGCCAGACCGCGGGCCTCCAGGCCGAGCTCTCCCGCATCCCTCTCGCCGACGGCAGCCTCGTCCCCGTGCCGGGGGTGACCGAGGATGACACCGCGGTGCTCCCGTCGCTCCTCACCCTGTCGGATGTGTACCTCACCGGTTATCACGCCGCGTTCATGGCCCGGGTGCGTCCCGGCCAGACCGTCACCGTCGTCGGGGATGGCGCGGTGGGTCTGTCGGCGGTGCTCGCGGCGAAGCAGCTGGGCGCCGAGACCATCATCCTGATGGGCCGTCACCGCGCGCGCACCGACCTCGGCGTCGAGTGGGGCGCGACCCACGTCGTGCCCGAGCGCGGCGATGAGGGCGTCCAGCGCGTGCTCGAGATCACCGACGGCCTGGGAACCCACGCCGTGCTCGAAGCCGTCGGACACATGCCCGCCTACGAGCAGTCGTATCGTGTCGCGCGGACGGGAGGAGTGATCTCCCGGGTCGGCGTGCCGCAGTACGAGGAGGCGGGGGTGGGCTTCCGCTCCCTCTTCGGGCGGAACCTCACGCTCACCGGCGGCCCCGCACCGGTGCGCGCCTACATCGAGGAAGCCATCCCGCAGGTGCTCGACGGCACCATCGAGCCCGGTCGCGTCTTCGACGTCACGATGCCGATCGACGAGGTGCCGGCCGGGTATGCCGCCATGGACGCGCGCGAAGCACTCAAAGTGCTCGTCACGGTCTGAGGGTGGCAGCTCCCCGCACGGTAGCGCGCCCCGTCGGCACGCCGGCGGTGCTCGTCGCCCAGTTCCTCCTGCGCACCGCGTCGGCCGCCGGCGCGCTGGCGCTCGGGGCCTACTTCGTCGACCTCGCTCGCGCCGGAGCACCCGTCGGCGCCCTCATCCTGGGGGTGCTCTCGGGGCTGAGCTTCCTCGCCGAGCTCGTCCTCGCCCCGATCGCGGGATCGGCGAGCGACCGGCGGGGGCGTCGCGTCTTCCTCATCGCGGCGCCCTTGCTCGCCGCCGCCGGCATCCTCATCACCCCCGGCGCGTCGCTGATCGCCGTGGCGCCGTCCGCCGCCCTCGTGATCGCGGTCGTCGCGGCATCCCGCCTCCTCGACGGGGCGGGAGCCGCGATCGCCGCCCCCGCGACCCTCGGCCTGCTCGCCGACGCCAGCGACGACGACCGGATGCGACGGGGCCGCGTGACGAGCATCTACGAGCTGTCGTCCTCCGGCGGCATCGCGCTCGGAGCGGTGACCGGTCCGCTCCTGTACGGAGCGTGGGGACTGTGGTCGTTCGTCGCCCTCGCGGCCGTCTATGTCGCGGCATCCCTGCTGGTGGTCGTCTTCGTGCGACCGGATGCCGCGGGCGCGACGCCCCGGCGGACGCGTGGCGTCCGTGAGCGCATCCGGATCATCGGCCAACCGCGCCTGCTCGCTTTCCTGCCGGCGTGGATCGCGGTCAACGCCATCCTCGGCACCTGGGTCACCTCGCAGATCACCTTCGTGCTCGCCGGCGACCGCACCGCCGAGGGCCAGCTCCTCCCCGGCGCCTTCGCCGACAACGAGGCGGGCCTCTCCGCCGTCCTCGGCGTCTACGTGCTCGTCTTCAGCCTGTGCATCGTGGCGTGGGCGTTCTTCATCGGCCGCCTGCCGACGATCCCCACCCTCTTCGTCACCGTGGCGGGCGCGGTCGTCGCGTCGATCGGACTGCTGCTGCTCAATCGCGGCGCACCGCTGGCGGTCGCGATCCCGATCGTGATCGCGGGGATGTTCCTCGAAGCGGGGTTCACCCCCGCCGCCCTCACCCACCTCAGCGACATCTCGTCCGAGTTCCGCGAGGACCGCGGTCTGATCATGGGGGTGTACTCGGTGGTCGTGGGCGCGGGCTACCTGCTCGGCAACGTCCTGGGCGGCGTCTTCGCCGAGTGGCTGCTCTTCGACGGGCTGGCGATCCTCACGATCGGGCTCGCGATCGTCGCGATGGCGTCGATCCTGGTGATGGCGGTCGTCGAGCGGCGAATGGTTCCCCGCGCCTCCGGTGTCACACGGTCGAGCTGAAGTACAGCAGTCCGATCGGCACCAGCATCATGACACCCAGCACGACGCCGGTGATCGAGAGGCCGTAGCGGCGCTTGCGCGTGATGCCCACGATCAACCCGATGATCGCCAGCAGCAGCACGAGTGCCCCGCCGATGCCGAGCATCGGGATGAGGGCGATCAGCAGCCACCAGATGGCGTTCATCTCGGGGATGAGCCCGATGAGGAAGACGAAGAGTGTCGGCACCAGCCCGACCATCGCGATGATGACGGCGATGAGCCCGAGGATGTCGAAGATCTTCTTCCGCGCCGGCTGCGGCGTCGGCATCGCCGCGTACCCGGGCCCATAACCCTGGCCGTACCCCGGTTCATACCCAGCCGTCATCGGCGTCCCCCTCCGTCGGAGCGATCCTAGGGGAGCACGAGGTGCGGGTCGATCATCGTCATTCCCGCGGGCGCGGCGGTGTCGAAGCGGGGGAGGAGCGCGGATGCCTCGTCGAGCCCGATCACGCGCTCGATGAGGTCCTGCGGGCGGAGCCTGCCCGCCGCGACGAGCTCCATCATCCCGGGGTAGTCCGCCGCCGGCATCCCGTGGCTGCCGAGGATGTCGAGCTCCCAGGCGATCGCACGCGCCATGGGAACGGGGGAGCGGCCGTCGTCCGTCGGCAGCAGTCCGATCTGCACGTGCCGTCCGCGGCGGCGGAGGCTCAGCACCGCATCCGCGGCGGTCTGAGCGCTGCCGACCGCGTCGACCGAGACGTGCGAACCGCCGCCGGTCAGCTCGCGGACGACATCGGGGACGGGCGGTGCGTCCGCGCCCCCGACGACGACGTGCGCCGCACCGAGGCGGCTCGCCACCGCGAGCGCGCGGGGGTTGGTGTCGATGGCGATCACCCTCGCGCCGAGGGCGACCGCGATCATCACGATGCTGAGGCCCACGCCGCCCGCCCCCACCACGGTCACCCATTCGCCGGGCGCGACGCGGGCCCGGGCGGTCAGCGCCCGGAAGGCCGTCGCGAACCGGCAGCCGAGCGCAGCGGCGGCCTCGAACGACACCGCGTCGGGGAGGGCGACGAGATTCGTGTCGGCGGCGTGGAGGGCCACCCTCTCCGCGAAGGATCCCCAGTGGGTGAACCCCGGCTGCTGCTGGTCGGGGCACACCTGGGCATCCCCCGCCCGGCACCACTCGCACGTTCCGCACCCGCAGACGAAGGGCACCGTGACGCGGTCGCCGACACGGAAACGGGCGACGCCCGCGCCGAGCTCGGAGACGACGCCCGCCAGTTCGTGGCCGGGCACGTGCGGGAAGGTGATCTCGTCGCGGCCGGCCCAGGCGTGCCAGTCGCTGCGGCACAGGCCCGTCGCGCGGACGTCGACGACGACGCCTCCCTCTGGCGCCGCGAGCTCGGCGACGTCGGTCACGGTGGGCATGCCGCGGACGGCATGGATGAGGACGGCGCGCACAGGGCGAATCTACCCGCCCCGACCGCCGTCTAGGGTGGGGGCGTGCCCGAGCCTCGCGTCACCCCTTCCGCCCCGACCGGCCTGCCCGACACCGACACCGTCGTGACGTACCCCCAGGGCGCCACATCGAGCACCGGACGGGTGCTGCATGTCGAGGAACTCGGCGACGGGCGTTCCGCTGTCCTGCTCGACGTCACGTGCGTGCATCCCGTCACCGCGGCCTGGCCCGATCAGCCCGCCGACCGCGCGACCCTCGAGGCCGCAGGGCAGACGTTCCCCGTCGTCGACGCGGTGGTCGGTGGCATCCAGGACGGTCGCCTCTTCCTCGGGTCCGACCTGCCCGTGCGGATCGGGACGGAGGGCTGGGTCTTCGTCGTCGCGCACATCGTCGAGGGCTCGGCGCCCGCGGTGGGCGCCGAGGTGGACGCGGTCGTCGATGCCGATCATCGCGCCGCGCTCTCGTCCGGACACACCGTCTGCCACCTCGCCTCCCTCGCCCTGAATGCCGCCCTCGCGGGGGCGTGGACGAAAGACGTCATGAGGGATGCGCTCGGCCACCCCGACTTCGACGCACTGGCGATCCAGACGAGCCGCATCCATCCCGAGGGTTCGGTGGACGTCTACCGGGTCGGCAAGTCGTTGCGGCGGAAGGGTTTCTCCGCCGCCGGGCTCGATGACCTCCCCGCGATCGAATCGCACGCGAACATGCTGCTCGCGGAATGGGTAGTCTCCGACGCCGCCGTCCGCATCGAGCGCGACGGAGACGGACTGTCGTCGCGCCGCGCCTGGGTGTGCGAGCTTCCGGACGCCACGGTCGAGATCCCCTGCGGCGGCACCCACGCCGCGCGCCTCGGCGCCTTCTCGTCGGTGTCAGTGGCCCTCGGAGCCCGCGACGTCGAGGGAGCCCGCGAGATCACGATGACGACGACGGGTCGTCCGGCCCTCTGACCCTCTCTCGCGCGGCACCATGGAGACATGGGTCGCGCACGGAGAGGTTCGGATGCCGCCGAGCCGCGGCATCCGAAGATCTGCGCGTCCTGCGGCCGCACCATGGAGTACCGCGCCCGATGGGCGGCGAACTGGGACGCGGTGAAGTACTGCTCCGATGCGTGCCGCCGCCGCGGTGTGACGCCCATCGACCGTGAGCTCGAGGCGTCGATCCGGCAGACCCTCGCGTCGCGTGCGGCGAGCTCGTCGATGTGTCCGTCCGAAGCGGCGAAGGCCGTCGGCGGCGAGGAATGGCGTGAGCTGATGGAGCCCGCGCGGCGGGCCGCGCGGCGCCTCGTCGCGGCAGGTGAAGTGGAGATCACCCAGGGCGGCCGTGTGGTCGACCCGTCGACGGCGAAGGGGCCGATCCGCATCCGGCGCAGCCCCGCCTCCGGTGCGACGATGGAGGCATGAGCACCTCGATCTCTCCCCGCCGTCTCGATTGGTCCGAGGGGCGTTGGACCCACGAGCCCGTCTCCGCCGAACGGCGCGGTGACGACCTGGTCGTCACGGCCGTCGAAGGCAGCGACGCCTGGCTGCGCACCGCGTACGGCTTCGAGCACGCCTCCGAGCACGGGCTCATCGCCCCGTTCCCCGTCGGTTCGGCGATGGAAGTCGAGTTCACGGCCGATTTCACCGAGCAGTTCGATCAGGCCGGGATCTTCGTGCGGATCGACGAGGAGCGCTGGATCAAGAGCGGTGTGGAGTTCTGCGATGGTGAGCTCGGTGCGGGCGCCGTCGTCACCGACCGGCGTTCGGACTGGTCGGTCGGCGCCGTGCCCGGGTGGAGCGGCCATCGCCTGGTCATCCGGGTGAGCCGGGGTGACGACGCGATCACGGTGCGCGGCGGTGTGGCCGGCGAGCCGATGCGGCTGCTGCGGCTGGCGCCGTTCGACGGCGCCGCCGAGGCATCGGCGGGTCCGCTCGTCGCCGCGCCGTCTCGCGCCGGACTGACCGTGGTGTTCCACTCCTGGCGGCTGACCGAAGCGGACGCGTCGATCCACTGATCCGGCCCTCCCGCCCGCCGCGCGGGCGTACGCTCTGAGCATGATCGAGCTGTTGGCACTCGGAGGCATCGCCGCCGGTGTCACGGCGGTGGCGTTGTGGGTCACCCGGCCTCGACGCAAGACGTCGACGCCGCATGACGACACGCTCCGGGTCGGGCAGGCCGCGACTCCGTCTCCGTACGAAGCGGCCCGTCGCGCCGAGGGAAAGGCCGCCTGGACCCGCATCTCGGGCGCCTGAAAGGGATGTCGTCCCCCCTGATCGGACCCGTGGCGCCGCCCGCCCTGCACGTCATGACCTTCAACATCCGCCGTCGGCTTTCTCCGACGCTGCGGCGCGTGGACCGGTGGAGTCACCGGCGAGCCGCGGTCGCCGCACTGCTGGGAGCGGAACGGCCCCACGTCCTGGGTGTGCAGGAGGCTCTCCCCGACCAGGCGCGCGACGTCCATGCCGCGCTCGGCCCGGGTTACGTGGCGATCGGTCACGGACGACGCCGGGATGGCGGGGGAGAAGCCTGCCCGCTCTTCTTCGACGCCGACCGCCTCGAGCTCGAGAGCTGGCGGCAGATCGCCCTGTCGGACCATCCGGATGAGCCCGGATCGCGTTCGTGGGGCAACAGGGTGCCCCGCGTCGCGGTCATCGCGCGGCTGCGCGACCGGGCGACATCCGCGGCGTTCGTCGTGGTGAACACGCACTTCGACCACATCTCCCGGACGGCGAGGCGTCGCTCGGCCGAGGCCGTGCGCCTCCTCGTTGCCGAGACGGCGCTCCCGGGCGTGGTGGTGGGCGACCTCAACTCCGGGGAGGGGACGGTGCCGATCAGGGAGCTGCTGCGGGATGCGGCGCTGCGAGACGCCTGGGCGGTCGCCGACGAGCGGGTCACGCCCGAATGGGGCACCTTCCCGAACTACGGTGATCCCCGCGTGGGCCGGAAGCGCATCGACTGGATCGTCGTCACACGCGACATCGAGGTGGAGCGCGTCGCGATCAACCCGTCGGCCCCGCAGGGCCGCCGGCCCTCGGACCACCTGCCGGTCCAGGCCGTGCTGCGACTTCCCGAGCGACGCGCCGATCACGCCCTGGACTGAGCGGCGGCGTCGTCGCCGGACTGCGGGTCGCGAGCGGGTGGGTCACCCGGCCGGATGCCGCTCCGCGTCGTCAGGCGCACGGCGCAGACCGCAACCTCCGGCGATGAGCAGCGAGGGGACGTCGCCGGTGCGCATCAGCGTCCACAGGGTGTGCGTGCACGACCGGCACCGCACGATGAACGCGTCGCGGTCGGCCTCGACCTGCCATTCCGCGAGCGGCGCCGCGGTGTGACAGCCGCCGCACTCGACGATCAGCATGCTGAGGTCACCCGCGAGGAGATCCTCCAGGGCGCCTACTACGGCGTTTCCGTCGACGACGTGCGCCGTGTGAGGGTCGTCCCGGCCGGGGTGTGTGGCGTGGGAGACGCGGGTGGGGTCGTCGGACATCGTCATCCTCCGAATCGTTCGGTGCGCACGCGCGCCGGGTCATGACCGGTGGCGACCATCGCGTCCGCCGCGGCTTCCACGAAGCGGGTCGGTCCGCAGATGAAGGTGAGCGGATGCCGCGCGGGCGGCCATGTCGCCGCGGCGACCCGGTCGGGCGTCAACCGGCCGACGGGCTCCGGCCAGCCCTCGGGGGCGGCGCGGGTGTACGCCCACGTGAGGTCCAGGGAGCGACCGGCGAGGTCGAGGATCTCGTCGCGGTAGAGGGCGTCGTCGGGGCTGCGCACCGAGTAGAGCAGGCGGAAGGGCACGGGGCTTTCCGACCGGTCGTGCGCTCGCGCCATCGCGAGGAGGGGCACGATCCCCGATCCGCCCGCAACGAGCTGCACCGGGTCGGGGTCGGACTCATGCCACACGAAGTATGCGCCGAGTGGGCCTTTCACCTCGAGCACGTCGCCGACCTCGGCCACGTCGACGAGGTAGGGCGAGACCTCGCCGTCGGGCACAGTGTCCACCGCGAGTTCGACGCGTTCGCCCGGCCCTGACGAGGCGATCGAGTACGACCGCTCGGCCTGGTAGCCGTCTTCCGCGGTGAGGCGGATGTCGAGGTGCTGGCCCGGATCGTTGCCGGGCCAGCCGGGGACGTCGAGGGTGAGGACGCGCGCGTGGCTCGTGGTCGGCCGGACCGCGGCGATGCGCGCGGCAAGCCACCCGGTCGTCCTCACCAGTACCGCTCCTCCAGCCAGGGGTCGCCGCGCAGGTGATAGCCGTTCTGCTCCCAGAACCCGGGATCGTCGTGCTGCTGCATGACGAGGCCCCGCACCCACTTGGCGCTCTTCCAGAAGTAGAGGTGCGGTACCAGGAGGCGGGCGGGGCCTCCGTGTTCGGGGTCGAGCGGCTCACCGTCGAACTCGTACGCGATCCAGGCCTTGCCGTCGAGCAGGTCCTCGAGCGGCACGTTCGTGGTGTACCCGCCGTAGGAGTGGGCCATGACGTAGTCGAAGCTCGTCTCGACGTCTTCGAAGAGCGTGTCGAGGGCGACGCCCCGCCACGAGGTGCCGAGCTTCGACCATCGCGTGACGCAGTGGATGTCGGTCGACACCTCCTCCGACGGCAGAGCGGTGAAGTCGTCCCAGCTCCACCGCGCCGTCTCACCGGTCTCGGTGCGGATGGAGAACGACCATTCCGAAAGCGGAATGCGCGGTGTGGGGCCCGCGGAGAGGACGGGGAAGTCGGTGGTGAGGTACTGGCCGGGCGGGAGATCCGGGTCGGCGTCACGCCGACGCGAGCCGAATCCGCGGGTGAACTGGGCCATCGGAACCTGCTTTCGCGAGGGTGGTGCCGAATCGGGGTGTGACGCTCTGCCGCGAGCCTAGGGCGCGCGTGCTTGCCGCTCAACCCGCGTCGGCGGGTCCGCCGACGCGGCGGAGTGTCCTCAACTCCTGCAGAATCGAGCGCAGGGCGCGCAGCAAGTGTTTTCCCCGCCTTTCGGCCGGGGATTTGCAGGAGTGCGGGACGACGCGGATCACCCACCGACCGCGGCGGCCTTCGCCCGCAGCACCTCGGCCTCGCGCTCGTTGCCTGTCAGCGCCGCCGCGGCCAGGAGCTCGGCGCGGGCCTCCTCCGCCCGGCCGAGCTGAGCGAGCAGCTCGCCGCGCACACTCGGGATGAGGTGCGAGCCGCGCAGCGCGCCCTGCGCGATTAGCCGGTCGACCATCGCCAGCGCCGTGCCCGGTCCGACGGACATCGAGACGGCGACCGCGTGGTTGAGGTCGACCACCGGGCTCGGGGCGATCCGGCCCAGCACCTCGTACAGCACGACGATCTGCTCCCAGTCGGTGTCGGCGAAGGTCGGGGCGATCGCGTGCTGCTCGGCGATCGCCGCCTGCAACGCGTACGCGCCCCGCCCGCGCCCGACGACGTCGGCTCGCGCGAGCGCGGCGCGCCCCCGCGCGATCTGGGCCCGGTCCCACCGGGCGCGGTCCTGATCCGCCAGCAGCACGGGCTGCCCCCCGGCATCCGTCCGCGCCCCGAACCGTGAGGCCTGGAGCTCCATCACTGCCAGCAGGGCCCACGCGTCGGCCTCGCGCGGCATCAACCCGGCGAGCATGCGACCGAGCCGCAACGCCTCGTCGGCCAGGTCGGCGCGCACCCACCGGTCACCGCTCGTGGCGGCATACCCCTCGGTGTAGATCAGATACACCACGCTCAGAACGGTCTGCAGCCGAGCCGGCCACTCCGCAGGATCAGGCGTCTCGAACGGTACCTTCGCAGCCTGCAGGGTCTTCTTCGCCCGGGTGATGCGCGCCTGCACCGTCGGCACGGGCACCAGCAGCATCCGCGCGATCTCAACGGTCGTGAGCCCTCCGACGACCCGCAGGGAGAGGGCGACCTGCGATTCCCGCGAGAGCGCCGGGTGGCACGCGGTGAACACAAGCCGCAGCACATCGTCGTCGATCGGTTCCCACGCGTCCGCGGCCAATTCCGAGAGGTCGTGCGCCATGGCGCGGTGGCGCTCATCGAGCGCCGACCGGCGTCGCCAGGCGTCCACCGCCCGCCGCTTCGCGACCGCCGTCAGCCACGCACCCGGGTTGTCGGGCACGCCGTGCTCGCGCCACGAGCCCAGGGCCTCGACGATCGCTTCCTGCGCGACATCCTCGGCGAGGACGACGTCGCCGGTCGCCTTCGCCACCGCGGCGACGATACGCGCACCCTCCATGCGCCACACGGCCTCCAGCACGCGGCGCGGATCGGCGCTCATTCGGTGCCGAGCTCCTCGCGCCAGCCCTTCTCCTTCTGGATGTACTCGTTGTCGGCATAGTCCGCGAAGTCGGACTCGTCGGTCATCCGGCGCACCTCGATCTTGTTGCCGGGGCCGAGGGGGGCCTTCTTCGCCCACTCGACGGCCTCCTCCTGCGACCCGACCTGGATCGTCCAGAAGCCGTTGAAAAGCTCGTGCACCTCGCCGTAGGGCCCGTCGGTCACGATGGGCGCTTCGCCGGTGAACTCCACCACCGACCCCTGCGCCGCATCGGTCAGACCGTCGCCGCCGAGAAGCACCCCGGCCTTCATCATCGACTCGTTGTAGGCGCCCATCGCGTTGATGATCGCCTCGAAGTCCATGTCTTCGTAGTTCTCCACCGAACCGCTGTTGCGCATGATGAGCATGTACTTGGCCATGAAAATCTCCGTTTCGTTCGGGGAGGAGGGCCCTCCCACTATCGCGTCGAACCGGGCGGAGCGGAATCGACATCGCCGTCGAGAAAGATTTCGGATGCCGCGACGGCGAGCCGCGGCATCCGCTTCCCGTGCGCCGGACCCACCTGCGGGCACAATGCCATTCATGTGGCTCTACCAGCTGCCGGTCGGGGTCGCGCTGCCCGGTTTCGTCATCCTCTTCGTCGCGGCGTCGCTGCTGATCGTCATCGCGCTGCGTCGCTGGGTGCCGGGCGACAAGAAGCAGATGCGCGAGTGGGACCGGATCCTCGCCTACGTGATGGCGACCTTCGGCGTGCTCTACGGCGTGACCCTCGCGCTCATCGCCGCCGCCTCGTACGAGAACTATCGCGGTGTCGAGGAGATCGTGAGGGATGAGGCATCGGCGGTCGCGGTGCTCTATCGCGACACGGCCGGATTCCCCGAGCCTGAGCGAGGCGAGCTCCAGGCGCTGATCGTCTCCTACGTCGACCACGTCCGGGAGGTGGATTGGGAGGCGCAGCGCGAGGGACGGATCCCCTCGCAGTCTGTGGCGGAGGTCGCCGCGATCGAAGATGTTCTGTTCTCGTTCGAGCCCGAGGGTGAGGGGGAGGCGAACGTCCATGCGGCGGCGATCTGGTCGTTCAACGAGTTCATGTCGGCGCGCAGCGCGCGGATCGGGGTGATCGGGCTAGAGCTGCCCGGCATCCTGTGGTTCGTCCTGTACTCGGGCGCGGCGATCACGGCGGTGCTCATCGGGATGATCCAGATGGGACGGCTGCGTACTCACCTCGTCATGGCGGCGGTGCTCGCCTCGTACGTGGCCATCGTCATCTTCACCATCGCGAGCTTCGATCACCCGTACATGGGTCCGGTCGCGGTCGACACGGAGTACTTCGAGGAGGTGCAGGAGTGGCTCTTCGACCGCGCGGATTGATCGCTGTCGGAGATCTCCTCGGGCGCCGATCTGTCGTGATCGCACCGTTGTGCGACATGCTGACGTGATGAGCGAGGATGCCCAGACCGCGACCGAAGACGGTGCCGTCGAAAGCGTCGCGGTCGAGAACACCGTGGAGACGCTGGTCGGCCAGGTCAAGGCCGCGCGTCACACCCTCCAGCGCCGTGCGAACGCGGAGGTGATCGGCCTGTACTGGCAGATCGGCGCGACGATCCTCGCGCAGGAGAATGCCGCCGAAGACCAGGATGCCGCGCTGGAGGCGCTCGCGCACCGGCTCCGTCACACCTACCCGACCATGACGAGCCTCACGGTCGAGGGCCTTCGTCGCATGCGCGACTTCGCCGCCTCGTGGCCCCCGCGCGGCGGGATCGTCCAGCAGCCGGTCGGACAGCTGCCGTGGGGTCATGTCGTCGAGCTGCTCACCCGCCTCGAAGATCAGCGTCTTCGCGAGTGGTACGCCGGAAAGGCCGTGCAGCACACCTGGAGCCGCACCGAGCTGATCGGCCACATCGACGCGGCCCGGCACGAGCACGACACCGACGCGCCGCAGAACTTCGCCGCGGCGCTGCGTCGCGTCGACTCCGCCCTCGCCGAGCAGCTGAGCGCCGACCCCGACACCGTCGGCTTCCTCGCCGTGGGGATCGACCTCGATCGCGCAGCCCGCCTCCCCGTGGCGGAGTGAGCCGTCAGTCGCCACCGCGTCCGGTGAAGGCGTCCATCGACGAATAGACGCGGAACACCCGGCCCGCGATGGCATCCCAGGCCCTCGTCGGCAGCACGCCGCGGAGGGCCATCGCGAGCTTCACCGTCCAGGGGCGCAGCACCATCGGCGTGCCGCGGCGCATTCCACGCCAGGCGGCCGCGGTCGCCTGGACCGGGGTCATGATGGGGGTCAGCAGGGGCCCGCGGGCGCCGGCGAACATGCCGGTCGACACGTAGCTCGGGCAGAAGGTCGTCACCGCGATGTGGCGGTGACCGGCGGCGGCGAGCTCCAGCCGCACCGACTCGCTCCACCCGATCATCGCCCACTTCGACGCGGCGTACACGCTCATGCGCGGGTTGGCGAGGGTCCCGGCGGCCGAGGCGATGTTGAGGATGCGCTTCGGCCGCGAGCGGTCGGCGATCATGTGGGGGAGCACCTCCCGGGTGAGCCACATCGCCGCGAGCGTGTTGATCCGCATCGTCGCCTCGATGTCGCGGACGGGGTCGTGCTCCCAGAACGGCGCCCCACGGACGATGCCGGCGTTGTTGATCAGGATGTCGGGTGCCCCGACGTCGTCGCGCACACGTGCGACCCCGTCGCGGATCGACTCCGGCTGCGAGACGTCGACGGCGTAGGCGCGCACGTCCACGCCCGACCGGCCGAGGTCGGCCGCCAGTGCGGTCGCCCGCTCTTCATCGATGTCCCACAGCGCCACGGCGCGGGCGCCGGCGGCGACCGCTCGCCGCGCGTACAACTCACCCATCCCCCGCGCGCCGCCGGTGATGAGCACGACGGCGCCGCGCGCCGGGTCGTCTTGGCTGGTCCGCCTCATCGCGTCCTCTCCTCGGCTGTGCCACCAGGCACGATTCCCGGTCGTCGTCCAGGCCTGGAGCCGCACCTGGCCTGCGTGCCATCATCGCGCAACGCCAGCGGTGAGGAGGCATCATGTCCACGTATCAGGTCGCCTCCTTCTGCAGCCGGGGCGTCGGTCGGGTTCCCCGCTGACATCCGCTGCATCCGAAGCTCTCGACGCGCCGAGCCGACCGGCAGGACCTCGTCGAGTCGCTACGGTCGGAGTGACGAAGGAGCCGCAGATCATGTCGACCACCCCGCCCGCACGACCCGCCCCCCGGCGGAAGGACGCGATCGAGAAGACCCGCGCCATCGAGCGTGCGGCGACGGATCTCGTCCTCGAGCGCGGCTACGAGGCGGTCACGGTCGACATGATCTGCGAGCTCGCCGGAGTGAGCCAGCGCACCTTCTTCAACCATTTCAAGACGAAGGATGCGGCTCTGCTGGGCGTGGATCCGCCGACGGTCGACGAGCGCGCGGCGCGCGAATTCATCGTCTCCACCGGGCCGCTGCTGGCGGGCGCGGCGCAGCTCATCCGGGTCGATCCCGGCGGGCTCGACGCCGACCCCGAGCAGCTGGCCCGGCGCATCCGCGCGATCGGGAGCAACCCGATGCTGATCACCCGCCAGCTGGAGCGTATCGAGGCCGTCGAGTCGGAGGTCCGCGAGATCCTGGTGCTGCGGTTGAAGAACCAGTACCCCGACGAAGACCCCGCGGAGCGCGAGCGCCAGGCGGGGCTCATCGTGTCTCTCGTCGCGGGGCTGATGCGCTACATCGGCCGCAGCTGGGCGGCCGAGGCCGCTGACGGCCGCATCCCCGACATCGATCCCGCCGCGATCGAGAGGCTGCTCCACCGGGTTCTCCCCAAGCTCGGCTGACCGGACGCCCGCGATGCGCGAGCGTAGGGTAAGGGGTATGTCCCCCTCCGAGCCCCGCCCCGCGCGAAAGCCCCTCAAGGAGCGGATTCGCGAGGAGGGCGGTTGGTTCAACTGGATGAACGCCGTGCTCATCCGCAAGGCCGGGCCCGCCGCGGTCGGGCCTTATGACACCGAGCCCGAGCCCGAACGCGCCGAGCGACCCTGCCCCCTCTGCGGCGCGCCCATGTCGCAGCACACGTTCGACCGCACCGGCCCCCGGCCGCGCATGTTCTGCCCGCAGCAGTGACCGGGGAGCATCCGATCGGCGACATCGATGCATCGCGAATCGACGAAGATCTCGTCCGGTCGTTGATCGCCGAGCAGTTCCCCGCATGGGTCGACCTGCCGGTGCGCGGTGTGCCGTACGGCGGGAACGACCACCGCATGTTCCGCCTCGGAGATGCACTCTCGGTCCGCCTGCCCTCGGCGCCCGGATACGTACCGCAGGTGGCGAAGGAGCAACGGTGGCTGCCGCACCTCTCGCGATCGTTGCCGCTTCCGATCCCGACCCTGCACGGCATCGGACGCCCCTCCCGCGCCTTTCCGGGCCCGTGGTCGATCTACGGCTGGATCGAGGGCGACCCGGCAGCTGTCGTCGAGATCGATGACACCCGGGAGTTCGCTGCCGACCTCGCCGCCTTTCTCGTCGCCCTCCGCGCCGTGGACGCCGCCGATGGCCCGGCCGCGGGTCTGCACAGCGGTTACCGCGGTGGTCCCCTGGCGCACTACCACGACGAGACGGTGGCGATCGTCGATCGTGTCTCCGGCCGGGAGCGCGACCTCGCCGAGGGGATCTGGCGAGACGCCCTCGCCGCAGCCTTCGACGGGCCGCCGGTGTGGGTGCACGGTGATATGTCCATCAACAACCTGCTGGTCCGCGAGGGACGGCTCGGCGCGGTGGTGGACTTCGGATGCAGCGCCGTCGGCGATCCCGCCTGCGACACCGTCATCGTGTGGACCTTCTTCGACGGACCCGCGGCGGCGGTCTTCCGCCGTGATCTCACCGTCGACGACGGAACATGGGCTCGCGGACGCGGCTGGGCGCTGTGGAAGGCGCTTCTCATGATCGACAGCCCGCATCCTGCGCACGTGTCGGAGGCGCGGCGCGTGCTGGACCGGCTGTTCGAGGGGGCGTGAGCCCGCGGCATCCGCTTCTCTCGCCGGTGAAGCATCGCCGAATCCGCCAGGCGCCCACGGCCTACACTGGAAACGCCCCGATCCCCGTCTGAAACGCCGTCATGCCTGCTGCTGCCACGCCCCGCGCCTTCCGTGCGCGCGACCTGCAGCTGGCGCGTGCCCTCTTCGCGGCGATCGTCGCGGTGATGATCACCTTCTCGCCCGATCATTCGGCCTCGATCGGACTGTCGGTCTTCAGCGGATTCGCGATCGCGACCGGTCTGGTCTTCCTCCTCGCCGCCTGGCTCGTGTATCCCGCCGGCGCGCGGTGGCAGGCCATCGTGATGGGCATCCTCAGCATCGTCGCCGGAATGGCGGGAGGCATCCCGGCGTGGCGATCGGAGGTCACGTTCGTGGTCATCGTCGCCACCTGGGCCCTCGCGACCGGACTCACCGAGGCGCTGTCGTCGTGGCGTGAGGCGCGCCTCTCCCGCGGCGCGCCCGAGCTCGCCGCGCCCGCCCGCGAAGCCCGCGACGGTCTGGCCGTGGGCCTCATCACCCTCGTGCTGAGCGTCGCTCTCATCTCGGTGCCGGTGTCGTACGCGCTGGAGTACACCATCGACGAGGCGGGCACCTTCACCCTCACCGGCACGACGATCGGTGTCGGCATCCTGGGCGGCTATGCCGCCATCATCGCGGTCTGGCTGGCGATCGCCGGCTTCTCGCCGCGCCCCGAGGTGGATTCCCCGTCCGCCGCACCCATCGATGACACCGCTGCGGTGTCATCCCCGGAGGATTCCCGATGACCGACAAGCTCACCCGACGCGATCTGCTCAAGCCCGTTCAGCTGCTGGGCCTCGCCTTCGGGGCCGCGCTCTTCGCGGGATTCGTCACCCTCATGTCGATGGGGTTCTTCCAGCAGGGCGGCGGCGAGCAGGCCTCACGAGCGCTCGTGGTCGCCGGCATCGTCGCGGGTGTGACGTTCATCGTCACCCTCCTCATCCTCTCGCTGCTGCTCCTTGCCGTCGACCCCGCCACCGTGCAGAAGCCGATGGATCGCCCGGTGCTCTACGACGACCCCGCCGACGCGCCCGACGCACCCACCGGCGGGTCGACCACCCCGTAGCGGCTCAGACGCGGAGGGCGCGGCTGAAGCGGGTGTGAAACCCCGGATGCTGCGCCGGCGTCGCCAGCACGGAATCCGGCGTCCGGCCGGCCAGGCGAGGAAATCCGGCGTCGGACACCAGGGCGTCGTCGAGCGCGCGCACCCGCGCCTCGACGAGCGGCCACGGCACGTGCTCGTTGGCCGCCCAGATCGTCTGCCCGAGGTGGGTCTCGTGGAATCCCCACCGCGCCGTGAGGAAGCGCGACAGCGCGGTATCGACCGCCTCGGTGTCGCGTTCGACGGCGATGCGGGTTCCCGGGCCGACGGCGCGGCCGTCGAGGCGGCGGCGCCGGGAGCGGTATTCGATGAGCGGGCCGGTGTCGCGCATCCCGATCCGCGCCCACCGGTAGGGAAGCCCGAAGATCGCCCGCGCCGCGAGCACCGGCGCCACGTGCTCGGCCTCGAGGGTGCGGAAGACGACGCCGCGCCGCCCGGCGGCGTCGACGCCGTAGGTGCGGACGTTGATCTCGCGGAACGTGCCGACGAACGGCACCGGAGGAAGCGGCAGGAACCGGAACTCGCTCAGAACGAACGGGACGAGCCCGACCCACGCCGATCCGTCGAAGACGTCGGGCTCGACCCCGCGGGGGAGGAGTGGCGCGACCGCGTCGGGCTCGACCCGCCAGTGCAGGAAGACCGCGTCGCTCCAGCGCTGGGAGATGACGGCGCGCCGCGACAGCGGCGGGGCACCGCGCTCGAGGGTCACCCTTCGATTCTCCCGCGCCCCGTGGCATCCCGGCTCCCGCTCTTCCGCCCCCGTCCCCGCCACCGTCGCGCGCCGAAGGACGAGAGGGCTGCGGGGCAGGGAGGCGGGGGAACAGGGAGGTGGGCGGCGTGCGGAGGTCAGCGCGCGGGCGGCACGAGGTCGGCGGCGAGACCCACGTACCCGGCCGGCGTGAGGGCGAGCAGCCGCTCCTTCGCCTCGTCGCCGATGTCGAGGCCGCGCACGAACTCCGCCAGCTCGGGCCCGCCGACGCGGCGCCCGCGGGTGAGGTCCTTCAGCAGTGCGTACGGGTCGGTGATCTGCGAGCGGCCCGCGGCGATCTCGGCGCGCACGACGGTCTGGATCGCCTCGGCGAGAACCTCCCAGTTCGCGTCGAGATCGGCCAGCAGCACGTCGCGGCGCAGCGAGATCTCGCCGAGACCGCGCAGCAGGTTGTCGAGCGCGAGGAGGGAGTGGCCGAAGGCCACACCGATGTTGCGCTGCGTGGTCGAGTCGGTGAGGTCGCGCTGCAGGCGCGAGGTCACGAGCGTCGAGGCGAGCGTGGCGAACAGGCCCCCCGCGATCTCGAGGTTCGCCTCGGCGTTCTCGAAGCGGATCGGGTTGATCTTGTGCGGCATGGTCGACGACCCGGTCGCGCCGGCGACGGGGATCTGCGCGAAGTACCCGAGGGAGATGTAGGTCCAGACATCCGTCGCGAGATTGTGCAGGATGCCGCCGGCGTGACGCGCACGGTCGTAGAGCTCGACCTGCCAGTCGTGCGACTCGATCTGGGTCGTGAGGGGGTTGAAGTCGAGCCCCAGGCCCTCGATGAACTCACGCGAGAGCGTCGGCCAGTTCACCTGCGGGTCGGCGGCGAGATGCGCCGACCACGTGCCGGTCGCTCCCGAGAACTTTGCGAGGTACTCAGACCCCTGGATGCCGCGGGCCACCCGCTCCAGACGCCCGGCGAACACCGCCAGCTCCTTCCCCATGGTCGTGGGGGTCGCCGGCTGTCCATGCGTGCGCGCCAGCATCGCGGCATCCCGGTGCTCGTCGGCCAGATGCCAGAGCGCGGCGATCACCTCGCGGAGCTTCGGCAGCCAGACCTCGTGCACCGCGCGCTTGACGGTGAGGGCGTAGGCGGTGGAGTTGATGTCCTCGCTCGTGCACGCGAAGTGCGTGAGCTCGGCGATGCCGTCGAGCCCGAGGGAGGTCAGGCGATCGCGCACGAGGTATTCGACGGCCTTGACGTCGTGGCGGGTGACCGCCTCCTTCTCGGCGAGCCAGTCGATCTCGGTCTGCCCGAAGTCGAGATAGAGCACGCGCAGGCGGTCCTTGTCCGCCGGAGACAGCGGCCGGGTGCCGAAGAGCGAGGATTCGGTCAGGGTGATCAGCCATTCGACCTCGACCTCGACGCGGGCGCGGTTCAGCCCCGCCTCGGAGAGGTAGTCGGCCAGCGGTGCGACCGCGGCACGGTAGCGCCCGTCGAGCGGGCTGAGCGGCTGAGGGGGAAGAGAGGGCACGATGCTCCCGTGACGACGCGGCCCCGCGTCAGCACCTCACGGAGACGTGGTCGCGGGACGGATGGCGGGTTCCAGCTGCCGGAAGAGCGCCCGGCTCGCGTTCTCGATCATAGCGAGCACCTGATCGAACATCGCGGGCCCCGCGTAGTAGGGGTCGGGCACGTCCACGCCGTCGGCCGCGGAGTCGAACGAGCGGAGCAGAGCGATCTTGTCGGCGTCGGTGTCGGAGGGCGCCCAACCGCGGAGGATCCGTTCGTGGCTGCGGTCGAGGGCCACGATGAGGTCGGTGCGCTCGAAATCCGACTGCGTGAACTGGCGCGCCCGGTGGCGGGAACCGTCGTAGCCACGACGCTCCAGTGCCGCCAGCGTCCGCTCGTCGGCGCGTTCGCCCACGTGCCAGTCGCCGGTGCCCGCGCTCGTGGAGACGACCCGCGAAGCGAGCCCGGCGTGGTCGGCGAAAGCCCGGAACACCACGTCGGCCATGGGGGAACGGCAGATGTTCCCGGTGCACACGAACACGACGCGGAACGGCGCGGGAGGCGAGGCGCTCGCGGACATGGATTCCATTCTGGGGGTGAAGACGCGGCGTGCAAGGGCGTCGACCATTCCTGCACAGCCCGGCGTTCGGCGCCATCCCCTCACAGATCGCCGCACCCGCCCCCGCGGGGACAGCCGGACCTCGATCATCGTCCCATGCTCTCCACCGCCACCTGCTCTCCTGGTGCCGAGGCGAGTGCGGTCGCGCTCGCCGCCGTCGTCCGCGAGCTGCGCTCCGTCGCGTTCGCGCTCGCCGACGCGGCGATGACCGCCCGCTCCCTCGATCACGCCACCGGCTGGCGCGCCCGGGCCGCCGAAGCCTTCCACGACAAGGCCGCACGGTGGGCGGGCGATGTCTCGGGCCTCACCTGCCAGCTCGAGACGGTCATCTTCGAGGCGCAGTGCGCCGGTGACCGGGCGGCATCGATGGCGGAGGGATGCTGGTGAGCGATGGCCTCGAGATCCGCGGAGGCGGCGCGGTCTCGGTCGACACCGAATCGCTCCGCGAGGCGGCGGGGCGCTTCGATCGGATGATCGACGACCTCGACGTGCTGCAGCGCCGCTTCGGGGCCGCTCGTGCCGAACTCGCCGACGAACGGCGGTTCGGGTGGGCGGCGGTCGGGGCGGCGAGCGTCTTCGCGCGCGATCTCGACGCCACGATCGTGCAGGCGGTGCAGATCGCCGGTGACCTCCGCCACGCCGCCGCCGTCTACGAGCTGGTCGAGCTGGACGCCGAGCACGCCGCCCTGTCGGCGCGCGGCGACGGTGCCGGGGTGACCGCCGTCGAACGCCGCCGCGCCGAGCTGCTGCGGATGTTCCCCGGCGCCGAGGGCGAGGCGTTCATCGCCCGCTTCGATCGGGCGGTGATGTGGCCGAGCTACCTCGTGCGTCAGGCGACCGAGACCGGAAGCGAACTCGGGGGCATCTTCAGCGAGCTCGGCGCGGCGATCGGGGGCGTCGCGCTCGGTGGTGCCACGCTCGGCGCCGCCGCGATCTTCGGTGTCGGCGGGTGGGGACGCCTCTCGCGCGACGCGCGCCTCGAGGGTGAGCCGTCGGCGATCGTGTTGCGGTCGACGCCGCCGCCGCCGCGGATGACGACAGCACCCCCCGATCTGGCGTCAGCTGCAGCTCGGATGCCGGGAGCGGGTGAGGCGCGTGTTCGCGTCGAGAAGTACACGATGCCCGACGGCACCGAGCAGTTCGCGGTGTACATCGCCGGCACGCAGTCGCTCGGTGTCGGGGGCGAGGATCCCTGGGATGTGCAGTCCAACGCCGAGCTGTACACCGGCAACCGCTCGGCGTCGTACGAGGCGACCCTCGCCGCCCTGGAGGCGGCGGGCGCGAAGCCGGGCGACACCGTCCACGCCTTCGGCCATTCGCAGGGGGCGATGATCGCGGCGCACCTGGCGTTGGAAGGGCTGTACGACATGGCCACGATGGTCTCGTTCGGATCGCCCGTCGAGGCCGACGTGGGCGCCGACACGTTGGCCGTCGCGATCCGTCACTCCGACGACCCCGTCGCGGTGCTCGCCGGGGGCGGACATGAAACCGCCGTCGGGGCGCCGGGCAGCTTCACCGCCGAGCGCGAGGCCCACGCCGACTCCGGAGTGGTGGATGCGACGGTGCCGGCGCACTCGATGCGCAGCTATGCCGAGAGCGCGGCCCTGGTCGACGCGTCGGGCGATCCGAGGGTCGCCACCGTGCACGAGGTGTTCGCACGGCTCGGTCAGGCGGAAGGCATCGCCGTCACCGAGTACGCGGCGGCGCGCCCGCAGCCGCCGGCTGCCGGGCGGCTCAGTCCTCGCGGCGGCGAGGACGCAGGATGATGCCGGCGATCCAGTTGATCACCGAGATGATGAGCGCGGCGATGATGCCGCCCCACCAGAACTCCTCGACGCGCAGCCCGAAGCTCCACCACTGGGTGAACCACGCGGTCAGCCACAGCAGGAACGCGTTGATGAGCAGCCCGATCAGGCCGAGGGTGAGGATGTACAGCGGAAAGGCCAGCACCTTGATGACCGTTCCGATGACCGTGTTCACCAGCGCGAAGATGGCCGCCACGAGCAGCAGGGTGAGGACCAGCTGCAGCGTCTCTCCCGGCGCGAACGGGATGACGAAGACCTGGAGTGCGGGGATGAGGGTGACGACCCAGATCGCGAACGCGTTCACGACCACGCGGATGAGGAAGCCCATGCGGTGAGTGTGCCACGCCGCACCGGCGCCCGCGAGACCTTGACGCGCGTCGCGATGCCCTTCGTCCGCCGGGATCAGCCTGCCCGTGGCCCGGGGGTCATCCCGCCGTAGACTCGGTGCCGTGAGCGACGCTGCAGACATCCCGGTTCGCGTGCGCCCCGGCATCGCCTCCCTGCCGCCGTACAAGCAGGGCACGCAGGCGGGGCCCGACGCCTTCAAGCTCTCGAGCAACGAGAACCCGTTCGACCCGCTGCCGGGTGTGCTCGAGGCGGTGCGGTCGGCCAGCGCCTTCAACCGGTATCCGGATGCCACGGCCACGCGCCTCCGTGAGCGCCTGGCCGCACGGTTCGGCGTGACCGTCGACGAGGTGCACGTGGGTGCGGGGAGCGTCTCGATCCTCGCTCAGCTCGTGCTGGCCACGTCCGGACCCGGTGATGAGGTCGTCTACGCCTGGCGCTCGTTCGAGGCCTACCCGTGGCTCGCGGTGCTCGCCGGCGCCACCCCTGTGCAGGTGCCGCTGACCGCCGATTCCCGTCACGACCTCGGTGCGATGGCCGACGCGATCACCGACCGCACCCGCGCGATCCTCGTCTGCAGCCCGAACAACCCCACCGGACCGGTGGTCGGTCAGGACGAATTCGACGCCTTCATGCGACGTGTGCCCTCCGACATCCTCGTGATCCTCGATGAGGCGTATGCCGAGTTCGTCACCGCCCCCGGTGCCGTCGATGGACTCACCGTGCTCGGCAACCGCACGCGCGGCGGGGCGGAGCTGCCCAACGTCGTGGTGCTCCGCACCTTCTCCAAGGCGTTCGGTCTCGCCGCTCTCCGCGTCGGATACGCCATCGGGCACCCGCGCATCCTCGATGCCGCGCGCACGACGGCGATCCCGCTGTCGGTCACGGCGCATGCCGAGGCGGCGGCACTGGCGAGCCTCGACGCCGAGGACGAGCTCCTCCATCGCGTCCGGCACATCGCCGCCCGCCGCGACCGGCTGGCCGAGGCTCTCCGCGATGCCGGCTGGGCCGTTCCCGAGGCGCAGGGCAACTTCGTGTGGCTTCCCGCGCACGAGAACACCGTGGCCATCGCCGAGACGTTCGCCAAGGCCGGACTCATCGTCCGTCCGTTCGCCGGCGACGGCATCCGGATCTCGGTCGGTGAGGAGGAGTCTGTGGATCACGTCCTACGAATCGCGGCCTCCGTTGTGAGAGACCTCCCAGAAGCCCATCCGGGCCGGCGGCTAGCGTAGAACGGTGACTCTGCACGCAGGCCCCGCCTCGTCTGACCCCGCCGCTTCGGGAGACCCGGTTCCCGACGCCCGTTTCGTCCGCATCCTCGATGCCGACGGCACGCTGTCACCGACGCCCGCGGCCGAGCCGTATCTCGCTGTCATCGACGCGCTGAGCGACGCCGAGCTCGAGGGGCTGTACCGCGACATGGCCGAGATCCGCGCCTTCGACGTGCAGGCGACGAACCTGCAGCGCCAGGGTCAGCTCGCCCTCTGGCCGCCGAGCTTCGGTCAGGAGGCCGCCCAGGTCGGCTCCGCCCGCGCCGCGCGAGCCCAGGACCACGTCTTCCCGTCCTACCGTGAGCACGTGGTCGCCCGCATCCGCGGCGTCGACCCGGTCGACATCATCCGCCTCATGCGCGGACTCACCCACGGCGGCTGGGATCCGACCGATCCACGCAACGGCAACACGCACATCTACACGCTGGTGCTCGGCGCGCAGACGCTGCACGCCACCGGACTCGCGATGGGACTCGTCTTCGATGGTCGCAGCGGCACCGGCGATCTCGAGCGCGACGAGGCGGTGATCGTCTACTACGGCGACGGGGCCTCCAGTCAGGGGGATGTGCACGAAGCGATGGTCTTCGCCGCCAGCTACCAGACGCCCGAGGTGTTCTTCCTGCAGAACAACCAGTGGGCCATCTCCGTGCCGGTCTCGACGCAGTCGCGCTCGCCGCTGTACCGCCGCGGCGACGGCTACGGCATCCCCGCCATCCCGATCGACGGCAACGACGTGCTCGCCGGCTACGCCGTGACCCGCGTCGCGCTCGACGAGGCGCGCACGGGTCAGGGACCCCGCGCGATCGAGGCGATCACCTACCGGATGGGCGCCCACACCACCAGCGACGACCCGACGAAGTACCGCACCTCCGACGAGGAGCAGTCCTGGGCTCGGCGCGACCCGATCGCCCGCATGGCGACCTACCTGCGCTCGCGCGGCGCCTCCGATGCGTTCTTCGCCGATGTCGAAGCCTCGGCCCGGGCCCTCGCCGACGACACGCGCGTGCGCACGAACGCCCTCGGTGGCGTCCCGACCGACCTCATGTTCGACCACGTGTACTCCGAGCCTCACCCGCTCATCGACGAGCAGCAGCGCTGGCTCGCCGACTACGAGGCGTCGTTCGAGGAGGGGACGTCATGACCACCGCTCAGCCGATCTCGACCCCCGCGCCCGAGCCCGCGGGCGACCCGGCCGACGCCGGCGTCATCCGCTCCCTTCCCCTGTCGAAGGCCCTCAATCTCGGGCTCCGCGCCGCCCTGGCCGGCAGTGACCGCGTGCTGCTGATGGGCGAGGACATCGGGCGCCTCGGCGGCGTCTTCCGGGTCACCGAGGGGCTGCAGGCCGAGTTCGGCGACCGCAGGGTGATCGACACGCCGCTGGCCGAGTCGGGCATCGTCGGCACGGCGATCGGACTCGCGATGGCGGGATTCCGCCCCGTGCTCGAGATCCAGTTCGACGGATTCGTCTTCCCCGCCTTCGACCAGATCACCTCGCAGCTGGCCAAGATCACGAATCGGCACGAGGGGGCGGTGCGGATGCCCATCGTCATCCGCATCCCCTACGGCGGTCACATCGGTGCGGTCGAGCACCATCAGGAGAGCCCCGAGGCCTACTTCACCCACACCCCCGGTCTGCGTGTGGTGAGCCCCTCGACCCCCAACGACGCCTACTGGATGATGCAGGAGGCGATCGCGTCGGACGACCCGGTCATCTTCCTCGAGCCCAAGAGCCGCTACTGGCAGAAGGGCGAGGTCGACACGCGCGCGCCCGCGCTGCCGCTCCACGCGTCGCGCCTCGTGCGCCGGGGAACCGACGTCACGCTCGTCGGCCACGGCGCGATGGTGCACACGCTGCTGCAGGCCGCCGCGCTCGCCGAGTCGGAGGGCACCAGCTGCGAGGTCATCGACCTGCGGTCGCTCTCGCCCGTCGACTACGGCCCGGTGCTCGACTCGGTGCGCCGCACCGGCCGGATGGTCTACGCGCAGGAGGCGCCCGGGTTCACCTCGCTCGGCAGCGAGGTCGCCGCCACCGTCATGGAGAAGGCGTTCTTCGCGTTGGAGTCGCCCGTCCTCCGGGTGTCGGGCTTCGACACCCCCTTCCCCCCGGCCAAGCTCGAGGGCACCTACCTCCCCGACGCCGACCGCATCCTCGAGGCCGTCGACCGCGCCCTCGCCTACTGAGGAGTCCCATGAGCACCCAGACGTTCCTCCTCCCCGACGTCGGGGAGGGTCTGACCGAGGCCGAGATCGTGACGTGGCGGGTCGCCCCGGGCGACGCCGTTGCGGTCAACGACGTCATCGTCGAGATCGAGACCGCCAAGTCGCTCGTCGAGCTGCCCTCCCCGTTCGCGGGGCGCGTGGGCGAGCTCCTCGCCGACGAGGGGGCGACGGTGAACGTCGGCGCGCCGATCATCACGATCGACCCGGCGGATGCGGGGGCCCCGCCGGTGCCCCCCGTCACCGTCGGACAGAGCGAGCACGGCGAGCAGCGCGCGGAGTCGGAGGAGTCGGGCTCGGTGCTCGTCGGATACGGCTCCGCGGGCGCCGTGCAGTCGCGGCGCCGGAAGCCCGCCGAGCGTCCGGTCACCCAGTCGGTCGGCGTCGTCGCCAAGCCCCCGATCCGCAAGCTCGCACGCGACCTCGGCGTCGACCTCGCCGCGGTGACCCCGAGCGGGGCGGCGGGGGAGGTCACCCGCGACGACGTGATGCGCCACGCCTCGCAGGCGAGTGTCTTCCGCAACATCCAGACCCCGGAGTGGGGGGATGTCCGCGAGGAGACCATTCCGGTCGGCGGTGCGAGCTCGCGCGCCCCCGAGCCGGCCGCAGCAGCGGCATCCGATCCTTCGTCCTCCGGTCCGTCACGATCGGCGACGGAGGACGACGGACGCGAGGAGTCGATCCCCGTCCGGGGTGTGCGCAAGGCCGTGGCGAACAGCATGGTGCGCACCGCCTACTCGGCGCCGCACGTGTCGGTCTGGACCGACGTCGACGCCACGCGCACGATGGAGCTCGTCAAGCGGCTGAAGGCCTCGCCCGACTTCGCCGACATCAAGGTCTCGCCGCTGCTCATCATGGCCCGCGCGGTGATCTGGGCGGTGCGGCGGACGCCGATGGTCAACGCCTCGTGGATCGACGGCGATGGCGGCGCGCAGATCCGGCTGCACCACTACGTCAACCTCGGAATCGCCGCGGCGACCCCGCGCGGACTCCTCGTCCCGAACATCAAGGACGCGCAGGACCTGTCGATGCGCGACCTCGCTCGCGCGCTCGAGCGGCTGACCCTCACCGCGCGCGACGGGAAGACCACCCCCGCCGACCAGCAGGGGGGCACGATCACGATCACCAACATCGGGGTGTTCGGGATGGATGCCGGCACCCCGATCATCAACGGCGGTGAAGCCGGCATCGTGGCGCTCGGCACGATCCGCCAGAAGCCGTGGGTCGTCGACGGCGAGGTGCGCCCGCGCTGGGTGACCACCGTCGCCGGGTCGTTCGACCATCGCGTGATCGACGGCGACGGGATGTCGCGCTTCATCGCCGACGTCGCCTCGATCCTCGAAGAGCCCGCGCTCCTGCTCGACTGACCCGCCCCGCCTCCCCTTCTCTCCGCGAGAGTGCATCGGCGCGCCGAGAATGCGGGTGGACCCCGCACCCTCGGCGGCCAGATGCACTCTCGCCGGGTAGCAGGGTCGTCGAGAGGTGGGAAACCCCCGGGAAGCGTCGGGTCTCCCCGGTGCCGGCGAAGGGCGCGGTCCGCGAGCGTGGAGACATGTCCGCCCTTCCTCCTCGCCCCGACAGCCCCGACCGCCCTGCCCGCCCCCGCCTCCGCCGCCCGAAGGTCGTCATCGGCATCGTCGCCACCCTCGTCGTCTCGGCCGCAGGCGTGGGGGCCGCCTACGCCACCGGCATCGGCAACGCCCCGGCCGTCGACACGGTCGGCGCCGTCGACTTCGACACCCCCCTGGCGATCCCCGAGCTCCTCGAGCCCGTCATCGATCCCGACGGCACCAAGGTGTTCGCGCTCGATGCCCGAGCCGGCTCCACGGCGTTCGTCGACGGGCTCGAGACTCCCACGTGGGGCTTCAACGGGACCTACCTCGGGCCCACCATCCGTGCCGCGCAGAACGACCGCGTGCGCATCGACGTCACGAACGGGCTGGATGAGACGACGAGCGTCCACTGGCACGGGATGCGGCTGTCGGGTGAGATGGACGGAGGCGTGCACCAGCCGATCGACCCCGGCGGCACCTGGTCTCCGCAGTGGACGATCGACCAGGAGGCCGCCACGCTCTGGTACCACCCGCATCCGCACGGAGCCACCGAGGAGCATGTGCGACGGGGGCTCGCCGGGCTGTTCCTGATCGACGACGCGCTCTCCGCGGGTCTGCCCCTCCCGGCCGAGTACGGGGTCGACGACATCCCCGTCATCATGCAAGACGTCGCGCTCGACGCCGAAACCGGCGCGCTCGGTCAGCGCGACGGCGGATCATCCGGACACCTCGGCGACGAGATCCTCGTGAACGGGACGCTCGCGCCGTACCTGACAGTGGCGACGGACGTCGTGCGGCTGCGCCTGGTCAACGCGTCGACCGCGCGCGTCTACGCCTTCGGATTCGATGACGCACGAGCCTTCTCGCACATCGCCACCGACGGCGGACTGCTGCCCGCGCCCCGGGAGACCGAGAGCCTGCAGCTCTCGCCCGGGGAGCGGGCGGAGATCCTCGTCCGGATGACGCCGGGCGAGACCACCGTGCTGCGCAGCGAGAGCCCCGACCTCGGCGGCGTCCTCCCGGTCTTCGGGGGCGGCAGCGGCGGCGACGACCGCTTCGACGTTCTGCAGCTCCGCGCCGCCGACGACCTCGAGAGCCGCGGGACGATTCCGCCGGTGCTCGCACCGGCTGACCCGCTCGACGCCGCCGATGCGGTCATGACGCGGGAGTGGGTGCTCGACGGCACCGAGATCAACGGTCAGGCGATGTCGATGGAGCGGGTCGATGCGGTCGTGGAGCGCGGCACGATCGAACGCTGGCGGGTGCGGAACGACATGCCCTACCCCCACAACTTCCACGTGCGCGGTGTCCACTTCGAGGTCACGCGGTACGGCGGCGACGATCCTCCGGCAGCCGTTGCGGGACCGAAAGACACCCTGTACCTCCCGCCCGGGGTCGAGGTGGAGATGGTGCTCCGTTTCGATCACGCCGACGCGAGTCATCCGCTCATGCTCCACTGCCATCTGCTGCGGCACGAAGACGCGGGCATGATGGCGCAGTTCCTGGTGGTGGAGCCGGGTTCCGACACCGCGGTCACGACCCTTCCGCCTGACGCGACCGCCGGACACCGCCACTGACCCGACCGGTCGTGCGAACGCGCACGCCCCCCGCCGAGGCGACGGGGGGCGTGCGCGTTCGTCGATGTCAGCCGGCAGCGACGGCGAACTCGTTCGGAACGGCGTCGAGCTCGGTCGTCGCGACGACCTCGCCGGTGATGAGATCCACGGCGTGGACCGCGTTCGCGGCCGGCTCGGTCACGTAGGCGATGTCGCCGGACACGAGGATGGCGGGGTGCGGGTCCTGCCACTCCGCCGGGCCCTCCCAAGCCTGGATCACCGGGAACTCGTCGACGAACTCACCCGAGGTCGGGTCGAGGACGTGGATCGAGCCGTCGGAGGCGAGGATGTACCCGAGGTCGCCGGGCCCCCGCGCGAGGTCGCGGAAGGTGTACTGCGCCCCCTCCGGCATCTCGATGACCTCGAGGGTGCGCGCGTCGGTGTCGACGAGGGTGACCGCGCTGAGCAGGACCCCCTCTGCGTCGGGATCGTTCTTGTAGTCCATCAGCACGATGGGGCTGGTTTCGGTCGTGAACGCGTTCCCGATACGGCCGTAGGGCTGATCCGGCGAATCGAGCTTGACGATCTCGCCGCCGTCGTAGATCAGCGCGCCGTTCTCGCACCCGAACACGACGACCTCATCTTTCGCGGTCCCTTCGCCGTGCACGCCCGGGCACTGATCGGTCTCGGCGATGACCGTTCCGCCTGCGTCCTGGGCGGTGATGCCGCTGCGGCCGTCGGCGTTGCCGACGGTGGTGAGGAAGGTCCCGTCCTCGAGGACGATCGACACACCGTGATGCGCTTCCACACCCTCGATCGTCTCGACGTCGGGAAGACCCTCGGATGCCGCGAGGTCGGCGGTGTCGAAGATGGTGGTGTCGCTCGTGCCGTCGGCGTACAGGATCGTCTTGCCGGCGTGCCGGACGACGTGGCCGGGTTTGTCGGCCTCGAACACGAGATCGGTGAGCTCGGGCTCCTCCGCTGTCCCCGCGGCGGTGTCGAGCACCTGGAAGCCCTCGCTCATCGTCACCATCACGTGCCGGTCGTCGCCGGCCGGGTTCAGGCGGATGAACTCCTCGGAGTCGAATTCGGCGACCGGCTCGAGAGTGTCACCGTCGAGGACGACGACCCCGCCCTCATAACCGACCGCGACACGAGGACCGGGGGAGGCGGACGGGGAGTCGGGCGTCGCCGGTGCGGCGGAACCGGTTGCGGCGCCCGACGAGCACGCGGCCAGGGTCACGACCGCTCCGATGGTGAGCGCGGTGATGCCCGCGCGGCGCAAAGGGGAAGTGCGCATGATGCCTTTCTTCTTCATGGGGTGGACCCTCAGCGGGAGAGTCCGGTGGAGATGCGCTCGGTGTTGACGCGCATCATGGTCAGGTAGTCCGGAGCGCCGCCCTCGGCGTCGGTGAGCGACTCGGTGAAGAGCTCCACGACATCGACATGGACGTCGGCCTCCTCGGCGAGCGCGCGGACGAGTCGATCCGGCGAGGACGACTCGGCGAAGATCGCCGGCACGCCTGTTCTCTCGACCGCCGTGACGAGATCGGCCAGATCGGACGCGGACGGGGCGGCGAGGGTCGTGCCCCCCGGGATGACCGCACCCACGACCTCGAAGTCGAAGCGGTCGGCGAGGTAGCCGAACACATGGTGGTTGGTCACCAGAGCCCTCCGTTCGGCGGGGATCGCCGCGAAGGCCCGCGTCATCTCGGCGTCGAGCTCGTCGATCGCGGACCGGTATTCCGCGCTGCGTGCGGTCACCTCGGGCGACGCGACTCCGTCGAGGTCGGACAGCACCGGCTCCAGCGCATCCACCACGTCACGCATCCGCGCGGGATCGGTCCAGAAGTGCGAGTCCGGGGTGCCGGCCGCGTCGCCGTCGCGGTAGGCGAGGACGTCGATCACGTCGCCGGCGACGAAAGCGGCGACGCCGTCGGCCGCTGCCGCATCGAGGTGCTGCTGCAGACCCTCCTCGAGGCCGAGTCCGTTCGAGACGATCAGGTCGGCGCTGCGCAGCCGCGCCGCCTCCTGCGCCGAGATCTCGAACGAGTGCGGATCGGCGTTGGGCTTCATCAGCGTGAGGACCTCCGCCTCGCCTCCGACGAGCTCTTCGACGACGTCGCCGAGGATGTTGGTGGTCACCACGACGAGCGGACGCTCCTCACCGGCCGCTGCGCACCCGGCGAGCATCGACGCCGTCAACCCCGCAACGAGGAGTGCCGCCACGAGCCGCCCTCGCGGCGTCCGACGCGCGCTCATCGCCCGGTCCCCGCGGTGAACTCGAACGGCGCAGCCGTGTCGAAGGTGCGCGCGATGCGCGCATCGTCGGCGAAGTCGATCTCGAAGAGCTTCTGCTCCCGGGGCCCGGACACGTACGCCCGTTGCGCGTCGGCGACGATCGCCGGGATCCGGGCGCCGGCGTCGTCGATCGAGGCTGCGACGAGCGGCTCGGTCCGAGCCCGCACGGCGCCGTCGGTGCCGTCGAGCACGATCAGACGCCCGTCCCCGGTCAGGGCGAGCACGGTGTCGGCGTCGTCGTCGACCGCGGTGACGGTGACCAACGGCTCGGGTGAGGGCAGGAGCGTCCAGGTCTGCGCGCGGGTGTTCAGCAGCCAGATCCCGTCCGCGCCGAACTCTCCGGCGAGAGCCGCCACAGTCGGGCGCCCCTCCCGGTTGTGGAACGACTCCGCGGGGGCTGCTGTCGTACCGGGCGGATACGGGATCCGCGAGAGCGTGAGCTCGCCGGCGACGACCTCCGCGAGGAGGGCCGCGTCGCGGCATCCGATCACGGCGCCGACGCGGGTCGTGATCGTGCCGCGCGCCTCGGGGCACGTCGCCTGCATCCCCACCGGGGCGCCGTCGCCCGTGTACGCGGCGACCTGCTCGACTCGGCCGTCCGGCCCCGCCTCGGTGACCAGCGCGAACGATCCGACGGGGACCACCAGGCCGTCGTGCGGCGTGACCTCGAGCCGGAACCGCTCGGTCAGCTCACCGCGCGAGAGAGCCTCGGTGTCCAGGAGCACCGCTTCACCCGAGCCCTCGAAGAAGACTCCGGTGCTCCCCGACATCGACTGGGTCGTCGTCGCCACGCGCACCGGACCCTGCCCCTCGACCGTCCCGAGGATCTCGGGGGAGGCGCGGTAGTAGTGGAAGTGGTCGACGTGGTCCCAGGTCCACACGCCCGAGTCGACGATCTCGACTCCGGTGGGGGTCTCGGCGAAGAGGTAGCGCCCGTCGCTCGCGACGCTCCGGGGCGGGGCGATCGCACCGAGGTCGGAGAGGTTCTCGTCCCACAGGTCGAGGTGGGTCACGGTGCCGGCCGCGTCGATCATCGTCAGTCCCAGCGGGGCTTCGGTGAGCTCGGTGGCGCCCGCGCGCTCGCCGTGATCGTCGTCGGCGGCGGAGGCTTCGGACGAGGGGGCGGTCGCCGGGGTGCCGGCGCACGCGGTGAGACCGACGGCGAGGACGGCGACGGTGAGGGCGAAGACGCGGGAACGCATGGATTCTCTCCGAGAGGGGGATGGACGGGTCAGGCGACGGCGGGCGCGGGCGTGCGCCCCTCAGGCGCTCCGCGCCGCCGACGTCCGCGAGCGCCGACAGCGGCGCGGATCAGGGTCGACCCCCCGGCCAGGGCGATGGCCGCCGCGGCGACCGACGCTCCGGCAGCGGAGGCGAAGTGCCACGAGGCGAGAAGGCCCGTGAACACGGCCGCGATTCCGAAGGCGGCGGCCAGCAGCATCCGGCTCGGAATCCGCGCTGTCCACCCGCCGGCGGCCACCGCAGGCGCGAGCAGGAGACCGACGACCAGCAGCGATCCGACAGCCTGGTACGAGGCGACGACGGCGAGGGTGACGAGCCCCACGAGGACCGCCTGGGCGAGACGGGGACGATAGCCCAGCACGGTCGCGATCCGTGTGTCGAGCGCGAGGGCCACGAACCGGCGATGGGCGAGGGCGGCCACCAGGACGCCGATCCCGCACGCGGCGGCGAGCACGACGAGGTCGCCGGCGGAGATGGCAAGGATGTCTCCGAAGAGGATGGCGGTGGCGTCGGTGGCGAAGTTTCCCGAGAACGAGATGACGATGACACCCAGCGACAGCATCGCGACGAACAGCAGGCCGATGCTGGTGTCGTACGACAGGCGTCCCCGACGCTGCAGGGCCGCCACGCCGACGCTCATGGCGGTCGCGCCGATGGCCCCGCCCACGAGCACGGGGATGCCGAGAACGGTGGCGAGGGCGACCCCGGGAAGCATCCCGTGCCCCAGCGCTTCGCCGAGGAAGGCCATGCCGCGGATGACGACCCAGGTGCCCACGACTCCGCAGAGCACCGCGACGAGCGCTCCGCCGAGGAAGGCCCGCTGCACGAACTCGAGCGCGAAGGGCGCGAAGAGGGCGTCGATCAGAGCGGGCACGAGCCCACCGTAGGCTTGATGAGAATGATTCTCAAAATCGAAAGGATGCCGGATGCTGAACCTCGTGACGCACCGCGCTCGCCCGCGAGGCGCCCCCGCCTCGCCGTCTCCGATTGTTCGCCTGAGTCGGATCGGCGTCGAGTTCGCGGGCCGCTCCGCCCTGTCCGACGTCAGCATCGAGGTCGTGCGCGGCGAGATCATGACTATCGCGGGACCGAACGGCGCGGGCAAGTCGACGCTCCTGGAGGTGCTCGCGGGTGTGCGGCAGCCGACGCGGGGAACGCGGGAGGTGACGGCCTCGCTGGCCTACGTCCCCCAGCTGGTCGCGGTGTCGCCCCTGCTTCCGATCACCGTCGGAGACGTGGTCTCTCTGGGTGTGCCGAGCCGGACAGCGCGAGCCCCCCGCCGCCGGAGGGTTGCGGCAGTGCTCGACCAGCTGGGTATCGCCGATCTCGCGACCCGGTCCTTCGCAGAGGTGTCGGGGGGGCAGCGTCAGCGGGCGCTGCTGGCCCAGGCGCTGGCGCGCACGCCGGAGCTTCTGCTCCTCGATGAGCCGACCACGGGGCTCGACGCCGACAGCGCCGCGTGCATCCGTGCGACCCTCCGGGAGTCGGCGCGTTCCGGTGTCGCCGTCGTCTGTGTGTCGCACGAGCACTCCGTGCTCGCGCTCGCCGATCGAACGCTTCGGCTCGATGCGGGTCGCCTGAGGGCGATGGGGCGAACGCCCGCATCCTGACCGCAGCGAGAATCATTCCCGATTGCATAAATGCATTGCAATCTTCTTAGATATCCGATGAGCTCGAGTTCGTGGAGACGGATGCCGGTCTCGAGGCCACCGCAGCGCTGTTCAAGGTGCTGGGGTCGACGTCGAGGCTGCGCCTGCTGCGCCTGCTGGCTGCCGAGGCGACGGGCGTGACCGAACTCGCGTCGCGCAGCGGGCTGACGCAGCCGCTGGTCTCGCAGCACCTGCGCACGCTTCGACAGGCGGGCATCGTGACGGTGTCGCGCGCCGGCCGCGAGGCGACGTACCAGCTCGCCGATCACCACATCGCGAACGTCGTCGACGACGCGATCGCCCACGCTCTCGAAGAGAGCCCCCGGGAGAAATCACCACGATAAGGAGCGATCCATGAGCACGGAAACCCACGCCGAGCACTCCCTGGCCGAGCACGAGCACGGTTCCGACTGTGGACACGAGGCCGTGCCGCACGGCGACCACGTGGATTTCGTCCACGACGGCCACAAGCACGCGCTGCACGGCGACCACTACGACGAGCACTGATCGCCGCCGCGCGGCGGCGCGGGTCAGCCCTGACGGCCCTTGAACCGCGGATTGAGCTTGTTGATCACGAACACGCGGCCTCGCCGGCGCACCACCTGCGCACCGGGCTGACTCTTCAGAGACTTCAGAGATGCGCGAACCTTCACGGGCCCTCCTCTTATTGAGAATAGTTATCAATAACAGGCTAGGCTCACCACGGGTCGATCGTCAAAGCGACGGCGGCCGGCGGAGAGGGGTCCGAGGTGTCGGATGTGGATTCGGGTTCGATTCTGGTCGTCGGAGTGTGCGCTCCAGAGCGTCGCCGATATGCGCAGCGCCTGGCTGAGCTCACCGAGCGGCGCGTCGTCGGCGCGACCGGCGGGCGCCGGCATGGGCAGGGTCTCGTTCTCGATCACGCCACCGCCGATGCGCCGCGGGGGCGTGCGGTCGTCATCGATGCGGCGACCGATGTCGACGCGGCCCACCTGGCGGGCGCCGAGATCGACGGCGTTCCCCTGTTCGGCATCATCTGCGTCGTCGACGCCGCCCACCTCCTCGATGACCTCGCCAGTGACGAGGCTCTGGTCGCCGGTGCGGCGCACGGCGACGATCGGGGTGACACCGGCGCGTGGGCGCGGCAGGCCGCCGCTCTCATCGAGCTCGCCGACGTGGTCGCGTTCGTCGGGTGGGAGGTGTGCGACACCCCCACCCTTTCGCTGCTGATGTCGCTTGCCTCGCACCTGAGCCCGATGGCGCGCATCCGGCTCAGTCGTCAGCTCTCCGACGATCTTCGAGCACTCGGCGACGCGGTGTCCGACGGGGCGGGCCGGTACGAGCGAGCGGGATGGGTGCGCGCGCTCGACCAGAAGCACGACCCGTACATGACCGACCGGCGGGTCACGACGTTCCGGTACGAGCAGTTGCGCCCGTTCCACCCGCGACGGCTGGTGCGGTCGCTGAACGAGATCGATTCGAGGCGCTGGGGCACCGTCATCCGGTCGATGGGCTTCTGTCGTCTCGCCACCCGGCCGACGCTCTTGGCCCGGTGGGAGCAGGCGGGCTCGGCGATGTGGATGGATCCGATCCCTCCGGATGACAGCCTGTCGGCAATCGGCCAGGAGATCGCCATCACGGGCTGGGATCTCGATGTGCGCGCCGTCGTGGCACTGCTCGACGATGCGGCGCTGACCGATGACGAGTTCGCGGCGGGACCGGAGGCGTGGCGGGCCTACGACGATCCTCTGCCGCAGTGGGTGGCCTGGGAGGCGAAGGAACGTGACTGATAACGATTATCACTCCGCTACAATGGGGGGCATGCGTGCGACCCGAACCATCACCGCCCTCGCCTTCAGCGCAGCATCCGCTCTGGCACTCGCCGGCTGCGCCACCACCTCCGCGTCCTCATCCTCGAGCGGCGCCGATGCCACACCCGCCGGCGATGCCCTCCAGGTCGTTGCATCGACCAATGTCTACGGGCAGATCGTCGAACAGCTCGGCGGCGACGCGGTCGAGGTGACCTCGATCGTCACCTCGGCGGCTCAGGATCCGCACTCCTACGAGCCGAGCGCTCAGGACACGCTCGCCATCTCGAACGCCGAGCTCATCGTCGAGAACGGCGGCGGCTACGACTCGTTCATCGACGCGCTCATCGAGTCCAGCGGCAGCGAGGCCCACGTGATCACGGCCGTCGAGTTCTCACACGACTACCCCGGCGGGGAAGAGCACAGCGACGAAGAACACTCCGAGGACGCGACGGCCGGTGAGGATGCAGCGGTGGCCGCGGAGGAGGAGCACGCGCACGCCGAGGGCGAAGCGCATGCCGAGGGCGAAGCCCACGCCGAGGGTGAAGCCCACACCGAGGGCGAAGAGCACAGCCACGGCCACGACCACATCGAGGGCTTCAATGAGCACGTGTGGTACGACCCGCACACCATCGCCTACGTCGCGGAGACGATCGCCGACGAGCTCACCGAGCTCCGCCCCGACGACGCCGACGTCTTCGCCGCGAACCTCGACGCTTTCACCGCCGAGATCGACGCCCTGGAAGACTCGCTCAGCGAGCTCGCTTCCGCGAACGACGGCGTGCGGGTGTTCGTGACCGAGCCGGTGCCGGTCTACCTCGCGGCCGAAGCGGGTCTCGACAATGTCACCCCCGATGCTTTCAGCGAGGCGGTGGAAGAGGGACAGGATGTTCCGCCCGCCACACTCCTCGAGTCGCTCGACCTGCTCCGCGCCGACGATGTGCGCGTCGTCATCACCAACACCCAGACGGGCGGAGCCGAGACCGAGCAGGTCGTCGGAGAAGCCGAGACTCTCGGCATCCCGGTCATCGCGTTTTCGGAAACGCTCCCTGAGGGGGAGACTTACATCTCGTGGATGCAGGCGAACATCGCAGCGCTCAGCGACGCTCTGGCGGAGTGACGGCCACCGCGCCTGCGCTCGAGATCCGGGATGCCGCGCTGCGGCGATCGGGCCGCGAGCTGTGGGCGGGGCTCGACCTCTCCGTCGCGCCCGGTGAGCTCATCGCCGTGCTCGGCCCGAGCGGGTCGGGGAAGACGACTTTGCTGCAGGCGATCCTGGGCCTCCAGTCGCTGAGCTCGGGCGCGATCTCGGTGCTCGGTGAGCCGGTGCGCCCGGGGGGCAACCGCCGTATCGGCTACATCCCGCAGTCGCGGCCGCTGCCGCGCGACGTCGCCCTGCGGGGCCGCGACGTCGTCGCCCTCGGAGTCAACGGCCACCGCTTCGGACTGCCGATCCCACGACGCCGCGACGCCGCGCGCGTGGAGAAGTTGATCGACGAGGTGGGGGCGCGAGCGTTCGCCGATCGCCCGGTCGGAGTGCTCTCCGGTGGGGAGCAGCAGCGCCTCCGCATCGGGCAGGCCCTCGCCGACGAGCCGAAGCTTCTCCTCTGCGACGAGCCGCTGACGAGTCTCGACCTGGCGAACCAGAGAGCCGTCGTGGATCTGATCGACCGGCATCGCCGCGAGCGCAACGCCGCGATGCTCCTCGTCACGCACGACGTCAACCCGCTGCTGGGAAAGGTCGACCGGATCCTCTACATCGCCGGCGGGCGGTTCACCCTGGGCAGCCCCGACGAGGTGCTGCGCTCCGACGTCCTCACCGAGCTGTACGGCACGCCCGTCTTCGTCCTGCGGGCGGGCGACCGGCTCGTCGTGGTCGGCGCGCCGGACGCGGAGGAAACCCACCATCACCACCACGACGAGGACCACTCGTGAGCTGGGACGCCATCTGGGAGGCCATGTTCGGTGGCCTTCCGGTCTACGGCCAGCTGCTCGGACTCGTATCCAACGCCGTCTGGGCGGGTGCCGCGCTGGGCCTGGTCGGCGGTCTCGTCGGCGTCTTCGTCATGCAGCGCGACATGGCCTTCGCCGTGCACGGCATCAGCGAGCTCTCCTTCGCCGGCGCCGCAGCGGCGCTCCTGATCGGCGTCGACGTCGTGACCGGCTCGATCTTCGGATCTCTCATCGCCGCTGCCCTGATCGGCTGGCTCGGCGCTCGCGCCCGAGACCGCAACTCGATCATCGGCGTCCTGATGCCGTTCGGCCTCGGCCTCGGCATCCTGTTCCTCTCCCTCTACGACGGGCGCAGTGCCAACCGCTTCAGCCTGCTGACCGGGCAGATTGTGTCGGTGCAGACCGGCCAGCTCGGCTGGCTGATCGGCATCAGCGCAGTCGTGCTGCTCGGGATGCTGGTGATCTGGCGGCCTCTGCGGTTCGACTCCCTCGACCCGCAGTCGGCAGCGGCGCGCGGCGTGCCCACGACCGCAGTGTCGCTGCTGTTCATGCTCCTGCTCGGCCTCATCGTCGCCGTCGCCGTGCACATCATCGGCGCCCTCCTGGTCATGGCGCTGCTGGTGACACCGGCCGCCGCGGCGATGCGCGTGGCCCACGGGCCCCTCTCGGTGCCGCTGCTGGCGGCGACCTTCGGCTTCGTGTCCGCGGTGGGCGGCATCCTTCTCGCCATCGCCGGCACGCTTCCGGTGAGCCCCTACATCACCACGATCTCGTTCGTGATCTATCTGGTGTGCCGTGCGATCGGTGCGCGCCAGGGTCGGGTGACCCGTGAGCGTGGGGGAGAGGGGCGTCCAGCGGTGGCTCAGGGCGGCTCGGTAAACTCCTGACCATGGCCCAGCGGAACACGTGGCAGCGCGAACGCGTGCGCGAAGCCCTCGCCGACGCCCGCGGCTTCGTCAGCGCTCAGTCGCTGCACGCCACCCTCCGCGACGAGAACACCGGTATCGGGCTGGCGACGGTGTATCGGGCACTGGCCGGGCTCGCCGCGAATGGCCAGGCCGATTCGCTGCAGAGCCCCGAGGGCGAAAGCCTCTACCGGGCCTGCGTGTCGACCGGTCACCACCACCACCTGATCTGCCGCAACTGCGGCGTGACCGTCGAGATCGAAGCGACGGATGTCGAGGACTGGGCGCGGCGCACCGCGGCCGCCCACGGGTTCAGTCAGGCCGAGCACATCGTCGACATCTTCGGATACTGCTCCGCCTGCACGGCCGGAGCCGGTGAGCGTGACACGGACTGATCCGGCCCCCCGCGTCGCCCCCGGGCGCCGCGATCGCACCGTGACCCCGGAGGGGCCGCGGCCGTCGTCGTCCGCACGTGCGCTGGTCGCCCTCGGCATCGGTGCCGCGGTCATCGTCGGGCTCTTCCTCATCGACGCTCTCGCCCCTGCGATCTTTCCCGACCCGCTGCCCACCCGCGCGCAGGACGGGCTCACGCTCGCCGTCAGCGTGCTGATCGAGTCGCTTCCCTTCGTCGTCCTCGGCGTCGTGCTCTCGATCGCGGTGCAGGTGTGGGTGCCACCGGGACTGATCGAAAGATGGATGCCGCGGCGAGCCTGGGCGCGCCGGACCGTCCTCTCCCTCCTCGGCATGCTGATCCCGGTCTGCGAATGCGGCAACGTCCCGTTCGCCCGGGGTCTCTTGATGCGCGGGTTCAGCGTGTCCGAGACGATGACGTTCCTCATCGCCGCGCCGATCGTGAACCCGATCGTCATCATCACCACCCACGCCGCGTTCGGCTTCGACGACGGGATCCTGATCGTCCGACTCATCGGCGGGTATCTCATCGCGAACCTCATCGGGTGGCTCTACAGCCGTCATCCCGACCCCGACGCGCTCCTCACCGACCGCTTCCGCGACACCTGCGCGCTGCAGCTGGCGCGCGGTCCGGTCGAGGCCGGGTCGGCCGGTGCCCTCAACGAGCGCGGGCGTCGCAGTCTCGCGCAGTTCGTGATCGAGCTGCGGGCCGTGATGCCGGCACTCATCATCGGGTCGGCGATCGCCGGAGCCGTGCAGGTGCTGATCCCGCGAGACGTCCTGTTGGCGATCGGGTCGAACCCGGCGCTGTCGATCGTCGCGATGATCGCCTTGGCGATGGTGGTGTCGATCTGCTCGAACGTCGACTCGTTCTTCGCGCTGTCGTTCGCCTCGACGTTCACGCCAGGGTCATTGGTGGCGTTCCTGCTCGTCGGACCCCTCGTCGACGTCAAGATGCTCGCCCTCATGCGCACCACCTTCACCACCCGAGCGCTCGCAGGTGTCGTCGTCGTGGTGCTCCTCGCCGCCTTCGCGATCGGGACGGGGGTGAACCTCTTTGCCTGAGCGTTCCGCCCTCCTCACGCGCTGGCTCGGTGTGGGCCTCGCCGCGATCCTCGCCGTCATCACCGTCTCGCTCGCCCTCACCGGGCGGCTGGGTCTCTACATCAACCCCGAATCGTCGTGGTTCGCGGTGTCGATGTCGGTCCTCGTGCTGATCGGTGCGGTGTTGAGCTTCCTTCTCCCGGTCGGCGCTGAAGACGACCACGGGCACGATCATGGTGACGGTGGTGAGGGACACCACCACGGGCACGAGCACGGGAACGGGCATGCGACCGATCCCGACGTCCGCCACTCCCTCGACCACGGGGCGCACGTCGTCACCCGGGTCGCGACGCGTGCGCAGGCGCGTACCGCGGCATCCCGTCCTCGTCCCTCCCGTGCATCGCGCGCGTCCCGCCGTCGCTCCCTCGGGATGATCGCGACCGGGACCGGGGCGGTCCTCGCGACGGCGGTCGTGCTGCTGACACTCGTCCTCCCCCCGCGCTCCCTGTCGGCCGAACTCGCGATCTCGCGCGACGTCGGGGCGCCGCCCCTCTTCGGCGGAACCGATGTGGTCACCCTCGCCCGCACCGGCGACACCGCCTCGTTCGGCGTCGGGGAGTGGTCGGCGGTCTTCGCCACCGCGACGAACCCCGAGGCGTTCGACGGCGACCCGGTGACGCTGACCGGATTCGTCACGCCCGGGGACGGCGGCGGATTCGCGCTGTCGCGCCTGGTGATCACCCACTGCGTCATCGACGCCCAGTCGGCCAGCATCCCTGTCGCGGTCGGCGAGAACGAGGCCTCCGCCGACGCCGAGACCGGACAGTGGGTCACGGTCGACGGCATGGTGCGCGCCAACTCCGATGGACGACTGTTCATCGATGCGGCGACGGTCGAACTGATCGACGAGCCCGAGGACCCGTATGAGTACTGACCGCGCGCGCTCGTCGGAGCGTGCGCGGCCCACGCCTCGTCGCGCGTTCGTGCTGCCCTTCCTCATCGTCGCCGCGCTTCTGGGCGCCCTGGGTCTCGCGGGTGCCGCTGTGAGCACTCTCCAGGGGCCACGAGTGACGGCGGTCGATGTCGACCCCGAGGCAGCCGCTGCGGCCTCCGGAGGTCGGTTGATCGTCTCGACCTCGCTGCCGCTGGCCGAGGTGACAGCCGACCAGGTCAGCATCACCCCCGAGGTCCCCTTCGCGGTCGACACCTCGGGGCGGAACCTCGGCGTGCGCTTCGGGCTGCCGCTGCGGGATGACACCGAGTACACGATCACCATCGAAGGGCTGGCCGCGGCAGGCGGAGGACCCGCCACCGAGGTCACCGAGACGTTCCGTACGCCGCGCGCGGAGGTCTTCCTGCTGCAGCGCGGGAATGGCGGCGACACGGTGTTCCGCACCGATCTCACCGGCGACGATGCCGAGGCGGTGTTCACCCACCCGCACATCGAGGACTTCCGCGCGACCTCGCGGCACCTGGTGATGTCGGTGCTCGACGACGACGGATCGGCCGAGCTGATCGTGACGGATCTGGACGGCGGCGACGAACGCAGCCTTCCGCTGCCCGGCGACGGGTTCGTCACGAATCTGCAGAGCGCCGACCGCGGCGAAGTGGTCGGTTACCTGTACACCGATGAGGATGTCAGCGCCGAAGGCGCCCAGGAGAGCCGCCTGTACACGGCATCGCTCGCCCGGGGCGCCGCCGAGGTCGAACCCACCGAGATCGCGATCGAGGGCGCCGACCCCCGCATCGCGGAGTGGCGATTCGTGCCCGACACCGACAGCATCCTGCTCCTCTCCTTCGATGGGCAGCTTCTCCTGACGGGCGCCGACGGTGCGGATTCGACGGCGCTCGGGACGGCGTTGTCGATCAGCGGGATCGCGCGCGGCTCGTCGGAAGCGGTTGTCGAGCGCGCGGACGGGCCGGCGGTGATCGATCTGACGGATGCCTCGGAAGAGCCGCTCGGTGTTCCCGATACCGATCTCGGGACGGTCACCACGATCACGCCCATGCCGGATGGCGGGACGATCCGCTCCGCCGCGGTGTTCGGCAGCGACGGCAGCCCGACCGGATCGACCGCCGTCGTGCGGGTCGGAGCTGACGGGGCCACCAGCGCCCTGACCGAGATCGGCGCGGAGGACGCCGTCGTGCAGACCTGCGTATCGCCGAGCGCGCGCTACCTGGCGGTGCTCGTCGCACCGGCCGCGGCGCAGAACGCGTACGACGACTACCGCTTGCCGCTTCCCGAACGGCTGCAGACCCGCATCATCGAGATCGACGACGGTACGCAGGTCGTCTCGCTGCAGGGCTTCGACATCTCGTGGTGTCAGGTGCCCCCGCGGTGAGTTCGATCCCCGATCAGCCTGTCGGGGCCGGCTCGGGGCTCCGCCCGGCCTCCCGCGCCGACGTGACGGGTCTGCCCGTCGACGTCGCGCCGCGGCTGCTCGGAGGAATCCTCGAGGTGAGCGTCGACGGAGAGACCGTCGCCGTCCGCCTCACCGAGGTCGAGGCCTACCACGGTCGGGGCACGGGCCCGGTGCCCGATCCCGGGTCGCACGCCCGGATGGGGCCGACCGCGCGCAACGCCACCATGTGGGGCGAGCCCGGCCACCTCTACGTCTACCTCAGTCACGGGATCCATTCGTGCGTGAACGTCGTGTGCGGCCCCGAGGGCATCGCCGGTGGAATCCTCCTCCGCGCGGGAGAGGTCGTGAGCGGGAAGGATGCCGCGGCCCGCCGTCGCACCGCCACCCGCGTGCCGCTTCCCACCGGCGGTGATTCTCCTCGTCTCACCCTCCCGGATCGTGACCTCGCTCGCGGGCCCGGCCGATTGGGGCAGGCGGTCGGCCTGCGCCATCCGATTCACGATGGAATCGACGCGATCACCTCCGAGCCGCGCGCGGGAGCGGTGGCGAGACTCCTCCTCTCTGATGAACCTTTTCCGGAGACGGTCGCGGGGCCGCGGGTCGGTGTCGCAGGAGTCGCGGGAACCGCCGTGTTCCCGTGGCGTTTCCGGATCGACGGCGACCCGACGGTGTCGGCCTTCCGGTGGGGACGGGGTGCCCGCGAGGCCGGCAGCCGCGACATCTGAGCGGCACGACGACCGACGGTGGTATCCCGTGCGCTCGGCGGTCGCGGTGTTCATCCTCGACCGCGACCTCAGACCTCGGCCTCGACCTCGACCTCAGACCTCGAACTCAGACCTGGAGCGACCTCCGAAGCCGAACGCGACCTCAGAACCCTTCGGGCTTGGTCGCGATGCCGTCGAGCCAGAGACGGTCGCCCGCGTCGGCGTGCGTGCCACCCGAACCGACGTGCTTCGGGTCGATTCGATCGCCCTTGGTGATGACGTGGACCATCGCCATGGCATGACCGCGCCCCAGGTCGTAATCGGACTTCAGCCACTCGATGATCTCGGTCGCCTTCACGCCGGGTGCATCGAGTCCTCGCTCGCGGGCGATGTCGACGAGTTGTCGAGGGGTGAGACCCGTCTTGCGTTCGATGGTGTCGAGATAGGCCTGGAAGGACATTCTGCTCTCCTTGCCGTTCATTCTGTCGATGCGCCGCCGTGTGCGACAACATCAGCATATCGAAGAAAACTTCGCAATCAAGTCTTGCAACACTCGTACATCCGTACTAACATCGGGACATGACGTCACCACTTGCGAGGATCGCCCAGGCGCTCGAGGCACTGGCGCTCGCGGGTGGCGATCGCATGCCATCGGCGCTCACTCCGTCGGAGTTGATCGCGGTGACCGACGCTTTCGGATCGTTGAAGAGGCACGTCGACGCGGCATACGCCGGCGTCGCGGCGGAGGTCGCTCGGCAATCGCGCGCCGAGCTCGGGAAAGACTCGCTGGCGAAGAGGCAGGGATTCTCGTCACCCGCGGTCCTCATCTCGACGACGACCGGCACGAGCGTCGGTGAGTCCCTGCGGATGATCCAGGTCGGCGAGGCGACGGCGCCCCGTGCCACCCTGAGCGGTGAGCAGCGCCCGGCCAGGCATCCGCACGTGGCAGCTGCGGTATCCGCCGGACGGATGGGGATGACGGCCGCCGCGTCGATCGTGACCCTGTTGACGAAGCTGGCGCTGCGGGTCGACTCCGCACGGCTCGAGGACGCCGAGCGGCAGCTCTGCGACCTGGCGCCGGGGCTGCGCCCCGACGAGCTGGTCAAGCTGCTCGCGCGCGTGGAGGCGCACCTCGATCCCGACGGTGTCGCCCCGCGTCATGAGGAGCTGCGGGGCGCACGGACGCTCGTGATCCAGGAGCGCGACGGGATGCTGGTCATCTCGGCGAAGCTCGACGTCGAGACCGGAGCGCCGGTGAAGGCAGCGATCGAGTCGCTCGTGGGCGCGAGTCTCCGGCGGAACGAGCACTCCCCCGACGATGACCGCGACACCCGGTCGGTGAAACAGATGAACGCCGATGCCCTCGCTGACATCTGCCGGCACGCCATCGGATGCGATCGGGTTCCGACCGCTCCGTCGGCGACCGTCGTGATCCGCATGGATCTCGAGGCGCTCGAAAACCGCCTCGGCACGGCGACGATCGACGGCATCGCGCAGCCCGTGCCCGCAGGGATGATCCGCCGACTGGCCGCTGATCAGCAGGTCATCCCCTGCGTGCTCGGCGGTGAAAGCGAGATACTCGACTGGGGTCGCGCCCGCCGACTGTTCACCACGGCCCAGAAGCTCGCCATCGCCGAGCGCGATGGAGGATGCATCGACTGCGGTGCCCCGCCGATGTGGTGCCATGTGCACCACATCTCCTGGTGGGACAGGGACGGGGGCAGGACGGATCTGGCCAACGGGGCCCTCCTGTGCACCGGCTGTCACCATCGGCTGCACTCCGACGGGTGGGAGATCACCGTCGACGGTGCGGGGGTCGATGGTCGCGTGCACCTCGTGCCCCCACCCTGGATCGATCCACAGCGAAGGCCGAGACTGGCCGGGCGAGCCCGCTACCGCCTGACCGCCTGAACCCTCAAGTACGCTGATTAGGCCGGGCCCGCGGCATCCGGTAGCATCGAGGTTTGTCTGCGCGCACTCCAGCGTGCAGTTCGTACCCCTCCTTCGATGCCGGCCCACGGTCGCGCCCGAAACGGGGTGCAGACAAGGGATCTTGGGTGGCACCGTCCGGTGTCACGGTACAGAAGGAGACATCACCATGGCAGCAGTGTGCCAGGTGACTGGAGCGGTTCCCGGCTTCGGTCACAACATCTCGCACTCGCACCGCCGGACGAAGCGCCGCTTCGACCCGAACGTGCAGAAGAAGACCTACTACGTTCCCTCGCTCGGTCGGAAGATCACGCTGAACGTGTCGGCCAAGGGCATCAAGGTCATTGACGTCCGCGGCATCGAGTCGGTCGTGAAGGACCTCATCGCGAAGGGTGTGAAGCTCTAATGGCGAAGAAGGCTCAGGACGTTCGTCCGATCATCAAGCTGCGCTCGACCGCCGGCACGGGGTACACCTACGTGACGCGCAAGAACCGCCGCAACAACCCCGACCGCATCGTGCTGAAGAAGTACGACCCGGTCATCCGCAAGCACGTCGAATTCCGAGAGGAGCGCTGATCTCATGGCCAAGAAGAGCAAGATCGCGCGCAACAACCAGCGCAAGGAGATCGTCGAGCGCTACGCGGCCAAGCGGGCCGAGCTGAAGAAGGCCCTCGTCAGCCCCACCAGCACCGACGAAGAGCGCGAAGCCGCCCGCCTGGGCCTGCAGAAGCTGCCCCGCAACGCGTCGCCGGTCCGCCTGCGTCAGCGCGACGCGATCGACGGCCGTCCCCGCGGAAACCTCCGCAAGTTCGGCATCTCGCGTGTGCGCTTCCGCGACATGGCTCACCGTGGCGAGCTGCCCGGTGTGACGAAGTCGTCCTGGTAACACGCGCCAGCCGCTGAAGGGCGGGAGTTCTCCGGAGCTCCCGCCCTTCGCCGTTCCTCAGCGCGAGATCCGCCGGTGCGCCACCGCGACATCGGTCACCACCTCGTCGGTCGACTCCCCGCGCACGTGCGGATACTGCGCCTTCAGCAGATCGGCGAGCTCGTCCACGATCACGGCGAGGGCGCGTCCCGCACTGCGGACGGCCGCGCGCGGAGACGCCAGCGCCACGTCACGCAGCTCGAGCACGTACTCCATCGCCTGCGGGGCCGACAGCCGGCGCGACTCGTCGGCGAAGTAGAAGATCTCGGAGTTCTGCACCAGATCGGCCGTGAGCACCGCAAGCGACTCGGTCACCCGATCGACGATCGACGCCGCGCGCTCATCGCTGAAGGTCACCAGGTCCTCGGCGGTCCGCGAACGACGAAGGCTCTCGATCTGCAGCCCGAAGGCGCGCCTGCGCGCAAGCGCCGGGTAGAGCTGCATGAACCACGAGACCGATGCCGACAGCAGCGCGAATCCCATCAGCGCCTCCAGGGGAGACACCAGCCGCAACACCGGCTGAGCGGGCACGACGTCACCCAGCCCGAGGGTGGTGAGCGCGACGAGCGACATCGTCACCGACTCGGCGAACGGGTCGAACTCCGCCGGTTCCAGACTCTGGTAGGCGAATCCGTGCGGCATATGCGGCAGGTAGACCAGCGCCCAGCCGAGGGTGATGAGCACGACCCAGACCCCGATGACGACGAGGATGGTCAGCGGCGCGGATGCCGGGAAACGGCGACTCGGCACGATCGCCCACGACAGTCGGAAGATGAGGTGCGTCAGGCGGCCGGTCTCGCTCGGCCGAAGCAGCGTCTGGAAGACGTCGTAGAGCGCGGTGACGATCAGGATGATCCCGACGAGGGTGGCGACGATACCGGGGAAGGTCATGCGGGTCACGGTAGGCGATGCCCGCCGATCCGACACCGACCGAGGTCCCACCGGATCCGTCGCTCGTAGACTCAGGTGTCCCTGGGAAAGGAACGCCGTGCCACTCGACCCGGTCTTCGCCGACCGCCTTCGCGTCCACCGGAAGTACCTTTTCGGGCAGGCCGTCTCTCGGCTGAAGACGCGCCTGGCCGCGATCTGGCGCTTCGGGCCGCCCTCCAGCGCGCCCGCGCCTCGGAAGCGCGCCGAGGCGTCGCCCGGCCCGCGCGCCCGCGCGCGGGCGAAGCACCGTCGCGCGGCCCTGAAATGGGACCGCACCGAGCTCGAGACCGTCGGAACCCCGGGCCCCGACATCCGCACCGTCGAGCACACCGTCGAGGTTCCGGGCCGGCCCGCCGTGCGCGTGCGTGTCTACGACCCGCGCTCATCCGACGCGGATGCCGCCGTGGCGCCGCTCCCCGCAGTGCTGGCGTTCTTCGGCGGTGCCTTCCGCATCGGCGGCGTCGACTACCCGACCACCGACGCCGGGTTCCGCCGCCGCGCCGCCGACGCCGACGTCGTCATCGTCGCCGTCGACTACGCCCTCGCCCCCGAGCACCGCTATCCGGTCGCCGTCGAGCAGGGCGCCGCGGTGCTGCGCTGGCTGTTCGCCCACGCGGCCGCGCTCGGCGTCGACGAGGACCGCGTCGGTATCCTCGGCACATCCGCGGGAGCGAACCTCGCTGCAGCCGTCACCCTCATCAACCGCGACGGCGACGATCCGCTGCCCCTCCGACTCCAGGTGCTTGAGGTCCCGGTCCTCGACCTCACGGGCCGGCACCTCGACCTCCGGGCGACGCGGGCGCTGGGTGTTCCGACCGTCATCGCCCTGCGCGAGCTCCGGTCGGTCGCGCGCACCTACCTCCCCCACCGGCGGACGGCGCGCGAGCCCCTCGCCTCGCCCCTTCTCGCCGCCTCGCATGCAGGACTCCCGCCCGCGGTCATCCTCACCGCCGAATTCGATCCGCTCCGGGGTGATGGTGCCGCCTACGCCGCAGCGCTCCGCGAGTCCGGCGTCGATGCCAGCGCGGTGCAGTATCTCGGCGTCACCCACGACACCCCCATCTTCACCGGCGTGCTTCCCGCCGCTCGGCGATGGCACGGCGACGTGGTGGCGGCCCTCCGCCGACTCCACGGGCAGTGACCGTGGCGGGCGCCCGCCGTGCCCGCGAAAGGCCCCCGAAGGCCGCCTCAGGCGTCACAACAGCACCACAGTTCCGACGACACGCCGCCCATTCCGTCCGCCAGGAGCCGAAATCCGCGAAATTCCGCGGTTCCGTGGGTATATTCGACCCCGGTCGGTCCGACCAGCCGGCGGCGAACCCCGCCCCGGTCCACGTAGCAGAAGGCGACCTGTGGTCGCCCTGGAGGACAATCCACATGGCTGACAAGTCCATCACCAAGACCGAACTCGTCGCGAGCATCGCGAGCGCCACGGGTCAGAGCCAGTCCGCCGTGTCCGGCGTGCTTGACTCGCTCTTCTCCACGGTGTCGGAGGCGGTGGCCAAGGGCAGCAAGGTCTCCATCCCCGGATGGATCTCCTTCGAGCAGGTCGAGACCTCGGCTCGCACCGGCCGCAACCCCCAGACGGGTGAAGAGATCAAGATCCCCGCCGGCAAGCGCGTCAAGGTGACCGCCGGCTCCAAGCTCAAGGCTGCGGTCAAGTAATCAAGGTCGCACGCTGATCGGAAGGGGGATGTCGCACACCGCGGCATCCCCCTTCCGCATTCCCGCACCCAGCCCGCGCCCACCGCCCGCCCGTAGGCTGGTGGGGTGAACTCCCGCGCGCTGCGGGCCACCGGGCCCGTGATCCTGGTCGCCGCGGCGCTCGTCACCCTGGTCGCGGGACTCGCCCTCGGCGGGGGAGCGGCCCCGCTGCTGATCGGCGATCCCGGCCCCGTCGCGCGCTGGGGCCTCCCCATCGCCAAGCTCCTCGTCAACCTCTCCGCCGCCGGCATGGTCGGCGCCCTCGTCCTGGCGCTCTTCGCCCTGCGCGCGGGTGAACGCGAGTTCGATGTCGCCCTCGACACCGCATCGGTCTCGGCGGCGATCTTCACCGTCTCGGCCGCCGCCACCGGCTTCCTCACGTTCGTCGACGCGTTCAACCCGGCCATCAACGCCGGCGCCGAGTTCGGCGCGCAGCTCGGTCGCTTCCTCATCGACACCGAACCCGGCCGGGCGTGGCTGATCACCACCATCGCCGGCGCCGCTCTGACGGTCCTGACCTTCGCGGTGCGCTCCTGGCTCGCCACGATGCTCGTCGCCGTCGCGGCGATCGCGGCGCTCATTCCGATGGCCACGCAGGGGCACTCCGGCGAAGAGGCGAACCACAACTCCGCCGTCGTCGCCCTCGCGCTCCACATCATCGCCGCGGCGGCCTGGCTCGGCGGCCTTCTGCTTCTCGTCATCCTCCGACCGGTCCTCGAGCGCTCCCGCCTCACCGTCGTCCTCAGCCGCTACTCGAGCATCGCCCTGGCCGCGTTCCTCGTGGTGGCCCTCTCGGGCACCGTCCGCGCGGCCATCGGCGTGGTCACCCCCGAAGCCCTCTTCAGCCCCTACGGCGCGATCCTGGGGGTGAAGGTCATCGCCCTCATCGCCATCGGGGTCTTCGGCGCCTGGTACCGCCGTGGCGCCATCTCACGGCTGGATCGGACTCCGGATGCCGCGGGCCGCCGCTTCTGGGGGATCATCGCCGTCGAACTGGCGTTCATGGGCATCGCCAGCGGCGCCGCCGCCGCGCTCGCCCGAACGCCCCCTCCGGTCGACACCGCCCTCCCGACCGTGCGCACCCCGGCGGAAGTCCTCACGGGTGCTCCGCTGCCGCCCGAGTTCACCCTCGATCGATGGCTGACCGCGTGGGACCTCGACCTGCTCTGGGCGACCGCGGCCGGCTTCGGACTGTTCTTCTACCTCGCGGGTGTGTGGCGCCTCACCCGCCGCGGTGACCGGTGGCCGGTGTACCGCACGGTGCTGTGGGTGCTCGGGATCGTGCTGCTCTTCTGGGTGACGAGCGGTCCGATCAACGCCTACCAGGACTACCTGTTCAGCGTGCACATGCTCGGCCACATGCTGCTGTCGATGGCCATTCCCGCCCTCCTCGTCGCCGGTGCCCCCGTGACCCTGGCGGCGCGGGCGATCCACAAGCGCGACGACGGTACGCGCGGCGGCCGCGAGTGGATCCTCTGGGCGGTGCACACGCCGTTCTCCCGCGTGCTGACGAATCCGTTCGTGGCCGCCGGGCTCTTCATCGGGTCGCTCTGGGCGTTCTACTACACCGACCTCTTCCGCTGGTCGCTCTACGACCACCTCGGCCACGAGTGGATGATCGCCCACTTCCTCATCACCGGATACCTCTTCGCCCTCACCCTCATCGGCATCGACCCCGTGCCCTGGCGCCTCCCGTACGCGGGCCGGCTGCTGCTGCTCATCGGCGTCATGGCGATGCACGCGTTCTTCGGGGTGGCCATGATGATGCAGTCGGGCCTCATGGTCGCCGAGTGGTTCGGCTCGATGGGTCGCACCTGGGGGCCCACACCGCTGGAGGACCAGTACATCGGCGGCGGACTCGCCTGGTCGGTCGGCGAACTCCCGACACTCATCCTCGCCATCACGGTCGCGATCCAGTGGAGCCGCAGCGACGCCCGCGACCAGAAGCGCAGCGACCGCCACGCCGATCGCACGGGCGATGCCGAACTCGACGCCTACAACGCCCAGCTCGCCGCCCTCGCCCAGCGCGACGCCGAGCGCGCCGAACGCGGAGCCCGCGTCAGTCGCTGACCGTCCCGCCGGGGATCACTGCGTCTCCGAGCTCGTGATCGAGATCGAGGCGCGCCCCTCGGGATCGACCGTGATGCTGCCCGCGAGCGTGAACGGCACGTCTTCCTCGGTGCTCTCCACGCGTCCGTCGAAGAGCGAGCGGATGTCGACGGCGATCCGCGCCACGGCCGGGGTCGGCGGAATGATCCAGTTCGCCCCGTCCGGCTCCAGACGAATGGCGGGCTGCTGCGCGATCGACCAGGTCGGGGGCGAGACGATGCGGTCCTGCACGCGGTAGCCGAAAGGACATCCGGTCGGCTGGAGCACCTCCTGGGTGGCGCACCCGGTGAGGAACTCCTCCACACGGTCCTGCACCACCGAGACGAACTCCTCGGTCGGCTGGGCCTGCAGCGACACCGGCACCGAGGAGAACGGGCTGTCCGACACCACGGCCACCCCGGGCGTGCTCGAGATCGCCGTGTCCACCGAGACGGAGTAGATGCCGGGGGAGAACACCAGCAGCGACACCGGCGCCGAAGGGTCGGCCTCCGCGCCGTCGGGCGAGACCTGTCGCTTGTCCAGCGAGAATCCGTTGACGTCGAAGGTCATCGACCCCTGAACGGCCACCTGCATCACCGCGAGGGGACTCGTGGCGAATCGCCAGGTGGGGAGCGGACCCACCGATCCATCGCGTTCGACCTCGAAGGTCGTCGTCCCCTCGAACTGACCGGCGCGGTAGGCGGCGGTCACGCGGGTGACACTGCGGTCGGTCTCCTCGCCGACGATCTCCACGCCGCCGAGGGCGGCGAGGGCGTCGCGACGCAGCAGCGCCTGCGACGCAGTGGGAGGCAGTCCCGCCGCCTCGAGGGCCTCGATGTCGACCGAGACCCCCGGGGTGGCGAGGGCCTCGGCCGCATGCCCGTCGGCGAGAAGTCCCAGGTAGCGCTCGACGAAGGCGGCGGGGCTGTAGAACTCGCGGTACAGGGTCGCGCCGGCCGCGACGAAGGCGGCGATCAGGAGCGCGCCGATGACCCCCAGCACGGCCAGATCAGTGGCCAGGCGCGAGCGCGAGCGACGCCTGCCCCCCGCCGCCGCCCCCTGCTGCATGGGCCCAGTCTAGGAAACCGTTCCCCGCTCCGCGTCGATCTCGCGGGCGACGAGCTGGTGAACGGCCGCTGCGGCGGCCAGCTGGCCGGCGGCGATCGCCACGGCGAGCGAGGCCATCGGGCCGGGCATCGCCGCGGTATGCGCCATGTCGCCCGCAGCGAACACCCCTGACACGCTCGTGCCGCCCAGGGCATCGACCTCGACGCCCCCCGAGGGCAGCGTCGCAAGCCCCAGCTGCGCCGCGAACGGCGACCGCTGGGTCGACGTCGGCGCGACGAAGAGTCCGCCGACGTCGACGGCGTCGCCCTCGCGCCGCCGCAGCACCAGCCCGTCGGCGGTCCGCTCGACGCCGGCCACCTCGCCCGGGTCGATCACGACGACCTCCGACCCGATCGGCGAGAGCATCGCCCGGTGCGTGGCCGCGTGGGCCCCCGATCCGAGGATGCCGATGCGCTTTCCGCTGAGCTCATGTCCATGGCAGAACGGGCAGTGCGCGACCTCGCGCCCCCACGCCTCGGCGAGCCCCGGAATCGGCGGCAGCTCGTCGCGCAGGCCGGTCGCGAGGATCAGGACGGATGCGACGAAGACGCCGTCCTCGGTCATCGCGGCGAATCCGCCGTCATCCCGAGCCTCGACCGCGTGCACCGTCGCCTCGACGACCTGCACCGTCGCGTAGCCCGCGAGCTCCTCACGCGCGAGCCGGCGGATCTCCGCGGGCGCTTGGCCGTCGTGCGTGATGAGGTTTTGTGCGTGGTCGACCGTGCCGTTGCGGTACTCGCCCGAGTCGAACAGCAGCACCTCACGATGCATCCGACCCAGCGTCAAAGCTGCCTGCAGGCCGGCGGGTCCGCCGCCGATCACGATCGCGTCGATCATGGTTCCTCCTCAAATGGGGTTGCGTCAGACCTCATCGTGTGACTTCATGTCGACATGAAGTCAAGCGGTCTGGCCATCGGCGACGCGGCGGCGCGCTTCTCGCTGCCCACCCACGTCCTGCGGCACTGGGAGGACGCCGGTCTCCTCGCACCGGCACGCGACAGCGGCGGCCGCCGTCGCTACAGCGACGACGATCTGGTGCGCATCGCCGTGATCCTGCGCGGCAAGTGGGCGGGGATGTCGCTGGAGCAGATCCGGGTGCTGCTGGACGATCGGGCGCCCGAGCGCCACCGCGTCCTCGAGGCCCACCTCGCCGATCTCGCCGCGCGGATGGCCGAGATGGAGCGGTCGCGCCTCATGACCGAGCACGCCTTGCGCTGTCAAGCGCACGACATCTCCACGTGTCCGCGCTTCCGCGAGATCGTCACGGGTGTGGTGGCCGGCACGAAGCGCTGGCCGAGCGTCGCCGACGTCATGGAGCCGCGGCATCCGTCTACCATGAACCGGTGACCACGCCCGCGCTCTCCGCCGAGCAGGAGGCGCTGTTCCGGCTCATCGAGGACTCCCGCGACCACGTCTTCGTCACCGGCCGCGCCGGCACGGGCAAGTCCACGCTGCTGCAGCACCTGGCGTGGAACACCGCCAAGCAGATCGCGGTCTGCGCGCCGACCGGAGTCGCCGCGCTGAACGTCGAGGGTCAGACGATCCACTCGCTGTTCCGGCTTCCGATCGGGCTCATCGCGAACACCGACCTCGACCAGTCCGATGCGACCAGGCGCATCCTCAACGCCATCGACACCCTGGTCATCGACGAGATCTCGATGGTCAACGCCGACCTCATGGACGGCATCGATCGCGCCCTCCGTCAGGCGCGGGGTCGACGCGCCGAGCCCTTCGGGGGCGTGCAGATCGTCATGTTCGGCGACCCGTATCAGCTCGCTCCCGTGCCGCCCCGCGGCGACGAGATGCGCTACATCCGCGACCATTACCGCTCGTTCTGGTTCTTCGACGCCAAGGTGTGGACCGGCGAGGTCGCCGGCGACGGACTCATGGAGCTCGGCGCGTACGGCGCCTCTCTGCATGTGCGCGAGCTCGCCGAGATCCACCGGCAGGCCGACCCCGCGTTCAAGGCGATGCTGAACGCCGTCCGTCACGGACGTGTCACCGCCGACATCGCCCAGGTGCTCAACGACACCGGTGCCCGAACGCCCCCGCACCCCGACGACGGCGAGCACCCCATCATCACGCTCGCCACACGGAACGACATCGTCAACAACATCAACCGCCGGCACCTCACCGAGCTCGTCGGCCGCGAGCAGACCGCGGTCGCCGAGATCAACGGCGACTTCGGGCGGGGCGAGGCGAACTACCCCGCCGACACCGAGCTGAAGCTCAAGGTGGGGGCGCAGGTGATGTTCCTGCGCAACGACACCCAGGGCTACGGCGACCCGCCGCGCTGGGTCAACGGCACGATCGGCACGGTCACCCGCATCGCCGGCGGCACCGTGCGCGTCGAGGTCGACGGTCAGGAGTTCGATGTCGAACCCGCGGTGTGGGAGAGGTTCCGCTACGCCTACAACGCCGGGTCCCGTACGCTCACCCGCGAGGTGGTCGCCGAGTTCACGCAGTTCCCGCTGCGGCTGGCGTGGGCGGTGACGATCCACAAGTCGCAGGGCAAGACCTACGACCGCGCGGTGATCGATCTCGGCTCGGGCGCGTTCGCACCCGGCCAGACCTACGTTGCCCTGTCGAGACTCACCTCTCTCGACGGGCTCTACCTGTCGCGACCTCTCCGGCCGAGCGACATCCGCGTGGACCCGGATGTCGCCCGGTGGATGCACGAGCATGTCCGCCGCCCCGCGGTATCCTGACCCTCAGGCGACGGCTTCCGCCTTCGCGACGGCGAGGTCGTCGAACAGCTCGGTGTTGTAGCGATACGCGCGCAGCACCTCGTCGATGACGCGCTCCTGCTCGTCGGCGTCCCAGGGGGCGGCATCGAGCTGCTCGCGGTAGACCTCCTTGAACCCGCGGGGGTCGGCGATCTCGTCGAAGAGGTAGAAGCCGATGCCGTTGGTCTCGAAGCCGAAGCGCCGCGCCATGAGACGCCCGATGAACAGCCCGCCCGACAGGTCGCCGAGGTAGCGGGTGTAGTGATGCGCCACGAAACCGCCCGGCCAGGTGGCCCCGACCTGCCGGATGCGCTCCACGTAGGCCCGCGTCGTCGGCAGCGGGCTGATGCGGTCTCGCCAGTCGGCGCCGAGCAGGAAGGCGAGGTCGGCTTCGAGGGCGGGGAGCCTGGTCAGTTTGTCGGAGATGAAGACGGATGCCACGGGGTCGCGGCGCATCCGCTCGGCGGCCGATTCCAGCGCTTCGTAGATGAACCAGTGCTGGGCCACCAGTGCGACGTAGTCCTCGCGGGTTCCGGCGCCCTCGATGAGGTCGGCCATGAAACCGGAGCGCTCGCTCGAGGAGTGCGCGCTGCTGGAGCGCTCGCGCAGCGCCGCCGAGAACGGGATGGGGTCGGCCATGCGCCTCATCATAGGCGACTTAGGGTCACCTAACCAGCGCCGATCGGCGCTTTGCGACGCTCCTCGCTCAGTGCGGTCGAGGCGTGACGCCGAGGCGACGGCACGCCTCGTCGTACAGCGCCACGATCTCGCGCCGCACCTCGGGGCGCTCGGTGATCGCGCCCCCGGGCCAGTCCACACGCACCGCGACCTCGTCGCCCGCGTCGGTCTGCGCCATCCACTCGCCTCCCGCACCGTCGAGACCGGTCATCCGTGCCGTCCGGTACGCGCCCGACGGGCCGAACGCGCTCACGATCAGCAGATTGTCGTCACGGTGGTCGTCGTTCATGTGGCGGAGGATCGCCGCGACGGTGGCGTCGTCGAACCGGTGGGTCACAGCTGACCACCCTACGACGCGGGGCGATCACACAGCCCTCGTGTGCTTAGATTCTCGAGGACGACGATGCTCCTGGGGGGTGACATGCGGCTGCGTTCGGATCGATCGCGCGCTCTTCGTGGCGCCCTCGCGACGGTTGTGGCAGGTACGGTCGCCATCGGCGTGACGGCCTGCTCCCCCGACGACACGGTGCCGATCGACGTGCCCGCCCAGGTCGAAGGCTCCCTTCCTGACGAGATGGTCACCCAGCTGCAGGACGCGGTGACCTTCGCGATGGCCGCCACCGGGTCATCCGGCGCCGTCGTGGGCGTCTGGGCGCCCTGGAGCGGATCGTGGGTGTCAGGGGTCGGAACCACCGCACCCGGGGGCGCGGAGACCTCCGCCGACAGCGTCTTCCGTGCCGGACAGGTGACCCGTGCCATGACCTGCGACGCGGTCTACCTCGTCGCCGAGCGGGGACTGATCGACCTCGACGCGCCCATCACCGACTACGTCTCGGGCTTCGCCGGCCTCGCCGACATCACCGTCGAGCAGCTGTGCGACGGCACCTCGGGCCTGGGAGATTACGCACCGCGCCTGCAGAGCAGTTTCCTCACCACGCCCGACCGCGTCTGGAACCCGCGGGAGCTCGCCGGATACGGTGTCGGCACGACCGCCGACGTGACGCCCGGCGCCGCGTTCCGCGATTCCGACTCGGGGTACCTGCTCGCCGGGCTCGTTCTCGAACGGGTGACCGGTCGCTCCGCGGCCGAGGTGCTGCAGGACGAGGTCTTCGATCCGCTCGACCTGGCCGGCACCCGCCTGCCGGGCGCGTCGGCCTCTGCACCCGCAGCCGAGGGTCCCGTGCTCGACGGGCTCTGGTCGCCCGATGTCGAAGGCGGCGTCAACTGCGCGGAGCCGCTGAACATCACCGAGGCCTCGGCGAGTTTCGGCTGGACCGACGCCGGCGTCGTCACGACCATCGACGATCTCGGTCGTTACGCCCAGGGACTGGCCGCCAACGCCCTCGGAATAGACACCGATGAGCGCTATGACACCCCGCTGCCGCCGTACGACGGGGCACCGTCGTGGCAGACCACCGCCGGCGGCGTCGTCCAGGCGGGGTCGATGATCGGCCAGTACGGCTCGACCCCCGGGTACATCACCGCCACCTTCGCCGACCCGCAGACCGGACTCACCGTCGCCGTCTCGCTGAACAACTCGCGCGCCGCCGACGGGATCGGGGCGTTCCTGGCCTGGCAGCTCGCGGCGATCGCGTCGAAGGCGCCCGCCGCGTCGGGGCAGACTGCACCCGAGGCGGGTCTGCCCTGGACTCCCGAGCAGCAGCGCGACGCCATCGCCCAGAACGCGATCTGCCCCCTCCCGTGACCGCGCCGGTCTCGTGAGCACCCGGGCTCCGAGCCCCGCCGTCCTCCTCGTGGTGGCGGGCCTGGCCTGCCAGGAGGTGGGTGCCTCGATCGCGGTGCTGCTGTTCCCGCAGGTCGGGCCCCTCGGCATGGTGCTGCTGCGACTGGCCTTCTCGGCGGTGCTGCTGCTGGCGATCGCCCGCCCCGCGCTCCGCGGGCATTCGCGCGCGGCGTGGCGCGCCGTCATCCTGTTCGGTCTGGTACTGGCCCTCATGAACGGGCTGTTCTACCTCGCGCTCGAACGCCTCGCCCTCGGGGTGACGGTCACGATCGAGGTGCTCGGCCCCCTGGTCCTGTCGATCGTCGCCTCCAAGCGCGCCTCGGCATGGCTGTGGGCGGTGCTGGCCTTCGCGGGGGTGGTCGCGCTCGGCGGCGGGGGATGGGACCGGCTCGATCCCATCGGGGTGCTCTACGCGCTGGGCGCCGCAGCGAGCTGGGCGTTCTACATCCTCGCGTCGGCACGCGTCGGGCGCGAGTTCCGAGGGCTCGACGGGCTGGCGATCGCCATGGCCGTCGGCGCCATCGTGATGCTGCCGCTCGGGGTCTGGGATGCCGGGTCGGCGCTCCTCCGGTGGGATCTCCTGGCGCTCGGAGCGGCGGTGGCGGTGCTGTCGTCGACGATCCCCTACGCGCTCGAGCTCATCGCCCTCCGCCGGCTCCCGGCGGCGGCCTTCGCCATCCTCATGAGCCTGGCCCCGGCCACCGCCGCCCTGGCAGGCTTCCTCCTGCTCGGTCAGGAGCTCGCCTGGCTCGAGCTCGTCGGCATCGCCCTCGTGATCGCGGCGAGCATCGGGGCGGTGCGGTCGTCGGCACGCGCTGCGCGCAAGACAGCCGAGCCGTTGCCCTAGCAGCAGGCCGACGCACGGGAGGGACGCGGTTGCGGCCAGGCCGCACACTGTGTGCAATATGTCAGGTGCCGATCCCTGCCGCCTCCTCGTCGCTTCCGCGCAGCCTGCTCCGCGATGACGTCTACCGGCGCCTCCGTGACGCCATCGTCGACGGCACCTTCGAACCCGGCGAGCAGCTGAGGGACGGCGACCTCGCCGCGTGGCTCGGTGTGAGCCGCACCCCGGTGCGCGAAGCGCTGCTGCGACTCAGCGGCAGCGGACTGGTCGTGTCGCAGCCGGGTCGCTCGACCACCGTGAGTCCCATCGAGCAGTCCGCGCTCCGCGATGCGCGCGACGTCGTCGCCGCCATGCACGAACTCGCGGTCCGCGAGACGGTGGGGCGGCTCACTCCGGCCGACATCGCCCGCATGCGCGACGCCAATCGCCGTTTCACCGCCGCGGCGGAGCGCGGCGACGTCTCGGCAGCCCTCGACGCCGACGACGAGCTGCACGCCGTTCCCATCGAGGTGCTCGGCAATGCCGCCGTCGTGACCGTGCTCGAGCAGTTCGGTCCGATCGTCCGCCGCGCCGAGCGCCTGCGCTTCGGCAGTGACGCGCCGGCGGCTGCGGAGCGCCACGAGCGCTTCATCGCGCTGTGCGAGAAGCAGGATGCCGCCGCCGCGGCCGCGATGGCCTACGAGACCTGGCATACCCTGCCGGTCAGTGCCGAGGCGCGCCCGCCGACGCCGAGAGATGGGGATCGGTGACGCCGTCGACGCACCGGTAGCGCTCGATGTCCCAGCCCGCCAGCCTCGCGCCGGCGAGGTAGGCCGTCTCGAAGAAGTCCAGGGCCGCCGCCCGGGGATCCCCTGTCGCGCGGGCTGCGCGCAGCGGGTAGATCGCAAGATGCGAGGAGCCTCGCGACGCCCACTCCGCGCCCGCCGGCAGCGGTGTTGCGGCCAGGCCCTCGGGTTCGGGCGAGGTGTAGGCGTAGAACGCGGGGTAGGGCACCTGCGCGTCCCCGAACCAGAAGCCGAAACTGGTCACCTCACGGGAGTACGCCTCCCGCGTGACGGGGTCGGTCTCGGCGCCGTGCTCGACCGAGGCATCGGCGAAGCGGGTGAGGGCGATGTCGAAGGTGTGCCAGAAGTGGTGGACCGGACTGGTCTTGCCCGAGAACCGCGCCGCGAACTCCTCCAGCGTGAGTCCGGCGTCGCTCAGCGTGCGGAAGTACCGGGTTGCGGCTGCCGGGTCGTAGACGTCGTGCTCCGTGTCATCGGCGAAGCGGCGGTCGGCGTCGGGGAGATCGAAGGGCGCGGCCTCGCGGATGGCCGAGGTGTCGATGCCGAAGCCGTCGAGCACTCGCACGAACTCGGCATGGAACGTCGCCACGCTCCGGCCCGCGAGCCCGAAGGAGGCGCGATCTCCGGAGGTGGTCGTGACGAGGGCCCGGTGGTCGAGGAAGTCGAGATCGACGGCGAAGGTGGGCTCCGTGCCCATCGGGCGGGTGGTGATGCCTGAGGCCGTGAGGTGGAAGGGGACGTTCCACCAGTGATTGCGTCGGACGCTCAGCGACAGGCGGAGCTTGCCCACGATCTGGGCGAACCGATGGACGGTCTCTTTGGTCGCAAGCCAGTCCTCGTACGGGAGGTCACTGTCGAACATGTCGAGCCTTCGGTGGAGGGGGTGACGGGAATCGAACCCGCGCTCTCAGCTTGGGAAGCTGATGTTCTGCCATTGAACTACACCCCCGGAGGGTGCGCCCGAAGCGCCTCGCAAGGATAACACCAGCGGCAGCGATAGTCTGATCCGCGTGCTGCTGAGCGACCGCGACATCCGCTCCGAGATCGACGCCGAACGCATCGGTCTGGCGCCGTGGGATCCCGCGATGGTGCAGCCCTCGAGCGTCGACGTGCGGCTGGACCGTTACTTCCGGCTCTTCGACAACCACAAGTACCCCTTCATCGACCCGGCACTGGACCAGCCCGATCTCACGCACCTCATCGAGGTCGACCCCGCTGAGCCGTTCATCCTGCACCCGGGTGAGTTCGCGCTCGGCGCGACCTTCGAACAGGTGAGCCTGCCCGACGACATCGCCGCGCGCCTGGAGGGGAAGTCGTCGCTGGGGCGGTTGGGTCTGCTCACGCATTCCACCGCCGGCTTCATCGACCCGGGATTCACCGGGCATGTGACCCTCGAGCTGTCGAACGTCGCGACCCTGCCGATCAAGCTGTGGCCGGGCATGAAGATCGGGCAGCTCTGCTTCTTCCGGCTCTCCTCGCCCACCGAGACCCCCTACGGTTCGGGCCCCTACGGCAACCGCTATCAGGGTCAGAGGGGCCCGACGGCGTCGCGCTCGCACCTGAACTTCCACGTGACCGACGTCGGCGCCACCGACGCCGGAGCCCGCGGCGCCTGAACGCCACGGGACCCGCTGTCAACCCTTTGCCGCCGGGAGGCAGGCGGGTCACGCTGGACGTATGCCCGCACTCGCACTCATCCTCCTCATCGTCGGAATCGTCCTGCTGCTCCTCGGAGTGTTCGTCGAGGCGGTGAAGTTCCTGCTCTGGCTCGGAATCGTCCTGCTCGTGCTGGCCGTCATCGCCTACCTGATGCGCTTCATCCGCCGACAGACCTGATCCGGCGTCGGTCAGACCGCGTCTGCGTCGGGTCGGGGCCCGGCACCGCGGAAGCCGTGGTGGGGATTGCCGCCGAAGCGCGGCCCGGGGCCGCCTCCCTCGCCGGGGCGCGGTTCGCCGGGAACGAACGGGCGCAGGCCGAAGCGGTGACGCGGATGCCGCGGCGTGCCGCGCCACGGACGAGGGTCGTCCTCGGAGAATCCGAGCTCGCGCGCGATCGCCTCGAGGGAGGCGATCGTCGTCCGGTAGTCCTCGGCGGAGACGGCGCCGGCCACGCGGGCCCGGATCCCGGCGACGGTCTCGGCCAGCAGGTCGCGTCGTGCGCGACCCTCGGCCGTCAAGGCCCAGTCATCGCCCTCGCGCGCGACGAGCCCGCGGTCGGCGAGATGGCGGAGCATCTTCGGCTTGCGGGCGAGACGGTCGCGGAATCCGCGTGCGTCGATCTCTCCTGCGAGCACGTTCAGCACCATCCATTCGCGCCGGTCGGCGTCATGGGCCGCGAGCGCGGCGTCGACCTCTCGGGAGATCAGGGCATCGGTCGCGCGCAGCCAGAAGCCGAGCGGCCGGTCGGGTGTGTCGGGGGTGTCGGGTGATTCGGTGTTCATGGGGTGTCCTCTCACAGCGTCGCCGACGGCGACGCGATTTTGTATGTCATTTGGCATGTACATGCAGTGTGACATGTATCCCGAATACATGTCAAGAGGCATGTATTCTGACCGGGTGAGCGATCCGCCCCCCGACACGTCGCCCGACCCCGCGGACCGGATCGCCGCCGCCGATCAGATCGCCGCAGCCCTCGCCCGGCTCCGCCCCCGGCGTGGCGGACCGCCCTGGGCAGGGCGCGGCGACACCGAAGGCGCCGGCCCGCGGCATCCCTGGTCGGAGCGGGGACCGCACGGCCACCGGCGCCCGGCGGCGCCCGGCCCCGAGGGCGCCTCCCCGCACTTCGGCGGACCTGCGCGCCTGCGCCTGCTCGAGGCGCTCGTCGCGGCGACGCATCCGCTGAGCGTCGGAGAGATCGGCGAGGCGATCGACGTCGACCAGCCCCGCGCGTCGCGCCTGGTGCAGCAGTGCGTGCAGCTCGATCTGGTGCGACGCGAGGCCGACCCCGACGACGCCCGGCGCACCCGCGTCGCCGTGACCGATGCCGGGCGACGGGTCGTGCGGGGATTCCGCGGCGAGCGGCGCGAGGCGATCGCCCAGGCCCTCGAGAGCTTCACCGAGGCCGAGCGCACCGAGCTTGCGCGCCTTCTCGCGAAACTCGCTGACAACCTCAACGGCTGAGTCCCGCCCGCCTGTCAGCGCGGGGCGCGCACGGGAAGGAGCAGCAGGAGCCCGACGAGCAGGACGAGCACGATTCCGAGGATGCCGAACGCGGTCACGCCTCCGATGATGATGAACACCGACCACATCGCCGACGCCATCCAGCTCGCCGCGCGTCCGGTCGTGGCGTAGAGCCCGAAGATCTCGCCCTCTCGGCCCGCCGGAGTGACGCGCGAGAGGAAGGACCGCGCGGCCGCCTGCGCGGGGCCGACGAATGCGCAGAGCACGAGTCCGCCGATCCAGAACACCGTGGTTCCGGCGTCGACGAGGAAGAAGACGGCGAGCCCCGCGACCACCATGCCGCTCAGCGAGAAGACGATCACCGACTTGGGCCCGAATCGGTCGTCGAACCGCCCGGCGATGATGGTCGACACCCCTGCGATGAGGTTCGCGGCGACGCCGAAGATGACGAGGTCGAGGAACTCGAACCCGAACACCTGGGCGGCGATGACGGCCCCGAATGCGAAGACGCCGCCCAGGCCGTCGCGGAAGACGGCGCTGGCGAGGAGGAACCAGAACGTCTGGCGTGTTCCCGGGTTCCGGTACAGGCCGATGACGTCTCGGATCAGCAGACCGTAGGCGGCGAAGAACCCCACCTTCCGCTCGGGACGCCCCGCGGAGGGCTCGGGGACGGCGAGGAAGATCGGGATCGAGAAGACGATCGCCCAGATCGCGCACCCCACGGCGATGATCCGGAACGGCAGGCCGTCGGCGTCGGAGATGCCGAACCAGTCGGCGCTGTAGAACACGACCACCAGCACCAGGGCGATGATGCCGCCGAGGTAGCCGAAGCCCCATCCGAGTCCCGACACCCGGCCGATCGTCTTGCGGCTGGCGATGCCGATGAGCATCGCGTTGGAGTTCACCGCCGCGATCTCGCCGAACACGGTGCCGGCAGAGATGAGCGCGACACCCAGCCAGAAGTACGCCGGCGCAGGTTCGACGAACCACAGCCCGAACATGCAGAGGATGAGCGCACCGGTGCCGATTCCGAGCCACAACTTCTGTCGCCCGCGGGCATCGGCCTGCTGCCCGAGGATCGGTGCGATCGCGAGGATGAGCAGACCCGCGATCGTCCCGCCCCACCCCAGGCCCACCGCCAGGTCGGCGAGGGCGGCCTCCTTGGCCGGCGCATCGTCAGGGAGGGCGGCGACGTCGGCCGGCAGGAACGCGTCGGTCGTGAGATACAGGGCGGTGAAGATGAAGGTGAGGATGACCGTGTTGAACGGCTGTGTCGCCCAGTCCCACAGCGCCCACGCGTAGATCTGACGCCGCGGCGCGGAGGTGTCCTCCCGCAGATCGAGCCCCATCACAGGGATGGCGGCACTGTCGGCGGTGGCGGGCGGCACGCCCTCGGCGGGTGCGGTCATGTCCGTCACGCTAGGGGTCTTCGGTGAACACGGGAAGAAGCGAACCACCGCGATATGACGTGAGTGGTAATGCTGGACGAGACCTGTCATTACAGGTACACTCACATGTAATTACAGGTTGCCGTCGAGGAGGACTCATGCCAGATTTCCGCATCCCGCCGATCGCTCCCTTCGCGATCACGTTCGACGCGGAAGCGCTGACCTTCGACCCGCCCGGGCCCACTCTCACGCGTCGGATGAGCGATCTCGACGGCCTGTTCGCCGACCGCGCAGCCTGGGAGAACGCCGTCGCCGACGATGACCCGGTCGTCTACACCGTCGTATCGACCCCGGTCCCTGAGATCGAGCGGGAGCTGCCGCAGTCGATCACCACCATCCACCCCGGCAGGACCGGCGGGGAGTGCTGGATGACGAAAGGACACCAACACCCCGACCACCAGGGGGAGATCTACCTGGGCCTCGCAGGCACCGGCGGACTGCTGATGTTCGACGGCGAGCGCGTCGAGTGGGTCGACATGCGCCCAGGCACGATCGGGTACATCCCGCCCGGCTGGGCGCACCGTTCGGTCAACACGGGCGACGAACCTTACTCCTTCCTTGCCGTGTACCCAGGCGGCGCGGGGCACGACTACAGCTGGGTCCTCGCGCACGGCATGGGGCGCCGGGTCTATCGCAAAGCCGATGGCTCGATTGAGCTGCGGGACTTCTCGGTCGCGCGATGATCCTCGCCCACGATCTCGGCACAACCGGCAACAAGGCGTCGTTGCACCGCGACGATGGCACCCTCGTCGCCGCGGTCACCGTGGCCTACCCCACCCGCTACGCGGCGGGCGGGGTCGCCGAGCAGGACCCCGAAGACTGGTGGCAGGCGGTGGTCGAGGCCACGCGCGCGCTCCTGGCGCGCGCGGACAGCGCCGCGACGGCCGTCGAGGGGCTCGTGATCAGCGGGCAGATGATGGGGGCCGTCCTCCTCGACGACACCGGCGCGCCCGTCCGTCCGGCGATCATCTGGGCGGACACCCGGGCTGCCGCGCAGCAGCGACGGCTGTCGGACGCGCTCGGGGACGACGCCGCCTACCGCATCCTCGGGCACCGGCTGAACCCCACCTACTCGATCGAGAAGGTCATGTGGGTCCGCGACCACGAGCCGGAGACCTGGAGGCGCGTCGCGCGGTTCGGCGTGGCGAAGGACTACATCGTGCAGCGCCTGACCGGTCGCCTGGCGACCGATCGCTCGGATGCCAGCGGCACGAACGCTTACGACCAGGCCCGCGGGACGTGGTCCACCGCTGTGATCGAGGCTGCCGGGCTCGACGCCGCACTCTTTCCGGAGATCCTCGATTCCACCGCCGTCGTAGGAACGTTGCGGCCCGCCGTCGCCGCGGAGCTCGGCCTCCCCGTCCGCGTCCAGGTCGTCATGGGCGGCGGGGATGGTCCGATGGCCGCCGTCGGGTCGGGTGTCGTGGCACCTGAAGACGGGGCGTACGTCAGTCTCGGCACGTCGTCGTGGATGGCCCTCGCCACCGATGCGCCGCTCCTTGACCCGGCGCTGCGGACGTTCACCTTCGACCATGTCGTCCCGGGGCTGTTCAGCCCCACCGCGACCATGCAGGCTGGCGGTGCCTCGGTCCAGTGGATCAGTGAGGCCCTCGCCGCGGACCCCGCCCGACCGGAAACCGGTGCCCGCGTCGCAGCCGCCGGGGTTGACGTCGACACCGCCGGACTGTACTTCCTGCCCTACCTGCTGGGAGAGCGCTCGCCGTGGTGGAACCCCGACGCGCGCGCGGCGTTCGTTGGCCTCTCCCGGCACCACGGCCGGGACGCGCTCGTCCGTGCTGTCCTAGAGGGCGTCGGCTTCAACCTCCTGTCGTGCCTGCACGCTCTCCGCGACGCCGGAGCGCGCATCGACCGCATCGACGCCGTCGGCGGCGGCGCCCAGAGCGATGTGTGGCTCGCGATGCTCGCCGACATCTGGGGGATCCCGGTCCGACGCCGCTCGGTGGTGGAGGAAGCGAACAGCCTCGGTGCGGCCATCACCGCGGCAGTAGGGCTGGGCCTCGCGGACTTCTCCGCCGCGCGCGCCCTCAGCCGGGTGACCGCGGAGTTCGTGCCCGATCCCGACCGCCATGCGGTCTACAGCGCCCGTCACCGCGCCTTCGTCGACGCCTACACGGCGCTCGAGCCGTGGTTCGCCCGGAAAGGCTCCTGATGGCCGTCATCCTCGCCACCAGTCGCTCTTTCGGCGGCGGCGACCTCGATTTGGCCGGCCGCGTCTTCGCCGCCGGGCACGAGCTGCTGCGGGGACCCTCTCACCACGACCTGACCGACCTCGCCTCGCTTCTGCCACGCGTGGACGCATGGATCGCCGGAACCGGTCCGATCACCGCTGCGCACTTCGACCTGTCGCTGGGGCTCCGAGTAATCGCACGTTACGGCGTCGGCGTGGAGGCGGTCGACGTGGCAGAGGCGACCCGGCGCGGCATCGTCGTGACGAACACGCCGGGCGCTAACGCCGACGCGGTGGCCGACCACGCCGTTGGGCTGATGCTCGCCGCGCTCCGGCACGTCGCGGACGGCGACCGCCGAGTCCGCGCCGGCGACTGGTCGGCCCGCCGCGGCCGTGAGCTCGGTGCCTCGACGGTTGGCGTGGTCGGCTTCGGGCGGATCGGGCGCGGCGTCGCCCGGCGACTGTCTGGCTTCGGGGCGCGTGTTCTCGCCGCCGACCCGTACCTGCCGGCGGACGATGTGCGGGCCGCCGGGGCTGAGCCGGCGGACCTCGACGCGCTTTTCGCGGCCGCGGACATCGTAAGCCTGCACGCCCCTGGCGGCCAGGTGCTCCTGGACCCGCGGCGGCTGGGTCTCCTGCCGCGCGGCGCCGTCGTGGTCAACACCGCACGCGCGGATCTCGTCGACGAGGCCGCCGTCGCCATGGCGCTCCGCGCCGGCACGCTCGGGGCCTTCGCGGCCGACATGCTCGCCGGTGACACCGCGGGGCAGGACAGCCCGCTGCTCGCACCGGACCTCGCCGACCGCGTCACCCTGACCCCCCACCTGGGCGCTCAGACCACCCAGGCGGTGGACCACATGGGCGCGATGTCGCTCGAGTGCGCGCTCGCAGTCCTCGCGGGCAATCCGCCGCCCCATCCCGTCAACGCCGTCTGAACGAGGTCTCCATGTCCGATCCGCTCGCTCTCGTCCGCCGCGCCGGCGTCCTCGCCGTGCTGCGCGCACCCTCCGCCGACGCCGCCCTCGCGGCTGTCGACGCGCTCGTCCGCGGAGGCGTCTCAGGGATCGAAGTGACCTTCAGCACGCCCGACGCCCCGGCGGTGATCGCCGCCGTGCGGGAGCGCCACGGCGACGACGTGCTCGTCGGCGCCGGCACCGTCCTCACCGCAGAGCACGCACGTACCGCCATCGACGCGGGCGCGCAGTTCCTCGTCAGCCCCGGCACCGTGCCCGCCCTCGTCGCGGCGATGACCGCGACCGGGGCGACGACGATGACCGGGGCGCTCACCCCGACCGAGGTGATGACCGCCCACGCGCTCGGCGCCGACATCGTGAAGGTGTTCCCGGCGTCGCTGAGCGGACCCGGCTACCTCGCGGCGCTCCGGGCTCCGCTCCCGCACATTCCGCTGATGCCGACGGGCGGCGTCACCCCCGACAACGTCGCGGCGTGGTTCGCCGCGGGGGCGGTCGCGGTCGGCGCGGGCGGCGACCTGGTCCCCGGCGCAGCGCTCGCCGCGGGCGATACCGCCGAGATCGAGCGGCGCGCGCACCTGTTCTCCGATGCGCTGCGCGCGGCCCGGTCGGCGGAGGAGGCGCGATGACCCGCGACCACATGGGGTTCGTCGGGGTAAGCACCGCGGCCTCGTCGATCAACGTCGTGTTTCCGCTGTGGGCCGAGATTCTGGACCTGCCGACGGATCGACTGATCGGCCACGACCTGCCGTTGGATGCCACCAGAGCGCAGTACCGTGAGCTCGTCGCACGGATCCGGGACGACCCTCACCACCGCGGCGCACTCGTGACGACCCACAAGATGAATGTGTACGCCGCCGCTGCCGACATGTTCGACGACCTCGACCCGTTCGCTGTGTCGTGCAGGGAGATCTCCAGCATCTCCAAGCGCGGTGACACCATCGTGGGGCAGGCGAAGGATCCGGTCACGGTTGCGCTCGCGCTCGACGACGCCCTACCCCGCGAACACTTCGCCCGAACCGGCGGTGAAGTGCTCATCCTGGGCGCGGGTGGATCCGGGACGGCCCTTTCTTGGGCGCTCGCCGAGCGCGATCCCGCTGATCGTCCCACGCGGATCACCGTGACCGCGCGCACCGATCGCGCTCTGGACGAGCTCCGCGCGGTTCACGACGGCCGCGGGACCCCCGCGGACCTCATCGTCTACCGCCGCGTGGACGAGGACGCCGAGTCCGCGGCGCTCGTCGCGGCGCTGCCGGACTCCTCGCTCGTGGTGAACGCCACGGGTCTCGGCAAGGATCGGCCGGGCTCGCCGCTCCCCGACGGCGTCTGCTTCCCCCGGGACGGCTGGGCGTGGGAGTTCAACTACCGCGGTAGCCTGGAGTTCCTGCACCAGGCGCGGGCACAGGAGGCCGACCGCGGGCTCCACGTCGTGGACGGCTGGAGGTACTTCATCCACGGCTGGTCGCAGGTCGTGGCCGATGTGTTCGACCTGCGGCTCACCCCGGCGGTGGTGGAGGAGCTGGCCCGGGCGGCGGAGACCACGCGATGATCCGCGCCGTGCTCGGCGATCTCGACCCCGCCGAACTCGGGGCGACGGACTACCACGAGCACCTGTTCCAGGTCTCCCCGGTCCTGCCGGGCGACGAGCTGAACGACGAAGACGCCTCCCGCGCGGAGGCGGCGTCGTTGCGCGACAGCGGCTTCGCCGCGATGGTGGACGCGACCCCGCTGGGCCTCGGCCGCGACCCCGCGGGCATCGCGCGCATCGCCGCGAACACCGGAATCCACGTCGTGGCGACCACGGGGCGCCACAGGGAGGCGCACTACCCGTCGGGTCATCCGCTGCGGTCGTGGTCCGCCGACGCGCTCGCCGCCCGGCTGACCGCGGAAGTGTCGGACGGGATGACCGCGGACGAGGGCGATCCCGACGGTACCCGCGCCCTCGGTCCCGACGGTGAGCCGGCACGAGCGGGCATGCTCAAGGCCGGGATCGACTACTGGCGGATCTCGGCGTTCGAGCGGACCACGCTCGACGCCGTCGCGGCGGCGCACCGGGCGACCGGCGCGCCCGTCATGGTGCACCTTGAGTTCGGCAGCGCTGCTCACGAGGTGCTCGACCTCCTCGCCGACGGCGGCGTGGCCGCGCACCGAGTGGTCCTCGCGCACGCTGACCGCGATCCGGATCCCGGGCTGCACCTGTCCCTCGCCGCGCGCGGCGCGTACCTCGGCTACGACGGCATGGCGCGGCCGCGGACCCGGAGCGACGCCGAACTGCTCGATCTCACTGAGCGCGTCGTCGCGGGCGGCGGGGGTGCGCGCCTCCTCCTCGGCGGGGACGTCGCCCGCCGCACCCGCTACCTCGCTTATGGCGGGATGCCCGGCCTCCGCTACCTCGGCGAACGCTACGTGCCGCGCCTACGAGACCGGATCGGCGCGGACGCGGTCGATCGGATGCTCATCGACAATCCGGCGCGTCTGCTTCCGCTCTCCCGCTGAGCTGGAATCACGCGGACGGGTTGACGACCCCGTCCGCTTCATCGAAAGCACGATCCCCGCAACCCCCTGTGACCAGGGTGCTGCGGGGATCGCTGAACCCGCGTGCGGCGACGGCCTTCGTTGTCAGTGCGAAGTCACTCGTAGAGAACGGCCGCGATCTGCGGGTCCTCGATGTTGTCGGCGTTGTACCAGTAGGAGCCGGTGTCGTAGAACTCCTCGACCGTTTCGCCCATCGCGGCGTCGTACGCGGCCTGGACCACGGTCTTGCCGATGCCGATGGGATCCTGGGTGATGGCGCCGGCCATCGTGCCATCCTTGATGGCGTTGACCTGGGCCGCGCCGGAGTCGAAACCGACGATCGTCAGTTCGCCCTTATCGAGGCCGAGCTCGTTGACAGCGTTGACCACGCCGATCGCAGAGCCCTCGTTGGTTCCGTAGATCCCCTTGAGGTCGGGATGCGCTGCGATCATCGCCTTGGCGATGTCGGCGGACTTCAGGTGGTCGCCATCGCCGTATTGGATGTCGACGATCTCGATGTCGGGGTAGTTGGCCTCGATCTCCTCGACGAAGCCGTCCCGGCGCTCGACACCCGTCGAGTTGATCTGGCTGTGGCCGACGATGGCGACCTTGCCCTCGCCGCCGATGATCTCCGCCATGTTCTGCGCGGCGAGCGCACCCGCGGCCAGGCTGTCGGTCGCCGCCAGGCTCTGCGAGTAGTCGCTGTCGCACGGTGCGTCGAACTCGACGATCGGGATGCCCGCTGCCTCGGCGGTCTCGTACAGCGGGATGCAGGCTTCGGGATCGAGCGCGGCGTAGGCGATCGCGTCAGGGCCCCGGTCGATCGCCGTCTGCAGCATCTGCAGCTGCGCGTCGACCTCAGTCTCGGCGGCGGGCCCGTCGAAGGTGATCTCGATGCCGAGCTCCTCGGCTTTCTCCTCCGCGCCCTGCTTGACGGCCTGCCAGAACTGATGCTGGAAGCCTTTCGAGACGAGCGCGATGTACATCGAGTCGCCGTCGCCCGGGTTGCCGGCGCCTGCGTCGGTACCGGTTCCGGAGCTCGAGCATCCCGCCAGGGCGAGCGCCGAGATGGCAACGGTGGCCGCGAACGCGGCCGTTCTGCCGTACTTCATGAAAACTCCATTGTTCGGTGATGACCGGGTGTCGGTCGTGCGGACTTGTTCGTGGTGTCGTGCCTGCGGGTGGGGCCGCGGACGGCCTCCGGTCTGCGGCGGGCACGGGTCGCCGCAGACCGGGATCAGGTGGAGGTGCGGTTGCGGAGTGAGTCGAAGAACACAGCGATGAGGATGACGACGCCGACGACGACGTTCTGCCATTCGGTCTGGATCGCCATGATCCGCAGGCCGTTGATAAGGACGCTCATGATCAGAGCGCCGATGACGGTGCCGAGGATCGACCCACGACCGCCGAGCAGCGACGTGCCGCCGATGATCACCGCGGCGATCGCCTGAAGCTCGTAACCGACGCCCAGCTGCGGCTGGGCTGAGTCCAGCCGGGAGGCCAGGACGACACCGGCGATGCCGGTGAAAGCCCCGGCGAACATGTAGACCATGATCTTCCAGCGTCGCGTGTTGACGCCGGACAGCCGGGTCGCCTCCTCGTTGGAGCCGATCGCGAACGTGTAGCGCCCGAGGATCGATTTGTTCAGCGCGAGATAGGCCACGACCGCGAGCACGATCGTGATGAGGACCGCGTTGGGCAGGCCGGGGACAAGGGTGCCGAGGGCGATCTGCTTGAAGTCCGGCGCGGGCCCGGAGAAGTAGATCGGGCGCACTCCGGAGATGACGAGCGCCAGGCCCTGCGCGATCATCATCATCGCGAGGGTGGCGATGAACGGCGGCAGCCGGAAGAACGTGATGTTGACGCCGTTGATCGCGCCCATGAGGACGCCCGTCGCGACGCCGCCGACGACTCCGACCCACACCGGCAGACCCATGTTCGCGATGAACACGCCCGTCATGACGGCGCAGAGCGTCATCCCGGTGCCGATCGAGAGGTCGATGCCGCCGGTGATGATCACAAAGGTCGTACCGAGTGCCAGGATCCCGATAACCGCGGTCGCCAGCAGGATGCCGGAGATGTTGCTCCAGGTGAGGAAGTTGTTCCCGAAGATCGAGAAGAACACCACCAGGACGATGAGCGTGCCGAACGCGAGCGACTGCTGCAACTGACGGCGAAGGAATGCCCCCACACCGCCAGATGCATTCGGCTCCGCGACTGCCGTCTGGATGACCGTCGTCGTCGACGGCCCCGGATTGTGCTGCGTGGTCATTCTTCCTCCTCCGCGTGGGCGGCCAACTGCATGATCTTTTCCTGGCTCGCGTCCTCGTTGCGCAGCGTCCCTGTCACGCGACCGTTCGCCATGACGACGATCCGGTTCGCCACGCGCAGGACCTCCGGGAGCTCTGAGGAGATGACGATGATCGACTTTCCGCTGTCGGCGAGCTCTCGCATGACGCGGTAGATCTCTTCCTTGGCGCCGACGTCGATGCCGCGGGTCGGCTCGTCGAAGATGAGGACGTCGCAGTCGCGCAGGAGCCACCGCGCGATGACGACCTTCTGCTGGTTTCCGCCGGAAAGCAGCTTCACGACCTGATTGACCGACGGCGTCTTCACGCGAAGCCTCTGGACGTAATCCTTCGTCGTTGTCTTAGCCTTCCCATCGGACATCCAGCCGATCGCGTTGGCGTACCGACCGATCGAGGCCAGGACGGTGTTGAAGGTGACATCCTGCTCGAGCATGAGCCCGAGGAGCTTGCGATCCTCGCTGAGATAACCGACGCCGTGGCGGACGGCGTCCGCGGGTTGGCGGATGCGTTGCTCGCGCCCCGCGATACGGATGACGCCGGCGTCGCGCGGATCGGCGCCGATGATCGCGCGCGCCGTCTCGGTGCGTCCCGCCCCCATCAGTCCGGCGAAGCCCAGGATCTCGCCCCGGTGCAGTTGGAAGGAGACGTCGTCGAGCAGCGCTTTGGTCGAGAGCCCCTCGACCTCCAGGACCACCGGATCGCCTTCGTGCTCGCGAGCCTCCGGACGGCGTCCCTCGTCGATGGCGCGGCCCACCATCATCTCGATGATGCGGGGGACTGAGATCTCCGACTTCTCAAGCGAGCCGATGTAGGCGCCGTCGCGGAGCACGGTCACGCGGTCGGCGAGGCGGCGCAACTCGTCCATGCGGTGCGAGATGTAGACGATACCGGTGCCGCGCGCTTTCAGCTGCTCGATAAGGGAGAACAGCGTCTCGACCTCGGTGTCAGTAAGCGCCGAGGTGGGCTCGTCCATAATGAGGACCTTCGCATCGAACGAGAGCGCCTTGGCGATCTCGACCATCTGCTGCTTGGCCACCGTCAGTTCGCCGACGCGCTGGCGGGCGTCGATGTGGATCCCCAGTCGCTCCAGCAGCTCCGCGGCCCGGCGGTTGAGCCGGCGCTCGGAGACGAAGGGGCCGGTCCTGGGCTCACGCCCGATATAGATGTTCTGCGCGACCGTGAGGTCGGGCATGAGGTTCATCTCCTGGTGGATGATCGTCACGCCGAGATGCTGCGCCTGCAGCGGGCCGGTGAGCTCGACCTCCCGGCCATCGAAGACGATGCGTCCGGCGTCCTTCTGGTAGATCCCGGACAGGATCTTCATCAGCGTCGACTTGCCCGCGCCGTTCTCGCCCACGAGCACCAGGACTTCGCCGGGGCGCACCTCGAGGTGGACGTCCTTCAGTGCCTGGACACCCGGGAACCCCTTGCTGATGCCCTCGACTTTGAGGATCGGTTCGCTCACTTCTTCACCCGCTTCATCGAGAGTCGGCGTCGCTCGCGGCGCCAGGTTGTATCTAAATGTATCTACTGAGTCACCGGAACGGAAGACCTGTAATAACAACTTGATCACATCGCGCCGACGCTGTAGACCGTCGCGCGAGTAACGAGCTCAAGGCTAATCTGAAATCGATTTCACATCTAGTTGTTGATTCACGACGCCCTTCCGCAGCAGGGCGTTGCCGTACACGCGGGTCTCGCTGGTGCGGATCACCAGAAAGGCGGCGGCGGCCAGGTCGTAGAAGCCGAAGCGGTCGGCGAACCGCGCCCCGGCCGCATCCACGCCCGCCGCGGCGAGGAGCTCGCGCTGCACCTCGAGCACCTCCCCGTCCGCCGAGCGCATGAGCTCCAGCGCGGGGGTGTCATCGAGGGGGAGCACCGAGCGGACGGCGGCGAGGACGGCTGGGGTCGTCGTGCCCGGCATGGAGAGCACGCGCCGTCCGAGCGCATGCGCGGGGAAGTGCGCGTCGGCGACGACGACCGCGTCGGAGTGCCCCATGTCATCCAGGTGGCGCAGCAGCTCCCCGGTCAGCAGCGGATGGATCCCCGTCAGCATCGCTGGTCCTTCCCGTCGGGCGCGAGGCCCGCGTCGTCGAGGTCGCGCCAGAACCCCTCCGGGACGGGCGCGACGAGATGGGCGGCGTTCGCCGTCAGGTGGCCCGGCCGGCTGCCGCCCACGACGACAGACCGGACGAGGGGATCGCGCAGCGGATACTGAACAGCGGCCGCTGGGAGGGCGACGCTCCAGGCCTCGCAGACGTCCGCGATCCGCTGCACCCGCTCCCAGACGGCGTCCGGCACCGCACCGTACTCGTAGCGTCCGGCCCGCGTCGGGCGCTCGGCCGCCAGCAGGCCGGAGTTGAACACGGACGCCGCCACCACGGCGGTGCCGCGCTCGCGGCACGCCGGTAGCGCATCTGCCGCGGCGGGCTGCTCGAGGAGCGTGTAACGGCCGGCGATCATCACGACGTCCAGGTCGGCGCCCCGGACACAGGCCGCGATGCTCTCCGACGACATCGAGCCGATGCCCACCGCTGCGACCGTCCCGGCGGCGCGCTCGGCCTCGAGTGCAGGAAGCGCCTCCGCGAGGGCCTGCTCGAGGTCGTGCCGCTCCGGATCGTGCACGTAGACGATGTCGATGCGCTCGATGCCGAGCCGCTCGCGCGACTCGTCGAGGCTCCGGCGGATCCCGTCGGCGCTCAAGTCCCACACCCGCCGGAGCGTGTCGGGCACGTGGAAGTCAGCTGCGAGGTCGAGCCCGCCGGTGTGGTCCGGGTTCGGTCGGAGGAGTCGTCCGACCTTCGTCGAGAGCACGTACTCGTCGCGCGGCTTATCGCGTAGGAACGCGCCGAGGCGTCGCTCCGACAGGCCGAGGCCGTAGTGCGGGGCGGTGTCGAAGTACCGCACTCCGCTGTCCCACGCGGTCTCCAGGATCCGGCGCGCCTCATCGTCGGCGAGGGGTCGGAAAAGGTTGCCGAGATTAGCCGCGCCGTAGCCGAGGGCGGTCAGCGTGGGAGTGCGGGACTCACGCGTAGACATGCGCTCCCCGCCACCGGTAGGTCTCGATGCTCCCCGGTCGCATCTCCATCCCGTTCCCCGGCGTCATCGGTGCGCGGTAGGTGCCGCCTCGCACGTCGGCGGGCGCGACGAAGTGCTCGTGGAGGTGGTCGACGTACTCGATCATCCGCCCCTCGCGCGTGCCGCTGACCGCCACGAAATCGAACATCGACAGGTGCTGCACGGCCTCGCACAGCCCCACCCCCCCGGCATGCGGGCAGACGCGCGCGCCGAACTTCGCCGCGAGCAGAAGCGTGGCGATGTTCTCATTCACACCTGCGACGCGAACAGCGTCGATCTGCACGACCTCGATACCCCGCGCCTGCAGAAGCTGCTTGAACATCACGCGGCTGTGCGCGTGCTCGCCGCCCGCGATGGGGATGGGAGCGACGGCGGCGGCGATCTCGGCGTGTCCCAGGATGTCGTCGGGGCTCGTCGGCTCCTCCACCCAGGCGGGGCCGTACGGTGCGAGGGCGGTGATCCACGCGATCGCCTGCGGCACCTCCCAGCGCTGGTTGGCGTCGATCGCAATCGGGTACTCCGGGCCGCACACCTCGCGTGCGATCCGCAGGCGCCGGATGTCGTCTTCGACATCGGCGCCGACCTTCAATTTGATCTGGGGGAATCCGTCTTCGACAGCCTCGCGGCACAGGCGCGCGAGCTTGTCGTCGGAGTAGCCGAGCCAGCCGGGCGTAGTGGTGTACGCGGGGTAGCCGGTTGCGCGGAGCGCCGCTTCCCGATCGGCGCGCCCCGGCTCGGCGGCGCGCAGGACGTCGAGGGCCTCGGCCTCGGTGAGCGCGTTGCCGAGGTAGCGGAAGTCCACGAGGGAGACCAGCTCCTCCGGGGTCATCCGCGCCAGCAGGAGCCAGAGGGGGAGTTCCGCGCGCTTGGCCTTGAGGTCCCACAGGGCATTGACCACCGCGCCGATCGCCATGTGCATGACGCCCTTCTCGGGGCCGAGCCAGCGCAGCTGCGAGTCGTTGACGAGGGAGCTCCACGTGGCGCCCATGTCGGCCAGCAGGGCCTCGGCGTCCTGTCCGACCAGGTGCGGGGCGAGGGCGTCGACGGCCGCGACCTGGACGTCGTTGCCTCGGCCGATCGTGAAGACGAAGCCGTAGCCGCTCTCGCCGGTGTCGAGCACGATCCGGACGTAGGCGGCACTGTAGTCCGGGTCGGGGTTCATCGCGTCCGAGCCGTCCAGGCTCACCGACGTGGGAAACCGCACGTCGGTGGTCTCCACTGCGACGATCTTGCTCACAGTCTCCCCCTTGCGGCGCCGGTTGCGCCGCTCGAAGTGTAAACATCGGATGTCTATACTGTCAACGGACCCACCCCTACGTGAAATAGCGTCGGGCGATGACCCCGGGGTCCTCGGGAGAATCATGAGATTTGCGCGACTCGGCCCCATGGGCCATGAGATCCCCGTTCTGCTCGACGGGGAGGACACCTACGATCTTCGCCCGGTGACATCAGATGTCACGGGGGACTTCCTCGCCGCCGACCCCGTCGGGGTCGTGCGCGCGGCGCGCGCCGAACGCCGGCTCGCGCCGCTCGAAGGAGCGTCGGGGCTGCGCGTGGGCGCACCGATCGCGCGGCCGTCCGCCATCGTCTGCGTCGGCATGAACTATGCCGCGCACGCAGCTGAGTCCGGATCCGCCCCACCCGAGGTGCCGATCATCTTCCTCAAGACGCCGAACACCGTTGCCGGACCGGACGACGACGTCACGATCCCTCGGGGCAGCGACAAGACCGACTGGGAGGTCGAGCTGGGCGTCGTCATCGGCCGTCGCGGCGCCTACCTGGATGGACCCGAGCAGGCGCGCGACCACATCGCCGGCTACGTGACCGCGAACGACCTGTCGGAGCGCACGTTCCAGCTCGAGGTGTCGGGCGGGCAGTGGTCGAAGGGGAAGTGTGCACCCGGCTTCAGTCCGCTCGGGCCCTGGCTCGTCACGGCCGACGAGGTCGACCCAACAGAGCTGCGGCTGCGAAGCTTCGTCAACGGCGAGCCCCGGCAGGACTCGTCGACCGCGGACCTCATCTTCCCGGTTGATCATCTGGTCTGGCACCTGTCGCAGTTTCTGACCCTGGAGCCGGGTGACCTCATCCTCACCGGGACGCCCGAGGGTGTCGCACTGTCGGGCCGATTCCCTTATCTCCGACCCGGGGACGTCGTGGAGATCGAGATCGAGGGGCTCGGCCGTCAACGTCAGACCTTCCGGGCCTGGGAGGCCCGGTCGTGACCGGCGCGCTCGACGGGCTCGCCGCGATCGTCTCGGGCGGGGCGTCCGGAATCGGCGCGGCGATCACGCGCCGCCTCCTGGGCGAGGGCGCACGGGTCGCGGTGCTGGACCTTGATCCGAGCACCGCGACGCCCGAAGCCGCGGTTTTGCGCGCCGACGTCGCCGACCGTGCGGACGTCGAGGCCGCCGTGCGCGCGGCGGCCGAGCGGTTCGGCGGCCTCGACATCGTCGTCACCAGCGCCGGGATCGGCGCCCAGGGAGACATCGCCGCCAACGACGACGACGAATGGGCGCGAGTTCTGTCGGTCAATGTCACCGGAGTGGCTCGCACCGTGGCGGCGGCCCTCCCGTGGCTGCGACGCTCGCCCGCCGCTGCCGTGTGCACCGTGTCATCGATCGCCGCGACGGCGGGGCTGCCGCAGCGCGCGCTGTACAGCGCGTCGAAGGGTGCGGTGTCCGCGCTCACGCGGGCGATGGCGGCCGACCACCTTCGTGAGGGGGTTCGCGTCAATGCGGTCAACCCCGGCACCGCCGACACGCCCTGGGTCGGTCGGCTGCTCGCGTCGGCCGACGATCCCGCCGCTGAGCGCGCGGCGCTCGAGGCCCGCCAACCGCACGGCCGGCTGGTAGACCCCGACGAAGTCGCCGCCGCCGTGGTGTATCTCGTGAGCCCCGCCGCGGGCTCGACGACCGGCGCCGTCATCGAGGTCGACGGCGGCATGGCATCCCTCCGCCTTCGCCCCCACCCGTGAACCGCCCCCACCCGCCCCTCTCTCGTGGACACGCGATGTCACCCGGGGCAGGTGCTCGGCGTATCTTCCAGGCCTGCAGTGCGCTTCAAGCCATGCCGTACGCTCGTGCGGCGTTCCCCCACAGCAGGTCGTCGCGCTCGGCCCCCGACCAGTCGGCCGTCCAGGCGAGAACGGCCCGGAGCCAGCGAGAGTAAGGGACGGACACCGGCCAGTCGCTGCCGAACATCAGCCGCTCGGGCCCGAACGCGTCCCGCGCGACGTCGAGTGCGGCACGGACGTCGTCCGCCGTCCACTGCGGCCTCGCCTCGGCCGGGAGCCCGGACACCTTCGCGATCACGTGCGGTCGCCGCGCGAGCTCCCGCAGGTCTTCCGTCCACTTCGGATCAGCCCGCGCGCCCGGCGGCTTGCCCAAGTGGTCCAGGATGAGGGGCAGCTCCGGCACGGCGTCTGCCAGAGCGATCACCTCCCGCAATCCCCCGGCGCGCACGCACGCGTCGAAGACCAGGCCCGCCGCAGCGACCGCCCGCAGCCCGTCGCGCACGGCGGGCGACGTCGCGAATCCGGGCGCTTCGTCCTGCAGGACCCGCCGCACCCCTACGACGCGGGGACGAGTGCGCAACGCCTCGAGTTCCCCGACGACGTCCTCCCCCCGCTCGACGGCTGCGCGCGCCACGATGCCGACGATGCCCGCGGCCTCCGCCCGGGCGAGCACCCAGTCCACCTCGGCGAGCGCCTGCGCGTGCGCGCACTCCGCCTGCACGAAGACGAACGCGCGGGCGGCCGCCGGGGGAGCGTCGTCGACCGCGGCCGCGAGTTCCGGAGTGTCGAAGCGGGCGCGCAGGTCGTCGCTGAGCCAGGCATACTCGAGGACCGCCGGATCCCACAGATGCAGGTGGGAGTCGAGGACGCGCATGCGCCCATTCTTCCCGCGACGACGCAACCCCGCCAGCAGAGATCCGACCTTTAGTATCAGGGCATGGCGCTCACAGACCAGGCGATCGACCGGATCAAGGACATGATCGTGCGCGGCGAGCTGCGCCCGGGCGACCGGCTGCCGCCGGAGAAGGAACTGTCCGAGCGGCTGGGTCTGTCGCGTAGCTCGCTGCGCGAGGCTGTCAAGGCGCTCGAGGTCATCAGGGTCCTCAGCGTGCGCCGTGGCGACGGCACGTACGTCACGAGCCTGGAACCGAGCCTGCTCCTGGAAGCGATCTCCTTCGTCGTGGACATGCACGACGACGCCTCGCTGCTGGAGGTCTTCCAGGTGCGGCGCGTCCTGGAATCCCACGCCGCGGGACAGGCGGCGCAGCGCCGGACCGATGAGGACGTCGCGGAGCTGGAGGCCGAGATCGCCGGCGCGGCCGCATCGGCGGACGTCCCGGAGCTCGTCGAGCACGACCTGCGATTCCACGGCCGGATCTCCCAGATCGCCGGGAACTCCTACCTCAGCAGCCTCATCGACTCGCTCAGCAGCCGGACCGTCCGCGCTCGGATATGGCGCGGGATGACCGAGGAAGGCGCCGTGAGGCGAACGCTCGCGGAGCACCGCGCCATCCTCGACGCAATCGCGGAGGGTGACGCGGACCTGGCGGCCGCGCTCACGTCGGCGCACGTCGCGGGAGTCGAACGCTGGCTCCGCCGGGCGGCGCGGCCCTGAGCGCGGCCGTCAGGACAGCCGCGCGATCGCATCCTCGAACTCGGCGGCGGAGCGTTCGCTGGTCGGATCGAGCAGCGTCGCCTCTAGGACGGCAGGGGCGGCGGTGAAGTAACCGACCCCGGCCTCACGCAACGCGACGAGGTCCTCCGGGGACCGCAGGCTCGCCGCGAGGACGTCCGTCCCGGAGCCCGCGCAGACAGCCTGCATCCGGCCGATGAGCGCGTGTCCGTCAACGCCCGCGTCGGTCAGTCGGCCGAGATAAGGGGCGATGAAGCGGGCTCCGATCGACGCCGCGACAAGCGCCTGCGGAACGCTGTACACCGCCGTGACGAGGACGGTCGCGCCGCTTCGAACGAGGATCTTGGCGGCGGCGAATCCGGCGCGCGTTGCGGGGACTTTCACGCCGACCCGGTCGCCGAGTTCTCGCAGATCTTCTCCGGCGCGGCGCAGCTGCGCTGCATCCGTCCCCCAGGCCTGGAAGAACACCTCTTCGGCGCCCTCCTCGATCCATCGGGCGTAGAGATCGGCGAGCTCGACCAGGCGGCGGCCGCTGCGCTCGAGAATCGTCGGGTTGGTCGTGACGCCGCGGACGAGGCCGTCCCGCAGAAGCGGGCTCAGCGCCACGGTGTCAGCGCTGTCGACGTAGAGCACGGGGGCGGCGATCATCGGACTTCTCGGCTCCAACCTGTCGTTACAGGTGACGACTCGGCTAATGTAATGACAGCCGACGGTGAAGTCAAAGATCCCCTGGGAGGCACCGATGCCTGACTCCGATCGCGCCGCGCCGCGCGGCGTAGCGGTGGTTGGCAGCGTCACTGCCGACCTCACCACGTTCTCGGGGCGCCTGCCCGTGCCCGGTGAGACGATTCTCGGCGAGGACTTCACCCTCGTCCTAGGCGGCAAGGGCGCCAATCAGGCCGTCGCGGCCGGACGTGCGGGCGCCGAGGCCAGTTTCATCGCGTGCGTCGGATCCGACCTCTTCCACGACCTGATCGTCGACGGCCTGACCGAGGCCGGGGTCGACATCGCGCATCTGCGCACCGTCCCCGGTCCGACCGGCATCGCGCATATCCGGGTGGACGCCTCCGCACAGAATGACATCGTGATGGTGCCGCTCGCCAACGCGGCGCTCAGCGTCGCGCAGATCGATGCCGCCCTCGGCGCCCTCGACGGAAGCGCCGCCGTGCTCCTGACGCAGCTGGAGATCCCCGCAGAGCTCGCCTGTCATGCTCTGCGCGCCGGACGCGATCGCGGCATGACGGTCGTCCTGGATCCGGCGCCCGCGGCTGAGCTTCCGGAGGACGTCTGGGCGTGCGTCGACGTCGTCACTCCCAACGAGAGTGAGGCGAGTCTGCTCACCGGCATCCCCGTCGTCGATGCTGCCTCGGCCAAGGCCGCCGGACGCTGGTTCCTCGCCCGGGGCGCACGCGCCGCTGTCGTGACGCTCGCGGGAGCGGGCGCTCTGCTCGTCACCGACTCCGAAGTCGAACTGATCCCGCCGTTCCCGGTCACGCCCGTCGACACCACGGCGGCCGGTGACGCCTTCTCCGGCTACCTCGGTGCGGCCCTGGCCGCGGGAGAGCCGCTCGTTGCCGCCGCGCGCCGCGCGGCCGCTGCCGGCGCGCTCACCGTCACCGTGCGCGGCGCTTCACCCAGCCTTCCCCACGCGGACCGCGTGGATGCTCTCCTCGCCGCCCATGCAGCACCAGGAGTCCGATCGTGAGACGCACCGCCACGACAATCAACCCCGCTCTGTCCCGCCTCATCAGCGAAACGGGCCACACGGATCTCGTCGTCGTGACCGACGCGGGACTTCCGATCCCGCCGGGGAGCGAACGGATCGACCTCGCCTACCGCCCGGGAGCGCCTGCGTTCCTCGACGTCCTCGACACGGTGCTCGCTGAGCTCGCGGTGGAGGGCGCGACGGCGTCGGCGGAGGTCGCCGAGCGCAGCCCGCACGTCCTGGCGGCGCTCCGCGAGCGCCTCGAGCCCCTCGGAGTGGAGATCGCGCTCATCCCGCACGACGAGTTCAAGCGGCTGTCAACAGCGGCCCGGGCTTTCGTGCGGTCGGGCGAATTCACTCCCTATGCCAATGTGATCCTGCACGCCGGCGTGGTCTACTGAGCCATGACCCTCGCTTCGACCTCAGACGCGCCGTCGTCGCCCGCCATTGACCGGCGCTCCGCCGCGCCGATGTACGACCAGCTGCGGCGACTCATCATCGATGGGATCGCCTCGCAGAGCCTTCGTCCGGGCGATCTGCTGCCGGGCGAGCACCGGCTCTGCGAACTCTACGGGATTTCGCGGACGGTCGTCCGCCAGGCCCTCGGGCAGCTCGAGCACGAGGGGATCATCGAGCGGGTGAAGGGAAAGGGCACGTTCGTCGCCCGCCCCAAGACCAGTGAAGCGCTGATGCACACCCTGATCGGGCTGTACGACGACGTCGAGCGCCGCGGCGGTCACGTCCGAAGCGACGTGCTTCGCCACGAGACGGTGCCCGCGACGCCCGAAGTCGCGGAGGCGTTGGCCGTCGTGGTCGACGCCCCCGTCATCCTTCTCGAACGGCTTCGTTACGTCGACGACGACCCTTGGTCGCTGTCCACGACCTGGATGCCCGAGGCGGTCGGCGCGGTGACGTTCGGTGCCGATCTGCGCGAGGGTTCCCTGTACCGGGTCCTCGCCGAGCATGGCTTGCGCGCGGTCGCGGGCGTCCGCTCGGCCGAGGCGACGGTGGCCTCACCAGAGCAGGCGCAGCTGCTGGCGATCTCGCCCGGATCCGCCCTGCTGCGGTTGCGCAGCGTCAGCCGCGACGCGGCAGGCGTTCCCCTCGAATTCTTCATCGCGTACCACCGCGGCGACCGCAGCCGGTTCGAGTTCGAACTGCGCGCCGACGCCGCCGGCGCGAGTCTCGTGCCTGTCGGTGCGGGCGGATCCGACTGAGTATGGCCGTGACCACCATCTACGACGTCGCACGCGAAGCCGGGGTATCCCCCGCGACCGTGTCCCGGGTGTTCAATGGCATCTCTGTGTCCCCGGAGAAAGCCGAGGCGGTGCGCCGCGCCGTCGACGCGCTCGGCTTCGTCCCTAACCGGACCGCGAGGACTCTTCGAACGCAGCATGCGCAGGCGGTGGCGCTGGTGATCCCCGACATCGAGAACCCCTACTACACCGAGATGGCCCGCGGGATCGAGGACATCGCTTCGGAGGCGGGATACTCCGTCGTATTGTGCAACTCGGATGGGGATCCGGATAAGGAGGCGTCGTACCTGCGCATCGCGGCATCCACCCACATGGCGGGGGTGCTCATCGCGGCGGCGAGCCCGACGTCCGATCTCGCGCCGTTCGCCGCAGGCGGGCGGCCTGTCGTCGCGGTGGACCGTCGGGCCGGCGACGTCGACGCCGTCGTGATGGCCAATCGCGAGGCCGGAGCCGAGGCCACGGCGCGGCTGTGGGACGCAGGGTTCCGGCGGATCGCGTGCGTGTCGGGGCCCGCCGACATCGAAACCGCGCGCGAGCGCGCCCTCGGCTGGGCCGACGCCCTTCGAGCGCGGGGTGTCGAGCCCGAACCCGCGCTGCTGCAGCACTCGACGTTCCGAGTGGAGGGTGGACGGGAGTGCGTAGACGCCCTGTTCTCGGGGGTCGACCGACCCGACGCGGTCGTCGCGGGCAACAACCTTCTCGGCGTGGGCGTCCTCCAGCGCCTGGCCGAGCTCGATCTTGCTCCGCCGCGGACCGGGGTGGCAGTGATCGGCTCGCTCCCATTCGCCACGACGCCGGCGGACTTCGCCACGGTCGTGCGACTCCCCGCTCGCGAGATGGGGATGACTGCGGCGCGCATGCTGCTGGAGCGCATCGGGGGCGATGATGAGCCGCCACGCCTCGTGACCCTCCGCGGTGAGGTCCGTCCCGCCGGCCGGTGACGAGCCCGCCCGTCGGCGACGACCTCGTTGCGTCGTGGTCACGGTGGAACTGAAATCGATTTCACGTTACACTGACGGGCGAGCACGGGAGGTACGGATGACGCGACGCTGCGTCCTAGGGGTCGATATCGGCACGTCCAGCACGAAGGGTGTCCTCGTCGACGCCGCAACCGGCGAGGTACTCGCCACCGCGACCGCCGCCCACGACGTGCATCGGCCCCGCCCGGGCCACGTCGAGATGGATGCGAACATCTGGTGGGCCGAGTTCTGCCACCTGAGCACGCAGCTGAACGAGGACCCCGCGGCATCCGGAGCCGAGGTGATCGCGGTGGGCGTGAGCGGCATGGGTCCGTGCGTACTCCTCGCGGACGCCGACGACCGGCCCGTCCGGCCTACGATCTTGTACGGCGTAGACACCCGCGCCGTCTCCCAGATCGAGCGGTTGACCGCGGAGCTCGGCGCTGAGCACATCGTCCGCGTCGGCGGGTCCGCGCTCACGACGCAGGCCGCGGGTCCGAAGATCGCATGGATCGCCGAGGAGGAGCCCGATGCCTACGCGCGGGCGCGGCGCCTCTTCATGCCCGCGTCCTGGCTCGCGCGACGGCTCACCGGCGCCTACGTGCTGGATCACCAGTCGGCGAGCCAGTGCACGCCGCTGTACGACATCGAGGCGCACGCGTGGCACGCCTCCGGGTGGGATCGCATCGCACCGGGGATCGAGCCGCCCCGTCTGGCGTGGGCGGGTGACATCGTCGGGGAGGTGACACCCGACGCCGCGGCGCAGACGGGGATCGCCGCCGGCACCCCTGTCATCGCCGGAACGATCGACGCCTGGACCGAAGCCGTCAGTGCGGGCGCCCACGGCGTCGGCGACCTCATGCTGATGTACGGCACGACGATGTTCCTGGTGGCGACAGGGAACCACGTCCTGCGCACGCCGTCGATGTGGACGACCGTCGGCGCTTTCCCGGGGACAACCAATCTGGCCGGGGGCCTCGCGACCTCCGGTGCCCTCACCGCGTGGCTGCGGGACCTCACCGGCGCCGATTTCCCCCAGCTGCTCGTTGAGGCGGAGGTGTCCGGTCCCGGCGCCCGCGGGCTTCTGATGCTGCCGTACTTCGCCGGCGAGCGAACTCCTATCCTCGACGCGGATGCGCGCGGCGTCATCGCGGGGCTCACCCTCGGACACACCCGCGGCGACCTGTACCGCGCCGCACTCGAGGCGACCGCCTTCGGGGTTCGCCACAACGTCGAGACGATGCGGGCCGCCGGCGCCGATGTCCGCCGCATCGTCGCGGTGGGCGGCGGCACTCAGGGCCGGCTGTGGCTGCAGACCGTCTCGGACGTCACGGGGCTTACGCAGGAGGTGCCGCGCATCACCATCGGTGCGAGCTACGGCGCCGCCTTCCTCGCCGCGGGCGCGGTGTCCTCCGATCCGCCCCGCATCGATGACTGGAACCCTGTCGTGGACACCATCACGCCGGATGCGTCGCGTGGCCCGCATTACGACCGGCTCTTCGACCTGTATCTGAATCTTTATCAGGGCGGGAGGGACGTCGCGCACGCCCTCGCCGCCCTGCAGCGCACGGAAGGAATCCCCTCATGACCTACACATTCCCGCAGCCCCAGGTGGCGCGGACAGCGGCGCCCCGCACGGCCTACCTGATCGCCTCCGGCGACTTGCGCGAGTCGGCGAACATCGCCGGGTGGCCGACGCAGGCGGCCATGGAGACTGAGGTCGTCCGCGCCTTCAATGAGCTGGGCTGGACGGTCATCCGCGCCAACGAGGTCGACCCCGACACGGGTCATGGCTTCATCTCGAGCCAGCGCATGGGCCTGGACGTCTTCACGCGGATCCCCGAGGACGCCCCCCTCATCGTCGCGGAGGCCGTGTGGCAGTACTCCCACCACGTCCTCGCCGGATTGCGGACGCACCGCGGCCCCATTCTCACGGTGGCGAACTTCGCGGGGGACTGGCCCGGGCTCGTCGGCCTTCTCGGCCTAAATGCGGGCCTGACAAAGATGGGCCGGGACTATGCCACGATCTGGTCGGTCGACTTCACCGACGAATGGTTTCGAGAGGGATTGCGGGAATGGGTCGAAACCGGCCGCATCACCCACGACGCCTCGCACGTGCGCGACCTGCCTGCTCTCCCCGACACCGCCGAAGTCGCGCTCGGCCGGGCGCTGGGCGATCAGCTCCTCGCGGAGAAGGCCATCATCGGCGTCTTCGACGAAGGCTGCATGGGGATGTACAACGCCATCTTCGACGACGAGCTCCTCAATCCGCTCGGCATCTATAAGGAGCGACTGTCGCAGTCCGCGCTCTACGCCGAGATGCTGAGCGTGACGGACAAAGAGGCCGATGCGGCCTACGAGTGGCTCGTCGATCGCGGCATGACCTTCCGCTACGGCGAGGATCCCATCACAGAGCTGACGCGCGATCAAGTGCAGTGGCAGCTGAAAATGTACATCGCCGCGCTGCGCATCTCCGACGACTTCGGACTCGACGCCGTCGGCATCCAGTATCAGCAGGGACTGAAGGATCTCGTCCCGGCATCGGATCTCGCCGAGGGCATCCTGAACTCCACCGAACGCCCGCCGGTGTTCTCTCGCGACGGGAGGCGCGAGCTTTTCGCCGGTCGCGCCTTTCCGCATTTCAACGAGGCGGACGAGGGCGTGGCCGTCGACGCGCTCGTCACCGACCGGGTGTGGACCGCCATGGGCCTGATCCCCGACAACACGCTCCACGATGTGCGCTGGGGAGAGGAGTACGACGGACGCTTCGTCTGGGTCTACGAGATCTCGGGGTCTGTCCCCGCCTCGCACCTCGGCGGGTGGGACAAGGCCGAAGGATGGCGCCAAGGCCACGTCTTCTTCCCCGCCGGTGGCGCTACCGTCAACGGCGTCTCGCGGCCCGGGGAACTCGTCGTCAGTCGCGTCTTCATCGCCGACGGCATCGTGCAGGTCGACATCTTCCGCGCCTCGGCGATCGAGCTGCCCGACGACGAGACCCGGCGCCGGAAGGAGGCCACCAACCCCGAGTGGCCGATCGCCCACGTCGTCCTCCACGGCGTCACGCGCGATCAGTTCATGGCGCGGCACAAGGCGAATCACGCGCAGGTCGTCTACTCCCCCGACGCCGCGACCGCCGACCGGGCGCTCATGGCGAAAGCCGCGATGTTCGAGCGCATCGGCGTGAAGGTCAACCTCGTCGGGGACGTCACCATGTGACTCCCCGCCTCGGAGGGCGGATCGAACTTGAGTCAATTCATATCAAGTTCAGTTGACCGATGGCGCGGGGGTGGCGTAGTGTTGAGCCAACGCGACTCAACCCTCCGTGACCCGGTCGCGTGTGGACTTTCGGACAACGCCCCGGGTCGAGGCTCTCGGCCCCGTGAAAAGGAGAAACACACATGGCACGTGCTGTTGGTATCGACCTCGGAACGACGAACTCCGTCGTCGCGGTGCTGGAGGGCGGCGAGCCCAAGGTGATCGCGAACGCCGAGGGCTTCCGCACCACCCCCTCGGTGGTCGCTTACACCAAGGACGGCGAGATCCTCGTCGGCGAGACCGCCAAGCGTCAGGCGGTCACCAACGTCGACCGCACCGTCTCGAGCGTCAAGCGCCACATGGGCACGAACTGGACCTTCGAGGTCGACGGCAAGAAGTGGACGCCGCAGGAGATCTCGGCCCGCATCCTGCAGAAGCTCAAGCGCGACGCCGAGCAGTACCTGGGCGACACCGTGACCGACGCGGTCATCACGGTGCCGGCGTACTTCAACGACGCCGAGCGTCAGGCCACCAAGGAGGCCGGCGAGATCGCGGGTCTGAACGTCCTGCGTATCATCAACGAGCCCACCGCCGCCGCCCTCGCGTACGGCCTGGACAAGGGCAAGGAGGACGAGCTCATCCTCGTCTTCGACCTCGGTGGCGGTACCTTCGACGTCTCGCTCCTCGAGGTGGGCAAGGACGACGACTTCTCCACCATCCAGGTGCGCTCCACCGCCGGTGACAACCGTCTCGGCGGTGACGACTGGGACCAGCGTCTGGTCGAGTACTTCATCAAGCAGTTCAAGGACACCACCGGTGTCGACGTCTCGGGCGACAAGATCGCCCTGCAGCGACTGAAGGAGGCCGCCGAGCAGGCGAAGAAGGAGCTGTCCTCCTCGACCAGCACCTCGGTCAACCTCCCCTACCTGTCGCTGACCGACTCGGGCCCCGTCTCGCTGTCGGAGACGATCACCCGCGCGAAGTTCGAGGACCTCACCAAGGACCTCCTCGACCGCACCAAGAAGCCGTTCGAGGATGTCATCCGCGAGGCCGGCATCAAGGTCGCCGACATCGCCCACGTCGTGCTCGTCGGCGGTTCGACCCGTATGCCCGCCGTGTCGGAGCTCGTCCAGCGCGAGGCCGGCAAGGAGCCCAACAAGGGTGTGAACCCCGATGAGGTCGTCGCCGTGGGCGCAGCCCTGCAGGCCGGTGTGCTGAAGGGCGAGCGCAAGGACGTCCTGCTCATCGACGTCACCCCGCTGAGCCTCGGCATCGAGACCAAGGGTGGCATCATGACCAAGCTCATCGAGCGCAACACCGCCATCCCGACCAAGCGGAGCGAGACCTTCACGACCGCCGACGACAACCAGCCGTCGGTCGCGATCCAGGTCTTCCAGGGCGAGCGCGAGTTCACCCGCGACAACAAGCCGCTCGGCACGTTCGAGCTCACCGGCATCGCGCCGGCTCCCCGGGGCATCCCGCAGATCGAGGTCACCTTCGACATCGACGCCAACGGCATCGTGCACGTCTCGGCGAAGGACAAGGGAACCGGCAAGGAGCAGTCGATGACGATCACCGGCGGCTCGTCGCTGCCGAAGGACGACATCGAGCGCATGGTGCGCGAGGCCGAGGAGCACGCGGCGGAGGACAAGAAGCGCCGTGAGGCCGCGGAGGTCCGAAACCAGGCCGAGACGCTCGCCTACTCGGTCGACAAGCTCATCAAGGACAACGACGACAAGCTGCCCGCCGACGTCAAGGAGTCGGTCCAGGCCGACGTCGATGCGCTGAAGACCGCGCTCGCCGGTGACGACGACGACGCGGTGAAGTCGGCGTTCGAGAAGCTGTCGCAGTCGCAGGGCAAGATCGGCGAGGCGATCTACTCGGCGAACCAGGCCGCGCCGCAGGCCGACGGTGCCGCCGCCGGTGGCGAGGGTGCGCCCGCGGGCGACCAGCCGTCGAACGATGAGGACGTCGTCGACGCCGAGGTCATCGACGACGAGGAAGACAAGAAGTAACCATGGCGAAAGACAAGGACGACCCCACGGTTCCCGGGCCTGACCCCGAGGACGGTTCGGCGCCCGAGTCGGCAGACGCCTCACCGAACGCGTCGGCGGACGCAGCGAGCGCAGAGGAGGGCGACTTCACCGTCGACGACATCCTCAGCGCCGCCCAGTCCGCCGACGCGGCGGCAGCGGATGACACCGACGCCGTCGCCGACCGCGTCGAGGCTCTGGAGTCGCAGCTTCTCACCGACCTGAAGCGCCTGCAGGCGGAGTACGCCAACTACCGCCGCCGCACCGAGGAACAGCGCGAGATCGAGATCGAGCGTGCCAAGGGGGCCGCCGCCAAAGGCCTGATCCCCGTGCTCGACGACCTCGACCGTGCCGCCAAGCACGGCGATCTCGTCGAGGGCACGCCCTTCGCCGCCATCGCCGACAAGGTGCGGGCTGTCGTCGAGCGCATGGGCGTGGAGGCGTACGGCGCCGCCGGCGAGGCCTTCGACCCCCAGCACCACGAGGCGATCTTCCAGCAGCCGACCCCCGGCGCGACCGAGGCGACCATCCTCGAGGTGGTCGAGACGGGTTACCGGCTGGGCTCGACCGAGCTGCGTCCGGCGAAGGTCGTCGTCGCGGTGCCGGCAGAGTAGGCCGGAGACGCCATGGCCAGCCAGGACTGGTTCGAGAAGGACTTCTACAAGGTACTGGGGGTCTCCAAGGAGGTCTCCGACGCCGATCTGAAGAAGACCTATCGCAAGCTCGCGCGGCAGTATCACCCCGACTCCAAGCCGGGGGATGCTGCGGCCGAGGCGAAGTTCAAAGAGATCAGCGAAGCGTACGCGGTGCTCTCCGACCCCGAGCAGCGTGCCGAGTACGACCAGATCCGTGCCATGGGCTCGGGCGCGCGCTTCACTGCGGGCGGCCCGGGCGCCGGCGGGTTCGAAGACGTCTTCAGCGCGTTCGGTCAGAGCCGCGGGGGTGGGCGCTACGAGTCGGCCGACTTCGACGACATCTTCGCGATGTTCAACCAGCAGCAGGGAGGCAGCTTCGGCTCGGGTCGGTTCGGGCAGCCCACCGGCGGCTTCCGCGGCTTCGGCGGCCCGACCCGCGGGTCGGATGTCACGGCGCGCACGACCATCGACTTCGTCACCGCCACGAAGGGCGAGACCATCACCCTCCAGGGCGAGGACGGCAAGCCGTTCAAGGTGAAGATCCCCGCCGGCGTCGCCGACGGGCAGCGCATCCGCCTCCGCGGTCGCGGACGTCCCTCTCCCGACGGCGGCGAAAGCGGCGACATCGTCGTGCAGGTGACGGTGCGCCCCCACCCGGTGTTCACCCGTGAGGGACTGAACCTGCGCGTGGTGGTTCCGGTGACCTTCACCGAGGCGGCTCTGGGCGCCACGATCGAGGTCCCGACGCTCGGTGGCGACCCGGTGAAGCTGCGTGTCGCGCCGGGCACCCCCTCGGGACGCGTGCTGCGCGTCAAGGGACGCGGTGTCTCGACTCAGAAGGGCACCGGCGACCTGCTCGCCGAGGTGCAGGTGGTCGTGCCCTCCCACCTCGAGGGCGCCGCGCGCGAAGCGCTCGAACGCTTCCACGAGGTGGAGCCGAAGGAGAACCCGCGGGCGGACCTCATGGCCAAGGCGCGCGGCTGACACGGGAGGGACGGATGACGGACCACGTCGACATCGACGGTGACGCGCCGATCTTCGCCATCGCCGCGGCGGCGGAGCTGTCGGGCATGCACCCGCAGACGCTGCGCCAGTACGACCGGCTCGGTCTCGTCGTCCCCGCTCGCACTCAGGGCGGTTCCCGCCGCTACTCGCTCCGCCACGTCGAGCAGCTGCGCGAGGTTGCGCGGCTGTCCGCCGACGGTATGAGCCTCCCCGCGATCGCGCGGCTCATCTCCCTCGAACAGCGCGTGCACGACCTCACCCGTCGTGTGCGGGACCTCGAACAGCAACTCGAGATGGAGCGCCAGTCACGCCCGGGGGCGCGGGTCTTCGCGGCGGGCGCGACCGGCTCTGTCGTCACCCTGCGCCATGGCACGCGCGTGCGCCGCGCCACCGAGCTGGTGGTCTGGCGCCCGCGTCATCCGCTCTCTCCGGGCGCTCGAGACGAATCGGCCTAGCCGACACGCGCGGGGGTGCCGCCGACTCGCGGGCGGGAGCGATCGCCTTCTAGGCTGAGGCCCGCGCCGGGATCGATCTCGGCGTTCGTCCTGTCCTCACACATCCCCGAAAGTTCCATGGATACCTCACGCCTCATCCACCGTCTTCTCGCCGCGGGTGCCGTCGGCACCCTCGCCGTCGCTCTCTCCGGATGCGTGAGCTTCACCGCTCCCTCCACCGTGGAGCGGGACGAGGAGTCGCAGGAGGTCGTCGAGGGCGGGAACGCCGACGTGTTCGCCATCGCGGTGGGGGACTGCTTCACCGAGGTGACCGAGACCGAGATCAATCAGCTGCCGGTGGTCCCCTGCGGCGAGTCGCACGACTACGAGGTCTTCCATCTCTTCGATATGCCCGACGGAGAGTGGCCGGGCGCCGAGGCCGTCGACGCGGCTGCGGAGGAAGGGTGTCTGTCTGCTTTCGAGCCGTTCGTCGGGATCTCCTACGAGGAATCGGTGTTCATCGCAGACTCGATCGACCCGTCCGAGCAGTCGTGGGGAGACGGCGATCGCGAGATCATCTGCATCCTGTCCGACCCGTCGGGTCCGACCGAGGGATCGGCCGAGGGCACCGCGCGCTGATCGCGCGGGCCGCGCCCACTCACTCCTCGGTGCCGCGGTGGCGGCGGAACTCCTCCCAGTCCTCGTACGACAGATCGGCGTAGGCGTACGCCCACTCCACCACGGCGTCCTCGAACCGCCGCCCGCCCCCGACGTAGCCGGCGGCGGTGGCCCCCGTCGGTGATTGCCCGTGGGCGCGCGCCAGTGTCGCCGCGCACGCCATGGCGTACCAGCGGAACGGCTTGTCCTCCATCGCCTCGGCGTCGAAGCCGCCCTTCATGTCGTGGAACTGCCGCACGTAGAAGTCGCGCCGCGCGCCGGACGGCGATCGGCGGATATGACCGAGGAAAGGATCGGACACCGCCTGCAGGATGCGCTGGAGCGCGACCACCCGCCCTCCGTTGCCATAGGTGTCGATGAAGGTCGTGACCGCCTCGGGCTGCGTCACGCGCCCGTACTGCACGAGCACGCTCTCGCCGGCCTCCTTCCCCTGAAGGAGGAGCACATCGCCGTCGCCGTCTTGGAGCGCGATCAGCAGACAGCGCGTGCCGACGCTGCCGACGCCGACCACCCGAGCCGACACGTCGGCCATCGCGTACTTCTGCAGCAGGAGCCGGATGTCGACATTGACCGACAGCCGGTACTCGTCGAGGACCCGCCATGCCCGTTCCTCGTCGCCGGCGGTGAGATGGGTCATCACCGGGGGATCGTCGAGGAGCGTCACGCGGCCGTGTTCATCGGTCGTCGTCAGCTTGCGCGCGGCACGGGAACCGGTGCGTTTCTGCGCCGATCGCACCGCGCGCTCGACGACCGCCGCCGTCTCCGGATCGGTCGAAAGGCGAGCACCGAGCGCGTCGAAGCGGTCGAAGTACCGCTCGAGCGGAGACCGCTTGGCGGCGGTGCGGAGCCCCCGCTGATACGTGCGGACGGCCTGCCGCGCCGCATCCTCGACGACGGCGTCGTCGCGCGAGGTCGCGCGGCCGGCGATGACGACGCTGGTGGCGAGGCGCTTGAGATCCCACTCGAAGGGAGCCCAGGCCGACTCGTCGAAATCGTTCAGATCGAACACGAGCGTGCGCTGGGGCGACCCGTAGAGGCCGAAGTTCGACAGGTGCGCGTCGCCGCAGGAGGCGACGAGGATGCTCGTGCTCGGGCAGCGCGACAGGTCGTCGGCCATGATCGCTGCGCTTCCCCGGTAGAACGCGAAAGGACTCGCCCCCATGCGGGCGGTGCGCAGCGGCACGAGCTCCGGCACGCGATCGACGTCTTGGGCATCGAGGACGGCCATCGGGTCTCGGCCGGTGGCCACGAGCTGGGAGAGCGCGCCACGGGGCGTCCGACCCCGCTCGATCTTGCCCTCCGCCGTGTGGGCGGACAGGCCCGGGGGTGGCATCCACGGATCTCGAGGCACGGCGCCTCCTCTCACCCGGCGGCATCACCGCCTGATCAGACGGTACGGGATGGGAGCGCACGCCGCCAGCACCGGCGTGCGCTCCCGGCCGAGGCCGATCGCCGCCGTTACTGTCGTGCCGTGAGCGTCACATCGACCGGCGGACCCGCGACCCGGGCGTTGACCGCCGATCAATGGCAGAGACTCACCTATTGGCCGCTGATCATCACGTCGCTGGTCTTCATCGTCGTGTACTCGTGGCAGGTGATCGCCGACTTGCAGGGGCCGGCCTACGCCGTCGCACGGGTCGTCATCGGGGTCACATGGGTCGTCTTCGCGGTCGACTACATCGTCCGGTTGGCCCTGGCGGATCCGCGCGGGAAGTGGTTCCGAGGTCACCTGTTCGACCTCGCGGTCGTCGTGATCCCGGCGCTTCGGCCGCTGCGGCTCCTTCGCGCGCTGACCGTCGTCAAGGCGCTCCAGCGCACGGCGGGATCCGCCATCCGCAACCGTGTGGCGATCTACGGCGCCGGAGCGGCCGCGATCCTCATCTGGATCGCCGCGCTCGCCGTCCTGGAGGCCGAGCGCGGAGCCCCCGGCGCCAACATCGAGAACTTCGGCGACGCGGTCTGGTGGGCCTTCGTCACCATCACCACCGTCGGCTACGGCGACTTCTATCCCGTCACCTGGTGGGGCCGCGTCGTGGCGGTGCTGCTGATGTGCGGCGGGATCGCGGTGGTCGGCGTCGTGACGGCGACGGTGTCGTCGTGGGTGATCGAGCGCGCGGCGGCGACTGTCGGCGACGACACCGAGCCGGCCACGCGTGGGCAGGTGCGCGAGCTCGCCCAGCAGTTGGCCGCGGTGAGCGCCAAGCTCGGCGACCCGCCCGCGCGATGACCCCGCGCGCCTAGGCTGGGTCGATGGCCCCGGTCCTCGTCCTCATCGACATCCAGCGCGACTACTTCCCCGGCGGACGCTTCCCCCTGGTGGATCCGGATGCCGCAGCCGAGCGTGCCGCGGAGCTTCTGGCGGCCTTCCGCGAGGCCGGGCTTCCGATCGTGCACGTGCGCCACGAGTCATCCGGTTCGGGGAGCTTCCTCGAGGCCGGGACTCCGGGAGCCGAGATCGACCCGCGGGTCGCCCCCGAGGGCGACGAGACGGTCGTCGTCAAGCATCACCCGAACGCGTTCCACGGCGCGTCCTCCCACGGGGGCCCGCTCGGCGAGGCGCTCGCCGCCCACGTCGGCGCATCGCTCGTCATCGCCGGGATGATGACGAGCATGTGCGTGGACGCCAGTGTGCGCGCGGCATCCGATCTCGGCTGGAAGGTGACGGTCGCCGCCGATGCCTGCGCCGCGCCCGACCTGGCCTTCGGCGGAGTCGCCGTCGGCGGAGCCGACGTGCACGCGGCGTTCCTCGCCGCGCTCGCGAGCGCGTACGCGCGGGTCGCGCCGGTCGCCGAAGTGGTCGCGGCGCTTCGCGCCCCCGCCTGACCGCCCGGGCGTCCGCGCCCCCGCGTCCGCGCCCCCGCCCCCGCGTCCCCGCTCCGCGCCCCCGCGTCCGCGCCCCCGCGTCCGCGCGTCCCCGCTCCGCGGCCCCGCGTCCGCGCGTCCCCGCTCCGCGGCCCCGCGTCCGCGCCACACCCGCATCTCGCGACCCCGCCCACACCTCCCCCTCCTCGCGACCCGTCGATTCCTGCGGGTGCTGGGCTCATCGGGCCGCACTTCTTGACGGGTCGCGTTCGCACCGCGCGGCCGATGCCCTCGCGGCCGATGCCCGCGCGGCCGATGCCCGCGCGCCCGCACATCCCCCCTGAGCACCCCGCGCGGGCGACCCGTCGATTCCTGCGGCCTGCTTGGTGGATCAGCCGCAGAAGGTGACGGGTCACGCAGGGCCGCCAGGTGCTCGTCGACTCCTGCACAGTGACGCGAATCGGCGGGCTGTCCACCGGCACGGTGCGACGCGTCATCCGGCTTCCCGGCAGCGGGATGCTGGGGCGATGCCGCATCCGAAACCTCTGCCCTCAGCCCTTGTCGGCAAACCGTTCTCGGTGGCCGAGGCGCTTCGTGAGGGAGCGTCGCCGGGTCGACTTCGTGCGCGCGACCTCGACGCGCCGTTCCAGGGCGTGCGTACCTTCACGCGCGGAGCATCGTCGTTCGTCGAGCGCGTGCGCGCGGTGGCGCCGAGGCTTCGCGACGGTGACGCGGTGAGCCACCTCGCTGCGCTCGCACTCGTCGGAGCCGACGCGATCGGCGGCCCGTCCGCGATGGTGGACGTCTGCTCTCGTGCACCCCTCGCCCGTATGCGGGCCCGTGGCGTGCGCGGACATCAGATCACCGATCGTTCCGTCCGCGTCGGCGCCGTGGCCGGCGTGCCCGCGGTGCACCCCGTCGACGCCTGGTGTCAGCTCGCCTCGGACCACTCCGTCAGAGAGCTCGTCATCGTCGGCGATGCGCTGGTCCGACGCCAGAACCCGGTCGCTGATCGGGAGGAACTTCGGCGTGCCACTGCGCAGTGGAGCGGCCGCCGCGGTGCGAAGCGGCTGAGGGAGGCGGAGGCGCTGGTGCGCCAGGGCACCGACTCTCCGCGCGAGACCCGGCTGCGCCTCGACGCCGCGGGGCACGGACTGCCGGAACCGGTGGTGAACCACCCCGTCTACGACGAAACCGGCCGGCTCGTCGCGATCCTCGATCTGGCTTACCCGGAGTACCGCGTCGGGCTGGAGTACGACGGCGACCACCACCGCACCGATGACGGGCAGTACTACCGCGACATCGAGCGACTCGACGCCCTCGCGCGGCTCGGTTGGCGTCACATCCGCGTGACGAGAGAGCACCGTGGCATCCGGCTGAGCCTCGTGCTGAGCCGAGTGTCCGACGCTCTCCGGGATCGCGGATGGCGGCCCGGATGACCAGCTGCGCGACCGGTCAGGAGTCGTCGGTCCGGCGGGGGGTGGCCCGCAGGAATCGACGGGTCGCGAGCGCGGGGGTAGGTGGGCGCGGAGACTGGTAGACACGACCCGTCAAGAATCGTGGGCTCGCGCGCGCGTGGGCCGCAGGAATCGACGGGTCGCGCGTGCGTGGGGCGGGCGCCGGAGCGCGACCCGTCAGGCGCGCGGCTCGATGCGCAGGACCTCGGGAGAGCCGTCGATCGTCAGGTCATCGATGACACGGATGCTGCGGGCCACCTCATCCACGAAGGGGATCACCGTCCCCACGCGCTCCCGGTCGGAGCACACCGCCGTCAGCGTGACGAGGTGGGTGCCGGTGTCCCACGTGTAGGTGGCGAACGGGGGAGTGCGAGGCTCGGGCGGAAGCGCCATCACCAGGCGCTCGCCGACACCCAGATGGGGGTTGGAGAACGATTCGGTGTCGTCGTACTCGATCGGCATCATCGCCCGCGCGGTGCGCAGCTGCGGGGTGAGCTCCTGCAGCTGAGCCATGAGGACGACGAGCTCGGGATCGGCCTTCCACACCCAGATCAGAAGCCGGCCGTCTGCGCGACGCATCAGCAGCGGTGCCGCCTGACTCATCATCCAGGCCATCCCGCGGCTTCCGGGGCGCTCCTCGGCGCCCATCGCCCGATTGGCCTGGCCCAGCAGCATCCGGATCGCCGCCTTGCGATGGCGACGCCCGCGGAATCCGAGCGAACCGGTGACGGGAACCCAGCGGTCGGGGGAGGCATCGGCCTGGAGTCGAGGCATGCCCCCAGGGTAGGCGCGCGGCCTGCGCAAATCCTCGACGCACGCACCGCCCGAGCCCCACTCCTCGGGGGAATGCCCCGCCTCGATTAGAGTGGGACCGCCGCGCGACCCTGCGCGGCGCCATCTTCCGCCGCAGAGAACAGGCACACCTCCCGTGACCACCCCCGCGACGCCCGATGACCCCACACGCTCCGACGCCGAGAAGCGACCGCTCCGGGTCCTCATCGGCTGCGACACCTTCGCTCCCGACATCAACGGTGCCGCCCGGTTCGCCGAGCGCCTGGCCGCCGGCCTCGTGGCCCGCGGCCACGACGTGCACGTGATCGCCCCCAACAGCGCCTACCGCAAGAGCCCCGCCCACACCGAGGTGATCGAGGGCGAGCCGATGACGATGCATCGCCTGCCCTCGGTGCGCTGGCCTCCGCACGACTGGCTGCGCTTCGTCTGGCCCTGGCGGTCGAAGCACTACGCCCGACAGGTGCTCGACGAGGTCAAGCCCGACGTGGTGCACATCCAGTCGCACATCGTGATCGGTCGCGGACTGTCGCGCGAGGCGCGCAAGCGCGGCATCCCGATCATCGCCACCAACCATGTGATGGCCGAGAACATCCTCGACTTCACCACGCTCCCCGACGCCATGAACAAGGTGGTGCTGAAGCTCGCGTGGGCCGACGCGCGGCGCACGTTCCAGATGACCCGTGCGGTCACGACACCCACCCGCCGCGCCGCCGATTTCCTCGAGTCGACGATCGAGATCCAGAACGTCATCCCCATCAGCTGCGGCATCGACCGGTCGAATTACGCCCCCGACCTCACGCCGCGCGACCGCAATCGTGTGCTCTTCGTCGGTCGCCTCACGAGCGAGAAGCACATCGACGTGCTGTTGAACGCGGTCGCGACGCTGGATCCGGCCCTCGACGTCTCGGTCGACATCGTCGGCGGCGGCGATCAGCGCAAGAACCTCGAGAACCTCACCGCCCAGCTGGGGCTGGCCGATCGCGTCACCTTCCACGGTCATGCGTCGGAGGAGGATCTTCGGGCCATCTACTCGCGGGCGAGCGTCTTCGCGATCGCCTCGATCGCCGAGCTGCAATCGATCGCCACGATGGAGGCGATGGCCTCGGGCCTGCCGATCGTCGCGGCCAACGCCGTCGCGCTCCCTCACCTCGTGCACGACGGCGAGAACGGCTACCTGTTCGAGCCGGGGAACGTCGCCGAGATGGCCGACCGGCTCACGGCCGTCCTCACCGCCACCCCCGAGGAGCGGCAGCGCATGCAGCAGGCCTCGCTCGACGGGGTGGTCGTCCACGACATCGGCCGCACCCTCGACACCTTCGAGGCCCTGTACCGCGGCGAGCCCATCCCCCAGTGAGGCGCCCCGCGTGCACATCGTGATGTTCGGCGACCAGCACGTCGAGTCCTCCGGGGGTGCGCAGGTGTCGATGAGGCTGCAGCGACGATTCCTCGAGCGCGCCGGGCACACGGTGACCATCGTGCAGCCGCGCCTGCATGCCCGCAGGGTCGACGACCCCGCCTTCCTCGACCTGCCGTCGGTGCCGGTCACCCTCGATCGCGAGTACGGCATGACACTTCCCACACGGGCCGCCGACCACGCCGTCGATGCCGGGATGGCCGCACGCCCGCCGGTCGACGTCGTGCACGTGCAGGGCGACTTCTGGGGTGCGATCCTCGGCCACCGGTTCGCCGCCCGTCACGCGCTGCCGCTCGTGCACACCATGCACAACCGGGTCGACGTCGGGATCGCGGCGACGACGCCGTTCCCCCGCCTGGCGCTGCGTGCGCTCAACGTGTGGGCCAGCGGGGCGATTCTCCCGCGCGAGCCGAGGGAGCCCGGAACGGACGGGTGGGCCTATCTCCGCCGGTTCGCCGCACGCGCCGCGGCGGTGACCGCTCCGTCGTCGCACTTCGCCCATCGCCTCATGGCCCATCACGTCCGTCCCGGTGGTGCACCCGAGCGCCACGTCGACGTCGTGTGGAACGGCATCGATGACGAGATGCTGGATGCCGCGCGCGCCGCCGGCCCGCCTCGCCCGGCGCATCCGCGACCCCGCCTGGTGTGGGTCGGTCGGATGAGTCCGGAGAAACGCCTGCTGCCCTTCCTCGACGCGCTCGCCGACTCCGGCGTCGCCGCCGACGTGACCGTGATCGGCGGCGGCGGTCAGGCCCGCGCGGCGCGACGACTCGTGTCGCGGCGCCGGCCGGCGGCACGTGTGACCTTCGCCGGGCGGCTGCCCTACGCCGAGACCCTCCGTCGCCTCGCCGCCGCCGACGCGGTGGTGCAGAGCTCGATCGGCTTCGAGACGCAGGGGATGACGGTGTTCGAAGCCGCGTCGCTGGGCACCCCGGCGATCGTGGCAGACCCCGACATCGCCGACGAGCTCGGCGAGGGGGTGTGGCGCGTCGGCGCCGAGCCGAACGCGTTCGCGCTGACCCTTCGCGATGCCGTCTCCGACATCGCCGCCGGGCGCGCGCCGCGCCCGCAGCCCGAGATCGCCGAGACGTTCCGGCAATCGTCTCGGACCGCGGCGATGGTGGCGGTGTACGACCGGGTCAGGCGGCGCTGAGGATGAGCGGGTAGAGCACGTTCCACAGCACCGCGCTCAGCAGGGCGAAGCCGCCGGCGCCGAGGGCGATCGCCGCGAGCACGGGCGATCGGTCGCGCCGGAAGAGGCCGACCAGACCCAGGACGACGGTGACGAGGGCCACAAGCCCCTCGACGATTCCGAGGATGCCCGTGATCGGGCCGAACAGGTCGTAGGTCTGCGACAGCAGGATGCCCACCTGCACGAACAACTGCAGCACGAGGAGCAGCACCAGGACGGCGGCGGAGATGATCGCGGCAAGCCCCCACGGATTCCTGCCGCCGCGAGTGCCGCCGGGTGCCGGGGCCGCGCCGGCGGGTGCGTAGCCGGGCGGTGGGGCGAAGGCGCCGGCAGACGCCGCGGGTGAGGTGCTCGGCGCAGGTGTGGGCTCGGAGGGAGTGGGGTAGGACACGGCGACCTCATCTCATCGAGGTACCGAGTCTAGGGTCAGGGCAGTCGGGAGCCGTCGGTCGGCACGCGGCGGTAGCCGTCGCGGTGCACGGCGATCGCGGAGGCGACGATGCCCCACACCGAGGCGGCGGCGAGAAGGATCAGGAGTGTCATGGCAGAAAAGCTACGCTTGGTGTGATCCTGCCAATAGTGGCAGAATGGACACCATCCGAATGATTTCTGCCATACCGTGAGGGTGGTACGGGAGGGACCTGCAATGAAGACCGTTGCCTGCATCGTCACCGACGGGTTCGCCCCGTTCGAGTTCGGCGTCGCCTGCGAGGCCTTCGGGCTGGATCGCTCGGCGGACGGCGTGCCGAACTTCGACTTCCGCGTCGTGACGCCCGAACCGGGCCCCGTCCCGTCGAAGCTCGGCTTCTCGATCAATGTCGACGCCGACCTGGGTTTCGCCGACGAGGCCGATCTCGTGGTGGTCTCGCCCACGCCGCGCGAGTACTGGGGTGACCCCGACCCGCGCGTGATCGAGGTCATACGCCGCGCGGTCGATCGCGGCGCGTGGGTCCTGAGCGTCTGCAGCGGCTCGTTCGTGCTCGGCGCCGCCGGCGTGCTCGATGGACGACGGGCGACGACGCATTGGATGTACGCAGCGACGATGGCCGAGATGTTCCCCGCCGTCGAGGTCGACCCCGACGTGCTGTACGTGCAGGACGGCCGCATCATCACCAGCGCCGGCACAGCCGCCGGTATCGACGCGTGCCTGCACCTCCTCCGGCAGGAGCTCGGCGCGGAGCTGACCAACAAGATCGCCCGGCGCATGGTCGTTCCGCCGCAGCGCGACGGCGGTCAGGCCCAGTTCATCGACAAGCCGCTGCCGATCTCGACGTCGCAGTCGCTCGCGCCCGTGACCGACTGGATGCTCGACAACCTCCGCAGTGACCTCACCGTCGAGCAGCTCGCCGCGAAGGCCCACATGTCACCGCGTACGTTCGCGCGGCGCTTCAAGGCCGACCACGGCGCCACCCCGGCGGCGTGGCTCGCCCGGCAGCGCCTCATCCACGCCCAGCGGCTGCTGGAGACCACCGACCTCGGCCTGGACCGCATCGCCTGGGAGAGCGGCTTCGGATCGGCCGCCGTCCTGCGACAGAACTTCGCCCGCACCCTGGGGATCACCCCGACCGCCTACCGTGATCGGTTCTGCTGCATTGGAGAGAGCTCGACCACGAAAGAGACGGATGCCGCGGCGCACGTCGTCGCCGCGGCATCCGTCCTTCAGCCCGTGGGCTGAGGCGTCAGCGCGCTGCCGCCTCGGTGTGGTGGCCGTGGTCGTGGAGGAATCCGCCTCCCGGCGTCGACGGACCGCCCGTGGTCCCCTGAGACCCGTCGCCGCCGCCGGTGAGGATCGAGGTGTCGAACGCGAACGTGACGATCGCGGATGCCAGCGCGTCGGAGTTCACATCCAGCGCAGTGCGGTTGACGTTGCCCGTCAGGCGATTCTTCACCGAGCGGGCGAGGTCTTTGTAGAGCACCTCGTCCTGGCCCTCGCCGGTGAGGTTGTCGCACAGCTGGTGGTAGCACGGGTCGTACGCCACGCCGGCGAGGCCCCCGAAGCGAGCCGCCTCCTCTTCGGTCTTGATCCCCTCGGCGCCCGTGAACAGGCCGCCCGCCGGGATGCCGACGGCGATGAAGGGCCCGTAGTCGGAGCGCCCGGAGAACTCGGTGTCCTGGAACGGCACGCCCTGCGAGGCGTAGAACTGCTCGAAGACGTCCTCGATCTCCGCCGAACCGGCGGGGATGAAGCCCTCCGGGGCGGTGCCGCTGGAGTTGTCGCCGTCGTACACGCCGTAGACGTGGTTCGGCGAGCCGATCATGTCGAAGTTCAGGTAGAGGGCGATGTCGTCGATCTGCTCCGGCGTGAGGTTCGACACGTAGTAGTCGGCCCCGAGAAGGCCTTCCTCCTCCGCGCCCCACCAGGCGAAGCGCACGGTGTTCGTGGGATCCACGCGCTGCATCTGGATCGCCGTCTCGAGCAACGCAGCGCTGCCCGATCCGTTGTCGTTGATGCCGGCGCCCGCCTGGACGCTGTCGAGGTGCGCTCCCGCCATCACGACGTTCCCGTCGTCGCCGGTGTTGGTCTCGGCGAAGACGTTGGAGGTGATGCGCTCCTCGGAGAAGTAGTCCACCGTCACGGTGACGGTCGCGCCGGGGGTCGCGGCGAGATCCTCGCCGACCGCAGACGACGTGAACACGGCCGGGATGGTCAGGCCCGTGGCATCCCCGCTCATCTGGACGAGCCCGGCACGGCCGTCGTTCGTCACGATCACCGCGGAGGCTCCGGCGGCCTGGGCGTTGAGTGCCTTCACGACGAAGTCGCACGTGCCGCGCTGGACGAGCGCCACGCCACCGGCGGGGAAGCCGGTGAAGTCGTCGGCCTCGCACCCGCTCGTGCTCGTGCCGTCTGCCGGGAAGGGTGTCACCAGATCGACGGGCACGAGAGCGCCGGTGGCCGTTCCTTCCGGCGCAGCGGGGTCGAAGCCGTTGCGGAGGAAGTCCTGCCCGTCGACCCACGTCGTGGCCGGATCCTGGCGGCTGAGCGCGCTGTTCTCCTCGGTGTAGGTGAAGGGGAACTCCTGGACGACGGGCTCGTAGCCCGCTCGGGTGAGCTCCTTGACGATGTAGTCGACGGATGCGTCGTAACCGGGCAGACCCGACGCGCGGTTGCCGTCGTTGGCGTCGGCGATCTTCTGGAACTGCCGGAGGTGATTCATCACCTGGCTGATCTTGACGGCCTTGACGATCTTCTCGGGCGTGTCGGCAACCGGTACGGCAAAGGCCGGTGCGGCCAATCCCATGGTGGCGATCACGGCTGTGGCGGCGGTGACCGCTGCGATCCTGCGCTTCGTGAGCGGCATGGCTCTCCCTTCGGATGTCGGCGACCTCGTCGACGCCGACCATCCCGACCGTAGTGACGCGGGGGCGGCCGGGGAAGGGGAATCTTCGCAGATGAGAGGGGTCTCATCCGCGGAGACCGTTGCCGCGCGACCGGCGCGCTGGTAAAGTTGAGTCATAACGACTCAGGTTTTCACCACCTGGGCACCCAGACTTTCAGGAGAACCGATGCAAGCCACGCAGATGCCCGGGCAAGAGGAGCAGCAGAGCGCCCTCGAGCAGTTCGGGATCAACCTCACCGACCGTGCCCGCCAGGGCAAGCTCGACCCCGTGATCGGACGCGACAGCGAGATCCGCCGGGTCAGCCAGGTGCTCACCCGGCGCACCAAGAACAACCCGGTGCTGATCGGAGAGTCCGGTGTCGGCAAGACCGCCGTCGTCGAGGGCCTCGCCCAGCGGATCGTCGCCGGCGACGTCGCGGAATCGCTCAAGGACAAAGAGCTCATCACCCTCGACATCTCCGCCCTCGTCGCCGGGGCGATGTACCGCGGGCAGTTCGAGGAGCGCCTGAAGAGCGTGCTGAAGGAGATCACCGAGTCCGAGGGCCGGATCATCACCTTCATCGACGAGCTGCACGTGCTGATGGGTGCCGGAGGCGGCGAGGGATCGGTCGCCGCCTCGAACATGCTCAAGCCCATGCTCGCCCGCGGCGAGCTGCGCCTCATCGGTGCGACGACGCTCAACGAGTATCGCGAGTTCATCGAGAAGGATGCCGCGCTGGAGCGTCGCTTCCAGCAGGTGTACGTCGGAGAGCCGTCGGTCGAAGACACCGTCGCGATCCTGCGGGGCCTGAAGGAGCGGTACGAGGCGCACCACAAGGTCGCGATCTCCGACGGGGCGCTCGTCGCCGCGGCATCCCTCTCCCATCGCTACATCCCCAGCCGCCAGCTGCCCGACAAGGCCATCGACCTCATCGACGAGGCCGCCTCGCGCCTGCGGATGGAGATCGACTCGGCGCCGCTCGAGATCGACGAGCTGCGCCGTCACGTCGACCGGCTCAAGCTCGAGGAGCTGGCGCTGAAGAAGGAGAAGGATGACGCCTCGCGCGAGCGTCTCGCGGTGCTGCGCGACAGCCTCGCGGGGGAACAGGCGAAGCTCGACGAGCTGCAGGCGCGGTGGGAGCGGGAGCGGTCGTCGCTGAACAAGGTCGGCGACCTGAAGACCCGGCTGGATGCTGCGCGCATCGAGGCCGAGCGCGCGCAGCGCGAGGGCAACCTCGAGAAGGCCTCGCGCATCCTCTACGCCGAGATCCCCCGGCTCGAGCGCGACCTCGTCGAGGCCGAGCGCGAGGAGCCCGCCGGTGACCGGATGGTCAACGACCAGGTGACCGAGGAGGACATCGCCGCCGTGATCGCGGCGTGGACCGGCATTCCGGTCGGTCGCCTCATGCAGGGCGAGACCGAGCGCCTGCTGCACCTGGAGAAGGAGCTGGGCAAGCGCATCATCGGTCAGCGCGAGGCGGTGCGCGCGGTGTCCGACGCGGTGCGCAGGTCTCGCGCGGGCATCAGCGACCCGAACCGGCCGACGGGGTCGTTCCTCTTTCTCGGCCCGACCGGCGTCGGCAAGACCGAGCTGGCCAAGGCGCTCGCGGAGTTCCTCTTCGACGACGAGCACGCCATGGTGCGCATCGACATGTCGGAGTACGGCGAGAAGCACTCGGTCTCGCGGCTCGTCGGCGCTCCTCCCGGGTACATCGGGTACGAGCAGGGCGGTCAGCTCACCGAGGCTGTGCGGCGGCGTCCGTATTCGGTGGTGCTGCTCGACGAGGTCGAGAAGGCGCACCCCGAGGTGTTCGACGTGCTGCTGCAGGTGATGGATGACGGGCGCCTGACCGATGGGCAGGGGCGCACGGTCGACTTCAAGAACGTGATCGTGATCCTCACCTCGAACCTGGGGTCGCCGATCCTCATCGACCCGACGCTGTCGACCGAGGTCAAGCGCGAGCAGGTGCAGGCGCTGGTCCGTCAGGCGTTCAAGCCGGAGTTCATCAACCGCCTCGACGACATCGTGATCTTCCAGGCCCTCACCGAGGACGACCTCGCCCAGATCGTGGAGCTCGCCGTCGACCTGCTGCAGCGGCGGCTGAAGGACCGGCGTCTGACGCTGGCCGTCACTCCCGACGCGCGCGCGTGGCTCGCCGAGCGCGGGTACGACCCGGTGTTCGGGGCGCGGCCGCTGCGTCGTCTCATCCAGTCCGAGATCCAGGACCGCCTCGCGATGGCGATCCTCTCGGGCGGGGTGCGCGACGGCGACCTGGTGCGCGTCGACGTCGCCGCCGACGGGTCGGCGCTGGTGCTCACCAGCGACGGTCCTGCGGCGGGGTCGGGCGGCGGAGCGGCAGAGGAGGACGAGGTCATCGAGGCGATCCTCGAGGACTGACCCCTCCCTCCCCGCGAGGGTGCACTCGTCTGCGCGAGAGTGCGCCCCCTGCCCGCGAGAGTGCACTCCCTGCCCGCGAGGGTGCGCCCCCTCCCCGCGAGGGTGCACTCGTCCGATAGCTTCAGGGAATGCGGATCGTCCGGGCGCTGTGGGGGTCGTCCCATCCCGGACCGACCCTCGTCGTCACCGCGCTGTCGACGGGTCTCGGCATCGCCGCGGGGCTGGAGGCCTGGCGCATCGCGCTGCTCGCTGCCGCCGTGTTCTTCGGCCAGCTGTCGATCGGCATCTCCAACGACGCGATCGACGCCGACCGCGACCGCGCGGTCGGCCGCACCGATAAGCCGATCGCCCGCGGAGACGTCAGCGGCCGGGTCGCGTGGATCGGTGCGATCGTCTGCGTCGTCGTGGCGTTGACGCTGTCCGCACCGCTCGGGTGGGGTGTGCTCGTCGGCAACGGCGTGATCATCCTCTCGGGCTGGATCTACAACCGACCCTTGAAGTCGACCCCGCTGTCGATCGTGCCGTTCCTCGTCGCCTTCGGAACACTCCCGTCGCTGGCGACCCTCGCAGCCTCGCCGCCGGCGCTCGCACCCGCGTGGGCGACGCTCGCCGGTGCGACACTCGGTGCCTCGGTGCACCTGACGAACGTGCTGCCCGACCTCGATGCCGACCGCAAGACCGGGGTGCGGGGGCTTCCCCACCGGATCGGGGCGCGCGCATCGACGGTGCTCGCAGCGCTCGGCGTCGTCGCGGGGGCGCTGGCCGTGCTGCTCGGACCGGTCGCCGGCGACGCGGCACGAATCGCTGTGGTGTCGTGGGTGCTGTTCGCAGCCGTCGTCGCGCTGGCGGTTGCGACCGTCGTGCTGACGGTGAACCGCGCGCCGGGGCGGACGCTCTTCCGGCTGGTGATGCTGTCGGCGCTTCTCCTGGCGGTCCAGCTCATCCTGTCGGGCGGCGCCTTGAGAGGATGACACGCCCGGCCGGCGGTCGCCGGGGAGCGGATGCCGCGCCCTACCCTGTCGGAATGGACCGGATCTACGTCGAGACGGCGATCGCCGCGGACGTCGAGACGGTATGGCGCTTGACCCAGGACCCCGTCTCACACGCTCGCTGGGACATCCGCTTCTCGCGCATCGATCCGGATCCGCGTCCGGAATCGGATGCCACGACGCCGACCCGTTTCCGATACGAGCGGCGCACGCCGTTGCACACGGTGCGCGGCACCGGCGTCAGCGTCGGGGAACGCCAACGTGCCGACGGCACCCGGACGTCGGCCCTGCGATTCCACACGCGAGACCGACTCTCGCCGATCCGTTCCGGTCACGGCTTCTGGCGGTACGTGCCCGACGGGGATCGCACCGTCTTCCTGACCGGATACGACTACACGCCCGGGTGGGGGCCGCTCGACCTGATCGTCCGCCCGCTCCTCGGCTGGGCGACGGCGTGGAGCTTCGACCGGCTCCGGATCTGGATCGAGACCGGGGTCCCGCCCGAGCGGTGGCCCCTGGTGAGCGTCGTGTGGTGGTGGCGGCGTGACCGCCCGCGCGCGGCGAGGTGCGCGAGGACGCCGACCCGTGCCCGTCGTGGATCGGGCGTCGCCACGGCGCCGGCGACCCTCGAGGCTCTTCCCGACCCGAAGGATGGCGCGTGATGTCGATGTTCGCCGAGGTGCTTGGGAGCGACTTCACCCGATTGCATCCCATGATGCAGCGGCGCTTCGGGGTGGGGCTCGCGTCGGCCGAGGCGTGCGTCGGGCGCGGGGTGATGTCATCCATCCGGCGAGGACCGTGGTGGACCGTGCCGTTCCTCCACATCGGCCGGCTCCGCAACATCCTCGTCCCCGATGTCGGCGAGAACGTGCCGTTCGTCATCGAGAACTATCCCTACCGGGATCCGTTCGGGCGTGAGACGGTCACCTTCGTGCGCGAATACGCCGTGCGCGGCACGCGACGGCGGTTCGACGCCACGATGATCCGAGACGCCAACCGCATCGTGGACTACCTCGGCACTCACCAGCACCTCGCGGTCGACCTAGACCTCGCCGTCGACGACCGCGGCGGGCTCGAGCTGCGGTCGGACGCGCAGCGGTTCTACGAGGGCCCGGTCGCGTTCTCGTTCCCGATGCTCTTCAGCGGCCGGGCGGTCCTGAGGGAGTGGTTCGACGAGTCGGACGAGCGCTTCCACGTCGATCTCGAGGTGCGAAACGCTCGGTTCGGCTTCCTCTTCGGCTATCGCGGGAGCTTCACGTGTGAATGGATGCCGGCGACCGACGCTCCGCCGAGGCTCAAGCCCCGGCGGCACGAGCGCCGGACCTGAGGGTCAGGGGGCGACGACGCGGAAGGTGCAGGCGCGGGCGCGCGGAGTGATCGTCTCCTCGACCGATGAGGGCGCGTCGGCGTACTTCGCCCAGAGAGCCTCGTCGATGCGGTCGTTGATCGGGTCGTCGACAGGCACGGGCTCGAGCGCGACGCGCTCACGCGGAAGCTCGAGGGCGGCTTCCTTGTCGCGTTCGGCCACCGCGCCGTCGCGCATTGCGAACGCGACCTCGCGACCGGCCGTCACGTGGCGATACCACCACGCCTTCTCGCCGTAGGCGGAGCGCACATAGGGAACGCCGTCGATCACGACGGCCCAGATCGGGGTGGCGGTGGGCGACCCGTCCTGGCGGCGGGTGATGATCGCGACGACCTGCGTCGCGTCGAGGTGGTTCACGACATCGGAGAAGCTCACGAAACCACGCTACGCGTCGACGGCGAGGCCGGCCAGCGCGTGCACCCTCGCGGGTAGGGAGTGCACCCTCGCGGGTGGGGAGTGCACCCTCGCGCTGGGGCGGGCGCCCTCACGCGTCGAGGTCGAGGCCCATCGCGTAGGCGTGGGCGAACGCGCGACCACCCGGCCCCGCGAGGAGCACGCGCAGCGCCGCTCGGCGCGCCCGATCCCCGGCTGCGCCGAGCGGTCGCCCGAGCCCGGTGTTGAGCGACGCCAGCATGGCCGCGCGCCGCGCGGAGGCGACCCGGCGCCGCTCCCATCGCGCGAGCTCGGCATCGGGCGCGTCGCCGCGCCGCGCCCACGCCGCAACGAGCGGTGCGAGCGTGGCGGCATCCAGCAGCCCGAGGTTCATCCCCTGCCCGCCGATCGGGCTGACCTCGTGGGCCGCGTCGCCGATCACCACGACCCTCCCGCGTCGCAGCCGCGGCGCGACGGCCCGGCGCACCCGGAACGACGTCGCCCCCGTGATCGAGGCTGCCTCATCCGCCCCGACGCGGTCGGCGACGGCCGCCCGCAGCCGAGCGGTCCGCGCGGCGGGGGCGTCTTCGTCAGGCGACGGATCCCACGCGACGAACCGGCGCAGTCCACCCGGCATCGGGAACGACTCCAGAACGCCCCCGCGGTCGAGGTGCACCTCGGCGACCGGCCGGCCGCCGGCCGGTGCGTCGGACATGAGATACCGGTCGGCGTATTCGCGCACGGCGACGGCGCCGGGGCGGTAGACGAGATCGCGCGCCCCCGCCCCCGAGGCCACGACCACCACCGCCGCGCGCATCTCGCCGGGCCCCTCTGCCCGCTCGACATCGATCCGGACCGCCGCGCGCTCGGCCACGACACCTCGCACGGTGACCCCCCGGTCCACGTCCGGCGCGGCATCCGTCAGAACCCGTTCGGTCGCGGCCTGGGGCAGGGTCGCGACGAAGGGGAAGCGGCGCGACAGCCGATCGAAGCGCACCACCCCCAGCACCTCGCCGTCCGCGCGCGCCTCCCCCCGATCCACGCGCAGCGCCTCGGCGAGCAGGCGCTCGGTGTATCCCCCCGGTTCGAGGGCGGCAAGCGACGGCGAATGAAGCCCGATCGCCCGTGATCCGGGCCCCGCGACCGGCCGACGCTCGATCACCGTGACGTCGCAGCCGAGGCGTCGCAGCTCGGCGGCTGCCAGCAGACCGACGGGTCCGGCGCCCACGACGACGACGTCAGGCATGGCGGGCCTCCGCCACGGCCAGCACCCGGAACGGTGCCGGCTGTTCGACCCGCCACCCCGGCCCGAGGGCGGCTGCGAGCTCGGGGGCGGTATACGAGCGACGGATGCTGCGGAGCCCGTCCGTCCGCAGGAACGAGCCCGGGGCGAGCGGCGTGATCCCCACGGCATACAGCCCGTACGCCAGGTGCCCGCGGGCGATGTCGCCGTGCAGCACGACGCCGCCGGAAGGTCCCTGAACCAGTGCGAGCGAATCATCGCGGAACGCCGCGAACGCGGCCGGGTCGAGGTGGTGCAGCACGTGGTTGGAGAGCACGAGGTCGAACCGGTCGCCGCGTGATCGCAGCGTGCCCGAGTCGGTGGCCTCGAACCGTATGCCCGAACCGGCATACCGCGTCGCGACCGACACCGCCCGCTCATCGGGGTCGACGCCGAGCCACTCGGCCGCCAGCCCGTCACGGCGCGCGAGCGCGGCGAGCCGGGCGATGACGTCGCCCCCGCCGCATCCGAGATCGAGCACCCGGGCCGGGCGTCCGAGCCCGCGCAGATACGGCGCGACCCGTGACCGGTACACGGCGCCCCATCCCGATACCAGGCGGTTGACCACCGCGAAGCGGCGGAGGGTCGCATTCAGGCGCGAGAGATCGCACGCGGGGTCGTCCATGAGCTCCCGCAACTGCGTGTCGCGCACCGCGAGGGTCACGCGTGCCCGCCGGTGCGCGCGGTGAGCAGAGCCGATTCCACGGTCAATCCCGGGCCGAAGGCGAGCGCCGCCACGCGGTCACCCTCGCCCAGATCGCTCTGCAGCAATCGCTGAAGGATGAACAGGATCGTCGCGCTCGACATGTTGCCGTAGTCGCGCAGCACCGCGCGCGACTCGTCGAGAGCGGTATCCGAGAGCTCGAGACCCTGCTCGACCCGGTCGAGCACGCTTCGACCGCCGGGGTGCACGGCCCACGTCGTCGGCTGTTCGCCGCCGAGGAATCCCCCGACGGCGTTCCGGATCTCGCGTCCGATGATGCGGGGGACTTCGGCCGAGAGGGTCATGAGGAAGCCCTCGTCGCCGATCGTCCAGACCATGTCGGACTCGCCCTCACTGGTCAGCGTCGTGGCGAAGCGGTCGAGCTCGAGCGTCGCGCCGGGTGCCCCGGCCGCCAGATCAGCGCGGGCAGTGACGATCGCTGCGGCCGATCCATCGGCGAACACCGACGCGGCCACGATCTGCTGCGGGTCGTCCGAGGCGCGGATGTGCAGCGAGCAGAGCTCGGTGCACACGACCAGCACGACGGCCTCCGGCTGGGCCGCGCAGATCCGCGCGGCCGCACGAAGCCCGGGAAGCGCCGCCGCACAACCGATGAACCCGAGGTGATACCGCTCGACGGTTGTGCTCAGCCCCAGATCGCGGACGAGCCGGTAGTCCGGGCCCGGCGCGAAGAAGCCCGTGCAGGAGACGGTCACGACATGGGAGACATCGGATGCCGCGACCCCGCCGTCCTCGAGCGCGGCGCGTGCGGCCCGCGCGGAGAGTTCGGGTGCGAGCGCCGTGTAGGCGGCGTTGCGGTCGCCCGTCGACGGCCGGTTGAGGGCTCCTGCGGCGCTGATGAACCCGCCGCCGGGGGCGGCCGGCGCGGCCGCTTCTCCGACCGACCCGAACTCGTGCAGGACGGTGTGCCGGCGATCGATCGCCGCGGCGTCGAAGGCGGCGCCGATCAGCCGGCCGGTGAGCCGGTCGACGCCGGGCTGCCGGACGAAGAAGTCGCGCACATCGCTCTGGGCGAGCGCGGTGGCGGGAACCGCCGTGCCGATGGAGAGGATGCGTGCGACCATGCTCACACTCAACCACGCCCGGCACCGGGTCGGGCCGGGGCTTGCGTCCCGTGGGAACGGCTCCTAGGCGTCTGCGTGCGCGTCGGGCAGCTCTCGCATCCCCCAGAAGGGGCCGATCACCACGAACAGGCACGACAGCAGTTCGCCGGCTGCGGCGATCCACAGGGTCGGCACTGTGCCGATCCAGGTGCCGAGGGCGCCGGCGACGAGTGCGGCGATCGGCATCACGCCCCAGACGACGAAGCGGATCGAGGCATTCATCCGCCCGAGCAGGCGCGCGGGGGTGATGCGCTGCCGGAATGTGACCTGCGTGATGTTGTAGAGCAGCACCGAGAAGCTCAGCGCGAAGAACTGGATGACCAGCAGGGGGAAGGCGAGCTCGGGGACGAGCGAGATCGCGGGGAGGAAGAACGGCACCAGGCAGAAGATGATGGCGCTGATCGGGATGGCGCGCGCCTCGCCGATGAGCTTCACGATGTGCGGCGTCGCGATGGCGCCGAGGAGGCCCCCGACGGCCGAGAGCGAGAACACGATGCCGAGCATCTCGGGGGAGAGACCGAGCTCGCGCAGCACGAAGATCGGCAGCAGCGTCGTGGCGATCGTGCCGAAGAAGTTCGCGGTGCCGGTCGTGCAGACGATGCGGCGGAGCAGCGGATTGCCGAACACCCAGCCGAGTCCCTCGCCGATCTCGCGGTGCAACGGACGGCGGCTCTCGCGCTCGTGGGGCGGTTCGTGGTCGCGGGTGAACAGCAGGGCGACGAAGGAGGCGAGGTAGGTGGCCACCGTGGCGAGGATCGCGACGGGGGCGGCGAGGACGCCCACGAGCCAGCCGCCCACCGCCGGCCCCGCGAGCCCCGCGACCTGGTGGGTCGCCTCGAGCTTGCCGTTGGCCTCGGCGATCTGGCCCGGCCGTACGAGCGAGGGGATGAGGCTCTGGTACGACACATCGAAGAAGACGGTGGCGACACCCATCACGAGCGCGACGGCGATGAGGTGCCAGATCTCGAGGATCCCGGCGAACCACAGCAGCGGCAGCGAGCCGAGCGCGAGCGCCCTGACCAGGTCGGCCCAGATCATGACGTGGCGCTTTCGCATCCGATCGATCCAGGCGCCGGCGGGCAGGCCGACGATGAGGAACGCGGCGACGTTGGCGGCGTTCAGGACGCCGACCTCCCACTCGGTCGCCTGCAGGAGGATGACGGCGAGCACCGGAATCGCGAGTTCGGTGATCTGCGAGCCGAACTGGCTGAACGCCTGCCCGGTCCACATCGTGAGGAAGTTGCGGTCACGCCAGAGCGATCCTTTCGCTGCGGTGTCGACCGCGACTGATTGAGACATGTCGATCAGTGTGACCCGCTGATTGAGGAAAGTCAATCGGTGTGGTTGAGTGAGGGGGTGAGCGGCGGACGGGTGGAGCTGCGCCCCGGCGATCCTGAGACCGAGGCGCGGATGCGCGCGCTCAGCTCGCCTCTGCGTCTCCGGGTGCTGCGCCTGTGCGCGTTCGAGGCGCGCACGAACAAGGAGCTCGCAGAGCTGCTCGGGGTGAACCCCGGGACGATGCTCCACCACGTGCGGACCCTGGTGAACACCGGCTATCTCGCCCCCGAGCCCGAGCGCGCCGGTGCGCAGGGCGCGCGAGAGGTGCCCTACCGGGCGACCGGCCTGTCGTGGCGGACCTCGATGCCGGGGGGCTCGCACGTGCTGGTCGAGACGTTTCTGCAGCAGATCGAGGGGGTCGCCGACGATGACCTCGACACGACGTGGCTGGGGCTGAAGCTCAACGACGCCCACAGGGAAGAGCTGCAGGAGCGGCTCTACGCGCTGGTGAACGAGTTCAAGGAGCGCGGACCCGACCCCGACGGCGAGACGTACTCGCTCTTCACGGTCCTGCACCCCGACAAGAACCCGCCCGCCGCGCACACGTGACCCCAACTCCTGCAATCCGCGCCCAGAACCGCGCATAACGCCCCGAGGCCGGCGGATCTGCCGATTCTGCAGGAGTTCGGGACGAGCGCGCTCGGCGTTCCCGGCCTACGCCTCCTCGATCAGCTCGAAAGCGCGGCCGGTGCCGTCCTCCGCCGCGACGAGGGGGCCGAGCTCGGCCGCGCGCGGCCGGCACCGGAGGGCCTCGTCGATGGCGTCACCCGCGTGCCGCGCTGTCACCCGGCGCCGGGAGAGCGGGGCGGCAGCGAGGCCGCGAGCCTGCAGCGTCCGGGCCCAGAAGGGTTGATCCGCCAGGAACGGCACGATCACCGACGGTGTGCCGGCGCGCACGGCGGCCTGGGCGGTCCCCGCACCACCGTGATGCACCGCCACGTCGACGAAGGGGAACACCTGGTCGTGCGGAGCGTCGTCGATGACCAGCACGTCGTCGCCCCGCAGTTCGGGCGGCACGTCGGCACCTCCCCAGCCGCGGAGCACCAGGGTCTGCCGTCCGCGCTCGCGCGCCGCCGCGACGAACGCCGCACCCCGCGCGAGCGGATCGCCCTGTGCCATCGACCCGAAGCCGACCGACACCGAGGGTCCGCGGGCCAGGAACGCCGCCACCGCGGCATCCGATCGCCCGTCGGAGCGGCCGCTCCAGGCGCCCGTGAGATGAGCTGTCGGAGGCCAGTCGGCCGGGCGCGAGAGGATCAGTGGGCTGATCGGAAGAAGTGTGGCCCGGGGCGCCCGCGGCCGAGGATCGCCGAGCACCCGCGCCGCCTCGCGCAGCTCTCGCCGGAACATCGACGCCGCGGCCCCGCCCGCGCGGTAGGTGAGGCGGTTGAGGGGACCCAGGTCGAACGACACCGTTCCCGCGGCCGGGAAGTCGCGGGTGGGAACGGTGGTGGGCACGGTTTCGACGGCGAACAGCTTCGCCCCGAGGCGCGCCGCGATGAGGGGAGCCGAGAGCACCTTCGGGTGGGCGATGACCGCGTCGGCTCCGTGGGCGAGCCCGATCTGCGCCGACCCGACGATCACCGCCCGCATGGTCGGGCGGACGACCGAGGAGAAGTTCCGCATGGCCTGGCGGATGGATGTTCCCTGAGCGGCGATCATCGCCTGGAAGTCCGCTCCCAGCGAGGCCGTCTGAAGCCCGTCGAGGTCGACGCCGGAGTTGTCCGGGATCGCGAGCGTGACCTCGTGGCCGCGCTCCCGAGCCCGGCGAGCCAGTGCGGCGAAGGGCTCGACGTCTCCGCGCGACCCCGCTGTGAGCAGGAGGAGCTTCACGGTCGAACCCCGCGGGCGAGGAGCGGGCCGATGGCCGCCAGACCGCTGTGGAGGCGCAGGAGCACGTCGGCGTCGACCTCTTCTCGTTCGAAGCGGCGGGCAATGAGGCCGCCGAGGAGAAGGGGGGCGAGCGAATAGGCGGTGAGCGCGACGCGGGCGTCCTCTCGCGCCGCCGCTGTGGCGTCGGCGACCATCCCCTCGGTGTCGAGGACGCGATCGGACGACGCGACGAGCGCGTCGAACACCGCGGCTGCGCCGTCGCCGCCCTCGATCAACGCGCGTGCGATGTAGCGGACGTGAGGCGTCAGGTGTTCCGCCGCGGACCGGCGGCTCGCCTCGTCGTCGGGTGAGCCCTTGTGGGTCACGGCGTGGAGCGCGGCGGCGTCGCAGGCGCGACGAAGGCCGGCTTTGTCGGTGAAGTGGTGGATGACCAGCGCCGCGCTCACGCCCGCCTCGGCGGCGATCGTGCGGACGGAGCAGGCGAACCCGTCGCGGGCGAAGCACGCCACCGCGGCATCGAGGATGCGCTGGCGCGTGACGTCGGAAGCCGGGGAGGGAGGTGTCACGAAGCACATCATTGAACAACTGTTCAACGCCTGTCAACAATCAGACGCCGTCAGCCCTGGACGCCGCCCGCCGAACGCGCCAGGCTGGCACCGACACCACTCGGGAGGATCCATGTTCACCACCGACCACGCTTTCCCCGGCTTCAGCGTCGACGACATCGAGGCGGCGCGCCGCTTCTACGGCGACACGCTGGGCATGACGGTCTCCGACAACGACATGGGCTTCCTCGTGCTCGACGTCGCCTCGGGCGGCCGGGTGCTGATCTACGACAAGCCGAATCACGAGCCCGCAAGTTACACGATCCTGAACTTCCCGGTGCGAGACCTCGGCGCCGCCGTCGACGACCTGAACGCGCGCGGAGTGAACACGAAGATCTACTCCGACGACGAGTTCCCCACCGATCACCGCGGCATCGTCCACGCCACCGACAACGGGCCCGACATCGCCTGGTTCCGAGACCCGGCCGGCAACGTGCTCGCCGTCTTCCAAGACGACGATCTGCCCGGATGACGACCGCGCTGCCCGCCCCGCCGACGCACCCGCCGCTCTTCGACGACGACTTCTCGCGCGGGCTCGACCCCGAGCGGTGGGTGGCGCACTACCTCCCGCACTGGACGACGCCCGACCGGTCGGAGGCGCGCTACGCCCTCAGCCGCGCCGGGCTGCAGCTGCGCATCGACGCCGATCAGCTCGACTGGCGACCCGAGGACGCGCCGCTGCGCGTCTCCAACATCCAGACCGGCTCGTTCTCAGGTCCCGTCGGGTCGACGATCGGCACGCACCGCCACCGCGACGACGGTCTGACGGTGCGTACCGAGACGCCGTCACGCCTGCTCTGGGCGCCGACGTCGGGTCGGGTCGACATCACCGTCTCGGCCTCGCGCGACCCGGACTGCATGCTCGCCGCGTGGTTCGTCGGCACCGAGCACCTCTCGGCCGCCGACGCCGGCGAGATCTGCGTCTTCGAGATCGACGCCTCCGCGATCGGTGACTCCACGACTGCGCGCACCGGCATCAAGGCGCACAGCGACCCGCGGCTCACGAGCGACATGAGCGAGGTGACGCTTCCGTTCGACGCCTCGCGCCCGCACACGTGGACGGCGATCTGGGGCGACGGCGAGACGGTGATCGGGGTCGAAGGGAAAGTGATCAAACGGATGCCGCAGGCCCCCGCCTCACCGATGTTCCTGCTCATCGATCTGTTCGAGATCGGACCGCCTTCGGGCGCCTATCCGAAGTCGGCGACGGTGCACCGGGTGCGCGCGTGGGACGGGGGAGTCAGCTAGCCGGGTCGACTACGGCCGCGGCCACGCCGCGGGACCGTCGGTGCCGGCGGGGTACTCGTCCAGCGGCACCTCGCCGCTGCGCCACGCGTCGAGCACGGGCTGCACGATCCGCCAGCACTGCTCGGCCGCGTCACCGCGGACGGCGAGCATCGCATCGCCGTCGAGGATTCCCGACAGCACCTCGGCATAGGCCTTGAGAGTTCCCTCGCCGAGGTCGGCGATGAGCGGGGCGCGTTCGAGTTCGAAGGCGTTGCCGTCTCCGCTGACGTTCAGTTCGAGCGTCATCCGGTCGGGACCCAGCGCGAAGCGGAGCACGGTGGGCTCCGTGCTCCCGGTGAGACCGTCGGGCAGGTGGCGCACCGGCTTGAACCGCACGATCACCTCGCGCTCCGCGTCATCCAGCGCCTTCCCCGACCGCAGGGTGAAGGGCACTCCCTGCCACCGCGCGTTGCGCACCTCGAAGACGACCTGGGCGAGCGTCTCGGTGTCGCGTGCCGCATCCACCCCCGGCTCATCGACATACGACGGGAGGGGGCGCGCCTGCACGACGCCGGCGGTGTAGCGCGCGCGGCGCGAGGAGGCCACCGGATCGTCCTGCCAGACGTCGGTGGCGCGGAGGACCGCGCCGGTCGCCTCGCGGAAGTCGATCTCCGACAGTGACGCCGGGGGCTCCATCGCGACGATCGCGAGCACCTGCAGGAGGTGACTCTGGATCATGTCCACCAGCGCTCCGGCGTGGTCGTAGTACCCGGCCCTGCCCTCGAGCCCGAGGGTCTCGTCGTAGCCGATGAAGATCGACTCGATGTGCTCGGCCGACCACACCGGCTCGAGCACCCGGTTCGCCAGGCGCGCACCGAGGATGTTCAGGGTCGTCGAGCGGCCGAGGAAGTGGTCGATGCGGAAGACCTGCGACTCGGGGACGATCTTCGCGACGGTCTCGTTCAGGGCGCGGGCGGTCTTCTCATCGCTGCCGAACGGCTTCTCGATCGCGAGGATGAGGCCCTCGGGAACCTCCAGCCCGGTCAGCGCCTGGCACGCGCGCTCGGTGATCGCCGGCGGCACGGCGAAGTACAGCGCGACCCGGCCGTCGTTGCCGCTCATGAGCGCGGTGAGATCGGCGGGGTCGGTGATGTCGGCTCTCGTATAGGTCGTCGCCGCCACCGAGGGGAAGGCCTTCTCCGATCCGGTCGTGGCGAACGACGCCTTCACGACCTCGCGCCAGTGGTCGTCATCCCAGTCATCCATTCCCGCGCCGCGGAGGTGGATCCGGCGGTCGGACTCACGGGTGAGCAGCTGCCCGAGGGCGGGGAGGAGGAGCCTCGAGGTGAGATCTCCGGAGGCCCCGAGGATGATCAGCGTGGTCAGGTCGGTGGCCGTCTTCTCCGCAGCGCTCATGCTCGCCACCCTAGTTCGTCGATGGGGCTTCTCACCGCGAAGAAGAGGGGGGATGCCGGGACTCCGGCATCCCCCCTGGCGCGGCGCCTCAGGCGGCCAGCGCCTCCCGCAGCTTGACGCGTGCCCCCATGCGCAAGAGCGAGTTCTCGTAGATCTTCGCGCCGACGAGGATCGCGCCGACGCAGGTCGCGGCGAGGATCGCGAGCGACACCAGCGGCTCCCACCACTGCGCCTCGCCGAGGAAGAGTCGCATCGGCATGCCCACGGGTGCCGAGAACGGCACGTAGGACATGATCGTCAGCACCAGCGAGTTGTCGTTGAAGAAGATGACCAGGAAGTACGGCGCCATGATCAGCATGGTCAACGGCGTCGTGGTCGACCCGATGTCCTCCTGCCGCGACACCATCGCCGCCGCCGCGGCGAACAGTGCGGCCAGCAGCACGAAACCGAAGAGGAAGAACACGGCGAACCAGGCGATCGGCGCCCCGAGGCCCTGCAGCAACGCGGTCTGGTCGGTGACGGTGAGTCCCACGACGGCGACGGCGGCGAGCACCAGGATCTGCCCCACCGCGAGGACCGTGTTGCCGATGACCTTCCCGGCCAGAAGGGCGCGTGTCGGCACGGCCGAGATCAGCAGTTCGACCACGCGGGTCTGCTTCTCCTCGACGACGCTCTGCGCGATGGTGCCGCCGAAGAGCGACGCGGCGAGGAGGAACACGATGCCGAACCCGAGGGCGACGAAGTAGCGCAGGAGGGGGTTGGTCTCATCCGGGTTCAACAGCTCCACGGGCGGCACCTGCGCCAGGGTGAGCATGAGGTCGGTGGGCGGACTCGAGTCGGCGATGATGACGAAGCCGAGCGGCGACGACGAGTCGCCCACGACCGCGGCGTCGACGTCACCCGAGGCGACGAGATCCTCGGCCTGGGCGCGGTCGCTCACGTCGGTGACCTCGAGCCCCTCGACGCCCTCGACGTACTGCGACGCGTTGCTGGTGACCGCGACGGGCGTGCCCGACGAGTTCCCGGCGGTGAAGCCGCCCCAGATCACCAGGGCGAGCGCGCCGAGGATGAGGATCGCGGTGGAGATGACGAAGGCCTTGCTGCGCAGCTTCGACCCGATCTCGCGCTCGGCGACCAGCCACACGCTCTGCGCGGTGCTGGGTGCGGTGGGCAGGGTGGACGTGCTCACTGGATGACCTCCTTGAAGATCTGGGCGAGGGTGGGATGCTGCGGAGCGAAGCTCGCGACATCTCCCTGGGCCACCGCGCGGCGGAGCACCCGCTGCGCGGCTTCCTCGGAATCGACGTCGAACACGGCGTACCCGCCGTCGAAGTCGACGACGTTCACGCCGGGTTCGTCGCGCAGCCACCCGGCGTCGCCGGCCGACACGAGCTCGTACCGGTGGGCCGAGTGCTCCGCGCGCAGGGCGTCGCGGGCGCCGGCGGCGCGCACGCGGCCACCGGCGATGATGACGAGGTCGTCGCACAGGCGCTCGACGACGTCGAGCTGATGCGAGGAGAACAGCACCGATGTGCCGGCCGCGGCCCGCTGCTGCAGCACGCTCGCGACCACGTCGACCGCGAGGGGGTCCAGCCCCGAGAACGGCTCGTCGAGGATCAGCACCTCGGGCTGATGCACGAGAGCGGCGGCGATCTGGGCGCGCTGCTGGTTTCCGAGCGACAGCGTCTCGATGTTGTCGTCGAGGCGCTCGCCGAGGCCGAGCTCCTGGAGCAGTGCGGTGGCGCGGGCGGTGGCGTCGGCCTTGGAGAATCCGTGGAGGCGCGCGAGATAGACGATGTGCTCGAGCACCTTCATCTTCGGGTACAGCCCCCGCTCCTCGGGCATGTACCCGAAGCGGCGGCGGTCGGCGGAGGTGACGGGAGATCCATCGAGCGTGACGGTGCCGGCATCTTTGCCCAGGACCCCGAGGACGATGCGCATCGTCGTGGTCTTGCCGGCGCCGTTGCCGCCGACGAAGCCCGTCAGGCGTCCCGGGCGCACGTCGAACGACACGTCGTCGAGCGCGCGGCGGCCGCCGTACGCCTTGGTGATGCCTCTCAGTTCCAGCATGGGTGCTCCTTCTGGTCGGGACCGGCGGGGGATGACATCGACGCTACGGAGAACGTCGCGCCGCGACATCCGTCCCCGGGCGGGTTTCGCGCTCGCTCGGCCCTCCCCCCTGCGGGGGATCCCTCGACATCGAGAGAAAATTTCCATACGCGGGAATACATAAGGGATGCCGCGACTTTCACCCTCTTGGAATGTCCGACGGCGGTCTCCCGCCGGGAGACGCCATCTATGGAGGAGAACTCAATGAGCAACCGCACCATCGGGTACATCGTCGGGAGCATCTCGTCGACGTCGATCAACCGGCGCCTGGCCGAGGCGCTCGCGCGTCTTGCCCCGGAGGGCACGACCCTCGTCGAGATCCCGATCAAGGACCTGCCGTTCTATTCGCCCGACTACGACGCCGACTACCCCGAGGTCGCCCGCGACTTCAAGCAGGCGCTCGCCGACGTCGACGGCGTCATCATCGTCACCCCCGAGTACAGCCGCTCCATCCCCGGCGTGCTGAAGAACGCCCTCGACTGGGCCGCGCGCCCCTGGGGTCAGAACTCCTTCGACGGCAAGCCCACCGCCGTCATCGGCACCTCGCAGGGTGGCATCGCCACCGCCGCGGGCCAGCAGCACCTGAAGGCCATCCTCAGCCACTTCAACGCCCCGTCGCTCGGACAGCCCGAGGGCTACATCCAGACCACCCCGGGTCTGTTCACCGACTCGGGTGAGGTCACCAACGACGAGACCGCCGCGTTCCTCGTCGGCTACCTCGAGGCGTTCAACGCCCTCGTCGACCGCTACGCGCACGAGCTCGTCAGCGCCTGACGCATCCCCCCTCGACAGCCCCGGCTCCGCTTCGGCGGGCCGGGGCTGTCGCTCTTCCGGCCGGGGTCTCGAGGGGCGAGGATGGCTGTCGACGTCAGCGCGACGCCGAGGGGGACCTGTGACCGGACGCATCATCATCGACCTGTTCGTCTCGCTGGACGGTGTCGCCCAGGCGCCGGGGGGCGCCCGATGAAGACCGATCGGGCGACTTCCCCTACGGCGGCTGGCAGGCGCCCGTGATGGGCGAAATCGAGGGGCGCGAGATCGCCCGCGGCATCGACGAGATGGACGCGCTCGTGCTCGGGCGGCGCACGTACGACATCTTCGCCGCCTACTGGCCGGACCACGTCGAGGGCGACGGCGCCGGCCGCATCGGCCGGAAGTTCGCCGCGATCCCGAAGTACGTCGCGTCCCGGGGCGCCCCCGCGCTCGCCTGGGAGGGCTCGACGCTTCTGGGTGACGATGCGGTGGCGGGCGTCATCGCGCTCCGCGCGGTGCACGAGAGCATCCACGTCATCGGGAGCGTCGACTTCGTGCAGTCCCTCCTCGCCGCGGAGGCCTTCGACGAGCTCCGGCTCTACACCTACCCGGTGGTGATCGGTCGGGGCAAGCGGGTGTTCCCCGAGGGGGCGTCGCCCGCGACGCTCACGCTGCTCGGCGATCCGATCGTGTCCGAGAAGGGGGCCGTGCTGCTTCGCTACGCCCCCGCCGGCCCGCTCCGCACGGGAGAGATGGGCGACTGACGCGCTCTCAGGTGAGGCCGTGCCGGTGAGCGTAGACCACCGCGGCGACCCGGTCGCGGGCGCCGAGCTTCTGCAGCACGTTGGAGACGTGGGTCTTCACCGTGGCCTCGCCGATGAAGAGCCGCTCGGCGATCTCGGCGTTGCTGAGCGCCTGCGCGACGAGGCGCAGCACCTCGGTCTCGCGATCGGTGAGCTCGACGACGGGCGCGGCGGGCGCGGCGTCGGGCGCCGCCGCCGTCGGCCCGGACGAGGAGATTCGGTCCAGACGCGGACGATCCGACGCGAAAGGTCCGCCGCTCGGCCGATCCTCCTCGACCGAGGTGGGCGGGGCCGGGCGCGGCGCCGCGTTCAGGGCCGAGTCCGCGCCGCCGCCCGCGAACCGCTGGATCACCCGGCGCGTGACCTCGGGTGCGAGCAGCGCGTCGCCCGCGGCGGCGACCCGCACCGCGTGGACGAGCTCCTCGGGCCCGGCGTTCTTCAGCAGGAATCCGCTGGCCCCCGCCGACAGCGCCTCGAAGAGGTAGTCGTCGCGGTCGAAGGTGGTCACGATGAGGACGGCAGCCTCCGATCCCGCCTCGACGAGGGCGCGGGTCGCGGTGATCCCGTCCATCCCGGGCATCTGCACGTCCATGCAGATCACGTCGGGAGAATGGACGGATGCCGCGGCGACCGCCTCGGAGCCGTTCGCCGCCTCTGCGACCACCGCGATGTCATCCTCGGATTCGAGGATCATGCGAAAGCCCGCCCGCATGACGGCATGGTCGTCGACGAGGAGGACGCGGATCATCGGACCGCTCCGGTCGTCACGGCAGCGTCATCCCTCGGCGCCGCCGGGGGCGCGGCGGGAAGCGGCACGTGCACCCGCACCCGGAATCCGCCGCGCACGCGGGGCCCGGCCTCGAGCGTGCCGCCGGACGCGGCCGCGCGCTCGCGCATCCCCACGAGCCCGAGACCGGGTCGCATGGGTGTGGCCACGCGGCCGGTGTTGGTGATCTCGAGCTCGACCCCGTCCCGCTCGAATCGCAGGCGCACGTCGGCACGCGCGTCGGGCCCGGCGTGACGCCGTGCATTCGTGAGCGCCTCCTGGGCGATGCGGTAGAGGTTCACCTGCACGACGTCGGGCAGGGGTCTCGGGTCGCCGATGACGGTGTAGCTCGTCGGCAGGCCGTTCTCCTCGGCATGGGCGACGAGCGCGGCGACGTCCTTCAGGGACAGCGTCGACGCGTCGGTGGACCCGGCGTCGGGCGTGCGGAGGGTTTCGAGCAGGTGACGCAGCTCCTCCAGTGCCGAACGGGCAGACGCCTCCACTCCGGCGAGGGCCGCGCGCGCGGCATCCGGATCCCTCTCGATCACCGCGCGGGCCGCACCCGCCTGCACGCCCATCGCCGACACATGGTGGGCAACGACGTCGTGCAGTTCGCGGGCGATTTTGACCCGGTCGAGCGCAACAGCCTGGGCTGCCGTCACCTCGCGTTCCTTCTCGAGCTCGCCGGTGCGCAGCTCGAGCGCGTGGCGCTGCAGGGCGGAGGCGTAGGCGCGATCCCCCATGTAGTAGGCGCCGCCGAAGAAGGCGACGTTGACGAGGAACTGGATCAGCATGAACGCGACGAACGGCGAGAACACGCCTTCGCGCGAGAGTCCCTCCTCGGTCGGCGCCGTCGCCGACTGGAAAGTCGTGACCAGGAGCCAGAGGAACATCCCGACGATGATCAGCGCCCTCACGATGAGCGCGCGTCGGCGGTTGTCGACCCAGGCGCCCACGGTGTAGAACGCGATGAAGACGGCGATGTTGCCCACGTAGATCTCGGGGATCCGGACGCTGACGCCGATGAAGTACGCCAGCGACACGGCGACGGCGACGACCTCGGGGTATCGGCGACGGAGGGCGAGGGGGAGGGTCAGGCCGACCCCGTACAGCAAAGACCACTGGATCTGAGCGGTGTCGGTCCCGTAGTAGAGGCCGGCGACAGAGCCGAGTGCCGCGCTCAGCACCGCGCCGACGCACAGGCCGACGGCCAGGCCGACGTCGGCACGAAGTTCCGCGGGGGTCGCAGGAGCCCGCGTGATCCTGGATGCGGGGGTGGTCATCCTTCCACGGTAGGGGCGGCGATGCGTGCCGGCATCCTCCCGCCGGCGGATCGACGATTCTCCGCCTCGCGGGGGAGGCGAGGCGGCCCCCGCGTTTGAGAGGGTGGTGGCGACGAAGGGAAGGAGCGGATGATGGCGAAGATGGAGAACCTCCTGTGGGGCGACCGGGATGACCCGCGCCGCGAACTCGCGGAGCTGTTTCCGGGCGAGGGGGAGGCCGTGACCGTGCGTGCCCGCGACTGGGCGCGCGGCGTGATCCAGGAAGCCGGTGTCGCGCCCGAGGACGAGGTGCGCGTGATCAAGACCCTCCGCGATGCGGAGCCGCGGCTCTCGCTGAAGCCCGCTCGCTATCTGGCGGCTCAGCTGAACGTCTGACACCCCTCACGATGCCCCCGCGGGACGCTCCGCGGGGGCATCGGCCTGTCGGGGTCATCCGCTGCTAGCGTGCGGCGGGTGAGCGAACAGCAGATCGAGGAGCCGTCGGCGACGGAGCGGGTGGTCCCGATCGGGGTGGTGATGGTCGGGATGTCGCTGGTGGTGTGGTGGCCCGCCTTCACCCTCGGCGCGTGGGGCGACCTCTTCTTCGATCAGCTACTGACGCTGTGGGCGGCGTCCACGGCAGCGCTGGTGTTCGTCCTCGTGGAGCGCAAGCCCGTCGGTGCGAAGCTCGTTCGCGCGCTTCTCCTTCTCATCCCTTCGCTGTGGATCGTGCTGTCGTACCTCTTCAACGAGAGCGAGACGAACCTCGCGGCGCTGCTTCTCGCGGTCGGTGGGATCCTCGTCATCGTCGTCGGCCTGCCGCTGACCATGTGGGTGCTGGTGCGCATCGTCTGGCCCGATTTCGGCTCGTTCACGCGGCGCGCGACGCGCTGGCTGATCCTCGGGGTGGTCGGTGGAATCGCCGTCATCTCGTTCATCCTGGGCCTCACGCAGGCGCAGTGGCTGTACTGCGAGGACTTCACGATCAGCGGCAACTCCGAACCCGCGGGCTGTACACCCGAACCGCCCGACCTCTACGAGTGACGCGCGGGGGTCAGGTGGGGCGGACTTCGCCGTAGAACTGGCCGTGGTAGCCGTGCAACACCGCGTGGGGGAGCTCGGCGCGGGCGGTCTCGGTGAACGAGGCGGCGTCGAGCACCAGAAGGAACGACGTCTCCGCCGCGGCGTCCAGCACCACCGACAGCACCACACCGTCGTCCTCGGCCTCGCGCCCCGGGCGTCCGACGAAGACGCCCTCTCCCGGGTAGCAGGCCTCGGCTCGCCAGGTCGTGGTGGTGCGGCTGACGTTGTCGATCTTCACCAGGCGGTCGTAGAAGCCCGGCTCATCGCCGAGGCTGACGCCGTAGACGTAGCGGTGGTCGGGCCGGGTGTTCATCCGGGCGTAGTCGAGGCTCGGCAGCTCGATCGGCGTCGGCGAGATCTGCTCGCCGGTCACGGTCTTCCCCCCGCCCCGGAGGGGCAGGCGGAATCGGCGCAGGGTGCCGGGAGGAATCCGCGCGTCGGGCTCTTCGAGCCGATGGAGGTAGAACGCCTCGATCACCGACGCGTCGTCGTAGCCGACGAGGTCGACCACCACATCGTCGCCGTCGTCGTAGGCGTTGACGTGGTGGAAGGCGAAGAAGGCCGGCGAGGTGACGGTCTTCACGTGTGCGCCGGTCTGCCGGTCGAAGATGTGGAACTTCGTCCCGCGCTCGGGCTTCCACCGGAAGTTCTCGATGTACGGCTTCAGCCACAGCAGGAGCGAGACGGGGTTCACCACGAGGGGGAACTCCGCGAGCACGAGGTAGCGCTCCGACATGCCGAAGGAGTGGATGTAGCCGGGTTCGCCCACCCGCCGACGCGCGAGCGTCGTGGGGGTCGCCCCGGGGGTGGCGGTGTCGAGATGGCGGAAGACGTACTGGCTCGAGGCGTTGAAGCGCGTGACGAGGTTGATCGCCTCGCCCCGCGCGTCATCCAGCTGAGGGTGCACCGTCGTCATCCGTCCGAAATTCGACGTGTCCCACCCTGTCACCCCGACGGTCTTGAGGGTCACCGGGTCGAACTCGACCTGGATCGGCGTCTCTGCCAGGGCGAGGAACTTCTCGGCCACCTTGGCGATGTTGACCTTCGCGCTGTCGGTGGGCTGGGGGTCGAACACCGCCATCGCGCGGGCGAAGAGCGACCGGCACGGGTCGGTGGCGAACTCGGGGAAGGCGATGCGCCCCTCGTCGCGCGCCGCGCGGTAGGCCTCGGTCTCGAGGAACCGGTTCTGATACGACACCCGGCCGCTCGAAACGGTGAACCGGTGGAGCATCGCCAGACCGTCGAACCAGTGCCGGTAGCGCCGCTCACCCACCTGGAACGACCCGGGGCCGTTGCGCAGGAGCGACCCTTCCAACCAGTCGGGAAGGATGCCGCGAACCGGCACGTCGTCGATCGCGACCTCAGGGCTCTCGCCGAACCCGGCGGCGAAGCCCTGCGACGTCGTCCCGGCGCTCACGAGGGCACCTCGTCGGCGACACGGGTCGTGTCGGCGTCGCCGGCCCGGCGGGCGACGACACGGGGGTACTCCTCGCCGATCAGGCCGGCGGCGATCTTGCCCGAGGCGAGCACCGCCGGCACTCCGGCGCCGGGGTGCGTGCCGGCACCGACGAGGTAGAGACCGCGGACCGCGCGCGAGCGGTTGTGCGGGCGGAACCAGCCGGATTGGAAGAGGGTGGGCTGGAGCGAGAAGCCCGCGCCGCGCGGCGTCTGCAGGACGTCGCGGAAGTGCTCGGGCCCGATCGCGTGCTCGGCGACGATGTGGTCGGACAGACCGGGGAGGAACCGCTCGTCGAGCGTGTCGAGCACGAGACGGCGCACGCGGGCGGCCTCGTCCGCGGCGGCTTCCGCCGACCGCTCGCCGTGCGGAGGAAGGGCGGGGGAGGCCACGAGCACGTACAGGGCCTCGCACCCGGGCGGTGCGACTGAGGCGTCGGTGCGGGTCGGCACGTGCACGTAGAGGAAGAGGTCGTCGGCCTTCAGGTGCGCGCCGCCCTCGAGGTCGCGGGCTTTCGGGCGGAAGACGCGCTGCATGACCGCGCGCGCGTCTCCGCCGAGGAGGAGGTTGTGATGAGCGAGCGGGGTGTCGGGCCAGGTGCGGTCGGCGCCGAAGTACAGCACGTGCAGCGACATGCTCGGCGTGCTCCGTCGCATCCGCATCCGCGACGGCGCCGCCTGCGGCGCGCCGGCCAGCAGGCGCTCGTAGGTGGCGCCGGGGTCGGCGCCCGAGACGACGACGTCGGCATCGATCTCCGACCCGTCGACGAGCCGCACACCGGTGACCCGTCCGCCGGTGTGGACGATGCGGTCGACCTCCGCGCCGCAGCGGATCGTGCCGCCCAGGCGCTGCACCAGCGCGCCGATCGCCTCGACGAGAGCGCTCGTGCCGCCGATGGCGTAGTGCACCCCCCAGCGGCGCTCGAACTCCACGATGAGGGCGTACAGCGACGGGGTGCGAGCCGGGTCGCCGCCGATGAGGAGCGGATGGAACGCCAGGGCGCGCCGCAGGAACGGGTCGCGCACCGTGGTGTTCACCAGGTGCTGCATGCCGCGCGCCGCACCATGTCGCAGGAGGTAAGGGAGCATCCGCAGCATGACGTGCAGCTGCATCATGGAGCGTTCGGTGTACGGGTAGAACGCGTCGAAGATGCCGCTGATCTTGCGCTGCAGCCGGTCGAAGCCGGTCACGTCGGCGGGGCTGCGCCGAGCCACTTCCTCACGGAAGTCGTCGAGCGACGCCCGGAAGTCGAAGCGTCCGCCCGAGGCGTCGAACGCACGGTAGAAGGGGTCGAGGGGAACCAGCTCGACATGGTCGGACAGTTTCTCCCCGGCGAGGGCGAACAGCTCCTCGAACATGAACGGGGCGGTCAGGACCGTGGGCCCGCCGTCGAAGCGGAACCCGTTGATGTCGTACCGGTACGCGCGCCCGCCGATGAGGTCGCGCTTCTCCAGGACGGTGACATCGTGGCCGGCGGCGGCGAGACGGGCGGCGGCGGCGAGCCCCCCGAACCCGGCGCCCACGACGACGACGCGCGCGCCCCCGGCGGTCACCGGCGGCCGCTCGGTGCGGCGTGCACCACGACGATCGAGATCACGGCCGCGGCCGCGCCTCTTCCCCACCCGCGGGAGGTCCCCCGGGTCTCTGACACGCTCCCCATTGCGCTCCCCTTTCGAGGATGTGGGGCTAGCATACGGCTCCCCCGTGAGGGAGAGGGTCGCGAGGACGCGGCTTCGGGGTTCAGCCGAAGATCATGGGGCGGTCGTCGTCTTCCTCCACCGGCGGCTTCAGGTCGAGGTCGACCACGACCGGCACGTGGTCGCTCGGCAGCTCGCCCTTGCGCTCGTTGCGGTGGATCTGCGCCCCGGTGACCTTCTCCGCCAGGCCCGCCGAGCCCAGGATGAAGTCGATGCGCATCCCCTCGTTGCGGGGGAACTTCAGCCGCTTGTAGTCCCAGTAGGTGTAGCCGGTGGGCACGAGCGGTCGCACCACATCGGTGAGCCCGGCCGACTGCAGCGCCGAGAACGCCTCGCGCTCGGGCGGCGAGACGTGCGTGGAGAAGCCGGGCACCACCGCGGGGTCGCCGTTGTCGGCGTCGGTGGGGGCGATGTTGAAGTCGCCGACGAGCGCCAGGGGCAGACCGGGCTCCGCGGCGAGGGCGTCGCGGGTGTACTGCTCGAGCGCGGCGAGCCAGTGCAGCTTGTAGTCGTAGTGCGGGTCGCCGAGCGCGCGACCGTTCGGCACATACAGACTCCACACCTCGACCCCGTCGATGCGCGCGCCCAGAGCCCGCGCCTCCTGCGGAGCATCCGGACCTTCATGTCCCTTCGCGAACCCGGGCATTCCCGGGAACTCGGTGCGGAGATCGTCGATCGGCGCCCTGCTCGCGATCGCGACGCCGTTCCACTGCGAGAACCCGTGCGCCTCGACCTGATAGCCGGCCTCTTCGAACCTTTCGTAAGGGAACTGCTCGGCCTTGCACTTGATCTCCTGCATCGCCAGCACGTCGACGCTCTCGCGGACGGCGAAGTCGACGATGCGGTCGACGCGGGCGCGGATCGAGTTGACGTTCCAGGTGGCCAGGCGCATGCCTCCAGCGTAGAACCGCGCCGGATCTAGACTCGTCGTCGTGACCGTCGCCTCCACGCCCGACATCGAAGCCGACCGCCAGGCCCTCATCGCCCTCATCACGGATGAGGCGGTGTTCCACGGTGACTTCACGCTCTCGAGCGGCAAGAAGGCGTCGTATTACGTCGACATGCGCCGGCTGACGCTCGACCACCGGGCGGCTCCCGCGATCGGGCGGATCATGCTGGATCTCATCCGCGATGTCGACGGCGTCGTCGCGGTCGGGGGGCTGACGCTCGGCGCCGACCCGATCGCCAACGCGGTGCTGCACGAGTCGGTGCGGGCGGGGCGCCCCCTCGACGCTTTCGTCGTGCGCAAGGAGCCGAAGGACCACGGCCGGGGCCGGCAGATCGAGGGCGCGGATGTCGCGGGCAGGCGCGTCGTCGTCGTCGAAGACACCTCCACCACGGGCCAGTCGGCGCTGAAGGCCGTCGAGGCCCTCCGGCGCGAGGGCGCGGAGCCGGTCGCGGTCGCGGTGATCGTCGACCGCAAGACCGGGGCGCAGGATGCCGTCGAGGCGGCCGGGCTGCAGTGGCTCGCCGCGATCGACCTCGACGACCTGGGGCTGGCCCCGCAGTAGCGCGCACCTCGGCGAGGGAGCGGGTTACTCGCCGTCGCGGGGGCCGCGTCCGCGACGCGACCGCACGAGCTGCCAGATCAGCACCACGAGCGTGCCGGCGATGATCAGGGCGCTGGTCAGCAGCAGCAGCGTCTGCTCGGTCTCGGAGATCATGGGCGCTTCCCTTCCGTCGCGTCGGCGACGATCTTCGCGATGCGCGCGGCCCGCGTCTCCGGCCGGCGTGCGGTGTCGATGAACCCGATGCCGTACTTGCGGGATGACGACGGGAAGGCGTCCCACGCCGCGCGGGCCTGAGGGGTCGCATCCAGGGCGGCGGCGAGATCGTCGGGCTCTCGCAGCGCCTCGGCGTTGTCGAGCACGCCCCAGGCCCCGTTGGCTTTCGCCACCTCGATCGCGCGGATGCCAGCCTCTTCGAGGAGCCCTTCGGCTTCGAGTCGCGCGACCCGCGCCTTGTTCGTCGCCGCCCAGCCGCTGGTGGGTCGGCGCGGCGCGAACCACAGGCCGCTCGTGCGTTCGTCGAAGGTGCGGACCGGTCCGTCGATCCAGCCGAAGCACAGGGCCTGGAGGATGGCGTCTTCGTAGCCGATGAGGTCGAGGTCCGATCCCGGCCGCGGTCTGACGAGCCAGGCGCCCCGCGAGGTGCGGTGGTTCTGGTCCAACCACGAGCGCCACGCCTCGGCATCCTTCGCGATGACCTGCTCGCCGTCGTCGAGCACTCCCATGCGGCGACTCTATCGGCCGAGGGAGGGCGGGGCCGAGAGCGATCTAGAGTCCGTCGAGCGCGCCCATGTCCGACGCCTCGGCGAGGTCGGATTCGAAGGGCTCGGTCGCGAGCAGGTCGGCGACGGAGTCGACGACCTCGTCGGGTCGGAACGGGTACCGCTCGATCTCGGTCTGGTCGCTGATGCCGGTGAGCACCAGGATCGTGTGGAGACCCGCCTCGATGCCGGCCACGACGTCGGTGTCCATGCGGTCGCCGATCATGCCGGTGGTCTCCGAGTGCGCCCCGATGCGGTTCAGCGCCGATCGGAACATCATCGGGTTGGGCTTGCCGACGACATAGGGCTCTTTGCCGGTCGCGCGGGTGATGAGCGCGGCGAACGACCCGGTGGCGGGGACGACTCCGTGGGGGGTCGGGCCCGTGGCATCCGGATTGGTGATGATGAAGCGTGCGCCGTCGTTGATGAAGCGGATCGCCTTGGTGATCGCCTCGAAGTTGTACTGCCGCGTCTCGCCGACGACGACGTAGTCGGGCTGGGTCTCGGTCATGACGAACCCGGCCTCGTGGAGGGCGGTTGTCAGGCCCGACTCGCCGATGACGAACGCGGTGCCGCCGGGCAGCTGCGAGCGGAGGAAGTCGGCGGTCGCGAGGGCGGAGGTCCAGATCCGCTCCTCGGGCACCTCCAGACCCGATCGGGCCAGCCGGGCGCTCAGGTCGCGCGGGGTGAAGATCGGGTTGTTCGTGAGGACGAGGAACGGCGTCGCGCGGTCGCGCCACTGCGCGAGCAGCTCGGCGGCGCCGGGGATCGGACGATTCTCGTGGACGAGGACCCCGTCCATGTCGGTGAGCCAGCATTCGATATCGGCGCGGGTCCGCATGAGGCCAGCGTACCGGGGGAGTGGGGGATGCCACCGGACGAGGTGAGGTCTACTGTCGGAGGGGTGACCGCGCCCGACTGGGACCCCGAAGCGCTGCCGGATCTGACCGGCCGCACCTATCTCGTGACGGGTGCGACGCGGGGCCTCGGGTACTTCGCCTCGGAGCAGTTGGTGCGCGCGGGGGCGCGGGTCGTCATGACAGGCCGCAATCCGAACCGCCTCGTCGCGGCACGCGCCGCCGTCGAGCGTCGCGTACCCGAGGCGGCCACCGTCGGACCCACCGAGACCCTGCTGCTGGACACCAGCAACCTCGGATCGGTGCGCGCGGCCGCGGCGACCGCCCGCGCCCGGTGGAACATCGACGGCGTGCTGCTGAACGCCGGCGTCGTGCATCCCCCCCGAACCCGTGAGACGACGTACGGCGGCAACGAGGTCGTCTTCGCCACCAACGTGCTCGGCCACTTCGCCCTGGCAGGGGCTCTCCTGACCTCGCTGTCGGCGGTCGCGGGGCGGATGGTGTGGGTCGGCAGCATCGCGGCGACGCTCTCGCCGTACGACCCGGTCGATCCGCAGCTCGTCGAGGGCTACACGCCCTGGCGCGCGTATGCGCAGTCGAAGGTGGCGTGCACGTCGCTCGGACTCGAGGCCGACCGCCGGCTGCGCGCGGCCGGTGTGCCGGTGTCGAGCGTCGTCGCGCACCCCGGCTACAGCATCAGCGGGCGAACCCCCGGCATCCACGGGGTCAACGAGCCGTCGCGCTGGGCGCGCTTCGTCGACAACCTGCAGGGGCCCGTCACCCAGTCGAAGGAAGAGGGCGCATGGCCGCTCGTGCGCGCGCTCGTCGACCCGACGGTGGGCGGCGGGGAGTTCTGGGGGCCGCGCTTCACCCTCCGGGGCCGGCCCGCGAAGCAGCGTCCATCCAAGATCACCCGTGACCCCGAGGTCGCCGAGCGACTGTGGCGATTCTGCGAGGAGACCTCGGGCATCCACTGGCCGTGAGCGAGAGCGGGTGGGGTGCGAGGGCGTCGAGCAAGAAAGAGCTGGCGGGGGGAGAGGGCGGATGCCGCGGGCTCAGGCGCTCAGCCAGACGGCCGACGTCGCGCCCTCGGGCAGGGTGAGCGCATCGCCGCCGTCGACCGACACCCGCGCCGCCGGGCGGACCTCGATCTCGTGCCCGACCGCGATGCCGATGACCTCGAGGGCTCGGAGCAGATCGGGGTCGCGATCGCTGACGCGCAGCACGCGCCCCCGATGCCCCGCGGGGGCGGCCGAGAGCAGCACGAAGGGCTCGCGCTCGACGCGCCCGGCGGCGTCGGGGATCGCATCGCCGTGCGGGTCGAACCGCGGGTGACACAGTCGCTCGTCGATGCGGGCGAGCAGCCGGTCGCTGACGGTGTGCTCGAGCACTTCGGCCTCGTCGTGGACCTCGTCCCAGCTGTACCCGAACTCCTGCACCAGCCAGGTCTCGATGAGCCGATGCCGACGGATGATCGCGGCGGCGCGACGCTCGCCGTTCTCGGTGAGCGTGACCGGCCCGTACGGACGGTGGGTGACCAGTCCCTGCGCGGCGAGCTTCTGCACCATCTCGGTGACGCTCGAGGGGGCGAGGCCCAGCACCGCCGCGAGCTGGGACGGCGTCATCCGGGCGTCCTGCCACTCGGTGTGGTGGTAGATCGTCTTCAGGTAGTCGTCGACGGCGGGGGAGGCCACCGCTCCAGGCTACCTACGAGCCTCGACGGAACCGGCGCGTGAGCCGCCACACGTTGCCGCCGGCCACGCCGGAGTGCTCGAGTTCGTCGAGTGTTGCCAGCGCCAGGGCGAGCCCTCGGCCGGACTCGGCGTCTTCGCCGGGCATCGACACGTTCTGCAGGTCGATGAGCGCGGGGTCGGCGTCGTCGGAGAACACCGCTCGGATCCCCGTGTCGTCGATGGACACCTCCAGGCTCACGGAGATCTCCTCGCGGGCGCGCGCGTGCTCGACGATGTTCGTCGCGATCTCGCTCACGGCGAGCGTGAACAGGGTGCGGTCCTCTTCATCGACGTGGGGTCTGCCCGACCAGAGCAGGTCGAGCACCTGGTGCACCTCGTCGAGGAGACTGTCGTCGGCGCGCCCCTCGACCCGGAGCCCGTCAACGCTCATCGAAGGCCGCCTCGACGGTGTCGTACTCACGGAGCACCCGATCGAGGTTGGTCAGTTTCAGCACCCGTCGCACCGGCTCGGTCACCCTGGCGATCCGCAGGTCGCCGCCGGCCAGACGCGCGGACTTCAGCCCGCCGATGAGCGCGCCCAGTCCCGACGAGTCGACGAATTCGGTCCCCGCGAGGTCGATGACGACCCGGTTGCTGCCGCCGTCGACGAGTTCACTGATGGCGGACCGCAGGCGCGGCACCCCCGGAGCCGTCAGCCGCCCCTCGAGGGCGATGACGGCGTAGGCGCTGCCGGAGGTGACGGTGAGGTTCACGGGGCGATCCGCCTTTCGTCGGTGAACGGGGCCTTGGGGCCACGATAGAGCGCGGCCTGGATGATCACGCTCAACACCGCGAGGTCGTAGACGACCCATACCGTGTTGACGAGCGTTCCCGTGCCGTCGGCGGTGCCTACCGCGAGCCGGGCCAGCCCGATCCCGAGGGCGAACACCAGCACCGCGATGGCGGTCAACTGCGGCCAGATCTGCCGCCACGGCGGGCCGCCTTCGGCCCGGCCGTCCTTCTTCGTGACGGCGAAGCCGAGGGGCTGCTTCAGCACGACGTTGGCGAAGGCGGTCACGCACGCATCGATCCACACCGGGAAGAGCGCCAGGGCGTATTGCTGCCCTCGCCAGGTCTTGATCCCGCGCGCGACGACGAGGAAGAGGATCTGGTTGATGATGAAGTACGGCAGGAACCGCGCGAAGAAGTCCACGCTCCAGGCCGTCACCGGCATCACGCCGAAGACGAGGTAGATCACGGGGGCTGCGAGGTAGACCAGCGCGGTGAATCCCGAGAGGTAGCTCCACATCGTGGCGAAGTACATCAGCCGCTGCCCCGCCGACAGCCCCTTCTTGACGAGCGGATTGTCGCGCAGCATCACCTGAAGCGTCCCCTGAGCCCAGCGCAGACGCTGCGTGAGCATCGTGCGGAGGTCTTCGGGGGCGAGGCCGTGCGCGAGGATCTCGTGGTGGTACACGCTTCGCCACCCCAGGGAGTGCAGCTGCATCGCGGTCGCCATGTCTTCGGTGACCGAGATCGTCGCCATCGGCTGCACCGGCTGCGCTTCGCCGGGCCGGTCGACCCGCAGGGCGTCGAGGAGTGCCGAGACCGACTCGACCGCACCGAGTGGTGACATCTCGCGCGTGGCGAGGGCGTCGAGGGCGGTGTCGTCGATGACCAGCGCATCGAGTTCGCGGTCGCGTTCGATCGGCAGCTGGGCGATGACATCGAGGTCTGCCTGCAGGGCCGCGAGATCGCGCGAGACCAGGCGACGGGATGCCGCGTCCACGGCGCTCTGCACCCGATAGGTCACCTCGCCGATCGGCTCGCCGTTGGCGATCTGGCGACGCGCGCCGGCGACCTCGTCGCGCAGCGCCGTCAGCTCGGTGCGGACGGCCTCGTCGGCATCGCGGTCGCGCGCTGCGCGCGAGAGGAGGGACTCCGCAGCCCGGAGGGTGCGGGCCGTGGACTGCTCGAGGTCGCGGACGTAGCCGACGATGCCGAGCTGCATGAGTGCGTCGCGACGGAGGACGGCGTTGGATCCGCAGAAGAAGGCCGCGTTCCAGCCATCCTTCCCCTGCTGGATGGGCCCGTAGAACAGCGGTGCCTGACTGCCCAGCGGGTCGGCGTCGTCGACGTTGACGAACCACTGCGGCGTCTGCACCAGCGCCACGTCGGGGTCGTCGGCGAAGTAGCCGAGCGTCCGGTTCAGGATCAGCGGGTCGGGCACCTGGTCGGCGTCGAGGATGAGCAGGAACTCGCCGTCGGTGTCCATCAGGGCGTTGTTGAGGTTGCCGGCCTTGGCATGGCGGGGTTTGCCCGTCCAGTCCTCCGACCGGGTGATGTACCCGAGCCCCGCCTCCTGCGCGGCCGCGGCCATCTCGGGTCGTGCCCCGTCGTCGAGCACCCACGTGTTGTGGGGGTAGGCGATGCGCTGTGCGGCGAGGGCCGTGGCCATCACCATCTCGATCGGCTCGTTGTAGGTGGTGATGAAGACATCGGCCGTGCCCTGCGGTGGCGAGGTGGGAGCCGGCCGATCTCTGGCGCGCCACATCGTCACGGCGGAGAGGAAGGTGTCGATGAGGCTGTAGGTCTCGGCGATGACGAGGGGGACCGCGATCCACCACGCCGACCAGTTGATCGAATCCAGCCACCGCCAGGCGATGTAGTTCACGCCCAGGAGCACCGACAGGAGGGCGAGGATCCGGATCCAGACGAAGCGCGCGGTCATCGCGCGTGCCCGGCCCTCACGCGTCCCGCCGCACGAGCAGCACCGTGACATCGTCGGGAGCACGGCGCTCGTGGGCGAGCCGCACCGCTTCGGCGACGGCGCCTGCCGGTCCTTCGGTCGAGATGACGTGCAGCACGTGGCCGAACGGGTCCTCCTGGTCGAGGATGTCGAGGAGGCCGTCGCTGCAGCACAGGAACGCATCCCCCGGCTCGAGCTGCACCGAGGCCGCCGTGCGGTCGTAGTCGAACCCCATGCCCAGGGGAAGGCCCGTCGAGCGGAGGGGTGTCCACCTGCCGTCGCTGTGGAGGATGAACGCCAGGCTGTGGCCGGCGTCGACGAAGGAGATCGTGCCCGAGTCGGGCTCGAGCTCGGCGTGCACGGCGGTGACGAACAGGCCCGCGCGTCCGAGATCGGACTCGAGCAGCCGGTCGGCTTCGGCGACCGCGGCGGCGAGAGGGCGGTCGGGCGCGGTGCGCAGCGACGCCCGCACCGATGCGGCGACGATCGCGGGGCCGGTTCCCTTCCCCATGACGTCGGCCAGAGTCATCCGCAGCCGTCCGTCGTGCAGGTACCAGTCGTAGAGATCCCCCATCAGTGTGCCGGACGCCGTCGCCGCGGCCGCCAGGGTGTACCCGGCGACCTCGGGGGTCTCGCGGGGCAGAAGCGCCTGCTGCACGACGGTGGCGTGGTCGAGGTCGTCCTCGGCCATGAGCTCGGTCTGCACCCACTGGGCCATCTCGCGCAGCAACTCGACCTCGCGGGCGTCGAGCGATCGCGGCTGGGTGTCGAGGATGCACAGGGTGCCCACGTGCTCACCGCCCGGCGCCTGAAGCGGGTGTCCGGCGTAGAACCGGAGGTGCGGATCGCCCACGACGAAGGGATTCTCGGCGAAGTAGTCGTCGATGCTCGCGTCCTCGACGATGAGCGTGTCTCCGGTGCGGACGGTGAGGTCGCAGAAGGCCCCCTCTCGCGACGCGTCGCTGCCGCCGAGGCCGATCTGCGACTTCCGCCACTGACGGTCGCGATCGAGGAGGGTGACGCTCACCATCGGCACGCCGAAGATCTCCTGCGCGAGACGCGTCACCCTGTCCACGCGCTCGTCGGGGCGCGTGTTGAGGAGACCGAGGGCCTCGATGGCACGTTGGCGTCTGTCGTCGTCGAACAAGGAATCCCCCACATGGTCTCGTCGTCGGCGAATCTCCAGTATGTCGAGGATCGGCCGGGCGTGGGGAGGGTTCGGAAAATGGTTGCGCGCGCGGCGATAACCTGTTCCGGTGGATGCCGCACCGTCCGAGCCGCAGCCGGGGTCGGCCTCGACCGAGCCGTCGGAACCCGCCCTGCCCCGCGGCGTCGGGCCCTGGCCCGACGGGCCGGACGCCTGGCCCGACGACCCGCGGTACGACCCCGACCTGCTGGCCGCCGGTGACACCCGGAATGTCGTCGATGCCTATCGGTACTGGCGGATGGACGCGATCGTCGCCGACCTCGACCGACGTCGCCACGGCTTCCACGTCGCCATCGAGAACTGGCAGCACGACATGAACATCGGCTCGATCGTGCGGAGCGCGAACGCCTTCCTCGCCGCCGAGGTGCACATCGTCGGCCGGCGGCGGTGGAACCGGCGCGGGGCGATGGTCACCGACCGGTACCAGCACGTCCGCCACCACGAGGATGTCGCGGCGTTCGCCGCATGGGCGGAGAGCGAGGGGCTGCCCGTCATCGCGATCGACAACGTCGAAGGGTCCGTGGCGCTCGACCGTGCCGACCTCCCCGAGCGATGCGTGCTGCTGTTCGGTCAAGAGGGTCCGGGGCTGTCTCCCGAGGCGCTCGCCGCCGCATCGGCAGTGGTCGAGATCACCCAGTACGGGTCGACGCGATCGATCAACGCCTCCGCCGCGGGGGCGGTCGTCATGTACGAGTGGTGTCGTCGCTGGGCGTGACTGTGCTCCCCCGCGGGGCGTGACGGTGCTCCCCCGCGGGGCGTGACCTTGGTCCCCTGGTGGGTGCTGACCTCGACCGCCATGCTGGAGCGATGGGGGTGATGAGGACTCTGGTGCGGTACCCGATCATCGCGGCGACGCTCGTCGTTCTGGCGGCGGTGGCGATCATCGCCTCCGCGGGCGGGGAGCAGCAGGCGCGGTGGATCGCGAGCGCGTACGTGGGGCTGTTCATCGTGTGGACCCTCGTCCGGATGGTGCGCGACGTGCTGCGCGGGCACATCGGTCTGGACGTGCTGGCGGTCGTGGCGATGGTCGCCACCCTCGCCGTCGGGGAGTACCTGGCCTCCCTCATCATCGTGCTGATGCTCTCCGGCGGCGAGGCGCTCGAGGACTTCGCCGCGCGACGCGCGACACGCGACCTCACCGCTCTCCTCGATCGGTCGCCGCGCACGGCGCACGTCGTGGTGCGCCCGACCGGGCTTCCGACGGCGGACGCGGCGGCGGCGGCGACCGAGCGGATCAAGGACGTTCCCGTCGACGAGGTCGCCGTCGGCGACATCCTTCTCGTCCGCCCGTCGGAGATCGTTCCCGTCGATGGCGAACTGCTCAGCGAGACCGGCACGTTCGACGAGTCGTCTCTCACCGGCGAGAGCATGCCGGTGGCCCACGACCGGGGGATGGAGGTCTTCTCCGGAGCGGTCAACGGGTCGGAGGCGGTGCGCATCCGGGCGCGCCGCCCGAGTTCCGAGAGTCAGTACCAGCAGATCGTCGCCCTCGTGAAGCAGGCGCAGGCCTCCCGGGCGCCGGTGGTGCGGCTCGCCGATCGCTTCGCGATCCCGTTCACCGCCGTGTCGCTCGTGCTCGCCGGCACCGCCTGGACGATCTCGGGCGATCCGGCGCGCTTCGCCGAGGTGCTGGTGCTCGCCACCCCGTGCCCCCTCCTCATCGCGGCGCCCGTCGCCTTCCTCGGCGGACTCTCCCGCGCGGCGAAGGCCGGCGTCATCGTCAAGGGTGGCGGCATCATCGAGAGGCTCGCACGGGCCCGGTCGGCGTGCTTCGACAAGACCGGGACGCTCACGGCGGGACGGCCCGAGCTCGTCGACGTGCGACCGGCCGAGGGGTTCGATCGCCGGGAGCTGCTGACTCTCGCCGCCTCGGCCGAGCAGTACTCGACCCACGTGCTGGCCGACGGTGTGCGTCGTGTCGCGGCCGCGGAGGGCATCACACTGCGCCCGGCGGAGGCGGCGACAGAGGTGGCGACCAACGGGGTGACCGCGTCCATCGACGGCGCCGCCGTCGCCGTGGGGAAGCCGGCGTTCATCGCCTCGCGCGCACCCGCCCTCACCCGCACGCACCTCGTCTCGGGGCAGGCGGCAGCCTACGTCGCGGTGGGCGACCGTTTCGCCGGCGCCCTCGTGCTCGCCGACGCTGTCCGGCCCGAGTCGGCGGCCGTCGTGGACTGGCTGCGCGGCAACGGCGTTGAACGGGTGGCCATGCTCACAGGCGACGCGGAGTCCACCGCGGCCGCCATCGCGTCGCAGGTCGGGATCACCGAGGTGCACGCCGAGCTCCTCCCGCCCGAGAAGGTCCACCTCGCCGCCGGCATGCAGCCGAGGCCCACGATGATGGTCGGCGACGGCGTCAATGACGCCCCGGTGCTCGCCGCCTCCGACATCGGCGTGGCGATGGGTGCGCGCGGGGCGACCGCGGCCGGCGACGCCGCCGACGTCGTCGTGGTCGTCGACTCCCTGGCCAAGGTCGTCGAGGCCGTGGCGATCAGCCGCCACACGCTCCGTGTGGCGCTCGCGGCGATCTGGATCGGGATCGCCCTCAGCATCGGTCTCATGATCGTGGCGATGACCGGCGTCATCCCGGCCGTCGCAGGCGCGCTCATCCAGGAGGGCGTCGATCTTGCGACGATCCTCTACGCCCTCCGCGCGCTGCGCGGGCCGGTGCCGGTGATCGGTGCGACGCCGGCGGCGGTCACGCTCCCGCGGTCAGCCACGCCCGACCGCGCACCCGGCGCCCCAGCGTGACCAGACGCGCGAGCATGTAGACGCCGAAGAACGCCACCGCCAGCCACGCCAGGCCCGCGGCGCCGGTCGGGGCGAACATGGCCACGAGCACCAGCGCGGGAACGAAGGGCACGAGGTTCAGCACCCCGACGATCGCGAGGTATCTCCCGTCGCCCGCTCCGATCAGCACTCCGTCGAGCACGAACACCACGCCGCACACGGGTTGGGTCACGGCGAGAACGAGCAGGGCCGGCTGTACGAGCGCGGCAAGCGCCGGGTCGCCGGTGAACACCAGGCCGATGACCCCGGATGCCGCGGCGATGACCGCGCCCACGATGACGCCGAACCATGCTCCCCAGGCCACCGTGCGACCGAGCACGCGGCGCACGAACGGTTCGTCGCCGGCGCCGAGGCCCTTGCCGATCAGCGCCTGCGCGGCGATGGCCAGGGCGTCGAGCGCGAAGGCCGCAGTGGAGAAGATCGTGAAGGCCACCTGCCACCCGGCGAGCTCGTCGGTGCCGAGGCCGGTCGCGACTGCGACGGACGCAAGCAGCGCCGCGCGCAGCGAGACGGTGCGCAGGAACATCCATCCGCCCTGCAGAGCGGAGCCGCGCACCCCCTCGCGCTGCGGGCGGACGGATGCCGCGTGCCGGCGCGCCAGCCGGCCGATGACCACCACGTAGGCCGCCACCATGCCCCACTGGGCGACGACCGTGCCGGCAGCCGACCCCGCGATCCCCCACCCGAAGACGTAGATGAAAACCCAGTTCAGCACCGCGTTGGCTCCGAATCCGAGCCCCGCGATCCACAGCGGCGTCACGGTGTTCTGCATCCCCCGCAGGAGCCCCGTCGCGGCGAAGACGATGAGCATCGCCGGCAGGCCCCACATCGAGATGCCGAGGTAGATCTGCGCGTCGGCGGCGACCTCGGCGCCGGCGCCGAACAGGCCGACGAGGAACGGGGTGGCGAGGTATCCCGCAAGGGCGAGAATCGCTCCGATGCCGAGGGCCAGCCACATGCCGTCGATGCCGACCGACACCGCGCGCGAGGGGTCGCCCGCCCCGAACCGCCGGGCGACGGCGGGAGTGGTGGAGTAGGCGAGGAACACCATCAGCCCGACGATCGTCTGCAGGACCGCCGCTCCGATGCCGAGCGCCGCCAGCGGCGCGATCCCGAGGTGGCCGACGAAGGCCGAGTCGAGGATGAGGAAGAGCGGCTCGGCGATGAGCGCGCCGAGCGCGGGGACGGCGAGCCTCAGGATGTCGCGATTCAGCGTCATCCGTCCGGTCTTCTGCTCGCTCCCGCTCACCCCACCGAGCGTAGAACCCGCCGGCGACACCGGTCGTGATCTGCTCCCGAGTCGCGTGGCCGCGGTCGTACGAGTCGCCGACCGGTCAGAAGACGCGGCTCCGCCGCATCCTGAGCCGCGTTTTTCGACGGTTCGCGGCTGAGTGCAGGCGCACGAGTTTCCGACCCGTCAGAAAACGCGGCTCCGCCGCATTCCGGGCCGCGTTTTTCGACGGTTCGCGGCTGAGTGCGGGTGTACGAATCGCCGACCGGTCAGAAAACGCGGCTCCGCCGCATCCCGGGCCGCGACTCTTGACGGTTCGCGGCTGAGTGCAGTCGTACGAATCGCCGACCCGTCAGAAAACGCGGCTCCGCCGCATCCCGAGCCGCGACTCTTGACGGGCCGCGTGGAAGAAGCGCGCGGAGAGGGGGGTGCGGCGCGGGTCGACGGGCGAGCGACAGCCGCTCGGACGCCGCCCGCAGAACCGCCGCCTATCCTGGAACCCATGACCGATGCACTTCGCTCCGGCCTTGCGCTCGACGAGCTCAGCGACGAGATCCGCCCGCAGGACGACCTTTTCCGCCACGTGAACGGCTCGTGGCTCGACCGCACCGAGATCCCCGACGACAAGGCGAGGTGGGGATCGTTCCACCTCATCGCCGAGCAGGCCGAGAAGGACGTTCGGGCGATCATCGAGGAGTCGCAGGATGCCGAGCCCGGCACCGAGACCCGCAAGATCGGCGACCTCTACGCCAGTTTCATGGACGAAGGCCGCATCGCCGAACTCGGTGCCGCGCCGCTGACCGCGCAGCTGGCGCGGATCGACGAGGTTGCCAGCATCCCTGATTTCCTGCGCCTGGTGGGCGCGTTCGAGCGCGAGGGCGCGGGCTCGCTCATGGTGCTCTACGTCGAGCCCGACCCCGGCAACCCGCAGCGGTACGTGCCGTTCTTCGTGCAGGGCGGGCTGAGCCTTCCCGACGAGAGCTACTACCGCCTGGAGAACTTCGCCGACACCCGCACGGCGTTCCGGGCCCACCTCGAGAAGATGCTGGAGCTCGCCGGGGTCGCCGACCCCGCGGCATCCGCTGATCGCATCTTCTCGCTCGAGACCGAGCTGGCGACCCACCACTGGAACAACGTCAAGAGCCGCGACGCGGTCGCCACCTACAACCTGCGCACCTGGGAGCAGGTCAAGAGCCTCGCCGGCGCCGACCTCCAGCCGTGGCTGGAGGGTCTCGCGCCCGGGTTCGAGGACGCGTTCGGCGACGTCGTCGTCTACCAGCCGAGCTTCATCGAGGGGCTCGGCGGACTGCTGCGCGAAGACCGGCTCGAGGACTGGAAGGCGTGGCTGCGGTTCCAGGTCGTGCACGCGCTCGCGCCCTTCCTGTCGGATGACTTCGTCGCGGCGAACTTCGCGTTCTACGGCACTCAGCTCACCGGCGTGCCCGTCAATCGCGAGCGCTGGAAGCGCGGGGTGAGCCTCACCGAGGCGGCCATGGGCGAGGCGATCGGCAAGGTGTACGTCGAGCGGCACTTCCCGCCGGCGGCGAAGGACGCGATGGACGAGCTTGTCGCGAACCTCATCGAGGCGTATCGGCAGAGCATCTCCGAGCTCGAGTGGATGACCCCCGAGACCCGCGAGCGGGCGCTCGCCAAGCTCGAGGCCTTCACGCCCAAGATCGGCTATCCCGTGAAGTGGAAGGATTACTCCTCGCTCGAGATCGACGAGGCCGACCTCGTCGGCAACGTCCGCCGCTCGCACATCTGGGAGCACGATCGTCAGCTGGCCAAGGTCGGCGGACCGATCGATCGTGACGAGTGGTACATGACGCCGCAGACGGTGAACGCGTACTACAACCCGCTGATGAACGAGATCGTGTTCCCGGCGGCGATCCTGCAGTACCCGTTCTTCGACGAGACCCGGGATGCGGCCGCCAACTACGGCGGCATCGGCGCGGTCATCGGTCACGAGATCGGTCACGGCTTCGACGACCAGGGGAGCCGGTTCGACGGCGACGGATCGCTTCGCGACTGGTGGACGGATGCCGACCGCGCGGCCTTCGAGGAGCGCACCGCGGTGCTCATCGAGCAGTACAACGCGCTCGTGCCGCAGGGCCTCGCAGAGGAGAACACGGTCAACGGCGCGCTGACGATCGGCGAGAACATCGGCGACCTGGGCGGCCTCGGCATCGCGATCAAGGCGTACCGCCTCTCGCTCGGCGCCGACCTCGAGGGCGCCCCGGTGGCGGGTCCCGAGATCGACGGGTACACCGGCATCCAGCGGCTGCTGCTGTCGTGGGCGCAGATCTGGCAGCAGAAGGGTCGCGACGCCGAGACGATCCGCCTGCTGACGATCGACCCGCACTCGCCGAACGAGTTCCGCTGCAACCAGATCGTCCGTAACATCGATGCGTTCTACGACGCGTTCGATGTCGCCGAGTCCGATGCGCTGTGGCTCGAGAAGGACAAGCGCGTCACCATCTGGTAGCCCGGCCGGTCTGGTGGCGAAGGCCGTCTTCGCGTAGACAGTTGATCGAACCGTCTGGCAGGAGGGACAGTCGCGTGGCGATGCCCATCGAACCGCCGTCGCAGGGGTCATCCGGACCCGGCTCCCGTCGCGAACCCGACACGCTGCGCGGACCCCGCCGCGGACGCGCGCGCGCCTCGCGTCGCGGCGGGGGCGGCACGCGCACGTTCACCACCACGCTGCGCGCCCTCGACGCCGTCGCCGCATCGGGCGCGCAGGTCTCGGTGCGCATCACCGACCTCGACCGCGGTACCACCGTGCTCGCCGGTGATGACCACGTCACCCAGCCGGTCGCCGGGCTCGGCGTCGTGCCCCTGCTGATCGAGGTCGCCGCGCAGTTCGAGGGCGGAACGCTCGATCCTCTCGAGCTGTTCGACCGGGCGGCGCTGGCCGGCGTCGAAGGGGCCGGGCTCTGGCAGCACCTGAAGGTCCCGACGCTGCCGCTCGTCGACATGGCGGTGCTCGCCGCCGCCGCGGGTGACGGCCTTGCGGCGAACGGACTGCTCGAGCGGGTGGGCCTTCCCGTCGTGCGGGCGCGGATCGACGCGCTCGGGCTCACGCGCACCGCACTCCTCGACCGGTTCCGCGACCACCGGGGGCCCGACGATGCCCCGCACTTCGCCCTGAGCTCGGCCCGCGACCTTGCGCAGGTCTTCGCGGCCTTGGCGAACAGTCAGGCCGTGTCGCCCGCGGTCAGCGCGCAGGTCGCGGAGTGGCTCACCCTCAACCACGATCTCTCCCTCGTCGCTTCGGCCACAGGGCTCGACCCCTTTGCGCACGAGAGCGACGATCACGGACTGCTGTTCTTGAACAAGACCGGCCGCGACCGCGGCATCCGTGTCGAGGCCGGTGTGATCGCCGGTCCGCGCGCGGGAGTCTCCTACGCCCTCATCGTGTGCTTCGACGACCTGTCGGTGATGCACCGCATCCGCGCGCACGAGGCGTTCCGCACGCTCGGGGTCGAGCTCATGGAGTACGTGTACTGAGCGGGGTGGTCACCCGGAAGCCGCCTCGACCAGATCTTCTCCTGCTGAGCAGGCGTCTTCCCTTAGGACTTACTCGCGCGCCGCGTGACCCGGTCGAGGAGGACCTCGATCGGCGCGCTGAGCACGATCACGTGGGCGAATCGATCGCGGAACACGCCCTCGCTCTCGGCAGTGCCCGAGACCACGACGTCTTTCTGTGTCGCGAGGAATCGCGTCATCCGCTCTTCGTCCCAGGGGTCGAGCTGACGGTCGCGGACCTGCCGGTGAGGAGGAGGCGGGCCATGCGGCCGCTGTCCCTTCCCTCTCGGGCGATGCGCCTCTACGATGCCGCCATGGAGTACACCATCGCCTTCGCCATCGTCGCAGTGATGGCGCTCAGCGTCATTTCATTGCTGATGTTGCGCGAGCGAGCCCAGAAGCGGATGACGCGTGACGACCTCCAGCGCGCGGGCTCGACAGCGGACGTGAGTCCTCTCCGTGCGACACGGCGCGCCGAGGGCAAGGCCGCATGGACCCGCTTGGGCGGTGGCGGGGCCGGGTGACCCCCATCCCGATCCGGGACTCAGCCGTTGTCGCCCGACTTATCGGGCAGGTACGCCTCGATCGCCGCGGCGAGCTTCGCGGGCGTCATCGACTGCAGCCAGACGTGGCCCGGGCCGTGCACCTGCGCGAGGAAGAGCGAGTCGCCGAAGAACGCTTCAGGCCGCTCATGAACCCGCCTTTGCCGCCCGAGCCGAACGCGGTGGAGGTCTGGATGTCGAACCCCGGAGTGAGCCATGAGACGTCGCCGCCTTCGGCGATGACCCGCTCCCCGGGGTCGAGGGTCAGTTCGAGAACCGGCATCGTCGTGCCCGCGATCGTCGCCTTCATGCGCACACCTCACCCATCGGAAGCCTTCTGTACCTGCGATCGCCGGCGTCCGCGAAGCGCAAAGAGGGCGATGACGGTGACTGGTGCCATCGCGATGTGGCACAGCGAGAGCGAGAGCGTGCTGCCGGTGTCGAAGTCGGCGGGGATGGTCAGCGTGAAGATCGATCCGATCTCGAGAATAACCGCGACGATCGCAGCGACGACGAACACGCTGCGCCACCATCGCCCCACGACGGCAGCGATGGTGAGACCGGCCGCGAGCGGGGCCGCAGTGAAAAGAGTGAGCACCGGCGGCAGTACCTGAAGCGGCCCGCCCGCGGCGGTGAACCAGAACTCCACTCCCGCAAGCCGCGCCACGCCGTAGATCGCGAGGTTCACCAGGACTGCTGTGACGACGGCGACCAGGATGATCCAGACCGGCCTCAGACCGGCCAGGCCTGTGACGAGGCGTCTCATGCTCGCACATTACACGCGCGGCGTCGTCAGGGACGATCGCTGAAGACGATCGTGTGATTCCCGTGACGGATGACCCTGTCTTCGGCATGCCACTGCACGGCGCGCGAGAGCACGGCGCGCTCGACATACGCGCCGCGCGCCTGCAGGTCAGCGGCCGTCATCCGGTGATCGACGCGCGCGACGTCCTGCTCGATGATCGGACCCTCGTCGAGGTCTGCGGTCACGTAGTGGCTCGTTGCGCCGATCAGCTTCACACCGCGCTCCTTGGCCTTTCGGTAAGGCGCCGCGCCGATGAAGGCGGGGAGGAACGAATGGTGGATGTTGATGACGGGCACACCGACCTTCTCCAGGAAGTCCTCGGAAAGAATCTGCATGTAACGAGCCAGCACGACGAAGTCGACGTTGTCGCCGAGAAGCTTCAAAATCTCCGACTCGGCTTTGGACTTGTCGGCGCCCTGAGAGGGGACGTGGAAGAACGGGATCCCGAAGGAGCGCACGTCGTCGGCAGTGTTGGTGTGGTTCGAGATCACCATCGGAATGGTGACCGGAAGCTCGCCTCGGCGGTGGCGCCAGAGGAGCTCGAGGAGGCAGTGATCGCTCGTCGATGCCAGGACCGCCATGCGCTTGGGGACCGATTGATCGGTGAGCACCCACGTCATTCCGATCGGAGCGAGGGTCTCCTCTAAGTCCTTTTCGATGGCAGGCATCGCCGCGGTCAGATTCGCCCGGTGGAAGACGACGCGCTGGAAGAACCCGCCGCCCTCCGGGTCGTCAGAATACTGGTCGAGGGTGACGATGTTCCCGCTGTTGCGAGTGATCAGTGTGGAGACCGCTGCAACGAGTCCGGGCTGGTCAGGGCCGTGCACGATGAGACAGGCATGATCACGCAGAGCGTCAGTGTGCAGCGTCATGGAGAACTCCTCACAGGTGCGCGTGCATAGGTCCGCTTTCCACAGCCGTGGTCGCGCCCAGCCCGCAGAAGGTCAGAAAAGAAGTCTGACATCTCGCCGCAACGCCGTTCGCGCGGGTCGAGTGAAGCGGGTCAGGAGTCGAACCCCATCCCGACCGCGTCGAGCGTGCGCAGCAGGACGTTTCGCCGACCCTGGTTGTGGTCGGCGCGATCGAGCGACCACTTGGTGAGGGTGACCCCGAGGGCAGCCACCGGCTCGGGCGGGAAGGGGATGGGCTTGTCCTTGACCATCTTCAGCTCGGTGCGCTCGGTGGGCGTCCCGGCCAGCAGGTCGAGCATGACGTCGGCGGCGAACCGCGTGGCGCCGACCCCGAGTCCTGTGAAGCCGGCCGCATAGGCGACGGTGCCGCCACGAGCGACGCCGTAGAAGGCGCAGAACCGGGAACACGTGTCGATGGGGCCCGACCAGCGGTGGGAGAAGCGGAGCCCCTCGAGCTGCGGGAAGGTGGTGAAGAAGTGCGACGCCAGGGTGCGGTAGCTCGAGGCGCGCTCCTCGTAAGCGGGACGCACCTTGCGGCCGTAGTGGTAGATCGCGTCGTATCCGCCGAAGAGGATGCGGTCATCGCGCGTGAGCCGGTAGTAGTGGAACTGGTTGGCGAGGTCGGCGATGCCCTGGCGCCCCTCCCACCCGATGGCGGCCTTCTGCTGCGCGGTGAGAGGCTCGGTCATGAGGACGTAGTCGTAGACCGGCACCGTGTAGAGCCGCGTGCGGGTCAGCAATGACGGGAAGACGTTCGTCGCGAGCGCCACCTTGGCGGCCCGGACGGCGCCGTTGGAGGTGCGGACGATCGGCCGGCTTCCGGCCTCGGAGTCGATGTCGACCACCCGGGAGTGCTCGAAGATCTCCACCCCCGCCTCCACGGCCACCCGCGCGAGCTCGGCGGCGAGCTTGCCGGGGTGGACGAGCGCGGTCTCCTCGCGCTCCCAGGCGCCGGCGAGATAGGTGGGGGAGTCGACGAGGGCGCGGGTGGCCGCGGCATCCAGGAACCCCTCCTCCTCGGCCAGCCATTCGATCTGGTGGGGTTCGACGGCGACCGAGAGGGTGCCCGTGCGCTCGAACTCGGCATCCATGCCGTAGCGGGTGACGGTCTCGCCGATGGCATCGAGGTTCTCGCGCCCCAGTTCGTCGAGGCGGTCGATCTCGTCGGGCCAGCGGGTGGCGCCGTTGTCGTGGCCGTGAGTGAGGCTCGCCTCGCAGAAGCCGCCGTTGCGTCCGGAGGCCGCCCAGCCGACGGTACGGGCCTCGACGACGATCACCCGTCGTGCCGGATCGCGTTCCTTGGCGCGGAGCGCCGTCCACAGCCCCGCGTAGCCGGCGCCGACCACGACGAGGTCGGCGAGGTGCGTGCCGACCAGTCGCGGGTACGAGGGCGGGGTGATGTCGTCGAGCCAGAACACGCTGTGGCGGGTCGCGCCCAGCGCATGATCGATCACCGCGGCCGCGGGTGGGCGGCGTTCGAAGACGGTGGTGTGCATCGGGTCCTCCTCGAGCGTGGCGAAGGCCGCTCAGCACCACTGTGCACATCGGCGGCGCGATTCGCCAGTGCCGCGGGTCGAGTCGGGGGAACGTGTCCGGTCAGGAGGCGAACGCGAGACGGCGGAGGAGGGCCATGAGGATGCGGCGCTCGTCGGCGTCGAGGTCGCCGTGCACCGCTTCCTCCGCGCGGCGGGCGGTCTGCTGCGCGTCGCGGGCGAGCTCCTGACCGGCGACGGTGGCGACCACGGCGTTCGCGCGCCGGTCGTTGGGGTCGGCGCGGCGCTTGACGAGGCCCCGCTTGGCCGATCGTACGCGCGCGGAGGGGAAGGGGAACGGGGTGGCCAAGAAGTGGCGAGGGTGCACTGGCTCCCCGCGAGGGTGCACCCGCTCCCCGCGAGGGTGCACTCCCTCCCGCGCGAGCCTGGGCGGGATGCGGCCACCACCGCCGGATGCCGCGGCCCGGCGACGGCTCAGCCCGCCTGCGGCAGCGGCCAGCCGGTGTAGGCCTCCGCCAGGTAGGACTTGCCCGCCTCGGACTCGACGACGGATCGCAGTTCGCCGATCTGCCGCCGCCCCGTGAACCGTCCCGTGCTGACCCTGTCCGACGCCGGCGGCCCCCGGGTGCCCCGCTCGTCGTCCTCGGCGACTCGCTCGGCACCTCGACGATCCTGTGGGAGCAGGTCGTTCCGGTGCTTCGGGCCCGGTTCCGGGTGCGCGCGTTCGACCTCCCCGGTCACGGCGCCTCTCCCGCGGCGACCGACCCGTTCACCGTCGCCGACCTCGCCGACGCCCTCGCCGCCGAGATTGGCGAGCCCTTCCACTACGCCGGGGTGTCGCTCGGGGGCGCCATCGGGTTGGAGCTGGCCCTGCGGCATCCCTCCCTCGTCCGCTCCGCGAACGATCATCGCCTCCGGTGCGAAGATCGGCACGGCCGACGGATGGCACGAGCGCGCCGCGCAGGTGCGGCAGCAGTCGACGTCGTCGCTCACCATCGCCTCGGCCGGGCGGTGGTTCGCCCCCGACACGATCGCCGGGAACCCCGACCTCACCGGGCGGCTCCTGCACTCCCTGCGCGATGCCGACGCCGAGAGCTACGCCCGCTGCTGCGAGGCGCTCGCCGCGCACGACGTGCGCGACCGGCTGGGCGAGATCACCGTGCCCGTGCTGGCGGTCTGGGGCGGATCCGACGAGGTCACCCCCGAGAGCCTCGTCCGGGAGATCGCCGACGGCGTCGCCCGCGTTCCGCATCGCTGCAGAGGTCTACGTCGACGCACCATGATGTGAGCATGACCGCAGAGCCGCCGGCGACCGAGACCACCGAACCGCCGATGACGGATGCCGCAGTCGCCGCCGATCGCGTGACGATGCGCTTCCTGGCGCTGCCCCATGATGCCGCCGCCGGTGGCCTGACCGTCGCCGCGGGAAGCGTGATGGAGTGGATCGACCAGGCGGGCTACGCCTGCGCCGTCGGCTGGAGCGGGCGCTACTGCGTCACGGCGTACGTCGGGAACGTGCAGCACACCCGCCCGATCGCGCCCGGATCGCTCGTGGCCGTGCACGCCCGCGTCGTGCACACCGGCCGGTCGAGCGTCCACGTCGCCGTGACCGTCGAGGCCGCGGACATCCGATCCCGTCAGTACGAACCGGCGACCACCTGCATGCTCGTCTTCGTCGCCGTCGATGACGACCGCCGCCCCGCGTCGGTGCCGGAGTGGACGCCGCGCACCGACGCCGACCGGGCCCTCGGGGCGATCGCGACCTCGCGGATCGCCGCCCGCGACACCATCAAGAAGGCCATGCTCGGCCAGGTCTACACCGAAGACACCGCGGCGCCCCGGTCGCAGATGCGCTTCCTCGCGCCGCCGAGCGCGGTGAACTTCGGCGGCGCCGCGCACGGCGGCACGGTGATGGGCTGGATCGATGAGGCCGCCTACGCGTGCGCGGCCGCGTGGTCGTCCGACAAGGCCGTCGCGGTGTACTCCGGGGGTATCCACTTCCTCGCGCCGGTGCGCATCGGGCACCTCGTCGAGCTCGACGCCCGCCTCATCTACACCGGCCCCCGCAGCATGCACATCGTCGTGCGGGTGCTCTCGGCCGACCCCCGGACCCCCGCTGAGAAGAGCCTCACCACGCAGTGCATCATGGTCTTCGTCGACCCCGGCACCGACGGCCGCGCCCGGCCGGTTCCGCGGTGGGAGCCCGAACTCGCCGAGGATGTGCGGCTCGTGCGCCACGCCGTGGAACTCATCCGCGAGCGCGAGCGCATCGTGCCGATCCCCACCGCGCTGACGCTGCAGGACTGACCGCGCCGCGCCGCGCCCCCGCCGCGCGGCACCGCGTTCCCCGGGCACTTCCGTCCCCAACTCCTGCAGAACGGCCCGCTCCCAGGTCCCCGCGGCGGGTTGTGGCGCGATCGGCGCCGATCTGCAGGAGTTGGGGACACGACCGCGGCGCGCGCCGCGACGAAGGGTCGCGCCAACGGGCGTTCCGGCGTACCATGGGTACGCGATACGTACAGGCGTACGTATCGCGAACATTTTACGAGTCAGGCAGGAGCCGGTGTGATCGACAAGACCGTGACGGGCGTCGCGGACGCCGTCGCCGACATCCCCGACGGGGCCACCGTCATGATCGGCGGCTTCGGTCGCGCCGGTCAGCCGGTCGAGCTCATCGACGCCCTCATCGCACAGGGCGCGACAGACCTGACGATCGTCAACAACAACGCCGGCAACGGGGATGTGGGACTTGCGGCCCTCCTCGCCACGCGGCGAGTGCGCAAGATCATCTGCTCGTTCCCCCGCCAGAGCGACTCGTGGGTCTTCGACGGCCTGTACCGCGATGGCGACATCGAGCTCGAACTCGTGCCACAGGGCAACCTCGCCGAGCGCATCCGCGCCGCCGGCGCCGGGATCGGTGCCTTCTTCTCGCCGACCGGAGTGGGTACCGAACTCGCGGAGGGCAAGGAATCCCGCGAGATCGATGGACGCACCTACGTGCTCGAGTATCCGATCAAGGCCGACGTCGCCCTCATCAGCGCGCTGAAGGGCGACCGGTGGGGCAACCTCGTCTTCCGCGAGACGGCCCGGAACTTCGGCCCGATCATGGCCACGGCCGCGACCCGCACGATCGCCCAGGTCGACCAGATCGTGCCGCTGGGAAGCCTCGACCCCGAGACGGTGGTGACCCCCGGCATCTTCGTCGACCGCGTCGTCGCCGTCGGTGAGCGACCCTGGCTGAAAGACGGCGCCTTCGTGGGCGGCGTCGACCTGGAAGGACGGCCCGTCTGATGAGCACCCGCATCTCGCGAGACGACCTCGCCCGCCGCATCGCCGCCGACATCCCCGAGGGCGCGTACGTCAACCTCGGCATCGGCGCCCCCACCCTCGTGGCCAACTTCCTTCCCGCCGACCTCGAGATCATCCTCCACACCGAGAACGGGCTCCTGGGCATGGGGCCGGCCCCCGAGGCCGGCGCCGTCGATCCCGATCTCATCAACGCCGGCAAGCAGGCCGTCACCGCCCTCCCGGGCGCGGCGTACTTCCACCACGCCGACTCCTTCGGCATGATGCGCGGCGGACACCTCGATGTCTGCGTGCTCGGGGCGTTCCAGGCCTCCGAGGCCGGCGACCTGGCGAACTGGTCGACGGGGGCGCCCGGCGCCATCCCCGCCGTCGGCGGGGCGATGGACCTCGCCATCGGCGCCAAGGACGTCTACGTCATGACCGACCTGCTCACCAAGGCTGGCGAGTCCAAGCTCGTCACGGCCTGCACCTACCCGCTCACCGGCGTCGGGTGCGTCACCCGCGTCTACACCGACCACGCGATCTTCGACGTGGCCCCGGGCGGCTTCGCGGTGCGCGAGGCGTTCGGCGACAACACCGTCGCCTCGCTCGAAGAACTCACGGGCCTCAGCCTGGCCCCGGCGGAAGGACACTGACCCATGCCCGCGACCTACATCTACGACGCCGTCCGCACCCCTTTCGGCCGCGCCGGCGGCGCGCTCTCCGGCGTCCGCCCCGACGACCTGGCCGCCGTGGCGATGAAGGCCGTCGTCGAGCGGACGGGCCTGGACCCCGCCCGCATCGACGACGTGATCTTCGGCGACGCCAACCAGGCCGGTGAGGACAACCGCAACGTCGCGCGTTTCGGCGCCCTGCTCGCGGGATTTCCCACCACGGTGCCGGGCGTGACCGTCAACCGCCTCTGCGGTTCGAGCATGGAGGCCGTCATCCAGGGGGCGCGGGCGATCGAGTCCGGCGATGCCGACGTCATCCTCGCCGGCGGCGTGGAGTCGATGAGCCGCGCGCCGTTCGTGGTGGAGAAGTCGCCGAAGCCGTGGCCGGCCACCGGCAACCAGACGATGTGGAACACCTCGATCGGCTGGCGCATGACGAACAAGGCGCTGCCGAAGGAGTGGACGATCTCCAACGGCGAGTCCGCCGAGAAGCTCGCGTCGATCTACGGGATCTCCCGAGAAGAACAGGATGCCTTCGCTCTGCGCAGTCACGAGCGCGCCGCCCGGGCGTGGGCGGACGGCGTCTTCGACGGCGAGATCGTCCAGGTCGCCGGCGCCGAGCTCACCCGCGACGAGGGAATCCGCGCCGACACGACGCTCGACAAGCTCGCAGGCCTGCGGGCGCTGTTCGCCGCCGACGGCACAGTGACCGCCGGCAACTCGTCGTCGATCAACGACGGTGCCGCGGCGATCCTTCTCGGCGCCGAGGGGGCACTGGAGGGTGAGCCGCTGGCGCGGATCACCGGTCGTGCCGCCTTCGGCAACGACCCCGATGTCTTCGGGGTCGCCCCCGTGGAGGCGGCGAACCGGGCCCTGGCCCGGGCGGGTCGGACGTGGGCCGACGTCGACGTCATGGAGCTGAACGAGGCCTTCGCCTCGCAGAGCCTCGCATGCCTGGAGCTGTGGACCGAGCTCGACCCCGAGAAGGCGAACGTGCACGGCGGAGCGATCGCGATCGGCCACCCGCTCGGCGCCTCGGGGGCTCGCGTCATCGGTCGCGCGGCGCACGAGCTCGCCCGTCGCGGCTCGGGGGTGGCGGTCGCCGCGCTCTGCATCGGCGTCGGTCAGGGGCTCGCGGTGGTCCTCGAGCGGTGAGCGCCGATCCCGAACCGTCGAGCGAGTTCGTCCAATCCCTGGCGCGCGGGCTCGGGGTGATCCGCGCGTTCGATGCCGAGCACCCCTCGCTCAGCCTCAGCGACGTCGCGCGGCGCACCGACCTCACCCGCGCGGCAGCGCGGCGGTTCCTGCACACCCTGCAGACCCTCGGCTACGTCCGCAGCGACGGTCGCGCGTTCGCGCTGACGCCGAAGGTGCTCGAGCTCGGCTTCAGCTACCTGTCCGCGCTGTCGCTGCCCGAGGTCGTGCAACCCCACCTGGAGGCGCTTTCGCGCGAGGTCGACGAAAGCGTCTCGGCGGCGGTCCTCGCCGGCGCCGAGGTCGTGTACGTCGCCCGTGTGCCCACGCGTCGCATCATGAGCGTCCGCATCACGATCGGAACGCGGTTCCCCGCCTATGCCACCTCGATGGGGCGGGTGCTGCTGGCCGCCCTGCCGGACGCGGCGGCCGCCGACATCCTCGCCCTCCTCCCTCCCGAGCACCTCACCGAGCGCACCCTCGTCGACCCCGAGGCGCTCGCCGCCGAGCTCGCCCGCGTGCGCACGCAGGGGTGGTCGCTCGTCGACGGCGAGCTCGAGCCCGGCCTCCGCTCGGTCGCCGCGCCGATCCGCGATCGCACGGGCACCGTCGTGGCCGCCGTCAACATCTCCACCAGCGCCACACGCGACACCGTCGACCGGGTGCGCGAGACCTACCTTCCCGCGCTCCTGGCGACGACCCGCGCGATCGAGGCAGACCTGCGGCTGGTGTGATTCCCGCGGACGAGATCGCCCTCTCGTCCGCGGGTTTACGTTGGGCGTATGCGGTCTCGATCAGCGGCAGCCTTGTTCGCTCTCCTCGCTGCGGCGTCGCTCGCCGGGTGCGCGGGCGGAGCGGCGGAGAGGTCGGAGCCGTCCACGGGAGCTGCACCGCCGGAGACCGGCGACCCCGCCGCCTTCGCACAGGCCGAGGAGTGGCTCGAGGCCGCCGCTCTCCCACCCGGAGCCGTGCGGTCCGACGCGAGTGCGGGCGAATTCCTCTCCTTCACGGGATGGCCGTGCACCCCGGTCGAGGAGCTCGAGGGTTTCTGGACCATTCCCGACGCGACCGTCGCCGACACGGCGAACTGGCTCCTGGCGAATCCGACCGCCGATCTGACGACGACGGCGGTCGGCCCCTACCCCGACGATCCCGCACTCGACAACCTGACTGTCGGCTACATCCCCGCCGACGGTGCGCAAGAGGGTGTCGTCTACACGGTCGTCCGCACGCCCGACGGTGTCGCCGTGCGGGCGGAGGTCGCCGCCCTCACCGAGGCGGCCGCGTGTCCGGAGCTGCCGGACGGAGGAACGCTCGGGCCTCCCGGCCAGGGCTGAGGGCAGGGCAGGATGAAGGGGTGATGAGCACCGCGAGCACGGAACCCCGGGGAACGATGGTCCTCGTCCGACACGGCGAGACCGAGTGGAGCAAGAGCGGGCGCCACACCGGGCTCACCGACATCCCGCTCACCGAGACCGGCGTCTACAAGTCCGAGCTGGCCGGCACGCTCCTCGCCACCCGTCGCTTCGACCGCGTGCTCACCAGCCCGCTCCGCCGCGCCGTCGATACCGCCCGGTACGCGGGTTTTCCCGACGCCGAGCCCGATGAGCGCCTCCACGAGTGGGACTACGGCGCATACGAGGGGCTCACCACCCCCGAGATCATCGCCCAGCTCGGACACCCCTGGTCGATCTGGGACGACGGCGCGCCTGCCGGCGAGACCCCGGGTGAGAGCGTCGCCCAGGTCACCGCGCGCGCGGAGTCGCTGCTCGGCGACATCCGTCCGCGCCTCGAGCGCGGCGAGCACGTGCTGATGTTCTCCCACGCCCACTTCATCCGCGCCCTGACCGGCACCTGGCTCGGGCTCACCGCGTCGGGCGGCCGCTACTTCTGGCTCGGCACCTCGGCGGTCAATGAGCTCGGCTTCGAGCACGCGCGCCCCGTCGTTCTGCAGTGGAACCACGTGCGCGGGCGGTGACCGGGGGCCTCGACGACGCTGCAGAGGACGATGTCGCACCCCCGTGCGACGATGCGCGCGGGGAGGGAGGTGTCGATGCACGACACGGCGACGGTGCTGCACGCCGACCTCGACGCGTTCTACGCCTCGGTCGAGCAGCGCGACGCGCCCGCGCTCCGCGGCCGCCCGGTGATCGTCGGCGGCGGCGTCGTGCTCGCCGCCAGCTACGAGGCCAAGGCCCGCGGGGTGCGGACCGCGATGGGTGAACGCCAGGCGCGGGAGCTCTGCCCCGACGCGATCGTCGTTCCGCCGCGGATGGAGGCGTACTCCGCGGCCCCCAAGGCCGTGTTCGAGATCTTCCGCGACACCACCCCGCTGGTCGAAGGGCTCTCGATCGACGAGGCCTTCCTCGAGGTCGGCGGACTCCGCCGCATCGCCGGTCCTCCCGCCGACATCGCTGCCCGCCTGCGCGAACGCGTCCGCGCCGAGGTCGGCCTCCCGATCTCGGTCGGCGTCGCCCGTACGAAGTTCCTCGCCAAGGTCGCCAGCGCCGTGAGCAAGCCCGATGGCCTCCTCATCGTCGAACCCGGCGAGGAGGAGGCCTTCCTCCTGCCGCTGCCCGTCGAGCGGCTGTGGGGCGTCGGCGCGAAGACCGCTGAGAAGCTGCACGGTCTCGGGATTCGCACCGTCGGACAGCTCGCCGAGCTCGAGGCGGCGACTGCCGAACGCCTCCTCGGGAGGGCAGCGGGCGCGCACCTCCACGCCCTCGCGCGCCTGCGCGACCCGCGACCGGTCGACACCACCCGCCGGCGCCGTTCGATCGGGTCGCAGCGGGCCCTCGGCACCCGCCCCCGCACCCCCGACGAGCTCGATGTCATCCTCAGCCAGATCGTCGATCGGCTGGCCCGGCGGCTCCGCGACGGCAACCGGGTCTGCCGGAGCGTCGTCCTCCGCCTGCGCTTCGGCGACTACACCAAGGCGACGAGATCACGCACGCTGCGGTTCCCCACCGATCGCACGTCGGTGCTCATCGACACGGCACGGATGCTGCTGGCCGCTGCCCTTCCGACGATCACCGAGCGGGGCATCACCCTGATCGGTCTCTCGCTGTCGCATCTCGAGCACGCCGACAGCGTGCAACCCGAGCTCCCCCTCGACTTCACCGGCGGCGATCAGATCGACGGTGCTCTCGACGACGTGCTCGATCGCCTTCGCGATCGCTTCGGGGCCTCTGCGGTCGGCCGCGCCACCCAGCTGGGTCGTGATCCCGGGTGGTCGACGCCGATCCTGCCCGAGCACGAGTAGGGGGGAGGACCAACGGCCCCCACGATCCGACCGTCTGCACGTACCGTGCGGTCATGAAGACCGATCGCGCGTTCCGGAATGCTGAGCGATGATCGTCTTCGTGGTGCTGGGCGTCGCGCTGGGCGCCGCCGTCGGCATTCCGCTGGGTCGGCGAATCGACCGCACCCGGCCGCCGCAGCGGGTGAGCGCTCTGGCGTGGACAGCACTCGCTCTCGGCGTCGTCGCGGTCGCACTGCTCGCCGGCGCCCTCTTCCTCCCGCTGGCGCTCCCGGGACCGACCGGCTCAGCCGTCAATTCCACGCCGGTGTCCATCGTGCTGTCGATGGCCGGGGTGACCGCTGCGGTCTGGGCGATCGCGCGCGGCGACCGCCGCTGGGTCTCGTGGACCGCGGGTGGGATCGCCGCTGTCCCCACCGTCTTCTGGACCGTCTTCGCGCTGGGCTATCTCATCGACCCGAATCCGGCGTCCGGGTGACGGCGCGCCTTCCGCCGTCGCCGCGCCGAGCGCCCGGCCCCCGAGGACTGCGACAGCCCCTGCGCGCCGCAGCGGACGCTTCCCTACCCTGAGCGATAGCCTCGCTCCGTGCGCGGAAGTGGGCGGAGTTCATGAGTCTCGATGTCGATGCGTTCCGCTCGCAGTTCCCCTCCCTCGCCTCCGGCATCGCGCACTTCGACGGCCCCGGCGGCACCCAGACGCCCCTCGCGGTCGCTGAGGCGATCGCGCGCACGCTGACCGCGCCGCTGTCCAATCGCGGTTCGTCGGTGCGCAGCGAACGGAATGCGGATGACGCGGTCGCCGCGTTCCGCGCGGCCGTGGCCGACCTGCTGGCCGCCGACCCGCGCGGTGTGGTTTACGGACGGAGCGCCACGCAGCTCACCTACGACCTCTCCCGAACCCTCGCCGCCTCGTGGGCGGAGGGTGACGAGATCGTCGTGTCCGAGCTCGACCACGACGCCAACGTCCGCCCCTGGGTGCAGGCGGCTGAGGCGCGCGGCGTGAGCGTGCGGTGGCTGCCGCTGGATCCCGCCACCGCCGAACTCGACCTGTCAGGTCTCGACGAGATCGTCAACGACCGCACCCGGCTGGTCGCGGTCACCGCGGCATCCAATCTCCTCGGCACCATCCCGCCCGTCGCTCGCATCGCGGCGCGCGCCCACGCCGTGGGGGCCCTCGTCCACGTGGACGGGGTTCACTACGCCGCTCACGCCTCGGTCGACGTCACCGCCCTCGGCGCGGATTTCTTCGTGTGCTCGCCGTACAAGTTCTTCGGTCCGCACTGTGCGGTGCTCGTCGCCGACCCGGCGCTGCTGGAGACCCTGCACCCCGACAAACTCGTCCCCTCGACCGATCAGGTGCCCGAGCGCTTCGAGCTGGGCACCCTGCCCTACGAGGCCCTTGCCGGCGTCACCGCCGCCGTCGACGTGATCGCCGGGATCGCGCCGCCCGCCCCGTCTCGTCGCGAGCGCCTCGTCGCGGCACACCAGCTGATCGAGCGGCACGAGAACGCGCTGCGCGAACGCATCGAGACCCGCGTCACCGAGCTCGGCCTCGAGGTGCACTCGCGCGCGGACCGGCGCACGCCGACGCTCTACGTCACCCTGGGTGACCGAGTCGCTTCGGCGGCGTCGAGCTTTCTCGCCGAGCGCGACATCCTCGCCCCGTCGGGGAGCTTCTATGCCTGGGAGACCTTCCGGGCGCTCCGCCTCCCGGTCGAAGCCGGCATGCGCATCGGGGTCGCCGCGTACACGAGCGACGACGACGTCGATCGCCTCCTCGAAGGACTTTCGGAGTTTCTGACACGATGACCGCCCCTGCCCCTGCCCCTGCCCCCGCGCCCGCCCCCGCGTCCTCGGCCGCCGAGCCGCCGCGCCTGTCCGGCCTCTTCGGCGACATGGAGCTGCTCGTCGTCATCCTTCTCGGCATCGTCTCGGTGTCCACCGCCTACACCTCGTTCCAGTCGACGCTGTACGACGGTCTCACCGCGTCGTCGTACTCGCAGGCGCAGAACACACAGACCGAGGCCGAGTCGCTGTACCTCGAGGCGAACCAGACCTACGTGCAGGACGTCCAGACCTGGGGTCGGCTCACCGAACTGTCGGTCGACATGGACAACCCCGACCCCGTGATCGCCGACGCCGCGAGTGCGAAGTTCGACACCCTCCAGTTCGTGCTCGTCGATGAGATCTTCGATGCGGCCATCACCTGGTCCGACGAGGAGACCACCGCCACCGGCGATTACGTCGGGCCGTTCGAGTCGGAGGAGTACTTCGCCGCCCGCTTCGGTGCCTGGGCCGAAGAGGATGACCGCAGCACGGCGCTCTTCGAGAGTGCGGAGGAGTACAACACCCTCGGTGACCGGCTGCAGCTGAACACCGTGCTGATGGCGATCACCCTGTTCCTCCTCGGTGTCGCCGCGGTGGTCAAGCGCCGTCGCATCCAGTGGATCCTCATCGGATTCGGCATGTCGATCTTCACCGTCGCCGCCGTGCTGACAGCCCTGGTGCCGTTCGCCTGGTTCTGATCGGATGGGTTCTGACCCGCGTGATCTGAGGAGGCAATCGATGGCATCCATTCCCGAGGATCCCCGTCCGGAGCTCACTCCCCTCGCCGCCCTGACTTCGAGCTTCGTGACAGAGCAGTCGGTGTACGGCGTGATCCTCGTGTCGGGGATGATCGTGATGAGCGGCGCAGGGGATCCCACGAGTCTCAGCGTCTTCGTCGTCGTCGTGAGTACCGTCGTCGTCTTCTGGGGCGCTCACGTCTACGCCGGCACGGTCGCCGGGCACGGCTTCGGGCGCGATGCGCGCCCGCTGTCGGTCGCGTTCCGCCGCGCGGTGCGGCAGTCCAACGGGTTGCTCGTCTCCGCGCTGATCCCCTGCGCGATCCTCCTGCTCGGCACGGCGCGTCTGGTGGACGACCAACTCGCGATCTGGGCGGCTCTCCTCTCGGGCACCGTGCTGCTGGCCGCGCTCGGGTGGATCGCGTTCCGCCGACGCGGCGCCTCGGTGCCGCGCAGTCTCGCCGGATCAGCGATGACAGCCGCGTTCGGCGCCGTCATGGCGCTGCTGAAGGTCATCGTCGTGCATTGACCGCGGTGAGGACGCGTGCCCCGCTAGCGTGAGGGCGTGCCCTTCGCCGTCGCCCTCACCGTCCTGCTCGTCCTCCTCGGCGCCTTCCAGCTGGCACTCGCCGCCGGCGCCCCGCTCGGTCACTTCGCCTGGGGCGGGCAGCATCGCGTTCTCCCGACCCGGCTGCGTGTCGGGAGCGTGGTGTCGATCCTGATCTATGCGGTGATCGTCCTCATCGCCTGGAGCCGGGTCGGCGCGGTCGACCTCCTTCCGCGAGTCGTGTCGGAGGTGGGCATGTGGGTCGTCTTCGGCTACTTCGCGCTCGGGATCGTGATGAACGCGCTGTCGCGCTCGAGGCCGGAGCGGTTCACGATGACGCCGGTCTGCCTCGTGCTGGCGGTGCTGTCGTTCTTCATCGCGATGGGCTTCGACGACATCGAGATGGAGACGCTCACCCTCTGACCGGCGGCAACGGGCACTATCGCGAGCCCCAGTTCCAGGCCGGCCGGTCGAGCACTCCCTGCCCCGCGACCTGCGTGCCGCCGGTCCCGCTCTCCAGTCGATGGGTGAGCGCACCCGATCGCTCGAGCGCTCCGGCCAGACGTTCGGCGTGGGTGACGACGATCACCTGGGACTGAGCGGATGCCGCGGCGATGAGTTCGGCGAGGGGATCGAGCAGGTCGGGGTGCAGGCTCGCCTCCGGCTCGTTCAGCACGAGGAGGGGCGCCGGGCGGGCGGGGAGGAGTGCCGCGCAAAGCAGCAGATATCGCAGCGTGCCGTCCGAGAGCTCGCCGGCCGCGAGGGCACGGAGGAGTCCCGGCTGCCGCATCGCCAGGGTGAATCGACCGTCCGCCGCGTCGATCTGCACCCGGGCGCCCGGGAAGGCGCGGGCGACGGCGCCATCGAGTTCCGCACCGAAGCCGGCATCGCGGATGGTCGCCCAGACCGCCGCGAGGTTCTCGCCGCCGTGCGCCAGGGTGTGCGAGCGCGTGCCGATCTGCGGCGCACGGGCGGGGGCGTCGGCGTCGACGCGGAAGTGATCGTAGAACCGCCAGCCGGCGAGTGTGCGCCGGAGCGTCAGGAGCTCGGGCCCCGTGTCGCCGTCGGCGAGGTCGGTGACGATGCTCTCCCACGGTGCGAGCGGTTGAGCCAGGGTCGTCCAGGAATCCTCGCGCACGCGCGTCGCCGCACCCTTGCGGTCGATGAGCAGCGCGGCGGGCTTCGCAACCGGCCCTGCGAACACCTGCTCGCGCTTGATCTCGGGGTCGCGGCTGAAGAGGTTCTGCGGATCGGCCTGCGGAATGCCGAGGTCGACGAGGAAGCCGAGCTCGTCCGAGGCGTACCCGAGCTTCACGGCGATGGGTTCGCGCCGCACGGTGCCCTGGGTTCCGCCGAACTCGGGGCCTGCCCACAGCAGAGAGGGAAGCCCCCCTTCCCGGGCGATCGCCGCGATGAGCGACCCCGTGGCGGACTGCGCGAGGAGGCGCATCGCCCGGTGGAGGTTGGACTTGCCCGACCCGTTCGGGCCGGTGATCACCGTCAGCGCGTCGAGCGGCAGCACCAGGTCGCGCAGCGACCGGTACCCGGCGACGGCGAGGGTGGTGAGCACCCCGCCATCCTGTCAGGAGTGCCCGACACCGCCCCTCAGCCGGTCGGAGAGCACCTTGGCCCCCGCGGATGACGCGAACCCGCCGTCGACCGGGATCTCCGCGCCCGTGACGTAGGCCGCCGCATCCGAGAGCAGGAACGCGATCACCACGCGGCCGGCGATGTCCGGATGACGCCCGCTCGGCGTCATCCGCTACTTCACGCCCTTCATCAGCGCCAGCACGGGCTTCACCGACACCAGCAGCCCGACGCCCACGATGATCGCGAGCCCGCCGAGGATGGCGAAGTACGGCCCCTCGTTGTTCACGTCGAAGAACTGGGCGAGCCAGCCCGAGATGGAGGTGCCGAGCGCGACCGAGAGGAAGAACAGCGCCACCATCTGGGTGTGGAACATCTCGGGGGCGAGCTTGGTGGTCACCGACAGGCCGACCGGAGAGACCAGCAGCTCGGCGACGGTGAAGACGAACAGGATGCCCACGAGCGCGAGGAGCGGAGTGGAGTTCGGCCCGCCGCCGGCGAACGGCAGGAAGAGCAGGAAGGCGACCCCCATGATCATCGTGCCGATGGCGAACTTCACCGGCGTCGACGGCTGGCGGGTGCCGAGCTTCAGCCACAGGGTCGCGAAGACGCCCGAGAGGATGATGATGAAGATCGGGTTGATCGACTGCACCCATGACACCGGCATCGTCCAGCCGAAGATGTCGCGGTTCAGCTTCTGGTCGGAGTAGATCGTCACCACGGTGAACTGCTGCTGGTACAGCGACCAGAACGCGACGCTGGTGATGAACAGCGGCAGGAATCCCCAGACCCGCGAGCGCTCGGTCGAGGTGATGCGGCGGCTGGAGAGGATGACGAAGAAGTAGGCGATCGTCGCGGCGAGGGTCACCACGATGACGACCAGCGAGAGGTTGTCGACAGTGATGACGCCGAAAAGGACCATCGCGACGATCAGGCCGAGCCCGGCGGCGCCGATGCCGAGGAAGAGGCCGTACCGGTGGCGCGGGAGCGGGTTCGGCACGATGCTCGCCTCGGGAGGGAGCTGCTTGCGCCCGAAGGAGTACTGGATGAGTCCGAGCGCCATGCCGACCGCGGCCAGGCCGAAGCCCCAGTGGAACCCCATGGTCGTCTGCAGGAGACCGGTGAGGAGCGGACCGAAGAACGCGCCGAGGTTGATGCCGAGGTAGAACAGCGAGAACCCGGCGTCGCGACGCGGGTCGTCGGCGGTGTACAGGGTGCCCACCACCGAGGTGGCGTTGGCTTTCAGCCCGCCCGATCCGAGCGCGACGAGGATGAGGCCGACGGTGACTCCGAGGAAGCCCGGGAGAAGGGCCAGGGCGATATGCCCCGCCATGATGACGATCGCGCTGTAGAACAGCACCCGCTCCGAGCCGAGGATGCGGTCGGCGATCCAGGCGCCGAGGATGGTGGAGAGGTAGACCGATCCGCCGTAGGCGCCGACGATGCCCGCCGCGACGGTCTCGAGGAGCCCGAGGCCGCCCTGCGTCGTGGAGTAGTACAGGTAGATGAGCAGGATGCCCTGCATGCCGTAGAAGCTGAACCGCTCCCACATCTCCACACCGAACACGTGGGCGAGAGCCCACGGCTGGCCGAAGAAGCGGGTGTCGTGATCGCCCTCGCCCCGCCCGAACGGTCTCTCGGTCGTGTCCGCCGCTGTCGCGCCCGTCGGGGGTCCGACGGGGACCTGCTCGGGTGCCCGGTCGCGGTCATCGCTGTCCATGCGATGACGATACGCCCGCATGCTCCGACCGTGGAGACCATTTCGCCGGCGCGAGGAAACCCGGCCGAGCCGCGTACATCCGAGGGTGAAACGTCCGCGCCCCGGCGGATCGTCCTCGCCTCAGCGGGTGACGCGCTCGTGTTCGGGGAGCGCCGGGTGGCGTTCGCGGGCGTCGTGGCGACGGGGGATGAAGAGGGCGACGACGAGCGCGATGATCGCGGCGGCGCCGCCGAGGATGAACGAGACCTGGAAGGCGGTGCCCGTCGGCACGTCGACGCCCTGGAAGGGCGTGACGTAGGTGGCGAGCACGACGCCGATGACGGCGGCCGCGGTGCTCGTGCCGAGCGAGCGGAAGAGGGCGTTGAGGCCGTTCGAGGCGCCGGTCTCGGACTGCGGCACCGAGCGCATGATGAGCATCGGCATCGCGGCGTACCCGAAGCCGATCCCGACCCCGATGAGGATGTTCGCGACGAGGATCTCCCACACCTCGCGGGAGAACAGCAGCGTGTAGCCGTAGGCGACGATGAGGGCGAACGCGCCGAGGATGAGCAGCAGGCGCGGGCCGAAGATGCGGGCCAAGCGGCCTGAGAACGGGGAGAGGAGCATCATCATCAGGCCCGCCGGCATGACCACGAGGCTCGCGGCGATGAGCGACAGGCCGAAGCCGCCGGTGGCGACGGGAAGCTCGAGCATCTGCGGGTAGACCACGTTCGAGGCGAACAGCGAGAAGCCCATCGCGATCGAGGCGATGTTGGTCAGCAGCACCGGGCGGCGCGCGGCGACCCGGAGGTCCAGGAGCGGTTCGCTGATCCGCAGCTCGTACCAGCCCCACGCCACCAGGATGGCGAGCCCTCCGAGCCCGAGCGCGAGAACGGCGGGGGAACCCCAGCCCCACTCGTTGCCGCGGGAGATCGCCAGCAGCACGCCCAGGAGTCCGATCGACATGCCCGCCGCGCCGACGTAGTCGAAGCGACCAGCGGTGCGCAGTGTGCTCACCGGCACGATCCACAGCACGAGGATGAACACGATGACGCCGAGGCCCGCCGACATCCAGAACAGCACATGCCAGTCGCTGCGCTCGGTGATGAGGGCGCTGATCGGGAGGCCGAGCGCGCCGCCGACGCCGAGGGTGGCGCTGATGAGCGCGATGGCGGTGTCGACGCGGTTCTCGTGCAGCACGTCGCGGAGGATCGAGATCCCGAGCGGGACGACGCCGGTCACCGCCCCCTGAAGGGCGCGCCCGACGATCACCCCGACGATCCCCGGAGAGAGCGCGGCGATGACCGAACCGATGACGAGCAGGGTGAGGAGCACCAGCACGATGCGGCGCTTGCCGTACATGTCGCCCAGGCGCCCCGCCACGGGGGTGCTGATCGCGGCGGCGAGGAGGGTCGCGGTCACCACCCAGGCGGTGTCTTCGCGGCTGGCGTCCAAGAGCTCGGGGAGCTTCGATTGGATGGGCACCACGAGGGTGAACATGAAGGATGACGCCAGGCCCGCGACCGCGAGCACGGCGACGATCGCACCCTGTCGAGGCTTTCGGCTGAGGCTCTTCCGGGTGTCCTCAGCTCGATCGCGCACCGAGCCAGCCTACTCCCGCTCGACATCACCGGCGCTCGCTTTGTGAACAGTCGTGCGCTGAACGAACATTCCAGACGAGAGATTGGCGTGCGCCGGGCGAGGTGCCATGCTCGATTCGATGAACCCGCCCCTCGAGCTGCGCCTCCTCGCCCGGCTGCGCGTGCCGATCAAGGCCTCCGTCGTCGCCGGTGCCGTGGTGGGCGGCGAGCGGCGCATCATCCCCATCGGCGCCGGCACCGTGTCGGGCCCCGTCCTCTTCGGCGAGGTGCTCCCGCTCGGCGCGGATTGGAACCTTCGCCGCCCCGACGGCACCGAGACGGTCTCGGCGCGTTACCTGCTGCGCCTCACCGACGGCACGGTGCTGTCGGTGCGGAACGAGGGTGTGCTCACCCCGGGTCCAGGCGGACCCGAGGGCATCACGGCGCTGCAGATCGAGGCGCCGGTCGGCTCGCCGTGGGCGTGGCTGAACGACGCCATCCTCGTCGGCAGCCTCGCGGTCATCTTCGACGGCGAGGCCGTCGCCGGGGTGTCGCTGGAGTACTGGATCACCCATCGACGGGGAGAAGAACCGCGCGAGTAGGGTGAGGCCATGGCCGAGGCATCCGTTCCCACTCCGCCCGGAATCGCCCTTCGCCCGCTCGACACGGTGGAGGCCGTCCACACCGCCTCGGCGGTGCTCTCCGACGTGTGGGGCGGTGACCGGTCGGGCATGCCGCCGAACCTCCTGCGCGCGCTCGCCCACACCGGCAACTACGCCATGGGCCTCTACGCCGACGAGCACATGGTCGGCGCGTCCGTCGCCTTCTTCGCTGCGCCCGCCGCCCGCTCGATGCACTCGCACATCACCGGCGTCCTGCCCGGCCATCAGAGTCAGGGCCTCGGGCGGATCCTGAAGCAGCATCAGCGCGAGTGGGCGCTCGCACGCGACGTCGGGCACATCACCTGGACCTTCGACCCCCTCGTCGCGCGCAACGCCCACTTCAACCTTCAGGTGCTCGGAACGCGGGTGACGGAATACCTGGTGAACCATTACGGCGCGATGGACGACGGGGTCAACCGGGGCGATGAGACCGACCGGATCCTGGTGTCGTGGGCGCTCGCAGCGCCGCCCGTGCCGACGCCGGCCGACGACCGGGTGGTCGCCGAGGTCCCGGTGCCCCCCGACATCGCCGCGATCCGGCGCGACACCCCGGCCGAGGCGGCCGCCTGGCGGCGGCACGTGCGCGCGGCGCTTCTCTCGCATCTCGCGGACGGCCTCGTGATCGGCGGATTCGACGCTCCACGCGGTTACCTGCTGGTCAGGCCCTGATGTTCGCGTATCAGCAGGCCGCGTGGTGACTCTCTTCTGGTGACGCTGGGGGCGTCACCAGACAGGGGAGTCCGACATGAATCTGCGCACCGCACTGTTTCCGACCACCGCACTGTTCCCGACCGCGGCAGACGGCGCGGGTCGCCGACTCACCGCCCGCATGGCGCGGCGCCTTCGCCCGCGTCGTGCGCGTTCGACCTTCCGTCCGCTCATCGCCCCGTGCGCCGCCTGAGACCGGGCGTACGCTGAGCGCATGCCCATCGCTCAGCCCGCGGCATCCGTCTCCCTCGAGGGGTTCGAGCTGCGCGTGGTGCACCTGCCGCTGGTGGCCCCTTTCACGACCTCGTTCGGCACCGAGACGGTGCGCGAGGTGATCATCGTGCGTGCCCTCACCGCGGACGGCGACGGGTGGGGCGAGATCGTCACGGGGGCGGCGCCGCTGTATTCCAGCGAGTACACCCAGGGCGCGTGGGACGTCGCGACACGCTTCCTCGTGCCGGCCCTCCTCGAGCGACGGCGGGTCGCCCCGCACGAGGTTCCGGGCCTCCTCGCGCCCATCGTCGGACACCGCATGGCCAAAGCCGGTCTCGAACTCGCCGTCCTCGACGCGGCCCTCCGGGCCGAGACGCGCTCGCTGGGCGCGTTCCTGGGAGCCGCGGTCGACCGGGTGCCCTCCGGCGTCTCGGTGGGGCTGCAGCGCGACCCCGCGGCGCTCGTCGACGCGGTCGGCGCCTACCTCGCCGAGGGGTACGTGCGGATCAAGATCAAGATCAAGCCGGGTCGGGATGTCGCTGACACCGCCGCCGTGCGCGACGCGTTCGGCGAGGTGCCGCTGCAGGTCGACGCGAACTCCGCGTACACGCTCGCCGACATCGACACCGTGGCCGCCCTCGACGCCTTCGACCTGCTGCTGATCGAGCAGCCGCTGCAGGAGGACGACCTCGTCGACCACGCCGTGCTGGCCGAGCACGTGCGCACGCCGATCTGTCTGGACGAGTCGATCGTCTCGGCCAAGGCAGCCGGCGACGCGCTCGCGCTGGCGGCGGCGTCGGTGATCAACATCAAGGCGGGCCGGGTCGGCGGGTACCTCGAGGCGGTGCGCATCCACGACCTGTGCGTGGCCGCGGGGGTCCCCGTCTGGTGCGGCGGCATGCTCGAGACCGGCATCGGCCGGGCCGCCAACGCGGCGCTCGCCGCTCTGCCCGGCTTCACCCTGCCCGGCGACGTGTCGGCGGCGAGCCGGTTCTACGACCGTGACATCGTGACCGAGCCCGCGGTCCTCGACGACGGGCATGTGCGGGTGCCGACCGGTCCGGGGCTCGGGGTCGAGATCGACCGCGCTTTCCTCGACGCGGTCACCGCGGAGCGGGTGGAGATCCGGCGGTAGCGCTGATGCGGCGTCCCCAACTCCTGCAGATCAGCGGTCTACCGCATCGACACGCCGAGCGGAGGGGGCGCGCTCGCCGATTCTGCAGGAGTTCGGTCGCCCTCGCCGTCGCGCTCCTCCTGACCGGCTGCGCGGGCGGGAGCGGGAGCGGCGGCGAAGCGCGTGAGCCTGCGTCCGACAGCGCGACCGCCCTGCCCACGGGCGTCAGCGTGGAGATCGTCCAGCTTCGCGCCGACGTCGCCGTGCGTCAGGCGCAGGTGCACGTCGTCAACGGCAGCGACGTCGACCTCGAGATCGGCGATGTCGCTGTCGACGATCCCCGGTTCGCCACCCCGGCCACCCGCGTGCTGCCCGGGCGCACGAGCCGCGTTCCCGCCGGCGGCGAGGTCGACATCCGCGTGCAGCTCCCCGAGGTCGCGTGCGCACGCGACGACGCCGGGCCCCTCGAACCGACTGTCGCGCTCGGATTCAGTGTCGACGGCGCGGCGGGAACCGCGCGGGTGAGGGCCGCCGACCCTCTGGGCTTCCTCGCGCCGCTGCACGAGCGTGAGTGCCGGGCGGCCGCGCTCGCCGAGGCGGCGACGCTGGCGTTCACCGGCTTCACCCCCGCACCGGCCGGGGAGCCCGCGAGCCTCGAGCTGACGGTGACCCCGGCCGGCGGCGACGCGACGCTCGTCGCGGTGCAGGCGACGAACCTGCTCGACTTCGGCCCGGAGACGGTGGACGGCGTGTTCCCGCTCGATGTGACGGTGGCGGCCGACGATATCGCTCCGATCGTCGTCGACATCCCGATCGTCCCCTCGCGCTGCGACCCCCACGCGGTGCAGGAGGACAAGCGCGGCACGATCTTCGACGTCCGCCTCACCCTCGCCGGCGAGCCCGGTGAGATCGAGCTCTTCGTCGGTGAGACGCTGCGCGGCGACATCCTCACCTGGGTGTCGAACTGGTGCGTATTCGCCGGCTCGCCCTAGTCCTCGCGCCCCACCCCGCCGTGGATGGCGACCCCGTCCAGGGCGTCGAGGATCGCCACACCCAGCGCGCCCCCGGCATGCCACGGGGTGTACGCCTCGGTCCACCAGCGCGTGGTCTCGGGCGCCGTCACGCCCGGCAGCACGCGCTCCCGCTCGCGGCTCTCGGGCGCGAGGCGCGGTCTCAGCACCGACAGCACCACGACGCCGTCGACGACGACCTGCAGGACGGCGCCGTCATCCAGAGGACGCAGCTCGAAAGGGGCGCCGTCGCCGCCGGTCACCCGGTCGTGGACGGATGCCGCGGCCCGCCCGATCGCGGCCGCATCCACCGGCTCGGGGGTGAGCACCACGCTGCTACGAGGCATCGGACATCCTCCGTCGGCGTCGCGGACCCGGTTCGCCGGAGTCGTTCTCCGCCGGCGCGGAGGACCCCGCCGGAACCGGTGTCTCGGTCGGGGCCGGCTGCGCCTGCGTGGCGGCACCGGCATCGAATCGGGCCACCTGCACCAGGGTCGGCCGCTCGCCGCGGCGGGCGAGGCGCCCCCGGCCGGCGATCATCGGCTCGGCGTAGAGCTTGGGGAGCAGCTGTCCCTCGGCGCGGTCGCCCGACATGATCAGCGCCGTTCCGCCCGTGTCGCGGATGCCCTGCAGCGCCAGGTCGAACATCGCGCGCGAGGCTCCGGCGACCGGCCGGCTGACCACGACGTTCAGGCGCAGGTCACGCGCCGACGCGAGGTAGGGCAGAAGCGGGCGGAGGGGTTCGGTGCCCCCGGCGGCGAGGATGTCGAAGTCGTCGGCGACGACCAGGATGCGCGGGCCCGGCGCGGAGCGGTCGATCGCGCGCTTCTCGAGCTCGGTCGCGATCGACTCCGCCAGCTGACGTCCCTGACGGCCGGAAGTGGCGTGTCCGCCGAGGTAGGCGTCGGGCACGTCCGCGGCGAGCTCGCCACGTGCGTCGAGAAGACCGACGACGAGCTCCTCGGGCGAGTACCGGTCGATCGCGCCCTGGACGATGCCCCGAAGGGTCGTGGTCTTGCCGCAGCGGCTGTCGCCGAAGATGAGCAGGTGCGGGTCGCCGGTGGCGAGGTCGAGGGCGACCGGCTGCATGGTGTCCTGGCGGATGCCGAACGGGATCGCATCGGGCTCGTCGAAGGCGTCGGGAAGCTCGGCGGGCTCGAGCACCTCGGGAAGCAGCCGGATGGGTGCAGCCTCGGGGCCCTCCCACCGCGCGGCGCTCTCTCGGGCGATGCGTTCGAGGGCGGCGCCGATGTCATCGTCCTCGGCCTCCTCGAGAAGCGGCAGCGCGATCTGGGCGAAGAGCTTCTCGTCGGTGAGCACCCGGCCCGGCTCGTCGGCCCGGAGGGTGGTGGAGAGCTTGCGTGCGATCTGCGAGTCGGCCGGGTCGTTGAGCTTCAGCTCCAGTCGGGTGCCGACGAGGTTCTGCAGGTTCATCCGCAGTTCGTTCCAGCGGGACAGGGTCACCACGACGTGGATCCCGAAACTGCCCCCTCTCTCGAGAAGCTGCGCGATGGGTGCCTCGAGGTCTTCGAACTCGGTGCGGACGGCTCCGAGGCCATCGACGAGCAGAACCACGTCGGCACTCGGCAGCTCGGGCAGCCGCCCCGCGGCGTGCTGGCGGCGCATGTCGGCGAGGGAGTCGAGGTTCTGCTCGCGGAACACCCGTTCCCGGACGGCGAGCATGCCGGTGAGCTCTTCGAGCAGCCGCCCGAGGCGCTCCCGGTGTCCCCGGGTCGCGACGCCGCCGACGTGGGGGAAGGGCTCGATCCTCGCGAGCCCGCCGCCGGTGAGGTCCATGCCGTAGACGCTCACCTCGCGCGGGGAATGGGTGAAGGCGAGCGCGGTCGCGAGGGTTCGCAGGAACGTCGAGCGCCCCGACTGCGGGGCGCCCATGATCGAGACGTGACCGCCCGAGCGGGTGAGATCCAGCAGCCACGGCTCCTGCCGCTGCCGGCTCGGGTCATCGAGCAGACCGATGGGTGCCCTCAGGGTGCCGGCGACGGCTTCGCCTTCGCTGCTGGGGAGCACGCCGCCGAGGGTGAGCACCGGCGGGAGCGGGGGAAGCCACACCGGGCGGGTGCGGGCGACCCCGCGGGCGACGCGTTCGGTCGCGGCCTGCACGAGGGTGCGCCCGGTGACCGGAACCTCGGGTTGCGAGCTGTCGAGCCCGGCGGTGTCGCCGGGGTCGGGGTCCAGAGCGCGGAGGTCGTAGGGCGGGAGCGGCAGCACCGGCGGCGCGACCTCACGCTCGGGGCCGCGTTCGATCCGCTCCGGCACCGGCCCCGAGACGTAACCCGCGCGGAATCGCGTGTACACCGAGGTGTCGACCTTCAGATAGCCGAACCCGGGGATGGCGGGCAGGTGGAACGCGTCGGGGCTGTCGAGCACGACGGCCGATTCGGCCTCGCTGAAGGTGCGCAGGCCGATGCGGTACGACAGATAGGTGTCCAGGCCCCGCAGGCGCCCCGCCTCGATGCGCTGGCTCGAGAGCAGCAGGTGCACGCCGATCGATCGACCGATGCGCCCGATCGTGAGGAGCAGCTCGACGAAGTCGGGCTCGGCGGTGAGGAGCTCGCCGAACTCGTCGATGACGAGGAAGAGATGCGGCATCGGCGGCAGATCGTCGCGCTCGCGGCGCAGCTGGCGGTAGTGGCCGATGGATGCCGCGTTGCCGGCCTCTTTCAGCAGGCGCTGGCGGCGCACCACCTCACCCTGGATGCTCGCGCGGGCGCGCTCGGTCAGCTGCGGATCGTCGGCGAGATTGTCGATGATGCCGGCGACGTGGGGAAGCGGGGCGAATGGCGCGAACGCCGCGCCGCCTTTGTAGTCCACGAGGATCATCGACAGATCGTCGGGGGCGTGGGTCAGGGCGAGTCCGAGGATGAGCGTGCGCAGCAGCTCGCTCTTTCCCGACCCTGTCGCGCCGATGCAGATGCCGTGGGGGCCCATGCCGAGCTGCGCCGATTCCTTCAGATCGAGCAGGACCGGGGCGCCGCGGTCGTCGATGCCGATCGGCACGCGCAGGAAGTCTCCGGCGCTCCGGGGGCGCCAGGCCGAGCCGACGTCGATCGTGTCGACGTCGGCGACCCCGAGCAGCTCGGTGACATCGGGGGCGAGCACGGTGCCGCTGTCGGTGGAGCTCGTGCGGGTGAGGCGGAGGCCCGCGAGCGGGCGCCCGATCACCTCGAGCAGAGCGATGTCAACGGGGTCGGGCTGGATATCGGTGACGGCGGGGTCGCCGCTTCCCGGCGTCTCCACCGTGGCGGTCCCGCCCGAAAGGGTGATGCGGGTGGAGACCGTCGAGGGCTCCTTCAGCCGGTCGTCGACGATGTGGACGACGGTCACACCGAGGTCGGCCAGGTCGAACGCGGCGTCGATGCGGGGGAGCGCGGTCGCGGAGCCTCCGTCCTCGTCGATGAAGATGACGAGACGACCCGGCTTGGTGCGTCGCCCGGCGCGGCGGGCCGCGGCGGTGGCGGCGGCGCGGTCGCGAAGCTCGTCGCGGAGGAGGGTGAGGAGCTCCGGCAGCGACGGTGCGATGCGCCGTGCGGCGAGGGCGCCGGCGGGGATGTCGCTCGCGGCGACGTGCGGCAGCAGATCGAATCCGCGCCACTCGTCGCGCACGCGCGCGGGGAGGACGGCGGCGAGGTGGACGTCGTCGGGCGAGTGGAGCGCGGCGATCTGCGCGGCGATCCCGCGGCAGACCTGGAGGGCCGTCTCGCGGTCTCCGACGATCGAGACCTGGCCGCCCCGCTCGAGGTCGACCTCTGCCGGCATCCCCTGCGACAGACCGGCGAGGCGTACCATCCGCTCGGCCGATTCGCGCATCACCGGGTCGAACGGCTGCACCGGATTCTGTTCCGGCGGCAGCGAGACATCGACGGCGCGCAGGTCGGCGGTGCCGATCCTGACGCGGAGGAAGTCGGCGTCGCCCGGCCGGCGCTCCCAGCGTCGCGCGGGATTGAGCGCGACTTCGACCAGGGTCGCGGGGGCCGGGTGGAGGGCGAGGGAGGCCTCGCGGTGGACGTCGGCGAGCTCGCGCACCTCGCCGCGGGTGCGTTCGAGGTAGTCGAGATAGCGCTCGCGCTGGAGTCGGCGCTGGCGCGCGGCGTTGCCGCGCGAGCTGAAGGCCATGCCGACGCCGCCGACGAGGGCCACGACGAGGATGACCGCGCCGACGACGACCATGATCGGGTTGTTGCGCAGCAGCACGATCATCGTGATCGACGACAGGCTGCCCACGACCGGCAGGAGCGACTGGATGGGAAAGCCCGAAGCCCCTTCGCCGAGGGGCGGTGGCGGTGCGAGCATGATCTCGGCCGGCGGCTCGACCGGGGTGGTGAGGCGCGCGGGGCGGTGGATGACGCGGAGGGTCATGCCGTGACCTCCCGTCCGCCGGCGACGAGGGCTGCGGCGAGGCTCAGGACGGCGCGCCGTGCGGCCCGCGGAGCGCGCGGGATGAAGACGACCGGATGCGACGAGGTCGCCGCGATCGCTCGCGCCACCGCCGAGGAGTCGGGGTCGGTTTCGGTGAGGGCCAGAACCACGGCGGGTCGTTCGGCGAGCGCCTGGATCGCGGGAACGACCGCACGCGCGTTCTCGGCGGCGGCGCGGGACGCGTCGGCGACGAGACACACGACATCGCTGAGCGCGGCGCAGGAACCGAGGTCGGCAAGGGGGTGGTGGGCGCCGAAATCGGTGACGGCGACATCGAAGAACCGGGTGATCGGTGCCGCCTCAGCCAGCCACGCACCCACCGGGTCGCCGGTGGCGGGCGGGCGGAGGCCCACGATGCCGCGGCGATCCTCGAGCCCGGTCAGTGCCTCGGCGGTCGTCCGCGCCCCCGCGCGCGTCTCGTTCGGTGCCGTCTCGGCGACTTCGAGCGCCCGGGCCAGGTCACCGTCGGGGGTGACGTCGACGGTCAGCACCGACTCGGGGCGACGCGCGGTGATCGCGCGGGTGACCTGCAGGGCGAGGGGGGTGACGGACGCGTGCGGCGCGAGCGAGAGGATCCCGATGCGACGCGTCGTGGACAGGGGCGCGCGGATCGCGGCATCCTGCGTCGCCAGCACGGTCTGCGCGGCGGTGGCGCTGCCGAAGACGATGCGGGGAATCGAGGCGAGACCCTGACTCATGAGCCGCCGCCGAACATGCCGAGGAGTTCGTCGTAGATGCCGAGGGCGCCCAGGAGCAGCGGCAGGAGCGAGACGACCGCGAGGGTCTCGAGGATGTTGCCGAGCCCGCGAAGGCGCGCGCGAGCGGCGGGCTTGGGCGAGACGATGCTCGCGGTGGCGATGACGGCGGCGACGGCGACACCGACGGCGGGGGCGATCCAGCCGAGGGGTGCGAGCTGCGTGAGGAACGCGGTGAGCCCGATCGCGCCGACAGCCGCCCAGAGCGCCCAGCCCTGCGCGCGGAGCGGGAAGGCGCGGAAGCGAAGCGCGGCGACGGCCGCGATGGCGAGGGCGACCAGTCCCGGCCAGAGCGCATCGGCGAGGACGAGTGCCACCCCGGTGATGGCGAGGGCGGCTGCGACCGCGAGCACGCTCCAGGTGAGGGCGGCGTAGGCGTCGTCGATGGCCGAGAACGCCCGGTCGCGGCCGATGCGGTCGCCGGCGGCGGCCTGGGTGTCGAGGGTGGTGAGCCCGGCGGCCGACAGCGCGATCCAGGGCAGGGGCCCCGTGACGAAGGCGGCCACCACCGCGGTGATCGCGGCGGCGGCGGGGTCGGTGACGCCCGCGATGAGAAGGACGAGCAGGAGCGTGCCGAGCACCGCGCCGAGTGCGCCGCCGGCGAGGGCTCCGGGCGACCGGCGGGCGACGCCGATCGCGACGAGGACGGTGGTGGACGCGGTGGCGAGTCCGACCGCGGCACCCAGGAGCAGATCGGAGGTGAGGGTGGCGGCGGCGACGGCCAGCACGGCCGCGATTCCTGCCGCGGCTGCCCCGACGGCGGCCGACACCCGACGGATCCCGCCGAGCCCGAGCCCGGCTGCAGTGGCGAGGAGGATCACGAACGCCGCGATCTGGATCGCCGCGGCCGCGTCGCCCGGAAGGGGCAGGAGCAGGGCGCCGCCGCCGACGGCCAACGCGATGCCGGTGCCGGCCGCCAGTGCGCGGGCGCGGGAGTCCCACCGGTCAGGGCGGCTGTCGTGGGCGTCGGCGGCGGCATCGGTCACGTCGATGACGACGGGCGAGGGCGGTGCTGCCTCGAGGCGCTCCAGGCGCAGCAGGGTGCCGTCGAGCAGGTCGAGCTGCGTGGGGGTGCGGGCGATGTCGAGCTGTTCGCCGTCGGGGGCGACGAGGGTGAGCGGGCGCGCGACGGTGCCCTCGGTCTCGCCGAGGAGATCGAGCAGGCGCGGCAGAGCCGATCCGAGCGACTCGTCGCTCGGGACGACGACCTCGGCGCGGGCGTGGGCGCCGGCGACGGTGACGCGGGTGTAGATGCTCACAGGGCCTCCGGTGCGTAGGGCAGGACGATTCCGGACGCGTTCGCCTGCTCGCGGGCGGCGGCTTGGTCGGCCAGGAGCTGACTGACGAACGAGATGCCCGCGCACACCGCGCAGGCGATCGCGGCGACGATGATCGAGCCGATCAGACGCTTCATGTGGTCGTTGACGGTGCGGCGTTCGTCGATGTGTCCGTAGAGGAGGGCCGAGCCCAGTCGCATCCACTGGATCTTCGCCTGCTCGATGAGCACGGCGTCCTTCTGATCAGGCATCGCGGGTACCTCCGCGTTCGAAGAACAGGCGGGCGACGGCCGGTGAGAGTCCCAGGAGGCGCCACAGGCGTTCGCGGTCGAGCGGGGCGACGACCTCGTCCAGGCGCTGCCATCCGCCGCCGTCGATCGAGCCGAGGGGGATCAGGGCGCCGGGGAGGCGCGGGCTGCCGACGGTGGTGCCGCCGACCTCGGCGGTCCATCCGGCGGCGTCGACGCCGAGGGCGCGGACCCCCGGAGGGCCGACGAGCAGCGCCAGGGGTTCGGGTGCGGGCGAGGCGGTGGCGCGGCGGGCCAGGTCGGGCGAGCCGATCGAGCCGAGCACCACGCCGATGAGCGGCATGCCGACCGTCGCCGCGGCCGCGAGCGACCGGCGGGCGAGCCCGGCGAGATCGGCCGATGCCGCGTCATCCGCTCCGGCGACGTCTGCGACGACTCGCGTCGTCTCCTCCAGACCCTGACCGGTGCGGCTGATGTGCAGCGTGCCGACGAGGAGTCGGGAAGAAGCGGAGACGGCGATCCAGCGGCTGTCGTTCGGCATGCGCCGACGGGTGCGCTCGGTGAGATCGTCGCGGTCCCACGCTGCGAGCAGGGGTTCGAGGGCGCCCCAGTGCGTGGGCGGCGCCTGGGTGACGACCTCCGACACGGCGTCGAGGACGCCGCCGAGGCGTACGGGCCTGCTCACCCGGTGGCGCGTGGACACCGAGACGACGAGCTGCAGGCGGCTTCGGATCGTGGCGCGGAGGAAGGCCGGGTGCACGCGGGCAGGGTCGAGGGGGCCGCCCATGGAGAGGGCGGCGTCGGGGGTGTCGAGGCGGGCGCCGGAGCGGGCGTCGTAGAAGCCGTCGGTGCGGGTGCGGATGATCCAGTGCCCCTGCGTCGACGACAGTGCTTCGGCCAGGGGCTCGGTCATCCGGGTGTGCTCGCCCGAGACCAGGAGCGGCCTGCGGCCTTCGGTGGCGGTGCGTCCGAGGAGGTCGCTGAGCCCCTGCGAGAGGCTCAGCACCTCGCTGTGGATCTCGGTGAGCACCCAGCCCTCGCCGGTCGCGTCGGCGAGGGGATGGTCGATCGTCAGCGTCATCGCGCCTCCGTCACCGAGAGGCTCCGGTCGCCGAGGTCGATCTCGGCGGGGAGCGGGAGCGGGGTGCGCTGGTGGGCGATCAGCGGATGCCGGTTGCCGGCCGTGCGGATGAAGGTGCCGTTGGTGGAACCGAGGTCGGTGACCCACAGGCGTGCGCCGTCCCACTCCAGGCGGGCGTGCGACTTCGACAGCGAGCGCGAGAGGTCGGGCCATTGGAACGCTTCGGCGGGCGCATCGGCGGGAGCGGTGGGTGTGCGTCCGAGGATGAGCGCTGATTCGAGCGACAGTCGCTCGCCGGAGTCGAGGCGCACGAGCGGCACACCCCCGCGCGCGGCGGATCGGGGCCGGGGCGTCGGTGCCGGCGCCTGGGGGAAGGTGACGGGAGCCAGAGCGGGCGCGAAGGGGTCGCGGCCGCGACGGAGGTCGAAGGTCTCGAGCTGTCCGCGCAGCAGCGCCGGCAGGAACGAGCGGCCTGCGGCCGCGCCCGTGGGTGCTTTGACGGTGCGCAGCCCGACGGCCAGGCCGCCGAGGGCGCGGCCGCTGCGAGCGAACTGCCAGGCGGTGACGGCGACGAGGATCGCGCTGATGACGAGAAGCGCGGTGCCGAGGGCAGGGGCCCCCGTGACGAGGGCGAGGATGCCGCCGATCGCGGCCACCAGGGGAGCGGCGAGGTCGATGAAGATCGCCCCGGCGAGCTGGCCGGCGCGAGCGCGGGCGGTGAGCACGAGGGGGTCGACGTCGGCCAAGCGCAGCGAATCCTGTGTGGTCATCCTGTTCTTGCGTTCTTCCCGTTCCGGCGAACCCTCCGATCCTAGTCGGGGCTTGCCTGGCGCTCCCTGTCCGGCCACCGCTGCGGCCGCCGTCAGGATGACTCCCGCTCCCTCAGCCTCGCGAGCTGAACGTCGGCTGGTTCCGCGGTGCCCAATCGGAAGGGTGCTGAGCCGTCCTCGGGTATCGCGAAGGGGCCGTTGCCGGCGAGCGCCTGCATGACGTCCCCGTCCTCCATGAAGGCCCGGCTCTGATACCCCTGCACCCACCAGCGTCCCTGGTCCTCGGGTTGTCCGACGAGGACGCACGGAGTTCCGCCGCGTTGCTCCGCGTCGCTCAGCATTCGAAGAGCGATGCGGCGTGCGTCGGCTGCGTCGACGACATCCCCCGCGGGCGTGTTCACGGGGTCGCGATCCGCCTCAGCTGCCCTTCTCGCACGAGGTCGCGGATGCCCATCGAGGGATCCTGGACCGCGAATCGGATGCCGCCCCCTTCTCGTCCGAACCACGGCGGCGTGACGGTGGCGGCGACCCGGATGGGAGCCGTCGTGAGGAACGACTGGAGGGGCTGATCCAGGGCGGTCACCGGAAGCGAACGCGCCTCGAACGACGTGCCGGTCGGGTAGAGGAGGAATCCGTCGAGGGCGCCGATCCGATCGACCAGCAGACCGGCGGGCAGGTCGATCACGGTGTCCTTCACGCCGCGAGCGGCGAGATCCATCACGTGCGGGGCGGCCCACGTGAGAAGCCGTTCCCGCTCGCTGTCGGGCAGTTCCTCCGGCTCGGGGAGCGGCGACAGCGCGTACGGGAACAGCGCGGTGATGATCTCCGCCGCCGATGCGCGCCGCAGCAGCACGCGCGCCGTTCCGTAGTCGACGGTGGAGAGGGTCCACCGGTCGCCCGCGTCGGCGATGACGAGTGCTCCCTCCCACGGCACCCCGTCGTCCCCGGGGAGGAGGACGGCCCGGTCGGGGACACCGTTCTCGCGCAGGGTGGTTCGAACGTTCGCCCAGGAGGTCTCGGGCGTCATCGGTCTCCTCTTTCGTCGCACGACATCGCCGACAAGCCTATGCACACGGCCGGAATGCCGTTCGCCGTCAGAATAGGAGTGTGGATGACGCTGGAATTCTCGCGCTGTGGGCCGACCGCCTGGGTTACCTCCCGATGACGGACGACGGGACGTTCCTGGTCGGGTGGGGCGACCTCGAGACGGCATTCGCTATCCGAGAGGACAGCGAGGGGTTCACCGTCGACAAGCAGAGTCGGGGTCAGTGGGCAACGCTCGGGCGCTTCTCGGCACGATCAGAAGCGGAGGCGTTCCTCGCGGTCTGCCTGGCATCGATCTGGCGCGCGGACCGCGGGCTCGGAGATGTCTTCCCCGCCGACCCCGCACCCGACACCACCGTCACCCGGACCGATGAGGGCTACGACGTCGGGGCCGGGGGACACCACGCATCCTTCCGTCAGCGCAGCGACGCCAAGCGCTACACCTACGTCGCCGGCCGCGGACTCCAAAAGGTGAACGACTTCCTCATGCAGTAGCTGGGCCGGTCGGAGAATCCTCCGGGGCCAGCGCTCGAATCTGTGCGTTCACGTCGCGAACCGAAGGAAGCGCGAACGACGCCCCACCGTCTTTCGGCACGACGATCGGCGTGTTTCCGACCAGCAGCGCATCAAGATCGCCGCGCTCGACGTACTCTCACCCCTGGTAGAAGAACACCCAGTACCGACCCGACTCGACCGGGTCACCGAGGACGACCCGCTCGATCCCGTCCTCGGCCGTCGACTCCTCGAGAAGGGCCTCGATAAGTCGGCGCGCTTCCTCCACCGTCCGCGTATTCACAGTGTGGCGTCCTTGGTCCGTGTTGGACGGTCGAGCGCGCAGTTCAGGACCTTGCCCTCGGCGACCGCGAGGCCCCACACCGTCTCGGTCCGCGATGGTGTCGATACCTCCACTGCGTCTCGCACGCGGCGGCCCAGCAGTTCGGTCAGCTCGGGCTCGGTCAGCAATCGGCTCGCGATGCGCTGCGCCTTGGCGGCATCCATCTCGTCCGTCATGCTCCGTCGAGTCCGCGACCGGGGGAAAGGACGTCTCTCAGAAAGCGCAGTCCTTCGACGGCGTCCGCCAAGGCCTCCGATTGGTTGCTGTAGGAGCGCCGGGTGGTCTCGATGACTCCCGCACGCTCGTCCGTCGTCACCGTGTACCACGTGCCGGCTCGCTCGAAGAGGCACAGCTTGTTCGCTGTTGCGCCGCTCGGCTCCGAACGCGCCAGCCATCGTCCGAGACGCTCCACCCGGACGACCTCGTCGAAATCTGACTTGTTCACAGTGTGATCTTCTTCAGGACGCCGAAGCCCTCACCAACCGCGCGCGTACGGCGGAATCACTCACGCTCGCGGATGCGGGCGAGCTGGATGTCGGCCGGCTCCGCGCTCCCCAGGCGGAACGGCGGCGAACCATCCTTGGGTATGGCGAAGGGTCCGTTGCCTGCAAGCGCCTGCATGATGTCGCCCTCCTCCATGAAGGCGCGGCTCTGGTAGCCCTGCACCCACCAGCGACCGTGATCCTCTGGTTCACCGACGAGCACGCACGGGACACCTCCGTTCCGCTCTCCTTCGGCGAGGAGCTCCGCGGCGATGCGCTGCGCCCCGACGGCGTCGACGACGTCAGCCATTCTTCGTCACCATGAGTCCGATTCTCGACACATCTTCGAGGCGGGCGAAAGAGCCGGTCTGCGCATCCAAGAACACCACGCCGTTGCGATCGTGAATGACGTTGAACACGTGAGCCGACCCATTCGGTCTTGCGATGTAGACGACCCCGCGGCTGCCCTCGGGCAGGGCGGTCATCCGCGCGACGACGTCCTGATATCCACCCATCCACTGGAAGTTCGGTGTGATGCCGAGTCCGGTGAAGATGTCTCCCACGTCACGGGGCACAGCGGAGGGCATCGCCGATGCCGGTGTCCCCTCCATGACGCGATCGAACGCGATCACGCATCGCGTGCAGTTCTGATCCCATCCCCGAGTCGCGAATCCCGGGTCGAGTGTGCCGGCCTGAAGACCGTCGAACCGCGTCGCATTCACACCGAGGAGCCCCGGGTACTCGTGTCGGATGATCGACCGCTGCAGGTCGGCGGGGATGCTGTCGAAGTGAAGTGCCGTCACATTGACGGACCCGGGGACCGGCGACGAGAAGTCACTGAGTGCGTTCGCCCCTGCGTCGAGACCACTCGGCAGGGTCGGAGACGTCGACTCGATGATCCGGTAGTCGTTGGACAGCAGCTGCTCGACGCTGAGAACACCGTCGACGTCGTCGACGAACTGCAGCTGAATGCCGCCGCCGGGCTGACCGAACGCCGGAGCGACCTCGGAGACCTCGATGTGGACCCCGGGAGGAAGCTCATCGGTGAGGCGGAACACGTGATACCCGGCGTTGAGGTTGCCGCCCGGCAGCGCCCGCTGCTCGAACAGCACACCCTCCGGCGAGAGGTAGGCGCCCCCGCTCCCGCCGAAGCGGTCGATCGTGTCGCCGTGATCGCGGCGGAACGCCTCCATGTCGGTGTACGACACCCGCGAGCCGGGCACCGCGCCGTCGTTGCCGGGGTAGATGGGCCGGTTGTCCGGACCCATGTACCGCTCTTCCCACTCGGCACGGGTGTACGGCTCGCCGTCCGAGCCGCGACCGTAGGGCGCCTCGGGGTCGGAGACGAGGTGCCGGATGTCGGCCGGCACCTCGGCCGGCGGCGCGTACTGGTCGGCGAGCGTGCCGTGATCGGCGCGAGGCTCGCCGTACTGGGGATCGATGTCTCCCCCGCGGTGCTCCGGCCCCTGGGTCCAGCCGTCACCCTCGCCGCCGCGGTCGACCGGAACGGAACCGTCGCCCGGGCCCGAACCGTCACCTGATCCTGTGCCCTCTCGCGCTGGGGTGTTCGCGTCTGCGCCGGAGCCGGCCGACCCACCGGTCTCGGTGCGCACGGGCGCCTCGCCGACGATCGCGTTCACGGGGGCCGGACCGGTCTCGCCGCGCACGCCACCGGCATTCACCAGTTCCGGTTCGCGCGCGGGCACGGAGACGGATGCCCCGGTCCCGCCGTCGCCGGCGCGGATGCCACCGGCGGCGGCGTTGTCGAGGGAGCCCGCCGGCATCTCGATCACACCGCCGGGGAACTCCAGCACCGGTGCGCCGGTCTCGTCGACCCGGGCGTAGACGTTCTGCGGGTCGACGCCGAAGTCATCCAGCAAGCGCATCGCCGACGCCGAATCGGCCGCGGTGTAGACCTCGACCGGGCCGAGGTTCACGTCGACGGGTGTGTTGTCCAGACGCCCGATGAGGTTGTCCAGGCTCCCGAGCCCGGCGCTTCCCAGGCGCATCGTGCCGTTCACGGCCCAGGCGGCCGGGTCGACGAAGTCGGCGACCCGCGCCATCCGGGAGATGACGGATGCCGCCGTCGAGGCGGTCTTCACTCCGGCGACCGCCGCGCCACCCACCGGGATCAGGGCGGTGCCGACGTTGAACACCGACTCGCCGAGCGCAGTGCCCGGGTCATCGGCCCACTTATCCCAGGCGATGAGCGCCTTGCCGGTGTTGATCGCGGCCTCGTCGGCCTGCGCCTTGAAGTCACGCACCTCCTGCGGGAGGAAGCCGTCGCCGCCGAACTGCTGCATGAGCGTGTCGGCGTGAAAAATGGGGGCGAGCACCCCGCCGTTGGCCATTCCGGCGAACAGCAGGTTGCCGAGGTTCCCCCAGGCAGCGCCATACGCGTCGCCCGAGAAGAAGTCGCCCGTCTCGGGGTTGTACCCGAGGACGAGCGTGCCGAGGCCCTGCACGGTGCCCCAGATTCCCCCGACGGCGATGCCCTCCCAGAGGAAGTCCTTGAAGACGAAGTTCGCCGTCGCCTCGCCGCAGCCCTCGGTGCGCTCGACCTCGGCGCCCCAGGGCATCTCGGTGCCCTCGGGGATCTCCTCAATCCCATAGCCGAGGGCGTCGTCCTCCGACTGCGCCGCGCGTAGCGGATCGGCGCCGTAGAGGGCGCGGATGGTGTTCGCGCAGTCGCGCTCGGCCTCCCACAGCAGCACCTGCTGCGCGTTCACCTGGGCGATGAGGTCGTTGTTCCGATCGACGTACTCCTGGACCTCGTGCCACTCCTTCGTGACGGTCCGGTACTGCTCCACCGGCTCGGCCGAGCTCGTCGACCCGGTCGCTCCGTACGCGTTCCACGAGCCCTGATACGACGCCGCCGTCGTGCCGTACGACCCGTACGCGGTGTAGGCGGGGTTCAGCTCCTGCACCTGCACGCCACCCGCGATCTCGGCGCGGAACGCCTGGGCGTCCAGCCGCAGCTGGTCGAGCGCCGCCTTGATCGGGCGCACCGTCTCGGCGAACCCGGTCAGCGCCTGCGAGACGACCGAGAGGTTGTCGCCGACCTGCGTGGACTGCGTGTTCACCGGCTGCATCAGGTCGAGCACGATGCCCGACTCGGGCGCCTCGTACACCGCGGCCATGCCCTGCCACTTCGTGTGCACGGCGGCGCCGTGATCGCGCACCTGACCGGAGATCGTGCTGACCGTTCCGGCGTGGAGCTCGATGGTGTCCGGATCGATGTCCTTACCCGGAATCGCGTCCGGATCGATGGCACTCGGCATCTCTCACCTCACCCCCGGTGGCAGCACGGGCGGGTAGACCGTCGCGTGTGCCGCAGACTGCGCATTCGCCGCCATATCCAGGTCACCCTGCACGTAGGCTTCCGTCGCGCTGACGACACCCGTCGCGGCGGCGCCGATCCGGGTGCTCATCCCCTGGATTCGGGGACCCTCTTGAATCTGGAAGTACGACTGCACCGCTTCAGCGATCGCGGCCGACTGCGAGGCGGTCACCGCCCCCTCGAGGGCGGGACTGAGGTTGTTCAGCGCCGTGCCGAGAGCCTCGGCATCGACGTTGACGTCCTGCAGTACGGCGACGACCCCTGACGGTTGGATTCTCCAGCCCGTCACAGGTCAGCCTTTCTCAGCCGATGGATTCGACCGCGGTACGCGCCTTGCTGAGAGCGGTCTGCGCCGACTCGTCATTGCGCTCCAGCGACGACCGGAGCGTCTGGATGATCGAGCGCACCTCGCCCGCGGCGTTCTTCCACCGGAGCTCCTTGGCGCGATAGTCCTCCGAGACGCCGTCGGCGGCGTAGTCGGCCATCGCGGCGTTCACGTCGCGATCGTGCGCGTCGATCAGCGTCTCGAGCTGAGCGGCCACACGATTGAAGTTGTCCTGTGCGTTCTGCGATGCCGGAATGCTGTAATCCCGACGGTCACCCTGATTCGCCATGATGATCCCCCTCGTCATCGAGCGCCGAAGCGCGCCGCGTCGAACGATGAACCCGACTCCAGGCTGGTGGTGGAGTCGACCATCGACGCCTCACCCTCCTGGAACGACCGGTCCATCCCTGCGATACCGCCCAGAACGCCGTCCAGCGCGAGCTTCAGCTCACCGGAGATCGCGTCGGTGCGAGCCTTGAAGCGGTCGAACGCCACGCGTCCGGCGCCCTGGAACTGCCCCTCCAGCGGCTCCGCCGCCTCGAGCAGCTGCCGCACGAGCAGCGCCAGCTCGTCACTCGACCCGGAGGTCGCCTTTCCCAGCACGCCCAGCGTGTCAGCCCCCATCGCGAACTTCATCGCGTACCTCCCCGAATCGTGGACAACGACTTCCACAGCCTAGACAACCGCGAAACCGCCTTCCAATCAGATGAGAGAACTCTCCTTTTCGGGCCTTCCAGCTGACACGATGGGATCCGACGGGAGGGCCTCATGGCGGATTACCCCAACATCGCCGATCACGGCGTGATCGGCGACCTGCAGACGGCGGCGCTGGTGGCCACCGACGGCACGATCGACTGGTTCTGCGCGCCGCGGTTCGATTCCCCGAGCATCTTCGGGTCGCTCCTCGACGCCGAGACGGGCGGGTTCTGCAGCATCCGGCCGATCGCCGAAGACGTCGTGACCCGGCAGCTCTACCTCCCTGACACCGCCATCCTCATCACCCGGTTCATGACCGAGGACGGTGTCGGCGAGGTCGTCGATTTCATGCCGATCGCCGGACGAGGGCATACCCAGCGTCACCGCATCGCACGCCTCATCCGCGTCGTGCGCGGTGTGATGGAGTTCGAAGCCGAGGTCCGCCCCCGGTTCGGGTACGGACGACCTCCTGAGAGCATCGAGGCCTCGCCCGATCACGGTGTGGTGTTCACCGGCGCCGGCCAGACCCTCACCGTTCACCGGGTCGGCGACGTCATCGAGCGTGACGGTGCTCCCGCCGGCCACCTGGAGATGGTCGACGGCGCCCTTCGCGTCCGCGGCGAGCTTCGAGCCGGCGAAAGCACGGGGCTGCTCCTGGAGACCGGCGGTACCCGCGCCGAGCGGGTTTCGGCCGGTGAGCTGGACCGGATGTTCCGACGCACCCAGCGGTTCTGGCGGGAATGGGTGGACAGATCGACCTATCGCGGTCGCTGGCGGGAGGTTGTCACACGTTCGGCCATCACCCTGAAACTCCTCACCTACGCGCCCACCGGGGCCATGGTCGCCGCACCCACTGCCGGACTCCCCGAACAGGTCGGTGGCGAGCGCAACTGGGACTACCGCTACACGTGGATCCGCGACGCGTCGTTCTCGGTGTCGGCTCTGCTCGCGCTCGGGTACGCCGACGAGGCGGAGGCCTTCGTGGCGTGGCTCGCCGATCGCGTCAAGGAGAGCGTCGGTGACGAATCGGGTCCGCTGAAGATCATGTACCGCGTCGACGGCACCCACGACCTCGACGAGACGGTGCTCGAGGACTTCGAGGGCTACCGCGGCTCCCGACCGGTCCGCATCGGCAACGGCGCAGAGGACCAGCTGCAGCTGGACATCTACGGCGAGGTCATGGACTCCATCGCCCACGCTCAGGCCCACGGCCTGATGCTTTCGCACCGCGGGTGGACCGAGGTCGCCCGCATGCTCGACTGGGTGTGCGACAACTGGCAGCGCGATGAAGAAGGAGTCTGGGAGACCCGCGGCGGACGGCAGCGCTTCACCTTCGGACGCCTGATGTGCTGGGTGGCGCTGGACCGCGGCATCCGTCTGGCGGAATCGATCGGAAAACCTGCCGACATCGTCCGGTGGCGTACCGAGCGCGACGCGCTCTACTCCGAGATCATGACCGCCGGATGGGACGACAAGCGTCACGCCTTCGTCCAGCACGAGGGGACGGACGTGCTGGATGCATCGCTCCTGGTCATGCCGCGGACCGGTTTCGTCTCGCCACGCGACCCCCTGTGGCTCTCGACCCTGCGGGCGATGGACGAGGAGCTCGTCTCCGACAGCCTCGTCTACCGCTACAACCCGGCAGCATCGCCTGACGGCCTGCGCGGGGCGGAGGGCACCTTCACCCTCTGTTCCTTCTGGTACGTCGACGCCCTCGCCCGGTCGGGCCGACTGGATGACGCGCGGCTGACGTTCGAGAAGATGCTGACCTACGCCAATCACCTGGGTCTCTATGCCGAGGAGATCGGCCTCACCGGGGAGCAGCTCGGCAACTTCCCGCAGGCGTTCAGCCATCTCGCCCTCATCACCGCCGCCGTCAACCTCGACAGGATGCTAGGAACATGACCACGCCGCCGCCCGTCCCGCCCGCTGCCGAACCGATGAACCCGTCCGATGAGAAGCTCTGGGCCACCCTCGTGCACCTCGGCGGACTCTTCCTCGGGTTCCTCGCCCCCCTCATCGGCTATCTCGTGCTGAGGGATCGCGGACCGTTCGTGCGGGCGCACACCGCGACCGCGTTGAACTTCCAGCTCACCCTGATCATCGCCTACCTCGTCGGCGGCATCCTGACCTTCTTCCTCATCGGGATCTTCGTCATCCTGGCCGCCTACGTCCTCAACATCGTGTTCTGCATCCTCGCCGCCGTCGCCGCCAACCGTGGCCAGTGGTACACCTACCCGCTGTCGATCTCGTTCGTCCGATAGGGCTCACTAGAATCGACGGGTGCCCGACCAGTCCCGTCTCGATAAAGTCATCGCCCTCGCTCGCCATCGCGGGTTCGTCTTCCAAGCGGGCGAGATCTACGGCGGATCGCGCTCCGCGTGGGACTACGGCCCCCTCGGAACCGAGCTGAAGGAGAACATCCGCCGCCAGTGGTGGCAGACCTTCGTGCGCGGACGCGGCGACATGGTGGGCCTGGACTCCTCCATCATCCTGCCCAAGCGCGTGTGGGAGGCCTCGGGCCACGTCGCCACCTTCACCGACCCCCTCGTGGAGTGCCTGCAGTGTCACAAGCGCTTCCGCGCCGACACCCTCATCGAGGACTTCGAAGCGCGGAAGGGCCGCACCGCCGAGAACGGCCTGGCCGAGGTGCCGTGCCCGAACTGCGGCACGAAGGGGCAGTACACCGAGCCCAAGGCGTTCTCGGGTCTGGTGAAGACGTATCTCGGCGTCGTCGATGACGAGTCGGGGCTGCACTACCTGCGCCCCGAGACCGCGCAGGGCATCTTCGTCAACTTCTCCAATGTGCTCACTGCCAGCCGCAAGAAGCCCCCGTTCGGCGTCGGCCAGGTGGGCAAGGCGTTCCGCAACGAGATCACCCCTGGCAACTTCATCTTCCGCACCCGCGAGTTCGAGCAGATGGAGATCGAGTACTTCACCCCGCCGGCCGAGGCCGAGACGTGGTTCCACCACTGGGTCGAGGCCTGCTGGAGCTGGTTCGTCGACCTCGGCATCGACGAGGCGAACATGCGTCGCTTCGACGTGCCCGCCGAGGACCGCGCGCACTACTCCGCCGGCACCATCGACCTGGAGTACCGCTTCGGCTTCCCGGGCAAGGAGTGGGGCGAGCTGATGGGCGTCGCCAACCGCACCGACTACGACCTCAAGAGCCACAGCGAGGCATCGGGCCAGTCGCTGACCTTCTTCGATCAGGCCTCGGGGGAGAAGTACACCCCCTACGTCATCGAGCCCTCGTTCGGTCTGACCCGATCGATGATGGCGTTCCTCGTCGACGCGTACCACGAGGAGGAGGCGCCCAACGCCAAGGGCGGCACCGACACGCGCACCGTGCTGCGCCTCGACCCGCGCCTGGCTCCGGTGAAGGCCGCCGTTCTGCCGCTCTCACGCAACGAGCAGCTCTCGCCGATCGCCCGCGAAGTGGCCGACGACCTGCGCGGGCAGTGGAACGTCGACTTCGACGACGCCGGCGCGATCGGTCGTCGCTATCGCCGCCAGGACGAGATCGGCACGCCCTTCTGCGTCACCATCGACTTCGATTCGCTCGAGGACCGGGCGGTCACCGTCCGCGACCGCGACACGATGGGTCAGGAACGGGTGCCTCTCGAGGGCCTTCGTGCCTACCTCGCGGAGCGCCTGAAGGGGGCCTGACTCAGCCGGCCACGCTGCTCGCCGGTGACCGGCTCAGCCGGTGACGGTGATGGCGGCGTCCTCGCCGCCGCCGCTCGTCACCGACGCGAAGCTCTGCACCAGGATGTGGCGCAGCACGTCGAGATCGACCTTCTCGAGGTCCTTCACGTAGATGCACGACACGCTCGAGGTGTGCGGACCGAGTTTCGCCAGGTCGTCGGTGTGCGCGGCGACGGCGTCGACGTAGACCGTGGTCGACGCCTTGCGCGGCGCGAACGACAGCAGCGGCATATCGCCCTCGGTGCCGGTGGGATAGCGGTAGTGGCAGCTGCCGAAGCCGATGATCGTGCCCCACAGCGCCGGCTCGCGGCCGGAGATCTCGCGCATCATCGTCACGAGCGTCTCGGCGTCCCGCCGTCGACGTTCGGGTGTCACCGCGGCGATGTACTGCTCGACGTCGCCGCCGGTCGTCTTCACGACGACTCCTTCGCCTTCGCCTTCACCGCGCGTTTGTACTCGCGCACCTTCGTCAGCGACTCGGGCGAGACGATGTCGGCGACGCTGCGGAACGCCCCCTCCTCACCGTAGGGGGCGGAGGCCTCCCGCCATCCGGCACCGGTGTAGCCGTACTGCTTGCCGAGGAGGGCGAGGAAGATCTTGGCCTTCTGCTCCCCGAACCCGGGGAGCTTCTTCAGGCGCTTCAGCACTTCGGCGCCATCGGGCTCGCCGCGCCGCCAGATCGCCGAGGCGTCGCCGTCCCACTCCTCGACGACGGCGGTGCACAGCGACTGTACGCGCGCCGCCATCGAGCCGGGGAAGCGGTGCACCGCCGGGGTGGCCGAGAACAGCTCAGCGAAGGCATCGGGCTCGAAATCGGCGAGGGCTGCCGCGTCGAAGGCGCCGGCCCGCTCGGAGATCTTCAACGGCCCTGCGAAAGCGGTCTCCATCGCCACCTGCTGGTCGAGCAGCATCCCGATCAGCAGTGCGAGCGGATCGTTCGTGAGCAGCTGATCCGCGGTCTCATCACCGGTGATGTGAAGCGTCATGCCGACAGTCTCGCACCCGTTAGGTTGTCAGGAGCCATCGATCGGACCACTCATCGATCGGACCAAGGAGGTGCGCGACGTGGCGGATCCGCGCACCATCGGCACGGCTCGCCTGGTCGTGCGCCGGGCCCGTGCCCGCGCCGGGCATCTCGCCGCCCTCTCGGCGACCGTCGCCGTGACGGTGGCCACCGTCCTCCTCATCCTCGTCGTCACCGGCGATGCCGAGTCGCTCGCCCGTGCCGCCGCGGCCGCCGGCACCCCCGAGGACGAGGTCGCCGCCGCGGTCGCCGTCGGCGCGGCGTCGCTCGCCTCCGCGCTTCCCTCCCTCCTCGTCACCGTCGCGGTCGTCGCGGGGGCCGCGGTGGCGCAGCTCGGTCGGCTGCTCGCCGCCGCGCGCGAGCACGAGACCGACACCGCCCGCGCCCGGGGGCTCTCGCGCGGCCAGGCGCTCGTGCTCCATGCGATCGAGGCGCTGTCGGTGGGTGTCACCGGCGCGATCGCAGGAGCGGTCGCCGCCGCCGGGCTGGCGTCGGCGATCGGAGGGACGGATGCCGCGTCCGCGGCGCTCTCGCAGGCGGCGGTCGGAGCGCTGATCGCCCTGCTCCTCGCGGTGATCCTCGTCGTGGCGCTGGCGCGGCGCTCGAACACGCGTCGCCGGGGAGCGCGGGCGACCACGATCGCCGCCGTGGTCCTCGTGGCCGCCGCAGCGGCCCTCGGCCTCTGGCAGCTCGGATTCGCCCGGCCGGGCGGCTTCGACCCGATCGTGGCGCTCACCCCCACCGTCGTCCTCCTCGCCGCGGCGCTGGCAGCGCTCGCCGCGTTCGGGGTCGTCGCGCGCATCGCGGCTCTTCCGGCGGCGCGCGCCCGCGGCCTGGAGACCGCGCTCGGCCGCCGCCAGATCGCCCGCCGGCTCCCGCTCTCGGGGGTGGCCGTGATGCTCGTGGCCCTGACGGTGTCGCAGGCGATCCTCGCCGGCACCTTCGCCGGCACCTGGGCCGCCGCCGCGACCGATTCCGCCGCGCTGCGGGTGGGTGCCGACCTCCGCGTCGACTTGGCGCCCCAGAGCGCCTCGCCCGCGGATCTCGCCGCGGCCACCGCCGTCGAGGGCATCGACGAGGGGGTGGGCGCGGTCACCGACATCCTCGAGTTCGGGGACGACGAGGTGAGCCTCGTCGCACTCCCCGCGGCTCTCGGTCCGGAAGTCATGACCGATGCGGGCGGCGCGGCCGACCCCGAGGCGCTCGTGCGGGCGGTCACCGGTGAGGACGAGGATGCCGGTGCGGGCGACGTCGTGCGCGCGGCGCCCGTCACGCTCGGCGAGGGAGCCACCGGCCTCTCGGTCATCGTGTCCACGCAGTGGACGGGTGCTGACGTGAGCGGTGCGCTGCAGCCGCTCGCGATCCTCCTCGACGCGCGCGGGACGCCTGTGGCCCAGCCGCTGTCACTGACGTCGATCGACGGCGCGCAGGTGGGGGCCGAAGCCGCTCTCCCCGACGGTGCAGCGCCGTGGACGCTGGCCGCGCTCATCGTGCGCGTGGGCCCGACCCCCGGCGTGCCCGCAGGAACGGTGACACTGGACCAGGTCTCGGCGGTCGGCGGAGAGGCCCTCGACCTCGCCGGCTCCGTCGTCTTCGAGGGTGGGGACCGCGAGCAGGTGGTCTGGCTCGCCGACGGCCGGGAACGCGGGCCTGCAGCCGTGCCGGCCGAGGCCCTCCGGGTCGCGGTCTCCGAAGCGTTCGGGGCGCGGTTCGGCGTCGCCGTGGGTGACCGTCTCGACTACCGGGTGGCCGGCACCGGGCGCCGCGGCGAGGTGCTCGTCACCGCCGTCGTCGAAGCCATTCCCGGGGCGTCGCGCGCCGACGCTGTCTTCGCGGTGACGGAAGACCTTCTCGTCGCCTCCCTGCAGCGGGGAACGTCGTTCGCCCTCCCCGGCAGCGTGTGGGCTGCGGGCCGCGCGGATTCCGACGCCGCGCTCAGCGCGGCGTTCGACGACCGTGCCGTGCGCGTGGCCGCTCCCGGGGTGGCCGACCGGATGGTCGGGGTGCTCGTTCCGGGGTGGTGGGTGGCCGCCGGCGGCGCTGCCCTCCTCGCGCTGATCGCCACGCTCGCCATCATCCGGTCGCTCGCTCTCGCGCGGGGGCCCGAGCTCGCGGTCCTCCGTGCGCTCGGCGTCACCGCTGGTCGGCAGGCGCGGCTGCGCGCAGGGGAACTCGGAGCGATCCTCGGCGGCTCCGCCCTCCTCGGCGTGGCGGCCGGCACGGCGGTCGCGCTCGTTCTGGCCGCACCCCTCGTCCGCGCGACGACGCCCGGCATCCTTCCCGTCGCCCTCTCGCTTCAGCCTACGTGGCTGCCGCTCATCGGCGTCGTGACGGCGCTCGTCGCCGGGCTCGCTCTCATCGTCGTCGGTGCGAGCCTGGGCGTCGGCCGCGCGGCCCGTGACGCGCTCGTGGGGGAGGAGGCCCGGTGAGCGGCCGCGTGACCCGGGCGGCGCTCCTGCGCCACCACCTCGGCTTCGCGTCGGGCGGAGCGTTCGTCGTCGCCCTGCTCGTGCTGGTTCTCACTGTGCTCACCACCGCGGCTCCGGTCGCCCTCGGGCGCCTCGGTGACGCGACCGTGCAGTACCGGCTCGCAGGGCTCAGCGCGGTCGAGCGCGACGTCGTTGCCGACGAGAACGGCATCCCGCAGGTCGCGCCCGAGGTGCTGTTCTCCAACCCGAGCGTCGTCGACGATGTCTGGGGAGGCTTCACGACCGAGGTCGAACGGATCCGCGGCGAGGCGGCGGCGCCGCTCCCCGACATCCTGCAGCCGGCGCGCACGGTCGCCGTCGGCTCACCGGCCGCCCTGGCCGACGAGCCGGGGACGGCGGAGATCGCCGTCGCCGTGGACCCCCGTTACGAAGACGAGATCGAGATCGTCGACGGCCGGCTGCCCGAGCCCGCGGTCTTCGTCGAGCCGGGCGCCGAGGTCGCGGACGGTCAGGCCTTCGGGAGGATCGAGATCATCCTGTCGGCCGACACCGCCGACGAGCTCGAGTGGGAACGCGACGCCACGCGTCAGATCACCGGCTTCGGCGGCATCGTCGACGTCGTGCTCGTCGGTGTCTTCGCCCCCGTCGATCCCGCCGGCGCGTACTGGCAGCACGTCGCCTCGGTGCTCGAGCCGAACATCTTCGACGACGGCAACAGGCCGCGGGTCGTCACCGGCACCGGGTTCGCCCATCCGGCGTCCCTTCGCGCGACCTCCCCGCAGGGCGCGAGCGTCACCACGACCGTCTGGTACCCCTTCGACGAGACCGCGGTCGACGCACGCGACGCCGAGGCGGTCGCCGCGGGCCTTCGTCTCCTCACTGCGGTGGGGCACACCGTCGCCGAGACGTCCGGCGGCACCGGCGGCATCCTGAGCCTGCGGTTCACCGCCGACGTCATCGGCGCCATCGATGCCGCGCTCGCCCAGGAGCGGGCGACCGCAGGGGTGGTCGCCATGATCGCCTCCGGCCCGATCGGCGTCGCCGCCGCGGTGCTGATCCTCGGCTGTCGGCTCGTGTTCGACCGCCGCCGGCCCGCCCTCCGCCTCCTGGCCGCGCGTGGCGCGGACACCCCGCAGCTGCGGGCTCTTCTGGCGCTCGACGGCGTAGCCTGCGGCATCCTTCCGGCCTTCCTCGGCGTCGGGATCGGCGTGGTCCTCACGCAGCTGGCCCTCGGAACCGTTCCCGACGTCGCGGGTGTCGGGCTGGCGGTCGCCGTCGGTCTTGTTCCCGCCGTCATGCTGGCCGTCCTCGCGCCGTCGGCCGCCGACCGCCGGCCCCGCGCCGACCTCGGCGGGCGCGGATCGCGGTTGCGCGTCATCGGAGAGGGTGCAGTGCTCGTCCTCGCCGCCCTCGCGCTCACCCTGCTGCTCATCCGCGGCGCGGGTGACGGCGCCGACCTCCTCACCGCCGCGACCCCGCTGCTGCTCGCGCTCGTCGCGTGCGTCGTGACGCTCCGGCTGTATCCGCTGCCGCTCGCGGCGATCCTCCGGCGATCCCGCGGGGCCCGCGACCTCGAGGGCTATCTCGGAGCCGTGCGGGCGCTGCGGGAGCCCGCGATCGGGCTGACCCCCGTGCTCGCACTCGTGGTCGGGGTGTCGGTGGCGGTCTCCTCCGGCATCCTCCTCTCCACCGTCCAGGCGGGCATCGACCGATCGGCGGGCGCGCAGATCGGCGCCGACATCAGGGTGGCCGGCGGCATCATCACCCGCGACCAGCTCGCGCAGCTGGGCGCCCTGGAAGGCGTGGCGGGGGCGACCGGGATCTCGGGTGCCGAGCCCGTCACCCTCGACATCGACGGTGAGCGGGTCGGCACCTCGGCCTTCGTCGTCGACGCCGACGACCTCCGCGCGGTGCAGGGGGAGGGCCCGGGGATGCTGCCGCCCGGCGTCTCGCTGGCACCGGCGTCAGGGTCGATTCCGATCGTCGTCTCGACGGCCCTCGCCGACGAGATCGACGGTCGTGACGGTCTGCGGGTCGGCTCCGTGCCCGCCGAGGTCGTGGGGGTGCTCGACGGTCCGGCCCCGATCGGCGCGCGCGCGGCCTGGCTGGCGCTCGACGCCTCGGCCGCCGAGGAGGCCCTCGGACGGGATCCGAGCGACCGCACCGCCGTGCTGCGGCTCGCGCCCGGCGCCGACCCCGTCGCGGTCGTCGACGCCGTAAAGCAGGTGGTGAGCCCCACGCTCCGCATCGACACCGCCCGCGAGATCACCGACGAGATCGAAGCGAGTCCCGCCGTCGCGGGTCTGCGCGCCGCGCTCCTCGCCGCGACGGCGCTCGCCGCACTCCTCGGCGCCCTCGCGGTGGTGATGACGCTCACCCTCGCCGCTGAGCCGCGGGCGCGGCTGCTCACTCTGCTGCGCACCCTCGGCGCCCCTGCCCGCATCGGTCGCGCCCTGGCGACGTGGGAAGTCGCGCCGGCGGGGCTCGCCGCTCTCGTCGCGGGCACCCTGTTCGGTACTCTCGTGCCGCTGGTCATCCTGGCCGGGGTCGACCTCCGGTCGTTCACCGGGTCCACGGCTCAGCCCGCCTATGCCGTCGACCCCGTGATCCTCGGGGTCACCCTCGGCGCCTTCGTCGCGCTCGTGACGCTCGCCACGCTCATCGCCCTCGCGGTCTCGCGCCGCGCCCGCACCTCGCGCCTCCTGCGTACGGTCGAGGAAGGATAGGACCATGGATCCCACCACCCGTTCGCGCCCGGGCGCGGCGCCCGACGCCGACATCTGGTGCGCCGACCTCGTGCGCATCTTCCAGGTGCCCACGGCCTCCGGCCCGGGGATCGAGGTCCAAGCCCTTCAGGGGCTGAACCTGCGGGTCGACGCCGGAGAGCTCGTCGCCGTCGTGGGCGCCTCGGGGTCGGGGAAGTCGACGCTTCTGTCGATCCTCTCCAGCCTGGATCGTCCCACCGCCGGAGTGGCGGTGGTCGCCGGCCACGACCTTCTGACGATGAAGGAGAAGGAGCGGGTCGGCTTCCGCCGCCGCAGCGTCGGGTTCGTGTGGCAGCAGACCTCGCGCAACCTCTTCCCCTATCTCACCGCCGCCGAGAACGTCGCGGCGAGCCTCGCCGTGACGGGAACGCCCCGCGGGGCCGCCGCCCGGAGAGCGCGGGTGCAGGAGCTTCTCGATCTCGTCGACGTGGGGCACTGCGTCGCCCGTCGACCGGCGGAGATGTCCGGCGGTGAGCAGCAGCGGGTCGCGATCGCCGTCGGCATCGCGAACGATCCGCGGGTGCTCCTCGCCGACGAGCCGACCGGCGAACTCGACGACGCCACGAGCGCCCAGGTGCTCGAAGCCATGCGCACCGTGAACCGCGAGCGGGGAATCACCACGCTCATCGTCACGCACGACCCCGGGGTGTCCGACCATGTCGCGCGCACCGTGCAGATCCGCGACGGGCGCACCTCCACCGAGGTGCTGCGCTCCACACGCGTCGATGAGCACGGCGCCGAGGAGCACATCGCCGAGGAGTACGCCGTGCTCGACCGGGTGGGACGACTCCAGCTCCCCGATGAGTTCGTCGCGGCGCTGGACCTCCGCGACCGCGTGCGACTGGCGCTCGAACCCGACCACGTCCAGGTGCGCCCGGAGGAGCGAGCGGATGCCGCCCCCGACGCTCCCCGCGAGGATCGGCCGTGAGCGGCCCCGGTGTCGCGGCCCTTCGCGGCGAGGGTCTCACGCGCACCTTCCGCAGCGCCGCCGGCGACGTGCACGCCTGCGTCGGCATCGACCTCGAGGTGCGTGCCGGTGAGCTCGTCGTCGTCACCGGGCCCTCGGGCGCGGGGAAGACGACCCTCCTCAACATCCTCGGCACGCTGGATCGCCCCGACGCGGGTCGCGTGTGGGTGGGTGAGACCGAGGCGACATCGCTCGACGAGGACGCCCTGGCCGAGATTCGCCGCCGCGATCTCGGGTTCGTCTTCCAGTCGTTCGGACTGATCCCCGTACTCTCGGCCGCCGAGAACGTCGAGCTGCCGCTGCGGATCGCCCGCACCGACCCCGGCGAACGCGATGCGCGGGTCGCCGAAGCCCTCCGGCAGGTGGGGCTCGCCGACCACGCCGGGCAGCGGCCCGGCGAGCTGTCGGGCGGGCAGCAGCAGCGGGTCGGGATCGCGCGGGCGATCGTCGCCGAGCCGCGCGTGCTCATCGCCGACGAGCCGACCGCGCAGCTGGACTCCCGCACCGCGGCAGCGGTGATGGACCTCATCGTCGACCTCGTCCACACCCGAGGCATCGCCGCGGTGGTCGCGACCCACGATCCGATCCTCCGCGCACGCGCCGATCGGGTCGCCGAACTGCATGACGGCCGACTGGTGGCCGCCGAAGGGAGACTGCGTCGTGACCGACGCCGCTGACGCCCCATCCGTTCCCGCGAATCCCGCCGACAAGGCCGTGATCGTCGTCGGTGGCGGCGTCGCGGGCCTGGTCGCCGCGCTCGAGTGCGCGAAGGTCGGCATGAACGTCACCGTGCTCGAGCGCGACACCCGGGTCGGCGGCGTCATCCGCCGCGAGGATGTGGGCGGGGTCGGGGTGGATCTCGCCGCCGACGGGTTCTCCACGCGCGGCGGGGTGGTCGCGGCCGTCCTCGACGAGGTGGGGCTCGGCGATGCGGTGATCCGTCCCGACCATGCCGGCCGCTGGATCGCGGGCGCGACCGGCGTCGCGCCGCTCCCGGCGGAGACCGTCTTCGGCATTCCTGCGAATGCGTGGGCTGACGACGTCCGCCGCCATATCGGATGGTCCGGCGCGTGGCGCGCCTACCTCGACCGGCTCCGCCCACCGCTCACGATCGGTCAGGAGCAGAGCCTGGGGCGCCTGGTGCGAACCCGCATGGGCGACCGGGTCCGCGACCGACTCGTCGCCCCGCTCAGTGTCGGCGGTTACGCGGTCGATCCCGACGATGTCGTCGTCGATGACGTCGCGCCGGGCCTGAACGCCGCCCTCACCCGCACCGGCTCTCTCGCCGGCGCCGTGGCGGCCGTCCGCGCCGAGCGTGACGGCGCAGGAGAGGGCCTCGCCGGGCTCTCGGGCGGGATGTCGCGGATCGTCGACGGCCTCGCCGCACGCCTCGACGACTTCGGCGTCGAGATCCGCACCGAGGCGCCGGTGACCGGGATCAGGCGCTCCCCCGACGTCGGCGCTCGGCCGTGGCTGGTCCAGACCGGCGACGAGGCCGTCGCCGCCGACGCGGTCGTCGTCGCCGTCGACGAGGACGCCGCACGGGCGCTCCTGGCCGATGCCGCGCCGCAGCTCACCTCGCTCGCGGTCGATGTCGCCCCCACCGTGCCCCTGGAATCGATCACCCTCGTCTTCGACGCCCCCGGCGGCGCGGTCGACCGCCCGGGGCCGGTGGTGCACGCCGTGCCGGGAACCCGCAGAGCATCGACGCTCCTGCACCAGACCGGCCGGTGGGACGGGCTTCGCGCTGAAGCCGGTGAGGACGGCGTCGTCGCGCGGGTGACCTTCGGCGGCCCGGGGGATCCACCGGCCACGGCTGCGCTCGACGACGCCGCGGCGACGGCGATGGCGCTCGCCGAGGCATCCGCTCTTCTCGCCCTCCCGCTCGACGGCGTCCGTCTGCGCGGCGCGCGCCGATATCGCTACGAACAACCGCCGCCCGCGACAGCCCGGGGACGGGCCGAGCGCGCCACCCGTGCCCGCGCCGCGCTCGCAGCGGCGCCCGGCATCGCCGTCGTCGGTGCCTGGCTGGCCGGAACGGGGCTCGCGCAGGTCGTGGAGGATGCGGTCGTCGAGGCCGACGCGCTTCGACGAGGCGTCCTCTTCGGCGGCGTGGCCGGTTGATTGTGCCCCGCGCGACTGCACACGTCAAGGGCGGATGCCGTCAGAGGAATACGCCGCTACTGTGTAAGGGATTTCACCCGACGAACGTGAGGAGACGTCATGCGAGGCAAGATCGGGCTGGTCATTGGACTGGCCGCCGGCTACGTCCTGGGATCCCGTGCGGGGCGCGAGCGCTACGAGCAGATCAAGACGCAGGCCGAGAAGCTGTGGAACCAGCCCCCGGTGCAGAAGCAGGTCGCGAAAGTGACGGAGTTCGCAAAATCCAGCGCCGCATCCATCCCCGGCACGCTGTGGGACGGCGCGGTGAAGGTGACCAAGGCGGCGACGTCCAAGGACACCAGCGGCGACCAGAAGGCCGCCGAGGTCAAGCGCGCCGCGAAGTCGTCGGCGGAAGCCGTGAAGGATGCCGCTGCCGACGCCGCGTCCGACGCGTCGGCTGCTGCGGCGAAGACGTCGCCCGCGTCCCACTCCGGAGCCTGATATGACGACCCCGCGCGGCTTCCGCGACCGGGCTGACGACAGTCTGCTGACGCTTGTCGGCGAGATTCCCGAGCTGGTCAAGAACCTCATCGTCGCCGAGATCGAATCGGCGAAGAAGTGGCTGGCGAAGACCGCGAAGGATGCCGGCATCGGGGCGGGCTGGTTCGTCGCGGCTCTGTTCGTGCTCTTCTGGTCGGTGCCGGTGTTCGGCACCTTCGTCATCGCCGGCCTGTCGTCGTGGTGGCCGGTGTGGCTGTCGGCCATCGTCGTGTTCGCCGTGATGATCCTCATCACCGTGATCCTGGCGCTGCTGGGCTACCTCCGCTTCCGGCGGCTGTCCAGCCGGGAGACCCCGGTCCAGTCGATCGCCCTCGACGTGAAGGAGGTGCGCGATGAGCTCTGAGATCTCGCCGCGCAAGAGCGCTGTGGCCCCCGTCCCCGTTCCCCGGACCGCGGTGCCGATCGGCATCGACGACCCCGTGGAGCAGGCGCGGGCCGAGCTGAAGGCTGCGCTCGCCGCGATCGAGGTCAAGGCGAACGTCCCGCGCAGGGTGTCGGAGGCGACCGAACGCGAGGTCGAGCGCGCGCGCGACTTCGCGCGGCGCAGTCCCGGGGCGGCGACAGCCGCCGTGGTTGCGGCCGCAGCGGCCGTGGGCGGACTCGTATGGCTGTTCGTGCGCTCGTACACCCGGTGAACTGAAATATCGGTCACGAGGCGGTCTTGAGCGGCCCGGGGTATGCTCGGGAAGCAGGCAGTGCAATGGAGCGGATGCTGCCGATCGCGCACATGCACCTGCGCGCGTCGGTTGCTCGAAGTGCGGGCGGCCGAACACGCCCCACGAGAGTCGACTGAATGAACCACGCAGCTCAGGACCCGTCAGCCAAGCCCCTCGGGGGTTGGCGCGTCCTCGTGCCCCGCGGGGGTCCGTGGGGTGATGGAGTGGCGGCGTCGCTTCGCCGTCAGGGCGCAACGCCGGTCATCGCTCCGCTGATCAACTTCGCCCCCACGCGTGATCACGAGACCCTCGAGAAGGCCTTGGCCGATCTCGCCGCGGGTGCCTTCCGTTGGCTCACGGTGACGAGTGCGACCACCGTCGACGTGCTCTACGCCTATCGCGCCACGATCCCCGCGTCCACCAAGGTCGCCGCCGTGGGCGAGACCACCTCGGCAGCCCTGCAGGCCGTCGGGTACAAGGTCGACCTCGTCCCCGAGCGCGACAACTCCGCTGCGGGAATGGCCGAGCAGCTCATCGGCCTCGAGCCGGAGCCGGTCGACATCCTCACCCTCCGGAGCGAGATCGCCAAGCCCGTGCTCACACGCAGCCTCAGCGATGCGGGTCACCGGGTGCGCAGCGTCGTCGCGTATCGCACGGTCGGGGTGCCCGTCGCCGACCGCGTCGCCCGCGATGTCGAGAGCGGCCGCATCAACGCCATCCTCGTCACCAGTGGGTCGGTGGCCGAACAGGTGCACGCCCAGTTCCCCCACATTCCCGACACGACGGTCATCGCGGCCATCGGACCCCGGACCGCGCGCGACGCCCGTCGTGCCGGTCTGGCTGTCGACGTCGTCGCCGACACGCAGACCGTCGATGCGCTCATCGCCGCGGTGGCGACGTTCTCGCTGCCCCACGCCGCCGACGAGTTCGCGCCGCAGACGGGCGTGATCCGGCTGCCGGGCGCCGGTCGCGAAGTCTGAGGGGTGCCCGAACTCAGCCTGTTCGCCTGGGTTCTGCTCGCTGTCGCGGCGGTCGTCATCGGGCTGTCCAAGACCGCGGTGCCGGGGGCGGGCACCCTCGCCGTCGCAGCGTTCGCCGCTGTGCTTCCCGCCCGCGAGTCGACCGGCACGATCCTGCTGCTGCTGATCCTCGCCGACATGTTCGCCATCACGATGTACGTGCGGCACGTCAACTGGCGGGCGCTGCTCCGGCTGGCACCCGCGATCGTCGCCGGGCTTCTCGTCGGGGTGCTCTTCCTCGCCGTCGCCGATGACGCGTGGGTGAAGCGCACCATCGGCGTGCTTCTTCTGGGGGTGATCGCGGTCACGCTGTGGCGTCGCCGCATGGCATCCGCTCTCGTCGAGGGACCGCCTCGGCGCGGGGCCGCGGCGGTCTACGGCACGCTGGGCGGCTTCACGACGATGGTCGCCAACGCGGCCGGGCCGGTGATGTCGATGTACTTCCTCGCCGCACGATTTCCCGTGAAGGAGTTCCTCGGCACCGCGGCGTGGCTCTTCGCGATCGTGAACATCAGCAAGGTGCCCTTCTCCGTCGGACTCGGCCTCATCACGGTGCCCGGTCTCGTGCTCGACGCGATCCTCGCGCCGCTCGTGGTGGCGGGGGCCCTCGGGGGGCGCTGGATCGCCGACCGGATCGACCAGCGACTGTTCGAGCGACTTGTGATCATCCTGACGGTGGTCGGCGCCGTCTATCTGCTGATCTGACCGCTTCCGCCCTCGACGCCGTCACCCGCGGTAGCCTGCCGACGTGATCGCGTTGCGCACCGAGAGATTGGTCCTGGCTCCGCTCGGCGCCGACGACCGTGACGCCTTCGTCGCCTACCGTCGCGACCCCGATGTCGCGCGGTGGCAGTCGTGGACGCCCGAGTACAGCGCAACCGACGCCGACGACCTGCTCGCCGGGCAGCCGACGCGATTCCCCCCGTCGGCGGGGGAGTGGCTGCAGATCGGCGTGCGGGATGCCGCCTCCGGCGCCCTCCTCGGCGATGTCGCCGTCCACACCGTGGCCGAGCAGCCCGACACCTACGAGGTCGGCGTCACGGTGGCTGCCGAGCATCAGCGACGCGGTGTCGCCGGCGAGGCCCTGGGGGCGGTCGTCGCCGCGCTGTTCGACGATCACGGTGCGCATCGGGTGATCGCGACGTCGGATCAGCGCAACGCCGCCGTCGCGCGACTCCTCACCGGACTGGGGTTCAGGCACGAGGGTCGCGCGGTGGAGGCGGACTGGTTCAAAGGCGAGTGGACGACTCTCGACACCTGGGCGATCCTGGCCCGCGAACGGTGATGTGCCCGGCTCGCTGACGATAATGGGCCTGTGGAGCCCTGGCAGATGCACGAGTGGTTCGCGGACTACATCGATGCGGCCAACCGCCACGACCTCGACGCGATCCGCGGTTTCGTCCACGCCGAGGTGCGGCGCGCCCATCGGCCTGCGGGTGTCGAGGCCTGGGTGGGTGATCTGGAAGACCTCTTCCACGCCTTCCCCGACTGGCGGTGGCGGATCATCCAGGTGGTCGCAGAAGACGACCGCGTCGCCGCGCACGTGCGGGGGAGCGGCACCCACACCGGGGTCTGGGACGGCATCGCCCCCACACGAAGACATGTGAACGTCGCCGAGTTCGCCGTGTACACGTTGGCGGCGGGTCGTGTCACCGCGTTCTCGGGATCCGAGCCCTTCGAGCTGCGCCTGCAGCTCACCGAGCCTCGCGCCTGATCGGCGCAGCGGCCCCCGGCCGGCCTGCCCAGCGGGGCGCGCGCTCGGGTCTGATGCCGACCCCGATCGCGAAGGCGGGAACGACGGTCAGCGCCGGGATGACGCGCACGAGGCGCAGGAGCCACGCGGGAGGATCCAGGGGGCTCCCTCGCAGGCCGGGCATGATCACGCGCGCGTGGAGGATGCGCTGAAGGGTCTGGATGACGACCACCGCCGGAAGACGGCGTCTGCGGACGCGGGCGAGCACGCGGCTGCCATGGGGGCGGGAGAGTTCTCCTCGTGCGAGCGGGCCGGCGAGGAAGCGGGCGGCGGCGACGGCGTCCTGGATGGCGAGGTTGATGCCCACGCCTCCGACCGGTGACATGGCGTGGGCGGCGTCGCCGATGCAGAGGACGTTGTTCGCATGCCAGCGCCGCAGACGCTCGAGTCGCACGTCGAGGTGCTTGACGTCGTCCATGGTCGCGATCGTGTCGACCGCATCGGCGAGTTCCGGGAACAGCATCGCCGCGTCCTGGCGGAAGGCGTCGATGCCGCGGGTGCGGACCGCGGCATCCGTGCCTTTCGATCCGAGTGCGGCGACCTGCACGTAGCCGCGCCGGGGGATGCCGATCGCGACCTTGCCGTTGCGCACCCGGGGGAGGAGGCTCTCGTCGAGGTGTCGGTCGCTGGCCAGTCGGTACCACCAGACGTCGAAGCCGACGGGGATCTCGCGCACCGGAAGCCCGACACTGCGGCGGACGGTGGACCAGCGGCCGTCGCACCCCACGACGAGGTCGGCGGTGAGATGGCCGTCGCCGTTCGGCGAGGTGAAGCTGACGCCCGTCGCCCGGCCGTTCCGGCGCGTCACCGCCGTCACCTCGTGCTCGCGCAGGAGCGTGAAGGTGGATTCAGCGGCGGCGGTCTCCGCAAGCAGGTCGAGCAGATCCCACTGCGGCACCATGGCGATGTACGGATGCCGCACCGGCAGCCGGCTGAAGTCGGCGAAGACGTCGGAGCCCTCGCGTCCCGGAAAGTACGCCCGACGGATCTTCGAGTGCGGCAGAGCGTCGAATCGCGGGAACAGGCCGAGGTCATCGAGGAGACCGAGGGTGGCGGGGTGGACCGTGTCACCGCGGAAGTCGCGGAGGAAGTCGGCGTGCTTCTCGAGCACCGTCACCTCGATGCCGGCGCGGGCGAGCAGGAGGCCGAGGACGATACCCGCGGGGCCGCCACCCACGATCGCGCAGGTCGTGCAGTGGGTCGCGGCAGGGATGCCTTCGGTCACGCGACGAAGATACTCGGGAGGGGAACTCTCCCGCGAGCAGACCGGAGGAGTGACGATGGATATCGATCGGGTGGACCCCGCGCTCCGTGCGTCGACGCGCAGGACGCGCCTTCCGGATGTGTCGCGGCGGTGGGTACGCTCCCTGCTCCGCGGGGGTGCGCGCGTGCTGCCGGTGCCGCGGATCGTCGGCGTCGAGGTGGCCTCGATCCGTGCGGCAGGCCAGCGCGCCCGGGTCTACCGGCCGCACGTGCGCTCGAAGGACGCAGCGTTGATGTGGGTCCACGGCGGTGGCCTGATCATCGGCGACACGCGTCAGGACGAACGGCTGTGCGCAGAGACTGCACGCGACCTCGGCATCGTCGTCGTCTCGGTGAACTACCGCCTCGCGCCCGAGCATCCCTTTCCTGCGGCGCACGACGATGTCCACGCCGGCTGGCGTTGGATCCAGGCTCACGCCGGTGCTCTCGTGGTCGACCCCGGACGGATCGTCGTCGGTGGGGAGAGTGCGGGAGGCGGGCTCGCGGCGGCGGTGGTGCAGCGCATCCGGGATGAGGGCGGGGTGCAGCCGATCGGGCAGTGGCTGTTCGCGCCCATGATCGACGACCGGACGGCGGCGGACGCGACTCTGGACGAGATCGACCATCCGATCTGGAACAACCGTTTCAATCGGGCCGGGTGGACCGCCTATCTCGGTGACGGGGCGGGAGGTGCGGACGTGCCACCGTATGCCGCTGCCGCACGAACGGAGGATGTTTCGGCACTTCCTCCGACCTATCTCGCGGTGGGCGACATCGAACTGTTCTTTCCGGAGGTGCAGGACTACGCACGGCGGCTCACTGCGGCCGGGGTACCGACGACCCTCGATGTCGTGCCGGGTGGTCCACACGGGTTCGAGAGCTGGGCCCGTGACACCGAGCCGGCTCGGGCACTTCTCTCGCGTGCCCGCGCCTGGCTCCAGGAGGTGATCTCGACGCCGGCCTGACGGATCAGGTTCCCCGGCCCACCCTGGTCAGAAGGGGGCGACGGTGAGCGTGCCGTCGTCGGTGGGGACGAACGCGACCCGTGAGGGTGGGTGGCTGTCGTAGTTCTTCCCTCCAGGGCTGGTGAATTTCAGCACCCCGCCGGGGAGTTGTTCGACGTGCCAGTTCGTGGCGTGTTTCAACGTGTGATGCCGGGCGCATTCGTTGCAGAGATTGTCGTTGGACGTTGGTCCGCCTAGCGCGAAGTCCCTCGAATGGTCTTTGTCGCAGAGTTTCGCGGGCCTGCGGCATCCCGGTGTTCGGCAGGTGACGTCTCTGGCGTTGAGGAACCGGGTTTGAGAGGGATGCAGTTGATACCTGTCCACTGCGGTGACGACCCCGGTGATGGGGTCGGTCATGACCCGGTCCCAGACCCTGGTCGTTCCCGCCATCCTTCTGGCTGTCTCGGGGTCGACCGGGGTGACTCCGTTGAGTTCGGCCCCCGACGTCGTCACCCCGGTGAGGGTGGTGATCGGGAGGGTGATCTGCACCTCGGCGGTGATCGCCCCGAGCCCACCCTTCGCCCCGTCGGTGGGGTCGATCACCGGGGACCCGGCGAGGAGCATGTCCAGGGCGAGGTCGCAGCGGATCTCATCCAACGACCGGTCATCGAACCACGGCTCTGCCGTTTCCTCCTCCGGCGCACCCGCTTCACCCTGCGTCGCCGCGTACTCGCGCCGCTTCGCGCGGTCGACGTCCTTGATCGTGGTGCCCTGCCCGGTGAGCCGGTTGAACGCGCCGTGGATGTACACGTTCCCACCGAGGATCGTCAACGTCGACAGGGTGTCGTCGAGGTCGGTGACCCACACCCGGCGTTCCCGGATCGCGGTGTCATGTCGTTCCTGCAACGGCCTCGGGTCCAACACCGCCGCACGCTGGAGGGCGTACTTCTTCGTCCTCGGCACGGTCTGCCGTTCGGCTTCGACGAGGACGATGCGTTCGAACGCCGCCCGGTCGGCGGCATCCTCGATCACCCGGCCCGCGTCTTGGATCACCTGCGCATGCGCCCGACTGACCCGCCCCTCCACCAGCGCCGCCATCGTCTGAGGGAACAGCTCGATCAACTCGTGCGCGTCATGCATCTGGGTCTGCATCGCCCGGTCATTCACCCGCACCGCCATCCCCAGTTCCAGCGCCATCGACCGCAGCGGCATGTCCCGTTCCCGCGACGACACCGACCCCACCCGAGATCGCTGCTCAAGCGTCAACGCATACGCATCCGCGAGCAACCGGGTCTCCTTCGCCTCCAGCGCCGCCTGAATCGCCCCGGGTTTAGTGGAGGGCGAGTTCTCCCAGCGCCGGCTGGCTCTGGGGGTTGACCTCACGGTAGTACTGGTTCTCCTTCTCGATCGGTGTGAGGTATCCGATCGATGAGTGCAGCCGATTCTCGTTGAACCAGTGCACCCAGGACAGCGTGGCGAGCTCGAGTTCGTCGGCTGTGCGGAACGGGCCGTCGATCTTCACGCACTCGGTCTTGTAGAGACCCACAACTGTCTCGGCGAGGGCGTTGTCGTAGGAGTCGCCGACCGTTCCGATCGATGCGATCGCGCCGACGTCGGCGAGGCGCTCGGCGTAGCGGATCGCGGTGTATTGCGATCCGGCATCCGAGTGCTGGATGACGCCGGTGACGTCCTGGCCCGCGCGGTCTCTGATCCAGAGAGCCATCTCGAGCGCATCCAACGGGAGGTCGGTGGGCATCCGGTTCATGGTCCGCCAGCCCACGATCCTGCGGGAGAACACGTCGGTGACGAACGCGGTGAACGCCATCCCCGACCACGTCGGAACATAGGTGAAGTCGACCACCCAGAGCTCGTTCGGCCGGTTCGCGCGGAAGCAGCGCTGCACGTGATCCGGCGGCCGGAATGCCGCCCCGTCCGCTTTGGTGGTGATGAACTGCTTGCCGCGGCGGATCCCGCGCAGCCCCTGCTGCCGCATGAGCCGTTCGACCGTGCAACGGGCCACGACGGTGCCCTGCCGTCGCAGCAGGTGCCAGACCTTCCGGGCGCCGCTGATCCCGCGGCCGAGCTTTCGGTCCCAGAACACCTTCTCGATCTGCACGATCATCTCCGCGTCGCTGATCGCCCGCGCCGACGGCGGCCGCTTTTTGAACGCGTAGTAACCGGACGGAGCGATCGGCACGGCATGCTCGCTGAGCACCCGGCAGATCGGCTCGACCCCGAACCGGTCACGATGATCGTCGATGAACTGAACTACCACGGCAGTCGCGGGTCGAGCTCCCGCGCGAAGAACGACGAGGCCGCCAACAGAATCTCGTTCGCCCTCTTCAACTCCCGGTTCTCCGCCTCGAGCTGCTTGATCCGAGCCGCATCACTCGTCGTCGTCCCGGGACGCTCGCCCGCGTCAATCGCGGCCTGCTTGCACCAACCCCGCAGCGTGTCGGAATTGACCCCGACACGCTGCCCGATCCGGACCACTGCCTGATTCAGCGACAGCTCCGGATCCTCCTTCCGGGCCTCAGCCACAAGCCGCATCGCACGCTCACGAAGCTCCGGCGGATACTTCCTCTGCGCTGGCATAGTCATCATCCTCTCGGGGAATCAGACCCTCCACGAGACCCGGGGCGATTCAGCCCGACGCCGCCGCAGCTTCGCCAGCTCATCCGCGAACACCCCGGCGCGCCTCTCCTCCGCCCGCCGCCGCTTCTCGTCCGCATCCACTGCAATCCCCGTCTCGATGACCTACCAGAATCATCGCAGAGGGTTCCGACATTGGAATCTCTCGCGTACGAGAAGGGTAGAACGTAAGAACGAAGATCCCGCCGACTACCCCCGCCTCCAACGGATATCCGAGACCCCGGTGAGCTCGCGCCACCCTTCCGCCCGCGCACCCGCCGTTCCGAGCACATCCGCTCCGATCAACGGACCGAACTCCAGACCCGTCGCCGCGGCGACATCGCTGATCGGCACCTGGAACGTCCGGAACGCTCCCAGACGATCCACGGCGACCACACCCTCGCGGGTGTCGACCAGCTCCGACTGGTCCAGCACGAATCCCGCCGCCTCGAGCCCGGTACGACCGAGCCACGCGGCGATCTTGTAGAACCGCAGGGGCACGCGGGTACCCCGATACGGGGGATCCGCGTCGCCGAAGATGGGCGCCGTGAACACGCTGATCCGCTGATCGGATGCCTCGGCGAAGGCCAGCACATGATCTTCCAGGCCCAGCCACAGCTCCCTGGACTGATTGAAGTCGGCCGCCTGTGGCGCGGCGTTCGTGTAGAAGAACGTCGCCTCCGTGGCATCCCGTGCCTCAGCGGGCGTCCCCCAGCCCGGATCGCGCCGCCGCACCAGGTGTCCTCGGTCGAGGTCGTTGCGGGCGTAGACCTCGGGGCCGGTCTGCTCCGCCGCGGGCACCCGCGGGTCGAGCCGCCAGTCCCCGGTCCTCGGCAGATCGAGCAATCTCGTCCCGTCGATGTTCACGCCGGTCACCGAGGCGAGCCGCCGCTCCGCATCGAGCAGCACGCTGAACCGCGGGTAGTCGAGCAGTCGCCCGCCCCGCGAAGACTCGGGCAGCGGAACCCCGACGCCCAGGAACCCCGCGTCGTAGCCGCTCACCCGAGCATCGCCGCCGTCCGCGGCCCGAGCCCGATCGCGGCCGCGTCGCGCAGCTGATCCGCCGTGTCGACATCGCGTCGGAGCGTCGACTCGCTCGGCACCTCCAGCGCCGCGCATCCCATCGCACGATGCGCGGCGAACGACCCTTCACCGAACGCCGATCTCCACGGCACACCCGCCCGCGCCGTCACGAGCGTCGACCCGGTGCCCTCGGCGTCGGCGACGACGCCGCGCTCGACGCCCGCCGCTCCACGGAGCGCGACCGCGAGATCCTCGCCCCGCAGCGCCGGCACGTCACCGAGGAGGGCGGCCCGCGGCATCCGCTCTCCCGCCGCTTCCATGCCGACGGCGATCGCGGCGTTCAGTCCCCGCGCCTCTCCTTCGGGCACGAACCGCAGACCGGGGATATCGGCCGCGTGGAGCGGCAGCGTCGCCTCGTCGGTCACGACGATCACCTGCGAGACGAGGGGACAGGATGCGGCGGCCGCGACGGTGTCCAGAGCGATCGCCCGCGCGAGCGCGACACGATCGAACCCGTCGACGGCGAGCCGCGACTTCCCCCGGGTGGTCGCCTTCACCGGGACGACGATCACCCACGCGGAGGCTTCAGGCATCGGCGAAGCGTGCCCGCAGTCGGGGCAGGATCTCCTCGCCGTACGTCCGGAGGAATGCGGCCTGGTCGTGACCGGGGTCGTGGAAGACGAGGTGGCGGAACCCGAGGTCGACGTAGCGGGCGATCCGCTCGACGTGCTCCTCGGGGTCGGTCGAGACGATGAACCGCGACGCGGCACGCTCGATCGGCAGCTCGGCGGCTCGGCGCTGCATCTCGATCGGGTCGTGGATGTCGCGCTTCTCCTCGGGCGAGAGGGCGAGCGGCGCCCAGAAGCGCGTCTTCTCCAGCGCCGTGGCGTGGTCGGGGTGGTACGAGACCTTCACCTCCATGAGGGTGTCGATCGCGTCGCCCGGGCGCCCCGCCTTCGCCAGCCCCTCGTGCAGCGCCGGCAGCAGGGTGTCGGTGTACAGCGAGGGGTCCTTGCCGCTCGTGGTGATGTAGCCGTCGGCGATCCGGCCCGCGAGCCGCGTCGCGGCCGGGCCCGACGCGCCGATGTAGATCGGCACCTTCTGATCGGGCCGGTCGTAGACCGTCGCGCCGTCGAGCGAGTAATACGTGCCCTCGAAGGTCACCCGCTCGGCGTCCCAGAGCTTGTCGATGAGCTGGATCGATTCCTTCAGGCGCTGGAACCGCTCGGGCGGGTCGGGCCAATCGAGGCCCAGAGTCACCTCGTTGAGAGCCTCGCCGGTTCCGACGCCGAGGATCACGCGGCCCGGGAACATCACCCCGAGGGTCGCGAAAGCCTGCGCGATCACCGCCGGGTGGTAGCGGAAGGTGGGGGTCAGCACCGAGGTGCCCATGATGATGGTCGACGTGCGGGCGCCGATCGCGCCGAGAACCGGAATGGCCGCCGGGGCGTGCCCGCCTTCGTGCATCCACGGCTGGAAGTGGTCGGACAAGAACACCGAGTCGAACCCCATCTCCTCGGCGAGGACGGCGAAGTCGGTCAGCTCTGCCGGACCGAACTGCTCCGCCGACGCCTTGTATCCGAACCTCAGCGGTACCGTCATGTGGATTCCTTTCCTCGTGCTCCCACCGGGGTCCCGGTGAATTCCGTTCCATCGGTCTGCGACAACCGCTGCCGGAAGGCGTCGACGGTCCCCGGCCAGAGCAGCGTCAGCCGCCCCGACCGGTCGTCCACGTACCAGTTGCGACAGCCGCCCGAGAGCCAGGGGGTGGATGCCGCCGCGGCGGCGATCTCCCCGATGTACGCGTGCTCGGCGGCTGGATCCACTCGCAGCACACCGTCGGCCGTGAGACCGCGGCGCTCGAGCGCAGAGACGGCGTAGGCCGCCTGCTCCTCGATCATCAGCACCGCGGAGTTGTGACCGAGTGACGCGTTGGGGCCGTTCAGCACGAAGAGGTTGGGAAAGCCGCTCACCACGGTCGACGCGAAGGCGCTCATGCCTTCGGACCAGTGCTCGGCGAGGGTGGTGCCCGCCTCGCCGCGGACGAGTTCGGCGTACGGCTGGCGGGCCGAGGCGAACCCGGTGGCGAGCACGACGGCGTCGACGTCGACCCGCCGTCCGCTCGCGGCGAGAAGGGTCGTGCCGTCGGCCGCCGCGAGCGCAGAGGGCTCGAGCGTGACCTTGTCGGAGGCGACGGCGGGATAGAAGTCGTCCGAGAGCAGCACGCGTTTGCAGCCGAAGGCGTAGTCGGGGGTGAGGGCGCGGCGGAGCGCGGGATCGGCGACCTGCCGGCCCAGGTGCGCCAGCGCGATCGCCCGGGCCGATTCGGATGCCGCGGCATCGCCCGACCTCGACGCGAAGCGCTCCTCGCCTTCGCGGTACAGGTCATCGCGGAGACGTGCGAGCTCATCGGGGTGGGCGGCGAAGCGGGCGCGCTCGGCGTCGGTGTACTCGCGTGCCTCGCGTGGCACGATCCACGCCGGCGTCCGCTGGAAGAGCGTGACGTGCGACGCGGTGCGGGCGAGCTCGGGAACGAGCTGGACCGCGCTCGCGCCGGTGCCGACGACCGCGACGCGGAGGCCGGTGAGGTCGGTGGCGTGGTCCCACCGCGCGGAGTGGAACAGGGGGCCGGGGAAGGTCTCGAGTCCCGGTACCTCGGGGATGAGCGGCTCGGTCAGACGGCCGCATGCGAGGACGAGTGCCTCGGCGGTGATCTCGCCCGAAGGCGTGCGCACGCGCCACCGCGCCGTGACGTCGTCCCACTCGGCGCCGAGCATCGGGGTGCGAAGGCGCATCAGGCTGCGCAGGCCCTCCCGATCGGTGACGTCGTCGAGGTAGCGGCGGATCTCGTCTCCGCGCGCGAAGACGCCCGACCAGTCGGGGTTCGGGTGTGCGGCGAACCCGTAAAGATGACTGGGCACGTCGCACGCGACGCCGGGATAGGTGTTGTCGCGCCAGGTCCCCCCGACGGCGTCGGCCCGCTCGAGGATGACGAGATCGTCATGCCCGGCGCGGCGAAGGGCCATGGCCATGCCGATACCGGCGAAGCCGGCGCCGACGATCACGACCTCGGCGGTCCGCGGCAGCGGGAGAGGTGGAGGGGGAGCGTAATTCACTCGGCCGCCCCGATGCCGGAGGAGGGATGCGACACCGTGCGGTAGTCGGTCGTGCGCAGCCGGAACGGGCGGAACAGGCGTGCGGCGATCGCCGCGGCATCCGCCGTCGGCAGTTCCTGGCCGTATTCGATCCCGGCCTCGGGCTTCACCCGCCCGTCCAGGAGCGTTCCGCCGAGGTCGTCGCCGCCGGCGCCGAGGAGCACCGCGGCATCGGCGCGGCCGACCCGGGTCCAGGGGATCTGGATGTGCGGGATGCTCCCCGACAGCAGCAGTCGCGACACCGCGACCATCGCCCGGTGCTCGTCGATCGCGGCACGCCCGGCGACCAGCGGCACCCCGCCGGCAGGGCCGGGGAGGGGGATCGGGACGAACTCGGTGAACCCGCCACCGCCGGCCGTCTGAAGTGCGCGAAGGCGCCGGAGGTGCGCGATCCGCTCGGCCGCGGTCTCGATGTGGCCGTAGAAGAGAACAGAGGTGGACCGGAAACCGGCGCGATGGGCGGCGGTGATGCCCTCCTCCCACCGGTCGATCTCGAGGTCACCGGGCGCGACGGCGGCCCGGACACGCTCGCTCAGCACCTTCACGCCCGTCCCCGGCACCGTGTCGACGCCCGCCTCCCGGAGCGCCGCGAGCGCGCCGGTGAGCCCCAGGCCGCCGCGGTCGGCGAGGTCCCAGACGTCCTGCGGGCGGTAGGCGTGAAGGTGCAGCGTCGGGCCCGCCGCCCGGGCGGTCCGCACGATCTCGAGGTACGCCTCCGGGTCCTCCCCCTCGGTCAGCCGCCCCTGGATGCACAGCTCGGTGGCGCCGAGCGCGACCGCGTCCGCGGCGATCGCGGCGACGTCGCCGAGGTCGAAGGTGTCGGCGTCGATGGGGCCCGCCGCGCGGAACCCCGTCGACGTGAGGTTGCGGTTGACCACGAGGCTCACCGCCTCGCCCACGGTGTACCGGCGCACGTCGTCGGCGGTCGCCGTCAGCGCGTCGAGGTCGGATCCCGTCGCCGTCAGCAGGCGCTCCCACTCGGCGTCGTCGACGGTGAGCGGGTCGGTCGCGGCCCGCTCGAGCAGGGGGTCGACGCCGGCGGTGCCGTTCACGACCGAGAGGCGCAGTTCGGAGCGGCGTGGGCGATCGGATGCCGCGGCGGGCGACGTGTCGGGCTTCGCCAGGCCCGTCGCGGGGTCGGCGAGGCGGGCGACCGCCTCGTGGAGACCGGGATCGATCCACGCCGCCGCGTCGGTGACGTAGTCGGGCTGCGCGGTGAGGCGCTCCGCGAGGGTGAATCCGAGCTCGGCGGTGCGCTCGGCGAGCTCGTCGAGCTGGGGCCACGGCCGCTCGGGGTTGACGTGGTCGGCGGTCAGCGGCGACACCCCGCCCCAGTCGTCCGCGCCGGCGCGGACGAGAAGTTCGAGCTCACGCGCGTCGGAGAGGTTCGGGGGCACCTGCACTCGCGCGTGCGGTCCGAGCACCAGGCGCGCCGTGGCGACCGCGGCGACGTACTCGCGCATCGTGGCATCGGGGGCGCCCTGCATCGCGGTGCGCGGCTTCGCGCGGAAGTTCTGGACGATCACCTCCTGCACGTGGCCGATGCCGTCGACCCGGTGGGCCTCGTCTGCCGCGCGGATCGCCACCAGCGATTCGGCCCGGTCGCGGATCGTCTCGCCGATCCCCACGAGGATTCCGGTCGTGAACGGCACACGCGCGCGCCCGGCGTCCTGGATCACCGCCAGGCGGACCGCCGGATCCTTGTCGGGCGAACCGAAGTGCACCTGGCCGGGCTCGGCGAACAGTCGTCGCGAGGTCGTCTCCAGCATCATCCCCATCGACGGGGCCGTGGGGCGGAGCGTCTCGAGCTCGGCCAGCGACATGACGCCGGGGTTCAGATGGGCGAGCATGCCGGTTTCGGCGGTGATGAGCCGCGCGATGTGGCCGACGTAGTCGAGGGTGGAGGCGAATCCGTGGTCGTCGAGCCACTCCCGTGCCTCGGGCCAGCGGTCTTCGGGGCGGTCGCCGAGGGTGAGGAGCGCCTCCTTGCACCCCATCGCCTGGCCCTGCCGCACGACGGCGAGCACCTGTTCGGGCGACATGAAGGCCGGCTTGTGCTTCTTCTTCAGCTGGGACGGGGTGTCCACGAACACGCAGTAGTGGCATCGATCGCGGCAGAGCGTCGTCAGCGGAACGAACACCTTCCGCGAGTACGTCAGGATGCGACCGCGTCCGGCGGCGTCGAGACCCGCCGTGCGGACGGATGCGGCGAGTTCCAGCATCCGCTCGAAATCGGCGCCCTCGGCCTGCAGCAGGATCTCGGCCTCGTCGACCTCCAGCCGCGCGCCGGACTCCGCTCGCGCGAGGACGTCGCGGGCGGAGAGTCGGGAGGCGCGGACCGGATCGAGCAGGGTCACGCTCCCAGTCTGGCACCGTCGCCCGACAGCGGGGCGCGAGGATCGTTGCCGCTCTGTGAGCAAAAGCGTTCTCGAGCGCCCGCCGAGCGCTGGCAGACTAGTCGCATGGTGACCCTGCTGCTCGACTCGACGCGGCTCGAAGTCGCGCTGTCGGTCACCGAGCGCGCGCTGTCATTCCACAAGGGGAATGTGCTTATCGAGCGGTCGGCGATCACCAAGGTGCAGCTGACCGACGACCCGTGGACCTGGCTCCGCGGCGCCGCGAGCCCCGGCACGTTCGTGCCCGGCATGGTCGCGATGGGGACCTTCAAGATCGCGGACGGCGCCGACTTCGTCATCGTGCGGCGGCGCCGCCCGGGCGTCGTCATCGACCTCGACGGGCACCCCGAGTACGCACGGGTGATCCTCACCACCCGCCACGGCGTCGCGCTCGCGCAGGCGCTGCGCCTCGACACCGATGCGACCCCCACCGACGTGGTCGACATCATCGCCGCCACGGGGCCGATCGAGACCGTCGCGCCCAAGCAGAAGCCGCGCCGTCGTCCGTCGCCGTCACCGGCCCCTGCTCCGTCACCGGCTTCCGCGCGCTGACGGCGTCGGGTCCGCGACTCAGGTGACGTCGCGGCGCCAGCTGACCACGTGGCCGAGCACGACGAGGACGGCCGCGTAAGCGACGAGCACGAGGCCGCCCGCCCACCACGCGAGAGGTTCCGACCCACCGGCACCCGTGGCCGCGGTCAGGATGCTCTCTCCGACGAGGGCGTCGCTGGCGGCGCCGGGGAGGACACCGAGCACGTCTCCCAGACCCTCGACGAAGGATGCCGCCAGGCGGGCGATCGGCTCGAGGAACAGCGTGAAGACCAGGACGCCGACGATCGCGCCGACCTGGTTGCGGATCAGGGCGCCTACCCCGATGCCGATCCACACCCACAGGACGAAGGCGATGAGCATGCGGCCCAGAAGCGCCCAGGTGTCGCCCGAGGTGAGGTCGGTGTCCAGGCCGTAGCCGGCGAGGAACGCCGCCGACGGCCCCACTGCGGCGATCACGCCCAGCACGCCGAAGAGAAGACCGACGACCAGGCCCACGACGAGCTTCGCCCCGAGCACGAGTCCGCGACGCGGAGTGGCGAGGAACGTCGAGGTGAGCGTCTTGTGGCGGAACTCGCTCGTCACCATGAGCGTGCCGATGAGAAGCGGGAAGACGTAGCCGACCGCCGTGGCGGTGCTGTACAGCAGCGCCGGAATCCCCTCGGGCGGCACCGCCGGGGCTCCCTCGCCGCCGAGCGAACCGGTCGATGCGGCCGAGAAGACGAAGGCGAGTGCGGCGGCGTTGAACCCGATGTACCCGACGAGCGCGATCGCGAGCACCCACCAGATCGACGTGGTGAACAGTTTCGTGCTCTCGGAGCGGCTGGCGGCGATCAGGCTCATCGCGCTTCTCCCGTCTCGGTCGTCGGGTCGCCGCCCGGGCCGTCGTCCTCGGGGCCGATCACATCGATCACCCCGGTGCTCGCGACCGAGAACGAGCGGTCGGCGGCGGGTGCGGGAGCCGGCGCGTCGTCGGGCGCGGGGGCGGGTGCTTCGTCGGGCGCGGTGACGGACGCGATCGCGCTGCCGGGTTGCGGCTGTGCGTCCGGCTCGGGCTGCGGAACTGCCGACTCGGGCTCGGGTGCCGGCTTGGGTTGGGCCGCCGGCTCAGGCGCGGGTCGGGGTGCGGGGAGCCCCGAGGCGCTCGGATGGGTCCGCACACCGTTGACGAGCTCGAGGAAGACCTCCTCGAACGCCGGACCCTTGCGCTGCAGCGACGACAGCGCGACCCCCGCCTCGGCGGCGACCCGGCCGATCTCCTCGGTGGAGTGCCCCCGGACGGTGAGGCCGGTGCGCAGCACCTCACCCGCGATGCCGGCAGCCGCCATCGCGGCGACGAGGGCCGCGCGATCGGGGGCGTCGACGACGGTGGCGAACTCTGCCGGGTCGGCGAGGTCGGCGATCTCGCCCTGGAAGACCAGGCGTCCGCGGGAGATGATCAGCAGCGCGTCGACGGTCTGGGCCACCTCGGCGAGCAGGTGCGACGAGACGAACACGGTCCGTCCCTCGGCCGCGAGCTGGCGGAGGAACCCGCGCATCCACTTGATGCCCTCGGGGTCGAGGCCGTTGGACGGTTCGTCGAGGACCAGCACCCCCGGGTCGCCGAGCAGAGCGTAGGCGAGCCCCAGGCGCTGACGCATGCCGAGGGAGAATCCGCCGATGCGCCGGCCCGCGACATCCGCCAGTCCCACCAGGCCCAGCACCTCGTCCACTCGCGACTCGGGCAGCGAGGCCGCCTGGGCGTACACCTTCAGATGGTTCGCGGCGCTGCGCCCCGGGTGATAGCTGGAGGCTTCGAGCACGGCGCCGACGGTCTGCAGCGGGTGACGCAGCTGCGCGTAGCGCTCGCCGCCGATCAGCGCGGCGCCGGCGTCGGGGCGGACGAGGCCCAGCAGCATCCGCAGCGTCGTGGTCTTGCCTGCCCCGTTCGGGCCGAGGAACCCGGTGACGACTCCGGGCTCGACCCGCGCGGTGAACCCGTCGACCGCCGCGACGGCACCGAACCTCTTGGTCACCCCGGAGAAGTCCAGCACGTGTCCATCGGGCATGCCGAAGTCCCCTCGTCGTGGAAAGCCGTTCTCCCCATCTTGGCCGATCACCCCTTCCCGAGCGAAAAGGCCGGCGGCCGGTAACGTGGCAGTGTGACCGACACCGACCGTTCTCACGTGCTCACCCGCATCGCCAACGGCCTCGGACACCTCACACTCGACCGCCCGCGCGCCATCAACGCGCTCGACCTCGGCATGATCCACGACCTGCACGCGGCGTTGGACGCCTGGGAGCGTCATCCCGGGGTGGATCTCGTCGTGCTCGACGGCGCCGGCGAGCGGGGATTCTGCGCCGGGGGAGATGTGCGGGGCCTGCGCGAGCAGATCCTCGGCGGCGATCCGGATGCCGCGGGCGTCTTCTTCCGCGCCGAGTACGCGCTGAACGCCCGGATCGCGGAGTACCCCAAGCCGATCGTCGTTCTCGCCGACGGCGCCACGATGGGCGGCGGTATCGGACTCGCGGGGCACGCTGCCGTGCGCGTGGTCACCGAGCGCTCACAGCTGGCGATGCCCGAGACCCGGATCGGGTTCACCCCGGATGTCGGAGGTTCCTGGCTTCTCGCCCGCGCGCCGGGTCGCGTGGGCGAATACCTCGCGCTCACCGGCCGCCCGATGGACGCCGCCGACGCCCTCTACGCCGGCTTCGCCGATCACCTCGTGGTCGTCGACAACCTCGAGCCCCTTCGGGAGGCCCTCCAGAACCGCGCCGACCCGGCCAGCCCCACCGAGATCGTGCTGCTGTTCGACGACACCGCCGGGGCTCCGTCGCTCGCCGCCGCGCGCCCGTGGATCGATGACGCCTTCGCCGCAGCCACTGTGGTCGAGATCGTCGAGCGTCTTCGCGCCCGACCCGAGCCCGAGGCGGCGGCGACCGCCGATACGCTCGGCGGGCTCTCGCCCACTGCGCTCGCGGTGACGCTCGAGGCGGTGCGTCGCGCCCGAACGCTTCCCGACCTGCGGGCTGCGCTCGCGCAGGAGTACGGCCTGGTGCTGTGGTTCGCCGCGACCCAGCCCGACCTCGTCGAGGGCATCCGCGCGCAGCTCGTCGACAAAGACCGCTCGCCGCGGTGGACGCCCTCGCGTCTGGAGGATGTCTCGCCCGACACCGTTGCCGACGCCTTCGCCTTCGAGCCGTCGCGGCCGCTCTGGGGCTGATCGAGATGGCGCCGAGGTCGGAGCGTGCGCGGCGACGCCGCGTGTCACGGGGCGTCGCGGTCGACTGGTTCTTCTTCGTCTTCGCCGGTCTCGCCGCCATCTGGCTCGCCTACCTCAGCCTCACCGAGTCGTTCCGCGTCGGCTGGTGGGGCATCCTCGTGGCGATCGCGTTCTGGGTGCTGCTCGCCTACCTCGTGCTGCCGCGCCTTCACCGCATCCTCACCACGATCTACGTGCCCGACTACTTCATCGGCCGCACCCGCACGAGCGACGGCCTGTTGGGCGACCCGGTCAACCTCGCCTTCGTCGGCGAGGCCGAGCAGATCAAGGCCGCCCTGCGCGCGGCGCGCTGGACCGAGGCCGACCCCGTCACCCTCGCCTCCTCGTGGCGCATCGTCACCTCGACCCTGACCCGCCGCAGCTACGGGGAGGCGCCGGTCAGCCCCCTGTTCCTCTTCGGGCGTCAGCAGGACTTCGCCTTCCAGCAGGAGGTCGACGGCAATCCCGCCAAGCGCCACCACGTGCGCTTCTGGCGCTGCCCCGACGACTGGCTGCTTCCCGGTGGCTACCGCGTCGACTGGCTCGCCGCCGGAACCTTCGACACCGCGGTCGGGCTGTCGCTGTTCACGCTGCAGATCACCCACCGCATCGACGCCGACACCGACATCGAGCGCGACCACATCGTCCGGTCGCTGCGCGAGGGGGCGCCGCAGGTCACGGTGAGCGTCATCGCCGACTTCTCCACCGGCTACCACTCGCGAAACGGCGGCGGCGACAGCATCCGCACCGACGGCGACCTCCCGGTCGTCGACGTCCGCGCCGTGCCGGTTCCCTCGGCGCCGGCCAGAGGTGAGGTGAGCGCGTGAGGCACGAGGGGCATCCCAAGAAGCGAGTGGCCTTCGAACCGGCCGAGCGCCTGCTCCAGGCTCCCGGTCACGACCCGAACATGAAGCGGCCGCCCACGATCGTCGCGGGCACCCTGCTGATCGTCCTCGGCGTCCTCGCCGGCGCGGCATGGATCATCGCCTCGTCGGGGGTGTGGCCGGAGTGGGTCGGAGAAGTCGCGGCGATCATCGGCGGCGACGACGTGCCGCGGCGCGTGGAGCAGAGCACCTTCCTTCTCTTCGCCGCGTTCGGCGGAGTGTTCCTGGCGCTCGAGGCGACGCTCGCGCTCCTGGTCTTCCTCGGTGCGAACTGGGCCCGGGTGCTGATCATGGTCTTGGCCGCCCTCACCATCTCCGTCGCGTTCGCGCGGTGGTGGTCGGAGGGCCAGGAGATCGAGATCACCACCACCTACGTCTCCCTCGGCATCGACATCCTCATCCTGCTCGCGCTGTCGAGCCGGAGCGCCGCGGCCTACGCGCGCCGCAAGGAGGCCCGCTGAACACCGCGTCGACGGCGGCGGACCTAGGGTGGGACCGTGTCGACCCCGCGTGATCCCCGTGGCCGCCGCCGCTTCCCGGCCGCCGTGTTCCGTCACGGCGCCGAGCCCGACGCACGCTTCACCCTCGCCAACGAGCGCACCTTCCTCGCGTGGATCCGCACCGCGCTCGCCCTCATCGCCGGCGGGGTCGCCCTCGAACTCCTGGGACTTCAGCTCCACCCGGGTCTCCGACTGGGGGCGAGCCTGGTGCTGGTCATCGTCGGGGTTGCCGTCCCCGGCCTCGCCTGGCTGAGCTGGATCCGCACCGAGAGGGCGCTCCGCGAGGCCGAGCCGCTGCCTTCCTCGCTTCTCGGGCCCGTGATCGCCGCCGCCGTCACGGTCGCCGGGGCCCTGGTGCTGCTGTCGATCCTGCTGGCATGAGCACGCTGTTCGACCCCGGCCTCCAGCCCGAACGCACCGAGCTGGCCTGGCGACGCACGGCCCTGGCGTTCGGCATCGGCTCGATCGTGGCGATGCGGTTGATCCCCGTCGTCTTCGGCAGCGCCTGGTGGGTGCTGCTGGGCGTGGCGGGACTCGTCGCTTCGGGCGCGATCTGGGTCTCCGCCGAGCGTCGGTATCGCGCCGTCAACGGCATCCTGCGCCGCGAGGGCGATCGAGGGCGGATGCCGGGGGCCGGCCTTCTGCTCGCGCTGGCGCTGTGCGCGGCGGGCGCGGGGGCACTCAGTCTCGCCGTCGTGGTCGTCGTCGCGCTCGCGCGCGGCTGATCAGTCGTCGCGCGTCAGGCGCGACAGCTCCGCGACGAAGGCGTCGACGTCTGCCTCGGTGGTGTCGAACGAGCACATCCACCGCACTTCGCGGCGGGCGGCGTCCCAGTCGTAGAAGCGGAACTTCTGTCGCAGCCGGTCGGCGACCCCCTCGGGGAGGATCGCGAAGACACCGTTGGCCTGGGTGGGCTGGGTGAACTCCACTCCGGCGATCGAGCCGTCGGCCAGGCCCGCCTCGACTCCGCCGCGCAGGCGCTGGGCCATGGCGTTGGCGTGACGGGCGTTGCGCAGCCACAGATCGCCCTCCAGGAGGGCCACGAGCTGCGCCGAGACGAAGCGCATCTTGCTGGCCAGCTGCATGTTGAGCTTGCGCAGATAGGTCAGCCCCGCCGAGGCCTCCGGGTCGAGCACGACGATCGCCTCGCCGAGCATCGCTCCGTTCTTGGTGCCCCCGAAGCTCACCACGTCGACGCCCACCTCGCGCGTGAAGGCCCGCACCGGCAGATCGAGCGCGGCGGCGGCGTTGGCGATGCGTGCGCCGTCGAGGTGCAGCCGCATCCCGAGCGGGTGGATGTGGTCGGCGATCGCCCGGATCTCCTCCGGCGTGTACAGGGTGCCGAGCTCGGTGGACTGCGTGATCGAGACGACGAGGGGCTGGGCCCGATGCTCGTCGCCCCATCCCCACGCCTCGCGGTCGATGAGTTCCGGCGTGAGCTTGCCGTCGTCAGTGGGGACGGTGAGGAGCTTGATCCCCGCGACCCGTTCGGGCGCACCGCCCTCGTCGACGTTGATGTGGGCGCTGGACGCCGCGATCACCGCGCCCCAGCGGGGGAGCATCGACTGCAGTCCCACCACGTTGGCCCCGGTGCCGTTGAACACCGGGAACGCCTCGACGCCCTCACCGAAGTGGGCGGTGAACACCTGCTGGAGACGTTCGGTGTAGACATCCTCGCCATAGGAGATCTGGTGGCCCTCGTTGGCGGCGGCGATGGCCGCGAGCACGTCGGGGTGGATGCCGGAGTAGTTGTCCGAGGCGAAGCCGCGCACGGCGGTGTCGTGGATGGTCGTCACGTCGATCAAGCCTAGGCGCACCGATCAGGCGTCGAGCGTGACGACCTCGTCGTTCACCGACGACGCCTCGGCGGTGAACAGCGAGACGAACGCGGCGGCGACGCGCTCCTCGAGACCTTCGAGGCTCTTCACGCGGAAGACCACGGCGGCGCTCGACGCCGGCTCACCGGCATCCCTCGCCGCCTTCGCCAGGCCCTGCGCGACAGCACGGGTCCATGCCTCGCTCGCCGCTTTCACCGCGGCGTAGTTCGCACCGCCGGCGAGGGGCCGCGCGACCGCCGTCGAGGAGATCATCGCCAGCCTCCCGACGGGGGAGGCCACCAGGTCGTCGAAGAACGCGCGCGTGGTGTGGCGGAGCGCGGTGAGCGAGGTCTCGAGCACGCGGTAGTCGTGGTCGCTCTGCCCGGCCAGCCCGCCGCCGCCGCGCCACCCGCCGACGAGATGGAGGATGCCGTCGACGCGGCCGTGCAGGGCGTGCACCCTCTGTGCGAGTTCGCGAACCTGCGCCTCGTCGCTGAGGTCGACCGTCTCGGTCGACACGCCGGGGACGGCGGACGCGAGGGCGGCGAGCTTGCCGGGGTCGCGGCCGGCCACCACCACGTGCGCCCCTGCGGCGACGAGGGTCTCGGCCGCCACCCGGCCGACCGTGCTCGTGCCGCCGGCGAGCAGCACGACCCGGCCCGTGACGGTGTCAGTCATCCGTGCCCCGGATGCCGGCGGTCGACTCGATCACCGGACGCATCTTCTTCTCCAGCGCCTCGAAGAACATCGACAGCGGGAACTCGTCGTCCAGAACCGCATCGGTGTAGCCCTTCGGCGTGCCCGCGAGGATGTGGTCGGGCAGGCCCCGCGCCCAGCGCGACGCGGGGTGCGGGGTGAGGGTCTGGCGCACCAGGTCGTAGGCGGCGAGCCAGTGCGCCGTCTTCGGCCGATCGATCGAGCGCCAGTACAGCTCGTCGATCGCGTCGCCGAGGGCGACGACCGCGGCCGGCACGCCGTCCCAGTCGAAGGCGAGCGAGGTGTCGGTCCAGTGCAGCACGCCGCGCTGGTGGAGCCACGCGAACAGCAGCTGGCCGCCGAGTCCGTCGTAGTTGCGCACCCGCGAGCCGGTGATGGCGAAGCGGAAGATGCGGTCGAAGATCACCGCGTACTGCACCAGCACCGCGTGCTCGAGCATCTCGGCGTCGGTGGCGTCGAGCGTCTCGCCGGCCTCGACCCGCGCCCGCAGCCGTGCGGTGAGGCTGACGCACTCCCGGAACGCGGTGAGGTCGCACCGCAGTTCTTCCAGCGAGTAGAGGAAGTACGGCATGCGCTGCTTGATCATGAACGGGTCGAACGGCAGGTCGCCGCGCATGTGGGTGCGGTCGTGGATGAGGTCCCACATGACGAAGGTCTTCTCGGTCAGCCGCTGGTCGTCGAGCATGCGCGCGGCATCGGCGGGCAGCTCGAGTTTCGTGATCTCGGCGGCGGCCCGGGTGACCCGGCGATAGCGGGCGGCCTCGCGGTCCTGGAAGATCGCGCCCCAGGTGAAGGTCGGGATCTCGCGCATCGCCACCGTCTCGGGGAAGAGCACGGCGCTGTTGGTGTCGTAACCGGGGGTGAAATCCAGCAGCCGCAGCGACAGGAAGAGGCGGTTGGTGTACTCGGTCTCGAGCTGAGCGATGAACTCCGGCCAGATCACCTCGACGAGGACTGCCTCCAGGTGCCGGTTCGGCGAGCCGTTCTGGGTGTACATCGGGAAGACGACGAGGTGGCGCAGGCCGTCGACGCGGTGCTCCTGCGGCTGGAAGGCCACGAGCGAGTCGAGGAAGTCGGGCTCGGCGAAGCCGCCGTCGGCCCAGCGGCGGAGGTCGACGACGGATGCGGCGAGGTAGGCCTCGTCGTGAGGGAAGCGCGGTGCGAGGGCGGTGATGGCCTCGGCGACGGTGGTCACGAGCTCGCGGGCCCGCGCGTGCACCTGCGGATCGGGGATCGAACCGTCCTTCACCTGGAGGCCTTGGATCTCGACGGCTGCCGCTTTCAGGGCCAGCCACTCGGCCGAGGTCTCGACTCCGGACGCGGACAGCGACGCCGCGGGCGCAGGGATGACGGTGCTCATGCGCCTCAGTATAGGAAACATTCCTGCGCCGTGTCATCTCGGCAGGAGGAATTCCTGTCGTAGGGGAGCGCACTGCTACGCTCAGGCCATGACCGGAGGCGACGCGAACGGCCCGGGCCCCCGCCTCGACGACGACATCGACGCGGGGATCGTCTCGGTCGTGAGCACGAACGCCCGCGCGACACTGGCGGAGCTGTCCGCCGCGGTCGGCCTCTCGGTGTCGGCGGTGCAGACGCGCCTGCGGCGCCTGGAAGCGCGCGGGGTCATCACCGGGTATCGGGCGCAGGTCGACGCCGAAGCGGTCGGCAAGCCCCTCTCGGCGTTCGTGGAGATCACTCCGCTCGATCCCGGTCAGCCCGACGACGCCCCCGAGCGCCTGGAGCACCTCGCCGAGATCGAGGCGTGCCACTCCATCGCCGGCGACGCCAGCTACATCCTCTTCGTCCGCGTCGAGAGCCCGCGTCACCTCGAGACGCTGATCCGCGACATCCGTGCCGCCGCCCAGGTGAACACCCGCACCACCGTCGTGCTGCAGACCTTCTACGAGAACCGGCCGATCCGGGTGCCGCGGGGTACGGTCGACGCATGACGACCGCCGGTTCGGGCCTGCTCATCCTCCGCAACAGCCGGTCGGGGACAGCGGTGATCCGCACCGACCCCGCCGAGCTGTTCTCCGAGCGCCTTCCCGCGGCGCGCGTGCACGAGCTGGGCGACGGTGAAGATCTGGCGGATGTCGTCGACGCGGCGTTCGCGGGAGGCGACGCGCCCACGGCGCTCGGCATCTACGGCGGCGACGGATCGGTCTCGCGCATGGCGGGCCTGGCGCGGCGGCACGGCGTCCCTCTGCTGGTGATGCCGGGAGGCACCTTCAACCACTTCGCCCGGTCGGCGGGCCTCGAGGACGTCGAGACCGCGGTCGAGGCGTACCTCGCGCGCGACACCGTCGAGGTGAGCGCCATGGAGGTCCGCGAAGGCGAGGGGGAGCCGGTGCTCGCCCTCAACGCCGCGTCGGTGGGCGCCTATCCCGAGCTGATCGAGGAGCGCGACACCCGGCGCCGCCGGCTCGGGAAGTGGCTCGGCGGCATCGTCGCCGCGTGGCGCACGATGCGCACCGCCGAGCCGCTCGACGTCATCCGCGACGGCCGGCGCGCGCGCGTCTGGTCGGTCTTCGTCGGTGTGGGCACGAACGATCCGAAGCGGGTCGCGACGATGCAGCGCGAGAACCTCGAGGATCCCGTCCTCGACATCCGCATCCATCACGCCCGGGGCACGCGCCTCCGCGCGATCGCCTCGCTCGCCTTCGGCAAGCGGACGGCGGCCGTGCTCCGTGCGGTGAGACTGATGCCCGAGAAGCGCGACGTCGAGCGCCTCCTGGAGACCGGATTCGCGATGACCGTGCGGCCGGGCCCGGGTCGCCCCGAGGTGTGGGTGCACGACGGCGAGCTCGAAGAGCCGCTCGGCGAGGAGTTCACGCTGCACTTCACCGTCATCCCCGCCGCGCTGACGGTGTTCGCCCCGCGCCCGCGCTGACCCCCCGCATCCCTCCTCCCGCTCTCCGCCCTCATCCGCGAGAGCGACCTCGCGTCAGGAGTGCTGGGGGAAGCCCAGGTTGATGCCCCCGTGCGACGGGTCGAGCCACCGGCTCGTCACGGCCTTCTCCTGAGTGAAGAAGTCGAACCCGTGCGGGCCGTAGGCCTTGGCGTCGCCGAACAGCGACGCCTTCCACCCGCCGAAGGAGTGGTAGGCGACCGGCACGGGGATCGGCACGTTCACGCCGATCATCCCCACCTGCACCTCGTGCTGGAACCGCCGGGCCGCGCCACCGTCGTTGGTGAAGATCGCGGTGCCGTTGCCGAACGCGCCGGAGTTGATCAGCTCGAGCCCCTCCTCGTAGCCGTCCACGCGCACGACCGAGAGCACCGGTCCGAAGATCTCGTCGCGGTACGCCGCCGAGGAGGTGGGCACCCGGTCGATGAGGGTCGGCCCGACCCAGAAGCCGTTGGGGTCGCCGTCGACCTCGATGCCGCGCCCGTCGACCACGACGTCCGCGCCGTCTCCGGCGGCGACGTCGACGTACGACGAGACCTTGTCGCGGTGCGCCGCGGTGATCACCGGACCCATGTCGCAGCCCCGCGTGCCGTCGCCGGTCCGCAGCGTCGCCATCCGCTCCGAGATCTTCTCCACCAGCGCGTCGGCGACGGCGTCGACGGCGAGAACGACCGAGATCGCCATGCACCGCTCGCCCGCCGAGCCGAAGCCGGCGTTCACCGCCGCATCGGCGGCGAGGTCGAGGTCGGCGTCGGGAAGGACCAGCATGTGGTTCTTCGCTCCGCCGAGAGCCTGCACGCGCTTGCCGTGGCGGGTTCCGGTCTCATAGACGTAACGGGCGATCGGGGTGGACCCGACGAAGGAGATCGCACGCACCTCGGGGTGCTCGAGCAGCGCGTCGACGGCCACCTTGTCGCCGTGGACGACGTTGAGTACGCCGTCGGGCAGGCCCGCCTCGGTGAGGCGCTCGGCCATCCAGTTCGCCGCCGTCGGGTCCTTCTCGCTGGGCTTGAGCACCACGGCGTTTCCTGCCGCGAGGGCGATCGCGAAGAACCACATCGGCACCATCGCGGGGAAGTTGAACGGGCTGATGATCCCGACGACGCCGAGGGGCTGACGCAGGGTGTACACGTCGATGCCGGTCGAGACGTTCTCGGAGTACGCCCCCTTGGTGAGGTGCCCGAGTCCGCAGGCGAACTCCACGACCTCCAGGCCGCGCGCGATCTCACCCTGCGCGTCGGAGATCACCTTGCCGTGCTCGGACGTGAGGATCGCGGCGAGCTCGTCCTTGCGCTGATTCACCAGCTCGCGGAAGGCGAACATCACCTGCTGGCGTTTGGCGATGCTGGCGTTCTTCCACTCCGCCGCGGCGGCCGAGGCGACCTGGACCACGTGGTCGACGTCGTCGGCGGTGGCGAAGCGCACCTCCTTCTGCACCGCGCCGAGCGCGGGGTTGTACACCGGGCCGGTGCGGTCGCCCGCTCCCGCCCAGGGGGCGCCTCCCACCCAGTGATCGAGGATCGCGGTCGCGGACGGCGTCGTCTGCTCCAGAGTCGTGGTGTCGGTCATCTCATCCTTTCGGTGGGTCCCCTCGTGAGGGACACGTGGTTCGAGTGTGTCGTCAGAGGCGCACGGTCGCGAGCGCGGCGTCGTAGATCTCCAGCGCTTCGGCGACCTCGTCGGCGGTGACCACGCAGGGCGGCACGACGTGGATGCGGTTGTCGGCGGTGAACGGCAGCAGGCCCCGCGCCATCAGGTCTTTCTTCAGCGCGCCGATGCTCGAGGCCGGCAGCGGCTCGCGGGTCTCGCGGTCGGCGACCAGCTCCATCGCCCAGAACACGCCTTCGCCGCGCACCTCGCCGATGACCTCGTGCTTCTCGGCGAGGGCGAGGAGCCCGGGGCCGATCGCTTCGGCGCCCATGCGGCGGGCGTTGTCGACGATGCCCTCCGACTCCATCGCATCCAGGGCCGCGATGATGGATGCCGCGGCGAGCGGGTGTCCGCTGTAGGTGAGCCCGCCGGGGAAGACCCGCTCGTCGAACGTGGCGGCGATCTCGTCGGAGATGATCACCCCGCCGACCGGCACGTAGCCGGAGTTGACGCCCTTGGCGAAGGTGATGAGGTCGGGCACCACGTCGTAGCCGTCGAACGCGAACCAGCGGCCGGTGCGTCCGAAGCCCGCCATGACCTCATCGAGGATGAGGAGGATGCCGTAGCGGTCGGCGAGTTCGCGCACCCCGGCGAGGTAGCCGGGCGGCGGCAGCAGCACCCCGGCGGTGCCGGGCACCGATTCCAGCAGCAGGGCGGCGATGCTCGCCGGCCCTTCGGCCTGGATGACGCGTTCGAGGTGGTGGAGCGCCCGTGCGCTCTCCTCTTCGGGCGTCGTCGCCCAGAACTCCGAGCGGTAGAGATACGGGCCGAAGAAGTGCACGTGCCCGCGGGCGTACTCGTTCGGGATGCGCCGCCAGTCGCCGGTCGCGACGATCGCCGCCCCCGTGTTGCCGTGGTACGAGCGGTAGGTCGACAGCACCTTCTCACGTCCCACCTCGCCCTTGGCGGCGGCGTGGAGCCGCGCCATCCGGATGGCGTTCTCGATCGCATCCGCTCCGCCGTTGGTGAAGAAGACCCGGTTCATCCCCTCGGGGGCGCGGGCGACGATGCGGGCGGCGGCCTCGCCGCGCTGCAGGTTGGCCGTCGCGGGACCGATGGTCGCCAGGCGCCCGGCCTGCTCCTGGATGGCGGCGACCACCGCGGGATGCTGGTGACCGATGTTGACGTTGACGAGCTGGCTCGAGAAGTCCAGCATCCGATTGCCGGCGTGATCCCAGACCGTCGTCCCCGACCCGCCGGCGATGACGGGAAGGTCGAGCCCGGCCTGCGCCGACCACGAGTGGAAGACATGCGCGCGATCGAGCTCCTTGGCTCGGACGTCGAGATCGGTCTGGATGTCGGTGGTCATGCTGTCTCCTCATCGATGAGCGCGGTCCCACCCGCGAGACCGCCCTGCGGCGACGAGACCCACTGCGGCGAACGTCGTCTCGGCGCGCATATGCAGTCTCGCTGATCGCGGGCGTGTTGGGGAGAGGGTCGCGCCGAGCCGGCTCCGTCTCAGGCGCCGAGGAGCATGAGCGCGTGGTAGAGCACGTACGCCGGCCACACGATCGCCTGGAGGAGTCCGAGGATGAACCCCCAGAACGATCCGTCCGACACCGAGACGAAGTAGACGGCCGCGCCGATGTACGCCAGGAAGAAGAAGAAGCCCCACGCGCCGGAGTTCACGACGGTGACACGACTGTCGGATGCCACGAGCTGACCTCACTTCTCCCTCGCCCCGCCGGTCACCTCCATGATCGCGTCGCGTGCGACGCGGCTCCGGGCCCAAGGTCCCGCGAGACTGCACTGCGGCGTCGAGACCGATCGCGGCCTCTCGGTTCGACGTGCACATGCAGCCTCGCGGGCGGAGGATGGCGCGGCGGGGCCTAGTTGCCGCCCTCCTGCAGTTCGACCTCGATGGGTTCGAACGACTCGCCGAACACGTCGACGCCGTCGGCCTCCAGCTCGTCGAGCGCCTGCTGAATGTACTGGTTGTCGTATGCCGTCGCCGGTGGCTCTTCGGTGATGAGGCGCGCCCCGGTCTCGTTGACCGCGGCGAGGGCCCCCTCGACGGTCTGAGCCCATGCGGCCTCGTCGATGATGCCGATGCCGTCGGCCGCGGGCCAGATGAGCTTGTTGGTCTCGTTCATCATCCACAGCTCGTGGCTCGGGCCCCACCCCGACCCCGACGCCAGGGTGATGTCGGCGGCCTCCTCGGGGTTGTCGCGCGCGTACGCCCACCCCTTGATGACCGCCTTCAGGAACGCCACGGCCGTCTCGGCGTACGCCTCGTCGGACTCCAGACGCTCGGTGTCGGCCCAGATGGCGTCCTGCAGCATGGCTCCGACGGTGTCCTGGTAGCTGATGACCGAGAAGTCCTCGGGCTGGTACAGCTCACCGGTGTCGGGGTCGACGGTCTCGAGCAGCTGGGCGTACTCGTTGTAGGTCATCGCCTGCGCCGCGTCGATGTCGCCCTGCAGGAAGGCGTTCATGTTGAAGTCCTGCGTGATGATCTCCACGGTCGTGGAGTCCAGCCCCTCGGCGGCCATCGCCGCGAAGATCTCCCACTCGTTGCCGAACCCCCACGAGCCGATCCGTTTGCCCTCGAAGTCGGCGACCGACTCGATGCCCGCATCGGCCCACGAGACCTGGAGGGTGCCCGAGCGCTGGAAGATCTGGGCGATGTTCGTGAGGTTGGCCCCCGCCTCGATCGAGCCGAGCACCTTCGGCACCCAGGCGATGGCGAAGTCGACGTCGCCGGCGGCGAGGGCGTCCTGCGGCACGATGTCGCCGCCGGACGGGATGATCTCCACCTCCAGGCCCTCCTCTTCGAAGAAGCCCTGATCGGCGGCGGCGAAATAGCCGGCGAACTGCGCCTGCGGCAGCCACTGCAGCTGGAGCGTCACCGGGGTCAGCTCGCCGTCGGAGCCGTCGCCCGAGGCGTCACCCGAACCCGAATCAGAGCCGCCGCCCGAGCAGGCGGTGAGGACGAGCGCCGCGGTCAGCGCGGCCGCTCCGGCCGCGAGCCCGCGGCGTGTGCTGTGTCTCATGGTGGTTCCCTTCGAATCCCCTCCGGGATCACGTCGTGCGATGGGATGGTGCGGTGCCGGCCCCGCCGGGTGCGGGGACGCTGTCGGGGGCGGGCGTCATCGCGCACCCCCGGGAGAGAGGCGGCGCAGGACCAGACGTTCGAGCGCCGCGGTGGCCAGGAAGAACACGAGCCCCAGCGCGATGGCTGCGGCGACGTAGGCCCACGCGCGCGCATAGGCGCTCGTGGCCGCCGAGGTGGAGATGAAGCTCCCCAGGCCTCCGCGGGGCCCGCCGAAGTACTCGGCCACCAGGGCGGAGATGACCGCGAGCGAGCTGGCGATCCGGATGCCGGTGAGAAGGAACGGCGCGGCCGTCGGGAGCGTCACCACGCGGAAGGCCTGGGATGAGCTGGCGGCGTAGCTGCGCATGAGGTCGCGGTGCACCGGTCGGGTCTGACGAAGGCCGCGGAGGGTGTTGACGAAGACGGGAACGAACGACGCCAGGGCCGCGATCGCCTGCCGCCCGAACTGGCTGTCGGCACCGAACATCGAGTTCAGGACCGGGGCCAGCGCCACGATCGGCACGACGGCGAGCGCGGCGACGACCGGCGCCGACATCCCGTCGACGGCCTGCCACCGTGCAGCGAGGGCCGCCAGCACCACGGCGAGGACGGTGCCGACGACGAGTCCGAGCAGCGCGTTCGTGCCGGTGACGAGGGTCGCGTCGGCGATCGCGGGGGCGAAGGCGATGAACTCCTCCGCGATGGCCGCGGGACTGGGAAGCAGGTAGTCCGAGACGCCGACGACCCCGACGAGCAGCTGCCACACGCCGAGGAAGACCAGCCCGACGACGATCGGGGCGATGATCCGGAGGCGCTCGGCGGTCGCGGCTGTCATCGCATCTCCCGGGTCGCGGCGCGCTCGCCGTCGGTCTCGCCGTGGAGGGCCGCGCGCACCGCGGTCACGCTGTCGAAGAAGACGGATGCCTCGCGCAGGGCCTCATCGCGACGGGTGGCCCCGAAGCTCACATCCACCACCGAGGTGATCCGTCCCGGGCGCGGCGACATCACGACCACCCGATCCGAGAGGAAGACCGCCTCGGGGATGGAGTGGGTGACGAAGACGACGGCCGCGCCGGTCTCGGTCGCGATGCGCGCGAGCTCGGTCTGCATGCGCTCGCGCGTCATCTCGTCCAGGGCGCCGAACGGCTCATCCATCAGCAGCAGCCGCGGCTGTTCGGCGAGGGCGCGCGCGATCGCGACGCGCTGCTGCATCCCTCCTGACAGCTGGTCCGGGTACCGGTCGGCGAAGTCGGTGAGGCCGACCATCTCGGTGAGCTCGGCCACGCGCGTTCGCCGATCGGCGGCGCCGACGCCGTGGATCTCGAGGGGCAGGGCGATGTTCGCCGCCACGGTGCGCCAGGGGAGGAGGCCCGCCTGCTGGAAGGCGATGCCGTAGTCCTGGTCGCGGCGGGCGCGGGAAGGGTCTTTGCCGAAGACCTCGATGCGCCCCGATGACGCGGTGTCGAGGTCGGCGATGAGACGCAGGAGCGTCGACTTGCCGCAGCCGGACGGGCCGATCAGCGAGACGAACTCGCCGGGGGCGACGGTGAGGTCGACGGCGGTGAGGGCGCGCACCTCACCCGACGCCGAGGCGAAGGTCTTGGTCACGTCGCTCACCGAGACCGCTGCTGTCGTGGTGACCGGTGGGGCGGTGGGGGTGGGGGCGCTCATGCGGTGACCTCGCCTCGTCGATAGTTCTTCAGGATGACGCCGAGGACCGCGATCGACCCGGCGGCGATGAGCCCGAGGGCCACAGCGCCGAAGATCGGGCCCCAGGCCTTGGCGGGGTCGCCCGAGGCCTGGCCGGCGAACTGGATGAGGAGCCGGCCGATCCCGCCCTGGAGGCCCGTGGACACCTCGGCGACGACCGCGCCGACCACGGCGTTCGCCGCCCCGAGGCGCAGGGCCGGCAGGAGGTAGGGCACCGCGGCGGGGAGCCGCAGGCGCCAGAGGGTCTGCCAGTATCCGGCGGAGTAGGTGTGGAAGAGCTCGGCATGGAGGCGTTCGGGGGACTGCAGCCCGCGGAGGGCGCCGACGGCGATGGGGAAGAACGCGAGGTACGAGGCGATGACGGCCACCGACATCCAGTCCTGCCACTGGGCGCCAGCGATCTCGATCCGCGATCCCCAGCTGCGGACGATCGGCGCGAAGGCGATCAGCGGAACGGTCTGGCTGAGGATGATCCAGGGGAGAAGTCCCCACTCCGCCAGCTGCCAGCGCTGCATCACCAGGGCGAGCGCCATGCCGACCACGAGGCCCACGAGCCATCCGGCCGCCGCGATCCCCAGCGTGGTGAGGGCGGCGAGGGCCACCGCCGCCCAGAGCGGCGGAGAGCCGTCCTGCCGGGTGACGGGTTCTGCGAGACGGATCACCATGTCCCAGACGTGGGGCATCGCGAGGTCGGTGGTGCGCGGGAGGACGCGCACGTCGCCGACGAGCACCCCGTTCTCGGGCGCCAGGAGCTTGTACGCCTCCCACAGCAGGATGACCGCGGCGACCCCGACGACGCCCCACAGCCACGCCGCGCCCCGGCGGCCACCGCGTGGCCCGCCGGGGCGTGCGGCCCGGACCGATGTGGACCGGCTGGCGGCGGTGACGACGTCGGGAGCGACATCCGTTCTCGTCATCCCGACCTCACTTCTTGGCCGCCACGTGCGCCTGCAGAGCCGGGATCACGGTCTCGCCGTAGACGCGGAGGGTCTCCTCCTTGTTGTCGTGCTGCAGGTACCCCGCGAACTGGGTGACTCCGAGGGCCCGGAGCTGCTCGAGTTTGGCGATGTGCTCCTCGGCGGTGCCGAGGATGCAGAACCGCTCGACGATCTCATCGGGCACGAAGTCGACGTGGTCGTTGTCGGCCTTGCCGTGGGTGTTGTAGTCGTACCCGGTGCGCCCCGCGATGTACTCGGTGAGCGCGTCGGGAACGGCCCCGTGCTGACCGTACTTGGCCACGATGTCGGCGACGTGGTTGCCGACCATGCCCCCGAACCACCGGCACTGCTCGCGCATGTGGGCGCGGTCGGTGCCGATGTACATCGGAGCGGCCACGCAGAACGCGATGCTGTCGGGATCGCGTCCGGCTGCCTCCGCGGCGTCCCGCACGGTCGTGATCATCCACGCGGCGATGTCGACGTCGGCCAGCTGCAGGATGAAGCCGTCGCCGACCTCGCCGGTGAGCTTCAGGGCGAGCGGACCGTAGGCGGCGACCCACACATCGAGCTCCGACCCGCGGCTCCAGGGGAACTGCAGGGTCGCACCGTTGTACTCCACCGGGCGCGAGTTGCCGAGCTCGCGGATGACGTGGATCGACTCCCGCAGCTCCTTCAGCGTCGTGGGCTTGCCGTTCGTCACCCGCACGGCCGAGTCACCCCGGCCGATGCCGCAGATGGTGCGGTTGCCGTACATCTCGTTGAGGGTCGCGAACACCGAGGCGGTGACCGTCCAGTCGCGGGTGGCCGGGTTCGTCACGAACGGCCCGACGATCACGCGCTTGGTCTCGGCGAGGATCGCCGAGTGGATGACGTACGGCTCCTGCCACAGCAGGTGCGAGTCGAAGGTCCACACGTGACTGAACCCGTGCGCCTCGGCGAGCTTCGCGAGCTGCACCGTGCGGGCCGCGGGCGGATTGGTCTGCAGGACGACACCGAAATCCATGGCCGTCACACCAGGTACTGGCTGAGGCCACGGCGCAGGTACTGCCCGTCGCCCTTGCCGCCGTGGTAGGTGCCGCCGTCGACGATGACCTTGCCCCGGGAGATGACGGTGTCGACGTGCCCGTCGATCTCGAAGCCCTCCCACGCCGAGTGATCCATGTTCATGTGGTGGCTGGCCGCAGAGATGGTGGTGTGCCCGTGGGGGTCGTAGACCACGACGTCGCCGTCGGCGCCGGGCTGGATCACCCCCTTCTTGCCGTAGAGGCCGAACATCCGCGCCGGCGTCGTGGAGGTCAGTTCCACCCAGCGCTCGAGTGTGATCTTCCCGGTGACGACGCCCTGGTACATCAGGTCCATGCGGTGCTCGACCGAGCCGATCCCGTTGGGGATCGCGCGGAAGTCATCCTTCCCCAGCTCCTTCTGCCCCTTCATGCAGAACGGGCAGTGGTCGGTGGAGACCATCTGGATGTCGTTCGTGCGCAGGGCCTGCCACATGTGGTGCTGATGGCCCTCGCTGCGGCTGCGCAGCGGCGTGGAGCACACCCACTTCGCGCCCTCGAACTGACCCCACTCCTCGCTGAAGGCGCCCAGCTGCTCCTCGAGCGAGAGGTAGAGGTACTGGGGGCAGGTCTCGCCGAAGACGTTCCAGCCCTGATCGCGGGCCCAGGCCAGCTGGTCGACGGCCTGCTTGGCGCTGACGTGCACCACGTACAGCGGGGCGCCGGTGAGGTTCGCCAGCATGATCGCGCGGTGGGTGGCCTCCTCCTCCATCTGCCATGCGCGGGCGATGCCGTGGTAGTACGGCGCCTTCTTGCCGACCTCGGCGAGCTGGGCGGCCAGCACGTCGATGGCGGGGCCGTTCTCGGCGTGCATCATCGTCAGCAGGCCCGTGTCGGCCGACTTCTGCATCGCCCGCAGGATCTGGGCGTCGTCGGAGTAGAACACCCCGGGGTAGGCCATGAAGAGCTTGAAGCTCGTCACCCCCTCGTCGATGAGGGAGTCCATCGCCCGGAGCGAGTCGTCGTCGACCCCGCCGATGATCTGGTGGAACCCGTAATCGATCGCGCAGTTGCCGGCGGCCTTCTCGTGCCACGCGGCGAGTCCGTCTTCGACGCGCTCGCCGTAGCGCTGCACGGCGAAGTCGATGATGCTCGTCGTCCCGCCCCATGCTGCGGCACGCGTGCCGGTCTCGAAGGTGTCCGAGGCGGCGGTGCCCCCGAACGGCAGCTCCATGTGGGTGTGGGCGTCGATGCCGCCCGGGATCACGTACTTGCCGGTCGCGTCGATGACGGTGTCGACGGATGCCGCCAGGTCGGTGCCGAGCAGCTGCGAACCGGGTGCCAGCACCGCGACGATGGTCTCGCCGTCGATGAGCACGTCGGCGTCGCCGCGGCCGGTCGCGGAGACGACGGTGCCTCCGGTGATGAGTGTGGTGGTCATGAAGTGATCTCCTTGGTTGTTGCTGCGCGGCGCAGGCAGCGCCGACGCATGCCCCCGCGTCGGCCTTCGGCCGGCGCTCCCGCCAGACCCGATGCCAGCGTCGGCGCTGCCTGCGCCGCTCCGCTCGTCCGCGTGCTCATGTCGATGGGTATGGATGTCAGGGGCGGGCGATCTTCGTGTAGGAGTCGGGGCGACGATCGCGGTAGAACTGCCAGTCGTCGCGCATCTCCCGCACCATCTCCATGTCGAGGTCGCGCACGAGGATCTCCTCCTCGGTGCCCGAACCGCGCTCGCCGACGAAGTTCCCCCGCGGGTCGATCACCTGGCTGGTGCCGTAGAAGTCCACCGCGAGGTCGCCGTACTCGTTGTCCTCGCGGCCCACCCGGTTGGGCTGCAGCACGAAGTAGCCGTTGGCGACCGCGGCCGCGGGCCCCTCCACCTCCCAGAGCCGGTTCGACAGGCCGGGCTTGGTGGCGTTGGGGTTGAACACCATGTGCGCGTCGTTCAGGCCGAGTTCGCGCCACCCCTCCGGGAAGTGCCGGTCGTAGCAGATGTACATGCCGATCCGGCCGACAGCGCTGTCGAAGACGGGGTAGCCGAGGTTTCCCGGACGGAAGTAGAACTTCTCCCAGAACCGGTCGAGGTGGGGGAGGTGGTGCTTGCGGTATTTCCCGAGGATGGTGCCGTCGGCATCGACCAGAACCGCGGTGTTGTAGTACACCCCGGTCTCGGCCTCCTCGTAGATGGGCAGGACCATCACGGTGCCCAGCTCCTTGGCGAGCGCGGCGAAGCGCTGCACGATCGGGCCGTCGGCGGCCTCGGCGAAGCGGTAGTACTTCTTGTCCTGCGTGATCCCGAAGTAGGGCCCGTAGAACAGCTCCTGGAAGCACACCACCTGTGCGCCCTGTGCGGTGGCATCCCGAGCGAAGCCCTCGTGCTTGTCGAGCATCGACTCCTTGTCGCCGGTCCAGGTGGTCTGTGTGATCGCTGCGCGCACCGTCGTCATCTACGCATCTCCATCCGTGTCGTCCAGTACTTCTTCGTGCTGACGCCGACGGGGACCGGTGTCGGGACCGTCCGGTGAGTACTCACCCCGTGGACTGATCCTTCTTCCCGGACGTTTCCCGCCGGTTTCGGCCTGTGTCCGGACAGTAAAGCCTCGGCCGCGCGCCCACAAGGGGCGGTGTCCGCGTCGCGGAGATACATCGGAGGACGGATGCCACGCGGCATCCACTCCTCTAGCGTGAAACGGTGTTCCGACCGCTTCGTCCCCTCCAGACCGCGACCGACATCGCGCTGGCGGCCGGCTTCTTCTTCGTCGCCGTCGTCTTCGAGCTGAACGCGGGTGTCGGGGTGCTCGGGCCACCCACCGGGACGCTGACCGTGCTCGGGGTCGTCGGTTACGTGCTGCTGTTCAGCGTGGCGCTGGGGTTCCGCCGGTTCTCGCCGGGGGTGGCGCTGGCGCTGGCGTGGGCGGGCGCTGTTCTGCAGATGAGCCTGCTGCGCGGGCCGAGCCTGGTCGACGTCGCGATCTTCGGCGTGCTCTACGCCACGGCGGCCTACGGCAGCATCCGCGTGTTCTGGGCCGGGCTCGCGTCGGCGGTGACGGGCGCCATCGTGATCACCCTCTATCTGTACCTCGGGCCGCTCTCCTCGGCGCCCCTCGACCTGTCGGTGCTGCCCATCGCGGTGATCGTGCTCGGAGGAGCGACCTTCGCGCTGATGCTCGCCTGGACCTGCGGAGCCCTCGTGCGCACCGCGCGGCGCGCGCGCGAGAACCGCCTCGCCCAGGAGCGCGCCGAGGAGGAGGCGCGCTCGGAGTTCGAGCGCGCGCGGATCGCGCGCGACATGCACGACGTCGTCGCCCATTCGCTGGCGGTGGTCGTCGCTCAGGCCGATGGGGCGCGGTACGCCGCCGCGGCCGATCCGCAGGCGGCGACGGCCGCCCTGCAGACGATCTCGTCGACGGCTCGCGCCGCGCTCGCCGACGTGCGGCTGCTGCTGACGCAGCTGCGCCACAGCCAGGGCGACGGCCCGCAGCCGGGCCTGGCCGACCTCGAGGAGTTGTGGGCGCAGGTGCGCGCCGCGGGTGTCGACCTGCGCGTCGACATCGATCCCGCCCCGCCGGGCGAGCCGCCGGCATCGGTGCAGATCGCTGTGTACCGCATCCTGCAGGAGGCGCTGACGAACGCGCTCCGGCACGGGGAGGCGGGCGGCCCGGTCGACGTGCAGCTGTCGTGGGGCGCGAAGCGTGTCGACCTCACCGTGAGCAACCCCGTCGCGGCCGGGTCATCGGTCCCGACCCGCACGGGGCACGGGGTGATCGGCATGCGCGAGCGCACCCAGCTCGCGGGCGGAGAGTTCTCCGCGGCAGAGGAGACTGGCGCGTTCACCGTACGGGCCTGGATCCCGGTGGAGGTTCCGGCATGACCCGCTCCCGGCCGCGCACCCCTCGGCTGCGCACGACCGCGGGTCGCGCGAAGGGGACAAGGCCGTGATCCGCGTCGTGCTGGTCGACGATCAGGCGCTCTTCCGGGCGGGGATTCGCATGGTTGTCGACTCTCAGCCCGACCTCGAGGTCGTCGGCGAAGCCGCCGACGGACGCGAGGCGCTCGCGGTCGTGCGGTCGGCGCGGCCCGACGTGGTGCTGATGGACATCCGGATGCCGGTGATGGACGGCCTCGCCGCCACCGCCGAACTGCTGCGCGATCCCGACCCGCCGCGGGTGGTGATGCTGACCACGTTCGACCTCGACGAAGCTGCGGCGCGGGCGATCCGCGGGGGCGCGAGCGGATTCCTGCTGAAAGACGCCGACCCCGAGTTCCTGCTGGCCGCGATCCGCACCGTGCATGCGGGGTCGGCGGTGATCGCCGCCTCGGCGACCCGTGATCTGTTCGCCCGTTTCGCCGATGCCGCGCCGCGGGCGGCACCGGCCGCGTTCGGCGAGCTGACCGAGCGCGAGCGCGAGATCTTCGCGCTCGCCGCGCGCGGGCTCTCCAATGCCGAGATCGCCGCCCGGGAGTACCTCTCGGAGGCCACGGTCAAGACGCACATCAGTCGCATCCTGACCAAGCTCGCGCTCCGCGATCGCGTGCAGCTGGTGGTCTTCGCCTTCGAGCACGGCCTCGCCTGAGCGCAGCGCGTCGAAACGCCCCGCGCCCGACCAGTGCGGCCGCCCCGCGTCATCCTTCCGATGTACACGGATCGGCCGCGGGGCCGACGCGCCCGCACCCCGCTGATTCCTAGCGTCGAAGGCATGCACATCACCTCCACTGACCTGGGCCTGGCTGCCCGGGTGCAGCAGCTGACCAAGACCTACGGCACGGGCGACAGCGCGGTACGCGCGCTCGACGGCGTGACCATCGGCATCCGCCGCGGCGAGTTCACCGCGATCATGGGGCCGTCCGGCTCGGGCAAGTCCACGCTCATGCACGTCATGGCGGGACTCGACGCCCCGACGTCGGGCCGTGCGTGGCTCGGCGACACCGAGATCAGCGGCCTGACCGACCTCGAGCTCACCATCCTGCGGCGCCGGCGCGTCGGGTTCGTCTTCCAGGCGTTCAACCTCGTGCCGACCCTCGACGCCCTGGGCAACATCCTGCTGCCCTTCGACCTCGACGGGAGGCGTCCCTCTGCGCTCGAGCGCGCGCGCATCGACCGGCTCGTCGCATCGCTCGGGCTCGCCTCTCGGCTCGGCCACCGTCCGCACCAGCTCTCGGGCGGCCAGCAGCAGCGCGTCGCGATCGCCCGCGCCCTCGCCACCGCCCCCGACGTGGTGTTCGCCGACGAGCCGACCGGCAACCTCGATTCCCGCAGCGGTCGCGAGGTGCTGCGCCTCCTCGCCGATGCCAGCCGGGAGCACGGCCAGTCCATCGCGATGGTCACCCACGACCCTGTGGCCGCCAGCCACGCCGACCGCGTGATCGTGCTCGGCGACGGCCGCATCGCCGCCGACAAGCCGCGACAGAGCGCCGAAGAGATCTCGGCCTTCCTCCTCGCCGGCGAGCTGTCGGGCCCCGCATCCGCGCAGGTGACGGCATGAGCGCGGTCGCCCTGGCGGACGACAGAACAGACCGGATGTCGCGGACCGCCGCCCCGCGATGGGCGTTCCTGCGCGAACGCGGCATGGGCGCGAGCATCCTCGTCGCCGGCATCTCGAGCGCCTTCGGCGTGCTCCTCGTCTCGGTCACGGGGTTCCTCGCTGCGATCCTCCGCGCCGACCCCTACCTCGGAGACAGCGGGACGCTGGCGTTCGTGCTGAGCTTCCTCACCGTCATCCTCGTCGGCGTCGCGGTCTACGTGGCCGGGATCGTCACCGCGAACACCTTCGCCACCGTGGTCGCCGGGCGCACCCGACAGATCGCGCTCATGCGCCTCATCGGCGCCTCGGCGCGCGCGCAGCGTCAGGAGGTCGCCCGGCAGGGACTCGTCGTCGGCGTCATCGGCGCTCTCGGCGGCCTCGTCGCCGGTACCGGCGTCGCCGCGCTCGGCGTGGTCGTCGGCACCGAGCTGCTCGGGCTCGACGGCGTCTCGTACGGTGTCGTCACCGGCGAACTGCTCGTGCCCGCGACGATCGTCGCGCTCACCACCTGGGTCGCGGCGTGGGCCGGATCGCGGCGTGTGCTGACCGTCACCCCGATGCAGGCCCTCGGGGGCGCCGTCGAGGTCACGCGTGAGGAGGTCGTCCGTCGCACCGGGCGCAACCTCACCGCCGTCGCGCTGTTCGCGGTCGGCGGTGCGCTCCTCGCGGCCGGCATCGCGCTCGGGCTCGTCACTCCGCTGGGGGTCGCGGTCGCGTTCATCGGCGGCATCTTCTCCTTCACCGGCATCGCGCTGGGGGCGAGCCTTCTCATGCCGCCGGTCCTGCGGCTGATCGGTCGGCTGTTCGGCGGGTCGGCCACGGCGCGGCTGGCCGCCGAGAACGCGCTCCGCTACCCCGAGCGCTCGAGCCGTATGGCGATCGGGGTGGTGATGGGGGTGACGCTCGTGACGATGTTCGCCGTCGCAATCGAGTCGACCAAGGCGGTGCTCACCGCGTCGGCGGGTGGCGAGCTGCTGACCGAGATGGCAGCGGTGCTCGACACCTTCGCCGCGGTCATGATGGGGCTCGTGGCCGTCTCGGCGGTGATCGCCGCGGTGGGTCTGGTCAACCTCCTCACCCTGGGTGTCGTGCAGCGCCGTCGCGAGCTCAGGCTCCTCCGCGCCCTCGGCCTGACGGCGCCCCAGGTGCGCCGGGTCGTGCTGCTCGAAGCCGCGCACCTCACCATCGCCGCCCTCGCGACCGGTCTCGTCCTCGGCGTCGCATACGGGTGGGCCGGCGCGCAGTCGCTGCTCGGCTCGGTGTCCGGCGACCCGAGCCTTCCGCCGGGGCCGACCTTCGTGTGGCCGGCGGTGCCGCTCGTTCCGGTGCTCATCGTGGTCGCGGCGACCGCGGTGCTCACCCTCGTGGCCGCGGTGGTGCCCACGCGCCTCGCGACCCGGGTCGCGCCGGTGGAGGCGCTCGCCGAGTGACGCGCCGCGCGCGCCGCACCACACCGCGGCCGGGGTGGGTGCGGCGGCTGCGACGAATCGAGCGGGGCGGGCGGTCAGGCGCCCGCCGCCGGATCCTCCGGTGCCGGCTCGTGCGCCCACGTCGGGGCGAGTGCGCGGATGCGTGCCGCGCGCCACTGCCACGCCGCCCAGAGGCCCGGCCAGAGCACCGGCGCGGCCGCCCCGCCGATGACGAGGCGGTCGCGCCACAGGGTCTTCGTCGGGTCGCCGGGCGCCGGCGACACCGCCATCTGGTGGTCCCAGACGTCGAGGGCCGCGAGCGGCCCGGAGATCGGGATGCCGCTGTCGCGGAAGATGCGGATCGGCCCGTCCGGGCCCTTCATCGTCCGGTCGCTCGCGTGGATGATCTGGCGGCCGAGCGACACCCGCCCGCCGAGGCTCATCTCTACCCCGACCTCCGCTCCCGGCTCCCAGGCGGTCGGGAGCGCGTCGGGTTCGAGGGGTGCCAGCTGCACCAGCGGGCCGTACAGTTCCGCAACCGCGCGCGGGGAGTGCAGCGCCCGCCAGGCGGCATCCGCATCGCAGTCGATGACGAGCTTGAGCATGATCCGCATGTGCCCACTCTGTCATTCCGCGTCGCCCGCCTCGCCCGTTTAGGCTGACGGAATGGCCTCGCCCTTCGATCAGTCCCGGTACCAGGTGCGTCTGGACTGGGGGCTCGACGCCCTCGCGCGCCTCGCGCCCGCCGACATCGTGGTCGTCGTCGACGTGCTCCGCTTCTCCAGCACCGTGATCGACGTGGTCGAGCGAGGCGAGGAGATGATGCTGGATGACGCGGCCTTCGCCGTGTCACTCAACGGCGCCCGGGTCGCCGCGGCCGCAGCCGCCGCAGGCCCCGACCAGACCGGCCCCCACGCGGTCGAGGACGAACCCTCCGCCCCGGTCGTCCTCCTCGCGGGACTTCGCAACGCCTCCGCCGTCGCTCAGGCGATCGCCGATGAGCAGGAGCGCCGTGGCCGCCGCACCTCGATCTCGATCATCCCCGCCGGTGAGCTCGGTCATGGCGGCGCGCCGCTGCGCTTCGCCGTCGAGGATCTCCTCGGTGCGGGCGCCGTCATCGACGCCCTCACGACCCGGGGGATCGACCACTCCTCACCCGAGGCCGCGACGGCGGGCGAAGCGTTCCGCGGCCTCCGCGGCGCCGTGCGTCACCTCCTCACCGCGAGCGGCTCAGGCCAGGAACTCATCGAGAAAGACCTGCGGTCAGACGTCGTCCGAGCCGCCGAGATCGATGCCTCAGAAGCGGTGCCGATCGTGCGCGGGGCCCGCATCGTCGGGATCTGACTCGACCGGGGCGGCATCCCCTCGTGGTGTCATCGCCGCCAGCCGGGTCGCCGCCGAGATCTCTCGCCGCGTCCAGGTGAACAGATGACGGCGGTCGAAGCGCGGCGCGCACGCGACGCACGACGTCGCGCGCGGCGGGCGCCGATGCCGGTACGCGGTGTGCCCGGCGGGGCACACCCCCACCCAGGGCGCGAGCTCGACAGCCGTCTCACCGTCGTGGGTCGTTCCCCCGACGTAGCCCAGGCTCCGCGCGATGCGCTTCCACTCCGCGCCGTGTCCGGCCGCAGGCCCCGCGAGGGCGTGGGCGACCTCGTGCAGAAGGGTCTGATGGTTGGTGTCGTCGTCGTAGCGCGCCGACAGGTAGCGCGAGACGCTGATGCGCTTGCGCCGGAAATCGCAGAGGCCGGCACGCCGCTTGGCGTTGTCGAAGCCGAAGGTCCAGGAGGGGCCGAGATGCTGGTCGATCAGGGCGTTCGCCCAGACGCGCACACGTTCAGGTTCTGACATGCCCGAAACAGTAGAACGTACCTACGACACTCAGCTCGCGACCGACGACCGCATGCGCCGCCGCTCGGACGCATCGATCGCCAACAGCGTCGATTCGAGCTGATCGTCCGGGGCCCCCGACTCCTGCCGGAGGAACAGGGCGCGCTTGAAGTCGGTGCGCGCGGCGTCGTAGTCCTCGCCGTCGTAGCGGGTCTTGCCGCGATGCTGGTACGCGAAGGCCGCGATGCCCGACCAGCCCTGACCATCGGCCTCTTCGGCGCACGCGGTGAGTTCCTGCTCGGCGGCGGCGAGCTGTCCGCGCACCTGCAGCACGGTGGCGTGGAGAATGCGGGCGCGCAGCAGGTCTTTCCGCGTCCCCGCCATCCGGGCCACCCGCACCGACTGCTCCGAGAGCACCAGCGCGTCATCGAGTCGATCGAGCACCTTCAGCAGCCACACCCGTTCGAGCAGAGCCGGCAGGCTCCGCTGCTCGCCGATCTCGTCCAGGCGCCCCTCGCAGCGGACAGGGTCGACCTGCTCCCGCAGGGTGTCGGGGTCGTATCCCAGGATGTAGCTCATGATCGACTCCTTCCACGCTCGAGGGTCCCGCGCCCACGCTCCCCCAGTCTGCGCGACCGCGGCGCCGGCGCCGGCGTGGCACGCCGCAGGGCGGCATCAGGATCGCGATTCACCGTTCGAAGACGGATGCCGCGGGCTTGGGCGACGGCGTCGCGTCGCCGTCGGTCGCGATGCGCGCGCCGCGCGCGAACTCGACGACCTCCTCGCCCTCGGCCACCTTCGCCGGGTGAGGGCCTGCGGCCATCAGCCGCGGCAGCCACTGGGTCGGCAGGGGCGTGGGTGAGGCGGCGACAACGAGGTTGCCGAACCGACGACCCTTCAGCGTCTGCACCTCGGCCAGCACGATGACGTGGGGGAGCGCCTCGCGCACCGTCGCGACCTGTCGGCGGGCGAAGGCGAGCCCGGCGCCGTCGGCGACGTTGACCAGCAGCACTCCGTCGGGGGCGAGGAGTGCGGCGGCCTCACGGTAGAACTCCACCGTCGTCAGGTGCGCCGGGGTCTGCGCGCCGGCGTAGACGTCGGAGACGAGCACGTCGACGGCGCCGACCAGGGCGCGCGGAAGCCGGGCCAGGCCCCGTCGGGCGTCGCCGATCCGCATCCTGATCGCCGCCCCGCGCGGAAGGGGCAGATGCTCGCGCACGAGGTCGACCAGGGGCTGTTCGAGCTCGATGACCTGCTGGCGCGACCCCGGCCGGGTCGCCTCGATGTACCGCGGCACCGTCAGCGCGCCGGCGCCCAGGTGCACGGCGGTGAGGGGCTGACCCGGGAGCTTCAGGCGGTCGATCACCGCCGCCATCCGCGACACGTACTCGAAGTGCAGGTGCGTGGGGTCGTCGAGGTCGACGTGCGACTGCGGCGTGCCGTCGACGATGAGCTCCCAGCCGGTGTCGTACTCCGACGGCGCGATCATCGCGAGCGTCCCGTCGCCGAGCCGCGCCGAGGGTCGCACCTGTTCCACCCGAGCGCGCGCCATGGCTCAACGCTAGTCCGCGGCATCCCTCCTTCTTCCCCCCAGCCGCCGAAACAGAATCGCAACCTCACCGTGACCATCCGTGCGACGGCGCGCGGGTACGGTCGAGGGATCACACTCCGTGGGCCGGTGCTGTCACACACGTCGCTGTGCTCGCGACCCGAAAGGGACCCTCGAAAAGGAAGGTGCAGTACACGATGCTTCACTCAACGAGAAAGCGCCTGCTCGCCGGCGCTGCCGCCATCGCCGTCGGATCGCTGATCCTGACGGCCTGCGCGAGCCAGCGCGAGGAGGGCGGCGGAAGCGAGGAGCCGAGCGACGTCGACTCGACGTTCATCTTCGGCGCCTCCGGTGACGTGTCGAGCCTGGATCCGGCGTTCGCCAGCGACGGCGAATCGTTCCGCGTCTCCAGGCAGATCTTCGAAGGCCTCGTGGGCGTCGAGCCTGGGACGGCCGACCCCGCGCCGCTCCTGGCCAGCAGCTGGGAGCAGTCCGAGGACGGATTGAGCTACACCTTCACCCTCGAGGAGGGCGTCACCTTCCACGACGGCACCCCCTTCAACGCCGAAGCGGTGTGCTTCAACTTCGACCGCCAGAACAACTTCACCGGCATCGCCCAGAGCGAGAGCCTGTCGTACTACTGGGGCAAGCTCATGCGCGGCTACGCCGACACGGGCACCTCGATCTACGGCGGGTGCGAGCCGAACGGCGACACCGAGGTCACCGTCACGCTGACCGAGCCCTTCGCCGGGTTCATCCCTGCGCTGTCGCTCCCCGCCTTCGCGATGCAGAGCCCCACCGCGCTGGAGGAGTACGGCGCCGACGACGTCGGCGGCACCTCCGAGGCCCCGACCCTCAGCGAGTACGCCACGGGGCACCCGACCGGCACCGGTCCGTTCCAGTTCGAGTCGTGGGACCCGGGCAGCACCACCACCCTCACCGCTTACGAGGACTACTGGGGCGAGCAGGGCGTCGTCGAGGAGATCATCTTCCAGGTGATCGGCGACACCACCGCGCGGCGCCAGGCGCTGGAATCCGGAAGCATCGACGGCTACGACCTCGTCGCCCCCGCCGACCTCGGCGCGCTGGAGGAGGCGGGCTTCACCCTCATCAACCGCGACCCGTTCAACGTGCTCTACCTCGGCATGAACCAGGCCGTTCCCGAGCTCGCCGACGAGCGCGTCCGCCAGGCGATCGCCCACGCGATCGACAAGGAGCAGCTGATCTCGCAGGTGCTCCCCGAGGGCACCGAGGTCGCCACGCAGTTCATGCCCGACAGCGTGATCGGCTGGAACCCCGACGTCGCCACCTACGAGTACGACCCCGAGCAGGCCCAGGCGCTGCTGGCCGAGGCGGGCTTCGACGAGTCGAACCCCCTCACCATCACGTTCAACTACCCGGTCAACATCTCGCGGCCGTACATGCCCAACCCCGAGCAGATCTTCACCAACCTGCAGTCTCAGCTCGAGGCCGTCGGCATCGTGCTCAACCCCGTCTCGAACGAGTGGGGCGAGTACCTCGACCTCATCCAGGGCGGCAGCGAGCACGGCATCCACCTGCTCGGCTGGACCGGTGACTACAACGACCCCGACAACTTCGTGGGGACGTTCTTCGGCGCACCGTCGAACGAGTGGGGCTTCGACAACGCCGAGATCTTCAGCGCGTTGACCACCGGTCGGGGCCTGGCCACGGCCGACGAGCAGGAGTCGGCCTACGCCGACGCGAACGCGCAGATCATGGAGTTCCTCCCGGGGATTCCGCTCGCCCACCCGGTGCCGACCCTCGTCTTCGACGAGCGCGTCACCTCGTACCCGGCGAGCCCCGTGCAGGACGAGGTCTACAACCTGGTCGAGCTCTCCGAGTAACGACGATCCGGATGTCGCGGCGCGGCCTCGCACGCCGCGCCGCGACATCCGCTCGTCTTCTCCTCCGCACGACCGCGCCCCCGGCCCCCTTGCCGGAGCCGGGGCGCTCGTCCTCGAAGGCTGCCTTCCGTGATACGCACCATCGGCAAGAGGATCCTCTTGCTCATCCCGACGCTGTTCGGGTTGTCCATCCTGCTGTTCCTCTGGGTCCGCGCCCTGCCGGGCGGGCCCGCCGTCGCGCTCCTCGGTGAGCGGGCGACCCCCGAGGCGGTCGCCGAGATCAACCGGCTCTACGGGTTCGATCGGCCGCTGTTCGAGCAGTACATCGTCTGGCTCGGGCGCCTGCTGCAGGGCGACTTCGGCACGTCGATCCAGACCGGGCGGGCCGTCACCGAAGAGTTCTGGCGCCGTTTCCCGGCGACCCTCGAGCTCTCCAGCGCCGCGCTCCTCATCGCCGTCGGCGTCGGCATCCCCCTCGGATACTGGGCCGCCCGCCGGCACGGCAAGGCCACCGACCATCTCACCGTGGCCGCGAGCCTCCTCGGCATCACGATCCCGGTGTTCTTCCTCGCGTTCCTGCTGAAGTGGGTGTTCGCGGTGCAGCTGGGCTGGCTGCCGTCGGAGGGTCGACAGGATCCGCGCATCGATGCGACCCACTACACGAACTTCTACATCCTCGACGGGATCATCACCGGCGAATGGGATGCCGCGTGGGACGCGATCCTGCACCTGATCCTGCCCGCGGTGGCGCTCGCGACGATCCCCCTGGCGATCATCGTGCGGATCACCCGCGCCTCGGTGCTCGAGGTGCAGAACGCCGACTACGTCCGCACCGGCATGGCCAAGGGCGTGCCGCGGGGCACGATCCGCGGGCGGTTCATCCTGCGCAACGCGCTGCTCCCGGTCGTCACGACGGTGGGTCTGCAGACGGGACTGCTCATCTCGGGGGCGGTGCTCACCGAGACGGTGTTCGCCTTCCCCGGCATCGGATCGTTCCTCGCCCGCGCCATCTTCACCCGTGACTTCCCGGTGCTGCAGGGCTTCATCATCTTCATCGCGATCGCGTACGCCCTGATCAACCTGATCGTGGATGTCTCGTACAGCTTCATCGACCCGAGAGTGAGGGTCCAATGACCTCGGCGATGCTTCCCCCCGCCCCCAGCGGCGGGCCGGTCGACGACACCGCGATCGATGATCGGGAGCTGCTGGGCGCGCAGGTGCGCGGCGGCTTCTGGCGCGACGTGTTCCGGCGGCTGCGTCGGAACCCCTCGGCATGGGTGGGGGCGGTCATCATCGCCCTGTTCATCCTCGTCGCCGCCCTCGCGCCCGTGCTCGCGCCCTACGGCCCGACCGAACTGCCGGGCCAGCGGTACATCACACCGACCTACATCCCGGGTCCGGGGGAGCTCCCGCAGTTCCCGCTCGGACTCGACCGCTTCGGCGGCGATGTGCTGTCCAAGCTCATCTGGGGCGCGCAGGCGTCGCTCACGATCGGCGTGGTCTCGACCGCTTTCGGTCTTCTCGGCGGCATGCTGCTCGGCCTCATCGCCGGCGCGTTCGGCGGCTGGGTCGACGTCGTCGTGATGCGCTTCGTCGACATCCTGCTCTCGGTGCCGTCGCTGCTGCTGGCGGTGTCGATCGCGGCGATCCTCGGGCAGACCCAGCTGTCGGTGATGATCGCGATCGGTGCCGCGCAGGTGCCGGTGTTCGCGCGGCTTCTGCGGGCGTCGATGCTCCAGCAGCGGTCGGCCGACTACGTGCTGTCGGCCCAGACGCTCGGCCTCGGCCGCGGCAAGATCACGATGAGCCACGTGCTGCCCAACGCCATCGGTCCGGTCATCGTGCAGGGCACGCTGTCGCTGGCGACCGCGGTGATCGAGGCGGCCGCGCTGTCGTTCCTCGGTCTCGGCGGGGGGCTTCCGCAGACCGCGGAGTGGGGGCGCATGCTCACCTACGCGCAGCTCGAGCTCGCGATCGCGCCGTGGCTGGCGTTCCTTCCCGGTGCCTGCATCACGATCACCGCGCTGGGGTTCACCCTGCTCGGCGAGGCGCTGCGCGAAGCGATGGATCCCCGCACCCGCGCCCGCTAGCGCCGCGCCCTCCCGCCGCGCCCTCACGCCTCACCCCCGCATCCACTCCCCCGTCACGTTCGGCCCCTCCGCGCGCGGGTGAGGGGCGGATCGTGACGGGGGAGCGAACACCCCCGCGTCTCCCCCGTCACGTTCGGCCCCTCCGCGCGCGGGTGAGGGGCGGATCGTGACGGGGGAGCAGCCATCGCCGCGGGAGGGGCAGGGCAGTGGAGGAGCGGATGCCGCGGCGCGGGGTCAGACCGCGATGTCGAGCTCGTTGCCCGGGATCGAGGCGAGCAGACGCCGCGTGTAGGGGTCGCGCGGGTTGGTGAAGATCTCCTCGCCCGACGCGGCCTCGACGAGGTGCCCGTCCTTCATCACGCAGACGTAGTCGCTGATCAGCCGCACCACCGCGAGGTCGTGGGAGATGAAAAGATAGCTCAGCCCGTACTCGCGCTGCAGGTCTCGCAGAAGCCGCAGCACCTGATCCTGCACGAGCACGTCGAGCGCCGAGACGGGCTCGTCGCAGACGATCAGCTCGGGAGACAGGGCGAGAGCCCGGGCGATCGCGACGCGCTGACGCTGGCCTCCCGACAGCTCCGACGGGTACCGGCGCATCATCGAGGCCGGCAGCGCCACGTCATCCAGCAGCTGCCGCACCCGCTTGGTGCGCTCGGTCGACGACCCGCGCCGGTAGAACTCCAGCGGCTCCTCGATCAGTCGCTCGATGGTGAACATCGGGTTCAGCGACGAGTAGGGGTCCTGGAAGATCGGCTGCACCTTCTGGCGGAAGTCCTTCAGCGCCCGCCCCTTGAGGGTCGACACGTCGACCCCGTCGAACGAGATGGTGCCGCTCGTCGGTTCGACGACCTTCAGCATCATCCGGGCTGTCGTGGTCTTCCCCGACCCCGACTCACCGACGATCGCGACGGTCTGCCCGCGCGGGATCGCGAACGAGACGTCCTTCACGGCGACGAAGTCGTCCTTCTGCCCCCGCACCGGGAAGACCTTGGTCAGCCCCTCGACCTCGACGATGTGATCCGGGGCCGCCTCGGCACGCGCGCCGGCCGGCGCAGCCGGCGCGCTCTCGACGACGGACACGGATGCCGCGGGCGCGGCCGACGCGGCGGCATCCGTCTTCTCGGGCCGGCGGAAGGCCTCGGGACGCAGTCGCACCGCCGCCACCGACGGGGCGGCCTTCACCAGCGCCTGGGTGTACGGCTGCTGCGGGTCTTCGAGGATCTGTCGCGCGGGCCCCTGCTCGACGATGCGCCCGCGGTGCATGACGACCACGCGCGAGGCGCGCTCGGCGGCGAGGCCGAGGTCGTGCGTGATGAGCATCACCGAGGTGCCCGTGTCGCTGGTCATCCGGTCGAGCTGATCGAGGATCGTCTTCTGCACCGTCACGTCGAGCGCGCTCGTGGGCTCGTCGGCGATGAGGAGCTTGGGGTTGCACGCCAGACCGATCGCGATGAGCGCGCGCTGGCGCATACCGCCCGAGAACTCGTGCGGGTACTGCTTGGCGCGGGCGGCGGCGTCGGGAAGACCCGCCGCCTCGAGGGTCTCGACGACCCTGCGGTCGACGTCCTTGCGCGTCGCCAGGCCGTGCGCGAGAAGGGTCTCGGCCACCTGCGTGCCGATCTTCGCGACCGGGTTGAGGTTCGACATCGGGTCCTGCGGCACGAGGCCGATCGAACGGCCGCGCACCTGGCGCATCACCGATTCGGGGGCTCCGACGAGGTTCTCGCCCTCGAAGAGGATGCTGCCCTGCGTCACCCGCCCGTTGCCCGGGAGGAGACCGATCACCGCCATCGCCGTAGTCGACTTCCCCGACCCCGACTCGCCGACGATGGCGAGGGTCTCACCGGCGGCGAGATCGAGGTCGACGCCTTCGACGGCGTGGACCGTCCCGTCGACGGTGCGGAACTCCACGGCCATGTCGCGGACCTGCAGCAGCGGCGTCCCTGCCGCGGGCCGCTCGAAAGATCGAGGCATCCCCCCATCCTGCCCCGGCGCGGGTCTCGGCGCATCCGGCGCCGGGAGCCTTTACGCATCCGTAACGTTGCCGCGCGGCGTAGCGTGAAGACATGGGCGTGATCGACCTCAATGCCGACCTGGGTGAGACGGTCGACGGGATGCCGACGGCCGACGACGACGCGATGTTCGCCGTCATCTCCAGCGCCAGCATCGCCTGCGGCGGACACGCGGGCGATGAGAGGTCGATGCGCGAGGCGGTGGCACGCGCGGCTGTTCACGGCGTGGCCGTCGGGGCGCATCCGTCCTATCCCGACCCGGTGAACTTCGGCCGGGTGCCGATGGCGCTCGCTCCGGCGGATCTGCGGGCCGAGGTCGCGGTGCAGCTCCGGTCGCTGGCGACGGCGGGGGCCGACATCCGGTACGTCAAGCCTCACGGGGCCCTCTATCACGCGGTCTCCGCCGACGCGGGGGCGGCGCGGGCGGTGGCCGAGGCGGTCGCCGAGCTCGCCGCGTCGCAGGGACGCGCCGTGCCGATCCTCGGGATGCCGGGGGAGATCGCCTGGGCGGCCGAGTCGGCCGGCCTGCCCTTCGTCGTCGAGGCGTTCCTCGACCGCGGATATCTGCCCGGCGGGGGTCTCGTGCCCCGGGGGCGAGCGGGTGCGGTGCTGGATGACGCGGCGGCGGCTGCGGAGCGGGCGGTCCGGCTGGCGCGATCGGGCGAGGTCGTCGCCGCCGACGGGTCGGTGCTGACCGTCGCGGCGGCGTCGCTCTGCCTGCACGGCGATTCACCGGCCGCGGTGGCGATGGGAGAGGCGGTGCGACGCGCGCTGGATGACGCCGGCGTCGCCGTGCGGGCGCCGTGGTGAACATGCTGCCGATGGGTGACCGCGCGATGCTCGTCGAGGTCGCGGGACTCGACGAGGTGCTGTCGCTTCACGCCCGCCTCGTCGCCGCGGTGCCGCCGGGGGTCGTCGACATCGTCCCCGCGGCGCGCACCGTGCTCATCACCGTCGACCCCGCGGTGCTGAGCCTGTCGCGCGCGCGGGCGTGGGTGACGGATGCCACGGCCGCCGCCCCGACGGCGGACGCGCCGGCGGCTCCGGAGGTCGTGGTCGACATCCGCTACGACGGCCCCGACCTCGACGCGACCGCGGCGCTCCTCGGAGTGTCGGCATCGGAGCTCGCGGAGCGCCACGCGGCCGCGACCTGGACCGTCGCGTTCACCGGCTTCGCGCCCGGATTCGGGTACCTCGTCAGCGATGAGTGGCCCTTCGACGTGGCGCGGCTCGACACCCCGCGGACCCGCGTCCCGGCCGGGGCGGTGGGGGTCGCGGGGGTGTTCTCGGGGGCCTACCCGCGCGAGACCCCCGGAGGGTGGCGACTCCTCGGCACGACGGACGCGCCGCTCTTCGACCCTGCGCGCGAGAATCCGGCGCTCCTCGTCCCGGGCATGCGGGTGCGGTTCCGCACCCTCGCGGGGGGCGAGCGCACCCTCGCCGGGAACGTGCGCACCCTCGCCGGTGAGGACCGCACCCTCGCGGGGGAGGAGCGCACCCTCGCGGCGGGAGCGGGGGCGGGAGCGGGAGCGGGGGCGGGGACGGGGCGGGGGTTCCGCGTCGAGGAGCCGGGACTGCTCGCCACGGTCCAGGACCTCGGCCGTCCCGGCTCGGCGGCCCTCGGCATCTCCCGCTCGGGGGCGATGGACCGCCGCGCGCTCGGCGCCGCGAACCGTCTCGTCGGCAACCCCCAGGATGCGGCGGCGATCGAGATCACCCTCGGCGGGTTCCGCGCCGTCGCCCGCGCCGACCTGGTGTTCGCCGTCACCGGCGGCGGCGGTCCGCTCCGGCTCGCGGGGCGCGACATCGACCCGTACGTGGCGCACCGCTGGCCCGCCGGCGTCGAGCTCGAGGTCGGGTGGATCGAGCGGGGCGCGCGGGCACTCCTCGCCCTCCGCGGCGGCGTCGACGGGCCGGTGGTCCGCGGGTCGCGGGCCACCGACATCCTCTCGGGTCTCGGGCCCGCCCCCCTCGCCGCGGGCTGCGTGCTGAGCGTCGGCGCCGACCCGAACGCCCCCGTCCCGCCCGCCCCCGACGCGCCGTGGGGCGCGCCCGACGGCGACGACCTCGAGATCGACCTCGCGCCGGGGCCGCGCGCGGACTGGTTCACCGACGATGCCCGCGCGACCCTTTTCGAGGCGACGTGGACCGTCTCGGGCGCCGCCGACCGCGTCGGCATCCGCCTCGACGGTCCGTCTCTCGCCCGCGTGCGCAGCGGCGAACTCCCGAGCGAGGGGATGGTGCCCGGCGCCCTGCAGGTGCCGCCCTCCGGTCGACCGACGATCCTCGGACCCGATGCCCCGGTCACCGGCGGCTACCCTGTGATCGCGGTCGTGGCGGATGCCGCCCGCGACGCTCTCGCCCAGGCCCGGCCGGGCAGCCGCATCCGCTTCCGCCACGCGCGACCGGCCGAGTGAGCGGCGGTCGCTCCTCGGCTCACCAGCGGGCGACCAGCGACGATGCCTCGGCCCGTGCGTCGGCCGGAAGGGCCAGCGCCAGCGCCTCGGCAAGAGTGAGTTCTGCGCCGCGACGTTCCCCGGCGGCGACCGCATCGGGGTCGGCGGCGCGCATGGCGTCCAGCTGAGGGGTGTGGACGGTGAAGGCCTCGGCATCGAACACGCCGATGCGGTGGCGGATGACGGCGGCCACCGCCGACAGCGCGCCCGCCCGCTCACCGTCCCCACGGGCCGCGGCGACGGCGCACAGCCCCTCGAGTCCGTAGGCGATCCCCTCTTCGAAGTGCAGGCGCAGCGACACCAGGAGTGTCCGCACGCACTGCGCTTCGGCGGTGTCGATCTCGCCGCGGACGAGCTGCAGTCGCGCGAGGTGATTGCCGGCGACCGACGTCGTGAAGAGGTCGCCGCCGGCGGCGGCCGCCGCGGTGGCGCGGTCGAAGTGTCCGAGCGCGTCGTCGGTGAGCCCGCGGAGCCACGCAAGTCGTCCGCGGGCGACCTCGGTGATGGCTTCGGCCCAGGTGTTGCCGAGGTCGTGGAGCCGCTCGACCGCGGTCGTGAGCTCACGGTCGGCGGTGTCGAGGTCGGGCAGCTCGAGCTGGAGCCGCGCCGTCGCCCGCGCGGCGAGCGCCATCGCCGCGGCATCATCGTCGCCACTCTCCTCGAACAGCCGGATGCACTCCCCGAGACCGGCCACCGCCTCTTCGCTCGGACGCTGCCACATCTCGCCCCACAGGGCGAAGAACCACGCCACCGCGCGTGTGTGCTGGGTGATCGGCTGGTCCTTGCCGAGAAGCTCCAGCATCCACACCCGCACCTCGGCGAAGAAGCCGGCCACCCACCAGTAGATGAGGAGCGACCATGCGAAGTCTCCGGCGTCGTCGAGCCGGTCGGTGTGGATGAGGTGACGCACCGCCGCGCGGAGGTTCGGCAGATCCAGGCCCAGCTCCGCGACCGCGTCCGCCTGCCCCGGTCCGCCCAGCCGGGGGGCGATGCGCGCGACGAGCTCGCGGTAGTGATCGGCATGCGCGGTCCGCACCGCGGCGGCGTCGCCCCGCTCCTTCAGTCGCCCCACCGCGTACTCGCGCACCAGGGCCAGCAGCGAGAACACCGGACGCCCGTCGACGTCGACGGGTTTGACCAGCGAGGAGTCGACGAGCGCCGCGAGATCCTCCATCGCCCCTGCGCCCCAGGGTCGGCTCCGTCCGATCGCCTCCACCGCGTCGAACGTGAACCGGGTGGCGAAGACGCCGAGATCCTCGAGCATGGCGCGCTGCGAGGCCGGCAGGAGGCTCACGCTCCACTCGATGGTGGCCCGCATCGTGCGGTGCCGGTCGGGGAGGTCGCGCACCGCCGCGGTCAGGAGCGGCAGGCTCTGCTCCAGGCGCTCGGCGATCCCGCGGGTGCCGAGGACCCGCACCTTCGCCGCCGCCAGCTCGATGCCCAGCGGCAGGCCTTCCAGGCGACGGCAGATGTCGGCGACATCCTGCGCATTGGTGTCGGAGAGGGTGAAGTCGGGACTCACCGCGCTCGCGCGGTCGGCGAACAGGCGGCACGCGGGGGTGTCGCGCACCCGCTCCCTCGTGGCGCGCGTCCACGAGTCGGGCACGGGCAGCCCCGAGACGTCGTAGACCTGCTCTCCGCGGATGTGGAGCACGATGCGACTGGTGACGAGGAAGGTCGCCATAGGCGAGGCGTGCGAGAGGCGCACCAGCAGCGGAGCGGCCTCGATCACCTGCTCGAAGTTGTCGAGGGCGACGAGCACGCGACGGCCGGACAGTGCCCGGGCGATGCGTTCTTCCAGCGGGGCCTCGCCGTTGTCGCGCACGCCGAGGGAGTAGGCGATCGTGGGCACGACGAGTCCCGGTTCGAGCACGCCCTCCAGGAGGACGAAGTACACCCCGTCGGGGAAGAGGTCCTCGCTCGCGCGGGCGACCTCGATCGCCAGCCGGCTCTTCCCGACTCCGCCGGGGCCGATGAGGCTGACCACGTGGGCGGACCCGGTGAGGAGGTCGCGGACCGCCGCGACATCCTCCTCCCGTCCGATCGTCGAGGTGTAGGGGACGGGCACCTTCGGCGCCGCGGCGGGGACGACATCGGAGATCTCTCGATCGGCGAGGGGACGAGAGGCATCGAAGCGCTCGGCGAGGAGCGTGGCCAGGTCGTCGCGGACGTGGTCGCGGAGCTCGTCGATCGACGTGAAGGAGAGGTAGGCCGCGGTGTCGTCTTCGCGGATGCGGTCGATGAGGGCGACCAGGCGCGGGTCGCGGTGCTCGGAGGCGCGGATGTAGATGAGTTTCGGCATCTCGCGGGGAGCGAGGTTGTACTCGTCCTCCAGACCCGAGACCTCCTCCTCCGGCGCCACCCACCCGTAGCTGTCACCGTAGATCCCCACGAACACGTCGCTCTGCGCGAGGTACGAGCGGTAGAGCGCGCGGGGCGGATGCGGCCGGGCGCCGAGCTCGAACATCACCGGCGCCAGACGCAGGGCCTCGATGGCGCTGCGCACCGCGACGCGCTCGTCGGCGAGTTCGCGGAGGGTGGAGCTGACGAAGATCCGCAGGCGCTGGTCGGGCGTGCGGATCACCCGCTCGTGCCCCGTCACGGTCGCGGACTCGACGAGCCCGGCGGTGGCGGCGTCGCCCCCCGTCATGCAGACATCATGGTCCCACCAGGGGTTCTCCGCCAGATGTCGGGGAATGCCGGGGGTTTTCGCGGGGTTATACCCGAGGAACATCAACTCGTCAAGGATCGCGCTGGACACGGCGCGTCATCCGGACTATGCTTGGTAGTTGCGCTCTTGGTTTCCCCCTGCCCTCATATGGTGGTCGGCTGTGACTGCACGCCCCCGCTTCACCGCGGTGAGCGACGTGCAGGCTTCGGGGAGGACTGAGCACTCCACCTGACGACAAGGAAACGAAGCCCGATCCGGGCTCACGGAGGTTATCCCTTGGCTGCTGCGCCCAACGCATCCAATCCCACCACCACCCCGAAGAACGGCCGCGGCGCATCGCGGCTCTCGTTCGCGAAGATCTCCGACACGCTGACGGTTCCCGACCTTCTCGCGCTGCAGACCGAGTCCTTCGACTGGCTCGTCGGCAACGAGCAGTGGCGAGCCCGGGTGGCCGAGGCCAAGGCCGCCGGTCGCACCGATGTGCCCGAGATGAGCGGACTGGAGGAGATCTTCGAGGAGATCTCGCCGATCGAGGACCTGAGCGAGACCATGCAGCTCTCGTTCACCAACCCCTACCTCGAGCCCGAGAAGTACTCGATCGAAGAGTGCAAGGAGCGCGGCAAGACCTACGCGGCCCCTCTCTACGTCGAGGCCGAGTTCATGAACCACCAGACCGGTGAGATCAAGACCCAGACGGTCTTCATGGGCGACTTCCCGCTCCAGACCGACAAGGGCACGTTCATCATCAACGGCACCGAGCGTGTCGTGGTCTCGCAGCTCGTGCGCTCGCCCGGCGTCTACTTCGACAAGACCCCCGACAAGACCTCCGACAAGGACATCGTGTCGGCGCGCATCATCCCCAGCCGCGGTGCGTGGCTGGAGTTCGAGATCGACAAGCGCGACCAGGTGGGCGTCCGCATCGACCGCAAGCGCAAGCAGTCGGTCACGGTGTTCCTCAAGGCCCTCGGCCTGTCGAGCGAAGACATCCTGAACGAGTTCGGCGGCTTCGACTCCATCGAGGAGACCCTCTCCAAGGACACGATCCTGTCCAAGGAGGACGCGCTCCGCGACATCTACCGCAAGCTCCGTCCGGGCGAGCAGGTCGCCGCCGAGGCCGCCCGCGCGCTGCTGGACAACTTCTACTTCAACCCCAAGAGGTACGACCTGGCGAAGGTCGGTCGCTACAAGATCAACCAGAAGCTGGGGCTGGATGCTCCGCTGTCGGACTCGGTGCTGACCGTCGACGACATCGTCGCCACCATCAAGTACCTCGTGCGCGTGCACCGCGGCGACGAGACCTTCGAGGGTGTGCGCGGTGGCAAGAACGTCGAGATCCGTCTCGACGTCGACGACATCGACAACTTCGGCAACCGTCGCATCCGCGCGGTGGGCGAGCTCATCCAGAACCAGGTCCGCACGGGACTCTCCCGCATGGAGCGCGTCGTCCGCGAGCGCATGACCACGCAGGACATCGAGGCGATCACCCCGCAGACCCTGATCAACGTCCGCCCCGTGGTGGCCGCGATCAAGGAGTTCTTCGGCACCTCTCAGCTGTCGCAGTTCATGGACCAGAACAACCCGCTCGCGGGTCTGACCCACAAGCGTCGCCTCTCGGCGCTGGGCCCCGGCGGTCTGTCGCGCGAGCGCGCCGGCGTCGAGGTCCGTGACGTCCACCCCTCGCACTACGGCCGCATGTGCCCGATCGAGACCCCGGAAGGCCCGAACATCGGTCTGATCGGGTCGCTGGCCTCGTTCGCCCGCATCAACTCGTTCGGTTTCATCGAGACCCCGTACCGCAAGGTCGTCGACGGCAAGGTCACCGACCAGATCGACTACCTCACGGCCAGCGAGGAGAGCGACTACATCATCGCCCAGGCCAACGCCCCCCTGAAGGCGGACGGCCACTTCCAGGAGGACCGGGTCCTCGCGCGGAAGATCGGCGGCGAGGTCGACCTCATCCCCGCCGACGAGATCGGCTACATGGACGTCTCGCCGCGCCAGATGGTGTCGGTCGCGACATCCCTCATCCCCTTCCTCGAGCACGACGACGCCAACCGCGCGCTCATGGGTGCGAACATGCAGCGTCAGGCTGTGCCGCTGCTGCGCAGCGAGTCGCCCGTGGTCGGAACCGGTATGGAGGGTTACGCCGCCGTCGACGCCGGTGACGTCGTCACCGCCGAGAAGAGTGGTGTGGTCATGGAGGTGTCGGCCGACGTCGTCACCGTCCAGCTCGACGAGGGCGGCACGCAGGACTACTTCCTGCGCAAGTTCGACCGGTCCAACCAGGGCACGAGCTACAACCAGCGCGTGATCGTCTCGGCGGGCGACCGCATCGAGGCCGGCGAGGTCATCGCCGACGGCCCGGCGACCGAGAACGGCGAGCTCGCGCTCGGCAAGAACCTGCTCGTGGCGTTCATGACCTGGGAGGGTCACAACTTCGAAGACGCCATCATCCTCAGCCAGGAGCTGGTGAAGGACGACACCCTCTCCTCGATCCACATCGAGGAGTACGAGGTCGACGCCCGCGACACCAAGCTCGGCAAGGAGGAGATCACCCGTGATCTCCCCAACGTCAGCCCCGACCTGCTGAAGGACCTCGACGAGCGCGGCATCATCCGCATCGGTGCCGAGGTCCGCCCCGGCGACATCCTCGTCGGCAAGGTCACGCCGAAGGGTGAGACCGAGCTGAGCGCCGAGGAGCGGCTGCTGCGTGCCATCTTCAACGAGAAGAGCCGCGAGGTGCGCGACACCTCGCTGAAGGTTCCTCACGGTGAGCAGGGCACGATCATCGCCGTTAAGGAGTTCAACGCCGAGGACGGCGACGACGAGCTGGGCTCGGGCGTCAACCGCCGCGTCGTGGTCTACATCGCCCAGAAGCGCAAGATCACCGAGGGCGACAAGCTCGCCGGCCGCCACGGTAACAAGGGCGTCATCGCCAAGATCCTGCCGGTCGAGGACATGCCGTTCCTCGCCGACGGAACGCCGGTCGACGTCGTCCTGAACCCCCTCGGAATCCCCGGTCGCATGAACTTCGGCCAGGTGCTGGAGACCCACCTCGGGTGGATCGCCAAGCAGGGCTGGAAGGTCGAGGGCACCCCCGAGTGGGCTGTGCGCCTGCCCGAGGAGGCTCGCGAGGCCGCCCCCGGCACCAAGGTCGCGACCCCCGTGTTCGACGGTGCCGCCGAGGAGGAGATCGCGGGTCTGCTCGACTCGACGACGCTCACCCGCGACGGTGTGCGCCTGATCGACTCGTCGGGCAAGACCCAGCTGTTCGACGGCCGGTCGGGTGAGCCGTTCCCGGCACCGATCTCCGTCGGGTACATGTACATCCTGAAGCTGCACCACCTCGTGGACGACAAGATCCACGCCCGTTCCACCGGCCCCTACTCGATGATCACGCAGCAGCCGCTGGGTGGTAAGGCGCAGTTCGGCGGTCAGCGGTTCGGTGAGATGGAGGTGTGGGCACTCGAGGCCTACGGCGCGGCGTACGCGCTCCAGGAGCTCCTCACGATCAAGTCCGACGACATCCCCGGCCGCGTCAAGGCGTACGAGTCGATCGTCAAGGGCGAGAACCTGCAGGAGCCCGGCATCCCCGAGTCGTTCAAGGTGCTCATGAAGGAGATGCAGTCGCTGTGCCTGAACGTCGAGGTGCTCTCGGCCGACGGCACCGTGGTCAGCCTCCGCGACAGCACCGACGAGGCGTACCGCGCCGCTGAGGAGCTCGGCATCAACATCTCGAGCCGCTTCGAGTCGTCGTCAATCGACGAGATCTGATCCGTCGACGCCGACCGCAACCCACTTTTGACAACAGGAGAACTAGTGCTCGACGCAACAACGTTTGACGAGCTTCGCATCGGCCTCGCCACGGCCGACGACATCCGCCGCTGGTCGTTCGGCGAGGTCAAGAAGCCCGAGACCATCAACTACCGCACGCTCAAGCCCGAGAAGGACGGCCTCTTCGGAGAGCAGATCTTCGGGCCCAGCCGCGACTGGGAGTGCGCCTGCGGCAAGTACAAGCGCGTCCGCTTCAAGGGCATCGTCTGCGAGCGCTGCGGCGTGGAGGTCACCAAGTCCTCCGTCCGCCGCGAGCGGATGGGTCACATCGAGCTGGCCGCCCCGGTCACCCACATCTGGTACTTCAAGGGCGTGCCCTCGCGCCTGGGGTACCTGCTCGACATGGCGCCGAAGGACCTCGAGAAGGTCATCTACTTCGCCGCCTACATGGTGATCTCCGTCGACGAGGAGGCGCGCCACCGCGACCTCGCCACGCAGGAGAACAACATCCGCCTGGAGATCAAGACGCTCGGCGACCGCCGGGACGCCAAGATCGCCGCGCGCCTTTCCAAGCTGGAGGAGGAGCTCGCCGCCCTGGAGGCGGAGGGCGCCAAGGCCGACCAGAAGAAGAAGGTCAAGGACGCCGCCGAGAAGGACATGGCGCAGGCCCGTAAGCAGGCCGACGACGCCATCGCCAAGCTCGAGCGCGTGTGGGAGGACTTCCGCACCCTCGAGGTCGGCTCGCTCAAGGGCGAGGACGAGATCTTCCAGGAGCTGCAGGACCGCTTCGGTCAGTACTTCGAGGCCCACATGGGCGCCGAGTCGATCAAGCGCCGCCTGGAGGCGTTCGACCTTGCCGCTGAGGCGGAGAGCCTGCACCTGCAGATCGCCGAGGGCAAGGGTCAGCGCAAGATCCGCGCGATCAAGCGCCTGAAGGTGGTCAACTCCTTCCTCCAGACCGGCATGAGCCCCGCCTCGATGGTGCTCGACGTCGTCCCGGTCATCCCGCCGGAGCTGCGCCCGATGGTGCAGCTGGACGGTGGCCGCTTCGCGACCTCCGACCTGAACGACCTCTACCGTCGCGTGATCAACCGCAACAACCGCCTCCGTCGCCTGATCGACCTCGGTGCCCCCGAGATCATCGTCAACAACGAGAAGCGGATGCTGCAGGAGGCCGTCGACGCGCTGTTCGACAACGGCCGTCGTGGTCGCCCCGTCACGGGCACCGGCAACCGCGCCCTGAAGTCGCTGTCGGACATGCTCAAGGGAAAGCAGGGCCGGTTCCGCCAGAACCTGCTCGGAAAGCGTGTGGACTACTCGGGCCGTTCGGTCATCGTCGTGGGTCCGCAGCTGAAGCTGCACCAGTGCGGTCTGCCCAAGCAGATGGCTCTCGAGCTGTTCAAGCCCTTCGTGATCAAGCGCCTGATCGACCTCGGTCACTCGCAGAACATCAAGGCCGCCAAGCGCGCCGTCGAGCGCACCCGTCCCGAGGTCTGGGATGTGCTCGAGGAGATCATCCGCGAGCGCCCCGTGCTCCTCAACCGCGCGCCCACCCTGCACCGTCTGGGCATCCAGGCGTTCGAGCCGCAGCTCGTCGAGGGCAAGGCCATCCAGCTCCACCCGCTCGTGTGTGCGGCGTTCAACGCCGACTTCGACGGTGACCAGATGGCCGTGCACCTGCCGCTGTCGGTCGAGGCCCAGGCCGAGGCCCGCATCCTGATGCTCGCCTCGAACAACATCCTGAAGCCGTCGGACGGCCGCCCGGTGACCCTGCCCTCGCAGGACATGATCATCGGCCTCCACCACCTCACCACGGTGAAGGAGGGCGCCGCGGGCGAGGGTCGCGTGTTCGGCTCGGTCTCCGAGGCGATCCTGGCCAAGGACGAGGGCACCCTCGACCTGCAGGCGAAGGTTCGCATCCGCATCCCCGGGCTCGCCTTCCTCGAGGGCGAGGCTCCCGAGGGCTACGAGCGCCACGGCCTCGTCGACACCTCGCTCGGCCAGGCGATCTTCAACGACGCGCTGCCCAAGGGCTACCCGTTCGTGCGCGAGCAGGCCGACAAGGGCAAGCTCTCGCAGATCGTCAACAAGCTCGCCGAGGAGTACCCCAAGGTGGAGGTCGCCGCGACGCTCGACCGCATCAAGGACGCCGGCTTCTACTGGGCCACGCGTTCGGGTGTGACCGTTGCGCTCAGCGACATCCTCACCCCGCCGAACAAGGCGGAGATCGTGGGTCGCTACGAGAAGCAGGCCGCGAAGGTCCAGTCGCAGTTCGAGAAGGGTCTCACCACCGACGCCGAGCGTCGTCAGGAACTCATCAAGATCTGGACCGAGGCGACCGACGAGGTCCAGAAGGCGATGCGCGACAACTTCCCCGAGGACAACACCATCAACCGGATGGTCTCGTCGGGCGCGCGTGGTAACTGGCTGCAGATCCGGAACATCGCCGGTATGCGAGGCCTGGTGAACAACCCGAAGGGTGAGATCATCCCGCGCCCGATCATCTCCTCGTACCGCGAGGGTCTGTCGGTGGCGGAGTACTTCATCGCGACGCACGGTGCCCGTAAGGGTCTGGCCGACACGGCCCTCCGTACGGCCGACTCGGGCTACCTCACGCGTCGTCTCGTCGACGTCTCGCAGGACGTCATCATCCGCGAGGAGGACTGCGGCACGTCGAAGGGGCTGGAGCTGCCGATCGCCGCTCCCGGCTTCGACGGCACCCTGGTCAAGGACGCCAACGTCGAGAACTCCGTGTTCGCACGGACGCTCGCAGCCGACGTGGTCAGCGCCTCCGGCGAGGTGCTCGCCGCGGCCGGCTCGGACGTCGGCGACGTGGTCATCAACGCGCTGGTCGAGGCGGGTGTGGAGACCATCAAGGTGCGCTCCGTGCTCACCTGCGACTCCGCCGTCGGTGTCTGCGCCCGCTGCTACGGCCGCTCGCTGGCGACCGGCAAGATGGTCGACATCGGTGAGGCCGTGGGCATCATCGCGGCCCAGTCGATCGGTGAGCCCGGTACCCAGCTGACGATGCGTACCTTCCACACCGGTGGTTCGGCGTCGGCGGATGACATCACGCAGGGTCTTCCCCGCGTGCAGGAGCTCTTCGAGGCCCGTACCCCCAAGGGTGCGTCCCCGATCGCGGAGGCCGACGGCCGCATCACGATCGAGGAGACCGACAAGAGCAAGAAGATCATCCTCACGCCCGACTCCGGCGACGAGCCGGTGGTCTACCCGGTGCTCAAGCGTGCGACGCTGCTGGTCGAGGACGGCCAGCACGTCACCGTGGGTCAGCCCCTGCAGGTCGGCACGCTCGACCCCAAGGAGGTCATGCGCGTCATGGGTGCCCGCGAGGTGCAGAAGTACCTCGTGAACGGTGTCCAGGGCGTGTACCGCTCGCAGGGTGTGCCGATCCACGACAAGCACATCGAGGTCATCGTGCGCCAGATGCTGCGGAAGGTCACCGTGGTCGACCACGGCGACACGACGCTGCTTCCCGGCGAGCTGGTCGACCTCAAGCGCTACCAGGGCATCAACCGCGAAGCGGTCGGTTCGGGCAAGCGTCCGGCGTCGGGTCGTCCCGAGCTCATGGGTATCACCAAGGCGTCGCTCGCCACCGAATCGTGGCTGTCGGCCGCGTCGTTCCAGGAGACCACGCGTGTTCTCACGCAGGCCGCCATGGAGGGCAAGAGCGACCCGCTGGTGGGCCTGAAGGAGAACGTCATCATCGGAAAGCTCATCCCCGCCGGCACCGGCCTTGCGAAGTACCGCAACGTCGTGGTCGAGGCGACGGAGGAGGCCAAGAGCGAGCGGTACCCCAACCGCATCTTCGCCTCGGACGGCGCCTACAGCGACGCGGACCTGAGCTACGTCGACTTCGACAGCTTCTCCACGGACGACTTCGGCACCTACAACTGAGTCGAATCTCCGCAGTACGTCCCGAAGGGCCCCGGCATCCGCCGGGGCCCTTCGGCTTTGCGACGAGAAACCGTATCCGCGCCGAGTCCGCTCCCGCGGCGTGGTGCCTCGGCGGAGTTGTGGTGTCTCGGCGAGGGACGGACGGATGCCGCGGCGCGGCGGCGCTGATGTGCGCAGCGCCGACGCGCGGGGGCTGGCGGGAGAGGTGCGCGTCCCGGCGAGCCGTCACGCGCGGCGCGGGTGCGCCGCCGTACCGTGGATCCGGAGGTGGAAGAAGGTGGCGCGCATCCCGGGTCGGAGCCTGTGGCTCTCCGCTCCGGTCGGACTTCTCTGCGCGGCGGTCGTCGCAGCACTGGTGTGGCTGGCCGCCCCGATGGTCCCGACCGTGGTGACCTGGGCCGGCGACACCCTGCGCGCTGCCACCGCCCGCGCCGAAGCGGCGCCGCCCGATGACCCCCTGGTGGCGGCCCTCGCCGGCGAGGCGCCCCTGGACTGCCGGGACATCTACCCCGACGACCTCTGGCGGCAACTCGCCTGGTTCCCGGGGGCGCTGCTCGCCCAGTCGGGGGCGGTCCCCGAGACCGCGGCGCCGCCCCTCGTCGAGGCGTTGGCCCCCGACATCCGCGTCTCGTGCCGGTGGCACACCCGCGACGGTGCGACCCTGCAGACGGCACTCGCCACCATCGCCCCCGACGCCTCGGCCGCGGGTGAGGCCGCCCTGCGCGGCGCGGGTTTCGCCTGCAACGTCGTCGCCCCCGGCCTCACCTGCACCCGGACGACCGCGGACGCGATCGAGACGCACGTCTTGCGTGACGGGTGGTGGCTCGTGAGCGTCGAGCGCGGCTGGCACCCCGAGGATTACGCCGGCCGTATCGCGGCGCGACTCTGGGGCTGATCGGCTGCCTTACGCCGCAGGCCAGATCGACGAGACGATCGACGCCGTGTAGCCGCTCGGGGCCAGATTCGAGTAGCGCGTGTCGATGAGCAGGTCGTCACGCCAGAAGAGCGTCCGTCCGTCGGTGACGGGGTACTGCTCGTTCTGCCACGTCTTCTCGCAGCGGGTGCCCCCGTCGGGGGTGTAGCAGGTGAACCCCTCGTCCGCGGCCAGCTGGTTCAGCAGGTCGAGTGCCGGCCCGCGGTTCATCGGCAGGTAGGAGGTCTCCAGGAAGGTGGTGTCGGCGCCGGGATCCCGCCACAGGCACACCAGCGACCCGTCGGTCTGAGGGCCGACGGCCACGCCGTTCACCGGATCGTTCAGCGGCACGTCGCTCAGCTGTGCGCGCACAGCTTCCGACAGCGGCGCCTCGCAATCCTCGGGCACGGCCGCAGCCCCCACGGCGACAGACGGCGTGGGGGTCGCGGAGGGAGTGGGAGAACCGGAGCTCGAGGAGGTCGGTGTCGCCGAGGCCCCGGCCGAGGGGGTGGACGCACCCTCGTCACCCTCCTCGGGCGCGCAGCCGCCGAGAACCAGGGTGAGAAGAAGGACGGATGCCGCCGCTGCCGCGACGACCGCACGGTGCGTCATGGCCACACTCTACGAACCCGTCGCGACGGCTCTCGGCGACGCGCGGGAGAAGCCCGTCGGCCGCATATTCCCATCCGGGAATGGCGCCGGAGGGGTCGGTTCGCGCCAGATCGGCGAATCGGTCCGCCGCCGCGCGGCACGCCTGCACGGTTCCGGGCATCGATGCCGCTAGTTTCGCTCTGCGGGGCGCCAGTCCCGCGTGAGGAGTGCGAACGATGAGTGATTCGAAGTCGTCGTACGGCGACCCCGTCGAGGAGCCCCGTCCGGCGGACGACGACGTCGTCACGCGCGCGAACGAGGGTCTCGCCGACGCCGAAGCCGCCCGCGAGGCCGCCGTGCGCGAGGACGCCGCCCGCGCGGCCGACCAGGCCGACCCCGGCCACCCCACCGACGGTTCGCCCCACGACTCCGCCGCGCACACCGACGCCGGTGAGGGCCGCGCGGCCGCCGCGCCCGCCGCGGATGACCGGCCCTACGCCCCGACGAGCGAGCCCGCCACCGCCCGGTGGGACGCTCCCGGCGACCGTGACGCCGCCGACTACCGCGACGACGCCGAGCGCGACCGCTTCGCGGCGTACGAGGCCTCGGCCGACACCTCCGCCGACCGCTCCGTCGCGCCCGCCGCCGCCGCAGGCGCCGCCGCCGGTGCCGCCGCGGCATCCTCGCGCCCGCAGGTGACCCCGAGCGAACCTGCCTCAGACCGCGGATATGACGCCCCCACCGTCGTCTCCGCCCCCCTTCCGCCGCAGCAGACCGCGGCGCCGCAGCCGATCTTCGTGCAGGCGCCCGAGGCGCCCCGGCCCCGCGGCAACCGCGCCGCGGCCGGCGCCATCGGCCTCCTGGCCGCACTGGTGTTCGGTCTGCTCTACCTCGCCGCCTGGGTGGGTCTCGGCGCCCTCGCGGGAGACGTCACGGTCGACACCTTCGTGTCGACGACCCTGACGGCCCTCGCGAGCTGGTCGCTGTGGATCCCCGTCCTGGTCTTCTTCCTCGCATTCTGGCTGCTCGGCGCCGTCATCAACCGCGGACGCTGGGGCGCGTGGGTGATCTTCGGCCTGCTGGTGGGCTTCGCCGCGTGGGCGGGTCACATCCTGGGCCAGCTCTTCCAGGCGCCGTTCTGGACGCTCACCGCGCGCGAGGGTGCCGAGATCACGGCCGAGCAGGTGCTCGCACCCCTGGCGATCGTGGCGTTCATCCTCGGACGCGAGCTCACGATCTGGTTCGGCGCGTGGGTGGCATCGCGAGGACGGCGGGTCACCGAGCTGAACGACGAGGCGCAGCGGGAGTACGAGCGCACGCTCGAGGCGGGGCCCCAGCTCGTCCGGCAGTGAGCCGGGCGCGCTGAGGCGACGAGGCTGGAACGCAGGCGACGGCCGGCAGTGACGGGTTGACGTGATCGAGCCTGTCGACGACCGCCCCCGCGTGCCGGTGCCCCCACTCATCGCGGTGACGTTCGCGACCGTGGGATACGTCGCCCTGATGATCTTCGGGCTGGGGATGACCAGCCTCGCCCTCGATCGCAGCGTCATCGAGGTGCAGGGTCTCGGTCCGCTCCCGGGGGTCTTCGCCGCCACGGCCTCGACACTCGCGGTCGCCGCCGTTCTGCTGAGCGCCATGCCGCGTCCGCTCCTTCCGCAGCCCGACGCCCCGCCTCCCGCGAATGCCTCGGCGTCGCCCCGCTACTCCGTCGCCCTCTGGACGGGGCTCGGCGCCTATCTCGGCTACGTCGTCGTGGTCTGGATCGCCGTCGTCGCCTCGGGTGAGGAGCTGAGCACCGCTTCGACCGTGGCCGGCGGCATCGCGGCATCCTGGTTCGGACTCGTCCTCGCCGCGGCCGGGGCGATCGCCGGGGTCAGCGGCGTGGCGATGGTGCGCACCCGCGGCGGCCGGCCGCAGTGGCCCTGGGAGGGGGAGGAGCGGGATGACGCATGACGCCGCCGATCCGCAGGGATACCGTGTAGGGGTGGAGCGGTCGCTCGAGACCCAGGTCAGCCAGGCGGTGGACGCCTGGCTGCGGTGGTTGCCGCGCTGGGAGCCGGCGACCCATCGAGGGCGCGTCGCTCCGTGCCGGCGTTGCTTCGGCTCACCCGTCCTGTCGGCCGCCGGGCTCGGCGCCGATGTGCCGCACGGGGTGCAGCACGGCCTCTCGACCCGCATCAAGACGATCGTCGACCACGCCGTCGCGGAGTACACCGCCGTGAACCTCCCGATGCTCCAGGCCGAGCTCGACCAGCAGGCCGCCCGCAACCGCGCACGCAGCTACCGGCCCGCCGAGGGGCTCGAGCCCGAGTTCGAAGGTCTGCCGCTCGACCCGGAACCGACGCCCGGTGCGCCGTTCCTGTTCACCCTGTCGGGACTCGCCGCCCAGGCCGATTCGGACGTGCCCGAGCTTCCCCCGCTCACCGAGGAGGCCAAGGCGGCGCTCCGCCAGGAGGTGGGGCTCGCCGACGACTACGCCAACATGGTCGGGCGCGAAGTCTGCACCATCCTGCTGCACCATCGCCTGCGCATCCAGGCCGGAGTCACCGAATACGTCGAGCCCCAGATCGAGGCGATGCTCGACGAGCTGACCCGGTCGCTCGACGCTCCGTTCGACCCGAACGACCCCAATCCTCTGCCCTGAGCGGGCGAGCGGGTCTGTGAGGATCCCCGAGCCGTTACCGAGGCTCTCCGCAGCCCTGGACGAGGGTGCAGGCAGGCTTTGTTAGCATGGCCGGGTTTCCAGCGTCGTTGCGCTGTGATCCCGCCGGTCGGCGGGCGGATGTGCGGGGAGGGGATACGGTGACGACTCGCCTGCCCTCCGCACCCCCGATCCTGCCGGGACTGTCGTACATCCGGCCCCTCGGCTCGGGTGGTTTCGCCGACGTCTTCCTCTACGGGCAGGACATGCCCCGGAGGGACGTCGCGGTCAAGGTCCTCCCCAGCGACGTGGGCGACCCCGAGCTGCGGCGCATGTTCAACGCCGAGGCCGACGTCCTCGCCCACCTGTCAGCACATCCGTCGATCGTGACGGTCTACCAGGCCGGGATCTCCGCCGACGGCCGCCCGTACATCGTGATGGAGTACTGCCCGGGCTCCCTCGCCCAGCGCTACCGGATCGAGCGGATGCCGGTGGACGAGGTCCTCACCATCGGTGTGAAGATGGCCAGCGCCCTGGAGTCCGCCCACCGGGCGGGGCTCGTGCACCGCGACGTCAAACCCAGCAACATCCTCGTCACCACCTTCGGTGCCCCGGTGCTCGCCGACTTCGGCATCTCCTCCTCGCTCGCGCGGGTGACCGCCGGAGAGGTGCTGGCGATGTCGATCCCGTGGAGTGCCCCCGAGGTGGTCGCCGAGGAGACGGCCGGAACGATCGCCAGTGAGGTGTGGAGTCTCGGCGCGACGATCTACTCGCTGCTGGCGGGCCACAGTCCGTTCGAGCGGCGCGAGAAGGGCCAGAACACCAAGGAGCTCCTCCGGCGCCGCATCGCCAAGGCCAGCTACACCCCGATCAACCGCGCCGACGTGCCCGATGCCCTGCAGGACGTGCTGGCCCGCGCGATGAGCCGCGACCCGCGTGAGCGCTACACCACCTCGCGAGAGTTCGCCGACGCGCTCCGCGAGGTTCAGGCGGGGCTCGGCCTGTCGCCGACCCCCCTGGAGGTGCCCGTGGCCGACTGGGCCGCGAGCGGCGGCATCGACCTGTCCGACGACGCCCTGCGGGGCCCGGCGCGCAGCCGTCTCGAGCGGGAGGTGACCCGCAAACGGACCGCGACGACGGGGGTTGCCTCGCTGCTGCGCGACGAGGACACCTCGCTGTCGTCACCGGCCCCCGCGCCCGCACCGCACCGCGCCCTGCCGTGGATCCTCGGCGGTGCCGGCGCCGCTGCGCTCATCGCCGTCGTCCTCGCCGCCCTCCGTGCGGCAGGGGTGCTGTGATGGCGGCGCGGCGGGCTCGACCCGCGCACGCCGTGCGTCCCCGCGCGGCGCGGATCCCCCGCCGCGGCCCTCTCCTCGCCCTCGTGGCGGGCGGCGTCGCGGTGGCCACGGTCGTGGTGGCCAGCATCGTCTGGCCGGGGCTCGACGCGCAGGAGACCCCGCCGGTAGACACGTCGGTGTGGGCGCTGCAGACCGGCGAGGGCACGCGCTATGCGCGGGTGAACACCTCGATCCTCGAGCTCGACACCGTCCGCACCGTCTCCGACCCCAGCCAGGTCGCCCAGTCCCGTTCGGGCACGTTCCTCTTCACCGGAAGCAACAGCCGGGTGACCCGCGTCGACGAGGCGCTCCCCGTCGACCTCGACGACGAGGCCCTTCGCGAGTCGCCGAGCACCCCGGACGGCACCGTCGAGGTCGTCACCGCGGGCGACTTCGTGGTCTATCGGACCGAGTCGGGCGTTCTGTACACCGGCACGCTCGACGGGGGCGGCTCCGCCACACGGCTCGAGCCGTTCCCGTCCGACGACGAGGACGCCCCGTCGTACGCCGCCGACGCCGTCGCGCTCGATGACCGCGGCATCCTCCTGAGCTTCTCCGAGGGCGACGGCTCGGTCCTGACCTACGACATCGGCGCGTCCACCGTGCGTTCCCGCGACGCCGTGTCGATCGACGATCTCGCCGATCCCGCCATCACCGGCGCCGGCGACACGTGGGTGCTGGTGGATCGCGAGGACGGGTCGTACCTGGTGGAGGGGACGGATGCCGCGCGCCCCGCGCCGGTCACCGGAGCCGTGGTCGCCGGTTCCCCCGACCCCGACGGGGAGGCGGTGTACCTCGCCTCCGACACCGGGCTCGCGCGCATCCCCGTCGACGGCGGCGATCCCGAACCGGTGGTGGGCGACACCACGCTCCTCGGCACCCCGGCCCAGCCTCTCGTGCAAGACGGCGTGGTCCACGCCGCGTGGCTGGCGGAGGGGGACCTCGGCGGCCAGCTGTGGACCTCCGAGCGCGGCACCCTCAGCCCGCTCGACTACGCGGGGCAGGAGCTCTCCGATCAGCGGCGCCCGGTCTTCACGTCCAACGGCGACACCGTCATCCTCAACGAGACGCGGACGGGCTGGGTCTGGACCGTTCCCGAGGGGCGTCTGGTCCCCTCCAGCCAGCAGTGGAGCCTCGAGGACGAGGTCGTCTCCGATGCGCAGCCGAGCGAAGAGCAGCTGAGCGTCGTGATCGACCCCAAGGCGCCGATCGCCGAGCCCGACGCGTTCGGAGTGCGCCCCGGAGCGCTCGTGAGCCTTCCCGTGCTGCTGAACGATCACGATCCGAACGAGGACGTCCTCAGCGTCGACCCGGCCTCGGTGACCGGGCTCGACCCCGGCTTCGGGACGGTGTCGATCACCGACGACGGCCAGCGCCTCGCGGTCCGCGTCGCTCCCGGGGCGAGCGGGGCCGCGAGTTTCTCCTACGCCGTGACCGATGGCACCGCCCCCGGCGGCCTCGCCTCGAGCCCGACGACGGTCTCGCTGCTGGTGGCCGGTGACGAGCAGAACGGCGCTCCCGTATGGTGCGGCGTCGAGCGGTGTCTCGCCGAGTGGCCGAGCCCCGAGGTCGCGCGGGGCGGCACGGTGACCGTGCCGGTCATGACGGGCTGGGTCGACCCCGACGGTGATCCGATGCTGCTGCTGTCAGCCGAGAACGCCTCGGGGGTCGGCAAGGTCGCCGCGACCCCTGCGGGAGACATCGTCTACCAGCATGCAGACGACGGCAGCGGCGCCGAGCAGCTCATCGAGATCGTCGTGTCGGTGGCCGACACCCGGGGCGCGGTGGCGACGAAGTCGCTGGTCATCCGGGTGTCGCCGCAGCCGACGCTGTCGATGCAGTCCTTCGCCGTCGTCGACATCATCGGGGCGACCACCACCGTCGACGTCGGTCCCCACGTCACCGGCACCGCCGGAACCGTCCGTCTGGATGCGGTCCGCGTGCTCGATGACGCCCGCGCGAGCGCGACGATCGTCGGCGGCTCGACCTCGTTCGACTTCCGCGCCGAAGAGCCCGGAACCTACCGCGTCGATGTGACGGTCACCGACGGCACGACACAGGAGAACGGCACGGTGCGCGTCACAGCGCTGGCAGCGGATGCCCCGACCGAACTGGCCACGGCGCCGGTGGTCGCCTTCGTCCGCCCGCAGCAGGATGCCACGCTCGACATCCTGGCCGCGGTGTCGAACCCCACGAGGCGCGTCCTGCTCCTCAGCGACGTGCAGGCGCAGCCCGACGCCGGAGCGTCGCTGTCGTTCGACACGCTGTCGCAGAACTACCTGCGCGTGTCGGGTTCGACCGCCGACGGCTCGCCGGGGCGGCTCGGCACGATCACCTACACCGTCACCGACGGCACCGAGAACCAGGGCTCCTCGGTGGAGGGGCAGGCCACCGTCTACCTGCTGCCTCCCGCACCCGAGCTCGCTCCCATCGCGGTGGACGACACCGTCGTCGTGCGTGCCGGCACGCAGATCGACATCCCCGTGCTCGAGAACGACGTCGCCCCTGCCGGCGGACGCCCCACGCTCAACCCCGCGACGGTGACGTCGTCCTCCGCAGCGGCCCTGGCCTTCGGGTCAGGTGACGTGCTGCGCTACCTCGCCCCCGACGAGCCCGGCGAATACGCCGTCGACTACGACGTGTACACCACGGGTGCGCCGTCGCTGTCGGATCAGGCGCGCGTGATCGTGCAGGTGCTGCCCGATGACGAGAATCGCGCTCCCGCTCCTGACACCCTGGAGGGTCGCGTCCTCAGCGGCCAGTCGACGCGGATCGAGTTCGACGGCTACGGCGTCGACCCCGACGGCGATGCGGTGGCGCTCGACCGCATCATCGCCCAGCCGGAGTCGGGGGTCGCCACCATCTCGGCCGACGGCGACGCCATCGTCTACACCAGCGTGTCGGGCTTCAGCGGCCAGGTGACCTTCCCCTACCGCGTTGTCGACGAGTTCGGTCAGCGCGGCGAGGGCATCGCGCGCGTGGGCGTGCTCGACAGCGACGCCAACCCGAGCCCGGTGACCTTCACCGATTACGTGCAGGTGCAGGCGGGCGCCGAGAGCACCATCCGCGTCAACCCGCTCTCCAACGACAGCGATCCCACGATGGGAGAGCTGACGGTCGACGACGTGCGGCCCGACGTGCCCGAGACCCTCGAGGACGGCTCGGAGAACCCCGAGTTCGCCCGGCTCGAGGAGCGGATCCGATCCGTCGGCGACAGCCAGGTCGTGATCGCGGCGGGAACCGAGCCCGGCACGATGTCGTTCCTCTACGACGTCTCGTCGAGCTCGGGCAACACCGGTCGCGGGCTCATCGTCGTCACGGTCGTGCGCGAGAGCGTGCCGGACTTCCCGATCGTGGAGGACACTGTGCTCACCGCCGAGACCCGCGAGGACTTCGTCGACGGCGTCGACGTGCTCTCGGGGAACGTCTCCTGGTCGGGCGGCGACATCAACGACCTCGAGCTGGATCTCTGGGGCGAACCGGACGATGTCACCGTTCGCGGAGCGGAGATCTCGGGTCCGCTCCCCGACACCACCCGCGTCATCCCGTTCTCGGTCAGCGGTGAAGGGGCCTCCGGTGAGGTGACCAGCTACGGCTTCCTCCGCGTTCCCGGCGACGCCGACCTGTCGCTGGCGCTGCGGTCGTCCGCACGCCCCGTGGAGGTGCCCGAGCTCGACTCGGTGACTTTCGATATGGACGACCTCGTCGCGATCCCGCGGACCGCCGAGCTCGAGGTCGGCGACGACGTGCGGGCCTCCGGCGCGCGTGGCGAGGCGGTCTGCACCGCCGTCGGCGATGGGCAGATCCGGTACGACGCCGGGGCGGGGGCGCCGTGGACCGACGCCTGCCAGGTGCCGGTGCGGGTGGCCGGGACCGAGGACTTCAGCTATCTCGCCGTGCCGATCCTCGTCGAGGCGCAGGACCCGCAGCCCGAGCTGCGACCCGGCGCCCTCACCGTCGGACCGGGCGAGACCGCCACCTTCGATCTGCGGAACATGACCACGTGGCAGCTCCGCGAGGACTGGGACGGCATCGCGTACGCCCTGTCGTACCCGGGCGGCGCGTTCGAGGTGTCGCTCGAGGGCTCGATCGTCACCGTGACGGGCACCGACACCGCGGTGCCCGGACGCGAGGAGGTCGTCGGGGTCTCGGCGTCGAGCCACCCCAACACCGCGCCGTCGCGGCTCATCCTGCGGGTCGGCCAGGCGCCGTCGACCCTCCCGCAGGGCGGGTCGGTGACCCAGCAGTGCTCGCAGGCGAGCGGGTCGTCGTGCACCATCACGGTCATCGGCGGTGCGGGAGAGATCAATCCGCTGCCGCGCACGCCCCTCGAGGTCGTCGACGTCCGCCCGACGGGCGCGTGCGCGGGCGTGAGCTTCCAGGTGTCGTCGCCGCGCACGGTCGTGGCGTCGTGGGCGCCGGATGCTCCGGGAGCGACCTGTTCGGCGACGTTCTCCGTCGTCGATGCGCAGGGCCGGCGCACTGCGGGCGAGCGCGACGGCCGCCTTCTGCTGGATCTCCAGGGATTCCCGCGGCCGCCGGCCGCGCTCGTGCAGACGGCGTTCGGCAACGAGACCGTCACGCTCCGCGTCGACCCGGGCGACGCCCGGCTGGCCTACCCGGGGCTGAGCGGCTTCCGCATCCGCTTCAACGGCCAGGTGGTCGCCGAATGCGGTCCTGCCGGATCGTGCCCGCCCATCTCGGCGCCCAACGGCGAGCGACGTACCTACGAGGCGGTCGCGGTCAACGCCGTCGGCGAGTCGCGCGGTCCGGTGCGCACCGAGGCGTGGGCCTACGACGCGCCGCCCGCGCCGGGCAGAGTGCAGTGGGCCCCGCTCGAAACGCGCGGCGAGGGCGGGTACGTCTCGCTACGGATCGAGGGGATCGATCCCTCCCGCACCGGGTCGCTGGAGATCACCAGTCCCACCGGCGACCGCTCGGTGGTGAACGTCGGCAGTCGTGACACCACGGTCGACGTCCGCTCGTACCGTGTGGGATCCAACGCCCCCACGCCCGTGACCGTCACGCCGTACTCGCGCTTCGACCGTCCGCCCGGCCTCGGCGGTGGCGGCGTGAACGCCGGCGCTTCGGTCACGGTGAACGCCAACGGCGTGGGCGCACCGCTGAACCCCGCGCTGGACCTCGACTCCGTCTCCGACGGCGAGGGCACCTCGACGGTCACCGCACGTGCGAGCGCCGGACCCAACGGTGCGGGTTCCACCCTGCGTTTCGGCATCGTCCCGGAGGGTGACCGCTGCGTCCCCGCCGACAACGGGGCGACCGCGACCTTCCCGGGCCTCGAGGACGGCGAAGAGTACGAGTTCGAGATGTGCGTCGAATCGGTCTACCAGGGCGAGGTCTACGGCACGGCGACCGCGACCGCGACGGTCCGCGCGGCGCAGTCGGCGGCGGCACCGACCGGGTACACCTTCGTCGTCGACGGTCGGCCGAACGTCTCGGGCAACCGGGCGGACTGGGTCATCCGCGACCAGCCGACCTCGAACGAGGAGATCCCCAACCGCAATCAGGTGCGCTTCTCCGGCCTGCCCTCGAGCGTCTTCGGACAGGACCCCCGCGTCCGGGTGTGGTACGAGCACCAGTTCTGGGGCACCCGCTCGGCCGAGGCGACCGTGACGCCGCGCGAGGGGAGCGCCCCATGGCAGATGACCGCGACGTGGCGGGCGACCTCGTGCGTCGGCGGGAGCACCCTCACGCTCGTGGGCGACTCGTCGACGGGGCCCGGCGGCAACGGCGCGGCCATCACCTTCAGCCCGGCGAACCTGCGGTACTTCGACGCCGACAACAACGTCCTGCCGCACACCGCCGACTCGTTCGCTGTGCCGGTCGGGGCCGACCGTGTCGAGGGCATCACCGTGACCGTGGACTGGTCGGCTCGCGGCTGGGGCCTGCAGAACGTCACCGAACGGTTCCCGGCCGACTGCCAGCCCGGCGACGGCGGCGCCCCTCCCACCCCCTGATCTCACGCTCCACCGACAACCGAGGAACGACACGATGACCATCACGCAGGAGCAGGCCACCTGGTTCGCGCAGACCTTCAGCCAGCTCGCCGACAACGTCGAACGCGCGGTGCTCGGCAAGCGCCACGTCGTCGAGCTGGTGCTGACGGCGATGCTCAGCGACGGTCACGTGCTCCTCGAAGACGTCCCCGGCACCGGCAAGACCTCGCTGGCCCGGGCGATGGCGCAGTCGGTGCAGGGCACCAACACCCGCATCCAGTTCACCCCCGACCTGCTCCCCGGCGACATCACCGGCATCTCGGTCTACGACCAGAAGAGCGGAACGTTCGAGTTCCACGCCGGTCCGATCTTCGCCAACATCGTCCTCGCCGACGAGATCAACCGCGCGAGCCCGAAGACGCAGGCGGCGCTCCTGGAGGTCATGGAGGAGGGCCGGGTCACCGTCGACGGCGTGAGCCGTCAGGTGGGTGTGCCCTTCCTCGTGCTCGCCACGCAGAACCCGGTCGAGCAGGCGGGGACCTACCGTCTTCCCGAGGCGCAGCTCGACCGGTTCCTCATGCGCACCTCGCTCGGCTACCCCGACCACGCCGCGACCGTGCGCATCCTCGACGGCGCTGCAGTCGCCACCTCCGACCTGCCGGCGGTCATCACCCCGCAGGCCCTCGTGGGGATGGCCGATCTCGCCGCGAACGTCTACGTCGACGCGCTCGTCCTCGACTACATCGCGCGACTGGTCGACGGCACCCGCTCGGCGGACGAGGTGCGGCTCGGCGTCAGCATCCGCGGCGCCCTCGCCCTCACCCGCGCGACCCGCACCCGCGCCGCCTCGCAGGGCCGCACCTACGCCACCCCCGACGACGTCAAGGCGCTCGCCGTCGCGGTGCTCTCGCACCGCCTCATCCTCCAGCCCGAGGCCGAGTTCGACGGCGTGACCCCCGAGGCCGTCGTCGGCCAGGTGCTGCTGGATGTCGCGCCCCCGACCCGCCGCGAAGCCACGGTCTGAGGCCTGAACCCGATCCATGAGCGCCACCGAATCCCGCGTGACCCGCACCTCCCGCACCGGGGGGCGGACGGGCGCGGGCGGGCACACCCTGCACAGCACCGTGCAGGGGACGGGGCTGCAGAGCACCACGCAGCTGGCGCCAGGGGGACGCTCCGGTCGCCTCGTCCGCGCGGCGGTCGCCGTCACCGCGGCCGGGCGGGCCGTGGGCGACGCCTCGCGGGTCGCCGCCTCGTGGGCAGCGCGGACGATCCGTCCCGCGGGCGCGCTCGTCGCGCTGGCCGCCACGGTGGGCCTGGTGATCGGGATCGTGTTCGGCTGGACGGAGTGGGTGGTCGCCGGCGGCATCTCGCTGGTGCTGGTCGTCCTCAGCATCCCGTTCCTCTTCGGCGCCCGCGCCTACGACGTCGACCTCGCCCTCACGCACGAGCGGGTCGTCGCCGGTCAGGGGATCTCCGGTGAGATCACCGTCCGCAACGACAGCCGGCGGATCGCCCTCCCCGGGCGGCTGGATATCCCGGTCGGCCGGGGGCTGATCGAGTTCGGCGTGCCGCTCCTCCGCCCCGGCCACACCGTTGCCCAGCCGCTGGACATCCCCTCGCTCCGGCGCGGCATCGTACCGGTCGGGCCCGCGACGACGGTGCGATCCGACCCGCTCGGGCTCCTCCGCCGTGAGCACAGCTTCGACGACGTGCACGAGGTGTTCGTCCACCCGCGCACCGTCGCCCTGCCCTCCACGAGCGCCGGTCTCGTCCGCGACCTCGAGGGGAGCCCCACCCGGCGGCTCGTCGACGCGGACATGTCGTTCCACGCCATCCGCGAGTACACCGCGGGTGATTCCCGCCGGCACATCCACTGGAAGTCCACCGCCAAGACCGGCCGCCTGATGGTGCGCCAGTACGAAGAGACGCGGCGCTCGCGCATGGCGGTGGTGCTCGGCGTCGCCGAGAACGAGTACCTCGACGACGACGAGTTCGAGCTCGCCGTCAGCACCGCCGCCTCGCTCGGCCTCCGTGCCGTCCGCGACGCCCGTGACCTCGACATCGTGGTGGGGTCGGAGATCCCCCGCGTCGTGCGGGGGCGGCTCCGCGCCATCCGTCACCTGCCGACCATCTCGCCGCGCGCGATGCTCGACGGCTTCAGCGGGGTCGAACGGCTCGAGAGCACCATGCCGATCGTCGACGTCTGCCGGCTGACGGCCGAGGCCAATGAGCGGCTGTCGGTGGCCTTCCTCGTCGTCGGGTCGACCGTGACCCTGCCACGCCTGCAGCAGGCCGCGCTCACCTTCCCCGCCGACACCGCCGTGGCCGCGGTCATCTGCGACGAGCGGGCCCACCCGCGCATGCGGGTGCTCACGGGGCTGAGCGTGCTCACCGTCGGCACGCTCGACGATCTCTCGGGCCTCCTGGTGCGGGGAGCGGCCTCGTGAGCCGGGTCGCCGAGGCACCCGAGCGCGTCTCGGACAACCGCACGGAGCGGCAGGGCGACATCCCGCGCCTGATCGCGGGGGGTGTGTTCACCCTGCTCATGGTGCTCATCGCCGCCGTGGCGGCATGGCCGGTCTACCGGTCGACCTCGTTCATCCTCCTCGTCGCGGTCGCCGCCTCGCTCGCCGCCGCGATCGCGGTCCTCGCGCACCTGCGGCGATGGAGCGGATGGCTCGTGGCCGCCCTCCTGGCGGGCGTCTTCGTCGTCGTGGGCGTCCCCGTCGCCGTCCCCGCCCGCCTGACCGGCCCGGGGGAGTTCCTCAGGGGGCTCGCCGAGCTCGGTGCGGGCGCCGTCGTCGGCTGGAAGGACCTCGTCACCGTCGAGCTGCCGGTCGGGTCGTACCGCAACCTCCTCGTCCCCGCCCTCGTGGTCTTCCTCGTCGGCACGGCGGCCGCGCTCCGGCTGTCGTGGCGCGAAGACCGCCTCGCCTACGCCGCGGTGCCCGTGGGTCTGGCGATGACCGGCTTCGGCCTGCTCTTCGGGCAGGCGGTCGTGAGCCCTCCGCTCGCGATCGGGCCGTTCACCCTGACCGCGCCCGTCGAGACGGCGGTCGGGGCCCTGGCGGTGCTCACCGGCATCCTGTGGATGGCGTGGCGGAGCCATGACGAACGCACCCGCGCCCTGCAGCGCGCGGCGCTCTCCAGCGGAGTCCGCATCACCCGCCGCCCCTCGCGGAGCGAGCGGCGCCGCACCCTGCTCGGCGCGGGCATGATCGTCATCGCCCTCGTGGTCGGCGCCGGGGTCGTGCCGCTCCTCGTTCAGGGCGGGTCGCGCGACGTGCTGCGCTCGACGACCGGACCCGACCTCGACCTCTCGCGCGAGGTCAGCCCCCTCGCCGAATACCGTGCCCTGTTCGCCGACGATCGGGCAGGCGACGTGCTCTTCACCGTCACCACCGACGCAGAGCAGGTGCCCGATCGCGTGCGGCTGGCGACCCTCGACACCTACGACGGCGAGGTCTTCCGCAGCGGCGCCGATGCGGCATCCCGGTTCGTGCGGCTCCCCTCCGCGCTCGATCCCGGAGCCGGCACTCCGGCGACGGCCGGAATCGAGATCGGCGAGTGGGAGGGGATCTGGATGCCGACGCTCGGCCGGGTCGCCTCGGTGCGCTTCGACGGCGATCGGGCCGACGCCCTCACCGACCGGTTCTACTACAACGCCGAGCTCGCCGCGGCCGTGCAGACCGCCGACGGCGGGCTCGCCCCGGGCGACCGGTACACCGTGGCGGGGGTCGAGCCCGCGCTCCCCGCCCTGTCGAGCCTCACCGCGCCGGGCGCCCCGAATGACGGCGCCCCGGCCGCACCCGAGAACCTCTCGCGATGGGTCGAGCGGCATGCCGCCGGAGAGGGCGGCGCGGCCCTCGAGGGTCTCGTGTCGCTGCTGCGCGAGCGCGGCTACCTCAGCCACGCGCTCGAGATCGGCGAGCAGCCCCCGCTGTGGATGAGCGACCTGCCCGACTACCGGTTCCAGCCGAGCACCGCCGGGCACTCGCTCGCCCGCATCGACGACATGTTCGACACCCTCCTCGAACGAGAGAGCGACCCGCGCGCCGCAGAGACCGGCAACTACGTCGCCGCGATCGGTGACGACGAGCAGTTCGCGGTCGCCGTCGCCCTCATCGCGCGAGAGGTCGGTTTCCCCTCGCGGGTCGTCGTCGGCGCGCGACTGGCATCGGCCGACACGGGTGTGTCGGTGTGCGAGTCCGGCGCGTGCCGCGCGCAGGACATCTCGGCCTGGACAGAGGTGCAGGGAAGCGACGGACGCTGGGTGCCCATCGACGTCACCCCGCAGTACGCGCAGTCACCGAGCCTCGAGGTCACCGAGCAGCGGGACCCCGAGAACGTCACGGAGGTGCTCCCCGACCCGGTCGAGGAGGTCGTGCCGCCCGACCCGACCCAGGAGGACTCGGCGCGCGACGACACCGACGAGGATCAGGCGGGTCTGGACCTCGCATGGCTCTGGCCGATCCTGCGGATCACCGGCCTCGTGCTCCTCATCCTGGTGCTCGTCCTCGGGCCGTTCCTGGCGATCATCCTCGCCAAGTCGCTGCGGCGGCGGGGCCGGCGTCGTCGCGGAGACGCGCTCACGCGCGTGGCCTCCGGGTGGGACGAGTACGTCGACGCGGCGGTCGATGCCGGCCGGGACGCCCCCGCGTCACTGACCCGAACGGAGTTCGCCGCCGGCCTCGATTCGCCGACGGGACGGGCGCTCGCGGTCACCGCCGATCGCGCGGTCTTCTCGCGATCCGACCTCTCCGACGCCGACGTCCGCGAGTTCTGGCGGGGCGTCGACGGGGAGCGGCGGCGGCTGCGCCGTGAGCGTGGCTTCTGGCGCGGACTTGCCGCGACCGTATCGTTGAGATCGTTCATCCGACATCTGTCGCCTGGGGGCGACAGCCCGCGCACCGTCGAGAGGGGGAAGCGCCGGGGACTCCTCCCTGCGCGCGCAACGACATGAGCGCAACCGACGCATCGCTGGTCGTGACACTGGGGGTCTCCAGCGCCCTCGTCGCGGTCGTGCTCTACGTGTGGACCGCCCTGGCTCTGGGCGCGGTCTTCCGCAAGTCCGGCGAGCAGAGCTGGAAGGCGTGGGTGCCGATCCTGAACATCGCGGTGCTGCTGCAGCTCGGCGGCTTCTCGGGGTGGCTGGTGCTCCTCCTGCTGCTGCCCGTGCTCGGGCCGCTGCTGATGTGGGTGGCGATGATCGTCGCCTGCTACCGCATCGGACGGGAGTTCGGCTACGGCGCCGGGATGACGGTGCTGGCGGCGCTCCTCCTGCCGGTGTGGGCTTCGGTACTCGGCTTCGGATCGGCCCGGTGGGTGGGAACCGACGACGCCGGCCCGCGCCGGAGCGTCAACCCCGACCTCGGCGGCTCGGTCTCCGTGGCCGGCGGCTCGGACGAGGACGAGTTCGACGACCGGGTCTACGGAGTCCCGACCGCGCGCGGAGCGGTGTACACCCCGCTCCTTCCGGCCCCCGATTACGCCGGCTCGCGAGAGACGACCCGGAGTGAGGCGTCGTGGGAGGACACCGTCCGTGGCGCCGGCGCGGGGGAGGCCGCTGACGCCGATCTCGGCGATCCGGAACTGGACGAGGAATCCTCGACCGACGAGGCGCGCCGGGCGGCCCCTCCTGCCGCGACCCTCGCGGTCGAACCCAGCGACACGGCGCCGATCGCGACGGCGTCGGCCGGAGCCGGTCGGGAGTCCGGCGATGACGACGTGCTGAGTGGATTGTTCGCCGCGCCCGAGCCGCCGCGTTTCACCCCTCCCGCAGCGGAGGACGTGCCCGCAGCGGATCCGGCGACGGATCCCGAGCCTGCGTCGGAGGCCGCGCCGGCGGCATCCGACCCCTCCTCCCTCCCGTCGTGGCCGTCGGCGCCGGCCGCATCTCGACCTGACAGCCCGGTGCGTTCCGGACCGGTGTGGCCGTCGGTCGAGCCCTTCCGCCCGGTGCGGTCGTGGGACCCCGACCCGGCGGAGCAGCCCGCAGCGAGCGGGGATGTCGACGAGGCGCCCCCCGCCCCGCCGGTCGAGGGCGCCTCCGGGGCCGAGGCCGTCGCCGCGGGGGTCTCCGGCGCCCGCGCCGACGAGCGCGAGCCCGATGCCGCGTCGGAACCGGGCGGCGCTGCCGCCTCGCGCGCCGAGATCCGTCGTTCCGCGTCGGTGTGGAACGGATTCGTCCTCGACCAGGACGTCACCGGAGAGGTCACCGGAGCCGTCACCGGGGCGCCCGCACCGATCGCCGCCGTCCCCGGCGCCGTCACCCCCTCCGACGGCGCCGCTCCCTCCGACGGCGCGACGCCGTCCGCCGGCGGCGAGGACGTCCCGGGCATCCGTCGTCGCGGCACCGCCGATACGACGGATGCCGGCGAAGACGCCGACCCCGCGTCATCCGTCCCGCTCTTCCAGGCGCCCCTGACCCGGATGCCGTCCGCAGATCCGGCTCCCGAGGCCGGCCCTGCGCCCTCGGCGCCCGACGATGACGAGCCGTGGCGGCCCGCGCACTCGCCGATGCCCGAATCCGAGCCGTTCCCCGAGACCTCCGGTCCGGTGTCCGCGATCGCCGGCGCACCGGTGGCCGGCACCCCCCGGGCCGCAGGCGGAGCGGTCTCGGCGCAGTACGCCCGGCCCGGGGTGCCCGACCTCGACGACGGTCTCGACCAGACGATCGTCGCGCGCCGCCGCCGGACGAACTGGGCGGTCGTCACGCCCGCGGGGGAGTCGATCGCGATCACCTCCGACGTCGCGATCCTCGGCCGTAAGCCCCTGCCCGATCCCGATCACCCGCGGGCTCAGCTGATCCGGATCGACGACTCCACGGTCTCGAGCACGCACGCCCGCCTGGAACTGCGAAAGGACACCTGGTACATCCTCGATCTCGGCTCCACCAACGGCGTCGTGTTCGCGACTCTGATGGGGACCGAGGTCGAGGCTCCCTCGGGGGTCGAGGTCGAGGCGGGGGACCGGTTCTTCCTCGGTGACGCCGAGATCCGCCTGGTGCGCAGCAACAGCTGACGATGACCGACGTCCCCGACGAACGGACGGCGCCCTCGAAGCGTCAGGCGCCCGGCGCGCCGGAGCTCGACTCTCAGGCCCCTGTCGAGCAGACGCTGCTCTCGCGGCGTCAGGCCCCGGTCGAGACCACCGCGCCCTCCAGCCGGCATGCCCCCGCCGAGGAGACGGTCGTCTCAGGGCGGGCGCGCAGCCGCGGCGACGGTGTGGACGAATGGACGGTGCGCACCGCCGATGCGCGGTCGACCGGTGTCATCCGTCCTGCCCCCGACGCCGGCGGCGCGACGAATGGCGACGGGGCTGCGCGGACGGCGCGACGGCCCGGTCCCGAGACCGACGTCTACGGCCCCCGCGCCGACACGGCTGCCCGCGTGCCGCGCACCGCCCCCGCCTCCCAACCTGCGCAGCCCGTCGTGGATGCCGGCCGAGCGGCGGCCGAGCGGCGGCAGCGGTCGCGGTGGCGGGCCGCGGTGGCGGTGATCGTGGCGGTCGTGGTCCTGGTGGCGGCCGTCGTCGCGATCGTCGCACTGCTCTCCCTTCCGGTCTGAATTGCCCGGTCCCGGAAAGGGGCGTATCATTGAGCGGGTGTGCGCTCACGCGCGCCGTCCGCTGTGCCTCACGACGATTGGGTCCGGCGAGCGGCCGTCCCGGCGCCGCACAGGGATTGGTTCTGCGAACAGGCCACCCCCACGGCATATCCACCCTTGAAATCGCGTCAGGTCATTCTGCTGCGCCGGTGGATCTGTGGTGAAACCACGACGCTGTCACCGTGCAGCACTGACAAGGAGAGAACGTGCCAACCATTCAGCAGTTGGTTCGCAAGGGTCGCTCGCCCAAGGTCTCGAAGACCAAGGCGCCCGCCCTGAAGGCGAACCCGCAGCAGGCGGGCGTGTGCACCCGCGTGTACACCACCACCCCGAAGAAGCCGAACTCGGCGATGCGCAAGGTCGCCCGTGTGAAGCTGCGCAACGGGACCGAGGTCACCGCCTACATCCCCGGTGAGGGCCACAACCTGCAGGAGCACTCGCTGGTGCTCGTCCGCGGCGGCCGTGTGAAGGACCTCCCCGGTGTCCGCTACAAGATCGTCCGCGGCGCCCTGGACACCCAGGCCGTGAAGAACCGCAAGCAGGCCCGTAGCCGCTACGGCGCGAAGAAGGGTTGAGTTAGATGCCTCGTAAGGGACCCGCTCCTCGCCGCGTCGTCGTCAACGACCCGGTCTACGGTGCGCCGATCGTCACCCAGCTCGTCAACAAGATCCTCGTCGACGGCAAGAAGTCCATCGCCGAGTCGATCGTCTACAACGCCCTGCGCGGCGTGGAGGCCAAGAACGGCCAGGACGCCGTCGCGACCCTCAAGAAGGCGCTCGACAACGTCCGCCCCACCCTCGAGGTCAAGAGCCGCCGCGTCGGCGGTTCGACCTATCAGGTGCCGGTCGAGGTCAAGCCGCACCGCGCCAACACGCTCGCGCTCCGCTGGCTCGTCAGCTACGCCAAGGGCCGTCGCGAGAAGACCATGACCGAGCGCCTCCAGAACGAGATCCTGGATGCCTCGAACGGCCTGGGTGCCGCGGTCAAGCGTCGCGAGGACACCCACAAGATGGCCGAGTCGAACCGCGCCTTCGCGCACTACCGCTGGTAACCAGCATCCTCTCACCGGCCGGAGGCCACCCCTCCGGCCGGTGAAGCCCGACACAAGGTAAGGAAGACACCCCGTGGCACAAGAAGTGCTCACCGACCTCAAGAAGGTCCGCAACATCGGCATCATGGCGCACATCGATGCCGGCAAGACGACGACGACCGAGCGCATCCTCTTCTACACGGGCGTCAACCACAAGATCGGCGAGACCCACGACGGCGCTGCCACCACCGACTGGATGGAGCAGGAGCAGGAGCGTGGCATCACGATCACCTCCGCCGCGGTGACGTGCTTCTGGGAGAAGAACCAGATCAACATCATCGACACCCCCGGGCACGTCGACTTCACCGTCGAGGTGGAGCGCTCGCTCCGCGTGCTCGACGGTGCCGTCGCCGTCTTCGACGGCAAGGAGGGCGTCGAGCCCCAGTCCGAGACGGTGTGGCGTCAGGCCGACAAGTACGACGTCCCCCGCATCTGCTTCGTCAACAAGATGGACAAGCTCGGTGCCGACTTCTACTTCACGGTCGACACGATCGTCAACCGCCTGAAGGCAAAGCCCCTCGTCCTGCAGATCCCGATCGGCGCCGAGAACGACTTCGTCGGCGTTGTGGACCTCGTCTACATGCGTGCGCTGGTGTGGCCCGGTGACGCCAAGGGTGACGTGACCATGGGTGCGAAGTACGAGATCCAGGAGATCCCGGCCGACCTCGTGGACAAGGCCAACGAGTACCGCGAGAAGCTCATGGAGACCGTCGCCGAAAGCGACGAGGTCCTCCTGGAGAAGTACTTCGGCGGCGAGGAGCTCACCCACGAGGAGATCAAGGGCGCCATCCGCAAGATGACGATCGCCAGCGAGGTCTACCCCGTGCTGTGCGGCTCGGCGTTCAAGAACCGCGGTGTGCAGCCGATGCTCGACGCGGTCGTGGACTACCTCCCCTCGCCGCTGGACGTCCCCGCCATCGAGGCGAAGGACCCCAAGAACGAAGAGATCATCATCGAGCGTCACCCCGACCGCGATGAGCCCTTCACGGCGCTGGCGTTCAAGATCGTCACGCACCCGTTCTTCGGTCGCCTCACCTACATCCGCGTGTACTCGGGTCACCTCGACTCCGGTGCCCAGGTCGTCAACGCGACCAAGGGCAAGAAGGAGCGCATCGGGAAGATCTTCCAGATGCACGCCAACAAGGAGATGCCGGTCGACTCGGTCACCGCGGGGCACATCTACGCCGTCATCGGCCTGAAGGACACCACCACGGGCGACACGCTGTCCGACAGCAGCAACCAGGTCGTCCTGGAGTCGATGACCTTCCCCGAGCCGGTCATCGAGGTCGCCATCGAGCCCAAGACCAAGGCCGACCAGGAGAAGCTGGGTCTGGCGATCCAGAAGCTCGCCGAAGAGGACCCGACGTTCCGTGTGGAGCAGAACGCCGAGACCGGCCAGACCGTCATCCGCGGTATGGGCGAGCTGCACCTCGACATCCTCGTGGACCGCATGAAGCGCGAGTTCAAGGTCGAGGCCAACGTCGGAAAGCCCCAGGTCGCGTACCGCGAGACGATCCGCAAGACCGTCGAGCGTCACGACTACACCCACAAGAAGCAGACCGGTGGTTCGGGTCAGTTCGCGAAGATCCAGTTCGCGATCGAGCCGCTCGAGGTCACGGCCGACAAGACGTACGAGTTCGAGAACAAGGTCACCGGTGGCCGCATCCCGCGCGAGTACATCCCTTCGGTCGACGCCGGTTTCCAGGACGCGATGAACGTCGGTGTCCTGGCGGGCTACCCGATGGTCGGCGTGAAGGCGATCCTCCTCGACGGCGCGGCGCACGACGTCGACTCGTCGGAGATGGCGTTCAAGATCGCCGGGTCGATGGGCTTCAAGGAGGCCATCCGCAAGGCGAACCCCGTCATCCTCGAGCCGATCATGGCCGTCGAGGTGCGTACTCCCGAGGAGTACATGGGCGACGTCATCGGCGACCTGAACTCCCGTCGCGGGCAGATCCAGTCGATGGAGGATGCCGCCGGCGTCAAGGTGGTGCGTGCCAACGTGCCGCTGTCGGAGATGTTCGGCTACATCGGCGACCTGCGCTCGAAGACCTCGGGCCGTGCTGTGTACTCCATGGAGTTCGACAGCTACGCCGAGGTTCCGCGCAACGTCATGGACGAGATCGTCCAGAAGACCAAGGGCGAGTGACCCTCCGGGGCCACGCGCACACCAACCACCAGAAACCCTCTCTACTACACTGAGAGCCATCCCCGTAGACGACCGGTCGCAAACCAGTGCCCGGAACTTCTACACGACCGTCCTGAGGAGGACCCAGTGGCTAAGGCCAAGTTCGAGCGGACCAAGCCGCACGTGAACATCGGAACGATCGGTCACGTCGACCACGGCAAGACCACGCTCACCGCCGCGATCTCGAAGGTGCTCGCCGACAAGTACCCGTCGGCCACCAACGTGCAGCGCGACTTCGCGTCGATCGACTCGGCTCCCGAGGAGCGTCAGCGCGGCATCACGATCAACATCTCGCACGTCGAGTACGAGACCCCCAAGCGTCACTACGCTCACGTGGACGCCCCGGGTCACGCCGACTACATCAAGAACATGATCACCGGTGCCGCTCAGATGGACGGTGCGATCCTCGTGGTCGCCGCCACCGACGGCCCGATGGCTCAGACCCGTGAGCACGTTCTGCTCGCCAAGCAGGTCGGCGTGCCCTACCTGATGGTCGCGCTGAACAAGGCCGACATGGTCGACGACGAGGAGATCCTGGAGCTCGTCGAGCTCGAGGTCCGCGAGCTGCTGTCCAGCCAGGGCTTCCCCGGCGATGACGCTCCGGTCGTCCGCGTCTCGGGCCTGAAGGCTCTCGAGGGTGACGACAAGTGGGTCGAGTCGATCGTCGAGCTGATGGACGCCGCCGACGAGTCCATCCCCGACCCGGTGCGTGACAAGGACAAGCCGTTCCTCATGCCCATCGAGGATGTCTTCACCATCACCGGTCGTGGCACCGTCGTCACGGGCCGCGCCGAGCGTGGCACCCTCGCCATCAACTCCGAGGTCGAGATCGTCGGCATCCGCCCGACGCAGAAGACCACGGTCACGGGTATCGAGATGTTCCACAAGCAGCTCGACGAGGCGTGGGCCGGCGAGAACTGTGGTCTGCTCCTTCGTGGTCTCAAGCGCGACGACGTCGAGCGCGGCCAGGTCGTCGTGAAGCCCGGTTCGGTCACCCCGCACACCAACTTCGAGGGCACGGCGTACATCCTGTCCAAGGAGGAGGGCGGCCGTCACAACCCGTTCTTCACGAACTACCGTCCGCAGTTCTACTTCCGCACCACCGACGTCACCGGCGTCATCTCGCTGCCCGAGGGCACCGAGATGGTCATGCCCGGTGACACCACCGACATGACGGTCGAGCTGATCCAGCCGATCGCCATGGAGGAGGGCCTCGGCTTCGCGATCCGTGAGGGTGGCCGCACCGTCGGCGCCGGCACGGTGACCAAGATCCTCAAGTGATCTCCGCGCCCTAGGCGCACCCACGAGAACCCCCCGGGCTCATGCCCGGGGGGTTCTCGCTTCCCCCGCGAGGGTGCCCTCCCTCCCCGCGAGGGTGCCCTCCCTCCCCGCGAGGGTGCCCTCATATGCGGTGAAAGGGTCTACCCGCGTCCACCGGAAGACGGCCATGATGGGTCAAACGGCACAAAGGAGTCCTTCATGGGAATCGACGACCTCGTCAACCAGGGCAAGCAGTTCCTCGACCAGCACAAAGACAAGATCGACGAAGCACTCAAGAGCCAGCAGGCCGAGGACGCCAGTGACAAGGCGCTCGACGCGGCGGCGGAGTTCGTCAAGAAGGTCGCGCCCGACTCCGTGGACCAGCACGTCGACAACGTCCGCGCGAACGTCGACAAGCACATCGGCAACCAGTAGGCGTCCACCGCTCCTGCACAGACCGGGGTCTTCGGTTCGTCTCCACCGATCGCCGGCGATCCCGCCCGCCGATCGTCCGGGTGGGTCACGCTCGACGCGTGACGATCACGCCGACCCCCGACATCCTTCGCAGCGCGGAGTTCCGCTCGCCGCCACACGGCTTCTCCCGGCTGCGCGCCGGTGCTCTGGTGCGCACCGAAGCCTGGGCCGGAGCCTTCGCCGACGAACGGCAGGTCCTGAGAGCCACGGCTGTCGCGGCGTCTGCGCGGTCCGCCATCGTGTTCTCGCACGTGACGGCGGCGGCGCTGCACGGCCTGCCGCTGAGTCGGCCGCACGATCGTGTGCATGTCATCCCCCGTGGGGAGAATCCGCCCAAAACGCGTGGCGACGTCGTCAGGCACAAGCTGGCCCTCCCCGATGAGGACATCGCCGAGATCAACGGGATGCTGGTGACGAGCCTGGATCGCACGGTCGCCGACGTGATCCGCATGCTGCCCGCGCAGGCTGCGCTCGCCGCGTTCGACGGTGCGTTGCGCCTGGTGGCGTGGGATGACGCTCGGCGCGAGCTCGATCCGGCTGCGGCCGACGGGTTCCGACGGCTCGTGCGACACCGGATCACCGCGGCCCGGGGCGGCCGGGGGGTTCGTGTGGCACGCACGATCATCGAGCTCGCCGACGGACGCGCTCAGCTGCCGGGCGAGAGCGAGAGCCGATACCTGATGTGGGAGCTCGGGATGCCCGCTCCCGCCCTCCAGATGCCGGTCGAGACCTCACTCGGCCGCTTCTGGTTGGACTTCGCGTGGCCGGCGCTCCGACGATTCGGCGAGTTCGACGGCATGGTCAAGACCAGCGACCCGCGCTTCACCCGCGGTCGGTCGGGGTCGGAGGTCGTGGCGGATCAGCGCGAACGTTTCGGCGCGATCGAGGCGGCGACGGGATGGACCGGCATGCACTGGGGGTGGCCGGAGAGAGCGGATGCGACGACGCTGTGGGCCTCGCTGCTCGGCCAGGGGTGGTCGGCCCGCGCCCGGATGTGAAACGTGCACCGTCGCGGGCTGGGGGTGCACCCTCGCGGGTTGGGCGTGCACCCTCGCGGGTCGGGGGCGGCGCGGCGTCCGACACGCGGGCGCGACACGCCCGAGTTTGCGACACGCCCGGGCGACACGTAGACTGTTCCAGTTCCACATTCCGGCGCGCTTCGGCGTGCGACGGATCACTGCCAGGGCAGTGCATAGGCGGTGCGCAAGCGCCACAGGCCTAGGCCGCGGGCAGCAGAACAGCACACATCCTTCCCCATCCGGCTCGTGAGCCGCGCGTTCGCGTGCCGAAGGGGACATGGAAGCCGGGTGCCGCGCGTGCCCGGATTGACAGAAGAACAGCGGTGCAGCACGCACTGCGCAAGCGGTGCGAAAGTGCCACGGCGCGTCAGCGCCACCGTGCGTCCAATGCCCCCGGGCCCTCCGGGACGGTACGACGCGGAAAGAGAGTGAGCAGACACATGGCGGGACAGAAGATCCGCATCCGACTGAAGTCGTACGACCACGCCGGTCTCGACTCGTCGGCGCGCAAGATCGTCGACACCGTGACCCGTGCCGGCGCGACGGTCGTGGGCCCCGTGCCCCTCCCGACGGAGAAGAACGTCGTCGTCGTCATCCGGTCGCCCCACAAGTACAAGGACAGCCGCGAGCACTTCGAGATGCGCACCCACAAGCGTCTGATCGACATCATCGATCCCACGCCCAAGGCCGTCGACTCGCTGATGCGCCTTGACCTGCCGGCCGACGTCAACATCGAGATCAAGCTCTGAGGTTCGTCGACATGGCACACATCAACGAAAAAGTCTCCAAGGCTCTGCTGGGCACCAAGCTCGGCATGACCCAGGTCTGGGATGAGAACGGCAAGCTCGTTCCCGTCACCGTCATCGAGGTGACCCCCAACGTGGTCACCCAGATCCGCACCGCGGAGAAGGACGGCTACTCGGCCGTCCAGATCGCCGCCGGCGCCATCGACCCCCGCAAGGTGAACAAGCCCCTGACGGCCCACTTCGAGGCCGCGGGCGTCACCCCCCGCCGTCACCTCACCGAGGTGCGCACCGCTGACGCCGCTGACTACTCACTCGGTCAGGAGCTCACGGTGGACGGCGTCTTCGAGGCCGGCCAGCTGGTCGACGTCGTCGGCACCAGCAAGGGCAAGGGCACGGCGGGTGTGATGAAGCGTCACAACTTCGCCGGTGTCTCGGCTTCGCACGGTGCTCACCGCAACCACCGCAAGCCCGGTTCGATCGGCGCATCGTCGACCCCGAGCCGCGTCTTCAAGGGCATGCGCATGGCCGGCCGTATGGGCGGCGAGCGCGTGACCGTTCTCAACCTCACGGTGCACGCCGTGGACGCCGAGAAGGGTCTGCTGCTCGTCAAGGGCGCCGTCCCCGGTGCCCGTGGCCGTACCGTCTACGTCCGCAACGCAGTGAAGGGTGCCTGATCGACATGGCTGACTCCACTCTCGCGCTCGACGTCCTGAAGGCCGACGGCAAGAAGGCCGGCTCTGTCGAGCTGCCCGCCGCGCTCTTCGACGTCAAGACGAACATCCCGCTGATCCACCAGGTCGTCGTCGCCCAGCGTGCCGCCGCCCGCCAGGGGACGCACGCCACCAAGACCCGCGGCGACGTCTCGGGTTCGGGTCGCAAGCCCTTCAAGCAGAAGGGCACGGGTAACGCCCGTCAGGGTTCGGTCCGCATGCCGCAGCACCGCGGCGGTGGCACCGTCCACGGTCCGCAGCCCCGCGACTACTCGCAGCGCACCCCCAAGAAGATGATCGCCGCGGCGCTCCTGGGCGCCCTGAGCGACCGCGCCCGTGGTGAGCGCCTCCACATCGTCGAGTCCCTCGGCGTGACCGATGCGCCCTCGACCAAGGCCGCGGCGTCCGTGCTCACCGCACTCGGCGCCGTCAAGAACGTCCTGGTCGTGGTGGAGCGCACCGACGAGGTCAGCGTCATGAGCGTCCGCAACCTCGCGTACGTCCACGTGCTGTCCTTCGATCAGCTCAACGCCTACGACGTGCTCGTCTCCGACGACATCGTCTTCACCAAGGCCGCGTACGACGCCTTCGTCTCGGCTCGCACGGCCACCACCCAGGAGGTCTCGGCATGAGCAACATCGCCGTCAATAAGGACCCGCGCGACATCATCCTGAAGCCGGTCGTGTCCGAGAAGAGCTACGGGCTCATCGACGAGGGCAAGTACACCTTCCTCGTCGACCCGCGGGCGACCAAGACCGAGATCAAGCTCGCGATCGAGAAGATCTTCGGCGTCAAGGTGGCCTCGGTCAACACGCTGAACCGCACGGGCAAGGCCCGTCGCACCCGCTTCGGCATGGGCAAGCGCAAGGACACCAAGCGCGCCATCGTGACCCTGAAGTCGGGCACCATCGACATCTTCACCGCGGTCGGCTGACCGGCGGGATAAGGACGAGAACATGGCTATTCGCAAGTACAAGCCCACGACCCCCGGTCGCCGCGGCTCGTCGGTGGCGGACTTCGCCGAGATCACCCGATCGACGCCCGAGAAGTCCCTCCTCCGCCCGCTGGCTAAGACCGGTGGCCGCAACAACCAGGGCCGTATCACGACCCGTCACATCGGTGGTGGCCACAAGCGCCAGTACCGCGTCATCGACTTCCGTCGTGACGACAAGGACGGCGTGAACGCCAAGGTCGCGCACATCGAGTACGACCCCAACCGCACCGCACGCATCGCGCTGCTGCACTACGTCGACGGTGAGAAGCGCTACATCCTCGCGCCGAACAAGCTGGCGCAGGGCGACGTGGTCGAGTCGGGTCCGTCTGCGGACATCAAGCCGGGCAACAACCTGCCGCTGCGCAACATCCCCACGGGTACCGTCATCCACGCCATCGAGCTCCGCCCCGGTGGCGGCGCGAAGATGGCCCGCTCGGCCGGCGCCGCTGTGCGCCTGGTCGCGAAGGACGGCCCGTACGCCCAGCTGCGTCTGCCCTCGGGTGAGATCCGCAACGTCGACGTCCGCTGCCGCGCGACGATCGGCGAGGTCGGCAACGCCGAACAGTCCAACATCAACTGGGGCAAGGCCGGCCGCAAGCGCTGGAAGGGCGTCCGCCCGACCGTGCGTGGTGTCGCCATGAACCCGGTCGACCACCCGCACGGTGGTGGTGAGGGCAAGACCTCGGGCGGTCGTCACCCGGTGTCGCCGTGGGGTCAGGCCGAGGGCCGCACCCGCCACGCCAACAAGGAGAGCGACAAGCTCATCGTCCGCCGTCGCAACGCCGGCAAGAAGCGCAAGTAGGTAGGAACTTCAGATGCCACGCAGTCTTAAGAAGGGCCCCTTCGTCGACGAGCACCTGCTTCGCAAGGTTGTTTCGCAGAACGAGGCGGGAACCAAGAACGTCATCAAGACGTGGTCACGTCGCTCGATGATCGTGCCGGCCATGCTCGGCCACACGATCGCCGTGCACGACGGCCGCAAGCACATCCCGGTCTTCGTCACCGAGACGATGGTCGGCCACAAGCTGGGCGAGTTCGCGCCCACCCGCACCTTCCGCGGTCACGAGAAGGACGACAAGAAGGGCCGCCGCCGCTGACGCGGGGGCGCAAGGAGAGAGAAATGGTGGAGTCCATCGCACGCGTGCGACACATCCGCGTGACCCCTCAGAAGGCTCGTCGTGTCGTCGCTCTCATCAAGGGCAAGCAGGCTCAGGAGGCCCTGGCCATCCTGAAGTTCGCTCAGCAGAGCGCCAGTGAGCCCATCTACAAGCTCGTCGAGTCGGCCATCGCGAATGCTCGCGTCAAGGCCGACAAGGAGAACGAGTACCTCGACGACGCCGACCTGTACGTGAAGAACGCGTACGTGGACGAGGGCACGACGCTCAAGCGTTTCCAGCCCCGTGCCCAGGGTCGCGCGTTCCAGATCAAGAAGCGCACCAGCCACATCACCGTCGTGCTGTCGACCCCCGAGGTCGCCGAGACGGCTCCGGCTGCCACGAGCAAGAAGGCGAGCAAGTAATGGGACAGAAGGTCAACCCGTACGGCTTCCGCCTCGGCATCACCACCGACCACGTGTCGCGGTGGTTCTCCGACTCGACGAAGCCGGGTCAGCGCTACGCCGACTACGTGGCCGAGGACATCAAGATCCGTCAGCTGCTGCAGAAGCAGCTCGACCGCGCCGGTGTCAGCAACATCGAGATCGAGCGCACCCGTGACCGCGTCCGCGTCGACATCCACACCGCCCGCCCGGGCATCGTGATCGGTCGTCGCGGCGCCGAGGCCGAGCGCATCCGCGCCGACCTCGAGAAGCTCACCGGCAAGCAGATCCAGCTGAACATCCTCGAGGTGAAGAACCCCGAGGCCGACGCTCAGCTGGTCGCCCAGGGCATCGCGGAGCAGCTCTCGGCTCGTGTGGCGTTCCGCCGCGCGATGCGCAAGGGTCTGCAGGGCGCGCAGCGCGCCGGCGCCAAGGGCGTCCGCATCCAGGTCTCCGGTCGCCTCGGCGGCGCCGAGATGAGCCGTTCGGAGTTCTACCGCGAGGGCCGTGTGCCGCTGCACACGCTTCGCGCGAACATCGACTACGGCTTCTACGAGGCCAAGACCACCTTCGGCCGCATCGGCGTGAAGGTCTGGATCTACAAGGGCGACCTCACCAACAAGGAACTCGCACGCGAGCAGGCGAACGCGCCCAAGTCGCGCGGTCGTGACGACCGCGGCGACCGCCGCCGTGGCCCCCGCAGCGAGGCCCCCGTCGCAGAAGGAGCGTCGGCGTAATGCTCATTCCCCGCAAGGTCAAGTACCGCAAGCAGCACCACCCGGGTCGCTCGGGCCAGGCCACCGGCGGCACGAAGGTCTCCTTCGGCGAGTTCGGCATCCAGGCCCTCACCCCCGCGTACGTGACGAACCGTCAGATCGAGTCCGCTCGTATCGCGATGACCCGTCACATCAAGCGTGGCGGCAAGGTGTGGATCAACATCTACCCCGACCGACCGCTCACCAAGAAGCCCGCCGAAACCCGCATGGGTTCCGGTAAGGGTTCGCCGGAGTGGTGGGTCGCCAACGTCAAGCCGGGCCGGGTCCTCTTCGAGGTCTCGGGCGTGAACGAGCAGCTCGCTCGTGAGGCGCTCACCCGTGCCATCCACAAGCTGCCCCTGAAGGCACGCATCATCAAGCGCGAGGAGGGCGACGCGTAATGGCGATCGGCACCAAGACGCTCGCACCGAGCGAGCTCGACACGTTCGAAGACCAGCGCCTGGTCGAGGAGCTGCGCAAGGCCAAGGAAGAGCTGTTCAACCTGCGCTTCCAGTCGGCCACCGGCCAGCTCGAGAGCCACGGCCGCATTCGCGCCGTCAAGCGCGACATCGCGCGGCTGTACACCGTGATCCGTGAGCGCGAGCTCGGCATCCGTGCCACGCCCGCGCCGGTGGAGACCGCGACGAAGACCAAGAAGACGAAGGCCAAGAAGGCGGATGCCGCTGACTCGGCCGCGAAGGAAGAGGGGGCTGAGTGATGGCCACCGCGAAGAAGGCCGACGCCGCCAAGGAGCAGGTCAAGGGCCACGAGAGCGCCGAGCACGATGTGCGCGACGCCGATGCCCGCGGGTACCGCAAGGCCCGCCGCGGCTACGTCGTCAGCGACAAGATGGACAAGACCATCGTCGTCGAGGTCGAGGACCGCGTGAAGCACCCGCTGTACGGCAAGGTCATCCGCCGCACGTCCAAGGTGAAGGCGCACGACGAGGCCAACACGGCCGGCATCGGCGACCTCGTCCTCATCAACGAGACCCGACCCCTGTCGGCCACCAAGCGGTGGCGTCTGGTCGAGGTCCTCGAGAAGGCGAAGTAAGACATGATTCAGAACGAATCCCGGCTGAAGGTCGCCGACAACACCGGCGCCAAGGAGCTGCTCACCATTCGCGTGCTCGGCGGCTCCAACCGTCGGTACGCCGGCGTGGGCGACGTCATCGTCGCCACCGTGAAGGACGCCATCCCCGGCGGCAACGTCAAGAAGGGTGACGTCGTCAAGGCGGTCGTCGTCCGGACGGTCAAGCAGACCCGACGTGCCGACGGCTCATACATCAAGTTCGACGAGAACGCCGCCGTCATCCTGAAGAGCGACGGGGAGCCCCGCGGCACCCGCATCTTCGGGCCGGTCGGCCGTGAGCTGCGCGACAAGCGGTTCATGAAGATCGTCTCGCTCGCCCCGGAGGTCATCTGATCATGGCGAAGATCAAGAAGGGCGACCTGGTTCAGGTCATCTCGGGCGCCAAGCCCGAGCGCGGCGGAGACCGCGGTAAGCAGGGCAAGGTCCTCGAGGTCCTTCCCGAGCAGAACCGCGTGATCGTCGAAGGCGTGAACTTCGTCACCAAGCACAACCGCGTGGGCCAGTCCCAGCGCGGCACCAAGACGGGTGGCATCGAAACGATGGAAGCCCCGATCCACATCTCCAACGTCTCCCTGGTCGACCCCCAGACGAAGAAGCCGACCCGCGTCGGTCACCGCGTCGAGGAGCAGGTCAAGGACGGCGTGAAGCGCACCGTCCGCGTGCGCTACGCGAAGAAGTCAGGCAAGGACCTCTGAATATGAGCAGCGCAACTGCCGTCGAGGCTGGCAAAATCCAGCCCCGCCTGAAGCAGAAGTACAAGTCCGAGATCCAGAAGAAGCTGCAGGACGAGTTCGGCTACGCCAACGTCATGCAGATTCCGGGCCTCGTGAAGGTCGTGGTCAACACCGGTGTCGGCGAGGCAGCTCGCGACAGCAAGGTGATCGATGGTGCGGTCGACGACCTCACCAAGATCACCGGTCAGAAGCCGGTCGTGACCAAGGCCCGCAAGTCCATCGCGCAGTTCAAGCTGCGTGAGGGCCAGGCCATCGGCGCGCACGTCACCCTGCGGGGCGACCGCGCGTGGGAGTTCCTGGACCGCCTGGTCAACCTGGCTCTGCCTCGCATCCGCGACTTCCGCGGCCTGTCGGGCACGCAGTTCGACGGCAACGGCAACTACACCTTCGGCCTGCAGGAGCAGTCGGTCTTCCACGAGATCAACCAGGACAAGATCGACCGCGTCCGCGGGTTCGACATCACGATCGTGACGTCGGCGAAGACGGATGACGAGGGCCGCGCGCTCCTGCGCCACCTCGGCTTCCCCTTCCGCGCCGAGGGCGCACAGCAGTAACACCTGACCATGGAAGGTCGTCAGTCGTGTAACGGCTGCCGATACCTCATGAACGAAAGAAGCTAAGAAATGACGATGACAGACCCGGTCGCTGACATGCTGACCCGTCTGCGCAACGCGAACTCGGCGCACCACGACTCCGTGTCGCTGCCGAGCTCGAAGCTCAAGACCCACATCGCCGACATCCTCAAGCAGGAGGGCTACATCTCCGACTGGGCCGTCGAGGACGCCCGTGTCGGCCAGACGCTGACCCTGACGCTGAAGTACGGCCCGAACCGCGAGCGGTCCATCGCCGGCATCAAGCGCGTGTCGAAGCCGGGCCTGCGCGTCTACGCGAAGTCCTCCGAGATCCCCACGGTCCTCGGCGGTCTGGGCGTTGCCATCCTGTCCACCTCCTCCGGTCTTCTCACCGACCGTCAGGCCGAGCAGAAGGGCGTGGGTGGGGAAGTCCTCGCCTACGTGTGGTGATCTGACATGTCGCGTATCGGACGTCTCCCGATCGACATCCCCTCCGGCGTCACCATCACGGTGACCGGACAGGACGTCGCGGTCAAGGGCCCCAAGGGCGAACTCGCGCTCACCGTGGCCCGTCCCATCGAAGTCAAGGTCGAGGACAACCAGGTGATCGTCACCCGTCCCGACGACGAGCGCGAGTCGCGGTCGCTCCACGGCCTGACCCGCACGCTCATCAACAACAACATCATCGGCGTCACCCAGGGCTACACCAAGGGCCTCGAGGTCGTCGGCACCGGCTACCGCGTCGCGCAGAAGGGCAGCTCGATCGAGTTCGCGCTCGGCTTCTCGCACCCGGTGCTCGTCGAGCCCCCCGCGGGCATCACGCTCACGGTCGAGGGCAACAACAAGGTCACCGTGAGCGGCATCGACAAGCAGGCCGTCGGCGAGGTGGCTGCGAACATCCGCAAGATCCGCAAGCCCGAGCCGTACAAGGGCAAGGGTGTGCGCTACGCCGGCGAGGTCGTTCGGCGCAAGGCCGGAAAGGCTGGTAAGTAACCATGGCTGTGAAGACGAAGTCCGACGCGCGGTCGCGCCGTCACGCCCGCCTTCGCAAGAAGGTCGTCGGCACCTCCGAGCGTCCCCGCCTGGTCGTCACCCGTTCGGCACGCCACGTGTTCGTCCAGGTCGTCGACGACAGCAAGGGCCACACCGTGGCATCCGCATCGACGCTCGAAACCGACCTGCGCGGGTTCGACGGTGACAAGACCGCCAAGGCCCGCAAGGTCGGCGAGCTGGTCGCTGAGCGCGCGAAGGCCGCCGGCGTCTCCGACGTGGTGTTCGACCGCGGCGGCAACCGATACGCAGGTCGTGTCGCGGCCATCGCCGACGGCGCCCGCGAAGGGGGGCTCAACCTGTGAGTGACAACAAGGAGAACAACGTGACCGCAGAGGCCGCTGCCGAGGCTCCGGCCGAGGCCGCCACCGCTCCCGCCGAGCGTGAGCGCGAGCCGCGCCGCGGTGGACGTGAGCGCAACCCGAACCGCGACCGTGGGTCGCGCGACCGCAGCGAGAGCCAGTTCCTCGAGCGCGTCGTGACGATCAACCGCGTGTCGAAGGTCGTCAAGGGTGGTCGTCGCTTCAGCTTCACCGCGCTCGTCGTCGTCGGCGACGGCAACGGGCTCGTGGGCGTCGGCTACGGCAAGGCCCGAGAGGTGCCGCTGGCGATCTCGAAGGGCGTCGAAGAGGCCAAGCGGAACTTCTTCCGCGTACCCCGCGTCGCCTCGACCATCCCGCACCCCGTCCAGGGTGAGGCTGCCGCCGGTGTGGTGCTCCTGCGCCCCGCCGCCGCCGGTACCGGTGTGATCGCGGGCGGCCCGGTGCGTGCCGTCCTCGAGTGCGCGGGTATCCACGACGTGCTGTCGAAGTCGCTCGGTTCGTCGAACACGATCAACATCGTCCACGCGACCGTCGAGGCGCTGAAGCAGCTGGAGGAGCCCCGTCACGTCGCCGCGCGCCGTGGACTGGACTTCGACCAGGTCGCTCCCGCCCGTCTGGTCCGCGCCGAGGCCGAGGCCGCGGCAGCAGCGAAGGTAGGTGCCTGATGGCTGCGCGTCTGAAGGTGACGCAGATCAAGTCCAAGGTGAGCGAGAAGCAGAATCAGCGCGACACCCTCCGGAGCCTGGGTCTCAAGCGGATCGGCGACACCGTCGTCCGTCCCGATGACGCCCAGACCCGCGGGTACGTGCGCACTGTCGCCCACCTCGTGAAGGTTGAGGAGATCGACTGATGGCGGAGAAGAAGGAAGAGACGGCCGAGGCCGTCGAGTCCGCGCCGAAGAAGACCACGGCGCGCAAGACTGCGCCCAAGAAGGAGACCGCTGCGAAGAGCGCGCCGAAGAAGGATGCCCCGGCTTCGCGCCCGGGCGTGCTCAAGGTGCACCACCTCCGCCCGGTCCCCGGTGCTCACACCGCCAAGACCCGCGTGGGTCGCGGTGAGGGTTCGAAGGGCAAGACGGCCGGTCGCGGTACCAAGGGAACCAAGGCCCGCTACCAGGTCAAGGTCGGCTTCGAGGGTGGGCAGATGCCCCTCCACATGCGTACGCCGAAGCTGCGCGGGTTCAAGAACCCGTTCCGCGTCGAGTACCAGGTGGTCAACCTCGACAAGCTCGCCGAGCTCTACCCGCAGGGCGGCGACGTGACCATCGGCGACCTGGTCGCCAAGGGCGCGGTGCGCAAGAACGAGAAGGTCAAGGTGCTCGGCACCGGCGACATCTCGGTCGCGCTCAACGTCTCGGTCGACAAGGTGTCGGGCTCCGCTGAGCAGAAGATCGTCGCCGCGGGCGGCTCGGTCTCCGCCGGCGAGTCGGCGGGCACCGCCCAGTAAGGCCTGCAGGAGGGGTCGGAGTTCGCTCCGGCCCCTCCTCGCGTTACCCTGGGAGTCGGCGTGCCCGCGTGGTCGTCGGCATCCCCAATGGAGGCAGCCTCTTGTTCAGCGCCATCGCGCGTGTCTTCCGCACTCCGGATCTGCGGCGGAAGATCGCTTTCACCCTCGCCATCATCGCCCTGTACCGACTCGGTGCGCACGTGCCGGCGCCGTTCGTGGACTTCCCGAACGTGCAGTCCTGCCTGCGCGACAGCGCCGGGACCGAGGGCCTGCTGTCGCTCGTGAACCTGTTCTCGGGCGGTGCGCTGCTGCAGCTGTCCATCTTCGCGCTCGGTGTGATGCCGTACATCACGGCGACCATCATCGTGCAGCTGCTGCGCGTGGTCATCCCGCACTTCGAGGCGCTGTACAAGGAGGGCCAGGCGGGTCAGGCCAGGCTCACGCAGTACACCCGGTACCTGACCATCGCGCTTGCGCTGCTGCAGTCCACCACCCTGGTGACCGTGGCGCGCAGCGGCCAGCTCTTCGGCATCACCGGCATCCCCGAGTGCGAGCAGCTGCTCACCAACGACGTGTGGTGGGCGCAGCTGCTGATGATCATCACGATGACCGCCGGTACCGGCCTCATCATGTGGTTCGCCGAGCTCGTCACCGAGCGAGGAATCGGCAACGGCATGTCTCTGCTGATCTTCACCTCGATCGCCGCCGCGTTCCCCGCCTCGATGTGGGCGATCGCTCAGTCGCGCGGCTTCGAGGTCTTCCTCCTCGTCCTCGCCGTCGGCATGGTCGTGGTCGCGCTGGTGGTCTTCGTCGAACAGTCGCAGCGCCGGATCCCGGTGCAGTACGCCAAGAGGATGGTCGGCCGGCGCACCTACGGCGGCACCAACACCTACATCCCGATCAAGGTCAACATGGCCGGTGTGGTGCCGGTCATCTTCGCCTCGTCGCTGCTGTACATCCCCGCGCTCATCGCGCAGTTCAACCAGCCGCAGCCGGGCCAGGAGGTTCCGGGCTGGGTGGCGTGGATCCAGCAGTACCTCGTCTCGGGCGATCACCCGCTGTACATGGCGCTGTACTTCCTGCTGATCGTCGGCTTCACCTACTTCTACGTCGCGATCACCTTCAACCCGGTCGACGTCGCCGACAACATGAAGAAGTACGGCGGCTTCATCCCGGGCATCCGCGCCGGACGTCCGACGGCGGAGTACCTCGACTACGTGCTGACCCGCATCACCCTGCCGGGTTCGATCTACCTGGGCCTGGTCGCGCTCCTGCCGCTGTTCGCGCTGGCGCTCGTGGGGGCGAACCAGAACTTCCCGTTCGGCGGCGCCTCGATCCTCATCATCGTCGGTGTGGGTCTGGAGACCGTGAAGCAGATCGACGCGCAGCTGCAGCAGCGTCACTACGAAGGGCTTCTGCGCTGATGGCTCGTCTCCTCATCGTCGGGCCGCAGGGCTCGGGCAAGGGCACCCAGGGCGTCCGCATCGCCGAGGCGCTCGGCGTGCCGGTCGTCTCGACCGGCGACGTCTTCCGCGCGAACGTCGCAGGCGGCACCGAGCTCGGTGTGCAGGTCAAGGAGATCATCGACGCCGGGCAGCTCGTCCCCGACGAGCTGACGAGCGCGGTCGTGCGCGATCGACTGTCAAAGGAGGATGCCGCGAGCGGCTTCCTCCTCGACGGATATCCGCGCAACCTTCCGCAGGTCATGCACCTCGACGAGTTCCTGGGCGGCCGCGAGGAGGAGCTCGACGCGGTCATCGTGCTCGAGGTGCCCCGCGAGGAGTCGATCGCCCGCCTGAGCAAGCGTGCGCTCGAGCAGGGACGCGCCGATGACACCGAGGCCGTCATCGCGCAGCGCCTGGCGATCTACGAGAGCGAGACGGCGCCGATCATCGGCGTGTACGCCACGCGCGGCATCGTCGACGAGATCGACGGCACCGGCACGGTCGACGAGATCACCGAGCGCATCCTCGCCGCGCTCCGGGCCCGAGGGCTCGGGAGCCCCGCGGCCGCGTGAGTCTGAACGTGGGACTGCGCCGCTCGATCTACAAGACCCCCGCGCAGCTGCGGGCGATGGTCGAACCCGGCCTCATCACGGCCGATGCCCTCGCCGCCGTGAAGGCCCTCATCGCACCCGGCGTCACGACGCGGGAGCTGGATGCCGCGGCATCCGATCTGATCGTCTCGCGCGGGGCGAAATCGAACTTCCAGATGGTGCGCGGGTACCGGCACACCGTCTGCGCGTCGGTGAACGAGCAGGTGGTGCACGGGATCCCCGGTGACCGCCCGCTCGAACCCGGCGACATCCTCTCGATCGATGCCGGCGCGGAGTACAAGGGCTGGAACGGCGACTCGGCGTTCACCGTCGTCCTGCCCGACCCGTCGCGCCCCGAGCTCGTCGCCGAGCGGGAGCAGCTCTCGCGGGTAACGGAGGGGTCGCTGTGGGCGGGCATCGCGGCGCTCGCCTCCGCCCGGCACATCGCCGACGTCGGCGCGGCGATCGAGGACTACATCCGGGCTCACGGCGAGGACTACGGGATTCTCCGCGAGTACGTCGGTCACGGCATCGGCCGGAAGATGCACGAGTCGCCGTCGGTGTTCAACTACCGCGTCGACGACCCCGGCCCCGAGGTGCGGCCCGGGCTCGCCCTCGCGATCGAGCCGATGGTCGTCGCGGGGTCGGATGCGACGTTCGTCGAGGACGACGGCTGGACCGTCTCGACCGTCGACGGCTCGGCCGGCTCACACTGGGAACATAGCGTCGCGGTGCATGATGAGGGTGTGTGGGTGCTCACCGCGCCCGACGGCGGCGCAGCCGGGCTCGCGCCGTTCGGCGTCACCCCGGCACCGATCCGGTAGCGCCGGGATTTTCAGGGAGGACGCCGATGGCAACCGCCACGCGCAAGGTCAACTGGTTCGCGATTCTCGTGAGTGTCGCCGTGGTTCTGGCGCTCGTCGTGACGGCGGCGATCGTGGTGTGGTCGAACAACGCGACGGATGACGCGGGGCCGGCACCCCAGTCGGCCTCGATCAACGCCGAGACCGGTGCCATCGAGGTCGGGACGGGCGAGCAGACCCTCGACACCTACATCGACTTCATGTGCCCGATCTGCAACCAGTTCGAGCAGGCCTACGGCGAGTCGATGCAGCAGCTCGTCGACGACGGGACCATCACCCTGGGCATCCATCCGATCGCGATCCTCGACCGGTACTCCCAGGGCACCGAGTACTCCACGCGCGCGGCCAACGCCATGTACTGCGTCGCCGAGACGGCGCCCGATTCCGCGGTGTCGTACATGCAGGCGCTGTACGCGAACCAGCCGGCGGAGGGCTCGTCGGGACTGACGGACGCGCAGCTGATCGAGATCGCGGGGTCGGTCGGCGCCGAGGGTGTCGACGCGTGCGTGAGCGAGCAGCGGTACAGCGGGTTCGTGTCATCGATGACGCAGCAGACGCCGCCGAATCCCGAGACCGGGCGAGTGGGAACGCCGACGGTCCTGCTGAACGGTGAGTTCCTGCAACTCACGGGCGATCCATTGGTCGATCTCGCCCCGCTCTTCTCCTGACCCGCGACCCGCGCCCACCCGCTCCCGCGCGCTTCGCGCGCCCCTCTCCGTTCCTTCATCCGTCGCAGATGTACGCCGAGGGCGCATGTAGCGTGCATCTGCGACGGATGAATCCCCATGGTGGCGCGGAAGGGCGTGGCGCGGAAGGGCGGGCGGCTGATGTGCGCGGGCGAAGGGCAAGGACGGTTTGCCGCGGCACGCGATATCACCTATAGTTGATCTTTGGTGCGTTGCGCCTTTATCGGCGTGTCGCCGCACCACAATCCCATCCACCGCAGACCGGCCGGTCTGCATGCAAGCGTTAGCGAGTTTATGGCGAAGAAAGACGGTGTCATCGAGATCGAGGGTGTCATCTCCGAGGCGCTGCCGAACGCGATGTTCCGCGTGGAGCTCACCAACGGTCACAAGGTGCTCGCCACGATCTCAGGCAAGATGCGGCAGAACTACATCCGCATCATTCCGGAGGACCGCGTGGTCGTGGAGCTCAGCCCCTACGACCTCACCCGCGGCCGGATCGTCTACCGCTACCGCTAGACCGGTCGAGAAGTAACGCCCCTCGCGGCTCGGGAGAGCCCGCGTGCCCGGCGAAGACAGCGAACAGGAACATCATGAAGGTCAACCCCTCCGTCAAGCCCATCTGCGATCACTGCAAGGTGATCCGTCGCCACGGCAACGTGATGGTGATCTGCAAGTCCAACCCGCGCCACAAGCAGCGTCAGGGCTGAGCGCAGACCTCACGACGAAGACCCATAACTGAACACACACAGGCAGGATCAGAACCCGCAAGGGGGACACCTCGGGGCGGAGGCCCGGGCACCGATCCTGCTCCACACCTCCACCAACTCCTAGGAGAGCCGCATGGCACGTCTTGCCGGCGTCGACATCCCGCGCGATAAGCGCGTGGTCATCGCCCTGACCTACATCTACGGCGTGGGCCGTACCCGTTCGCACGCGATCCTCGCCGAGACGCAGATCGACGAGAACATCCGCGTGAAGGACCTCAGCGATGACCAGCTCATCGCCCTCCGCGACTACATCGAGGCCAACTTCAAGGTCGAGGGTGACCTCCGCCGCGAGGTGGCCGCCGACATCCGCCGCAAGGTCGAGATCGGCTCCTACGAGGGCCTGCGTCACCGCCGCGGCCTCCCGGTGCGCGGACAGCGCACCAAGACCAACGCGCGCACCCGCAAGGGCCCGAAGCGCACCGTCGCCGGCAAGAAGAAGGCGCGCTGAGCGCGGCCTGCAGGGTTTAGGAGAACACGCACATGGCACAGGCCAAGTCCGCCGCGCGCAAGCCGCGCCGCAAGGAGAAGAAGAACATCGCCGTGGGTCAGGCCCACATCAAGTCGACGTTCAACAACACCATCGTCTCGATCACCGACCCGTCGGGCGCCGTGATCAGCTGGGCGTCCTCGGGGGGTGTGGGCTTCAAGGGCTCGCGCAAGTCCACCCCCTATGCCGCCGGTATGGCCGCCGAGTCGGCCGCCCGCCAGGCGCAGGAGCACGGCGTCAAGAAGGTCGACGTCTTCGTGAAGGGTCCGGGCTCGGGTCGCGAGACCGCGATCCGTTCGCTGACGGCCGCCGGCCTCGAGGTCGGTTCGATCCAGGACGTCACCCCGCAGGCGCACAACGGGTGCCGCCCGCCCAAGCGTCGCCGCGTCTGACGCTCGCTCTCTGACTCACGGATGCCGCGGGGCGCGGTCCCTCGTGGTGCGCGCCCCCGCGGCATCCCTGAACACAACTCAATACTTCACCCACCGCACGTGTCATATAGCGGGCACGTGATTGAAAGGAACACATCGTGCTCATCGCACAGCGTCCCACTCTGACCGAGGAGAAGATCGGGGAGTTCCGCAGCCGTTTCGTCGTCGAGCCGCTGGAGCCGGGCTTCGGCTACACCATCGGCAACGCGCTGCGTCGCAGCCTCCTGTCGTCGATCCCCGGCGCTGCCGTGACGTCGATCCGCATCGACGGCGTCCTCCACGAGTTCAGCACCATCCCCGGTGTGAAGGAGGATGTCACCGAGATCATCCTCAACATCAAGCAGCTGGTCGTCTCCAGCGAGCGCGACGAGCCCATCACCGCCTACCTGCGCAAGACCGGCGCCGGTGAGGTCACCGCGGCCGACATCTCCGCTCCCGCCGGCGTCGAGGTGCACAACCCCGAGCTGGTCATCGCGACCCTCAACGACACCGCGCGTTTCGAGCTCGAGCTGACCATCGAGCGCGGCCGTGGCTACGTGTCGGCGACCCAGAACCGCAACGAGTACGCCGAGGCCGGGCAGATCCCGATCGACTCGATCTACTCGCCCGTGCTGAAGGTGTCGTACCGCGTCGAGGCCACCCGTGCCGGTGAGCGCACCGACTTCGACAAGCTGGTGCTGGATGTCGAGTCCAAGCCCTCCATCGCCCCGCGCGATGCCGTCGCCTCGGCCGGTCGCACCCTGACCGAGCTGTTCGGCCTGGCCCGCGAGCTGAACGTCGAGGCCGAGGGCATCGAGATCGGCCCCGCGCCGGTCGAGACCGTCCTGTCCAACGAGCTGTCGATGCCGATCGAGGACCTCGACCTGTCGGTGCGCTCGTACAACTGCCTCAAGCGCGAGGGCATCAACACCGTCAGCGAGCTCGTCGCCCTCTCGGAGACGCAGCTGATGAACATCCGCAACTTCGGCCAGAAGTCGGTCGACGAGGTGCGCGACAAGCTCGTCTCGCTCGGCCTGTCGCTGAAGGACTCGGTCCCCGGGTTCGACGGCGCGCACTTCTACGGCGGCTACGACGACGAGACCGCCTGAGCTGCGGCGTCCCGACTGACTTTCGACTGGAGTAACTGACATGCCCAAGCCCACGAAGGGTCCCCGCCTCGGAGGCGGCCCCGCCCACGAGCGCCTGCTTCTTGCGAACCTCGCCGCGGCCCTCTTCACCCACAAGTCGATCCAGACCACGGAGACCAAGGCCAAGCGGCTGCGTCCCCTGGCTGAGCGCCTCATCACCTTCGCCAAGCGCGGCGACCTGCACGCGCGTCGCCGGGTGCTGTCGGTGATCGGTGACAAGGAGGTCGTGCACGTCCTCTTCACCGAGATCGCGCCGCTGGTCGCCGACCGCCCGGGTGGCTACACCCGCATCACCAAGATCGGCAACCGCAAGGGTGACAACGCCCCGATGGCGGTCATCGAGCTCGTGCTGGAGCCGGTCACCCCGAAGGTGAAGAGCTCGCGCACGTCGACCACCGCGGCCCCGGCTGTCAAGCCCGCTTCGGAGGACGCCGCCGCGGAGGAGACTGTCTCGGAGGACACCACCGAGGAGGCCGCCGTGGAAGACAGCACCGCTGACCAGAGTGCCGACGCCGGTTCGGAGTCGCCCGAGGAGGGTGCCGCCGCCGAGCAGGCCGCAGAGGACGCCGTGGTGGAGGGCGACTCCACCGCCGACGCCGACGCCGACAAGAAGTAACGACCCCGGTCGTACCGAGACCCGCCGCCCCCAGGGGCGGCGGGTCTCGTCGTTGGTGCGGGGGCCCGCCGGGGGCTACTCGAACTCGCGGCCGACGGTGAAGTGCGCGCGCCGCCAGGCGCGCAGCTCCTGCTCGTAGGCGAGGAGGGCGCGATGCTCCTCCGCGCGCTCGACGGCCTGCCCGACGGCGTCGGCGAAGACCGTCCCGCCCCCGGAGTCGGGGTGGATCTGGTCGCCGGCGAGCAGCTCGGGCTTCGGGGTGATCGCCCCCGACCAGTCGGCGATGAACACGCGCGGGTGCGTCGCGGCGAAGTCGGCCAGCTCGGCGTTGACGCCGGGGATCCAGTCGCGCGGCGCGAAGGCGTTGACGAGGATGAGGGTGCGCTCGGGCCCCGCGATCGTCGCCATCCGCTCCAGGGCGTCGCGATCGACCGGACCGTTGGTCCCGAGGCCCAGGACCACGTACGGGCGCAGCTGCCCGCTGTCGGCGAGCTGCTGCAGGATGCCCGGGCCCGCCCACGCCGAGCGTGACACGGCCGCGTCGACGGCGATGCCGGGGAAGCGCTCGAGCAGCGCCGGGGCAGAGGCGAGCATGACCGAGTCGCCGACCGCCGAGATCTGATCCCCCGTCACAGGCGTCGGGGCGGGGCGGGGCACGCTGTCGCCGGACGGGACGCCCGGCACGGCAGGAGGTGATGATCCGGATGCCGCGGGGGCACCCTCCGCGCCGGTCGACCCCGTCGCCTCCGGTGACGGGGTCGGAGCGGGCGCTGCGGGGGCGTCGACCTCGGCGAGCGCGCGCTGACCGGCATCCACCATCGCCTGTCCCGACGACACCGTCGGTGCCGCGGCGACCGCGGCACCGGTCCCGGCCACGAGTGCGATCGCGACGGCGCCGGCGGTCACCGCACCGATGCGCGCGCCCGCACCAGCGCGCAGCGCCCTCCCGAGCCGGCGGAGCGATCCACGGAACCCGTGCCGACGCACCGGCGTCTCGACGAAGCGATACGACAGCTCGGCGGCGAGGAGGGTGAGCGCGAGGGCGGTGAGGCCGACGCTCCCGGGGACCCCGGCCTCGGCGCCGGTGCCCTGGAGCCCCGCGAGGAGCAGGACGAGGATCGGCCAGTGCCAGAGGTAGATGCCGTACGAGCGGTCGCCGATCCACCGCAGCGGCTGGGTGTCGAGCGCCGCGCCGAACCGCGAACCGGGCCACACCCCGGCGATGATCGCCGCGGCGGAGAGGAGGCTCGCCGCCACCAGCGCGCCGGGGAAGGTCACCACCCCGTCGACCGGTGCGAGGAACGACAGCAGCACGAGTCCCGAGATCGCCGCCGCGCCGACCGGCCCGGTCCACTGCGGACGCGACGTCGCCGACGGACGCGCGAGCACCCTCGTCGTGGCGAACGCCAGGGCCACCCCCAGCAGGATGCCGAAGGCGTGGGTGTCGGTGCCGAAGTACACGCGGGTGAGGTCGCCGCCGGGCGTGCCGAGAGCGGAGGTCACCAGCACCGCCATCCACGCGGCCGAGGCCGCCGCCAGCAGCACGGCCGCCCCGGCACGCGCCCACGCGCGGGGGAGGAGGAGGAAGAGCGGCAGCAGGAGCGGCCAGATGACGTAGAACTGCTCCTCGACGGCGAGCGACCAGAAGTTGCGGAAGAGTTCGGGGGTGGCGGCGGAGAAGTAGCCGCTGTCACCGGCCAGTGAGACCCAGTTGTAGCTGAAGGTCGCCGCTCCGAGCACCTGTGCCCCCAGGCGCACGAGCACATCGCCGCCGACGAGGAGGGCCGCGCTGGAGCAGACGAGCACCACCAGCGCGAGCGCCGGCAGGAGCCGCCGTGCCCGTCGACGCCAGAACCCGACCAGCGCGATCCGGCCGTTCCGAGCGTGCTCGCGCAGCAGCAGGCTCGTGATGAGGAACCCGCTGATGACGAAGAAGACGTCCACGCCGATGAACCCGCCCGGCAGCATGGCGGGGAAGAGGTGGTAGATGACCACGAGCGCCACGGCGACCGCTCGCATCCCGTCCAATCCCGCATACCGGCGCGGAAGATCGGCGGTCGGCGAGCTGGGGGCGCTGAGACGTATGGGGGCGGTGAGCGTCATGAGGTAACCGGTCAGGTCGACGATCCTGCGGGGGGACACCACAGTGTACGTCGGTCCTCGTCCCGGCCCCCGAGGAATCTCCGAGAGCGATGCTCTCGCGAACGCCCCGTGGCGATGGCTCGGGGCGTTCGGCCGGGGCGAACTACGCTGGTGCGGTGCGCATCCGCCTCGATCTCTCCTACGACGGCACGCACTTCCGCGGGTGGGCCCGTCAGCCGGGCCTTCGGACGGTGCAGGGGACGCTGGAGTCCGCCCTCGGCCGCGTGCTCAGAGGCGATCCCCGCGTCGTGGTCGCCGGGCGCACCGACGCCGGCGTCCACGCCACCGGGCAGGTCGCCCACCTCGACCTCGACCCGGCGCAGGAGGAACGTCTGGCCGCCGCGCGCGCGCCGCGCGGCGCGGCGAGTCCGGGCACGACGCACGGTCCCGTCGCGCAGCTCGCGCGTCGCATCAACGGGGTGCTGGGCGCGTACGCCGATCTGGCGGTGCGGGCGACCACGCTCGCCCCCGCGGGGTTCGACGCCCGCTTCTCGGCGGTCTGGCGGCGCTACGTCTACCGCATCGCCGACCGCGCCACAGGATACGACCCTCTCGAGCGCCACCGCACCACGAGCGTGCGGTCGCACCTCGATGAGGAGCGGATGGATGCCGCGGCACGCTCGCTCATCGGACTCCACGATTTCGCGGCCTACTGCAAGCCGCGCGAGGAGGCGACGACCATCCGCACCCTGCTGGACTTCGGTTGGCGCCGCGACGCCGACGGCGTGCTGATCGCCGACGTCAGGGCCGACGCGTTCTGCCACAGCATGGTGCGGGCCCTGGTCGGGGGGTGCGTCGCCGTGGGGGAGGGGCGCCTCGATCCGGGAGACCTCGCCGCGATCCGCGATCGCGGCGGGAAGGTGCCCGAGATCCACGTCCTCGCCGCGCGCGGACTGACCCTCGCCGAGGTGGGCTACCCCTCCGACGACCTGCTCGCCGCCCGCGCCGAGCAGACCCGGGCGCGACGCGAAGCGGAGTGACGAAACCTGATCATCGCTTATGGGACACCTCCTGGTCAGCCCGCGTCTCCCGTCGCGGCCGTAGGCTGGGCGTCGATGAGAGTGATCTCGTACAACCTGCGCAAGCATCGCGCCGCGGGCGAGCTGGCCGAGCTCGTCGAACGCCACGGTGCCGACGTCCTGTGTCTGCAGGAGTACGACACCTCCGACATCCCCGACGAGATCGCGGGGCTCCGCCTCGCGGACGCGACCTCGCGCAACCGGCTGGGTCTTGCGGTCTACTACCGCGCCAACACGTTCCGCGCGGTCGAGGTGCGGGCCCTGGCGCTGAAGAAGTCGCTGCACGATCACCTGCTGAAGCCCGCCGAGGAACGGATGCTCGGGGTGCGGCTGCACGACATCGATCACGGCACCGACCTGATCGTGGCGTCCTTCCACGCGGCGCCCCTGACGGCACTCAACTCGCTACGCCGACATCAGATCCGCACGGCGCTGTCGGAGCTGGAGCAGTTGGGGGTGGGCCTTCCGACGCTGATGGTGGGCGACTACAACTACCCGGTGTTCAAGGAGAACCTCGGGCAGAAGGTGCGCGAGCAGGGGTACGAGCTCAGCCTTAGCGACTCCCGCACATACACCCGCTATCGATTCTTCCGCGGCCATTACGACTTCGTGACCTCATCCGGATTCACGATCGATCGGGTCCGCACCCTTCCGCAGGGCCTGTCGGATCACCTGCCGATCCTGGTGACGGCGAACATCACGGCGGCGCAGCCGGCGGAGGTTCCGACGGCGGGCTGAGTGCCTCGGCGTCCGTGGCTAAACTCTGCGTATGTCAGCGGGGGGCAGGTCGCGAACGGTCGACGTCGCCCCCGCGCCGTCCGCAACGTGGTCGACCTCTCCGGATACGCGCGTGCTGGCTCCGGCGCCGATCTCCAGCCGAACCCGATCGATCTGGTTGAGCCAGCTCGTGCTCGGCGCGACGGTTCTCGCCGTGGTCATCCTGCTGCTGTTCATCCAGCCGGGGCAGCTGGCCAGCTGGACCTTCACCGGGGGCATCCTGCTGCTCGTGGCGATCACCGCGGCCACGATGATCGCGCCGTGGGGGCGGTTGTCGGCCGCGGCGGTTCTGATCGTGCCCTTCGCCGACCTCTTCGCGGTCGGGCTGCTCAACCTCGAGGGCGACCTGCGGTTCGCGTTCCTGTGGACCTTCCCCATCGTGTGGATCGCGCTGCACTACGGCGCCCGCACCCTCGCCGTCGCGCTCGGTGCGGTCGGCCTCTTCCTCCTCGTCGTCGCCAGCCTCGGCCCCGGCACCGACTCCACGATCCGCGTGGTGCTGATCGTCATCGTGCTGAGCTTCATCGGCATCACCCTGCACGTGGGGTCCCGGCGCACCCGGGCGTTCAAGCGGCTGCTGCGTCAGCAGGCACGCCGACTGCGGTCGACGCTGGATCGCGCGACCGCGCAGGAGCGGCGGATCGCCGAGATGATCGACGGCATCGATCTGGGCATCGTGCGTCTGTCTCCCACCGGCGAACTGCTTGCGCTGAACGCCGCCTACCGCGGTCTCTACGGACTCGGCGAGCAGGAGAGCCTGGCCGACGCGGCCGTGGTGGAGCACACCGGCATCGACGGACCGGAAGTGCCGGTCGACGAGCGCCCGTTCGCCCGCGCGGCACGCGGCGAGGCCTTCGAGCCCGAGACCTACTGGCTCCTCGACGCCGAGGGCGCGTGGCGGGCCGTGACGGTGTCGGCGAGCCCGCTGGCATCGCGGAGCGAGGGTGAGGCCAGCATGCTCCTGGTCGCGCGCGAGGTCACCGCGCTGCTGCAGGCGCAGCGCGCGCGGGATCAGGTCGTCGCGATGGCCTCCCACGAGATCCGCAACCCCCTGACCGTCATCCTCGGTCGCGCCGAGCTCGCGCTCGAACGCGACGTCGACCCCGTCAGCAGAGACGACTTCGCCGTCATCGAGGCCTCGGCCGAGCGGATGCTCACGATGCTCGAACAGACCCTCCGCGACTCTCGATCGTCGTTCACCGCGCCACGGGGAACGGATGAGATCGACCTCCGAAGCGTGCTGGAGGCGGCTCTGGTCGGGGTGCAGGCCAACGCGCGGGCGCGCAACATCACCCTGCACACCGAGCTGCCGCCGGTCCTGCCGGTGCGGGGCGACGCCTTCCGCCTTCGCCAGGTCTTCGACAACCTGCTCACGAACGCCGTGAAGTACACGCCTCGCCAGGGGACGGTCTCGGTGCGGGCGGCCGTCGCCGGCTACGTCGTGCGTGTGGACGTGATCGACTCGGGGATCGGGATCCCGGCCGACGAGATCGACCGGGTGTTCGAGCCGTATTTCCGTTCGCCCGAAGCGGGGCAGACGGCGCAGGGGACGGGCCTGGGCCTCGGGATCGCCCGCGACATCGTCGAGGCGCATGCCGGAACCCTCACCCTCGCTTCGGAAGTCGGTGCGGGGACCACGGCCCAGGTCGTCCTGCCCCGGGCGGCCGACGCATGATCGACGGCATCCCCTCGTTCAGCGGGCCGAATCTCGCGCTGGCGCAGGCCACGGTCGCGACGCTCGGTGTCGTCATCATGATCGGGGTGGCGTTCCTGGATCGACCGCATCGCTCGACGCTGCTGTGGTCGATCGCGTTCCTTGTGGCGATGACATCCTCATGGGGCGTCGTTCTCGCCGAGACCGTCGACTCCGAGACGATGCGCCGGGTGGCGTTGGGCGCTCTCCTGGGCGCGCCGGGGTTCTTCTGGGCGGGCTTCCGCACGCTGCGGGGCGCGCCGTCGCGGTGGTGGCTGGCGGCGCTGCTGTCGGTCCTCAGCCCGATCGTCCTGGTCGCGGCCGGGGCCACCGAGGCCTACAGCGTCGCCTTCCGCATCCTGTTCTTCCTCTCAGCGGTCTTCGCCTTCCTCCTCCTGGTCGAGTGGCTGCGTCTCCCCGACCGCGGCGACGCGGTGCTCTACCCCCTCGTGGTGATCTCGGTGCTGAACTCCGCGCTGGCCGCCTTCGTCGCCATCGCAGGCTTCGTCTTCCCCGCGTCCAGCGGCGATGATCTGCAGTTCGTCCGCTCCGTCAACCAGCTCGGGTTCATCGTGTACATGGTGTGCGCACTGGTGTCGCTGGTGGGGTTCGCCACCCGCCGTGAACGGGTGGTCGGTCCCGGGGAGCGCACCCCGTGGGAGGAGTTCGCCTCGGGATGCCGCGACCGCATCGCCCGCGCCGCCCGGCGGGGGGAGCGCTCCTGGGCGCTCCTGGTCTTCCGGCTCGATGACGAGGCCGACGTGCGGGATGCGGTGGGCGTGGCCGGATTCGACGCGGTCTGCACGAGTTTCGCGCAGGAGATCCTGGTCGACCTCCCCGCCGACGCCGACGTCGCCGAACGGCGTCCGGGCACGGTGGTGGTGCTCGTCTCCCGCCCCGAGCCGGTGCTGCGCGCCGCTCTGCGCGGCGCGCTCGGGCGGGTCGGGCGGATGGAGAACGCCGGCGGCATGGAGATCCAGGTCTCCGCCAGCGTCGGCTGGGTCGCGGTGGACCCCGACAGCGCCGCCGAGGGCGATGTCGAAGCGCTCCTGGACCGCGCCGAGGCAGCCGCCGAAACGGCGAGCCGCGCCGGCGGCGACCGGTGGGAGCGGGTCGGCGTCTGACGTCGGAGACGTCTCAGCCGTCCGACTCCGACCCGGCGTCGTCGGCGGAGTCCGGCGCCGCGGCGATCGCCACCGTGACGGTGTCGCTCGCGGTCTGCTTGGCGAACTCGCTCGAGGTGGGGGTGGTCTGCACGAGGAAGTCGTAACTGAACTGCAGCTGGACGTGCGTCGCATCGGCGGGCACCGATCCCACGTTGAACGTCTGCGAGTAGCTGTACGGCGAGAGCACCAGATACCCCGGGGCGACCGAGGACTGGTCGACCTGGGCCTCCAACGGCGCCATCGCGCCATCCGGTCCCTGCGGCACCGCCACCATGACCGCACGCTGGAGATAGACCTTCTGGCCGTCGTCGGGAGTGACGGTCGTGGTCATCGACAGGTTGACGGGCTTGAGAGCCTCGGCGGTCCACCGATCCATCGACAGCGTCGACCAGTAATCCACCGACGCGGCGACCGCGCCCGCGACGAGCTCGCGGGCGGTCGACCCGCTGGAGAGGTCGTTGGGCACCGGCGTGGGGGCCTCGGTCGGGGTCGAGCTGGTGGAGGCGGAGGGAGTCGGCTCGGCGCCGAAGTCCCAGGGCGCGGGCCCGCAGCCGGTCAGGACGAGACCGAGCGACAGGGTGAAGGCGATTCCCGCAGCGCCCGCGGCGGCACGACGATGGGTGCCCATGGAACCTCCCGGAGGCGGATGAGTGCGAAAGCCTTCCGGCGGGGAAGACAGTGGCGTCAGTCTACGGACCTCCCAGCGCAAGGCTGACGCAAGATCACCTCAAGATCCTCAAGATCGCCGATCGGCGTGATTGTGTAACCGGCGAGGGGTGGGACCGGTTGCTTCCGCAGACCGCTCGAACCCGAACCGGGCGGTGTGCCCACAGTTCGCGGAATCGACCGGCCCCCACCCCGTCACCTCCGGCCCGTCAGGAGTCCCGCCGTGCGTATCTCAGCCCCCCGTACCCGCCGCCCCCGGCGACTCCTCGTCGTCGCCGTCGCCGGCGCGCTCGCCGTGGCGATGACGGGGTGCGCCCAGGTCGCCGATGCGTTCAACCAGTTCCAGCAATCCGCGGGCGCACCGGCCGCGGCGGCGACTCCGACACCGCTCGCCTCGCCGTCGATGGACTTCGACTCGCAGTTCACCTACGACGGCTCGGTCGCGCTGTCCACCGAGGTGGCCGATCAGCTCGAAGTGCGCCTGGATGTGTGGGCCGCCGACCCGAAGCGCACGCAGGAGTGGACCCCGACACGAGCGAAGACGCTCGGCTTCGCCGTGAACGTCCACGATCACCGCGTGGATGAGAAGGCCGTGCTCACCGACAAGCGTCGCGTCTACCTCTCCTCGGTCTCGGTGACCTCCCAGACCGCTCAGACGAGCGGTCAGGTGCAGAGTCCCTTCCAGTTCAGCGCCGACCCCCGCACGCTCGTTCCGACGGACACCCTGCGCTCGGACCGCGGCCTGCTGCTCAACAGCTTCCAGGGCGGCCTCCTCGTCCCCGAGACGACGATCAGCCAGCTCCCCGCCGACACCTACGGCATCACGCTGGAGTTCGCCCTCACCGTCTGGGTCGAGGGCAACGCCAACGACGAGAACTCCTTCTCGCAGCAGACGGTCTACCAGTACCTTCCGGTCGCCATCTACCCCGACGGCTCCGCCGCGGTGGCGGGTCCCCCCACCCAGCCTTGAGGCAACCTTGCGGGGCGCTTGGTGAGACCTCGGCCTGATGTCGCGGTCGGGCGGGCACTGTGGTCTCAGCGGCAGGACGCCACCCGGCAGAAGCAGGCCGCTCTGAACGACACAGGATGTCACGATGACCGAGCAGAACTCCCCCGTCGCCCTTCCCCGCACCGCGCCCATGTCGGCCGTGCCCCGTCCCCCGGTCGATGTGCCGCTGGAGCCCGGGTTCGCCGACGACTTCTCCTCGGTGCTGGAGAACCTCACCGGGCACCGCTCCACGATCGGCTGCATCATCCCCGCCTACAACGAGGAGGAGTCGATCGCCGGGGTCATCGAGTCCCTCCTCGGTCAGACCCGGGTGCCCGACGTCATCCACGTCGTGGTCAACAACTCCTCCGACGCCACCGTCAAGGTCGCCTCGGAGTTCGCCGGCCCACACCAGATCACCAACGACCTGGGTGAGCAGTTCACCGAGGTCTTCGTCCACGACATCGGCAAGAACCCCGACAAGAAGGTCGGGGCGCTCAACTACGGCTACTCGCTGGTCGAGGGCTACGACTACCTCCTGGGCGTCGACGGCGACACCATGGCCGATCCGAAGGCTGTCGAGTTCCTCGAGACCGAGGCGGTCTCGGACTCGCGCATCGGCGGCATCTCGGCCATCTACTCCATCGACGACCGGCCGATCAAGGGTCTCGTCGGCAAGTTCCTCATCGCCGGTCAGCGCACGCAGTTCGCGGCGTTCAACCTGCAGAACCTGCTGCGCGGACGCAACATGGCGGTGCTGGGCGGGCAGTTCTCGATCTTCTCCACCAACGCCCTCCGCGACGTCATGCGCCAGAACCACCAGTCCACGCCGTGGGTGCGCGACAGCGAGGTGGAGGACTCGCTGCTGTCGCTGCAGATCAAGAGCGCCGGGTACCTCACCAAGATCAGCCCCTATGCCCGTGCGGATGTCGGTGGCATGACCACGCTGAAGGGTTACGACGCCCAGCAGGTGAAGTGGACGTACGGCGCCATCGAGCTGATGTGGCCGGGGCAGCGGGGCGACACCAAGGGACAGCCCCTGCACCCGAACCTGCGGCTGCGGTGGTTCGAGAACTTCGGCATGCTGACGAACCTCTTCGTGCGCGTCGCCTTCCTCATCCTCCTCGCCGGGTCACTCTCGATCGGCGCGTTCATCTTCTCGCCGTGGTGGCTGATCCCGCCGGTCGTGGCGACGCTGCTGAACCTGCGGATCGCGCGCACCATGAAGAGCCACAACTCGCGCGACCTGCTGTTCGCGGGCCTGATGTTCCCCGCCGAGATCTTCATGTGGATCCGCCTCAGCCACTTCCTGCGGTCGTGGACGCGGTTCCTCTCGCGCAAGAAGGTCGACAACTGGGCGATGCAGGCCAAGGCCGAGAAGGGCGGCGGAAGCGCCCACTGGCTCCCGCTGGTTCTCCTGGTCGCGGTGCTGGTGGCCATGGCGGTCATCTGGACCATGCTCGGACCCATGGTGCAGTCCACCATCCTGTGGATCGGGTGGCCCATCGTCGGCGTCGTCACGGTGCTCCAGACGCTGCTGATGTTCTTCAAGCTCATCCGCCGCTACCAGGGATACAAGGTCTGACCTCGAGCGGCCGTGACGGCCTCGCAGGACGGGAGATGTGTAGCATGACCGTGGACAGCGCTTACGCACGGCGGACCGCCGTGGCACCTTCGCCCTTCTTCGACTTTTGGGAGCAACCGCCGATGAGCGACCCCTCGATGGCTCTGCGGACGGCCGTCATCGTCGAAGACGATCCCGACATCCGTCACCTCCTCGTCGAGGTGCTCGAGGCGGCGGGGTTCTCGACGGTCTCGGTCGGCAACGGGATCGACGGGGTCCGCGCGGTGGTGTCCTACCAGCCGCTGATCACCACGCTCGATGTCAACATGCCCGGCATGGACGGGTTCGAGGCGGCACGCCGCATCCGCGCGCAGTCCGACACCTACATCATCATGCTCACGGGCCTCGAGGACGAGGCCGACGTCGTGCTCGGGCTCGGCGCCGGCGCCGACGAGTACATCGTCAAGCCGTTCCGCCCGCGCGAGCTGCGTGCCCGCATCGACGCGCTGCTGCGCCGTCCCCGCACCCAGCAGGTCGCTCATGCGCCGCGCCAGGACAGCGTCGGTCCATCCTTCCCCGGCGCCCGCCCGATCGCGCAGCGCCCGTACGATCCTCAGGCTCCGGCGCCCTACCCGTATCCCTACGAGGGCATGCCCGGGATGTCGCAGATGCCGAGCGGTCCCGCGATGCCCTTCCCCGGTTACACCGGCGAACAGGGCGGACACCCCGGGCAGCCGGCGCCGCAGACCGGTCCGGGATCGCCGCTCGAGCCGATCATCATGGCCGCGCAGTCGGCATCCTCGGGCGACCCCGTCGCAGATCCGAACGCCGGCACCGACCTCGTGCCCGCCGACCAGGGGCCGCGCGAGCTCGCCGGCGTGAATGTGCTCGCTCACCGCGACCTCCAGCTGGACCCCGACACGCGGATCGTCATGGTCGCCGGCGACACCCTCGATCTCACCCGCACCGAGTTCGACCTGCTGGCGACCCTCATGGAGTCCAAGCGCCGCGTCCGCAGCAAGGCCGACCTGACGCTGGTCCTCCGGGGAGAGTCGTACGTCACCTCGTACTTCGTCGGCGAAGCCGACAAGCGCGCGATCGAGGCGCACATGACGAACCTGCGCCGCAAGCTCGGCGACAACCCCACCAACCCCCGGTACATCGAGACGGTGCGCGGCGTGGGCTATCGCCTCACCTCGGAGCTCGTCGCCGGCGCCTGACCCGGGTCGGATCGACCGCGGCCGGGTCTGGGATCACTCCACCTCGCGGGTCAGTTCGATGGCGGCCTTCGGCCACCACACCCCCGCGGCCGGGCCGCCGTTGCATTCGCCGTCGGACTCGCCGGGAGGCTTGATCCAGAGGTTGGTGTCCACCACGTCGTCGGCGAGGGTGCCGCCGGGCTCGCCGATGAGGCGGCCGCGGGGGTTGCACCATTCGCCGTTGGAACCGGCGCCGCTGCGCGACGTGTCGACGACGGCCTTCGCGCCGCCGAGCAGACCCGACAGCTGCCGGGCGTAGGCGAACTCCTCGGTGGCGTGGTTGTAGTTGGAGACGTTGGTGGCGAATCCCCGGATGCTGCCGGTGCGATCGAGCTGCGAGATGAGGCCGGCCATCTCCTCAGGCGGAAGCCAGGTGGAATGGCCGCCGTCGACGTAGATCCAGGTGTTCGGGCCCGCGAGGCGATCGATGGCCCCGCGCAGCTGCGCGACCCGCTCGGCGACGTTCCCGCACTCGGGGGCGAGGGCCAGGCTGTCGGGCTCGAGGACGACGATCTTCTGCAGGTCGCCCGCCGCGCGCAGGCCCGCGGCGATCTCCTCGGTCCACGTGACGTAGTCGGGTTCGTCCAAGCCCCCGGCGGAGAAGTTGCCGCAGTCTCGTCCGGGAAGGCCGTAGACCACGACGGCGATCGAGGCGTCCTGAGCGCGCGCCTCCTCGGCGAGGTGCGTCATGCGGCCGAACACCTCGCCGATCGGGTCTTCCTCGGGGGTGAGCCAGTACGCGGTGGGCTGTGCGGCGAGGTACTCCGTCGCGGCGTACGCGTCGGTGCCGGGATCTTCGGCGGCAAGGGCCTTGGCCGCCTTCGACTCGTCGGGCACGACGATCGTCGTGCCGAGGGCGGGGGGACGGGCGCTGAGCATCTGGAACCCCCAGGTGGCGACCCAGCCGATCGCCGCGAGGATGGCCAGCAGCCCCGAGGCGGCCAGCACGACGAACGCGATGATGAGCCACCGCGGCAACCCGCGGCGGCGACGACGCACGGGTGCGGGGGCAGTGGCCACGAGAGCGATGCTATCGGCGCCGGCGAGTCAGCACGCGCGCCCAGCGGCGTGCGCGCCAGGTCACGCCCTCGACCGTGCGTCGCGACATGCCGCGACGTCGCGCGCGCCGCAGTGCCCGTCCCCACAGCCGGGTCACGCGATCGTCGGAGAACTGCGCCGCCCGTTCGCGAGCCGCGCGGCGTTGGGCGTCGCGTGCGGCCGGGGGTTGCGCGATCACGCTGCGGACGGCGTCGGCCAAGGCATCGACATCGCCGTCCGCCACCAGCATCCCGTTCCGTCCGTGCCGGATGATCTCCCCGGGGCCATAGGGAACGTCGTAGGCGACGGGGATGCATCCCGCCGCCATGGCCTCGAGGATCGCCAATCCGAATCCTTCGGACCGGCTCGTCACGAGGAGGACGGAGGCCTCTCGCAGCACGCCTCTGGCGGCCGGATCATGATGATGCAGGGTGAGCACCGGGTCGCCGTCGATCCTTCGCATCAGGGCGGCGCGGCGTGAGCCGTCGCCCCAGATGTCGAGGGTCAGGGGCGGTGTGACGACGGCATTGACCCGCTCGATCGCCGCGATCGCGTGGTCCACCCGTTTCAGGGCGGACAGCCGGGCGAGCACCACCGCTCCCGCTCGTTCGCTTTCGGCAGGGGGGTTCGAAGGGGGGAGGGTGATCCCGAGCGGAATGGTCACCAGCCGGCCGCGGTGGGCGGTCAGCCGCGCGGCGTGGTCGCGCTGTCGACGGGTGAGGAAGACCACGGCATCGAACGCGTCCAGTCGTGAGAACACCTTCCGACGTGACGGAATCACGTCGGAACCTGGCGAGGACGACACGTGCGCGCCGTGTACGACGTGCACGACGACCGTCCCGCGTCTGCGGTAGCCGAGCAGGCTCCGGGCCGCGGTCTTGCTGTCGATGACGAGCCACGCCCTCGATCCGGCGACGAGGGCGTCGATCCATGCCGCGTAGAGCCCTGAGATGTGGGACCAGGAGCGATGCGGCTGACCGCGCTGATCGCAGACCACGACCGATCGCTTGGCCGACCCGCCGCGTCTGTCGAGGTCACGTCGATCGGAGACGACGAGCGATCCGTCCTGGCGGTAGTGGTCGACCTGCAGTATCTCGCCGCCTGGGCCCCGCCGTTCTCGGCGCAACACCCTGCCGTCATGCTCGAGGCCGACGACGTCGGGGTCGTCCGGGCGGAGGGGACGGAAGGGATGACGAGCGCCGGATCCCCGCTCGCCGGGGAGGGGATGGGTGCGGAGCCAGTCGTAGAGGTTCAGCAGCGACACCCCGTCGATCAGCTCCCCCGCGTCCCGGAGGCGCGACGCGACGTCGGCGTAGTCGATGCGGTCATCCAGGGTGAGGACCGTCACGGCGACGCCGGCCTCGCGTCGGAAGCCCCGGGAACGATGGAGGAGGGCGCCGGTCATCCCCCCGAAGTCGTCCGGGATCGACCAGGTCACGGCGAAGTGCCGACCGGTCGGGAGAGGGGCGGTGAGCACCGAGGGTCCCGACCCTATCGGCGCGCGCGCCCGCGTCGGAGGAGCGCTGCCACGGCGAGGGCGACGCCGGCCAGCACCAGCGCACCGCCACCGACGAAGAGGCCGATGAGCGAGCCGGAATCCATCCCCGAGACCGGGAGCGCCCCGTCCGGAGCGGTCACCGTCACCGCGGCCGTACTGCCCGCCGAGGTCGACGACACCGCGGCGATGTTGTACGTGCCCGAGGCGTTCTGCGGGAGGGTGATGCGCACCGGGGCGATCGAACCGTCGCCGGCCGAGGTCGTCGTGCCGCTGGCGGTGGTGATGGCGAAGCGGACCATGCCGATGTCGGCACCGGCGCCGCTCTCGCCGGTGACGGTGATGGTCACCTGCTCGGCGCTGGAGAATGTCGCCGGCGCGCACTGGAAGGCGAAGCCGCCGCCCGGCTCGACGGTCGCGGGGCTCGTCGTGCACGACCCCGAGGGCGGGTAGATCGATGAGGCGTCGGCAGGGGATGCCGCGTGCGCGGCGCCCGGCGCGCCGACAGCCGCCATCGCCAGGAGGGCGATGAGCGCGACGCGGGGGGAGCGGCGGGACACGCCTCGAGTCTAGGCGGGCTCGCAGACGGCGACGAGGTCGGGAGGCGAAACCAGCGTGGGGGTTGACACCAGCTCCAGTTGCGGAGCCGAGCCCTCCGGGGCGGTGACCGTGACCGTCGCCGTCGCCGATGCCCCGGGTGCCACGTCGACGGCGAAGCTCAGCACCCGCCGCCCGTCGTGGGTGCCGCCGCCGAATCCGACGTCGCCGGTGATGGTGGCATCCTGCAGCTCGAAGCCCTCGGGCAGGTACACGTAGCCGACGGTCCGCGCGATGCCGGGATCGACGTCGAACGCGCCGCCGCCGGTGATGTAGCGGGGGAGCGAGGTGGCCGCGTCGGCGGGCGCGTTGTTGGTCAGCGTGACGGTGAGGGTGGCCGTGCCCGACGCCGTGGGCGAGGCAGCGGAGCCCCCGGTGACGCAGGAGTCCCAGGTGAGGGTGGGAGTCGCGCTGACGTAATAGTCCATCTTCGAGCCCGTGCCGTCGTTGAGGTAGACCCCGAACCGGGCGATGTCGTCGTCGGTCTCGGGCAGGGGCCCCGCGAGGGACGTGCCGTCGAGGAGGGTCTGCTCGTCCTCGCGGGCGCTCCACAGCAGCAGCCGTCGCTCGTCGCCCGCACGCGTCAGAGCGTCCACGAGCGCGGTGGGGTCGGTGCCGCCCGCCGTCAGCGCGCTGAAGACCGAGGCCGCCGCGGCGGCGAAGAAGGCGTCCTGGTCGGCGGGGTCCTCGTAGCGAAAATACACCTCGTTCAGCAGCAGCGGCACCGCGTTCTCCGCCGTGATCACGTCGCCGGTGGGGAGGGTCACAGGCCCGGTGGCGGCGAGGAGATACGACAGTGCCACGGGATCGATCGCGATCACCCCGTCGACCTGCTCGCCGCCGCGCTCACGCGCCCACATCTCGCGGGCGAGGGCGCCGGAGACGGCGAAGTCGGGGATCTGGGTGACGTTCTGGATGAATCGTCCGGGTCGTGCCGAGAAGATCCCCTCGACATCCGAGCCGAGCGGCAGCACCGATTCGTCGTAGCGGGGGAAGTCGGAGGATGACGCCTGCTCGGCCAGCGAGATCGCTCCGCCGTCCGTGCGCACGAGCGCGGTCGCGCCCGGGATGCCACCGAGCGAGCGCCACTCGGCGTTGTTCTGGAACAGCACGAGGTAGGACCGCGGTCCATCGGCGCCGAGCATCGCCGGCAGCAGGGTCGCCGCGCGGGTCAGCGCGCCGGTGGCGGTCTCGGTCTCGTCGAGGAGGGCGCCGACCTCGTCGACGGCCTCGCGCAGCGGGCGGATCAGGGGGGCCCGGTCGATCGCGGCGACCGCCTCGGCTGCGCCGCCGATCGATGCGGCGCCGGTGGCGGCGGCCTCTCGGATGTCGGTGAACGGTGCCAGATCGATCCTGCCGTCCTGGGGACGGAGGGCGGCGAGGTCGAACCCGCTCGCGACATCGGCGAGAGGAGCCAGGGCCGACCCCGCGACGTCGTCGACGGCGGCCGCGACGGTCGAGACCGCCGACAGCTGCGGCCCCGCCCACGGAAGGGCTTCGGCGACCTGCCAGAGCGGGTCGGAGGTGAGAGCACGGGCGGCGGCGGTGTCGGCCGCGACATCGGCGATCGCCGCGGACGCGAGCGCCGGGTCGGTCAGGTCTTCGCGCACCGCGGTGGCCGTCGCCTGCGCGTCGATGAGGTGCTGGGAGGCGAGGAACCCGCGCACCCCCACCCAGCCGGCGAGGAAGACCAGCGCGATGAGGAAGGCGGCGACGACCCAGGCGAAGACGACGCCGGCCTGGCGGAGGGCGCGGGGGTTGGCCGATTCGCTCACCCGATCACCCTAAGCGGTCTTGTCCGCGCGCGCCGGTGCACGAGGGGGTATGCTCGCACCCATCATCGCGCGGCAGGGTCGCGGCGCCGGACCCGAAGGGACCGCGTGACCGCACATCCGACGTCTCCTGTTCGCCCCCGCGCCCCGCGACTCGGTGCGGTTCTCCTGCTGGGCGCTTACGGACTCGCCCTCCTCGTGATCGCCTTCTGGCCGACCCCGGTCGATCGGGGAGCGGGCCCGTTGCTGCGCGGGCTCACGAGGGCGCTTCCGTGGCTGACGTACGACGTGATCGAGTTCAGTGCCAACATCCTGCTCTTCGTGCCGCTCGGGGTGCTGCTGGCGCTGATCCTTCGCGCCGAGCGCCCGCTGATGCTCCCGGTGATCCTCGCCACCACCCTCTTCGTGGAGGGCGGACAGCTCCTCCTTCCCGAACGCACCGCCACGCTCCGCGACGTCGTGGCCAACACCCTCGGCGGTCTCGTGGGCTGGGGGATCGTGACCGTTCTCGAACGCCGCCGCCGTCGTCCTCGACGTATTCCGGCGCATGAACCGTGAACATCTCGTGACAGCGGGCGATTCGATTGGCGGCCCCCTCGGGGGCAGGAGCACAATGACGAAGGTCCGCATCACCCGAAGCTGCGGGCGAAGTGAGGAGACCCATGTCCGACGTCGATGAGCCGCCTCGGCGGCGGCGAACCTCGACCTCGTCGCGCTCGTCCGCCGGAGCGCCGGACGGAGCGACCGCGGTCTACCGGCGGAAGAAGCTGGGGGCTGTCGACGCGACCCCGAAGATCATCGCCGAATACCACGGCATGCGCGGGTGGGAGCCGGTGAAGGATCAGCGTCTCGACCCCGACACGGCGCGGTCGCTTCTCGCGCTCGGCGTCTCGCAGGTGCGGATCCGCCGGGCGTTCTCGACCGTCGAGGTCACCCTCCGCCGCTACCTCGGGCCCGCCTCGTGAGTCTCAGCCCCGAGGGAGAGCGGTTCGTCGCCGACCGGCATCTGGCCACCCTCTCCACCATCGGGCCGCACGGCGGGATCCACGTCGTGGCGGTAGGGTTCACCCTCGTCGACGGTGTCGTGCGCGTGATCACCACCGAGGGGACGCAGAAGGTGCGCAACGTCGAGCGCGACGCCCGCGCCACGGTCGCTCAGGTCGAGGGTGCACGATGGCTGAGCATCGCCGGCTCCGCGCGCATCGAGCGCGACCCCGACGCGGTGCGATGGGCCGAGCGTCTCTATGCCGAGCGCTACCGGACGCCCCGGGAGAATCCGCGACGGGTGGTCATCCGGATCGATCCCGACCGATTCCTCGCCTCGTCAGGGCTCCTGTCCCGCTGACCGCGCAGCGCACCGGCGACCGCCACTGGGCGGTGTCGGCGCGTCGGAGTACCCTGTGGTCATCGGCCGGAGAGAGGACTCCCATGGCCGAAGGATGGAACCCGATCCTCGCCGCGGTCGAGGGCCCGACCGGAACGTGGCGGATGGTCGATCCGGCCGGCGACGATTACGGAACGGTGGAGATTCGACGGGTGATGAACGGTGCGGACGTGCGGTACCGGGCGATGTATCGCGGCGAGATCCTAGGGTGGTCGACCACCCTGCGACTGGCGTGCGAGCAGATCCACCGCGCGTACCTGCGCGCCCACGGGCCCGGCGGTGGGGCGATCGCCGACTGGGGTCGGCGTCCGGTGCCGCGATGACCGCTTGCGACGACCTGGACGGCCTCGACGTGCTCGCCCAGCCGGCGTGTCCGGAATGCGGCACGGCGCTCCGTGACATCCGCCGGGGGTACCGCTGTCCGGCGTGCGGGCTGGTGTTCCTTCCCGACCTCGCCCCTCGGGCGGTCGAAAAGGATGCTCAGCTGATGCGTCCGACGTCCACCGACACCGTGGCTCCGTCCGGAAGCTGATCCAGAAGCGCGTCGGCCACGCCCCGCGCAACATCCGCGGCGCTCGCCGCCCGGTCGACCGCGATCCGCGTCGACACCGACACCACGTCGCCCGCGGTCTCGACGACGACCTCGGGCGGCGGAACCGCGGCGCCGCGCAGGGCGGCGGTGGCCATGTCGGCGACCTGGGTGAGAGCGGGTCTCGGCGAGTACGCGTCGGTGACGCCCGCGACGCCGCGGACGATCGGCGAGAGCCCGGTGCTGGTGAGGGGTGTGCTCATCGCTTCTCCTTCGAGGAACGGCTCCCGTGCACATCCTCCACCGTGACGTTGACGGCGGCGACGTTCAGCTCGGTGTGGCGGGTGAGGGCGTCGTAGACGAGGGAACGGAGGGTGCCCGCCACAGTGGCGAAGGGCTCACCGTAGGCCACCGAGGCGCTGATGTTGATCTCCACGGGGGCGCCGGGGATCTCGGCGTCGCCGACGATCTGCGTCCGGCCCACCACCACGCCGTCCAGGGCGTCGCCGGTCGCCCGCAGCAGCGTGCGCACCGCCCCCTCCGAGACCGTGATCTTCACCCGCGGGTCGGGGTGGTGGATCGGGAAGCTCCGCCCCGCCTTCAGCTCGGCCTGGATCGTGGCGAAGAGGGCGTCGAACCAGCTGTCCGGGGGTGGGGGGAGGCGTGAGGCGTCGTCGGCGACGAGGTCGCGCGAGAGCGCCCCGACCCGCGCGAGCGCGTCGAGGGCGTTGAGGCACTCGGGGCACGTCTCGATGTCGGCGTCGTAGGGCGCGCGGTCGGCATCGAGGTACTCGCTCAGTTCCTCGATCGTCTTCCCGCAGTCGAGAACCACCCGACCGTCCTCGCTCATCGCCATCCCTCCATCTGCGCGGTGATCCGCGCTCTCGCACGGGCGAGGGTGCCCCGCACGGTACTCACCGGCATCTGCATCTCGTCGGCGATCTCGTCGTAACTGAGTTCGGCGACCTCACGCAGTAGCCAACATCGTCGCTGATCGGAGGGCAGTGTGTCGAGCGCTGCCGACAGCGCGGTCAGCTGCGCGTGGCGCATCGCGACGTTCTCCGGCTGAGTGTCGGCGCTGTGCGGCGCGTCGAGATCGGCGATGTCGGCGTCCCTCGGGCGCCGGCGGAGGTACGCGGATGCCTCGCGGCTGGCGATCCGCATGAGCCAGGCCCTCACGGTCGAGTGGTCGCGCAGGCTCGGCAACTGGCGCCACGCCGTGACGAACGCCTCCTGCACCACGTCGTCGGCTTCACTGCGCGATCCGACCATCCGGATGACGTAGGCGCGCATGAGTCCCGAGTGGCGACGCACCAGCTCGCCGAAGGCGACGGTGTCCTGGTCGAGCGAGCGCGCGACGAGCATCGCGTCGGACACCTCGACGAGCCCTTGGGCCACAGCGACCTCTCAGAAAAATCTTGCGACGAATTCGTGACGAATCCGCTCCGACGACCCTCTTATCTCTGAAGCGAACGTACTGCTTCGGTGCCGGAGCGCATGCTCTTGCGCACCCCGGAACGATCAGATAGTGAAAGGACTTCTCATGGCCACTTCGGACCAGAACCCCGCCGCCCCCGCCGCCCCCGCCGCGCCCAAGGTCGCGTCGCGCGTCGACCGCTCCGTCTCGAGCTCGCTGACGGGCGCGGACAGCTCCGCCGGCGGTCGCACCGTGATCGCGGACAACGTGGTCGCCAAGGTGGCCGGCATCGCCGCTCGCGAGGTCTCGGGCGTCTACGCCCTCGGCGGCGGAGCCTCGCGTGCCTTCGGTGCGATCCGCGACGCCATCAACGCCACCGACCTCACGCAGGGCGTGAAGGTCGAGGTGGGTGAGACCCAGGCTGCCGCCGACCTCACCATCGTGGTGGAGTACCCGGCGCCCATCCAGGAGGTCGCCTCCCACGTCCGCACCGCCGTCGCCGGCGCCATCACGCGCCTGGTCGGACTCGAGGTCGTCGAGGTCAACGTCGAGGTCAACGACGTGCACCTGCCCGGTGACGACGACGACAGCGCCGAGGAGTCGCGCGTCTCATGAGTGCCACGATGACCGGAGTACTCGTCGGGGCGGTGCTCGCCTTCGCCGCTCTGCTGTTCGGGTTCTGGGGATTCCTCCTCGTCGCCCTGTTCATGGCGATCGGCGCGGGGGTCGCGCGCGTGGCCTCGGGCCAGCTCGACCTCCGGGCCGTCGCCGGAGCATTCAGCGGGAGGCGGACGTCATGACCCTGGCCGACTCGGTGGGACAGGCGGTGGGCGGCCGGCAGACGGCCACCCCCGCCGGCCGGGTCGACGTCACGGAGCGCGTCTTCACCAAGGTGGTACGGGCGGCCTCCGCCGAACTGATCGGGATCGGACGCGATGCCCTCAGGGCGGAGGTCGCCGGATACCGCGGCGGTCTGGCCGTACGCCTGGCGACACCCCTCCCCGTACCCCCCCTCGATGATCCTGATGCCGTCCGGGCCATGCCCGGAGTGATCGAGCGCAGCAGGGCTCTGCAGGAACACCTGCAGGAGCGCCTGTCACGCCTCACCGGCCGGGACATCACACGAATCGACATCACGGTCACCGGAGCGGTGACCCCCGAACGAAGGAGAGTGAGATGACCGATCGGGCGCTGTCGCGCGTCGTGCGTCGTGAGACGCACTCGCCGCGCACCGTGGCGATGTTCGTCGCGGTCATCCTGCTGATCCTCGCTCTGATCTACGTCGGTGTGGAACTGGTGCTGTCGCTGCTCGCGCAGCCGGCGCTCGTGGCCGCGCCGGGGGCGATCGCGCAGTGGCTGGTGGCCCTTCCCGGCGACCAGCCCGCCCCGCTGGTCATCGTCGGCGGCGTCATCGTGGCCATCCTCGGCCTGGTGTTCGTCATCCTGGCGGTGACCCCGGGACGGCTGTCCAAGCATGAGCTCGCCTTCGACGGTTCCGAGCGCGCCGTCGTCGTCGACAACGGCGTGATCGCCGCAGCGGTCGCCCAGAAGGTCAGCGCCGATTCCGGCGTCGCCCGCGACCGGGTGACCGTCGGGGTCGCGCACCGCACGGTCGACGTGACCGTTCGTCCCGATCCCGGGGTGGAGATCGAGCGCGAGAGCGTTCGCCGTGCCGCCACCGAAGCGCTGGACGCCTACCGCCTGGTGCCCCGGGTCAAGGTCCGGGCGCGTATCGAGCAGGCCCGACAGGAGGACGATTTCCGATGAACGACACCAATCGCGTACTGAACCGCGTCGTTCTGTTCGTGGTGGGCCTCGTGCTCATCGCTCTGGGTGCCGTAGCCGTCCTCGCCACCGCCTGGAACCCCGCGCGGGACGCGTGGTCGGCGGCGACCGGGGCCGGCGACTCCTGGCTCGCGGGTGCAGCGGAGGCCACCGCCATCGGTGCCACCACGGCCTCGTGGGTCGCCGTCGGCGGGGTCGCCGTGATCGTCCTCGCCGTCGCCCTGCTGATCTTCCTCCTCACCCGCGTGGGAGGCGGGCGCTCCCGAGTGGTGTTGCGATCGGCTGCGTCCGAGACGCCTCTCGGCCGCGTGGTCGTGCGGGAGGGGTTCGCCTCCGACGCGCTCAAGAACGCACTGTCGACCAGGCCCGACGTGCTGTCGGTGTCGGTGTCGGCCGCCGACATCCGTCGGCAGCCGGTCATGCACGTGGCGGTCACGCCCCGCCAGAACACCGATCCGCGGGCGCTGGCCGAAGACGTCGATCGGCTCGTGGCGAATCTCGCCATCGTCACCGGGCAGCAGATCCCCACGTACATCTCGGTGCACTCGGGATTGCGGGCCAAGCTCGCCGCAGACCACCGCCGACTCGCCTGAGCCGGCCCCTCACGTTCCCTCCCATCCGAAGAAACACACACACAGAAAGGAGACCCCCATGGGACTCGACGACAAGATCAAGAACGCCGCGCAGGAGATCGCCGGGAAGGCCAAGGAGGTCATCGGCAACGCGACCGACAACGACAAGCTCGCTGCCGAGGGCAAGGCCGACCAGTCCAAGGCGAACATGAAGCAGGCCGGCGAAGACGTCAAGGACGCCTTCAAGAAGTAAGCCGGCCCCTCGAACGTCCCGACCGTCCCACAGCGGTCGGGGCGTTCACCTTTTCCGCGGTGTAACGCACCCGCAACGGCTTGGCAAGTCCCTTCCCGTTCAGGCCGGTCGGCGTAGCGTCGACGACAGCCGATCGAAAGGAGAACCATCATGGGACTCGACGACAAGATCAAGAACGCCGCCGAAGAAGCCACGGGCAAGGCCAAGGAGGCCTTCGGCAAGGCCACCGACAACGAGCGTCTCGAGGCAGAAGGCGAGCGCGACCAGACCAAGGCCAACGTCAAGCAGGCCGGCGAGAACGTCAAGGACGCCTTCAAGTAAGACGTCCTCCCACGACACCGACGGCCCCGGCATCCCCTGCGGATGCCGGGGCCGTTTCGCCTCCGGTGAGGTGGAGGCGTGGGCTAGGCGCGCAGCGCCTGCTCGATGTCGGCGATGAGGTCGGCGGGGTCTTCGATCCCCACCGACAGGCGCACGACCTCGACCGGCACGGCTGCGTCGGTACCCCGCACCGAGGCGTGGGTCATCGCATCGGGGTAGTTCACGAGCGACTCCACGCCGCCGAGCGACTCGGCGAGCTGGAAGAGCGCCGTCGACTCCGCGAACCGGCGGGCGAGTTCGCCCGACTCGAAGGCGACCGAGACGATGCCGCCGAAGTCCGACATCTGACGCGCCGCGATGGCATGACCGGGATGGTCTTCCAGCCCGGGGTAGTACACGTGCGCAACGTGGGAGTGGTCTCGGAGGAAGGCGGCGATCGCGGCCGCGTTGGCGCTGTGGCGTGCCATCCGGATTCCGAGGGTCTTGATACCCCGTGAGGCCAGCCACGCGTCCATCGGCCCCGAGACCGCGCCGACGGCGAACTGCAGGAACCCGATCTTCTCGGCGAGCTCGTCGTCATCGAGCACGAGCGCGCCGCCGACGACATCGGAGTGCCCGCCGAGGTACTTCGTCACCGAGTGGACGACGACGTCGGCGCCGAGGGCGAGGGGACGCTGCAGCGCTGGGGTGGCGAAGGTGTTGTCGACGACGACGAGCGCTCCGGCCTCGTGCCCGATCGCGGCGAGCTCGGCGATGTCGGTGATCTTCAGCAGGGGGTTCGACGGCGTCTCGACCCACACCAGCTGCGCGGGGCGCTCGGCGAGGGCGGAGCGGACCGCCGCGGCGTCGGACATCTCGACCGTGCGCATCTGCACACCCCACGGCGCGAGCACGCGGGCCAGCAGCCGGTGGGTGCCGCCGTAGACGTCGTTGCCGAGCAGCACGCTGTCGCCGGGCTTCAGTGTCGCGCGCAGCAGCGCGTCTTCGGCGGAAAGGCCCGACGAGAACGAGAAGGCGTGGGCGCCGCCCTCGAGGGCCGCGAGCTGACGCTGTAGGGCCGTGCGGGTCGGGTTGCCGCTCCGGCCGTACTCGTAGCCCTGGCGGAGCCCGCCGATGCCGTCCTGCGCGAAGGTGGTGGAGAAATGCACCGGGGGGATCACCGCTCCGGTGGTGGGGTCGAACTCCTGACCGGCGTGGACGGCGAGGCTGTCGAAGCGGTGGGTGCTCTTGTCGACGCTCACGGCAGGTTCCTCGTCATCCATTCGTCATCGAAGATCTTGCTGATGTAGCCGCGGCCGGAGTCGGGAAGGATGACGACGACCACGTCGTCCTCGCCGAGATCGCGTGCGGTGCGAAGGGCGGCGACGACCGCCATCCCGCACGATCCTCCGACGAGGAGGCCCTCCTCGCGCGCCAGGCGCCGGGTCATCTCGAACGACTCGCGGTCATCCACCCGCTCATAGCGGTCGACCACGTTCGGATCGAAGGTGGTGGGCCAGAAGTCCTCGCCCACGCCCTCGACGAGGTAGCCGTGCACCGGGCCGCCGGAGTAGATCGAGCCCTCGGGGTCGGCGCCGATGACCGTGACGCGGCCGTCGGAGACATCCTTCAGATACTTGCCCGTGCCGGTGATCGTGCCCCCGGTGCCGATGCCCGCGACGAGGTGGGTGACCCGGCCCTCGGTGTCGTCCCAGATCTCCGGGCCGGTGGTCTCGTAGTGCGAGAGCGGCCCGTTGATGTTGGCGAACTGGTTGGGCTTGAACGCCCCCGGGATCTCCTCGGCCAGCCGGTCGCTGACCGAATAGTAGGAGTCGGGATGATCCGGCGGCACGTTCGTCGGAACGGTGACGATCTCGGCGCCGTAGGCCCGGAGGACCGCGGTCTTCTCGCCGGAGAACTTCTCGGGCACCACGAAGATCATGCGGTACCCGCGCTGGAGGGCGACGAGGGCCAGGCCCACGCCGGTGTTGCCGCTCGTGGCCTCGACGATCGTGCCGCCGGGCTGGAGCTGGCCGCTCTCTTCGGCGGCGTCGATCATGCGACGCGCGATGCGGTCCTTGACCGATCCGCCGGGGTTGAAGTACTCGACCTTCGCCAGCACGGTCGGCTTGACATCAGCGACGACGCGGTTCAGGCGGACGAGGGGAGTGTGGCCGACGAGGTCGGCGACGTGGGAGGCGTAGCGCACGGTGTGTTCCTGAGTAAGGGCTGCTCGTGGCAACCGGAGGTGAGTGGTCGTCGAAGGCGCGCCGAGGGGCGCTCACTCACAACAACGACACGTCAGGGTCACGAAGGGAGGTTATCAGCATCCAGGCCCGCCATGAACGTGCGGGTGTGCGCGGCGGCCCGCCGGAGGTAGTCGGCGATCGCCCGCTGCTGCTCCTCGGAGTACTCGTCGGCGAGATCGTCGAGGGTGCGGAACAGCGGTGTGAGCCCTCCGATCACCTGGTCGACCGCCTGCGGCTGCACCGTCAGCTGAACCCGGCGGCGATCGCGCGGGCTGCGCTCCCGGGCGACGTGACCCGCCCGCTCGAGGCGGTCGACCAGCTCGGTCGCCGACCCCGGGCTGATGCGCAGGCGTGCGGCCAGCTCGAGGGTGCCGAGCGGCGAGCGCTCGGATTCCATGAGGTGTCCGATGGCGTCGTAGTCCATGGGGCGCAGGTGCATGTGCTCCGCGAGTGCCCGCTCCACATCCGCCGTCGCGCGATTGAGGTCGCGCAGCGCCCAGCTCACCTCGTGGGCGTCGGTGCGTCCGCGTTCCAGGTGCTCGATGTCGTCGTAGTCGTCGGGCTGGGCGTGGTCGTCGGAGGGGGCGGAGGCCATATCCCGAGTCTATTGACAACTCTGCGGAATCGGAAGAATATGGAAACCAAATCATTCCGAATCCGAAGGGAAAGTCATGTCCGCTCAGAGCGTCACCACGCCCCGCACCTCGTCCGAGGGGCGGCTGCGGGGCCTTCTCATCAGCCTGTGCGTCGCGCTCGCACTCGTCGTCGCGGGGAACTCCGCCCTCGCGATCGCTCTTCCGGACATCGCGACCGACCTCGAGGCCGATCAGTCGGAGTTGACCTGGATCATCGACGCCTACGCGCTCACCTTCGCCGCGTTCCTGCTGACGGCGGGGTTGTTGGCGGACAAGATCGGTCGGCGGACGGTCATCATCGTCGGCTTGGCCGTCTTCGGCGCGGCATCCGTCGCTTCGGCCTTCGCGCCCGATCCCGCCTGGTTCATCGCCCTCCGCGCGATCTCGGGGGCGGGCGCCGCGGCCATCTTCCCGGTGACCCTGTCGGCGCTCGTCGACGCCTATCCGCCCGAGCGGCGGACCTTCGCCATCGCCGTGTGGTCGGGGGTGAGTTCGGCCGGCGCTGTCGGCGGGACGATCGTCGCGGGGGTGCTCCTGGAGTGGTTCTGGTGGGGGAGTGTGCAGCTTCTCTTCGGCGGGGTGGCGCTGCTTCTCGTCATCCCGTCGGTGATCCTCGTGGCGCAGAACCGCAACCCGCGCCTGTCGGCCGACCCGCTCGCGGCGCTCTGGTCGGTTCTCGCGCTCACCGGCATCGTCTTCGCCGTCATCGAGGGGCCCAAGCGGGGGTGGGACGACCCGCTGGTGCTCGCGGCGCTCGTCGTCGGCATCCTCGGTGTCGGCGCGTTCATCGTGCATCAGCTGCGGGCGAAGCATCCGTCGCTCGACGTGCGACTGTTCCGCAGTCGCGGCCTGTCGGCCGGGTCTCTCATCGTCACCGCCCAGTTCTTCGCCTCGCTCGGTCTCTTCGTTCTGGCGCCGCAGTACCTCCAGCTCGTGCAGGAGTTCACTCCTCTCGGGGCGGCGCTGTCGCTGCTGGTCATTCCGGTGGGAGTGGGGGCGGGCATCGGCGGATCGGTGGCGTTGGCCAAGCGGTTCGGGCAGGGGACGCCGGGCGCGCTCGGCCTCGTGCTGATGGCGGCCGGCTTCGCCGGGGCCGCCGTGACGCTCGCCGAGGGAACGGACGCCTCGATCTGGGTGCTCGCCGTCGCGCTGGCCGTCTTCGGGGTCGGGTTCGGAATGGGCATCACCCCGGGCACCGAGCTGATCATCGAGGGCTTGCCCGCCGAGCGTCGGTCGATCGCGAGCGCGGTGAACGACATCACCCGCGAGGTCGGTGGGGTGCTCGGCATCGCGGTGCTCTCCAGCGTGCTGCTGTCGAGCTATCGCGACGAGATCGCCGGCGTGCTCGACGGGGTGCCCGAGCCGGCCCAGGAGGTGATCGAGTCGGGGGCCGGTGCGGCGATCGGGGCCTCCGAGGCCTTCGGCCCGGCAGGCGACGCCATCGCCGAGGCTGCGCGCGATGCCTTCGCGATCGGCCTCGGGTCGGCATCCTGGGTCGCCGCGGCGGTGCTGGCCGCGACTGCCGTCGTCTGCATCGCCCTCGTGCCGCCGCGGCGGCCGTCGACCACGACCGCCTGACCGGGAGCGCGCGGCGTCGATCCGCGAGAGACTGGAGGGTGATGAACACCATCCCGACTCGCGTGCGCGACGACTTCCCCTTCCTCGCCGCGCATCCCGGTCGCGCGTACCTCGACTCCGCGGCGACCTCGCAGCGCCCGCGGCAGGTGATCGACGCCGAGGCGACGTTCGTGGCCGCCGATTACGCCGCGGTCCATCGGGGCTCGAGCATGGCGACCGGGGCGGCGACCCAGGCGTTCGAAGACGCCCGCGCGCGGGTCGCCTCGTTCGTGGGGGCGGCGGCCGATGAGATCGTGTGGACCGAGAACGCCACCGACGCGATCAACATGGTGTCTCTGGGCATGTCGGATGCCGCGCTGGGCCTCGGCGGCGACGACGCCCGGGCCCGGTTCGGCCTCGGGCCCGGTGACGAGATCGTCGTTACCGAGGCCGAGCATCACGCCAACCTCATCCCCTGGCAGCGCCTCGCGGCACGAACCGGTGCGACCCTCCGGTGGGCGGCGACGGACGATGACGGTCTCTGGAACGTCGATGCGCTCGCGGCCGTGGTCACCCCGCGCACCCGGGTCATCGCCTTCGCCCACGTCTCCAATGTCACCGGCATGGTCGCTCCCGTCGCCGACGTCGTCGCCCTCGCCGAGCGCGTGGGTGCGCTGACGGTGCTCGATGCGTGTCAGTCGGTGCCGCATCATCCGGTGGACTTCTCCGCCCTCGGGGTCGACTTCGCGGCGTTCTCGGCCCACAAGATGCTGGGGCCCACCGGCATCGGCGCGCTGTGGGGCCGCAAGGACCTCCTCGACCTGCTGCCGCCCGCCCGCACCGGCGGGTCGACGATCACCACGGTGACGATGGAGTCTGCGCAGTTCCTCCCCGCCCCGTCCCGCTTCGAGGCGGGCACGCAGCCGGTGAGCCAGGCGGTCGGGTTCGCTGCGGCATCCGACTTCCTGCAGGCGATCGGGATGCCGGCTGTCGCCGCCCATGAGCACGAGATGACGGGCCTCCTGGTCGACGCGGTCGTCGGCACGCCGGGCGTGCGCCTGGTCGGCGCGCCCGCCGGGGCCGCGCGGGGGCCGCTGGTGAGCTTCGTCGTCGACGGCGTGCACGCGCATGACGTCGGGCAGTTCCTCGACGACCGGGGGATCACGGTGCGCACCGGGCATCACTGCGCCCAACCCCTGCACCGCCGTCTCGGGGTGGCGGCGACCACGCGCGCGAGCGCCTACGTCTATACCGACGCCGCCGAGGTCGCGCGCTTCGCCGCCGCGCTCGCCGAGGTGCGCCCCTTCTTCGGAGCCGACCGATGAGTGATCTCGAGAGCTTGTACCGCGAGGTGATCCTCGACCACTCGCGTCACCCCGAGGGCCGAGGCGATGTCGCGGGCTTCGCCGTGACCCATCACGAGCTGAACCCGTCGTGCGGCGACGAGATCACCCTCGGCCTCGCGGTCGAGGACGGAGTCGTGAGCGAGCTCGCCTGGGAGGGGCAGGGCTGCAGCATCTCCATGGCATCGGCGTCGGTGATGTCGGGCCTGCTGACGGGCGTTGACGTCGACACGGCGCGGGCGCTCATCGAGGACTTCCGCACCATGCTGCGCTCGCCGGGCGTCGAGCCGCCCGAGCGTCTCGAAGATGCCGCAGCCTTTCGGGGCGTCGCCCGCTACGTCATGCGCGTGAAGTGCGCGATGCTCGGCTGGGTCGCCGCCGAGGCGTGCCTGTTGCGGGCCACCGCGGACTGACCGGGCCCGCCCGCGCGAGTCTCCGTCAGCCCACGCTCTCCACCCGCGCGCCCGCGGCCGACTCCTCCGCGGCCAGCCGATCGGCGGGAGTGACCCCGAACACGCGGTGCACCGCGGCGTCGAAGACCCGGTCGGGCAGCAGCCAGCGGGCGAACACGATCGCCTTCGCGGCGAAGGGGACGGTGTACCGGATGCGCGGCTTCGCGGCATCCACGGCCCGCCCGATCGCCTCGGCGACGACCGCCGGCCCCGGCGCCCTCTCGGTGTCGGCCGCGCTCAGCGCCCGCACGAGCGCGTGCGCCTGCGGGCCGTACGCGGTCTCGCCCGAGACCTCGAGGGCGCTCCGCCGCGAGATCTCGTTCCACTCGGTGCGGATCGCCCCGGGACGGATCAGCACCACCCGCACCCCGTGCGGCTCGACCTCGACCCGCAGCGAGTTGCTGAGTCCCTCCACGGCGTACTTGGTCGCGTGATACCAGGCGCCGAGCGGCTCGTAGATGCGGCCCCCGATCGAGGAGATGTTGACGATCGTGCCCCGGCGCTGGCGCCGCATCGTCGGCAGCACGAGCTGGGTGAGCCGCGCGAGCCCGAAGATGTTGACCTCGAACTGGCGTCGCGCCTCGTCGATCGGCACGTCTTCGACGGCCCCGTACGAGCCGTAGCCGGCGTTGTTGACGAGCACGTCGATGCGCCCTCGATCATTCAGGATGCCGGTGACGGCAGCCGTCATCGATTCGTCGTCGGTGACATCCAGGTGGATGACGCGGGCGCCGTGATCGGCGAGGTGCGCCATGCGCTCGACACGCCTCGCTCCCGCGTAGACGACGAATCCGCGGCGGATCAGTTCGAGGACGGTGGCCTCTCCGATTCCCGAGGATGCTCCGGTGACCAAGGCGACGCGTGAATCCATAGGGAACACAAAACCAGGTACTCCTGCATGTCTCCTCCGCGGATCTGGTGCGTTTGCCTAGCCTGGCCGAGTGGGGGAGCGTGCACGACGTCGACGCCGCGCTCGCCTGCGTCGCGCGGGGACGGTGCTGGGCGGCATCCTGTTCATCGCAGCCCTCACGGTCGGGTGGCTCGCGCTCACGCTCGGGCCCCTCAACGGCGTCGCCCGGGCCGCGGCTCCCCTGACGCCCGCACCGGTCCCCGCCGAGGCCCCCTCCGCCCCGACACCCGCGGCGACGCCGCTCCTGCCCACCCCGGTGCTCGACGACGCGCCCGCGGACCCCGCCCCACCCGCACCCCCGCCCCCGCCCGCCGCCTGGGTCATCGGTGACTCGCAGGCCGCCGCGGAGGCGTCGTGGGTGGCGCGCGCCCCGGCCGACCTCGGCTACGACGTCACCCTCTCCGCGCGCGGCGGCATCGGTTTCGTCGCTGCACCGCCGGGCTCTGACGCCTCGGCGGGGCATCCGAGCATCCGCGATGCCCTCGCCGGCGGGCTGTGGCAACCGCCCGCCGATCCCGCGCTCATCGTCGTGCAGTCCGGCGGCAACGACCAGACCTTCCCGATCGAGCACGTGCGCGCCGCCGCAGAGGCCTCGCTCGACCAGCTGCGCGCCGCCTTCCCCGAGGCGACGATCGTCGTCGTCGGACCGCTCGTGCAGGTGGAGGCATGGGCGCCCCAGCGCCGTGCGGTGAGCGCGACGCTCGCCGAGGTCGCCGGGGCGCGCGGGATCGCGTTCGTCGACACGACCGGTTGGGTCGCGTCATCCGGTCTTTCGCCGTTCCTCGTCGACGACCGTCACTTCTCGCCGGCAGGGCACGACGCCCTCACGGGCATCTTCGTGCGCGCACTCGCCGGCGCAGGGGTGGGCGACCCCGCTGCGACGACGCCGTCAGCAGCCTCCTGAGACCGCGGCATCCGACTCGTCCGGCGTGCTCTCCGCGCCGGTCAGCTCCGCGACCAGCGCCTCGGCGGCCGGCCAGTACGGCGCGTAGTGGTCGGGCTGGGCGTTGATCTGCGTGCGATGGGCGACGAGTGTCGGCTCCATCGCCAGGCGCTCGGCCTCGGGCACCTCGTCGAGCATCGCCCGGTAGAACATCGTCGCGGCGGTGTACGGATCCATGCGTGCCTCGCGCGGGCCCCACTCGTCCTGCTGCTGGAAGAGTCCGACCGAGGTCGTGGGGCTGCCGTCGGGGTTTCGCACGCCGCTGGTCTCCCAGTCGCCGTAGTCGAGGTTCCGCAGTGACGACTCGCCCATGGCGGTCATCACGGCGATGGTCTGGTCGCGCTCTGAGAGCCCGAGATCCCGACCCGCCCGGATGACGGTCGCGGCGTTCTCGCGCTGCTCGGCGGTCCAGGTGCGGCATTCGGGTGCGCTCCCGCGGGGCGAGAACAGCACCACGACGGCGATCACCGCGACGACGGCGACGGTGACGAGCCCCGCGAGCACGGTCTGGATGCGGGATGCCGCGGAGGAGCGCACCCGCACATGGTGGCACCCGTTCCTGAGATCCACCCGCCGGGTATAGCCTGCCGCCGATGCGCCTTCGCCCGATCGATCTCGTGGACGTCTTCGTCTACCTCGTCGTGCTGGGCGTGTTCATTCAGCTCTTCCCCGAGGTCATCTCCGAGACCTTCCTCCTCGCCCTCCTCACCGCGATCCTGCTGAAGGTCGTGCTCGAGGTCGTGCTGTGGCTGAAGAAGCGCGTGGTCGCGCGCATCCGCGCCTCGAGCACCGCGCTCACACGCTCGGTCAACGTTGTCGCGCTCGTGCTGATCCTGCCGGGCAGCAAGTTCGCGGTGCTGCTGCTGGTCGACCTCGTCTTCGGCGACGAGGTGCGCCTCGGCGGGTTCTTCGCCGTCACGGCGCTCATCATCGTGCTGACGCTCGCGCGGGCGGGCGTCCGCCGGCTGCTCACTCCGACGCCGGGCGACCCGGAGAGCGATCAGAGCTCACGGAGGTAGCAGAGCATCCGATAGTCCTCGCCGGGCTCGATGTTCACGAAGCCGTGCCGCTCGTAGAACCGGCGGGTGTCGTGATCGATCTCGTCGACGTTGATGTGCATCTCGCCGGCCCCGCGGCGACGCACCTCGTCGATCGCGGCCATGAGGACGCGGGTGCCGATGCCCTCGTCGCGCAGGGGCGGGCGCACGTAGAGCTCTTCGAGCTGGGCGAGCGGACCCCGGTAGTACGGCGTCGGCCGCAGTGTGAGGAAGGCGAAGGCCACAGCCGCGCCGGTGTCATCCTCGGCGAGGACGACCAGCACGTCGTCCCGAGGAAGGAGTGCGTCGAAACGCTCGCCGAAGAACGCGGCACCGGGGGTGGCCGATTCGAACTCGGTGTTGAAGTCGTGAAGCAGCGCGCCGACCGTCGCGGCATCCTCTTCGGTGGCGAATCGCACTGTGACCGGCGTCGGCATGGGTTCATCATTGCCGACGGCGGCGCGCGGCGGTAGCGTGCGGCGCGTGAGTCATCCGATCATGTTCGATGAGGCGGATGCTGCGCTGCGGCGCATCCGCGAGATCGCCCTGGCGTTGCCGGGTGCGGCGGAGCGGGTCTCGCACGGCCGGCCGAACTTCTTCACCACGAAGACCTTCTGCTACTTCGGCGGGTCGGAACGCGGCGACCATGTGGGGGCGCGGCACGATCGCGCCATCCTCGTCCGGCCCGATCCGGTCGACGAGCCGGCCCTCCGGCAGGACCCCCGATTCTGGGAGCCCGCGTACCTCTGGCCGGCCGGGTGGCTCGGCGTCGACGTTCCGGCCGGCGACGCTCCCGATGCCGAGTGGGCCGAGGTCGCCGAACTCATCGACGCGTCGTACCGCGTCACGGCGCCGAAGAAGCTGGTGCGCGAGCTCGATCTGAGGGCGACCGGCACGGGCTGACCGCGGTCGCACTCGTCCGCAACCCCTCGCCCGGCCGGGCCCGCGCCCCTAGAGTGCCCCCATGGGAGAGGATGTCGCACCGCAGGAGTTCACCCGCGCCGACCGCACCCGCCACCGTGAGAAGGTGCGGCAGAACCTCGACGTCTTCGCGCAGATGCTGCGCGAATCGCGGTTCGACACCGACGATCCGCTGACGGGGCTGGAGGTCGAGTTCAACCTCATCGACGAAGTCGGCGATCCCGCCTTCCGCAACGCCGAGGCGCTCGCCGCGATCGCCGACCCGGCGTTCCAGACCGAGCTCGGTCAGTTCAACATCGAGATGAACGTCCCCCCGGCGCGACTGCGCGGGGGAGGGCTGACGACGTTCGAGGACGGTCTGCGCCGCAGCCTCAACCGAGCCGAGGAGCGCTCGGCGGGTGTCGGCGCACATCTCGTCATGATCGGCATCCTGCCGACCCTCGCCGAGGGGCATCTCACGCGCGAGACCCTGAGCGCCAACCCGCGCTACGCGCTCCTCAGCGAGCAGATCCTCGACGCGCGCGGGGAGGACATCGCGATCTCGATCACGGGTGCCGAGAAGCTCCGCACCACGGCCGATTCGATCATTCCCGAAGCGGCGTGCACGAGTACGCAGTTCCACGTGCAGACCTCGCCCGACGACTTCGCCGCGTACTGGAACGCCTCGCAGGTGATCGCGGGCGTGCAACTCGCCGTGTCGGCGAACTCGCCCTACCTTCTCGGCAAGGAGCTCTGGCGAGAGACGCGCATCCCGCTGTTCGAGCAGGCGACCGACACCCGCAGCGAGGAGCTGAAGGCCCAGGGCGTCCGGCCCCGGGTGTGGTTCGGCGAGCGGTGGATCACCTCGGTGTTCGACCTGTTCGAAGAGAACGTCCGGTACTTCCCGGCTCTTCTCCCCGTGGTCGACGACGAAGACCCGGCGGTCGCCCTCGACGAGGGCCGGGTGCCGTCGCTCGCCGAGCTCAAGCTCCACAACGGCACCGTCTACCGCTGGAACCGCCCGGTGTACGACATCGCCGACGGGATGCCGCACCTCCGCGTGGAGAACCGGCTGCTCGCCGCCGGTCCCACCGTCGCCGACATCATGGCGAACGCCGCGTTCTACTTCGGGCTCGTGCGCGCGCTCGCCGAGGATGAGCGGCCGCTGTGGTCGCAGATGTCCTTCAGCGCGGCCGAGGAGAACTTCCACGCCGGCGCGCGCGACGGCATCGATGCGCGCGTCTACTGGCCCGGCGTCGGCCAGGTGGCGGCGACCGAGCTCGTGCTCCGGCGCCTGCTCCCCCTCGCCCACCGCGGACTGGAGGCATGGGGTGTCGACACCGCCGAGCGCGAGCGCCTGCTGGGCATCATCGAGCAGCGGTGCCTCACGGGTGTCACCGGCGCGGAGTGGTTCATCGGGCGCATGCACCAGCGCCGCGGCATGGAGCGTTTCGACGCCCTGCGGGCCACCCTGCTGGACTACACCGCCGGCATGCACACCAACGAGCCGGTGCACACCTGGGAGCGCTGACCGCCCTCGCCCGTCAGCGCGGCTTCTTCTCCGAGGTCTCGCCGCGCTTCCAGTAGCCCTTGATGACGGTCTGGTCTGCCGGCACGCCCCAGCGCTCGAGCAGCAGCTCACGACCGGGCTTGACGATCGACTGCTCGGCCGCGATGAACCCCAGGATGCTGCCGGTCGGCCGCTCCTCGCCGCCGAGCGCGCTCAGCCGCGCAGCCAGCGCCGACCCGGGTGCCGTCGTGCCGCGGTGCACCTGTTCGACGACGACACCCGCGGGCGCGTCGATCGGCAGCTCGTGGGCGGCGTCGGCCACCTCGACGAAGATACGCCCGCGGGCCTGATCGTCCATGATCGCCGCGAAGCGGCGCATCGCGGGCACGGCGGTCTCGTCGCCCGCGAGCAGCCAGAAGTCGGGCCGGCCGTCGACGACTTTCGAGCCGCGCGGTCCGCGGATACCCGCGAGGGCCCCCGTCGGGGCGGTCGCCGCCCACGTCGACGCTGCTCCGGCTGTTTCCCCGACCGGATCGCCGTGCAGCACGAATTCCAGATCGAGCCAGTCGGTGCCCCACCGCGCCGGGGTGTATTCGCGGCTCGGCGCGGCGGCGAGTTCCTCGTCGGTGTGAGGGTCGCCGTCGGGGAAGAAGATGCGCACATGGTCGTCGGGTGCCGCCGAGACGAAGTCCGCCATGTCGTCCCCGATCAGCCGGACCCTCACATACCCGGGCGTGATCCACTCGCGTTCGGCCAGGCGAAGGCGGCGGAACCGCAGCTCATGACCCTGCGGGCGGAAGGAGAAGGATGACTCGGGCATGGCGCTCTTTCGTTCGGGTTCTCCTCCCACCCTGTCATGGAGTGGCTTCGCGGCCCGGGGCCCCGTCACTGAGTGGGCGTCCCGCCCCGTCGGCTTCGAATCTCAAGATGTCGCCGGGCTGGCAATTCAGCGCCTGGCAGAGCGCATCGAGGGTCGAGAAGCGCACCGCCTTGGCCCGGCCGTTCTTCAGGACGGCGAGGTTCGCGGGGGTGATGCCGATGAGGTCGGCAAGCGTGCCGACGGCCATCTTGCGCCGGGCGAGCATCACGTCGATGTCGACGATGATCGGCATCAGATCACCTCGTCGAGCTCGGCGCGGAGCCGCCCCGCCTCGACCTCGCGGGCGATGGCCTGCGTCAGCAGCATCCTCATCACCACCACCAGCAGGGCCATGCCGGCGAGCACGAGGGCGAAGCCCGAGATGAGGCCGATGATTCCGGGGGCTGCCTCGCCGAAACGGAGCACGACGGCGAAGGCGAAGGTGACGACGGATGCCGCGATCACCGCGCCGATGATCACGTCGACGTAGCGGAACGCGGCCGGGGTGAACACGGCGTCGCGGCGCACCATCGTCAGGAGGCGCCAGACGCAGACGGCGAAGACCTGGAGGGTCACGATCCCCAGGACCACGAAAGTCGATAGCCCGGGCAACTCCCAGGTGCCCTGGATACCCCCGGGGGTATCATCGGAGCATGCCCCAGAGTCCCGCCCCACACCGGATCGTCATCGTCGGAGGCGTCGCCGGCGGAATGAGCTGCGCCGCCCGCGCGCGACGGCTGGACGAGTCCGCCGAGATCATCGTGCTCGAGCGCGGCCCGCACGTCTCCTTCGCGAACTGCGGTCTGCCGTACTACGTCGGCGGAGAGATCGCCGATGCCGACAAGCTCCTCGTCCAGACTCCGGCCTCGCTTCGCGCCGCGCTGAACCTCGACGTGCGCACCGACCACGACGTCACGGCGGTCGACACCGTGGCGCAGACGGTCACCGTCATGACCGCCGACGGGGTCGAAGAGATCCACTACGACGCCCTCGTGCTCTCCCCGGGCGGGCAGGCGGTGCGTCCGCCGCTGCCGGGCCTCGACTCCCCGCGGGTGCGGACCCTCCGCACCGTCGACGACGCCCTGGCCCTCCGAGACCGCGTCGACGCCGGCGCACGCCGGGCGGTGGTGCTCGGCGCCGGGTTCATCGGGCTCGAAGCCGCCGAGGCGCTCGCCGCTCGGGGGCTCGCCGTCTCGCTCGTCGAACTCGCCGACCATGTGCTGCCGCCGCTCGAGCGGGAGCTTGCGACCCTCGTCGCCGACGAGCTCGTCGACCTCGGCGTCGATCTGCACATCGGGGTCGGCGCGAACGCGGTCGAGCACGGCACCGAGCACGACGTCGTCGTGCTGACCGACGGCACCCGCATCGACGCCGACCTCATCGTCCTGTCGGTGGGCGTTCGCCCCGACACCGCCCCCTTCGAGGCGGCCGGCATCGTGTGCGACCGGGGCGCCATCGTCGTCGACGAACACGGACGCACCTCTGCTCCGCGAGTCTGGGCGGTCGGTGACGCCACCGCCGCGGTCGATGCGGTCACCGGCGGCCGGCGTCCGATCGCCCTGGCGGGCCCGGCCAACCGCGCCGGTCGGCTCATCGCCGACGATATCCTCCGCCCCGATTCCGCGCGGGCGGTGCCCTCGTCGGTGGGCACGGCGATCGTGCGGGTCGGCTCTCTCGCCGCAGCCCTCACCGGCGCGAACCGCGCGTCGCTCGACGCCGCGGGCACGCGCTACCGCACCCTGCACCTGCACCCCACTCAGCACGCCGGCTACTTCCCGGGCGCCGCGCAGCTGCACCTCATCGTGCACTTCCGCGAGGACGACGGCCTGCTTCTGGGAGCGCAGGCGGTGGGGGAGGACGGCGTCGACAAGCGCATCGACGTCCTGGCCACCGCCATCCGCTCCTCTCTCACCGTCGATGACCTCATCGATCTCGACCTCGCCTACTCGCCGCCCTACGGTGCTGCGAAAGACCCGGTGAACCTCGTCGGCATGCTGGGTGAGAACGTCCGCACCGGTCAACTGCGCCTCTGGTACGCCGACGACCTCGACGAGGTGCTCGCCTCGGCGCTCGTGCTCGATGTGCGCACGGCTGACGAGGTCGCCACCGGTCATCTGCCCGGCGCGCTGCACATTCCGCACACGGAGCTGCGTGCTCGGCTGGCCGAGGTGGCGGATGCCGCCGACGGCCGTCCGGTCCGCGTGATGTGCGCGTCGGGGGTGCGGTCGGCGATCGCCTACCGTGTGCTCGTGCAGGCGGGCTTCGATGCCGCGTCGCTCTCGGGCGGCATCCTCACCCTGCGTGCGGCGCTCGGATCGCGCGCCGCCGATCTGCTGTGGGTCCGGTCCGAACCCGCCGCCCGTGAGGAAGGAGTCCGCTGATGCGCACCGCCGACCCCGAGGTCCAGCGCCGAATCGTCAACCGCCTGCGCCGCGCCCGCGGCCAGCTCGATGCGGTCATCGCCGCCGTCGAGCAGGACAAGCCCTGTCGTGACGTGATCACCCAGCTCGCGGCCGTCGGCAGCGCGATCGACCGTGCCGGATTCGCCATCGTCTCCACCGCGATGAAGGAATGCCTGGCCGACCCCGATGCCGCGTTCGAAGACGACGGCACCACGCCCGAAGAGCTGGAGAAGCTCTTCATGATGCTCGCCTGACCCGAGAAGGAGACTTCCCATGTGCTACCCCGTCCCCTGCGCCACCTGCGGCAAGACCACCTGGGATGGATGCGGCCAGCACGCCGACCAGGTTATGACCGCCGTTCCCGCCGGTCAGCGCTGCCCCGGTCACGAGTCGGCGCCCCGCGCCGGCATGCTCGCGCGCCTCTTCGGCGGCGCCGCCTGACTCGGAGAGGCCTTTCCCGCGCTCCGCAGCTCAGGTAGCGTGGCGGCGATGCCCACGTTCTCGCCTCCCCAGCCCGACGCCGCCGCGCCGCGCGCCCCGGCTCCGGGGCTTGCCGGCCGCGAGCTCGTGGTCCAGATCCGGCGTCTGCTCGTCGTCACGCTCGTGGCGTGCGTGATTTACCCGGGCTTCACGCGGGCGTCGAGCGCCTCCTGCCTCGGCGGATTCGGCGCAGAGGGGGGCTTCATCGACGGCAACGGACAGCCGACCGACATCGTGCCGCAGTGCTTGTCGCTGCAGATGGGGCCCGGCCCCTTCGTCTTCGCTGCCATCGCGGCGATCGTCCTGGTGACGCTCGGTCGCGTCATCCGGGTGGCGGACGATCTCGAGTCGGCGACACGGATGCTCCGCCGCGCGGCCCTCGCGATCATGATCGTCGCGGGGCTGTCGGTCGTCATCGCGCAGGTCTGGTTCGCGCTGCTGCCGGTCAGGGACTGGGATCCGGCGAGCGGGTACTTCTTCCTGTTCCCCTTCCCGTTCGCGAGCGTCGACCTCACGATCACGCCCCTCACGCCCTGACCGCGGCTCAGACGGCGGGCTGCTGCTGGGTGATGCAGTGGATGCCGCCCCCGCGGTCGAACAGCGGGCGCGCGTCGACGGTCACCACGCGACGACCGGGGTAGGCGTCAGCCAGGATCTCACGCGCGCGGGTGTCGGCGAGCTCCTCCCCGAAGCCGCAGGCGATCACCCCGCCGTTGACGACGAGGTGGTTGACGTAGCTCCAGTCGACGACGCCGGTGTCGTCGCGGAGTGTCGCCGGTGCCGGCAGCCCCGTGATCGTGACGTCCCGACCGCGGGCGGCGAACGCCTCCTCGAGCTCGGTGCGGATCTGGCGTGACACCTCGTAGTCGGGGTGGTCGGGGTTATGCTGCTCGTGGAGCAGCACGTGGCCCTCCGCGGCGAAGGTCGCGACGATGTCGACGTGACCGTTGGTGCCCAGGTCGTCGTAGTCGCGGGTGAGTCCGCGCGAGAGCCAGATCGCGTCGGTCGCGCCGATCGTGCGGGCCACCTCGGCCTCCACGCGGGCTTTGTCGGCGAAGGGGTTGCGACGCGGGTCGAGCTGCACCGTCTCGGTCAGCAGGACGGTGCCCGTCCCGTCGACATGCAGGCCGCCGCCCTCGTTGACCAGCAGTGAGCTGATCACCTCGACGCCGAGGAGGTCGCCGATGAATCGGCCGATGAGGGCGGACTTCTGCCACTCCGCCCAGTCGGGTGCGCCCCAACCGTTGAACCCCCAGTCCACCGCGGCGAGCGTGCCGGGTCGCGCATCGTCGACGACGAAGGTGGGGCCGACATCGCGCATCCAGAACTCGTCGATGGGGGCTTCGACGATCTCGATCTCCGCGCTGAGCATCCGCCGCGCGCGGGTGATCTCGGTGGGGTCGACCACCATCGTGACCGGTTCGAAGTCGGTGATGGCGTGGGCGACCGCTGCCCACGCGGCGTAGCCCTCCTCGCGCTCGGCGTCGCTGTCGCCGAGGGTGAAGCCCTCGCGGGGGAACGCCATCCACGTCCGCTCGTGCCGCGCGGTCTCGGCGGGCATGCGCCACCCGAGGGGCGGCGTGGAGCTGTCGGTCATAGCGGAGATCCTTCCGTGGTTGCCACGGCCCCCGCCGCAGCGCCGGTGAAGCCGCGTGCGACGACGACGACGAGCGGTCCGAACGGCGGCAGCCACTCACTGAACGGCGTCGTGTGCGCGTGGGCGGCGAGGTGATGGCGGCCGTCGACGCGCGAACCGCTCACGGTGAGAGTCGCGCGGACACCGTCGACGAAGGCGACGACCTCGTCGATCGGTCCGCCCTCGACGGTCGCGGTGAAGGTGACGGTGGTGTGGTCGTGATCCGGGTCGATCCGCACCTCGTCGATCCGCACCTCGAGGGGTCCGGCCGCGGCGGGGCGCGGGGCGTCGAACAGTGCCTCGTCGGGCAACGCCGGAGTGCGCGGGGGCAGGGTGCGCCGACGCCCGAGGGCCTCGATCGCGGCGCCGAGCTGCACGAGGCGCTCATCGGCGTAGGCGGCGCCGGCGATCGTCACGCCGACGGGCATGCCCGTGTCATCCATCGTTCCCATCGGCACGGTCACGGTCGGGATGCCGAGGTGCCGGGGAACGAGGTTGCCGTGGGAGACCCACACCCCGTTTCGCCATGCGATGTCGGCCGAGGCCTCGTTCACGTCGGCGTCAGCCGGCCCGACATCGGAGTGCGTGGGGAAGATGACGGCGTCGAACCCCTCGGCGACGAGCCAGTCGTCGACGTCGACTCTGCGGGTGTGCTCGAGTCCTCGCATCCCCTGCTCCACACTCGGGATGTCGGTGGGCGCGCGCACTCCGGCACGCGCGGCGCCGACGTACTCGGCGATGTCGTACGCGATGTCGAACGGGTAGATGCCGTAGCGGTCGGGGAGGGCGCCGGTGGGAAGGGGGAAGATGCGGTCGCCGTCGACATCGGCGAGTCGGTTCAGTGTCGGGTCGCCGTTCAGGCGCAGGAAGGTGTCGAAGCCCCAGACGGCCAGGTCGCCGACCTCATCGGTGAGGAACTCGCGGGGAACGAACCCGCGGTCGACGAAGTCCTCATCGCCGGCGTGGAGTTTTTCGTAGTTGTTGACCGCGGGGAAGTCGACCTCGACCACCTCCGCCCCGGCGGCTTCGAGGTCGGCGCGCAGCGCGCGCCACAGCTCCATCACCGACGGGCGCAGGTCGATCGGGTAGGCGCTGTCGTCGTCGGCGCCGACGTAGATGCGCGGGACGGCGAACCGCAGCCCCGCGAGGTCGGCCGGTGCGAGGGCGGCGAACGAGTCCGGGCGCACCTCCGACGGCGCGGGGAGGGCGATCCACGGCTGGCTCCGCCAGAGGTCGCCGTCGGTCTCGGGGTCGTCGACGACGACGGCGTCGAGCACGTGGGCGAGGTCGCCCATGCTGCGGGTGTGGGGGACGACGACGTCCATCGTGGGGACGAGGGGCCAGTTGCCGCGCACGGAGATCATTCCGCGCGACGGGGTGTAGGCGCACAGGGCGTTGTGGGATGCCGGGGCGCGCCCCGACGACCAGGTCTCCTCGCCCAGACCGAAGGCGGCGAAGCTCGCAGCGGTCGCCGTGCCCGACCCGTTCGACGACCCTGAACCGAACGCCGAGGTGAGGTACGCGGCGTTGTAGGGCGACTCCGCCCGACCGTAGAGCCCTCGCTGCATGCCGCCGGCCGCCATCGGCGGCATGTTGGTCAGGCCGAGGAACACCGCGCCGGCCTCACGCAACCGGGCGACGGCGAACGCGTCGCGCTGGGCGATGAGGTTCTCGAAGGCGGGGGATCCGGATGCCACGGGAAGGCCCGTGACGCAGTAGCTGTCCTTCGCCGTGAACGGGATGCCGTCGAGCACCCCGCGCGTCTCACCGCGGGCGCGGCGTTCATCGGCAGCGCGCGCTTCGGCGAAGGCGGACGGATTCAGCACGATCACCGAGTTCAGGGCGATGCCCGCGCGGTCGTAGAACGCGATGCGGTTGAGATAGCGGGCGACGAGCTCGACACTCGTGACCCGGCCCTCGCCGAGTGCGGCTGCGAGCTCGGCGATGTCGGCTTCGACCACGGTGGCCAGAGGGGTGGACGGAGGGGCGACCATGGGCGTAAACATACACCGTATGTTTTTCTTTGCGCCACCACTTCTTCCGACACCTGCCGCGTAGGCTCGGCACCGACCTCGAGGAGTCCGTCATCGCCCGACCGCCCCGCCCCCTGCTGAGCCGTGAACTCATCGCGAAGACGGCGCTCGCCCTCGTGGATCGGCACGGGGCCGAGGGGGCGAGCATCCGCCGGGTGGCGACGAAGCTCGCGGTGAACCCCACCTCTCTTTACAACCACGTGCCGAACCTCGCGGCGATGATCGAGGATGTGCGGTCCCTGGTGTCGGCCCGGATCGACTCGTCGCCGCTGCGCACCCTGGAGTGGGAGGACGGGTTGCGCGAGTGGGCGCGCTCCTACCGGCGGGCGTTCGCAGATCACCCGCGCGCGGTGCCGCTGCTGATGACCCATCCGGCATCCGCACCGGTGCTGCTGGCCGGGTACGAGGATTTCGCGGTGGCGGCGCGTGGGGTGGGATGGCCCGATCGCGACATCCTGCCCCTCCTCACCGCGTTCGAGTCGTTCATCCTCGGCAGCGTGCTCGACATGTCGGGCCCGACGGTCGTCTTCGATCCGCGGGGCCAGGAGGAGCAGTTCCCCACCTTCGCGGCAGCCTTCGCGACCCTGCGTGACGAGGACCCAGATGATCCGATCGCCACGCGAGCCTTCGAGATGGGCCTGACGATGCTCATCGCCTCGGCCCGCCCTTCCCCAGGAGGGTGACGTACCCTCACCTCATGACCCCGACGGCCGCCGCAGAGATCACCCTCTCGCATCGCTTCGCCGATGAGCTGCCCGAGCTCGCTGTCGACTGGCAGGCGGTCGAGCCGCCGGCGCCGCGGCTGCTCGTCTTGGGCGACGCGCTCGCCGCCGACCTCGGGCTCGACCCCGCGCACCTCCGCACGTCGGAGGGCGTCAACTTCCTCACCGGCACCGCCGTGCCGGGCGGCGCCCGACCCGTCGCGCAGGCCTACGCCGGACACCAGTTCGGGGCGTTCAACCCCCGGCTCGGTGACGGCCGGGCCCTGCTGCTCGGCGAAGTCGAGGGGCCAGACGGCGCACTCCGCGACATCCATCTCAAGGGCTCGGGTCCGACGCCCTTCTCACGCGGAGGCGACGGCCTCGCCGCGGTCGGTCCGATGCTCCGCGAGTACATCATCAGCGAGGCGATGCACGCGCTCGGCATCCCCACGACGCGCGCGCTCGCCGTCGTCGCGACCGGTCGCACGGTGCGGCGCGAGAGCGATCTGCCGGGCGCGGTGCTGGCCCGGGTCGCGTCGAGCCACCTGCGGGTCGGCACATTCGTGCTCGCGCGGGCGATGGGCGACGTGCCGCTCCTCGAGCGCCTCGTCGACCACGCGATCGCGCGCCACTATCCCCACGCCGAGGGCGCCGAGAACCGGGCCCTCGCGCTTCTCGACGCGGTCATCGACGCACAGGCCCGTCTCATCGCTCAGTGGATGCTCGTCGGATTCGTCCACGGCGTCATGAACACCGACAACATGACCGTCTCGGGCGAGACCATCGATTACGGCCCCTGCGCCTTTCTCGACACCTTCGACGTCGGCGCCGTCTTCAGCTCCATCGATCAGCAGGGCCGCTATGCGTATGGCGCGCAGCCCGCGATCGGCGAGTGGAACCTCGCGCGCTTCGCCGAGGCCCTCCTGCCGCTGCTGGCGGCGGACACGGATGCTGCCGTCGCGACCGCCCAGCAGTCGCTCGCCGCCTACCGCGAGACCTACAACGCCGCCTGGGCCGGGGGGATGCACGCCAAGCTCGGCGGCACGCCCGACGATGAGCAGACGGCCGCGCTGGTGAACGACATGTTCGACATGCTGGCGATGGCGCGGGTCGACTACACCTCGTTCTTCCGCCGTCTCGCGTCGGCGGCGCGGGGGGATCGTGAGCCCGCGCGCGCCCTCTTCGCCGATCCGGCGCCCTTCGACCTGTGGGTCGGGCGCTGGCTGGCTCTCGCACCCGACCCCGACCTGATGGACCGGGTCAATCCGCTCTACATCCCACGGAATCACCTGGTGGAGGAGGCGCTCGCCGCCGCATCCGGTGACGGTGACCTGGCCCCCCTGAACGAGCTGGTCGGCGTCATCCGCGATCCCTTCGCCGCCCGTCCCGGGCTCACCCGGTACGAGCACCCGGCGCCCGAGGCCTTCGGCCCCTATGTCACCTTCTGCGGCACGTGAATTCCGGCGGCAACCGAGGTCCCTAGGCTGAGCCCGTGACGTCGGCAGCCGCATGGTGGGATCGCCACCAGGTCTGGCTGTACGTCGCCGCCATCGCGCTCGGCGTCGTCGTCGGGCTCGCGCTTCCCGCGGCCGGCCCCGCGCTGTCGCTTGCGACGACGCCGGTGCTCGCCCTGCTGCTGTTCGCCACCTTCCTCGGGGTTCCGCTGATCGAGGTGGGGCGGGCGTTCCGCGACATCCGGTTCCTCGGCACGGTGCTCGCCGTCAACTTCGTGATCGTGCCGCTCGTCGCCTTCGGCCTCTCCCGGTTCGTCGCCGACGACCGCGCCCTCCTCGTCGGCGTGCTGCTGGTGCTGCTCACCCCGTGCGTCGACTACGTCATCGTCTTCACCGGACTCGCCGGCGGCGCTCGCACGCGCCTCCTCGCCGCGACGCCGCTGCTCATGCTGGTGCAGATCGTGCTGCTCCCCGTCTACCTGTGGCTTTTCGCCGGCGGAGCGGTGGCCGCCGACGTCGCACCCGCTCCTTTCGCCGAGGCCTTCCTTTGGCTCATCGCAGTCCCCCTCGCGGCGGCCGCGATCGTGCAGGCTCTGGCTCGCCGGCACCGGGTCGGCCGTCGGATCGAGCGGTTCTTCGCGGCGGCGATGGTGCCGCTGATGATGTCGACGCTCGCGGTGGTGGTCGGGTCGCAGATCGCGGATGTCGGTGCCGCGGCCGCCGCGCTCGTGCGCCTCATGCCGATCTACGCCGCATTCCTCGTGATCATGCTCTTCGCCGGTCTGGGTGCGGCGCGGCTCGCGCGGCTGCCGGTTGCCGAAACCCGGGCCCTCATCTTCAGCGGCGCCACGCGCAACTCGCTCGTTGTGCTGCCCCTCGCCCTTGCCCTGCCCGCGTCCTTTGCGCTCACTCCGCTGGCCGTGGTCACTCAGACGCTCGTCGAGCTGGTCGGATTGGTCGTCTTCCTCCGCGTCGTGCCGGCCCTCACCCCCGTGGCGGGTCGGGCGTCAATCCATCGAGCTCAGCGAGGGCGGTGAGTGCAGGCTCGCGGCGCTCGGCTTCGGCGCGGTCCCGCCTTCCCCGTCCTCTCCCGTCATCGACCAGAGTCCCCACCATGGGGTCAGAAGCCGGTGGGCTCGGTCTCGTACTCCGCCTCGTGGGGAACGGTCTCGTGGTGCAGGGGCCGGAGCGCAGCGGTGTCTTCGCCCCACAGCAGGGCGTCGTAGCGGGCGCCCATGATCGTGGGCACGTAGTTGCCGACCTCGCGTGCGGGGTCGTACACGACGCCGATCGCCCGGTGCCCGGCGAGGTGCGTGAGCCAGGGCCGTGACCGGTCGGCGCCGAAGGCGAGCACGGCGGGCTCGCCGATCGCGCGGTGGAGGATGCCCTCGTGGCTGTCGGCGCGCGCGGAGGGCACCGGCATCCGTTCCTCCGCATCGCCCCAGGCGCGGGCAGCGGTGACCTCGCCGCGGTGCGCGGCCATTCCCACCAGCAGCACGTCTCGAGCGCCGTGGCGCTCTCGCAGCAGCTGACCGAGGTTCAGCAGCCCGGCGCTCGCCATGTCCGTCGCCCGGGCGTCGCCGACGTGGGTGTTGTGGGCCCACAGCACCCCGGTGCCGGTGGGTCCGAGATGGGCGGCGATGCGGTCGGCGGTGTCGGTCATGTGCCTGTCGCGGATGTTCCATGAGCCGCGATCGGTGCGCACCATCGCGCGATAGTACTTCTCGGCCTCCACGGCGACCGTGGCGTTCTGGAGGGCGTCGAAGGCGTCGTCGCCGTCTGCGGCGACGCGCTGGCGCACCTCGGTCAGCAGCTCGACGACGTCGGTCTCGCACGAGGCGGGCACGAGCCGGGTGTTCCAGGCGTAGCGGTGCGGGTCTTCGTCGAACGGCGCGAAGCATTGCCACGCCCTCGCCGCCAGCGGCAGGGCGTCGGGCTGCCGCTCGCGGAGCCAGGCCATGATGCGCGCCAGCGAATCCCACAGCGAGTACACATCGAGGCCGTAGAACCCCGTCCTCTCGGCGGCGGGCAGGCGGGCGTTGTGGTCGCGGAGGGCGTCGAGGAAATCGGCGACGTCGCTGTTCGCCCACATCCAGGTCGGCCACCGGTCGAAGCCGGCGAGCACACCGCGGGCGTCGAGGTCGGTGTCGGCGATGCCCCGCACCCAGCGGTCGATGCGCCAGCAGTCGGGCCAGTCGCCCTCGACGCCGATCCAGGTGACGCCGCCCTCTTCGACGAGGCGCCGGGTGAGCCGGGCCCGCCAGGCGTAGAACTCGTGCGTGCCGTGCGAGGCCTCGCCGATCGCGATGAACCGGCGCCCGCGCGCGGCGTCGACGAGCGCATCGAATGCCGCATCGCCGCCCGCGAGCGGTCGCGCCAGGTCGTGCGCGTCAGCGAACAGATCATCCATCCGAGCGCTCATGGGTGTTCCTTCGTGCTCTCCAGCAGAGCCACCACTTCGGCGTCGGTGGTCTGGCCGAAGTCGCGGTAGTACTCGCCCACCGCCTGGAAGCCGGCGGGCTGCTCGAGGCAGATCACCCGGTCGGCGCCGCGCACGCGGCGGACGGCGTCGCTGCCCCCGACCGGTGCGGCCACGATCACCTCGGCGGCGCCGCGCTCGCGGGCGACCAGGCACGCGGCCGAGGCCGTGGCGCCCGTCGCGATGCCGTCGTCGACGATGAGGATGCTCGCGCCGGCGAGGTTCCGCGGCGGTCGATCACCGCGCAGCGCCGCGGCACGGCGGGTCAGCACATCGCGCTCGCGCGCTTCGACCGCGTCGATCTCGGCGCGGGTGACACCGAGGTGGCGGACGAGGTCGGTGTCGACCAGGCGCACGCCCTCCTCGCCGATCGCTCCCATCGCGACCTCGGGGTGGCGGGGATAGCCGAGTTTGCGGACGATGATCACGTCGAGCGGTGCTCCGAGGATGGTCGCCACCTCGGCCGCCACGGGCACTCCGCCGCGGGGAAGCCCCGCCACGACACTCGCCGTCACACCCAATCGGCGCAGATGGGCCCCCAGGCGCCGCCCCGCGTCGATCCGGTCGTCGAACATGATCGTCTCCGTGCCCCTCGTCTCCCGGAGGTCAGGAGACCACCGTGTAGCGCAGCAGGGCCGCGACCGCCCCGGCATCGCCGGTGGTGCGCACATGCTCGGGGATGACGGTCGCGTCGTGCGCCAGTGCGCTGCGGATGAGTTCGTCGCCGCGGTCGGGCCGACGTGCTCCGCCGGCCCCGCTCTCACCGTCCGCGGCCGGCGCGCGCCAGTCGGTGTCGATGAAGAGGGTGTCGATCCGACCTTCGACGGCGGCCTTCTCGATCGCGTCGAGATCGCGAAGACGGCGGTCGGGCGGTGACTCGGCCATGCGCTCGTCCCGCGCGCCGCGCCAGCGGTCGCGGTGTGCGCGGATGTGCGGGTCGGCGAGGTCGGCCAGCTGCTCGGGCCCGTCATCGTCGTGATTGCCGGTCAGCCGACCGACGACGAGCTTCGGCTCCGGCGCGGTGGCGGCGAGGATGCTCAGCAGCGGCTCGGCCGCGGCGAGGATCAGCACTGCGCGTGCGGGGCGTCGCACCTCCTCGACAGCGTGGTGGATCTCGCGCGCATACGCCCGCAGGCGCTCGTCGGGGTCTTCCGAGATCCTCAGATGCGCGAGGGTCTCGCGGTCTCCACCGACATCGAGGCGTGCCGCGCTCCGAAGGTCATCGGGGAGCCCCGGGACGTCGATCTCCTCGGCGTGGGTGGCGGATGCATCGATCAGGCGCACCCGGTTCTCCGACGCGGCGAGCACGAACGCGCGGGGCTGCGCTGCCAGCATCCCCTCCACGAGTGGTCCGATGACGAAGCGGTCGCCGACCCCCACCCAGGGTGCGGGCGCCGTGGTCAGCGGGATCAGGTCGGCATGTTCTGGCGTGGCGAAGATGCCCACCCCGTGGACGCGGTGGCTGCGCGCCTCGTGGTCGGCGCGGGGCTTGGCCAGCTGGTCGAGCTGCCCGCGGATCTGCGCGACGACGGGCGCCGGGGCACCGCCGTCCAGAAGCATCCGGACGGCGGTGCGAACCTGGGCGCGTGCGGGCTCGGGCAGATGGTTGCCGTGCAGCCAGGCTGCGGCTTCTCCGTAGATCGTCACGCACCAGGGTGCGCGTGCATCGATGAGGGGGCGCACCCTTGCGAGGGCGGCGAGAGCCATGTCAGCTCCCGCTGGCGATGGCGACCTTCCGCGGGTTCGACGCCTGCGCGAGCGGCACCCTCACCTTCAGCAGGCCGTTCTCGAACCCGGCGGTGATGGCATCCTGCTGGGCCTGTTCGGGCAGCGCGATACTGTGGTAGAAGCTGCTGCTGCTCTCGCGGATCACGTACTTCTTCTTCTTGTCCTCTTCCTTCTCGTGGCGCTCGGCCTGGATGACCAGCTGCGAGCCGTCGACGTCGACCGAGATGTCCTTCTCCTCGAAGTGGGGGAGGTGTGCTTCGACGACGAGTTCCTTGTCGTCTTCGGTGTAGATGTCGGTGGTGGGGAGGTTCATTCCGCGCAGGCCGCGGAAGAACCCGTCGTCGAACAGGTCTCGGCGCAGTGTCTCCAGGCCGGAGAACGGGTCGAATCGGACGATGCTGCGTGCCATGATGTGGTCTCTTTCAGAGCGGGCGGACGGTGATCTGGTTGTCCACGTCGGTGACGTGCGGCGACGCCCAGGCGACGTGTGCGGCGTGGCGGCGCTCGGCCCACGATGTCGCCGTGCCGGTGAGCGTGACCTTGCTGCCGGTGACGCTGGCGTGGATGTGGCTGGCATCCAGACGGGCGTTGCGCACGAACGCGTTCTTGATGCGCTCCTCGGTGTCGGCGGCGGTCGGGCGTGACGCGAGGGTGATCATGTTGCTGACCGTGTGCACGCCGCGCAGGTAGTGCACGGCGCGCGCGGCGGCCCGGCGCTGGTAGTCCCAGTCGACCTCGCCGATGAGGGTCACGTGGTGCTCGTCGATCTCGGCCTTCACCGTGTCCGGGACGTTGGTCGAGGCCCTCAGTGCCCGCTCGACCTCCCTCGCGATGTCGGTTTCGGTGACCGACATCGCCGTCTTGGGGTGCACGCTGAGGTTGTCGATGACGGCACGCACGCCCCGCACGCGCAGGGCGGCATGCTTGGCGGCGAGGCGTTCGGCATAGGTGTCCACCTCGCCCGAGAGGGTGACCGTTCCGTCCTCGACGGCGACGCCGATCCCCGCGGCATCCACCTCCGGAGTCCACGCGAGCTCGTCGCTCACCAGGGTCTGCACATCGAGGTCGCGGTCGGCTGCGATCGCCATGGGGTTCCTTTCCTTGCGGGTTCCGGTTCTTCCATCGCCTACCGTCGCCCGCAAGGGTGCCCCTTTCCAGGGCCCTAAGTCCCGCGGAACCCCGCGGATGATGACGCAGTCCCGCGGATCACGCGCCGTCCATCCGCATGCTGTCCCCGCCGGGGCCGCTGGTGCCCGAGCCCGCCCCCGCCTTCCTGCTTCGCCGCGACAGAACGATCCAGGTGATGACGATCGCGAGGATCAGCACGACGAGCGCGATGATGATCCCGATCAGCAGCCCCGAGTCGTCGCCCGCCGGCTCCGGCGTCGGTGTCGGGCTCGCCGTCGTGGGGGTGGGGGTCGGTGTCGGCGTCGGTGCGGCCGTGACCGTCACCTCCACCGACGCGAGCGGCGTCTCGCCGTCGCCGACCGCGATGACGAGGTCGCCCGCCTCGGTGGCGGTGAAGGTGGTGGTCGCCTCGCCGTCGGTGACGGGCACCTGCGCCGACGTGCCTCCGCCGTCGAAGGTGCCGCCTCCGGTGCCGCCCAGCCCGAACGAAGCCTGCTCGATTCCGCCGAGCCCGGTCGCGGTGACCGTCGTGCTCTCACCTGTTTCGATCGACGTCGGGTTCGCGGTGATCGTGGCGCCGCCTCCGCCGGCGGTGACGGTGATCTCGACGGTCGCGAGCACGTTCTCGCCATCGCCGACCGAGATGGTGTTCGTGCCCTCGGCCAGCGCACTGAAGGTCGCGGTCGCCTCGCCGTTCGAAACGGGGGCCTCGTAGATGCTGTCGTTGCTCTCGGTGTAGACGCCGGCCGACGGGTCGCCGAGTCCGAAGAAGGCCTGCTCGAGTCCGCCGAGCCCCGTGGCGGTGACCACGGTGGAGTCGCCGACGGCGATCGAGCTCTCAGCCGTCGTCACCTCCGGGGCGCCCGATGCCTGCGCCGCCGAGGAACCTCCGAGCGCCAACAGCGCGGAGCCGATACCGGCGAGAAGGGCGAGTCCGAGGCGACGAGGGCGACGGATGACGGAAATGGAGGTCACGGTGAGGCTCGCTCTCTGGGGGCCATGGTGGCGTGCGTCGAACGCTACACCCGCACACCGACCCCTGAATAGCAACTCCTCGCGGTGCATCCGCGACCGGCCTACCGTGAGAACAACCTGGTGAGCGCCCGGTGTCTGGCGGAGCGTTCGATGCCACGAGCAAGGAGTCACGATGTCCAGCAAGACCGCGTCTCACACGACCACCGAGGCCACGACCCGCACCCGGGCGATCGCGCGTCAGGTGATCATCCTCGTCAGTTCGATCCTCGCGATCGTGGCGGCCTTCATCGGCTCGGGGGTGTTCTTCGGCACCCCGATCCAAGAGGCCGCCGGCGGGTTCCTCAACTCCGACTCCACGCTCATCGCCCCCGGCACCGGGGCGTTCCGCATCTGGAGCGTCATCTACACCGGCATGCTCGCCTACGCGATCTGGCAGGCCCTGCCCGCGCAGCGCTTCGATGAGCGGCAGCAGCGGATCGGCTGGTGGGTCGCCGCCTCCCTCATCCTCAACGCGGTCTGGATCGGCGTCGTCCAGCTGAACCTGCTCTTCCTCAGCCTGCCGGTGATCGCCCTGCTGCTGGTGGTGCTGTGCCGGATCTTCGTGATCCTGCGGCAGACGCGCCCGAAGAACAAGGTCGAGGTCGTCGTCGCCGACGGTGCGATCGGCCTCTATCTCGGCTGGGTCATCATCGCCACTGCCGCGAATGCCACGGCGATCTTCTACGCGATCGGCTTCGAAGGCTTCGGCATCGCGCCCGAGGTGTGGTCGTCGTTCGTCCTCGCCGTCGCGGCCGCGGTCGGCATCGCGCTGGCCTTCTGGGGTGGCGGACGCATCGCTCCGGCGCTGTCGCTCACCTGGGGGATCGCGTGGGTCGCCGTGGCGCGATTCACCGACGAGCCTTACTCGCCCCCGACGGGTGTGGCGGCGATCATCGCCGTCGTCCTGATCGTCCTCGCGACCGTGATCGCCCGCGTACGGCACGATCGCGCGACGCGTCGCTGACCCCGGCTACTCGGTTTCTTCGTCCGACGTCGATCGGGCGTCGATGGCGGCGCCGATCGCGATGCCGAAGACCATTCCGAGCGCCGTCCCGACCGCGATGTTGTCGAACAGCAGCATGCCGATGACGGCCCCGAAGGGCAGGCCGAGCGCGATGCCCAGCGCGATGCCGTTCTTCGGCCGCTTCTTGCCGTTTGCCATCCCGCGAGCCTAGACGACATCGAGAACTGACCGGCCAGAGTCGCTGACGCAACCGTGATGCTGATACATTGTGAAGTATATTCACGAAAGGCGGAGGTATGGCCGAGGCGAGACATCCGAATATCACCCTCCTGCGCAGAGGGCTCGACCTCGTGGCCGCCGGCCGGTCGGATGAGGTTCTTCCCCTCCTCGCCGACGACTTCCGCATTACCGTCCACGGTGCGCCGGAAACTCTCGTCGGTCGTGAAGCCTGGCTCGGGAATGTCGCGATCATGAATGCGTCCTTCTCCGACCTGACGCTCGACGTCCGACACGAACTGGCCGACGGTGACCTCGTCGCCTTCAACATCACGTACACCGCTCGCCACACGGGTGACTTCCTGGGGATTGCGGCCACGGGCCGCACGGTCTCGTGGCAGAGCCTCGAGCACTATCGCGTGAGCGACGGACTCATCGCCGAGGAGTGGATCGCCTCCGATGTCTCCGCCCTCCTGGGCCAGCTCACCTCGCAGTCTGTCCCGTCGAGCGAGGACGCATGACGAGCGACGCCCTGCGCATCCTCGACGGCGTGATGCGCTTGGCCGAACTGGTGCAGCGCGACATGGCCGAGCCCTTCGCGGGTACGACGTTGACGATGTCTCGCGCCGCGCTTCTCTGGGTTCTCCAGTCGACGGGGCCGTCGACGCAGCAGGCGCTGGCGACGGCGTTGGAGGTCAGCCCCCGCAACGTCACCGGACTCGTCGATGCGCTGGAGGCGAGCGGGCATGTCGAGCGCGCCCCTCACCCGACCGATCGGCGCGCGACGCTGGTCACCCTCACCGTTCTCGGGCGCGATGTCATGCGGCAGATGGTCGCTCAGCGCGATCAGATGGCCGATGATCTCGTCGCCGAACTCGCGCCGACGGAGAAGTCGGAGCTCGCCGCAGGCCTGAACAAGCTGGCGGACCGTTACGAGATCATGCTCGGCGCCGCCCGCGAGCGGAAGGACGCCCCGTGACATCCGCATCGGCCCCGGTGTCGGCCGCCGGAACAGAGCCGGGAGCTCCGGGTCCCGCCTTCCCCGCCGAGACGCGAGCCGATCGGGCGAAGCGTCTCGCGCGGCGTGCGGCCCAGATGGAGGCGGCGGGGTGGGTCAGTCTTGCTCGGCTCGTCTTCTTCCGGCCACGGGTACCGGCGGGCGCGGTGGCCGTTTCGTATCACCGACCGGTCACCGGCATCCTCACCATCTTCATCGTGCTTTCGGCGCTCGAAGTCCCGATCGTCGATCTCATCGTGCATCCGTGGCCGTTCGTGCGCATTCCTCTGCTCATCCTCGGAATCTGGGGTGTCGTCTTCATGCTCGGGATGCTCGCGGGCTACCTCACGCGTCCGCACGCCGTCGGTCCCGACGGCCTTCGCATCCGTCAGAGCACCGACCTGGAGATCGCCCTCTCCTGGGACGATGTCCTCTCGGTCGCCCGCCGGCGCGAAGTCCGGCACAAGGGCGAGAAGTTCACGCCCGGGCGGACGGATGACGCGTGGATCGTGCATCTGCCGATGCAGGATGAGACCAACCTCGCAGTCGAGCTCGAGCGTCCGGTCGAGGTGGCGATGCCGCAGGGCGTCGTGCGTGTCGACGAGATCCGCTTCTGGGCCGACGATCCGACGGCCTTCATGGATGCCGCGCGTCCGCACCTCGAGGCCGCGTCGCCGTCCGCGGCGTGATCGACAGCCTCGTCGCATCTCAGACCCGCACGCGGAAACGGCCCCCTCGAGCGCACGTCTGGCGAGGGGCGCTCGAGGGGGCCCGGACTCTCGAAGCCTGGCGGCGAAACGGGGGGAGTTCGCACGTCACCGCACGCCGGGGGAGTGCGTGCGGGCGTTGCCAGACCGGGGGAGTCCTCGATCAGCGTAGAGGGGAAGCCTGAGAGCGTCTTCGGGCGCGCGGGCCTGTTCACGCATTCGTCGCAGACGGATGCCGCGGGGCCGGCCCGTGCCTCGGTATCGGTCAGTGCGTCGGGGCGCTGCGTGCTGACATCGTCCGGGCGGGTACGACGGGTCGCTCGTGCTGGTCGGCGACGGAGATGCTGCGGCCCACGAGCAGGCCTGCGGTGATCGAGAGGGCGATCCAGACGACGACGGCGACGATCGCGATGAAGAGGAGGGTGGTGACCATAAGACTCTCCTTCGAGTCTCGGTGGTGCTTCCGGACGGGTTGCGACCCACGATAGGCGCGCTCCGCGCTGGTGGGCCGCTCATTGCGCCAGTCCTGTGGAAATGTTGAGGAACCCGTGCGGCGACGATCGGGTGGTGTGCGCCCGTCGACAAGGGTTTTGTCCGTCGGAGGGGGCCGCTTCGACAATCGTGAGATGCGTGCTACTCCTCGCCGGTTGGCCTGGGGCATGAGCCTCTGGCCGCCGAACCTGTTCAGCGGCATTCGAGTGCGGCATTTCGCCGACGACTGGACGGAAGCGGTCGTCCACCTGCACGTGAATCGCTTCACGCGGAACTACGTGGGTACGGCGTTCGGGGGATCGATGTCGGCGATGACGGATCCCTACTTCTTCATGCTGGTGATGCATCAGCTGGGGCGTGACTACGTCGTGTGGGATACCCGCGGCGAGATCGAGTTCCTGAAGCCCGGTCGTGGGGTGCTGACGGCACACTTCCGCGTGTCGCCCGACCAGGTCGCCGACCTTCGTGCACGCGCGGCCGGCGGCGCGAAGGTTCGCGAGTGGTTCGAGACCACGATCACCGACGAGAGCGGAGACGTGGTGGCGCGCTGCCGTCGAGAGGTCTTCATCCGCGAGAAGCGACGCGTCACCCAGTCTCAACTCGCCGATGCCTGACCGCACCGCCTGATGTCAGAAGGGGGCGACGGTGAGTCCGCCGTCGTCGGTGGGGACGAAGGCGACGCGTGAGGGTGGGTGGCTGTCGTAGTTCTTCCCGCCGGGGCTGGTGAATTTCAGCACCCCGCCGGGGAGTTGTTCGACGTGCCAGTTCGTGGCGTGTTTCAGCGTGTGGTGCCTCACGCATTCGTTGCAGAGGTTGTCGTTGGAGGTTGGTCCGCCTAACGCGAAGTCCTTCGAGTGGTCTTTGTCGCAGAGTTTCGCGGGTCTGCGGCATCCGGGTGTTCGGCAGGTGACGTCTCTGGCGTTGAGGAACCGGGTTTGGGAGGGATGCAGTTGGTATCGGTCCACGGCGGTGACGACTCCGGTGATCGGGTCGGTCATCACCCGGTCCCACACCCTCGCGGTTCCCGCCATCCGTCTCGCGGTTTCGGGGTCGATCGGGGTGACCCCGTTCAACTCCGCCCCCGACGCGGTGACCCCGGTGAGGGTGGTGATCGGGAGGGTGATCTGCACTTCAGCCCGGATGGCGCCGAGCCCGCCCTTCGCCCCGTCGGTGGGATCGATCACCGGGGACCCGGCGAGGAGCATGTCCAGGGCGAGGTCGCAGCGGATCTCATCCAGCGAGCGGTCGTCGAACCACGGCTCCGCGGTGTTTCCGCTGACGTTCCCGTTGTCGTCCGTCCCGGTCTCGCCGAGCGTGAACCCCGCACCCGACCCCGGCCCCGACCGGGGCCCCGTGCCGCCGCTCCCGCCGTTCGCTTCAGCTTCGGCCCGTGCGGCGGCGTGCGCGCGCCGCTTCGCGCGGTCGACGTCCTTGATCGTGGTGCCCTGCCCGGTGAGCCGGTTGTACGCGCCGTGGATGTAGACGTTCGTGCCGAGGATCGTCAACGTCGACAGGGTGTCGTCGAGGTCGGTGACCCACACGCGTCGTTCCCGCACAGCCCGGTCATGTCGCTCCTGCAACGGCCGCGGGTCCAGGACCGCCGCACGCTGGATGGCGTACTTCTTCGTCCTCGGCACGGTCTGACGTTCGGCTTCGACGAGGACGATGCGTTCGAACGCCGCCCGGTCGGTGGCATCCTCGATCACCCGGCCGGCGTCTTGGATCACCTGCGCATGCGCCCGCGTCACCCGCCCCTCCACCAGGGCTTCCATCGTCTGCGGGAACAACTCGATCAGCTCGTGAGCGTCGTGCATCTGCGACTGCATCGATCGGTCATTCACCCTGACCGCCATCCCCAGTTCCAGCGCCATCGACCGCAGCGGCATATCGCGTTCCCGCGACGACACCGACCCCACCCGCGACCGCTGCTCCAAGGTCAACGCATACGCGTCCGCCAGCAACCGGGTCTCTTTCGCCTCCAGCGCCGCCCGACGCCGCCGCAGCTTGGCCAGCTCATCCGCGAACACCCCGGCGCGCCTCTCCTCCGCCCGCCGCCGCTTCTCGTTCGCGTCCACTGGAATCCCCGTCTCGATGACCTGCCCACATCATCGCAGGGGGTTCCGACATTGCTCTCCCACTCAGCACACTTCTGTAGAACATTTATGCGCATCCCGAAAGCCCACCCCTGACGAATGTCACCCCAGAAGATGTCGCCACGACACTGCCACCGCGGGCCGACATGCGGTGCGATGGAACCATGTCCACCACGCAGTTCCTCCGCGTCGTCCGCGAGAACGCCCGCGTCTCCGCCCACCCGCTCAGCCAGCTTCTGCTCTGACATGTCCTCCAACAAGAACACCCCCTCCTTGCGCGCCCGCCTCGCCGAGCGCCGCGCGAAGCCCGGTGACGGGCGCCCCCTGCCGCCGTTCCGCTGGTGGCAGACCCTCGGCCGGTCGCTGTTCCTCCTCGACCTCGCCACGGTCGACGGCGCCACGACCACGTTCGCCGTCGACGTCCGCCAGCTCGGTGATCGCGACGACGGCGAGGTTCGCGCCCGCCTCTACCGCGACGGCCGCCAGATGGCGGTGTCGAGGCTTCCCGCGCGGTTCGCCGTGCCCGGCGGTCACATCGAGGTCGCCGCGCGCGCCTCCGGCCTTCGGCGCTGCCATTTCGTTCCGGATGCCGGAGAGGAGCGTCAACTGACCCCTCACCCTCGCTCGGCGGAGGGCCTGCGGGCGCGGCTTCATCACCGTCATCCGGTTCTGAGCACCGTGATCGGCGTCATCGCTACACTCGTCGTGCTCGTCGGTGTGTGCATCACCGTGCCGCAGATCATCGAGACGATCTCGCAGGTGCCGGCGATCGCCGACAGTATCGGCACGTTCACGTCTCCGATCCATCTCCCGCCCGTTCTGAACGTGATCGTCACCATCGCCGTCGTCATCGCCAGCACCGAGCGCGCCCTCCGCCTGCGCTCGTCGTGGCTCGACGAGCTCGCCAACTGACATCGAAGGACTTCATCCATGATCGACGCGACCCTCCCCGACCTCGTCCTCGGCGCCGTCGAGATCGAACCGACCGAGCGGGGCCTGCGGCCCCACCGCCTGCCGCGCCACGTCCGTGAGCGTGACGCCGACCCGCAGCTGACCCTCATGGAGGCCCAGCCGTCAGGGGTCCGCCTCCGGTTCGTGACCTCGGCGACCCTCGCGGTTCTCGAGCTGCACACCACCCGGGTGGCGTATCGCGGCTTCGCCCGGCCCCGCGGGGCGGTGGACGTCGTGATCGATGGCGCGCCGGCCGGGAGCCACGCCCTCTCGGGCGGTGACGCGCTCGAACTCGACATGCAGACCGGGGCGACGACTCTGGTCACTGGAGCGCCTGACACGGTGGAGGTCTCGCTTCCGGGAGAAGGGGAGAGGACCGTCGAGCTGTGGCTGCCGCACAACGAGCAGGTCGACATCGTCTCGCTCCGCACCGACGCCCCCGTGCGACCCGCGCCGTCGACGGATCCCGTATGGCTCCACCACGGCAGTTCGATCAGTCACGGCTCCAATGCCGCGACGCCCACCGGCATCTGGCCGGTCGTGGCGGCGCGCCGTGCAGGCGTGCAGCTGCAGAACCTCGGTTTCGGCGGCAGCGCGCTGGTCGACCCCTTCCTGTCGCGCGTGATCCGCGACACGCCTGCCGACCTCATCAGCGTCAAGCTCGGCATCAACGTGGTGAACCTCGACGCGATGCGGGTCCGCAGCTTCGTGCCGGCGGTCCACGGCTTCCTCGACACCATTCGAGACGGTCATCCCGAGACCCCGCTGCTGCTGGTGTCGCCGATCTTCTGCGGCATCCATGAGAACACCCCCGGTCCCGGAGGCATTGATCCCGTCGCCGCGGCATCGGGCGAGACCCGCTTCATCGCCACGGGCACGCCGGGAGACACCGCCGCCGGACGGTTGACCCTCGAGGTCATCCGTGAGGCGCTCGAGCAGGTGGTCGCGGCGCGGGCCGACGACCCCCACCTGCACTACCTCGACGGTCGTGATCTCTACGGCCCCGAAGATGCCGAAGACCTGCCGCTCCCCGACGATCTCCACCCCGGCCCCGAGGCGCACGCTCTCATCGGCGCACGCTTCGCCGATCGGGTCCTCCGCCCCGGCGGGCTGGTGCGGCCGCACGGGGTCTGAGGGTTACTCGCCCAGAATCACGAACCGGATGACGCCAATGCGCCGTCGACGAGAAGGTGCGCGAGGCGCTCCGGGTCGTACCCGGGTGCCGTGCCACCGATGCAGAGGTTGCCGATTCCCCGCAGGAAGGCGTACGCCTCGATGGGGGCGTACGGCGCGGCGGCGTGCAGCAGATCGGCGCAGACGGGCACCAGCCGGTCGGTGAGGGACTGGTGGAGCGCGCCGAAGCGCTCCGTGTCGCCCTGCAGCGCGTCGGCCAGGCCATGTTTGGTGACGAGGAACTCCACGAAGAGCGTCACCCAGGCGTGCAGTGCCGCTGCCGGGGTCGGGCTCTCGCGCAGCAGTGCCGGTCCGGCTGCGGCAGCGGCATCCACCTGGTGCTGGTAGAGCGCCACGACCAGGTCGGCACGAGTGGGGAAGTGGCGGTACAGCGTGCCCATTCCCACCCCTGCCCGCTCCGCGACCGCCCGGACGGGTGCCTGGATGCCCGCCTCGACGAACACCGCCGCTGCAGCCTCGAGGATCGCCTCCTCATTGCGTCGCGCGTCGCGTCGTCTGCCGCGCGTCTCACCGTCGCCCATCAGCCCTCCTTGCAAAACGGAGCACTATTCCGTATCGTTGCGGAACGATGCTCCGCTTAAGTATGGCGGAGTCGCCGACATCCTGGAAATGAGACCTCGTGCACACACCCACCCCGCTTCGCGACTCCACCATCGTGGCCGCCCTCGACCCCGTGCTGGGTGCGTCGGCGCCCGTCGTGTCCGTCGCTCCCGTCACCCTCGCAGCGCCGGCGCGACCGTTCCCGCTCGAGGTGCGGGTCTCGGTTCCCGCGCACGGTCGCGACCTGCCGGTGCTGCTGTTCTCCCACGGAAACGGCTGGTCGCTCGACGGGTACGCTCCCCTCACGACCTTCTGGGCGTCGCAGGGCTTCGTCGTGGTCCAGCCCACGCACCTCGACTCCCGCCGGCACGGCATCGGCGTCGACGACGACCGGTTCGGTTCGATCTGGCTGCAGCGGCGGGATGACCTCGTGGCCGTGCTCGACCAGCTCGACGTGATCGAGCGATCGATGCCGGGGCTGGCGGGCCGTATCGACCGGGCCGCCGTCGTCGCGGCGGGGCACTCCTGGGGTGCGCACACCGTGCAGCTGCTCCTCGGTGCACGCACCATCGGCGCCGACGGCGCGGTCGGTCGCGACCACGGCGACGATCGCGTCATCGCCGGCGTCCTGCTCGCGGCGACCGGGCTGGGGGGAGAGCAGCTGCATCCGTTCGCGAAGGCGCACTTCCCCTTCATGAACCCGTCCTTCGCAGAACTGACGACCCCGACCCTCGTCGTGGCGGGGGATCGGGATCAGTCCAAGATGTCGAGCCGGGGGCCGGACTGGTTCACCGACGCGTATGTCCACAGCGCCGGCGCGACCGACCTGCTCACGCTGTTCGGCGCCGAGCATTCGCTCGGGGGCATTCCGAGCTGGGAAGCGGCGGAGACCACCGACGAGAATCCCGAGCGCGTCGCCGTTCTCGCCCGTCTCTCTGCGGCCTATCTGCGCGCGGCGGCCGGCGGCGACCCGCAGGTCTGGCACGAGGCTCGTGAGACCTTCGCGCGCGCCGGCGGGGGGATCGGCCGGATCGACAGTCGGTGAGCTAGTCGTCCTCCGTGAGGCCCGCCAGCGCGACGGCAGCCGCCTCGGCGACCAGCGCGTCGTCGGTGGCGGCGTCGCCGACACCCCGCGTCGTGAGGACGGCGATGACGATCGGCTCGCCGTCCGGAGGCCAGACGAGGCCGATGTCGTTCCGCGTGCCGTGACCGCCCGTGCCCGACTTGTCGGCGACGGTCCATCCCTCGGGAGCTCCGGCGCGGATGAGGGTGTCGCCCGTCCTGTTGCCGCTCATCCAGTCGATCAGCGTCTGCTTCTCGGCGTCGGCCAGGAGGTCTCCGAGGGCGTACTGCCGCAGCGTCTCCACGAGCGCGCGAGGCGTGCTGGTGTCGCGCGGATCGCCCGGTACGGCCGAGTTGAGCTCGGGCTCGCGCCGTTCGGGCTGGGTGATCTCGTCGCCCGATCGCGCGAGTGCGGCGGCGAATCCCTCCGGCCCGCCCAGCTGGTCGAGCAGCAGGTTGGCGGCGGTGTTGTCGCTCGTGCGAACGGCCGCTTCGGCCAGCTCGCCGATGCTCAAGCCGGTCGCCACGTACTGCTCGGTGACGGGGGAGTAGCTCACGAGCGCTTCGCTGTTGTAGGTGACGACGCGGTCGAGGTCGTCGATCTCGTGCAGGACCACGCCGGCCAACAGCGCCTTGAAGGTCGAGGCGTAGGCGAAGCGTTCGTCGGCGCGATGCGCCACCGTCTGCCCCGTCTCGGTGTCGAGGGCGTAGACCCCGACCCGGGCGTCGTAGGTCGCCTCCAGTGCGCCGAGCTCGGCGCCCAGATCGATCGCGCTCGGCGTGGACGTGGGAGTCGGCGTTGACGTCGGCGTCGGCGCCGGTGTCGCGGCATCCGGAACTTCCGTCGACGGCGCGCAGGCCGGCGCGATCAGAAGGACGGATGCCGCGACGAGCGCCCCCGCGACGGCTCTGACCCACGGGATGGTGTTCATTCCCCTCCTGAAGATGTTCCGCCCTCCGCGCCGTCGATCGTGAAGGTCGTGGGCGCCTCAGGGAGCGTGGCGGTCGAGATGGCGAGATAGCTGTCGAGGTACAGTGCCCGTTCGCCGGGGATGTCGACGTCGGCGGCGGGGTCCTGCAGCGCGAGCTTCAGCTGCACGTCCGAGACCGCGATGCGCTCGTTCGACGGGGTGTCGATCCAGTCGCTCAGCGGACCGGCTTCGATGGTACCGATCTGCACGGCCAGCGCGTGCCCGGCGGCCAGCCGCCAGTCGCCGGCCTTCATCTCCAGCGTCACCTCTCCCGGAGTCACGGCGGCGACCTGCTCGTTGATCAGCACGGCGGTGCCGTCGGGGGCGACGTCGTACAGCTTCACCATCAGGTTGCCGTGGCCCTCCGACGTGAGCGTCATCGAGGGGGTGCCGGTGATCCTGGTGTCTGCGGCCACCGGCTCCGACGTCTGCACGAAGCGGTTGCCGGTGTCGACGGTCGGGTCGCCCTCGGCCCCGTCGTCGAGGTACGAGCCTCCCTGCAGGGCGATGTCGGCGGTCTCGTCGACGATGGGCCAGTCTTCCTGCGCCCGCCACGACCCCGTGTTGTCCTGAATCACGAAGGCAGGGTATTCCTCGGTCGGCTCGACGCCCTTGAGGTGCTCGTCGTAGAACGCCATGACCTCGTCGAACCACCCCTCGCGACCGGTCTTCACGGTGCCGTCTTCATCCACCTCGTTGCCTCGGATGTGATCCCACGGTCCGAACCAGCCCCGAACCGGGCCCTCGTGGTTCGCGAGGAACTCCTCCATCGCCTCCGACTCGGTGTTCCACTCCGCCCACCCCTGCGTGAACAGCAGCGGGGTCGTCGACCCCTCGACGCGCGCGGCGAAGTCTCGGCTCGTCCAATACGGCGATGCCGGATCCGCGGTCTGGGCACTGAGCGTGTTGATCGCGACACACTCGGGATGTGCCTGCTCGTACGCGGCGTTCTCGCGGTAGCGCTCGGTGTCATCGGGCAGCTGTTCCAGAGTCGCGATCTCGTTGTAGGTCTGCACGGCGACGGTCAGCGGCAGCCGGGGGACGCCCCCCGACCGATTGTTGCGGTACTTGTCCCACATGGGTGCCTGCGCCACGACCGCACGGAGGCCTTCCGGCTGGAGCACGGTGCCGACGATCCCGGTGATGGCGTCGTACGACTTGCCGTACATGCCCACGTCGCCCGTCGACCACGGCTGTGACGCCGCCCACTCGATCGCCGCGGCGACGTCGGCCTGCTCGCCGTCGCCCATGAAGTCCAAGCATCCGGTCGATCCGCCAAAACCGCGCAGGTCGACCATGACGAACGCATAGCGCTCGTCGAACAGATCGCCGCCCTCGATGAGGTCGGCGAACCGGTCCGAAGGGCCGGGATGCGTCCAGTCCTCGTCGGTGATCTCGCCGGAGTGGCCGAAGTACGATCCCACCGAAAGGATGACCGGAACCTGCTCGCCCTCGGCGAGGTCGTCGGGAAGCAGGACGTCGGCGTGCAGCTCGACCTCCTCACCGTCGAGGCCCGGTGCCGACGGGAAGTAATGCTGGGTCCAGGCTGCGCCCTCGGGGACGCGGTCGTTCTCCTCGTGGGTGACGGCCTCGGTGTCGCCGGCGACCGTCGCCGCGGGGGCTTCGGTGCAGGCTGCGAGGCCGATCGCGAGGGGGATGATCGCCCCGAGGGCGAGGGTGCGGCAGCGCAGCGCGGATAGGTGCACGATGGTCTCCTCGGAAGTCATCCGTCGCGCGTACCGAAGCGCGACGGGCGGAATCTCGGGTCGGCTCCCACCTCAGACCGTGCCCTCGGGGCACGGTCAAGTCTGGGGCTGGGTGTTGACCGTGCCCCTGGGGCATGGTTTGGAATGGATGCTGCGCAGAATAGACCCCGAGGAGCTCGACCATGGCTTGGAGCACGCGACAGCTCGCCGACCTGGCCGGCACGACGGTGAAGGCCGTTCGGCACTACCACAAGGTCGGCCTGCTCGAGGAGCCCGAGCGGCTGTCGAACGGGTACAAGCAGTACCAGGTGGCGCACCTCGTCCGGCTGCTGCAGATCGTGCGGCTCGCTGAGCTCGGTGTTCCGCTCGCACAGATCGCGACGCTGGACCGTTCCGAAGAGCGTCCCGATGACGCCATCGCGGTGCTCGATGCCGAGCTGGCGGCGACCATCGATCGGCTGCAACGGGTTCGGGAAGAGCTCGCCGTCATCCTGCAGCACCGTTCTCCCGCGTCGCTTCCCGCTCGTTTCGCTCCGCTGGCCGACCGGCTCACCGAGCCGGATCAGTCGCTGGTCATGATCTATTCGCGCGTCTTCGACGATCACGCCATCGGCGAGCTGGAGCAGATGATCCGCGACACTCCCGTGTCACCGGCCGAGGTCGCGCTCGCGGCGTTGCCGGCCGACGCCGACCGCGCCACACGGCGCCGCCTCGGCGAGGAGTTGGCGCCGGATCTGGCTGAAGCGCACGAAGCCTACCCGTGGCTGCGTGACCCGGGCGCGTACGCCCGCCGTGATGCCGCTCACGCCGAGGCGACCGTCGGTCAGGCAGTCGGCCAGCTCTACAACGTCGCTCAGCTCGAGGTGCTGCACCGCGCGAACCTGATCGCCACCGGTCAGTTCGAGGAGCTGGACGCGTTGGAACGCGCCCTGATGAACAAGGAGGACGAAGGATGAACGACTCTCGAGCATACGAATCGCCGACGATCGCGGAAGACCTGCTGCTCCTCCTCTTCCAACCCGATTCGGGAACCATCGCCGGCGAGAACACGCTCTTCTACGTCCTCGGTGGGGCTGTCCTCGCTCAGCTCGGGCTCGAGCAGCGCGTCACGACCGAGAAGACCTGGAGCGGCACCGTCAACATGTCCGCCGTCGCCGACCGGGCTCCGTCCGATGAGCTTCTCCGTGCAGCGTGGACCTCCGTCCAAGACAAGCCGCGCGGCGTGCAGACGGTCCTGCCGGCGATCGGGCCGACGCTGCGTCAGCCTCTGATCGATCGCCTCGTCGCGCGCGGCGAACTGCGAGAAGAGAAGGCCAAGGCGCTCGGCATTTTCCCCACGACGGTGCTGAAGGACGGCGGCACCGGCCGTCGCGACCAGCTGCTCGCCGACGTCCGAGGCGTCCTGGTCGATGGGGTGTCACCCACTCCGCGGCTGGCGGCCTTGACGGGATTGCTGTCGGCGAGCGGCACGCTGCCTCAGTTCGATCCCGGCATCCCCTGGAACTCGGCGGTGTACACGCGCGCGGAGGAGCTCGAACGCGGCGACTGGGGTGCCGCCGGCGCCGGTGAGGCGGTCGAGGGCGTGATGACGGCCATGATCGTCAACAGCGTGATGATCGCCACTATCGCGCTGAGGTAGGTGCGTCGAGGCGCGCGTCGTAGCGGTCGCGTGCAGCCTCGACGTCGACCAGCGACTGTGTCGCCCAGGCCTGCAGGGCCGCGATGGGCGCCTCGAGGGTGCGGCCCAGGTCGCTGATGCGGTACTCCACGGCGATCGGCGACGTGTCGATCACGCGGCGGTGGATCATGCCGTTGCGCTCCAGCCGTCGCAGCGTCTGCGACAGCGACTTCTGGGTGATGCCCTCGATCTCCGACCTCAGGCGGCTGAAGCGCTGCGGGCCGTCGCAGAGCACGGCGAGGACCGAGATCGACCACTTGTCGAGCGTCTGGTCGAGCAGCTCGCGTCGTGCGCCGGAGAGTTCGGCGAGTTCCCTTCGCGACATCCGGTTTCCTTCCCGTCACCTGGTTACGTGCTCGTCTCTTCGGCACCTTGAAGTATCCAGCAGATACCGAGTATCACAGAGATACTAGCCGCGCCGATCGACGGTGCCGCGAAAGGAGACTCCGATGACGGTCACGCAGTTCAATCCCGAGGGCCTTCCGGTCACCGACGCCTATCACCACGTCGCGGTCGCGACCGGGACCAGGCATGTGCACGTCGCAGGCCAGGTGGGCTGGGATGCTCAGGGTGAACTGATCGCCCCGAATCTCGCCGGTCAGGTGGCGCAGGCCTATCGCAATGTCGCGGCGGCGCTCGCCGGCGTCGGGGCGACGTTCGCCGATGTCGTTCGTCTCACCGTCTATGTCGCGGACTGGGATGTCGCCCAGTACCCCGCCTTCGCCGATGGTGTCGCCCGGGTGGCCGACGAGATCGGCTTCACCGCACCGCCGGCCTCGCTGGTGGGCGTGCAGTCGCTCTTCCAGCCGGGGATCCTCGTCGAAGTGGAGGCGACGGCCGTCCTGGATTGACGGATTGCTTTTGTCAACGTAGCCTTGACACATGCAACTGAACGTGACAGACGCGCTGAGTGCCCTCCGCGCCGAGACCGATGCGTTCCTCGCCGCCCCCGTGCTGCAGCAGCAGCCCGATGCCGCCGGCGCCATCCGGCGGGCGCTGCAGATGCGGGCAGCAGCCGACGCCGTCGTGAGTGCGGTCGTGGTCGACGCCCGCGCATCGGGCATGACCTGGCAGGCGATCGGTGAGGCGCTGGGGGTGACCCGGCAGGCTGCTTTCCAGCGCTACGGCCGGCCGACCGATCCCACGACCGGGCAGCCGGTCGACGCTCCTCCGATCCCGGATGCCGCGGAGCTCGCCTCCGCCGTCGTCGACGACCTGGCGAGCGGCCGCTGGGCTCGCATCACCGAGCGTTTCGACCCGACCATGCGCGACGGCCTCTCCGAAGACGCCCTCGCCGCCGCGTGGGCGCAGATCCAGGCGCTCTCGGGCGCCCTCGAGGGGGTCGGCGAGACCGATGTCGTGCGAGCTGCCGACGTCACGATCACCACCACACCCCTGGCCATGGAGGCCGGCGATTACGCCGCGCGCATCGCATTCCGCGACGACAGGACCATCGCCGGCCTGCACCTCATCGAAGCGAAGGAGACGACATGACCGTCACCGACACCTCCCGTGACCGGGCGACACGACCACGCCTCGCGCCCGGCGACGGCCGCCTGATCGCCATCTTCCTCGCGATCTCGTTCGTGCTGGCCTGGCTGTTCGCCCTTCCCCTGTGGTTCGGCGAGGGCCTCGCATCCCCCTGGTTCATGGTCGTCGCGGTGGCCACCATGATGACGCCCGCGATCGCCGCGCTCATCGTGGTGTTCTTCGTCGAGCGCCCCGCCCGCAAGGCCAGGGCCCTGGGCCTCACCCCGTTCCGTCCCCTCGGACGTTTCATCGCCTACTGCGCCCTCGGCATCTTCGTGCCGATCGCCCTCGTGCTGGTGGCGCTCCCCATCGGGGCGATCCTCGGGGTGTACCCGGCGGACTTCGTGAACTTCTCGGCGTTCCGCGAGGTTCTCGACGCCCAGCTCGCCGCGGCGGGCGGAGGCGAGGTCCCGATCCCCGTCGGCGTCATCATCGCCCTGCAACTGGCGATGCTGCCGCTCACGGCCTTCATCAATCTCATCCCCGCCCTCGGCGAAGAGCTCGGCTGGCGCGGCTGGCTGCTCCCGAAGCTCCTGCCGCTGGGCACGCTTCCCGCCATCCTCATCTCCGGTGTCATCTGGGGGCTCTGGCACGCGCCGCTCATCCTTCTCGGCTACAACTATCCCGACGCGCCCGGCTGGCTGGGGCTCTCCGCGATGGTCGCGATGTGCATCGTGATCGGGGCGGTGTTCGGATGGCTCCGCATCCGCTCCGCGTCGGTCTGGCCCGCCGCCCTCGCTCACGCGGCATTCAACGGCGCCGCCGGGTCGTTCCTGCTCTTCGCGATGGCCGGCGAACAGATCGACACCGCGCAGGCCACGGTGCTCGGCTGGAGCGGCTGGATCGTCCCGGTCTTCCTCGTCGTCATCCTCATCGTCACGGGCCAGTTCCGTCCGGCCCGCCCCGCTGCCGAGCAGACGGCGGGACTGTCGGATGCCGCGGCGCAGCCTCTCGCAGACACCGCGACGAAGGCCCGCTCGTGAGCGGCACCCGTGTCACCGTGACGGGCGGCAACTTGGTCGTCGAGCCGAAGGGTCTCGACAAGGTCTGGTCGTTCACTCGCCGCATCGTCGTGCCGATGTCGGCTGTCAAGGGCGTCTCCGTTCGCCCCGCCGCCGAGGTGCGGCCGCGGGGACGGAGGTGGCCGGGCCTGCGCCTCTTCGGCAAGGTCTCGGGCAGGTTCCTCTCCGACGGCAGGCGCCAGTTCTGGAACGTCTCCGGTCGCGGCGACGTCGTGATCATCCGTCTCGCCTCGCAGCCCCGGTTCGATGAACTCGTCCTCACCGTCGACGACCCTTCCGCTGTCGCGGGTGAGCTGCACCGCCGGGGCTCACGGGGCTGACGTGCCCGCCTCTGACCGGTGCCACGTCGGATCAGAGGCGGCCCCCTCGAGCGCAGTACCGACGAGGGATGCTCAAGGGGGCCTGGACTCCACGTCACGGCCGCGAGTCCGGGTGCCCGCACGCTGCGGTCAGCCGGGGGAGCGCTGACCTCGTCCGCCGGTCCGGGGAGTCTCCGGTCAGAGTATTGGTCGCTGCCCGGGCCTCACCACGATCTGGGCGCCGATCCTCGTCTTTCTCATCTGAACTCAGCGCGCCCAGCTGGCTTCACAAGGGCCGCCTCGTCACCGCTCCGGTATCGCGTCGGAGCTCCGCGCCGCCCCATTCTCACAGCCAGCCGCGGTCGCGGGCGGCTCTTGCCGCATCGTGCCGGGTGGTGGCGCCGGTCTTCTGCATCGCGCTCGAGAGGTAGTTGCGCACCGTGCCGGGCGCCAGGTGCAGTCGTCGCGCGATGTCTCTGACCGAGTAGCCCTCACGGGTCTCGCGCAGGGCGTCTGCCTCCCGATCGGTCAAGGGTGAGTCATCCACCACGGATGCCTCGAGCACGTCGTGCGCGATCCATCGCCCGCCCGCGTGGAGCTTGTGGATCACCTCGGCGATCTCTTCGGGATCGGCGCCTTTGCTCATGAAGCCGACGATCCCGAGTCCCAGTGCGCGTCGCAGCACCCCCGGCCGGGCGTGCCGGGTGAGCATCAGCACCCGCTGCTCGGGCCGCTCCGCCAGGATCTCGCGGACAGCCTCAAGACCGTCCAACTCCGGCATCTCCAGGTCGATGACCACGACATCGGGGCTGTGCCGCCGCGTCGCGGTGACGGCATCGGCGCCGTTGTCGGCCTGCGCGACGACCTCGATGGTGCCGTCGAGGGGAAGCAGCGCGGCGAGGGCGCCGCGCAGGAGGCGTTCGTCATCGGCCAGAACGATGCGGACGGGCTCCACGTCGGTCGTCACATCATCTCCTTCGTTCGCTCAGTGGAATCCGCCGGAATGCGCGCAGCCACGACGAATCGCTCCGGGGTGCGCGTGATCTCGAGGGTGCCATCCACGTTCTCCACTCGCGCGCGCAGTCTCGCCAGGCCCCGAAGGCTCATCTCCGCCTCATCGTCGGGCGCATCGTCAGGCATAGCGCCGAGCCCATCGTTGGCCACCTCCACGGCGACGGGAGACGCCGTAATCCAGACGCTGGTCGGATGGGCGTGACGGAGCAGGTTGGTCGTCGCCTCCCGCAGCACCTGGGCCAGGAGCGGGTGCGTGGCGGCGCCGGGGTCGCCGTCGAAGCGGGCCTCCACCGACAAGCCGGCAGCCTCGCACAGCCGTTTGGCGTTCTCGAGCTCGGCCACGAGGTTCAGTTCATGGTGCGCATACGCCAGCGACCGGGTCGCCGTGATCGTCTCGTCGGCGATCCGGCGGATCTCGCCGAGCTCGGCATCCGCGCGATCCGGGTCGATGCGCATCACCTTCCTCGCCAGCGCCGCTTTGAGTTTGATCACGTGCAGGGAATGGCCCTGGATGTCGTGCAGATCGCCCGCGAAGCGCACGCGCTCGCGGGCCACGGCGAGATCGGCCTCGATCTGCTTCGCGCGGTCCAACCGCCGAGCGATGAGCCACGCCTGCTCGCACGTGAGGATGACGCCGAAGACGAACAGCGTGCCGATGAACGGCACGACGACATACGAGGCGAACAGGATCCACGTCGGGGGGCGGAACGCGAACCCGCTGGCGCCGATCGCCGCCACCCCGATCGCGAAGAACCCGACCCAGATTCTCCAGCGCCCGGTTCGCAGCAGGAGCATCCCACCGACGAGCGCAAGGGGGACGAACCCGATGAAGGTCGTGCCCCGCAGCGAGTCGGCGGTCCAGGTCGCCGCGGTGAACACCAGGGCGAAGATCGCGTGCCGTGGATAGCCGTCCAGGCTCCAGGCCCGCAGCACGCCGAGGGCGAGCAGATAGCCGAAAGCCATCGTCACGCCCTCCCACCACGATCGGGCGGTGAGGGCCACACCCACGATGCTCAGGGGCGCGAGGGCGGCGATCGCGCTGAGCATCGACACCCGCCGCATGCGGGCATCGATGGGGGGATCCTGGTGGACGTCTCGGATCAGTTCTGCTCCCCGCTGCGGTCTCGCCTCATCGCGCGGTCGGTGCGGATCTTGGCGATCATCGCCGCGACGAGGAGGGCGAGGGCCGCGTACATCAGGAAGGGGTTCTCGATGAAGATCCGCGTGATGCCCTCGGGGAGGGTCACGAAGAGACCGAAATCGAAGAAGTACAGACCAATGTAGGCGAGGAAGATGACGGCCGATATGGCGATGAGGCCGCTGAGAAGTGTGCGGCGAAGTCTGGTCACCGTGCCAGCGTCGTCGCATGGGGCGGGCTCCGGTAGTGACGTGGTGTCACTTTTCGTCGTGACGTGACGCCACTGCACGAAAGGCTCCGCACCGTGTGCGATGGATGCATGACCTCCACATCGACCATTCCTGTCCCGACGGCACGCGTGCCCCTGTGGCGGCGGCCCTTCCGGCTCATCCGCGAGAACGCCCGCGTGTATCTTCTCCTCAACCTCGCCACGTACGGACTCGTCCTGATCGGCTTCGTGATCGGCCTGATCTTCCCCGAGCTCAACGAGGCGCGCATCGCCGCGCTCGAAGAGAACGGTGACGCCGACCTGGTGGCGAGGGTGTTCATGAACCCGGTGCTGTTCGGCCTCGTGATCCTCGGGGTGAACGTGGTCCGGCTGAGCCTGTTCACCATCGTCCTGCCGTCCCTCATCGTGCCCTTCGCCGGACTGGCATTCTTCGGATACTGGGCGTTTCAGACCGGCATCACGCTCGTCCCGACCACTCCGGTGGGATGGGTCGCGCAGATCCCGCACGCCCTGACGGTGATCATCGAGCTCCAGGCCTACCTGATGCTCGTCCTCGGTGCGTACCTCCTCGGCAAGCACTGGCTCTTCCCCCGCACCGTGGGGGCGAAGAATCGGCGGCAGGGCTACGTCCGAGGCCTCCAGCGGATCGGTCTTCTGGCCTTGCCGGCAGTGGTCCTTCTCGTGATCGGCGCGGCCTGGGAGGCGTACTCACTGCGGTACCTGGTCGGGCCGCTCAGTGAGCTCCTTCTGTAGCCTCGGCACCCAGCCGAGCGGGGTGATCGCGTGGGGGCGCGGTCACCCCGTTTCGACATCACGCAGAGTGAGTGCGCGGTCACTCTCATGCCTCAGTCCATGCTCTCGCCCGCCGATTCCCGTCGTCCACTCCTTGCGGCGGCGGCGCTGCGGGAGTTCGGCCGGGGTGGATACCACCGCACGACGGTGGCAGACACGGCGCGGGAGGCGAAGGTCTCTCCTGTCTACGTGTTCAAGCTGTACCGCGGAAAGTGCTCGAGGCGATGGGGGATGCCAACGCCGCCCTCATCAGTGACAGCGCCCTGCTGATGCTGCAGTTGCACGCTCAGTCGGTTGCCGAGATCTCCGAGATCGGCGACGAATCGGTGGGCGGATAGCTGACTGGGCAGGGTTGGCCCTTGCGCGACCGAGTTGTGACGCCGCCGGAGAGTGAGCATCCCATTATCTCCACGTGGTTGGGAACGAGAATCATTCTCGATAGCATTGGTCCGTGCCTGCTGCGACGCGACTTTCCTTCGAGCGCGTCATGCCCGCCGCCGAACAAGCCAGGCAGCGTCGCCGCGCCATGCGAGCGACCCCCCTGTGGTGCTCGGGGCTTGTGAGCGTTCTCGCTCTGCTTCTCGTCATTTCCGCGGCAGTCGGCTCGGTGCCCGTCACGCTCCTTCAAGCGGGCCAGATCGTCCTTGGGCATCTGGTTCCCGGCATGCCGTGGATGGTGGATGGCTCGCTGACGCCGCTGCAGGATCAGGCGGTGTGGCAGTTCCGGCTGCCCCGCGCGATGTTGGCTGCCCTGGCGGGAGCCGGGCTCGCGCTGGCGGGAGCGCTGATGCAGGTCACCGTCCGCAACCCGCTTGCTGATCCGTACATCCTGGGCGTGTCATCGGGTGCGAGCGTCGGTGCCGTTTCGGTGATCGTGCTCGGCTCAGCAGCGCTGGGTGGGCTGTCGCTGAACATCGCGGCGTTCGCGGGTGCTCTTGCGACCTGTGTGGCCGTGGCTCTGCTGGCCCGGTCCTCAGGCACGGTGTCACCCACCCGGATGATCCTCGCCGGCGTTGCTCTGGGCACACTCCTGAGCGCCGTGACGAGCTATCTGACGATATCGACGGACGCGCAGAACGTCGTGGGCGTCCTGTTCTTCCTCCTCGGCAGCGTGTCGGCTGCCACCATGAGCAGCCTCCTCGGTCCTGCCATTGCGCTCGTTGTGGCCTGCACCGTCGCGGCCCTGTGGTCGCGGTCGTTGAACGCGCTGATGACCGGAGACGAGTCGGCGATCTCGCTGGGGGTGGACCCGGCGCGCCTGCGCATCCTCCTCCTCGTGGTGGCATCGCTGCTGACTGGAACGATCGTCTCGGTTGCCGGCGGCATCGGGTTCGTCGGCTTGGTTGTTCCTCACATCGCCCGCATCCTCGTCGGGGCCGATCACCGGCGAATGCTCCCGCTCACCGTCATCGGCGGTGCGGTGTTCCTGGTGACCGCCGATCTGCTGGCGCGCACCGTCGCCGCGCCCACGGAGATCCCCCTGGGCATTCTCACCGCATTCGTGGGGGCGCCGTTCTTCCTGTGGCTCATGCGTCGGGACGGCGCCGAGAAGGCGGGCTTCGGTCGATGAGGGTCCGGTTCTCGAACGTCACCGTCTTACGCGGGGGCCGTGCCATCGTGCACGGCGCGACCATCGACATCCCCTCGGGCGCCGTCGCCGGATTCGTCGGACCGAACGGGTCGGGCAAGTCGACATTGCTGCGCACGGTGTATCGCGCTGTCGCCCCCGTCTCGGGCACCGTGGCGGTGGGTGATCGCGACGTGCGGTCGGTCACCGCGCGGCAGGCAGCCAAAGCTGTCGCCGTCATGCTGCAGGAAGCCGTTCTCGACTTCGACCTCACCGTCGAGGAGACCGTCCTGCTCGGACGCGCGCCGCATCGGACCACCTTCGGCAGAGACACCTCGGCGGATCGACGGATCGTCGCGCACGCTCTGCGCAGGGCCGAGATCGAGGACCTGAGCGATCGCATGGTGGCCTCGCTCTCAGGCGGGCAGCGTCAGCGCGTGATGCTCGCGCGGGCGCTGGCGCAGCAGACGCCCGTGTTGATTCTCGACGAACCGAGCAATCACCTCGACATCAGTCACCAGCACGACCTCATGACCACGGTGCGATCGTTGGGTGCCACCGTCATCGTTGCTCTGCACGATCTGAATCTCGCAGCGCGGTACTGCGATCTCGTCGTGGTTCTGGCAGAGGGGAGGGTGATCGCCAGCGGCTCACCTTCCGACGTTCTGACGGTCGACCTCATTCGTTCGACCTTCGGGGTCGACGCCCGCATTCTCAGCGACGGACGCGAGAAGGTGTTCGCGTTCCGCCCGCTCGAGCGCACCGTGACAGGTGTCCTTTCTCACCCGTGATCGCCCACCACCATCAGGAAGCCAGATCTATGCCCACCTACCCACGAGCTCACCGTCGCTCCCCGCTCTTCGCCATCCCGCTCGGACTGTCCGCGCTGCTCCTCGCAGGGTGTGGAGGGGGCGTTGTCGAAGCTGCCGCACCCTCCGCCTCCGGTGACATCGTCACCATCGAGAACTGCGGACGCACATTGACCCTGGACGGGGTGCCCCGAGCCGCCGTGGGCATGCACCCGGCGCAGACCGAGTTGATGCTCCGCCTCGGTCTGGAGGATCTGCTGGTCGGCCAGGCGCAGGCGATGGCACAGAGCCTGCCGTCCGACGTCGCCGCTCAGGCTGAGGACATCCCTGTCATCGGAGGGGTGATGCCGCCCAGTCGTGAGGATCTGCTGTCTGCGCAGCCGGACTTCGTCTTCTCCCCGACGACGTACGAGTTCTCGGCGGACCAGGGTTTCGCGAGCGTCGACCAGCTCACCGAAGCCGGAGCGGAGGTCTATGTCGCATCCGGCGGATGTCAGGACCGCCGCATGACCGGCGAAGTGGCCGACCTCTTCACCGACCTCGAAAACCTGGGGCAGATCTTCGACGTGGAGAGCGAGGCCGCAGCGCTGGCGGCAGAGACGCGCGCCATCCTCGACGACGTTGCCGAGGCAACGGCGTCCGTCGACGAGGTCCGGGTTGCCCAGGTGTACGTGGAGGGTAACGCCATCCAGGCGATCGGCGCCGGTGTCGAGTACGACATCCTCCAGCTGGCGGGTGCCGACAACGTGTATGCGCCCGACCAGGAGCTGTTCTCGGACTTCTTCGCGGCGACGATCAGTCCTGAGTCTCTGGCCGAGGCAGCTCCGGAGGCTCTAGTGATCTCGCCCTATGACGAAGCGAACGAGGCGATGATGCGCGACTACCTCACCCAGACCTTCCCTGATATGCCGGCCGTTCGGGACGGAAGGATCATCGCCATCCCGTCTTCCGACATGTTCCCGGGAACGCTGGGCAACGTCTCGGCGGTTCGCTTTCTCGCGGAGCAGCTGTACCCTGACGCGTTCTGACAGGTCCTGCGCGTCGTGATCCACCGTCGACTTCTCGAGCTTGCGGGCGTAGTCCCCGGCGTGATCGTCGCGCTCTCGGTGATCGGTCTTGCTGTCAGTGCCCTTCATCTCGGTTTCGCGCTCGCCCTGGGGCTGGTGATCGGTGATCTCGTCAACGGTGGAGCCGACCTTCCCCGCCTGCTGACGCTGCTCCTGCTCATCGCAGTGGTGCGAGCGCTTCTGATCTGGGTCCGAGAGACCGTGGCCGCACGGCTGGGTACATCGGTGCGCATCACGCTTCGCGCGCGGCTCCTCGATCGCCTCGTCGACGTGCCGTCCCACGCCCGTGACTCGGGCGCGATCGCGACGACGGTGATCGACGGTGTCGAGGGTCTCGCCCCCTACTTCACGCGATACCTCCCCCAACTGCTCGTCGTCATGGTGGTGCCGCTCGCTGCTGTCGTCGCGGTGTGGCAGCAAGCCCCGGTGCCTGGCATGGTCCTGGCTGCGGCAGCGGCCGTCGCGGTCCTCGCTCCTCGCGCGTGGGACGCGCGATTGCTGCGCAACGGGCGGGGGAGGTGGGCCCGCTTCGCGCGGCTGTCGTCGGATTACGTGGAGGCACTGCAGAACATCCCCCTCCTCCGATCATTCGGCGCCGGACGACGCACGGGCGAGTCGCTGAGGCAGGATGCGGACGGGCTGAGGGATGCCACGATGGTTCAGCTGCGGTTGTCGCTGGCGGAGACCGGAGTGAGCGCACTGGCTCGCCTGGGCGGGACCGTTCTGACGGTGGTGGCGGCAGTCGCAGCCCTTGCCGGGGGCGAGATCGGGGCCACGCAGGCGATCGTGATCCTGATGCTGACGCGCGAGTGTTTCCGCCCGGTGCAGGAGCTCGGCGAGCAGTGGCATGCGGGCTATGTCGGTCTGACTGCGGTCGACGGTCTCGAAGAGCTCCTCACCACACCGCACCGGGCCCGTAGATGCCGGGACGAGGCGGTGGACGCGACCGGTGTCGAGTGCGAGGACGTGTCCTATTACTACCCCGGTGGGCGCCGCGGGGTCGCGGGACTCTCACTGCGGATCGCGCCGGGGGAGTGCCTCGCCGTGATCGGCCCGTCCGGGTCGGGCAAGAGCACGATCGCGCGTCTGCTCGAGCGAGACGTCGACCCCGACGCGGGCACCATCCGGGTCGGCGACGTCGATCTGCGCGCATTGAGCGATCGGGTGCGGGCGGCGACGGTGGCGGTCGTCCCCCAGGATCCCGTTCTGTTCGCGTGGACCATCGCCGACAATCTCCGGCTCTGCCGTCCAGCGGCCAGCGACTCCGAGGTCGAGGCTGCGGCGCGCATCGCTCAGATCCACGACGTCATCCGGGCGTTGCCCGACGGCTATCGAACCATCCTGGACGAGAACGGTGAGCAGCTCTCCGGAGGAGAGAGGCAACGGCTCGCGTTGGCGCGCGCACTGCTGTCGCCTGCCCCGGTCCTCGTTCTCGATGAGGTGACATCCGCGCTCGATCCGGACACAGAGCGCGCCCTCATCGACGCTGTGCACGCAGCCACGGCGCAGCGGACGGTCGTCATCATCGCCCACCGGTCCTCAGCCTGCAGGCACGCAACGCGATGGCTGCTCCTGAGGGACGGCTCGGTCGCGGCATCCGGTGCGGGCTCTCCGGCCTCCGCGGTTTTCGAAGGTGCAGGTGCGTGGTGAGTGGTATCCGGCGACTTCTGCCCCTCATCAGCGCTCGACGAACCCTCTTCATCGAGGCTGTCGCGTGGGGTGCCCTCGCGCATGTGGCGACTCTGCTGGTCGCCATAGGCCTGGCCTGGGCCGTCGGGCAGGCCATCGTCGGCGCTCCGTTCGATCTGACTTCGGCGGCGATCGGCCTGTCGGTGGGGGCGGTGATCGCCGCCGGGGCGCTGTGGCGCGAGTCCTGGACGTCCCATGACCTTGCCTACCGGCTGATCGCTCTCCTGCGTGGGCGCGTGTTCGCCGTTCTGCGCGGGGCGCTTCCCGCGCGATCGGGTCGCCGGCGCACCGGCGATGTGACGACGGCGATCGTCGCCGACATCGAGACCCTCGAGTGGCTGTACGCCCATACTGCGGCGCAGACGGTCGGGGCCACGCTGGTGCTGGTTGTGAGCGTGTCGGTCTCGATCGCGCTCACTCCGCTTCTTCTCCTCGTCTGGGTGCCCCTTCTCGTCGTCGGAGTGGCAACGCCCCTCCTCAGCGCACGGCGCGCGGAACGCGCGGGTGCGCGGTTGACCGCTGGAGCGGCGGCGCTTCGATCGGAGGTCCTCGACACCGTTCGCGGCCTGCGGGAGCTGGCTGGTGCGGGAAGGCTCCCCGCACAGCTGCAGCGACTCGCGGACGACACTCGTGCGCTGGGACGCACGCAGATTTCGGAGGCGTCGCGCCTGGGCGGGGAGCGCGCGATCGCCGATCTCACTCTGGCGTTCGCGGCGATCGGGTCGATCGTCATCGTCGTGCTGTCGAACGGCGCCGTCGCGCCTCAGGATGTTCCCCTCGCCGTCACCATCGCTGTGGCGGGCATCGGCCCTGCCGCACAGATCGCCGACGTTCTGCGCACTGCCGGCACGCTGCGAGCGGCGTCCGCCCGCATCGTCGACGTACTCGACCTTCCGCCCGCCCTCGAGGATGACGCGGGGGATCGGCGACCGCGCGCGACGAATCCGGATGACGCGGGCTTGGTCTTCGACGGGGTGAGCTTTTCGTACTCTCGTGATCGGCCTGTTCTCGATGACGTCACGTTGCGGGTGCGTCCCGGCGAGATCGTGGCGCTGACGGGAAGGTCAGGCGCGGGGAAGACCACGATGGCGCGGATCGCCCTGCGCCTGTGGGATCCGGACGCCGGTTCGGTGCGCATCGACGGGATCGATATCCGGGATCTCCCTGATGATCGGCTTCGGCGCCTCGTGTCGACCGTGCCCCAGTCTTCGCCGCTTCTTCGGGGCACGATCCGTTCCAACATCGTCCTCGGCGATCCTGACGCCGGCATTGACGCGGTCGACCGGGCCGCGAGGTCTGCGGGCATCTTCCGCTCGGAGGCGGGGCTGCCCGATGGGCTGGACACCGTCGTCGGCGAGCATGGGGCGGGGCTCTCTGGCGGGCAGCGTGCCCGGGTCGCCATTGCTCGAGCACTCCTCCGCGATCCTCGCGTGCTCATCCTCGATGAACCGACGGCTTCACTGGACCCGGACGCCGACGCGGCGATCATGGGTTTCCTCAGTCAGGCGAACACGCGCGCCGTCCTGCTCATCGCGCATCGGCCGGCAACGGTCGCCTTCGCGGATCGAATCGTGCGACTCGACGGCTCGTCTCCACGGCAGTGAGCGTCGCCGGAAAAGCATCACCCCACGGCGCTCTCAGTCGTGGAACACCTGAGACGTGACTTCTTCGCGAAGCGCGCCGCCCGCACCCAGGGTCTTCGCCTCGCGAGCGGCCAGATACCCCGCGAGCAACGCGCGGGCGGTCGAGCCGACAGCGGCGTCGTCGGGGAGGAAGTCGCGGGAGTGCAGGCCCTGTCCTGCCGCATCAACTCCGACGAACATCATGATCGACGGCACTGTGGAGCTGTAATAGGCGAAGTCATCCGCGCCGCACGACCGGATCTCCCGAGGGCTCAGCGCTCCGAGGCCCGCGAGCCGGCTGCGCGCCACCTCGGTGAGGGCCGGGGCGTTGAACAGCTCCGGTTCGCCTTCGACGATCGAGACCTCGGCACGGCATCCGTGCGCGGCGGCGACGCCGTCGGCGATCTCGCGCAGCCGGAGATGCAGGAGTGTGCGGGTGGAGGGATGCATGGCGCGCAGTGTGCCGGTCAGCACCGCCTCGTGGGGCACGGCGTTCGCCGCCTGCCCGGCATGGATCGTCCCGACCGTCACGACGGCAGGCGACATCGGGTCGGTGTTGCGGCTGACGATCTGCTGGGCGGCGACGACGAACTGGCTGGCGGTGAGCACCGGGTCTGCGGTCAGATGCGGGTACGCGGCGTGCCCCTCGTTCCCGGTGAACCGCACGGTGAACTCGTCGGCTGCGGCATTGACCACTCCCGGCGTGCAGGAGATCAGTCCCGACTCGAGGAGCGGCTGCACGTGCGCGCCGATGACCGACTGGATGCCGCGGGCACCGAAGGCCTCGCTGTGGACGACGTCGAGCGCCCCGGAGGGGTAGGTCTCCTCACGAGGTTGCAGGAGGACCGTCACCGGCATCGGCTCCTCGGCAGCACGGAGCGCCTGGACGACCGCGACGACCGCGGCCATATGCACGTCGTGCCCGCAGGCGTGCATGGCCCCGTTCGACGACGCCCATGCCACACCCGTGTCTTCACTCAGGGGGAGTGCGTCGAGCTCGGCCCGGAACGCGATCAGTGGACCGTCACCCGGGTAGGTGACGATTGCAGCGTGCCCCGGGATGAGGTCGACCTCGGCGCCCTCGGGAAGCGCCGCGACCATCGCGGCGAGGGTGTCGCCTTCGTCGCCGGCGACACGGGGTTCGGCATGAAGCTGCCGCCGCAGGGTGATCGCGGCGGGAACCTGTTCGTCGACGCTCGCGAACAGCGTCGCCTCGGCCGAGCGGAGGGCCGGGATCACGAGACTCCCTCGAGGCGGTACAGCTGCTCGGCGTTGGTCCGCCCGATCATCTCGCCGACCCGCCGCGCATCGGCGAGGCTCCATTCGTCGTCGTCGACGAATTCGGCCAGCACCTTGGCGGTCGATCGCCGCCAGAGCAGTGCGCCGAGGGCGTGCAGCTCGGCCGGGCCCCAGGCGTCGGAGGAGAACAGGATCTTGCGGAACGGCGCGAGCTCCAGACTCTCCGCGACGACCTCGGGGGCACGCGCCCCGACGTAGTTGACGGCGAGCCCCACGTCGAAGAACACGTGCGGGTACACCTGTGCGAGAAAGCCGCTGTGGCGGTGGAACGGGTACGAGTGAAGGAGCACGATCGGCGTGGGCCGTGTGGGACGGCTGTGCAGGATGCGTTCGAGGAAGCCCTTCAGTAGCAGGGGGTCGGTGCGCCGCAGGTCGAGGTCGGGGTCGCCGTAGCCGGTGTGCAACTGGATCGGCAGACCCAGGTCGACCGCGCTCCACAGCACGAAGCGCAGGAGCACGGGGTCGTCCAGGCGCGCGGTGCCGGCGGCGCGATCCGCGTCGAGCCAGGCGGTCGCGGCGCGCGCGACATCCTCCTCCGAGGGCCGTTCCGGATCGAAGTCGAAGCCGTAGCGGTAGGCCACGATCGACTTCACGCCGACGGCGTGCCGGGTTCTCCGGCTCAGCTCGTGCCGGAAGGCGTCGGCGAAGCCGGCACCCGCGACATCCGTGTCCACCAGCGATTCCGCGATGCTTTCGATGCGCACGATCTCGTCGACCCGTGATCCGGCGAGCTCCGCCAGACGGTCGTTGTCGGCGAGCAGCTCGGCCCGGAAACCGGTGTCGACGAGGTGGCGTCCGACGCCTGAGGAGCGAAGGAGCCGGCGGTTCACGTCATCGGCACCGAGTTCAGTCCGTCGCTCGAGATACTGCGTGCCGTCAGCGTGCGGCGCCAGCCCGAGAACCGGCGCGCACCAGCGGCGGATGGCGAAGCCGATCTGCGAATCGAACTGGTCGGCCGGCGCAGCGGGGGCTTCCGGTGCCTCGGTGATGAGCGCTTCGAACGCGGGGCGCGTGAAATCGCCGATCGTCACGCTGTGCACGTGATGGTCGACGAGGGCCAGGGCATCGAAATACTCCTGGAGCTCGGTGCGGGTGGATTCAGTAGACACGGGCGACTTTCTGGACGATCTGTTCGGGGCTGAGGTTCTGGGTGGCGGCCCGCTCCGCGTCGCGCACGGCGAGGGAGGTCTGCAGCAGCAGCGGCGGAAGCCAGCTCTGCAGTTCGGGGTCGTCGTCGATCGCCTGCCGTGCGGCCTCCGGCGTGGCCGGCAGAGGGCGGATCGGAGATCCGGGCGCAGGCGGCGCCATCAGGACGGGCTCTTCGACGTCGCCGTCCAGGCCGCTGAGACCTGCGCGAACGAGGAGCCCCAGGATGAGCCAGGGATTGCCGGTCGCATCCGCCGCGCGGTACTCGAGGTTGTACTGCAGTGCTTCGGGGGTAGCCGAGAGCTTCGTGGTCGGGCAGATGCGAAGCAGCGCTTCGCGATCCGCCTGCGACAGATATGCCCCGGCCGAGCTCCACTTGTGCTCGCCGAGCCTGAGTCCCGAGGCCGGCGACGGTGCGGTGAAGGCGACCAGCGCCGGCGCGTGGCGCACGATGCCGGCGGCGAACCGGGCCCCGAAGGAGCTCAGGGAACCCTCTCGGGTGGGGTCGTAGAGCAGGGCATCGCCGGCGCGGGTGCGCATCGAGAAGTGGACGTGCACGCCCGACCCGACGCCGTCGACGGTGCGCATCGGCGCGAAACCCGCGCGCAGCCCGTGCTGGGAGGCGAGGTCGCGGACGAGCTGGCGCAGCACGATGGCGCGGTCGGCCGAGCTGATCCCCTCCGCAGGCGAGATGGTGACCTCGAACTGCTCCGCGCCGAACTCGGCGAGCCAGCTGTCGGGGTCAAGGCCCACTGCGGCCAGCAGCCCCAGCAGCTCGCTGCCGAAGGGCTCGGCCGCGCGGTAGCGGTCCAGTCCGAACGGCACGCCTTCGGTGGCGAGTCCCTCGAGCAGGAACTCGTGCTCGAACGCGGCGGTGATGGTGGCGTCGTAGCGCTCCTCCAGTTCGTGGAGGGCGCGAAGGGCGAAGGCGCGGCAGTCGCCGTCCCAGTCGGTTCCGTCGAGGTCGGTCTGCCCGCCGATCATCAGGCGGAGCGGGGGAAGCGAGCCGATGGCCGGGATGTCGTACACCGCAGTCGGGTCGGGCCGAAGCCGCAGGTCTCCGGTGGAGTCGAGCGGGGCGTCGGCGAGGTCTCCGAAACAGGTCAGTGCCAGATTCGCCGGCACCCATCCGGTTCCCGATCGCATCACCGAGGTCTCAGAGGTCAGAGGCACAGAACGTCCGCGTATCTGTGCTGCCAAGTCGCACGTGGCGACGAAGATGGCGGGGGGTGAGGTCATGGACCGAATGTAACAAACTCTTCACTAGACGTGAATAGTCACTATTGCTGAATATTTTGCTTCATCGCCTCTTCGCCGTCGGAGCCCACGCTCCTCGGTGACAGCAGCGCTCCGGCGTCGTCGTAGGCGGCCATGCGCGCGTTCGCCTCGGTGCCGAGCTTGCGGTGCAGGGCTGCGACCACGAGTTCGACGACGCCGGTCGCGGCGACGTAGCTGTCGAACGGGCTCGGGAACTCGATCGCGACCGGGAGGACGACATCGGCCACCTCCGAGATCGGCGACATCCAGGTATCGGTGATCAGAATGATGCGCGCGCCGCGCTGTGCGGCTTCGCGCGCGAATCCGACGATGTCGTCCTGGTAGCGGCGGAAGTCGAAGACCACCAGCACATGCTCTTTGTCGAGGTCGATCAGGGCCGTGGCCGCATCGTCGGGGGTGCGGAGCAGGGCCGCACGCGGGCGCATCTGCTTGAGGTGCAGGTGGAGATACTCCGCGAGCACCCCCGAGAACCGGCCGCCCATGGTTGCGAGGTGGTTCCGCTTGTTGGCGAGCAGATCCACCGCGTCTCGCAGCTCCGACGCCGGGATCGCGCGCATCGTCGCTTCGATGTCGGAGATGAAGTGCGACGCCGCATCGAGGATGTCGTCGGTCTCGCCTGCTTCGCCGGCACGATGCGTGAGGGAGAGCGGTGATGCTTGGCGTGCCTCGATCTCTCGCCGCAGCGTCGCCTGGAATTCCTTGTACCCGGCGAAGCCGAGGCGGGAGGCGAATCGGATGACGGTCGGACCCGAGACGTTCGCGCGTTCGGCGAGGCCGACGGTGGTCTCGAGCCCCGCCGCCGGGTAGTGGGCGAGCAGTGCGCGGGCCACGCGGCGCTCACCGGGCGAGAGGCTGTCCATGGCCTCCCGGACGCGGGTGGCCACCGTCCGCGTCTCGGTGGCGCGCGGTGCGCCCGTGGGGGTGTGATCGCGCACGTGACCTCCCGGACACTCGGCGCCGTGCGGCGGCTCCGCCAGCATAGAGCCGCCGCGTCGCGGCATTACTCAGGATCCTCGAGGATGAGGCGCTGGCCGATGCGCTCGGCGAGCTTCGGCCGCGCCAGCACGATGACGAGCCCGAGAAGGCACCACGCTCCCGCGATCCACGGGAAGTACGAATACGGGGCCTGCTGACCGATGACCTGGATCGCGTAGACGAAGGCGAGGTAGCCCAGTCCCAGCACAGGGAACACGAGCTCCCAGCGACGGATGCGCGAATCGGGGGTGAGAGTGTGCCGGATGACGCCGACCGCCGTCATCCCGTAGGCGACGACCATGCACAGGGTGCCGATGGTGGCGTACCAGTAGTAGACGTCGACGCTCGAGGCGCCCAGGAGGCCGAGTCCGAGCGACATGACGGCGACGAGGGCCACGGTGACGATGACGCTCCGCGTCGGAACGCCGGTCTGGGGGTTCTGCGCGGCGAGGGCGCCCGGGCCGAAGCCGTCGCGGGCGAGGGCGAAGATCAGGCGCGAAGCGGCGGTGACGACACTGAGGAGCGCACCGAAGGCCACGCAGAAGGCGATCACGGCGATCAGCACGGCGAACCAGGGCCCGACGTACGTCGTCGCAAGGGTGGTGAGCGTCGACGAGGCGCCCGCGAAAGCGGCGACGCCGGCCTCGTCGGTGCCGAATCCGATCGTCTGGGCGAACATCACGAAGACGTACACGACTCCCGCCACGATGACGGCGAGGAGGATCGCCTTCGGGATCACGCGCTTGGGGTTCTGCGTCTCTTCGCTGAGCGAGGTGCCTGACTCGAAGCCCGCCCACGACAGGAATCCGAAGACCGAGGCGGTGATGATGGCGCTCGGGGCGGCGGCTCCGGGCAGGAGCACCGAGAGGTCGACGCCGGTCGACACCGGCGCCGCCCCGACCCCGACGCGGATGACGATGATGGCCGCGAGCACGAGCATCACCACGATCCCCACTAGGCCGATGCCGAGGAGTGTGCGCGCCGTGACGGTCGATTCGCGGATGGTGAGAGCCAGCGCCGCCAGGGTGACCGCGGCCATCACGACCAACCACGCCCATCCCGGCAGCTGCCAGCCGATCTCTGCGGCCATCGCTTCGAAGAACACGGCGCAGGCGCCCGCGATGCACGCCGCGAAGAAGATGTAGGTGCCGAGCAGCGCGAAGCCGCCGAAGAAGCCCGCGCGGGGGCCGAGGGTCGACCCGGCGAGTGCGTACACCGAGCCGGCGTGGCTGATGCGGCGGGTCAGGCGGACGAAGCCGTACGCCACCAGCAGGGTCCCGGCGAACGCGACCATGAAGGTGAAGGGCACCTGGGGTCCCACCAGGCCCGCCACTCCGATGCCGTTGAGCGACATCGCCATGACCGGTCCCATGAATCCGACCGAGATCGCCGCGACCTCCCAGGTGCGCAGGGCGCGTTTCGGTCGCATCGCGGCCTGGGTCCGTGCGGCCGCGCGCGATGTCGTCGCATCCGAAGTCGTTGCCATGGCGTGCCCTTCTTCTGTGTTCTCCGTTGAACGTCCGATGACTGAAGTGAACACTACAGGGCAGGGAAAAATCCAGCTCTTCGATGAATTTGCTTCATTCACAGCGTGCGGATGACGCGCGCGACGGCCCTCCGGGTGGGCCGTCGCGGGCTGCTCGTCGGCTGACCTCAGGCCGAAAGCGCGACGTCCTCACCGCGAGCGTGCTCGGCGATGTCATCCAGCGACAGGTGAAGCGCAGCGGCGACGGCGGCCACCGTCTCGAACGACGGGGTGGGGAGGCGCCCCGTCTCGATCTTGCGCAGCGTCTCTCCAGAGATCCCCGCGCACGCGGCCACATCGACGATCGAGCGGTTGCCCCGTGCCTCGCGGAGAAAGGCGCCGACGCGTCGGCCCCGCGCGAGGGTCTCGGGCGTGTGAGGCAGCCGCACCATCATGGCGAGAAGCCTAGCGGTATTATCGGCCCGGTATTCTTATACCGCCCGGCCTGGCCGCACCCCCCGACCCGAAAGCGCCCCATGATCGAAATCCTGAACGCCCACCAACTCGAGCACGCACGTTCCGCAGGCGCGATCGTGGGGGCGACGCTGCAGGAACTGCGCGAACGCGTGACCGTCGGCGTGAACCTCCTCGAGATCGACGAATGGGCGCGGCAGCTCATCGAGAAGGCGGGCGCGCAATCCTGCTACGTCGACTACGCGCCATCCTTCGGCAACGGTCCCTTCGGTCACTACATCTGCACGGCCGTCAACGATGCGGTTCTCCATGGGATGCCGCATGACTACGCCCTGCAGCCCGGAGACCTCCTCACTCTCGACCTCGCCGTGCTGAAAGGCGGCATCGCCGCCGACGCCGCCATCAGTTTCATCGTCGGCGCGGAGAACTTCGACACCCCCGACACCTCCGACGCCCCCGGAAGCCCCGAAGCCGCCGCGCTCATCGCCGTCACCCAGCGCGCGCTCGCCGCCGGCATCGACGTCGCCCGTTCGGGTAATCGCATCGGCGATATCTCCCATGCGATCGGCGCCGTGCTCTCCGATGCCGGGTACCTCGTGAACACCGAGTTCGGCGGCCACGGCATCGGCACCACCATGCACGGCGACCCGCATGTGCCGAACATCGGCCGCCCGGGGCGGGGCTACAAGCTGCGGCCGGGCCTCCTCCTCGCCCTGGAGCCCTGGGTGATGGCAGACACCGACGTTCTGATCACCGATCCCGACGGCTGGACGCTCCGCAGCGCCACCGGATGCCGCACCGCCCACACCGAGCACACCATCGCCATCACCGACGGCGACCCCGAGATCCTCACTCTCGCGCGGTAGCGCTGAGCCCTACGTCACATCCAGCGACGGCTCCGGCCCGGCATCCGACACGACATCCGACACGGCCTCCGTTTCACCGCGCACCGCCGTCACCTCGTCCGCCGGATCCTTCTCCGCTCGGCTGAGCAGCACGAACGGCACGGCGACGGCGCTGATCACCCCGCTCCACAGCATCGACTGTCCATAACCGCCGATGTCGGCGGCGCGCCCGAGCACGGGTTGCCACACGACGCCCCCGCCGGACCCCAGCAGCGAATCGAACGACAGCACCGTGGCTCGCTGCTGCGACGGGATCATGTCGTTGAGGTAGGCGCGGCGCACGGGGTCGTCGATGGCCGAGACGATGCCCCACGCGGCGAGCAGCACGACGGCGACCCAGAAGTTCTGCACGAGTCCGAGGACGACGAGAACGAAGATGCTCCCCACGGTCGCGATGAGGATGACGGTGGTGCGGCGGTGGAACAGCCGCCGCACCCAGGGCGCGAGTGCGCCGCCGACGATTGAGGAGCCGGCGAGGAGGGCGGCGGCCAACCCCGCGATCGAGTACGCCCCTTCGTCGCCCCAGAGTTCGAGCAGGTACGGCTGCAGCGCGTAGAACACGTACATGCCGACGCCGGCGGCGAAGGGGCTGGCGAGCATCAGCCAACGCACCGGTCGGTTGCCGAGTCCATACGTCACCGACGCCCGGAAAACCGTTCGCGTCGCGCGCAGCGGTCCCTCGCTGCGGTCAGGGGTGAAGCCGAGGTCACGCATGAGCAGCGCGGCGACGACGAGCATCACCACGAGGATTCCGCCGCGCACGAGGAACGGCACCCCGAGATCGGTCAGCTGCGCGATCACCCCGCCGAGCACCGATCCCGACAGCATCGCCACCCCGCCGACGATCTGGGCTCGCCCGAATACCGTCTCGAGGCTCCCCGTGTAACGGGTCGCGCGGAGTGCATCGACGAGCCACGCGTCGACGGCCCCTGAGAAGAACGTGAATCCCAGCCCGAGCAGCATCGACACCACGGCCCACGCCCAGAACGGCGACTCCATCACCCAGAGCCACCAGTAGAGCCCCGTGGTGATCGCGAGCGTCAGTGTTCCGAGGAGGTACGACACCCGGCGACCAAGGGTGTCGGCGACGACTCCGGTGGGGATCTCGAAGATCAGCATGCCCGCGGTGAAGAACGCGTTGGCCGCGAACGCCTCCAGGTTGCTCAATCCGGCATCGAGGAGGAACAGCGTGTTGATGCCCCAGATGAAGGAGGCGGCGAGGGTGTTGCCGAGCATGAGCGTGTAGTAGGTGCCCTGCACACGCCGCGGCGTGGGTGTCATGTGCTCAGTGTGCTCCTCCGTGCCGACACCGCGTCAAGAGGCAGGCGCAGTGCGGGACGGAGCGGATCATCCATCCGTCGACGACGACCCCTCCGGGTGGTAGAACCGCACCATGACCACCCCGCCCGCCGACGAAGCTCCGACGCCGTCGAACATTCCTGCACCGCTCGACCCCGGCGCCTTCTCCGGCATCCAGCACCGGGCGGGCTTCCGCGTCGCGATCATGTTCGCGGTGTTCCTCGGGGTCACCCTTGTCGTCAGCGTGGCCGGGGAGTGGGTCTTCGCCCCCGCCGTCGGCTGGATCGCCGCGGCCGCGACCTACATCCTCTGGGTGTGGCTGGGCGTCCTCCGGCTCGGCCCGGCCGAGACCGCCAGTCACGCGACGCGCGAAGATCCCACGCAGCCGGTCGCGCAGACCCTCCTGATCGTGGCGACTCTGGCGAGCATCGGCGCGATCGGATTGCTGCTCGTCGAATCCGGCGCGGTGCTGGGGGCTGCGCGCTTCGGGCTCGCCGCGGCCGCACTCGCCACGGTTGCGGCATCCTGGTGCCTGGTTCAGACCCTCTTCACGCTTCGCTACGCAGGGCTCTATTACCGTCTCGGCGGCGCCGGCATCGACTTCAACCAGTCCGAGCCGCCCGAGTATCGCGATTTCGCCTACGTCGCCTTCACCCTGGGCATGACCTACCAGGTCTCCGATACGAGCATCACCAGCTCGCTCATCCGGCGCCAGGTGCTCCGGCATGCGGTGCTGTCGTTCGTCCTCGGGGTGATCGTCCTCGCGGCCGCGATCAACCTCATCGCGGCGTTGGCCCGATAGGCGTACGGATGACACAGTGGTCGCCCGACCTCGAGGGTGTCGTGACGTTACCGGGCGGTCGGCGCATCCGCGGACGCGGCCTGAGAGACGGCTCGGCGGGTTTCGAGCCTGCACCCGATTTCGGCCTCTATCTCACGGCGCAGTACCACGAGGAGCGCTGGCCGTCACGGTGGATCGCGTGGCCCGACTTCCGCCTGCCGCGCACGCCGTCAGACGCGATCGCCGCGCTTCGCGAGGCCTACGACCGGTCCGCGACGGAGCGGGTCGAGGTCGCGTGCGACGGCGGCACCGGCCGCACCGGCACCGCGCTCGCCCTCCTCGCCAGATTCGACGGTGTGCCCGCCGGCGAGGCGGTGGCGTGGGTTCGGGCCAACTACCGACCCAGAGCAGTCGAGACGCCCTGGCAGCGCCGGTTCGTCCGAAGGGTGCACCTCAGCGCATGAATCCCGCGCCGCGTCCGGTCAGTCGTCGACGACCGAGACCGTGACCTCGATGTTGCCGCGCGTCGCGTTCGAGTACGGGCACACCTGGTGGGCGGCATCGGCGAGCTGCTGTGCAACCTCGCCGTCGACCCCCGGGATGTTCACCTCAAGCAGCACCGCGAGCTGGAACCCGCCGTCGCCGTTCGATCCCAGCGACACGCGCGACCCGACGCTCGAGCCATCGACCTTCACCTTCTGCGTCCGCGCGACGCTCTGCAGCGCGCTGTGGAAGCAGGCCGCGTAGCCGGCGGCGAAGAGCAGTTCGGGGTTCGGCGCGCCCCCGGCGCCCCCGAGCTCTTTCGGCACGCGCACGTCGGTGTCGAGAATGCCGTCGGCGGTGCGCACGTGACCGTCGCGACCTCCGCCGGTGGCGAGTGCTTCTGCGGTGTAAAGGGCGTCCATGAGTGTCCTTTCGTGGGAGATGAAGAGGTGACGGATGCCGCGGCGAAGCGCGTCAGGAGGCGGCGCGCAGTTCGCCCGCGAGCGCCCGCATGTTCGCGGTGATCGCGTTCAGCTGGGCCAGCAGCTCGGGCACGCTGCGCCCACTGTCGACGAAGCCCGGCACGAGGCATCCGGCCGCCGCCACGACATCGGCGTAGACCGATCGCCCCTGGTCGGTGAGGCTCGCCCGCACCACCCGCTCGTCGCTCTCGTCACGCCGGCGGGCGACGAGACCGCGGCTCTCCAGCCGTCTCAGGAGCGGGGAGAGGGTGCCCGAGTCGAGGTGCAGCTCTTCGCCGAGAGCGCTGACGGTGCGCTCGCCGGTGGCGAGCACGACCATCGCGAGGTACTGCGGATACGTCAGCGACCACGGCTTCAACACCTCGCGGTACGCCTGCGTCGTCGCATGCGACGCGGTGTACATCGCGAAGCAGACGAAATCGTCGAGCACGACAGCAGCCATGACAGAAGCATTGCACGCAACTCAATTGCGCGCAACCTAATGGGGTACCGGCCTCGGCCTCTCCCTCCTGCGGAGATCCGCACCCACGAGGATGCTGCCGCGACGACCTCATCCGCGGGAACGCGGATCTCCTCGCGACCGCGACGACGACAGAGTCCCCGGCGCCATAGGGGCACCGGGGACTCTGTCGGCTGGCGGGTCAGACCTCCTGTCGGCCAGCGCGGCGAACACGCCAGGTTCGGAGCCCGGCACCGACGCCGACGACGAGGAGCGCGATCAGCGCCGTCCACAGCAGCGGGGCGCTCTCGAATCCGGTCGTCGCGAGATCGCTATCGCCGGCTCCCGTCGGCTGACCACCCGCGCTCGCACCGTCGCCACCGTTCGTCGGGGCCCCTCCATCGCCGGGCTGGCCCCCGGGCTCACCAGGCTCACCAGGCTCTCCGGGCTCCCCGGGCTCTCCCGGTTCCCCAGGCTCCCCGGGCTCTCCCGGTTCTCCAGGCCCGCCGGGTTCCCCCGGCTCACCGACGACCGTCACGTCGACCGCCTGGGTCACGCCGTTCACCGTCACCGACAGCGTCGCTTCACCAGCGGCGACAGCGGTCACTTCGCCGGTCGCCGGGTTCAGGCGCAGCACTCCCTCGGCGGCGGCCTCGAGCCGGGTAGGCGTGCTGATCAGGTCGGTCACGACATCGATGCCGTCGCCCGCCCAGTCGGCCGACACCGGCCAGGCGACCGGTACCACCCGCCCGCCGTCCTGCTCGAAGGTCGCCGACACCGCAGCGGTCTCGCCGACCTCGAGCACCGTGGGCGCTTCGAGGTCGACCGCCGACACGCGCGGCTTGGTCTCGGCCTGCATCCAGCGCACCCGGTCGACGACCACCTCGGGCGACGCGCCGACGACACCCGCACCTGGGTTCACGCCGAGCATCGTCCAGCCGGTGAAGCCACCGGCATCCGGGGTTCCCGACGGGCCCTTGCCGGCGTTGCCGCCGAGCACACGGCTGACGCCGTCGTAGCTCGTGGCGTCGAAGACGCCGACGTGCCCGTTGACCATCGCCGCCGACTTGCCGGTGTCGGCACGGAACTGCGTGAGAGTCTCGACGAACTGCGCAGCCTCGTAGCGGTCGGCGAGCTGGCTCGCCTTGGACGGCAGCGGGTCGTCGGCGGGATGGTGCGAGAACACCAGCACCCCGGTGACCGATGAGTCGGATGCCGCGTCGGCGAGCTGCTCGTCGAGGAACCGCAGCTGCTCCAGGCCCGAGGCTCGGAACGACCCCGCCGCGCTGTTCAGGGTGATCATGCGCGTGCCGCCGAGGTCGATCGAGCGATACGGGTCGCCGAAGGCGTCGATGAAGTTCGAGATCGCCCCGCCCATGATCTCGTGGTTGCCCGGCACGTAGACGTAGGGGATCCGGTCGCCGATCTCCTCCTCCAGGATCCGGGCGGCGAGCTCGAAGTCGGCGACGGACGCCTCATCGACCAGGTCGCCGTTGATGACCAGGTAGTCGGGATCTGCCGCGACGATCTCGCGGAACGTCTCTCGCGCGGCCTGCACCAGCTCGCTGTCGGGGTTTCGGGCGACGAACTGGGCGTCGCTCATCACGGCGATGCGCTGCGCTCGGTCGTCGACCGTGCCGTCGGTGACGATCACCGGATCGAAGACGCGGGGCGCGACCGGCTGCTCCACATCGGGCGCCACGACCGACTCGAGAGAGGCGATCGTCACCTCGCCCTGATAGCTCGCGGTGGGGCGTGTCTCCATCATCCGCACCCGCTGGAACGTGAGCGGGTACGCCGTCCCGGCCGGCACGGTGAATCGGGCCTGCTGCCATCCGGTCCAGTCGACCATCGGGCCATCCAGGTTGATGGTGGTTCCGGCGCCGGTCTTCAGCTGCAGGCGGGGCCATGCGCCCGAGCCGTCACCGTGCATCCACATCGTCAGCGCCTGGGGCTGGCCCTCGAGCACGCGTCCGCCGGTGGCGGCTTCTCCCGGCACGATCGCGTAGTACCCGCGGGTGCCGGTGGAGGTGGTGAAGTCGTACGACAGCGTCAGCGCGGGCTGCCCCTCCGGGCCGGTGGCGGGGGTCAGTGTTCCGGTGGCACGCGCGACGCCGGCGGTCCACTCGGCGGCGTCGGCGAAGTCGGCGACGGGGAGGGTGTCGTACCCGATCGTCACGGCGACGTCGACGCTTCGGCCACCGGCGGTGAAGGTCACCGTCGCCGAACCGCTGTCGACCACCGGCGAGACGGTGAACTCTCCGAGTCCGGTGGGCTCGACGGCGACATCCTCACCGTTCTCGACACGGACATCGCGCGCCTCGATCGGGGCGCTGAAGCCATCGGCGTCAAGGCCGGTGAGGCGCACGGTCGCGGTCTGCCCGGGCTCGGACAGCGCGATCACCGTCGCGCTCGGACGGATCCGCTCGAGGTCTCCGAGCACCCGCACCTGGGTCGTGGCGCTCTTGCCCTCGGCCGCGAAGGCGACGGTGGCCGTTCCGGGAGTGACGCCCTCCACCACGACAGACGCGTCACTGTCCGCAATGAGCGAGACCGCGTCATCCGTCGTCTGGAACGAACCCGCGACCTCGATGCCTCCGAGGTTGTCGTCGAGACCCGTGCCGGCGAGCGTGCGGTGCAGCCCCGGGAAGACCGCGTCGGCGTCGGTGGCGTCGAGCGCAGGTGCGACCTGCACGTCGGAGACGACCCCGGCCGGTGCGGAGGAGAAGAACGCGAGGCTGTTGGCGACGACGCGCTCGGTGCCGTCGGACGGACGGTTGTGGAGGGATGCTTCGCTCTCACCCGGCTCACGGACGGCGAGCATGGTCGAGCCGCCGCCGTCGAGGTTCACGGCGTTGTGCACGCCGAGGTCGAGCATGAGGTCGCCGAGCTCCTGCAGCGTCATGCCGCGGCTGTCGCCCGTCCGCCCGTCGATGGTGACGACGGTGATCTCGGTGCCGTCACGGCTCACGCCGATGGCGGTGCGCGCGGCCTCGACCTGTTCGGCGTCGGTCTGCACGCCGTCGATGATGAGGCGCTGCGCGCCGCTCACGGCGAGATCGACGTCTGCGGATGTCGCGACGGCGACGTCGACGGCGTCGCCGACCTCGAGTGCGGCCAGGGTGGCAGCGCCGGCTTCGCGCCCGATGAGCACGCCGGTGCCGTCGGCGATCGCGGTCTCGCCGGTGACGGATGCGGGGTCGGTGCTCACCTCGGTGACCACCCCGTCCTGCACGGTGACGGTAGCCATCGGTGAGGCGAGCGCGGCGGGCGCGCCCAGAGCGCGGGCGAGCGGGTGCGTGCCCCACGCCGCGGTGTACCACCCGATGCCGTTCGCGCCGATGGCCGGGCTGTTGACGCCCGAGACACGGTGGGAGGTGCCGTCGATCGTCACCGTCGCCGCAGAGGCCAGCGCCTGCACGGCCGCGAGCCCGTCGCTCATCGTGAACGCCGGGCGCTCATCGGGGGCGGCCGAGCGCACGCCCTGGGTGGGCGACACGTTGGTGCCGACGGGCGCGGTGGAGTTGTTCATGTCGAAGTAGTCGCCGTTGATCGCAGCGATCGCGCCGGTGCCGGCGATCTGCTCGCTGAGCGTCGCACCTCCCGAGACCGTGCCGGCGTCGAGGACGTCGAGCGAGAGAGTGGGTGTGGTGAGATCAGCGCGCATGACGTGACCGGTGACCCACCCGGCCGGCTGCAGTCGGCGGAAGTCGGTGAGCTCGAGCCCGGGGGCGAGCGTCTGCGAGTCGGCGGAGAGAAGGGTGGAGTCTCCGCCGGCGAGGTCGAGGCCGCCCGTATCGGGTGCGGCGACCGCCGGCATCGGAGCGAGTGTCCCGACTCCCACCGTCGTCGTGGTGACCACGGCGACGAGCAGCGCGGCAGCGAGGCGTCGCCGCGGGGGAGGGGAGGAGGACAGACGTGTTGCGCGCGCAGGCAAGCGAAGCACCTTCCGGTTCGAAGTGAGGGGAGGTCGCGCCCACTCGTTCACGGGGCCGACCCGGCGACCCTACGGAGGCGGCCGCGTCGTGACATGAGGGGGCGGTGTCGACGAGATGGACTCGGCGTGAACGAACGGTGTTCCCGCGCGCGCCGAACACACCGCCGCCCCGAACGCATATTCATGCAAAGGAATAGATCGATCCGTGGGCGGTTGTCCCTGAGGTAACGACGCACAGATGAGGCATCCGGTCACCCGCTCACAACGCGAACGGCCGGATGTCTCGAGACGAAAGACGAGAGACATGACTGAACGATTCACCGACCGCACCGTCCTCATCACCGGAGCCGGCTCCGGCCTCGGCCGCGCGACCGCGGTCCGACTGGCTTCGGAGGGTGCGAACCTCTCGCTCGTCGACGTCTCGAAGGACGGGCTGGATGCCACGGTGCAGGCCGTTCGCGATGTCGCCCCCGACGCCACGCTCGTCACCGTCACCGCCGATGTCTCGAGCGAAGACGACACTCAGCGCTACGTCGACGAGACCCTCACGGCCTTCGGCCGCATCGACGGCTTCTTCAACAACGCCGGCATCGAGGGCACGCAGAACCTCACCGAAGACTTCTCGGTCGCCGAGTTCGACCGGGTCGTCTCGATCAACCTGCGCGGCGTCTTCTTGGGCCTCGAGAAGGTGCTGAAGGTCATGCGCGAGCAGGGGAGCGGCGCCGTGGTGAACACCGCGAGCGTCGGTGGCATCCGCGGTGTGGGGCGCCAGTCGGGTTATGCCGCCGCCAAGCACGGCGTGGTCGGGCTCACCCGCAACTCGGGCGTCGAGTACGGCGAGTTCGGCGTGCGCATCAACGCCGTTGCTCCCGGAGCGATCTGGACCCCGATGGTCGAGAACTCCATGAAGCAGATCGACGCTGAGAACCCGCGCCAGGCGGCCGAGCAGTTCATCCAGGCCAACCCCACCAAGCGTTACGGTGAGGCCCCCGAGATCGCGTCGGTCGTCGCGTTCCTTCTGTCCGACGACTCGTCGTACGTCAACGCCGCCGTCATCCCGATCGACGGCGGCCAGTCGGCCAAGTACTGATTCGCGGTCGAGCCCGGATCAATCTCCGGGAGGGTGCGCCGGCAGCGTCATGCACGCGATGTCCGGCACCATCCGACCGCCGTTGACGACCGACCCGCCCCCCTCGTGTTCCGAGATTCGGACACGAGGGGGGCGGGTCGCCCTTCGGCGCTCAGGTTCTCCCGCAGAGGTCACCCACCGCACAGCACGCTTAGAGCGCGCAGCGCGCTTCCTCATCGGGCAGCTCGAGGTCGACCAGGTAGTCGGCGACGGCCGCGTCGACGCACGGGTTGCGGGAGATGATCGTTCCGTGCTGGTTGCCGTCGACGGTGAGCAGCCGTGCGCCGAGAGTCTCAGCCAGGCTGATGCCGCCTTCGTGCGGGGTGACGGGGTCTCCCGTGGCCGAGATCACGAGCACCTCGGGCAGCCCGTCGATATCGGTGGCGTAGGGGAAGCCGAGTGTCGGTTCGGCGGGCCAGAACTCGCACCCGTCCTGCGTCACCGGAGGGATTCCGGGGTCGAGGAACGGCGCGACCTCGTTGAGGTCTTCGCCGACTGCGGTCATCTCTTCGGCGGTCAGGCGTTCTTCGTCGAGGCAGTTGATCGCGAAGGTCGCTTCGAACGCATCCGCGTACTCGCCGGTGTCGGATCGGCCGTAGTACCCGTCTCGCAGAGCGAGAAGCGCGTCCGGCTGTCCTGCTCGCAGCCCGGTCAGTCCGGCGATGATCGCGGGCCAGGTGGCCTCGGAGTACAGGCCCGAGACGATTCCTTCCCCGGCGGCGAGGAAACCGACCTCACGGCCGTCCGCGGCGATGAGCGGCTCGTTCACCAGCGGTCGGAGGAGGTCCTGCGCGACGGCCGTCGCCTGTGCGGGGTCGGACCCGAGCGGGCAGTCTGCCTGCGTCGCGCAGAAGTCGGCGAAGCGCTGGAAGGACGCCTGAATACCCGCGGTGGCCTGGATTCTTCGTTCGGTGGTGTCCATGAGGGGGTCCACTGCGCCGTCGAGGACGAGGGCGCGGACGTTCTGCGGGAACATCTCGGCGTACACCGCTCCCAGTCGGGTGCCATAGCTCGTGCCGGCGAAGGTGAGCTGGTCGTCACCGAGTGCGGAGCGGAGAACGTCCATGTCGCGCACGGCGTCGCGCGTTCCGAGATGGGCGAGGATCTCTTCACTGCCCGAGCCCTCCGCGCACTTGTCCACGATGTCGCGCGCGGATTCCTCCGTCCACTCTCCGAACGCTGACAGGGGTGCATCCGCATCTCGTTCGTCGTCGGTGTAGCAGTCGATCGCCGGGCGGCTCAGACCCACTCCACGCGGGTCGAATCCGACGATGTCGAAGCGCTCGGTGACGGGGCCGCCGGCCCAGAGGGCGGCGACGAGTGGGCTGAACGTGGTCGATGGGATGCCGGGGCCGCCGGGGTTCACGACGACCGACCCGATTCGGGCGTCGGCGTCGCCGGTGGCGGCGTTGCGGGTCACAGCGAGCTCGATGGTTTCGCCGTCGAGGTCGTCGTAGTCCATCGGCACGGTGAGCATGGCGCACTCTGCGTCTTCCGCCACGGCGACGAGTTCGGGAACAGGCGGCTGGGCGCTCACGATCGACGCGTCGCACGCCCCGAAATCAAGCTCCTGCTCCATGAACTGCTCGAGCCCGGTGGCGGTCGCGTCTTCGCCTGCGTTCGGTGTCGCGCTGGTGCATCCGGCGAGCACCAGGAGGGATGCCGCGGCGGCCAGCGCCCACGCAGGCTTCGCCCACCGCCTTCGTTCGTCGTCCTTCCGTCGGCTGTGCATCGGGGTGTCGCGCATGGCGTCTTCCTCTCGGGAGTTCGGCGGGATCTGGCGCCCGGACTAGTACAGCGTGATAGTCCGGGAGTGCGTTACGCTAGCACACTGTGATAGAAGGTGTGTCGCGCGGAAGGCAGGCCATGGAGAAGAACGCCGAGCAGCCGGGCACACGCGCCAAGATCCTGATCGCCGCGGCAACGATGCTGGGAGAGGATCCGACGACGCGTTTGAGTGTTCGAGCGGTCGCCGCGCGCGCGGGGGTCAGTACAGGGTCGTTGCGCCACTTCTTCCCGACGCAACGTGAACTCATCGACACCGTCGTCGCCGCGATGTACGACCTCGAGATTCCCGACGATCCGATCAACGATCACACCCTCGCCCCCGCAGAGCGTCTGATCGCGTGCCTGCAGCTTCTCCTCGCGCAGGGAGGGGTTGGTGAGCGTGCGCGAGAGCAGTGGAAATCTCTGTTCGAGGCCTACGTGGCATCCCCGCCGTCCGAGGACGAGGCCGCCACCTACATCGCGCTTGAGCGGATCGGCCTGGACCGCATCGAACAGTGGCTGGAGACCCTGATCGCTCAGGGCGCGTGCCCGCCAGGGCACGTCGAGCAGCGGGCGCGGTTCCTTGCCACCGTGCTCTCCGGCCTCTCGACAGAACGCGCCTTTCCCTCCTCGACCGTACGCGTCGACGTCGAAGCCGAAACGCTGCGCATCGCTGTCCGTGCCGTCATGACGGAGTGGGCAGCGGCATGACTCTCCCGTGCGCTCCCACCCGGCGGACTGCCCCGCGGGTTCGACCCCGTGCCAACCGGTCACAAGCGGCTGGTCGAGCGTTTCCGGCCCGGCGTGCGCGTTCGTCTTGCCTGGTTCGTCGGCTGGCCGGTCAAGGACCCACCGGCGCGTGACGTCTTCATCATCGCCGCACGTCTGATGCGTCCCTCAGAAGGGTGCGACCGCGAGTCCGCCGTCGTCGGTGGGGACGAAGGCGACGCGTGAGGGTGGGTGGCTGTCGTAGTTCTTCCCTCCAGGGCTGGTGAATTTCAGCACCCCGCCGGGGAGTTGTTCGACGTGCCAGTTCGTGGCGTGTTTCAACGTGTGGTGTCTGGCGCATTCGTTGCAAAGATTGTCGTTGGACGTCGGTCCACCGAGCGCGAAGTCTTTCGAGTGGTCTTTGTCGCAGAGTTTCGCGGGTCTGCGGCATCCGGGTGTTCGGCAGGTGACGTCTCGGGCGTTGAGGAACCGGGTTTGGGCTGGATGAGGGGTGTACCTGTCCACCGCGGTGACGACCCCGGTGATCGGGTCGGTCATCACCCGGTCCCACACCCTCGCGGTTCCCGCCATCCGTCTGGCGGTCTCGGGGTCGACCGGGGTGACTCCGTTCAACTCCGCCCCCGACGCGGTGACGCCGGTGAGGGTGGTGATCGGGAGGGTGACCTGCACCTCGGCGGTGATCGCCCCGAGCCCACCCTTCGCCCCGTCGGTGGGGTCGATCACCGGGGACGCGGCGAGGAGCATGTCCAGGGCGAGGTCGCAGCGGATCTCATCCAACGACCGGTCGTCGAACCACGGCTCCGCGGTGTCTCCGCTGACGTTCCCGTTGTCGTCCGTCCCGGTCTCGCCGAGCGTGAACCCCGCACCCGACCCCGGCCCCGACCGGGGCCCCGTGCCGCCGCTCCCGCCGTTCGCTTCAGCTTCGGCCCGTGCGGCGGCGTGCGCGCGCCGCTTCGCGCGGTCGACGTCCTTGATCGTGGTGCCCTGCCCGGTGAGCCGGTTGTACGCACCGTGGATGTAGACGTTCGTGCCGAGGATTGTCAGGGTCGACAGGGTGTCGTCGAGGTCGGTGACCCACACGCGTCGTTCCCGCACAGCCCGGTCATGTCGTTCCTGCAACGGCCGCGGGTCGAGGACCGCGGCGCGCTGGATGGCGTACTTCTTCGTCCGCGGCACCGTCTGCCGTTCGGCTTCCACGAGGACGATCCGCTCGAACGCCGCCCGGTCGGTGGCATCCTCGATCACCCGGCCGGCGTCTTGGATCACCTGCGCATGCGCCCGACTGACTCGCCCCTCCACCAGCGCCGCCATCGTCTGCGGGAACAGCTCGATCAGCTCGTGGGCGTCGTGCATCTGGGTCTGCATCGACCGGTCATTCACCCGCACCGCCATCCCGAGTTCCAGCGCCATCGACCGCAACGGCATGTCCCGCTCCCGCGACGACACCGACCCCACCCGCGACCGCTGCTCCAGCGTCAACGCATACGCATACGCATCCGCCAGCAGCCGGGTCTCCTTCGCCTCCAGCGCCGCCCGACGCCTCCGCAGCTTCGCCAGCTCATCCGTGAACACCCCGGCGCGCTTGTCCTCCGCCCGCCGCCGCTTCTCGTCCGCGTCCACTGGAAACCCCGTCTCGATGACCTACCGGAATCATCGCAGAGGGTTCCGACATTGACTCCGTCCACGCCTCCCGAAATTCGATCAAACGAACGAACCGGGGTCTCCACGCGACCGGACGTCGCGATCCTTCCTCGGATGTCGCGGCGGCATGCCCGCGCAACGGTCACCCGTCGACTGCTGTCGGTTGCCGCTGGCCGCGAACGTTCGTGCGCAACGAGAAGGGACCACCCCAGCCCGCATCCGGGCTGAGGTGGTCATGACGAAGGGACGTCGCGCCGTCGGTCAGCGCGACTTCCGCGGCTTCACCGACTCCGCGGCCACCTTCGCGCGCTTCACCTCGCGCTTCTCCTTGAGGGTGAGCTTCGGCTCCTTCTTGACGTTGGTGCTCCGAGGCGTTTTGCCGGTCATTGCGATGCACCTTCCTTTCTCTACAGAGGGTCTGAGATGTCAGCCGAGCGCGAGCCATTTCGCCGAAGGCGCGGTGCCGGTGACACGGCGCGAGTGGCGCAGACTCTCTGCAGCGACCGCCGCCGCGTCATCCGCTCTTCGCTTTCGAAACAGCACGCGGTGCACCACGCGGACCGCGGCAGGAACGGGGGTGGTTGTGAACAAGGTGAACTCCTTCGGGCAAGAAGTGGTGAGAGAACGAGCGCGGTCAGAGGTAGTCGTTCATCGAGGCGACGCTGATCGAGGTGTGGGCGATCTCTTTCCAGAGCAGCGCGATCCCGGCGTCGAGCGATTCGCGTTCTCGCACTCGAGCGATGAGGCGGGTCGTGAGAAGCTCACGGTCGTCGCAATGCTCAGCAAGCACGGCGGTGATCACGACCGATCGGGCGTAGGCCTGCTCGAGGCGGGTGTGGATGCGCCGGACCGTGCCGTCGCTGATTCGCAGCACGGTGTCTTCAGCGACAAGCGAACCGTTCAGCACGAGAATGATGTGCTTCAGTCGTCGGAGCCGTCCGCAGAGCGACGCGCACTCGTCCTCGGTGTTCCGCAGAGCTGCCCGCACCTGCCTGGACGTGCGCAGCCCACGGATATCGACGCCGATGATCACCGCCCGCGATCCGCCCCAGGCCGCGTGACCAGGACCGAACGACTGTGCTTCGGGCGCCGAACGCAGCGCCGTCAAGCACTCCAGCGCGTCGCCGATGACGGCGATCGAGGGCTCCCGCGCGGGCTGCGGACGAGGAGAGTCCGCCGGAGAGCCCGGCAGCACCTCAACGTCTGTCGACATCGCGCTGGCAATCGATGCAGTTCTCGGCGTACGGCATGATGTCGAGGCGCGCGGCGACGATCGCGCCGCCGCAGCGGATGCAGCGACCGTACGTTCCGGCTTCGAGCCGGTCGAGCGCGGCGGTGATCTGATCCATCACCCGCCGGGTCGCCTTGCCTGTCGCCCACGACACCGGGTCGACGTTCGGCGCAGCGGTCGGGCTGGCTTCGCGGATGATCGCTTCGCGTTCCCGAAGCTCCTCCTCCAGAAAACGGCGAATGCGAGCGGTGTCGATTTTGGGCGCCGACCGAGGCGCAATGTCGAGAGACATCAGAACTCCTAAAAGGGTGCAACGAAGAAATCGACAGCGCGAAACGCCGCCGATCGGGTAAAAAAAAGCGCCGCATATGCGACGCGCTGTTATTGCGGGAAAAGCCGGAGAAAAAGGGGGCTCATTCACGGTGGAGCGCGACGGGTGGAGAGCGAGAGGGATGCTGCTCCCGCGGCCGTCATCCGTGGCGGGAGAACCTCGTGACGGGCTCCGGCGATGTCGAGCACGAACCGCACAACCCGCGCGCACAGCGGCTGCGCTGCGGTGACAAAGGGTGCGGTCATGAACATGCCCTCACCATAGCCCGGAAAAAGAAAAAGGCAAGTCGGCACCGATAAAGTCGAAAAAGAGTGAAAAAAGGAGGCGGTCCGACGAGACCCCAATTCACGAGCGCCGATCTTGCCGGCGTTGCCACGTTTCCCCGCGATGAGTCGTGCGCGTCACGCCAGCTGGCCGACGCCCCCACGTATCACCCACCCCGCCCACCCCCTCTCCCCACCATCAGGGAGAGGACAGACCAATGACGCTCGAGCTCCACATCCGCGAATCGGTCATCGCCCACGCGATCACGCAGTCGGTGCAAACCCGCCTCTTCACCCAGTGCGTGCCCACCCCGCTCCCGGTCATCGTCGACCATCTCGACACCGTCCCCGACTCGGTCGCCTTCACGCAGCTCCCCGACGGCAGCGTCGAGGTGTCGCTCGCCGTCCGCGTCTTCGTCGTGCTCGAGCCCGACCTGCGCGCGGCCCCCGGTGCCCCGGCATCCCACTCGGCGACCGGCGACATCGTCACCAAGATCATCATCGGCATCCGAGACCGAGCCCTTGTGATCCTGGATGCCACGGCACCGCCCACCGCAGGACTCCCCGCCGAGGCGGCCCAGGCCGTCAACGACCAGCTCGCCGTACTGAAAGGCCAGCAGCTCTTCGACGTCGCCCCGATCGTCGCGGCCCTCGAGGCGGAGGTTCCCAGCGAGCCCGACCTCGCGCTCGGCGGCGGAGTGCTCGCCCTTCGCTTCGGCGCCGACGGCGCCTTCACCCCGCAGCTCGACTCCGCGCTGATCCCACGCCACGACTGGGGTGTCTTCCTCGACGTCGACCAGGCGCTCGACCTGGTGCGCCGTCGCATCCCTCAGGGCGTCCCCGTCCAGCTGAGCTGGCAGCCGAACGGCCCCGACCCGGCGATCGGAGCCTCGCTGTCGTACCAGCTCGAGGTCGTCGGACTCGAGGTCGCCGCCGTCGTCGCCGTACTGACGGTGAAGCCGCAGTTCGTCGCACCATCGACCCTGCGGCTCGCCGCGTCGTGGGGCATCGACCTCACCGGCATCCTCAGCATCGGCGAAGCCGAAGCGCGACGGCAGATCCGCAGCGCCATCCGCCGCACCTTCGCCACCGCAACCCACGACGGCCCGCAGTCGTTCTTCTACGACATTCCCCTTCCCGCGCTCCCCGACATCCTCGGGTCGGTTCCGAGCTGGGGAGGCATCGGCTCGAACCAAGACGGGATGACCCTGGGCGGCCCCGTCCGCCCGGTGCGCCCCGCGCCACGCGACCTGCTCGACATCACCGTCTTCCGCTTCGGTCGCCCCGTCTGGTGGGGCAGCTGCCGTGAGCGCGCGAAGGTGGGGAGCGGCAACCCGCCGCGCAGTTTCGCGGCGAACAGCCCCGGCGTCCGCGTGCAGGCGGGCGTGACCTTCACCGATGCCGGCGCCCTGTGCAGCGCGACGCTCTACCCACCGCACGAACAGCTCGCCCCGCTGCTCAGCGCCGACGCGACCGGAGCCGGCTTCGACCTGACCGTCGGCCAGGCGCGCGCGATCACGAGCGACATCCGCATGCTCGTCCGCACCGCGCGCGGCGCCGGTGTCGTCGATCTCGGGCGCCCGAGCATCCGCCAGAAGGATGACGGCACCCTCGACGTGCAGGTCAACTACATCGACGACTGTCTGCACCTCTCCGGACCGTGGCTGAAGGTCGTTCTCGGTCAGACGCTGACCCTCGACGATCTCAAGACCGGCCCGCTCGAAGATCCCGACTGGCTCGCGCGTCTCGGCGCGCAGCGCGGCTTCAACAGCCACATCGTCACGTTCGACGGATTGACCGCGGGTGAGGCCATCACGGTGACCGCGCCGGGGCTGCGGGCCACGGTGTTCGCCGATGAGACAGGGCACGCGGTCGTGCCGGTGCTCGCCGCGATCGGTGCCGTCGCGCACGATGTGACGGTCGAGCGCGTCTCACAGCTGCCGCTGACCGGTGCGGTGAGTGTGGAGACGACCGAGTTCCGATGGTGTGCCGACGTAGGAGAAGCGGATGCCGCGGCCGTCCGCGACGTCGCAGGCACGGTGTTCCTCGGGCGCAGCCTGCGAGGCGAGCCGTTCGTCGACGAGTGGCAGCCCGACAGCGAGGCGATGCTCCTCCGCCGCGGTGGTGGCGAGGTGGAGCTGAATCCCCAGCCGCTGCCGCCCGAACCGCCCGAGGCCGCGCGTCTCGCGGCCGCCGCCGGGCTCGACGACGTCGTCTCGGCCCAGCTCGTCCCCGGCTTCGACGCACGCCTCGCGATCGTGCAGACGAAGGAGGGCCGAGGCGCGATCGTCACCGCCGACTCTCACAGGGTCGTCGGCGAGTGGGCGGGACCGATGGTCGGCGTTCACGTGGAGGGCGGCTACGCGCTCGCGCGCAGCGGCGGAACAGTGCAGCTCTTCTCCGTGCGCCGCCCGGGCCGCGTCACCTTCCGAGAGGGCGCCGCCATATCGCGGTGACGAGGAGCAGGGTCAGCACTCCACCCGGGTATCGAGTAACCGAATCAGCGCTCCCGCCCGGTGATCGGATACCGGGAAGCGTGTATCGAGTCTCCTCAGCGCGACAGCGACAGTTCGCGGACCATGTCTTTCAGATCCGTGATCTCGCGCCGCAGTGCTTCGACCTGTTCCTCGGTCGCCGCGGCAGACGTCTGCGTCTCCAGCGAGACACGCTCCACGATCCAGGAGGCAAGGGTCGCAGTGACGACGCCGATGAGCGCGATCCCTCCGAGCATCAGAGCGAAGGCGATGAACCGACCCAAATCCGTGGCGGGGTAGAAGTCGCCGTACCCGACCGTCGTGATCGTGACCACGGCCCACCACAGCGACTCGCCGAACGTTTCGATGTTGCTGCCGGGTTGTCCTCGTTCGGCGTCGAGAACCGCTAAGCCGGCGATGACGATGGTGAGGGCGGTTGCTCCGGCGGTGTAGGTGAGCACTCGACCTCGCAAAAGCGTTCCGGCGCCACGATGAACGATCGCCAGCACGGTGAGGAACCGCATCAGGCGCAGCGGGCGGAGCATTGGCAGAACGACGATCGCCAGGTCTAGCAGGTGCCGGTAGAACCATCGCCATCGGTTCTCCGCGATGATCAGGCGTACGGCATAGTCGATGGCGAACACGGACCAGGTGAAGTAGATCGTCCCCTCCGCCACCGTTCCAGCGAGTCCGACAGGCTGAAAGAGGATCTGGGTGGCGTAGGCGATCAGAAATACGACTGCGGCACCCATCAGAGGCCAGTCGACGACGCGTTCCCAGCGGGCAAGACGTTCTCCGTACACGCCGAACGACGTTACCTGCCGAAAGCGGGAGGCCAAGGCCCGACTGCCTTCCCGTGTCAGCGCCCCACGATCGAGCGGATACCTCCGCGGTCCTGCCGATCACGTAGCCGCGTCAGCGGCGTATCGAGATCAGGGCCGCCCCATCCCGAAGTACTCCCACCCGGCAGCCCGCCAGGCCCCCGCGTCCAAGCAGTTCCGCCCGTCGACGACGACCCTCCCGCGCACCAGCGACCCAGCGTGTTCCGGGCCCAGCTCACGCCGGTACTCGTCCCACTCGGTCACCACGATCACGGCGTCCGCTTCGCGCAGCGCCTCGTCTCGATCCTCGACGTAGTTCAACTGCGGGTGCACCCGCTGAGCGTTGGGGATCGCAGCGGGGTCGGTGATCGTCACCCACGCACCCAGCCCGTGCAGCTTCACCGCCACATCGAGCGCCGGCGAATCGCGGATGTCGTCGCTGTGCGGCTTGAAGGCAGCACCCAGAACCGTGATGTTCTTTTTGAACACCGATCCGCCGAGCGCTTCGACGACGAGCTGCGCGGCGCGATCTCGGCGGCGAAGATTGATTTCATCCACCTGACGCAGGAACGCCACCGACTCCCCGCGCCCGAGCTCCTCCGCACGGGCCGAGAATGCACGGATGTCCTTCGGCAGGCACCCTCCTCCAAATCCAATACCGGCGCCCAGGAAACGACGACCGATTCGCGCGTCGTGCCCGATCGCGTCGGCGAGCTGAGTGACATCAGCGCCGGTAACCTCGGCGATCTCGGCGATGGCGTTGATGAACGAGATCTTCGTCGCAAGGAACGCGTTGGCCGACACCTTCACCAGCTCGGCCGTGGCGTAATCGGTCACGATGAACGGCGTGCCTTTCGCGACGGACGGGTGGTACACCTCGCGAAGAACGGATGCCGCGGTCTCGCCTTCCTCACCAGCAGGAACGCCGGCGACGAGGCGATCGGGATCGATCGTGTCCTGCACCGCCCAGCCTTCGCGGAGGAACTCGGGGTTCCACACCAGCGTTGCACCGGTCTCGGACACGCGCGGAGCCAGACCGGCCGCTGTTCCGACCGGCACCGTCGACTTGCCAGCCACGATGTCGCCCTCGGCGAGGTAGGGGAGCAGTCCGTCGACTGCAGCGTTCACGAACGTGAGGTCGGCGGCATATCCGTCCTTGACCTGCGGGGTACCCACGCCGACGAAGTGCACCTTGGCGCCCGCAGCCGCAGACATGTCGGTCGTGAAACGCAGGTTCCCCGAAGCGATGCCCTCGGCCAGGATCTCCTGCAGCCCAGGCTCGAAGAATGGCGCCTCGCCCTTCGACAGGGACGCGATCTTCAGCTCGTCGATGTCGATCCCAACCACCTCGTGGCCGATCGAAGCCATCGCGGCTGCATGAACGGCGCCGAGGTAACCACAACCGATGACTGAAAGACGCATGGCGCTCCACTCTGCTCGGCAGTCTGCCCATTCATAGCAGATGCAGGCGACAACCGGTGCGCTAGCCCCGCTAACAGGCGGAGAAGCCCTGTGGAGTGTCCTCGACGAACCTTCAGCAGGATGGTGTCGAGCGCCGCTCGCAGGTTGTTCCTCCGTCAACTATTTACGCGGCCTGTAGGTAGGCGTGGGAAGATCAGGTCATGCCATCTAAGTGGGAGTCAGGACCAAGAGTCTCCGCCGATGAGACGGACCGAGGATGCATCGGACTCCTCACTCAGACAGAGAGTAGCCAGCCTCTTCTTTTGACTCGTGACGCGTCAGCCACTGCTTCGGGCTACCCACCGATAGGTGCCACTGACTTCTTGCCCAACGCTTCATCGTCCACCCCGTTTGCGACACATGCTGGCGACAACTGAAGGCGTAGCCAACGATCGAAGTCTGACGCTCCGATGGCCGTGGTGGTTGCACCCAGCTTGGGCTTTTGTAGCGTTGACCGGCTTCATGGCGTTGTTGGCTGTTGTGGCTCCTGCCGAAGCATACGCCGAGTGGCGAGTTCCAAAATACCTAGTTGGCGAACTCCCAATCGTGCTCGCGATTCTCATGACTGCCTTCTTGCTCGGCATCCTCATCGCCTCGGGGATGGCGGCCCGGAGTGGGTCAGCAACGATTCGATTGACTCCCCGACAGGTGCAGTACCTGAGTACGACGTATCGCGTTGTCTTTATTCTCACGATTCTCGGGTACACGATCTGGCTTGCAAGCGCGGTTACGCAAGGCGTTTCCTTGAATGAGCTTGCGGGTGTCTTGAACCGCGACGAGGGCGCGATCGGAAATTTGAAGGAGAACAGCCGTCCAATCGGCGGTGTCACCACCATGACCCAGTTCGGTCCGGTGGCCATCGCCATCGGCTTCGTATTGAGGAAGCTGGGTATCGGCGGCAGGACATATTGGTGGATAGTCGGTCTCGCAGGGTTTCGCGCCATGTTTTACGCCGAGCGGTTGGCCCTGATTGAAGTCCTAGTGCCGGTCATCCTGATTGCCGCTCTTACAGTCGAGCCCGGCACGCGTCGCGCGAGATGGGTGCGCGCGGCTCCAGTGCTCGGCGTCCCTGTCATCTGGGCTATCTTTGCCGTGTTCGAGTATTCCCGTAGCTGGGTGTACTACCAGTGGGTTACCCCGCTGCCATTCGGTGAGTGGGTTTCACTTCGTCTGGCAGGGTATTACACGACGTCGTTCAATAACTCCGCGTTAATGGTGAAAGCAGCAAGCGGCACGAACTCGCTACCATTCTTCTCGATCGATGGGTTCTGGAACGCCCCGATCGTTGCACCGTTTTGGCCACACCCTGGGATGGCTGGTAAGACTGCCGCCGAGTGGTGGGCCGAGACGCTGCGGTTGAATGCGAATCCGGAGTTCAACAACACAGGCTCCTTCCTCACCACCTATGCCGAGTTCGGCATCCTGATCGCCGCAGTGTTGTGGGTGGTTCTGGGGGCGATCGTGGGAGCAGTGTTCACAAAGATGACGAAAGGAAGCCTTCCAGCGTTACTTGCTGTTGCGACTCTTTTCGTCGGACTGCTCGAACTGTCTCGCTTCCTTTACTGGACGCAAGGGCGTGCCTTCCCTGTGTTGCTTGCCGTCGTCGTCATCGCCTTGTCTTACCCGTCGGACAAAGTGCCGCTGCTTCCGGGCAGAGGACGTAATTTAAGGCCTGAGCGACGGCCTTCTGTGACGTAGACGGTGCTACCCTCGCTCCCTCGACCTGATGCCGATCGCGGAATCGCGAGGCTCCATAGCGTCGATCAGCTCTGTCGCCTCGGCTAGGTATGGTCTATCGAGCACCCTGGGCGACAGTAGCTGCCGCAGCGGTCACAAAGGCCAGCGGTCGTCCTGGCCAGACTCTCGGCGGTTCAGGAGCACGTAAAGCACGACGGTAGCCGCTTGCGCTATCGCGAATGCAAGAAATACGGCTGTCAATGACCCGTACGTCGCTGATGCAAGAAGAGCCATTGCGAGGTTGATGAGGGACGAGGCGGAACGGGCACTGAACACGATCTTAACGGAGCCGCGGCGTCGTAGTGAAGCGAATGGAACTGTCTCGGGAATTGTCAGCAGCTTCCAGAAGCAGGCTGCTAGTAGCGCCGGCGCAGTGACCGCCTCCCACGCCTGTCCGTACAGCAATGTGAGAACGCCGGTCGAGTCTGCGCCGATGACTACCAGCAGAGCGCTTGCCGACAGCACCCAGGTCGAGACAACCAGGGCCGTCGAGTGCTCGTTTAGGAGCCTGGTCCTGAGGTATCCGAGAACGGGTTGGAGTACGCCGAGCGTGGAGAGGACGAGCCTGAACGCGACCGTGTCGGCGTCGCCGAGCTGCGACAGAACGATGAAGGTTGTGCCGTATGGCACCGCAGCCACCACCGCAGTCTCTGCGGTGACCCACACTGCTGTAGATCGAGGGGTTCTGCCAGAGACACGAACTGGTGCGCCAATCGCGCGCGCCAACACCGCGGCAGCGGCGCCCACCCCTAGCGGCGCGAGCGCTCTCGGATTACCAAGCCCCGTCATGATCACGGCAAGACTGATTCCTGCAAGGAGGCCAGCGGCGGCAATGATTTCTGTTCGCCATGTGGATGAGCTAACAGCGTGGGTTCGTCCGACTTGCAACGCGATCATCACCGCGGGTAGGCCGATCGAGATAGCGATGAAAGAAGTCGGCGCGACAGCGACGGCACTGGCGCCGACTATTCCCACACACGTGCTCCACAAGGGGATGTAGGTCCTCTGATTCAGACCCGGGGTTGCGAGTCGAGACTCGAGCAGCATCGCGCCCACGACTGCGGCCAGAAATGCGCCAGTGGCCGCAGCTGTCGCGATGAAGGCTTGCTCACCTAGCGAGAAGAAGCGAGACGAAATCGCCAAAACCGTGAGCGGAGCAAGTGCGGCGATCCCGCCTGCGACCATCATGGTTCCTGCTACCAGCGGGCCCCGAGGTAGTGCCATCAACGAACCGAAAGATTGCGCGAACCTCGGCCACAAATGTCTTCGATTAGCCGCGTACGAGCGTTCTCGATGTTCGGTCGCGCTCTGGCGATGGCGTTCCAGTAGCTTGTCGGATCAGCTGCGAGGTGTTTCGCCTGCTCGATCACACGGGCAGCGTCGAAGTCGAATGCGTTGTATACGTAATCCGCGATGCCGAGATCCTCGAAAGCACCCCAGCCCTTACGCTCGTAACTGAGATGAATGGCCGGGACGCCGTTGCGGATGCTCTGGATCGCGCCGTGAAGCCTGACGGAGACAACCACTGATCGCCTGTCTGTGCCGCGTGATGTCCCCTCAACAAGAGTGCGGGTGGCGTGCCGTTTGAAGGCCGAAGCATAAAATCGATCGTCGTTGTTGCCCCGCGAGCTCGCCTGCAGAAGCAACTCCGCCTCGAGCTCTGACTGGATGGCTTGGAGACCGGCCACGTAGTCCCTGATGCGCTGTCTCGTTGAACGGAGGCTTCGCGCGACGAGGCCATAAGCGGGGGTCTGAGTCAAGTGAGGACCCGGAGAAGCCGCCCCCAAGACCTCAGCCCCGAGTGGCAGGACTGCTGTATCCGGGGTTCGCCTCACTTGCGCAACTCCGTCTAAAAGAGCGAACGATCGATCGTCACGAACGTGCCACGTAATGGACGTTGCATGGGCTATGACGGCGGATCGAGTCCCCCAGCGAAGAGCGCCGACGCTCTGGGGGAGGTACACGCTATCCTTCTCGCGACGGTTAGCAGACGCAAGCTGCGGAAGGTGAGCGAGAGTCATCTTGATCGCCTCGATTAGATTCGCTCCCCGCATGTAGCCGCCGCCGACGCCGATGGCCACATCGGCATTCTCAACCATCGATTCGACGTCTTTTGGTAGGCGCAGCCCGCGCAACAAGGCGAGTCCACCATGCGCGAGCATTGTGATCGAACTCGGAGTCCGGTTCTGGCCCGTGAGTGGATGAACAAAGCTCGCGCCAGCAGTATCTGAGAAGCTGTCGGGATCAAGCGCAAGGACGGCAATTGCGCCTTCGGGATCGACGCTCCGGATTAGTGCGAGAGCCTCCTTCACTAGGAGGCCGTCGCCCGAGTTGGTTGAACTGTACGCATGCAGAATGAGATACCTCATGCGGCGACCTCCCGGAAGATCTCCATGTGCCGGGTCGCGGAAGACTCCCACGTGAAACCCGAGACATGTTTCAGTCCGTCACTGATGAGTCGACTGCGTAAATCATCGTCCTCAAGCACGGCCATCATGGCCCCTTCAATGCTCTCCGCTGAGATGTCGTCGAGCGCTAGCGCGCCCCTAGCTGCCACTGATCTGAGTGATCCTCTCGTACTGCATATGACTGGTGAACCGCACGCCATTGCTTCCAGAACAGGAAAGCCGAAACCTTCATAGTGCGACGGGAAACAAAACGCGACCGCGTTCTGCATCAAGCTAACCAACTGATCGTCATCGGTGCGGCCAACATAGATCACACCCCGAGACGCGCGCAATTTTGACATGATTGCGTCACTATCCCACGCTGGCGCGCCGGAGATGACGAGTGGAACGCCGGTGGTGCGAAAAACGCTTTCGGCGGCGTCGATTAGAGCCGGAATGTTCTTGCGGGGCTCAATGTTCCCGGCGTACAAAAAGTACGACGCTGGGACGCCTAGGCGATGGCGGTTCTCTTCTGAGAAGGTGCCCAGGCTTCTTGTATTGAAGACATCATGGTTGATTCCGTGTGGTACAACCTCGACTCGGCCAATTGTCTCGGGCGCAAACGAAATGATGTCTTCCGCAGAGCTTTCGGAAACAGTGATTATTTTGTCTGCCACGCGGGCCAGGCCCCGCACCCGAAAGCGCCACAGTCTATCCGCACCGCCGCTTCGAACGTCTGGCACATGCAGAGTTGCAAGTCCGTGAATTGTGCCAACCACTGGCACGCGAGATCGTCGCAATCCTCCTGTGTCTGCAGGAAAATGCATTACGCGTCCCGATTGGGGCTTAAGCAGCGAGGGCCAAATCCAGCTTTCAAATACCGCGTATGCTGGAGATCTGAGCCGATGTTGGTCAAGATTCTTGGGTATGCGCAAGAAGCGCGTCTCGCCGCCGAGGGCCGTCAGGCGCGCGTAGACCTCACGCACATAGCGGGTGTTTCCGCCGACTTGTTTATCGTGGACTCGGGCCGACGTGAGGATCTCAATGTCCGACATTTCTTCCCCCATAAACTCGGTGAAGTGCTGAAAGTTGATTGATGCGCGTGTTGTCGCGTAATGAATGGACGCCTTGCGTCCACAGCTGCGCAATATCTGCCTCGCTGCCCGCGTCGCCAAGTAGACGAACAAAGTCAGTCTCCGTGGCCACCTTTGGGAGATCAACCCCCGCAAACGCTGGCACGTCTCTCACGACGGCGGCTACGCCAACGTCCAGCGCCTCCAGGACGGCGAGGGGAAATCCCTCCCACAATCCGGTATGGAGATAGATGTCATTTTCCGCAAGCGTCGTCAGCGCCTCGTCCCGAGACAGCCAGCCAGTCACGTCAATATCGAGCGCTCGCCCGGCGTCGCCGAAGCCGGGATCTGATCCGATCCATGTCGCTTGGATGGGCAGGCCCGCGCGGTGCGCGTACTCGACGCAGCGCAGGAAGAACGTGGGATCCTTCTGCGCGCTGGCGCGACCTGCACCGACTAGCCTTAGTCTCTCGTGAGATGTGCCAGTCCGGCGAGCTCTCTGCAAATCCCCAGACGGGGGCAGATTGGGTACGAACAATACCGACGCTTTGCAGCCGCGCCAATTGGATAACGCGGCCTCTCGCGGCGAGCAAGCCGCGAAAACAGTCGTGTTAAACGAGAGTAGGTGTTCGACCGTCTTGAACGCTAACGAGGTGAGCGGATTTACGTCAGCGCGCTCAAACGCGTAGCAGTGGGGGGTGTACACGACGCGCCGTCGCCTAGCGTTCAAAGCTAGGCGGGTGTAGGCCCCCGCGAAGCTGGAGTGTGCGTGAACCGCCTGCGGCGCTAGGTTCCGAGTGGTAGAACGGATTCGCCGAATACGCGCGATATTGCCTGGCGGAAGACGCGTGACGGTATGGAAACCGACAAAGCTGCTCGAATCTACCGGCGCATCTGGCCGGTCTGCAAACAGTAGATGATGGGCGAAGGCCGGAGTGGATGCGACGTAGTCGCGCACAGCCGCCACTACGCCGCCCGCATAGCTCTCTGTTACATGCAGGATGGATGGCATTAGCGGATCTCGTTCCGGAGTGTTGTGTGTGCGAGTACTAACACGCATCAATGCGCTGTTTCGCCCGGAGCGATTGCTGCACGAGCGGTCTTGGCGAGGATCGTAAGGTCCCCGAGCATCGTCCAATTCTCGACGTAGGAGAGATCGAGCCTGACCGTGTCCTCCCAGGACAGAGTCGAGCGCCCGCTCACTTGCCAGAGGCCGGTGATTCCTGGCTTCACAAGGAATCGCCGATGGACGTGGGACGCGTACTGTTCGACTTCCTTGGGAAGCGGAGGGCGTGGTCCAACGAGGGACATCGAGCCATCGAGCACGTTAAACAGTTGCGGTAGCTCGTCGAGGCTGTAACGACGCATGAGGCGTCCGATCGGTGTGACTCGAGGGTCGTTCTTCATCTTGAAGAGAACCTCGTTGCCCGAGTCAATGCCCTGTTCCTGGCGTCGAAGCTGCAGCTGCTCAAGGAGTTCTTCGGCGTTGACGACCATCGAGCGGAACTTGAGCATCGTGAATTCCCGCCCCCCACGGCCGATGCGCGTCTGTCGAAAGAACACGGGCCCTTTGGACGAGAGTCGAATGCTCAGGGCTAGGAATCCGAGAAGTGGACTCAGGAGGATGAGCCCGACGAAGCTCGCCGAGCAGTCGAGCATTCGCTTCAGGAAGAGCTGACCCTTACTGAATCGAGGCGTTTCTACGTGGATGAGAGGAAGACCTGCAACCGGACGGGTGTGGAGGCGAGGGCCAGCGATGTCGATGATGCTAGGTGCGAGGATCAGATGCTGACGCCCGACCTGCAGATTCCAGGAGATTTGTTTTACCTTGTCAGGCGGGAGCTCATCGGTGCTTGTCACCGCAACAGTGTCAGCGTCAATCAAGTCCATGGCACGCTCAATAGCGTTCACATTTCCCATCATGGGTATCGAGGTGCCGGGTACAGTGCCTCCCACCGTGCCGCTGGGCGTGCAAGCGCCGACGACGGTGTAACCCGCGCGAGGAGCGCGATCCAGCTCGCGCGCGACCTGCGCGACTGATTCGACGGAACCGACGAGGATCACTCGGGCCGAGTATTGACCCCGTATCCGCTGTGCAATGAGCCACTGGCGCCAAAGCCAACGCGCAAGTAGCAACGCGCTGATGCCGAGGGGAAGCGCGATGAGCAGGTACCCACGTGCAACGTCCACACGGGTGATGAAAGCGATGATTGCAATCGCGCCGAATAGGCGCAAGCTCGCGTCTGCAACGCGAACGTATTCGGTGTTGCCAGTTCCCACCGTGCGGTAGCTGCGCGAATCTATGAGTGCAAGCACCCACATCCATGCGACTACGAGACCAGCGGAGAACACCCAATACGAAAATTCGCTTATGCGTGAGTCGGCGCGGATAGCAACCTCCACGTTGCCGAAGCCGAACCACATCAACTGCGCGCCGAACACTGCCCAGACGAGAGCGAGCAGATCGGTCAGCCAGAGTCGCCGCGAATAACTGCGTCGCCAATCAATAGGTCCGCCCGACTCAGCCCACTCTTGCTTAGCGGGTTGGGTAGCGGAACCTACGGTTGCCGGGGAATCCGGACCTGGTGTGTGCGAGGTGGTGGTTGTCATATCAAGCGACGTCGTTGTCGAGTTGGTCTCAACGTGTGACGTCACTCATGCCCTTTCCCCCCAGATCAACGCTTTCCCCGCATGAACGATAGCAAAGTCGATGTGTCGCTCTGGTTACCGGGTCGCTACGAGTCGACAGCGGTTCGACGGTCCGCGAGGAGCGTCGTGTTGCCGTCGAACGCGGCGGTGGCAGATGCCGGCACGCGCGACGATGGCTCGCCGCTGGACCCCATAGTCAGTCGGCGAGCACCAACCGGCCACGCTCGGCCCGGGTGAGCGGGGGGATGGAGTCGAGAAGAGTGCGGGTGTACTCGTGCTGCGGCCGGTCGAAGATCTGCTCGACATCGCCGGTCTCGACGCACTCCCCGCGGTACATCACCAGCACGCGGTGGGCCAGGTTTCGTACGACCGAAAGGTCGTGCGAGATGAACAGGATGCTGACCCCGAGCCGCTCCTGGAGCTCGACGAGCAAGTCGACGACCTGCGCCTGGATCGTGACGTCGAGGGCCGATACCGGTTCGTCGCAGACGAGGATGTCGGGGTCGCGCATGAGCGAACGGGCGATTCCGATCCGCTGACGCTGCCCGCCAGAGAACTGGTGGGGGAACCGATACATCATGTCGGGCTTCATGCCGACCAGTTCCAGCAGCTCAGCCACACGGTCGCGGCGGTCGCCGGCGTTGCCGGTTCGCGACGCGGCCAGAGGCTCGGCGACGACATCCTTCAGCCGCATGCGGGGGTCGAGGGAGGCGTAGGGGTCTTGGAAGACCATCTGGATGCCCGGCTGCGACGGGGGACGCCGCCCACGGCTGCGCCGTGTGATGTCGGCCCCGCGATAGGTCACGCTGCCCTCATCGACGCTTTCGAGCCCCACGATCATCCGCGCAAGCGTCGACTTTCCGCTGCCTGACTCGCCGACGATGCCGAGGGTCTCGCCGCGACGAAGCACGAGGTCGACGCCGTCGACGGCGGCGACGGTGCGCCGTGCGAGGACGGGCCCGGTACGGAAGGTGCGGCGTAGCCCTTCCACCTCGAGTACGGTCTCGCTGCCCTTTCCGGGATCGAGCACGCGCGCGGGTGCGGGATGTGGCGCCGAGTCGAGCAGCTGACGGGTGTAGAGCTCGCGGGGTGAGGTGAAGACGTCGTCGGCATCACCGGCTTCGACCACCTCGCCGTGTCGCATGACGACCACGCGGTCTGCCACCTCCGTGACCACCCCGATATCGTGCGTGATGAGAAGAACTCCCATGTTCAGCTGGCGCCGGAGCCGATGCAGCAGGCGGAGGATCTGCGCCTGCACGGTCACGTCCAGTGCGGTGGTCGGCTCGTCGGCGATCAGAAGCTCGGGCTCCAGAGCGATGGCCATGGCGATGAGGATGCGCTGGCGCATCCCGCCAGAGAACTGGTGCGGGTAATCGTCGACCCGCGAGGCGGGGGAGGAGATGCCGACCAGATCCAGCAGCTCGATCGCCTTCGCGCGTGCGTGCCGTCTCGTGGTCTTGCGGTGAACGCGAAACACCTCGCCGATCTGATCGCCGATGGTGAGCACCGGGTTCAGCGCGGAAAGTGCGTCTTGCAGCACCATGCTCATGCGCACGCCGCGGAGCCGTCGCATCCCCTCCTCATCCAACGCACGAAGGTCGACGTCGCCGAGTCTCATCTCATCGGCGGTCACCACGGCAGCCGAATCCTGGATGCCCATGATCGCGCGGGCAGTGACGGTCTTGCCCGACCCGGATTCACCGAGCAGGGCCACCAGCTCGCCGGGCTTGACGTCGAGGTCGACCCCGTCGACGGCAGGAGAAACTGTGCCCTCGGATCGGAACCCGATGCGGAGCCCTCGCACTCGGAGCACGGGCTGGGCGGCGTCATCGATGTGCACGAGACCATTCATAGCGCAAAAGCTCCGAGATTGTGTCGGTATTGAGGACAAAGTGCCGAATATGCTCAGAAAGCTTGACATGTGTGCCGGATAAGCGCCAGAGTCATCCATCATCCCCCGATTGCCGATCCCGGCGCGCGTGGGGGTGCCGTCACACGAAGGAGGAAACGTGCTCGAACCAGCAGAGCGCTATACCGGCTACAAGGCCTACGAGTATCTGGAGGCGGGAGTCGACTACCGCGACTTCGGTTACGCCCGACAGATCGGACGAGTGCCCGAGTACGCAGGTCTCGAGCTGACCTCCACTCAGGCCGAGCGCGCCGAGCGCCTGCAGCGCGATGAGGTCGTCATCTCATTGCATGAGCACGTGCAGGTCTTCCCCGAGAACATGGACCACCTCAAGGACCACATCCGCCAGGGTCGCGAACCCACCGGCTACGAGGGTCTGTCGCGATCGGGCCTCACCGCGGTGTTCGACAACGGCATGGACGGCACCTGCTGCATCTCCAGCGACGCCGGATGGAAGTACCAGGACGTGCTGTTCGACCTCGGCGTGCGGATGGCCGACCTCGCCCATCAGGACTACCTCATCAAGGGTGAGACGCTCAAAGACATCCGCTACGCCCACGAAACCGGCCGGATCGCCCACATCTTCGCGCTGGAAGCGGCGACCATGATCGAGAACGAGGTCGATCGGCTCGACGTACTCTACGGGTTCGGCGTGCGTCAGATGGGAATCGCCTACTCCGAGGCCAACACGCTCGGCAGCGGCCTGAAGGAGCGCGGCGACGGGGGGCTGACCTACTTCGGCGAGCGCGCCGTTCAGCGTATGAACAAGCTCGGCATCGCCATCGACATCTCGCACTCCGGCGACCGGACCTGTGTCGACGTGATCAAGGCCTCCACCAAGCCGGTCTTCATCACCCACGCCGGCGCCCGCACCGTGTGGCCGACCAACCGCATGAAGACCGACGAGACCATCGTCGAATGCGCCCGTCGCGGCGGGGTGATCGGCATCGAGGCCGCCCCTCACACGACGCTGTCGCCGAAGCATCCTCTCCACTCCCTCGAGTCGGTCATGGACCACTTCGTCTACTGCGCCGAGCTCGTGGGGATCGAGCACGTGAGCTTCGGCCCCGACACTCTCTTCGGCGACCACGTCGGACTGCACCATGCCTTCGCCGCCCAGCTCTCGCTCGGCCAGGCGCACGGGCAGGTCGAGTTCGACGAGGTTCCCTACGTCGACGGTGTCGAGAACCCCGCCGAGGCGATGGGCAACATCATCGGCTGGCTGGTCAAGCACGACTACTCCGACGACGAGATCCGCGCCGTCGTCGGGGGGAACACCATGCGGCTACTCGAGGAGGTATGGGTGTGACCACACACAAGACACGCATCGCCATCGGCGCCATCGCGGCCGCGGCGGCACTCGCGCTCACCGCTTGCGCCCCGCAGGCGCCCGAGCCCGCAGCAAGCGGTGACGCGTCGAGCGGGGGAAGCAGTGACACGCTCACCATCGCGACGACGACAGACGTGGTGAACTACAACCCGCTCATCGGCAATAGTCGCAGCGACTACTGGGTGACGAATCTGATGTACCCGCACCTGCTGAGCATCGGCGACGACGGTTCGAAGTCCGCCGAGCTGGCCGTCGACTGGGGGTACGTCGACGACACCACCGGCTTCTACGAGATCCGCGACGACATGACCTGGAGCGACGGCGAGCCGCTGACCGCCGAAGACGTCGCGTACACGATGAACGCGGTGAAGCAGGATGCCCCGGCCGGCACGTTCTACGGCCAAATGGCGAATTTCGAGTCGGCCGAAGCCGTCTCGGATACGCGCGTGGAGATCACCCTCACCCAGCCAGACTCGTCGATCGTCGAAGAGATCGGGTTCTGGGGCAACGTGGTGCCGCAGCATGTGTTCGAGCCCGCAGGGTCTGTCGCCGAGTTCGCCAACGACGGCGGCGAGGACGGCTGGGTCAGCGCCGGGCCCTACCGCCTGACGAGCGTGCAGGTGGGCCAGTCGTACACCCTCGAAAGGGTCGAGAACTACCCTCTCGTCGAGGGTGGGACGCCCGGGCCCGCGTCGGTCATCTACCGCGTCTTCCCCGATGTGAACACCGAGATCCTGGCGCTGCAGAGCGGCGAGGTCGACGTGATCGCGAACTCGCTCCCGCCGGCGCAGGTCGAGCAGCTGCGCAATACCGACGGCATCGAGGTCGCCGAGGTCACCGGTCTCGGCTACGCCCACATGACCTACAACATGCAGAACCCGGATCTGGCCAAGACCGAGGTGCGCCGGGCGCTCGCGCATGCGGCCGACTACGAAGCCATTCGTGACGTGGTGCTGCAGGGTCAGGCGGTCTCGACCGGCTCGAGCCCGCTCATGCCGGTGCTGTCGAAGTACTACGACGACTCGATCACGGAGTACGAGTACGACCCTGAGCTTTCTCGGCAGCTGATGGAAGATGCCGGCTACACCGCCGACGCCAGTGGCATGTTCCCGGTGAGCTTCCGCCTCATCTACTCGCTGCAAGACCCGGTCACCAGCCAGTGGGCCCAGCTCGTCAAAGACGGCGCCGCCGAGGCCGGGATCACGATCGAGCTGCAGGGCACTGAGCGAAACACCTACCTGGCGATGACGAACGAGGGTGACTACGACATCTATGCCGGCAACTTCGCCATCATGGATGACCCGGTCACGAACTTCGCACTGTCGTACCTTCCCGATGGGGCGATCAACTACACCTACGTCGATGATCCCGCGCTGAACGACCTCATCCTTCAGGCGTCGGCCACCTTCGACGAGGAGGAGAAGATCGCCATCATGCGCGAGGCGGCCCAGCTGGTGCACGACGAGGTCTACGACAACGTGATGTACACGCAGAACCTCTTCGTTGCGCACAGCTCCGACTGGGCCGGCTTCATCTCCAAGCCCAGCGAACTGCTCTCGATCGTGAACCCCATCTCGATCGCCAGCGCCTACAAGGTCACCGAGTAGGCGAGAAGGGCCGCCCATGTCCTACGCTCTGTTCGTTCTCCGCCGGGTCGGCAGGGGAGTGTTCACGATCCTCTTCGCAGTGACCGTGACCTTCCTCCTGCTGCGCCTGCTTCCCGGAGATCCCGCGCTCGCCATCGCGAGCCCGAACATGACCGATGAGACACGGGCGGCCCTTCTCACCCAGTACGGGCTCGATCAGCCCCTGATCGTGCAGTATCTGCTCTACCTCGGGCAGATGGTGCAGGGAAACCTCGGCACGAGCTTCACCCAGTCGATCCCCGTCGTTGATGTGCTCATGCAGCGGCTGCCGTGGACCCTCCTGCTGACGCTCTCGGCGCTGCTGCTGACGATCGTCATCGGTATTCCGCTCGGGGTGATCGCGGCATCGCACAAGAATCGCTTCCTCGACCGCATGGTGCAGGTCTTCGGCGTCACCGGCCAGTCGCTCTTCGTCCCCTCCGTCGGCATCGTCCTGCTTTTTGTCTTCGGCCTGAACCTCCGATGGTTCCCGATCGGCGGCGCGTACGACGACGGGGTGTATGGGCTGGAATGGTACGGCTCGGTACTCTCGCACCTCGTTCTCCCAGTGCTCTCGCTCACCCTCATCCAACTCGGGTCTTATGTCCTGACGATGCGAGCGACGCTCATCGAAGCCCTTGGTGAGGACTACATCACCCTTGCCAAGGCGAAGGGCGTGCCGCCCCGCACCATCCTCTGGAAGCATGCGGTCCGCAACGCGATGCTGCCCGCGACGACGCTGATCGGCCTTCAGCTCGGCTTCCTCGTCGGCGGCGCGGTCCTCACCGAGACCGTCTTCGCCTACCCCGGTATCGGGCGGGGCATCTACGAGGCGGTGACTCAGCTCGACTTCCCCGTGCTGCAGGGTGCCTTCCTGCTTCTGGCGGTGACGGTCGTTGTCGCCAACCTCATCACCGACCTCGCCTACGGCTTCCTCGACCCGAGAGTGAAGACAGCATGACCGCTCCGCTGCCCGAAACCGAAGTCGCCCCCGTCGTCGTCGACCCGGCCGGCGACGACGGCAAGCGCGCGAGCAGACAGACCTGGCGCGCCTTCCGCCGTCAGCCGCTCGGGATGATCTCTCTCGTCATCCTCGCCGCGCTCATTCTCATCGCCGTGGGGGCTCCGCTTCTCGCGCCCTACCCGGCCAGCTACGGCCCCGACGTGCTGCAGCCACCGAGTGGTGCGCACTGGTTCGGTACCGACGCCCTGGGCCGAGATGTCTACGCCGAGGTGATCTGGGGTACCCAGCAATCGGTGCTCGTCGCCCTCGCCGCCTCGGCCATCGCGATTGTGTTCGGCACGATCATCGCCGTCGTCGGTGCGTACTGGCGGCGCATCGACGCGATCGTCAGCGTGCTGGTCGACCTGACACTGTCCCTTCCCGTCCTCCCCCTGATGATCCTCGTCGCCGCCCTCGTCGGACCGTCGACATCGACCCTGATCCTGGTCGTCGCTGCGTTCTCGTGGCCGGAGGTGACCCGCTTGGTGCGCTCGCAGGCGCTCGCCGTCGTGCAGTTGCCCTACATCGACGCGGCGCGTCTGATGACGCGCAATTCGGTCTGGATCCTCGGGCGACACGTCCTTCCCGCCGTCACCCCCGTCGTCGTCGTCTCGGTGGTGGTCACCGCGTCGCGCGCGGTGCTGTCGGCGGCCGGGTTGTCGTTCCTCGGTCTCGGAGACCCGACGACGTGGTCGTGGGGTCGCATCCTCTACGAAGCGCAGCAGTCGGGAGCCATGGTGAGCGCCTGGTGGCTGACGCTGTTTCCCTCGCTCGCCATCCTCGCCCTGGTGCTCTCCGCCACCCTCCTCTCCATCGCCTACAACGACGCAAGAAACCCGAGGAGCCATGAACGCTGACATCCCGTGCGACAACGCGCGTTTCACCCAGCGTCTCGACGCCGATGTCTACGACCGCATCCAGGCGCGTGTGCGCGACCGTCTCCATGCTTCCGAGCTCGCCGGTCTCATTACCGACGACCCTGAAGACGTCGCCTACCTGACCGGCTTCTTCCACCATCCGGGGGAGCGTCCGGTCGCGGTCTACCTCGACGGTGATCGTGCTGTGCTTCTCGTGCCCGCTCTGGAACGGCAACACGCCGAGGAGCAGCGGGCGCACGCCGACCTGGTCGATTTCGTCGAGTACCCCGGCATCGAGAATCCGTTCACGCCGCTTGCGCGCACCATCGGCGGCGCTCCGAAGCGTCTCGGCATCACCACCCTGATGACACAGCATCGGCTACGGATGCTCCAGGCCGCTCTTCCGGACACGATGTTCGAACCCACCGAGCTCGTGACTCAGGCCCGGTATGTGAAGCTCCCCGAGGAGATAGCTCTGCACCGCGAGGCGGCGCGGATCACGGATCACATGCTGCACGCGGGCATACAGCTCGTGGCAGAGGCCATCGCCTCGGGCGCCGCGCTTCCGAGCGAGGCCGAGCTCGCGGCCCACGTCGGCCGTGATGGGCTGGGGCGGATGTATCGCGAGCACGACGACGTCGTGGTGGTGTCGTTCATGGCCGGGGGGCTGGTGTACTCGGGCCCGAACTCGGCGGTACCGCATGGTCTCCCCTCGTCGAACCGGCTGCGACCGGGAGATACGTTCATGCTGTCGCTCGGCGCCGCTGTGGGGGGAAGGTTCGTCGAGGGTGAGCGCACCTTCGTGCTCGGAGAACCAACGGCCGACCAGCGCCGCTACCACGACGCGGTGCGCGATGCCCAGGCCGCCGGCTCGCGGGCGATCGCGCCGGGTGTGCGGTGCGCCGACAGCAACCGGATCTGCCTCGACGTGATCCGCGATGCGGGTCTCGGCCCACACCTGCGGCACCGACAGGGGCACGGCATCGGGCTCGGTATGCACGAGCCGCCCTGGTTGGAAGACGGCGACCCGACCGAACTCGCGGAGGGGATGATCGTCTCGAACGAGCCGGGAATCTACATCCCCGGCCACGCCGGATACCGCATTAGCGACAGCATGCTCGTCACCGCAAGTGGCGCCGAGCCCCTCACCGCCTTCCCCCGATCGCTCGACGACTGCGTCATCCCGCTCTGAACGAAAGGACCCCCATGGCCGAGGACACCGTGTCACCCGAGTTCGCCCGTGCGACCAGCACGGCTGAGCGCGTGCGCATCAACGACAACGAACTCGCCGTCGAAGTGCTCGGACCCGAGGGCGCGCCGGTCATCATCGCCCATCATGGTGCGCCGGGATTGGGTTCCCGCGCCGAACCACGGGCGAGCTTCGGTCGACTCTCCGACGAGTACCGGGTCGTCGTGTTCGACGCTCGAGGGAGCGGCGAGAGCGAAGGGTCGGGGGAGTTCAGCCACGAGCAGTGGGCCGCCGACATCGACGGTCTGCGGGAGTGGATCGGCGCTGAGCGCATCATCATGGCCGGCGGATCGTACGGCGGATTCATGGCCATGGAGTACGCGATCCGCTACCCCGAGCGCGTCGCTGCGCTCGTGCTCCGCGACACCGCGGCTGACAACTCCCATGCCGCACTCGCGCGGGAGAACGCCCTGGCAAGCGACCGGGTCGACATCGACATGGAGAAGTTCGATCGCATCGACGAGGGACGGGTTCGCGACAACGACGATCTTCGGGACTGCTGGCGGGAGATCCTCCCGCTCTACGACTTCACCTACGACCCCGAGGCGACCGAGCGGAAAGTGCAGGCTACGCCGTACCGGTACGAAGCGCACAACTACGCCTTCTCGAAAAATCTCCCGAACTACGACCTCACCCCGTCTTTGCCGTCGATCCAGGCGCCCACCCTCCTCACGGTCGGTCGCACCGACTGGATCACGCCGGTATCGTGCAGTGAAACGATCGCGGGGTTGATCCCCGAGGCTCGACTGGAGATCTTCGAACGGTCGGGCCACTCTCCTCAGATCGAGCAGGCGGAAGAATGGACGGCAGTGGTACGGGGATTCCTCCACGACGTGTGCCCGCCGACGGCGTCCCCGCGCTGATGGTGAGTTCGGCCCTCGACCGGCTGACCGAGCTCGACAAGCGCATCGTCGTCGCCCTGCAGCGCGACGGACGGGCGAGCTGGCGGACCATCGCCGACCGCATCGGGGCCCCGGTCTCGACGGTGTCACGACGAGGTCAACAGCTGCTGATCGACGGCGTGGTCAAGGTAGCCGCGGTGCCGTCGCTCGACGCGGACGGGCCTCACGCGCAGTTTCTCGTGCGGGTCAACTGCCGCCCCGGCACCCACATGGCGGTGGCCGAGGCACTTGTGCGCAACCCCGTCGTGCGGTTCTGCACCGTCGTGACCGGCAGTTTCGACATCATCGCCGAATTAGTCGTGCGCGGCCCGGCGACCCGCTACCCGCAGGTGGTGCTCGATCTGCAACCCATCGACGGCGTCGAACGATGGCGAAGCGACCTCATCATGCACGTGTACAAGGTCAGCTACGACTGGGGGCGCCAGCTCTTCGCGGACATGATCGATGACTCCGCGGCCGACGCCGACGGGGCCGAGGACTGCGAACCCGACCATCTCGACGACATCGACCGGCGCATCCTCGCGGTGTTGAAAGAGGATGCGCGGATGCCGTTCCAGCGGGTCGCCGACGAGCTCGACCTCAACGAATCGAGCGTGCGACGGCGATACGACCGGATGCGCGCAAACCGCTGTGTCGACATCGTCACCCTCGTTCAGTCGGCGGCCCTTGGCATGGAAGCCGAGACCTTTCTCACCGTCACGGTCGAACCCTCCCGCATGGAGGAGGTCGCGCGCGCGCTGGCGGACTACCCCTTTGTGCGTTACCTTGCGGCAACTCTCGATCAGAACTCGCTGCTGTGCGAGGTGATCACGACCTCCGTCGATGAGCTGTACCGGTTCGTCACCGACTCGCTCGCCCATCTCGAGGGGGTCCGGGGGTGGACGGCGAATATGGAGCTGCTCTTTCTCAAACGCGGGTTCATCGAGACGCCTTGGTGGCGCGCTCAGGCTCACGGCCCCGCGGTCTGAAAGTCGCGAAATCGCCGGCTACATACACTTGCGCCCCCTTTCTCCAGGACTTACGCTAAGTCATCGACGAAGGCGTTCTGGGACTCGATGACTGCCACCCGGGCATGAGGGCTACCCACCTTTGGAAAGGAAACCTCAATGAAGAGATCACATCTCGTCGCCGCGGCGCCCCTGGCATTGGCGACGCTCGTCCTCGCCGGATGCTCGGGCGGATCCGCCGGAGCAGGCGGCGGAGCTGCCGAACCCCTCACCGTGTGGGTCATGGGTGACAGCTCGGCGAACTTCGAAGAGCTCGTCGCGCCGTTCACCGAAGAAAGCGACATAGCCGTGGAGGTCGTCGCGATCCCGTGGGACGCGATCGATCAGAAGTTCACCACAGCCGTGGCATCCGGCAATGGACCGGATGTCGTGCAGATCGGCATCTCGAAGCTGCGCACCTTCGCCGATTCGGGCGCCCTCGCCACCCTCGACGAGAGCACCCTCGCCGACTACCCGAACCTCGCCTCCGACAACTTCATCAGCGGGGTCGCCGGCGACGCCACCGCCATCGGCGGCGACGTTGTCAGCGTTCCCTGGGTCAGTGACACGCGGGTGCTCTACTACCGCACCGACATCCTCGAGGAGAACGGAATCACCGAACCGCCAGCGACGTGGGACGACCTCCGCACCGCCGCGCAGACCCTCGCCGAGCGCGGTGACGGCAAGTACGGCTACTACATCCCGCAGTGGGACTCGAGCCTGCCGGTCGTGATGACGTGGGATCTGGGCGGTGAGATCGTCGACGGTGACGGGATGATCGACTTCGACACCCCGGAATTCCGCGAAGCGGTCGACCTGTACACGGGCTTCTATGCGGATGGCTCGGTGCCGACCAACTCCGACTTCGATCAGACCCAGGGGTTCACCTCCGGTATCACCCCGATGCTCGTCTCGGGCCCCTACCTCGCCAGCGCGATCGAGGGTGCCGCCCCCGAACTCGAGGGGAAGTGGGGGGTGGCGCCGATTCCGAGCGGCGCGGACAACATCTCACTCCTCGCCGGCTCCAACCTCGGCGTCTGGGGATCGACCGATCAGAAGGACGATGCTCTCGAGCTGTTGAACTACCTCGCCGACCCGGCGACGCAGCTCACCTGGTACGACCTCGACAGCCAGCTGCCGACGGTGACTGCCGCGCTCGCCGACGCCTCGCTGACCGATGACCCGCTCGCCGAGGTCTATGCCGCCCAGCTGGAGAATTCCCGCATCCTCCCCCTGGTCCCGAACTGGGACGGCGAGACCGGCAAGGCCCTGCTCGACGCACTCAATGCGATCGTCCTGACGGGCGCCGACCCTGAGACCGCGCTGCAGGGTCTCTACGACGCGACTGCCGAGACCTCCGTCGACTGACGATCCCGGGCGGGGGTGGGTTCACACCCCCGCCCGACGTCGGCCCTTTCCAGGAGAGAACATGAGAACGCGCAGCGCTCCTTACCTGCTGATCGCCCCCGCGATGCTGCTGCTCATCGCCTTCGGGGTGCTGCCGATCATGGTGGCCGTCGTGGTCAGCCTCACCGACATGAACCTCGCGGGTCTGGGCGACTGGTCGCGCATCGAGTTCATCGGCGTCGCCAATTACACGCAGCTCTTCGCCGACCCGGCCTTCTGGCAGGCGCTGTGGAACACGGGCATCTTCGCGATCCTCGGGGTGCCTGCCGTGGTCGTGCTGTCGTTGATCGTCGCTCTTCTGCTCAACCGATCGCAGAACCGCTTCTTCCGCGCGCTGCGCTCGTTCTATTTCCTCCCCGCGATCACCGCGATCGTCGCCATCTCACTGGTATGGGGATACCTCTACAACACCCAGTTCGGCCTGTTCAACTATCTGCTCTCGCTGATCGGCATCCCGCCCGTGCAGTGGTTGAGCGACCCGGTGATGGTGAAGTTCTCGCTCGTGCTCGTCGCCGTCTGGCGCGGGACAGGTCTGAACATCATCATCTTCCTGGCCGCCCTGCAGAGCGTGCCGAAGGAGTACCTCGAAGCGGCGAGCCTCGATGGTGCCGGCTCGATGCGCACCACCGTCTCCGTCGTCATCCCGCTGCTGCGCTTCGCAATCTTCTTCGTGACGATCACAACGATCATCGCGTGGCTGCAGTTCTTCGATGAACCCTTCGTCCTCACCAAAGGCGGACCCCTCGGCGCCTCGACGAGCGTCTCGCTGTTCCTCTACCAAACGGGCTTCTCGTCGAGTCAGTTCGGTTATGCCGCGGCGGGCTCGGTGGTGCTCTTTGTGATCATCGCCGTCGTGACCGTCATCCAGCTTCGCGGAAGGAAAGCCGATGTCGATTACTGACCTCCGCCAGCCGCTGGCCCTCGACCCCGAGCTGCCCGCGACACCGCCGCCGCGCCGACCGCGCCACGGGTCGGTTCCGCGCTCGGCCCGCACCACCACGATCATCGTCGGCGTCGCACTCACGGTCGGGGCTGCGATCACGGCGCTGCCGTTCTTCTGGATGGTGTTCAGCTCGGTGAAGCCGCGCAGCGAGTCGGTGGCCTACCCGCCCGCGCTCCTGCCGCGGGAGCCCACGTTCGAGTTCTACGTGCAGCTCTTCCAAGAGCTCGACTTCGGGCGATACGTGCTCAACACCCTGGCCATCGTCCTCATCAGCATGATCGGACTCCTGCTCATGGCGATGGCAGGCTACGGCTTCGCCAAATTCACCTTCCGCGGCCGTGAACCGCTGTTTTTCCTCGTGCTCATCACCATGATGATCCCCGTCCAGGTCACGATGATCCCGACCTACCTCATCCTCAACGGGATGAAGCTGACGAACACCCTCATCGGCATCGCCCTGCCCACGCTCGTCTCCGGGTTCAGCATCTTCCTTTTCCGCCAGTTCATGTCGACGATTCCGACCGAGATCCTCGAAGCGGCACGCATCGACGGGGCATCGGAGATGCGCATCTTCCTGCGCATCGTGCTTCCGATGTCGCGGCCCATCATGGCGGTGCAGATCGTGCTGACATTCATCGCCGGATGGAACAGCTTCCTCTGGCCGCTGATCCTCGCCAACGATGAGCGGCTCTACACCCTGTCCGTCGGGGTGTCGCTGCTGAATCAGCAGATCGCCACCAATCCCTCACTGCAGATGGCGGCCGCGACGCTCATGGTCGTGCCCATTCTCATCGTCTTCGTCATCTTCCAGCGTTCGGTCGTGCAGGGTTTCGCCCTGTCGGGCCTGAAATGAAAGGCACCGTCGTGACCCGATCCTCCCGTTTCGTCCACGCCGACGGCACCCGACTCGTCGCACCCGACGGGCGGCCCCTGCTGCTGCGAGGAATGGGCCTGGGCAACTGGCTCCTCCCCGAGGGATACATGTGGCGCTTCGGCGACGAGATGAGCTCGCCACGGCAGATCGAAGCGCGAATCGATGCCCTGGTAGGCCCCGAGCGCGCCGCTGAGTTCTGGCGTCGCTACCGGCAGGCATTCCTCACAGAACGAGACGTCGCCCGCATCGCCGCGCACGGATTCGACCACGTCCGCCTTCCGCTGAATTCGCGGTCGCTCATCACCGAGGACGGTCACCTGCTCGAGGACGGTTTCGCACCCATCGACGACCTGCTCGGGTGGTGCCGCACCCACGGACTGCTCGTGCTGCTCGACCTGCACGGCGCACCCGGCGGGCAGACCGGGACGAACATCGACGACTCACCGAACGGCAGACCCGAGCTGTTCATGGACGCGACGTGGCGTGCCCTCACGATCCGCCTCTGGGAGGGGCTTGCTCACCGGTACCGCGACGACCCCGCGGTGCTGGGCTACGACCTGCTGAACGAGCCCCTGCCGAACGAATGGCAGCACGTCTACGCCGACGAACTCGTCAGCCTCTACCGCGACCTGACTCGTGCCATCCGCGCCATCGATCCCGACCATCTGATCATGTACGAGGGAAGTCACTGGGCCACGAACTGGGACATCTTCGATGAGGTCTGGGACGACAACAGCGCCCTGCAGTTCCACCGGTACTGGTGCCCGCCCGACGAGACGAGCATCGCCCCCTACCTACGGGCGCGGGATGACCTCGGCGTGCCGATCTATATGGGCGAGGGCGGAGAGAACACGCCGGAATGGATCTATACGGCCCACCGCCTGTACGAGCGCCACGACATCGGCTGGAACTTCTGGCCGTGGAAGAAGCTCGACACCCGCACCTCGCCGGTCTCGGCCCGGCGGCCGGAGGGCTGGGACCTCATCGCCGATCCCACCCAGCAGCCCGACAGCGACACGGCATGGCGCATCATGAACGAGTTCCTCGCGGCCATCGACATCGACGCCTGCAGCGAGAACCCGGAGATCGTCAACGCCATGCTCGGTCGCGGCCCGGTCACGGTGCCCGCCTGGGGGCACGCGCCGTCCGCGCCCGAAGAGGCCGGGCATCTCGCCGCGCTCGGTGAGACGACCCGCTGGCATCACACCGCGGGTGAGCCGTACAGCCCGGAGGAGGCGCTCCCGATCGCACTGGCCGCCGGAGACGAACGCCGCTACGCCCTGAGCGCGGAGCCACGCGGGTGGCACGTCGACGCCGACTTTCCCGGCCACATCGCCGCGCACTTCGCACGAGGGCATCTCACGGTCCGAGCCACCGCGGACGCCGAACTGCATCGCATACACGTGAGCTGATGACCACGATTCACCACGATCCGCTGGCGGGCACGAAGTATGGTCGACTCATCGTGAACGGACGAAGCGACCCGCGGCCCGGGCAAGTGATGCCCGAGGCGTCGACGGTGACTTCGCTTCGACAGCGGAACCGGTCGCTCCTGCTGAAGCAGATCATCCTGCGGCAGGAGACCACCCGCGCGGAGCTCGCCCACCTCACGGGGCTGTCCGCCGCTTCGGCGGCCAATATCGTCGCCGAGCTCATCGATGAGGGACTCGTCGAAGAGCGGGGAAATCGGTCATCGCAGGGTGGCCGCCCCATCACCGTCGTCGGCCCGCGCGCCGACCGTGCAATCACGATCGGCATCGATGTCGGAGAGCGCGGCGTCGCCGCAGAGGTCTTCGATCTGTCGATGACACGCGTCGACCGGGAGTTCCGCGGCGGCCAGATCGAGGAGTCTCCCGACCTCATCGCGGCCGACATCCGAGCCGCTATCGACGCTCTCCGTGATCGCAACGGCGACCGCTGGGGCGACCTCATCGGCATCGGTCTGGGACTTCCCGGCATCGTGGAGACCGACCTGGTGGGAACGCAGACGCTTTACGCGCAGAGCCTCGGCTGGCCGGCCCTGGATGTGGTCGATCTCTGTTCGGCTGTCGATGTACCGGTCTTCGCAGAGAACGGTGCGAAACTCCAGGCGCGCGTCGAGCACTGGTTCGGCAATGCCCGAGACTGCGACCACGCCCTCGTAGCCATGCTGGGCCGCGGGGTCGGACTGGGAATCATCACCGCGGGTGAGGTCGCGACCGGTAGCCGGTCGGCTGCGGGAGAGTGGGGGCATACCACCCTGATGCTCGACGGAGAGCCGTGTCGATGCGGCAACCGGGGGTGTGTCGAGGCCTACCTCGGTGCGGACGCCATCGTGCATCGCTGGCGCGACACCGGTGCTCAGCCGAGCGGCTCGGGATGGACGGCGCTCACCTCGCTCATCGAGGCCGCCGACGCCGGCGATCCGGCGGCTGCCGACCTCACCGCACACGTCATCGATGAGCTGGGCGCAGCCCTCGGCAGCCTGGTGAACCTCTTCAATCCCGAGCGGGTTCTCATCGGCGGGTGGGTGGGCGGTCGTCTGATCGAGGCCTACCGCGACGAACTCGAGGCCGCGATCGTCGCGCACGCCCTTCCTCGGCCAGGGTCGCAGTTCACCCTCCACCCGACGCACTTCGCCGGGGACGCGGTCGCTGCCGGAGCAGGACTGCTTCCTCTGGAAGCCCTCATCGTGAGCGGCTGGAGCACCGCTGGCTGAACGGCGTCAGTCCGCTGCGCGGGCGACCGCGTCGACCAGCGTGTCGACGGCGACCGAGAAGCCTCGAGAGGCGCGGGTATCGTCGTCGCCGTCGGCGGCCACCGAGCGCAGCTCGGGGAGGTCGAGGTCGCCGGGGCGCCAGAGCGGGGCGGGGGAGAGGGCGTCGAGGGCCGAGCCCAGCACGACGGCGTCGATCATGGCGGCGTAGGTGACCCGGAGGTCGCGGGGGATGCCGGCGTCGCGCAGGATCGCGAAGAGGGATTCGTAGATCTCCAGCGTCCGGGCATCCTGCACCGGGGTGGCGACGAGCACCGCGACCGAGGCGGGCACCTGAGCCATCGCGCTCCGGACATCCTGCATCCATCGGCGCAGCCGCTCCAGCGCGGGTGTGCCGAGGTCGTTCAGTGGTGCGAGGTCGATGCGGGCGTAGAGCTCCTCGCGCACCCGGTGCACGATCGCGGTGCGCCCGCCGGGGAGGTGGTGGTAGAGCGACGACGGATTGACCTTCAGGAGCGCGGCGATGCCGGGAATCGTGAAGTCGCCGTTCCTCTCGACCAGCGTGAGCGCCGCCCGGGCGATCGCGCTGGTCGAGAGGATGTTCTTCGACGGTCGGGCCATCGGCTAAAACACGAGCACGCTGCGACCCTTGGCGCCGGCGCGCATGAGGTCGAACGCGTCGTTGACATCCTGCAGAGCGAAGCGGTTCGTGATCAGTCGATCGATCGGGAGTTTGCCGTCGAGATAGAGGCGCGACAGTAGCGGGAAATCGCGCGCCGGCACGGTGGCGCCGTAGTTCGACCCGAGAAGCGACTTGCCCTCCTCAGCCAGGGCGAGCGCGTCGATCGGCACGGGGCGGTCTTGCGGCGGAAGGCCCACGATCACCGCGGTGCCCCCACGCTGCACGGTCGCCGGCATGAGAGCGATCGTATCGGGGCGACCGATCGCCTCGAACGCGAAATCGGCGCCGTCGGGGACGATCTCGCGCACCCGCTCGGCAAGGTCAGCGCCCGAGCGGATGGTGTGGGTGGCGCCGAACTCGCGGGCGAGGGCGAGGGCGTCATCGGTCACATCCGCGGCGATGATTGGGCTCGCGCCGGCGAGGGCCAGCCCCATGATGATGCTGAGGCCCACGCCGCCGGCGCCGATCACGACCGCCGAGCGCCCGGGCTGCACCCGAGCGTCGTTGACGACCGCGCCGACACCGGTGGCGATCGAGCAGCCGATGAGCGCCGCGACGTCGAAGGGGACACCGGGGGGAATCCGTACTGCGGCCTGTTCTGCCACAACGACGCGTTCGCTCATCGACCCGACGGCGAGATACGGGAACGCCCGATTGCCGTCGAGCGTGGTGGGGGTGGACCCATCGGGCAGGAGGCACTCCTCCGACCGCGACCCCGTGCACACCCAGGTGCGACCCTGGCGGCAGCTCGCGCACACGCCGCAGGGATAGAACCAGGTCATGATGACGTGATCGCCGACCTCGAGCGACGTCACGCCCTCACCGATCGCCTCCACGACCCCGGCACCCTCGTGCCCCATGATCGTGGGCGTCGGCATCTGCCAATCGCCGTCGAGCACGTGCCGGTCGGAGCCGCAGACGCCGGAGGCGCCGATGCGCACCAGAACCTCCCCGCGCCCGGGGGCGCGAAGCTCGACCTCTCGGATGTCGAGGCGGTCGGCGCCGGTGTAGACGGCGGCCTGGGTGCGGGTTGCAGCGGTCATGCGTCGAGCTCCAGGGGGCGCTTGCGGTACAGGAGGGCGCTCAGGCCGAGGTAGACCACCGCGGCGATGAGGGCCGCCGGGAGCGATGCGGTCACGACGAGGAACAGCGGCTGCGTTTCGAGCGTGATCGGGTTGTACAGCCACAGGAAGAATGCCGCGCCCGCGAGCAGGGCGATCATGCCCGCCCAGTTGATGCCGCCCTGGAACCGGTACAGCGTGCCGCGCTGCGCCAGGTGAAGCTCGCGCAGGTCGACCCGCTGCTTGCGGAGGATGAAGTAGTCAGCGAGCGCGACACCGCAGACGGATGCCAGGAACGCACCCGACAGGGTGACGAAGACGATGAACTGCTCGTACATGAACTGCGGGAAGAAGGTCATGATCGCCGGCAGCACGAAGAACGCCGCGGTGAGAACCTTCCACGGCACCCGCGCGAGGAGACGCCCGGAGGATTGCCGGATCGCGAGGATCGTGGAGTACACGATCGACGACATCGAGGTGATGTTCGCGAACGCGATGAAGATCAGCACAGCCACACCGAGCACCGCACCGCCGAAGGGCACCATCCACACCGTCGGGTCGGAGTCGCCGAGGGTGAGCGCGGCGGCCATGCCGACCAGCTGGGCGATGAGGGTGGCGATGAGCAGTCCGCCGTAGGCCGGCCACACCGCCGCCTTGCGAGTGCGGGTCATGCGGGCGAGCGAGCCCATGACGGGGTACCACGACACCCCGACGCCGACGTTGAACTCCACCGCGACCATGAAGTTCAGCACCTCGTTGTCGAACGGTGCCAGCGGGGCTGCGTCGATGAGCGAGCCCCACGAGGTGTTGACGACGAGGAAGACCATCATCACCACTGTGATGATGGCAAGGCCGGGGGCGATGATCGCGTTGAAGCGGCCGATGGTGACGGGGCCCCGCGAGAGCACCCACCAGGCGAGCAGGATGGCGACGAGTCCCCCGACGGTGACGAGCGGCCCGTACTGATCGAACGCCACCCCGGCGAAGGTCGAGGCGACCTGGCTGGTGGCGCGGCCGGCCATGACCGCGAGGAGCGACGACCAGCCCATCTCGGTGATGAGGATGACGGTGAACACGAGGATGCCCACACCGACCACCCCGAAGGCTCCGCGCAGCAGCGTGTACTGCTCCGACCCCCAGCGCTGCGAGGCGACGACCGACGCGAGCACCATGATGCAGAGGCCGATGGCGTTGCCGATGAGCATCGCGGCGATCCCGTCGACGAAGCCGACGAGGAGGGCGGTCGAACCGCCGACGAGGAAGGCCCAGGTGGCGATCGCGAGCGCGGTGTTGACCCACGTGAAGTCGAGCCCACTCCAGGTGCGCTCGTTCTTCAGCAGCGGAAAGGTGCCGAAGACGTGTTCGCTCGAGAGCATCGGGTCGGCCAGCGTCGTGGCGCGCTTGTCGCGGCGGGTCGGGGCGCTCACAGCGCGACCATCACAGCACCGATGATCACGGCGACGACACTCACACCGACGTAGAGGGCGATCTCGCGGCCCGAGAACGGGCGGCGCGACTCGTCGGTGGCCTCGGCGCGCTCGATGATCTCGATCCGGCGCTCGAGCTCGGCGGCGACCGCCGGGTCGGTGCCGGCGTCGACCATCGCGCGCGTGAAGCGCTCGGCGACGTCGCCGTGCGCCGTGGCAGGACGGGAAAAAGACATGTGGCTCCTTCGCGGGTGCAGCGACGACGGTGTCGCTTAAACCAAATGCAGTTTGGTTTAGTCATCCTCGACTGGCCGGCCGCTTCGTGTCAATGGCCCGCCGTAAGAGAATGGCTCCTTCCGCGCGGTCACGGTTTGGTCACGGCGTCTTGCCAAACTCCGTTTGCGTCCCTAATTTCGGTCCAAAGCGCTTTGCCAAAGCGGTTTGCGTTTTCCGAAACGAGGTGTCATGGTTTCCATCGCCGATGTTGCTGCGCGGGCTGGCGTCAGCCCGACGACGGTTTCGCACGCTCTCAGTGGAAAGCGGAAAGTCAGCGACGAGGTCCGGCTGCGCGTGCATTCGGCCATGGATGAATTGGGCTATGTTCCCAGCCGATCCGCGCAGAGTCTCGCGAGCGGAAAGACCCGGATCGTGGGGCTCATCGTCCCCGACATCAGCAACGAGTTCTTCGCGGAGCTCACGCGGGGCGCGGAGCTCGCAGCTGTCGAGCACGGCTACAACGTCATTCTGTGCACCACCGGGTTCGACCACGAGCGCGAGATCAATTACCTGACGATGATCCGGTCGCGCGCCGTCGACGGGCTCGTGTACGCCGCCGGTGCGCCGCCCAGCACTTCGGAGCTGGGTGCGATCCTCGGTGACCTGCCCTACGTTCTCGTCGACGAGGAAGTCCCCGGGTCGCCCGCTCCCTCCTTCGTCTCCGACAACGCCGCCGGTGGTCGGGTGGTCGCCGAGCATCTCCTGAGCCTCGGGCATCGCCGAAGCGTCGTCCTGGCTGCGGAAGGCGATCTGGTCAGCAGTGTCCAGCGTGTCGCAGGCTTCTGCGACGCCTGGGAGGAGGCAACGGGATCACGTCCCGCGGTACGCGAAGGAGCCTTCACCGTCAGCGGCGGACGTCGAGCGATAGAGCACGAGGTCGCGTCCATCGTCGGGGGTGAGGTCACCGCCGTGTTCGCAGTCAACGACCTCATGGCGCTCGGCGCGATCGATGAGCTCGACCGCGCCGGCATCAGCATCCCCACCGACGTGTCGGTCGTCGGTTTCGACGACATCACCGCCGGCCACTTCGCGCGCCCGCGCCTGACCACCGTGCGTCAAGACGTCGCAGGCCTCGGCACCCGGGCGGTCGAGGCGCTCGTCTCACTGCTCGACGGTCCGCCCGCCCCCCCTCGTCGCACCGTGCTCCCGGTCACACTCACCGTGCGCGACTCAACGGCGCCGATTCGGCGCGGAAAGGAGCAGTGAGATGTCTGAGATCATGGTCGATCGAGTCTCGAAGATTTTCGCCACTGCGCAGAAGCGCACTGTCGCGCTCAATGACACGACGCTGACGATCGCGGCGAACGAGACCGTCTGCATCGTCGGTCCGAGCGGTTGCGGCAAGACCACGCTGCTCAACCTCATCGCGGGGTTCGTCCAGCCCACGGCCGGCGAGATCCGAGTCGGCGGAAGCACGGTGACCGGTCCCGGTGCCGATCGGGCGGTGGTCTTCCAATCGGACGCTGTCTTCCCGTGGCTGACCGTCGCCGACAACGTCGCCTACGGCATGAGGATGCAGGGGGTGCCCGGCGCCGAGCGACGCACGCGTGTTGATCACTACCTAGCGCTCGTCGGACTGACCGACTTCAGAAAGGCCTACCCGAAGGAACTCTCCGGCGGGATGCGCAAGCGCGTCGACCTCGCCCGCGCCTACGCCAGCGGCCCGTCAGTGCTGCTGCTGGACGAACCGTTCGGCGCTCTCGACGTCTTCACCAAGGAAGCCATGTGGCTCGCCCTGGCCGGGGTCGTCGCCGCGGAGCCGAAAACGAGCGTGTTCGTCACCCACGACATCGAGGAGGCGCTCTTCCTCGGTGACCGCGTCGTGGTGATGACGCCGCGCCCGGCCCGAGTGCACAGCATCGTGGACGTCCCGTTCTCGGGTCAACGCGACCTCGACCTCCGGGCGACACCCGAATTCCAGACCCTCCGCAACCAGATCGCTCGCACTCTCCGAGAGGTGCATCATGACGCAGCTTGACATCCCGGTCGCGCCCACCGGTCCACTTCCACACCCGCCGGATCCCACGAAGCAGTCGCGGACCCGCAATTTCGGACCGCTCCTGAGCATCCTGTCGGTCGTCGTCCTCCTCATCCTCTGGTGGGTGCTCACCACGGGTACCGGCACCATCGGCGCCCTCTACTTCCCGAGCCCCGAGTCACTGTGGGTCGCGGCGACGACGCTGAACACCCAACTCGCGGTCGACGCGCTGGCGACCCTGCTCCGGGTGATCGTGTCGTGGGTGGGAGGCTCCGCGCTGGGCGTCGTCGTCGGACTGCTGATGTCTCGCAGCCGCGTCTTCTTCTATCTGATCAACCCGATCATCGAAGCCGTGCGACCGGTCCCCCCGGTGGCGCTCATCCCCTTCGTCATCCTGTGGTTCGGCATCGGCGACGACGGAAAGATCTTCCTCGGCGCGCTGGCGTGCTTCATGGTCATGGTCGTCAACACCACGGTCGCCTGCGGAAACGTCCCACCCGTCTATCTGCAGGCGGCCGCGTCGCTTGGTGCCAAGCGGAATCAGGTGTACCGAACCGTCGTGCTACCCGCGATCGTTCCCGAGATCCTCTCGGGATTCCGCATCGGAAGTGCGCTCGCCTTCGCGGTGATCGTGGCCGCCGAATTCCAGGGAGCGGACGCCGGCATCGGTCGCTTGATCATGCAGGCCAGTCGCACCCTCAACACCCCCGTCGTGCTGCTCGGCACGATCGTCATCGCGGTCATGGCCGTCGTTCTCGACCTCGCCATCTCCCGGGCAAGCGCCTATCTGACCCGCTGGTCGCCCCAGCGCTGAACCATCCCATCCCCTCCCTCCCCCCCCCCCCCGAAAACCCGAAGAAAGCGAAACCCTCCCATGAAAATCACTCGCACAGTCGCGGCGGTCGCTACGGCGACCGTGGCGGTCCTCGGTCTCACCTCCTGCGCCGGTGGCGCAGGAACAGCGGAGACCCCCGGAGCCGAGGGCGAGCTCACGCCCGTGAACATCGGCATCTCTCCGTTCCAAGACACCTACCTGCCCATCATCGGGCAGGACATGGGATGGTTCGAAGAGGCCGGACTCGACGTCGAGCTGACCTCCCTCGCCTGGAACGCGGCGATGCCCGCGCTCATCTCGGGTGACGTCGACATCGCGGTGAACAACACCACCAGCGTCGTCTCGGTCGCCAACGCCGACCCGGAGGTGGTCTACGCCTACGGCTGGAATCCCTTCACCGAGGGCTCGGCGCTGATGATCCGCCCCGACGGGGACCTCGAGCCGATCGACGAACTCGAAGAATCGCTCGGCGATCGTGGCGAGGCGCGCACCGCGATGATCGAGTCACTCGCCGGCAAGACCATCGTCACCACGCTCTCCACCGACATGGGCAAGCAGATCAACGATGCGCTGGCGTCGGTGGGGATGGATGAGACCGACGTCACGTTCGTCGACATGGATCCCGACACCGGACTCGCCGCCTTCTTGAGCGGCACCGGCGACGCCTACCTCGGCGGCGTCCCCCAGCGCGCGAAGGCCCTCGACGAGGGCATGATCATCGGTCTGTCGGGCCCTGACCTCGCCGCTCCTCCTATCAACGGCGCGGTGACGACCCGCAGCTTCGTCGAGGAGAACGAGGCGGCCCTCCTCTCCTTCATCGACGTCATGCACCGCATCATCCGGTACTGCGATGCCGAGACCGATGCCTGCGGCAAAACCATCACCGACCGCCTCAACGAGGAGACCGCAGCCGGCCTCACCGTCGACGGGTTCAAGGAGTACTGGCAGAACATCGAGCTCTACGCGCCGAATGCGCAGGCCGCGAACGACATGATCCTCGCCGAAGACGGTGTCGCCTACTGGAAGACGACCTGGGACAGCGACAACGCCTACCTCGCGGGAACGGAAGCGATCCCGGCCGAGGTCCCCGCGGCCGAGCACTTCCTCATGCCCGAGGTGTGGGAGGCCTACGTCGCTGAATACGGCGCCGACCAGACCGGATATTGACCCACCGACGCTGCCACGGAAAGGAGTTCACGCGTGAGCGTTCGCATCCACCACATCGTCACGGGCGAGCTCGAGAGCTCGCTGCCGGTGTCGCTCTTGAACTCGGGAATCCACCCCGACGTGCCGCCCGCGACGCGACTGCCCTTCGGGTATCGCGATGACATCGTCCGCAAAGACGGATCGGTGCACTCCGGCGTCATGGTGCCCGTGCCGGTGTGGCTCATAGAAGGGGCCTCGCAGACGATCCTCATCGACACCGGGCTCGGCGACATCGACGAGGTGTCGCAGATGCAGAGCAGATACGGCGTCGACTTCGTCGCCTCACGGTCGGCTGACCAAGACCTCGTGGCGGGCCTCGCGCGACACGGCGTCGCCCCGGAAGATGTCGATCTCGTCGTCCTCACCCACCTTCACTTCGACCATGTCGGCAACAACGAGCTCTTCCCCAACGCGACCTTCGTCGTTCAGAAAGACGAGCTGCCGCAGGCGAGCCATCCGCCCCATTTCTGCATGTTCTACTACCCCGAGTACGCCTACAAGATCGACGCCGTCCGCGACCGGCTCCGCGTCATCGATGGGGATGAGGAGATCGATCCCGCCGTGCGCCTGGTGAAGATCGGCGGACACACGCCGGGATGCATGGTGGTCATGGTCGAGACCGACGTCGGCACTGTGTGCCTGACGAGCGACGTCATGTACAACTACCGCAACCTGGAATTGAACTGGCCGATGGGCTCCTTCTGGGACCTGCCAGATCTGATGGCGGGGTATGACCGGCTCCACCGTGAGGCGGACATCATCATCCCCGAGCATGACTGGCAGTTCCTCCAGGAGCACCCGACAGGAACGATCGGCTGAAAGGCATCACGAATGAAGAAGGCACTGCTGCTCGGTGAGTCCTGGATGACCCACATGATCCACCAGAAGGGATTCGACAGCTTCACTACCACCGAATACGTCGAAGGAGGGAAGGAGTTCATCGCGGCGTTGGAGTCGGATGGCTGGCAGGTCGACCATCTGCCGGCGCACGCGATCGAGTCCAATTTCCCAGCCACCGACGCCGAGCTCGGGGCTTACGACCTCATCGTCATCAGCGACGTCGGAGCTAACACCTTCCTTCTGACCCGAGCTGTCTTCACGCGAAGTGAATCAGAGCGGAATCGACTGGCGCGTCTGCGCGACTACGTCGAGAGGGGCGGCGGCCTCCTGATGGTCGGCGGATATCTGTCCTTCTCGGGCATCGACGCGAAGGCTCACTACGGCGAAACCGACATCGGAGACATCCTTCCGGTCGGCGTCCTTCCCGTCGACGACCGTCAGGAGCGGCCGGAGGGCGCCAAGATCACCGTCCTCGACGACGCGCACAGTGCCCTCGGCGGTGTGGGTGGAGCCTGGCCCGACCTCTTGGGATACAACCGCACGACACCGCGGGCCGATTCCCAGGTGCTGGTGGAGGTGAACGGTGACCCCCTCGTGGCTGTCCGAGACGTCGGCGCGGGCCGAACCGGTGTCTTCACCTCCGATATGTCGCCGCATTGGGCGCCGCCGGAGTTCATGGCGTGGGACGGATACGCGCCCCTCTGGCGCGGCCTCGCCGCGTGGACAGCTGGTGACTGACCCCCTGGATGGGGCGACCGGGAGCCCTCGGCCCGGTCGCCCCGACGTCGTCGTGGTGGGCTCCGCGAATCTGGACTACATCAGTCGGGTTTCGCGCGCGCTCACACCGGGTGAGACCCTCTTGGCGCTCGAGTACGACGAGCAGCCGGGCGGCAAGGGCCTGAACCAGGCCGTCGCGTCGGCGGGGCTTGTCGCCACGTCTCTCGTCGGCGTCGTCGGCGACGACGAAGCCGGGCGCGCGCTTCGAGCATTCGCCCAGCAGCGCGGGGTCGACACGACGTACCTCGGGGTGTCTGACCGTCGTACGGGGCGCGCCTTCGTCTCCCTACTTCCCGACGGGGAGAACACCATCGTTGTAGCACCGGAAGCCAATGCGGTCCTCCGGTCGGTGGATGTCGTGGGTGCGTTGGAGAACACGGGTCCGACCGCTGTGCTCATCCAGTTCGAGATCCCGACAGACGTGGTCGACGCGGTTCGCGAGTGGGCACAGGTCACTGCCACCCGCCTCGTCGTCAATCCGAGCCCATTCCGTGAGTTGGGCCCGGATCTCCTCGGCGTCGCCGACCCCCTGATCGTCAACACCGTGGAGGCGCTTCAACTGGTCGGGTGGGAAGCGGCTCCGGAGCGACTCGCTCAACACCTATCGATGTCCAGCCCATCGGTGGTTGTGACGGCGGGGTCCGGCGGCGCGTTCATCGGTATGAGCGGTGAGGTCGAACACGTCCGGGCCGCACCCGTGGCGGCCGTTGCAGACACCTCGGGCGCGGGAGACCACTTCGCCGGCACACTCGTCGCTCATCTTGCCCGTGGCGCATCTTTGGGCGAGGCCACCTCGCACGCCGTCCACGACGCCTCCAGGATCGTCGGGCTCGTTCGGTCCGACCGCTGAGACTTCCGCGCCGTGAGTAAACCAAAACAGATTTGGTTTATGCCATCATGGTCGCGCAGGGACGGCCGAGGACGCGAAGGCGCGTCAGGAAGGAGCAGGTGTGGACAACACCTCCTCGCGCCGCGTCGCGGTCGCCCAGGGCGTCGCGGTGATCGATGACGTCGATCAGAACCTCGCCACTGTCACCAGGCTCGTCCTCGAGGCGAAAGATGCCGGCGCCGAGATCGTCGTCACTCCCGAGCTCTTCGCCACCGGCTACGCGCCCGATCGCGCGTGGCGGCACGATGGCGCCGCGATCCGGTCATCGCTCGCCGACATCGCGCGCAGCGCGGGTGTGGCCCTCGTGGCATCCTCCGTCGACAGCGCCGCCTGCCCCGAAAGTGCCCGCGCGCACTACATCGCCGCGTCGGTCTTCGGCACGGGCGGCGAGGAGATCGCCCGGGTGTACAAGCGGCACCTGTTCGGTGATACGGAGCGTGAATGGATGACCCCGGCCGGCGCCTACGGCGAGGTCTTCGCGTGGCGGGACTGGGTGTGGGGCGCCGGCATCTGTTACGACGTCGAGTTTCCGGAGTTCAGCCGTGCGCTCGCTCGCGCGGGCGCCGACGTTCTGCTCATCCCCACTGCGGTGCCGCGCGCCGACGAGCAGGCGGAGGGGTTGGGGAAGGCGTGGCACTATTCGGCGAGGCAGATCTCTACGCTGCAGGTGCCTGCTCGGGCGCTCGAGAACGGTGTGGTCATCGCCTACGCCAACCACTGCGGGCCGGGCTTCACCGGCCGCAGCTGCATCGCGACGCCCTTCGGCCACAACGCCGTCATTCTCGGCGACGAGGAGGGTGTCGCGGTCGTCGAGGTGCCGCGCTCGGGCATCGCTGCCGCGCGACGCGTCAACACCTATCTCACTGACGTCGACCGGGCGTTCGGGGCGTTGCCGAATCGCACAGGACTGCCGCCACGGTTGTCGGTGCAATGACGGGAATTCACCCGCGCCGTCCGGCTTCAGCCGGATGTCGCGCGGATGAGCGGCACCGGGAAGGTCGATGCGCGCAGCGGATCGAGGTGTGCGTCGGTGATACCCGCCTGGAACGGCTCGAGCTCGGCGATGCGGAAGAGCGCGTCGCGACCGAACTTGGAGCTGTCGGCGACGAAGAAGGCGTCGCTGGCGATCGAGAGCATGACGCGCTTCAGCTCGATCTCGTAGCTCGACACCGAGTAGAGCCCGTCGTCGAGCACGGTGTCGCAGCCAAGGATGGCCACATTCACCCGAAGGTGGCGCAGCTGCTCGACCGAGGTCGGGCCCCACATCGAGAAGTCGTTCGGGAGGAGCTCCCCGCCGATGAACACCAGGTTCGCGGATTGCTTCTCGGCGATCACCGACCCGATGCGGAGGTCATTGGTCACGATCGTCAGCCGCGAACTGTGCAGATGGCGCGCGACTTCGAGCGTGGTCGATCCGCTGTCGAGCAGGACCGTCTGACCGTCCAGGATGCGGTCGGCCATCGCTCGACCGATCGCCTCTTTCTCGGCGCGGTGCAGCGTCGCGCCCGCGCTCGCGACTCCATTCGACTCGATCGGCACCGCCCCGCCATGAGTCCGTCGCACCAACTGGCGGTCGGCGAGCTGCTCGAGATCGCGCCGAATCGTCGAAGGTGCGACCCGGAGGATGTCGGCGAGCTCGCCGACCGAGTGGAATCCCCGCTCCGCCAGCAGTTCGAGGATCTGCGCCTGTCGCGTCATCGCCGCGGCATCCTTTCGTCTCGCACCAGACTATAGCTCCTGGCCTGCGCGAAATTGCGCAGAAGTAATCAGAAATACGCAAATGTGAGCGATAAAGATTGACGAAGCCTCGAAAACCTGCGTAATGTCAGGCTCTGGATCGTCGCGAACGCGCAAAGGTGACGCGACTGTGATCACGAAGGAGTGAAAAATGAAGCGCAAGACCCCTGCAATCGCGCTGCTCGCCGGCGCCACAGTGTTCGCCCTCACCGGCTGCGGTACCACCGCCGGTGGCACAGCGGATGATGGTGGTTTTACCGGCGGCGGTTCGGAGGGCGCACCCGGCGCCTACGTCACCGTCGTCAAGGCGACCGGCATCGGCTGGTTCGACCGCATGCAGGTCGGCGTTGACGAGTGGGCCACCGAGACCGGCCTGGACGCCCGCCAGGAGGGCCCGTCCGAGGCCACGAACGAGGGCCAGGTCGAGATCATCCAGAACCTCATCGCTCAGGAACCGCTCGCCATCACCGTCGTCCCGAACGACGTCGCGGGGCTTGCGTCGGTGCTGGGCGAGGCGAAGGACGCCGGCATCATCGTCGTCGCCCACGAGGCCGCCGGCATCGAGAACGTCGACGTCGACATCGAGGCGTTCGAGAACACCGCGTACGGTTCGCAGATCATGGACAACCTCGCCGAATGCATGGACGAGGAGGGCGGATACGTCCAGTTCGTCGGCCGTCTCACCAACGGCTCGCACGGAGAGTGGGTATCGGGCGCCCTGGAGAACCAGGAGGCGAACTTCCCCGAGATGACCCGCTTGGAAGACCCGATCGAATCCGAGGAGGACGAAGAGGTCGCCTACAACAAGGCCAAGGAGCTGCTGGCGAAGTACCCCGACATCAAGGGCTTCCAGGGCTCGGCGGGCACCGACGTCGTCGGTATCGCGCGCGCCGTCGAAGAGGCCGGCAAGGCTGACAGCGTCTGCGTGATGGGTACCTCGATTCCCTCGGTGGCCGGCAGCTACCTCGATTCGGGCGCCATCGACAAGATCTTCTTCTGGGACCCGGCGCTCGCCGGCAAGGCCCAGCTGGCGATCGCGCAGATCCTCGCTGACGGCGGAACCATCGAAGAGGGCACCGACCTGGGTGTTCCCGGTTACGAGTCGCTGGTGAAGCTCGAGGGCTTCGACAACGTCTTCGCCGGCGACGCCGGCGTCGTCGTCGACGCCTCGAATGTGGCCGAGTACGACTTCTGATCCATCCGCGTGTGCGGGGGCAGGACGCTCCGGCCCTGCCCCCGCGCCGCACACCGAAGGAGTCCGGACTCTTATGAGCGCAGCCCGAACAGTTCTCGAAGTGCGCGACATCGTCAAGACCTATGGCGGTGTCCGTGCACTCGGAGGGATGTCGCTCCGACTCGACGCGGGGCAGGTCCACTGCCTTGCCGGCGAGAACGGCAGCGGCAAGTCCACCCTCATCAAGGTCATCAGCGGCGTGGAGCGACCCGACTCCGGCGAGCTGATCATCGATGACGAGGCGCACGCACACGTCACCCCCAGCCAGGCCATCCGCGCCGGCATCCAGGTCATCTATCAAGACTTCTCCCTGTTTCCCAACCTCACCGCCGCCGAGAACATTGCGATGCTGAGCGAGCTCGCCGCCGGTCGCCGGCTCTCGTCGCATCGCCGCATCCGCGCCGCGGCCGAGCAGATCGTCTCCGACCTCGGGCTGCACATCGATCTCGACGCCGACGTCGAGCATCTCTCGGTCGCCGATCGCCAGCTCATCGCCATCTGTCGTGCGCTGGTGGGGGAGGCGCGCGTGCTCATCATGGATGAGCCGACCACGGCCCTCACCCACACCGAGGTCGATCGCCTCTTCGCGATCGTCCGCCGGCTGCAGGAGCGGGGCGTTGCCGTCGTCTTCGTCAGCCACAAGCTCGACGAAGTCCTTTCCATCTCCCAGCACGTCACTGTCCTGCGAAACGGTGAGGTCGTCGAGTCGGGCCCGGCGTCGGAGTACACCGCGCGCAGCATCGCCACAGCGATGACAGGACGCGAGGTGAGCGGTGACCGCCGCGTCGACGAGCTCGCACCCGGTCTCGACCCCGTACTGACCGTCACCGATCTCACCCGCGCGGGTGCCTTCCAGGACGTGTCGTTCGAGGTGCGCCCGGGCGAGGTGCTCGGGCTCACCGGCCTTCTCGGTTCCGGCCGAAGCGAGATCGCCGAGGCGATCTTCGGAGTGGCGCCCGCTGACTCGGGAACGATCGCCGTCGCGGGAAAGCTTCACCGCATCCGCTCCATCAGCGACGCAATCCGCGCCGGTATCGGTTACGTGCCCGAAGACCGTCTCACCCAGGGCCTCTTCCTGGAGAAGTCGATCGCCGACAATATGGTGGCCGCCTCGCTGGACTCGTACCGCAACAGGGCGCAGCTGCTCGATCGCGGGCGTATCCGTGCATCGATGGCCGACCTTTTCGCACGCCTGCGGGTCAAGGCACCGAACGTCGACGCGCCGGTGCGGAGCCTCTCGGGCGGCAACGCGCAGCGCGTCGTCATCGCCAAGTGGCTCGACCGGCGCCCCGCGGTGCTGATGCTCAACGGCCCCACCGTCGGGGTCGACATCGGGTCGAAGGAGGAGATCTTCACGATCCTTCGCGAGCAGGCGGCGAACGGCATGGGGATCATCGTCATCTCCGATGACATCCCCGAGCTGGTGTCCAGCTGCCACCGTGTGCTGATCGTCCGCGCCGGACGCATCGTCGCCGAACTGGCCGGCGACGAGATTCAGGTCGGCGGAATCCAGGAAAGGATGACCGCCTGATGGACATGCTCCACCGACTCCGCGGGCCGAACAACGAGGGAGTGCTCGCCGCCGTCATCCTCGTCGTCATCATCGGGATGTCGCTGGCAAGTCCGGCCTTCCTCACCCCGAATACGTTCTTCGCACTCGTGCGGAGCTCACTCGTCCCCCTCGTGTTCGCGCTGGGGGTGCTCATGGTGATGATCTCAGGCGGAATCGACGTCTCGTTCCCGGCCATCGCGATCTTCGCCGCGTACACCACGGTGGCGTGGTCGTCGCAGGCGAGCTTCGATCCGACGCTCGTCGGCATCTTCGCGATCGCCATCGTGGTCGGGGCGCTGTGGGGTCTTCTGAACGGATTCGTCATCGCGCGATTCCGCCTCCCGACGCTCATCGTCACGCTGGGCACCCAGGGGATCATCAAGGGCGTCCTGCTCACCTACATCGGCTCGGCCTACATCTCCGCCGGAGCCCTTCCTCCGAGCGTCTCCGGCGCCGGTGGGGCCTACCTCGTCGACATCCCGGGCGCCGGCTACCTGCACATGATGCTCGTACCCGTCGTATTGCTGGCGATCGCGGTCTGGTGGATGCTCACCCGCACCACCTTCGGACGAAGCATCTACGCCATCGGGGGCGATATCGAAGCCGCCCGCCGCGTGGGCATCAAAGTGGTGCGCACACAGGTGCTGCTCTACGTTCTGGTGGGGGGCCTGGCCGCAATCGGCGGCGTGATCTTCGTGATCCTGGGCCGAAACGCCAATCCCCAGACGCTCGTGGGAACCGAGCTCGACATCATCGCCGCAGTGGTTCTCGGAGGTGCGTCGATCTTCGGCGGCCGCGGATCGGTGCTGGGCACGGTGCTCGGAGTGCTCCTGGTGCAGCTGATCAACAACAACCTCGTCCTCATCGGTGTGCCGAGCACCTGGCAGCGGGCAGCCGTCGGCGTGCTCCTGCTCGTCGGCGTGAGCATCCAAGCGTTCGCCGCGCTGCGGTCGCGGCCATCGGCGGTGCTCCTAGAGAAGGAAGTGAGCCGCGCATGAACGCCGAGAAGCTCTCCGACCTGAAGCGGGCGAACCAGAAGGTCGACTCCTCGTTCGCGTCGCTGATCTCCCGCATCCAGGTGCCGCGTGGTGCGGGCCGGATGGTGATCCTTCTCCTCATCACCTTCGCGATCTTCGCCATCCTCAACCCCCGGGTGTTCCTCAACCCGGTGAACCTCCAGAACATCGGTGTGGGTGCGCCCGAGATCGGGCTCATCTCCCTGGCGATGATGCTCGCCATGCTCACCGGCGGCATCGATCTCTCCGTCGTCGCCATCGCCAACGTCTCGGCGATCACCGTGTCGTCGCTGTACACGGCCGTGTCGGCCGGGGCGGGCCCGGAGACGGCTGAGAGTGTCGCCCCGTTCATCGTGCTCGCCGGCGTCGGAGTGGGTGCGGCGCTCGGCGCGGTCAACGGGGTGCTCGTCAGCGTCGTGGGGATCACCCCGATCCTCACCACCCTCGCCACCATGCAGCTGTTCAACGGCATCGCGTTGATCTGGACCGGTGGCGTGACGATCTCGGGTGCCCCGAGCGTGCTCACGGCCATCGGGCGGAGCACCGCCGTCGGCGTGCCGATCCTCTTCGTCATCCTCGTGGTGGTCGCGATCGTCCTCGCCGTCGTCATCGATCGAACCCCGATCGGGCGGAAGATCCAGCTGCAAGGGGCCAACCCGACGGCCGCTCGATACTCGGGTATCAGCAGTCGCACCACGCTCATGGCGACCTACGTCATCTCCGGGATCCTCGGAGCGCTGGCCGGCCTCATCTTCCTGTCGAGGAACCCGTCTGCCAGCGCCGACTACGGCTCCAGCTACATCCTGCTCGCCATCGTCATCGCTGTGCTCGGCGGCACGAACCCCAATGGCGGGTTCGCGACAGTCTTCGGAGTGGTGTTGGCGACCCTCACCCTGCAGGTCGTCTCGAGCGGCTTCACCGCACTCCGCCTCTCGGCGTACGAGTACGCCATCGCACAGGGCGTGCTGCTCATCGCCGTCATGGTCTTCGACCAGCTGAGATTCCGTCGGCGAGCGCGCTCGTCACCGCCGGCGACGAGCGAAACGGTCGCCGTCGCCACCCACAGATCCGCGAACACGCGAAGCACCGGAAAGGACTGACCCCATGAGGAAGATCATCAACGCCCCGGAGGCGTTCGTCGACGAGTTCGTCGAAGGTATTCTGCTCGCCCACCCCGACCTGGTGAAGATTCCGGGCGACGATCTGCGGATCCTCGTTCGCGCCGACGCCCCGGTCGCCGGGAAGGTGGGCATCGTCACCGGCGGCGGCTCCGGTCACCTGCCCCTGTTCAAGGGGTACGTCGGCGAGGGCCTCTGCTCGGGGGTCGCCATCGGGAACGTGTTCAGCTCTCCGAGCTCTGATCAGATCTTCCAGGCGACCAAAGCCGTCGACGGCGGAAAGGGCGTGCTGTACCTGTACGGCAACTACGGCGGCGACGTCTTCAACTTCGACCTCGCCGTCGACCTCGCCGAGCTCGAAGACATTCCGACGCGCACCGTGCTCGGGCGCGACGACGTCGCCAGCCAGCCGAAGGAACGCAAGACAGACCGTCGCGGTGTCGCGGGGATTCTCTTCGCGTACAAGGCTGCCGGTGCTGCGGCCGAGCGGGGTGACTCACTCGATGAGGTCGCCGCGATCGCCGAGGACGTCGTGGAGCACACCGCGACCATGGGGATCGGCCTCGCCCCCACCATCCTCCCGACGACCGGCAAGCCGAGCTTCGAGCTGCCCGACGGCGAGATGGAGATCGGAATCGGTATCCACGGCGAGCCCGGCACCCGCCGCGGCCCCCTCGAGACCGCGGACGAGATTGCCGAGCACATCGTCGCCGCGCTCGTCGACGACCTCGAGCTCTCCGAGGGCGCGCGCGTCGCCGTGCTCGTCAACGGCCTCGGCGCCACACCGCTGGAGGAGCTCTACGTCCTCTACCGCAAGACCCATCAGATGCTCACCGGGCGCGGAATCACGATCGCGAAGAACTACGTCGGCGAATACGCCACGAGTCTCGAGATGGCCGGTGCGTCCATTTCGCTGCTCGCGCTGAACGACGACCGTCTCGCACTGCTCAACGCCCCGGCCCGCTCGCCCTTCTTCGAGGAGAACTGACATGAACGCCCCTGAACTGAACGCCCAGCTGCGCCGCAGCCTTGCTGTGCTCGTCGACTCGGCCGACGAGCTGCGCGACCTCGACCAGCAGCTCGGCGACGGCGATCTCGGCATCACCGTCTCTATGGGTTCACGCGCGGTGATCGCGGCCCTCGAAGAGCTGCCAGGAGATGCCACCCCGACCGATATCGCGCGAGCCACGGCCAAGGCCTTCGCCAATGCCAACCCCTCGACGATGGCGGCGCTCGTCGCCGGTGCGCTCCTCGCCGGGTCGCGCGTGTGGGCCGACAAGACCGAGATCTCCGTCACCGACGCCCAGGCGTTCGTCGAGGCGGCGGCCGGCAGCATCGCCCAGCGAGGAAAGACCCAACGTGACGACAAGACGATCTACGACGGCCTCGCCGACGTGGCAGACGCGCTCAAGGGCGCGACGGATGCGCGGCAGGCGACCGACGCGGCCGTTGCCGCCGCCGCGGGCGCCGTCGAGCGCACGACCCCGCTGCAGTCTCGGCGCGGGCGGGCGTCGTGGTTGCAGGAGCGCAGCATCGGCATTCCCGACCCGGGCGCCACGGCATTGCTGCGCTTCGCGGAGGCCTGGCGGGTCAGCCGGCCCGAAGAGTCCGCGCTGCTGTCGTGACCCTCTCCACTCTCTCCCTCCCCCCTCGCACTAAAGGCGGAACTATGAACACCTGGCTTGACGACGTCTTCACCGTGTCAAAACCCATCATCGGCATGTGCCACCTGCCCGCCCTCCCCGGCGACCCCGCCTATGATCGCGTCGGGGGAGTGGACGCGATCATCGCCCACGCCCGACGGGAGATCTCGGCGCTGCAGGACGGCGGGGTCGACGGCATCCTCATCTCCAACGAGTTCAGCCTTCCCTACCTCACCGAGACCGAACCGATCACTGCCATCACCATGGCGCGGGTGATCGGCGAGGTCCGCTCGGAGCTCGCGGTGCCGTTCGGCGTGAATGTGCTGTGGGATGCGGTGCGCTCGATCGATCTGGCCGTGGCGACCGGCGCCGCCTTCGTTCGCGAGATCTTCACGGGGGTCTACGCGAGCGACTTCGGACTGTGGAACACGAATGTCGGCAGGACCGCCCGGCACCGTCAGAGCGTCAGCGGCGGCGATGTGCGACTTCTCTTCAACATCGTGCCCGAGGCCGCCGCATACGTCGCCGACCGCGATCTCGCCTCGCTCACCCGTTCGACCGTGTTCAACTGCGTCCCTGACGGGCTCTGCGTGTCGGGCCTCACGGCCGGTGCCCCCACCGACACCTCGACCCTGGGGATCGTGAAGGACAACGCCGGCGACACGCCCGTGTTCGTCAACACCGGTGTGCGGCCAGACACCCTCGAGGAGAGCATGCGGTACGCCGATGCCGGCATCGTGGGCACCTTCTTCAAGAAGGACGGCCGCTTCGAGAACGCCGTCGACGAGAGCCGTGTGAGGGATCTGATGAGCGTCGCTCGGAGCGTGCGCTGACGATGTTCCTCGGAATCGACGTCGGAACCTTCGAGACGAAGGGTGTGCTCGTCGATCGGGCGGGGCGCGTGCGCGCCCACGCCCGGAGGCGACACGACATCGATACGCCGACTCCGGGTCATGTCGAGCATGACCCGGAAGCGGTGTGGTGGGCCGACGTCGCCGCCGTCGCTCGGGAACTGACCGCGCACCCGGATGCCGGGGTGATCGACGCCGTCGGACTGAGCGCGATCGGGCCGTGCGTCGTCGCGACCGATGCCCAGCTTCGGCCCCTTCGTCCTGCCATCCTCTACGGCGTCGACACCCGCGCATCGCGCCAGATCGAGGCTCTCACCGCCCGCCTGGGTGAGGAAGAGATCTTCCGTCGGAGCGGCAACACCCTCACCAGCCAATCGGCGGGGCCGAAGATCGCGTGGCTGCGTGATGAGGAGCCTGACGTCTGGAAGGCGGCCCGATGGTTCATGACGAGCCAATCGTGGCTCGTGGCCCGACTGACCGGCGCGGTCACCATCGATCACGCCACTGCGGGCTACTTCCATCCTTTCTACGACATCGAGACCGGGGGATGGAACATCGACGGCTGCGACGACATCGTCGATGTCGCTCGGCTGCCCAGGATCGCCGAGAGCAACGCGATCGCTGGGACGATCACCGCGGCTGCCGCCAACCTGACCGGCATCCCCGCAGGGACGCCGGTGGTGGTGGGCACCACTGACTCGCCGGCCGAGGCGGTCAGCTGCGGAGTCGTGGATGAGGGCGAATTGATGGCGATGTACGGCTCGAGCGGGTACTTCATCCGCGTAGGTGACCGGCTTCGCGCCGCCGACGATCTCTGGGCAGCTCCCTTCGTCTTCCCCGGCACCGCGGTACTCGCAGCGGGCACCTCGACCGCCGGCACAGCCACCCGGTGGATAGCCGAGCTGCTCGGCCTCACCGCGGGCTCCGACGAAGAGACGTTCGCGGCGCTGATCTCGCTCGCCCAAGGCTCGCCGCCCGGAGCCCGAGGGGTGCTCGCGCTTCCGCACCTCGCCGGAGAACGAACTCCATTCCAGGACCCCACGAGTCGAGGCGTGGTCATGGGTCTCGGACTTGACCACTCCCGTGCCGACGTCGCGCGCGCATTCCTCGAGGGGGTGGGACACTCGATCGCCGCGGCCATCCTCGCCATCCAGTCACAGAGCGGACCCCTGGAGCGCATCGTCGCCGTAGGAGGCGCGACCAGGAATTCCATTGTCATCGGCACCGTCTCAACGATCACTGGACTGCCTCAGGAGGTCACCGATTCACCCGGCGCGGCCCTGGGGGATGCGTTCCTCGCCGCGCTCGGCGTCGGTGCCGTCGAGAGCGCCAGCTCGGTGCGCGACTGGGTGCGGGTCCGTCAGGTCGTACGCCCCGCCGTGGCCGACCGCGACCGGCTCATCGCCGACCACTCCGACTATCTCGCGCTCTACGCCGCCACCGCCCCGCTGCACCGCCGGAGAATTGCATGAACCACACCCCTGACTGGCAGCGCATCGGCGCCCTCATCTCCGATGGTCTGCACATCACCCGCGGCGACAAGGTGTCGGTGTTCGTCACCGACGGAGCCGCGACGGACGCCGTCGCCGCCCTCGTCGCCGAGTGCTGGCGCCGCGGCGCGGTCCCGCAGGTGGTGGCCACCGACGAACGCTTCGACGCCGCCGCCCTCGCCTGGGCAGAGGTCGATGTGCTGTCGCAGGCGCCGCCGCTGGAGGTGCTGGCGATGAAGTGGTGCGACGTGCACGTGTCTTTCCGGGCGATGACCTCACCCGAGGTCGACGCCGACCCGGCGCGGATCGCAGCACTTCGTCGCGGCCGGGGCCTCGTTTCCACCCTGCGGTGGGAACGGACCCGTTGGGCGCTCGTGCGTATTCCTACTCCGGCATGGGCCGAGGCGGCCGGCATCGATCCCGACGTTCTGCTGCAGGAGTGGGCTCGTTCGTTCGAGGCCGACTGGGCCGACGTCAAGCGGCGACAGGGCGCGCTGTGCGCGCGGCTCGACGCGACGCAGCGGATCGTGATCGCGGATCGCCACGGTCGGCTGGAGCTGCCGGTGGGTGGTCGCACCTGGGTTCCGTTCGCCGGGGAAGCCAACTGGCCCGACGGCGAGATCGCGACGGCGCCGATCGAAGACGGCGTTCGCGGAGACATCTTCTTCCCCGGAGTCTTCTGGTTCGCCGGGGTGCGTGTGCGCGACCTGGCCCTCACATTCGACCGGGGCCACGTCGTGAAGGAGCGCGCTGCAGAGGGGATCGAGTTCGTTCGTCAGATGCTGGACACCGACGACGGGGCACGCCGCGTCGGCGAGCTCGGGATCGGCATGAACGCCGCGCTGCAGACCATGACCGGCGATCTGCTCATCGACGAGAAGATCCTCGGCACCGTCCACATCGCCCTCGGTCGCGCCTACCCGGAGTGCGGAGGGGTCAATGCCTCTGCCCTGCACTGGGACATCGTCAAAGATCTTCGCTCGCCGGAAGAACCCGGATCACTCTCCGCCGACGGCGAGTGGCTCATCGCAGACGGCGAGGTGGCGGCACCGCTCGCCGGAGCATCCGTCTTCCGCTCTCACCCCACCCCGTGAAGGACTCCATCATGTTCGCTCATCAGCTTTTCCAGACCGCTCCGCTCGCACAGCAGCCGCTGCAGTGGCGGGAGGATCCCGCTCCCGAGCCCGCCGCCGGTCAGGTGCTCATCGAGGTTGCGGGGTGCGGCGTCTGCCGCTCGAACCTCCACACCATCGAGGGAGACTGGGTCGACGGGGGAGTACCGGCGAAGAGCCCGATCGTTCCCGGACACGAGGTGACGGGACGGATCGCCGGACTCGGCGAGGGGGTCACCAGGTTCGCTGTCGGCGACCCGGTCGGTGTGCAGCCCCTGTGGTGGACCTGCGAGACATGCGAATTCTGCACGAGCGGCCGTGAGCAGCTCTGCCATCAGCGCCTGATCACCGGCGAACACGTCGACGGCGGCTACGGCCAGTTCATGCTCGCGCACGCGGCGCACACACATCGGGTGCCCGACACCCTCGACCTGGTCGAAGCGGCACCGCTCTTCTGCCCTGGCATCACCGGTTACGGAGCAGTGAAGAAGCTCGACGTCGGCCCCGGCGATCGCGTCGGCGTCTTCGGGCTCGGCGGGGTCGGCCACATGGCGCTGCAGTTCGCCCTGCTCACCGGTGCTGACGTCGTGGCGGTCGCCCGCAGCGCCGATCATCTGCGCGTTGCGGAGGAGCTGGGTGCGACCGAGATCGTCGACGCGTCCGCGGTCGATCCCGGTGAGGTGCTGGATGACTCACTGGATGCTGCGCTCACCTTCGCGCCGTCCGACGTCGTCACCGCGTCGGCGCTCCGCGCGCTGAAGTGGGGCGGCACCCTTGTCTCGGGCGTGCCGGTCACCATGTCGGACTTCCCCTTCAACCGCGAGCAGATCATCCGTGCGTCGATCCTGGGTTCGCGAGCCGATATGGCCGAGGTGCTCCGGCTGGCGGCCGAGGGCAAGGTGCGGACGGTCGTCGATCGCTTCGCGATGAAGGATGCCCCGGAGGCGCTCCGTCTTCTCGCCGAGGGGCGGCTGCGCTCTCGGGCAGTGCTCGCCAACGACGGCTTCTGACACCGGGCGCGAGAACGAGCTGAGTCAGAGCGTTCGCGAATCACCCGTTCGATGTCAGACGAGCGCCTCGAGGACGGCGAGGGCGTCTCCTGACCACAGCAGCACATCGCCGTTGAGCGTAGTGACGGCAGTGGGTGCACCGGGGTCTGTGCCGGCCGCGCAGCCGAGGGGCTGAACGCCTGCCGGGTTGTCTGCTGTGACTCGGCTAATGGCCGCGCCGTCGCACGCGGCGTCGGTGTGCGCGACGATGATGTCGGACCCGACGAGCGTCAGCGCTACGACGCCGGTGGGGGCAAGGGCTGTCCATTCTGCGCCGGTGCGGGTCCAAGCCACGCCGTTGCAGATGAGTGCAGCGGTGTCGCCGCTCGTGCGAAGGCCGATCGGGGCTGGGCAGGGAGCGGGGACAGGTTCACCGCGGAAGACGACGACGCTCGGGTCTGCGGCATCGACGTAGCGGGAGGCAGCGAGCACCTCAGGATACGGCTCCCAGAACTGACCATCGGTATAGGTGCGAAGTGCTTGCGCCTCGCAGGCCGGGCCGACGGCGGCGACCATCTCGGCGTCGACGGCGGAGAACGCGCTCACCGTCATAATCTGACCGATGCCCAGGTAGCGGGGAGTCACGTCGGTCCAGGTGGCGCCGCCGTCATCCGATCTTTCGATCAGCGGCTCGGCGACACCGCATTCGCCCGCTACCCCACGCCACCAGACGGCGCTCCCGGTGGCGAGGAAGCGTTCGTCGGCGCGACTCGCCGCCGGAGCCGGGCTGGGTGCCTCCGGAGTAGGTGTCGGCGTGGGCGTCGTCACCCCCAGCGTGAAAGAGGGCACCGGGTTTGGCTGAGCGGCGGTCTCGCCCCGGGAACGCTGCAGCGCGAGCGATGCCAGCACCACGACCATGATCGTGAGTGCGGCAACGCCGGCGACCGCGACCCAGCGGGCGCCGGTGAGGTTCACCGAGCGTCGAGACACGAATGTCAGCGTTGCGTCGGTCGCCCGACATCCGCAGGTCTGCGGACCGTCGCGTCGGCGCCCGCCGGACGCTCACCTCTCTGAGGCGTGGTGGGTGCGGGAGCCGGTACGGGCGCAGCGGCCAGCGGCGCACCTCGACGGCGACCCGCGCCCTTGTCGGCCCTGGCGCGGCGACCCTTCGCCGGCTGCTCCTGGAAGTACCCGTATCCGTACCCGTATCCGGCGCCGTAGGCGTAGTACGCGTCGGGCCCGCGGGTGGGCACCATGGTCATGACGAGGCCGGCGACCTTGGCGCCGACGGTCTGCAACGCATCCATCGCACCGTCGAGCTGGTGGCGGTTGGTCTGGCCGGAGGCGACGATCACGATCGCGCCGCTCGTCGCCTTGGCGAGAATGGCGGCGTCGGTCACAGGAAGGAGCGGCGGGGCGTCACAAAGGACGACGTCGAAGTCGCGCTCCAGCACCTCGAGCAGGGTGTGCATCTGCGCGGAACCGAGCAGCTCACTGGGGTTCGGCGGCACCTTGCCTGCGGGAAGGACGTAGAGGCTCCGCTGACCCCACGGCAGCATCACGTCGCCGACCCGGGCGCGATTGATGAGCACGTCCGTGAGACCCGCGCCGCCCTCGATGCCGAGGTACTCGGCGACCTTGGGCTTGCGAAGGTCGGTGTCGATGAGCGCGACGCGCTTGCCGGCATCCGCCAGAGCGATCGCGAGGTTGATGGTCGTCGTCGACTTGCCCTCACTGGGAACACTCGAGGTGACGACGAAGCTGGCACGGCCGTCCATGTCGAGGAACTGCAGGTTGGTACGAAGCGCGCGGAACGACTCGGCGCGTGGGCTGAGCGGATCAGCGTGCACGATCAGCGGCCGCTCCTTGACCTTCGGGTCGAAGGGGATGGCGCCGATCATCGGGCGATCGGTCACCTGCTCGACATCGCGCGGCGAGCGGATGCGGGTATCGAGCACCGAGCGGAGAACCGCCGCACCAACACCGAGGGCGAGGCCCACAAGCGCGCCGAGCGCCAAGTTCAGTGGGACGTTTGGGCTCGAGGGCGCCGGCGGCGGGAGCGCGTCTTTCACACGCGTAAGGCGCACGGGGCTGACGTCGGAATCGTTCGGCGTCTCGATCTCCTCGACCGCCGCCGTGAGGCTCGCGGCGAGGGCGTTGGCGATGTCGGCCGCCAGGATCGGGTCGGGATCGGTAACGGTGATCGTGATCAGCGTGGTGTTGAGAGCAGAGGACGCCTCGACTTTCGCGTCGAGCTGCGCCGCCGTGATACCGAGGTCGAGCTCTGCGATCACCGGGTTCATGACGATGGGCGTCGAAACCAGGTTGGAGTATGTCGTGACGCGATCCTGCGTGAACACGTTGCCCTGCTGGAGCTCCTGAATCGACGTGCCGCTCTGGCTCGAGACGAAGACGGTGCTCTGCGTCTCGTACTGGGGTGTGCGCGTGAGGGAGAACACCGCTGCGATGCCGATGCCCAAGAGCGTCGCGACCACGATGATCAGCCAGTTTTTCCGCAGAATGCGGATGTAGTCGATGAGCTCCATGGTGCCTCTCGTGTCCCGAACTTGCGGACCATACTGCCATGGGGGTGTTTCGGGGGAGTGTCCGGCGGGCACGGCGGTGCGGATCGCGACGGAGCGTTTTTGCTCCGATAGGTCTCGATACGCCGGCTTCGACGGCTACTCGACCACCAGGGCAGGGCGCCTACTCGACCAACGACTTCGGGAACTCAACCCGGACTATTGGAAGGCGAGTTTGAGGGCCCGGACCGTGGAGTCCACGGCGGGGTCGAGTTGGGCGGCCGAAAGCTGGTAGGTGTTCCACGAGCGACCGTAGGGGTCGATGACGTCGTCATCGGCGGGGTCGGCGGGTGGGAGCACGAGGCCTCGCTGCGATGCGACTGCTGCTGCCACGGCGCGGACGCGCGATGACGGGTCTGAGCCGCCGGCCTCCGCGGCCGACTGCAGCTGGTGGTCGGTCAGCGAGTCGGCGAGGCGGGCGAACTCGCGGATCGTGAAGGTCGACCGCATCCGCGACGGGGCGAGCTCGACAACTTCGCGGCGGTGATCTCGCGTCATCGCAAAGATCACATCGGGGGAGGTGAGGTGGTTCTCGCCCAGGAAGCGTGCGCGGTGCAGCGCCGTTTCATCAGGCGACACTCCGAGTGCGTGCGCAAGCTCGACCGTCTCGGGCGTCATCGGCGAATCGGTCATGCCGCGGGTGCCCGCAGAGCCGACGACGACGTCTAGCGGCGCCAGTCGGGTCTTCAGGAGAACGGCGGCCAGGGGTGACCGGCAGATGTTGCCGGTGCACACCGTGAGGATCTCGAACACCGGGTTACCTTTCCCCCGCGGGGTAACGTGAGCGAGTGCTCGATCACTCTAGCGACGTCGACGCCGCGCCTTCACGCCGCGATCGGCGCCGGGAAGCACAGGAACTCTCCGCGGGGAACGTCGCGTCCGCAGCGTCCGCTCATCGCGGCCGCACGGACTGGCGGCTCGGCGGGCGCACCGTGCGCCGCTGGCGCGAGTGGGCGTTCGCCGCGGGCCTCATCGGCCTCGGGCTCGGCGTCCTCGTCGGCGCCGTCGTCGAGTGGGTGTGGGATTCGCCGTGGGCACCGGTCGTCGCGACGGTGCTTGTGTGGATCGGGATGGTGGTGCCGACCGTTCTGGCCTTCCGTCGCTCACGACCGGTCGGGCTGCTGAGATTCCGCGCTGTGGATCTGCTGTGGGGTGTGGGCCTCGCGACTGCGCTGCGACTGATACAGGGGTGGCTCGCCGCCGGGGGAGGGGCAGGCGCTCTTCCGTCATTCACCACGGTCGACGGGGCCCTTCCGGCGGGGTGGTGGCTCACCGACCTCCTCGGCCCCATCGTGATCGCGCCGCCCGTCGAGGAACTCTTCTTCCGAGGTCTGCTCCTGGTGACGGTGTTCACCATGCTGCGGCGGCCCCTTGGCCAGGTGGCGGCCGGAATCATCGCAATGATGGTGTCGACCGGACTGTTCGTCTTGGCGCACACGCTGACCGGAACCGCAACGGCAGACGCCGTCATCACGACGGCGCTGCTCGGCCTCACCTGCGCCGCTATCGTGATGCTCACCGGCCGCATCTGGGGAGCCGTTCTCGTGCATGCGGCGTACAACCCGAGTTACGTCGCTCTCGCCGCAATTGGCACGCTCGTTCAGTAACGGTTGAGGTCGCAAATCCCACGACACGCCGGGCATTGTCCCCCAAACGGGGGACACCGGGTCTCAAAATGTTACTTCCCAGTAACTTTGCAGGTTGTGGAAACCCTTTGCCGTATGCGTACCATGGAGACGTTCGGCGACACAGCTCACACACAGCTGCCTCTCATGTCGCGTTCATTCTGAATATCGACTTCGACGCACAGGACCTTGTGGGGGGTACCGCGAAATGCTCAAGAAAACTCTGTCTGCAGCCGGCATTGCTGGACTGCTCGTTCTCGGAGCGGCCTCTGCTGCTCAGGCCGACGACTACGCCACCGACGTGGAAACCGTCGCGGGAGATGTGACGCTGACCCCCGGTCAGGCAACCGTCATCACCGCGCAGAACGTCGACGGAACCGTCACGTTCGCCACCAGCGGCGCCGGCGTCAGCGAGAACACGCTGACCTCGATCGCATTCGCCGCTGCCGTGGGCAGCGACACCGCGGTGAAGCAGGCCGACGAGAACCGCACCGCTCAGGCGACCTTCACGGCGCCGACCGCGGGCGGCACGTACACGATCAACATCACCGATGGTGACGGCGACACTGACAGCGTCACCCTGACCGTCGCTGCTGCTGGAAGCGGCACCGGTGGTACCGGTGGTACGGGCGGCACGCTGCCTGCGACCGGTTCGGACGCCGTTCCGGCCGCCGCCATCTGGCTCGGTGCGGGCGCGGTCGGCCTCGGTGGTATCGCCGTGACCGCTGCTGTGGCTCGTCGCCGCGCAGCTGCCAACCGCTGATCATCCGTCTCTGACGACAGCCCCGGGCGCACGCCCGGGGCTGCCCGTCTCTCTTCATCCGGGGCACTTCGCCCTTGTCCCTCGCTGACCTTGTGGGAGGTCCTCCATGTTCAAGAAGTTTTTCGCCGCAGCCGGCGTCGCCGGTCTGCTCGTCCTCGGTAGCGCCGCTGCGGCCAACGCCGATTACACCGCGACCCTCGAGGTAACCGCGGGCGATGCATCCCTCGCACCCGGTCAGTCCACGGTCATCACCGTGAACGGCGTCGCGGATGGCACGGTCATCTTCGGCGTCGAGGGCGCCGGAGTTGAGCCGAACACCCTGTCGTCGATCGCCTTCGCGGGCGAGTTCCCGTCGAGCATCGTCTCGAAGCAGGCCGTCAACGGGTCGGCATCGGCGACCTTCACCGCTCCGCAGACCCCTGACACGTATGTGGTGAACGTCTTCGATTCGGAGGGTGAGTTCGGTCGAATCAGCATCACGGTCGGTACCGCGACGGGCGGCACCGGCGGAACCGGCGGCGGCACGGGTGGCGGTACGGGTGCCGAGGGCACGGGCTCGCTGCCCGCGACCGGTGGCAACGCGATTCCGGCCGCGGCCATCTGGCTCGGCGCCGGTGCCGTCGGACTCGGTGGCATCGCGATCACCGCTGCGGTGGCTCGCCGCCGCGCGGCCGCCAACGCCGAGTAAGGCAGTCGGCCTCAGCGCAACTTTCAGACAGCGACCCCGGGCACGTGCCCGGGGTCGCTGTCGTTGCGTCGTGAATCGGCGAGCATTGCGGATAGCATTTTCTCTATGTCTTCCGTCCCGGGCGTCACCCCGGGGCAGCCGTATCTCTTCACCCGGTCGTACCACCAGCCGTGGCGGGCGCTTCTCATCGCCGCCGGCGGGTTCGCGGCGGCGGCTCTCCTTCTCTTCGTCGTCGACGCGACCGGACCGATGTGGGCGGGCATGCCCGGATGGATCGCCGCCGTCGCATCGATCTTCGCTGCGAACGCGCCGCTCATCATCGCCGTCGTCGCCGCAGCCGCGTTCACGTCTCTGATCGGATTCGCGCGGGCCACCGGCATCCGTCACTGGATCTGGACCGACCTCTTATATGGACTGTTCGTCGGTGTCGTCGCCCGCGCGGTCGTCGAGCTCGTTGCGCCGACCCTGGGCGGGTTCGGCGGGCCGCTCGGCGGAGCGCTGACGGGGGACGCGACCATCGCGTTGGCGATCGCCGCGTCGGCCGCGGTGCTCATCTCGCCCATCATCGAGGAGCTGTACTTCCGAGGGCTGCTGGTCCGCGCGCTGTTCGACGCACTGTCAGACGCCGGGCGGATCGGTGCGTCGATCGTCGCCGTCACGACATCGACCGCGGCGTTCGTGCTGCTGCACGTCGTGGCCGCCGGGTCGCTCGTGCCGGTCGGCCTCATCATCGGATCGCTCGTGGTCGGCGTCGGGTGCGGGGTGTTGACCGTGGTGACCGGACGGCTGTGGGCGGCGATTGCCGCGCACGTGCTCTACAACGCTTCGGGGTTGGCGCTGCTGCTCTGGTGAGCCCGCGTCTCGTCTCGCTTCGCTCGCTCAACGACCGGAGTAGTGGGCTCGCCTCAGGTCAGCGGACCACCTCGTAGATCAGCTTGAGCACGCCGTTCGAGTACGCCTCCGACTCCCGGAGGGCAAGCCGCCGCTCGGGGTGCGGCTGCTCGGCGAAGACGCCCTTGCCGCCCCCGACCAGTGCGGGGAACACCAGCAGGTTGTACCGGTCGATGAGTCCTTCGTCGGCGAGGCGCCGTGCCAACTCGGCACTGCCGTGGATGAAGATGGCGCCCCCGTCGGTCTTCTTCAGCTCGGCCACATCGGCTGTGGTGCGCAGGATCGTCTGCTCGCGCCACTGCGGATGCAGCGCGCTCTCGCTCAGCGTCGACGACACCACGTACTTCGGCAGCGGGTTGTAATCGGCGTGGTCGGCAGAGGTCGGCCAGAAGTCGCGGAACGATTCGAAGCTGCGCCTGCCGAACATGAGCGCCGACGTCTCTTCGAGCTCGGCGACCTTCAGGTCGAACGTCTCCGGCACCAGATCCGTCCGGAAGACCCAGCCTCCGCCCGGATGCCCCTCCTCGACGCCACCGGGGGAGTCGACCACCCCGTCGACCGTCATGAACCCCGTCCAGACCAACTCGCGCATCTTCACTCCTTCGGATTGCTTTCACAGATGCGTCGAGTGGGGCGGGCGGGAATCGACATGGGGGGCGTTTCGACTCGCTGCGCTCACTCGACGACCGAGGAAGTTCCCTCTTGCTTTCCGACTTTGTTTAGTTTTAAATGAAGTCGTTTAGAAAGATCTGAGGTCAACGATGACATCGTCTCTTCACCGCACCGACGTCAATCGGTCGGCGATCCTCGCCCAGCTCGGGGCGCACGGCGCGGCCTCCCGCGCCGACCTGGCCCGCACGCTGAATCTCTCGCCCGCGCTCATCACGCAGCTCGTGAAGCAGCTCATCGGCGAAGGACTCGTGGCCGAGCTCGAGCAGGCACCCTCCAGCGGCGGTCGCCCCGCGCGACTGCTCGGTCTCGCCGCATCGGCGGGCCACGCGATCGGGGTGAAGGTCGGCGCCACCCACGTCGCCCTCGTCGAGGTGGGCATCGCGGGGCGCGTCATCCGTTCGGCCGAAGTGCCGTTCGACGCGACCGCCAGCACCTTCGTGCTCGACCTCGCCGACCGCATCCAGGCCTTCATCGACGCCGGTGACGAGGTCACTCTCCTCGGCGTCGGGGTCGCGGTGCCGGGTACGGTCGACGAGCCGGGCAACGGCGTCGTCGAGTGCGGCGTGCTCGGGTGGAACAGCATCCACCTCGGCGAAGCGCTCCGCGGAGCGATCGGTCTTCCCGTCGTCATCGAGAACGACGTCAACGCCCTCGCCGTGGCCGAGCGCCTCTACGGCATCGGCCGCTCGCACGAGAACTTCCTCGTCGTCACGATCGGCGCCGGCATCGGCGCCGGCATCGTCGTCGAGGGCACGGTGCTCCGCGCCGCGTCGGGTGGCGCGGGCGAGATCGGACACATCCCCGTCGCCGACGACGGCCCCCTCTGCAGCTGCGGCAACCTCGGCTGTCTCGAAGCCGTCATCGGCGAAGCCGCTCTCGTCCGCCGCGCCCGCGAGGCCGGCATCATCGACCCGGGCGCCGGCATCGACGACCTTCTCGCCGCCGCCGAGGCGGGCGACGACGCGGCGATCGCGCTCTACCGCGACGCCGGGCGCCTCCTCGGGCGCACCCTCGCCGGCATCGTCCACGTCATCGATCCCGCGGCCATCGTGGTGCTCGGCGAGGGTACCGTCGCCTGGTCGCACTGGTCGGCCGGGTTCGAGCCCGCGTTCCGCTCGCACCTGCAGCGGCACCGCCGCACCATCCCGGTGAACGTCGAGACCTGGCTCGACGACAGCTGGGCGCAGGGTGCCGCGGCCCTCGTGCTCGCCACCCCCTTCGACACCGGCAGTGACGTCGGCGACCAGGGCCGCCTCATCCGTGCGCGCCTGGTCGGCCAGGGGAGCCGGTGATGACCGGGCTGCTCAGCCAAGCCACGGCCACCCCGCCGGTCGACGGACCCCCCGCCCTCGGCCCGGCCGTTTCGCGCCGTCGCGGCTCGCGACGCCTGCGCTACGCCCTCACCGTGCTGGTGTTCCTCTTGCCGAGCGCGGTGCCGCTCACCCTCTTCGTGCTCGTGCCGATGGTCGCCGCGGCCGGCATCAGCCTCACCGAGTGGAACCTCCTCCGCCCCGCGGAGTGGGTCGGTTTCGACAACTACGTGCGGCTGCTCACCAACCCCGAGACCGCCGCCATCTTCTGGCACACCCTGTACTACATCCTCGGCTACCTGCCGCTGGTGTACGTCGGGGGCCTCCTCATCGCCCTCGCGCTCAACACCGCGCTCCGCGGCCGCACCCTCTTCCGGGGCATCTACTTCCTCCCCGTCATCACCAGCTGGATCGTCGTCGCCCTCGTCTGGCGGTGGCTGCTCAATCCCTCCAACGGCGTGGTCAACACCGTGCTCGGGTTCTTCGGCATCGACGGCCCCGGCTGGTGGACCGACCCGGCCTGGGCGATGCCGTCGATCATTCTCGCGTCGGCATGGAAAGACATCGGGTTCGTCATGGTGATCCTCCTCGCCGGGCTCCAGGCGATCGACCCCGAGCTGCTCGACGCCGCCCGCGTCGACGGAGCCGGACCCTGGCGGCGCTTCTTCTCGGTCACCCTGCCCCTGCTCTCCCCGGCGACGTTCTTCGTGCTCGTCATCTCGCTCATCAACGGCTTCCAGGTCTTCGACCAGGTGTATGCGATGACCGGCGGCGGCCCGGGCGGCGCGACCCAGGTGGTGGTGCAGCAGATCTACGACCTCACCTTCCGGTACGGACGTGCGGGCGAAGCATCCGCTCTCTCATGGATGCTGTTCATCGTCATCCTCGCCGTCACCGTCATTCAGATCCGCGGACAGCGCCGGTGGGTGAACTATGGCTGAGACGACCCTCACCCGGCAGCGCCCGCGCACCGGCCCGCGCACCGGGCCCCGCACGCGCTGGAGCGCACGCTCGATCATCCTCCACGTGGTGATCGCCCTCGGGGCGCTGGCGATGTTCTTCCCCTTCTACTGGACGCTCATCACCTCGCTCTCCCCGGGCACGGGCCTGAGCGGCACGCCGTCGTTCTTCCCCGCGAACCCCAGCCTCGACGCCTACCTGCGGCTCTTCACCGACGTGCCGTTCGCCCGCGTCGTCGGCAACAGCCTGCTGCTCGCGGTCATCACCACGCTCGCGCAGCTGTTCACCAGCGCCACCGCCGCCTACGTCTTCAGCCGGCTGCCCTTCCCCGGGCGCGGGGTGGTGTTCGGCATCTACCTCGCGACCATGATGATCCCGCTGCAGGTGCTGGTCGTGCCGCTCTTCGCGCAGCTGCGCACCTGGGGGCTCGTCGACACCTACTTCGGAGCCGTCCTCCCGACCCTCGCCGCCGCGTTCGGGGTCTTCCTTCTCCGCCAGGCGATGAACCAGGTGCCGGTTCAGCTCGACGAAGCCGCCTCGCTCGACGGCGCGGGACACTTCCGCATCTTCTGGGGCGTCATCCTCCCCAACATCCGTCCGGCCCTCGCGACCCTCGCGGTCTTCGCGTTCATGGGCAGCTGGAACAGCTTCCTCTGGCCGCTCGTCGTGCTGCGCTCACCCGAGGTGCAGACCCTCCCCGTCGCGCTCGCCGGCCTGCAGGGCCAGTACACGACGCAGTGGGACATCGTCATGGCCGGCTCGGTCATCAGCATCCTGCCGATGCTCGCCCTTTACCTCTTCGCCCAGAAATACATCATCCAGGGGGTCGCGAACACGGGGCTCAAGTAGCCCCGACCCGACTCACCCTCCCGTTCTTCACCACAGGGACCCGTCCCACCGCATCAAAGGAGATACCCATCATGAGAGTCACCGCAAAAGCCGGTGTCGGCATCGTCGCCGCAGGACTCGTGCTCACCGGCTGCGCCGCCGGCAGCACGGGTGGCAGCGAGGGCGGCAGCGAGAACGTCACCATCAGCTACACCAACTTCATCTCGAACGGCGGCAACGAAGAGAACCTTCAGACCATCGTCGACGCCTTCGAGGAAGAGAACCCCGGCATCACCGTCGAGGTCACCACCCTGCCGTACGCCGACTACGCCACCGCTTTGCAGACGGATGTCGCTGCCGGCACCGTCTCAGACGTGTTCGACATCGAGTACGGCGGATTCGCCGAGTACCAGGCCAACGGCGTGCTGGCCGAGCTCGACGTCGAAGACCCGTCGGTGTACCGCCAGAGCGTGCTCGAGGCGTACCAGGCCGACGGTGCGCAGTACGCGCTGCCGAGCTCGTTCTCGACCGTCGTGCTCTTCTACAACAAGGACCTCTTCGACGCCGCGGGCCTGGACTACCCCTCGGCCGACTGGACCTGGTCGGAAGAGCTCGCCGCCGCCGAAGCCCTGACCGATCAGGATGCCGGAGTGTGGGGCGACCACCAGCCGGTGAGCTTCTTCGAGTTCTACAAGGTGCTCGCCCAGAACGGCGGGCAGTTCCTCAACGACGACGGCACCGCGGTCGCCTTCAACACCCCCGAGGGGATCGAAGCCGCCGAGTGGCTCGTCGAGAAGAGCGGCACCGTCATGCCGACGATCGAACAGGGACAGGGAACGCCCGACTTCGACACCGAGCTGTTCACCAGCGGCAACCTCGCGATGCTGCACACCGGCATCTGGATGTTCGGCGCCTTCGCCGACGTGCCCTTCGGGTGGGACATCGCCGTCGAACCCGGCAACACGCAGCAGGCGAGCGCCCTGTTCTCCAACGGCGTCGCCGTGTCGGCCGACTCGGAGAACCAGGAGGCCGCGCAGGCGTTCGCCGAGTTCCTCACCTCGAGCGACGTGATGGTGCAGATCCGCCTCGACGCCGGATGGGAGCTTCCCGCCATCTCGGATGAGGCCGAGCTCGAGAGCTACCTCACCCGCGGCGACCCCGAGAACCGGCAGGCCGTGTTCGACTCGCTCGACGAGGTCGCCCTGCAGCCGGTGGTCGGCGAAGGCCAGCAGGAGATGCAGGACATCATGACCGAAGAGCTCGTCGAAGCCCAGGCCGGGCGGAAGAGCGTCGAAGACGCGCTCGCCTCGGCCGAGGAGCGCATCAACGCGGTCATCGGCGGCTGACATCGGGATGACCCGGCGGCGGGGTCTTCACTCCCCGCCGCCGGGTCGCCCCCTGCGCCTGGGCGTTCTCGCCTGCCCTTCCTCGCTTCGACCCTCCAGGACACACCATGACCGTTCCTCCTTCCGGAGCCTTCTCCCACACCGCGCAGATCGACCGGCAAGCCCTCGTCGCCGGCAGCATCGACCTGATCGAGCGCCTCCAAGACCCGACCGGCGCCTACCCTGCGAGCCCGACGTTCTCGGCGTACGCCGGCTACAGCTGGTTCCGCGACGGGGCGTTCATCGCCGACGCGATGTCGAGCGCCGGCCGGATGGCGTCGGCTGAGCGGTTCTTCGACTGGTGCGCGGGCGTCATCGTGTCGCGGTCGGCGCAGATCGGGCGGATCGTCGCGGCGGCCCAGGCGGGGCGCCCGCTCGCCGACAGCGAAATGCTCCCCACCCGCTTCACCTTCGACGGCCGCGACGGCGACGACGACTGGTGGGACTTCCAGCTCGACGGCTACGGCACCTGGATCTGGGCGGTCGGCGCGCACGTCGCCCGTCACGACGCCGACCCCGGCCGCTGGGCCGAAGCGATCGGCCTCACCCTCGACTACCTCGCCGCATCGTGGCAGCGCCCCTGCTTCGACTGGTGGGAAGAGCACTCCGAGCACGTGCACATCTCGACTCTCGGATGCCTCGTGGCCGGCGCCCGCGCAGCCGCGGCGCTGCCGGCGCTCGGCGCCGAGCACCGCCTCGTCGCCGAGGCGCTCGCCGACGAGATCGATGCGGCGATCACCGAGCGGGGCGTCAGCGCCGCACGCGACGGACGGGCCCCGCACCTCGTGAAATGGGTGGGATCGACCGCGGTCGACGCCAGCCTCGCCGCCCTTGTCGGGGTGATGGACGTCGTGCCCGCGGCATCCGCTCTGGGGCTCGCGACCATCTCGGCGATCGAAACCGACCTCACCGTCGGCGGCGGCGTGCACCGCTTCGTCGACGACACCTACTTCGGCGGCGGGCAATGGCCGCTGCTGTCGTGCTTCCTCGGGCTCGCGCAGCTGCGCGCGGGCGACCGTGAGCGCGCGGAGCAGCTGCTCGACTGGGCCGGAGCGACCGTCGACGCCGACGGTGCGATGCCCGAGCAGGTCGAAGATCATCTGCTCGCCCCCGACCGGCTCGACGAGTGGGTGACGCGCTGGGGGCCCTCGGCGCGTCCACTGCTGTGGAGCCACGCCATGTACATCCGACTCGCGGTCGACCTCGGCCGCCCGAGCGCCTCTGAGGAGCACTCCGCATGATCACGCACCGACCGGCCGGATCGGGTCACCCCTACCTCGTGACGACCGATCAGCGCTGGCCCGTCCACCCCGTCGCCGGCGAGCCGCTGCGACTGGGCGTGCGGGCGTCGGCCGACGTGGGCGAGGTGGTCGCCGAGATCACGGTCACGGCCCCGGACGGCACGGTGACGACGCGGAGCGAGCCGCTCACGCGCGTCGAGCCGACCCGCACCGAGAGCGCGGCCGAGCCCGACGGGCACCTCGCCGCGGCGCAGGAGCGCCTGGCGGGAAACGGCGGCGGGTGGGTGCTCAAGACGACCGCGCCGGAAGCGGGGACCACACTGGTGTACCTCTTTATCGGGACGACCGACGCGGGACGGATGCAGCGCACCCGCGCGTTCTCGACGGGCGTCGCCGCCTGGCAACCCGCGCCCGACGACGTCGTCACCGCGGTGGGGACGCGCCGCGTCATCCCGGGCAGTGTCTCGGTGCTCACCGACGGGCAGGTGACGTCGCGGGTGCGATTCGCGCAGCCACTCGCGGACGGAGAGCACGTCACCGGATTCGGGGAGCGCTTCGACACCCTCGACCAGCGCGGCAGCATGCTCGACTGCGTCGTGTTCGAGCAGTACAAGAGCCAGGGCGCGGCGCGGAAGACGTACCTGCCGATGCCCTTCGCGCACGTCGTGGGCGGTGACGGCTGGGGCTTCCACGTGCGGACGACCCGGCGCACCTGGTTCGACATCGGTCACTCGGTTCCTGACCGCATCATCGTGGAAGCCGAGGTCGGGTCGGAGGCGCCGGGCGTCGAGGTGGCCTTCTACGACGGGGCGCCGCGCGAGGTGCTCGACGCGTTCGTCGGCGAGACCGGGCGGCCCGAGGAACTGCCCGACTGGGTGTTCCGCCTGTGGGCGAGCGGCAACGAGTGGAACACCCAGGCTGAAGTGCTGCGCCAGATGGACCTGCACCGCGAGCACGACGTGCCCGTCGGATCGGTCGTCATCGAGGCGTGGAGCGATGAGAGCACGTTCACGGCGTTCCACGATGCGCAGTACGCGGTGACGGAGGATGGCGCACCGCACCGGCTCGCCGACTTCACCTTCCCCGCCGACGGCGCCTGGCCCGACCCCAAGGGGATGGTGGATGACCTGCACGCGCGCGACATCCGGGTGCTCCTCTGGCAGATTCCGCTGCTGAAGGCGCGTCCGCACCCGACCGGCCAGGCGAAGGCCGACCGCGAGGCGGCGGTGCAGGAGAACGTGCTGATCCGCGAGCCTGATGCGCGCGGGGGCCTCCGGCCCTACCGCAACCGCGGCTGGTGGTTTCCGCTCTCGACCATGCCCGACCTCACCGACGAGCGGGCCGCGCGATGGTGGACCGAGAAGCGGCGCTACCTCGTCGAGGAGGTCGGCATCGACGGGTTCAAGACCGACGGCGGCGAGCACGCGTGGGGGAGTGAACTGGTCTACCTCGACGGCCGGCGCGGCGACGAGGCGAACAACACCTTCGCCGTCGCGTACGCCAAGGCGTACGGCGACCTGCTCCGCTCGGCCGGGAAGGCGCCGGTGACGTTCAGCCGGGCCGGGTTCACCGGGGCGGGCGCGCACGGCGCGGTGTGGGCGGGCGACGAGAACTCCACGTGGGAGGCCTTCCGCTGGTCGATGTTCGCGGGGCTGTCGGCCGCCGCCAGCGGCATCCTCTACTGGGGCTGGGACATCGCGGGGTTCTCGGGACCGCTGCCGACGGCGGAGCTGTACCTCCGGGCGACGGCCGCGTCGACGTTCGTGCCGATCATGCAGTACCACTCCGAGTTCAACCACCACCGCACGCCGCTCCGCGACCGCACCCCGTGGAACGTCGCGAGCGAGACCGGCGACGAGCGGGTGCTGCCGGTCTTCCGCGGGTTCGCGCAGCTGCGCGAACGGCTGGTGCCCTACCTCGCCGCGTCAGCGCGCGAGACGGTGCGCACCTCCCTGCCGCTCATGCGCCCGGTGTACTTCGATCACCCGTCGTTCGAGGGCGCGTGGTCGCATCCGTTCCAGTGGTTCCTCGGGGCGGACCTGTTCGTGTCGCCCGTGGTGGCGGAGGGCGAGGCCGAGCACGAGGTGGCGCTGCCGCCGGGCGAGTGGGTCGACGCCTTCCGCGGGGAGCGGGTGTCGGGCGGGGTCGTGCTGCGGCGGACGGTCGAGATCGACGAGGTGCCGGTGTACGTGCGCGCGGAGGCGTGGGAGGCGATGCGGGCGGTCTTCGGGCGTTGAATCGTGATTGTCGCTGCGGCCTCAGCCGCGGTGATGCCGCGGGTCGTCGTCGACCGTGTGCTCGGCCTGGAACACCGCTTCGGTGACGAGTCGGCGCACGTGCTCGTCGATCAGGCTGTAGAACATCGTGGTGCCATCGCGCCGGGCGCGCACCAGGCGCCCGAGGCGCATCTTGGCGAGGTGCTGCGAGACGACGGTCGGGGATTTGCCGACGACCTCCGCGAGCTGGGTCACCGAGCGCTCGCCCTCCTGGAGCGCGAGGATGACGCGGATGCGCGTGGGATCGGACAGGAGCCGGAAGATCTCGGCGGCGACATCCACATACCCGTCCTGCGGATCGACGGTCGTGCGGGAGTCGTGGCTCACACGTTCAGTGTGCCATCCATCATGACTTAGTATCTTCGCATGCGTGCAGGTATCGTGAGCGTGCTGGGCAATCGCACGTATCGCCGGCTCTTCGGCGCGCAGGTGATCGCGCTCGTCGGCACCGGTCTTCTCACCGTCGCCCTCGGCCTTCTCGCGTTCGAACTCTCCGGAGCCGCCGCGGGGGCTGTGCTCGGAACCGCGCTCGCGATCAAGATGGTGGCGTACGTCGGCGTCGCACCGGTCATCGCGGCACTCGTTCATCGTCTGCCGGCGAAAGCGGTTCTCGTCGGCGCCGACCTCATGCGCCTCGCGATGGCGGCGTCGCTGCCCTTCGTCACCGAGGTCTGGCAGATCTACGCGCTGATCTTCCTGCTGCAGGCCGCGTCAGCGACCTTCACGCCGACGTTCCAGTCGCTGATCCCCTCGGTGCTTCCCGCGCCCGACGACTACACGCGCGCCCTGTCGCTCTCGCGGATCGCCTACGACCTCGAGGCGATCCTCAGTCCCGTGCTCGCCGCGGCGCTGCTCGTGATCGTGCCGTTCTCGGCGCTGTTCGCGGGAACGGCGTTCGGATTCGCGGGGTCGGCGGTGCTCCTTCTCGTCGCCGCCGTGCCGCGGGTCGCCTCGACGGAGTCATCCACCTTCTGGCAGCGGCTCGCGGGAGGTGCGCGGACCTTCCTGCGGACGCCGTCGCTCCGCTTCGTGCTCGTCGCGAACGTCGTCGTCGCGACGGGCGTCGCCCTCGTGCTGGTGAACACCGTCGTGCTCGTGAAGGATCGTGCGGGAGCGGAGGACGCCGCCGTCGCGCTCGCCCTCGCGGTGTTCGGCGCCGGGTCGGTGGTGGCGGCGCTCGCCGTGCCGCGCGCGGTGGCGCGGTGGTCGGTGCCGGCCGTCATGCAGACCGGGGCCGTCATCGTCTCGGGCGGACTGGCGGGAGGGGTGGCAGCGGCGCTGGCTCCGGCGGGAAGCGGCGCGGCGTGGTGGGGGATGCTCGCTGCATGGCTGGTGCTCGGGGTAGGGACGTCACTGATCGCGACGCCGACGGGCCGCCTTCTTGCCGAGGCGGCGAACCCGGAGAACCGGTCGCTGGTGTTCGCCGCGCAGTTCGCGCTGTCTCACGCGTGCTACCTGGTGACCTATCCGATCGCGGGGTGGGTCGGGGCGGGCGATGTCGCCGCATCCGCCGCGGTGCTCGGCGGGGTGGCGGCGGGAGCAACTCTCGCCCTGCTCCTCATCGGCGGCTCGGGCCCGACGCCGAAGCGCCGGGCCCGAGTCACCGAAGCGGGAGCGAGTGTCAGACGAAGACGAGCGAGTTCGAGACCGAGATGAGGGTCACGACGGCGGCGTTCACGAAGCCCCCGATGTAGGGGTTGTTCGTCGCTCGGTAGATCTTTCGGCTGATCACCGCCGCCACCGCGAGGATCAGGATGACGGGGAACAGCCAGATGCTGAAGATGCCCCCGAAGCCGGGGATCGTCTCGCCGGTGATGAAGAACGTCGTGTACTGCAGCACGACGAGGATGACCGGCCCGAGAGCGTTGAACACCGCCAGCACGAGGGTGTTCAGCCACTCCTTGCCCGCCAGGGTGAAGCGGTTGAACCCATTGATCGCCACCGAGTTGGCGAAGAAGTACACCAGGAACAGCGGCAGCACGAGCAGCGCGAACCAGATCTTCTCGGGCGTGAACACCTTCACCGCGACCACCCACAGGCGGAAGTCGGTGGTGAAGAAGTAGTCCAAGACGAAGACGATGAGGAACGCGGCCACGACCGTGACGAGCGCCAGGCCGATGCCCTGGAAGAACCGGCCCCATCCGGGGAGCACGCCCGATGCGCGCAGGTCTTGGCCGCTCTCGCGCCCGAACACCAGGTACGACACCACCATGATGGCGATGGCCGCGAGGCCGTTGATCGCCGCCCAGATTCCGATGAACCACGGCACACCGGGGGCGATGAGGTTGGTGACGCCGAACGCGATGCCGCCCGCCCAGGGCGCCTGACTCAGCAGCACATAGCTGATCGCCGAGACGCCGACCGAGAGAGCGAGTCCGCCCCAGAACCACGCGAGGCCCTTGCGGGTCGGCGCGGCAGCGGGCACGGGCTCGGTCACGCGGAGCCGCGCGAACGCGGGCACCGCGAGCATGGCGCGCGTGAAGGCGACGAGGAAGACACCGAAGCCGATCAGCCCGATCGTGGTGAAGATCTCCTTGATCTGCCAGATCTGGTTGCTCGCCGGGATCGGGTTCGGAGCCCCCAGCGACTCCTCGAAGAAGTCGACCAGGTGGCCGACCGCGGCGCTCGAGATCGTCGACCACGGGTGCGTCTGCGGCAGCGAGTAGATGACGCGCATCGCCTCATCGCCGTCGACGTTCTCGGTGTACACCTCGAAGCCCTCGCGCTGCTCGGCGTCGGCCGGGTCGGCGCCGAACGAGAGGAACGACTGGGCGTTCGGGGTGGAGAGGAACTCGCGCGGCGGGGTCAGCGCGTTGCCCTCGGCGTCATAGCTGCGGAAGAAGAACTCGTCGTACTGCGCCTGCACGATCCCGGTGTCGCGGGGGCCGTAGACGTTCGTGTACGCGCCCTCCTCATCGGTGTAGACCGCGTCGTTGTCGACCAGCAGCACCGAGGCGATGAGCGGGGTGTCGGCCTCGTTGTCGAGGGCGACGGAGAAGTTCGCGGCACGGGCGCCGTTGGAGTGCCCCGAGACGCCGATGCGCTCGGTGTCGACGTAGGGCAGGTCGGCGAGGAGCTTCACCGTGTCGTACATGCCGGTGCCGCCGACCGCTTCTTCACCCGCCGGCAGCGGGTCGGAGTCGCCGTGGCCGTACATGTCGATCGAGACGACGACGTACCCGCGACGTGCGAGCTCGACGTAGTTCGCCGTCTGCATCTCGCGGTTGTTCCACCAGCCGTGGCTGACGACGATCGCGGGACGCGGGTCGTCGGCCGACGCCGCCACCGGTTTGAACAGCAGCGCGTTCATCTCGCGGCCCGAGGCCGCCTCCCACTGCATGTCTTTGACCTCGACGCTGCCGCCGGCGGTCTGCACCAGCGACGCCCCCACAGCAGAGACGAGCATGAGAACGAGCGAGAACACCAGCCAGAAGCTGTTGCGCCGCAGAAGTCGTTGCCTCATTGAATCCTGAACTCCCTTGTCGGATCCCTGGAACCGTTTCCAGAGCCGTCGAGAACCCTATCCGCCCGTCGAAAGCCAGAAAGCCCATCCCGCGTCAATTGCACGTATGTGCACAAATGTGCGGAGAACGCACCATGCGACGCGCGGAAGGGGGTGCGCATCCGTGCACGGAACGCGGCGTGGCGCGGGCGGATGCGCAACGGCGCCGGTGATGATCGACAGAACAGGTGCCGTGACCCGCTGTGGGACGGGTCACGGCACCTGCGATTCGGGGGGTCGGTGATCGGCGTCGCGTTCTGGGGTGCGACGGGTGCCTGCCACCGGACCGAGCGAGGTTTTCGACCGCAGGTGTTCGGGTGACCCGCGGTTCGGACTGAGAGTCGGCGTTTGCGTCCGAACTCTCTCTGCTGACGCTACTTTATGTGCGCCTGAATGGATCAGTTCCGGGTCAAATGAGGGTGATTGTGGGGTGAAACTCCGGGTTAACCCCGGAGGGTGCGCGCCTTGACCCACCGTCCGATGTCGTGAACGGCGCGGGCAGCGCGGTCGGGGCTCTCCGCGGCATCCAGATCATCGAACGTGTCGCGGAACCCCTCGGGCAGGGCGGTCTGCGGTGTCGCGACGGGGCGGAACTCCATCGTCCAGTCGCCGAACTGGCGCTCGTCGATCGGCTCGTCGAGCACGATGCGGATGTCGCCGTGACGCGGATCGGCCGTGATCGTCGCCACCAGGCTCTGCACGGAGTCGCGCGGGCCCTCGAGCACCTGCACGAACTGGCCGTCGCGGTACAGCAGCACGCCGGTCACGCCCGACTGGGCGTTGTTCTCACGGCTCTCGGTGAGGATGTCGCGGAGCGTGTCGTCGCCGACATCCGCCCGGGCCTTGCTGACGTAGACGACCGACACCAGCTCGTCGCCGGTGGTGAGGCTCATGCCATCGCCTCCTCGTCGTGATGGGAGAGGAGCACGGCCATCGCCGCGCGACGGTCGGGTGCCTCACCGACCTTGCGGGAGCGGCCGTTGAAGACGCGATAGGTGCCATCGGCCTCGCGGTCGAGGTAGCCGAGGAAGACGCCGTCGCGGTTGGCGACGTAGAAGCCGTCTTCGACGCGCGACCACAGGACGCCGTAGGAAGAGGGTGTGGAACGACCTTCATCGGTCGTGGGATCGGGGGCCAGAGATGAAGCCATTGCTTCATTCTGCGTGGGGCGTCGGACACGGGGGAGGAGGTTGCGCGGGCGCGCAGAATATGTCAGCGATGCGCCGGCCCCGTGGGGTGCGGCGCGGGCGGGCCGCGGGCGGCGCGGCGGGACGTTCGACCTGCCTGCGGCGTGCGAGCGCGACGACCGTGGGCGTATGACCGATACGCAGACTGTTCCCCGCGCGCGAACGACGTGGCGACGCGTCGCGCGGCCGTTCCTCGCGGTGACGGTGACGACCGTCATCCTGCTCCTCGGCACCGGCGGTGCCGCCGTCGTCGTCGCGCCATCGAACGACGGGGAGGGGCCCCAGTTCTACTCCGGCGTCGCCGTGGATGTCTCGGGCACCGTCGACGGTGACGTCTACGCCGCCGGCCAGAGCGTCACCGTCAGCGGCGACGTCACCGGTGACATCATCGCTGCCGCGCAGACCATCACGATCACCGGCACGGTCGACGGCGACGTCCGGCTCGCCGGGCAGGCGGTGACGATCAGCGGCGAGGTGACGCGAAGCGCCACGGTGTTCGCCCAATCGCTGCGCGTCGACGAGGGCGCGCTGATCGACGCCGACGTCGTCGGAGCCACGGGGGCAACGATCGTCTCCGGCGACGTCGGTCGAGACGTGTACCTCAGCACCGAGCGGCTGCGGGTCGACGGATCGATCGGCGGCGATCTCACCTACGTCAGCGGGGACGAGGCGCAGATCGCCGACGGCGCGGTCGCGGGATCGGTCGAGCGGATCGAACCGCCCGAGACGCCCCGCATGGAGGTCTCGCCGTGGGCGGTGTTCGTCGGCTGGCTGCTCGGCGCGCTCTTCGCGCTGGTGTCGCTGAGCCTCATCACCCTTGCAGCGGGGCTGCTCATTCCGCGGTGGCTCGACCGTGTGACCGATCACCTCATCCCCTCACCGTGGAAGGCCCTGCTGGTCGGATTCATCGGCGCCATCGCCGTGCCGCCGGCACTGCTCGTGCTCGCCGTGACGGTGGTCGGCTTCCCCCTCGCGCTCGCTGGGCTGCTGGTGTGGACGCTGATGGTGCTGGCGACCTTCATCTACAGCGCGCACTACCTCGGGCGCCTGATCTTCCGCGACCGGGTTCCGCCGGTCGTGTCGGCGCTCGCCGGCGGGGTGCTCCTGATCATCGGCCTGCAGATCCCGTGGCTGAACATCCTGGTGTGGCTGGCCATGGTGCTGTTCGGGCTCGGGGCCCAGCTGCTCGAGGTGCACCGGCAGCGACCGTGGCACGTGGAGCGGCGGGCACGGGATGCCGCGGAAGCGCCGGATGACGTCGGGGTGGCGGTGCCGGGCGCGACGACGGCGCCGCCTGCCGCAGCGCCGACGACGACGTCGACGCCCCCGCGGCCACCGGATCCGACGGCCGGGCCGTGATCGAGCCAGACGCGACCCCCGCCGACGGGCAGGACGCCGCCGACGCCGATCGCGGGTTCCTTGCGGCGCTCGTCCCCGGCGAGGTGCGGGGCGCCGCGGGCGCCGTGGTGTGGGATGCCGACGCGTACGCGTTTCTCGATGGCGAAGCGCCGGCCACGGTGCATCCGAGTCTCTGGCGGCAATCGCAGCTCGTCGCCCGTCAGGGACTCTTCGAGCTCGTCGACGGGATCTTCCAGGTGCGCGGGCTCGACCTGTCGAACATCACCTTCGTCGAGGGCGAGCGCGGGGTGATCGTCATCGACCCGCTCATCTCGACCGAGACCGCCGCGGCCGCCCTCGGGCTGTACCGCTCGGTGCGGGGTGACCGGCCGGTCGCCGCGGTGATCTACACCCACAGCCACGTCGACCACTTCGGCGGGGTGAAGGGCGTCACCACGCAGGCGGCCGTCGATGCGGGCGAGGTGCCGGTGCTCGCACCCGACGGGTTCCTCGAGCACGCGATCTCGGAGAACCTGTCCGCCGGCACGGCGATGACGCGCCGCGCGGCGTACATGTACGGCGCGGTGCTCGAGAAGGGACCGCGGGGGAGCGTCGGTGCGGGGCTCGGGCAGACGACCTCGACCGGTACGGTGACGCTCATCCCGCCCACCGACCTTCTCTCGCGGACCGGAGAGGAACGCACGATCGACGGGGTGCGGATGGTGTTCCAGCTCGCGCCGGGTTCGGAAGCGCCCGCCGAGATGCACATCTTCTTCTCCGACGCCCGGGCGCTCTGCATCGCCGAGAACGCCACGCACACCCTGCACAACGTGCTGACCATCCGCGGGGCGCTCGTGCGCGACGCGCGCGCGTGGGCCGGGTACCTCACCGAGGCGATCGCGCTCTTCGGCGACGACCTCGAGGTGGTGTTCGCCTCGCACCACTGGCCGACGTGGGGGCGCGAGCGCGCGCTGCAGTATCTCGGCGAGCAGCGCGACCTGTACGCCTACCTGCACGACCAGACCCTCCGCCTGCTGAACCGCGGGCTCACGGGGATCGAGATCGCCGAGCAGTTCCGCCTCCCGCCGGTGCTCGAGCGCGCCTGGCATGCGCGCGGGTACTACGGCTCGGTGAGCCACAACGTCAAAGCGATCTACCAGCGCTACATGGGCTGGTACGACGGCAATCCGGCGCGGCTCTGGCGGCATCCGCCCGGGGCCGAGGCCGAGCGGTACGTCGACGCGATGGGTGGGGTCGACGCGGTCGTGGACCGGGCGCGCAGCGCCGCCGCGGAGGGCGACCTGAGGTGGGCCGCGCAGCTGCTCGATCATGCCGTGTTCGCCGACCCGGGTCATCCCGATGCCCGTGCCCTTCTCGCCGAGGTTCTCGAGCAGCTCGGATTCGGCAGCGAGAACGGCACGTGGCGCAACGCCTACCTCATGGGTGCGGACGAGCTGCGGGTGGGGAGCCGGGGGACACCGGTGTCGCTCTCGGCCGATGTGCTTACGGCGCTCGCGCCGCGGCAGTTCCTCGACGCGCTCGCCGTGCAGGTCGACGGGCCCTCTGCGTGGGAGATGGATCTTGCGATCGGGTGGGTCTTCCCCGACCACGGCGAGGTGTACCGCGCAACGCTCCGCAACGGCGTCTTCACCGCGGTGCGCGACGGCCGGGGGGAGTGCGCGGTGACGGTCTCGGTGCCGCGCGCGGCGCTCGCGCCGTTGGCGGCGGGGGATGTCGCGGGTGCGCGACGGGCAGGGCTGGGCGTCACCGGTGATGTGGCGCTGCTCGTGCAGCTGCTCGGGGTGCTCGAGCGCGGGGACCCGGACTTCAGCATCGTGGTGCCCTAGCGCCTTGGGAATGCTCCGCACCCCGCCGGCGCTATACGGGGGAGGGGTATCCTGGAGGAAACGAGGAGGATGTCATGAAGACGTCGAACAGGCGATCTGTCGCCGGTATGGCCGCCGCGGTCGCGTTGACTTTCGCACTGACCGGATGTGTCACGGTATCGACCGGCGAACAGATGGGAGAACACGGCGGGCACGATTCTTCGAGGGAGGAAGCTGCGCCGATGAGTGCTGATGCACGGTTCGCGATGATGATGATCCCCCACCACGAGCAGGCGGTGAAGATGAGCGACATGCTCCTGGCGAAGGACGACATCGACGAGCGCGTCACGTCGCTGGCCGAGCGCATCAAGGCGGCGCAGGGCCCGGAGATCGAGCAGATGGAGGAGTGGCTCGACGCCGAGGGCATCGGCATGGGCGACATGGATGACATGGGTATGGACGGCATGGGGCACTCGGGGATGATGTCCGAGGGCGACATGCAGGCTCTCGAAGCGGCGGAGGGAGAGGATGCCGCGCGTCTCTTCCTCGAGCAGATGATCGTGCACCACGAGGGTGCGATCGAGATGTCGGAAGACCTGATCGAAGACGGCGAGGATGCCGAGATGCGGGCGCTCGCCGAGTCGATCGTCGAGAGCCAGACCGCCGAGATCGCCGAGATGCAGACGTTGCTGCAGGAGATCTGAGGCCTACGCGGTGGCGCTTCGCGCAGCGCGAGAACGGCGGAGGGGATGGCCGGGAGGCGGTCGTGGGCGCCCCGGCGGGGGGTCAGGCGAGGTCGGTCGTGACCGTCGCACCCGTCTCGGCCTGGTCGCCGGCCGTCTCGAGCAGGGTGAGCGCGACCAGGCCGAGGCGCGCGTCGAACACGTCCTGGGGATTGGTGAGATCCAGCCCGAGCCGCTCCTCGACGCGGGCGAGGCGCGAGGCCACGCTGCTGTGGTGCATGTGGAGGGCCGAGCCCGCGAGGCGGAGCGACCCGTGAGCGAGGTACATCTCGAGCACAGCCAGGTCGATGCGCCCGTTCTCGGTGGTGGAGAAATCCTGCAGCGTGCAGACGCGCGGGTCGCGCTGCCAGACTGCAGCATCCACCGTCGAAAGGGCCGAGAGCGCTCCGAGCTGATCGGCGTCGATCACCGCGGCATCCAGCCGATTCGGCGAGCTGAAGCGCAGGGCGAGGCGGGCCTGTGCCCAGCTGCGGTGCGCGTCGAATGCGCCGACTGCTCCGCCGACTCCCACGCGCACCGGCGCGGGCGCGGCCGACAGCGCCGAACGCAGTGAGGTGATGAAGTCCTCCCTAACGGTCTGCGGGTCGGTCGCGGCAAGCGGCACGATCGCCGCGGACATGCCCCCGAGCATCGCGCCCCGAGCGCTATGGCTGCGCCGCAGCATCCCCAGGATTCCCGAGCCCACCTCGCCGGCGTTCTCGAAGGAACCGGCCGGAGCGATCGCCACGACGCACGCGTGGGCGGAGGAGGACAAGCCCAGCCGCCGCAGGGCGAGGCTGCGCTCTTCGAGGGGCTCGCGGTGCGAGAGCGCGGTCTCGACCAGGGCGGAATCGACGGTGTCGTTCCGCTCGCCCCGGTCGGAGCCGACGGCGCGAACCGCCAGCGCGAAGCGCTCGAGGATGAGGTCGTCCATCGCCGCGGGCTCCGCTTCGCGCTCGAGCCACACCGTCGTCGAACCCGCATGCTGCTCACGACGGGGGCGTCCGTCGGATGACGCCGACAGTCGGCGGCCGTCAGGAGCGAAGCGGTGCTCGACTCCGTCTTCGGTGCGCAGGCCCGCCGCCGTCTCCGCCAGGGCCGCCGTACCGCGCACGATCATCTCGGGTGTCGCGCTGCGGAGAGTGAGCGCGTCGAAGTAGGCGATGACCCGCAGCGCCGCCTCGGCGTCGGAATCCATCGCGGACAACTTCATCAAGAGGGCCTTCATCGTCCGCCTCCGTGTCCATTGTCCTCCCGCCGCAGGCTCACGGTCGTGGTCCGGTCACGACCGCGAGCCTCCACTCAGTGCGCGGCGGAGCACGGCCACCTCTTCGTCCAGCTCCCGACGCGACACCTCCGCGTGTGCGAGAGCGGATGACCCGTGGAACGTGCCGGGGAAGAGGTGAAGCTCCAGCGGGACGTCGTCGGCGAGCAGTTTGCCGGCGAATGCCAGGCCCTCATCGCGGAGCGGGTCGAATTCCATCAGCGCCAGGTAGGTGGGTGGGAGGCCTCGCAGGTTCTCCGCTCGCGCCGGCGCAGCGTCTGCAGGAACGGCGTCCGAACCCGGGGTGATGTCGCCGAGATAGAGGCGCCAGCTGATCTCTGCGTCGCGCGCGGTGAACCCCGGCGTGTCGACGAACTTCGCCATGCTGGCGCTGAAACGGCGGTCATCCAACTCGGGCGAGTTCAGGAACAGCATGCGCGGGGCGATTCCGCCGCGGTCGCGGGTTCTCAGCGCGACCGCGATCGCCAGAGCGCCGCCGGCGCTCGTCCCGTGGATCGCCAGGCGCGAAGGGTCGACGTTCACCCCACCTGCGGGGGTCGACAACCATTGCCAGGCGGCGTCGCAATCCTCGACCGCAGCCGGATAGGGATGTTCGGGAGCAAGGCGGTACTCGACCGCGACCACCACCGCCCCCACCTCGCGGCAGAGGTCGATCGCCTGCCCGCGGACGGAGGCGGTGGACCCGCCGACGAACGCCCCGCTGTGGATGAGCAGGATGCCGGGCAGCGCTTCGCTCGCTTCCGCCGGCGCGAACACCGACGCCGAGATCGCGCCGCCCGGGCCGGGGAGCTCGACGGCGGATTCCGTCACGTCTGTGGGCAGCGCCGGGGATGAATGGGACGGAGATGCGATGCCACGTCTCGCGGAAGGCGTCGATGTCGTTGAGGGTCGCGTCGGCGAGCAGGACCGCGCCGGCCCCGATCTCCTCATCCATGGCGTAGCGGCTCCAGGCCGGCGTCGGCGCAGGCGCAGGCGCAGGCGCAGCGGACTCCTGCGGCGGGGCGACGTCATCGTCGGAGGTCATATCGTCAAGCATGCCGCGTCGTCGGTCGCAGGAGCCGTGCAGGCCGTCGGGAGAATGGGGACAGATGCCCGACGGGCGGCGGATGCGACCGGCGCTCGCTGGTTGTCATGCTGACACCACCGCCCGGCGACACCCGCGCCGGACGATCCCTTTCACCGATGGAGGTGCGCGATGATGCGCAGCAGAAACGCCGACGGCCGTGTGGCCCGGCGCACCCTCGTTCCGGCGCTCCTGATCGGCGCGATGTTCTTCGCCGCGGGGTGCTCCGTCGATGCCGCCCCCGGGGCCGGCGGCGGTGACGGCGCCACCGACAGCGGCGTGGGCGACGGCGTCTCGGAGCGCCCGTCCGAGCCGTTCGTCCCCAGCGACGAGACCGGTGAAGCGCCGCCGCTCGACGGCGGGCTCGCCGCGGCGATGAACGTGGTCAACGTCGAGGTGTTCGCCGCCACGTCGCGCGCCATGGGAGAGGCCGCCGACGAGGCAGGGCTGGCCTTCACCGAGACCGTGGCCGACAACGATCCCGCCCGTAACGTCGATCAGCTCCGCTCCCTGCAGAACCAGGGCGTCGGTGCGATGTTCGTCTGGGATGTCGATGTCGCGGCGCAGCGCCCGGTCGTCCGGGACATCATGGACACCGGTGCAGCCGTGTTCACCCTCTCGAGCGGTCCGTCCACCATGCCGATGGTCGCCAACCAGGAGCAGATCGGCGAGCAGATCGCAGCCGCGGTCACCGAGTACGTCGACACCGACCTCGGCGGCGAGGCCAACGTCGTGATCTTCAACCTCGACTCGCTCCCGAACATCAAGCCGCGCTTCGACGCGATCCGCGATGTGCTCGCCGAACAGGACGGCGTCGAGGTCGTCGCCGACGTGCTGTGGGACACCGGCGACCCCGACTCCGGCTTCACATCGATGAGCACCGTGCTCCAGGCCAACCCCGACATCGACGTGGTGATCGGTCCCGACCCGGTCGTGCTCAGTGCGATGTCGGCCGTCGAGGCGGGAGGCTTCGACGTCAACGCCATGGCGTTCTTCGGCTCGGACGGGGAGCCGCAGGCGCTGGAGATGATCGCGGCCGGGGGACCGTACAAGGCCACGTACGCGTTCAACTTCTCGGTCGTCGGGTACGCCGCCGGTGTGTGGGGCGCCGACTGGCTCGAGGGGAAGACGATCCCGTCGCTGACGATCATCAACGCCGTGCAGCTCGACAGCCCCGAGGCGATCGAGCAGTACAACGCCGATGTCGCCGACCCCGCGGCGGCCTTCGACGAGCGGCTCGACACGTACCTGCAGCCCCTCGGCGGTATCAGCTACGAGACCCGGCAGAACTACTGGAACGAGACGAACCCGCAATGACCTCCGCGCTCTCCGCCGCGAAGAGCCCCCGGGTCCGGTGGCGCCGCACGACTCACGTCGGCGGCGCCACCGGGCGCGCCGGTCTCATCGTGCTCGCCGCCGCACTCGTGGTGCTCTTCGCCACCGTGAATCCGACATTCATCAGCGCGGCCAACATCACCACCATCCTGGTCAACATCTCGGGCACCCTCATCGCCGCCATCGCGATGGCGAGGCTCATCATCGCCGGGCAGATCGACCTGTCGATCGGGGGGATGATGGCCCTCGTCGCCGTCGGTGGCGCGTGGGTCATGCGCGAGACGCAGAGCTTCTGGCTCG